>OZ220750.1:0-2300000 GCA_965117055.1 Alphaproteobacteria bacterium
TGGGGGCCGATCGGCCGCGCCGGATCGAGCCGCGCGAGGGGACCCCGCCAGCCGTGGCGCCGGTCGTAAGCGATCAGGCCGTTCCGCAGCGCCCGGTCGGCCTCGGCCTGCATGCGGGGATCGAGTGTCGTGCGCACCGACATTCCGCCGCCGTATAGCTGCTCCTCGCCGAATCGCTCGGCAAGCTCGCGGCGCACCTCCTCGACGAAATATTCCGCCTTGGCGACCAGGACTTCGTCGGGGGTCCGCACCTGCACCGGGCCGGAGCGGGCCTGCGCCGCTTCGGCCTCGTCGATGCGGCCGTCGTCGAGCATCCTGCCGATCACGTAGTCGCGGCGCGCCCGCGCGGCCTCGGGCCGGCGTTCGGGGTTGTAGTTGTTGGGTGCCTTGGGCAGTCCGGCGAGGAAGGCGGCTTCCGCGAGCGTCAACTCGTCGAGCGACTTGTTGAAATAGTTGATCGCCGCCGCCGCGACGCCGTAGGAGCCCGAACCGAGATAGATCTGGTTGAGATAGAGCTCGAGAATCCGTTCCTTGGACAGCGCCCTCTCGATCCGGAAGGCCAGGATGATCTCGCGAATCTTCCGGCGATAGGAAACGGCGTCGGACAGCAGGAAGTTCTTCGTCACCTGTTGGGTGATGGTCGACGCCCCGACCGGCCGCCGGTCGGTGCCGATTCGCATGAGGTTCCTGACCGCCGCCGTCGCGATGCCCGGCAGGTCGATGCCGGGATGCTCGAAGAAGGTCTTGTCCTCGGCGGAGAGGAACGCATCGATGACCCGCCGGGGCATGGCCGAGACCGGAACGAAGACCCGCTTCTCGGTTGCGAACTCCGCGAGGAGCCGCCCATCGCCGGCGTGGACGCGGCTCACCATCGGGGGCTCGTAGTCGGCGAGCTGCGCGTAATCCGGGAGGTCGCGGCTGTAGTCGTGGAGCAGCCAGACCGCGCCGCCGCCGGCGAGGAGCCCGACGACGCCGATCGACAAAGCCAGTACGCCGATGATCTTCAGAACGCGCATGCCGACCGCGATAGACGGAACGGTCCCGGAGGACGCGGCCGCCCGATCCTGCGACGGGCCGCGTTCCTGGAGCCGATCAAAGGAATATGGCCACCGAAATCAGCGTTTAAAGGCTTGCTGGCGGGCAAAATAACGATCTATCGCCCGGGCGATCGCGGCGACCACGCGATCGCGCTCGCGCCTCTGGTTCAGGCGGCGCTCGTCCGACGGGTTGGAGAGGTAGCCAAGCTCCACCAGGACGGACGGGACGTCGGGCGCCTTGAGCACCGCGAAGCCCGCGAAGCGGTGGGTATTGCGAAGAAGCGGCCGGACCTTGCCGATCTCGTTGGTGAGGAGCCGTGCGAAGTCGGCCGAATCGTTCATGGTCTGGCGTTGCGCCAGGTCGATGAGGAAGCTGGCCACGTCGGAGGTCTGCTCGTTGAGGTCGATTCCGGCGATCAAATCGGCCTTGTTCTCCTTGGCGGCCAGTCTCGCCGCCTGCCGGTCGGATGCCCGTTCCGAGAGGGTATAGATCGAAGCGCCGCGCACGCTGCTCCTGGGGATCGAATCGGCGTGCAGCGAGATGAAGAGGTCCGCGGCCCGGCGGCGCGCGATCGCCACCCGCGTGCGGAGCGGAACGAATACGTCGCGCGCCCTGGTCAGGACCACCCGGTAGCGCCCCGACGCGCGCAGCTTTCGCGCAAGCGCCAGGGCGTGGCTCAACGTCACGCGCTTCTCCCGCGTGCCGCGGACCCCGATCGCGCCGGGATCGACGCCGCCATGTCCCGGATCGATGGCCACCGTCTTTACGCTGCGCGAAATGCGGCGCTTGGGAAGCGGGATCGCCGGCGCTTCCGGACTCGGCGCTGCGCTGCGCCTGGGTTGCGCGCGGCGTGCGAATTCCTTCGCGCCGATGGCGCGCAGATCGACGACCAGGCGATGGGTCCGTCCGTTCTTGGGGGGGAGCACGAAGGCCTTCGCGATCGCCACCGGCTTCGAGACGTCGAGCACGACACGCGAGACGTTGTCGCGGAAGTGCCCGTATCGGAACGCCCGGACCAGCCCGCCCTTGGGCGTCCTCAGCGGGTCCAGCCGCCATGTGACGGCGGGCAGGTCGATGACGACCCGGTAGGGCTTCGCCAGGGTGAACGCGTTGAACCGGACGGACGCGTTGAGATCGAGGACCAGCCGGGTGCTCGTCTTGCCGGGACCGATTCGCGCGCCCAGCACCTCGGTCGCGGCCTGGGCGCAGGCGGCGCTGGAGACGGTCGACGCCATCGCAACTCCGACAACCGTCCAGAGTTGCGATCGTCTCAGGAACATATGGCAGGCCCCGAATCCCCCGCCGCATCTATACGCGGGGCGAAGGAGTTAGTCCACGACGCGAACGGCGCCTGGACGAATCGGTTCGGTCGGGGTCGAAGCGGTTCCCGGTCAGTCGCGGAGGTCGGCGAGCGCGATGATGCGGTATTCCTCGATATTGCCCATCGCATTGCCGGCGACGACCTCGCGCAGCGCCTCGTGGTCGTCGACATCGACCAGCGTGGCATAGCCCTTGAGCCCGGCGATGGGGTAGACGGATGCCCGGTTGCTCTCCCCCAGCGAGACGAAATGATTGACGCACTGGCCCACCGGCGCGTCCTTCGTGCGGTGCGGCGGCGGGCGGTTGATGATCAGGAATTTCGCCATGGCTCGGCCCTCGGATTCTATCGGATGATTCCGGCTTCGCGCATCGCCCGGGTCTCGCCCTCCAGCGTGCCGAGCGGGTAGACCTCGTACGAACCCCAGCTTCCGCCCGGATTTCGGAACAGGACGGTCATCAACTCGTCATGGTCCTCGACGTCGATGAACACGGCGAATCCGGCGCCGTTGTCCTCGACGATCTCATAGACCTCTGCCCTGCCTTCGTCGCGGAGCGCCCGCCACTGGGCTCGGGCGCCGTCCACATTGGCCTTTTGCGGCAGCGGTTTCCTGGGCCGCGCCAGAACCAGAAACTTGGCCATCGTCGCTCCTCAGCTTCTGACCGCCCCGATCAGGTCGATCTCGATCATCGCATCCTTGACCAGAAGCCCCGACGTGCCCACCGTCGTGCGGGCCGGCGGGGTGGCGAAATATTCCTTCCAGACCTCGTCGAAGGCATTGAAATCGTTCAGGTCCTCAAGGAAGACCTGCGCCTTGATCACCTCGTCCAGCGAGCTGCCGGCGGCTGCGAAGGTACGCGCCAGATTGTCGAGGACGTAGCGGGTCCGCTTCTTGATGTCCGAGCCGTAATAGGGAAATGCCGGATCGGTCCGCGCCACGGCTGGAATCCCTGTCCTGAAGTCGCTCGGCAACTGGCCGGCCGCGAACACATAGTCGCCCAGGCGGTAGGCCTCGGTGTAGTTGGCCAGCGGCTGAGGCGCATCGGAAGAGACCGCGGTGCACTCGATTTCACCCGGGACGTAGCCGATCAGGTCGATTTCGATCATCGCGTCCTTGACCAGCAGGCCGCTGGTGCCGACCGTCGTCCGCGCCGGCGGGGTGGCGAAGTATTCCTTCCAGACCTCGTCGAAGGCGTCGAAATCGTTGAGGTCTTCCAGGAACACCTGCGCCTTGACGACGTGATCGAGCGAAGAACCCGCCGCCTCGAAGGTTTTGGCGAGGTTCTTGAGCACGTAGTGCGTGCGTTTCTTGATGTCGGAGCCGTAGAACGGAAAAGCCGGATCGGTCCGCGCCTCGGCCGGGATCCCCGTCTTGAAGTCGCTCGGCAACTGCCCGGCCGCGAAGACCAGCCCGCCGACCCGATACGCCTCGGTGTAGTTCGCCAGAGGCTGCGGCGCATCGGAGGTGACCGCGGTGCAGTCGATTTCCCCCGGGACGTATCCGATCAGGTCGATCTCGATCATGGCGTCCTTGACCAGGAGGCCGGTCGTGCCGACCGTCGTCCGCGCCGGCGGGGTGGAGAAATATTCCTTCCACACCTCGTCGAAGGCGTTGAATTCGTTGAGGTCCTCGAGAAAGACCTGTGCCTTGACGATGCGATCGAGCGAGGAACCCGCCGCTTCGAAGGTCCTGGCGAGGTTCTTGAGCACGTAATGCGTGCGTTTCTTGATGTCGGAACCGTAATAGGGGAAGGCCGGATCGGTCCGGGCTTCCGGTGGAATACCGCTCCTGAAATCGGTGGGCAGCTGCCCTGCGGCGAACACCAGCCCGCCGGCACGGAACGCTTCGGTGTAGTTGGCGAGCGGCTGGGGGATGTCGGATTTGACGGCTTCGACCCGCATGCTTCCTTCCTTGCCCATGTTTTTCCCGGGCGTCGGCGGGCCATCTTTCTTGCGGCCGATGGACCTGTCAATCGACCGCGCGGCGGGGCGGACACGCAAGCGGGGGATACCGGTTGAGTATATGCGGCCGGGCGACTATGTTGCGGAGGTGACCGACAGGCGTCGGTTGCCCATGCGGCACGCTTTGGCGATGCCGTGCCGGCAGCGCGCCCGGCCGAGGCTGGCGAAGCACGCTGACGGCGGAATTTGGAGAAAATGACGGCCAAACCCCAGGCAGGCAGAGAAATCGGCGGCCGGATCGACCGCGATCTGGCGGAGCGCAATCCGCATGAGCGGATTTCGACGGTGCCGCTTGCCAGGGTGGCCGCAACACGGCCGATCGCGTTGCCGGGACGCTTGGCGCCCCGCCGCATCGGCCCCGGAGCATTTCATGACCAAACGTATGCTGATCGACGGCACCCACCCCGAAGAGGTGCGTGTCGTCATCACGAGCACGAACCGGCTGGAAGAGTATGACGTCGAGACCTCGACGAAACGCCAGCTCAAGGGAAACATCTATCTAGCCAAGGTCACCCGGGTCGAGCCGTCGCTGCAGGCGGCGTTCGTCGATTTCGGGGGCGACCGGCACGGCTTCCTCGCCTTCAACGACATCCACCCGGACTACTTCCAGATCCCGGTGGAGGACCGCGAAGCGCTGGTCGCGGCGGAGAGCGGGGAAGGCGAGACCGAAACCGCCGCCCAGGCGCTGGTCGACGAAATCGACAGCACGGTGGAGGAAATCTCCGACGCCGAGGAACCGGATGCCGACGACCCGGATGCGGTCGAGGACGAACCCGACTCGGCAATAGCCGAATCCGCCGGCACGCCGACCGCGGATATCGCCGCCGCGGAATCGACGGAGGAGGCGCCGGAAGGCGAGGCCGAAGACGGCGGCGATGCGTCCGCGGAAGAAACCGAAGACGGACCCGACACCGCGGGCAGCGAGAACGCCGAGACCGGGACAGCAGCCGCGGACGGCGAAAACGAGGCCGGAGAGAAGAAACGTCCCCCGCCCCGCAGGCGACGCCGCGGCCGCAAGCGGAACGAAGGCGACGGCGACGGCGAAGCCGGATCGTCCAGCCGGCGGTTCCGGCGCTACAAGATCCAGGAGGTGATCAAGCGCAACCAGATCATCCTGGTCCAGGTCGTCAAGGAGGAGCGCGGCAACAAGGGCGCCGCGCTGACCACCTATATTTCGCTTGCCGGGCGCTACTGCGTGCTGATGCCGAACACCGCGCGGGGCGGCGGAATCTCGCGCAAGATCACCAACCCGAACGCGCGCCGCAAGCTCAAGAAGATCATCGACGACCTCGAGATCCAGAACGGCATGGGCGTGATCATGCGCACCGCCGGGACCGAGCGCAGCAAGGCGGAAATCAGGCGCGACTTCGAGTATCTGAGCCGCACCTGGGACGACGTGCGCGAGCGGACCCTTAATTCGATCGCGCCGACCCTGGTCTTCGAGGACGCGAGCCTGATAAAGCGCGCGATCCGCGACCTGTACACCAGGGACGTGGAAGAAGTGCTCGTCGACGGGGTGGAATCCTATCAGACCGCCAAGAAATTCATGCGGATGCTGATGCCGAGCCATGCCAAGCGCGTCCAGCGCTATCGGGAAACCGACATACCGCTGTTCCACCGGTACCAGATCGAGGACCAGCTCGACGCGATCCACAGGGCAGAGGTGCAGCTGAAATCGGGCGGCTACATCGTCATCCAGGCGACCGAGGCGCTGGTCTCGATCGACGTCAACTCGGGCCGCTCGACCCGCGAACGCAATATCGAGGAAACCGCGGTCGGCACCAATGTCGAGGCGGCCGACGAGATCGCCCGCCAGCTCAGGCTGCGCGACCTTGCCGGGCTTGTCGTCATCGATTTCATCGACATGCAGGAATCCCGGCATCTGCGCCAGGTCGAGCGCCGGCTGAAGGAGGCGATGAAGTCGGACCGCGCGCGCATCCAGATCGGCCGGATCAGCGGGTTCGGCCTCTTGGAGCTGTCGCGCCAGAGGCTGCGTCCGAGCCTGCAGGAGGCCAGCACCCGGACCTGCCCGCATTGCCGGGGCGCTGGCTTCGTACGCTCGACCGAATCGATGGCGTTGCAGGTGCTGCGCGCGCTCGAGGAAGAGGGAATCCGGCATCGCCTGAGCGAGGTGACGGTTTCCATCCCGGGCGCGGTCGCCCTTTACGTGCTCAACAACAAGCGGTCGATGCTGGCGGATATCGAGAACCGCTACGGCTTCCGGATCGTCCTGCTGGGCGACGACAGCGTGATCCCGCCCGACATGCGGATCGAGCGCGTGCGCGCACCGGCGGGCGACGCGGCCGAAGGCTCGGCGACGGCGGAGGCTCCGAAGAAGGCCGCCAAGGCCGGGGACACGACGTCTCGCGAAGAGGGCGAAAAGAAGCGCCCGCGCCGGCGGCGCTCCCGCCGCAAGACTCCCGCGGAAGCTGCCCCGGAGACCGCCGCCGAGGAGGCCGCCGAGACCGGAAAGGACGAAGAGCCGGCGGAAGCCGCAGCCGCGGACGGCGAGGGTCCCGCCGCCGAACAGAAGTCGAGCCGGCGGCGTTCCGGCCGGCGGGGCGGACGTCGGAGATCGGGCCGTGGCTCGAGATCGGCGGCCGACAAGCCGGACACCGCCCCCGAGGCGGACGCCGCCGCCTCGCCCGCGCCCGATACGGATGAAGCGGCCTCTCCGGAACCGGTGCCGGCTCCGGTTCAGGAACCGGTTTCGGAACCCGAGCCCGCTCCGGAACCGGCGGTTTCCGCGCCCGCACCGGAACCCTCGCCGGCTCTGGCCGCGGCGCCCGCGCCGGCGCCGTCCGGGGCGGAGGCTCCTGCCTCGATGGTGGAGGACCCCGACCGGCCGAAACGCCGCGGTTGGTGGCAGAAGATCGTCAAATAGCCCGCGCCATGCCGGCCGGCCCGTTCTCCGCCACCCAGGCGCCGAGTCGCGAGAGCGCTTTGCGCATGTCGTCCTGCGATCCGGCGAAGGAAATCCGCACGTAATCCCCGCCGCGGCGCCGGTCGAAGTCGAGCCCCGGCGCCACCGCGACACCCGCCTCGGCGAGCAAACGCCGGCTCAATTCCCGGCTGTCCAGGCCGAAGGCGCCGACATCCGCATAGAGATAGAACGCGCCGTCGGCGGGCGCGAAACGCGAGAACCCGATTCGGGGCAGGCCCTCCAGCAGGATTTCGCGGTTCTCCGCGTAGCGGGCGACATTCCCGTCGAGCTCTTCGGCGCAGTCGAAGGCGGCCAGCGCCGCGTGTTGCGCCAGCGTCGGCGGCGAGATGAACAGGTTCTGGGCGAGACACTCGACCGACCGCCCGAGATCCTCGGGCACGACCATCCAGCCGATCCGCCAGCCGGTCATGGAGAAGTATTTCGAAAAGCTGTTGATAATCACCGCGTCGCCGGTGAAGCGAAGCGCGGTGTCCGCCGCGCCCCGATAGGCGATGCCGTGGTAGATCTCGTCGGATATCAGACGTATGCCCTGCCCGGCGCAGTAATCCACGATCCCGGCGAGCGCGTCGCGGTCGAGCATCGTCCCGGTGGGGTTGGCGGGGCTCGCGACGATCAGCCCGTCCAGCCGGTGTTCGGCGTCGAGCAGCGCGGGCGTCGGCTGGAACCGCGTTTCCGGCCCGGTCTGGATGCAGACCGTCTCGATGCCGAGCGCGGAAAGGATATTCCGATAGGCGGGATAGCCCGGCTCGGCCAGGGCCACCCGGTCCCCCGGATCGAAGGCGGCGAGAAAGGCGAGGATGAACCCGCCCGACGATCCGGTGGTGACGACGATCCGCGCCGGGTCGACATCGATCCCGTAACGGCCGCGATAATGGCGGGCGATGCCGAGGCGGAGATCGCCGATCCCCGTGGCATCGGTGTAGCCGAGCGGATCGGTTCCCAGCACGGTCGACGCCGCTTCCAGCACGGCGCGCGGCGCGGGCGTCGCCGGTTGTCCGACTTCGAGGTGGACGATGTCATGCCCCGCCGCCGCGCGCTCGTTCGCCGCGCGCATGACGTCCATCACGATGAACGGAGGAACCGCCCCCCTGGCCGCGCGCTTCAGGGCCATGCTACCGCCCCGCGTTCACGGCATGGCCGAAGCCGCGCGGGTCCACGCCGTATCGGCAGGTTTCCTGGTTTCGGACGTTGCCGCGCGGGCAATGAATCGCGTTGACGCGGCCCAGCGCCCCGCCGGGACCGATCTTAAGTCCCCGGCCGCGCAGGGACGCGATGGCGAGATCGGCGCTGCCCGCTTCGGCGTATACGGTACGCGAACCGGGATCCGCGGCGAGGCGGCGATCCGCGAGCGCCGCGGTCAGAGGGCGTTCGTCGACGAGCGCGCTACCGGCGACCCGGGCGAGCGCGGCGGCGGAAGCCGGTCCGCCGGACGCCGCGGCCGCCAGGAAGGTATTGCCGGTGTTCTCGTTGCTCATGATCGCCAGGGACGGGCCGCCGCCCGTTGCGTCGGAGCCGGAAGCCACGGCGAAGCTGCCGGTGCCGGGAAGCATTCTGCCGGTTCCGAAGGGTCCGTTCATGGAGAGCCAGCAGGCAACGACGACGCCGAACCGGTCGATCACCGCGAAACCGGTCGTGCCGCTCCTGTCCGGAGCCGTGCCGATCTCGCCCGGAGCGCCCTTGCCCCCGGACAACTCCGCGTCGGCGATCGCGGCGGCCTTGGCGCCGCGCGGCGCATTCCGGTAAGCGCCCCCCTCGAACAGGCTTTGCCACAGGCGGGCCGCCGAAGAGGCGGGCACCAGATCGACCACGTGTTCGCGGAACGAAAACCGTGCCGGCTTTCCCAATGTCGGAGTCGCGCCGCGCAACGCATCGAGAGACAGGCGTCCGCCGATCGCGCGGGCCGCGTCCGCATAGCGACGCGCCAGGGGACCGGTGTGGAGAGCTCCTGCCCCCTTGAACCGCAACTGGCCCAGCACGGTCGCGAGCTCGACCTGTTCCAGCCGGTCCCCCTCCCGCAGCGGCGTTCCGTCGGGCTTCAGAAACAGGGCGCGGGCATGCTCGTCGCCGCGAAGCCGTTCCGCATTCGCCGCGATCGCGCGCGCCAGGGCACGCGATATCCGATGGCCGAACCGCGCCAATCGTTCGCCCGGCTGCACGAGCTGCGGCCAGGGGAGGCGCCCGAACCGGGCATGCAGGGCGGCGATTCCCCTGACATTGCCGGGCAGGGCGATATCGAATCCGGGCCCCTCGGCGGCTCGAGCGGACCCGCGGAGCCGGAAATCGATCATCGCGCTCTCGCCGTCCGATGCACGATAGGCGAGGCACACCCCGCCGCCCCCGATCCCCGCCGCGACCGGATAGGTGGCGGCGAGCGCGAAGTAGAGCGCCACCGCCGCGTCGGCCGCGTTGCCGCCGGCCGACAACGTGTCGCGAGCGACCAGGGCGGCGACCGGCTCGTCCGCCACGGCCCCGCCGAAGCTTTCGGTAATGTGCCCGACGACTCCCAAGGGCCGCGAGTCGGTGCCGCACGCGGCCAGAAGGGGAATCGTTGCGGCGATGATTGTTTGACGGTGAAATCGACCCCACATACGCTCACACAAACCAAGGACTTCTATGTTTCCAGGCCTTTTCATGCGCCTCGCCGCGTGGGTGAAGGCGGTTGGGGTCGCGCTGGCGATGGTGACCGCGCCGCCCGCATTCGCCGCCCAAACCGTACAGATCTACGACACCGAGATCGAGAACTTAATCCGTTCCTATCTGGAGCCGATCCTCGACTCGGCCGGTATCGAGCGCGGTTCGGTGCGTCTTCATCTTATCCGGTCGGACGCGCCGAACGCATTCGTCTCGCGCGGGCGGCGCATGTTCCTCACCACGGGATTGCTGCGCCGGACGACCCATCCCCGTCAGGTGATCGGGGTCCTGGCGCACGAGACGGGGCATATCGCGGGCGGCCATCTGGCGAGGCTCGACAGGATGCTTCGGGACGCGCAGACGCCGGTGCTGGTAAGCGCGGTCATCGGCGCGGTACTCGGAACGCTGTCCGGCGATGCGGGCGCGGCGGTCGCGACGATAGGCGCGGGCCAGCATCTGGCCCAGGCGCAGCTCCTCTCCTTCAGCCGAACCCAGGAACGCTCGGCCGACCGCGCCGCGGTCGACTTCCTCGACAGGGCGGGCATGTCGAGCCGGGGGCTGCTCGAATTTATGGAAACGCTGGACAAGTACCAGAGCCTGTTCGTCAGCCGGAAGGAACAGCAGCGACTCAGCTACCGGGTGACCCACCCGCTGACCAGAAACCGGATCGAATTCCTTCGCAACCATGTGGAGAATTCGAAATATTCCGACGTTTCCGTCCCGGCCGAGCTGGTCGCCGCGCACAAGCGTGCGATCGCCAAGCTGGACGGCTTCCTCGACTTGCCGGCCCGCACCTTGCGAAAATACCCGTCCAGCGACACCTCCGTCGCGGCGCGATACGCCCGCGCCGTCGCCCTTTACCGCCAATCGGATTTCTCCAGGGCGCTCGACGCGATCTCCGCTCTGATCGCCGAGTTTCCCGACGACCCCTATTTCCAGGAGTTGAAGGGCCAGATGCTCTTCGAGACCGGAAAGGTGGACGACGCGCTGCCCTATTACCGGCGCGCCGTCGAAGAGCTCCCCGGGGCGCCGCTGCTTCGAATCGGGCTCGCGCACGCCATGATCGAATCGAACCGCGAGGCGCTGCTCAAGCCGGCGCTCCTCCATCTGGAGGAAGCGCTGCGTTACGACGATACGATCGCGCTCGCCTGGCGTCTCGTCGCCACGGCGTATGGCAGGACCGGAAGGCTCGCGGACTCGGCGCTGGCCTCCGCCGAGTTCGCCTTGCGTACCGGCAGGCTCAACGACGCCGTGTCGATGGCGGAACGGGCGAAGCGCGGCTTCAAGGAAGGCTCGACGGGACGGCTGCGGGCGGAGGATCTGCTGGCCACGCTGAAGCGCCGCCAATCGAAGAGATAGACGAATCGGATCGGCGGAACCGACAGTGTGCTAGAGTCCCCCCGGCTCGCGCCTGCCGCACGATTCCACCGGTTCGGAGAAGCTCGATGCGCCTTTGCTCGATATTGGCCGCGTGTGCGATTGCCGTGGTGGCGGCGCTTCCCGTCTCCGCGGCCGATATCCCGGCGGATCGGCGAAAGGCCATCGAACGCGTTGTCGAGGATTTCCTGCTGCGCAACCCGGAGCTTATCGAGCGCGCGATGGAGGCCCTCGAAGCCAAGCGGGAAGCGGCCAAGGAGCTTGCGGCGACCGCCGCGCTCGACACCTACCGGCGGGATTTGTTCGAGGCGCCGGCCTCGCCCGTCGGCGGCAACGTAAACGGCGACGTGACGCTGGTGGAGTTCTTCGACTATCGCTGCGGCGTCTGTCGGCGGGTCCATCCGATCGTGAACGAGCTCACCGCTTCGGACGGCAAGATCCGCAGGATCTACGTGGAGTGGCCGATTCTGGGTCCCGAATCGGTTTTCGCCGCCAGCGCCGCGCTCGCCGCCCGTTCCCAGGGAAGCGAGAAGTACCTCCGCTTCCACGACCTCATGATGGAATCGCGGGGCCGGCTCGACCGGGGAAAGATCCTGTCGCTCGCCGAACGCGCGGGGCTCGACCGCCGCCGCCTCGAACGCGATATGGGCGAGAAGGAGATCGCCCGGATCATCAAGCGGAACTACGAAATCGCGACCGCCCTCGGACTCAACGGAACGCCGTCCTTCGTCATCGGCAGGAAGGTGATCCGGGGCGGGCGCGATCTGAACACGATGCGCCAATTCGTCGCGGAGGCGCGCGACAACGCCCGGCGCGAGGCTCCCAGGTCCCGTTAGCGCGGGCTCCGAGTCCGCTTCCGACCTAATCGGGTCTGTACCCGGCCGTCTGCCCTCCCCCGGCCCCTCCCGCAAGCGGGAGGGGAGAAGGTTTGGAGGAGTGGACAAGCGTTCCCTCTCCCCGCCGGGGAGAGGGTCAGGGTGAGGGGGGACCGCGTCCGAACGGATATTGCTCTAGATGTAGTATTCGTCGAGCGGCGGGAAGCCGTTGAACCCGACCGAGGCGTAAGCGGCGGTGTAGGCGCCGGCGCTCAGGATCTCGATCTTGTCGCCGACTTCGAGCGCAAGCGGCAATTCGTAACCCGCGTGTTCGTAGAGCATGTCCATCTCGTCGCAGGTCGGGCCGGCGATGGCGACCGGACCCGTCGGCCCGCCGTCACGCCCCGTGCGCAACCGGTACTGGATCGCTTCGTCGAGGACTTCGGGCAACCCGCCGAAGCGGCCGATGTCGAGGTAGATCCAGCGTCTCTCGTCATCGTAGGACTTGCGCGAAATCAGCACGATCTCCGTCTGGATGATGCCGGCATCGCCCGGGATGAAGCGGCCGGGCTCGATCATGGTGCGCGGCAGGCTGTTGCCGAAATGACGCGTCATCGCCGTCGAGATCGCCTCGGCGTAGCGCTCGACCGGCGGCGCGTCGCGCCGGTAGCGCGCCGGGAACCCGCCGCCGAGATTGATCGTCTTGAGATCGATGCCGCGCCGGTTGAGCGCGGAGAAGACCGACGCCGACCGCCCGATGGCGATATCCCACTGCGCGACGTCGCGTTGCTGCGAGCCCACATGGAACGACAAGCCGCAGGGGTCGAGCCCGACCGCGCCCGCGCGCTCGAGGAGGTCGACCGCCATGTCGGGATGGCATCCGAACTTCTCGGACAGCGGCCAGTCGGCGCCGGTCCCCTCCATGGCGATCCGGCACAGCACCTGGGCGCCGGGGGCCGCGCGGGCGAGCTTGTCGAGCTCGGCCTCGCTGTCGAAGGCGAACGTTCCGACGCCGTAGCCGTGCGCCTTCGCGATGTCCCGCTCCTTCTTGACGGTGCTGCCATAGGCCATGCGCCCGGGCGCGATCCCGAGCGCGCGGCATTGCTCGATCTCGTAGATGCTGGCGGTGTCGAAACGGGAGCCCAGCCCGTCGAGCCGTTCGATAACGGGCCGGGCCGGGTTGGCCTTGACCGCGTAGTAGATCCCGGCGGTGGGCAGCAGTTCGGCCAGCCTGCGGTAATTTTCCTCGACGACATCGAGATCGACCACCAGACACGGCGTCGACGGCCGATGGGTCGCGAGATAGCGCCCGATTTTCTCGGTCATCCGTTGCGACCGCCTTTGGTGCCGCGGGAACGAGGGCGCCGGTGATAGACAGCGCCGTCAGGCCTGTAAAGGGGGCTCGACGGGAACCGCGGACGGCGGTGCGGCGACGCCGTCATTGCACATCGAATCCGGCCTCCCTATAAAACAACCCCAGCCCTCTTACCGGAAGCGAACGAGCGTGGCCCCGCGCGTCCTCGTCCTCAACGGCCCCAACCTCAATATGCTCGGCACGCGCCAGCCGGAGATCTACGGCCGGCAAACGCTGGCCGAGATCGAGGCGCTGTGCGGCGAAAAAGCGCGCGAGCTCGGCGCCGAGTTGACCTTCCGTCAATCCAATCACGAGGGCGTGCTGATCGACTGGATCCACGAGGCGCGCGAGATGCAGGACGCGATCGTCATCAATCCCGCGGGGCTCACCCACACCTCGCTGTCGTTGATGGACGCGCTGATCGCCTGCGAACTCCCGGTGATCGAGCTCCATCTGTCGAATCCGCACCGGCGGGAGTTCTTCCGGCACGACAGCTATGTCTCGAAGGCCGCGGCGGGGGTGATCTGCGGTCTCGGCAGCCACGGCTACACGCTCGCCATCGAAGCCGCAATCCGCCTGTCGGAACGCGGCTGATGCCGCCATTCGAGATCGACGAGGCGTTGATCCGGCGGCTTGCGTCCCTGCTCGAAGAGACCGGGCTCGGGGAAATCGAATATTCGGAGGGCGATCGAAAGATCCGCGTGACCGCGCGGACGGGCATCGCCCATGCGGTCGCGCCGCCGCCCGCGCCCGCCGCGCCGCCGCCCGAGACGCCGCAGGATTCGCCCGAAGTCCCGGAGAAGGAAGCGGAAGGCGCGGTCGTGGCTCCCATGGTCGGCACCGTCTACATCTCTCCGGAACCGGGCGCCCCACCGTTCGTGCAACCCGGCGACACGGTCGACGCGGGCGATACGCTGGTTCTGATCGAGGCGATGAAGACCTTCAACCCGGTCCGCTCGCCGCGCGCCGGCAAGGTCGTCCGTGTCCTGGTGTCGGATGCCGCGCCGGTCGAGTACGGCGAGGTGCTGATGATCCTCGAATAGGGGCCTTTCGCATGTTCGACAAGGTTCTGATCGCCAATCGGGGAGAGGTCGCGCTCCGGATCCACCGCGCCTGCAAGGAAATGGGCATCCAGACCGTCGCGGTGCATTCCACGGCGGACGAGAACGCGATGCATGTCAGGCTCGCCGACGAAAGCGTGTGCATCGGACCGCCGGCGGCGCGGCAGAGCTACCTCAACGTTCCGGCGATCGTCTCGGCGGCGGTGATCGCCAACGCGGACGCCATCCACCCGGGCTACGGATTCCTGTCGGAGGACGACAAGTTCGCCTCGATCGTGGAGGAGCACGGGCTTTGCTTCATCGGCCCGTCGGCGGATCACATCGCGATGATGGGCGACAAGATCGCGGCCAAGCGGGCGATGATCGAGCTCGGCGTGCCCGCCGTTCCGGGTTCCGACGGGCCGGTGAGCGAGGATGAGGAGGCGGCGCGGATCGCCGGGGAGATCGGCTTTCCGGTGCTGATCAAGGCGGCCGGCGGCGGCGGAGGCCGCGGCATGAAGGTAGCCGAATCCGCCGACGAGCTGCCGACCGCGCTCGCCATGGCGCGCAGCGAGGCGAAGGCGGCGTTTCGCGACGATTCCGTCTATATCGAGAAATATCTCCACCGCCCGCGCCATATCGAGGTGCAGGTCCTGGCCGACGGCGAGGGCAACGTCGTCCATCTCGGCGAGCGCGACTGTTCGCTCCAGCGCCGTCACCAGAAGGTTCTGGAGGAAGCGGGATCGCCGGCGCTCAACGACGACCAGCGCGACCGGATCGGCGGTATCGCCTGCGCCGCCATCGAGCGGCTGGGCTATCGCAGCGCCGGGACGCTGGAGTTCCTCTACGAGGACGGCGAGTTCCACTTCATCGAGATGAACACCCGCCTGCAGGTGGAGCACCCGGTCACCGAGGCGATCACCGGCATCGACATCGTCCGGGAGCAGATCCGGATCGCCGCCGGAATGCCGCTCGGGTTCGGCCAGGACGATATCGTCTTTTCCGGCCACGCGATCGAATGCCGCATCAACGCGGAGTCGTCGGACACCTTCACGCCATCGCCGGGACGGATTACCGACTACCATCCTCCGGGGGGGCTCGGCGTGCGCATCGATTCCGGCCTCTATGCCGGATACTCGGTACCGCCCAACTATGACAGCCTCATCGCCAAGCTCATCGTGCACGGCGCGACCCGCAACGAATGCCTGATGCGCCTCAGGCGGGCGTTGCAGGAATGCGTGATCGGGGGTATCGAGACGACGCTCGCGCTGCACGACCGGATCATCTCGCACGCGGATTTCATCAACGGCGATTACGATATCAAGTGGCTGGAAGCTTTCGTCGGGGAGGCGGGGTGACGCGATGTCGACGCTCAGCCCGGAGACGCTGCTGCGCGCCTATGCCGTGGGCCTGTTCCCGATGGCGGAACGGCGCGACGACCCGACGCTCTACTGGATAGACCCGGAGAAGCGCGGGATCCTGCCGCTCAACCGGTTCCGCGCGCCGCGCCGGCTGGCCCGCCGCGTGCGCAGCGGCATCTTCGAGGTCCGTTGCGACTCCGCGTTCCGAGAGGTCATTTCCGCCTGCGCGGAACCCGGACGCGGCCGCGCCGAAACCTGGATCAACAGCGAGATCGTCGACCTTTACTGCGAGCTGCACGCGATGGGGCGGGCGCATAGCGTCGAGGCGTGGCGCGACGGGTGTCTCGCGGGCGGCCTCTACGGCGTCGCGCTGGGCGCCGCGTTCTTCGGCGAGAGCATGTTCTCGCGCGAGACCGATGCGTCGAAGGTCGCCCTGGTCCATCTTGTCGCGCTCCTCAAGCGCGGCGGGTTCACCCTGCTCGACGTCCAGTTCGTCACGCCGCATCTCGCCCGCTTCGGCGCGGTCGAGATCCACCGGTCGGGCTACCGCCAGCTGCTGGCCGACGCGCTCGACAAGTCGGCGGCGTTTCAGCGGGAAGTCGCGCCTTCGGACGTGGAGGCGGTTCTGCAATCGACCACCCAGACGTCGTAGATCGGGTGTTCGAGACTTGCGAGCGCGGGGCTCGAAGCGAACATCCAGCCGCTGAACAGCCGAATTTCGGGTCCGTCGCGGGGAACCTCGTCGATCTCCAGAAAGGCCGTCGTCTCCGGAGGCTCCTCGGGCGGCCGCTTGCGACAGTAGCGGGCGACGATGCGAAGCGTGCCGAATCCGACCGCCCGGCCGACCGGCGCTTCGAACGTGGAAATCCGCGCGGTCACCTTGTCGAGCCCCTGGAGCACCGCGATCCGACGGTCTTCCGCGGCCGCCGGCAAGGCGGCGAGAAGAACGAGGACGGCGATCAGCCCCGGCATCCGCCCTCGGACGCCGGCGGCTTGATCGCGAGGAATCGAAGCCGGACATAATCGGCGACCCAGCCGGTCCCCGGACGGTAGAGAGCGGGTTCCAGAGCGTCCCGCAGCTCGCCGATCAGCGCCGCCCGTTCCTCCGGCGCCACCGCGTCGAGAAACGGCGCGCCGAAGGTCTCCAGCCAACCTGCGATATCGCCCGGGAGTGTCGTGGGACGTTCGACCAGGGTCATCCTGCGGACCTCGAACCCGCGGGCCGCGAGTTTGCGGCGGTAGGCCGCGGGCGAAGGAAAGTACCAGGGAAACCGGGATTCGCCGTCTATCCCGCGTCGCTCGAGCGCCTCGACGAGCGCGCGGGAGATGCTGGCCACGTTGCCGACCCCGCCCATCTCGCCCGCCACGCGGCCGCCCGGGCGGAGCGCCCGCCACATCCCGTCGATCGCGGAATCGGGGCGTTTCATCCAATGGAGCGCGGCATTGGTCACGATGGCGTCGAACTCCGAGTCGAAGGGGAGCGCGTGGCCGTCGCAGACCCGGGCATCGAGGCCCAGCCCCCGGGCCGCCGCGACCTGCTCCGGGCTGGCATCCACGCCGATAATACGCCGGCATCTGGGCGCGATCGCGGCGGTCAGCGCCCCGTCGCCGCAACCGAGATCGAGAATATCGTCGTCCGGCCCGGGAGCGAGCATCTCGACCAGCGGTCCGGCCAACTCGGCCACGAAGCGGCCGTGCTCGGCGTAGCGGACCGGATCCCAGCGCTGCGCCCGCGCGGAATCCGCCTCGCCGTCGGGCGGGCTATTTCGTGGCGTCTCCGCCCTCATTGCCGGTCTGGCTGAAAATCAACTGCCCGAGCAGGGAGAAGAGGTCGATCGCACCCTGGGTGAATTCGATTTCGCCCCCGTCGGGGATCGTCTCCTCGTCGCCGCCGGGCGTGAGCGACAGATACTTGTCGCCCAGCAGCCCGTCGGAGGTGATCGCGGCGGAGCTGTCGGTGGGCAGCTTGATGTCCGACTCGATGCTCATCGAGATCACCGCGAGATAGGTCTCGGGGTCTATGCGATGGTCCAGAACGGTGCCGATCTTGATGCCGCTCATCCGCACGTCGCTGCCCCGCTGGATGCCGTCGATGCGGTCGAACTTCGCGGAGACCGAATAGCCCGCCACCGTCTCCACCTGGGCGGTGTTGTAGGCGAAGACGAAGAACAGCACCGCCACCGCGATGACCAGGGCGCCGACCAGCGTCTCGATGGGGCTCCTACGCAACTTCCGGGCCTCCCGGGCAGCGGATCATGCGGGCGGTTTCCATGCCTCGTACTCGCTGCGGCCGCGCTCGCGTCCGGTGTCGCTCAGGACATGGCCGGGCGGGCGGTAGGCGTCGGGCGTGCCGGTGGCGTTGGCGCGGTGCGGTTTCTGCCAGGGGCGCCTCGGAGACCCCCCTTCGGGCGGCACTTCGTCGGTGGTGTAGTGGAGCCAAGCATGCCATTCCGGCGGCACGCGCGACGCTTCGGCTTCCCCGTCGTAGAGCACCCAGCGGCGCTCCGGCCGTCCTTCGGGCACGGATTTCTCGCGATAGTACCGATTGCCCGCGTCGTCGGTTCCGACCGGCTCGCCTTTCCACCAGGTAAACAGCCGCGTGGTGATCGTCATCGCGTTTCCCGGCCACCGGCGGACTTCGCCGCGCAATCGTCGAAGGGCCGGGACTATCGCACTTGTCCGACCCATCGTCCAGCGCCGCAATCGAACCCCTCGGCTTGTGCGGAACGCGGCCGCACCGCACAATGGGCGTCGATCCGATCGGTCCCCGAGGCGAACATGCCCGACGGCGGCGAGCCGGTAAAGGTTAAGATTCTCAACGATATAGCGGAGATCGAGCCGGCCGAATGGGACGCCTGCGCGGGGCCGGACAACCCGTTCGTGTCGCACGGTTTCCTGCGGGTCCTGGAGCAAAGCGGCTCGGTTTCCGGCCGCACCGGATGGCTGCCGCAGCATCTCGCGATCGAGGACGACGACGGCCGCCTGATCGGCGCGGTTCCGTGCTACCTGAAGAGCCATTCCTACGGCGAATACGTGTTCGACTGGGGCTGGGCGGACGCGTTCGAACGCGCCGGCGGACGGTACTACCCGAAGCTCCAGATCTCGGTGCCGTTCACCCCGGTCTCCGGACCGCGCCTCATGGTCCGCCCCGGCGCCGAGGCGGATCGGACCCGGCTGATGCTGGCCGCCGGACTCATGGAGCTTGCCAGAAGCCACGAGGTCTCGTCCTTTCACATCACCTTCTGCACCGAGGCCGAGTGGAAGACGCTGGGCGAGGCGGGGCTGCTGCAGCGCATGGGCCAGCAGTTCCACTGGCACAACCGGGGCTACGAATCCTTCGACGACTTCCTGGCCGGGCTGTCCTCGCGCAAGCGCAAGGCGATCCGCAAGGAACGCCGCGAGGCGAATGCGGGCGACATGGAAATCAGGACGCTCACCGGCGACGCGCTGGAAGAGCGCCACATGGAGGCCTTCTACGGCTTCTACCTGAACACCGTCGGCAAGAAATGGTCGAACGCCTACCTGACGGAGGAGTTTTTCCTCCGACTGGCCACGGAGTTGCCGGACAAGGTGGTGCTGGTCGCCGCCTTCCGCGACGGGCGGCTTGTCGGGGGCGCTCTCAACCTCCTCGGCAGCGACACGCTTTACGGCCGCAACTGGGGCGCGGAACGGCGCTACCGGATGCTCTATTTCGAGGCCTGCTTCTACCGCGCGATCGACTACGCCATTGAGCACGGCCTCGCCCGGGTCGAGGCGGGCGCGCAGGGTCCGCACAAGATCCAGCGCGGCTACTTGCCGAGCCCGACCTACAGCGCGCACTGGATCCGCGAGCCCCGGTTCCGCGAGGCGGTGGCCGATTTCGTCAACCGCGAGCGCGTGCTGCTCCGCCACGAGATGCACGAGCTGACGGAAACCGGCCCCTATCGCCGGACCGACAACGACCCGGGGTAGGGCGTGTCCGTTTCAGATGGAAGCGCCGCTACCTTTGCTTCCTCACCGTCATGGTCGGCGAAGGCCGACCATGACGGAAGAGAACGGAAGAAGCGGTTCCAACTAAACCGAACGCCCGCGGAGCTCGTCTTCAGCCCCGAACCTCGACCTTGACCGGGGTGCAGTTGTAGGCGTTGCAGGGCGCGAGCACGTCCATCGGGCAGTTCGAGAGGCCGACGACGAGCGGCATTTTCGCCTCGAACTCGATGTAGTCGCCGGGCTTGGAGACCGGATAGTCGATGATCCACCGCCGCTGCTCGCAGTCGTGGTGGTAGTTCATGAACAAATCCATCGTATCCGGGATGTCCTCGTAGCCGATCCCGTAAGGCTCCATGACGCCCGTGATGATCTCGTGGCAGCCGTCCCGGGGACCCACGCCGTGGCTCTCGTAGAGATACCGGTTGCACATCCGGTTGTGCACGTCGTGGACGCCCTTGGGCTCGGGCGTGTCGGCGACGATCGTCATCATCGGCTGGCACGAGCTCGACATCAGGGTGTCGCCGACGCTCAGCGTATCGCGCGGCACGTATTCCGCCCCCGGCGCCGGGATGTAGCGGGTACGCGAATAGGAGGTGGACAGCTTCTCGCGCGGGTTCTCCCGGTTGAACAACGCCATGTCGACCACCTGCTGCCCTTCGAGGTCGATCACGCGGAGAAGCTGTCCCGCCTCGACCTCGACCGCGAGCCCGGTCTTGGGCGGTATCACCCGTTCGAAGATCGTGTCCATCGTCCGCTCTCCTTCCGCGTTTTCCTCCAGCACGGCCTTGGCAAGCGTGGAGAGGGCTAGACCCGTCGGACCCGGCGGATCGCGTTCATGAAAGCGCGTTCATCGACCGCAAACCGGTCATCGGCCAACTCCCAAAGCTCGCGGGCATAGGTTCCCCGAGGACCGTGCACAAGCCAAACCGTGATGCCTTCCTGCTGAGCCGACTCGAAGGCAGGAAGGAGGTCGCTATCCCCTGCCAGCACTGCGGCGTGCGTAATGGCGCGCTTCGCAGCAAGACCTGCAATGTCCAAACCAATCATCAAATCGACACGCTTTTGCTGGAAAATCGGAGCGCCGTTAGCGTCATCGCCACGGTACACGAGGCGCCCCTCACGCACCTGATATCTCGGCAATCGGCGCAAGCCAGAAAAGAAGCTTCGCTTCTTGCTGAACCTTTCCCTCTCGTCAGCGCTGGGAGGATCGCTCTGGTATGGCAAACAGTCGTAGTAGTAAGTACGGAGCAGGTCGAGAGGCTCTTGGGTGCTCTGAGCAATCCTGTCCCTCACGGCGCGGCTGAGCTTTTCGTAATCGATCCAAATGCGGAGATGCTGCTCGGCGATCTTCGCCGCGTAGCCCCCGTCGATGAAGATCGCCAATTGGGCCAAGGCACCCGTCCGAATTAGGTGGCGGAGAGTCGATCAGACAAGAAAAACCGAGTGCGGACGGAAGTTCGCACTCGGGGGAATACCAAGATTGATATGCCTGACATGCCTCACTCCCGGATGGCAGCGGGGGACGCCAGGGGGCATTTGTCCGCGTTTATATAGCCGCGCCAAAGAGCATGTCAACTCGTGTTGGCCTTCCGGCGCAGCCTCAACGCCACTCGTCGACGGAGACGGTGCCGCCTTCGGAGTGGCGGCCGGCGATCATCTTCCACGCGCCCTGGGTCTCGCCGCCCGCGACGACGATGTTGATGTCGGACGGCTCGAAGATTCGTATCGCCTCGTCGGGCGCGGCCTTCAGCCGGGTCGCGAAGGGCTCGACGCCGGCGACGGCGAGCGGGTGGATCAGGGTCTTGACCCACTGGTTGTCCCAGTATTCGCGCGCCGGCATAAGGGCGTTGTCGCTGAGCCAGTCGATCGTCTTCTCCTTGGTGTCGAAGCCGAGCTCGACGAGCCCGCGCGCGCAGATCGGGTCCATCACGAAGAGCGGCGGGAAATGGTGCTCGCAGCCGGCGAGAGAGCGGCGGAAGTTTTCCTGCCAGGTCTCGCGCGGGCCGTAGCCGGCATGGGTGTACCAGGCGCCGAAGAAGACGCTCGCCGCGCTCTCTTCCGGCGCGAAGCCCTTCTGGACGTGGAACGGCTGCCACGGGCTGCGCTCCTCAGCCTCCGGGAAGGCGGCGGAGTAGTTGTACCAGTTGCCGACCGAGCCCATATAGGTGTCGCCCGGAACCGAGCCCCCTTGCAGGTTTATCGAGGCGAGGTTGTAGGCCCGCCCGATCGTCGCGTTGGCGTGGTTGTAGGGCCCCATCGCGCCGATCCCGTCATTCATGCCGATTTCCTTGCGGATCGGCCCGTTGACCACCGAGATCACGGCGAACGAGTTGGTGCTGGACGAACGCGCGGTCTGGCCCGTCGCGGCGAGCGCGAGGATGACCGGCAGGTATTCCGGCTTGGCGCCGGCCATCACGGCGTTGACGGCGACCTTTTCGACGGTGAATTCCCAGGCTTCGCGATAAGCGGTCGGCCTGAGCGTGCCGACGACCTCGTCCGGGTTCCGACTCGTTCCGCGCAGCATCGCTTCGACCCGCTCTTCGGTCGGCAGGACGATGGGCAGATGGTCGGTCCAACGGTTCTCCAGGAACAGCGCGTGGAGGTTGTCCTCGCTGTCCCGCTCGAGAAGGCGCGGTGTGGTGCGCTCGAACGAAAGCCCGCTCAAATCGGCGTCGTCGAGCGGCCGGGTCAACCCCTCGACGATCTCGCGCAGGAAGGGACGGCCGGAAACCGGGTCGGTTCCCTCGATATAGCCGCGGAGCTGGGCCGCGCTGCGGTCGACCACCGGCTGCGGGACATAGGCCTGACGCGCGGTCGGCATGCCGTTGGCGAGCGCCACCGATCTGGTCAGCTGCACGAACACGTCGGTATGGACCGCGACCGAGGGCACCCCGGCGCGCTCCAGGTCGAGGGCGAGCCCGACGACCGTCGGGCTGCAGGTGCTTCACAGCCCGACGCCGAGGATCGCCCCGTCGCCGTCGTTCTCGATCCGCTTGCGCATGTCCGGATCGTCGACCCAGCTTTCGCGCGGCTTGATCACCCGGGCCTCGACCGACGGCAGGTTGCCGCCGAACCAGTCCAGCAATTCGCCCATGAACCTGTCGGAATTGTCGAACAGGCAATCGACCAGGTAGATCGTCTTGCCGTCGAGGCTTTCGAGCCGGGGGGCCAGCCGCTCGCCGGTGACTTTGGGAGGCGTTCCGCGCGGGTCGTGGACTGTCAGGCGTTGGCTCATCGCGGTCCCTCCCGGGTTATCGCCGGGACTCTATTGCCGCCCCGGGAATGCCACAACAGCCCCGCCGCCGCCCATGCCGCCCCCGGTGCCGCGCGCGCGGTCAGCATTTGCCGACGGAAATGCCGACAGGACGGTCGAGTCGGCACATGTCGACATTCCCGCGCGGCATTCGAAGGACGCGAATGTCGACCCGGTAGCGATTTGTCTACTCGATGCCTACCTCAACGATGAGACGGCAGCCCGCCCGCCGCTACTCGGCCGGCGTCTCCTCGGGTGCGGGCTCGTTGCGGCCCAGGATGTAGCTCTCCACGAAGGCGATCCTGCCCCTCACCTCCGCCAGACCCTGCTCGACGGAGCGCAGGCGTCCATCGACACCGTCGAGGCGCTTGTCGATGCCGTCGAAGCGGTTGTCGAAGCGCTTTTCCATCCTGTCGAAGCGGTCGTCGAAGCGCTTTTCCATGCCGTCCATGCGCCTGTCGACGCCGTCGAAGCGGTCGTCGAAGCGCTTTTCCATGCCGTCCATGCGCTTGTCGACGCCGTCGAAGCGCTTGTCGATGTCGCGGCGCAACGATCCGATCATGGTGACGATCAGCGCGGCCAGTGCGACAAACACCCCGGCGATCATGATCGGAACCGTGTCCATTGCGCGAACTCCGACGGTCTGTTGCCCGTGCGTTGCAGACCGGCACGGTAGCAGCCCCGCCGAACGGCGTCCATGTCGCGGCGGTCGCTGGATCTGTCCCGCCGCCCTACGCCGACCGTGTCGGGGAGCAGGGCGACGGTCATTCGGCGGCTTCGATCCGACCTTCGATGCGGGACTGCCGTTCGGCGAGGCGCAACATTTCCTGCCGGAAGGCGTCCATGGATGCTTGCCATTGCCGCCGGTCCGCGTCGGCAGCCGCTTGCGTGGCGCGCCGGTCCGCGTCGGCAGCGGCCCTGTCTTCGCCGACCTGCCTGTCGAGGCGGCTTGCCATGCGCCAGCCCATCCCGGCCAAGGCGAAGCCCACGGCAAGGATCGTGCCGATTATCGCGTAGGTGTCCGGGGCGAAGTCCATGCCGTAATGCTGTGTCCGGCAGACCGGGGCGGTCAAGCGGCGAGATTCCCCGTGTCGGCGCGGAGCGGGGCGACGGTCGGGCATCGGCGGGGCCGCGCGAGAAAAAATTTTCATAAATGAATAAAATATCTTGACGAATTGCAGTTCCGATACCATATCTTTCATTATCAGGGGAAACAAGGAGACGCCCGACGTGTTCACCGACCGGATAGAGGAACGCTGGATCGCCGCGTTCGACACCGTGTTCGGCCTTTGCAAGGTGGAGAAGGGCGAGGAGGTCGCGATCCTTTCGGAAACCCAGTCGCGGCGGCTCAATGTCGAGCTCGCCGAACTGGCGCTGCTCAGGCGCGGCGCGCGGCCGTTTCACGTGACCGTGGTTTCCCCGCCCCAGACCGCGCCCGTGCCGGTGCGCTCGACCGGCGCGTCGCCCGCCTTGCAGGGGCTGGGTCCGGCGGTCAAGGCGCTGGCCGCCAGCTCGCTGGTCGTCGACCTGACGGTGGAAGGGATGCTGCACGCGCCGGAGCTCCCAGACATCATCGCCGACGGGGCGCGGCTCCTGATGATCAGCAACGAACACCCCGATGCGCTGGAACGCCTGCTGCCCGACCCGGCGCTCACCGAGCGCGTCAAGGCGGCGGTCAAGCGGATCCGCGCGGCGAAGGAGATGCGCGTGACCTCGGAAGCCGGGTCCGACCTCACCGTCGCGCTGGAAGGGGCGCCGAGCGCCGGCGTCTGGGGCTATTGCGACCGGCCGAAGACGGTCGCGCACTGGCCGGCTGGTATCGTCGTCGCGTTTCCCGCCGCCGGCTCCGTCCAGGGCCGGCTGGTGCTCGATACGGGCGACGTCAACCTGACCTTCAAGCGCTACCTCGAGGCGCCGGTCGCGCTCACCATCGAGGACGACTACGTAACGAAGATCGAGGGCGAGGGCACGGATGCCGAGCTTTTCCGCCGTTACTGGGCCGCGTGGGGCGACCGCGAGGCGTACGCCACCTCGCATGTCGGATGGGGGCTCAACGAGGCGGCGCGCTACGAGGCGCTCACCATGTACGACCAGCGCGACTTCAACGGCGTCGAGCTCCGCGCCTTCGCCGGCAACTTCCTCTATTCGACGGGAGCCAACGAGTTCGCCAACCGCCACACACTCGGGCATTTCGACCTGCCGATGCGGAATTGCACGGTGAGCCTCGACGGGGCGAACGTGGTCGAGGCGGGCCGCCTGGTCGACGGCGGCGCATGACCGCACCCGTCCATCATGTGGAGGCGGGCAGCGGCGAGGCGGTCGTCTTCCTGCACGGCGTCGGCGGCGATTCCGCGAGCTGGGCGCCGCAGATCGACGGGTTCTCGGGCGATTACCGGGCGATCGCCTGGGACATGCCGGGCTATGGCGGCTCGCCGGCGCTGGAACGGATGACCTTTCCGGCGCTTTCGGCGTCGCTCCTCGGCCTGCTCGACCGGCTTGAGCTCGACAATGTCCACCTGGTCGGCCACTCGATGGGCGGCATGGTGGCGCAGCAATTCGCTGCCGACCGGCCGGAGCGCGTCCGCACCCTGGTGCTGTCGGCGACCAGCCCCGCCTTCGGCCGCCCGGACGGGGATTTCCAGAAACGCTTCGTCGAAGCGCGGATCGCGCCGCTGGAAAACGGCTCCACCATGGCGGACCTCGCCGACGAGACGGTCGAGACCATGCTCGGCCCCTCCGCCGACGCGGACGGCGCGGCGGTCGCCCGCCGCTCGATGGCTTCGGTGCCGGAGGCGACCTACCGCGCGGCGATCGCGTGCCTGGTCACCTTCGACCGGCGCGATGCGCTCGCGGGCTATGCGATGCCGGTGCTGGTGCTGGCGGGCGAGACCGACACCAACGCCCCGGCGCCGATGATGGAGAAGATGGCGGGCCGGATCCCCGGCGCGGACTATGTCTGCATGGCGGGCACCGGTCATCTCGGCAACCTGGAAAATCCCGCGGCGTTCAACGAGGCGGTGGGTTCGTTCCTGCGCAGATGGAGGGCATGAAATATGGCTTCCGGCAATGACCGGCGCGATGCGCCAATGTTCGACCCGGACTATTACGGCCTCAGCGACCGGCAGGCGGCGCTCTGCACCGAGGCCCGGCGTCTCGGCGAGGACAGGTTCGCGGGCCGCGCCGATAAGTGGGACCGCGACGCGATCTTCCCGATGGCGAATTACAAGGACCTCCACAAGGCGGGCCTGCTCGCGGTGTGCGTGCCGAAGCGGCACGGCGGTCACGGCGCGGACCTCAAGACCTATTCGCTGATGGCGGCCGAGATCGGACGCTACTGCGGCTCGACGGCGCTCACCTTCAACATGCATGTGAGCTCGTGCCTGTGGACCGGGGCGCTCGCCGACGACCTGCCGATGACCCGCGCGCAGAGGCGCGAGCATAACCGCGCCGCGCGATCCACTACGCCCGGATCGTCGACAAGGGCGCGATCTACGCCCAGCCGTTCTCCGAGGGCGGCGCGGCGGCGGCCGGGTTCCGGCCGTTCGGCACGCTGGCCGACCGGGTAGACGGCGGCTGGACGATCAGCGGCAAGAAGATCTTCGCCTCGCTCGCCGGCTCGGCCGATTACTACGGCGTGCTGTGCACCGAGAAGAAGGAGAATCTGAGCCGCCGCGACACGATGTATTTCGCCGTCCCCGCCGACGCGGAAGGCGTGAGCGTGGTCGGCGACTGGGACCCGCTCGGCATGCGCGCGACGGTTTCGCGGGATCTCCTGTTCGAGAACGTCTTCGTGCCCGACGACGCGGCGCTGATGCCGAAGGGCGTCTATTTCGAGGCCGCGACCCGCTGGCCGCACATGTTCACCACGCTGACCCCGAGCTACATGGGGATCGCCCAGGCGGCCTACGACTTCACCGTGCGCTATCTGCGCGGTGAGATGCCGGGGACGCCGCCGGTCAAGCGCCGCATGTACCCGACCAAGCAGCACGCGGTCGCGGAGATGCTGATCGCGCTGGAACAGGCCAAGGCGCTCTGGTTCCAGATGCTCGGCGAGGCGCGGCCCAACCCGTCCAAGGCCTCGGTGCTGCGCGCCTACTGCACCCAGTACACGGTGATGGAGACCGCCAACGACCTCTGCCAGAAGGCGATCCGCACCTGCGGCGGGCAGTCGATGCTGAAGAGCCTGCCGCTGGAGCGGCTCTACCGCGACAGCCGCTGCGGCTCGCTGATGCTGCCGTGGACGGCGGAGCTCTGCGTCGACAAGCTGGGCCGCGAGGCGCTCTACGAGCGCGGCGAGGAAGACGAATGAACGACCTGTCGTACTGGGTCGAGAAAAACGCCGCGTTTACGCGTTCGAAGACCGCGATCCGGTTCGAGGGCGAGGACATCGACTACGCGCGCTTCGCGGAGACGATCCGGGGGCACGCGCGGGCGCTGAAGCACGTCCACGGCGTCGAACCGGGCGACCGGGTGGCCTTCCTCGGCTTCAACAGCCCGGCGATGCTGGCGCTGTTCTTCGCTTGCGCCCGGATCGGCGCGATGTTTTCGCCGCTCAACTGGCGTCTCGTGGCGCCGGAACTCGCCTACATCATCGGCGACTCGACGCCGCGCGTGCTGATCGCCGATGCCCACCATGCCGACCTCGCGCGCGAGGCGGCGGCCTCCGGTTCCGCCCGTGTGGTGTCCGTGGAGGCATTGGCCGGCGACGCGGCGACGGCGGAGGGCGAGGACCGCGACCCGGACGCGGGGCCGGAAACGCCCTGCCTGCTGGTCTACACATCGGGCACCACCGGCCATCCCAAGGGCGCGGTGCTGACCCAGCGGGCGATCCAGGTCACGGCCCACAACTGCATCCACTATTCCGGCCTCACCGACGCCGACCGGGTGCTGACGGTGCTGCCGATGTTCCATGTCGGCGGGCTCAACATCCTCACCTCGCCCTCTTTCTATGTCGGGGGAACGGTGATCCTGCACCGGCGCTTCGACGCGGCGGCGACGCTCCGCGCGATCGTCGACGAGCGCCCGACCCAGCTGGTGCTGGTCCCGGCGACCATCCAGGCGGTGATCGACCTGCCGGGCTGGGATGCGGCCGACGTCTCCAGCCTGCGGCTCCTCACCACCGGCTCCTCGATCGTGCCGCTCCACCTGATCGACGCGGTGCATGCGCGCGGCATCCCGGTGTGCCAGACCTACGGCCTGACCGAGACCTCGCCGGTCTGCATATACCAGAAGCCGGGCGACGGGCTGAAGAAGCCGCGCTCGACCGGGAAATGCGGACTGCATTGCGAGTTCCGGATCGTCGACGATGACGGCAACGACATCCCCGACGGCGACTCGGGGGAAATCCTGATCCGGGGCGGCAACGTGCTGCGCGAGTACTGGAACAACCCGGAAGAGACGCGCCGCGCGCTGAAGGACGGCTGGTTCCACACCGGCGACGTGGGCTGGCGCGACGAAGACGGCGACGTGTTCGTCAACGACCGCAAGAAGGACATCGTGATCTCGGGCGGCGAAAACATCTACCCCGCCGAGATCGAGCAGCTGGTCCACCGGATGGACGACATCGACGACGTGGCCGTGGTCGGGCGCCAGGACGTGCGCTGGGGCGAGGTGCCGGTCGCCGTGGTCGTACCCTCGCCGGGTGCCGAGATCGCCGCCGGCGACTTCCTCGCCCGCTTCGAAGGCCAGCTCGCCCGCTTCAAGCACCCCAAGGGCGTGCTGTTCGTCGACGCATTGCCGAAGAACGCGATGGGCAAGACGCTGAAGCACGCGTTGAGGGAGAGGGTGAACGGAGGTTAAAGGCTTTCTTGAGCGAACCCTGTCTGGTGGAAATCGTTATCCCCGTCGCGGTTCTCCCGTCACGGTCGGCGGAGGCCGACCATCCACGTTCTTTTATTTTTGTACTGCCGCGGTTGAAGAAAAAACTCGTGGATGATCGGCCTCCGCCGACCATGACGATGGAAAGATTACCGCAGGAACGACTCCGACTGACCTGGACGGTCCCTAGCCCCCCGGCGTCCAGACCACCACGCGGATGGGGGTGGGGTTGTAGTCGTTGACCGGGTTGTTGATCTGGGGGCAGTTGGAGATTACCGCGAGGGTGTCGGTCTCGGCCCTCAGGTCGACGTAATCGCCGGGCTTCGACAGGCTCGGGCCCATGTCCATCTCGCCCTTCTCGCTGACCGGCACGTACATGAAGAAGTTGATGTTGGCGACGATGTCTTCTTTCCTCATGCCGTGCTTGCCGAGCTCGGCGATGAAGTTGTCGCGGCAGTTGGGCTGGTAGGGGACGTCGTAGCGGAAGGCGTTGATCGGTGCGCTGCAACACCCGCCGATGGTGTCGTGGAAGCCGCAGCTGTCGGCGACGATGGTGAAGAGCGGCGTGATCTCGACGCTGTAGAGCACCGTGCCCGTGGTGAGGAAGATGCCCGACGGGTTGATCTTCATCGTGTCGGCGGCGGCGTAGCGGTCGGCGCGGTCGTGCGCGTTGTAGCAGAGGAAATCGACCGCCTGCCGCCCCTCCAGGTCGACGATGCGGAGCACCTGGCCCTGCTCGATCACCCGGCTCCACGGGGCGCGGGCGGCGACCACGGTGTCCTCGACGACGGGGCCGTCGATCGCGGGTCCGGGAATGTCGGATTGCGTCAGGGCGGCCCCTCGGGGTCAGTCGACCAGCTCGGAGACCTTGTCCGGGTCACGGTCCTTGTCCTTCGGGCGCTTGCCCTTGCCGGCCGGAGGCTCGACGAACTCGAACGTCAGCTTGTCGTCCTTGAGGTCGACCTGGACGGTGCCGCCCTTGGCCAGCCTGCCGAACAGGAGCTCGTCGGCGAGCGGCGTCTTGATGTGCTCCTGGATGCGCCGCGCCAGCGGCCGCGCGCCGTAGGTCGGGTCGTAGCCGGTCCTGACCAGCCAATCGCGCGCCGCGGTCGTCAGCTCGATGGTGACGTTGCGGTCCTCGAGCTGGGCCTCGAGCTGCATGACGAACTTGTCGACCACCAGGGCGACGATCGCCGGCGGCAGCGAGGCGAACTGGATCGTCTTGTCCAGCCGGTTGCGGAATTCCGGCGTGAACATCCGCTTGATCGCTTCCTCGTCCTCGCCGACCCGGGCCTCGCGTTCGAAGCCGATGGCGGGCCTGGCGAGCTCGGCGGCGCCGGCATTGGTGGTCATGATCAGGATCGCGTTGCGGAAATCGACGCTCTTGCCGTTGTGATCGGTGAGCTTTCCGTGATCCATGATCTGCAACAGGATGTTGAACAGATCGGGATGCGCCTTCTCGATCTCGTCGAGCAGCAGCACCGCGTGCGGGTGCTGGTCGATGGCGTCGGTCAGCAGCCCGCCCTGGTCGAACCCGACATAGCCGGGCGGGGCGCCGATCAGCCGCGAGACCGAATGGCGCTCCATGTATTCCGACATGTCGAAGCGGACCAGCTCGATCCCCATGGTGAGCGCGAGCTGGCGCGCGACCTCGGTCTTGCCGACGCCGGTGGGGCCGGAGAACAGGTAGCAGCCGATCGGCTTCTCCGGCTCGCGCAGCCCGGCCCGGGCAAGCTTGATCGCCGAGGTCAGAGACTCGATGGCGCTGTCCTGCCCGAACACCACGGTCTTGAGGTCGCGCTCCAGGTTCTTCAGCGTCTCCTGGTCGTTGCGCGAGACCGATTTGGGCGGGATGCGGGCGATCTTGGCGACCACCGCCTCGACGTCCTTGACGGTGATGAGCTTCTTGCGCCGGCTCTCCGGGACCAGCTTCTGCGCCGCGCCGACCTCGTCGATCACGTCGATCGCCTTGTCGGGCAGCTTGCGGTCGTTGATGTAGCGCGCGGCGAGCTCGACGGCGGTGCGGATCGCCTCGGCCGTGTAACGCACCCGGTGGTGCTTCTCGTAATAGGGCTTGAGGCCGCGCAGGATCTTGACCGCGTCGTCGATCGAGGGCTCGATCACGTCGATCTTCTGGAACCGCCGCGCGAGCGCGCGGTCCTTCTCGAAATAGGAGCGGTATTCCTTGTAGGTGGTCGAGCCGATGCACCGGAGCGTGCCCGATTGCAGCGCCGGCTTGAGCAGGTTGGACGCATCCATCGAGCCGCCGCTGGTCGCGCCCGCGCCGATCACGGTGTGGATCTCGTCGATGAACAGCACCGCGCCCTCGAAGGCTTCGAGCTCGGCGACGACCGCTTTCAGGCGCTCCTCGAAATCGCCGCGGTAGCGCGTGCCGGCGAGCAGCGCGCCCATGTCGAGCGAGAAGATCGTCGCGTCCTGCAGGACGTCGGGCACCTCCGCCTTGACGATACGCCGCGCCAGCCCCTCGGCGAGCGCGGTCTTGCCGACCCCCGAATCGCCGACATAGAGCGGGTTGTTCTTGGTGCGGCGGCACAGCACCTGGATGGTGCGCTCGATTTCCGCCTCGCGGCCGATCAGCGGGTCGACCTTGCCCGCCTCCGCCTTCGCGTTGAGGTTCACGCAATAGGTGGCGAGCGCCTCGTTCTGGCGTTTCTCGGACTTGTCGGGCTTTTCCTGCTCGGCCTGTCTCGTGCCTTGGACGCTCCGGCTCTCCGACCGGCCCGGCACCTTGGCGATCCCGTGCGAGATGTAGTTGACCGCGTCGAACCGCGACATGTCCTGCTCTTGCAGGTAGTAGACCGCGTGCGATTCGCGCTCGGAGAACATCGCCACCAGCACGTTCGCCCCGGTCACCTCCTGCCGCCCGGACGACTGCACGTGGATCGCCGCGCGCTGGACCACGCGCTGGAAGCTCGCCGTGGGTTTGGGGTCCTCGCCGGTTTCGATGACGAGGTTGGAGAGCTCCTTGTCGAGATAGGTCGTGAGGTCCTTGCCCAGGCGGTCGATCTCGACCCCGCAGGCGCGCAGGACGGCGACCGCATCCTGGTCCTCGGTCAGCGCCATCAGCAGGTGTTCCAGCGTCGCGTATTCGTGGCTCCGCGAACTGGCCAGCGCGAGGGCTTTGTGCAGGCTCTTCTCGAGATTGCGCGACAACATGGGACCTATGCCTTCTCAAGGGTGCATTGAAGCGGATGCTGGTGCTGGCGCGCAAGGTCCATCACCTGCGTGACTTTGGTCTCGGCGATTTCGTAGGTGTAGACGCCGCAGATCCCGACGCCCTTCTGATGGACGTGCATCATGATATGGGTGGCTTCGTCATGCGACTTGTTGAAGAACCGCTCGAGCACCATGACGACGAATTCCATCGGCGTGTAGTCGTCGTTGAGCATGATCACCTTGTACATCGAGGGCTTCTTGACCTTGGGCGCCGGCTTTACCGCGACCCCCGTGCCGGGGCCCCGGTCGTCGCCGTCGTCCGACCCGCCATGCCGGGCAAGGCGGGGGATCAGCCTGTCGCCGGGCCAACCGGTCATCCAGAGAACCTCCTGCAAGGATGATATGGGAACGCTTGGGGGGGCGCAAAGCGGTTCGGAGTGCCGGACCGGCGATCCTGCCTCCGCCCCCTTTCATGTAGACTGGACATGTCCGCTGGCCGCAAGGGATTTCACGATGCTCTACGTGCTTCACATGATCGACAAGCCGGGCGTGCTGGACAGACGCATAGCCGCGCTGCCCGCGCATCGCGAATATCTGGAGAAGGCGCCGATAGAGGTGGTGATGTCGGGCCCGCTCCAGGCCGAGGACGGCGAGACCATCGTCGGCAGCCTTTACCTCGTGGAGGTGGAGAAACGCGAGGACATCGACGCCTTCCTCGCCGAAGACCCGCTCGCCAACGCGGGGGTCTGGGACAGGATCGACATCAACCGCTTCTTCCGCCGGGTGGGCTGAGCGCCCTTCGATACGCCGCTTCGCGGCTACTCAGGGTGAGGGATTTCTTTCCATGTCCTCATCCCGAGTAGGCGCGTCAGCGCCGTATCGAGGGACGCCTTACTCGTCCCAGAACGGGTAGTCGGTGTAGCCCTCGGCCCCGCCGCCGTAGAAGGTCTTGCGGACCGGCTCGTTGAGGGGACCGCCGCCGAGGAGCCGCTTCGGAAGATCGGGGTTGGCGAGGAACAGGGTGGCGTAGGAAACGAGGTCGGCCTCGCCGGCTTCCAGCACCGCCGCGCCGCGCGGCCCGTCATAGGCCGAGTTGACGATCACGGTCCTACGGAAAGTCTCCCGAAGAGTCCGGAACAAGGGCGGGCGGCCGGCGACGAAGGTCTCCGCGTCGGGTTCCTCCACGTTGCGTCCCGGCGCGTCGGACTCGACGACGTGCAGCCACGCGATGCCGAGCTCGTCGAGCGCGCCTGCGAGCGCCGCGAAGGTCTCTTCCGGCGCGCTGTCCGACATGTCGTTGAAACGCTGCCAGGGGGAGATCCGGTAGCCCACACGGTCGGCGCCCCAGATCTCGGCGACCGCCCCGGCGACCTCGACGGGGAGCCGAAGCCGGTTCCCGACCGATCCTCCGTAGGCGTCGCCGCGCGCGTTGGTGCCGTCGCGGACGAACTGGTCGAGCAGGTAGCCGTTGCCGCCGTGGACCTCGACGGCGTCGAACCCGGCCTCCAGCGCGTTGCGCGCGCCCTGGCGGAACTGGTCGACGATGCCCGGGACCTCGTCGGTTTCCAGCGCGCGCGGCGTCTCGAACGGCTTCATCCCCTCGAAGGTCATCGCCTCGCCGGCCGCGGCGATCGCCGACGGCGCCACCGGCAATACGCCGCCCGGCTGGAGCGTGGAGTGGGAAATCCGCCCGACATGCCAGAGCTGGAGCGCGATCCGCCCGCCCGCGCGGTGAACCGCGTCGGTCACGAGGCGCCAGCCGGCGACTTGCTCCGGCGAATGGATGCCGGGCGTCAGCGGATAGCCGACGCCCTGCTCGCTCACCTGCGTCGCTTCGGTGACGATCAGCGCCGCCGACGCGCGCTGGCTGTAATACTCGGCATTGAGCGCGTGCGGCGCATTGCCGGGACCGGCCCGGTTCCGTGTCATCGGCGCCATCGCGACCCGGTGAGGCAGGTCGAGCGGGCCGAGCCGGAACGGCCGCGCGAGCGCCTCGGTCATCGGCGGCGCCCCGACCTAGAGGAGGAAGTCCCTGAGCGCGGCGGTGTAGCCGTCGGGCTGCTCGATGTTGGAGAGATGGCCGGCCGGCGAGAGTTCGACATATTGCGCGCCCTCGACCATGCCGGCGAGCCGGCTCATCGTCGCCGCCGGGGTCGCGCCGTCCTCCTTGCCGGCGATGAACAGCGTGGGGGTCCGGATCTCGCCGAGGCTCCTCTCGAAGTCGAGCCCCTGCAGCGCCCGGGCGCAGCCGACGAAGCCCCCGGCGGGGGTCGCCGCCACCATCGCGCGGAGATCGTCGAGCACGGGCGTGCCCGAGTTGAAGAATTCGTCCGAGCACCAGCGTTCCACCGTGGGCGCGGCGAGCGCCTGCATCCCTTTCTCCTCGACGATGGCGATGCGCTCGTCCCAGGCGGCGACGAAGGGGGCCGGCGCCTCGGCGATCGCGTTGGAGATCACGATGGAACTCAGCCGGTCCGCGTGATGAAGGCCGAGCCCCATCGCCGTCATCCCGCCGATCGAGAGCCCAACGAAATGGCTCTTTTCGATGCCGAGCGCGTCCCACAGCCCGACCGCGTCGCCGACCAGCATCGAGAAGTCGTAAGGCCCGTCCGGCACGTCGCTCTCGCCGTGGCCCCGCTTGTCGTAGCGGAGGATGCGGAAATCGTCGGCGAGCGCGGCCGCTTGGGCATCCCACATGTGGAGGTTGGTAGCCAGCGAGTTGGAGAAGGTGAGCCAGGGCGCGCCCTCTTTGCCCTCGATCTCGCAGTTCAGCGCCACCCCGTTCGCCGTGACCTTCATCGCCGTGCTCCGCTGCCGCGTTCGGATTCGGGCGCCACAATAGGCATCGGGCCGGGGGGTGTCACGGGTGCGCCCCTCGATACGGCGCTCACGCGCCTACTCGGGATGAGGGATCGGACTGAAAACCCAACCCTCACCCTGAGTAGCGGCGAAGCCGCGTATCGAAGGGCTTGTCGCTGCGAGAAAGAGAGTTGCGGACGGCCGATTTCAGCCAGGACGATGCTTGCCCAAGAGACTCTGCGTCAAATACCGCTTGTAGTTGCCGGCCAGATCTTCCGGTCCCTCCGCACAGCCCACGAAATCGCTCGACAGCAGATCGTCGACCTTCTTCCGGGACCGTTCCGTCTGCTGCCGATGCAGGAGGTCGATGGCGCGTTTGACAATTTCGCCGATGCCAAGCTGCGTCGAGCCGCAGAGCTGCCTCAGCTTTTCGGCGCGTTCGCCGTCCAGCCTGGCGCGGATTCTCATCCGAGGGCACTCCCAGCAAGAACCCTACCTGAGCCCCGCCTCGACCATCAGCGGGTAGGTGTCCGTCGCGAACTCCTCCATCCCCTCCCGGTAGCGCGCCCAGGAGGTCAGCACGCCGTCGATGCCGGTGTCGGCGAGCTTGAGATAGGTGTCGACGATCTGCTCGCGCGTGCCGATCACCGGCCAGCCCGCCCAGCCGGCGATGAAGTGCTCGCGCAGGAAGTCGAGCGCTTCGGGCGGCACGGTCTGGGCGTTGATGCCGAGCCCCTCGGTGAGGTTGGTCGCGGCTTCCCAGTCGCCGTGCTCGTGGACGTAGTGGTTGTAGAAGTCCCACGCGTCCTTCTCGGTGTCGCCCTGGACGATATAGGTATGGGTCCAGACCGCCACCTCGCGGCCGTACTCCCTGCGCGCGAGGTCCTTGTAGGTCGCGATCTGCGCCTTGAGATCGTCCATGTCGTGGTTCGAGACGACGATGAAGGCGACGTCGCAGTATTTCGCGGCGAAATGGCGCCCGCGCTCGGACCCGCCGGCGTTCATGAAGGGCGGGCGCGGCGACTGGATCGGCTTCGGCAGGAGCTGGCCGCCGCCGATCCGGTAGAACTCGCCCTCGTAATCGAACAGCTCGTGCTCGGTCCACAGCCGGCGGATGATTTCGACCCATTCGACCGCCATGTCGTAGCGCCGGTCGTGATCCGGCACGTCGATGCCGAACAGGCGGAACTCGGACTCGTTCCAGCCGGTGACCACGTTGAGTACGAACCGCCCGCCCGAGATGTGGTCGATGGTGGCCGCCTGTTTCGCCGCCATCACGGGGTGCACGGTCGGCACGTGCGAGGTCGCGAAGATCGCCGAGTTGGCGTTCACCCCGGCGATGCCGGCGGCCCAGGAATAGCACTCGAACCCGGCGCCGTTGAAATCGGTGGTCCCGCCGAAGCCGCGCCAGCGCCCGACCGGGACCAGGGCTTCGTACTCCATCCGGTCGGCGAGCTCGGCGAGCGCCACCGTCGCCGGCCAGGTGGCTTCGTGCGTCCCCTCGATCGAGGAGATCGCGCAGCCGTGCTTCAGATTGGTGCAGAACGTCCCCATCTTCAGCCGGCGGTCGCCGAACAGCGGGTTGCTCGCCGGCGGGTCGGCGAGCAGGCTCGGAACCTCGGGCGTCATTCGGCCGCCTCGTCGACGCCGATGGCCGCGTTCAGCCTGGGCATGACCTCGTTCGCCATCAGCTCCATCGACCGCCGGGAGAGCGCCTTGTCGACCCAGTCGTGCCCGGCATAGACCAGGGTGCCGAAATCGCCGACATGCTCGCGGAAGGCGAGCAGCCGGTCGACCACGCTGTCGACGGTGCCGGCGATCACCAGCCGGTCGGTCACGTAATCGAGCGTCACCGCTTCGTCCGGCATCGACTGGTCGTGCTTGAAGAGGTTGGAGCGCCCCGCGCTGATCAGCTTGGTCATGAGCTGTTTGTAGTAGAAGCGGTAGGGGCTGTTCTCGCTCGTGAGCGCGTATTCGCGCGCCGTCTTCGCGTCGTCGGCGACGAAGACGCTCTTCGCCACCCGCCAGTCCGCGGGATCGGCCACCCGGCCCGCCCGCTCGCACCCCTCGACATATTTCGGCCAGTGGGTCCTGACCCATTCGGGCATCAGGAAGTTCGCCGAGATCGACGTCCAGCCGCGCGCCGCCGCCTCGGTCAGCCCCTTGGAATAGGGCGCGACCACGGTGACCACGATCGGCGGGTGCGGCTTCTGGTAGGGCCCGACGATCACCCCCTGGCCGATCTCCTCGATCAGCGATTCCTCGGTGGTGACGTTCCAGTACTTGCCCTTGAGCCGGTAGGGCGGGTCGGTCGACCAGATCGCGAGCACGTGGTCGATCGATTCGACGAACATCTCGTTCCGGTCCTGGTGCAGGATGCCGAGCGCCTCGGCGTCGGATTTGAGCGCGCCGGGGCTGATCCCGAACAGGAACCGGCCTTCCAGCATGTTGTCGATCATCGCCACCTGGCCCGCGATGATCGCGGGATGGCCGAGCGACATGTTCACCGTGCCGCTCCCCAGCACGATGTCCTTGGTGTCGTGCGCGAGGCTCGCGATGAACATCAGGCAGGAGGTCACGGTCTCCGCCCGGTCGGTGACGTGCTCGCCGATGAACGCCTCGGCGAAGCCGAGCCTGTCGGCGAGCAGGATCGCCTCGCGGTCCTCCTTCAGCGTCTCCGCGTAGTTCCGCGACGGCGGATGCAGCGGCATGGTGAAAAAACTGAGCTTCATCCGCCTTCCTTACGATACGCGCGGGGCGCCTTCGCCTATTGCGAAGCGTGGGCGACGAACTTCTCGGGGATCGGATCGCCCCATTGCGAATTCAGCCCGTCCTCGAACGCGACCAGGTTGGCCGGGGTGTCGTTGTTGAGGCGGTCGGAATCGGTCCAGTGCTCGTGCACCCGCCCCCACGGGTCCGCCCAGTAGTCGTAGACCTGGCTGCCCAGCACGTGCCGGCCGAGCCCCCAGAAATGCTCGTACTTGTCGAGGCTCCGCATGTGCTCGTGCCCCATGATCACGTCGTCGATGTCCTGCACCTCGAACGCCATGTGGTTGAGCCCCGCCTTCGGCCCGTCGATATAGAGGAACACGTGGTGGTCGACATATTCCTCGCCCTTGTCGACCCGGTTGAAGGACAGGATGATGTTGTCCTCCTCCCCGGCATAGACGTCGTCGGAGCAGACCAGGCCGAGGGTCGCGCGGATCCAGGCGATCGACTTCTTGAGGTCCGGCGTCATCATCACCGCGTGGCCGATCCGCTTGACCTGCGACGGCCCGCGGTCGATGCGGGTGAGCTCGCCCTTCCGCGCCAGCCGGTCCGGCCCCATGTTGAGCGCGAAGCGGGAGACGTCGAGCGGCTCCGTCGTCTCGATGCCGTGCACGATCTCCATGGTGTAGCCGTTGGGCTCGGTCAGCCGCACCCGCCTGCCGCCGCCCGGCTCGTCCATCTCCTCGACCGCCGAGGCGCCGTCGATCCGGGCGGCCTTCTCGAGCTCTTCCTCGCTGTCGACGTTGAAGGCGAGCGAGACGAAGCCGGGTTCGCCGAGCTCGGTCACGTGGATATGGTGTTCGGGATCGGTGCCGCGCATGTAGAGCGCGGTCGCGGTCCGTTCCGCCCGCACCATGCCGAAATTGGTCAGGAACTCCTCCTGCGCGTCGAGGTCCGGAGACCGGATCCGGCCATAGGCGACATCGCTCACCTTGATCATCGCTGCTCTCCCAGTCGTCGATTGGGGGAATATTAGGATCAGGCGGCAGATACCGAAAGGTCTATCCCATATCGACCGGACCGCGCGCCGCCCTCCCCCGGCCCCTCCCGGAGGGAGGGGAGAAGGCAGGGAGCGGTCGGCGCCGCAACTCTCCCTCTCCCCCGCGGGGAGAGGGCCGGGGTGAGGGGGCGCCGCGCTCGTGACAGGGGTGTTGCCTCGCCGGCCCCCGATGTATGGAATGCCGGCGACCACGACAGGGAGGACGACATGGATCTCGGTCTCGGGGGACGGAAGGCGGCGATCTCGGGCGCGAGCGACGGGCTGGGCTACGCGGCGGCGCTGGCGCTGGCGGACGAGGGCTGCGACGTGGCGATATCGGCGCGCGGGCAGGAGCAGCTCGACAGGGCGGCGGCGGCGATCGGCGCCAGGGGGGTGAAGGCCGTCGGCATCGCCTGCGACATGTCGAGCGAGGAGGGCTGCTCCGAATTCGTGGAGAAGGCCGCCGAAGGGCTCGGCGGGATCGACATCCTGATCAACTGCGTCGGCGGCATGACCCCGGGCAACCTGGATTCGCTCACCGGCGACAACTGGGACGAGATCGTCAACCGCAACCTGATGGCCTATGTCCACACCACCAAGGCGGCGATCCCGCATCTGGAGAAGTCGGATTCGGCCCGCGTTCTCAACGTCTCGGGCATCTCGGGCAAGCAGCTCATGCCGGGCTCGTTCTCGACCGCGATCCCCAACGCCGGGATCAACGCGTTCACCAAGCTGATGGCGGGCGAGCTCGCGGCGAAGGGGATCCTGGTCAACAATCTCTGCCCCGGCATCGTGGACACGCCGCGCTGGACGCCGCGCCGCGAGGCGATGGCGAAAATCCGCGGCGTCAGCGCGGACGACGTCGAGAAGCAGTTCGCCGCCAACGCCATGCTCGGCCGCTGGGGCAGGCCGGAGGAGATCGGCGACGTCGCCGCCTTCCTGGTGTCGCCCCGCAACAGCTACATGACCGGCTCGACGGTTGAAGTCTGCGGCGGCTGGGGCAAGTATTTCTGAGACGGCGAACCAAGGAGGAAACGATGGCGGAACAGGCCGAACTGCCGGCGGTGGAGACCGCGGCGGAACCCGCGCTCAGGCTCAACTTCCTGTCGCACGGCACGCTCGAATCGAAGAACCTCGAGCGGGCGCGGGAGTTCTACACCGAGTTCCTCGGGCTCCAGGTGGTCCGCACCAGCCCGATCTCGCTGCTGATCCGCCTCGGCGGTCCCAACACCATCGCGGTGGTGGAGCAGAAGAACCGCACCGAAGAGATGCCGATGCTCAACCACAACGGGCTCGACGTCGAGACCCAGGACGAGGTCGACGCGGCGCACGGGACCGTGGTCGCCGAGGCCGAAAAATGGGGTCTCCACCGGATCTCCAGGCCCAAGCTCCAGCACGGCACCTACAGCTTCTTCTTTTGGGACATGGACAACAATTGCTGGGAGATCCTGACCAACCCTGAGGGCGGCTACAGCTGGCTGTTCGAGAAGGGCGACCTGTCGGGCAAGGGCCACCTCGACAGGAAATTCGAACGCCCCGGCATGCGGGGGTAGCCGCGCCCCCCTCACCCCGGCCCTCTCCCCGCCGGGGAGAGGGGGACTCGTTCACCGACGCCGCGCTAACTTCCCCCCTCCCGCTTGCGGCGCCCCCTCACCCCGGCCCTCTCCCCCACGGGGGAGAGGGGGCGTCGCTGCATCGCCTCGGCCTTATCTTCTCCCCTCCCGCTGGCGGGAGGGGCCGGGGGAGGGTGGGTCGGACGGTACAGGCCGTCTCGCGGCGGCGCGGCGAAGAATGTCCTCCAGCACCGCCCCGGTCTCCCGCAGGGCCTCCAGGTTGGAATAGCGCAGCACCGCCACGCCCCTTCGCTCCAGGAAGGCGGTCCGGGCAGCGTCGCGCCGCCTCTGCGCGGCCTCGCCATGCTGCCCGCCGTCGAGCTCCACCGCGAGCCGGCATTCGTGGCAGTAGAAGTCGAGGACGAACCGCCCGACGACGTGCTGGCGGCGGAACTTGAGACCGTCCAGTTGCCTTGCGCGCAGCCTCCGCCAAACCGCCCGCTCCGCGTCGGTCGCGTCTCTCCGCAGCCGCCGGGCGCGGGCGCGCATGTCGGGACTCGTATTCACGGCAAGGTTGTAGGCGGGCGCGCCGGCGGCGTCCAGCCTCCCCCTCACCCCGGCCCTCTCCCCGGTGGGGAGAGGGGGCGTCGCTGCATCGCCCCGGCCCTGTCTTCTCCCCTCCCGCTTGCGGCGGTCCCCCCTCACCCCGGCCCTCTCCCCCACGGGGGAGAGGGAGATTCGCGGCGCCGCCACGCGCTCCTCATCTTCTCCCCTCCCGCTGGCGGGAGGGGTCGGGGGAGGGCGGACCGGCCTAGCCAGCCCGCCACACCACGGGGAACAGGGCGTCGTCGTCGGGCAGCACGCCGACCTCCACCCCCTCACCCCGACCCTCTCCCCCCGCGGGGGAGAGGGAGATTCGCGGCGCCGCCACGCGCTCCTCATCTTCTCCCCTCCCGCTGGCGGCGGTCCCCCTCACCCCGGCCCTCTCCCCCGCGGGGGAGAGGGGGAGTTGTAGCGGCGACTCCGCCCTGTCTTCTCCCCTCCCGCTGGCGGGAGGGGTTGGGGGAGGGTGGACCGGCCTAGCCAGCCCGCCACACCACGGGGAACAGGGCGTCGTCGTCGGGGAGGGCGCCCACCTCCAGCGCCGCCTCCTCGGCGCCGGGGATGTTGAACGCGGTCCGCGGGCCGTACCAGGTTATGTCGCCGCCGAAGAAGCGGCAGGACAGCGCCACCCTGCGATGCGCGTCGGACGGGTTGCCGCCCGCGCCGTGCACCGCCAGCGGGTGGTGGACAATGCAGTCGCCCGCCGCCATGTCCCATGACAGGAACCGGTAGTCCGGGTTGCCGAACTCCTTGTGGAACGGCGGACAGTCGGGAAAGCCCTCCGCCTCGGCCAGCGCGAAGCCCGCGCGCGGCACCGCGGGCACCGGGCGGTACATCGTCTCCCACCGGTGCGAGCCCGCGACATAGACCAGCCCGCTGGTCTCCCGCGTCACCGGGGTCAGCGCGAGCCACACCGAGGCCACGTGGTTGCCGGCGAGCGGCCAGAACGGCAGGTCGTGGTGCCACGCCGTCGGCATCCGGGTGCCGGGCTCCTTGATGAACAGCTGGTCGTAGAAGAACCGCACCTCGCCGAGCCCCATCAGCCGCGCCGCGATCTCCCGCGCGGGCGAGCGCCGGACGAACTCCATGAAGGCCGGGCTGCTCCGCGCCATGTGCGAATTGGCGATGACCTTGCCGGGTTCGTCGTCGCCCGATTCCAGCACCCTTCCGGCGGGGTTTTCCAGATTGGCCTCGACGACGGCCAGCATGCGGTCGATCCAGCCCCGGTCGAACTGCCCCCGGATGCAGACCGCCCCGTCCTCTTCGTAGGCGCGGATTTCCTCGTCCGCGACCGGCCTGAGCAACTCCCGGTTCATCGCGTTCACTCCCTTTCGTCCGGCATGGTCGGCTCCCAAAGCTGTCACCCCGGACTTGATCCGGGGTGACACAGGGGGGGTGACCGGCGGGGCCGTGTTTCGAGGGCATCCGGCCTCGGTTCGGACAACAATTTAACGCTTGTGGGGCCGCGCCTGGCCCCCCGATTCCGTCATCAAACCGTCAACGTCCGGCGCCGGCTCGGAGCCGATTCGGCCGGCCGGCCGGCGGCCCGAAAGACCCGGAAAAGGCAACCATGGAGAGAAATCCCATGGGATTCAGCAACTTGGAGAGACGCCCAACCCCCTTCTTACAGCAACTTAAACGGGAATAACCCTCCTGATTTTTCTGCGCAGTAGCAACTGTAACCAAAACTCCAAGGAGGGGCAAAGATGAAGAAGCACTTGCTTTCCGGTACGGCCCTCGCGGCGGCGGCGATGCTCGCCGCGGGCGGCGCGCTGGCGGCCGACAAGAAGATGATGAAGCCGAGCATTTCGGTGAACGGCTCCTACGACGCGCTCGTGGGCGGCATTCTCGACGAGTCGCAGGAGAAGGGCGGCAAGGACAGCGCCGCGGACACCTCCGCGGTCGACGTCAGGTCCGACTCCGAGATCCACTTCAACGGTCGGGCCACGACCGACAACGGCATGAAGATCCATGTCAGAACCGAACTCGAGGGCCAGCAAGGCGGCGGCGAGCGGATCGACGAGTACTTCCTGTCGGTCTCGGGCTCGTTCGGCCAGATCATCCTCGGCGGCACCGGCGGTGCGCCGGTGAAGATGCTGACCGGGCTCTCCGGCTCGTGGGCGACGGGCGTCGGCGAGACGCTGGCTTTCGACTCCGACGACTGGGTGGGGAGCGCGGCCGGAAACTTTGGCGCGCTGCAGCACTCGCGCCTCGACACCGGCGACGCCAACAAGGCGACCTACATCTCGCCCAAGTTCGGCGGCTTCCAGATCGGCCTGACCTATTCGCCGAACATGACCAACGACGACTCCGGCAGCCGGGTCAACGCCGATACCGGCATGCACGACGGCCTCGAAGGCGCGATCAGCTACTCCGGCAAGTTCGGCGACGTCGGTTTCGGCGTCGGCGCCGGGATGACGGCCTATCAGGGTGCCAACAAGGAAGGGGTTTCGTGCGATATCGCCGCCGTGAAGCTCAACGTCGATGAAAACACGACGGCAGACGATCTGGTGGACCAGGCGGCCAAAGCCTGCAAGCCCTATCCAACCGACGACACCAGCGACTGGCTCGTCGCCGGGCGCATCGACTTCGGCGGGGGCTTCCGTCTTGCCGCCGCGCACAAGCGGGTGACCAACGACAACAAGACGACGCGGGCTCAGCTCACCGATGTCGGCGTGCGCTTCGTTCAGGGGGCCAACTCGTTCAGCCTCGTCGGCGCCTACGGCGAGATGGACAAGAGCGGGGCGAGCTACTCGGCCGTCATGGGTTCCTATGCGCGCTCCCTGGGGCCGGGCATGAAGGCTCATGTGAACCTGATCCGGAACCAGTCCGACAACGGGAAGAAGGGCGCCGAGAAGAACGAGAACACCGGCACCGCGCTGGTCACCGGCATCAAGGTGGTCTTCTAGCCGATCCCAACCCCACGAAACCCAGGAGGGAGTAACGAAAATGGAATGGAAGTACATGAGGGGCATGGGGATCGCGCTGGTTGCGGCCCTGGCCCTCGGACTCGCCGGGTGCGGCGGGGGAGGGGGCGGGTCGCCGTCGGCGTCGACAGACCCGGCGCCGGACCCGACGCCGCCCGAGCCGGCAACCGGCATGGTAGCCGACGTCATCCAGACCACCGGACTCGCCAAGCTGGTCGCGGCGATGGCCGGGGAGGGGAGCTACACGGATACGGTTGAAGCCGGAAGCGCGGCGGCAGGGGGCGGCGTTACGTTCTCCTGCCCGGCGGGTGGACCCGACTGCGATCTCACCCTCAGCCTCAACGCCGACGGCGATGTCGTGGTGGCGTGGAGCGGCGCGGAGCCGACGCTTGCGTTCATCGACCCGCTCGAGAACATGAACGAGGCGAACGAGGCGAAGATCGCGGCGTTCATGATGCAGCCCATCGGCTCGGACGCCGATTCGACCGCAACCCCCCCGAGGGCCAACAACGGCGCGGACGACGCCGCCGTCTTGGGCGGGCTGAAAACGCCCGGGATGATCGGAACGGCCTCGAACGTGGCGAACGCCGGCGCGGCGGATGACAGTGCCGTGACCCTTACAGGCGGCGTTCCGGATCCGAACAACGTCGGTCAATTCCTGGGCCGCAACTTCGATCCCAACGTGGCCACCTCGACGCTGCGGGCGATGGCCGACGATACCAACCCGTCAAACGACATCGGGGACGAGCAGGCGGGCGCGCTCGGCCTCATGGGTTGGGATCACAAGGTGCTGCACGCCGACTGGGGCGACACCGCGGGCGGACTCGACGCCGGCATAGAGACGGTGGCGCTGATTTACTCGAACGTCGAGGCACCCGGGGCGGTCGCCTTCAGCGCTCTCGGCGGAGATCGTGGCGTGCTCGCCGATGCGACCCTGCGGACCTGGTTTGCCCTCTCGGTGAACTTCGGTACGGGCGTAGTAATGGACAACGATGACGCTACCGACGATCCCAACAATGCCGTAGTCATCGCCGCCAACGCGCCAGAAACGCAGACAATGAACGCCTTGGTATCGCCAACGGGTCAGGCCTTCGACGGGCGGGTCGCTCATCCGGATCAGAACGATGAGATCAGGGGCGAGTATTTCGGCGCGAGTGGGACGTTCAAGTGTACGACCGCAGCTGGTGTCAATGGCTGCCAGATCAGCCGGGATGCGGGCGGCGCAACGCCGTTCGCACTGTCCGCCGGCGCGTGGCTGTTCATGCCGGACGAGGGCGCGGCGGTCACAATCCCGGATCAGGACTGGGTGGCCTTCGGCGTGTGGCTGACGGCGCCGGACAACAAGGCCGACGGCGTGCACGACATCGGCGTGTTCTACGACGGCATGGAGACGTACAATGTCGCCAATAGCCCGAACGGATCGGCGACATACGCCGGCAAGGCGGCGGGCTACTATGTAAACGGGGCCGCGCACGGCCTGTTCACCGCCGACGCGTCCCTGACCGCAGCCTTTTCCGACACCGCCAACTCGCTGTCCGGCACCATCCAGAACTTCCGGGATAGCCAGGGCCGGTATATCGACAGCGACAACCCCAACACGCCGAACGATCCCAACAGGGGCGGTGAAAACGATTGGGGCATCACGTTGGCGAGTACCGACCTCAACGACGCCGGGACTTTCGCCGACGCCGGCATGACCAGCGGCACGGCGGACGGCGTGACCTGGAACGGCAACTGGATGGCGCAGCTCTACGGTCCCGGCGGCAGAAATGTTGGTACCGAGGACAACCCGGCCACGGCACCGACCGGCGTCGCGGGCAACTTCAGCGCCATCACCGGCGAGCTGAGCGACGACGGCGGCTACAAGGGTGTCGTCGGCGCGTTCGGCGCGGAGCAAAGCGGGTGGACGCCGCCCGCAACACCGTAACCGCGTAGTACGCTTGCCCAGGGTATAGGGTTTCGAGGCTCTCCGCCCTGGCAGGCAACCCCCGGCGCTTCCCGACTTGCGCCGGGGGTTTTTCTTTTGACGCATGAGACGCAATGGATATGGCTTACAGGATTTCCATGATCGCGACCCTTGGCCTGCTGGCCCTTCTCATTCTCCACGGGCTTGCGGTGACCTGACCTCGGCAGTTCCCTTTCACCACCGCCGGACCCCCATGCGCTCCCTTCTCGCCGCCCTGATCCTTCTCCTTTCCCTCCCCGCCGCCGCGCAGGACATGTCCGCCCTGTTCCGGCAAGGGATGACCGCCATGAGCCAGGCGGCCCGGCAGGCCGACGAGGACCGCCGCGACGCGCTGCTGGACGAAGCCATCGCCGCGTTCCGCAAGATGCTGGTCCGGAACCCCGGGCTGGTGCGGGTGCGGCTGGAGCTCGCCCGCGCGTTCTTCCTCAAGGGCGAGGACGGGCTGGCGCGGGAGCATTTCGAGCGGGTGCTGGCCGGCAAGCCGCCCGCCGCGGTGGCGCTCAACGTCAACCGCTTCCTCAACATCATGCGCGCCCGCAAGCGCTGGTCGGTCCGCGTCGGGGCCTCGATCGCGCCCGACAGCAACATCACCGCCCGGTCGGGCGACCGGACCATCCTGATCGACACCCCGTTCGGGCGCCTTCCCTTCACCTACCGGGGGGACGACAGGAAGTCCGGCATCGGCATCGCGGCATGGCTCGGCGGCGAATACCAGTACCCGCTGGATCCCCGCTGGCGGCTGCGGGCGGGGGGCGATCTGTCGCGGCGCGAATACCGGGGCAGCGACTTCGACCGCATGACGCTGTCGGCCCATCTCGGGCCCAGGTGGCTGATCGGGAGGGCGTCCGAGGCCAGCGTGCTGGCGAGCGCGCGGCAGTCCTGGCTGTCGGACGAGGAGGATTTCCGCGACCTCGGCATCCGCATCGAGGGGCGCCACCGGCTCAACCGGCGGACCGCGGCGCATATCGGCGTGGCCCGCCACGAACGGCGCTACGAGGGGCGGGATCGCCTCGACGGCCCGCTCACCGACATCTCCGCCGGCATCGGCTGGACCGCCACCCCCACCATGCGCCTCGACACCGCGCTCGGGTGGAACTGGCAGCGGACCGAGCAGGAGCGCCAGCGCAATGCGAGCCGCTGGGGGCGCCTGGGCGTCACCTTCGCGCTGCCCTGGGGCTTCACCGTGGGCGGGGCCGGCACGCTGCGCTGGACCGAGTACAAGGGCAACTGGGCGCCGTTCGTGCTCGGCGGCGGCAAGCGCCAGGACCTCACCCGGTCGATCCGGCTCAACGTCCACAACCGCGGCTTCACCGTGGGCGGGTTCAGCCCGCAGGTCTCGATGGTCCAGGAGCGGCGCACCACCAACGCCCAGCTGCACGGCTACGACAGGATCTCCGGCGAGCTGCGCTTCGTCAGGCTGTTCTGATGCCGGGGCCGCCGCAACGCCGGGCCGGCGAGGGGAGAAGCGCCGCCCGCAAGCGCTGGACCGCCACCGGCCGCTGCCGGAGATGCGGCCGGAAGATGAAGAAGCGCGGGCGGATCTGCGGCGAATGCGCGGGCCGGGCGAGCAAGAGACACGGGCCGCGCGACGATCGCTGACGGTGCGGGGTGGCGGCCCCCCCTCACCCCGGCCCTCTCCCCCACGGGGGAGAGGGAGAGTTGCTGCATCGCCTCGGCCTCATCTTCTCCCCTCCCGCTGGCGGGAGGGGCCGGGGGAGGGTGGGCCGGAGGGTCCCGAACCGAAAGGAGGCAGACCATGAAGGCGGCGGCACTCATCCTCGCGGCTCTTGCACTGGCCGCCTGCTCGGGCGGCGGCGGCGGGCCCGAAGAAAGCCGCATCGAGTTCGAGCGCAACTCGCAGTTCTCGACGGAATACCTGCGCGTGTTCCTCAACCTCGAGGACGGCACGCCGCTCACCGTGAACACGCTGGACGACGCGGTGGACAGCGCGCCCTTCGACTCCCCGTTCCCCGGCCACCGGGGCAAGGAGTGGCGGTTCCTGAAGGAAGAGAGGCACGGCACCTCGCCGCGCGGCCCTTCGGCGACGGGTTTTTCGACGGCGGCGCGGCGGAGATCCGCCACCCCGGCCGCGTATTGGACCATCTCCGGGGCCGCTGGGGCGGCTCGATTTCCAGCAAGCCCGACGCGGACGGCAACCCGCGGACCGTGACCGGCTTCGCGTCCGCCAGCTTCCGGGAGGGAACCGCCAGCTGGGGCTACTTCTTCGGCGCGTTCATCGGGCTGAGCGAGCGGTTCAGGCAATAGCGGCGGCGGGGGCGGATCTGCGGCGGGCGAACGGTCCACCCTCCCCCGGCCCCTCCCGCCAGCGGGAGGGGAGAAGATAAGGAAGACTCCCCCTCTCCCCCGTGGGGGAGAGGGCCGGGGTGAGGGGGCCGCCGCCGCCGGCCCCGCCTTCGCCGCCCGCGCGCGGGCGCATATCGAAAGCCGCTTCACGCAAGCCAGGATGCGCGCCGCGTCCCTCGCGGTCTATCGCGAGCCGATCTAGGCGCGCCCGTCCACCCTCCCCCAACCCCTCCCGCCAGCCCCGGACTGCGATCCGGGGCCAGCGGGAGGGGAGAAGATAAGGAAGACTCCCCCTCTCCCCCGTGGGGGCCGGCGCCGCAACTCCCCCTCTCCCCACCGGGGAGAGGGCCGGGGTGAGGGGGCCGGACGGCGCTCCGATTGCCCGCGCGGAAGCCACGGAGTGATGACTGCCAGCACAGGTTGCGGTCCGGCGGGGCTCACGGACGGCAAGAAAGAAGGGCGCCCCCTCACCCCGGCCCTCTCCCCCGCGGGGGAGAGGGGGAATCCTCCTTACCTTCTCCCCTCCCGCTGGCGGGAGGGGCCGGGGGAGGGTGGGCCGCCCGCCGGAACCGTCAGCGATCGTCGCGCGGCCCGTATCTCTTGCTCGCCCGGCCCGCGCATTGGCCGCAGATCCGCCCCCGCTTCTTCATCTTCCGGCCGCATTTCCGGCAGCGCCCGGTGGCGGTCCAGCGCTTGCGGGCGGCGCTTCTGCCCTCGCCGGCCCGGCGTTGCGGCGGCCCCGGCATCAGAACAGCCGCACGAAGCGCAGCTCGCCGGAGATCTTGTCGTAGCCGTGCAGCTGGGCGTTGGAGGTCCGCTGCTCCTGCACCATGGCGACCTGCGGGCTGAACCCGGCCACGGTGAAGGCGCGGTTGTGGAGGTTGACGCGGAACGAGCGGGTGAGGTCGTTGCGCTCCCCGCCGCCGAGCACGAACGGCGCCCAGCTCCCCTCATAGTCGGTCCATCGCAGCGTCCCGGCCCCGCCCACGGTGAAGCCGTGCGGGAGCTGCACCGTGGTCCCGACGCGGAGCCAGCGGTGGGTGTGGCGCTGCCTCTCGCGCTCGGTCCGCTGCTTGCCCCAGCCGAGCGCGGCGTCGAGGCGCATGGCGGGGGTGGCGATCCAGCCGACTCCGGCCGAGATGTCGGTGACCGGCCCGTCGAGCCAGTCGCGGCCCTCGTAGCGGCGCTCGTGGCGGGCGGCGTTGAGATGGGCGGTGGTGCGCCGGTTGAGGCGGTGGCGGCCCTCGACGCGGAGACCCACATCGCGGAAATCCTCCTCGTCGGCCAGCCAGGACTGCCGGGCGCTCGCCAGCACGCTCGCCTCGGAGGCGCGCCCGATCAGCCAGCGCGGGCCGACATGGCCGGAGACGAAGGTGCGGTCGAACTCGGATGAGCGGTATTCGCGCCGCGACACGTCGCCGCCGACGCGGAGCCGCCAGCGCGGATCCAGCGGATACTGGTACTCGCCCCCGGCCCACGCCGCGATGCCGATGCCGGACTGCTTGGCGTCGCCCTGGTAGGTGAAGGGGAGGCGGCCGAACTGGGTGTCGATCAGGATGGTCCGGTCGCCGGACCTGGCGGTGAGATTCGAGTCCGGCGCGATCGCCGCGCCGACGCGGACCGACCAGCGCTTGCGGGCGCGGATCTGCGCGAGGAAGCGGTTGACGTTGAGCGCCACCGCGGCGGGCGGCTTGCCGGCCAGGACGTGCTCGAAATGCCGCCTGGCGAGCCCGTCCTCTTCCTTGAGGAAGAAGGCGCGGGCGAGCTCGAGGCGGACCCGGACAAGGCCGGGGTTCGCCACCAGCATCTCGCGGAAGGCGGCGATGGCCTCGTCGAGCTTCGCGTCGCGCCTGTCGGGTTCGGCGCGGTGCGCCTTGTTCAGCGCCGTCATGCCCTGCCGGAACAGGGCGGACATGTCCTGGGCGGCGGCGGACCAGGAGACCGCGAGGAATATCAGGAGCAGCCCGAGCGCGAAGGCCATGAGCCACTTGAAAGTCCGGACTGTCTTCATCCCGGCACTCCACAAAAAAACCGGGCCGGAGATGTTTCAGTCCACATCCCCGGCCCGCCGAAAAAGCGGAGGGGCCGAAGCCCCTCCGTATGGATGTTTTCCCTACTTCTTCCGGGTGGCGTACACGCCGGCGGCATGGCCGTCCACGAAGTGGGCGTTGAAGCCGCCATAGATGCCGGTGGGGCGTGCGCCAGAGGCCGGGCCATAGGCGCTCGCCTCCCAGGCGCCATCCGGACCCGCACCGCTGGGACCGGAGCCCTTGGCCACGCCGTCCGTAAAGTTATCGTCGAAGGCTCTTTGCGGAAGCGTGACGATCCAGTCTTCGTTGACGTGCTTGCCGCCGGTGAAGTCGGTAATCGACCCGGACAGCATTGGACTGCCGCCCCACGTCGCCGTCAGCGTTGCTTTCGCCTCGAACCCGCCGGAATAAATCTCCGTCACCTTGCCGTTCACCGTGGTCTTGTGGACGGACAGACCGATCGCCGGACCCTCATAGGTGGCGGAGGTGTCGGTCAGCGTTGTCGCGGGCGCCGTGTTTACCGTAGTCAGATCGCCCCGATCGGTTGCTCCATCATTCCGTGCAGCGTAGCGGTTGAGGCGAAGTTGAATACCGTCTGTCGCGGTGTCGGCGTCCGACAGCCAATAGCCGTAGCTCACGTACGCACCCTCGACCATGTACGTCGTCGCTGCTCCCGGATCGTCGTTGGGAACCGCGGTGTAGTACACCGTCGACGAAAAGGAATTCGCCGGTGCAAAGTACCAGTGTCCCTGGAACATATCCCCGGTGGTCGGGCTGGTGCCGGCCGTTCCGGCGGCAAGCTTGCCGTCCTTTATGGCGCAGGGCCCGCCCCAGCAGATAAGTTGGCCGCCGAGACCTTTGAAATAACTTGTGACGTCGTACACGTTACGCGAATCGACGGTCTCGGTCGTGGGGAAGTCGGCATCTTGGTCTGTGGTAGGCACCGCCATCCCGTCAACCAGGACGCCTCGGGCGGAACCTACCCGTTCTGCCGTGCCCGGCACACTAAGCCAGCGCGGCTCAAGTCCGAGCTTCGCGGCAAGCTGCTCCCAAGTGTAGCCTTGGTGGTCGTCCTTCCTGACTGCGGTGCGGACAGCGTTAGCGCCGGTCGTGTCCGGGACGCTAGCTGAGACCGCAACAAGCGTGGAGTCTGTTGCGCCAACATTCCGCATAAGGGCTTCAGCGACTTCCATCGCCACGCCTTTGCCGGTGTCCTCGGCCGTCTTCAGATCGTCCGCGTCGGTGCCCGTGACCGTTTCCACGTAGCCTTCCAGGGCCAACCCGTCGCGGATGTCCTCGATGGCCTCGATGTCGGCTTCCACCGTCATCTTCGCCTCGTTGAGCGCGTCAACCAGAGCCGCATGGTTCGGGTCGTCCGCGTGGTCCGCCGCGTCGGCCAGCGCTTGCTCGATGTCCGCCAGAGCCATCTGGGCTGCCATAAGGGCCTCGCCCACAGCGTCCCTGGCGTCCAGGATCGCGTCGGCGTTCATGGTCGCCGTCGTCGAGTTGCCCCGGACCTGTAGCACGCTCAGCCTGCCGGCATTCTCCTCGGCGGAGTCAAGGGCATCGGCCGCATCGTCGGCGGCATCCCCGGACGCCATTTCCGCGGTCGACGCAGCCGCGAACAGATCCCCGACGGACGGAGCAGCGGGCTCCGTCGGCTCGGTCGTTTCCTCGTCCTCGACCGCCGCCGTCGGGCTGCTACCCCCGCCCCCGCCGCACCCGGCGAGTCCGAGGGCCAGGGCCGCAACCAGCGCGATCCCCATGCCCCTCATGTACTTCCATTCCATCGTCTTTACCTCTCTTTCAGGGTTTCGTGGGGTTGGGGTCGGCTAGAAGCTCACCGTGAGCCCGGACACCAGCGCGGTGCCGCTGTTCTCGTTCTTGGCGGCCCCCTTCATGCCGTTGTCCGACTGGTTCCAGATCAGGTTGGCGTGCCACTTGACGCCCGGCCCCATCGAACGCGCGTAGGAGCCCATGATCGCCGTGTACTGAGCCCCGCTGTCGTCCATCTCGCCCATGCTGCCGGTGAGGCTGAACGAATTGGCGCCCGTGACGAACCGCGCGCCGAGATCGGTCACCTGACCCTGTGCGGCATCGTCGTCGTCCGTCGTCCGCTTGTGAGCGGCCGAGACGCGGAACCCGCCGCCGAAGTCGATGCGCGCCGCGACCACCCAGTCGCTCTGGTCGCTGGTGGGATTCGCCGCGTTCGGGACGCAAGCTTCGTGGTCTTCGCCATGAAACTCTTCGGAGACGCAGGTCTCGCCCCCGCCCATCTTGCTGGCACCCTGATACTGGCTCATCCCGGCACCCACGCCGAAGCCGACGTCGCCGAACTTGCCGCTGTAGGAGACCGCACCCTCAAGGCCGTTGTGGCGCTCCGCCTCGGCATCGATCCGTTGGTTGGTGCCGTCATTGGTTTCGTCCGGCGAGTAGCTCAGGCCGACCTGGAAGCCGCCGAACTTCGGCGAGATGTAGGTCACCTTGTCCGCGTCGTGGTCCTGCATGCGGACGTTCTGGATGGTGTGGAACGTCTTGCCAGCGGCGGACCCCACCCACGAGCTGCTGTTGTAGGCAAGGGATTCGCCGACGCCGGTGGCCCAGCTGCCCGAGAGCCCGGTCAGCATCTTGATCGGCGCACCGCCGGTGCCGCCGAGGATGATCTGGCCGAACGAGCCCGAGACCGACACGAAGTACTCGTCGATCAGGTCGTCCGTGGTGCCGGAAGCGGCATCGTTCTGGCCTTCCAGCTCGACGCGCATGTGGACCTTGATGCCGCTGTCGAGCGTGGCACGGCCGTTGAAGTGGATTTCGGCGTCCGTGCGGGTGTCGAGCGCCGACGTGTCTTTCGCCACGTCCTTGCCGCCCTCGTCCTGCTCCTCGTTGAGGATGCCGCCGACGACGACATCGGACGAGCCGTTCACGGTCATGCTCGGCTTCATCATCTTCTTGTCGGCCGCCAGCGCGCCGCCCGAGGCGAGCATCGCCGCAGCGACGAGGGCCGTACCGGAAAGCAAGTGCTTCTTCATCTTTGCCCCTCCTTGGAGTTTGAGTTACAACTGCTACTGCGCAGCAAGATGTGGAGAGGGTTTTCTCTCTAGGGTTGCGCGCCGTGGCGGGGCGGACGGTGCCCCAAGTTGCTGACTCCAGTACGGTTTCTTCCTGTGGTTGTTCCGGCCGCGCCCGCCGGGCCGCCGTCCGCGCGGCCGGACCGGCTCCGCTCCGCCGCCGGGCGGCGACGGTTTGATGACGGGACGGGGGGCGGTCCACCCTCCCCCGGCCCCTCCCGCCAGCGGGAGGGGAGAAGGAAGAGAGGGGGGTTGCCACCGTAACTCCCCCTCTCCCCCGTGGGGGAGAGGGCCGGGGTGAGGGGGCGCGCGGACCCCGCGGCCGCGCAGGGTTGCAACCCTGCGATGCACTCCTCCGGCGTCCCGGCGACGGCGCGCGCGGCCACGATGTCGTCGTCGAGCGCGTCCGCCGCCGGGCCCAGCCGGTTCGCCGCGGCAGCCCCCCTGAGCCCGGCCTGGACGGATTGCATGCGCGCCACGTCGAGCCCCGCGTATTCGAAGCGGATGGTGTCCGGGATCCGCATGAGATAGTGCGCGATCAGCCCCCTGGCCGCCGCGCGCGCCGCCTCGCCGTCCTCGTCGACCGAGAAGATTATGTAGCAGGCGGCGTCGATCTCGCCTGCGTCCCGGCCGGCTTCGGCGAGGCCCGCGCGGGCGTGGCCCAGGCAGTGCTCGACATAGGCCGGGCTCGCCAGCACGCTGAAGAACACCCCGTCGGCCAGCGGCGCGGCCATCCGGAGCGTGCGCGGCCCCATGGTGCCGAAATAGAGCGGCACGCCGGGGCGGGGCGGGCGGGGAAGGTGGGGGGCGGATGCGAAATTTGGTATAGACATCGCATAGGATGTCAACTATCTTCACTCGGTGAGGCTGGTGCTGGATACGAATGTCGTGGTCGCCGGATTCCGCAGCCGTCGGGGCGCGAGCAACGTGCTCCTCGGGATGGTGGACGCGGGGCGCGTGAAGTTGCTGTGCTCCACCGCCCTGTTCCTGGAGTACGAGGCGGTTCTCGGTCGCGCGGCGACGCGGGCGGTCACCGGACAGAGCCTGGACGATGTGACCGCGGCCATGAACGCACTTGCCGCGTTCTGCGAACCGGTCGATATATCCTACCGTGTGCGGCCGGTATTGCGGGACGCCGATGACGAAATGGTTCTGGAGGCGGCTCTCAACGACCGGGCCGATGCCATCGTGACCCACAATGCCAGGGATTTCGCATCGGCCGGGGCGTTCGGTATCGAGATCGCCGCCCCCGGGGAGATTTTGAGGAGACTGGTCCAATGACGGACGCCCGGCGCTACAAGTATCCGCTGCAACTGCCCGCGTCGCTGAAGGAGACGGCCGCGCGGCTGGCGAAAGAGGACGGCGTGTCGCTCAACCAGTGGATCGTCGCGGCGGTCGCCCAGAAGATCGGCGCGGTCGAGACGGCGGAGGTCTTCCTGCGCGAGCGGGCGGCGGGCGCGCGCGAGGGCGATCTGTCCCGCTATCTGGGAAGGGCGCCCGACACGCCGCCCGAGCCGGGCGACGAACTGCCGGGCTGATCCGCGGCCCGTTTCCTCCTCGTCATGGTCGGCGGAGGCCGACCATGACGGGAAAAGGGAGGGCAGCGACACTTCTATCCACAGATACGCTCCGGCACGGATTTCCCGGCGGTCGACTCCCAAAGCCGTCCCCCCGGACCTGTTCCGGGGTCCAGCCCCCACCCTCCCCCGACCCCTCCCGCAAGCCCCGGACTGCGATCCGGGGCAAGCGGGAGGGGAGAAGGAAGGAAGGGTCGGCGCCGCTACTCTCCCTCTCCCCGGCGGGGAGAGGGCCGGGGTGAGGGGGCAGAGGTAAGGGCGCTTCTATCTGAAACGGATACGCTCTAGCTCTATTCCGCGCCGAAGACCTGACGATCGCGGTTTGCCGGGCCCGCACCGATTCTCCGATTTGGGTTGTTTTCCGAATACACTCCCCGCAGCATCGCGCTGAGTCGCCACGGAACCGAAATGCTCGAACGCCTGGAGTTGGAGAACGTCGGTCCGGCGCCGAACATGGTGTTGGATCTGCACAGCCGGTTGAACCTCATCACCGGCGACAACGGGCTTGGCAAGAGCTTCCTGCTCGATGTCGCATGGTGGGCGCTGACCCGGAGATGGCCCCGCGACCTGAATCCCCGCCTGAGCTCCGGCTATGCGGCGCGCCCGGCGGATACGGCAAGATCGGCCAAGCTGCGATTCGCGCTGACGACCGACGCCGGAAACAGCCGAAGCTTCGAGAGCGCATACTCCGTGGAGGACGAGAGCTGGACCGGACAACCCGGAAGACCGTGGAGCCCCGGCCTGGTCATTCATGCGCATGCCGACGGCGGCTTCTCGGTCTGGGATCCGGCGCGGAACTACTGGAGGAGGAAGGGGGATATCGACGTTCAGGACCGGCTTCCAGGTTACGTTTTCTCGCCCGAAGAGGTCTGGTCAGGGCTGGACGTGCGGATCGAGGGCAATCCGACCAGAGTCTGCAAGGGGCTTCTCGACGATTGGTCGAGCTGGATCCGGGAGAAAGGCGAGAACGCCCGCCGCATGGCGGAGGTCGTCGGCGCGCTGTCGGTTCGAGGCGAGCCCTGGGAAGTCGGTCCGATCCTGCGGCTTTCCGTCGATGACGCGCGGGACATTCCCTCCATCAGGACCGAGTATTCCGATGCAGTCCCCATCCTGCATGCGTCATCCGCGGTTCGCAGGATCGCCGGCCTTGCCTATATGCTCGTCTGGTCGTGGAGCGAGCATCTGCGCGCCGCGGAACATCTCCGGGTGGCCGTGGCCCGGCAGGTCATCCTGCTGTTCGACGAAATAGAGGCGCATCTTCATCCGCGATGGCAGCGAGCCATCGTGCCCGCCATTCTCAGGGTGATGGACCGCCTCACCGATCGCGACTCGAGCGTACAGCTCATCGCGGCAACCCACTCCCCGCTCGTGCTGGCCTCGCTGGAGCCGCATTTCGACGAGGATCGCGACCGGCTGTTTCACCTGGACGTCCGCGATGGACGGGTGCGGCTCGACATCGTGCCGTGGGCGGCACAGGGAGACGCGCTCAACTGGCTGGTATCGGATGTCTTCGGACTTCGACAGGCGCGGTCCATCGAGGCGGAACGCGCCATCGAGGCGGCCCAGGCGTTCATGCGGGGCGACGCGCCGCAAAATCCCGAGAACCTCAGGGAGCGCGAGCAAATCCACCGGGAGCTTGAGCGCGTGCTGGCCGGGCACGATCCGTTCTGGCCGCGGTGGGTCGTGCGGATGGAGCGCCAGGACAGCGAACATTGATCCGTTTCGCGCGCGTTGCCGAGCCGGAGGATTTCGCCGAGAGGGCCAGGATTCCCGGCAACGCGTGGCTCATTTCCCATCCCGACGCCGAACGCCCGAGAGATTTCTGGACTCCCTTCAGGGGGGCGCTTGCGGACGGCTTTCGCAACCTCTGCGCCTACTCGGCGATGTACGAACCGGTCGGCACCGTGGACCACTTCGTGAGCTGCGACGAAGACCGGTCGAAGGCGTATGAGTGGGAGAACTACCGCTACTGCGCGGCATGGATCAATTCGAGCAAGGGCAACGCGCCGGCGGGGGACCTGCTCGATCCGTTCGAAATCGAGGACGGGTGGTTCGAGCTCCTCCTGCCGTCATTGCAGCTACGGGTTTCGGACACGATTCCCGATGAGTTTCGGGAACGCGCCGAGTATGTGCTGAAGAGGCTGCATCTGCGTGACGACGAGCGGGTCCTGCGTCAACGCAGCGAGTGGTACCGCATGTATCAAAACGGGGAGCTTCCCCGGGTCGGACTCGAGTGGAAAGCACCGCTGATCGCCGCCGCGATCGACCGGGTCTGAACGTGACGCGGACCCGCACGATTTCTCCGCTCCGCGCCTCCCGGCCCCCCACCCTCCCCCGGCCCCTCCCGCAAGCGGGAGGGGAGAAGGTAGGGAGGGATCGGCAAACGAATCCCCTCTCCCCGCCGGGGAGAGGGTCAGGGTGAGGGGGCGGCCGGGCGCGTGCCCGGTCGAACCGTGTCCGGTCCGCGCGCCGCCTCGGCACGCAGCTTCAGGCCCAGCGCATCGACGACCCTGAGAACCGTATCCAGACTGGGATTGCGCTCGCCCGACAGCGCCTTGTAGAGGCTCTCGCGGGACAGGCCGGCCTTGCTTGCAACTTGCGACATGCCCCTGGCGCGGGCGATGTCGCCCAGCGCCTTCGCGATGAACGCGGCGTCGCCGCCGGCTTCCTCCATCGAAGCTTCCAGATAGGCGGCCATCTCCTCCGGCGTGCGAAGATGCTCGGCGACATCGTAGGGTGAAGTGACGGTCCTAGTCATGGTGTCCACCTACAGGTTTCGTGCGAGGCGCAAGGCCGTCCGACCCGAACCAGGACGCGAGCCCGGGCGCGCGCATCCCGCAACCCGTCCAGCCACTTGACGTAGACCTCGGTCTTGCGGACTTCGATCACACGGAGAACGTAGCCAATCGACTACAGGCTTTCAATCCCCGCCCGATGTTTCACGTGAAACGCCGCCCTGGAGCATTTCTGGCCTTATCGGTTCACGACGACCCGGCCTCCACCCTCCCCCAACCCCTCCCGCCAGCGGGAGGGGAGAAGATAAGGAGGCGCCGCCGCCGCAACTCTCCCTCTCCCCCGTGGGGGAGAGGGCCGGGGTGAGGGGGCCGCGGCAAGCGGGAGGGGAGAAGGTAGGGAGGCGCCGCCGCCGCGACTCTCCCTCTCCCCCGTGGGGGAGAGGGCCGGGGTGAGGGGGGCCGCGACAAGCGGGAGGGGAGAAGGTAGGGAGGGGTCGGCGCCGCGACTCTCCCTCTCCCCGGCGGGGAGAGGGCCGGGGTGAGGGGGGGGCCACGCCCTCAATACCGCGAAAAGCTCTGCCCCTCCTTGACGACGCATTCGATCAGGAACGGCGCTCCCCCTTCCGTCACGGCGATCCCCCGCTCCAGCGCCGGCACGAACGCGTCGGGCGTCTCCACCCGCGCCGCCGCCACGCCCAGCCCCTCGGCGACCCTGGTGTAGTTCCCGCCCACCGTCATCGCGCCGTATTTCTCGTCCGACACGATCAGCACGTCGCGCTCGGCGGCCATGATGCCGTTGTTGAGGACGATCGTCAGGATCGCGATGCCGGTCCGGGCGGCGGTCTCGAGGTCCATCCCGGTCATGCCGATCGCCGCGTCGCCCATCACATTGATGCAGAGCTTCTCGGGCGCGGCGAGCTTGGCGCCCATCGCGAGCGCGAGGCTGTAGCCGAGCTGGGTCGACTTGCCCCAGCCGATATAGCTGCCGGGCGCGGTGGTCTCCCACATCGGCAGGAGCTGCTCGCGCGGGCTGCCGGAATCGTGGGTGATTATGACGTTGTCGCGGTCGACATTGGCCATCAGGTCGCGGATCACGCGGTACTGGTTGAGCGGGATCTCGTCGGAATCGCGCTCGGCCGCCCATTCGGCGCGCCACTCCTCCTTGACCTTGGCGACCGCGCCGGAGACCTCGGCCAGCGTGCGCGCGCCGCCGTTCGCGCGGCGGATCGCGCCCACCGCCTCGATCAGCTGCTCCAGCACCAGCCTCGCATCGCCCACCAGGGCGAGGTCGGCGCGGTAGTCCTTGTGGATGTCGTCGGGGTCGTTGGTCGAGTGAATTATGGTCTTGCCGGGCGGGATCGCGGGGCCGAACGGGGTCTTCGTCAGGCTGGAACCCACCGCGAGCACGAGGTCGGCGCGGCGCAGGAACTCGAACAGCATCTTGGGGCCGGAGCGGGTGGACGAACCGCAGGCGAGCGGGTGGGTCTCGGGCATCGCGCTCTTGCCGGGGTTGGTCGCGACGACCGGCGCGGGCACCAGCTCGGCCAGCGCCACGAGCTGCTCGCTCGCGCCGGCGTAGAGCACCCCCTGCCCGGCCCACAGCACCGGGTTTTCGGCCGCCGCCAGCATCTCGGCGGCCTTCGCGAGCGCGGCGGGGTCGGGGGCGGCGCGCTGCGGCACCACGGGCTCGTAGTCGAGCTCGCCCGCCAGCTCCTCCTCCCACACCTCGGCCGGGATCTCGACCAGCACCGGGCCGCCCTTGCCGGTCCGCATCGCCTGAAAGGCGCGGCGCATCAGCTCCGGCACCTCGGCGACGGCATGCGCGCGGGCCGACCACTTGGTCACCGGCGCGTAGACCTCCGCCGCGTCGAAGGTCGGGTGGCGGTACTGCCGGTCCAGCGCCTGGCCGGCCGGCAGGACCAGCATCGGCACGTTCTCGGTATAGGCCTGGGCGATGCCGGGAAACGCGTTCTCGATGCCGGGCCCGGCCTGGGCGGCGAACACCCCGTTGCGGCGGCCGCGGTGGATCCGGCTGTAGCCGTCCGCCAGCCCGACGCCGACCCGCTCCTGGCGGCACAGGATCGGGCGGATGCCGATCTCCGCGCAGGCCTCGATCAGCGGGTTGCGCGGGTAGCAGGAGAGGAAGCCCGTCCCCTCGCGCCGGAGGATCTCGGCGATCGCCTGGGCGCCGTTCATGATGCCGTCCTTCCGCTTAGATCGATTAGATCCGGATCTGGCGGATCTGCGTGCAGCCGCTCGACCTCCGCCGCGCGCCGGGCCAGCACCGCGCGCTGGTTGATGTAGCCCTTGTCGGTGATCTCGCCCGCGTCGATGACCGGCGGCTCGGGGCTCAGCACCGCGCGCGCGATGCGGGTCGACGAGCCCCGGTGCTCCGCGTTGTGGGCGGCGAGGCCGTCCGCGAGGCGGGCGCGGATCTCGGGCCGGGCGATCGCGTCCTCGAGCGTCGCGTCGTCTCCGAGGTCGGGGCAGAGCGACCGGCAGCCGGGCAGGCTCGGGATGCCGATGATGCCGATCTCGTCGCGGTCGTGGCCGGTGATCACCGCGTCCTGCAGCACCGGCGCGGCGGCGGAGATCACCGCGAGGCGGAGCGTGCCGACCGCGACCCAGGTGCCGCTCAGCAGCTTGAAGTTCTCGGTCACCCGCCCGTCGAAGATCAGCCCGCGCGCCGGGTCGTCGGGGTCGAGGAACTTCACCGCGTCGCCGATCCGGAAGAAGCCGTCCGCGTCGAACGCCTTCCGGGTCAGCTCGGGCGCGCCCCAGTAGCCGGGCGAGACGGTGGGGCCGCGGAACCGCGCCTCCAGCTTGTCGCCGTTCGGCACCAGCTTCACCTCGACCCCCGGCAGCGGCACCCCGATATTGCCCCAGGCGTCGGAATCCCAGGTCATGTAGGTGCCGGCCGGCGCGGTCTCGGTCGAGCCGAGCGAGGTGACGATGGGGGTCCGCGCCCCGCGCGCGGCGACCGAGAGCGCATCGAGCTTCTCGCGCAGCGACTGCGGCAGCGCGGCGCCGGCGAAGAACAGCACGTCGAGATCGCCCAGCAGGTGGTCGCGCAAGGCGGCGTCGGCCTCCAGCGCCCGCACCAGCACGTCGTAGCCGCGCGGCACGTTGAGATAGAGCGTCGACTTCACCGCGCGCAGATTGGCGAGCGTCCTCTCGAACAGCCTCGGCGCCGGCTTGCCGTCGTCGAGCCAGAACGTGCCGCCGTGAAACAACGTCATGTTGAAGCAGAAATTGCCGCCGAAGGTGTGGTTCCACGGCAGCCAGTCGCAGATCACGGGCGGGCGCTCCAGGAGGAACGGGTAGGCGAAGATCGTCTGCACCTGGTTGCCGCACAGCATGCGCTGGGTGTTGATCACCCCCTTGGGCAGGCCGGTCGAGCCCGAGGTGAGCAGGATTTTCGCGATGGTGTCGGGGCCGACCCCGGCGAGGCGCGCTTCGAGCTCCGGGCCGGGCTCGGTCGCGGCCCAGGCGGCGAGGCTCTCGGTGCCGCCCTCGCCGTCCGAGGTCAGGAGCGTCCGGCCGTCCATGTCGAGCGCATCGAGCGCCGCGGCGAAGGGGCCGGGCCGGTCGACGAAGACCGCAGAGGGGTCGTGATGGGCGATGACGCCCTTCAGCTTGGCGAAGTCGCGCGACATCAGCGAGTACGCCGGCGAGACCGGCATGACGGGCACCGAGACGTGCATGCAGCCGAGCTGCAAGAGGCCGAAATCGATCGAGTTGTCGGAGAGAATCGCGACCGGCCGGTCCGGCCCGTGGCCGCGCTCGATCAGGGCCTGGCCGATGGCGGCGCTCTTCGCCGCGGCCGCCCGGTAGTCGAGCGTCCGCCAGCCGCCTTCCCCGTCCCGCTCGGCGAGGAAGATCCGGTCCGGCACGTCGCGGGCCTGCTTGCGCAGCACCCCGATCAGATGGTCCGGCACTTCGCCCAGCTTCACCGGCTGGCGCAGCAGCCAGGAGCCGCCGCCCGCCTCCTCGACCTCGACCGAGGGCGGGGCCAGCGCGGTGTCGGCGAACGGCGCCTTGGCAGCGGCCCGGATGTCGTCCATGCTGGTCCTCCCTTGCGTCAAATCTGGATGCGGCGCTCGCGGCGTGTCAAGCGAACCGCACGGGAGAGCGGGTCATGGACGTCACCGCCTACGCCGCCTCGGTCGGCCACTCGGTCTGGTTCAGCCACGATGTCGGCGAGACCTGGAACCGCGCCTTCACCCCGACCGGCGGGATCTACAACGAATCGCGCTGCTGGTGCCTCTCGATCCACCCCGACCGGCCGGGCGAGGTGCTGTCGGGCACCGACCAGGGGGTCTATCGCTGGGCGCCGGATGCGCGCGCCAGGCGGGACGGCGGCAGCTGGAGCTACCTCCCCTCGCCGCTCGACGACCTCCAGATCCTGCAGATCGCCCAGTCGCCGCACGACGCGCGCGTCATCTTCGCCGGCACCCGCCCGGCGCAGATCTGGCGCTCGACCGACGACGGCGCGAGCTGGACCCGCTGCGCGCTCGACAATCTGTCCGAGTGCTGGTTCATCAACACCCCGCGCGTGACCTCGATCCGCTTCGACCCCGTGGAGCCGGAGACGGTCTGGGTCACGGTCGAGATCGACGGGCTCTACCGCACGCGCGACCTCGGCGAGACCTGGGAGAAGCTCGACAACGGGCTGGTCTCGGACGACACCCACAACCTCGTCTTCTTCGACGACGCGGACGGGCGCACGCTCTTGATCTCGACCGAGGAGGGGCTGCACCGGAGCGTCGACAACGGCGAGAGCTGGCAGCTCATCGAGGTGCCCGAGGCGGCGCCCTGGGTCTATATGCGCTGCATCGAGCGCCGCGCCGACGAGTCCGGCGTGGTGTTCATGTCGGCCGGCGACCGCCCGTCGAGCGACCGGGGCCGCCTCTTGCGGAGCCGCGACAAGGGCCTCACCTGGGAGGATGCCGGGCTGCCGCGCCCGATCAACTCGACGATCTGGTGGATCGGCACGAATGCGGCCGATCCCATGCTGATCTTCTGCTGCACCATCATGGGCCAGATCTTCCGGTCGACCGACGGCGGCGAGACCTGGCGCAAGATGGACCGCGAGCTCGGCGAGCTCCGCATGATCGCCTGGCAGCCCAACGGCGCGGCGGCGTAGGTCCACCCTCCCCCGGCCCCTCCCGCCAGCGGGAGGGGAGTAAATGAGGAGCGGAGGGGCCGGCGAGCGACTTCCCCTCTCCCCCGGCGGGGGAGAGGGCCGGGGTGAGGGGGGGCCTAATGTTTCACGTGAAACAAAGGTCAACCTTGTTGACTTATCCTTCATGTGAAGAACGTACCGTAAGTGGCAAAATCGGGATCCGCGCGCAACATCGTTTCGCGCGGCGGGCGAGTCCGCGTCCCCGGGGGACGGGATTGGGCGATTCCGGGCGCGCGCGGCGGGACGGGCGCGGAAACGGGCTTGTTATTCGTGTCATTTCGTGAGACGAATAACCGGTGTTTAACACGCTCGACATGGACCGTCTGGCCGCGCCGCTCGCCCGGGCGCGCTACGAACAGGGGCGGCTGGCGGGCCGGGCGGACGCGCTCGCCACGCTGACCGAAGACGTGGTGGCCTCGGCCGGGATGGAAGGGCGGCGCCTCGATCCCGGCCGGGTGCGCGCCCTGATCGCCGGCCGGCTCGGCCCGACGCCGGACGTGCCCCTCGACGGGATCGCCGAGATCGCGCTCGACGCCGCCCGCGACCCCGCCGCGCCGCTGACCGGGGACCGCCTGCGCGCCTGGCGCGCGGCGCTCGGAACCCCGGGCTTCCGCCGGGTGCGCCGGGGCCGCGCGGACGCGACGGAAGCCTTCCTCGCCTGGTTCGGGGACGCGCGCGGCGCCGAGCCCGTGACGGCCGCCGGCCTCGCCCATCTCCGCTTCCTCGCGCTCTCCCCGTTCGGCGACGGCAACGGGCCGGTCGCGCGGGCGGTGAGCGACCTCGCGCTCGCCGGCGCGGAGGCGAGCGGCGTCCGGTTCTACAGCCTGTCCGCCCGGTTCGCCCGCGAGCGCCGGGCGTACGACCGCGCCATCGGGGCGGCGCTCGCGGACGCGGACGGCGCGGACGACTGGCTGGAATGGTTCCTCGGCGCCGTCGCCCGCGCCTGCGCCGACGCGCACCGCACCCTCGCCGCCCTGCCCGCCGACGCGGCCCCGCGCGGGGACGGCGTCGGCGGCGGGCTCAATGCGCGCCAGCGAACCGTGCTGGACCGCCTCCGCGCCGGCTTCCCGGCCCGGATCGCCTCCTCGGGCTGGGCCGCCATGGCGGGATGCTCGCGCGCGACCGCGGTGCGCGACATCGACGAGCTGGTGGCGCGCGGGATGCTGACGCGGAGCGAGGCCGGCGGCAGGAGCACGAGCTACGCGCCGGCGGAGGGGTGGGAGGGGTGAGGGCGCGGGGCGGTGGAATGCCACGCGTCGATCCGCCATTTCCGCCGGGCCGACGCATATTGCCCGGCCCCTTTCCTATCGGCCGCCTCGGCCCTAATTCCAATCGAAAGGGAGGCAATCATGGAAGTCATCATTGCACTCGGAATCCTGGCCATCTTCCGGTTTCTCTACCTTCGATGGCGTGAGGAAAACTACGGGTTGTACGACGCGGGACCCGAGCAGCAGATCGAAAACAACGACACGGACTTGCAGAACCACGAGAGCTGGGACAGCTCCTGGGATCACGGGGGAGGGATGGACTGGTCGACGATCGACGACCCGTCCACTTACTGAGCTCAGGCAATCGAGGGCGGACAGCCCCGCAGGCGTTGCGCCTCAGAGCGCGCTCCGAATGTCGGTCCGCGCGAAATCGCGGCGCACGAAGAGCAACGGGCATTGCGCGGCGTCGGCGAGCGCGCAGGCGAAGCAGTCTCCGAAGTTGAGCGCAGCGGCGTCGAAGCCCCTGCCCCGCCGCGCATAGGCGTCCGCCGCGCGCCGCGAGGCGGCCCGGGCCTCTCCCCGCCTCGTCATGCCCGGACTTGTTCCGGGCATGACGGAGAGGGGGTGGCGGGGCGTCCGATCGCCGGAGCACGGCGGCCCGCCGCCATCGGGGCGGAGGCATCGACGGCGATTACTTCGGCAGGCCGCGTTCGTCGTAGAGGAAGTCCTGGCTGCGCGCGGCCGTCGGACCGCGCTTTATCCGGCGCGTGGCGGCAGCACGGACGGAGTCGGTGAGGGCGCGCCGCGCGCGCTCGTCGGGCGGCGGCGCGGCCGGCACCAGCCTCGCCGCGGGCCGGCCGTGCCGGGTCAGCACGATCTCCTCCCCCGCCTCGGCGCGGCGCACGAGCTCGGTCAGCCGCGCCCTGGCGGCGGTGACGGGAATGTCCATGCCGGTTGCCTCCGTGCGGGAGCGGATGGGGAAATGGTCCAGACACCGGTCCAGGTCAAGCCGGGCGGCGCGGCGAGCGGTCGTGGCTCGGGAGGGGACACCGCTCCCCACCCGTCATGCTCGGCGAAGGCCGAGCATCCACGAGTTTTTTCTTTCCTGCCGGCCGAACAAAAAACAAAAAAGCGTGGATGCTCGGCCTTCGCCGAGCATGACGGGAGTGAGGCGGGCTATCGGGCCTCCGTCGCCTCAAGAAGAACGCGCGCCTGCTTGAGGTCGCTCATAGAGCACCCTGCCTTCGCGCAACGCGCGCGCCAGCACGTTGTTGAGCGAATCGCGCCAATATTCGACCTCGTCCCGGCTGTAGACCAGGATATCCGTCGCAACGCTGCAACCTCGGAGAGCCCGCATCAGGCGCACGATCTCGGCGCGGCGGTCGCGGTCCGGCCCGAACGGCTCGGCCTCGACGACCACGAGATCGACGTCGGAGTCCGGCCGGGCGTCGCCCCGCGCGCGGGAGCCGAACAGGATCACCTGCTCGGGATCGGCCGCCTCCACGATGGCCGCGACCATGCGCTGGAGGAGGGGTTCGTCGAGGTGGGTCATGGGATGGTTGCGTGCTCCGTCGCGGTCCCGCGGGGCTCCCGGTTGGGCGGGAGGTTGGGACATACGGGGGCCGCTGGCAAACGATTTGTGGCCGGGGAGGACAACGCGGCAAGCATCGCCCGCACTTCGCCCGCCGTCACCCCGGCCTCGGTATCGGGTGCAGTCCGGATTCTAGACATGACATCATTCCGCAAATGGAATATATCCTCGCGCGACTCAAGACGTCCCGTACACCAACGGGTCGGCAGGCGAAGGGTCGATCCAATGAGCGGACGCCAGGCATTCGACAAGCTGACGAAGGACTTCACGCCGGAGCGCCGCGCGCGCGTCGATGCCCGCAAGGCCGAGCTTCGCGCCGCGATGCCGCTTCACGAGCTGCGCCGGGCGCGGGCGATGACGCAGAAGGCGGTCGGCGACGCGCTCAAGGTCAAGCAGCCGGCCGTCGCCAAGCTGGAGCGGCGCGCGGACATGTACGTCTCCAGCCTCCGCGCCTACATCGAGGCGATGGGCGGACGGCTCAACATCGTCGCCGAGTTCCCGCAGGGGAGCGTGGCAATCACGAACTTCTCGGAGGCGGGGGAGGACGGCGGGGCCGCTTGAGCGCTGCGGGATCCGGCGCCCCCACCCGTCATGCTCGGCGAAGGTCGAGCATCCACGAGTTTTTCCTTCGCCCCGGCCGGAACACGTCCCCTGTTGCCGGGCGCGGTCGCCCGTGTGTATCAATTTCGCAATCGCACCGACGAGACGATCATGCGCACCACCATCGACATCGACGACGCGCTGATGGCGGAAGCCCTGGAGGCGAGCGGCTGCAAGACCAAGAAGGCCGCCGTCGAGGAGGGGCTGCGCCTGCTGGTCCGCACCCGGGGGCAGGGGCGCCTCCGCGAGCTGCGCGGCAAGCTGCGCTGGGAGGGCTCGCTCGACGAGATGCGGCGGGACCGGTGATCGTCGTCGATTCGCCAGTCAGGATCGACTGATCCAACGACCGAAAAACTCCCGAGGCAGTGCCACTCTGCGGCTACAATCCGCTAGGTGCCGAGTCCTAAACAATCCAGCCGCCTTCGCACGTTAAAGCTGATTCATCGCAACATATAGTATTGTCCTCACCTCCACCACGGTTCAACAGTTCACCTAAGCTGCGTTCAGCAGTAGGAAGCTTTGTTGGTGAAAATACTACTAGCGAGCCTTGTATATGATTGACGATTTACTACCTATGCGATGCTCTTTACTATTATCGCGTTTTCGAAGACAATAAGAAGAACGGAGGCAATTGTTTGTTATTCCGTAGTTTGCTTTGTTCTAATATGGAGTAACGTACGCTATGCATGTCTTTGTCGCCTATCCTGAAAAGCCACGACAAGTCGCCGTTTGCATTCGACTCGCGGTAGAACAACTGAACCAAAGGCAATCAGCTATAACCTTTACAACTTGGGAAGAGAACGATATCGCGGGCCGACCGTTAGTTGCTCCTATTTTCTCAAAGATTGACGAAGCGAGCTTCTTGGTTGCAGACGTAACTAAGCTAAATTTCAACGTCACATATGAAATTGGATATGCCATTGGACGAGGGCAACGAATATTTCTCGTACGAAATTCTACAATTGACGGCGATGACGAGGTTGCGAGATTAGTTGGTATATTTGACACACTAGGATATGAAAAATATCAGAACGTTGAAGAATTGGTCGAATTACTTGGGTCAGACATTAACTTAGCGCCGCTAAACACACAATTCGCCTTGGATCAAAGAGCACCCACATATGTGCTAGAAACACCCCGAAGGTCCGAACCCATGGTGCGAATGGTGGCCAGGGTGAAGAAAGCGCGACTTCAATATCGTAGCTTTTCGCCCTCGGAGGAAACCCGTCTCTCTGCATCCCACGCAATTGCACATGTATCTTCTAGCTATGGCGTCCTAGTTCCCCTCTTGGATCCGACCGCCTCCGATGCATCAATACATAATGTACGGGCTGCCTTCGTTGCAGGTTTGGCACATGGCATGCGGAAGCGCACCCTTATACTTCAAGATTCGTCAGGTCCAGTACCGCTCGATATAAGAGATTTTGCCAAACTTTATCGACATCCAAATGACATTGACGAGCACATCCAGTCCTTTGCACTGGACATCTATGAAGCGATACAGACAGCTCAACAGGTAGAACTTCCGCCGAGGGGATATCTAGCAGACTTATTTGTTGGCGATCCGATGGCTGAAAACGAATTTCAAACACTGAGCCGTTATTACCTGCCGACCGATGAGTTCCATCGCGCCTTGCGGGGCGACGTAAATCTTGTCGTCGGCCGCAAGGGAACGGGGAAGACTGCTTTTTTTTCGCAAGTTCGTGACAGACTTCGACAAAATCGTGCTAATGTAGTTGTAGACTTGAAGCCTGAGGGATATCAGCTTGTAAAATTAAAAGAAGACGTGTTGGACTATCTGTCGGGTGGAGCGAAGGCCCATCTAATTACCGCGTTCTGGGAGTATCTCTTGTTGATGGAGGTATGCCACAAAGTGTTAGAAAAAGACCGCGAGAGACATCTGCGCGATCCCATGCTTTACGAACGATATCGTGACTTGGCTGAAATTTATGATCATGATGAAACTGCTCAGGAAGGAGATTTTTCAGAAAGACTATTGATTTTAACCTCCAATATCATTAGGAATTATCAATCAAACGAGCGATTCGATAGTGGTAGGAGACTGACGGCGAATGATATCACTAACTTGCTCCATGTTACTGAACTCCGAACCCTCCGATCAAAGTTATCCGAGTACCTTAAAGTAATGAACTCCGCGTGGGTTCTATTTGACAACATAGACAAAGGGTGGACATCTACAGGCCTTACAGGTGGAGACATCATTATTCTTCGTTGTTTAATTGATGCCGCCAGAAAGATACAGCGTGATATGAGACAAGATGAGCACGAATTTCAGATTATAATATTCGTGAGAAATGATGTGTACCAGCTTCTAATGGAACAGACTCCAGACTTTGGAAAAGAGATGAGAGCGTCACTTGATTGGAGCGATCCAGATCGACTTCGGGAAATGATGAGGATGAGGCTGTTAGATGATAGTTTACCCTCACATACACATTTTCAGACATTATGGGGTCGAGTTGCTGTAAGCCATTATGCTGGAGAAGAAAGCTCTCAATATCTGATAGACCGAACACTCATGAGACCCCGAAATTTTTTGAAGCTTTTTGGCCATTGCCGATCATCAGCCGTAAACCTTAGCCACGATAGAATTGAACAGGAAGACATTGAGAAGGGCATTAGAAATTATTCCGATGATATCATTGTAGACGCGGATCAAGAACTAACCGATATAGAACCTTCTGCGGGAGGATTGATTTATCAATTTATTGACGAAGGGTCCGAGTTCACTAAGGCACGTATTGAGGAGTTTATGGAGCTTAATGGAATTGAAAGAAGCAAATGGGGTTTGGTCCTAGAATTTTTGCTCTATTATGGATTTTTTGGTGTCGGCCGATCAAACGTTAAGACACGATATATTTACGATGTAGGGTACGACATAAAGAAACTAAACGCAGTGATCGCTAAGGAAAAGGATAATTTGCGATTTACACTCAATCCGGTATTTTGGCCTGGATTGGGAATTGTTTAAGTACGGATATTATCCGTTGACCGTTTTCTGCGTTCTCTAGAGTTGTTCTATGGGACATAAGACCTAAAGAATTGGATCTTCAACTGCTGTCTTGTTCTGTTTGAAGCTATCGCGGACACTCGTCGCCCAGTCATTGTCTCCGGGTCGCACCCCTTGCCCCACCCCCACCCCCTCCCGCTCCACCGCATCTTCCTCGCCTTCCTCGCCCTCGGCCTGACCTCCTTCGGCGGCCCGGTCGCCCATATCGGCTACTTCCGCGAGGCCTTCGTCGTCCGGCGCCGCTGGCTGGACGAGCGGGGGTATGCGGACCTCGTGGCGCTGTGCCAGATGCTGCCGGGGCCGACGTCGAGCCAGGTGGGCGTCGGCATCGGGCTGACCAGGGCGGGGTATCGGGGTGCGCTGGCGGCGTGGCTCGGCTTCACGGCGCCGTCGGCGGCACTGATGGTGGGGCTCGGCTACGGCGTGGTGGCGTATGCGGACTCGATCCCGCCGGGGCTGCTCGCGGGGCTCAAGACGGTCGTCGTCGCGGTGGTGGCGCAGGCCGTCTGGGGCATGGCGCGGACGCTCTGCCCCGACGCGCCCCGGGTGACGATCGCCGCGCTCGCGGCCGCCGCGGCGCTCGGCATCGGCGGGCCGGCGGGTCAGGCGGGGGTCATCGCCGGCGGGGCGGCGGCGGGGTTCCTGTTCCTGCGCGGCAGCGCGGCGGCGCCGGCGGGGGCGCGCGAGGCGGCGCGGCCGGGGGTCGTGCCGGCGCTGGCGCTGGTCCTCTTCTTCGCCGCGCTCGTCCTCCTCCCGGTCGCCGCCTCCGCCTGGCCGGCGCAGTGGCTGGCGCTGGCCGATTCCTTCTACCGGTCGGGCGCGCTGGTGTTCGGCGGCGGGCATGTCGTCCTGCCGCTGCTGGAGGCCGAGGTGCTGCCGCCCGGCTGGGTGACGCGCGACGCCTTCCTCGCCGGCTACGGCGCGGCGCAGGCGCTGCCGGGCCCGCTGTTCACCTTCGCCGCCTATCTCGGCGCGGCGATGGAGGTCCCGCCTTCGGGCTGGCGGGGGGCGGCGCTCTGCCTCGGCGCGATCTTCCGGCCCTCCTTCCTGCTGGTCGCGGGCACCCTGCCGTGGTGGACCGCGCTCTCCCGGCTGGAGGCGGCGCGGCGCGCGATGCCCGGGATCAACGCGGCCGTGGTGGGGCTGCTGCTCGCCGCGCTCTACGACCCGGTGTGGACCGAAGGCGTGCGCTCGGCCGGCGATTTCGTGCTCGCGCTCGCCGCGTTCGTCATGCTGGCCGCGTGGAAGCTGCCGCCCTGGCTGGTGGTGGTGCTGGGGGCCGCGGCGGGGTGGGGGATGGCGTCCTTCGATACGGCCCTTCGGGCCTACTCAGGATGAGGATTTTTTTGAACCGGACCCTCATCCCGAGTAGCCCCCGAAGGGGGCGTATCGAGGGACGGCGCACCCGGCTATGGTCGCCGACGACGACGCGGGAGAGCGCCGATGAGGATGCCCGAGCCGGGACTCCGGACCCACGACCGGGAGCGCGCGACGCCGGGCTACACGCTGTTCTCGCCGATCCGGGGCGACCGGGCGTTCCTGATCGACATGGCGGGAGAGCCGGTCCACGAGTGGAAGCTCCAGGGGCTCGGCGGCGTCAACCGCTGCGAGATCACCGAAGACGGCACGCTCTTCGTCGCCCAGGCGACGCTCGAAGGCCCGCCGCTGCTGGCCGGCAAGGGTGGGCTGATCCGGGAATACGACTGGGACGGCGACATCGTCTGGGAGCATTACGACGAGAACCACCACCACGACGCGCGCAGGCTCCCGAACGGCAACACGCTCTACATCGCCTGGGACCCGTTCGACGAGGCGACGGCGCGGCGGGTGCGCGGAGGGCGGCCCGGCACCGAGCGCGACGGCGTCATCTACGGCGACCTGGTGCGCGAGATCGACGCGTCCGGCGACACCGTCTGGGAGTGGCGCATCCGCGACGCCGAGATCGAGCGGTACCCGATCTGCGGCATCTGCCAGCGCGAGGAGTTCGGCCACGCCAATACCTGCTCGCCGCTGCCGAACGGCGACGTGATGCTGAGCTTCCGGGTGCTCAACCTGATCTGCATCGTCGAGCGCCGGACCGGGCGGATAATCTGGGAGATGTGCGATCCGGTGCTCGGCCACCAGCACGACTGCCACTTCATCCCCAACGGCAACATCCTGGTCTTCGCCAACGGCTTCCACGGCCGGACCGACGACATGTTCTCGCACATCCTGGAGATCGACCCGGCGACGAAGGAGATCGTCTGGCGCTACGACGGCAGCCCGCCGCAGAGCTTCTACTCGGCCAACGTCTCGGGCGCGCAGCGGCTGCCGGGCGGCAACACGCTGATCTGCGAGGGCGCGCGCGGCTGCCTGTTCGAGGTCACGCCCGACGGCGAGACGGTGTGGGAGTACCTGTCGCCCTACACCGCCTGGTCGCGGCTGTTCGAGGCCGAGCTCAACTGGATCTTCCGCGCCTACCGCTACGCCCCGGACGCGCCGCGGCTCGGGGGACGGTTGTAGACCGCTCCCCACCGCGTCATGGTCGGCGGAGGCCGACCATCCACGAGTTTTTTTCTGTTTCGGCCGAGCGACAAAAAACAAAACGTGGATGGTCGGCCTCTGCCGACCATGACGGTAAGGGAACGTGAACGGGAGGAAAACCATGAGCGAGCATGCCGACGTCATCGCCGAGGTGATGGAGAGCAGCAAGGGGCGGATGATCGGGGACGGGCTGGAGGCCGCCGACATCGACGAGATCCTGGAACGCTGCACCGGCTGGGGCGACTGGTACGAGGTGGTGACCTCGATCGGCGACCGCTACGAGGCGATGGCCGAACGGGCGCTGGCGGGCGGCAGCGCGATCACCGCCGGGGTCTGCCTGTGGCGGGCGTGCATGTATTACCACTACGCCCAGTTCTACATGTTCGAGCGCCCCGACCTGCGCGAGGCCGGGCAGAAGCGGAAGGTCGCGCTCTATGACCGCGCGGCGCCGCTGTTCTTCCCGCCGGCCGAGCGGATCGACGTGCCGTTCGAGGGGTTCACCATCCCGGGGTTCCTGAGGAAGCCGCCCGGCGTCGAGCGGCCGCGCTGCGCCATCCTGATCGGCGGGCTGGAGAGCACCAAGGAGGAGAGCTACCTGTTCGAGCGCATGTGCCACGACCGCGGCATGGCGACCTTCGCCTTCGACGGACCGGGCCAGGGCGAGATGTACTTCCAGACCCCGATCCGGCCCGATTTCGAGCGCTTCACCTCAGCCGTGCTGGATGCGCTGGAGACCCGCGACGACATCGATCCGTCACGCTTCGGCATCATCGGGCGCAGCTTCGGCGGCCACTACGCGCCCAAGAGCGCCGCGCATGATGCGCGGATCGCGGCCTGCGTCTGCTGGGGCGTGTTGTATGAGCTCCAGACCTATTGGTGGGACATGCACGACATCACGCGCAACGGCTTCACCTACTGCGCCGGCGAGACCGACCCGGCGAAGGGGAAGGAGCGGCTGAAATTCATCGATTTGGCGGAATCGGCCCCGAAGATCGAGTGCGCGCTATACCTGCAGCACGGGATGAAGGACGATTTGATCCCGTTCGGCCAGGCGACGCGGCTGGAGGCCGAGGCGGTCAACGCCTCCGAGATCGTCACCCAGTACGAGCCCGACGGCATCCACTGCTGCCACAACCTCTACCACACGACCAGGATGCCGATGGCGGACTTCCTGGCGCGGCATCTGGTGGGGTGACGACCCTCCCCCAACCCCTCCCGCAAGCGGGAGGGGAGAAGATAGGGCCGAGGCGATGCAGCGACTCCCCCTCTCCCCAGCGGGGAGAGGGCCGGGGTGAGGGGAGAACTCTCTAATCCGGCTGGACGGACTGCGCGCCGAGCTGGGTCCAGGCGACCGGGGCGCCGGCGGCCTCGATGCGTTCGGCGCGCGGCAGCGAGGGATCCCAGCGGAGCGCGATGAAGCGCATGCTGTTGACGCCGTCCGAATCCCCGGAGCACAGCCAGACGATGGGCGCGCGCATCACCGTCGGCTGGATCAGCTCGTCGCGGTCGACGCCGGACGCCACCGGGATCATCCGCGTGTTCACCGGCCCGCCCGGGATCAGCACGTTGGCGGTCACCCCGGTGCCTTCGAGGTCGTGCGCCATGATGTGGGTATGCGCCTCCAGCGCCGCCTTGGACGGGCCGTAACAGCCGGCGCCGGCGCGGTACATGGTGTTGAGGCTGGTGGTCACGTTGACGATCCGCCCCCAGCCGGCCTCCAGCATGGCCGGCACGACGGTCCGCGCCATCAGCTGCGGGCCGTAGACGTTGACGTCGAGCATCTGGCGCCAGAGATCGTCGCCGAGCTCCCAGAACTTGGGCGGGGCGTGGAAGAAGTGATCGCCGATCCGCTCCGGCCCGACCACCGCGTCGTTCACCAGCACGTCGAGCCGGCCGAAGCGGCCGAGAATCTCGTCGCGCGCCGCCTCCGCCCGGCCGGCGTCGGTCACGTCGCAGACGATGGGGAGCGTGCATCCCTGCCCGCCCGCCGCCTCGGCGTCGCGCGCGGCGGCGATCAGCACGTCCTCGTCGATGTCGATCATCGCGACCTTCGCGCCGGCCTCGGCCAGCGCCAGCGACATCTCGCGCCCCATGCCGCGCCCCGCGCCGGTCATCAGCACCACCTTGCCTTCGAGCACGCGTTCGGCCATTCGAGTCTCCCCTGAGCGGCGGCGGAGTCGCTCTGGCGGGCTCCGCGCTCTATGTTGCGATCCACGGCATTCATAGCACGATCCGGGGGACAGGGATGATCGACCTCTACACATGGCAGACGCCGAACGGCCGCAAGGTCTCGATCGGGCTCGAGGAGTTCGGGCTCGACTACGAGACGCATCCGATAAACATCGGCAAGGACGAGCAGTTCGCGCCGGAGTTCCTCGCGATCAGCCCGAACAACAAGATCCCCGCCATCGTCGACCGCGACACCGGCACCTCGCTGATGGAATCGGGCGCGATCCTGCTCTACCTCGCCGACAAGACCGGCTTGCTGATGCCGGGCGACGCGCAGGGCCGCTGGAAGGTCATGGAGTGGCTGATGATGCAGATGGGCTCGGTCGGCCCGATGCTCGGCCAGACCCACCACTTCGCCCGCTTCAACGAGGGCAAGGCGCCCTATGCCGAGGAGCGCTTCCTGAAGGAGACGAAGCGGATCTACGGCGTGCTCAACAGGCGGCTCGGCGAGACGGCCTACCTCGCGGGCGAGGACTACACCGTCGCCGACATCGCCACCTGGCCGTGGATCTCGCGCTACGAATGGCACCGCGTCGACTGGGCCGACTTCCCGAACCTCAAGCGCTGGTATGTCGCCATCGCCGGCCGCCCGGCGGTGCAAAAGGGCTACGACGTGCCCAACAAGGTGCAGGAGATTCCGGTCCCGGCGTAGGACCTCAGATCAGCAGCAGCAGCCCGCCGACGATCGCGCAGTTGGAGAACAGGAACGCCTGGTGGAGGTGCCGCCTGAGCGGGTCGGCGACCTCCCAGAAGCGGTGGAAGATCGCGGTCGCCAGCACGGTGAAGACGATCAGGACGACCGCGCCGGTATCGGTCCAGACATCGAGCGCGATCATGATCCCGCCGGCGTATTGCATCGCGAAGCCGGTCCAGAGCACGGCCCGGGGCGCCGGAATCCCCTGCGCCGCGATGCGGTCGGCGTGCTGCCTCGCCTTCATCGTCGAGTTGATCAGCGCCGTGCCGAGGAACAGGAACGCGATCAGCGCCTGGCCGGCGGCCTCGAGCGGGGTGTGATCGGCATACATGGCGCGTCCTTCGATACGCCGCCTTCGGCGGCTACTCAGGATGAGGGTGGGAGAGCCTACCCGAAACCCTCCCCCTCATCCCGAGTAGGCCCCGCAGGGGCCGTATCGAGGGACGCCAGCCGCTTCCTCAGCTCCTGCTTCATCACCTTGCCGGTGCCGGTGCGCGGCAGGTCGCGGACGAAGTGGACGTGTCTCGGCTTCTTGTAGCTCGCGATCCGCGCGCGGCAGTGCTCGATCAGCTCTTCGGCGGTGGCCGCGCCGCCGTCCTCCAGGACGACGCAGGCCGCGACCGCCTCGCCGAACGCCTCGTCCGGCACGCCGATGACCGCCGCGTCGGCCACCGCTTCGTGGTCGATCAGGGCGATCTCGACCTCCTTGGAATAGACGTTGAGCCCGCCGGTCACGATCATGTCCTTGGCGCGGTCGACGAAGTAGAGATAGCCGTCGGCGTCGAAATAGCCGACATCGCCGGTGCGGAACCACTCGCCCTCGAACGCCGCTTCGGTGGCCGCTCGGTCGCGGAAATATTCGCGCATGACGACGGCGCGGCCGGGCTCGCCGCAGCGCACCAGCAGCTCGCCCGGCTCGCCCGTGGGCGCGTCGTTCCCGTCCGCGCCGACCGCGCGGACCTCGACGCCCACGATCGGCCGCCCCGCCGCGTGCGGCCGCGCCTTCTGCTCGTCGGGACGGAGCGCGGCGATGTAGCCGGCCTCGGTCTGGGCGAGGAAGGTGTAGAGCCCGACATGCGGGATCGCCGCCCACAGGCGCTGCTTGACCGGCACCGGGAACACCTCGCCGGTGGCGACGATCAGCCGGAGCGAGGAAGCCGCCTCGGGCCGCCTCTCGAACTCCGGCGTCATCATGCGGAAGACGGTGGGCACGCCGCCCGCGACGGTCACCTTCTCGCGCTCGATCAGCGCGAGCGCGTCGGCCGCGTCGAAGCGCGGCTGCATGACGAGGCGGCAGCCGACCGCGATCGCGTTGGCCAGCCGGCTCAACCCCGTCCGGTGCGCCATCGCCGTGGTCGCCAGCACCACGTCGCGCTCGTTCAGCTCCCACTCCGCCACGTTGGCGAGCGCGGCGACGATCAGGTTGGCGTTGGTCGCAACCGCGCCCTTGGGCCGGCCCGTCGTGCCCGAGGTGTAGGCGATCATGCAGTCGTCCGCCGCGGCCGGCGGGGCGGGCGGTGGCCGGGGCGCGCCGGATTCGAGGACCGGGGAGAAACCCTCCTCCCCCTCTTCCGGAGCGCCGGCGACGATCCGGGCCGCGTCCGGAGACCCGTCGAGCGCGGCGGCGACGGCTTGGCGCATGCCTTCGCTGTAGAGCACCGCACGCGGCTCGCAGTGGCCGAGGATGTAGGCGATCTCCCGCGCCGTCAGCCGCGTCGAGAGGGGCACGATCAGCGCGCCGAGCTTGAGCACCGCCGCCATCGCCTCGACCAGCTCGATCCCGTTCGGCATGGCGAGCGCGACCCGGTCGCCGCAGCCGATCCCCCGCTCGGCGAGCGCGTTGGCCAGCCGGTCGCCGCGCGCATCGAGCTCGCCGAAGGTCAGCCGGCGGTCCGCGCAGACCAGGGCTACCTTGTCCGGGTAGCGCCGCGCGTTCTGCGCCAGCAGGGTGGCGAGCTTCATCCGTCGTCGGGCTCGAAGGCGAAGTAGTCGATGTCGTCCGTCAGGGTCTCGAACGTCGCCCGGACCCGCATCCCGATCTCCACATCGCCGGGATCGACGCCGACGATGTTGCCGATGATGCGGACCTTCTCGTCGAGCTCGATCAGCCCGACGATATAGGGCGTCCGCTCCTCGAACCCGGCGGTCGGCACATGGGTGACGGTGTAGGAATAGACCTCGCCCTTGCCCGAGGTCTCGCGCCATTCGAGGTTGCGCCTGCCGGTCGCGGTCGAGATCGCGCGCGGCCAGAACTGGTAGCGGTCGGCGTCCGGGTCGTATTGCAGGGCAAGCTTCCCGCGCTTGGCGGCGTCCCAGAAGAACTGCGTGTTGGCGGTCGGGCGCGGCACCGGGCGCGGCTTGGGAGCTGGCTTGTTCATCTCGTTCGTCCTTCCTGCAATCGCTACCTGACCAGGACCATGGCGTTGCTGGTGCCCCAGTTGCGGCCATAGGGGATGACTCCGATCCCGGTGACCAGCGCGTTGGCCGGGTCGGGCACCTGGCGCTCGCCGGCCTCGCCCATCAGCTGGCGCACCGCCTCGACGAGGTTGACCCCGCCGCCGGCAAGCCCGGGCTGGCCGCAGCCGATCTGCCCGCCGCCGGTGTTGATGGGGAGCGCGCCGGTGGGCGAGATGTCGGTGTCGCGCAGGAACCGGGACCCCTGCCCCCGCTCGCAGAACCCGATCTGCTCCAGCTTCAGCATCACCGCGATCAGGAAATCGTCATAGGGATGGAACATCGCGATGTCCCCGGGCGCCATGCCGGCCTTGCCGAGCGCGTCCGGGCCCGCGACCGAGAACCCGGTCTCGGTGATGTCGGGCGTCTGCTCGGCCCCGGCGAAGTTGGTGATCTCCGAATAGGCGAAGGGATAGACCCGGTTCTCGAAGCCGAGCTCGCGGGCGCGGTCGGTCTTCATCATCACGAGACCGTTGGCGCCGTCGCAGAACATCACCGAGTCGAGCAGGCGGAGCGGCGTCGAGACCTCGCGCGACGTGAGGTAGTCGTCGACGGCGATCCGCTTGCGGAACCGCTCATAGGCGTTCTCGTTGACCGCCGCGCCGTTCCGCTGGGCCACCGCGAGCGCGCCGAGCCCCGCGAAGTCGAGCTCGTACTGCGCCATGTAGCGGTTCATCAGGAGGCCGAACGCGCCCGGCGGGCCCTGGATGCCGGTCGGCTCCCAGAACTCGTTGCGATAGGAGCCGTAGACCGCCGACCATTTCGAAGACGGCGCGTCGGCGCCAATCAGCATCGCCGTTTCGCAGAGCTCGTTCTGCAACGCCATCGCCGCCCGGGCGACATTGCCGATCGCCGACGCGCCGCCGATATCGGTGGTCTGCAGCCAGCGCGGCGTTATGCCGAGATAATCGGTGCAGTAGTTCGACCAGAACGGGTTGGCGCATTCGCTGAGCGGAACGGTGAAGGTGAGGCCGTCGATATCCCCGGGCGCGAGATTCGTCCTGGCGAACAACTCCTCGGCGACCTCGGCGGCCAGCTCGTAGGCCGTCTTGCCGGTTCTCCGGTCGATCTTCGTTTCGCCATAGGCGACGATGCAGACGTCCTGCGACTCGAGAAAATTCCTTGCCATACGGCGGTATCCCTCCTTGCCTAGGGGTTTCTCCGGGCGTTAACGAAGATTAGAGCAAAATCCGACCGGACGCGGTCGTACCCGGTTGCCGGGGACCCTGTACCTCTCACAACGCTTTGGCCGTTTGGGGTGCAGGCGTTGCTTGGCGATTTCCGTGACCTTGATTGCGGCGGTGCCGGCTGGCCACTGGCTTTGCCGGAGCGCGTAGCGCGGAGGCGAAGCCAGTGGCCGGGTGTCGTCGATCGAAGCGCCCTGCCATTGTGGGGTTCCGTCCATTGCGGACGGGACGGGCCAAGGGATCGGGAGCGACCGATTGCCCCCTGCGCCTTGAGCGCCTGGTGAGGACCTGTGCCCCGGTCCCTGGCCACGATGGACGCCCGGTGGGGAGTTTGCGCCTGGAGCGCCGGTACAGGGATTGGCGGGCATCGTGGCGGTCCGTTGGCACAACGGCGCGAGGGGAATGCGATGGACATGTTTGAGTATTTTGCGGGCATCGACTGGGGCTCGGAGAGCCACCGGGTCTGCATCGTCGACGGCGTCGGCACGGTGCTGGGGGAGCGCGCCTTCGGTCACGGCGGGGCCGGGCTGGCCGAGATGGCGGGCTGGGTGCTTGCCACGGCGGGCGTCGAAGCGCACGTCATCGGGGTCGCCATCGAGGTGCCGCACGGGCCGGTGGTCGAGACGATGATGGAGCGCGGCTTCGCGGTGCACGCGGTCAACCCGAAGCAGCTCGACCGGTTCCGCGACCGCTTCTCGCCGGCCGGCGCCAAGGACGACCGGCGCGACGCCCGCGTGCTCGGCGATGCCCTGCGGACCGACCGCCATGCGTTCCGGCGTCTCGATGCGGCGGCGCCGGAGATCGTCGAGCTGCGCGCCTGGTCGCGCATCGCCGGCGACCTGACCCGCGAGCGGACCCGGCTGGCGAACCGGGCCCGCCAGCAGCTCTGGCGCTACTACCCGCAGCTCCTCGAGCTCGAGAGCGATCTCGCCAAGGCCTGGGTCCGCGAACTCTGGTCTCTTGCGCCGACGCCCGCGAAGGCGCGGCGGGTCCGTTCCGCCACCGTCGCCAAGCTGCTGAAGCACCATCGGGTGCGCCGGATCGATGCCGAAACCGCGCTCCGCATCCTGCGCGAGCCGGCGGTCTCCGTCGCGCCCGGCACCGCCGAGGCCGCAATCGCCCAGCTCGACGTCGTGTTCGCCCAGCTCGCCGTCGCCGCGCAGCAGCTCGCCAGGGCCCGTCGCGAGATCGACCGCCTGACCGCGGCGCTGGCCCGATCGGCGGCCGCCCCGGAGGACGCGCCGGGAGGGCAAGCGCAGCGTGACGTGGACATCCTGAGATCGCTTCCCGGCGTCGGCAGGATCGTCCTCGCCACGCTGCTCGCAGAAGCACACGATGCCCTGCGCCGGCGAGACTATCAGGCCCTGCGCTGCCTGTCCGGTGTCGCTCCCGTGACCAAGCGGTCCGGCAAGTCGCTGATCGTGATCCGGCGTCTCGCGTCGCACAACCGGCTCCAGAACGCGGTCTATCACTGGGCCAGGATCGCGATACAGCGCGACCCCCTCAGCAAGGCGAAATACACCGCCCTCAGAGCCCGCGGCCACGGCCACGCGCGTGCGCTGCGCGGCGTCGCCGACCGCCTGCTCGGCGTCGCCTGCGCGATGCTCGAAAGCCAGACCTTGTTCGATCCCGCCCGCGCGAGACAGGCCGATGCGGCGTGACGCAGGATCGACACCCGATGCGCAGCACGCGTACTCACGCGTGCAACAGCCCTCTTTACAAATGGTGGGGAGTCCTCACCCTGACCCTCTCCCCCACGGGGAGAGGGGACGCTGTTGCCGACTCCTCGGCTCATCTTCTCCCCTCCCGCTTGCGGGAGGGGCCGGGGGAGGGTGGGGCAAGGCGGCGCTCCTGTCGCCGGTCCGCGCAAGCTATCCATCCGAGCCCGTCCACTACGCGGCCTCGTCCTCGCCGCCCATCGCGGCGGCGATGGCGGCGTGCTGCGCTTCGAGCCAGCCGGGATCGGAGCGCCCTTCGGGCGTCACCCGGACCTCCAGCGCGAGCTTCGCCGGAGCGGCGAGCACCAGGATGCGGTCGGCCATCTCCAGCGCGTCGTCGATCCGGTGGGTGATCAGCACGCAGGTCTTGCCGAGGCGGCGGACGAGCTCGGTGAAGTCGGCGCGCAGCGCCTTCGAGGTGACGTGATCGAGCTGGCTGAAGCTCTCGTCGAGCAGGACCAGCGCCGGGTCGACGCAAAGCGCGCGGGCGAGCGACACCCGCTGGCGCATGCCGCCGGAAAGCTCGTGCGGATACTTGCGGACGTTCTCCTCGCCGACGATCTTGACGTTCTCCAGCCACTGGATCGCGCGGCCGCGCTGGGTTTCCTTGTCGAAGCCGAGGATTTCGAGGCCGAGCGCCACGTTCTCCCACGCCGCGCGCCACGGCAGCAGACGGTCGTTCTGGAAGCTCACGGCCAGCTTCCCGCGCAGCGCCTTGAACTGCGCGTAGGGATCGAGCCCCTCGACCCGGACGGTGCCCCGGGTCGGCTCCAGGACCCCCATGATCATGTGCAGCGCGGTCGACTTGCCGGCCCCGGTGCGCCCGAGCAGCGCGACGATCTCGCCTTCCATCACCTTGAACGAGAGGTCGAGCACCGCCGGATGGGCGCCGAAATAGCGGTCGACGCGATCCAGCTCGATGACCGCCCGGACATCCGGCGCCGTCACCGGACCGAGACCTCGGGCCGCCACTTGAGAAGCCGCTTCTCGGCCCAGGCGACGATCGCCTGCACGCCGAGATTGACGATCACCAGCAGGATGGTCCAGCCGATCACCCCCTGCATGTTGAGCTCGTCCTGGGCGAGACCCATCCGCGCGCCCATGCCGGTATTGACGCTGACCAGCTCGGCGAAGGCGGTCATCCGCGCGGCGTAGCCGATGATGGACTTCGTGGTCATCAGGATATAGGGGACGATGTGGGGCAGGATCAGCAGCCTGAACACCTGCCAGCGGCTCGGCCGGAAGGTCTCCACCACCTCGACCAGGTCGGTCGAAAGCGCCTTGATCCCGTCATAGACGTTGAGCGCGTAGAACGGGATCAGGATGACCGCGAGGATGAAGAACACGCGCTCCTCGGTGCCGCGGAACCAGAAGATCGCAAACAGCATCCAGGAAAGCGCGGGCACGCCGGTGAAGATCACCACCAGCGCCTTGATGAACGGCTCGGCGGGGCGGACGATTCCCATCACCACCCCGATCAGCGAACCCGTGACCAGCGAGAACGCGACCGCGAACAGAAGCCGCAGGATCGTCGTCACGATGTGGATGTAGTCCTCGCCGAGGATCGTCAGGATCTCGTCCCCGGTCAGCACGACGGACGGCATGATGTAGACTGGCGCGACCCAGCTCCACGCCTCCATGGCGAAGGCGATCAGGGCGATGATGACGATGCTGGCGAACAGGTCGCGCTTGAAATAGTTGCGCTCCGCCCCCGCCGGGGCAGGCGGTTCGAGCCCGGCCGCGGTCTCCGGATCGATCCGGGTGTTCATGGGCCGGGGGTATCCGTTTCGGTTGGAACCGTCTTCCCCCGTCGTCTCCCACCGTCATGGTCGGCGAAGGCCGACCATCCACGCTTTTTTGTTGTTCCGTCGACGTAGAAAAACTCGTGGATGGTCGGCCTTCGCCGACCATGACGAGAAGGACTAACCGCGCCGACGGGACGGATATCGAAGTTCATCGCCACGCCGCGCGGACGGTCAGGTGGCGAAGTAGGTCTCCGGCACCTTGCCCGGCAGCGCGCCCGCCTTGTGCATGATGTCGGCGGCGAACAGGATGTCCTCGCGGTTCTTCTCGACCGACATCGGGCGCATCTTGTACTGCATGCGCCCCGAATCCATCGCCGTCTTGAGCACCTCGGGCTTGATCTTCACCGACGGGCCGAGCGCCTGGAATTTCTCCGGGTTGCCCATGATCCACTCGAAGCAGTCGTCATAGACCTTGACCGCCCGCGCGATGGTGTCGGGCGGCACGTCGCCCAGCGCCTTGCGGTTGATCGCGATGCAGAAATAGGGCTGATCGCGCCCGGTGTGGCCGCGGTAGAAGTCGTTGATGTTGAGGAACACCTTCGAGCCCGGGATCTTGTGCAGCCCGACCGAGAGCGCGTGCTCCCAGACGATCGCGGCGTCGGCGCGGTTGGCGGCCACGATGCTGATCGTCGCCGGCGGGTTGGGCGCGTTCTGGATGCGCACGTCCTTGTCGAAGTCGATCTTGCCGAACACCTTGGCCCAGGTCTTGGCCATCTTGAAGGTGCCGGAGACCTGCATCGCGGCGACGGTCTTGCCCTTGAGCTCCTCCAGCGAGTTGGGCCCGTCCTTGCGTGCGAAGATGCCGGCCAGCGTGCCGGTCGAGACGATGCCGATAATCTGCATCGGCGCGCCCTTCATGTGCATCTTGGCGAACGAATCCCAAGTGCCGACGCCGATCTGGAAATTGCCCTTGAGCATGTCGGCGTAGTAGGTGCCGAGCCGGTTGTAGACCCGGAACGAGTCGAATTTGAGGCCGTGCTTCTCGTCGAACTTGTTGTTGAACAGGACCTGGTTCTGAAGGTTGGACCAGCCGCCCGCCAGCGTCGCCGTCTTGAGCGTCGTCGGCTGCGCGCCGAAGGCGAGGTTGGGCGCGGCGATGAGTCCCGCGCCCAGCGCGAGCCCGCCGCCGCCGGCGCTTTCGAGGAAACGTCTGCGCGAAACCGTCCTGTCCATGTCGATCCTCCCCTGTTCGGCCCGTTCGGCAGCGGGTCCGTCCGTGGCGGTATCTTGAACGATGCACGGGGCGGCGTCCATAACGGGCGGCGATAAGAACGATGTATTGACGATCGCCAGCCCAAGGGAATAGAATATCGCCAATTGTCCCCTGCCGGACTCGCCGTAAGGCCCCGGCGGGGTTATTTTTTCATGCTTGTCCTCGCGACTCTGCCCACTTCCCCGCCTCGTCATGCCCGGACAAGTCCACTGCTGTCCGGTTCAGGTTTTCAACGCGGTCTCCGCGCCGTTTCAGCCTAACCCGCTGTCACCCCGGACTTGTTCCGGGCATCCACGTGGAACCGTCGGCTCCCGGTCCACCCTCCCCCGGCCCCTCCCGCCAGCGGGAGGGGAGGAGGAAGAGAGGGGGGTCGCCGCCGTGACTCCCCCTCTCCCCCGTGGGGGAGAGGGCCGGGGTGAGGGGGCCGCCGCGACCGGGCATGACGACTGGGGCGGCGGAAGGGGAGCGGGAGGGCGTGGAGGCCGGGCGCGAAGTCCTTTCGTGCACCGGGTCCGCGACATGGCTCGCGCAATGGTTCAGGATGCCGTTCGCAGGCGGTGGGAGTGGGATCGGCATGTTCCGCGAAGACAGCCCGGACGAGGCGGCGTTCCGCGCGGAGGTGCGGGAGTGGCTGGAGGCCAACCTGCCGGCCGCGCTGAGGGGGCGGACCGACCGGCCGCCGCCGGACGAGATCATGCCGTGGTACCGCGCGCTTTCGGCCCGCGGCTGGGTCGCGCCGCACTGGCCGAGGGAACATGGCGGCATGGGGGCGAGCCTCGCCCAGCAGATCGTGCTGACCCAGGAGCTGGCCCGGCTGTCGGCGCCGCAGCTTCCGATTCAGGGGATCAACCATATCGGGCCGATCCTGATGCGCTACGGCACGGAGGAGCAGAAGGCGCGGCACCTCCCGCCGATCCTCTCGGGCGACGCGATCTGGGCGCAGGGCTATTCGGAACCCGGCGCCGGATCGGACCTCGCCAGCCTCTCGACGCGGGGCGAGCTGCGCGACGGACGCTTTACCGTCACCGGCGGCAAGATCTGGCAGACCTGGGCGCATCACGCGGACTGGATGTTCACCCTGGTGCGGACCGACCCGGAAGCGAAGGTCAAGCAGGCGGGGATCAGCTTCATCCTGATCGACCTGGAGAGGCCGGGGATCGAGATCCGGCCGATCACCACGATCGCCGGCGAGGAGGAGTTCTCGCAGGTGTTCCTGGACGGGGTCGAGGTGCCGCAGGAAAACCTGGTCGGCCCGCTGCATGGCGGCTGGAAGATCGCGACCGCGCTGCTCGCGACCGAACGGCTGTTCACTTCGAACCCGCAACACGCGCTCGAGGTCGTGGAACGGATCAAGGCGGTGGCGAAACACACCGGCATCGATAGCGACGCCTCGTTCCGGGACCGGCTGGCCGACCTTTCGATAAGCATCGTCGTCCAGGCGGCGATGTTCTGGCAGGCGGTGGACATGGCGGCGAACGGGGTGGAGCTGGGTCCGGAGGGATCGACGATGAAGCTGGTCGCGACGGAGAACCTGCAACGCGCGACGGACCTCCTTGTCGAGACCGCGGGACCGTGGGGCGCGGACGCGGGCCGGATCGAGACCGGTTCGGGCGCGGTCGACGCGACCGGCATCTTCCTCCAGTCGCGCCGGGCGACGATCTACGGCGGTTCGAGCGAGATCCAGCGCAACGTTCTCGCCAAGCGGGTGCTCGGGCTTCCCGGCGGGTGATGTGCTAGGTTGGGCCATGGCAAGCATCGTCGCCGGGATCGGCACCTCGCACGTCCCCTCGATCGGCGTCGCCTACGACCAGGGGCGCACCCAGGAGCCCGCCTGGAAGCCGCTCTTCGACGCCTATGAGCCGGTCAAGGCGTGGCTCCGCGAGGAAATCAGGCCGGACATCGCCATCGTGGTCTACAACGACCACGGCTCATCCTTCTTCTTCGACAGGTACCCGACCTTCGCGCTCGGCGCGGCCGGGCTTTATCCCGTCGGAGACGAGGGCTGGGGGCGGCGGCCGCTGCCCGACTTCCCGGGCGATGCGGACTTCTCCTGGCATCTTGCGGAGTCGCTGGTCTATGACGAGTTCGACATCACGCTGTGCCAGGAGCTCGCGGTCGAGCACGGCTTCATGGTGCCGATGCATCTCTGCTTCGACCACGATCCGGTCTGGCCGGTGAAGACGGTGCCGCTGGCGGTCAACGTGATCCAGCACCCGCTGCCGACCGGGGCGCGCTGCTGGAAGTTGGGCCGGGCGATCCGCCGCGCGGTCGAGAGCTATCCGGGCGACGAGCGGGTGGTGGTGTTCGGCACCGGCGGCATGTCGCACCAGTTGAACGGCGCCCGGTTCGGCCACCTCAACCCGGACTGGGACAAATCCTGGCTGGAGCGGATCGAGGCCGACCCGGCGGCGCTGGCGGCGCTCACCCACCAGGAGGTCATGGAGGCCGCGGGCGCGGAGGCGGTGGAGCTGATCATGTGGTTGGTCATGCGCGGCGCGCTGTCCCCGGAGGTCCGCCGCGCGCACCGCAACTACTACGCCCCGATGACGACGGGAATGGGGCTGATCGCGCTCGAAGACGGCGCGTGAGGCGGATTACCGCACGATGGCGCGCAGGACCGTAATCACCGGGGGCAGCGGCCGGCTGGGCACGGTGACCGTCGAGACGATGCTGGCCGCCGGCTACGAGGTGCTCAGCCTCGATACGGTTCGGCCGCGCGAGAAGCTCTGCGAATCCTGGGTCGCCGACCTGACCCGGTCGGGCGATCTGTTCGAGGCGCTCGACGGCGCCGATTCGGTGATCCATCTCGCCGCCTACCAGGCTGCCGGCGAGGCCGCGGACAGCGTCGTCTTCGGCAACAACACGACCTCGTCCTACAACGTGCTGAGGGCGGCGGCGCAGACCGGCGTCCGGCGCGTGGTCATGGCCTCCAGCATCGCCGCCTACGGCTTCATCTACGCGCCGGAGATTTGGGATCCGGACGTGCTGCCGCTCGACGAGGACTACCCCTGCCGGCCGCTCGACTGCTACGCCCTCTCCAAGGTGTTCGGCGAGCGGCTCGCGGATTCCTTCGTCGCGATGAGCGGCATGTCGGTCGCGAGCTTCCGCATCGCCGGCGTCAATTTCGACCGGTCCTTCGCCTCTTTCGCGGACCGCTGGGTCGATCCGCCGCGGCTTCCGGGTGGGTTCTGGGCCTATGTCGACGCGCGCGATGCCGCGGAGGCGTGCAGGCTGGCGGTCGAAACGGATATCGACGGCCACCGGGTCTACAACATCGCCGCCGCGACCAGCAACAATCCGGCGCCGACCGAGGAGCTGGTCCGCAGGCACTTTCCGGGCACTCGGATCCGGGACGGCATGACGGGCTGCTGGGGCGGGCTCGACGTCGCCCGCGCGCGCGACGAGCTCGGCTTCGAGACGAGACACCACTGGCGGGACTATCTGCGGCCGGACGGCACGCCCATCGACACGGGGACGGAACCATGAAATTCGAACGCATCAGGAGCCCGATCTCGCCCGAGCTCGGGCCGGAATCGCTTTCCAACTGCAAGAAGGTGGGCGACCAGGTGTTCATCTCCGGCCTGATCTCCTGGGACGAGAACCAGAACGTGATCGGGGTCGGCGACGCCTATCTCCAGGCCCGCAACATCTTCGCCCAGATGCAGTCGCTGATCGAGGCGGCCGGCGGCAAGATGAACGACATCGCCAAGATCACCATGTTCACCACCGACATGCGCCACCAGCCGGACATCTGGCGGGCGCGGCGGGAGTTCTTCACCGGCGACTTCCCGTGCTCTACGCTGGTCTGCGTCTCCCACCTCTTCAAGCCGGAAGCGGTGATCGAGATCGAGGCGATCGGCGTGATCGGCGCCGGCGAGGACTGAACGGACGGAAACCGAGGGAGCGGACCCGTGGACAGTTTGCTGATCGCCGTCGCCGTGGGGCTCGTCGTCTGGATGCTGATGCGCCGGGCGGCCTATGCGCGGGCGCGCCGCCAGATGGCCGCGCGACAGGGCGCTCCCGGAGGGGAAAACGCCCCACCCGCGCCAGGCGACGAGAAGAGCATGCCCCGGATCGGCGTGCCCGGCACCATCACCCGCGCCCAGATGGAAGAGCTCCGGGCCAACGATTTCGAGCCGATGCGCCAGTGGAGCAAGGAAGAGGCGCAGCTGATCCTCGACACGGTGGTCTATTTCCGCGCCGTGATCCTGGACGAGACGGGCGATACCAACCCGCCGCTCGAGGTCCAGAACAGGCTGCTGAGCTTCATCCTGACCGACGAGGAGCTGCGCGACACGGTGCAGGAATGGAGCCTCAACCGCACCCGCGAGGAGGAGGAGGCCGGGCGCATCGTCCTGCCGCGCGACGAGACCTACGAACGCGTCGCGGACGAGGTCGCCGAGCTCTGGGAGGACGGAACCGGGGACGAATGACCGGCGGGTTGAAGACCGGGGACTTCGACTTCGACCTGCCCGAAGGCGCCATCGCCGACCGCCCGGCCGTGCCGCGCGAGGCGGCGCGGCTGCTGGAGGTGGGCGCTTCCCTCCATGACCGCATTGTCGCCGACCTTCCGGGGCTTCTGCGCGCGGGTGACGTGCTGGTCATCAACGACACCAAGGTCATCCCGGCGCGCATCGTCGGCTGGCGCGGGCGGGCGCGCGTGGAAGCGACGCTGCTGCGCCCGCTCGACCGCACCGCCGAGGGGGAAGTCTGGAGCGCGCTGGCCCGCCCGGCGCGGCGGCTGCGGACGGGCGACGCGATCGCGGTGTCGGACACATTCCGGGCCGAGGTGCTCGACCGCGCCGGGGGCGGCGAAATCCGGCTGCGCTTCCCGCCGGGCACCGACGTGCTCGCGGTGCTCGACGAGCATGGCGAGACCCCCCTTCCCCCCTATATCGAGCGGCCGGACGGCGCGGACGGCAGGGACCGAAGCGACTACCAGACCGTCTATGCCCGCGCGCCGGGCGCGGTCGCGGCGCCGACGGCGGGGCTCCACCTGACGCGGGACCTGCTCGCGCGGATCGAGGAGCGCGGGGCGGAGATCGCCGCGGTGACCCTCCATGTCGGCGCCGGGACCTTCCTGCCGGTGAAGGCCGAGCGCGTCGCCGATCACGTCATGCACGCGGAATGGGGCGAGATTTCGCCGGAGGCCGCCAGCGCGATCCGGCGGCGGCGGGAGGCGGGCGGCCGCGTGGTCGCGGCGGGGACGACCTCGCTCCGCCTGCTCGAAACGGCGGCGCGCGAGGACGGCGGGATCGGGGCCTTCCGGGGCGACACGAAGCTCTTCATCGTGCCGGGCTACCGGTTCCGGATCGTCGATGCGCTGCTCACCAACTTCCATTTGCCGCGCTCGACGCTGTTCATGCTGGTCGCCGCGTTTTCCGGGCTGGAGCGGATGAAGGCGGCCTACGCCCACGCGGCGCAAGCGGGATACCGGTTCTATTCCTACGGCGACGCGACCTTCCTCCACCGCGCGGAGAGCGCCTGATGGGGGTCGGGTTCAGGATCGTGGCGCAAGACGGCGCGGCGCGAACCGGGCTGCTGGAGACCGCGCACGGAACGGTGCGGACGCCCGCCTTCATGCCGGTGGGCACCGCAGGCACGGTCAAGGGCATGACGCCGGAGGCGGTCGCGGAGGCCGGCGCCGACATGATCCTCGGCAACACCTACCACCTGATGCTGCGCCCGGGCGAGGAGACCGTCGAAAAGCTGGGCGGGCTCCACCGCTTCATGAACTGGCCCGGGCCGATCCTCACCGATTCCGGCGGCTACCAGGTGATGTCGCTCGCCGAGCGCCGGACCGTCGCGGAGGACGGCGTCGTCTTCCGCTCCCATATCGACGGGACGGCCCACGAACTCACGCCGGAGCGCGCGGTCGGGATCCAGCACCGCCTCGGCAGCGACGTGACGATGGTGCTGGACGAATGCACCCCCTTTCCCGCGACCGTCGACGAGGCGGCGGACTCGATGCGGCTCTCGATGCGCTGGGCCAAGCGTTCGAAGGCGGCGTTTCGCGAGCGCCCCGGCCACGGGCTGTTCGGCATCGTCCAGGGGGGCGTCCATGGGGCGCTGCGGCGGGAATCGGCGGAAGCGCTGGTCGACATCGGCTTCGACGGCTATGCGGTCGGCGGGCTCGCCATCGGGGAAGGCCAGGACACGACCTTCGGCGTGCTCAACGAGACCGTGCCCTCGCTCCCAGCCGAGGCGCCGCGCTACCTGATGGGCGTAGGCACGCCGTCCGATATCGCGGGTGCCGTGGCGCGCGGCATCGACATGTTCGACTGCGTGATCCCGACCCGGTCGGGCCGCACCGGGCGCGGCTACACCAGCGCGGGTACCATCAACATCCGCAACGCGCGCCACGCGGAGGACCCGTCCCCCATCGATGCCGACTGCCCCTGCCCCGCCTGCGCCGGCTACAGCCGCGCCTATCTGCATCACCTGTTCCGGGCGAAGGAGATGCTCGGGCCGATCCTGCTGACCACCCACAACGTCCACCACTACCAGCGCCTGATGGCCGGGCTGCGCGAGGCCATAGAAGCGGGGACGCTGGCCGAGTTCGCCGCGCCGTGACCGGCGTCGAACGCCGCGAACGGATCCGCGAGCGCGCGCTCGCCGAAGGGTTCGACGCGGTGGGGTTCTGCGACGCGGCGCTCGGCGAGCAGGCGAGGCGGGACCTCGCGGCCTTCATCGACGGCGGCCATCACGGCGACATGGGCTGGCTCGCCGCCAACGGCGACCGCCGGGGCGACATCGCAAAGCTGTGGCCGGAGGCGAGATCGGCCGTCGTCGTCGCCCAGAATTACGGCCCCGCCGCCGACCCGCTGGCGGCGCTCGAACGGCGCGACCGGGGCGCGGTCTCGGTCTATGCCCAGGGGCGCGACTACCACGACGTGATGAAGAAGAAGCTGCGTGCGGTCGCGCGCTGGATGCACGAGGCGCTCGGCTGCGAGGTCAAGCTGTTCGTCGACACCGCGCCGGTGATGGAAAAGCCGCTGGCCCAGCGGAGCGGCGTGGGCTGGCAGGGCAAGCACACCAACCTAGTTTCGCGGCAATTCGGCTCGTGGCTGTTCCTGGGCGAGATTCTGACCACGCTGGACCTCGCGCCGGATGCGCCGGAAACCGACCGCTGCGGCTCCTGCCGGCGCTGCCTCGACATCTGCCCGACCGACGCCTTCCCGGCGCCCTACCGGCTCGACGCGACGCGCTGCATCTCCTACCTGACGATCGAGCACAAGGGGCATATCGCGCGCGAGTTCCGCGCCGCCATGGGAAACCGCATCTACGGCTGCGACGACTGCCTCACCGTCTGCCCGTGGAACAAGTTCGCGAGCCTCGCGGCGGAGCCCGCGCTCTTCCCGCGGATGGAGCTCACCGCGCCGAGGCTCGCCGAGCTGGCGGCGCTCGACGACGCGTCTTTCCGCGCGCTCTTTTCGAAATCGGCGGTCAAACGCCTCGGGCGCGACCGCTTCGTCCGCAACACGATGATCGCCATCGGCAACAGCGGCGAGCCCGCGCTGGCGGCCACGGCGGAGGCCGCGTTGGCCGACTCCTCCCCGCTGGTCCGCGCGATGGCGGTCTGGGCGCTGTCACGGCTCCTGCCCGCCGAAGCGTTCGCCCGGCTGCGTGAGAACCACCGGGCTGGGGAGACCGACGAGACCGTGCGCTCGGAATGGGACGGGGAGTAAGCGTTCTCCCACCCGTCATGGTCGGCGAAGGCCGACCATCCACGTTTTGTTTTTCTTCTCTTCTCACCGCCCCCAACGCCCAAAAAAACTCGTGGATGGTCGGCCTTCGCCGACCATGACGTGGGAGGGAACAACGGACGGCAACGGTTCCAACCGAACCGGATACCCACTAGATTGCGGCCCATGACGGACCCGCGCGACACTCTGGACCGGCGGCTCTCGGTGGCGCCGATGATGGACCGGACGGACCGGCATTGCCGCTATTTTCTGCGGCTGCTGGCGCCCCGGACCCTGCTCTATACCGAGATGATCCCGGCCGCCGCCATTATCCACGGCGACCGCGAGCGCTTCCTCGGCTTCGACGCGGCGGAGCACCCGGTCGCGCTCCAGATCGGCGGCAGCGACCCGGCGGAGCTTGCGCGCTGCGCGGCGCTCGGCGAGGCGTGGGGCTACGACGAGATAAACCTCAACCTCGGCTGCCCCAGCGAGCGGGTGAGCCAGGGCGGGTTCGGCGCCCGGCTGATGCTGGAACCGGCGCTGGTCGCCGAATGCGTCGCGGCGATGCGGGCGGCGACCGCGCTGCCGGTCACCGTCAAGACCCGGATCGGCGTCGACGACCGGGACGACTACGATCATTTCGCGGGCTTCGTCGACCGGATCGCGGAAGCCGGGATTGGCGTGTTCGTCGTCCACGCCCGCAAGGCGCTGCTGTCCGGCCTCAGCCCGAAGGAGAACCGGGAGATCCCGCCGCTCCATTACGAATTCGTGCACCGGCTGAAGCGCGAGCGCCCGGATCTCACCGTGGTCATCAACGGCGGTTTCACGGCGAAGGACGAGGCGTTGGAACAGATCGGCCCGGTCGACGGCGCGATGCTCGGCCGCGCGGCCTACGACAACCCGTTCCTGCTGGCCGGGATCGAGGCCGCGCTGCACGGCACCGCGCTCCCTGACCGCGCCGGGGCGATAGAGGCCTATGCGGACTATGTCGATGCCCAACTCGCCAAGGGCGTGCCGCTCTGGCGCATGACGCGCCACGTGCTCGGCCTCTACCGCGACGTGCCCGGCGCCCGCGCCTGGCGGCGGACGATCGCCGAGGGCGCGCGCCGCCCGGGGGCGACGGGTGCGCTGCTGCGCCAGGCGTTGCGGCTGATCGAGAGCCCCGAGCGCATCGCCGCCTGACCCGGAACCGGGAGACCGAGATGGCCGTCACGATCTACCACAACCCGCGTTGCAGCAAATCGCGCGCCACGCTCAAGCTGCTGGAAGAGCGGGGGATCGCGCCCGAGATCGTCGAATACCTCAAGACCCCGCCCGACGCGGCGACGCTCGACGGGCTGCTGACGAAGCTCGGGATGGAACCGCGCGCGCTGATGCGGCGGAAGGAAGCGCCCTACAAGGAAAACCGCCTCGACGACGGCGGCCTGACCCGCGACGCCCTGATCGCCGCGATGGTGGCCAACCCGATCCTCATCGAACGCCCGATCGTGGTCGCGGGCGGGAAAGCCGCGCTTGGACGCCCGCCGGAGGCGGTGCTCGACATCCTCTGAACGATGCCGCCCCACCCCCTCACCCCGACCCTCTCCCCCACGGGGGAGAGGGAGATTCGCGGCGCCGCCACTCGCTCCTCACCTTCTCCCCTCCCGCTTGCGGGAGGGGTTGGGGGAGGGTCGGCGGTCGTCGTCGTGAACGAGTAAGGTCGGAGAATGCCCCGGCCCTATAAGCCCCTGTCGAAGGGCGGCCCCGCCCCTACCCGCTGCCGATCACCGCGACGCACTCGATCTCGACCAGCAGCTTGTCCTGCAACAGCTTGTAGGAGGTGACGGCGGTCGAGGCCGGCATGTTGTTGGTGAACGCCTCGGACCGCGCCTGGGAGTATTCGGCGTAGCGGCTTATGTCGGTCAGGAAGGCGTTGATCTTGACCACGTCGTCCATCGTGGCGCCGGCCTCTTCGAGGACCGTCCTCATGTTGGAGAACGCCTGGCGCGACTGCGCCAGCATGTCGTCCTCGCCGACGATATTGCCGTCGGGGTCCCAGGCGACGGTGCCGGAGACGTAGACGGTATCCCCGACCTTGATCCCGAGGTTGAACGGGAACTTCTTCGTCCACGGCCAGTCTACGTTGATCTCTTCCCGCTTCGGCATGGCTTCCTCCTGTTTCGGGTGACGCGCTATCGGGCCGCGGCTTCGGCGGCGACGAACTTGTCGATCAGGGCCCGGGCGGCGATCAGGCCGGCATCCGCGTTGGTCGCGACGATGGGCCGGTCGTCCCAGTTCGACTGTTGCAGCTCCAGCACCTCCCAGTCCTGCTGGAACGCCTTGAGCACCTGGCGGAAATGGAGCTCGGTCCGCTCCTCGGTGACCGGCTTCAGGTTGCAGGCGTTCGACCAGAAATAGTGGCAGCTGGTCTCGGTTTCGGGGGTGATGAAGTTGAGGTTGCGGAAGGCGAACCCGCCTTCGGGCTCGGCATGGTCGATGGTGGCGAACCCGAAATCCTTGCCCCCGGCCGCGTCCGGCGCCGCGCCGACCAGCAGGCGCACCGCAGAGGGCGGGCGGAATTCGTTGATCGCCCAGCGGTCGACGATGAAGTCGTCCTCCCAGTCCATCATCATCCGGTAGGTCGGCGGCGCGGGGTGGCCGACCATCCAGCGCGCGACGGTCACGGTGTCTGCGGTCCGGATGGTGCGGATGTTGGCGTCCTCGGCGATCGCCGCGTTGCCGATGGTGGTCGCGTGCACGAAGGCGAGGTGCGACTGGTCCAGGAGGTTGTCGATGACGAGCCGGTAATCGGCGGCGATGTGGAAATAGGCGCCCTTGTCGCCCCAGTCCGGGCTCACCCGCCACGGGAAGGGGATAATCAGCTCCTCGTCGGCCTCCGCCGGGTCGCCGAGCCAGACCCAGATCCAGTTGTATTTCTCGACCGCCGGGAAGGCGCGCACCCGCGAACCGGGCGGCACCGTCGTCTGTCCGGGCACGCGGACGCAGGCGCCCGTGCGGTCGAATTCCAGCCCGTGATAGTGGCAGCGCAGCCGGTCGCCTTCGGTCACGCCTTTTCGCAGCGGCATCCGGCGGTGGCAGCAGCGGTCCTCGAAGGCGACCGGCTCCCCCGCCCCGGTGCGCCAGAACACGATGGGCTCGTTGCAGATCGTCCGCGCGAACGGCGTGCGGTCGACCTCCCTGGGCTGGGCCGCGACGTACCAGCAGTTTTTCAGGAACATGCGGCGGCCCTCCTTCCCGCTCAGTGCTCCGTCATCAGCCGGCCGAAGCCGGGTTTGCGGTCCTCGATGCCGTTCTGGCGGAGCGCGTGCCAGTAGGTCGCGGTCATCACCGCGATCACCGGCTTGCCGAGCCAGCGTTCCGCCTCGTCCGCGACATAGGCCATCGGCAAATTGGCGCCGAACTGGACGACGGCGTCGATGTCGGGCCCGTCCACCTTCCGGATGGCCTCGCGCAGCTCGTCTTCCGCGATGTGCGCGATGTTCACCGGCGAGTCGCAGGCGAGGCACTCGGTGCGGACGAGGTCGAAGCCGGTCTCGTCGGCGAAGGCCTGGAGATGGGGAATCGCGACAGGGTAGTAAGGGCAGACGATGGCGATCCGCTTTATGCCGTCGCCGAAGGCGCGGAGCGCCGCCGGCAGCGCGTCGGCGGCCTGGGTGACGCCGATATCGCTGCCTGCGCGGGTCCTGATGCGTTGCTCGATCTTGCGCGCCGGTTCCAGCCCGCCGCCCCAGATGCTTTCGGCCGAGATGCCGAGGATCAAATGGTCGGGACGGCAGGTCATCACCCGGTCGATCGATTCCTCGAGCGCCACGTCGATGCGCCGGATCAGCTCGTCGAAATCCTCGTCCGAGTTCACCGGGTCGTCGGGGATGTGCATCCGCGAGATGTGGTTGGTCACCCCCTTGGGCGCCATCGCGTCGTAGTGCGGCTGCACGATGGTGTTGGTGGACGGCGTGACCACACCGAACTTCATCCGCCAGCCCCAAGCATCGACCATTTCGTTCCTCCTCTAGAAGCGTATCCGTTTCAAATAGAAGCGTCTTTACCCCTGTCTCCTCATCGTCATGGTCGGCGAAGGCCGACCATCCACGTTTTGTTTTTGTTTCCAGCGTCTTAAAAACTCGTGGATGGTCGGCCTTCGCCGACCATGACGGGAGAGAACGGATGAAGCGGTTCCAACCAAAACAAACGTGCTCTATGCGCCGCGCAGCCGGAAGCGCTGGATCTTGCCGGACGCGGTCTTGGGCAGCTCGTCGACGAACTCGATCCAGCGCGGGTACTTGAAGGGCGCGAGCCGGCCGCGGACGAATTCGACCAGCTCGGCCTCCAGCCCGGGTCCCGCGGCGCCGGGCTCCTTGAGCGCGACGAAGGCCTTGGGCTTGACCAGCCCGTTCTCGTCCTCGGCGCCCACGACCGCGGCCTCCAGCACGCCGGGATGCGCGGCGAGCGCGGACTCGACCTCGAACGGCGCCACCCAGATACCGCCCACCTTCAGCATGTCGTCGTCGCGGCCGCAGAAATAGTAGTAGCCGTCGCCGTCCCGGTAGCAGGTATCGCCGGTGTGGAACCAGCCGTCGTCGCGCATCCCGCGCGCGGTCCGTTCGGGCTTGTTCCAGTAATAGGTGGCGACGCTCTCGCCCCGGATGACGAACTCGCCGGGCTCGCCGTCGGGCAGGTCCGCGCCGTCCTCGCCGACGATGCGCCCCTCGTAGCCCGGGACGATGGTTCCCAGCGAGCCCGCCCTGACCCCGCCCGGCGGGTTGGCGGTGTAGAAATGCAGCGCCTCGCTGGAGCCGATGGACTCGACGATCTCGACGCCCGACCGCGCCTTCCAGTCCTCGAACACCGAGGCCGGCAGCGCCTCGCCGCCGGACGCCGCCCAGCGCAGGCTGGAGAGGTCCGCCTCGTGCCCCGCCTCCATCGCCGCGAGCTGCATCGCATAGAGGGTGGGGACGCCGAAATAGACGGTGGGCCTGAACTCCGAAATCGTGTCGAGCGTGTTCTCCGCCGTCGGCCGGCCTTCGAGATAGACCGCCGTCGCCCCGGTCCAGAACGGGAAGGACACCGAATTGCCGAGCCCGTAGGCGAAGAACATCTTGGGCGGCGAGAACAGCACATCGTCGGCCGTCATCCCCGCGACGGCCTCGGCGTAGAGGACCGAGGTGTAGACCTGGTCCTTGTGCTGGTGGACCGACGCCTTGGGATCGCCGGTCGAGCCGGAGGAATAGAGCCAGAAACAGTCGGTCGCGGGCGTCGTCGGCTCGGGCGGGCACCACGGATCGGCAGCGGCCAGCAGCGCCTCGTGCGAGAGCCAGCCCGGCGCGTCCGCGTCGACGCAGATGCGGTGGCGGACGGCCTGGCCCGCTTCGGCCAGCGCCGGCTCCACCTCGCCGAACATGTCGGCATGGGCCATGACGGCGCAGGCGCCGGAATCCTTCAGCATGTAGGCGTAATCCGCCGCCCGCAGGAAGTAGTTGACCGGGATCGCCACCGCGCCGATCCGCGCCGCGCCGAGGAACCCGTCATGGAAGCCGGGCCCGTCCTTGCAGAACAGCATGACCCGATCGCCCGGCCCGATTCCGAGCTGCTTGAACGCGTTGGCGGTCCGGTTCACCCGTTCGGCGATGCCGGCGATGGTCCACGAGGCGCCATGCGTGACGAGGAGCGGCTTGCCGCCCCTGCCTTCCTCCAGATGGCGATCGAGAAACGCCACCGAGACGTTGAAAACATCCGCGAACCCGACGCCCCGCGGCGTGCTGGCCTCGTCGACGACGACCCTGTGATCGCGCATGCCCCCTCCCGGCGGCGATCATAGGGCGTGTCCGCTCAAGATGGAATCGGACGGCGTGGCGTCCCTCGATACGGCGCTCCGCGCCTACTCGGGATGAGGAGAGTTGGTTTGTGTTTCCACCGCCTTCCCTCACCCTGAGTAGCGGCGAAGCCGCGTATCGAAGGGCGGCCGCTCACTCTGCGGCGGCGCGCGCGTGGCTCCCCTCGAAGGCGGGCGCGACCTCCTCGATGAACTTGAGCATCTGGTCCTTGACCATGCCGTGCGGCTTGCGGCCCACGTTGAAGTAGAGGATGACCTCGTCGATGCCGTCGGATTCGACGCGTTTCAGGGTCTCGATCACCTGCTCCGCGCCGCCGATCAGGATCGACTTGTCGGAGAGCGTCTCCTTGGTCATGCCGCGCAGGATCTCGTTGATCTTCATGAAGTAGTGCATCGTCGGCGGCATCTTGGACGGATCGTCGGGGAAGGCCCGGAGCACGCAGTAGCGGAAATAGTCCATCATCGCCTGGCGGCCGAAATCCTCCTCCTCCGGGGTGTCGGCGAGGTGGATGAAATAGCTGCACTTGGCGCGGCCCGGCGCGTTGCCCTCCTGCTCGCAGGCTTCGCGGTACTGCGCCACCGCGGGGCCGAGACCGCCGAAGATCATCGAGGCCGCGAACGGGGCGTAGATGATGTTGAGCCCGCGCTTCGCCGCCATCTCCATGCTGGTGCCGGAGAAGCAGGCGATATAGACCGGGATCGGCCGCTGCACCGGCTTGGGCGTGATCTCCATGTCGCGGATGTCGTAACAGGCGCCCTTGTGCGACCACATCCCGGGCTCGGTCCATGCCTTGAGGACGACGTCGATCCCCTCCTCGAAGATCTCCTTCGATTGCATGAAATCGGCGCCGAAGGGCTCGTACTCGGCCCGGTCGTAGCCGCGCCCGGTGGCGTAATCGACCCGCCCGCCGCTGATCAGATCGAGCGTCGCCCAGCACTCGGCGACGTGGATCGGATGGTGGATCGGCAGCACGTTGACCGCCGGCGCCAGGCGAATCCGCTCGGTCACCGGGACGATGCTGGCCAGCACCAGGTCGGGCCGCGAGTTGACGCCGAGCCGGTCGAAATGGTGCTCGCCGATCCAGGCCGAGTGAAAGCCCAGCCGGTCGGCAAGGATCGCCTGCTCGCGGATCTCCAGCACGAAGTCGCTCGCGCTCCTCGGGTTGTCCGGATAGTAGTTGTCGGACAGGGTGAAATAGCCGAATTCCATGACGCTGCGCTCCCGGGCCGATGCCGCCCGATTGGTATAGGCAAACGCCGGAGCCGGCAACCGCGCGCGGCGAAGCGGAGAAATTCCTCCCTCCGTCATCGGGTGCGCGGCGTTGACGGGCCTGCGCGCGGCGTGAATCATGCCGCTTCGCTGCAATGGGGACAGGAATGAGCGATACCGGGATCGGCGCGAGCGTGCTGCGCAAGGAGGATCGGCGCTTTCTTGCCGGGCGCGGCAACTATGTCGCCGACATCGCCGCGGCGGGCGAGATCGCGCTCGCCTTCGTGCGGAGTCCGGTGGCGCATGGCCGCATCCGCTCGATCGTGAAGCCGGAAGGCGCGGAGAACCGGGTGTTTACCGCGGACGACCTCGACGGCGTGGAGCCGATGCGGGCGCCGTCCAAGCTGCCCGGATACAAGCCGGCCGACTTCCCGGCGCTCGCCATCGGCAAGGTGCGTTTCGTGGGCGAGACGGTCGCGGCCTGCGTCGGCGCCACGCGGGCGGAAGCCGAAGACCTCGCGCAGATGGTGGAGGTCGATTACGAGGAGCTTCCTCCCGCGGTCGACATGCTGGAAGCGAAGAGGCCGGAAGCGCCGCTGGTCCACGATTCGTGGGGCGACAACATCGCGCTGACCACCCGGGTCGACGGCGACATGGACCCGGTCAAGGCGCGCGCCGCGCATTCGGTGACCCGCGAGTTCCGCATGAGCCGGCAGGCGATGGTCCCGATGGAGGGCCGCGCCGTGCTGGCCGAGTGGAACGCGCGGATGGACCAGCTGATCGTCCACACCGCGACCCAGGTGCCGCATCTGATCCGCGCCGGGCTCGCGCTCTTCCTTGGGCTCGAACAGCGCCAGGTGCGGGTCATCGCGCCCGACGTGGGCGGCGGGTTCGGGCTCAAGACCTATGTCCAGCCGGAAGAGCTCGTCGCCTGCTGGTACGCGATGAAATACGGCCGCCCGGCGCGCTGGATATCGGATCGCCGCGAGCACCTGATCGCCGACGCCAACTGCCGCGAGCACCATTACATCGTCACCGCGCACGCGGACGCCGAAGGCAAGATCCTCGGCCTCGAAGGCGAGGTGACGGTCGATGCCGGGGCGTACTCGATCTACCCCTTCACCAACTGCCTGGAAGCGGCGATGGCCGGCGGCAACCTGCCGGGGCCGTACGCGATCGAGGCCTATCGCGTGAAGACCTGGACGGTGGTCACCAACAAGCCGCCGCTGGTGCCCTATCGCGGGGTGGCGCGGCCCGGCGTCGCCTTCGCGATGGAGATGCTGGTCGACGCGGTGGCGCGCGCGGTCGGGCGCGAGCCGCACGAGGTGCGGACGATCAACATGGTCCCGGCCTCGGCGATGCCCTACACCAACATCGCGAAGAAGACGTTCGATTCGGGCGATCATGCCGGGGCCGTCGCCAAGGCCGTGCAAATGATCGACATCGAAGCGGTGCGCGAGCGCCAGGCGCGCGGCGAGCCGGACGGCAGGCTGATCGGGCTCGGCTTCGGCAGCTATGTCGAGCAGGCCGCGCACGGCACCTCGGTGTTCGCGAGCTGGGGCGTCCAGATGGTGCCGGGCTACGAGCAGGCCGGCGCCAAGCTGACTCCCGACGGGGGGCTCGAGCTCAGGGTGGGCGTGCAGTCGCACGGCCAGGGGATGGAGACCACGCTGGCCCAGGTGGCGAGCGAGATTCTCGGCATCGACCCGGAGAACGTCTCGGTGATCCACGGCGACACCGGCCTCACGCCCTACTCCACCGGCACCTACGCCTCGCGCAGCATCGTCATGGCGGGCGGCGCGGTCTCGCGCGCCTGCAAGGTGCTGGTCGAGCGGATGAAGACCATCGGGGCGCATCTGCTGCAATGCGACCCGGACGAGGTGCATGTCGCCGGCGGGCGGGTGCTGGGACCGGGCGGCGATCTTCCGTTATCCGAGATCGGCCGGGTCTGGTACATCAACCCGGAGGAGCTGCCGGCCGACGTCGATACCGACGGCGTCGAGGCGGTGGCGGGCTACCGCCCGGAGCCCGATCACGGCACCTTCTCGTACTCGACCCATGCCGCGGTCGTCGCGGTCGATCCCGAGACCGGGGCGGTCGAGGTGCTCGACTACGTCGTGGTCGAGGATTGCGGCACCATGGTCAACCCGATGGTGGTGTCGGGCCAAGTCTATGGCGGCGCGGCGCAGGGCATCGGAACGGCGCTGTTCGAGGAATCGCCGTTCGACGCGCTCGGCCAGCCGCTGGCCTCGACCTTCGCCGACTATCACCTGCCGGGCGCGGCCGAGGTGCCGGCCTTCCGCCTCGCCCACATGGTCACCCCCTCGCCCCACACCGAGCACGGCATCAAGGGGATGGGCGAAGGCAGCACCATCCCGACCCCGGCGGTGATCGGCAACGCGGTCAACGACGCGCTCCGCGGCTACGGGGCCGAGGTCAACGAAACGCCGATATCGCCGAGGCGCGTTCTCGCGGCGATCGCGGCGGCCGAGGGAGAGGCGGCATGAAACCGGCCAAATTCGATTACGCGCGCGCCGGCGACGTCGCCGACGCCATCCGCCTGCTGGGCTCAACGGACGGGTTCAACAAGCCGCTGGGCGGCGGGATGTCGCTCGGGCCGATGATGAATTTGCGCCTCGCCCAGCCCGACCTCGTGGTGGAGGTCAGGAAGCTCGACGCGCTGAAGGCGGTGGCCGAGGAGGGCGACACCCTCGTCGTCGGGGCGGGCGTCACCCATGCGGCGATCGAGGACGGCGGGATCCCCGATACCACGAACGGCATGATGCGCTTCGTCGCCGGGCAGATCGCCTACCGCGCGGTGCGCAACCGGGGGACCATCGGCGGCAGCATCGCCCATGCCGACCCGGCGGCGGACTGGCCGACCGCGCTCCGCGTGCTGGGCGCGGAGGTCGCGATCGACGGGCCGGACGGCGCGCGGACCGTGAAGCTGTCGGAATTCCAGCTCGCCGCCTTCACCGTCGCCCTGGAGCCCGCCGATATCGTGACCGCGCTTCGCATCCCCAGGCTCTCTCCGGGAGCCAGATGGGGCTACTACAAGATCTGCCGCAAGCCGGGCGAGTTCGCGGACTCGATCGGCACCGTCGTCCACGACCCGGATCGGGGCCACACCAGCGTCGTCGTCGGCGCCACCGACGGCGCGCCGCTCGACGTGCCGGCGCTCGCCGAGGCGGTCCGGGCCGGCAACGCTGTCGGGATCGACGACGCCAAGGCCGCGCTCGCCGCGCAGGGCGCGGTATTCGACGATTACGGCACCCAGATCCACGCCGTCGCGCTCAGCCGCGCGATCGAGGGAGCGTCCGCGTCATGACCGAGATCAGCCTGACCATCAACGGCGCGCCGGTGACGGCGAGCGTCGAGCCGAGGACCAGCCTCGCCGACTTCGTGCGCGACAGCCAGCGCCTGACCGGCACGCATCTCGGCTGCGAGCACGGCGTCTGCGGCGCCTGCACGCTGGAGATCGACGGCGAGCCGATGCGCTCCTGCATCACCTACGCGGTGAGCTGCGACGGCGCCTCGGTCACCACGATCGAGGGTTTCGACGACGACGAGGTGATGGAGGACCTGCGCCAGGCCTTCACCGAGAACCACGGCCTGCAATGCGGCTACTGCACGCCGGGAATGCTGGTGACCGCGCGCGACATCGTGACGAGGCTGCCGGACGCCGACGAAAAGCGGGTGCGGCTGGAGCTCTCCGGCAATCTGTGCCGCTGCACCGGCTATGTCGGAATCGTGCGCGCGATCCTGGCGGTGCTGGAGAAACGGCGCGGGTAAGACTATTTCCCGCGGGAAGAGGTCTCGATGATCCGGCCGATCCTGGTTGTTTGCGCGCTGCTCTTCCTCTGGTCCGCCCCCGCGACCGGCGGGTCGGCGCGCGAGCTTTCCTGGCCGGACCTCGTGCCCGGCGGAGCGGCGCTCGCCGACCCCCTCGCCGATCTGACGGGCGACCAGCGGCTCGACCTCGAGGCGGTCGCATGGGCCCGGGCCGCGCAACGCCGGGGCGAGATTTCGTCGGTGTCCGAGGAATACGAGATCGCGGTCGAGATGACGAGCGGGCTCGCGGAACAGGGTCTCGACGTGGATGCGCTGGTGGCGAAATACGAGAGCTTCCGCGAAGAGGTGGACGCGCTGAACCGGCGGGTCGACGAAGGGCTCGACGGACAGATCGTGCGGATTCCCGGCTACGCCCTGCCGCTCGAATTCAGCGGCGTCGCGGTGAGGGAGCTCCTGCTCGTCCCCTATTTCGGGGCCTGCATCCACGTCCCGCCGCCGCCGCCCAACCAGATGGTGTTCGTCGCGCTCGACGAGCCCTACGTGGTGACCGAGCTGTTCGCGCCGGTCTGGATCACCGGCCGCATGAGCGTGAAACGAAGCACCAAATCGCTCTCCTATGTCGACGGCCGGGCGTCGCTGGTGACCGGCTACACCCTCGCCGGCACCAGGATCGAACCCTACGAGCGCTGAGCTGCGGCGGCGGTCGCACAGGGTTGCGGTGGCCCCCCCCTCACCCCGGCCCTCTCCCCGCTGGGGAGAGGGAGAGTTGCGGCGCCGACCTTTCCTTACCTTCTCCCCTCCCGCTTGCCCCGGATCGCAGTCCGGGGCTTGCGGGAGGGGTCGGGGGAGGGTGGGGGCCGAGACACGAAATTCGCCACGCCGGCATCACTCCCTCCGTCATGGCCGGACTTGTTCCGGGCGGTCGCGATGGAGCGCGGATCAGGTCTTCGGCGCCGAATAGAGCCAGGGCCACACCGGATTGCCGAAGCGGTCGGTGCGCTCGACCACGATCCCTGCCGATATTCGGTCATCGACCTCATTCACGAGGGCTTCCAGCCGATCGAGGATCGCTCGCCGGCGCTCGATGTCATGTTCCCAGAGCAGGGTTTCCCAGCATTTCATGATCGCGGCACGCTCCGCCATGACCGTTGGATGGGTGTGCAGCCAGCGCAGAAACGCCACCGCCCCGGGCGTCCTGTGCCAGAGGTCGCCGTATTGAAGCACATAGTCCCGTGCAAGGTCCGGTTCGGCGAAGTTGGAACCATGCCAGACCGTCATCGGCAGCGGATCGAGCATTCCGCAGAGCATTTCCGCGATATAACCGTTTTCGACGAAACCGAGTCGCAGGCTCGTCGCCGCCCCCGTGAAGTTTTCTTCGCTCAGCAGGAGCAGCGCCAACTCATACCGGGAAGGCGGATAGTCGTTATCCCCGGCCGCCAGGAAGGCGCGGGCGTCGTCCGGCCTTCCCGCACGTAGATACGCCGAACCGATCAGATAACGGACTCCCTGGTTGTCCCCCGGGTTCCACGCAAGCATCTTTTCCATCAAGGGCAGCGCCTTGCGCCATTGGCGAAGCCGCAGGTGACACAGAACGGCGCCGTGCGCGGCGCGCAGAAAAGGCCGGTTTTCGAGCCAGCCCCATTCGATGACGCCTGCATAGGCCGAAGGAATTGCGGCTTCGCCGATTTCGACGCCCCGCCGGCAAGCCTCCAGCGCCCGTCGGGTCTTCCCCTGCTCAATGAGGGCGAAGCCGATATGCGCATGGACGTCGATGAAAGAGGGGTAGCGGGCGGCGAGATCCTGCAATCTATCGAGGTACCGCTTGGCGCTGAGCCCGCCTGAATCGTTCTCATCGAGCAGACGGTCGAACTCCCGGTCGCATCGATCGTACTCCGGCGGATATTGAAAGACAGCGCCGTCTTCCACGAATTCAAGGCCGATTGTCATTTCATGTCCTGAACATGGGACGGATACGGTGTTGCGGCACGCCCGAAACGACGCCATGCGCAGGTTACCACCCTTGGCGCGCCGCTGAGGCAGCCACCGCAATCGCCGCCAGCCCGCGCGATGAGCTGCTGCCGATGGGGGAGACCGTCTCCGCCCCCTTTTCCCGTCATGGTCGGCGGAGGAAACGGGCCGCGGGCTCACCCCGGCAATTCGTCGCCCGGCTCCGGTTCCGCATCGGGCGCGCGTGCCAGATAACCGGACAGATCGCCCTCGCGCGCGCGCCGCCCGTTCGCAGAGCACGGCAAGGGCGCTCATGACGGCGGTTGCGCCCGGCCTCCCCCTCACCCCGGCCCTCTCCCCGCTGGGGAGAGGGAGAGTTGCGGCGCCGACCCTTCCTCATCTTCTCCCCTCCCGCTTGTCCCGGATCGCAGTCCGGGGCTTGCGGGAGGGGCCGGGGGAGGGTGGACCGGAAAGGTCGGATTCGGTTTCGGGGATACGCAATGTTATAATATTTGTATCTGCCACGACCGCTGGGGAGGGATCGAAATGCTGGCAAGACGGCTTTGCTTGGGGATCGGGTTCTGTGTCGCGGCCGCCCTCTTGCCGGGAGGCGCGTGGGCGGCGGAGGGCGGGCACAAGGCGCATGTGCACGGCGAGAGCAAGGTCAAGCTCGCGGTCGAGGGCAACGTCGTCGAAATCGAATTCGAATCGCCGGCCCACGACATCGTCGGATTCGAGAGCATGCCCAAGACCGCCAAGCAGCGCGCCGCGGTGGAGGCCGCCGTGGCCGCTTTGAAGAAGGGAGAAGCCCTGTTCCGCCTGACGCCGGGCGCGGGCTGCAAGCTCGAGGAGGCGGAGGTCGAGACGCCGCTCGCGGAATCCGATCGCAAGGACGATCGCAAGCACGAGCACAAGGACGAGCACAAGCACGCGGAGGAAGAGGAGCATTCGGAGTTCCACGCGCATTACCATTTCAACTGCGCGCAGCCTGGGCGCCTCAAGGGCGTGGAGGTCCTGCTGTTCGATAAATTTCGGACGATGCGGGAAGTCGAGGTCAGCGCTATCCTTCCGGGAGGACAAAAGGCGGCGACCCTGAAGCCGGGCGCGAACCGCTTCGATTTCTGACCCCCTGACGGGACCTCCCCGGCCTGCATGATCCGCCTCGCCGATATCCGCTTCCGCTGGCGCAGCAAGGACCCGCCGGTCCTCGATATTCCGGAACTCGCCGTCGACAGCGGCGAGAAGCTGTTCGTCAGGGGCCCGAGCGGCGGCGGCAAGACCACGCTGCTCAACCTGCTCGGCGGGGTGATCGAGCCGGAGGCGGGCACGGTCTCGATCCTCGGTACCGAGATCGCCGCCTTGCGCGGCGGGGCGCGCGACGTCTTCCGCGCCGATCACATCGGCTTCGTGTTCCAGATGTTCAACCTCGTCCCCTATCTGCCGCTGATCGACAACGTGCTGTTGTCGTGCCGGTTTTCGGCGCGACGCAGGGAACGCGCCGGCGCGCGCCCGGAGGACGAGGCGCGCCGCCTGCTGGCCCATATGGGGCTCGATGTCGAACGGCTTTCCGGCCGTCCGGTCTCGCAACTGAGCCAGGGCGAGCAGCAGCGGGTCGCCGCCGCGCGCGCCCTGATCGGAGCACCGGAGCTGATCGTCGCCGACGAGCCGACGTCGGCCCTCGACGAGGACGCCAGGGGCGCGTTCCTGTCGCTCCTGATGGAAGAGGTCGACCGCACGGGCGCGACGCTCGTCTTCGTGAGCCACGACGCGCGGCTCGAACCCTATTTCGGGCGCAGACTCGCGCTGGCCGAGATCAACCGCGCGGCGCCGGGGGGCTGAATTGCCGATCGTCGCGCTGGCGCTCAGGAGCGTCGCGAACCGCAAGGCGACCGCCGGGCTCGTGGTCTTCGCCATCGGGGTCAGCGTCGCGCTGCTGCTCGGCGTCGAGCGGGTGCGGACGGAGGCGAGGGCGAGCTTCGCCAACACCATCTCGGGCACCGACCTGATCGTCGGCGCGAGGAGCGGCGCGCTTCCCCTGCTGCTCTACTCGGTCTTCCGCATCGGCAACGCGACCAACAACATCTCGTGGAAGAGCTACCGGGCGCTCGCGCGTTCGCCCGAAATCGCCTGGACGATCCCGTTCTCGCTGGGCGATTCGCATCGCGGCTATCGCGTCCTCGGCACGGATCGCGGCTATTTCGAGCATTACCGCTACGGCCGCCGGGACGAACTCTCCTTCGAGGCGGGCGGTCCGTTCGACGACGTGTTCGACGCGGTGCTGGGCGCCGAGGTGGCCGATGCGCTGGGCTACCGGACGGGCGATCCCATCGTGGTGAGCCACGGCCTCGGCGCGGCGGGCATCTCCGATCACGCGGACAAGCCGTTCCGCGTCGCCGGCATCCTCGCCAGAACCGGAACCCCGGTCGACCGGACCGTCCATGTCAGCCTCGAAGGCATCGAGGCGATCCACGTCGACTGGCGGGAGGGCGCACCGATACCGGGCCTTGCGGTCAGCGCGGAGGCGGTGCGGAAGATGGACCTCACGCCGAAGTCGATCACCGCTTTCCTGGTCGGGCTCAAGTCGCGTCTCGCGGTGTTCGGGTTGCAGCGGCGGATCAACGAATACCGGGGCGAACCGCTGCTCGCGATCCTCCCGGGCGTCGCGCTTCAGGAGCTCTGGGACCTGATGGGAACGGCGGAAGCGGCGCTCTCGGCGATCTCGGTGTTCGTTGTCGCGACGGGCCTGCTCTGCATGATGGCGACGATGCTGGCGGGCCTCGGCGAGCGCCGGCGCGAGATGGCCATTCTGCGCTCGGTCGGCGCCCGCCCGGCGCATGTGTTCGGGCTCCTGGTGGCGGAGGCCCTGGCGCTGACGGTCGCCGGCATCGCGGTCGGGCTCGGCGTCTTCTACGCGGCGCTGGCGATCGCCCAGCCGGCGGTGAGCGCGTCCTACGGGCTCTATCTGCCGGTTGCGCCGCCGACCGGCCGCGAGCTTCTGTTTCTCGCGCTGGTGGTCGTCGCGGGCGTGCTCTCGGGGGCCGTTCCGGCCTGGCGCGCCTATGCCCGGTCGCTCGCCGACGGAATGACGGCGAGGACCTGAGCGTACCCGTTTCAGGCGGAAGCGTCCCTCGATACGGCCCTTCGGGCCTACTCGGGATGAGGGAGTATTGTTGGCCAATTTCAACAACATCCTCACCCTGAGTAGCCGCGAAGCGGCGTATCGAAGGGGGCTTACCCGGATAAGTTGACGGGCAGTCGCCTGACACGGTCCGGCGACGGAAACGCCGCCCCGCGCCTATCCCCCAGGTCGTCATGCCGGGACTTGTTCCGGGCATGACGGTGTGGGGGCACCTCGCCAATGCACTCGAACCTCTCGATCAGGACACTAGAGCCAAGTCCGACCTTATCGGGTCAGGACGGCCGGCCCACCCTCCCCCGGCCCCTCCCGCAAGCGGGAGGGGAGAAGAAGAGGCGCAGGAGCCGGCGAGCGAATCCCCCTCTCCCCCGTGGGGGAGAGGGCCGGGGTGAGGGGGGATCGCGTCCGCCCGGATGTTGCTCTAGCCCACGGTCATGGCCTGCGCGGTGCTGTCCGGCCGACAGGGCAGGAGAGCCGCGCCGCGCGATGCGGCACATCGGGCAAGCGGCTGGGCTACACCTTCCGGGTGTTGCGCTCGGCGCCGGCGTAGAGCACGTCGGCGACCGCCCGCGCGGCGCGGGCATGGAAGGCGACGGCGGCCTCGTCGAAATCGCGCTCCGGCACCGGGGTGTGCTCGAAATGGCCGAAGCGGTCGGCGCCGCGCACCAGCGCCGCCGAATCCCACTCGCCCACCACCTGCGCCGTGTCGGGCGGCATGAAGTGCATCGAAACGCCGATCCGCCTGTCGCCGGAGAGGTTGGGCCCCGAGGCGTGGGCGAGCCGGTAGGAATGGAGCGACATCTCGCCCGCCCGGAGCGGCATGTGGACGGCTTCCGCCTCGTCGATCCCTTCGACGATCTCCTGGCCCCGGGTGAGCATGTTGTCGTCGTGATAGTTGTCGCGGTGGGCCAGCGTGTCGCCGACATGGGTGCCCGGCATCACCCGCATGCAGCCCGCCTCGATGCCGGCCTCGGACAGCGCGAGCCAGGCGCTCACCACCTTCTCGCTCGACAGCCCCCAGTAGCGCGAATCCTGGTGCCAGGAGACGAAGCTCCGCGAGCCCACGTCCTTGATCCAGAAGATCGTGTTCCAGCACAGGATGTCGGGGCCGATGAGCCGCTCGACGGGATCGAGCACCCGGGGATCGCGGATCAGGTCGTCGAGCCATTTGAACAGGAGATGCGACTTGCCGCGCTGGCGGTGGCTCAGCCGGCCGCCGTTCTCCGCCTCGAGCGCCTCCAGCCGCGCGCGGAGCGGCGGAATCTCGCGCGGCTCCAGCACCCTCAGCGGGAAGACATAGCCGTCCCGGCGGTACTGCCCGATCTGTTCCGGGGTCAGCGGCATGGCCCCATTCGCGTTGTGGCGATATGATCCTGTCACAGCGGGATGGCGGGGAAAAGGCATGGCGGAAATCCTGAGCGACGACCGGGTCGAGGGCGCGCGGCGCGACGGGTTCGTGTTCCCGGTGCCGGTCCTGAGCCGCGAGAAAGCGCGATACTATCTGGGCCGGCTGGAGGAATACGAGCGCGACTATGCCGGCCGCGGCCCGCGCAAGCTGATGGTCAAGCCGCACGTGCTGTTCCCGTGGATGGTCGAGCTCGGCACCACGCCCGTCCTGCTCGACGCGATCGAGCGGCTGATCGGCCCCGACATCCTGCTGACCAGCTCGGCGGTCTGGGTGAAAAACGGCAACGACCCCTCCTTCACCACCTGGCACCAGGATTCGGCCTATTTCGGCTACGAGCCGCTGGAAGTCTGGGGCGCCTGGATCGGGCTCACCGATTCCTTCGTCCGGCATGGCTGCCTCCGCTACAAGCCGGGCTCGCATCTCAGGGACGAGATGGACCACACCGAGACCTGGGCCGAGGACAATCTGCTGGCGCGGGGCCAGATGATCCCCGAATTCGACGAGACCGGGGTGGTGGACGCCGAGGTGAGCGCCGGCGAGGCGACGATCCATCATTTCCGCACCGCGCACTCGTCGAAGCCCAACGCCACCGGCGACCGGCGCATCGGCGTGCTCTTCGTCTACTGCCCGCCCCATGTGCGCCCGAGCCTCGGCCGGTTCCCGGCGATGCTGGTGCGGGGCGAGGACAGATACGGCCATTTCGACCGCGATCCGGTGCCCGACCGGGTGATGGACCCGGCCATGCTCGACTATCTCAACGGCTTCCTCGACGGCTATTTCGACCCCGAGTTGAGGTCCGAGGCCGAGCGGAAGACCGCCGCCGGGTAGGCGGCCTCCTCACGTCCCTCGATACGGCGCTGACGCGCCTACTCGGGATGAGGGTGTGGGGAAACAAAGATGACCCTCACCCTGAGTAGCGGCGAAGCCGCGTATCGAAGGGCGCCGTGACTCTTCGGGCGATCCGGGTAGGATCGCGCGCGGCCAGGCGGGAACCCGGGGGGAAACGATGAAGGCGGTCTATTTCGAACGGCACGGCGGGCCCGAGGTGCTGCGCTACGGCGACCTGCCGGACCCGTCTCCGGGACCGGGCGAGATCGTCGTCGACATCCACGCCGCCACCGTCAACGGCGCCGACTGGAAGGTGCTGGCCGGCCGCTACAGCGAGCTTGAAGACTTCCCCTATGTGCTGGGGCGCGATTTTTCGGGTACGGTCGCCGCGCTCGGCGAGGGCGTGGACGAATTCGCCCCGGGCGATGCGGTGTTCGGCGTCTGCGCGCCGGGCCAGGAGGGCACCTACGCCGGGAAGATCGCGATGAACGCCGCGATCTGCGCGCGGAAGCCGGACGGGGTCTCCCATGTCGACATCGCCGCGCTGTCTCTGATCGGCCTGACGGCGGTGGTCTCGATCGAGGACACGCTCGAGCTCCAGCCGGGCGAGAAAATCCTGATCCAAGGCGGCGCCGGCGGGGTCGCCGGGTTCGGCATCCAGCTCGCCAGGCATATCGGCGCGCATGTGGTCGCGACCTGCAGCGCGCGCAACGTCGACTACGTGCGCGGCCTCGGCGCGGACGAGGTCGTCGATTACAACGCGGTCGATTTCGCGCAAGCCGTCGCGGATTGCGACGCGGTGTTCGAGACCGTGGGCGGCGACGTGGCGAAGCGCTCGTTCGCGGTGCTCAAGCCGGGCGGGCGCGCCGCGTTCATCGCCTCGGGCTCGACCGCGCCCGAGCCGCCGCGCGACGACGTGACCTCGCTGCGCCCCAGGGTCGGGCGCGACCGGCCGCATCTGGAGAGGATCCTGGAACTCTTCCAGGCCGGCGCCGTCACCGTGCCCGAAGTCGCGACCTACCCGCTGGCGGACGCCGCCTCCGCGCTCCAAACCAGCGCGGGACGGCACTTGAGGGGGAAGCTGATTCTGCAAGTTCGGTGACATTCCCGCGGTGAATAATTTGCTCAGAGTTCATGTTCCACAGTTCCCGATCAACTCTTGACTTTCTCGTGGGGACGGAGGCCAGCCATAATCAAGTGAGGACCGTCCTCCAGTAAGGACAGTGTGAAGGGGAGCAAGAGCATCTTCGGCTCATTTCCGCGAAATCCGCGGCGGTTGACTTTATTGCGGGTCGTGTCTTGAGCAACAATCCCCCTTCTACAATGCGCTCTCTAATCCGTTTGTCCTTCAATCACCTTTCGCGTCACCATTTCAAAAAGGTCACTTGGATTATTAGTACAACCTTGGCCTCCGTGCCGAATCGTCTCATTCCAATGCTCTGGTGCATTTGATGCAGCATAGAAGTACAAGGGCGTCTGATCTCCCTGTGCCCGCAGCTTGTCTAGAAGGACATAGCCCTCTCTAGGACCCTCCTTCCGTCCCATGTCTGAGATGATCACTGCGTATTGATTCTGTGCCAAACGCTCAAACGCCTCATCAGTGGACAAGGCCATTGTGATTTCCAATCCAATCGCTTCGAACGCCTGCTGCTCATAAGTGTTATTATGAGGTCGATCATCGACCCAAAGAATTTTGTTCTTCCAGTTGTTAAATTGTTGCAATTGGTTTGGTGTACCTAATCGCGCTGACCGAACAATTCTCCCAATATCACCGGCTGTGCCGCTATTGAGTTTTGCACTTGCAGCGCCTAGCGAAGCTGCTATGCGCAGCTCCATAAAATGCTCTTCGTTTACGAAGTCTCCAGGGCCGTATAATTTATCACTGTGTCGGCATACAAGCCAAACGAAGGCTGCAAGAACGAGCATCGGAAAAACGACCAAGAAATACACAAGATAACTGTACTCGCTAGATCTGGTAGCGCCACCAAACAATGTTACTAATGACGCCATGCCATATACCAAGACAATAAACAGTGCGATTATTCCAAGAGGATTTCGCGACAACTTTCCTGCAGTGCTGGAGAAAGCGTCTAATGATTTCATATTTTTTTTCCCCAGGACGTCGTTCAGGTATCAAGAAATCGGCGCAGCAATATAGTAAGCTGATCAGATGGGCAGCGCCGCCGCCTCGTTCTCGTAGCCCAGCACGTAGTTCCAGTTGGTGTGGTCGGGGTTGCGGTTGACCAGCGGGCGCGCATAGAGCGGGTGGGTCATCGAGCGCATTTCGTGCTCCAGCGTGAACAGCACGGCGCCGCTCTCGGGGTCCACGATGTCCCTGAAGCGGTACTGGTGCTGCCCGTCCTCCTGGCTGACCAGGCCGCGCTCCATGAGCTTCTCGTAGGGGCCGGAGAAATCGGCGACATAGACCTGGATGTGGTGGTTGTCGTAGTCGGGGATCGGATCCTCGGTCTCGCGGAACACCAGGGTCTGGTTGTGCCCCACCGAGACGAACGCGGCGGGCGCGCCGTCCTCCTCTCCGACCGACGCCGCGGTGCCGATTACCTCGTCGTAGAACCGCGCGATGCCGTCGGCGCTTCCGACCGGAACGTCGGGGCGGACATAGGCCATGCCGAGGCGCATCCGCCCGAAGCGCTCGCCGGGCTCGTGCAATCGCAGGCGGTTGCCCCACGGGCTGGTCGCGTCGACATGGTCGTTGGCCGGGGTGTAGTCGAACTCGGTGTCGGCGAGTTGTTCGCGCACCCTCTTGAGCCGCCCGACGAGTCCCTCCAGGTCGGGGATCACCAGCCCGACCGTGCCGCGCAGGCGCTGCGGCTCGCCGGTCGGGAGATGGAACTGGCTGCGTCCGACATTGACCCACATGTTGTTGGTGCTGGTCATCAGATAGGGGTCGCGGGTGAGGCCGAGCCCGGTGACGTAGAACAGCGTCGACAGGCGCTGGTCCGGTATCTGGACGTTGACGTGTTCGAGCGCGACGATGTTGCCGAGGTCTTCGGTCGAACGGTCGAGTTTCTCCGCCATGTCTCCCTCCGGGTCGGGTGTCGGGCGAAGGCTAACCCGGCCGCGCCCCCGGGAACAGGGCCAATCGAGCTAAGGGCCGGCGCGGCCGCGGGGCCGGTTCGTCCCTCGATGGGACGCCTAATGTTTCACGTGAAACATAAGTCAGCATTGTTGACCTTTGTTTCACGTGAAACATTGGTCCGATATGGGACTATTTTTTCGTGTCCCCGGGGGACAGGACGGCCCTTCGAAACGTCCCCTTCCGACGTGCGGACGGCGATGGGCAATCCCGATTCCGACCCCCGTTCGGCGACTTGCCGGGGGAACCTGACCCGAAGGGTGAGAACGGCGGTGGAGATGCCCGGATGGCGGGTTCGAAGCCTATCGGGCAGAAAATTCACTACCGGTGGGTAGCGAATTACGTAGTAAGGACGGCTCCGTACGGATCAGGACCCGGCGCGGCCGCGGATCGCCTCCAGCACGGCGCCGGCTTCGGGACGGTCGCGGTAGCTCTGCGTCGAGAAGCGTTGGCGCACGACGCCGCCGGCGTCGATCACCACGATCATCGGTTTGGCGATGCCGTGCCAGGGGCTCGATCTGGGCGGCACCGGATCGAGCAGGTCGAACGCCCGGATGATCTTCGAACCCTTGTCGGAGAGCAGCGGGTAGCCGATCCCCGCCCGGCCGGCGAAGCGTTCCAGCACCGGCACCCGGTCATAGGTGACGGTGGCGAGCCCGTAGCCGAGCGCCCTCAAATCCTTCAACTGACGGTTCCAGGCGACCGCCTGGTTCTTGCAGAAGGGTCACCAGTCGAAGGAGCGCGAGAACAGGAGGACCAGCCCCTTCTTGCCGCGCAGCGAGCCGAAATCCCGCGCCGCGCCGGTCTGGTCCTTCGCGGCGACCAGCGCGGCCACCTGCGTGCCCGCCGGCGGGCCGTCCAGGCGTTCGTCCACGGCGCCCGCCGCGCGCGCCTCGGGGACAAACAGCATGGCGAACAGCGCGCAGGCGAGAAAAATCCTCAAAGCCGGAATGCGCATCTTCCCTCCCGTCCGCTGCCGGCCATTATACGGCTTGCAACCGCCGGGCGGGAGGGTTAACCCCCGTCGGCAATTCCTGGAGGAGGGAACCTGGCCGTGACCGGGCGCAACTTCGTGAGCGACAACGTGGCGCCGGTCCATCCGGCCGTGATGGCGGCCCTCGCGGCGGCCAACTCGGGTCCCGCCTCCTCCTACGGCGAAGACGCGATCTCCGCCCGGCTGGACGGGATTTTCGGGCTTGTGTTCGAGGCCGACGTCCGGGTGGTTCCCGTGGCGACGGGGACGGCGGCGAACGCGCTCAGCCTCGCCGCGATGGCGGAGCCGGGCGCGCGCTTCTACTGCCACGAGGACGCCCATATCGCGGTCGCCGAAGAGGGCGCGCCGTGGTTTTACGTCGCCGGCGCGGAATGCGTCGGGATCGAGGGGGAGCAGGGCCGTATCGACCCGGCGGCGCTGAAAGCCGTGCTGGAAGGCCGGGCGCGGGGCGGCGGCGACGTCCTCAGCCTCACCCAGGCGACGGAACGGGGGACGGTCTATTCCGCCGACGCCATCGCCGAACTCGCCGGGATCGCGCGCGGCGCGGGGCTACGCGTCCAGCTGGACGGCGCGCGGTTCGCCAACGCCGTCGCCTGGCTGGGCTGCCACCCGGGGGACATCGCGCAGCGCGCCGGGGTCGACGCGCTGGTCTTCGGCACCTCGAAGAACGGCACCCTCAACGCCGAGGCGATGGTTTTCTTCGATCCGTCCCTCGCCGACGACCTGTTTCCGGCCCGGAAACGCTCGGGACACGCCTATTCCAAGATGCGCTATCTGAGCGCCCAGCTCGAAGCCTGTCTGGCGGGCGGTCTGTGGCTGGAGCTCGCCGCCCACGCCAACGCGATGGCGCGCCGGCTGGCCGACGGCCTCGTGGAGCACCGGGATATCGCGCTGCTGGCGCCGGTCGAGGCCAACCTGGTCTTCCTCGACATGCCGGAGTCCGTGGTCGAAAGGCTGCGCGCGGACGGGTTCGACATCCACGCCGCGCGCGGCGGCGGGGGCGTCCGGATGGTGCCGAGCTACGCGACGACGCCGGACGAGGTGGACCGGCTGATCGAGGCGGCTCTGCGCCGGCCCTGAGGCGCTACCCACCCTCCCCCGGCCCCTCCCGCAAGCGGGAGGGGAGAAGGTAGCGAGGAGTCGCCAAGCGCGTCCCCTCTCCCCCACGGGGAGAGGGTCAGGGTGAGGGGGAGGCCGGATCCGTATCGCGGAGGGCCCGAGCGCGGTCCTTCAGACCGATCCGGTCGATCTTTCCGGTCGGGCCAACAGGGAGCGCGTCGAGCGCAACGATCCGCGAGGGACGCTTGTAGGGCGCGAGGCGTTCGGCCGCGTGGGCGGCCACTTCGGCGGTATCGATGCGGCGGCCGGGAACCGGATCGACGAAGGCGATCACCTCCTCGTTGCCCTCGACGTCGCGGCCGACGACGGCGGCCTGGGCGACGTCGGGGTGGCCGCTCAGCACCGCCTCGACCTCGGGCGGGTAGACGTTGAACCCCGAGCGGATGATCAGCTCCTTGATCCGGCCCACGATGTGGATCTGGCCGTCCTCGTCGAACCGCGCGAGATCGCCGAGCGAAACCCAGCCGTCGGGGTCTATCGCCGCCGCGGTCGCCTCGGGATCGCGGAAATAGCCCGCCATGGCGGCGGGGCCGCGGCATTGCACCTCGCCCACCTCGCCGTCCGCCACCTCGGCGCCGTCGTACCCGACGAGCCTGAGCTCGATGCCCGGCCAGAGATAGCCGGAGGCGCCCGGGTTGGGCTTTTGCCCCGGCGGCGTCGTGGCGATCGGCGAGAACTCGGTGGCGGCATAGCCGGTGCCGAGCGGCATGCCGAACGCGCGTTCGGCCGCCTCCCGCAAGGCGGGGTCCACCGGCGCGCCGCCGGTCAGGATCTGCTTCAGCCGCGGGGCCGGGATCGCGCCGCCCGACGCGCCCGCCTTTCCGACCAGCGCCGCGAACATCGGCGGCGCGCCGTAGAGATGGGTGAGCCGTCCGGCCGCGAGACCGTTCAGCACGGCATCGGGATCGAAGCGCGCGGCGAGCTCGAAGGAGGCGCCGACATGGATCAGCGGCACGACCAGGCTGGCGAGCGCCAGGACATGGACGAACGGCGCCACCACGTAAGGGCAGTCGTCCGGGGCGAAGCGCGCGGCGCCGACCACCGCGCCCTGATACAGGACGGTCCGGTGGGTCAGCATCGCGCCCTTGGGCCGGCCGGTGGTGCCCGAGGTGAAGAGCATGGCGGCGACCTGCCGGGCGGGATCGTCTTCGACCGGTTCGGGCGCGGCGTCGGGCCGGACGACCGCCAAGGCAAGCCCGCCGCGGCCGACACCGGCGAGCGGCTCCGCGCCGCTTGCCTCGGCATGGGCGCGGGCCTCGGCCGAGACGCCTTCGGTGAAGACCGCGAACCGGGCATCGGCGCAGTCGATCGCCACGTCGATCTCACGGCCCGACAGGCGCGCGTTCGCCATCGCCGCCCATGCGTCGAGCGCGGTGATCGCGTAGAAGGCGCAAAGCGCCTCGAAGCAATTCTCCATGACCAGGAGAACGCGGTCTCCGCCCCGGACGCCCGCCTTGCCGAGAGCGGACGCCACCTCCTCGATCCCGGCGGCGAGCCGGGCATAGCTCCAGCTCTTCGGCCCCGCGCGGACGACTGGCGCGTCGGGCGTCTCTTCCGCCCAGCGCATCGGCACCTCGACGACGCGGGACGGCAGCCGGGCCAGCGTTTCCGCGCGAAAGCGGTCGACCTCGCGCATGGCGCGCGCGTCGGTCAGGATTTCTTCCCGACCGGCTCGAAGCCGGGCCGGTAGGTCTTGTTGTCGAGGAACTCTTCCATGCCGCGCGCGCGCGTATCCTCGGCGTCGGCGAATCTCAGCGCGAGGGACTTGGCGCGGAGATACTCGTAGGCCATGTCGACGTCCATGGCGCGCACCGCCTTCACCGCCTGCTTGGTGTAGCCGAGGACGACCGGGTTCTTCTCCATCAGCTCGCGGGCGAGCGCCCGGGTCTCCTCCTTCAGCCGCTCGCGCGGCACCGCGATGTTGGCGAGCTTCATCTCGACCGCCTTGGTGCCGTCGAACGTCCGCCCGGTCATCGCGTAGAAGATCGCGTCGCGCTGGGCGAGGAAGTCCTGGATCACCTTGCTGACGATGCCGCCGGGGAGGATTCCCCAATTGATCTCGGACAGCCCGAACACCGCGTCTTCCGCCGTGATCGCGATGTCGCAGGCGCAGAGCGGGATGAACGCTCCGCCGAAACAATAGCCGTTGACCATCGCGACGGTCGGCTTGCGCGACATCGACAGGATTTCCCAGCTCCAGTGCTTGTTCGCGGTGAAGGAGCGAAACTGCGCGGCCGGGTCGTTGTCGGTCTCGCGGAAATACTCGCGCAGATCCATCCCCGCGCTCCACGAATCGCCGGCTCCGGTCAGAACGGTGACCCTGACCGCCTCGTCGGTCTCGATCTCCATCATCACCGCTTCCATGTCGTAGTGGAGCTGCGGGCTCATCGCGTTGCGCTTCTCGGGCCGGTTGAACGTCACCCAGGCGATGCCCTCGTCGTCGATCTCGGTGGCGACGCAGGCGTGTTCGATCCGTCTGCTCATTCGGGGTTCCTCGGTTTCCGTTCCGGCCAACCCATTCTCGGACGAGGGCGGAGTTCGGTCAAAGTGGGCCGCGAAACGATGGGCGCTTATTTCGACTGCTTGACAGGCGCAGGGCCGACAGGCGTTACGGGAAGCGCCGGGGCGTATCCGGTTCGTGGCGGACCGTTCTTCCTTCGTCATGGTCGGCGGAGGCCGACCATCCACGTTTTGTTTTTCGTTTCCAGCGCCGCAAAAACTCGTGGATGGTCGGCCTACGCCGACCATGACGGGAGGGAGGCTGGGCGGTTCCTGCACCCGCCGCAAGCGGACGGCGTTCCCAGCGCCAACTCGCGCCCGACGGTGGGCTGTCAAGTAGTCGATACAAGCCCTGATCGAATCCCGGGATTCTTGACACGCCGGGGAGCGGAGACCGAAATGCGGGTGCGGAAATCCTGCGTTCGACCTTCGACCACGCACAAGGAGGGACCCCATGGCTCGTTCGATCCTGCTGCTCGCATTGCTCCTGGCGGCGGCGCTCCCGGGCGATGTCGACGCGGGTCCGGTCCGCATCGACGACTTCAAGTTCGGCTGCGCGACGCCGGCCGGGCAGAGGCTGAAACCCCAGTTCGGCGACATGGACGGCATGTATTATTCCGAAATCGCCGGGAACGAAGACGCATGCGCGATGGCGGTCAAGTCCAGGATCGCCAATTGCCACCAGCACACCCGGTTCCTGTCCCCGGCGGACAACAGGAAATATCCCGAATGCCTGTCGATCTTCAGGCAGCAGGCCGAAGCCTGCGTCGCTCATTTCCGCCGGGAACTGCCGAAATGCAGGGCGGGGGAGACGGCCCAGGGAGCCGGTACGGGCAGCGGACAGCAAGACTTCAAGGTATTGCAGAAGTACTGCACCGACAGATACGGCGCGGGCTGGCAGCCGGTTTGCATGGCGCTACCCGCGGATCAGCGCGACGCCGTGGTGAAGTTCATGGGCCTGAAACCGGGACCCGAGGCCAGCTGCGGCGGACGTTCCGACTGGAGCTTCTGCGGCAAGCCCAAGTGACGCGGGCGGCTTCGCTTCAGTCCCGGGATTCCAGCCGGCGGCGGCGCCGGGTCATCCTGTCGGCGAGCTTGGGGGCGGTGCCGGGGCGGCTCCAGGGGCAGACGGCGATGCAGATGCCGCAGCCCTGGGTGTCGTTGAAATAGGGGATGCACGCGTCGAAATCGACATACCAGCGCTCGACGCCGCGCACCCATTCCTTCTCGCGCGCGATCGCGTCCGGCGGGCAGGCGTCGGTGCAGACCTGGCAACGTGTGCAGAAGTCGTCCGCCCCGAAAACGTCGCGGCCGTCGGCGACGAGCGGCAGGTCGGTCAGCACGCCGGCGAGGCGGAAGGACGAACCGAAAGCCCGGTTGATCATCGAGCCGTGCTTACCGAGCTCGCCCAGCCCGGCCGCGATGGCGGCGGGGATCAGCGTTACCGGCCCGGCCGCCGGCCCGCCATGGGGCCGGGCGTGGTATCCGGCGGACTGGATGAAGTTGGCGACGGCGCGGGCCGCGCGGGTGCCCCGGTTGTACTGCGTCATCGTCTCGACCGCGGCCGGTATGGTCGGCGCCTTGGCGAGCTCGCCGTGGTCCATCGCGACGCCGATCACGACGATCCAGGGTTCCGGCGCCTCGTAGCCCTCGAACACCCATTCGGGGTTCACCCGCGTCACGCCGACGAGATCGCCCTCGTTCGCGAGCGCAAATTCCTTGACCCGGCGCGACCAGCTCTCCGGGGTGTCGGTCTCCGGCGTTGCCGGCTTCGCGGGCGGCTTTCTCTGCCCGCGCCCGCCGTATTTGAGGTGGAAATCGTGCAGCTCCGGGAACGCCTCGAAACGCTCCATGTAGTAGTCCTGCAGCGCCTTGTGCGGAATATCGACGCCGTAATGCCAGAACAGCGGGCTGGGCCGGCGGGATTCCCGCTCGCCGCGGCCGTTGACCGTATTGCCGGAGACTTCCGGGAACAGCGCGCGCTGCTCCTCGGGCGTTTCATAGACCGGTATCTTGCGCATCCCGCATCCTCCCCTGCGATCTCACACGACGGCCCGCCGGATCAGGTTGGCGCCGATCAGAATCAGGAACCCGAACACGCCCCTGGAGAACGCCTCCTGCGACAGCCGGGCGCGGAGGAGCTGGCCGAGCCACATGCCGGCGAAGGAGGGCAGCAGGGCGGCCGTGCCGATCGCCGCGGCGGTGACGGTCAGCGCGCCCTCGGCGATCAGCGTCCCGCCCCAGGGCAGCGCGGTGAGGAAAAAGGCGAGGCTCACCGACCGGAGGAAGGTCTCGCGGTCGAGTCCGAGCGCCTGGAAGTACATCGCCACCGGGCCGCCCACCGAACCGGTCAGCCCGGTCAGGATCCCGGAGACGAGCCCGACGCCGGGCGAGTACAGGGGCTCGTGTTCGGCCGGAATGGCGAACCTGACGGCGAAGATGTTGACCAGCGAATATACGATTATGACCACGCCGAGCAGCGCCCCGACCAGCGTCTCGTCGATGACGAAAAGCAGGACCGTCCCCAGCCAGGCGCCGAAGCCGAGCGGCAGGATCATCGTCCAGAACCGCCTCAGCAGCGGCAACAGGGCGCCGCCGCGCGTCATCTGCCACGCGTTGGTGATCAGCACGGGCACGATGATCAGCGGCACCGCCTCGCGCAGACCCATCGAGATGGTCAGCACGGCGACGGCGGTCAGCGGCAGGCCGAGCCCGACCACACCCTTCACGATGCCGGCAACGGTGAAGGCCAGCGCCGCGGTCGCTATCAACGCGGGATCGAAGTCCATCGCCGTCCGATCGCCCCCGGGGAACCGTCCCCGCCGCCTTCTTGCGCACGCCGGGGGTCTTCATTAGCAATGCCCCGTGGCATCGAGTCCACCCCTTCGCACGGAGCATCCAGCCATGGCGCTGAGCCCGCCCCTTCGCCGCCTGATCGAGTCCGCCGCGCCCCTCTTCGCGGGCGAGGCGGAAGTGGTCCGGACCTACTGGGACTCTCCGGTCCGCACGATCGAGACCGATCTGCGCTGGCTGGAGCTTCAGGTGTTCAAGGAGTTCAAGGGCTCCGGCGTCGGCGACTACGACAACCGCGGCGTCATCATGGGGCCGCTGACCGAGGTGCTGGAAGTCCTGCCCAGGATGGACATCGAGGTGCCGCGCCACCGCATCCGCGACCTGCTGGAAGGGCTCTACGAAGAGTTCACCCATCTGGTCGCCTTCGCCGATGTCTACGACGCGATCCGCCCGGCGGGCACGCCCAAACTCGACCCGCATCGCTGCCAGGGCTGGGAAGAGGACAGCGTGCTGACCCGGCTGCGCTACAAGACGCTCGCCGAGCACGGAGAGATCGGCGTCCGGGCGTCGAAGTTCTCCGAGGGCGGCTACTGCACGCTGTTCCGCGAGGGCATGCGCATCGCGGATCGCGGCGGCAACGACGCGCTGATCGCCGATGCCTGCGCCACGGTCTACGACGACGAGTTCGAGCACATGCTGGGCGGCATCGTCGGGCTCGACGCGGAGGGAATGACGGAGTCCGAATGGACCCGGATGGAGGCGCTGGTCGGGGAACTGCTGAAGGCCCGCGTCGTCATGCGGAACGGCCAGTTCTCCAACCCGCTCACGCCCGAGCGCGTCGCGGAAATCCACGCCGGGGGCATCGACCCCATCGCGTTCGATTACGACAAGGCCGAAGCCCTGATGGCGGCGTAGGGCCGCCTGGGCAGATGCCGGGGCACCCCCTCACCCCGGCCCTCTCCCCGGCGGGGAGAGGGAGAGTTGCGCCGCCGCCGCCTCTTCTTCTCCCCTCCCGCTTGCGGGAGGGGTCGGGGGAGGGTGGGTCGGGCGGTACAGACCCGATGTAGCGGCGAAGCGCCGTATCGAGGGACGCCCGCGTCAGTCCACCCCCTCGATCACCCGGAAGTCGCGCTCGACCGCGCCTTCAAGCTTCACCACCGCGGCCTGGTAGTCGGGTCCGTCATGGGTCGCGAGCGCCTGTTCGAAGCTCGGGAACTCGACGACGACGGTGCGTTCCTTGACCCCGGCCTCGAAGGCCTCGATCCGCCCACCGCGCGCGAGGAACTTGCCGCCGCCGGCCTGGACCGCCGGCCCGGCGAGCTTCGCGTACGCCGCCAGCGCGTCCGCGTCCTTGATTTCCCGGTAACAACTCACCCAGTAACCCTTCGCCATTGCATTCTCCTTTCGGCGTTTACTCGTCAGACTAACCCAACCCGTCGTCGACCTCGACGTTCTCGGCCACCAGCGCGTGTCCGGCGCCTTCCGCCTCGTGCTGGAGCAGGATGGAGAAATCGATATCGGTATGCCCCTTCCCCACCACGGTGGAGAGGATCTCCCGGGTCAGCGCGGTGACCGGCATCGGCACGTCCAGCGCGCGGCCGAGCGCGAGGCCGAGATCGAGATCCTTGCGCAGCAGCGGCGGGGTGAAGGTGGTGGTGTAGTCGAGATTGACCAGGGCCGGCGACTTGTAGCGCGTGAAGGTCGAGCCCATCACCGATGCGTTCATGAATTCGAGGAAGGCCGAGCGCGGCACGCCGGCGCGCTCCGCCAGCACGGTGATCTCGGACAGGCACTGGATCACCACGCCGAGCATCACGTTGTGGCAGATCTTGCAGGTCCGGGCGAGATCGCCCTCGCCGACCCAGGTGACGCCGGACGGCGCCATGACCTCGAGGAACGGCCGCACGTCGTCGAACACCTCTTTCGGGCCGGACGAGACGATAGTGAGCTTTTGCGCCTTGACCACCTTGCCGTTGCCGCTGACCGGCGCGGCGAGGAATTGAGCGCCCCGTTCGGCGAGCGCCCGGCGCACGTCCTCGGACGCTTCTTCGTCGACCGAGGAGCAATCGACGACGATGCGGGGCGTCGCTGCGGGATTCGCGAGCAACCCGTCCGGGCCCGTCACCACCGCGCGCAGATCGTCTGGTCCCGCGACCATGGCGAACACCACGTCACGGTCGGCGAGGTCGGCGGGCTTGCCGACGATCTTCGCCCCGAAGGCCGCGAGCGGTTCGGCCTTCGCCGTCGTCCGGTTGTAGACCGTCACATCCGCCCCCGCCCTGAGCAGGAGTTCGGCCATGGGAAAGCCCATGCGTCCGGCGCCGATCCAGCCGGCGCTGAGTTTGTCGAGGGCATTGCTGGTCATGGCGGATTCCTTCGGGTTCGTTGCGCCGGACAGGATGCGCGCCGCGCCGGCTCAGGCAAGCCCCAGCCCTTCGAGCTCGTCGGCGCGGAAATCGGGCGTCGTCGGGCCGAACCCTTCCGGTTCGCCGGACGGCGGGGCGGGCGGCCGGGCGAGCGCCGCCTCGGCGGTCAGGATCATGCCGGCGGCCGAGGCGGCGTTGCGGAACGCGGCCTCGATGGTGGGGAGCGGATCGCGGATGCCGGCGGCGGTCATGCCGCGGATTCGTCCGGCGACCGCGTCGAAGCCGAGATCGGGATCGCCGGTCTCCGCGAGCCGGGCGGCGATCGCGCGGCCGTCATGGCCCGCATTGTCGGCGATCTGTCTCAGCGGCGCGGCGAGCCCCGCCGCGAGCACCCGGCGGGCGAAGGGATCGCCGGTGGCGCGGTCGACGGCCCCCGAGGCATGCAACAGCGCGGCGCCTCCGCCCGGCACGACGCCGTGCGACAGCGCGGCGCGGGCGGCGCGGGCGGCAGCTCGCGCGCGTTCCGACCGGACCGCGATTTCGGCCTCAGAATCGCCTCCGATCCGGATCGCCGCGACGCCTCCGGAGAGCCGTGCAAGCCGTTCGGTCAGCAGTTCGCGGTCGTAGTCGCTGCGGGAGGCGGCGATGGCGTTGCGGATCTCGCGCCGCCGGTTCTCGATGGCGGCTTGGTCGCCGGCGCCCTCGACGAACAGCGTCTCGCTGGGGGAGATCACCGCGCGGCGGGCGCTTCCGAGAAAACCGGGGCCGGCGTTTCCGAGCGCGAGTCCCTTGTCCTCGGCAATCACCGTGGCCCCCGTCAGGATCGCGGCATCCTCCAGGGCGGCGCGCCGGCGGTCGCCGAAATGGGAGGCCCTGGAGGCGACGAGGCGAAGCCCGCCCTTGACCTTGTTCGTGGTCAGCGTTCGAAGCGCCTCCCCTTCCACCGCCTCGGCCACGATCGCCAGCGGGCGGCGCATGCGAACGGAGGCTTCGAGCAGCCCCAGCAACGGCTCGTGCCGGTCGAGCTTGCCGTCATGGAGCAGGATCAGCGGCTCGTCATAGGTGCAGAGCAGGGTCTCGGGATCGGTCATGAAATAGGGCGACACATAGCCCCGGTCGAAGCGCACGCCGGTGACGATCTCGTATTCGATCCCCCGCCCCTGCCCATCCTCGACGTCGACGACACCGTCCGCGCCGGTCGCCGCGACCGCCTCCGCCGCGATCCGGCCGATCCCGGCATCGCCGTTCGCGGCCAGGGTCGCGACCGCCGCCAACGCCTCGCCGGGCTCGACCGGCCGCGCCGAACGCCGCAGGGCTTCGGTCGCGGCGATCGCGCCCGCGTCGATGCCGCGCTTCAATTCGGCCGGGTCCGCGCCCGCCGCGACGGCCTTGATGCCTTCCTCGATCAGCGCCGCGGCGATGACCGTCGCGGCGGTCCGCCCGTCCCCCGCCTCCTCGGCGGTGCGCGCGGCCGCGTTGCGGACCAGCCGCGCCCCCATGTCGGCGAATCGGTCGGCGAGCTCGATGGATTCCGCCACGCGCGCGCCGTCGCGGGTGACGCAAGGCGGCTTGCCGTCCTGCTCGATCAGCACCGCGCGCCCCGCGGGACCGAGCGTCACGCGCGCCGCGTCGGACAGGATTTTCACCCCGGCGAAGAGCGCCTTGCGGCTGTGAAGACCGAAGGCCGGATATGAGGTCGTCACCTTCGCCTGCCGTAGTTCGGCGCCCGATGCCGCGCTACGCCATCGACGCCAGCTCTTCGAGCAGGTATCCGCGGAAGAGGTCGTAATTCTCGACCATCGGGAAATGCCCGATCCCCTTCATCACGGTGAAGCGGCAGCCGGGGATCGCATCCGCCGCCTCGCGCGTCATCTCCGGCGTCGCGGAGTAGTCGTACTCGCCGGTCAGCAGCGAGACCTTGCAGCGGTTGGTGTCGATCCGCCTTATGTCCTCGCGCGCGTCCCAGTCCTCGCAGTAGTACCAGACATCGCCCTTGTAGACCCCGGGGCCGGACTGGCTGTAATACCACCAGTTCTCGCGGCAGCCCTCCTCGGGCGAGTCGGGCCCGTTGAGCCCGTAGGTGTAGCAGGCCGCGAGCTCGCCACCGTGGATCGCCGGGTGGTGCAGGAAGTCGTTGTCGCGGCCCTCGGCGAAGGCGGTGCTCTCGAGCCCGACGATGCCGGTAATCTCGTCCTGGTGGTCGGCGGCGACCTTGAGCACGATCGCGCCGCCCATCGAGCACCCCATCACCACCGGGCGATCGAGCCCGAGCGCACGCCAGAAATCGCGGATCAGTCCGAGATAGACATCGGTCGTCAGGCGGTACTTCTCCAGCCACCACCCGTCGGGCGGATTGGAGCGCCCGTGGAACGGCAGGTCGAAGGCGAGCACCCGGAACCGCCCGGTGATCTCCTCGTCGTTCAACACGTGGCGGAACTGGCGGCTGTCGGCGCCGGCGGTATGCAGGCAGATCAGCGGCCTTCCCTCGCCGGCTTCCTCGTAGAAGATCCGGTAGCGGCGCCCGCCTGAGTCGAGGTTGAGATAGCGGCCGACCACCGGCTCAAGATCGGCCATCGAGCGGCTCCATCGTCTTGAGGATGTTCATCATGCGGTGCAGGGCGCGTGCGTTCTGCATCGCGGCGAGCGAATCGCCGTCGATCTCGAACTCCGGCACCCGCATCAGCATGGCGAAGAAATCGTGGTAGAGCGGCTCCGGATCAGGCCGGATGAACTTCCGCCAGACCCGCATCGGCGCGGTAATCGTAAACCGCGACGGCCGGTCGAAGCGCGGGTTGCGGACGATATCCACGATCCGGCCCTCGCGCACCGAGAGCAGCCAGGCATCCCCTTCGAAGGCGAGCTTGAAGTCGAGCGAGAACCAGTCGCCGATCACCCGCATTTCCGCATCGGCGTTGACCTGCTCGCGGTAGCGTTCCATCCACGCCGAAGTCGGCCGCGCGCTCATCGCGGCCTCAGGCGGCGAGCCCGTGCCGGGCGAGGAAGTCCTCCATCGCCTCGACGCAGGCTTCCGGCTCTTCGAGCTGCAGCATGTGGCCGGTGCCGGGGATCGCGACATAGTCGTAGCCGCCCTCCTCCGCCATCGCCCGATTGGTGATGGCGGTGGGCGACGGCCGCTCGATATCGGGATCGGCGCCGACCAGCAGCACCGGGCCGCCGAACTCCGACGCCTTCGGCCAGAGATTCATCGGGATGTTGGCGACATAGGTCTCGGCCTCGATCTCGCCCGGATAGCAAAGCTCCCAGCCGTCGCCGGCGGGACGCAGGATCGACCGGGCCATCAGCCCGTGGGTGCCGGCCACCCATTTGCTCGCCGCCCGACCCTTTGCGTATTCCGCCTCCTGCCCGGACGGGTCCGCGAAGCGGGAGGGCCGGGATTTTGCCCAGTCGGCGAGGCGGTATTCGAACTTCACCATCATGTCGAACAGGGGGTGACCTTCGGGCGGGATGTCGGGCGGGTCGAACAGCACCAGCGCGTCCCAGCGCCAGGCGATATCGACGGCGTCGCGCATGGCGGCGCGCCCCGACATCGAATGGAACGCCCCGACCGAAGGCTTGGCGCCGAAACGCCCGGACACCCCGGAATGGATCTCCCCCATGTCGCGCGCCATGCGGTCGTAGTCGTGATTGGGCGTGGCGGAGGCCGGATTCCGCCCGTGGTTCCGCATGTCGAACACGACGACGTCGTAGCGCGGGCAGAGGAGCCGCCAGAACGACAGGTAGCCGTCGATCGCGAACCCGTTGCCGTTGCTCGCGAAGATTCGCACCCGGGCGTCCGGGTTGCCGTGACGGCGCACCACGATTTGCGCCCCGTCGGCCATCGTCAGATCGACGATTTCGACGGGTTCGGGGACTTCGGGATTGCTCAGCGGACGATACTCCCTCTCCCGCCGGACCTGGCGGGGGCGCCCTCTATACCCAAACGGGACCCGGCGGCCAAACGGGTCAGGTCGTCACCGAGAGGAAGTTCTCGTTGAGCTTCCGGTCGTAGTAGAAGATCGCCCGGCCGATGTCGTCTTCGGTCCAGGTCAGCGCCGGCCGGTCGGGATAGAAGATGTAGCCGCCCGAGAAGGTCTCGTTGCGGTTGCCCGAGGGATCGAAGAAATAGATCGTCCCGCCGCGCGTGATCCCGTGCCTCGTCGGGCCGATGTCGAGCGGCACCCGGTGCTTGGCGATGATGTCGGCGCAGACCTGGATGTCGTGCCACGACTCGACGAAGAACGAGGCGTGGTGGAACCGGTCCTTCTCCGGCGAGCGGATGAAGGCAACGTCGTGCGGCTTGGTCGCTGCGGTCAGGAACGCCCCGATCATGGTCTTCCGATCGGGCGTCACGACCTGCTCCGCGATCTTCAGCCCGAGCACCTCGGTGAACAGCCGCACCGTGCCGTCGAGATCGTCGCCGTAAAGCAGGCAGTGGTCGAAACGGGTGGGCTTCATGCCCTTGAGGTCGTCGGGCCAGACCTCCGGGTTGTCGAGCGACATGCCGTTGCCGACCTGCTCCATTTCGGCATAGAGCTCGATCGTGTGGCCGGTCGGCGCGACGAATTGCAGGCGCTCGCCGGTCGCCTCGTCCTGGCCTTCGGGGACGCGGGTCACGGTCACGCCGGAGTCCTCCAGCCGCCGCTCGAACCCGTCGAGCGCGTCGTTGTCCGAGACCTTGAACCCCATGTGGTCCATCCCGGCGTTCTCGGCCTCGCGGAGGACGACGCTGTGATGGTCGTGCTCGTCCCACGCCTTGAGATAGACCCGGCCGTCGGCGCCTTCGGCGGTCTGCAACAGCCCCAGCACGTCCCTGTAGTGGTGCAGCGCCGGCCCCATGTCGGTGACCCGGATTTGCACCGTTCCCGCGCGCATCACCCCGGTGATAGCCATTCTTCCCTCCCCCTGGCGTGGCCGTGTCGGCGGTCTTTTCGAGCCTTCCGATACTTTCGGACCGTCGCGGGGCGACCGTCAAGGAGATCGGAGCGCGGGAATACCATTTGCCAAAGCCGGCAACGCGGAACGATATTCCGGCCGGCCACCCGTCGGGAAGGGAGTCGATGTCGAGACGCGTCCTCTTTGCGGCGATCTGCGCGGCCGCGATCTGCGCGACGGCGCCCCGCGCATGGGCGGCGCCGGACGTGCTGGTCTTCGCCGCCGCCAGCCTGAAGACCGCGCTCGACGACGTGGCCCGGGGCTGGCAGGCGAAAACGGGGGCGAAGCCGACCCTTTCCTACGCCGCGACATCGACGCTGGCCCGCCAGATCCTGCGCGGCGCGCCGGCCGATATCTTCGTTTCGGCCAACCGGGACTGGATGGACGCGCTGGAAAAGGACGGGCTGATCCGCCGCGAGACCCGCCGCGACCTGCTCGGCAACCGGCTGGTGCTGATCGGCCACGGACGAAAAAGGCCTTCGATGAAGATCGGCGATTTGCCCGGCCGCCTCGGCAACGGGCGGCTGGCGATGGCCCTGACCGATGCCGTGCCGGCGGGGATCTACGGCCGGCAGGCTCTCAAGACCCTGGGCGTTTGGGAAAAGGTCGCGGGACGCGTGGTGCAGGCCGACAACGTGCGGGCCGCGCTCGCTTTCGTGGCGCGCGGCGAGGCGCCGTTCGGCATCGTCTACGCGACCGACGCCGCGGCGTCGGACAGGGTGAGCGCGGTCGCCGCCTTTCCGGCGACGAGCCACCGGCCGATCGTCTATCCCGCCGCGCTGACCGCGGGCCGGGCGAACGGAAAGGCGGAATCGTTCTACGCGCATCTCTTCTCGGCAGCGGCCCGGCCGCTCTTCGAACGCCAGGGATTCACGGTCGTCGAGTAGGGTTGCGACGATGGATTGGCTTTCGGCGGAAGAATGGACGGCGGTGCGCCTCTCGATTCGCGTGGCCTTCTGGGCAACCCTGGCGAGCCTTCCCTTCGGCGTCGCGACGGCGCTCCTGCTCGCGCGCGGCCGGTTCTGGGGCCGCCAGATTCTCAACCTTCTCGTCCATCTGCCGCTGGTCATACCGCCGGTGGCGACGGGCTACCTCCTGCTGATCCTGTTCGGCCGGCAGGGCGCCCTCGGCGGGTTCCTCGCCGGGGAACTCGGCATCGTGTTCGCCTTCCGCTGGACCGGAGCCGCGCTTGCCGCGGCGATCATGGCGTTTCCGCTGATGGTGCGGGCGATCTGGCTGGCGATGGAAGCGGTCGATTCGAGGCTGGAGGAAGCCGCCGCGACGCTCGGCGCCAACCGGGTCTGGACCTTCGCCGTGGTGACGCTCCCGCTGATCCTGCCGGGGATCGTGGCCGGCGCCATCCTCGCCTTCGCGAAGGCGATGGGCGAGTTCGGCGCCACCATCACCTTCGTCTCCAACATCCCGGGCGAGACCCAGACGCTCCCCTCGGCCATCTACGCCTTCCTCCAGGTGCCGGACGGCGAAACCTCGGCGGTGCGGCTCGTCGTGGTCTCCATCGTCGTCGCGATGGTCGCGCTGTTCGCCTCGGAGTTCGTGTCGCGCCGGATCGCCCGCTGGATCGCCGAACGATGAGCCTCGACGTCATCCTCCGCCATCGTTTCGAGGGCTTCGCGCTGGATGCGGCGTTCTCCGCCCCCGACGGTATCACGGCGCTGTTCGGACGTTCGGGCGCGGGGAAGACGACGGTCGTCGAGGCCATCGCCGGGCTGCTGCAACCGGACGAAGGCAGGGTTTCGGCGGCGGACACGATCCTCCTCGACACGAGTTTGGGACTTTCGCTGCCGGCGCATCGCCGCCGGGTGGGCTACGTATTCCAGGAGGGGCGCCTGTTCCCGCACCTCACCGTGCGGCAGAATCTCGCCTTCGGGCGCTGGTTCGCGCCGCGCGACGCCGAAGCCGAGGACCTGGACCACATCGTCGAGATCCTCGGGATCGGCCATCTGCTCGACCGTCGGCCGGGGCGGCTTTCGGGCGGCGAAAAGCAGCGCGTCGCCATCGGCCGGGCCTTGCTGAGCGCGCCCCGGATCCTTCTGATGGACGAGCCCCTGGCCTCGCTGGACGATCCCCGGAAAGCGGAGATCCTGCCCTATCTCCAGCGGCTGAGGACGGAGACGCGAACCCCGATCCTCTATGTCAGCCATTCGGTGGCGGAGATCGTCCATCTGGCGACCACGGTGGTGGCGATGAGCCGGGGACGCGTCGCGCGCGCCGGGGCGGCGGCCGAGGTGCTGTCCGATCCCGCGGCGGTGCCCTATATCGGCATCGCCGAGGCGGGGGCGGTTCTGTCGGCCACGATCCTCGGCCACGACCGGGCGGACGGGCTCAGCGTGCTCGCGGTGAGCGGCGGGCGGCTCCGGCTGCCGCATATCGAGGCTCCGGTGGGCACGACGCTCCGCCTTCGGATCCACGCGGAGGATGTGATCATCGCGACGGAGGAGCCCGCCGGTCTGAGCGCGCTCAACGTCCTGCCGGCAACCGTCAGCGCGATCCACGAGGGCGAGGGCCCGGGCGCGGCGGTGGGCCTCACATCGGGCGAGGACCGGCTGCTCGCGCGCGTCACCAGGAGCTCGGTGCGCGCGCTCGGCCTCGCCCCGGGCAAGCCGTGCTACGCGATCATCAACTCGACCGCGGTGGCGCGGAGCGATATCGGGGGCTTGGAAGCGGGGGACGACTAGAGCCTGTCCGTTTCAGATAGAAGCGTTCTTGCCCGGTCTCCTTACCGTCATGGTCGGCGAAGGCCGACCATCCACGAGTTTTTGCAGCGCTGGATCCGAAAAACAAAACGTGGATGGTCGGCCTTCGCCGACCATGACGGAAGAGAACGGAGGAAGCGGTTCCAACAGGAACAGAGCCGCTCTAGGTCATCTCCTCCCGCTCCCGCGTGCAGGTGTCGATCAGGGCGTGCAGGTAGACCCGGGTCAGGCGTTCGAGATCGCCAATCCGGCAGGCGTCGAACATCGGCGGCCAGTCCGGCTCCGGCTCGGCCATGCCGGGCAGCCCGATCCTGGCGGTGGCGATGCCGGCGTTCCTCAGGATCGCGCCGTCGGTGGTGCCGCTGAGCCCGCTGACCACGATGGGCCTTCCTTCCACCGCCTCGATGGCGGCGGCGGCCGCGCGGACGATCCAGTTGTCGGGCTCGGTGCGCGATCCCGGCGCCGAGAGCAGCATCTCGGCGCGGATGTCGATGCCCTCGCGCGCGCCGCGGATGCCGTCGATCAGCGCCTCGAACTCGCGCCGGATCTCCAGGGGGCGGGTCACGGAATTGGTGTGGATGTTGACGTAGAGGACGCAGATACCGGGGATGAATTCGGGCTTGAACGGCCACCCCGCCTCGATCCCGCCGACCGTGCCCTGCGGCGCGATCTGGCCCCTGGTGTGGCGCCTGGTGTAGTCGGCGATCCAGTCCTCGATCATGGGCACGACCGCGGCGGCGTCGACGATGGGGTTGCGGTTGGGCTGGATGTGGCGGAGGCCGGAATAGCAGAGCTCGCCCATGATCGTGACCTTGAACCAGCACTCGCCGGGCTCCTCCCAGACGATGCCGTAGCCGGGCTTGGTGCTGATGCAGTAATCGGCGGTCAGCCCGTGCTTCAGCATGTAGTCGCAACCCACCCCGAAGCCCTGGTAGCGGCCGCCGCGCCAGGAGCGCATCAAACCCTCGACAGGTCCCTTGTGGATCCCACCGGCGGCGATGCCGATGCCGGCCGCGCCCTTGAGCGGAACGCCGGCCCGCGCCGCCGCGTCCAGAGCGGCGATGGCGCAGACCACGCTGCCCTTGGGGTTCTGCACGCCGAGGCCGTAAAGGAGATCGCCGTCTCGTTGCAGGCGGGGCTCGAGGTCGGGCCGGGGACGCCCGCCGGTCATCTGGGCGTCCTCGCGCGGATCCGCGCTGAAGGTGGTGTCGAGATGGCCGTAGAACAGGAGGTCCGCGCCGCCGCCGCTGCCGGCGAGCCGCCCGATGCTGTTGCCCCGGCGCTCGTCGATGGGCTGGTAGAAGGCGTCGATCCCGCGCCCGTTCATGGTCCCGGCGAAGAACTCGCCCAGCGCGCGCTCCTCCCCGGTCCGGCTCGGGATCTCCACCGCGCGCTCCAGCGTCTCCAGGAGGAAATCGCGGTCGATGGCGTCGGTCGCCCGGGCGATCCAGTCCTGTTGTTCCGGCGAGAGGGGCGCGGCGGGGTCGGGCGTCTCGCCCGTCATGGCCGCATGACCGCGAAGCACTTGTTGGAGTTTAGCACCCAGCTTTCCATGTAATCGACGATCTCGACGCCGGCGCCGAGCTCGGTCATGGCGCCGGCGAGGCAGATCCAGTTGCGGAACTCGTGCTGCCCGGCGTCCTCGATCTCGTCATGGGTCAGGCCGCGCCATTCCGCGAACCGGCCCTCGCGCAGCTCTTCGAGCCGCTTCCGGTCGCCCCCGTGGTCGGGATAGAGCCAGTGGTTCTTGGCGGTCAGGAACGCGTGCGACCAGCTCGACGAGGCGATCAGCGCAACCCGCCAGGGCGAGTCCGCGAGCGCCCGGGCGATCCCGCGCCCGAGATCGAAGCAGGCGCGGGCCGACGGCGCGGGCGGGTCGCGGCGAGCGTCCTCCTCCCCCGGCGCCAGGTGGCCTCCCTGGGTTCGGACCAGTTCGCCGCCGTAGCAGTTCACGTGGAACGGAACCAGCGGGTGGGGAAAGCCGGTCCGCGCGTGGTCGATGAACAGCAGCGTGTTGATGAACGCATGCGCGAGCCCCTTTCCGTGCCGCAGCCGGTAGGCATAGGGAATGTCGATCCCCCGCTCGCTCAACGTCCCGACCAGCCAGGCGCCGCCCTCCGGGTGGCCCTTGTGGACGAATTCCTTGTCTTCCGCCTCGCCCCAGGCGTTGGGCGGATCGGGCCGGCCGGGGAGACCGAGATGGGGGGTCGAGACGAACTCGTCGGCGATATAGGCGCAGAACGGCGGCACGATGTCCTCGACGAAGTTCTCGTACTGGTCGTCGCCCCACATGACGACGAAATCGGGAGCGAACGCGGCCAGCTCCTCCTTCATGCGGGTGAAGGCGTCCCAGTGGCGCTTGCGATGGACGGCGGCCGCCGCCGCGCCCCGATCGTCCGCCCATTCCTCGCGCATCGGCTCCGGCCAGTTGGCGGGGTCCTTCATTTCGGCGGGAACGTCGCTCCCCTTGAGCGTCCGCCTGAGGAAGATGCTCATCTCCTCGTCGACGAAGCGGAGCCCGGTGTAGTGGGTCATGCCGAGGCCGAGGATTTCCGCCATGTCGCCCCCCTCTACGGCGTGGCTAGTCCGCCACCGGCGGCTCGCGCGGGTCCGGCATGCCGCGCGCGGTCAACAGCAACCGCCGCCAGCGCACCAGCTGGCCGTCGCTGGCCGACAGCATCTCGGGCGCGTCGTAGTCCTGCCCGGCCATCACCCGGTAATCCTGCGTCGAGAAGTTGATGTTGAGCGCCCAGTTGCGGAACAGGTGGTAATAGGCAGCGCGCATCGCACGGCCGAGCCGGGTCTTCCTGCGGGCGGCGTGGATATAGAAGACCCGCGTCGTCGCCGCGTCGATGGGAACGCAGTACCGGGTGAACATCTGGCCGCCGAAATCGAAGCGGAACATGCTCGGCAGGTGATGCCCGGCCGAGCGCACGTAAGCGCCGTCAACCCTGGTGTGCATGCCCCATTCCTCGTTGTCCTCGAGGAACGGGCGGGAGTTGCGGATACGCGCGTTGCGCCAGGCGAAGATCCAGAGCCACAGCCTGCGCCATTCGGTCCTCGGCCAGTAATCGTCCACGCCGGGATAGAATTCGCGCCCGGTCCTCGGCGGGTCCCTGAGATAGCCGATCGCCGCCCTGCCGTTGACGATGCGCGGCGAATACCCGGTGCGTCCGAACTGCTGGTAGGGCTCCATGAGCTGCAATAGCGCGTTCCGGTGGACGTACATGACGTGCGAGTCGAGCGAGTTCTCCAGCGCGACCCGCCAGTTCACGTCCCACCGCCGGGCCGAGATGAAGAGCGCGGTCTCGCGCCCCTCGAAGAACTCGGGCGGGATCTCGTCCTCGATGGGGACCGGCTTGCCCTCCCCCATCCAGACGAACACCAGCCCCTTGTACTCCGCGGTCGGATAGATCCGGAGCCTGACCTTGCCCGGCATCGCGCTTTCGGGACCTTCGGACAGCACCGCGACGCATTCGCCGCGCTCGTCGAACACCCAGCCATGATAGGGGCAGGCGACGGTTCCCTCGTAGTGGCAAACGCCGTCCATCAGCGAGCCGCCGCGATGCGGGCAGGTGTTGGACGCGGCGGCGACGCGGCCGTCCTTGGCCCGGAACAGCACCAGCTTCTCGCCCAGCATCCGGACGCCGAGGGGGCGCCGTTTCACCTTCTTCGCGAGGATCGCCGGATACCAGTATTCCGTCAGGCCGAGTTCCGGAATCAGGGCCTTGATCGCGGACGAACGGCTCTGGGTATCGCTCATCGTCGGTCTCCAGCTCGCAGTTAAACAGCAAACGCGCGTCTTGGACAGGCTTGCGGAGAGGGGGTGCGCCCGCTGGACCGGGTTCCGGCCCTCACCTGAAGCGCATCCGTTTTACCCGGAACCGCCCCGCCGCGCCCCGGCGGCCCTCACTCTCCGTCATGCCCGGACTTGTTCCCATAAGCGCTAACTTGTGTGTGGGATGACGTACAGGTCCCGTTGCGGTCTTCGGCGTCGTGGCGGTTCGGCGAGGGCTTTGGCGATGTGGTTCCACCCGTCGATCGTCCGGGCGAGGCCGAAGCGCGGCTCGATGGCGCTCCGGACCTCGTTGAGGACGAAGCGGAACTCGCGCCACGGGCTATGCGGCCTGCGGCTGCGCCAGCGCGTATCCCCAGGGGGAAACGGCGCGGGCGTGGTCGACCAGCTTGTCGACCAGCAGGGCGACGAGGAGCTTGCCGTAGAGCCAGGCGCGCGCGCTGTCGTCGTCGTGCTTGGGCAGATGGCCGAGCCGGGCGAGCGACTTGAGGCGCTTGAAGACGAGCTCGACCTGCCAGCGCAGGCGGTACCATTCGAGAACCTCGCCGGCGCTGAAGGTCTCCTCGCAGAAGGTGGTGAAGACGATGACGAAGTCGGCATAGGCGAGTGTCGCGGGTCGGACCTCGCTGCCCTGGCGCCTGGCCTCGCGGCGCGCCCTCCTGCGCGCCCGCCGCGCGGCCTCGGCCGACTTGCGCACCGCGCAGACGCGGCCGCATACCCCATCCACCCCGCCCGCCGCGACCGGCCACGACCCGACCGCCCCGGCGCTGCTCAGCCCGGACACCGCAGCAAGAAGGTCGAAGGGCGACCCGGCCGGGGTCCAGAGCGGCAACGCCCCGGTGTTCACCCGCACCGCGATGCGCCCGCCCGCCGCCGACACGTGGCTCAGACCCGCCGCCGTCGCGTAGCCCCGGTCGGCCAGGATGTGATCGCCTTCGCACACCGGAAACCGGGCGAGATATTCCGCGCTGCCCACCCCGCGCGTCGGCGTCACCTCGAAAAAGTCGCAGCACAGCGAAGACAGGCACAGGCTGTAATGCACCCGCCACACCGAACCCGTCCGCCCCGGCTCGCGCACCGTCGTCGCGTCGACCGCGCGGACCCGCAGACCCGGCGCGACGGTGCGCGCCAGACCGCGCTCGCGAAACAGCGCCTCGCACAGCCCCCGCAGCCAGTCCGAAGACTTGCGAAGCCGCTTCAGAAGCGCAACGTCCGACAAATCCGCCAGACCCGCCTCGCGCGCCCGAACCGCGGTCTCGCGCAGCGAGTGCCCGCACCCCAGATGCAGCAGAAGAACCCGCAGCGCCGCCTCCGCCGACCGGTCCTTGCGAAGACCCTTCAGCGCCCCGCTGGAGCGCCCCAGCGCCTCCCAGCCGGCCGGCAGAAAACACCGCAGAACCTCCCAGTCCTCGTCCATCCCAAGCCCCCGAGCCCAAACACCCGGAAACCCTAGCCAAAAAGACCGCCACAAACAAGTTAGCGCTTATGGGACTTGTTCCGGGCATCCACGTCTTGCGGCATCGCGGTGCGAGCTCGGAGCGGACGAGGCGGTGGAGGGACGTGGATGCCCGGAACAAGTCCGGGCATGACGGGAGGCGGTTCAATCCGAAACGGATAGGCTCTAGTGTCGCGGAACCTCGAACCCCGGAAGGCATTCATGGCGGCGGACCGGCCTCGCTGGCTCCTGATCGCGTTCATCGCCCTGTCGCAGTTCGCGAGCGCGTTCATGCACGCCATCGTCGGCGTGCCGCTGCCGACGATGGCGCGCGAGTTCGGCGCGAGCGGGCTGGAGCTCAGCCTGCTGGACACGGTGTTTCTCGGCGCGGCCGCCGCGCTGTTGATGCCGATCGGCCGGTTCGCCGACGCGACCGACAAGAACTCGCTGTTCAAATGGGGGCTGGTGGCGCTCGGGCTGACCACCTTCGCGATCGGGCTCCAGCCCAGCATGCCGCTGGTCATCGTCATGCGCTTCATGCAGGCGGTGGCGGCATCCTTTCTGATCGCGACCTCGATGGCGATCGTCGCCGACATCGCGCCGAAGGACCAGCTCGGCCGGCTGGTCGGGCTGGCGATCGGAGCGACCTATATCGGTCTCGCCTCGGGACCCTATTTCGCCGGGCTGGTCACCACCCATCTCGGCTGGCGCTGGGTGTTCTACCTCGCCGCCATACCGCCCTTCGCCGCCTACGCGCTGTCCCGCTTCACCCTGCCCAGCCGCTGGCGGCGGCCGGACGCGCCGATAAACCTCGTCAGCAGCGCGCTCCTGGCGGTTGCGATCGCCACCCTGATCGCGGGCTCGGCGATGCTCGGGCGCGGGCTCCTGGGCTGGGTCCTGATCGCCGCGGCCGTCGCCGTGGGCGCCGTCTACTTCGCGGCGGAGAAACGCTCGGCCAACCCGCTCTTGAACCTCGGCGCGATCGGCGCGAACCGCCGCCTGTCGCTGGCGCTCCTGGTGCAGTTCCTGGTCTATTGCGGGACCGTCGGGACGACCTTCCTGCTTTCGATCTATCTCCAGGTGATCCAGGGCTATTCGCCGGAAGGGGCGGGCGAGATCCTCATCGTGGGCCCGGTGGTGATGGCCCTGTTCGCACCCCTCGGCGGACGTCTGGCCGACCGTTTTCCGCCGCACCTGATCACCTTCATGGGCGGGGCCTTCATCCTCTGCCAGACGGTGCTGGCGGCGTTCCTGGACGCCGGGTCGGGGCTGGCTCACGTTCTCGCCGTGATGGTGTTCCAGGGACTCGGCTTCGCCTTCTTCTCGGCCCCCAACATCTCCAACATCATGACCAGCGTGGTCCCGGCCGAGCGCGGCATGGCCTCGGCGTTGTCGGCCGAGATGCGCTCGCTCGGCATGATGGTGTCGATGGCGATCGTCACCGTCTTGATCTCGGTGCGGCTCGGCACGGCGTCGATCTCGTCCGTGCCGGACCGCTATCTCTCGGTGATGACGCTGGTCTTCGTCGCGTTCTCGGTGCTGACCGCGCTCGGTGTGGCCGTCTCGCTCAGGAAACCCCCACCCGCCCCCGCATGAACCGCGCGGCGTCTTCCAGCGCGTCCTCGACCGGACGGCCGCGCAGATCGGGCGGGAAAATCTCGAACTCGTAGAACCCGGAATAGCCGTCGGCCTCGAACCCGGCGATCAGCCCGGCAAGGTCGACCAGCCCGGCGGACAGGAACTCGCGCCGCGGCCGGGAGGGCTCGGGCTCGACCACGTTGCACAGCTGGAAGAGCGCGACCCGGTCCCGACGGTCGCGGCAGATACCGGGAAGCGCCGGGTCCCACCAGGAATGGTTGATGTCGAGGATCATGCCGACACCCTCGATCCCCTCGATCAGGGAGAGCGTATCGGCGATGGAATTGACGCAGCCCTTGGTCATCAGGTCGACGGGATGGATCGGCTCGACGCCGAGCGTGACGCCCGCCGGGCGCGCGATCCCGGCAAGAGCCTCGAGCCCGTCGCGGACGCGGGTCCGCGCCGCTTCGATCGAACGCTCCGCGCCGCGTCCGCCCGATATCACGCAAACCGCGCCGGCATCGAGGACCGCCGCCGCCTCGACCATCCGGCGGTCGTGATCGTCGATCAGGGCACCGTCCTTGTTGGCGAAATACCCCGCGCTGTTGACCGAGGAAACCGCGAGGCCGCGGTCGTCGACCATCGCCTTGAGCGCCCGCGCGCCCGCCTCGGCAACCGCCCGCGCGGTGAGGCCGACCGCGCCCGCGCCGACCGCGCCCGCCGCGTCGAGGAATTCGACGACCGTCATCCCGGCGGGGCAGATGTAGTGGTTGATGGACAGCCTGTTCATGGCACCCCCGTTCCGCCAAATTCGAGAATACATAGGGACGGAATGCAGCACTGGGAAGGAAACACTATGGCGCCTTGGGCGACACGCGACGGTGTGGGTTTTGATGTGCTGGACCGGGTCCAAGACAGCCTAACTGTGGACATGATTATGACCCATCGGCACAGACTGATGACCTGCCGACCAGAGGATAGAGTAGACGCGATCATGGCCCGGAACACGGACCGCTTCAGTTTTCTGCCAGTGGAGGACGCGGACGGGCGGATCGACGGCCTCTACAAGGCAGACCACTGGTTCGATAAGCCGGCGCCGAGGCAACCGATCGGCGATGATTTCGAAACTCTGTCAGAAGACATGGTACTGGGCGCCGACGCGAGCATATTGGAGTTCGTGAAGACCGCCGACGAACGCCAAGCGCGCCTCGTCGTTCACGACGATGAGGTCATCGGTCTGATCACCTTATCGGACCTGCAGCAGCTACCGGTACGCGCCGCGCTTTTCACCTTGTTGACGAGCTTTGAAATGGTGATGGCCAAGCGGATTGAGGCAGAGTGGCCAAGTGAACCAGATGGTTGGCTGAAGCTGCTATGCCCCAAGCGTCGGAAATCGATACGCCGTAATATTCGCAAGGCGAAACAGAACGACGGATTCGTCAGCGAAATCGTCAGCACTCAGTTTTCAGACAAAGCCGCGATCATTGAAGGACGAGCGCTACTTTCGGGATGCAGGACGGCGCTAGAGTGCGATTTCAGTTCGATTCGAGATCTGCGCAACAATATAGCCCATGCAAATTATTACGCTGAGACGCCGAAAGCGGCACGCGGGGTCTGTGCAGTCGTGAGGACTATTCTTGAGATAGGGACGAATTTATCGGAGGGGGCCGAGAGCGGAAATTCATCCACGAATTGCGATGCCTCGGCGGAGTAGATACGGAAATTCGATTAGGAAGAAATATCGAGAGGAGACGGTCATGGGCAGGCTGGACGGCAAAGTTGCGGTGGTCACAGCGGCGGCGGGCGGCATCGCGGGCGCGGCGGCGCGGCGCTTCGCCGCGGAAGGCGCCTCGGTGTTGGTTTGCGATATCGACTCGGATGGCGCGGAGAAGACCGCGGCCGATATCGTCGGGGCGGGAGGAACGGCGCGGGCGCGGCATTGCGACGTCGCGGACCCGGATTCGGCCGAGGCGGCGGCCGAAGCCGCCATTGACGCGTTCGGCGCGATCCACGTCCTGATGAACGGCGCCGCCGCGCGCGAGCCGGTGGCGAACGTCGTCGACCTACCGCTCGCCGACTGGGAGCACGCGATGCGGGTCAACCTCACCGGCATCTTCCTGATGTGCAAACACGCGATCCCGAGGATCGCCGACGCCGGCGGCGGCAGCGTGATCAACGTCGCCTCGCAGCTCGGCAGCGTCGTCGTCCCCAACCGGCCCGCCTATGTGACCAGCAAGGCGGCCGTGATCCAGCTCTCGAAGTCGATGGCGCTCGACTTCGCGAAGGACAACATCCGCGTCAATTCTCTCTCGCCCGGCGCGACCGAGACCGGCAGGCTGCTCGTGCATTACGACACGATGGAGGACGTGCGCCGGGCGCTGGTGCCGCTCCACCCGATCGGGCGGCTGGGCCAGCCGGAGGATCTGGCCGACGCGGCGCTCTTCCTCGCCAGCGACGAATCGGCCTTCGTCACCGGCCACGACCTGATCGTCGACGGCGGCTACACGGCGGTCTAGTGCGGATCTGTTTTAGTTGGAACCGCTTCGTCCGTTCTCTTCCGTCATGGTCGGCGCAGGCCGACCATCCACGTTTTGTTTTTGTTTCCAGCGCCTTAAAAACTCGTGGATGGTCGGCCTTCGCCGACCATGACGGTGAGGAGACGGGGGTAAAGGCGCTTCTCTCTAAACCGGACAGGCTCTAGGCCCGTGCGCACCTGACGGTTCTAACCCGGATTTCTCACGAGCGGCGGGCGCTTCTTGTGTCCAGCGCACGGGAATGATTACACGACAAGGGTTTGCCCGCTCGCCGGCGGTTTCGGCGAAGCACGCAGTCTGTCGTTCGCCCCGTTGTCACCCCGGCCTTGAGCCGGGGTCCAGGCTTGGGGTCGGCCGCGGTGCAGGCTCCTCTTCGGCCCTCGATGAGAAATGCCGGCTAGGGGCGTCCCTCGATACGGCCCTCCGGGGCCTACTCGGGATGAGGGTGTGTTGTGTGGATCGCCACACCTCTCCTCATCCTGAGTAGCCCCCGAAGGGCCGTATCGAAGGGCCGCGCCGCTCACCCCGACGCTTCGCCCTCCTCCAGCTCGTCGAGGATGCGCCAGATGCGTTGGACGTGGCGCTCCTTCTCGGTGCGTTCGTAGAGGAAGCCGGCGGCGCGGACGAGATCGCCCGCGAAGTAGCGCTCGTAAAGCTGCTGGCGGCCCGAGAAGCTCGACATCGCGGCGTCGTAGGCGAGCCGGAACAGCTTGATCCGGGCCCGCGAATCGGCGCCCGCGGCCTGGTAGTAGGCCTCCACGTCGGCGCCGACAGGCCCGTCGAGCTCGGCGAAGGAAGGCACCATGACCAGCCCGCCGGCGCCCATCACCTGGACGATCTCGCAGCTTCGGCGGAACATCTGCGGGTAGAGGAAGCGTACCGCGTCGAGCGGCCCCATCGCCGGCAGCAGCGTCCCGTTGGGCCCCGGCTTCGGCTCGGCCTCGCTCGCCATCAGGCAGGAGCGCACGACCTCGGCGTAGTTGATCAGCTCGGCCAGCATCCCCTGGATGTGCTGGTGGACGTCGATCCTGGTGGTGCGCACCAGGGTGAAGCCGAGCGCCATCATGAACTCCGCCTTGGCGAGGTTCTTGGTGACGAACTGGTGCGCCATCCCCGCGCCTGCCCCGGTCCTCGGGTAGATGGTGTTGAACGCCTCCACGTCGCGGTAGAGGAAGACCCGCTCCCACGGCACCTCGACGTCGTCGAACACCACCATGCAGTCGGTCTCGTCGAGCCGGCTCGACAGCGGGAAGTCGAGCGCCGATCCGGCCTCGCGATGGACCACGGCGGGGCGGCAGATCAGCCGCATGCCGGGCGTCGCCACCGGCACCGCGAAGCCGATCGCGAAGGGCTTCGCCTGCTCGGTATCCGGCAGCGGGTAGGACGGCGCCGGCATCACCACCAGCTCGTCGGAAAAGGCGCCCAGCGTCGCCAGCATCCGCGCGCCCCGGATCACGATGCCGGAATCGGTCTCGCGCACGGCTTTGGCGGCGAGGTCCATCGGGCCCTTCTGCTCGGACACGTCCTTCGAGCGGTCGACCTGCGGGTTGGTGAGCGAATGGGTGGTGACGAGGTCGTTTTCCCGCACCGTCTCGTAGTAGCGCCGGACATTGTCGCCGTATTCGCCGAACGCCTCGGGACAGGCGCCGAACCCGGCCAGCATGGCGTTCATGAAGTCCGGCGCGCGCCCGTACATGCCGAAGGTATGGTCGTGCCAGTGCTTGACCATGACCCGGCGCCGGGCGAGGTCTTCGGGGGTCCGGGGCTGGATGAAGGAGAGCCCGACCCGTTCGCCCGTGCTCGGCGAGACATAGGTCATCTCATCGATCAGCCCGTCCTCATGCTGCATGTCGTAGAGCTCGGCCAGCGTCCGGAGTCCGCCGGCGAAGCGGGGATCCGCGGCCAGGTCGCCGACCCGCTCGCCGTCGATATAGAGCTCGCGCCCGTCGTCGAGCCCGGCGATCAGCTCCGCGCCCGTTCGAATGCCCACGCGGCCCTCCCTGTCGTGCCGGGAGCGATGATAGCCGGGCCGGGGCGCTTGTCACCCGCGGGCGCGGCGGACCATTATGGTCGCCCACCGGGGAAGGAAAGACATGGCGAAAAAGGCTTTTCGGGACTTCCTTCAGGACCTTGAGGCGGCGGGCGAGATCCAGCGCGTGGCCAGGCCGGTCGATCCGCGCGACCTGTCGGGTCTTGCCGCGCAGACCGACAAGGCGGTGCTGTTCGACGAGATCGAGGGTTATCCGGGCTGGCGGGTGGCGACGGCGCTGCTCTCGTCGCGGCGCCGGCTCGCGACCGCCCTCGACTGCGAGGAGGACCGCATCGCGCAGGAATTCGAGACCCGCTCCGCGCGCGCCATTGCGCCCGATCAGGTCGGCAACGCGCCCTGCCAGGACGTCGTGATGGAGGGCGACGACGTCGACCTCACGGCGATCCCCTTCCCGCTGATGCACGTCTATGACGGCGGGCCCTATATCTCGGGCACGTTCGTGGTCTCGCGCGATGCCGAGTACGGGCGCAACGCCGGTTCCTACCGGCTGATGTACCGCAACCGGCGGGAGACCGGGATCGACCTGGTCTCGCCGTCGGACATGCGGTTCTACTACCAGCGCATGCTGGACCGGGGCGAGCCGCTGCCGATCGCGGTCGCGGTCGGGGTGCATCCGTTCGAGATGCTGGCCGCCTCCTACAAGGCGCCGATCGCCAACGACGAGCTGGAGCTCGCCGGCGGGCTGCACGGCGCGGCGGTGCCGATGGTCAAGTGCCGGACCTCCGACCTCGAAGTGCCGGCGGATTCCGAGCTCGTGCTGGAAGGCGAGATCCTCCCGATAGGCTGGACCGCCGACGAAGGGCCGTTCGGCGAGTTTTCGCAGATCTCGGGCGACGTGAAGTGGAACCCGGTATTCCGGGTCAACTGCATCACCCACCGGCGCGATCCGATCTTCTACCTGTTGCAGATGCCGTGGGAGAACGACTGGCTGTCTGCGCCGGTGACGGAGGCCGCGGGGTTGCAGGCGCTGAGGGTGGCGAGCGTCGAGCCGGTGGCGATCCGCGCGCCGGTGGGGAGCTGCGGCTACTGGACACTGATCGCCTCGATCCGCAAGCGCCCGGGCGAGGGCAAGAACGCGCTCCTGGCCCTGCTCTCGGTCGCCGAGGTCAAGCTCGCCATCGTCACCGACGAAGATATCGACATCAACAATCCGGACGACATCGACTGGGCGCTGACCTTCCGGGTGCAGGCCGATCAGGACCTGATCACGCTGGCGGGGGCGCGCGGCAAGCACGTCGATCCCAGCATCCGCGCCTGGGAGATGGGCCAGGGCGGGCTGCCGCTCACCGCCAAGCTCGGCATCGACGCGACGATCCCCGAAGGCATCCCGAAATGGCTCTACAAGCGGATCGAGGCCTACGGCAAGGACCGGGTCAGGCTGGAGGACTACCTGTGAGCGGGCTCGCGGCCGCCATCGAGGCGGCGCTGGTCGAGGAGCCCTTGCAATTCGCCGAGCTCGTCGACCGCCACCGCGCCGTCGCCTGGCGCGACTTCCTGCACGCCTGGGGCGCAGTGCGCGAGAAGGACATCCTCAAGCGCGACGACATCGGCCGCTACTACATCCCCGGCGGCCCGGCCGAGGCCATCGCGGCGGAGACCAAGGCGATTTAGGCACCTGCGCGGCGAAACCGACCGTTGCGCGGTTTTTCGGACCCATTTATCCTATCCCCCAGGTTAGGATAAATGCAGATCGGAGCCATGCCTGAACGAGCGAATTCGGTACACCAAAGCCACGGCGACGTGGTCAAGCGGCTGAAGCGGGCCGAGGGACATCTGCGCAAGGCGACCCGGATGATCGAGGAGGGGCGGCCCTGCGCCGACGTGGCGCAGCAGCTCCAGGCGATCGAGTCGGCTTTGCGCAGCGCCAAGCAGGTCTATATCCGCGACCACATCGACCACTGCATGGACGAGCACGTCAAGGACGGCGTCGCGGCGGCGGCTGTCCTCGCCGAGTTCAAGCAGATCAGCAAATATCTCTGAGACCAGGTCACGGTCCTATGGACCTCATTTCCCTAATTCAAGACGGTTCGACATCGTTCCTCTATCTCGCCGCCATCGGTCTCGTGCTGGGATCGCTGCACGGCCTCGAGCCGGGGCACTCCAAGACGATGATGGCGGCGTTCATCGTCGCGGTCCGGGGAACCCCGTTGCAGGCGGTCCTGCTCGGCGTCTCGGCGGCGCTGTCGCACAGCATCGTGGTCTGGGTCATGGCGCTGCTGGCGCTGACCTGGGGCGACGAGACGATCGGCGGGAAGCTGGAGCCCTGGTTCGTCGCGGGCGCCGGCGCGATCGTCATGGGGGTGGGGGTGGTTATGTTGTGGCGGGCGCTGCGGCACGCCCGCGCGCGCCGCGAACGCCATCACGGTCACCATGACGACGCGCATATCCGCGCGCACGCCCGCGACATCGAGACCCGGTTCGCGGGAGGCCGGGCAACCGCGCCGCAGACCATCGGTTTCGGGCTGGTCGGCGGGCTGATTCCCTGTCCGGCGGCGATCACCGTGCTGCTGCTCTGCCTCGGGATCGGGCAGTTCTGGCTGGGCGTAGGCATGGTCGCGTCGTTCTCGGTCGGCCTCGCGGTCACGCTGGTGGGCGTCGGAATGGCCGCGGTCCTCGGGCTCCGCTACGCATCGAAGCGGTTTTCGGGAGCCGACCGGCTGTTCGCTTCGGCGCCCTATGTGTCGGGCGCGCTGATCCTGCTGGTCGGGATCTATATGGCCTATTCCGGCTGGTCCCACCTTGCGCCGCCGGCCGGCGCCTAGCCCGGACCGAGCACGTCCGCGACGAGCTGCCGGTACTCCTCCCGGCTGGGCACCACGCGGGCGGCGTGGTTGAAGTGGCTCGCGGCGGCGTCGGCGCTCATGTCGTCGAGGTCCGACTTGTCGTAGCCCGCCTCCCTGAGCGAGCCGGGCAGGCCGAGCCGCGCGTTCAGCTCCTCGATGCCGCGCGCGACATCGGGCGCGCCGCCCTGCCCCATCGCGGCGGCAATTTCCGCCAGCAGGGGATCCAGACGGCCCTCGTAGAAGCGGACGACAGCGGGGGCGCTCACCGTGACCAGCATGCCGTGGTGGAGGTCGGCGTCGCCGAAGGTGTTGGCGAGCGCGTGCACCGGCCCGAGCCCGCGATAGATCGCCATGCCGCCCTGCAGCGCCGCCATCTGCATGTGCCATCTCGCCTCGCGGTCGGAACCGTCCGCGCAGGCCCGTTCGACATGGCGCACCACCCGGCTTATGCCGTCGAGCGCGATCGCGGCGCCCGGCGGGTCGTCCTTCTTCGCCAGATAGGCTTCGAGACAGTGGCCGAACGCGTCCATGCCCGTCGCCGCGGTAAGGACGGGCGGCAGGGTCAGCGTGAGCTCCGGGTCGCAAATCGCGAGATCGGGCTTGATGTGCACCGAGCGCAGGCCGAGAGCCCGGGTCGCCGCATCGGGATGGATGCCGCCGCCCATGGTGAGCTCGGCCCCGGTTCCCGCCGTGGTCGGCACCGTGACCAGCGGCGCGACGGCCGCCGTCACCCGCGCCGGATCGCGCAGATAGTCGAGGATCGGTCCGTCATGGGTGGCGGCGACGCGCACCGCCTTGCCCGAATCCATCACCGAGCCGCCGCCGAGGGCGAGCACGCCGTCGCAGCCCTGCTCGCGATAGGTCTCCGCCGCCGCCTCGACCCCGGCGACCGTCGGGTTGGGCGGGATGCCGTCGAACACCGTCGCCTCGACGTCGCCGGGGAGCGCGTCGAGCACCCGCCGCGCCACCCCGTGCTCGACCAGCCCCCGGTCGGTCAGCAGCAGCGGACGCCGGACGCCGAGCCCGGCAAGCTCGCCGCCGATGGCTTCCACGGCGCCGAATTCGAACAACACGCGCGGATAGGCGAGGAGCTCGGGCATGGCGATCGGACTCCTTCAGACGATCGGTGACCGCCCTTCGATACGCCGCTTCGCGGCTACTCAGGGTGAGGGAGTCTGCAAGAAATAAACCCTCATCCCGAGTAGGCGCGAAGCGCCATATCGAGGGACGCCGCGTCTCAGACCCGCGTCACGTTCCAGACTTCCTCGATCTCGGTGCCGGCCTCGCGGATGACCTTGGAGACCGGGCAGAACTTCGGGAGCTCGGTCTTCACCTTTTCCATCTCGGCGTCGGAAGCGCCGGTGCGGACGTTGATGGTCAGCACGATCTTCGGGAACGGCACCCGGACCTCCTCCTCCAGCATGGCGCCGCGCCGGTCGAAGGTGGCCTCGGCCTCGATGGTCATGTCGTCGAATTCGATGCCATGCCTGTGGGCGATCTTGTGGCCGATCACGTTGGTGCAGCCGATCAGCGAGGCGACCAGCGTCTCGGTCGGGGTGAAGCCGAGATTGGTGCCGTCGCGCTCCTCGGGCTCGTCGATCGTCGATTCGAGATCGCGCACCTGGAGGTCGGTGCGCGAATGGGTGGGACAGGTCGCCGTGATGTGCTGCCGGACGGCGGTCCTGGGCCGGACTGTAACCAATTGCTGTCTCCCTTCGCAGGTCTGGCGGGGGAGGCTCCTTACAGCATCGCGGTGGCGAGGGAAACCCGGCGGCACCGCCCGTCCTAGCGGCCGAGCCCGAAGGCCCCGGCGAGGAGGGCGTAGCTCTTCCGCCTCACGTCCTCGTCGTGGGTCCAGGTGACGATCGCGATTTCCTGCACGTCGAGCTCGGCCGCCAGCGCCCGGATCCGTTCGGCCACCCGGCCGGGCGTGCCGACGAAGGCCTGCTCGCGGAACCGGTCGAGAACGGCCCTCTCGGCCTCGGTGTAGGGGTGGGCGGCGGCGTCCTCGGGCGTTTCCAGCGCGGTATAGTGGCCCCGGCGGCGCAGCAGTTGCCAGCGCGCCCGAGGCGTGTAGTGGTGCTGCGCCTCTTCCTCGCTGTCCGCCGCGAGCGCCCAGACGCAGAGCCCGCTTATCTTCTCCGGGTGGCGTTCGCTCGGCCGGTAGCCCTCCCGGTACATGCGCAGCGCCTCCGCCGCCCCCTGCCCGTCGGTGAAGAACCAGGCGAAGCAATAGGGCAGGCCGAAATGGGCCGCGACCTGGGCGCCGTAATTCGAGCTCCCGAGCATCCACACCTCCGGCACCGTATCGCCTGCCGGATAGGCGCGGATCTGGGCGAAGGTGTGCCCGTCGGCCAGCGGCTTGCCGGAAATCCAGGCAAGGATGTCGCGCACGTCGGCCGGGAACTGCTGCGGCCGCTCGTTGGCCATCGGATGCAGCGCATAGGCCGTGAGCCCGTCCGAGCCCGGCGCGCGTCCCAGCCCGAGATCGATGCGTCCGGGCGCCAGCGCGTCCAGCACGCGGAACTGCTCGGAGACCTTGAGCGCCGAGTAATGCGGCAGCATCACGCCCGCGCTGCCGATGCGGATGCGTTCGGTCTTCATCGCCAGCGCGGCGATCAGGATTTCCGGCGCGGTGCCGAGGATGCTGGGATGGTTGTGGTGCTCCGACACCCAGAAACGGTGATAGCCCAGCGCCTCGCAATGCGCGGCGAGCGCGACGGTATCGCGGATCGCCTGGCCGTGCGGCCTTCCGGCGGCGGCGATCGACTGGTCCAGAACCGACAGGCGAAGCACTCCGGTCCTCCGCGTTCCCCGTGTTCCTGCGGCGCGAGCGGCGCACTATAGTCCGATCCCGCCGCGCGGGAAGTTGGGACGGAGCAGAGGCGATGACGGCAACCCCGCGCCCGTTCATGCACCCGCTCTGCGGGGCGGATATCGGAACGCTGGTCCGGGTGCTGTGCGCCAACGGGGGCGTGGCGCCGCGTGCGCTGCCGCAGGTCGCGGCCGCCTTGCTGGTCGCCGCTTCCCGCCTGCCGTCGACCCTCGCCGAGCGCGCCTGGATCGCGGGCCGGCTGCGCAAGGCCGGCCACATGCCGCCGCCGGTCTTCATCGTCGGGCACTGGCGGAGCGGCACGACGCATCTGTTCAACATCCTCTCGCGGCAGGGGTTTTCCTACGTCTCGCCGCTCGCCGCCGGGATGCCGTGGGACTTCGCCGGGCTCGCGGCGGCGCTGGGGCCGGTGCTCGAACGGATGCTGCCCACGGAGCGCTTCATCGACGGCATCCCCGTCGAGCCCGATTCGCCGCAGGAAGACGAGATCCCGCTCGCCAATATGAGCCCGCTCTCCTACTACCACGGCATCTATTTCCCCACGGCCTTCGAGGTCAATTTCGGCCGCGGGATATTTTTCGAGTCCTGCGCCGACCACGAGATCCGGCGCTGGACCGAGCGCTTCGTCCATTTCTCGCGCAAGGTCTGGCTCGCCGGGGGGCGCCGGACGCTGCTGGTCAAGAACCCGGTCCATACCGCCCGCATCCGGGCGATCCGCGGGATCTGGCCCGACGCGAAATTCATCCACTGCGTCCGCAACCCCTACGAGGTGTTCTTCTCGATGCGGAACTTCTACGACAGGCTGCTGCCGGCCCTGGCGTTGCAGCCGCATGACGGGCTCGCCGTGGACCGCATCGTGCTCGACGGCTACCGCCGCCTCATGGACCGATTCATCGCCGACCGGCCGGCGATACCCGACGGGAACTTCCACGAACTCCGCTACGAACGGCTCTCGGCCGCGCCGATGGCGGAGATCGCGGCGCTCTACGACACCTTGGCGCTCGACGGCTTCGCCGAAGCGGAGCCCGCCTTCCGCCGCTATCTGGAGGGCGTCAGCGACTACCGGCGCAACCGCTACGAATACCCGGAAGAAGATTTGGCCAAGGTGGAGGACGCCTGGCGCCCCTACATCGAGCGCTGGGGCTACGCGCGGCCGGGGGGCTAGAGCCTGTCCGTTTTAGATAGAAGCGCCTTTACCCCTGTCTCCTCACCGTCATGGTCGGCGAAGGCCGACCATCCATGAGTTTTTAAGGCGCTGGAAACAAAAACAAATCGTGGATGGTCGGCCTTCGCCGACCATGACGGAAGAGAACGGACGAAGTGGTTCCAACTAAAACAGATCCGCTCTAGCCCGGATTTCTCAAACCTTGGAACGGGACGGTGATTGTGGGCGGGGTTTTTGCGTTTGTGTGGGGGACGTCCGGAACGGCGGGTTGGAGGCGCGTTGCAGCGCCCGCGCTCTGGCGGGTGGTCTGTCCGGTGCTGTGCCTGTGTTGTTGCTGGGGGTGGGTTCGGTTGGGCCGCTTACGGCGCGGCGGCGGATAATCGGTCGTGGGCGGCCTGGAACTCTCTCTGGTAGGGACAGCCCGAGGCCATGGCGAGCTTGATCCGGCGCACGCTGATACGCACCAGGGCGGCGATCTTGAGCAGCTTGAGCCGGATCGAGCCGCAGCTTGCCTTGGCGAAACGGGTATGGGCCAGGCCGATCCGCCGCAAGGCGCAGAGCAGCACATAGGCCATCGAGGCGAACCACAGCCGCAGCTGGTTGGCGCGCATGGAGCGGGCCGATGTGCGGTCGGCGAACAGGTCGAGCTGGCATTCCTTGATCCGGTTCTCCATCTCGCCGCGGGCGCAGTAGAGCGTCTCGTAGAGCCGGCGGCAGCGCGCGTCCGCAGGCTTCAGCGAGGTCACCACGAAGCGGGGATTGGCCTTGCCGCCGGTCCACTCCGCCTTGCCGACGACGCGGCGCCGGCGCGACCAGCTGTCGCGGGTCGACCACAGGAAATCCTTGTAGCGCCGGGCCGGCCGACCCTTCGCCTCGGCCTCGGCCCGGGCCGCCGCCAGCGCCCCCTTAAGCTCCGCCGCCAGCCGGGGATTGCGCGCCAGGCCGAACAGGTAGTCGACCCGGTTGGCTTCGCACCAAGCCATCAACGCCTCGCGCGCAAAGCCCGAATCCGCCCGCAGCAGGATGCGCAGATGCGGCCAGCGCCGGCGCAGCTGGCGAACGATCCGGGCCACCTCGTCGACCGCGCCGGCCGAGGCATCGATGTTCGCGCGCCGCAGCTTCGCCGCCAGCAGATGGCGGCCGCAGAAGATGTACAGCGGCAGGTAGCACCAGCCGTCGTAGTAGCCGTGGAAGAAGCGCCCCTCCTGATGCCCATGCAACGGATCGTCGGTGGCATCCAGGTCCAGCACGATCTGCGCCGGCGGCGTGCGATGCGCCGCCACGAACTGCTGCACGAACACAGCCTCGACCGCCGCCGGGCGATGGCCGATCTTGTGATACAGCCCCGGTCGCGGGCCGCCCAGCTCCAGCCGGTTCAGCGTCGACTTGCCGGCCAGCGGCGCGCAGCCCCGCCGCTTCGCCCGCAACTTGCCGGCCAGCACCGCCATCGCCGGATCGTGGCGCAGCGTATCGTGATCGATCAGATCCTCGTAGCCCAGCGCAATGCCGAGCACCCGCTGGCCTACCAGGGTGCGCAGCTCATGCTCGATCAGCCTGCCATCGCGACGATCCACGAAGCAGGCGGCGAAGCGATCGATCAGCCCGACCGCCCGGTCGGCGGCGCCGAGCAGCAGCGCGCCGGCGTCCGAGGTCATCGCCCCGCCATCGAACGCGGCGACCACCGAACGGTCCCCGACGGGTGCAAAACCGAACAGATCCGGGTTACAGTGTGTGCGCATCGGGGACTTCCTCCGGTCCGGGATAAGCCTTTGTCGCAAAAAGCATTATCCCAAAACCGGAGCCCCGATGCAGCAAGCGCTTGAGAAATCCGGGCTAGAGAAATATCCGACCGGACGAGGTCGCATCCGGCATCCCCCTCGCCCTAACCCGGATTTCTCACGAGCGGCGGGCACTTCTTGTGTCCAGCGCACGGGAACGATTACACGACAAGGGTTTGCCCGCTCGCCGGCGGTTTCGGTGAAACACGCAGTCTGTCGTTCGCCCCGTTGTCACCCCGGCCTTGAGCCGGGGTCCAGAGCCACAGGCACTGCTCTCGTCCTGCTTCCCCGGATCGGTGTCCGGGGCAGGCCTGGACCCCGGCTCAAGGCCGGGGTGACAAGCTTGGGGTCGGCCGCGGTGCAGGCTCCTCTTCGGCCCTCGGTGAGAAATCCAGGCTAACCCTCTCCCCGGCGGGGAGAGGGGATTCGCTTGGCGACTCCTCCGTACCTTCTCCCCTCCCGCTGGCGGGAGGTGCCGGGAGAGAACGGATGAAGCGGGACACGATTCCGGATAGTTTTGCCATGCTGGCCAAGTTGAGGGCGCCGAGGGGTTCGGCGCCCTTCTCGCTTGAACCGGCCGGGGTCGGCGCCATGCATTCGGGGGGTGGCGGTACCATGCGGCGGCGTCGAGCGCGATCCCTCTCTTTGGCGGTCGACCCGTGACCGACCTCGTGACCGGCGGGGCGGGGTTCATCGGCGGGCGGGTGGTGGAGCGCCTGCGGCGGGACGGCGCGGCGGTGCGGGTGCTCGATCTCGACGGCGAGGCGACGTTGCCGGAGGGCGTCGAACGGATCGTCGGCTCGGCGTCCGATCCGGCGACGCTGCGGAAGGCGATGGCGGGGGCCGGGCGGGTCTTCCACGTCGCCGGCGATCCCCGGCTGTGGGCCCGGAGAGAAGCCGACTTCACCGCCGCCAATGTCGAACCCACCAGGACGGTGCTCGACGCGGCGGCGCGGGCCGGCGTGGAGCGGATCGTCGTGACCTCGACGGCGGCGATCCATTTCGCGCCCCGGCGCAAGGGACGCCCGCTCGCGCTCGGCGACATGCCGGGCGCCTATGCACGGTCGAAATTCCTTGCCGAGCGGGCGGCGCTCGACGCGGCCGCCGGCGGTCTCCCGGTCATGATCCTCAACCCGTGCCTGCCGCTGGGGGCGGGCGACCGCAAGCTGACGCCGCCGACGCGGATGCTGCTCGATTTCGTGAACGGCGCGGTCCCGGCCTTTCTCGATTTCGAGCTCCGGGCGATCGACGCGGGCGATCTCGCCGAGGCCTATGTCGCGGCGGCGGAGCGCGGCGCGGTGGGCGGGCGCTATTTCCTCGGCGGACCGCCCGTCCGGCTGTCGCAACTGCTGGCGGCGGTCGAGCGGATCACCGGGCTCGAAATGCCCCGCCGCCGGGTTCCCTGGGCGCTGGCCTTCGCCGCCGCCTCGGTCTCGGAGCTCGCCTCGCGCGTCACCTTGCGGCCGCCCCGGGCGCCGCTCGAGGGAGTCCGGATGGCGCGGCGGCCGGCGGCGCCGGGCGGGCTGGCGACCGCCGCCGATCTCGGGCTCGAGCTGCGCCCGCTGGAGGAGACGCTTGCCGAGGCACTCGCCTGGCTCGACGAGCGGGGCCTCGCGACCCGGCGCTTCAGGACCGGCGCATCGGCCAGGCCAGCATCAGGCCCGGCAGCACGGTAAGGCTGCACGCGAGCAGGCTGACCAGCGCGATGGTCAGCAGCACGCCCATGCTCGCCGTGCCCGGGTGATGCGAGATTCCGAGACTCGCGAAGGATGCGGCGGTGGTGAGCGCGCTGAACAGCACCGCGCGCGGCGTGCTGGACCGGATCGCCGGCGCCGCCGCGCCCTCGCGCCGCTCGCGCGCGAGCAGGTGAATCCCGTTGGCGACCCCGAGGCCGAACAGGAGCGGCAGCACGATGACGTTGGCGTGGTTGAAGGAGAGCCCGGCCGCGACCATCGCCGCGATGGCGATCGACGCCGCCAGCACCAGCGGCAGGAAGCCGATGGCGACCGACCGGAGCGAGCGCAGCGACACCGCGAGCAGGAGCGCGATGGCGAGAATGGCGGTCGCGGTCGCCTGGAGGAACGACGCGATCACCGTGTTGCCCGCCTCCAGCACGGTGATCGGCGGCCCCACCGCCCGCGGCGCCGCGCCCCGCACCGCTTCGACGAAGCGGCGCAGCGCGTCCCGGTCCTCGTGGATCGGCGCCCGGGCGCGGATCTCGACCTTGGCGCGCCCGTCGCTTGCCACCCAGCGCTCGCGCAGCGCGGCGGGGACCGCGCCGGCATCGACCGGCCCGGCGGACAGCGCCTCCCGCAGGCGGCCCACCGCCGCGGGAAGGTTCCGCAGAAGCCGGTCCGAGAGATCGGCGAGCCGGCCGGGCGGGGGATCGGAGTCGATCAGCCCGGCGAGCGCGGCGGCGAGGCGCTTCGCGGACTGTGCCTCCCCGCCTTCGCCCGTGGCGGCGAGCGCGTCCAGCTCCCGCTCGAGGCCGCGCAGCGCGTCCACGGTCTCGGTTTGGCTGGGCGGCGGCGCGCGGTCGGCGGCGAAGGCCGGGCCCACCAGCTCCGCCACCTCGTCCAGGATGTCGAGCTTTTCCTCCTGCCCGTCCGGCACGAAGCTCGACAGGGTCCGGGCGCTTTCGACCTCGGGAAGCCGCCCGAGCCGGGCGGCGGCCGCGTCGGCTTCCGCGACCGAGCCGGCGAGCTGGACCAGCGCGTAGCTGTCGCCGTCGCCGCTCTCGACCAGCTCCATCACGGTCCGGACCGACTCGCTCTCCGGGTCCTTGAGGCGGAGCGGGTCGAAATCGAAGCGCACCAGCGGAGAGAGCGCGACCGTCGCGACGAGGACGACGCCGGCGGCGGCGACGATGCCGCGCGCGCGGCCTTCGACGAGGCGGGCGACGGCCTCCGAAAACCCGCTTGCGCCGCCGCCCGCGCCGCCGGGCGGGACGTTGAGCACGGCGATGAAGGCGGGCAGCAGGGTCATGGTCGCGAGAAAGCCGATCGCCATCCCGGCCCCGGCGATCAGGCCGAGCTCGGCGAGTCCCGAGTACGGGGTCGGCAGGAAGGCGAGGAAGCCGATCCCCGCCGCGAGCCCCGCGAGCGCGAGCCCGGGCCCGACGCTGGCGGCGGCGAACGCGTTCGCCGCGCCGCCTTCGAGGCCGCGCCCGGCCGCCTCCCGCCAGCGCAGCCCGTAATGGATGCCGAAATCGACGCAGAGCCCGATGAAGAGCACCGCGAAGGCGACCGAGATCAGGTTGAGGACCCCGACCGCGGCGGCGGCGAAGGCCGCCGTCCACACCAGCCCGACGACCAGCGTGAGCAGCGCGGCGATCGAAATGCGAAACGAACGGAAGCAGAGCAAGAGGAGCAGGCTCACCAGTCCGAACGAGAGAGCGCCCGCGATCTCCATTCCGCCGCGCACGGACTGAAGCTCGTCGTGCCGGAGCGCGGGCCGGCCGGTGAGGCGGACCTCCACCCCCTGCTTGAGCGCCGCGGGCATGGAATCGGCGATCTCGCGGATCGCGCCGATCGCCTGCCTGCCCGGCCGGAACCGGTCGAAGGCGAGCGCGATCTCGACCAGCAGGATTTGCCGCCTGCCGGAACGGCGCTCGCCGTCCCCGCCGAACATCAGGCTCGTCCAGGACAGCTCGCCCGGCTCCTTCCGCGCCTCGGCCGAGACGACCGCGGCGATGCGGTCCAGCGCGGCCCCGAGGCCCCTGAGCCCGCTCTCGCCGCCCTCCTCGACGCGCTTTTCGACGGCGAGCGAGAGCATCTCCGCGAGTCCCCGGATGCTGCGGTCCTGCCAGACGGTGCCGATGAAGGGCTGCGCGGCGAGGATCCGGTCCGCCGTCTCCTCCAGCTCCCCGAGGGGTAAGAGCAGCAGCCCGTTGCGCCGGAAATACGGATCGCCCTGGGGGTGGAACACCGAACGGAACAAGTCCGGCCGGCGGGCGACTTCCGCGCGTATCCGGGCGGCGGCGCGTTCGGCCTGCTCCGGCGTCGCGCCGTCGACCACCACGACGAGGTCGCGCGCCTGTTTCGGGAAGGTCTTGCGGAGCTCGATATTGAGCTGCCGGAAATCGAGCTCGGCCGACAGCATGTCGGCGGTGTCGGAGTTGATCTTTATCGTGCGCGCGGCATAGACCCCGGCGCCGACCGCGCTCGCGACGGCGAGGACGGCGATCGGCCAGGCGAAGCGGTGGGCGGTCCTGCCCCAGAGGGCGAAGAACCGTCCCGCCTTGCCGGTTTCCTGATGGGGCGGTGCGGTCAAGGAAGCCCTGGCGTTCAGCGAGAAATGGGGCGCCGGCGCGTGGTTATGGGCGCTCCGGCGCCCGCCGGTCAAGCGCCGGCGGCTCTTGTGTCCTCCCCGCCCCGCCCTATGCTTCGCGCGCGCCGATGTCCCCGAGGGAGTACGAAATGACCCGATACCGGCCGGTCAGGCCCGAAACCATGAGCGACGCCCAGAGGGCGGTCTACGAGTCGATCGCGTCGGGGCCGCGCGGCTCCGTGTTCGGGCCCTTTCCCGTCCTGCTGAACAGCCCCGGCCTCGCCGACCAGGTGCAGAAGCTCGGCGCCTTTCTCCGCTTCGGATCGTCCCTGCCGGGAAACCTGCGCGAGATCGCTGTCCTCGCGACCTCGCGGTTCTGGGCGGCCGAGTTCGAATGGTACGCGCACGCGCCCATCGCCCGCGAGGAAGGGGTCGCCGACGCGATCGTCGAGGCGATACGGACCGGGGCCGAGCCGGCCTTCGAGGACGAGGCGGAGGAGGCGGTCTGGCGCTTCGCCGTCGAGCTGCACGAGACCCGCGACGTGGACGACGCGCTCTATGCCCGCGTCCAGGCGCTGCTCGGGCAGGAGGCGCTCACCGACTTGATCGCGGTTTGCGGCTACTACACGATGCTCGCGATGACGCTCAACCTCTATCGCGTGCCGACGCCCGACGGATCGTCCGCCTTCGGCGGCTGACGCGGGGGAGGAGCAAGGCATGGAAAAAGGCGCGGCCGTACTGGTCACCGGAGGCTCGTCCGGCATCGGCGCGGCCACCGCCTTGCAGCTCGCCGAGAAGGGCTGGCACGTCGCGGTCAACTACCGCGCCAACGAAGCCGGGGCGGAGGACACCGTGGCGGCCTGCGAAGCCGCCGGAGCCGAGGCGTTCGCGCTCCAGGGCGACGTTTCCGACGACGACGCCTGCCGCCGCATGGCCGGGGCGGTCGAGGCGCGCTGGGGCCGCATCGACGCGCTGGTCAACAACGCCGGCGCCACGCGGTTCCACGATCCCTTCGACCTGGAAGGGCTGACGGCGGACGACTTCGCCTCGTCCTACGCGGTCAACGTCACCGGCGCGTTCCAGATGGCGCGCGCGGTCGCGCCGGCGATGAAGCGGGCGGGCGGCGGCGCGATCGTCAACGTGTCGTCGTTCGCCGCCGCGCTCGGCGCCGGGAGCTCGATCGCCTATACCGCGTCCAAGGGGGCGGTGAACACGCTGACGCTCTGCCTCGCCCGGGTGCTGGCGCCCGAGATCCGGGTGAACTGCGTCGCGCCCACGCTGACCGACACGCGCTGGAACCGCTCCGGGCTCGGCGACGAGCGCTACGAGAAGGTGCTGTCCGGCTTCGTCGCCGCGGCCCCGCTCAAGCGGAAGATCGTCGCCGAGGACGTGGCCGACGCCATCGTCTGGCTGGTCACCGGCGCCGAGCTGGTGACCGGCGAGATCGTCCCGATCAGCGCCGGCACCCATCTGGGTTAGGGCATTTTCCGACCTGACGCGGTCCCCCTCACCCCGGCCCTCTCCCCGCTGGGGAGAGGGAGAGTTGCGGCGCCGCCGCCGCCTCTTCTCCCCTCCCGCTCGCGGGAGGGGCCGAGGGAGGGTGGGCCGGCCGTCCCGACCCGATTGAGTCGGAAAATGCTCTACGCGAAATCCGGGCGGCGGAAAATGCCGGGCTACCCCTGACCGAAATCGAGGCCGCGCTGTACGCCGGGCCTTGCCTCCATCTCGCCGCACCAGCGGTCGAGATTGGCGTAGCCCTGCATCAGATGGGGCGTCACCTGCTTGCAGCGGACCAGCGTGCCGAACATCGCGAAGTCGGCGATGCTGACCGCCTCGCCGCCGCAATTGGCGCGCGTCGACAGCGCTTCGTCCCAGACCCGGAGGAAGTCGCCGAAGCGGTCCTCGAACATCTTCTGGGTCGGCGCGTGCGGGTCTTCCGAACGCACGATGGCGAAGATCGTCGACAGCGTCGGGCCCATGTCGGAGAGGATGTTGACGTAGCGCTCGCGGAACAGGGGTTGGTTTTCCGCGCCGGCGATCCCGAACCGGCCCGTCTTGTCGGCGAGATAGGCGAGCATCGCGCCCGACTGCGCCATGGTGAGCGGCGTCCCGTCCGGCCCGTCATGGTCGACCATCGCAGGCGTCAGCCCTTGCGGGTTGATCGCGAGGAAGTCGGGCTCGCGATGCGCGCCGGCGAAGATGTCGACAAGTTTGAGCGAATAGGCGAGGCCGCACTCCTCCAGCATGATCTTGACGCGGATCCCGTTCGAGGTGGCCGCGGCGTAGAGGTCGATCAATGGTTCCTCCTTCGGTGGGGCGTGGGGTTCAGCGGGTCACGCAGCTTTCGGTGAAGGCGCGGACCGCCGCGTTGAAGGCTTCCGGGTGCTCGCGATAGCAGAAATGCCCGGATTCGTTGAAGATGTGGAGATAGGTCCGGCGCTCCTTGGCGGTGAGGAACTCCATCAGCGCCATGCCCTGCCAGAGCGGCGCGGTCGGGTCGTTGTAGCCCCACAGCATCAGCGTCGGGCGCTGCAAACCCCGGTCGAGCAGCCAGCGGTGGGTCTCCTCGAGGTCGCGCTGGAGGTCGGGCAGGAACTTCGTCGCCAGCAGCCCCTCGTCCGACATCTTGCGCACCGCCTCGTCGTATTTCGGCGTGTTCGCCGCCTCGACCGCGACGTCGAGCCAGCCCTCGGTGACGCAGGCCGTGTTGTAGGAGTAGCGCTCCAGCACCCAGCGGTGGCATTCGCGCGAGCGCAGCGGCAGCGGCGGGTCGGCGTGGACGATCTCGTTGCGCCCGGCGCCGGGCGACAGCGTGCCGGAATCGACGATGATGCAGGACCGGCACTGCTCGGGATGCTGGAGCGCGAGCCGGGTCACAAGATAGCCGCCGCGCGAATGCCCGCAGAGATGCGCCGGTCCGATGCCGAGCGTCTCCATGAAGCGCGAGACGTGGTCGGTCTGGGCCTGGATGGTGTAGCCGTCGTCGGTCTTCGGGTTGTCGGTGAACCCCATGCCGAGCTTGTCCATCGCATAGACCCGGTAGTGCTGCGACAGCGCGTCGAAGTTGGTGTCCCAGTCGTCGGCGAGGTCGGCCGCGATGGCGCCCATGTGACCGCCATGGACCAGCACCAGCGGCTCGCCCTCGCCCTTCTCGAAATAGCGTGTCCGAATGCCGTCGACATCGACATATCCGGGATCCGAAAGCGGCATTGTTTCCCCCTCGCGTTGGTGCGGTTCGCTATGATCGGGCAATCATAGCGCGGCGCGGCGGGGCACCGCCATCGGGGGAGAACGGATGCTCGAACTCTACGATTTCAACAACTCGGTCTGCGCGCAGAAGGTCCGCATGACGCTCGCCGAGAAGGGGCTCGACTGGACCGAGCGCGAGGTCGACCTGTTCCGGCTCGAGCAGTACGACCCCAAATACCTCGCCTTCAACCCGAAGGGCGTGGTGCCGACGCTGGTCCATGACGGGACGCCGGTGATCGAGTCGACGCTGATCTGCGAGTATCTCGACGACGTGTTCCCCGACCCGCCGCTTCGCCCCTCCGCCCCGGCCGAGCTGTCGGCGATGCGGGTCTGGTCCAAGACGGTGGACGAGGGGCTGCACGCCGGGATCACCGCGATCAGCTTTTCCGCCATGTTCCGCGAGCGCATGCGGGGGATGACCGACGAGCAGCGCGCCAGGCGCTGGCGCAATATCGGCGACCCGGCGCGCAGCGACCGCGACCGCTCGGTCTACGAGCACGGCGTGGAATCGCCCTATGTCTACAACGCCATCGCGGCCTACGAATCCGCGTTCGGGAAGCTGGAAAAGACCCTTGCCCACGGGCGGGACTGGGTCATGGGCGATGCCTTCACCCTCGCCGACATCGTGCTCGCGCCCTACATGGCGCGGCTCGACTACCTCACCTTGCTCGACGTCTGGACCGGAGACCGGCCCGGCGTCGCGGCCTGGTGGGAAAGGCTCAAGCAGCGGGCGTCCCTGCGCGCCCAGCTCAGCGGCAGGCTGACGCCGGAAATGATCGGGCCGATGAACCGGTTCGGCGCGGCGATCCGCGGCCGCATGGCCGAACGGCGGGACGACCACCTGGCGGAGCTCGCCGCCGCCCGCGCGGACGCGGCCTGAGGTGAAGGCCTGGCGGTCGGGTGGCGCCCCCGGCATCGAAGGCCTCGCGCTCGCCGAGATCGCGCCGCCGGTGCCCGGGCCGGGCGAATTGCTGGTCCGCGTCGAGGCGGCGGCGGTCAACTTCTCCGACCTCCTGATGATCGGCGACCGCTACCAGGTCCGGCCCGAGCGTCCCTTCACCCCCGGCCAGGAGGTCGCCGGCGTGGTCGAAGAGGCGGGGCCGGGCGCGGAGACCCCGCCGGGCGCGCGGATCGCCGCCAAGACCATCTGGGGCGGCTTCGCGGAGAAGGCGATCGTCCGCGACGACATGGCGATCCGCCTGCCGGACGGAATGCCGTTCGCGACCGGGGCGGCGCTGCCCGTGGTCTACACCACGGCGGTGGTCGCGCTGACCGAGACCGCTTGCGTCGGCGAAGGCGACAGCGTGCTGGTGTTCGCCGCGACGGGCGGCATGGGCATCGCGGCGATGCAGGTCGCGAAGGCGCTCGGCGCGCGGGCGATCGCCGTCGCCTCGGGCGCGGCGAAGGAGGCGGTCGCCCGGGAGGAAGGCGCCGATGCCGTCATCCCCTCGGACGCGGAGGATTTCATCGAACGCGCGATGGCGGCCACCGGCGGAAAGGGCGCCGATATCGTCGTCGATACGGTCGGCGGCGAGGCCACGGCGCGCGCGCTGGAATGCCTCGCCTGGCGCGGCGAGCTGCTGGTCGTCGGATTCCTGAGCGGCGAGGTGCCGCGGATCCCGGCGCACCGGCTTCTGCTCAAGGGGGCGTCGGCGAAAGGCGTCTACTGGGACCACGACCGCGACCGGGCGCTGGTCGGGCGCGCGGTCCGCCGGGTGCTGGAGATGGCCGAAAGCGGCGCGATCCGGCCGCGCGTCGATACCCGCCACCGCCTCGCCGAGCTGCCGCGCGCGCTCGACGCGCTCGCGCGGCGCGAGACGGTCGGCAAGCTGGTGCTCGCGGCCCGGTCCCGGTAGAGCGGATCGACGCGAAGGCCCGCCGCCCGCTTTGCCCCAAGGGCACGGCGGACGCTACCGGGCGCTGCCGGATCGATCGAGAGTCAGTCGGAAAGAGAATTGTCTCCGCTGCGCCAGCGGGTCTGTGATTTGCATTTCTTGCAAATTCTTTCGCCCGCCCACGCACTTTGAAACATCTCACTGCACATCAGGCAAGAACGCTCCCTTGCACTGTACCTGTGCTCTAACCCCTGCTCTTCAACTTCGTAGTCGAGTTCTTCCACATATCCACTCTATCCACAGATGGACCGAAATGCAATGCCAAAATTGATTTGGCGACCGCGTTGATGGAGTTTTTTGTTATAGGAGCGTGCACGCAAAAGAGGTATCCGCAACGGGGTCGCGGTTCGCGCCCGTTTCGGCCTATGATGCGCGCCCCGCAACCGAACGGAGGCAATATCGGAGGCCATGTCTTGAAGGAAGACCTGCTGGAGACGACCGGCACCGTGACCGAGAAGCTCCCCAACGCCATGTTCCGGGTCAAGCTCGAGAACGACCACGAGATCATCGCCCAGCCCAAGGGGAAGATGAGAAAGTTCCGCATCCGCGTGATGGTCGGCGACCGGGTCGACGTGGAGATGTCGCCCTACGACCTGAGCCGCGGGCGGATCACGTTCCGCCACAAATAGACGCGCGCGCCGCGTCGCCGCCGAATCCGGCCGCGAACGGCGCAGCGGGAGATCCGAAGCCGTGACCGAAACCGGGCGCGCAGCCAACGTCGCGGGCATAAGAAGCCCGCGCGGTTCCGGGCTGACCGCGAAGAGCTGGGCCACCGAGGCGCCGCTCCGCATGCTGATGAACAACCTCGACGCCGAGGTCGCCGAGCATCCCGAGGAGCTCGTCGTCTATGGCGGGATCGGCCGGGCGGCGCGCAACTGGGACTGCTACCGCGCGATCGTGGATTCTCTCACCCGTCTCGAGGAGGACGAGACCCTCTGCGTCCAGAGCGGCAAGCCGGTCGGCATCTTCCGCACCCACCCGGACGCGCCCCGCGTGCTGATCGCCAATTCCAACCTGGTCGGCGGCTGGGCCAACTGGGAGCATTTCGGCGAGCTCGACCGCGCCGGGCTGATGATGTACGGCCAGATGACGGCGGGCTCGTGGATCTATATCGGCAGCCAGGGCATCGTCCAGGGCACCTACGAGACCTTCTCCGAGGTCGGCCGCCAGCATTTCGGCGGCGACCTCTCGGGCAAGTGGATCCTGACCGGCGGGCTCGGCGGCATGGGGGGCGCGCAGCCGCTCGCCGCCACCATGGCGGGGGCGAGCCTGATCGCCGTGGAGTGCCAGCCGAGCCGGATCGAGTTCCGCCTGAAGACCGGCTATCTCGACACCGAGGCCGCGTCGATCGACCAGGCGCTGGCGATCGTCGACCGCGCGCGGGCGGACGGAAAGCCGGTCTCGGTGGGGTTGCTGGGCAACGCGGCGGAAGTCTATCCGGAGATCCTCGAACGCGGCATCCGGCCCGACGCGGTGACCGACCAGACCTCGGCGCACGATCCGTCGAACGGCTACCTGCCGGCCGGCTGGACGCTGGAGGAATGGGCCGACCGGCGCGAGCGCGACCCGGCCGGCGTCGCCGAGGCGGCCAAGCGGTCGATGGCGCGCCAGGTGGGCGCGATGCTCGCCTTCCACCGCGAAGGCATCCCGGTGGTCGACTACGGCAACAACATCCGCCAGATGGCGTCCGAGGCCGGGCTGAAGGACGCCTTCGACTTCCCGGGCTTCGTCCAGGCCTATGTCAGGCCGCTGTTCTGCCGCGGCAAGGGGCCGTTCCGCTGGGCCGCGCTGTCGGGCGATCCCGAGGACATCTACCGCACCGACGAGACGGTGAAGGAGCTGCTGCCCGACGACCGGGCGCTGCACAACTGGCTCGACATGGCGCGCCAGCGGATCCATTTCCAGGGGCTGCCGTCGCGGATCTGCTGGCTCGGGCTCGGCGACCGCGACCGGGTGGGTCTCGCCTTCAACGAACTCGTGCGGACTGGCGAGATCGCGGGGCCCATCGTGATCGGCCGCGACCACATGGATTCGGGCTCGGTCGCGAGCCCCAACCGCGAGACCGAAGGGATGCTCGACGGCACCGACGCGGTCGCCGACTGGGCGTTCCTCAACGCGATGCTGAATACCGCCTCCGGCGCGACCTGGGTCAGCATCCACCACGGCGGCGGGGTCGGCATGGGCTATTCGCAGCACGCCGGCATGGTGGTGCTCGCCGACGGCACCGACGACGCCGCGCGCAAGCTCGCCCGCGTGCTGTGGAACGACCCCGGCTCCGGCGTGATGCGCCACGCCGACGCGGGCTACGACATCGCGATCGAGACCGCGAAGCGGCACGGCCTCGACCTGCCGATGCTGGAGGGGTAGGGGCGCCGTCGCCCCCCCCTCACCCTGACCCTCTCCCCCGCGGGGGAGAGGGAACCCGCTCGCCGACCTCTCGTTACCTTCTCCCCTCCCGCTTGCGGGAGGGGCCGGGGGAGGGTGGAGCCGGGCGGCCGACGGAAAAGGGGCATCGAAATCTCCGACGTGCCCCCTACAGCGTCATCAAGTCCTCGCCGATGACGAGCGCGCCGGCGTAGTCGCGGCGGATGATCTCGCTGAGCTCGCGGGGTTGGGAGTCCGGCATCATGTGGGTGGTGACCAGGAGGCCGACATCGGCGTCCTTCGCCACCAGCGAGAGCCGTTCGGGCGAGGTGTGGGCGTGCGGGGTGTGGCTCTTGTCGATCTGCGGCGCCCGCCACTTGTCGTACTGCACGCATTCGTGGATCAGCACGTCCGCGCGATGCGCGTGGCGGATCAGGTTCTCCGAGGGGCAGGTATCGCCCGACAGCACGATCTTCCGGTCCTTCGATTCGAACAAATAGCCGAAGGGCTGGTCGAGCGGGAAGTGATCGACGTCGAAGGCGGTGATTCTGACCCCGTCGATGTCGGCGGCGAGGCCCTGGTCGATCTCGTGCACCACGATGTCGGGCATCGCGCGCGGCACGGTGCGGATCTTCATGCGCATTTCGAGGTCCGGGCGGTGCATCTCCAGCAACTGCTCGACCATGAGCCGGATGCCCGGCGGCCCGTAAATATGCCAGGGCGCGTCGGCGCCGTAGATCCACCGGCAGATCATGAAATGCCCGAGGTCGATGTAGTGGTCGGAATGGAGGTGGGTGATGAACAGGCGGTCCACCGCGTCCGGCCGCACTCCCGCCTCGACCATGCGCGAGACGATGCCCGAGCCGCAATCGACGACGAAGTTGGTGGCGCCCGCGCGGACGACGTAGCCCGGGCCGCGCCGCTTCGGGTTGGGAAACGGCAGCCCGGTTCCCAGCAGGGTGACTTGCATGCGCTCTCTCCCGGTCGACGGTACGGAGAAGCGAACCGTACCACCGGCGGGAATGCGCCCCTACCTCGTCATGGCCGGACTTGTTCCGGGCATCCACGTCTTGCGGCATCGCGGTGCGAGCGGGAAGAGGACGAGGCGGCGGAAGGATGTGGATGCCCGGAACAAGTCCGGCCATGACGGAGGGGGACAGTGCCGCCACCCTCCCCCGGCCCCTCCCGCAAGCGGGAGGGGAGAAGATAGGGAAAAGACGCCGCCGTGAATCCCCCTCTCCCCCGCGGGGGAGAGGGCCGGGGTGAGGGGGCCTCTCGGGCGGACATCCGGCCCCGTTCGTGCCGGTTACCGCCCCCTTGAGCCCGTTACTGCTTCCAGACCCCGGCTTCCTTGTAGTACTTCGCCGCGCCCGGGTGGAACTCCATGTTGCCCTTCTGGGTGGCGAAGTCGATCGACACCGCGTTCATGTAGGGCGCGCTGGTGCGGATGCCCTCGAGGTTCGACCAGAACAGCTTGGTCATCGCGTAGACGGTGTCGTTGTCGAGCCCCTCGCGCGCGGTGACGCCGAGGATCGCGCCGTTGCTGTAGACGTCGGCCTCGTTCGCCTGGGCCGCGCCGTAGGCGCCCTTCTTGACCACGCCGTTGATCCGCCCGAGCGGCGCGAAGAACTTCTTCAGCGCCTCCGTCTTGCGGAGATCGGCCGGGTTCGGCAGGCCGAGGAAGCGGATCTTCGAGGTCGCCGCCAGCTGCTGGAGCTGCGCGCAGGGATCGAGGCAGGCGATGGTGTAGACGTCGATCTGGCGGTCCTGGAACGCCTGCAGCGCCGAGGCGAAGTTGAGGTTCACGCTCTTGAAGTCGCCCTTCCTGGAATCGAGCCCGGTCACCGCCTTGATGAAGGCGAGCCCGGTCACCAGCTGGCCGCCCGACGGCGGACCGATGAAGCCGCGCTTGCCCTTGAGGTCCGCCAGCGTCCTGATCCCGGAGTTCTCGTAGACCGTGTAGTGGTAGGCGCCGGCCGGGAACCAGAACACGATCCTGAGCTTCTTGGCCAGCTCCTTGACGCCCTTGAGCTTCTTGTAGACCTTGGTTCCCGCCTTCATCCACGCGATCGCGATGGGCGCGGTCATCGACATGTCGATCGAGCCGCGCGCCACGTCGACCATGTGCTTGGTCGCGGTGCCGGTGGCGTCGACCGTGATCTCGAAATCCTTCTGCCCCTGGTTCACCAGGTTGGCGAAGGTGGTCATCACCAGATACATCGACGAGCCCGGCGCGATGGTCGACATCTTGACCTGGCGCTTCTGCGCCTCGGCGGGCAGCGCCACCGCGGCCGCCAGCAGCCCGGCGACGGCCAGCACGCTCCAACGTTTCATCATGTTCGTTCTCCCCTTGTCAGTTGGCGATCTTCCGTTCCACGGGCGAAGCGGACATCCGGCTCTCGACCAGGAACGACGCCGCCACGACGGCGGTGCAGATTCCCGCGACCAGCAGATCGGGCACCAGCACCAGGACGCCGGCCGCGACCCGCACCAGCCGTTGTAGCGGCCCGATGGGCCCGATGGAATAGGCGCCGAGCCCCGTCGCGAGCGCGACCGTCGAGACCGCGAAGACCCCTACCCCCCATGCCAGCCCCGCATAGGTGAAGCCCGGGTCCACCAGCACGATGCTCGAATGGTAGACGAAGATGAACGGGATCAGGAACCCCGCGATCGCCAGCCTGACCGCGACGACGCCGGTCTCGATCGGTTTCGAGCCGGCGATCGGCGCGGCGGCGAAGGCGGCGATGGCGACCGGCGGGGTGATCGCCGACAGCACCGCGTAATAGATGACGAAGAGATGGGTGAGCAGCAGCGACAGCCCGAGCTTGCCGAGCGCCGGCCCGATGATCAGCACGATGATCAGATAGGCCGCGCCCACCGGCACCCCCATGCCGAGCAGCAGGCAGCCGATCGCCATGACGACCAGCGACAGGAACAGGCTGTCCCCGGCGATCGACAGGATGGTCGCCGCGAACTTGATGCCGAGGCCGGACATGTTGACCATGCCGACGACGAAGCCGATCGCGGCGACGACGATCATGATGGTCGCGCAGGTGCGCCCGCCGCGCATCAGCGCGGCGAGGATCCTCCGCGGCGAGCGGAACTCCGGGTAGAGGACGAGGGACAGCACGAAGGCCGAGATCAGGCCGTAGAACCCCGCGTTCTGCGCCGTCCGCCCGGTCATCAGCACGTAGACGATCACGCCGAGCGGCACGAAGAACGAGATCGAGCGGATCCAGTCGGTGGTGTCCAGCCGGACGCGGTCTTCCCTGGGCGTCGGCCTGAGCCCCTGCCGCCGCGCCTCCAGCCAGACCACGGAGAACAGGCTGAGATAGTACATCAGCGCCGGGATCGCGGCCGCGGCGATGATGGTGAGATAGGGAATCCCCGTGATGTCGGCCATCAGGAACGCGACCGCGCCCATCACCGGCGGCATGATCTGCCCGCCGGTCGACGCCGCCGCCTCCACCGCGCCGGCGAATTTGGGCCGGAAGCCGGTGCGCTTGATCATCGGGATGGTGAAGACGCCGGTGGTCACCACGTTGGCCACGGCGGCGCCGTTCATGGTGCCGAAGCTGGCGCTGCCGATGATGGCGGCGTGCGCCGGGCCGCCGCGCAGCGGGCCGGTCACCGCGAAGGCGAATTTCAAGAGCGTCGCGCCGGCGCCCGAGGCCTCCAGGATCGCGCCGAACAGGATGAACACCAGCACGATCTGACCGACCACGGCGACCGGCCGGCCGAACACCCCGTCGGTGCTGTACCAGAGCTTCTCCGAGATCAGGAACCACTTGACCTCCGGGATGTTGAGCGTGCCCGGAATCAGGTTGCCGAAGAGCAGGATCGCCAGCGAGAGCAGGCAGACGAGGAACAGCGGCAGGCCGAAATGCCGGTAGGTGAGGTAGAACAGCAGCGCGATCCCGGCGAAGCCCACCAGATAGTCGAACACCGAGAACTCGACGAAGAAGTGGAGCTGCTCCGTCATCAGCACGATCCACAGATAGTAGATCGGCACCAGCGCGATCAGCATCCCGGCGTTGAGCGCGATCGGGCCCCAGGCGACGTCCTCGCGCCGCACGTCCATGTTCTCGGTGGAGAAGACCAGCAGCGAGATCAGGATCGGCAGCCCGGTGGTGCCGGCGCGGACCCAGACCTCGTCGAACACGCCGAACCCGGCGACGTAGATCGCGAACGCCGCGAGCGCGAGCGAAAGCACGTCGGCCAACCGCCGGCTCCACGCGACAATGCGGTCCCTGGGCAACATCTCGTGCGGGCTCCCCCCGATGGGCGCGGCGGGATTATAGCAAGGGCGGCGATTGGTGACGCGACCGATGGAGGCGCCGCGGGAGGGGACAGGGTCGGGCGGTGCAGGCGGCCTCCGGCACCGCCGCTTTCGCCGTCATGCCCGGACTTGTTCCGGGCATCCACGTCCCTCCGCCGCCTCGCCCGCGCCCGCTTATCGCGCGATGCCGCAAGACGTGGATGCCCGGAACAAGTCCGGGCATGACGTGTGGGGGAATCCGAGGCGGCACCGACAACGGCCATCGGCGATGCCGGCGCGCCGAAATCCGGGTCCCGGACCGCACGCCCCGTCGGAAACCCGCCCGTATTCGGGCCTCACACCCGGGCCACAACAGTTGAACCGCACAGCGGTGGACTCGTTCGGACGTTTCGGGAAGGCGTCCGGACGGACAGGACGCGTCGATCTACTGCGGAAGCTCCGCCTGCACCCGGACGACGATGCGTCTCGACATCTTGCCGAGCAGGGGAGCGCCGCGGGCGTAGAAGGACCGCATCATGCTGCCCGTCTTCGTTATAGCGCGGGCGCCGAGCTCGGTGTCCAGGAACCGGTTGAGCGCCCGGATCTCCTCGAGGGCGAAAGTCGCGAGTACGGCATCCGTCATCAGCGTCTCGAACTGAGGGCGTACGCGACTCAGCTCCTCGTGAACGATCCGGGTCAGGGTCTCGACCTGGTCGCCCCGCAAGGTTTTGCCGTGCGCCTTCAACTGGGCGACGATGGCGGCGCGCATCGTGTCGGCGGACCAGGTGTCGTCGAGCATCCGCTGAACCGCCGGATGGCGGACATAGGCCGCGGCCGCCGCCTTCAGCGCCGCATCGTCCCTGGCGAGGGAGGGGGCCGCGGTCAGCAGCATGGCGGTCGCGGCAAGCGCGGCGACAATGCGGGTCATGGGGAGGCTCCTGGATTGGGGATCGGGCTCGGCGGGCCTTCATAGGCAAATCTCGGAACGCCAGGATTCGGATACAGCCTTTCTTCACTGGTCTAGAATGGTCCGCAGGCGTGGCTCCGTACGCCGCCCACGGGCCGGGCTTCTGAGTCGAGGTGCTTGGTCAGAAGTCGGCGGACCCGGTCCATGCGGTGCCGAACAAGCGCGTGTCCGGGCATCGGTCAAGCCGGCCCCTGCGCCGATCATGCGGGAGAAACCGGATGCTTACCAGACTCATCATCCGCAATTTCAAACGCTTCGGAGAGGTCGAGGTCGAGCTGGGCAATCCGGTCGTGTTCATCGGCCCCAACAATTCGGGGAAGACTTCGGCCATGCAGGCGCTTGCGCTGTGGGATATCGGCGTCAAGCGGTGGAACGAGAAGCGGGCCGGGAAGAGCGCACCGGAGAAGCGTCCCGGAGTGACGGTCAACCGCAGGGACCTGTTCGCCATCCCTCATCCGAGCGCCGCGCATTTGTGGCGCGACCTCCATGTGCGCGATGTCCAGCGCGTGGAAGGGAGCACGCGCACCGACAACGTGCGCATCGACCTGATCGTGGAAGGGGTCGACGAGGGCAAAGTCTGGACTTGCGGTCTCGAATTCGACTACGCCAACGAGGAATCGTTCTATTGCCGGCCGCTGCGGCTCGACGATGACAGGCCGCCGAAGCGGATGCCGATCCCCGCCGAAGCCGGATCGCTGCGCATCGCGTTTCTGCCTCCCATGTCCGGTCTGGCGGCGACCGAGACGCGGCTCGATCAGGGCGCGGTGAACGTGAGGGTCGGCGAGGGTCGAACGGCCGAAGTCCTCCGCAATCTGTGTTTCCGCATACTGACGGAGAACCCGGACAGGTGGGCCTCGCTGGTGACGCGTATCGAAGGCCTGTTCGGAGTGGAGCTCGAAGAGCCCCGCTATGTCGAAGAGCGGGGCGAGATCACCATGGGGTATCGGGAGCGCGGTTCGGCCCTAGACCTCTCATCGAGCGGGCGGGGATTGCAACAGACACTTCTGATCCTCGCCTACATGCACGCCAATCCGGGAGCGGTCATCCTGCTGGACGAACCGGACGCGCATCTCGAAATCCTCCGCCAGCGCCAGATCTACAGCCTCATCGTGGAGGTTGCGTCGGAAAGCGGCAACCAGATCGTCGCCGCGAGCCATTCCGAGGTGCTGCTCAACGAAGCCGCCGAAAAGGACCTCGTGATCGCATTCGTCGGCGCGCCGCACCGGATCGGCGACGGGCAAAGCCAGGTGCGCAAGGCGCTCGCGGAGATCGGCTTCGATCAGTACTACCAGGCCGAGCAGACCGGCTGGGTACTGTATCTGGAAGGCTCGACCGATCTGGCGATATTGCAGGCTTTCGCGAAGAGGCTCGGCAAGGACAAGGCTGTCCGCGCGCTGGAACGACCCTTCGTCCGCTATGTCGGGAACAGCCCGCCGACGGCCGCCCACCATTTCCACGGGCTCCGGGAAGCGATCCCCGGCCTCAAGGGGGTGGCCCTTTTCGACCGTCTCGAACTGGGCGCGCCGGACGATCCTTTCCTCCGGCATCTGGTCTGGACCCGGCGGGAGATCGAGAACTATCTCTGTACCCCGGCGACACTGGAGGCCTATGCCCAGGCCTCCGCGATGGCGGCGGAGCCAAGGCCCCTGTTCGCCCGCCTCGAAGTCGACGACCGGCTGACGGCAATGAGCGAGGCGATCTCGGAGGTGAACCGGGCGCTCGAAACTCTCGACAAGGGTTCGCCTTGGGGCGACGACCTGAAGGTGAGCGACGAGTTCCTGACCCCGCTTTTCAAGGCCTATTTCGAGCGGATCGGCATCCCCAACCTGATGAGCAAGAAAAACTTCTACGAGCTCGCCGACTGCGTGCCGCATGAAGAAATCGATCCGGAGATCGGCGAGAAGCTGGATGCGATCGCCGCGGTCGCGGAGAGCGCGAGGCCGGTGGGGGGGGAGTAGCGGTGGGACGCCACCATCGATCCTGCGGCGATTTCGCCGGGACCCACCTGAAACGATGGGGACGTGGTCGAGGACCGGTGTTTCCCGCGGTTCACGACACGTGCGCCGGGAGAGCCTTACGCGACCGCCTTAGCTTCACCAGGAACAGGTGTGGTCGCCTTGCTACCGATCCAAAGGGGCGATAATTTTGTAGCTTGGTGATATGGAGCCGTTTGCAAGGATGCCGAGAATCCTCGACGTATTTGACCACGAACCAAATGGTTGAACAAGAACTCACGCAACAATTCTCGAAGGCGGAATCCGTTACGGAAATTTGGTCCGCCGCACGCCAAATAATGGCGAAACGCTTGCTGCCTGCGCTCGTAGATGATCCACTTTTTTTAAGTGGTTTCGACCGGCTCGAAGAATTTGCGTCTGTCGATTCCGACATCGATAGGCTTCTCGCCATCGATCTATTGGTCAGACTGCCTGCCGCGTCGAAGAAACTGGCGAATAGAGCCGAAGCCCATCTTTCTTCAGCCCTTACGAGAGTATTGCCACCACTTTATGAATTACACGATGCGAGTCGGCTTCCCGATCAAGCGAAACCAGCCGACATTAGGGAAAACATTGCAATTGGTTTGAAGCTCGCGAGTGGAAAATGGGTGGAGGACTATTTATCGGATTCTATTGTCTACGAACAGCAATCTCAGCGTACACGTGAGGCGCTGATTACCGAACTGGTTCAACGAACGGAGAGTTTCAATGACTTGATTCGGAAGCTACAGGCCTCTTTTGAACGCAACACGCAGCTTGAAAATGACGAGAATCGGAAATATGCGGATTTGCATTCGATCTGTCAGGCGCTAATTGTTATTCTGTCTCGAGACAGGCAAGCTATTAGTGTCGACATGCACTCTCCGTGTAATCTGGATCTTTTTGCCGCCTCTCTAGTGAAGCAATCGAGATGGAATATAATTCCGCCAAGGCTTGAAGAAGCTGCTACGGTCCTAGTCCGTTTGCTTGATGAGTTGCTGACGTTGAACGTGCAGCTATTTGTAGAGTCCGATTCGTACCTCGTGGTAGAACGCATAAGTCGCTGGTGGAACCATCGCTCGTATCCTGAAGCGCTACGAACAGCCATGCGACCGATTATGTCTAAACTAATCGGTGCCATTACGGTACGGGCGAGAATGGGCCAGAAATCTCAAGAGTTGGTAACTTGTCTCAGATGCATCGTTCAGGATGCTGATCGCGTAACAAAGATAAGAGAGAAGATCGCGGAGTCTACAAATATTTCACCAGAAGTGGACGATTGGTTGCGTGGAAAACAACGCACGACTGGGAGGCGCACAAATTCCCTACGGCGTGCGTTGCGAAGCGGAAGACAAGAGAGTACAGATCAATTGATAGGTAGGCTTTTGATTTCTACCGAGTACTTAGACAGAACTTTGGATGAAGGCGATGCACATGCAGCAAGAGCCGCGGTCGCTACCGTAGTAAACCGAGTGAAGAGTGCCGCGCTACGGCGGCAGCTCAAGATGGAAGGGATCGTTGGTGAGATTGTCGAATACGTCGCGGCTGCGCATGAAACAGTAGATCAGAGTACGCCGCTGGGCCACAAGGTAAGGGTTGAAAGCCCCATGGTAGTAAGAATCCGCGAGGACGGCTCGCGCGATGTTGTGGTCAAGGCGGAAGTTGTAGAGCTAGAGCCAATCGAGAAGAACTACAGGTGAAACAATGAATATGAATGTACAGCTTGCGTGCGTGATCGTGTCAAGTTTATTAGCTCGTTTTCGTCGTGACGGTGAGGCGTTTGTTCTGCCTGAGGGCCGTATCAGTTCAATCGAAATGGAGGCCATTCGTCATTTGCTGACGGATGGCAAACCCGTTGTCCCAACAACCGAACATCCGGCGGACACGATAGAAAAAGGAGACCGTGCAAGAGGCCCAACAGAAGGCAATGAGGAAATAACAACCCAAAACAAAAAGGAGTATGCATCGCCTCCGGAAACCAATCTGCCGAATTTGCAAGCGGCCACGGCAATCGGGCCGGAGGAGTCGGACATGAGGCTTTGTATTGATTTTGGGACCGCAATGTCCAAGGCTTGGGCTGCCCTCGATTCGATAGAGAAAACCTTACCTCTAAACTTGGGAAAAGCTGCTGGCGGCAAGGACAGGTTTACGCTTCCATCCGCTATTTTTATTTCGGCTGGCGAAAGAGTATTTTTTGGCGATGAGGCTGAAGCTCAGCACCGACAAGAGTTAGATGATGGAAGAAGAATTTTTGACAATATTAAACGTATATTGAGCGAAACCGAGGTTGGTCTCGACTTGAACGAGGTCCCCGTAGACAAGACAATCGATCCAACGGACGCCGGAATTACAAAGGGGGACTTGTTAGTATTATATCTCGGCTGGCTAACGGACAGTGCCCTTGCTGCGCTCAAACGGTCGATTGAAGAAGAGCACGGCAAGATTGACGAAGCGGAAGATACAATGCTGCGCTCCATCAGGCGCCGTTTCGCAATACCTTGTTTTGAGAATGCTGTCGATGAGTTGAATAATGGTGAAACCAGATCGAAGTGGGCGAAGAAAGTCTTGTCCGAATCGATGATAAAGGCTCAGGTTGCGGCCGACAGCTTTCGTAGCGGGTGGGACCGAATTCGACTTCCTGACGTGTTGCCGACGCTTCGGGCGATTCGGGAAATCGATACCGAACGATTTGAGCATTTGTTGGCCGAGTGTCCGACAGTGAGGGAGCCCGTTGCAGCGGGTGCGTCTCGCTTTGGCGACGAAATGGAACAAGAAATAGGGCAATCTCGACGAATTTTGTTTGTTGTGGACGCAGGTGCTGGAACGACAGATTTTGCGGTGTTTCAAGCGTTTGTTGATTCTGAAATGGAGGACGGAGTAAGATATGCGTTAATAACACCGACCGTAAAAATGTGTCGAATTGCTGGCAACGAAATCGATGCGATATTACGGCCTATATTTTTGACCACCGCAGGCATCAATCCTAATAATGGTGCGCCACGCAGCGAAGGCGATTTTTCGTTAATTAGTAGAGATTTGAGTTCCCAGATCAGAATGCTAAAGGAAATACTTTTTTTCGAAGGCACTGTGGAATACGCTCTACGACCGGGTATTCGAGCAAAATTGGACATTGAAACCGTGCTAAACGATGGTACCTATAAACAGCGTGGAGAAGAACTATTAACTATAAGGCAAAATATTATGCGGGGTGTATTTTCTGACGATTATCTATCCAAGATAAAGGCGGCAAATTTACGTACAGGTAAACCCATGCCCGTACATGTATTACTGACCGGAGGCAGTGCTTCGGTACCAATAATCGAACGATTGGCCAGCGGTTCTTTGGAATTGAATGACGCAAAATTTGAATTCCGAAGGGTCAGAGCGTTGCCAGAGTGGATCGAAAATTTGGAAAGGGAATTGTTGGATCAAATTAGCGATCCCAACCCACAATGCGCGGTGGCCATTGGCGGCTCAGCGCCAGCGTTGCCATCGGAACTGTCAGACCTAAAGGAGGTCATTACTCCGGGACCAGGCGGTCGTTGGGAAGTCCAGCGTTTTCAATCGCAAGGCATTTAGGGAAACGCCTGGGAGATTATATGGACTATCATGTACTCAGTGTTCCCATAATTTCCGGTCGCGCGCCAGCGCGGCCTGAACTGTCAGGTGATTGCCGTCTCACTACAGACCAGCCGTAGACGGCGAGTGAATATATTGGCTCTCACGACGCGATACCCAAGAACAACGCCAGCGCCCGATTGACCCGGCTCATGTCGGCTCGGCCGAGCCGGCCGAACATGGCGCCGAGTTTTTCTGTGCGGGTGGACATGGTCTTGTCGACCATCACGAAGGACCGCTCGCGCAAGCCGTTATCCGGAGAAGGATCGACCGGCAGGCGGAAGAGCGGCGCATCGGCCGCGGTCGAGGTTACCGGCAGGACGGTGACCGTCGCGTGGCCGGAAAACAGATCGGACTGGACGACGAGGGCCGGGCGGGGTTTGCCGAAATCGCCGGGCAGAGCGACGGTGACGAGGTCGCCGCGCCTCACTCCCAGTTCCCGAGGTCTTCTAGCGCGGCGTCGACGAAACCGGTCAGCTCTGGATCGGCGCGGTCGGATGCCGCCGCGAGGGCGGTCTGGCGCCTGCACTCCTCGGCGAAGCCCGGGGCCCTCGTATTGGGAACCCAGATCTGCACCGGGCGAAGCCCCCTGGCCCGCAGCGAGTCGCGGTGCTTCCTCACACGGCGGGCGGCCGAACGATCGGACATGGCAAATCTCCCATGAACCGCTCTGTTACATGTAACGTGTTCGACGGTCGGCGTCAAGTCCACCGCGCCTCAGTACATGTGCTGGCCGCCGTTGATGCTCAGCGTGGATCCGGTGATGAAGTCGGCCTCGTCGGAGGTCAGGAACAACACGCCGCGGGCGATGTCGTGCGCGGTGCCGAGCCGGCCGACCGGGATGCGCTCGACGATCCGCTCCAGCACCCGCTCCGGCACCGCGCGGACCATGTCGGTGTCGACATAGCCCGGCGCGATGGCGTTGACGGTAATGCCCTGGGCCGCGCCCTCCTGGGCGAGCGCCTTGGTGAAGCCGTGGATGCCCGACTTGGCGGCGGCGTAGTTGACCTGGCCGTACTGCCCGCCCTGGCCGTTGATCGAGCCGATATTGACGATGCGGCCGAACTTGCGCTCGCGCATGCCCTCGATCACCGCGCGCGAGCAGTTGAAGCAGGACGACAGGTTGGTGCGGATCACGTCCTCCCAGCTGCCGTGCTCCATCCGGTGGAGCGTGCCGTCGCGGGTGATGCCGGCGTTGTTGACCAGGATGTCGACCGGGCCGAGATCGGCCTCGATCCGGGCGATGCCGTCCTTCACCGCCGCGAAATCGCCCACGTCGAACCGGTAGGCGGCGATCCCGGTGCGCTCGCTGAATTCCCGCGCCCGTTCGTCGTTGCCGCCGTAATTCGCCGCCACCCTGCAGCCGGCGTCCCTGAGTTCCAGCGAGATCGCCTCGCCGATGCCGCGGGTGCCGCCGGTGACCAGTGCCGTGCGCGCCATGTTCCGTCCTCCCCGCTCAGCCGCGTTCGACGCACATCGCGATGCCCATGCCGCCGCCGATGCAGAGCGTGGCGAGCCCCCGCGCGGCGTCGCGTCGCTTCATCTCGTGCAGCAGGGTGACCAGGATCCGCGCGCCGGACGCGCCGATCGGGTGGCCGAGCGCGATCGCGCCGCCGTTGACGTTCACCCTCTCCATGTCGAAGCCTAGGTCGCGCGCCACCGCGCAGGACTGCGCCGCGAAGGCCTCGTTCGATTCGACGAGGTCGATGTCGGCGATGCTCCACCCTGCCTTCTCCAGCGCCTTGCGGCTCGCCGGGATCGGACCCGAGCCCATCAGCGCCGGATCGACCCCGGCCGTCGCCCAGGAGACGACGCGCGCCATGGGCTCGATGCCGCGCCTGGCCGCCTCGTCCGCGGTCATCAGCACCAGCGCGGCCGCGCCGTCGTTGATGCCGGACGCGTTCCCCGCTGTCACCGTGCCGTCCCTGGCGAAGGCCGGGCGCAGCTTCGACAGCGTCTCCGCCGTGGTGCCGTGGCGCGGGTACTCGTCGGCCTCGACCGTGACGTCGCCCTTGCGGTGGGGGACGACGACCGGCGCGATCTCGTCCGCGAACCGGCCCGCCTTCTGCGCGTCCTCCGCCTTGCCCTGGCTGGCGGCGGCGAATTCGTCCTGCTCGGCGCGGGCGATCTGCCAGCGCTCGGCCACGTTCTCCGCCGTCGTGCCCATGTGGTAGCCGTGGAAGGCGTCCCACAGCCCGTCCTTGATCATCGTGTCGGTGAAGGCGAGGTCGCCCATCTTCTGCCCGGCGCGCATATGGGCCGCGTGCGGCGAGAGGCTCATGCTCTCCTGCCCCCCGGCGACCGCGATGGCGGCGTCGCCGGCGCGGATCGCCCGGTCCGCCATCGCCACCGCGCGGAGCCCGGAGCCGCACACCTGGTTGACGGTGAGCGCGGTCTTGTCCTCGGGGATGCCGGCCGCCATCGCGGCCTGGCGCGCGGGGTTCATGCCGCAGCCGGCGGTCAGCACCTGGCCCATCACCGCTTCGTCGACATCGGCGCCGTCGACGCCCGCGCGCTGCATCGCCGCCCCGATCGCGACCTTGCCGAGGTCGGCGGCGGGGACGCCCGCGAACGCGCCGTTGAACGCGCCGATCGGGGTCCGCGCGGCGCCCGCGATGACGATGTCGGTCATGGAACTGTCCTCCCGGAAATGCTTTCGATCCATCTAGTCCCCGGCGGCGCGGGAGGCAACAGGACAGAATGGCGCATCGCAAATGTTTCACGTGAAACATAGGTCAATAGTGTTGACCTATGTTTCACGTGAAACAAAGGACAGGCTTGCTGACCTATCCATCGCTTTAAGAACGCACCGTAAGTGGCAAAAACCCGATCCGCGCGAAACATCGTTACCCGACGGCGCCGGTTTCGCGTCCCCCGGGGACAGAGGAAGCCGATCGGCCCGGCTCCAACACGAACCTCGCCCGTTCTCGCCGCAGCATTTCGTAGGGGGTGACGCAGCGCAGGCCGAGTGCAATGCAGGCATTCGGGATCTTGATCTTGCGGAGGGTGTCCGCCGGGACTTCGTGCGTGACGACGACGCAATCGTGGGCCAGCGCGTGGGCGACCAGCCAGTAATCCGCAACCTGCAAGAAAGTCGCGGCCGCCGCAGGTTCGTAGCCGGCGCCGACTGCCCAGTCGCTCACGGTCGGAAGTGCAGCCGCCACCGCGGCGTCCGGCCTCAAGAAGAAATTGTCGCCCCGTTCTTCCACCCACGCCGCCAGATCGTCGCCGCCCGCGCGCAGCTCGTCGGCGACCTTTTCGATGCTCGCCACCGACCCCGCTCCGTTCCGCTCGACCAGCCAATCCCAGAACCCGGGGCAGATGTCGAAACCGTAGTGGAGGTTCTTGGCCTGGATGAAGACGTTGGCGTCGAGCAGGTAGCCGGTCATCCCATCAGACCGGCTTCGCGGCCGAGATTGTTGAAGGTCTCGGTCTTCGACACGCCGAGCATCCGGAAGGCGTCCCGATAGAGGGTCTGCCCTTCGAGCGTGCTGCCGACGACGGCGCGGGCGAACCTGGGGCTCACACGGGAGAGCGTCGTCCGGTAGAAATTGCCCCCTCCACGGCCGCGTTGCGCGAGGGCGTGCAGGCGCGTGGTCTCCTGCTCCCACGCAGTATCGAAACGCTCCCGGTCGAGCCAGGCCGCGTCCAGCAAGCGCCGAAGCACGACGAGGGTGCTGACTTTGAACGACCGGGCCAACCGGGAGAGCGCGTCCGGGAGCGCTTCGTCCGCTTGCAGTGCGGCCCGGAACTTGTCGAGAGGCACCAGAAACTCCGCCGCCACGGCATTGCACCAGACCTCTTCCCGCCGGAAACCCGGCCCGGCCGCGGCCTCACTGTTCGACAGGGCGGACGCGCCCAGCCACAGATGCGCGAGCTCGTGGGCCAGCGTAAACATCTGCGCCGCCCTCGTGTCTGCCCCGTTGACGAAGACCAACGGCGCCAGGGGGTCGGAGAGCGCGAAGCCGCGAAACTCGGCCGGGTCGAGCCGGCGGCGGGTGTTGCTCATCACCACCCCGCTGACCATGACGAGCACGCCCGCGTCGTCAGCGCGGTCGATGAACAGCCGCAGGGCGTCGCTCCAGGTCGGGCAGTCCCGGCGGGCGGCGGGATCGAAGCCCAACGTGTCCTGCATGTGCGCGGCGGCGGTTTCCGGCGGTGTCCCGACGGTGATGCTGCCCACGAACCCCAGTTCCGGCCGCCGTTCGCCCCGGAGAAAATCTCGATACCAGGCCTGCCGTTCCTGGCAGGCGTAGATCGTGTCGAGAAGATTGGGGCTCGGGCGCGCCACGGGCTGCCCGGCGACGGTGCGATAGTCCGGGATGGGGACACCTTCCTCCGGCGGTTCCGCGAGGAACAGGTATCCCACGGGGAGATGAACGGCGCGGGCGAACGCCTCTGCCTGCTTCAGGGTCGGTCGGCCCTCGCCCGCCTCCCATTGCGGCAGCTTCTTGAACTTCGCTGCGAGTTCGGCCTGCCCGCGTCCCGCACGTTCGCGCGCCCAGCGTAGAAGTCCTGGATCGATGGAGACGCGTGTCATGCGGGTTTCTTTGCACTTTCGTCCGCTTGCCGCAAGCGGAAGCCGCCTCCCCCGGCGACGGCGATGGACTCCGCCCCCGCCCCCGTCCTACGCTTCCTTCCGGTGCCGCGAAGGGGAGAGAGCCATGAAGATCGTGGCGTTCGCGCAGAACCAGTACCGCAAATTTCCCGACGACTTCCAGGACCGCCACGAGGGCACGGTGACGGCGCCATGGTCGCTCGCCGAGCCGGGCGAAGTTCGGGCCGCCTTCCGGGACTATCTCGATTACATCATGCAGGCCGCCCGGTCCGGCTTCGACGGGGTCGCCTTCACCGAGCACGCCCAGACCTCATACGACATGATCGCCAACCCGAGCCTGATCGGCGCGGCGATCGGCTACGCCACCGAGACCGAGGGGCTCGACGTCGCGGTCTATCCGGTCGGCCGGTCGCTCGGCAAGGCGCGCGAGCCGGTCCGCGTCGCCGAGGAATACGCGATGATCGACTGCATCTCGGGCGGCAGGCTGATGGCCGGTTTCCCGGTCGGGCTGATGTTCGACGCCTCGATCAACAACGGCGTGCCGCCGATCGAGGTGCGCCACCGCTACGACGAGAACCTGCGCCTCGTCCTGCGCGCGTGGCGGGAGACCGAGCCCTTCGCCTGGAACGGCCGTTTCACCCAGCTCCCCTCGGTCAATATCTGGCCCCGGCCGCTGCAGCAGCCGCTCCCGGTGTGGATCACCGGGGTCGGCAACCCGGCCACCATGCGGCTCGTGCTGGAGAACAATTTCGGCTTCAACTATTTCGGCTGGTTCGGCAGCGAGCTGACCGCCAGGCGGGTGTTCGACCGCTACTGGGAGATCGCCGACGAGCTCGGCGTGCCGCGCAACCCCAACCGCATGGCGTTCATGGCCTCGGTCTGCGTCGGCGAGACCGACGAGGAAGCCGAGCGCGTCTACGGCCCCCATCTCGAATATTTCTTCAACAAGGGGCCGGGCGCGACCCAGATCGGCAAGCTCGCCATCCCGGGCGGGATCTCGCTCCCCGGCATCCGCTTCCTGCTGGAGGACCAGGCCGGCGATTTCGGCTTCGCGCACGAAATGCGCCACGCGAGCGCCCAGCGCATCCTGGAGGTCGGCGCGGCGGTCGTCGGTTCGCCGGACACCGTGGCCGACCGGCTGATCGGCATCGCGCGCGGCTACGGCGTGGGCAACCTGGTGCCGATGCTCAAGATGGGCTCGATGCCGCGCGACCTGGTGGCGGGCAACGTCGCGCGGTTCGCCGAGAGCGTGCTGCCGAAGCTGCGCGCGGCGGGGGTCGGCGACGACTGGCCGCACCACTGGTGGCCGGAGCGCCTGGGCGGCAGCCCCGAGCCCGCCGGCGCGAAGCTCGACGCGCTCCCGGGAGCCGCGTGATGGCCGGGATCGCGCTTCGCGCGCGCGAAGTCGGGGTGTGGGGCGGCCGGCTCGCGATGCGCTTCAAGACGGCGGGGTCGGGTCCGCCGCTGGTCTACCTCCATCCGGCCGCGGGGCTCCATTTCGACCCGTTCCTGGAAGCGTTGAGCGCGGACTGGACGATCGTCGCGCCCGAGCATCCGGGGACCGGCGAGGGCGACGCCGAGGCGATCCACGCCGTCGACGATCTGTGGGACCTCGTCCTGATCTACGAGGAGGCGATCCGCGCGCTCGATCTCGAAGGCCCGGTGGTGGCGGTCGGCCAGTCCTTCGGCGGCATGATGGCGGCGGAGCTCGCCGCGCTCCGCCCCGACCTGTTCGCGCGCCTCGTCCTGCTCGCCCCGATCGGCCTGTGGCGCGAGGACGCGCCGATCGCCAACTGGATCATGACGCCGCCCGACGAGCTTCCGGCGCTGCTCTTCAAGGACCCCGGCTGTCCGGCGGCGCGGGCGATGTTCACGCCGCCCGACGACCCCGCCGAGGCGATGGCGGCGACCGCCGGGCTGATCTGGGCGCTCGGCTGCACCGGAAAGTTCGTCTGGCCGATCCCCGAGAAGGGGCTCGCCAAGCGCCTCCACCGAATCGCCGCGCCGACGCTGATCGTCTGGGGCGCGGACGACGCGCTGATCCCGTCCACCTACGCCGCCGAGTTCGGCAGCCGGATCGCCGGCAGCCGGGTCGAGGTGCTGCCGGAATGCGGCCACATCCCGCAGCTCGAACGGGGCGCGGAGACGCTGGAGATAGTGCGGGGGTTTTTGGCGGGGTGAGGGTCCTTCGATACGCGGCTTGGCCGCTACTCAGGATGAAGGCTACCTTTTTCCCTCATCCCGAGTAGGCGCGTCAGCGCCGTATCGAGGGACGCGCCCTACCCCGCCTGGAGCGACTCCAGGATCTCGCGGCTCGAGGGCGCGAGTTCGCACCCGATCGCGTCGAACGCGGCGAGCGGCGGGAAGACGAGGCCGGTGCCTTCCATGTGGCCGCGCATCTCGGTCAGGTAGCGGTTGACGATCGCCTCGGTGGTGTTCCGCTTGAGCCCGTGCTCGAGGCAGAAATCGTTGTCCGCCCCGGTCAGCCGGCCGAAGGCGCGCTTGACGCAGTTGGGCAGCACCCGGTTGAAGATCGCCTGGAACTCGGCGAGCTGGGCCGGGTCCTTCGCGACCTCCTTCAAATTCTCGACGCCGTTGTCGTAGTGGTCCTCCTCGTCGGCCAGCACCTCCTCCTGGCTGTCCGCCCAGGGGGTGTAGGACGACTGGCGGTATTCCATGATCTGGTGGCTGCCGGCGCGGTCGACGGTGAAGTTGAACACCGCGATGTGGAGCCAGTTGTCGAGGTCGAGTTGCCAGAAATCGGCGGCGTCGGGGCGGCCGGCGATGATCTCCTCGGGGTCCTCGCCGAGGTCGAGCAGAAGGTCGTAGAGCCCCTGGCTGTGGCGCGCCTCCTCGGCCGCGAACTCGGCCGCCAGCGCCTTCTCCTTCCAGTTCGGCGCGACCGAGATCGCCTTCCCGAACACCTCGGCGGTCGCCGTCTCGGCATAGATCTGGCGCGTCATCAGGCGGACCAGAAGGTCCTTGTACGCGCCGCCCACCTGGTCGGGGCGCGCGAATTCGGGTGCCGGGGCCATGGGCGGGATCCTCTCTCGGTGTAATCGGGTACGGGGGGAATCTAGGCGGCGGGCCGGCGGTGTCAATGCGGACGCGATGGCAAGACGGGTGGGTGGGACAGCAGGGGACGATCGACCCTTATGGAGGCCATGCGCGACGACGACAACTTCCTTTTACGATTGCAAGGGGCGGATCCCTCATCTACCGTGGATTTCAGTGCGATGGCAGGGAAACCGTTCGGGTACGGGAACCGGAACCGATCATGCACATGGGCAGAACCGTCGACTGTAAGGCGCAATACGCACTATGACGAATGTAGTGCTTGGTCACCATCCCGGGTATTTGGCTCTCGCGAACAGGCTGGATTCCGTTGTAACGTTCAATGTGCCGGCTGCGATCTGGAACGGAATGAGTTCCGCCCATCGGTGGCGGTTAAACCGCAGCTTTCTGCAAAGCGCGATCGACAGAAACGACAAGTTCGTATTTTCCCATCATCCTTTGTTCGCCCGTAGGGCCAGCTCGTACTTCAGGGAGATCAGATTCTTGCGAAGCCAGGGCGTCCGCGTCCTGCCGTCCCAAGTAGCGTTCGTTCCGTAATCCCGAGACTTTGTCATGAGCAATGAATTCGCGAGGGAGGTGTTGGAACAGCTCTCAGGCGTAGGGGAGGGCAAGCCCGGGCTGGTCCACGAAACTTACGACGACGAAAACTTCGGCAACGCAACGGCGACGATCGAAATCGACGGTGTTTTTTTGCATTTCGTCGATGACCGCGGCGTTCGGACTATCGAATTCGAACTCGATCTGCCAATTCCCGATTCTCCGCGAGACCGTCCATGGCCCGAACCGTATCCGCCGTATTTCGAGCGATGGCCGTTGCGTGACGGTCGGGGGAAACCGGTATGCACGCTGGAGGCGCTGGCGGTCGCGCTGGGCTGGATAGGCATGGAAAGACTTGTCGAGCACTATGTGCTTGACGGCGACAATTACGACTTCGACGCTTCCCCTCGGCCGTTCTATGAATTCGACAAGGCCATGAGGCTGCTTCGAGATCGCTGGCCGCAATTCGTTCAGGCACGCAAGAACTCGGGGACGCAGTTGAAGGCGATGGAGGTCGAACTCAAGCTGCAGGCAAAATTTCTCGAACAGCTAACGTGAAACCCTTCGCCACGGCCACGGTACGACTGCCGGGCAGCGTCCCGATAGATTGGGGATGCCTGCGAATAGGCCGGCGGCGCCTTCAGGCGGCCCGGAGACGCGTCATCTCCGCTTCGAATTCCGCCTCCAGCCGCGCCGCCTCGTCGTCGGGCAGCCAGCATGTCAGGTTGGGGAACGCCATCCTGACGAACGATGCCCGCCCGTATTCCCAGTGCCGGGCCGATATCTCGCCGCGCAGTTCCTTGAGGATGCTCTCGATGCGGCGGCGCACCCGCTCCGGATCGGGCCGGTAGGCCTCCGCCGGCGCGGCGCCGAACAGGTCGCCCTGCCCGTGCTCGTTCAGCGTGTCGTGTCGACGCGTTGCCACCCAGGACCCCATATTTGGTAGCAAGAGCCGGCGCTCAGCATACATATCGATGCCGATTCGCGCCAAGCACCGACTTCACCGCCCGCCTCACCGGGACCGGCGGTTGATCGAATAATCGCCTTGGCCGCCCCTGAAGGGCTGGATGAGCAGGTTGTGGAGGTGGAGCTCGGCGGGGTCGCGGAACGTGTCGAGGCCGATCGTCATCGCCTCGTGGCCCAGCGCCGGCTGGGCGCGGTAGGTGCCGAAGAGGCGGTCCCACCAGGGGAAGCTGAAGCCGAAATTGCTGTTGGTCTCGGCGGCGATGTCGGAATGGTGGACGCGGTGCATGTCGGGCGTCACGACGATCAGGCGCAGCACCCGGTCGAGCCCCGAAGGCAGGCGCAGATTGCCGTGGTTGAACATCGAGGTCCCGTTCAGCAGCACCTCGAAGATCACCACGGCGAGCGCCGCCGGGCCGATGACGATCACCGCCGCGAATTTCGGCAGCACCGACAGCAGGATCTCGAACGGGTGGAAGCGGGTGCCGGTGGTGACGTCGAAGTCGAGATCCGCGTGATGCATGCGATGCAGCCGCCACAGCACCGGCACCGCGTGGAACATGACGTGCTGGAGATAGATCACGAGATCGAGGACGACGACCGCGATCGCGACCTCGAGCCAGAACGGCAGCGCGACCATGTTCAAGACGCCCCAGCCGCGTTCCTCCGCGACGACCGCCAGCGCGACCGGGACCATCGGCACGAGCAGCCGCAGCGCCACGGTGTTCAACGCGACGACGCCGATATTGGCGTACCAGCGCAGCCAGCGCGGCTGGCTCGGCGCCCGCCGCGGCGCGGCCAGCTCCCCGAGCGCCACCGCGGCGAAGATGCCGAGGAAGAAGCCGAGCCTGATCGCGGGCTCGCTCTCGGCGATGAACTCCGGCATCCGTCACCCCGGAACGATGTCGTCCAGCGCCACGCCGAGCGCACCGGCGAGCTTGCGAAGGGTTCTCACCGAGCCCGCGTTGCGGCCGGCCTCGATCTCGACGATCTGCACCCGGTTGACGCCGGAGACCCGTGCAAGCCTCGACTGGGAAAGGCCGTGGTATTCGCGCCAGACCCTGAGCGGCGACGCCCCGTCGATGAGGCGGTCGGCGATTTCCGACGGGACAAGCTCTTCCTCTCCCGCGGCGACCCGCGCCTCGATGTCCAGCGCCGCCCGGAAGTCCTCGAAGTCTTCCTCCATGGCGCGCAGGCGGTCGTACTCGGCTCTCGGGATCGTTACGGTCTCGGTCATCGCGGTTGCTCCGAAGGAACGAACAAACTATAGGTCCGCAGTCGGGTGGCGGATATACGGTTTCGCCCGACGCCTATTTAGGAGCGCCCGCGGGCGCTCCATTGCGTTCGAGACATTCGGGCGCGGCGTGCCATCGGGACCCGGATTCTGTCTCGCTTCCCGGGTTCGCCTCAGTGGACTCTCAATTCGTCATGGTCGGCGGAGGCCGACCATCCACGAGTTTTTCTGACGCGGTGGAACAAAAGAAAATCATGGATAGTCGGCCTCCGCCGACCATGACGGGAGGGAATCGCGGGGTCTTCTGTACCGCCCGCCCCGCCGCCGTGCTAAGTTGCCCGCCCTCCGAGCATCCTGGCGGTTTCCCCTCATGCATCCGGTCGCGGAAGACATTCTGACATTCTGGTTCGAGACCACCGACCTCTCCGCCGAGTTCGAGCGGAAGCAGGTGTGGTTCCGATCGACGCCGGAGTTCGACCGGGAAATCGCCGGGCGCTTCGGGGAAATCCACGAACGCGCCGCCGGCGGGGCGTTCGACCGTTTCGTCGAGTCCCGGGCCGAGTGCCTCGCGCTGATCCTTGCGCTCGACCAGTTCCCGCGCAACATCTTCCGCGGCACGCCGCGCGCCTTCGCATCCGACGCCAAGGCGCGCGAGATCGCCCGCGCCGCGCTGGAGCGGGGCCATGACGAGGGCCTCTGTTCGTCGTTCAAGGTGTTCTTCTACCTCCCCTTCGAGCACAGCGAACACCTCGCCGACCAGGAGCGCGCGGTGGTGCTCTACAGGGGGCTCGGCGAGGAGCGCGCGCTACAGGCCGCGATCGGCCACCACGACGCGATCCGCCGCTTCGGCCGCTTCCCGCACCGCAACGAGGTGCTGGGGCGCGAGAACACGCCGGAGGAGACGGAATACCTCAAGGCGCCGCCGAGCTGGGGGCTGACGGCGGAGGAATTCGCCGCGTGGGAGCGCGAGAAGGAAGCGCGCGAGCAGGCGGCGGCCGGCTGACGCGGCGCGGGGAGAGGCCTATGGAGGAGAGATACACCAAGGGCTTCCCGGTCTCCTGGGAGCAGCTCCACCGGGATGCCCGGGCGCTCGCCTGGCGGCTCGCCTCGATGGGGCCGTGGAACGGGGTAATCGCGGTCACCCGCGGCGGGCTGGTGCCGACCGCGATCGTCGCCCGCGAGCTCGAGCTCCGCATTATCGACACCATCTGCGTCACCTCCTACGACTGGAAGGACCAGGGCGGGATCGAGATCCTCAAGGGGATCGAGGGCGACGGCGAGGGGCTCTTGATCGTCGACGACCTGGTCGATACCGGACAGACCGCCTCGCTGGTGCGCGACATGCTGCCCAAGGCGCATTTCGCCACCGTCTACGCCAAGCCCGCCGGCCGGCCCATGGTCGACACCTTCATCACCGAGGTCAGCCAGGACACCTGGATCTACTTCCCCTGGGACATGGAGCTCCAGTTCGTCCAGCCCATCGTCCAGGCCGCCCCGCCGGGGTAGGGCGAAGCGCCGTATGGAGGCACGGAAACGCGCTCCGGATCGGGACACTCGTAACGAAACGCGCCGATCACGCCGCCGCGAAGCGTTCCACCGCGATTTCATCGGCCCGGTGGCGGGCCTGCCACAGGTCGTAAGCCATCTGCATTCCCAGCCAGGTCTCGGGCGTCGAGCCGAAGGCCTTGGAAAGCCGTATCGCCATCTCCACCGAAACGCCGGTGCGCTCGTTCACCAGTTCCGAGAGCGCCTGCCGCGTGACGCCCAGCCCCTCCGCGGCCCGGGTCACGGTGAGCCCCAAGGGTTCGAGGCATTGCCGCTTCACGATGCCGCCCGGATGGGGCGGGTTATGCATGCCCATGTCCGGTCTCCTCAGTGATAGTCAACATAGTCCACGTCGACCGCCGCGCCGTCCTCGAACCGAAAGGTGACGCGCCAGTTGCCGGATACCGAAACCGCCCAACTGCCCTTCAGCGGTCCCTTCAATTCGTGCAGGCGGAAACCCGGCAAGTTCATGTCTTGCGGCCTGCTGCCGAGATCGAGCGCCGCCAGGATGTCGCGCAGCTTCTCGACATGCGCCGGCGCCACGCGCCGTGCCGTCCTGCCGTCGTAGAGCGCTTTCAGACCCCGATGACGAAACGACGCGATCATTGCACCACCTTATTATGTCGCCTGACAACTGACAATTGTCACATTTGGCGCCGCCGTGTAGACCCGTTCGAGACGCGTGGGGCGTACCGCGCACCTTCCGCACCTTCCGCGCCGCTCCTATAATCGCCGGCTTTCGAGGCTAACGGAGGCCGGGCGAAGCGTGGCCGGGCGATCGATCCGAATCCTGCTTAACGGCGAGCCCTGCGAGATCCGGGACGTGCCGCCGGCGACGACGGTGCTCGACTGGCTGAGGACGGAGAAGCGCCTCACCGGCACCAAGGAGGGCTGCGCCGAGGGCGATTGCGGCGCCTGCACGGTGGTGCTCGGCATCCCGGACGGTGGCGGGCTGCGCCACGAGGCGGTCAACAGCTGCCTGATGGCGGTGCCGCAGCTCGCCGGCAGGGCGCTCCTGACCGTCGAGGGGCTGGCGGCGAACGGCGGTCTCCACCCGCTCCAGCAAGCCATGGTCGAGGCCGATGCGAGCCAGTGCGGGTTCTGCACGCCGGGGATCGCGATGGCGCTCTTCGCCTTCCTCGAAGGCGGCGAGGAGCCGGAGGTCGAGACCATCCACGACGCGCTTGCCGGCAATCTCTGCCGCTGCACCGGGTACCGGCCGATCGTCGATGCCGCCCGCAAGGCGGAGCGCGCGCCCGCCGGGGCGTCCGCCGCGCCGGTTCCGGAGGCCGGGCCGGACTACGGGGCCGGGGTGCAGATCTTCTTCGCGCCCCGGACGCTCGACGAGCTGATCGCGCTGCGCACCGAGCACACGGACGCCCCGATCCTCGCCGGCGGCACCGATCTCGGGCTGCTGTTCTCCAAGGAGCGCCGCGCCTTCGACGCCATAATCTCCGTCGCACGGGTCGAAGAGTTGAACCGGCTGGAAGTCCGCGAGGACGAGATCGAGATCGGCGCGGCGGTCACCTATACGCGGGCGCTTCCCGTGCTGGACGCCGAATACCCGGGGATGGGCGAGCTGATCCGCCGCATCGGCTCGCGCCAGATCCGCAATCTCGGCACGATCGGCGGCAATATCGGCAACGCCTCGCCCATCGGCGACACGCCGCCCTGCCTGATCGCGCTCGACGCCACGCTGGTCCTGCGGGGGGTGGATGGCCCGCGCGAGATGGCGATCGAGGATTTCTTCCTCGACTACCGCAAGACCGATTTGCGCCCGGGCGAGGTGATCGAGGCGGTACGGGTCCCGCGCCTCGCCGCCGACGAATTCTTCCGCACCTACAAGGTCTCCAAGCGCTACGACCAGGACATTTCCGCGGTGATCGGGGCCTATCGCCTCACCCTGGCGGACGGCCGCGTGACCGACGCCAGGATCGCCTATGGCGGCATGGCGGCGACGCCCAAGCGCGCGCGGCACGCCGAACGGGCGCTGACCGGCAGGTCATGGGACGAGGCGGCCGTCGAAGACGCGAAGCGGGCGATGGCGGACGACTTCGAGCCCATCGACGATTTCCGTGCCGGCGCCCGTTACCGCGCCACCGTCGCCGCCAACCTGCTGGAACGCCTCCTTCTCCAGACCGCGGGCGGGGACGCGCCGACCGGGGTGTTCGCGCTGTGACCGCATCGGCGTTCAAGGGCGGGGTTCACCGCGCGTGGCGCCACGACAGCGCCGAGAAGCACGTCACCGGGCGCGCGGTCTATATCGACGACATGCCCGCCCTTCCCGGAACGCAGGAAGTCTGGCTCGCCACCAGCCCGCACCCGCATGCGCGCATCCGCTCCATCGACTGCGCGGAGGCACGCGCGGTCCCCGGGGTGAGCGCCGTCGTCACCGCCGCCGACATACCGGGCGTCAACGACGTGGCGCCGATCTTCTCGGGCGAGCCGATCCTGGCCGACGGCGTCGTCGAATACGTGGGCCACCCGATCGCCGCCGTCGCCGCCGCCGACCGCGACACCGCGAGGCGGGCGGCGGCGCTGGTCGCGGTCGAGTACGAGCTGCTGGAGCCCGTGCTCTCCATCGAGCAGGCGCTGGAGCGCGAGAGCTACGTCGCCACGCCGCAGGTCATGAAGCGGGGCGACGCGGCGGCCGCGATCGCCGCCGCGCCGCACCGGGTCTCCGGCGAGGCGGGTTGCGGCGGGCAGGATCATTTCTACCTCGAAGGCCAGGTCGCGCTCGCCGTGCCGCGGGAAGACGCCGACATGCTGGTCTATTCCTCGACCCAGCACCCGACCGAGGTCCAGCACGGCGTCGCGCATACGCTCGGCCTGCCGGCCAACGCGGTCACCGTCGAGGTCAGGCGGATGGGCGGCGCGTTCGGCGGCAAGGAGAGCCAGGCGACCATTGTCGCCGCCATCGCCGCCGTGCTTGCGCGGGCATCCGGCTTGCCGGTGAAGCTCCGGCTCGCGCGCGACGACGACATGATCGTCACCGGAAAGCGGCACGACTTTCTGTTCCGCTACGAGGCCGGTTTCGACGGGACGGGGCGGATCGCCGGGCTCGACTTCCTGTTCGCGTCGCGGGCGGGGAACGTCGCCGACCTCTCGACCTCGGTGATGGGGCGCGCGCTGTGCCACGCCGACAACTGCTACGACATCCCGAACGCCCATTTCCGGGGCTATTGCTGCAAGACCAACACGGTGTCGAACACCGCCTTCCGCGGTTTCGGCGGGCCGCAGGGAATGGTGGCGATCGAGATCGCGATCGAGCACATCGCGCGCACCCTCGGCATGGACGTGGAGGCGGTGCGCCGCGCCAACTACTACGGCGATGCGCCGAAGAACGTCACGCCATACGGCCAGGTCGTCGACGACAACGTCATCGAGGAGGTGGTCGAGGGCGTTTGCGAGCGCGCCGACTACGCGGCCCGCCGGCGCGAGGTCGCGGCGTTCAACGAAGCCAGCCCGGTGATCAAGAAGGGCATCGCGATGGTGCCGATCAAGTTCGGCATCTCGTTCAACGTGAAGAGCCTCAACCAGGCCGGCGCCCTGGTCCATGTCTATACCGACGGAAGCGTCCACCTGAACCACGGCGGCACCGAGATGGGGCAGGGTCTCTACGTCAAGATCGCCCAAATCGTGTCGGAGGCGTTCCAGATCGACCTCGACCGGATCAGGGTCTCGCCCGCCTCCACCGACAAGGTGCCCAACACTTCGGCGACCGCGGCGTCTTCGGGCTCCGACCTCAACGGCATGGCAGCGCTGGACGCGGCCAACCGGATCAAGGAGCGGATGGCCGGCGTCGCTGCGGAGCATTTCGGGGTCGGGCCCGGCGAGATCCGCTTCGCCGACAACCGCGTCTATGCGGGGAATCAGAGCCTCGCCTTCGACGAGCTCGCGAAGATGAGCTGGGCGGAGCGCGTCTCGCTCTCGGCCACCGGCTTCTACCGCACCCCCGACATCCACTGGGACGGCGAGACGATGCAGGGCCGCCCGTTCTTCTACTACGCCTACGGCGCCTGCATCGCCGAGGTGGCCATCGACACGCTGACCGGGGAGAACCGGGTATTGCGCGCCGATATCCTGGAGGATTGCGGGGCCTCGCTGAACCCGGCGATCGACCTCGGCCAGATCGAGGGCGGGTTCGTGCAGGGCATGGGCTGGGTGACGATGGAGGAGCTGTGGTGGGACGGGGACGGGCGCCTCGGGACGCACGGCCCCTCGACCTACAAGATCCCCGGCAGCCGCGACGTGCCGCCCGTCTTCAACGTCCACATCCTGGAGGATTCCCCCAACCCCCACCCCACGATCTTCCGCTCCAAGGCGGTGGGCGAGCCTCCGCTGATGCTGGCGCTCTCGGTCTGGCTCGCGATCCGGGACGCGGTGGCCTCGCTCGCGGATCGCCGCCGCTTCGTCCGCCTCGACCCGCCGGCGACGCCAGAGCGGGTGCTGGCGGCGGTCGAGGAGGTCCGGGCGCCGTGAAGCTCGCCGAACTCAACGACGCGACGCGCGAGGAGTTCGCCGCCGCGCTCGGCCCGGTCTTCGAGCATTCGCCGTGGATCGCGGGAGAGGCCTGGGCGGCGCGGCCCTTCGCCTCGGTCGAGGACGTCTTCGAGGCGATGTCGGCGGCGATCGCCGCGGCCGACGAGGACATGAAGCTCGCCCTGATCCGCGCCCATCCCGACCTTGCCGGCAAGGCGGCGCGGGCCGGCGCGCTCACCGAACACTCGACGCGCGAGCAGCAGGGCGCCGGACTCGACCGGCTGAGCGACGGGGAGTTCGAGCGGTTCCACCGGCTCAACGGGGCCTATCGCGACCGCTTCGGTTTTCCCTTTATCGTTGCGGTCCGATTGCATACGAAGGACAGTATTCTCGAAGCGTTCGAGCGGCGCCTCGCCAACGACGAAGCGGAGGAGATGGAAGAGGCGCTGCGCAATATCGGTTCGATCGGCCGGTTCCGGCTGTTCGACCTGTTGCAGGACTGAGACGCCGCGATGGAATCGATCCTCAGCGAGTGGGTCAATCTGGTCCTCAGATGGGCCCACATCATCACCGGCATCGCCTGGATCGGCTCGTCCTTCCTGTTCATGTGGCTCGACAGCCACCTGGAGAAGCCCGACCCGCCGCGCAGGAACGTGGAGGGCGAGCTCTGGATGACCCATAGCGGCGGGTTCTACGTCGTCGAGAAGATGGACCTCGCGCCCGAGGAGGTGCCGCGCACCCTGCACTGGTTCAAATGGGAGGCGGCGTGGACCTGGATCACCGGCTTCCTGCTGCTCTGCCTGATGTATTACTACGGGGCGGAGATCTACCTGATCGACCGCAACGTCGCGGATCTCTCGAAGCCCGAGGCGATCGCCATCGGGATCGTGCTGCTGGCGGCGTCCTGGTTCGTCTACGACGCGCTCTACAAGTCGCCGCTCCGGCACCGGGGCGTCACGGTCGAGTGCATCGGCTTCGGGCTCCTGATCCTCGTGACCTACGGGCTCACCCATGTGTTCAGCGCGCGCGGCGCCTACATGCATGTCGGCGCGATGCTCGGCACCATCATGGTCGCCAACGTGTGGATGATAATCATCCCGGCGCAGCAGAAGCTGGTCGACGCGACCAGGGCCGGAACGTCGCTCGACGCCCGGCTCGCCTTCAACGCCAAGCAGCGCTCGGTCCACAACAACTACATGACCCTGCCGGTCATCTTCATCATGATCTCCGCCCACTACCCGAGCACGTTCGGCCACGAACATGCCTGGGCGGTGCTGATCGTGGTGTTCATCGCGGGCGCGCTGGTGCGCCACTGGTTTAACCTGCGCAACGCGGGCCAGAGCCGGATCTGGCCGATCCCGGCATCGGTGGTCCTGATCCTCGCGGTGGTCTATGCGAGCCTGCCCGGCGGGACGATGACCGCGGAGGACGAGGACGCGGACCCGGTCACCTTCGCCGAGGCCTACGACATCGTCGCCAGGCGCTGCGTCTCCTGCCACGCGGCGAAGCCGTCGGACGAGAACTTCGACAAGCCGCCCAAGAACGTCGCCTTCGACACCGCCGAGCAGATCCGCGACCAGGCGCCCAAGATCCGGGCGGTCGCGGTGCTGACCAGGACGATGCCGGTGGGCAACGAGACCGAGATGACCGACGAGGAGCGCCGCATCCTCGGGCGCTGGATCGCCGAGGGCGCGGAGATTGAATAGCGCGCGCGCCCTCGCGGCCGCCCTGCTCTTCCTCGCGGCGGCGGCCTCCGCGCCGGCTCGGGCGCAGACGCCGGCCTTCGCGCAAGGAAGCTGGCCCGCCGTCGACGGCTACGCCGACGATCTGGGCGTTTCCGTCACGCTCGAAAGCGCGAGCCCGTTCGGGCTTTCGGATTTCCGCGCGAAGGCGCTCGAGCCGACGCCCGTGCCGGCGACCCTGTTCCTCCCGGTGGACCTGAACAAGGGGGGGCGTGTTCCAGCGGTGGTGCTTCTTCACGGCGCCGCGGGCGTGCTCTACCAGCGCGAGCTGACCTATGCCCGCCAGTTCGCGGCGATGGGCGTCGCGGCGCTGGTGATCGACGTGTTCGGCGCACGCCGCGACCGCGCCAGCGGCTTCATCGAACGGCTGCTCGAGATCACCGAGACGATGATGATCGCCGATGCGTATGCCGGGCTCCGTTTCCTCGACCGCCACGAGGCGGTCGATCCGCGCAGGATCGCGCTGATGGGGTTCTCATACGGGGGCATGGCGTCGGTGCTCGCCGCCTATTCGCAGGTCGCCGAAACGATGGCGCCCGACGGACGCCGCTTCGCCGCCCATGTCGCGTTCTACGGTCCCTGTATCGCGCGGCTCGAAGACAGCAGGGCGACCGGCGCGCCGGTGCTGATGGTCTGGGGCAAGGAGGACGCGCTGATCGACCCGGAGCGCTGCGCGGAGATCGCGGCCGATTTGAGAAAGGGCGGGGCCCCGGTCAGGACGGTCGCCTATGACGGCGCCTATCACCAGTGGGACGGCGCCTGGGAGGGGCCGTTCGAGATCGGCCGCAGCCTCGCCGATTGCCGCTTCCGGGTCAGCCGCGCCGGCATCGCGCGCGACCGGCGCACCTGGCTGCCGATGACCGACCCCTGGCTGCGGCGGGTCATTCTCGGGCTCTGCGTCGCCGGCGACGGCTACATGATCGGCCGCGACGACAAGGTGCGGGCGCGGTCGAACCGGGACGTGGGCCGCTTCCTGGCGACGGCGTTCATGCGGAAGGAGCGGGGCGATGGGTAGGCTGACGACGCATGTGCTGGATACCGCGAACGGCCGCCCGGCGGCGGGGGTCAGGATCGCGCTCTACCGCGCCGAGGACCAGAACCGGGCGGTCGCCGCGGCGACCACCAACGCGGACGGGCGTTGCGACGGGCCCATTCTCGAAGGCGAGGAATTCGGCGCGGGCGTGTACGAGCTGATCTTCCATGTCGGCGACTATTTCCGCGACGCCGGGCACGAAGGGCCGTCGCCTCCCTTCCTTGACGTGGTCGTGATCCGCTTCGGCATCGCGAGCGCCGGCGAGCACTACCACGTCCCCCTGCTGGTCTCTCCGTTCGGCTACACGACCTACCGGGGGAGTTGAGGCGAGCTCAACCCGCCGCCGGCGAGATAGCCCAGCCAGACGGCGACCAGGCAGAGCACCACCGACAGCACGATGTTGGCCATGGCGTGAGTCCACGCGCCTTCGCGCAGCAGTACCAGCGTTTGCAGGCTGAAGGCCGAGAAGGTGGTGTAACCCCCGCAGAACCCGACCACGATGAAGGCCCGGACCTCCTGCGCGGGAAGCCATGGCCGGTCGTAGGAATCGCCCATCGCTGCCACGACGCCGATGAGGAACGATCCCGCCACGTTGACCAGCAATGTGCCCCATGGGAAGGCGTCGCCGAACCGTTCCGCGACGATCGCGCCGCACCAGTAGCGCCCGACGCCGCCGATCGCGCTGCCGATCGCAACCCACAAATAGGTCATGTTCCGGTCCGTTCCGCGTTCGCCGACGCTTGCGCGCCGATAATGGCACGGGATGCGGGCCCGGTTCGACCTTCAGTGACCGATCGACCAGGGGCGGGAATGCGTGTTGTGCAGGCCCTCGCCCAGGCCGGTATTGCGCCGCGCGCCGTGGCTGTGGCCATGGCTGTGCGGGTGGCTGTGGTTGTGGCCGCCCGGATTTTGGGAAACCACTTTGGGTTCGTTCGCGCTCTTCTCGTTTCGCTGATGCGCGATCCGGTTCTTGGGATCCATGTTGGCGATGAACGGCGCGCTTATGCTGCGCGGGGCGTCATTGCCGCAATCCGGGCAGGGCATCGGCTCCGACGACCGGCTCATCGGCCGCATCTCGGTAAACGGGCCGTGCGCCTCGCAGTCATAGCCGTAAATCGGCATCGCGCTCTCCTCCGTGGCCCAGCCGGGTGCCGCCCGGCCCCCGAGGGGCCGGGCGGCAATCCCGGCTAAACAAGCCAGCCTTCGAGAATCAGATAGCCGGGCAGCCAGCCGGTCAGCACGCCCTGTATCGAGGTCATGGCCCCCGTCGCCTTGGCGATCGGTTTCTGCATCGCCAGCAACAGGAAGAACATGAACCACAACACCGCCCACGCAGCCCAGCACAGGCCCAACCAGTAGTCCAGCGTCGAGTCCGCGCCCATGAACGTGACCACGGTCACGGGGACGACGGTGATGGCGACGAAGAGGCTGTACCAGCCGAGACCGCGGCCATCCACGTCGTGGAACCGGTTATAGGCCACCCACAGATAGGTGAAGCTGAAGAGCAGCGTCAGCGCCGCGGCCCTGATCGTGCCGGCATCGGCACCCGGCCCGAAGGCCAGATACGCCGCCACGGCCGCGGTGAGGAGGCCGGAAAAGATGTTGATGATCGCGATCTCGCGATCGCCGATCCGGCCCATCAGCCAGAGCCCGTTCAGGAACAGGACGGCTCCGACATATAGCAATGCAAGTCCGAGCATCTTCTAGTCCTCCGCGTGTCAGTTGTTCCGCGGAGCCACCGCTTCGGTTGCGCACGCGCGACGGTGCGCCGCACCGCACAAACGCTCGCCGGTCGTCATCCGCGGACCCGGATGCGAAGCGGAGGCGGGACGATCGCCGCCCCGCCTCCGCCATGCACCGATCAGTTGCAGGACGTCACGTCTACGCCGCTCACCTGGACGGTCGGCCCGGAAGCGTTCGGCCGGATATCGAAATCGAAGATCTCCGTCGGAACCGCAACCGTGCAACACGCGTTCGGGATGTCGACGATTCCGCTGACCCGACCCTCGACGGGAGCCGTGCCCAGAATCATGTACGCCTGCTCGCCCGAATAGCCGAACTTCTTGAGATACTCGACCGCGTTCAGGCAGGCGCGGCGGTACGCAACCGTCGCATCCAGATACTTCTGGGAGCCGTCGTGCTCGTCGACGCACACCCCCTCGAAGATCAGGTACTCGGAGTAATTCGGCTCGACCGGGCTGGGCTTGAAGACCGGGTTGGTGATCCCGTACTTCTCGACACCGCCCTTGATCACGTCGACGCCGATATCGATCCAGCCGGCCATCTCGATGGCGCCGCAGAAGGTGATTTCGCCGTCCCCCTGCGACCAGTGGATGTCGCCCATCGAGAGCCCGCCGCCCGACTGGTAGACCGGGAAGTAGCAGGTGGAACCGCGCGACAGGTTCTTGATGTCGCAGTTTCCGCCATGCTCACGCCCGGGCACCGTGCGCGCTCCTTCCCGACCCGCGGCCGCGGCCGCGTCGCCGGACAACTGCCCCATCAGCGCCGTTGTCGTCCCCGCCAGGCCGTCCGGCAGGGTGGCCAGGGGCGGCACACGATCCGGATCGGTGTTGAACAGGGCCGACTCCCGGTCGTTCCACCGCTTCAGCAGATCGGCGTCAGGCAGCGTGCCGATCAGCCCGGGATGGATGAGCCCCGGGAAACGCACGCCGGGAATGTGGCGCGACGTGGTGTAGATGCCGTGGAAGTCCCAGCACGCCTTGCGCGCCTCGGGGAAGTGCTTGTCGAGGAACCCGCCGCCGTTTTCCAGCGCGAAGATTCCCGTGAAGCCCCACTTCGAGTCCGGCAGCCACCCGATGTCGTTGATGTCCACGACCATCAGGTCGCCGGGCTCGGCGCCCTCGACGCCGAACGGTCCGCTCAGATAGTGCACTTTCGAGAGATCGACATCCCGGATGTCGTTGGCGGACTCGTCGTTGTTGATCTGCCCGCCGGTCCAGTCGTAGCACTCCACCCGGAACTCGTCGCCGGGCTTGAAGGTCTCCACGATCGGGACATCCGGGTGCCACCGATTGTGGGTCTTTACCGCTTGATCCTCGGGCCATTTGTCCATTTCCGCCCGAAATACAGTGTTAGCCATTTGTTCCTCCCAATCTTTGCGTTACTTGTCGACCACTGAGCTTGTCTGTGTCGCAACTTCTTTTGGGCCGCTAGCTGTACAGGCCCCGCACAAAGCTTTGGGAATTACCGCTCCAATCGGCCACTATAAGTATTTTTTATTTGACCGATAGAAACAAATACTATCCTGCCGCCAAACGGATCACAACCCCCGGCTTAGGTGCTTAGTGTCGTGTTTCCGAAGTTTCCATCCAACTGGCCGGTGCCTCCACCGCGTCATGTCCGAACTTGTTCCACTGCTGTCTGATTTAACGTTGCGACGGGCTCCGCGCCCGTGAGCGAGACCGTCTCCGCCCCCTCCTGTCACCCCGGACCCGGTTCGCAGCGATGGCGCGGACACTGTCGGGCGATGTGGGCGACCTCCGGCGTTTCCCCTCTCTCTCGTCATGCCCGGACTTGTTCCGGGCATCCACGTCCCTCCGCCGCCTCGCCCGCTCCCGGCTCGCACCGCGATGCCGCAAGACATGGATGCCCGGAACAAGTCCGGGCATGACGGACGGAGGGATGCCGGCGTGCCGGATTTCGTGTCCCGGGTCGCGCAATCCGCCGGAAACCCGCCTGCACTCAAGGTTTTCGCCCGGCTCGCCAGAATTAAACCGGACAGCAATGGAACAAGTCCGGGCATGACGAATTGTGGGGAAGGCGTGACCGGAGAGACCGAGCACCGGTCCTGCTGTATGCCATGGAACTTCGGAACCACGACACTGGCGAGTTACGCTCGAACGGAGCGGCGTCGATCGTCCCGGTTTCCCCGATCGGCGGGAAATGCGGGGCCGACGGCCGGCCTCAGAACGTGGTCGGCTCTTCCGCCATCTCGCGGCGTTCGTCGATGTCGAAGCGGTCCGAGTAGATCGGCCTTCCGCCGGTGTTGGGTCCCGGATACTGGCAGAACACGATGGTCACCCCGTTCTCGGTGTGGAGCTCGCGCTCGACATGGGGGTCGGGGTGGAAGACGAAGGTCCCGGCCCGCAGCGTCTCGCCGTTCACCGTGCACTCGCCCTCGGTGATGTACCAGACCTGCGCGAAGTCGTGGGCGTGGTCGGGGAAGTGGCCGCCCGGCTCGAAACGGGTGACGCCGAAGAGAGGCTCGGTCGGGTCGTCCGCGCGCGGATGGAAGGCGATCTTGCCCCATTCGCCCGGCCAGCGGATGCGTTTCCATTCGAGGTCGTCGACATGGACCGCCCGGTGCGGCGCGCGCTCCTCGATCAGCTTCGCCACCCGCGCCTGTCGATCTTCGGCCATTTTCGCCCCTTCCCTCCGGGTTGTAGGATCCGATCTCACCATTCCACCGGGCGGATGACAACATGGATCTGGGGCTTGCGGGAAAGCACGCGCTGATCACCGGCGCGTCGCGGGGCATCGGGGAGGCGGTCGCCCGCCGCCTCGCGGAGGAGGGCTGCCGGCTGACGCTCGCCGCGCGCTCGGCGGACGGGCTCGCGGCGCTGCGGGAAGAAATCGGGGCGGCGCATGGCGTCGGGGTGCGCGGCATCGCCATGGACCTTGCCGAGCGCGGCGCTCCCGCCCGGCTGGCGGAGGAGGCCGGGCCAATCGACATCCTGATCAACAACGCGGGCGCGATCCCGCCCGGCCGATTGCACGAGATCGGCGAAGCGGAATGGCGCGCGGTCTGGGACCTCAAGCTGTTCGGCTATATCGACCTGATCCGCGCGGTCTACCCCGCGATGGCGGCTTCGGGCGGCGGAGCGATCGTCAATATCTGCGGCGCGAGCGGCGAGCGGCCCAAGGCCGACTATATCTGCGGGGCCACCGCCAACGCGGCGCTGATGGCCTTCACCCGGGCGCTCGGCGGCGACAGCATGACCGACGGAATCCGGGTCGCCGCGCTCAACCCCGGCCCGACGGAGACCGAGCACCTCGTCCGGCTGACCAGAAATTCGGCGGCCGAGAAGCTCGGCGACGCGGACCGCTGGCGCGAACTCTGGACCCCGCTCCCAGACGGGCGTGCGGCCACGGTGGACGAAATCGCCGACACGGCGGCGTTCCTCGTCTCGCCGCGCTCGTCCTACACCTCCGGTACGGTGGTCACCGTCGACGGCGGATACTGCAACCGGGGCTCGCTGATGTAGGGATAGTTCTCACCAGAGCATTTTCCGACCGGACGCGGTCGCACCCGGTTGCGGCGTCCCCCTCACCCCGGCCCTCTCCCCGCCGGGGAGAGGGAGAGTTGCGGCGCCGGCCCTTCCTTACTCTCCCCCCTCCCGCTCGCGGGAGGGGCCGGGGGAGGGTGGGTCGGGGGTACAGACCCGATAGGGTCGGAAAATGCTCCAGTGTCCCGATCGAGAAGTTCGAGCGCATCGGCGAGGCACGTCCATCGCGTCATGCCCGGAACAAGTCCGGGCATGACGAGGTAGGGGAAAGGCCGACTCGAGGACCGCTGCGGTTCAACCCAAAACGGATACGCTCGAAAACCGCATCGGCGAATTCGAAAGGGCGCGGTCGAACAGGCAGACCGCGCGGTTGCCGATCCTGTCCTCCCCGTGCCCGGTCACCCGGCGGGAACCTCTTCGCTCCGCAGCTCGGGCATGATCTCGCGGGCGAACCGGCGCAGCGTCTCGGCGTCGTCCGGCAGCAGGATCAGAATGTATTCGAAACCCATCTCCTCCAGCCGGCGGAGCCGGCGCAGGACTTCGTCCGGGTCTCCGATCAGCGCGTCGGAGGCGCGGCCCGGATCGGCGTAGGACGCGGGCTGGCTCTCGTCGACGCCCGGCAGGGCGCCATAGGCTCCCACCATCCGGGAAACGCGCTGCTCGCGCGCCCGCACCGCGGCCTCGTATTCGCGCTTGTCCTTCGCGATGACGACGGCCCGCGCAAGACCCACCTGCATCGGATCGAACGGCCTCCCGGCCCGGGCGCAGGCCGCGCGCCACACCCGGAGCCGTTCCTCGGTTCGGCCGAACGAGGCGAACTGATCGAACAACACGTTGAGCCCGGTCTTGGCCACGCGGGCGATGGACTCGTCGGTGCCGGCGCCGGTCCAGAGCGGCGGGTGGGGTTTCTGCAGCACCGGCGGTTCGACCACGATGTCGCTGTACCGCCAGTACTTGCCGTCGTGGCTGAAGCGTTCGTCCGACGTCCACGCCTTCAGGATCAGCTGGAGCGATTCGTCGAAACGCGCCTGCGCCTCCTCCCGGGGGATGCGGAAGCTCTCGAACTCGACGTCCCGGTATCCCTTGCCGATCCCGAAATCCAGCCGCCCCCGCGACAGCAGGTCGAGCGTCGCGGCCTGCTCGGCAAGCAGCACCGGATCGTGCCACGGCAGCACCGTGACCGCGGTTCCGAGACGGATGCGTTCGGTCTTCGCCGCCAGATAGGTCAGTAGGTTGAGGGTCGCGGAAACCTGGCCCGCCCCGGTGAAGTGATGCTCCACCAGGAAGATGCTGTGGTAGCCGAGCCCCTCGGCCTCCTGCACCAGCTCGATCAGCTTGCCGTAGCCCTGGCTGTCCGGAGATTCGTCGCCCCGCCGGGCGGTCGCGCCGCCGAAGAGACCGAATTTCATGCCGGGTCGCGGCCGAACGCGCCGACCTCGCGGAACGCGGCGATCTCCGCCGGGTCGAACCCGGCCTCGCCCAGCACCGCCTCGGTGTCGGCGCCGAGCCGGGGCGCGGGACGCGGCGCGCCCGTCGGGGTTTCCGAGAACACCCCCGCCGGGCGGGCCTGGCGCAGCGTTCCGGCATCGGGGTGCTCGGTCTCCATGACGATTTCGTTGGCCGCGATCTGCTCGTTCGAGATCATCTGGTTTCGCGTCAGCACCGGGACGCAGGGGATGTCGACCGCCTCCAGCCGCGCCAGCCAATAGGCCGAGCCGTTCGTCTTCAAGGCCTCCTGGGTCAGGCCGAGCCGGTCGTCGATGTTCTCCTGGCGCAGCTCCTGGGTCCTGAAGCGCGGATCGTCGAGCAGTTCCGGCCGCTCGATCGCTTCGGTCAGTCCGCGCCACTGCTTGTCGGTCTGCACGGCGACGCTGATATAGCCGTCCGAAGTCTCGTAGATCAGGTCGATGAAGCTGTGCGCCGCCTGCTGCGGCAGCTCGTCGCCGACGAAGGTCTGGCTCCCCATGTCCGAGGCCCAGAGGAAGGCGATCACGCTGTCGAGCATCGAAAGCCGGACATGCTGGCCGCTCCCGGTCCGCTCGCGGGCGAGCAGCGCGGCGGTGACCGCCTGGGACGCCGTCACGCCGGTCAGCTTGTCGGGCAGGATGGTGCGCACCAGCCTGGGCCTGACCTCGTCCGAGCCCGCCTGCACCGTCGTCAGCCCGGAGATCGCCTGGATCAGCGGGTCGTAGACCGGGCGCCGCGCCAGCGGGCCGCGATGGCCGAAGCCGGAGATCGAGACATAGACGATGTCCGGCCGCGCCGCGCGGACCGCTTCTTCGTCGACGCCCAGGCGTTCGACCACGCCGGGGCGGAAATTCTGGATGAACACGTCGGCGCCGGCGACGATCGCCATCAGCGCCTCGAGCCCCTTCGGGTTCTTGAGGTCGAGCGCGATCGAGCGCTTGTTGCGGTTGTTGTTGACGAACGACGCCGAGAACCCGCCCCGCCGGTTGGCCGAGGCGCGGGTGAAATCGCCACCAAGCGGGGTTTCGACCTTGATCACGTCGGCGCCCTGGTCGGCGAGGATCATCGTCGCCAGCGGGCCCGAGATCACCGAGGTCAGGTCGACGATACGGAAGCCTTCGAGAGGTCCGGGCATAAGGCTGCGCTCAGTCGTCCGAGGGCGGGTGGCGTTCGTGCCAGTGCCGCGCGATGTCGACGCGCCGGCACGCCCAGACCCGGTCATGGTCGAGCACGTAATCCATGAACCGCGCCAGCGCCGCCGCGCGGCCCGGTCTTCCAGCGAGGCGGCAATGGAGGCCGATGCTCATCATCTTGGGCGCGGTCTCGCCCTCCGCGTAGAGCACGTCGAACGCATCCTTGAGATAGCCGAAGAACCCTTCGCCCGAGGTGAAGCCGGGCGGAACCGCGAACTTCATGTCGTTCTGGTCGAGGGTGTAGGGAACGATCAGCTGGTGCTTGCCGTCGATTCTTACCCAATAGGGCAGGTCGTCGTTATAGGCGTCGGCGTCGTAGAGAAAGCCGCCGTCCTCGACCACCAGCCGCCGTGTGATCGGGCTCACCCGCCCCCCGTACCAGCCGAGCGGCCGCTCGCCCACGATCTTCTCGTGCGCCGCGATGGCAAGCCGCATGTGCTCGCGCTCGGTCGCCTCGTCGACATGCTGGTAGTCGATCCATCGCCACCCGTGCGTCGCCAGCTCGTGCCCCGCCTGGTGCATGGCGATGGCGGCGTCGGGATGCTTCTCGATGGCGAGCCCGACCGCGTAGCAGGTGAAGTGGATGCCGCGCTCGTCGAACAGCCGCATCAGGCGCCAGAAGCCCGCCCGGCTGCCGTACTCGTACATCGTCTCGCTGTTGATGTTGCGCGCGCCCATGACCGGCGCCCCGCCCGGCGTCTCGCTGAGGAAGGTCTCGGAGTGGGCGTCGCCGTTGAGCACGGTGTTCTCGCCGCCCTCCTCGTAGTTGACGACGAACTGGACCGCGAGCCTCGCTCCGCCCGGCCATTCCGGATCGGGTGGCGTCCGGCCGTAGCCGACGAGATCGCGGGGGTAGGGATCGTCCATCGTCGCTCCTCAGCTATCGGCGAGCGCGCGCAGGGTCTCCGCCAGCACCCGCGCGCCGGAGGCGCAATCCTCCGGCGAGGCGTATTCGCTCTCGTGGTGGCTGACGCCCCGGAGACAGGGAATGAAGATCATCGCCGTCGGGCTCACACCGGCGACGAAGGCCGCGTCGTGGTTCGCGCCGGAGGGAAGCCGCAGCGACGCCAGGTCGCACGTCGCCGCGCTTCTTTCGATCAGGTCGACGATGCCGGGTTCGAACGAGACGGGCCTCTGGTCGAAGGTCCGGCCGATGCGGACCGAACAGGGCAGCGCGGCGTTCTCGCATACCCGGGCGATGCGCCGCGCCCGGCGGTCCAGCTCCCAGCCGTCCGGATGCCTGAGATCGATCGAGAACCTCACCTTCGACGGCACCGTGTTGGGCGAGTTCGGTTCCACTTCGAAGCGGCCCACGGTGAAGCGGAGCACGTCCTTCGGGTCCGACATCGTCTCGTTGAGCCTGGCCACCGCGCGGAGCGCCGCCTGGAGGGCGTCGCGTCTCGCCCTCACCGGCGTCGTTCCGGCATGGGCGCTGGCGCCTCCGATCTCGATCACGAAGCGCTGCGATCCCTGCACGCCGGTGACCGCGCCGATGGGCACTTCGGCGGCCTCCAGCACCGGTCCCTGCTCGATATGGGCCTCGACATAGGCCGCGGGCCGGACCGGTTCGCGGCGTCGCGGCAGATCCGGCGTCGCGCCGAGGGTTCTGGCGAGCGCTCGGCCGAACGAAATCCCGTCCGCGTCGACCGCGTCCTCGAACCGTTCCAGCGGCGCGGTGCCGGAGAACACCATCGAGCCCATGCAGCCCGGATCGAAACGGCTGCCCTCCTCGTTGGTCCAGGCGACCAGCTCGATGGGCCGTCGCGTGGCGCTGCCGGCATCGTCCAGCGCCTCGATCGCTTCCAGCCCGGCGATCACGCCGTAGATGCCGTCGAACCGGCCGCCGCGCGGCTGGCTGTCCATGTGGCTGCCGGTCAGCACCGGCGCCAGATCGGGTTCCGAGCCGGGGCGGCGGACGAACAGGTTCGCCGCCTCGTCCACGGCCACCGCGTAGCCGCGCCTTCGCGCCCAGTCGATCAGCAATTCGCGCGCCGCGATGTCCTCTCCCGACAACGCCTGCCGGTTGACGCCATTGCCGGGGATGGCGCCGATCTCGGCCATTTCCATCAGCCGGCGCCACAGCCGGCCGCCATCGACCCGCCCGGCGACACCGTTGAGCTCGCGCACCGCGCCTTCCATCGAGCGACGCCCTCTATCCTACGTGGTAGGGTCAAACTGCCACGCGCGACCGATACAGGGAAGACCGAGATGAGCCGCCTGCCCCCGCTCGAAACGAACGAGATGACACCCGAACAGCGCCGGGTTCACGACGACATCGCGAACGGTCCCAGGGGCAGCGTGCGCGGGCCGTTTCCGGTCCTCGTCCGCAGTCCGGAACTCGCCGATCACGTGCAGAAGGCCGGCGGTTATCTGCGTTACGAGAGCGGGCTGCCCGGCAAGCTGCGCGAGCTCGCGATCCTCACCGTCGCGCGCCACTGGGAGGCAGGATACGAATGGGCCGCGCACGCTCCGATCGCCGAATCGGAAGGGCTGGCAGGCGCGACCATCGAAGCGATCCGCGCGGGCGGGGCGCCCGATTTCGCCGACCCGGCGGAGGCCACGGTTCATGCTTTCTGCGTGGAGGTGCTCACCACAAGTGAGGCGGGAGACGAGACCTACCGCGCCGCTCTCGACCTCCTCGGCGACGAGGGGCTGGTCGATCTGGTCGGGCTGATGGGCTACTATTGCCTGGTCTCTTTCACCCTCAACGTCTTCCGCATCGAGCCGCCGGGCGGTCCTCCGTCCTTCGCCTGATCGCGGCGCAGATCACGGATCGAGCCTAAGGTCGAGCATGGCGATCAACCGGGCCGGCTTCACCCGTTCCCAGACCCTGACGGTGCTGACCGCGTCCAGCATCATGCTGACGCTGTCGATGGGGATGCGGCAGAGCTTCGGCCTGTTCGTCGTTCCGGTGACGGAGAGCATCGACGTCTCGGTCGCCGACTTCACCCTCGCGCTGGCGATCCAGAACCTGGTCTGGGGGCTGAGCCAGCCGATGATCGGCGCGCTCGCCGACCGCTTCGGCTGCCGCATCGTGACGGTGCTGGGCACCTTCCTGTTCGCCGGCGGGCTCGCGCTCACGCTGGCCGCGACCGGGCCGGTAACGCTGATCGTCGGGCTCGGGCTGATGGTGGGTGTCGCGCTCGCCTGCACGGCGCTCAATCTCGGTCTCGCCGCGACCGCCAAGGTGATCTCGCCGTTCAGGCGCTCGATGATCCTCGGCACCGTGGCGGCGGCGGGGTCGATCGGCGCCTTCATCGCGGCGCCCATCGCGCAGGGGCTGATCGGCCTCGGCGGGTGGGAGCTTGCGATTGTCGGCTTCATTGCGTTGTGCGGGGCGATGCTGCCGGCCGCGGCGTTCGTCGGCGCGGGGGACCGGCCGAAGGATACCGAGGTGCCGTTCGTGCCCGACCGGAGCGCCGGGCTCACCTTCACCCAGGCGCTCGGCGAGGCGGGGCGGCATCGCGGCTACGTCATCATGGCGGTCGCGTTCTTCGTCTGCGGGCTGCAGCTGATGTTCATCGCGACCCATCTGCCGGCCTATCTCGCGTCTTGCGGCCAGCCGCCCGAGCTCGGCGCGGCCTCGCTCGCGGTGATCGGCGGGTTCAACGCGGCGGGCTGCTACCTGCTCGGCTGGCTCGGCGACAAGTTTCCCAAGCACATCCTGCTGGGCATCGTCTACATCCTGCGTTCGCTCCTGATCGTGGTCTATTTCTCGCTGCCCGCGTCGGCCACGACCACGCTGATCTTCGCCGCGCTGATCGGGGTGCTCTGGCTCGGCGTAGCCCCCTTGGTCAACGGGCTGGTGGTGCAGATGTTCGGCCTCTCCTTCGTCGCCACGCTGTCGGGCATCGCCTTCGTCAGCCACCAGGCGGGCTCGTTCTTCGGCGCCTGGGGCGGCGGGCTGCTGTTCGACGCCTTCGGCAATTACGACCTCGCCTGGCAGATCGGGGTCGCGATCGGGATCACCGCCGGGATCGCCCAGATGTTCATGGACGACACCCCGACGCGGAGGATGGCGGGCGCCCCCGCCTGAGGGCTCAACCCGCCGCGCCGTCTTGCGCCCGCGCCTCGCGCTGCGCCGGGATCCAGCGCACCGCCACCACCGCCCCGATGACCAGCGCCGCTCCCAAGAGCTGCACCCCATCGAGATGCTGGCCGAGCAGGACGAAGCCGAACACGATCGCCGCGACCGGCTCCAGGTTCATGATCAGCGACATCCGGACCGAGCCGATCGAGCCGATGGCGTAGAACACGCCGATTACCGCGATGCAGTAGAAGAGCGGAACGAAGGCGAACATGATCCACGCCTCCCGCGTGTTCGGCACCGAGAAATCGCCGAGGGCCACCGAAGCGGCGAGGAACGCGACCACCGGCACGGCGTGGAGATGGAGCGTGATCGAGCGGCTGTCCGGCGAGCGCCGGATGATCGGCTGCGAGACCAGGGCGACCACGGAGAAAGCCGCCGCCGCGGTGACCGCGAGCACGATTCCGAGCACGCTGAAATCGAAGTCTCCGCCGAGATCGAGGACCAGGACGAGGCCGGCGAATGCCACCGCGAGCGCGATCACGATCGCCGGGGTGATCCGCTCCTGGCCGCTCAGATGCGCGCCGGCCGCGATGAAGAACGGGTAGGTGTAGAGCAGCAGCGTCGCGTGGGCGAGCGGCAGCAGCAGGACCGCGATGTAATGGGTGATCGACTGCACCGCCATCACGCTGCCGAGCGCGAGCACGATCCAGCGGTCGCGCGGCAGGAGCGAGAACGAGCCGGCGGTAAAGCGGATCAGCAGAACCAGGAAAATCGCCGACAGCACGGTGCGGAACGTCGTCACCGAGAGCGGCGTCGTCCCGTAGCTGTATGTATAGACCGCGAGTCCCGTGCCGAACGCGAAGCTGAGCGACGCGGTGACGGCCATCGCGTAGCCGAGCAGTCTGCGCGGCAGGATCATCCGGAAGCGGCCGGAAGGGTCGGGGTTCGGTCGCGCGTCCCTCGATACGGCGCTCCGCGCCTACTCGGGATGAGGGGAATTTCTATGCCACCCAACCACCCCTCATCCTGAGTAGCCCCCGCAGGGGGCGTATCGAAGGACGGGCAGCCGCGTCGGCACCGCCAACAAAAACGGACGAAACCTATGCGCTCGCTCCCCAGGCGACGCCGAGATCCTTCAGCCACTTGCGGTAGGCGACGCAGTACTTGTCGGAGCGCACGTGCAGCTCTTCCCGGAGGTCGAGCGGGATCTCGTAGGGCCGCTGGGTCTCGACGATGCGCTTGTCCTGGGCGAACACCCGGTCCTGGCGCGAGAGGATCTGCGCCTCGGTCAGCTCCTCGCCGAAATTGATCGCGACCTGGAGCCAGACGATGCAATCGTCCGGCGCCAGAGGGGTCACGTTGAGGAAGGTGCAGAAGCGGTTTCCCTCGCCCGTGTTCTTCGAGAAATAGGCGGTCAGCGGACGCGGACAGTGGAACGTGTATCCGGCATTCACCGGGATGCCGCGATGATCGCCATAGGGCTGGAAGACCATGATCTCGCTGGTGCGGATGCCGTCCTCGCCGACGAAGACGTCGAAATCCTCGATCGGGTCCGGCCTGTCGGGATCGCCGTTGAGATTGGCGTGGACATAGGGGAAGTGCGAGACGTCGAGGAAGTTCTCGACGGTGCGGAATGGGTTGGCGTGGAAGAAATAGGGTCCCGCCAGCACCTTGCGGAAACCGTCGTCATCCCATTCCGGGAACGGCGGCAGGTCGTGCTCGGGCTCGCCGAGCGACGCCCAGATCATGCCGTAGGCCTCGCGCGCCCGGTACGCGATCGTTCGCGCCTTGGACGGCGGGCGGATTTCGGGATGGGCCGGCATCAGCGTGCAGGCGCCGGTCCTGTCGTAGTGCCAGCCGTGATAGGGGCAGACGATCTGCCCGTCCTTCACCCAGCCGAGCGACAGCCTGGAGCCACGGTGGATGCAGAGGTCCTTCCAGGCGGCTACCTGGCCGTCCGTGCGCCACAACACCAGATCCTCGCCAAGCAGCCGAGCCTGCATGACTCCGCCCTCGGCGAGGTCGCTCGAACGCGCCACCACATACCAGTCGTCGCGGATGACGGGATCGTCGCTCATGCCGGTTCCTTCGCGGCCATCGCCTCCGGCACCTCGTCCGGCAGGTTGGCGCGCTTCATCTCGGGCGGGTCGGCCTTGTAGACCTTGCACAGGAGCCCCTTGAGCGGGCTCGAGCCGAGCGCCACGTCGCAATTGTCGGGATCGTCGTCGGTCAGCACGTTGGAGCATACCTCGAACACGCCGTATTCGGGCGCCGGCGCTTCCGGCAGCCACCAGCCGTGCGGCACCGAAACGACCCTGGGGTGGGTGCGGGGGTGCGGGTTGGCCTTCATCCGGAGCCGTCCGCGCACGGTTTCGATCCAGCAATAGTCGCCGCGCTTAATTCCGAGCTCTTCCGCCGTTTCGTCGTTGATCTCGACCAGCGGCTCGGGGCTGAGGCGGCGGAGCGAACGAAGCTGGCGGCCCTGGCTGTGCCAGTACATCGGCTGCTTGGCGCCGGTATTGAGGATCAGCGGGTATTCCTCGTAGCGCTCCGGCGTGGAGACCGGGCTCTCCGGCGGCTCGACATGGTCGGGCAGCGGGTCGTAGCCCCACTCCTCCATGATCGTGGAGTAGATCTCGAACTTGCCGGTCGGCGTGCCGAAGCCCATGCGCTCGTATTTGCGGAACTCGATCGGGACCTTGACGTAGTCCTGCGACTTGAGCTCGTCCCAGGTGATGCCCATGGGCTTCAACGCGTTCTCCGCGAACACGTCGAGGCTCGGGAAATAGTCCTCCAGGCCGAGCTTGCGGCCGAGCTCGATGACAAACTCCCAGTCCGACTTGCGCTCGCCGATATCGACCACCTTCTGCGACACCGAATCCATGAAGGTGCCGCCGGGGCCCTTGATGTGGAGGTGGAGCCGGGGCTCGTCACGCTCCAGATTGCCCGCCGCCGGCAGCACCACATCGGCGAGCGCCGCCGTCGGCGTCATGAACAAATCCTGGACGACGAAGAAATCGAGCTTTCTCAGCGCCTCGATGATCTGGCCCGAGTTGGGGAAACAGGTGACGGTGTTGTTGCCGACCACGATGAACGTCTTCACCGGGTACGGCTCGTCCGTCAGCATCGTGCGGAACAGGCTCGGCGGGTGGGCGTAGGCGTAGGGCGTCAGGTTGAGCGCCTTGAACCGGTCGCCGCCGATGCGCTTGGCGTCCTGCCCCGGCGGCAGCTTGTCCCACAGCTCGGGGTAGTCGAGCTTTGGCGCGGGCCAGAACACGTTGCCGCCCGGCACGTCGAGATTGCCGCTCAGCGCCATCAGGATCAGTAGCGAGCGCGTCGCCTGGAAGGTGTTGTTGCCGAGCTGGTCGGTGCCGTTGCCCCAGACGATGCAGCCGGGCTTGGTGGTGGCGTAGATCCGAGCCGCCCGCGCGATCTCCTCGGCGTCGCACCAGGTGATCTCCGCCACCCGGTCGAGCGGATACTCCTTGAGACGCTCGCAGAGCTCGTCGAAGCCGTGGCAGTACTTGTCCACGAACTCCCTGTCGTAGAGCCCCTCGTCGACCATGACCCGCATCCAGCCCAGCGCCATCGCCGCGTCGGTGCCGGGGCGGAGGGGGAGCCAGATGTCGCCGCGCCCCGCCGATGCCGGCTTCCGCGGATCGACCACGATATTGACGTGCTCCTTCTTGAGCGCGTTGGTCATCGGCTTGTGGCCGATCAGCCCGTGGTCGTTGCTGGTGCGCTTCTGCGAGCCCCATTCGACGATGCATTGCGGGTCGGAGTAGAAGTCCGGCACCGCGACCGTGTCCCAGGACTTGCCGGTGTACTTGCCGGCGGCGGTCACCTTGCACACCGCGACCCTCGGGCCGTAGCAGAAATAGCCGATGGAAATCACGTTGGGCGTGCCGAACAGATTGGCGAGACGCGAGACGATGTGCGTGTTGTTGACGCCGGTGCCGCGCCCGAAAGCCACCGCCTCCGCGCCGTAACGCTCCTTCGTCTCCCGCATCTTCCCGGCGATCAGGGTGAGCGCCTCGTCCCAGCTCGCCTCGCGCCATTGCCCCGCGCCGCGCTCGCCGGTGCGGATCAGCGGGCGGTCGAGCCGGTCGGGATGGTAGAGCTGTTCGATCGAGGGCGTTCCCGCCTTCGAGCACAGGAGTCCTTCGTTGACCGGGTTCGAGAAATCGCCGAGCACGCGGCGGACGGTCCCGTTGACCTTCTCGACGACGGTGCCGCAGCCGCCGTGGCACATGCGGCAGATCGCCTTGAAGCGCTCCACGAAGTCGTTGCCGACCCGCTCCGACTCGTAGGTGCCCAGTCCCATTCCCGTCCTCCGCCGGCAGGGCCCGGATGATCCATCAACTGGCGGCGGCGATCAAGGCGAACGCACCGTCCCTTCCCGTCTTTGCACGTCACCGGCGGATGCAACGGAGAGCGGCCCGCTTACGCCACCCATTCGCTGACCGGCGCGCGGGCTTCCTCCAGCGGCTGGCACACCACGTCGACCAGACTCGGCCCGTCATGCGCGATGGCGGCTTCGAGGGCGGGGGCGAGGCCGCCGGGCTCCGCGACCGACCACGCGCGCACCCCGTAGGCCTCGGCGATCCGGGCATGGTCGCTGCGCGAGAAATCGACCGCGTGGTAGCGCCCGCCATAGCCCGTCTTCTGGCCGGCCTTGATCCAGCCGAAGGCGGAATTCGAGACCACGACGAAGGCGATGGGGAGGCCGAGGCGAACCACCGTCTCCAGCTCGCCGGCCGCGAAGGCGAAGCTGCCGTCGCCCATGACCGCGACGCATTTGGCGTCGGGCCGCGCGAAATGGGCCCCCACCGCGGCGGGCATCGCATAGCCGAGCGCGCCGTGCGCCCGGTTGGAAATGAACCGCCGCCCCGGCCGGTCCAGCACCAGATAGGCCGAGAGATAGGGGCACGGCGTCCCCGGATCGGCGATCGCGACGGAGTCTGCGGGAAGCGCCTTCTGTAATTCCGCGACGAGGCGTTCCGGGCGGATCGGCATCTCGTCGGAGGTCGCGAGGGCCCGGAAGGCGGCGAATTTTTGTTGCTTCTGCGCGGCGACGAAATCGGGGTCGATCCGTCCCGGCGCGGCCCCGTCGAGCGCATCGGCAAGGGCCTCGAGCGCGAGCCGCGCGTCGCCTTCGACGGCGGCCTCGGTCGGGTAGTTGGCGCCGGGCACGCGGGCGTCGATGTCGATGTGAACGATCCGCGTCGCGCCCGGCCGCGGGAACCGCCAGCGCTCCGTGGTGACCGAACCGGCCCGGCAGCCGACGAAGACGACCAGATCCGCCGCCTCGACCACCGCCCGGGTCTCCGGTGTGCCTCCGTTGCTGCCGACCAACCCGACGGCGAGTTCGTGGACCTCGGCGATGCTCCCCTTGCCGCTGATCGTGGTGGCGACCGGGGCGCCGATGTTCTCGGCCAGGCGGAGCAGCGCCGCCTCCGCGCCCGCCGCCATCACGCCGCCGCCGCAAATGAAGAGCGGCGCCGAAGCGCTCGCGATGGCGTCCGCCGCGGCGCCTATCGCTTCAGGGTCGGGCGCTGCTGGGGGCGCTGTGGCAGGGTTCTCCCCGAGGCTCTCCTCGTCCACCGCATCGCGCTGAACGTCGAAGGGAAGGCCGATATGCGCCGCGCCCGGCCGCCCCGTCGTCATCGCGGAAAAGGCGGCGTGCAGCGTGCGCGGAATGTCGGCCGCGCGGTCGATCACCGCGTTCCACTTGGTCGCCGGGCGGAACAGCGCCGCCTGGTCGATCTCGGTCAGGGTGAACCGGCCGCGCGAGGAGACCGAGATGTCCGACGTGATCGCCAGCAGCGGCACCGAGGACTCGTTGGCCTCGACGACGCCCGGCAGGATATAGGTCGCGCCGCCGCCCGACGGCCCCTCGCAGACCCCGACGCGGCCGCTCAGCCGGGCATAGGCGTCCGCCATATAGGCGGCCGAGCGCTCGTCCCGGGTGAGCACATGGGTAATCCCGTGCTCGAGTCTCGCCAGCGCGTCGTAGAGCGGCAGGCTGGTATCGCCGCACAGCCCGAACACGATTTCGACGCCGTACCCCTGCAGGATGCGGACGACCGCCTCGGCCCCGGTGAGCGCATTGCCGCGCTCAACGCTCATTGGCCATCCAGACCGCCTCCACCTCGGCGACGCTGGCGAGCTCGCCGAAATAACGGTCGATGTTGCGGAGCGTGGCCTCGTGGTCCTCCCGGGAATAAGTCGCTGTCCCGTCGGTGGTGAAGACGACGTAGTAATCGTGCATGAACGCGTCCCGCGCCGTGGTCTCGACGCAGACATTGGTGGCGACCCCGGTGAACACCGTCGTTCGGATTCCGTTGGCGCGCAGGATGGTGTCGAGGTCGGTGTTCCGGAAGGCGTTGAAGCGGTGCTTGCTGACGACGGGATCGCGCGGCGTGGGCCGCACGTCGCCGTAGAAATCGCCCTCCCACGAATCCGCCTTGCACACCTCGCGCCTCGTGTAGCTTCCCTCGCGCTTCCGGGACGCCTGCTCGAGCCAGGTATCGGAGAGATAGAAATTGTGCTCCGACGAGTAGACGTTCCGCACGAAAACGACCAGCACGCCGGCCGCCCGCGCGGCAGAGATCAGCGGCGGCAGGCGGTCGGCCATCGCCTGCGCGTCGGCGAGGTCGAAACCCTCCTGGTCCATCATCCCGCCCGGCGCGCAGAAATCGTTCTGCACGTCGATCACGATCAGCGCCGTGTGGCCGGGCTCGATCTTGTTCGCGAGCCCGCTCAGCGGCGCCACATGGGATATCTTCGAAGCGACCGCGAAATCGTCGGTTCCGGACGCCATGGCGTTTCTCCCGTGGCCGTCATGATCCAATATGCCCGCAGAATGACAGGGAGACGCCCCGATGGCCAAGCCGCGAATAGCCCATCTCGCCGGCCCCAACGCGACGATCCAGAACACGCCGCCGCTGGTGACCTCGAACAAGGCGCGCGCGCGGCACGGCCTGCCCCTGCTGACCGACGGGGAGGGTTCGCCGGTCCGCTTCGATGCGCTCAGGACCCAGCGGCTCGCCGCGCCGGCGACGGTCTATGTGGAGCAGTTCTCGGCGCACCCGCTGGAGCGGGACGCGGCCGAGCTCTACGCCCCGCCGGACGGCTACATCGACGCCGCCGGCGAATTCAGCGAGGAACGCCGGAACCCGGACGACAAGCCGGTCTACCGGATCGAGCTCGCGCCGGAGGACGGGCTATACCCCCTGCCCTACATGGCGCGCCAGGCGGACGGCAGCGCCTGGGAGGACGACGTAACCCACCCGGGAGCGCCGGCCGAGCAAAGCCGTCAGGCCTATTTCCCCGACGGCTCCCGCCTGTTCGAGGAGGTCGACCGGCTGGGCGTCTCGATGGAGGGCCATGCCAGCATGGTCTCGTCGCTCGCCGAGCTCGATTTCCACCGGATCGTTCCGTCGGGCGGCTACACCAAGGGGTTGCCGGCGGAGGAGCGCACCGATATCGGCGAGGGCGACATTCCGCCGGAGGCGCTGGGGCGCGACTTCTTCCCCTACCGGCCGACCCATCTCGCCTCGGCCCCGCCACGCCCGGCGCTCGCCGAGATCGCCAACCGGGTGCAACAGATCCTGTCGACGGGCGATTACATCGGCGCGATCTTCAGCCAGGGCAGCCCCAGGATCGAGGAGACGATCTACTGGCTCCAGCTCCTGCTCGACACGACGCTGCCGGTCTGCGGCAACGCGGCCCAGCGGACGATGGGCGAAATCTCGAACGACGGGCCGAAGAACCTGCACGATTCGGTCCAGTATTTGACCTCGCGCGTCTGGGCCGGCGCGGACGGACACAACCGCGCCGGCATGGTGCTGATCCAGGAGCAGCAGATCTTTTCGGCCCGCGACGTGCAGAAGGGCGACGCCAGGCCGGGCGGGTACGTCACGACCGGCGGGCATGGCGGCATCCTCGGCGGCATCCCGCACGACGCGCCGCCGCTGCTGACCTACCTGCCTGGCGTGCGCCACAGCTACGATTCGGCGGTGAACCTCACGCGCCTGCCGGGCGAGGTCGAGGGCTCGCTCGTCCGGAACGGCAGGCGGGAGGCCGTCACGGTCCCGGTCAAGGAGCGGGACGGCTCGCTGCGGGGCGACGCGCTCCCCAGGGTCTCCATCGTCAAGGACGGGAACTTCCACGCGGACAGGGCGAACGCCGACCCCGCGGACGAGGCCGACCTCAACGCGGCGATGGCGGACCATCTCGCGAATGCGCCGCTCGCGGGCTTCGTCGTGGAAGGCCAGTCGCCCTACGGCTCGATGACCGCGCCGGCCCGCCACCGCCTGATGCAGCGCGCGGCGTTCAGCGGCATGCCGGTCGCCCGGGTGGGGCGCGGCAACAATGACGGGTTCACCGCCGGCACCGACGTCTTCATCGGGGGCGGCAACCTGACGGCCACCAAGGCGCGGCTGCTGCTGATCGCCTGCATGCTGAAATTCGGCGCGATGCCGGCGGCGGCGGACCCCGACGCCCCGACGGCAGGCGAGCGCGACGCCCTCGCGGCCAGGATCGCGGAATACCAGGAGGTCTTCGGCTCGCACTGAGGCGGAGCTACTCGGCGGCGATCGCTCCGCGTTCGGCGAGCGGGCCGAAGCCGGTGCTCTTCGTGCCCAGGTCCGCGATTTGCGGCAGCACTTCCTTGGCCAGCAAGGTCATGCTCTTGGCCGTCGTCTTGTAGTCCATGCCGCCCGAGTGGAGCATCGCGATCAGGTGGCCGAACCCGTCCACCTTGTCGTAGAGCGAGCGGATCTGCCGGACGACGGAATCGGGCGTGCCGTAGATCGCGACATGGTTCTCGCGGAAATAGGAGACGCCCTTCCTGCGGATCGCGTCGGTCCGCCCGCCGGAATACCTGCCGCTCAGGAAGTCGGCGTAGAGCTTGCGGCTGTTGTAGCCCGGCGGCGCGCGGAATTGCGGCTCGGACTTGTTGTGGGTGACGTACCAGAACACGCCCTCGATGACCTTCTCGGCCTCGGCCTCGGTCTCGCCGACGGCGACCAGCGGCATGAAGGCGAACTGGTCGTCGGCGGGCTCCGGCAGCCCCTTGTCGCGGCAGTATTGTCGCGCGCCCTTGAACATCTTCGCGAGCCCGTCGACCGGCGTCAGGAACATCGCGAAGTTGTGGCCCCGCTCGACGGTCTTGCAGGCATGGGAGAGATCGCTGCCGCCCGTCGTCCAGACCGGCGGATGCGGCTGCTGGTAGGGACGCGGCCAGACATTGACCTGGCGCTTGTGGATCCACTTGCCTTCGTAGTTGAACGGGCCGTCATGGCTGGTCCAGGCGCGGATGCAGAGGTCGATGGTCTCCCACAGCCGTTCCTGGGTCTCGGTCGGGTTGGCGTTGGACGCGAACAGCTCGTAGGGCACGCCGCGCACGAATCCGCAATCGAGCCTGCCGTATGAGATGTTGTCGATCATCGCCATCTCCTCGGCGCAGCGGATCGGATCGGCGAGATTGGCCGCCGGATTGCCGAGGATGCAGAGCCGCGCGTTCCGGGTCTGCCGCGCGAGGATGGCGAGGGGGATCGGACCGGCGGCGCTCAGGCAGGTCGCGGTCTGGTGGTGCTCGTTGATCATGCAGTGGAGGCCGAGCTCGTCGGCCAGCAGATACTGGTCGAGATACATGTTGTAGAGATCGGCCCCGATCTTCGGGTCGTAATGCCTGCTCGGCAGGCTGAGGCGCATGGAGGAAAAGGAATCGTCGGGCGGCAGATGCGGCCAGGGAAATTCGGTGAAGTGGTAGAGTTCCATGCCTCTCCCCGCCCCTGCTAACCGGTTCCGCCGTCGAGGAACGCCGCGACCGCGTCCATGAAGGCGTCCGGCTGCTCGATATGGGGATAATGGCCGGCCCCGGCGATGCTGACAAACCGAGAATCGGGGATGCGCCCGGCATAGGCGCGGCCGTAATCGGGGCGAACGAAGCGGTCCTCCTCCCCCCAGAGCACCAGCGTGGGAACGGCGATGCGGTGGAGCCGGTTCTTCAGCGCCGGGTTGTGGAAATAGGGGTCCCAGCACAGCCGCGCCGTGGTCTCGCGGTGCCGGGCGACCTGCATCGCCTCGTCCTCGCCGAGCCCGGTCATGTCGTCCAGCGGGTCGCGGCGCGGGTCGGCGAATTTGATCGCCTTCACCTTGTCGAAGGAGAGGAAATAGATGTCCTCGATGTCGCGGTCGTAGGCGCCGCCGAACTTCGCGCCGAGCGGATCCACGAGGACCAGCCTCGAAAGGCGCTCGCAGGTCTTGGTCGCCATCTCGGCGGCGATCCATCCGCCGAGCGAACATCCGACCATCGCGATGTCGCGGAGACCGTAACGCTCGATCAGGTCGAGAAAGACATAGGCCACGTCGTCGATCGTGCGCACATCCTCCGGGAACGTCGAGCCGCCATAGCCCGGCGCCCAGGGCAGGAATACTTCGCGGCTCCCGGCCAGCCGGTCCACGATGTCGAGCCCGGCCTCATAGGCTTCGGCGCTTTGCAGAAGGACCAGCGGCGGTCCGCTCCCCATCCGCTCGACCTCGATCCGCGCGCCGGGCAGTTCGACCGTTTCCCGGTGCCTCTCCATCCTCGCCCCGCTCCGCCGATACAACGCCGCGCGGGACGGTTAGTATCGCCGCACGACCGGCCGGGCAAGCCGCCGACGCGGCGCATGGGAGAGAGCGGATGAAGATCGACGTGTTCAACCACATCATGGCCGCCGACGCGTTGGAAAAGATGGCCGCGTTCGTACCGCCGCATTTCGTACGGATCCTGAACGGGATTCCCACCATGCTCGACGTGGATGCCCGGCTTCGCCACATCGAGCCGTTCGACGACTACTGCCAGGTGCTGTCCGCCTCGAATCCCGTGATCGACGACTGGGTGGGGCCGGAGGACACGCCTGCGCTCGCGCGGGCGATCAACGAAGGCATGGCGGAAATCTGCGCCGCCCATCCCGATCGCTTCCCGGGCTGGATCGCGACGCTGCCGATGAACAACCCCGACGAGGCGGTGGCGGAAATCGACCGCGCGGTGCGCGACGGCGGCGCCTGCGGTATCCAGATCTATTCCAACGTCAGGGGCAAGCCGCTCGACCTGCCGGAATTCCAGCCGGTCTTCGCGCGCATGGACGAGCTCGACAAGCCGATCTGGCTTCACCCGATCCGGCCGATGACGCACGCCGATTACACGACCGAGGAGACCTCGCAGTTCGACATCTGGTGGGCGTTGGGGTGGGCCTACGAGACCTCCGCCGCGATGGCCCGGATCGTGTTCTCCGGCGTGTTCGAGCGTCACCCGGAACTCAAGATCGTCGCGCACCATTGGGGCGCCTACATCCCACACGCCGACGGCCGGATGGAGCCGAACTGGAGCGACGGGGTGATGATCGCGGGAGACAAGGGGCCGCTCTGGAAGGGCGAGCGTTCGCTCCGCGACAGCTTCCGGTTGTTCTACGGCGACACCGCGATGTTCGGCGGACAGGCGGCGAGCCAATGCGGGCTCGCGTTCTTCGGCGCCGAGCACTCGGTGTTCGCGACCGACTATCCGTTCGACAAGGAAGCCGGCATGCTCAACCTCAAGGGCACGATCGACGTGATCGAGTCGCTGGAGTGCAGCGACGCGGACCGGCGCCAGATCTACGAGCTCGGCCCGCGCACGCTGCTCGGCAAGGACGGATAGGCGGGGTCAGGCGGCCGCGAAGATGGACTCCCGGTAGGGCGCGTCGCCCGGGCCGTCTTCGGGGAAGATTCCCCTTTCGGCGACCCAGCTCTGCGAGCGTTCGAACATCTCCTGCGTATAGGGCTCGAACACCAGCCGCTCGCCGGGGCCGAAGCGGCGCACGTCCATCTGCCCGTGGAACCGCACCGGGAATTCCTTGCGGTAGTGGTGGCGGCAGAGCTCGAGCCTGAGGTCGATCTCGACCTGGGCCCGGCGCAGCCCCTCGAAATACTTCTCGACGTCGCCCGGTTCGGGATCGCCGGTGATCATCGAGGCCATCATGAAGCTGGTGTCGACCACCTTGCGGAAACCGAGCTGCTCGGCGAAGTAGAACGGCCCGCTGAACAGGCTGACCGCCGGCGCCTTGCCGTCGACCAGCTGCTCGAGCCGGTGGAACAGGAGGCCGTCGGCGAAGTGGAGCCTGATGTCTTCGGGCGCGAGGAACTCTTCGAGAGTCTGGATCGTCGAATAGTGGCTGCCCGACTGGTAGCCGACCGAGATCGGCACCCCGGCAAGGTCCTCGGGCCTGCGGACGTCTGAGTCAGCAGGAACGAAGATTCCGCAGGGCGAGACCGAGTAGCACCCGGCATAGAGCTTGCCGTGACCCGACGCGGCGGCGGCGTTGACCGTCCAGTGGCACGCGGCGCTCACGTCGCAGCTGCGGCCCTGCTCGAAGGTCTGGTAGGCCCCGACCCGGTCGCCGAGATCGTGATAGGTCCCGTCGCGCGAGCTGAGCTGCTCGCGAAACACGTAGTCGAGCCCGACATCGGAAAAGAACCCCTTCTCCTCCGCCACCCACTCGTGCAGCCGCATATGCGGCGAGACGATGAACCGCGCCATTTGATCGCTCCCGTTCGATGCAAAATGGATTATGTCACGGATCGGCCGACTACGCTTCCATCGCCGGCGATTGCCCGAGCGTTATACCACGGATTTTGGGCGTCCAACTCCCCGAGCCGCAATTTCTCCACCCGCCGTCTCGACCTTTCAGCCCCTCGCCGCTACTGCCAATCTTCGACCTGAAGAGACGGAACGCGGCGGAATTCCTTCAAGTTGTTGGTTACCAGGATCGCCCCGACGGACCTCGCGTGCGCAGCAATCAGAAGATCATGGTGCCCGATGGGGCGACCGACGCGTTCCAGGTCGCTTCGGATCGCACCGTAATGCCGATCCGCCGGTTCTCCCAGAGCAATCACATCGATGGCGGACAGTACGGCTTCCAACTGCCTTGTCAGCCGCACCGAGCCGCGACGCTCGGCACCGTATCGAAGCTCCGCCGCCACGATCACACTGATTGCAACGCTGCCCGGCTCCAGCCTAGCAACCCGCCGCGCAAGGGGGCATTCGGGCCGGCGAACCAATTGCGATACAGCGTTGGTGTCCAGCATGTAGCGGAACGCGGCCATGCCTACAGAGGATTTTCGGGCTTCGTCGGCGGATCGTCGATCTTGGGAAAATCCTCATCCAAAGAAACCAGACTCGACAGGACCTGTGCCAACGTTGGCTGGCGCTCGATGGGCTCTATCACCAGACGGCGATCTTCCCGATAGATGACGACCTCATCGGCGGCGAGTTCGAATTCCCGGGGGATCCGGACCGCTTGGTTCCTGCCATTCCGAAAAAGCCGCGCATGGCGCACTCTTGCTGTCATCGCCAGCCAACTCCCGTGAGCATATGCCAAACATATGCTCCTATTGGACCGACGTCAATTCGCGGTGATCCCAGTCAGTCGCCCTTGTGCCTGTCAGACCGTCTCGCCGCCCTCACCCGCGACCATCCTCTCCACGATCGCGCGCATGGCGAGCGTCGGCTCGTCGCTGGGCAGCGTGTGCATCGGGATGTCGGGATACCGGTCCAGCGCCTCCTGCTGGTGCTCGATGGCCCAGACGTCTTCCTCGATCACGTTGTTGAGAAAGTTCCAGGAATCCGAGGATGGCGGCGTTTCGTGGGCGACCGACTGGAAGTAATGCGTGCTCGTTTCGGTTTCCGGCGTGACGAAATGATGCGGCCGGATCGCCCAGCGCCCCGCGCCCGCCGGCAGCTCGCTGTCAGGCCCGCCGCTGCCGGTCTCGGCGACGCCGGTATGGATGCGCCAGAAGCTGGGGCCGCGGAACTCCACGACGTGCCAGCGGTCGATGTTGCCCTTGACGTTGGACAGCCGGCGGTAACCGGCGGGCGCGGGTATGTCGCGGCTGTGGCGCTGGAAGTCGTAGCCGAAGCCGTTGACCTCGAGCGTCATGTCGGCGTCGCCCATGTCCTCGTTGCCGCCGCCGGAGGGGATGTGCAGGAAGGCGACGTGCAGCAGGTCGGCGAGGTTGTCGTTGAGCAGCAGGTAGTTCGCCTTGGCGCAACGATAGAGGTCGGACCGGTGCCACCCCGGCTTGTCCAGCCAGCCGCAATCGGGGAGCAGGGCTTTGTCGGCCTGACCGGGCGGTCCCATCCAGACGAACACCACCCCCGCGCGTTCCTCGACCGGAAAAGCGCGGATGCGGATCTTGCCGGGGTCGTCCTGTCCGGGAACGTGCACGCAGGCGCCGGTCCCGTCGTAGGCGAGCCCGTGATAGGGGCAGATCAGGCGGCCGCCGTCGGCGATGCGCCCGAGCGACAGAGGCATCGAACGGTGCGCGCAGCGGTCCTCAAGCACGGCGGCCGCGCCGTCCGGTTCGCGGTAGAGCACCAGGCGCTCGCCGATCACCGTGCGCGAAAGCGGCTGGCGCTGGCCGACCTCCCCGGACCAGGCGGCGGCGTACCAGTTGTTTCGGACGAACATCGGCGTCTCCCGGTCAGTCGGACTCCGAGACGGTGTAGCGCCTGAGCAGCCGGTCCTCTTCCGCCGGGAAGTCGTTGCGCGCGTGGTTGACCGTCCGGTTGTCCCAGATCACGAGATCGCCGGGGGTCCAGCTATGGGCATAGACGAACTCGGGCTTCTCGATGTGGTCGAACAGCGGGAGCAGGATCGCCTCGCTTTCCTCCTTGTCCATGCCGACCACGGTCTGGGTCATCAGACGGCTGAGATAGAGCGCCTTGCGCCCGGTATCGGGGTGGGTCTTGACCAGCGGGTGGACGGCCCTGTTGAGGTCGGTCCGGCTGTCGTCGTTCAGATCGCGGGTCACCAGGTCGTAGCGGTAGGCGTGGTTCGCCTCCAGCCCTTCGAGGCGCGCCCGCTGGTCTTCGGAAAGCGCGTCGTATGCGTTGGCGAGATTTGCGAACAGCGTCTCGCCGCCGCGCGAGGGGATCTTGATCGCGAACAGCGTGGTCGCGCGGTAGGGCACGTCGCGGTGCGAGCCGTCAGAGTGGAAATGCATTTCCCCGTCGGGCAGCGAGCCGATCTGCTTGCCGTCCTTGCGGATATTGGTGACCAGCATCACGCCGCGCTTCTTGTTGGTGTTGTCGAGCTGGTAGGAGGGCGGGCGGAACCCGGCGTCGACCCGGCCGAAGAACCCGGCGAATCTGGCCTGGTCCTGCGCCGAGACCTTCTGATCCGGGAAGCAGAGGACCGCGTTTTCGACGAACGCCTTGCGCAGCCCGGCGACAGTCTCCTCGTCGACCTCTTCGCGCAGATCGAGCCCGGTGACGCGCGCGCCGAGGGCGGGGCTCATCTTTTCGACCTGATAATCGGGCATGGGTCGGGTTCCGTTCGCGTTCACGGAAATCGGAACGAGTATAGGACCCGGACGGCCGCCCTGTCAGGGTTCAAACGGCCGGCTCCGTCTATGCGCGGCCGAGGACCGTGCCCGGCGTGGCCCCGGTGTGCTCGCCCTCGGCGAAGACCGGCACGCCGTTGACCCATACCCGGTCGACGCCGGTCGCGTATCGGTGGGGGTCCCGATAGGTCGCGGTCTCGGCGACGGTGTCGGGATCGAACACGGTCACGTCGGCGGCGAAGCCCGCGCGAAGCAGCCCGCGCCCCGAGATCCCGAGCGCGCGTGCCGACGCGCCGGTCATCTTGTGGATCGCGGTCTCGATGGGGATCAGCCCAAGCTCGCGGACATAGCGGCCGAGGATGCGGGCGAAGGTGCCGTAGAAGCGGGGATGGGGCTTCCCCTGCCCCGTGGTGCCGTAGGGCGCGACCGCGTTGCCGTCGGACCCCACCATCACGCTCGGCGAAGCGATCAGCGTCCGGATGTCATCCTCGGATATCGAGGAGACCAGAACCCGGGTCTGGCCGCGGTCGGCGACCAGGTAGTCGAGCGCCGCCTCGAACGGATCGCTGCCCTGCTCCGCCGCGATGTCCTGGACGGTGCGGCCGGCGTATTGCGGCCGGTCGGGGGATATCGAGATGCGCACGGCGTCCCATGACGGAATACGGCCGAAATTGTTGAGCCCCCCGGCGTCGACCTCCGCGCGGGCGCGGGCACGGACGTCCGCGCTGCCGAGCCGTTCCAGCATGGCGTCGATCCCGCCCTCTTGCAGCCAGCTCGGAAACAGGTTGCGGAGCGGGTTGCTGGCGGCTTCGTAAGGGTACTGGTCGCAGTCGATCCGGGCGCCCCCCCGCCGCGCCTCCGCCAGCCGGTCCAGCAAACGCTCCGCCCCGCCCCAGTTGTCCATGCCGGACAGCTTGATGTGAACGATCTGGACGTGGACGCCGGTCTGCTCGGCGAACTCGATGGACTCCTCGACCGAATCGAAAACCGTGTTGGATTCGTCGCGAAGATGGGTGAAGTAGCGCGCGCCGTGGCGCCGCAGCACGCGGCCGAGCGCGACCAGTTCTTCCCCCTCTGCATAGGAGCCCGGCGCGGTGAACAGCCCGGACGACATGCCGAGCGCACCGGCGCCGAGCGCCTCTTCGAGCAATTCCGTCATCCGGGCCAGTTCGTGCGGCTCGGGCGGCCGATCCTCCATCCCCATCGTCATCAGCCGGAGCGTGTTGTGCCCGACCAGCATGACCCGGTTGACCGAGGTCGCGGGGTAGGTCCGCACGTAATCGGCGAAACTTGTCTCGACGAAATCGAGCCACGGCGCGCTCGGGCTCAGATACTGCTTGAGCGCGTCGACCTTGCCGGGCAGCGCCGGCGCGCAGGAATAGCCGCAATGACCGATGACCTCGGTCGTCACCCCCTGGCGCACCTTGCTCTCGGACAGCGGCATCAGCGGCAGCGTCCAGTCGGAATGGGTCTTGATGTCGATGAAGCCGGGCGCGACGACCTTGCCCGAGGCGTCGACGACGGCCGCCCCGCCGGCGGTCAGATCGTCGCCGATCGCCCTGATGAGGCCGTCCTCGATGACGACATCGGCGGCACGGCCGGGCGCGCCGGTTCCGTCGACCACGGTGCCGCCGCGGATGACGACCGGCTCAGTCATCGTCGAGGCGCATCAGCCGCCTTGCGTTGCCGCCGTAGAGCTTGTCCCGGTCCTCGTCCGAGAGACCGAGATCCTCGACCGACCGGAAGGTCTCGCGCACCGGCGCGAACGGGCAGTCGGTGGAGAACACCGCGTGGTCGATCCCGAAGAATTCGAGCCCGCACTTGATCCCGAGATTGGAGCCGAACATCGCGGTGTCGCCGTAGAACATCCTGAAATAGTCGAGATGCGGCTTCTCCAGGGAGGACAGCACCTCGGAGTGGTCCTCGTCGGTGGTGCGCTGGCCGAGCACCGCCATGCCCGGCCCGACGCGGCCATCGAAGAACGGGATCATGCCGCCCATGTGGTGGGTGATGATCTTGATATCCGGATGGCGGTCGAACAGGCCGGAGAACACCAGCCGCGCCATCGCCACCGAGGTCTCGTAGGGCCAGCCGAAACACCACCACATCTCGAAGCGCGAGCGTTCTTCGGCCTTGTAATCCGGCATGTCCGCGCCGCGCGCCGGGTGCATCCAGATCGGCAGGTCGTACTCCGCCATCGCCTCGAACAGGGGATGGAACCCGGGATCGTCGAGCGCCCGACCGCCGACATTGGTGAAGATCTGGATGCCGCGCGCGCCGAGGTCGCGGACCGCCCGGTGCAGCTCGTCCATCGCCGAATCCATGTCGTGCATGGCGAGCGCGGCGATGAAGGCGACGAAACGGTCGGGGTGCCGGCGGACCAGATCGGCCATCGCGTCGTTGGCGATCCGCGCAAGCTCGGTGCCGGTGGCCGGGTCGGTGATGTCCTCCAGCGGCGGGTTGGGGAGCGAGATTACCTGCCCGTAATCGCCGAACTCGTCCATCAGCCGGAAGCGGATGTCGAGGTCGTGGATCATCTTCACCTGTTGCATCCGCTTGCCGATGTTCTCCAGCCGCGGCGCGGCCCTCGACATGTGGCGGTAGAAATCGCCAGGGAAAATGTGGGTGTAAATGTCGATGGTCATCGTCCGGTCCTCACCGCGCGACGGTGGCGAGGTTGCTCGGGCGTTCGGGGTCGAGGACGATCTTGCCGTTCTCCCCGACCTCCTTTTGGATCAGGTCCCATTCGTCGTGGAGGATACGGTTGCTGCCGCGGAAATGCGGCATCACGTAGCGCGCGACCATGTCGAGCGTGCGGCGGTATTTCTCGTGGTCGGTCCATTCATGGGTGGTCAGCATGACCCCGCCGAAGCCGCCCGTCTCCTCCTGCTTCCGTTCGATCCAGGCGATCATGTCGTCTGGCGTGCCGACCACGAAATCGCGCCGCTCGACGCAGGATTCGGGCGTGAACTGCTCGAAGGGCTGGCCCGGGTATTCCTCATAGGCCGGCTTGAGGCCAATGGCGGAAAAGTACTCGGCCTCGGCCATGAGTCCCTCCCTGGCCTCGTCCCAGGCGCGGTCGCCCGTCTCGGCGAGGTGGATCGCGGTGGCGAGCCGCCAGTTGCCGCGGTCGGCGGTCTTTCCGGCGGCGTCGGCGCCGGCCTCGACCCGGGCCCATTGCGACCTGGAGTCGCCGTAATGGGCGGCGAGGTTCTTGCCGACCGGCTGCAGCAACAGCATGTCGTGCCGCCCGGCGAGCTCCAGATTGGCCGGCGTGCCGGATGTCGCGATGGCGAGCGGCATGCGGGGCCGCTGGTAGGAGCCGAGTTGCAGGCGCAGGTCGTCGAAGGACCAGAATTCGCCCCGATGGCCGATCGGCTCGGTCGATTCGAGCAGCCTGACGATCACGTCGATCGCCTCGTACATCATCGGGTAAAGCCGGTCGTCGGTGAGCGAGAAGAGCTTCTTGTCGGTCGCCAGGTTGCACGGACCTACGCCGAGGATCGCGCGCCCCCGCGTCAGGTGGTCGAGAAACGCCATCCGCTCGGCGACGTGGAACGGGTGGTGGAAGGGCAGGCTGATCACCGAGGTGCCGAGGCGGATGCGATGCGCCTTCGCCGCCGCCATGGCGAGCGCCATCTCGGGCGCCGGCATGGTCTCCCACCCGCCCGAATGGTGCTCGCCGATGAAGAACTCGTCGTAATCCAGCTCGTCGGCGAGGTGGATCAGCCCGATGTCGCGCTCGAAGGCGAGCGTCGGGTTCTCCCGCGGGTGGTGGACGGGCATCATGAAAAACGAGAATTTCATCTTGTGCGGCCTCGCCTGGTCGGGATCGCGGTCATCCTCGCCATTGGGCGTAAGGGGCGCAACGCTTTTCCCGGCGCATGGCGAAGGGCCAGCGGGCGGCGTATGGTGCCCCGCGCCCGGCCCCCAAGACACGACAGGAGCTGCATGGCCACGTTGGACGCCGCGGCAGGCCGCGATGCCAAGGTGATCGCGCTCGTCTGCATCCCCCACATGCTGAGCCACGCCTATTACCTGGTTCTGCCGCCGCTGGTTCCGGTGCTGAAGGGCGCGCTCGGGCTGAGCTACACCGATTTCGGGCTCGCGCTGACCGTCTTCGGGCTCGCCGCGGGATTCGGCCAGATTCCGGTCGGCTTCATGGTCGACTGGCTGGGCGGGCGGAGGCTGCTGATCCTCGGTATGGCCGTGCAAGGCGCCGCCATCGCCTCGATCGGACTGGTGGACGCCTATTGGCAGCTCCTCGCGTGCATGGGCATCGCCGGGCTCGCGCACACCGTCTACCACCCGGCGGACTACGCCATCCTGACCGCGACGGTCGAGCCGCGCAGGCTCGGCCGGGCATACGGCATCCACACCTTCACCGGCAATGTCGGCTTCGCCATCGCGCCGGTCTTCATGGTAACGGTGGCCGAGCTCTGGCACTGGCGCGCGGCGTTCCTCGCGATCGGCGCGATCGGCGTGCTCGTCGCGGTGGCGCTGTTCCTCTATCGCGATCTGTTGCGCGAGGACCGGCGAAGCGCCCCGGCGGGCGGGACGAAGGCGCCGGTCGGCACGAAGGCGGGGCTGCGCTTCCTGATGAGCGCCCCGATCCTTATGTGCTTCGCCTTTTTCGTGTTCCAGATGGCGGGCGCGGGCGGGCTTCGTGCGTTTGCCGTGGCGGCGCTGGATGAGCTCTTCCAGACCCCGCTCGCGGAAGTCAACGCCGCTCTGTTCGGGCTGGTGGCGGGGGCCGCCGTCGGATCGTTGGTCGGCGCGGACTACGCCGACCGGGTGGGGCCCCGGATCGGCACCGCGGCGATGACGCTCGGCCCGGCGGCGCTGCTGATCGTGCTCGCCGGCACGGTGCCGATGTCCTTCGTCCTGCTGACCGCCACGCTGGCCGCGATCGGTTTCGCGCTCGGCTTCCTGATGCCCTCGCGCGATCTGCTGCTGCGCTCGGTGACGCCGGACGGCGCGATGGGCCGGGCGATGGGCTTCGCCTCGAGCGGCGCCAACCTGGCGGCCGGGGCGGTCCCCTTCCTGCTCGGCTGGGTGCTCGACAATTTCGACCCGCGCTGGATCTTCTGGCTCACCGCGGCGTTCATCGCGTTTGCGCTGCTGACCTTCGCAAGCGTCAAGGGGCGGTACGCAAGATGAACGCGCAGGCGGCAAGCCTGGGCCACTCGGCCCGCGTGATCTCGCTGGTCGGCGTGGCGCACCTGATGAGTCACGTCTATCAGCTCGCGCTGCCGCCGCTCTTCCCCCTGCTCGCGCGCGACTTCGAGGTGAGCTATACCGCGCTCGGCCTGCTGGTCAGCGTGTTCAGCGTCGCCGCCGTGCTGGGCCAGGTGCCGATGGGGTTCGTCGTGGACCGCATCGGCGGCGGCAAGGTCCTGATCGCGGGCCTGCTGGTCCAGGCGGCCGCGATCGCCGCGATCGCAGCGGTGCCGAGTTACTGGGTGCTGCTGCTGGTCATCGCCGTCGCCGGCCTCGCGCATTCGGTCTACCACCCGGCCGACTACGCGATCCTGTCCCGCGCCGTACCGGAAGGGCGGCTCGGGCGCGCGTACACCTTCCACTCGTTCAGCGGCAATATCGGGACCGCCGCCGCGCCCATGGTAATGGTCGGCCTCGCCGCGTTCTGGGACTGGCGCGGCGCGTGCCTTCTCGTCGGCCTCGCCGGGATCGCGGTCGCGCTGGCGCTGGTTCCGTTCGGCGGCCTGCTGCACGGCGAAGGTCGAGAGGAAAACAAAGCCTCACCGTCGACCGGCGTCGGCCACGGAACGGGCCTGCGGGCGGGGATGGCCCTTCTCCTGTCGGCGCCGATCCTTCTTTGCTTCCTGTTCTTCGTCATCCTCAATACCGCGTTTGTCGGAGTTCGCGTCTTCGCGCCGTCGGCGCTCGTCGAGATGTACGACATCCCCCTCGCCACCGCGAACGGCGCGCTCACCGGGTTTATCGTTGGCGCGGCTGCCGGAGTGCTCGCCGGGGGCGTGATCGCCGACCGCCTTGGCGCGCGCAGCATCACGGCCGTGATCGGGCTGATCGGAGCCGGCGTGTTGTTGATTCTGTTCGGCCAGGTTTCCCTGCCGGTTGCGGCGGTCGTGGCCGTGTTGACCCTGACCGGCTTCCTGCGCGGCATCGTGCAGGGAACCCGCGATCTGATGGTCTATGCGGCGACGCCGGCGGGCGCGCACGGCAAGGTGTTCGCCTTCGTCTCCACCGGCGGGCATGTCGGAACCGCGATCATGCCGCTGGTCTTCGGATGGATCCTGGATGCGGGCGAACCGCAGCTCACCTTCCTGATCGCCGGCGTGCTCGCCCTTGTCGCGCTCGCCACCTTCGCGACGGTGAGACGGAGGGTGACGGCATAGGCGGGACTCTTGCCGGACCCGCGTGGAGGCCGCACACTCCGCCGCGATGGCGAAGAAGCGGAAGATGCACCTGGCCCAGTTCCTGGTGCACGGTCCCACCTATCACAGCCTCGCGATGTGGCGGCATCCGAAGACCGCCGAGGCGGGTTATGCCTGGGACCGGCCGGAGCTTTACCAGCACATCGCCCGGGTCTGCGAGCGCGGGCGGTTCGACACCGTGTTCTTCGCCGACCTCAACTACATCGCCGATACCTACACCGGGAGCCTCGGTCCTTCGCTCCGCAGCGCGGCCCAGGCGCCCGAGCACGACCCGATCCCCCTTCTCTCCTTCATCGCCGCCGTGACGGAGCGGATCGGCGTCGCCTCCACCTTCTCGGTCAGCCACGCGCACCCGTTCTACGCCGCGCGCCTGTGGGCGACGCTCGACCATCTGACGCGGGGCCGGGCGGGATGGAACGTCGTCACCTCGCTCAACAGCAACCAGGCCGCGAACTACGGAGAGGAGCGCCAGTCCGCCGACGCCCGCTACGACCGGGCGCACGAGTTCATCGAGGTGTGCCGCAGGCTTTGGGATTCGTGGGACGACGACGCCGTGACGATCGACCGCGAAAACGCGATCTTCGCCGACCCGGACAAGGTGCGCCGCATCGAATACGAGGGTCGTTTCTTCAAGTCCCGCGGGCCCCTCAACGTCACGCCTTCGCCGCAGAGAGGTCCCGCCATCCTGCAAGCGGGCACATCGCCCAAGGGCCGGGACTTCGCCGCCAGATACGCCGATGCGATATTCGCGATCCAGCCCCGCGCGGCGGACGCGGCGGCGTATTACGCCTCGATCAAGGGCCTGATGTCGGATCTCGGCCGCGACCCCGACGAGTGCAAGATCCTGTACGGGATGCAGCCGATCGTCGGGGAGACCGAGGGGCAGGCGCGCGAGCGGCAGGAGGAGCACAATTCGCTCGTGCCGTTGGAGGGCGGCATGGCGATCCTGTCCGCCCATCTCGATTTCGACCTCTCGAAGCTGACGCCCGACGCCATCATGGCGGAGCGGCCGGAGCCCGAGTTCCACCGATTCCGCACCCGCTTCCGCAAGCCCGACGGAACGCCCATGACCGTGTCGGAAGTGGCGGCGCGGCACGGCCAGAGCGTGGGCCTCCCTCAATTCGTCGGAACCCCCATCGGGATCGCCGACCAGATGGAGGCGTTCATCGACGAGGTCGGCGGCGACGGGTTCATGCTGTCCCCCACCCACACGCCCGGCGCCATCGAGGAGTTCGTCGACCTGGTGGTGCCGGAGCTGCAGCGCCGCGGCCTGCTCCGCACCGAATACAAGGGCCGCACCCAGCGGGAGATCCTTTGCGAAGAGGATTGAGGCCCCCAACTCGACGCTCTTGCGCCCGCTGCACTACAATCCGCCGCCACACCGGCTGCCGGGTTCCTTTCCGATGACGGATACGTCGCTGCCCCTGTCTCGTTTCAAGGTGCTCGACCTCACGCGCGCGCGGTCGGGGCCGACCTGCGTTCGCCAGCTCGCCGACTGGGGCGCCGACGCGATCAAGATCGAGGCGCCGGACCCGGAAGGCGACGGCGACAACGGCGGGCGCAGGTCGTCGGATTTCCAGAACCTGCACCGCAACAAACGGTCGATGACGCTGAACCTGAAGGCGCCGGAAGGCCGGGATATCTTCATGAGGCTCGTCGAGACCGCCGACGTGGTGGTGGAGAACTACCGGCCCAGGGTGAAGGACCGGCTCGGGATCGACTACGAGTCGCTCCGGGCGGTCAACCCGCGCATCGTGCTCGGCAGCATCTCGGGCTTCGGCCAAGACGGCCCCTATGCCGACCGGCCGGGCTTCGACCAGGTGGCGCAGGGGATGGGCGGGCTGATGTCGGTCACCGGCCATCCGGGCCGGGGACCGGTGCGGGCCGGCACCGCCATCGCGGACATCACGGCGGGGCTTTACTGCGCGATGGGGATCATGGCGGCCCTGCTGGAGCGCGAGGTTTCCGGTGAGGGCCAGTGGGTCGATTCCTCGCTGCTCGCCGCGCAAATCGCGGTGATGGACTTCCAGGCGGCACGCTGGACCGTCGACCGCGAGGTCGCCCCGCAGGCGGGCAACGACCACCCGCTCTACATGCCGACCGGGATGTTCGAGACCGGCGACGGGTTCCTCAACATCGCGGCATCGGGCGACGCGATGTTCTCGCGGCTCTGCGCGGTGCTCGACACCGAAGAGCTGCTGGACGATCCGCGCTTCGCCGACGGGCCCGCGCGGGGGAAGAACCGGGCCGCGTTGAACGAGGCCATAACGGCGGTAACCCGCACCGCGACGACGGCCCAATGGGTCGAGCGGCTGAACGAAGGCGGCGTGCCCTCCGGTCCGGTCTACAGCTTCGACCAGACCTTCGCCGACCCGCAGGTCCGGCATATCGGCATGGCGGCCCCCGTCGACCATCCGACCCGGGGGCGCATGGAACTGGTCGGCCAGCCGGTCCGGTTCCACCGTACGCCGTGGCGGCTCCGGACGGCCTGCCCGGAGATGGGCGAGCAGACCGACGCCATCCTCGCCGATCTCGGCTATTCGGCGGACGAGGTCGAAACCCTCCGCAAGCGGGAGGTGCTGTGAGCCTCTATTCGGTCCAGAAGCTGATCTACCAGCTCAACCGCGACCCCCATACGCGGCAACGCTACGAGGACGACTTCGAGGCGTTGCTCGACGAATACCCGATGACCGAGGAGGAAAGCCGGGCGATCCGCGAGCCGGACATCGGACTGCTCTACGTGCTGGGGGTGAACGGGCAGTTGCTGATGCACTACGCGGCGCTCCGGGGATATCCGTGGAACGACTACCTCGAGGCGATGCGCGAGGGCGTGCGGCGCCACGGACCGGTGCGGGCGGGACTTTATGCGATGGTGGGGGAGGAGTCCGACCGATGAGCCTCGTATTCGCGGGTGTCTGCAGCCACGCGCCGGGGATTACCGGCCGCGCCGACCGGGTGGAGCCCGACCGCCTCGCCCGCCTTCACGCCGCCTACGACCGGATGCGGGAGGCCATCGAGGCGGCCAGGCCCGACGCCCTGCTGGTGATCGCGGCCGAGCACTTCGCCAATTTCTTCATGAACAACATGCCGGCCTACTGCATCGGCATGGCGGACAGCTTCGAGGGTCCGATCGAAGACCCGGAGTGGCTCGCCATCCCGCGCACGACGATCCCCGGTAACGCCGAACTCGCGCGCCGACTGATCGAGCGGGTGCTGGAGGATGTGGACGTTTCATACGCGGAGGAGTGGAAGTTCGACCACGGGATCATGGTCCCGCTGCATTTCCTGACGCCGCGCTACGACCTGCCGGTGATTCCCGCCAACATCAACTGCCAGGGACCGCCGCTCACACCGGTTCATCGGTCCTATGCGTTCGGCGAGGCGCTGCGGCGCGCCTGCGACGCGGTGCCGGAGCGGATCGCCCTGATCGGCACGGGCGGGGTTTCGCACTGGCCGGCGACGCCAGACTCGGGAAAGATCAACGAGCAATGGGACCGCGCGTTTCTCGACCGTCTCGTCGCCAACGACCGGGATGCGCTGCTTTCCTACAATGACGCCGAGACATACCGGGACGGGGGCCAGGGCGGTTTCGAGATTCGCACCTTCATCGCCGTGGCCGGCGCCGTGGGCGGGGCGAAGGGCGAGATCTGGCATTACGATCCGGTGCCGGATTTCGCCGTCGGCTGCACGGTCGGGGCGATGGAAACCGCTTGACCGGGCCGGATCGGCAGCCCGGCTTGCGCTGCGGCGGGCCGCCGACTAGTTTCCGCCGCGCGATGCATAAGACCGAGGCGCGCGGGCAAATCCGGTTCCGCGATGAAGGACCGGAAATCGACGACTTCAAGACCGAAGTCATCGAGAACCTGTCCAGAGAGCGCAAGACGCTCCCCTGCAAGTTCTTCTACGACCGGACGGGCTCGGCCCTGTTCGACCGTATCTGCGAGCTCGACGAGTACTACCCGACCCGTACCGAGATCTCGCTCCTGGAACGGCACGGCGGGGAGTTCGCAGAGCTCAGCGGCCGGGACTGCCACGTCATCGAGTTCGGCAGCGGATCGAGCGTGAAGGTCAAGCTGCTGCTCGACAGGCTGGACGAACCGGCAACCTACACGGCGATCGACATCTCCAAAGAGCACCTGATCGACTCGACGACCGCGCTTGCCGGAGAATTTCCGGAACTCGACGTGGAGGCGGTCTGGGCGGATTACACCCAGCCTCTCCGGATGGGGCAGACGAACGGCGCTGCCGGCCGCCGGCTGGGCTTCTTTCCGGGGTCGACCATCGGCAATTTCTCGCCGGAGGAAGCGCACGAGTTTCTGGAACGCTCGGCGGAGACCATCGGCCCGGGCGGATCGATGCTGATCGGGGTCGATCTCAAGAAGGACGAGGATACGCTGATCGCGGCCTATAACGACCGCGACGGCGTGACGGCGGCGTTCAACGAGAACCTGCTGGCCCGCATCAACCGGGAACTCGACGGCGATTTCGATCTGGCGGCCTTCTCCCACGATGCGGTCTACAACCAGGAGCAAGGGCGGATCGAGATGCACCTGGTCAGCGAGCGCGACCAGACCGCGCGGGTCGGCGACCGGTCCTTCGAGTTCAAGGCCGGCGAAACCATTCACACCGAGAATTCGTACAAGTACAGCATCGAGCAGTTCCAGGGGCTTTGCCGCGAAGCGCGCTACGAGCCGGTCCAGGCGTGGACGGATCCGGACCGCCTGTTCAGCCTCCACTATCTCAACGTCGCCTGACCGCCCGCCCGGGGGAGGCGTGCCGACCCGTCTGGAAATCGAGGCCGCCGCCCGCCGGGAAAGCGGGACGCCCGGCGGCGAAGCTCGCATGCGCGTCGACATCGTTATCGACACCGTCTGCCCCTGGTGTTACCTGGGCCAACGGCGTTTCGCCCGGGCCATCGGCGAGCGGCCCGGCCTGCGTCCCGAGATACGCTGGCTCCCCTTTCGGATCGACCGCGCGATCCCGGCCGCCGGGCGCGACCGAGAGGCCGACCTCGCGGCGCGTTTCGGCGGTATCGAACGCGCGAAGCGCCATCTGGCGGCGTTGGAAAAGGCGGGTGCGCGGGACGGCGTCGCGTTCCGCTTCGACCTCATCCGGCGCACCCCCAACACGCTGGATTCCCACCGGCTGATCGCCTTCGCGGCGCGTTCCGGCGCGGCGGAGACGACCGTCGACCGGCTTTTCCGCGCCTTTTTTCTCGAAGGCCGCGATATCGGCGATCCATCGGTCCTCGCGGAGATCGGCCACGAGGCCGGCCTCGAAAGAAAATCCGTCGGGCGCCTGCTGCGGGGCGAGGCGGATCGGCCGCGCATCCTGGCCGGGGACGAAAGGGTCCGGTCGCTCGGCGTGAAAGGCGTACCCTGCTACATCGTCGAAGGGCGTTACGCGATTTCCGGCGCGCAATCGTCGGAGGTGTTTCTCCGGATCATCGACCTCGCACGGCAGGACATGCTGGTTCAGGCCGCCGAGTAAGCCAGCCGCCCGGGCATCGTCGCGGCCGGGGGACTGGAAATCCGCGCTTCGCGATACGATTTATCGAATTGACGGACCGCGCGCCGCGGAGCGCCGGCGGTACCGTGCGAAAGCATGTTCCGGCGCCCCTCCGGCGGGTCCGGAAAGAGCGGGGAAGCGGGAATGAACCAGACCAGCGACGCGGGGGCGAGGCGAACCGCGCGCGGGCGCCGCGGGCGCCGTATGCGGCTGCGCATCATGCGGCACATCCGCGCGTATTTCTTCGCCGGCGTACTGGTGACCGCCCCGATCGCGATTACTTTCTACCTTGCCTGGCTGATCATCGACTGGATCGACAGCAAGGTCACGCCCTGGATCCCGGCCGCCTACAACCCGGAAACGTACCTGCCCTTCGGCATTCCCGGGCTCGGTCTGATCATCGCCTTCATCCTTCTCACGCTGATCGGCGCGATGGCCGCGGGCGCGATCGGGCGGATCTGGATCAAGACGACGGAGCATTTGCTGGCTCGCATGCCGGTAATCCGCAGCGTCTACAGCGCGACCAAGCAGATCTTCGAGACCGTATTGCGGCAGCAATCGACCGCGTTCCGGCAAGTGGTGCTGTTCGAATATCCGAGACGTGGGAGCTGGGCGCTGGGCTTCATCACGGGCAAGACGCTGGGAGAAGTGCAGAACCTCACCAGCGACGAGGTCGTGAACGTGTTCCTGCCGACCACGCCGAACCCGACCTCCGGCTACCTCCTGTTCATCCCGCGAAAGGAGCTGATCGTTCTCAGCATGACGGTCGAAGAAGGGATCAAGATGGTCGTCTCCGGCGGCATCGTGACGCCGGAGGATCATCGGAGCCTGGAAGAGCAAAGGATCAAGAGGGTCGCGCCGGCCGAGCTCGACAAGCGCACGATCCCCCATGAGGCGGACGACGAAGACGCGGCCGGGAAAATCGAGGATCTGCGCGAGCGGCAGTCATCCTGAGCGCACCGTCCTGACCACGGCGTCTCTCTCGAACAGGTAGAGAAGCGTCCGGAGCGCTTCGCCCCTCGGCGTCGCCAGCCCAGCATCGCGTTCGACGATCAGCCGCGCGTCGTCGCGCGCCACCTCGATCAGGTCGGCATGCGCGGACAGGTCGGCCAGACGGAAATCCGGCAGTCCGGATTGGCGGGTGCCGAGCATTTCCCCCGCGCCTCTGAGCCGCAGATCCTCTTCGGCGATCAGGAACCCGTCATCGGTCTCGCGCATCACGTTGAGCCGCGCCCGGGCGGTCTCGGTCAGCGGGCTCCCGTAGAGCAGCAGGCAGAACGAAGGACGGTCGCCACGGCCGACACGACCGCGGAGCTGGTGGAGCTGTGCGAGCCCGAAGCGTTCGGCGCGCTCGACCACAACGACCGACGCCTCGGGAACGTCCAGCCCGACCTCGACCACCGTGGTCGCCACCAGGATGTCGATCCCGCCATCCGCGAAGCGGGCCATCGTGGCATCCTTGTCGGCACCCTTCATGCGTCCGTGCAGGAGACCGACCCGGTCGCCGAAAACGGCCTCCAGCGCAGAATGCCGCTCGGTCGCGGCCGCGAGGTCGAGCGTCTCGGATTCGTCGACGACGGGACACACCCAGTATATGCGCGCACCGCCGTCGATCGCCTTCCGGAGACGCGCGATTACCTGGCTCAGCCGGTCGACCGGCAAGACCCGCGTGTCGACGAGACGCCGGCCGGGCGGTTTCTCATGCAGCCGCGACACGTCGATGTCGCCATAGGCGGTCATCATCAGCGTGCGCGGAATCGGCGTCGCCGTCATCACCAGCACGTCCACCGCGCGGCCCTTCTCGGCAAGCGCCACGCGCTGGTCGACGCCGAAGCGGTGCTGTTCGTCGATCGCCGCGAGCGCGAGATCGGCGAAGTCGACCCCGTCCTGCTGCAAGGCGTGCGTGCCGATGGCGATCGGGGTCGCGCCGCTGGCGAGGCCTTCGAAGATGCGCCTGCGGTTCGCGCCGCGCTCGCGGCCGGTCAGGAGAACGACGGAGATCCCGATGTTTCCGGCGAGCCGCTCGATGGTCGCGAAATGCTGCCGCGCGAGGATTTCGGTCGGCGCCATCAGCGCGGCCTGCGCGCCGGCTTCGACCGCCGCCAGCATGGCGAGGAACGCGACCACCGTCTTGCCGCTGCCGACATCGCCCTGGAGCAGGCGGATCATGCGCTCTGGCGAGGCCATGTCGCCGACGATCTCTTCGACGGCCCCTTGCTGCGCGGCGGTCAGCCGAAAGCCGAAGGAGGCGAGCGAGCGCGCCCGCAGCTCCCCGTCGCCGGCGATTTCGCGGCCGGGCCGCCCGCGTCTTTGCCGGCGCACCAGCGCGAGCGTGAGCTGATTGGCCAGCAGTTCGTCATAGGCGAGCCGTTCCCGCGCTGGGTGGGACGGTTCGAGCGCGGCCTCGTCCTCAGGCGCGTGCGCCCCGGCCAACGCCTCGCGCCAGGCCGGCCAGGACTTGCGCGCCAACCAGGCGGGGTCGTGCCACTCGGGAAGGTCAGGCGCGCGGCTCAACGCCTCGGCGATCATCCGGTTGAGCGGCTTCGCCGTCAGCCCGGCGGTCAGCGGGTAGACCGGCTCGACCCGCTTGACCGCGTCCAGCTCCCCGGGCTTTCCGATGTGGTCGGGGTGGGTCATCTGGAGCCGGTCGCGATAGCGCTCGACGCGACCGCTCACAACCCGTTTCTCGCCCGCCGGCAGGGCGGTTTCCAGATAACTCGCCTTCGCGTGGAAAAACACGAGATCGAGCGCCCCGGTCCCGTCGTGGCAGACCACGCGATAGGGGACGCGCCGGTTGGCGGGCGGGACATGGCGGTCGACCTCGACGGCGATCGTGACGACGGCCTTGTCCGGCGCGTTGGCGATGGCGGGCGAAAACCGGCGGTCGACGATCCCGTTGGGCAGATGCCAGAGCAGATCGACGATCCGTGCGCCCGCCAGCCGCTCGACCGCCGCCCCGATGCGGGGTCCGACGCCGGTCAGGGTCCGGATTTCGGCGAACAGGGGAAACAGGACTTCCGGGCGCATCGGCGGAACCTGGGGATCGCGGGCCGGCCATCGGACAGCGCCCGCGCGCCGCCGTCAAGCGAGCGGGCGCGAGGCGCCCCGCCTCCCTTGCCCCGGGGGCGGCGCTGTGCGAGAGGTCTAGCCCCTCGCCCCATGGGAGCCCCCGTCGTGCAGCAAGGACTCGACGCGCGCCGCAAGCGCATCCTGTTCCGCAGCCTGCGCCGGGGCACGAAGGAGAGCGATTTGGTGATCGGAGGATTCGCCAGGACCGCGGTGAACGACCTGGACGGGACGCAGCTCGACGCCCTGGAAGCGCTTCTCGACCGCCCCGACCCCGAGGTCCTCGGCTGGGTGATCGGCCTCCGTCCGGTGCCCCCGGCGTTCGATACCGACGTGATGGCCATGCTCAGGGCCTATAAGTGCGCGCTTTGACCTCGCCCGCCGCCGTCCCGCGCGAAATCGACGCCGCCTCGGGTCCGGGGCGGGCGCTTCTCGCCGGCGTGCCGGAGGCGCTGGAAGCCCGGGTTCTGGCCGGGCTCGCCACCGGCGGGGCCAGCGCGCGGATCCTCCACGTCGCGCGCGACGACGCGCGGCTCGCCCGCCTGGCGGAAGGGCTCGCGTTCTTTGCGCCGGACCTTCCGGTGTTGCGGCTGCCGGCCTGGGACTGCCTGCCCTACGACCGGGTCTCGCCGGTGAGCGAGATCGTGGCGGAACGGGTGGACACGATGTCGCGGCTCGCGAGCGCGGATGCGGAGGGTTCGACGGTCGTCCTGACCACCGTGTCCGCCGCCCTGCAACGCCTGCCGGCGCGCGAGGTCTGGCGCGAAGCCTTCTTCGGCGCCGCGCCGGGGGACACCATCGATCTCGAACGCCTGACCGCCTTCCTCGTACGCAACGGCTACCAGCGCGCCAGCACGGTGCGCGAACCGGGGGAATTCGCCGTCCGGGGCGGAATCGTCGACCTGTTCCCGCCGGGACCGGATGGGCCGATCCGCCTCGATCTGTTCGGCGACACGCTGGAAGGGATCCGGAGCTTCGACGCCGGGACGCAGCGGACGATGGGAGCGCTGGACAGGCTCGCGCTCTCCCCGGTGAGCGAGATTGCCCTCGATCCGCCTTCCATCGGCCGGTTCCGCGCCGCTTACCGCGAGCTGTTCGGCGCGGTATCGGAGGATCCGCTCTACCAGGCGGTCAGCGAGGGGCGGAAACAGATCGGCATGGAACATTGGCTGCCTCTGTTTCACGAGGCGCTCGAGACGGTGTTCGACTACTTGCCGGACGCGATGGTGACCCTGGAGCACCAGATCGACGCGGCGCGCGACGCCAGGCTCGAAATGATCGCCGACTACTACGACGCGCGGCGGACCTTCCTGGAGACAGGGCGGGCGGTGGGGGCCGACCGCACGCCGCCCTACCGGCCGCTGCCGCCCGACCGCCTCTATCTGGATTCGGCGGAATGGGAGGGACTGCTCGCCGGCCGCAGGCTGGGTTATTTCCGGCCCTACGACGCACCGAGGGACATGCCGCGGGGCGCCTTCGATTCGCTGGCGAATTTCGGCGGCGGCCGTGTTCCGGCCTTTACCGGCGCCGCCGCGCAGGCTGACGACGAGGACGGGGACGTATTCGACCGCGTCCGCCGGGCGCTGGAGGCCCGCCGGCGGGAAGGCGTGCGCGTCGTGGTCGCGGCCTGGTCCGCAGGTTCGCGGGAACGGCTCGGCCAACTCCTGGCGGACCACGGCGTAGCCGGCCTCGTCCCGGTCGGGAGCTGGCCGGAGGTCGAGGCGCTGCCGCCGGACCGGGCAGGGCTCGCGGTTCTGGGGATCGAGCAGGGCTTCGAGACGCCGGACCTCCTGGTGGTCGGCGAGCAGGACATCCTCGGCGAACGCCTGGCCCGGCCGCGCCGGCGCCGCGCGAAGGACTTCATCTCGGACGCCTCGGATCTCTCGCCGCAGGATCTGGTGGTCCATGTCGAGCACGGGATCGGGCGCTACGAGGGGCTGGAAACCGTGGTTGCGGACGGCGCTCCCCACGATTGTTTGCGGCTTGCCTATGCAGGCGGAGACCGCCTTTACGTCCCCGTCGAGAGCCTCGAAGTGCTGTCGCGCTACGGCTCGGGCGAGTCCGACGCGGCGCTCGACCGCCTCGGCACCGCCGCCTGGCAGCAGCGAAAGGCGCGGCTCAGGAAGCGGCTGCTCGAAATGGCCGACGCGCTGATCGCGGTCGCCGCCGCCCGCAAGCTGCATGCGGTGGAGCCGGTCGCCACCGAGCCCGGGCTCTACGAGGCGTTCTGCGCGCGCTTCCCGTTCACCGAGACCGACGACCAGGTCGAGGCGATCGACGCCACGCTCGCCGATCTCCGCCGCGGACAGCCGATGGACCGGCTGATCTGCGGCGATGTCGGGTTTGGCAAGACGGAGGTCGCGCTGAGGGCCGCCTTCAACGTCGTCCACGCGGGCGGCCAGGTCGCTGTGGTCGTGCCGACGACGCTTCTCTCGCGCCAGCACTTCGTGACCTTCACCCAGCGCTTCGCCGGGATGGCCGTCAATATCGGCCAGCTGTCGCGGCTGGTGTCCGCGAAGGAAGCGACCGCCACGAAGAAGGGTCTGGCCGACGGCACCGTCGACATCGTGATCGGCACCCACACATTGCTCGCCAAGGGCATCGCCTTCCGCGACCTCTCGCTGCTGGTGGTCGACGAGGAGCAGCATTTCGGCGTCGCCCACAAGGAACGCCTCAAGCAGCTCAAGGCCAACGTCCACGTGCTGACGATGACGGCCACCCCGATCCCGCGCACCCTGCAGATGGCGTTGAGCGGGGTGCGCGAGATGAGCACGATCGCCACACCGCCCGTCGACCGGCTCGCGGTGCGCACCTATGTGCTCCCCTTCGACCCGGTGATCGTCCGCGAGGCGATCATGCGCGAGCATTTCCGGGGCGGGCAGAGCTTCTATGTCTGTCCGCGCATCGCCCAGCTTGACGAGGTGGCCGAACGCCTTGAGGCGCTGGTGCCGGACGTGACGATCCGGATCGCGCACGGCCGGATGCCGACCCGCGCCCTCGAAGACACGATGGTCGCGTTCTACGAAGGGAAGATCGACGTCCTGCTGTGCACCCAGATCGTCGAGTCCGGGCTCGACATCCCGCGCGCCAACACGCTGATCGTCCACCGCGCCGATCTGTTCGGTCTCGCCCAGCTCTACCAGCTTCGCGGCCGCATCGGACGGTCCAAGCTGCGCGGCTATTGCTACTTGACGCTCCCGCCCGACCGGGTCCTGACCGACGCAGCGGAGAAGCGGCTGGAGGTGATGCGGACGCTGGATACGCTGGGCGCGGGGTTCTCGCTCGCGAGCCACGACCTCGACATCAGGGGCGCCGGAAACCTGCTGGGCGAGGCGCAGTCGGGACATATCCGGGAGGTCGGGGTCGAGCTCTACCAGCAGATGCTCGAAGAGGCGGTCGCCCAGGCGCGCGGAACGCCCGACGCGGTTGCCACGGATTGGGTGCCGCAGATCGCGGTGGGTCTTCCCGTCCTGATCCCGACCGGATACGTGACCGATCTCGATGTGCGGCTCGGCCTTTACCGCCGGATCGCTCGGCTCGCCGACCGGGCTGAAACCGACTCCTTCGCGGCCGAGCTGATCGATCGGTTCGGCCCCCTGCCCGACGAGGTCGAGACCCTGCTCCACGTGGTCGCGGTCAAGCAGCAATGCCGCCGCGCCGGGATCGGCAAGCTGGACGCGGGACCCAAGGGCGCCGTCATCGCCTTCCGCGACGATGCGTTCGCCAACCCGGCCGGGCTGATCCGGTATATCCAGGACGATCTCGGGCGGACCAGGCTGCGGCCCGACCACCGGCTCGTGGTCCGGCGCGGCTGGGCCGGTGCCGCGCAGCGGCTCGACGGGGTGCGCGAACTGGTCGACACGCTCGCGGCCATCGCGGCGAAGGAGGAGTAGGAAACAGGTGGCCGGGGATCTCTATTTCGAGGACTTCCACGTCGGCCAGGTGATCGAAAGCGCCAGGAAGACGCTGGACGAGGCGGAGATCGTCGACTTCGCCGGGAAGTATTCCAACCTGCCCTACCACACCGACCCCAAGGCGGCGGCCAAGTCCATGTTCGGCGACATCGTCGCGCCCGGCTACCAGACCGCCGCCCTCACCTTCGGGTTGTTCGTCGATACCGGCACCTTCCGGGCCTGCGGCATGGGCTCGCCGGGGATCGACCGGCTGCGCTGGCTGAGACCGGTGCGGGCCGGCGATACGCTCCAGGTGTTCGCCGAGATCGTCGAGGTTTCGCCGGCCCGCGAGGAAGGCGGACGCGACGCGGTCCGCATCGCATACGAAACCCGCAACCAGAACGGCGAAACGGTGATGACGCTCACCAGCCTCCACTTCGTCCGCCGCCGCCCGACAGGAGAATGACATGCCCGATCTGACCCCCGTCCGCCTCGCCGCCGGTTCCGGCGTAACTTTCGGCGTCGACGACCTGTCCTGCGCGGCGGCGACCGATCTCGGTCTCTGGCGCGACGAGGGGCTGGAGCCGTCGTGGACGCCGGTGCATGGCGGGGTGCGCGCCGTCGAGGCGCTGATGGACGGCAGGGTCGATGTCGCCTATGGCGGGCTTGGCCCGGCGCTCGCCGCCCGCGCGGGCGGCGCGCCGGTCCGGATCGTGGTCTCGATGGCGCGGGCGCTGGCGCAGAACCTGGTCGCCCAGACCCGGATCGCGGAGCCGGATGGGTTGCGCGGCTGCTCATGGGCGCTCGACGGGTTCGGCGCGCTCAGCCACCACATGGCCCGCCTCACGGTGCGCGCGCTCGGCATCGCCGAGGACGAAATCGAATGGCGCGCGCTCGGCCCACCGCCGGAGCGCATCGAGGCGCTGCTCGACGGCTCGATCGACGTCTCGCTGATCCGGGTCGAGGAGGCGCTGTCGCTGAGCGCGAAACACGGCGACACGCTCCACACGCTGCTCGGCTTCAGCGAGCTCAAGCGGCTGGTCCCGGTGCAGCCGCACGGCGTGCTGTCGACCACCGAGACGTTCGAAGCGCAAGCGCCCGACACGCTCGCGCGCGTGACGCGGGGGATGATCCGGGCCTCGCGGACGCTCCATTCCGACCGGGCCGCGTTCGAACGGGTGTTCCGGAACAACGCGATCGTCGAGCTGCCGGAGGACGAGATCGCTGCGATCTGGCGCCAGGAGCGCGACAACGGCGGTTTCGCGGTCAACGGCGAGATGTCGGCGGCGCACTGGGACACCCAGTTCGCGGACTTCCGCGAGCTCAACGCGACGCTCCGCGAAGTGATGCAGGACGAAATCCTCGCCCGAAACTTCGTACGCGACGCGCTGGCGGCGCTCGATCCCTTCGCCTCCGACTTCGACCCGCCGGAGGGGTAGGGCGCCCTACCCGCGCTCCGCGACCTCGCGCCTGAGCACCTTGCCAACGGCGCTCTTGGGCAGGGCGTCGGCGAGCTCGATGACATGCGGCACCTTGTAGCGCGCTATCCGGCCGCGGAGGTCCTCGCGCAGTTCCTCGCCTAGGCCCGGGCCGGCGTGGCCGTCGCGGGCGACCACCACGGCGCGGATCCGGTTGCCGATCTCCGTATCGGGCAGCGGCACCACGCAGGCCTCGGCGACCGCCGGGTGGCCCCTCAGCGCGTTCTCGATCTCGTAGGGCGAGATGAAGATGCCGCGGCTCTTGAAACAGTCGTCCTCGCGCCCGGCGATCCAGTAATAGCCGTCCTCGTCGCGCCAGGCGAGGTCCCCGGTGTGGTACCAGCCGTCATGCACGACCCGCGCCGTCATCGCGTCGTCGCGGTGATAGCCGAGGAAGAATCCGGGGCTGTCGGCGGCGATCAGGAAGCGGCCGATCTCGCCCGGCGGCAGGGGCCGGTAGTCGTCGTCCATCACCGCCACCCGCGTGCCCGGGAGCGGCCGCCCGATCGAGCCCGGCCGCACCGGGTGACGCGGCCCTTGTCCCAGCACCATCTGCATCTCGGAGACGCCGTAATGCTCCCAGATGTCGCAGCCGATCCGGCGCTTGAATTCCCGCCAGGTCGCCGCCTCAAGCGCCTCGCCGGTCGCGCTGCAACCGCGAAGGGTCGAGAGATCGTAGCGGTCCTCGATCCCCTCGATGGCGAGGATGCGGCGATAGACCGTCGCCACCGAATAGAGCAGCGTGACGCCGAATCGCTCGACCGCCGCCAGCACGCGCTCCGGCCGCGCCGGGCCTTCCAGGATCGCCGCCGCCACCCCGTTCCGGAGCGGAAAGACGACATTGTGACCGAGCGCGCTGATGAAGCTCCACTCGCCGGTCGCCAGCGCCACGTCGCCGGGCTCCGGCGGAACCCGGTGGCGGTTCGCCTCGCCGAGCGCCACGACCCAGCGATGGGCATGGACGATCCCCTTGGGCCGACCGGTGGTGCCCGAGGTGTAGACCATGAAGGCGGGCTCGTCGGCGGCGGTATCGGCGGGCGAATCCGCGGTCGCCCCGGCGGCGGCGTCCAGGTTTACCGCTCCGGGATGCTCTCCCCGCCAGAGAAACGCCCGAACCCGGTCCCCGTGCGCGAGGACGGGCCCCGCGATCCCCGCCAGCGTGACCGCCGCCTCGGCGCCGCTGTGGTCGATCACGTAATCCACCTCCTCCTGCCCGAGCAGGGAATTCACCAGGACGGGGATCGCGCCGATCCGCGTGAGCGAGAGGAAGGTGACGGCGAACTCGATGCAGTTGGGCATCCGCACCAGCACCTTCGCGCCGCGCCGGATCCCGGAGGCGGCCAGCGCCCGAGCGACCCCGCGCACGCGGTCCAGCAGGGCGGCGTAGGTCGTCTCACCCCCGTCCCAGACGAAAGCGGTTCTTTCGCCCAGTCCTTCCTCCACCCGCCGGTCGAGGATTTCGGCAGCGAGGTTGACGCGTTCGGGGATCACGCGGTCAGTCGCCTTCCCCATAGGGCCAGTTCTCGTAATACGGCCCGCGGTAATCGGCCTTGCGCTTGCCGAGAAAGGCCCGGATGCCTTCGCGGCAGTCGCCGGTGCGGGTGATCTCCTGGATGGCGGCGAATTCGCGCTCCCAGCCCTCGTCGCTGCGGTTGGCGTTCCAGTACATCTTCACCAGCTCCTTGGCGTAGCGCACCGAGAGATAGGGGTTGCTGGCGATCTGACCGGCGAGCGCCATCACCTCGTCGAGCAGCTCGTCATGCGGCACGACCCGCTCGACCAGCCCCATCCTCTCGGCCTCCGCGGCCTCGACGATCCGCCCGGTCAGGATCATCTCGAGCGCCTTCCCGACGCCCACCAGCTTCGGCAGGTTCCGCGCGCCGCCGGACTCGGGAAGGAACCCGGCCGGCACCGCGACCTCGCCCAGCTTCGCCCTGTCGGACGCGATGCGGAGGTCGCAGAGCGTGCAGATCTCCAGCCCGATCCCGACCGCCGGCCCGTTGATCGCCGCGATGGTGATCTGCGGCAGATCCTCGATCTTCCTGAAGGCGCGCTGCAGCACCTGGTGGCGGAGATCGTTGAAGAACAGGTGGGCGAGCTCGCGATACGCGCCGAAATTCCCCATGTCGAAATCGGGATCGTCGCCGGCGCCGAGCGGCCCGGCCTCGGTCTTGAGATCGCCGCCGGCGGAAAACCCCCGCCCCTCGCCGGTGAACACCACCACCTTGACGTGGCTGTTGTGGCGGATCTGGTCGCACAATATGTCGAGCTCGACCCGCATCCGGACGTCGACCGCGTTCAGCGCCTCGGGCCGGTTGAAGGTCACCACGCCGATGCAGCTCTCGCCCGCGCGGTTCGGGTTGTCCCGCACCTCCCATCTGAGCGCCTGATACTCCATGCCCTCTCCTCCTCGCTTGCCCAGGGTGCCGGCCGCCGGCCGGGCGGCGTGGCCGTCCGGGATTGTAGTCCAACGGCTTCCCCGGCGGGTATGTCGGCAAAGCCGGTGCGGGAGCCGGATCGCTGTGCCGCGTTGGCCATCCACCGCGTTCGGCGACGGCGCCGCGCCGCCATAACGGTGCTGGCGATTCGGCCGGCAACCGATAGATTGCCGCGCCAACGATCCGATGGGTCGGGGATGCGGCGATGCGATCCTGTGTTTCCTTGGCGTCGACTGGCGACTCTCTCCCGGAGAATCCGTCCCGTTTCGGGCTCGGCCGGCGCGGTCTGCCGGCGTCCGCCGCGATCGCGGCCGTGTTGTGGCTCCTGCCGCTCGAAGCTCCCGCGCAGCACTTTTATTCGGGCATGGGCTACGGGCTGGAACGGGCGGACGGCGATTGCCGGGGCGGCGGGCGAAACCCGGGCGACGGCTGCGGGACGGGCGAGGGTCTCGCGCCGTTCCTTGTATTCGAGAACCCGACGGCCGGACCCGGGCTGGACTCCGACGCCGGACCGGCCGCGGAGACGATAGAGGGTCTTGCCGGAGACCGTCCGGAATTCGCGTTCGAGGACCGCGCGGGTTCCGGCGATCGGGGAGAGCGGCCTTCGCTGTCGCGGTTTATCGCCCCGTCCTTCGACATGCCGGGGATCGGCGCTCCCGGAAAGAGCGCCTTCAGTCCGTTCCTGGGAGGAGGGCTGGGCGCGGTTCGGACGGGGAGCGGAGAGTTCGGCACATCGTTCGCGGAACCGGGATCTTTCCGTCCCGGCGCGACCAAGGTGGGATCCGCATGGATGGTGACGGCGGGCGTGGCCGCGTCGCTGGACGCCAGAACCACGGTCGAGCTGGCGTGGCGGTACAGCCATCTCGGCGATACGAAGACGGGCCGCGGCTCCGGCCGCGTCGAATGGCGCGACCGCGGCCGCTCGATTCCCACCAACATGGCCCCGACGAGCGCCGAGGCGGAGAGCCACGGCGTCCGACTATCGCTGCGCTACGGGTTCTGAGCGGGACGGTGAGGCGGGCGGTCCCGACCCCCGGCCCCTACGTCCCCACCCTGAGCGGCGCGCCCAGCCCCCTCAGCGCGGCGATCACGCTGAGGGCCGTGATCTTTCCGGTGCCGGGGTTCTCGTTGGACGGGACGTTCTCGATCTTCATGGCGAGGCGGGCGCTGTCGGCGTCGACGGCGATCTCGTGGGTGTTGCGGTCGAGCGCCGGGTCGGCCCAGATCTCGAGCCTGGTGCGGTCGGGCCCGACCCCGGCGAGGCCGAGCGCGGCGGCGACGTTGACGTTTGCCGGGAAGCCGGCCGCACCCTCGCGCGCGGTTCCCTCGAACACCCGGAGAGGCGCGTCGAGGCCTTCGATGGAGATGCCGTTCTCCTCCAGATAGGGCGCGCCGGCGAGCGAGCGCGGCGGCTTGCGGGTGATCATCCGCACTTCGGCGATCTCGCCCTCGGCCGCCGCCCTGACCGCGTCGAGCCCGAGCAGCGCGCCGGTGGCGAGCACGATGCGGGCGCCGGTCTCGCTTGCGCGGCGGACCAGGTCGTCATGTACCAGGAGCGCGGCGCCGCTCACCGTGACCAGGGTCCGGCCGGCCTCGATCGCGCCGGCGGCGACTTCGGCGAAGGCGGCCTTGGGCACGCACTCGACGATGACGTCCGCGAGCTCCGGCAGGGCCGCCGCGTGCACCACGGCGACGCGGGGCGCGACCCCCGCGATGCGGGTTCGCGCCCTGGCGAGGTCTCGGCTCGATACGGCGGCCAGATCCAGCCCCTCGATGCCGGCGGCGAGCGCGCGGACGACCGGCAATCCGACGGCGCCGAGCCCGGCGACACCGACACGCTTCGCGGGCCCGCTCATTGGGCGCAGAACGCGAAGCGGGCGGAGCCGTTCTCCGCCCTGATCCGGCCCGCCGAGGCGCCCGGGAAATGGGCCGGCAGGATCACCGTGTCGGTATCGGCATAGCGGTCGACGAAGGCGGTCCGCGTGCGGGCCGACTGCTCGCGGTCGCTGCAGAAGATGGTGGAGAGTTGCGGTTCCGGCACCTGGATCGCGTGATGCATCAGGTCGCCGCAGAACACCGCCGTCTCGCCGCCGCGGGCTAGGTTGAGGCAGACATGGCCCGGCGTGTGGCCCGGCGTCTCCTCGATGGTGAGCCCGGTGTCGATCTCGAAGTCCTTGTCGATGAATTCCGCCCTGCCGGCCTCGACGACCGGCAGCACGCTGTCTTCGAACGCCTGGCGCATGAACGCCACCTCCCGCACTTCGGTCTCCCAGTGGCGGTACTCGACCTCGCCGAAGAGATAAGTCGCGTTGGGGAAGGTGGGCACCCAGCGGCCGTCCTGAAGCTTCGTGTTCCAGCCGACATGGTCGACATGGAGATGGGTGCAGAGTACGAAGTCGATGTCCTCGGGCGCGGCGCCGGCGGCCTCGAGGTTGGCGAGCCAGGGCCATTTCTTGCGGTGCCAGTTGGGCCGGTCCGGGCGCTCCTTGTCCTCGCCGACGCAGCCGTCGATCAGGATGGTGCAGCGGCCGGTGCGCACGAGATAGCTCTGGAATGCGAAGACCATCTGGCGGGTGCCGGGGACGATGCAATCCGGTTCGAGCCAGTCGCGGTGCCGCTCGACGATCTCCGGCGTCGCGTCGGGGTACATCTCCAGCGCGTCGCGATAGGGCCCGGTCCACTCTTCCACCGCCCAGATGCCGATGTCGCCGCAACGCCTCGGTTTCATGTCCGCCCTTTCCCCGGTTGTCCGAACCTATCGCGCAGGGGCGGTGCCACTTCAAGCTTTATTCGGCCGGCCCGGGCAAATAGGGTGCGCGCCGACCCGCACCACGAAGGAAGAGGCGCAAATGGCACGGCTGACCCTGGAACAGGCTTCGACGATCGTCGACGTAACGCTCGCCAAGGGCCGCGAGCTGGGGATGAACCCGCTGACCGTCGCGGTGGTCGACGACGGCGGGCACCTCAAGGCGTTCAAGCGCGAGGACGGGCCGGGCGCGGCGCTGCGTCCGCAGGTCGCCACCGGCAAGGCGGCGGGCGCGGTCGGCATGGGCCGGTCTTCGCGTCAGCTGGGCGCGATGGCCGCCGAACGGCCGCATTTCGTCAACGCGCTCGCCGCCGCCGCGCAGGGCCGGCTGATCCCGGTGCCGGGCGGCGTGCTGATCAAGGATGGCGACGAGATCGTCGGCGCGGTCGGCGTCAGCGGCGACACCTCCGACAACGACGAGCTGGCGGCGGTTGCCGGCATCGAGGCGGCGGGGCTCAGCGCCGGGATATAGGGCATATCCGGCCTTTTCGGTTCACGGCGAGTCGGCCCACCCTCCCCCTGCCCCTCCCGCAAGCGGGAGGGGAGAAGGTAAGGCGGAGTCGCCAGGCGAATCCCCTCTCCCCGCCGGGGAGAGGGTCAGGGTGAGGGGGGGGGTCCAGCGTCCGGGCGGAAATTACCCTACCGCAGCCCGTCCTCGCCCTTGACGTCGGCGTCGCGCAGGCCGCCGGCGCGGTCGTAGATCCGGGGCGCGGTGGCCATGGACTGGATCCAGACGATCTCGTTGGCGCGCGGCGCGTCGGGAATCGTGCATTCGATCGAATCGAAATGGCTCCGGACATAGGCCGCATGGGCGTGCGCGATCGGCACGTCGACGGTGGCCCCGGGACCGGCGACCTTCTTGGTCGACGGAACGATCGCGGCCGATTTTTCCATCAGCTGGCGCATGCCGTAGCCGCCCGGCTCGTGCCAGAGCGCGGCGTGCTCGATCTCGCCGTTCTCGCCGACCACCGCCGACTTGCCGTAGGCGACGATTTTGTCGGCACCTCCCAGCACGTCCATCAGGCGCTGCGCCATCGCGAGGCCGAGCGGCTTGAGCGCCGCCATCAGGGGCATCAGGTCCTCGACATAGCGCCCGGCATAGGGGTTGGCGGCGACCGCGGCGATATAGCCCTTGAGCTGCGGCGTCTCGGCCGGCGGGCCGAACTCGTGCAGCACCTCCTCGACGTGGAACACGAACTTCCGCACCTTCACGAGCGGTCCGAAATCGCCCTGCGCGGCGGTCTCGATCGCGGTTCTCGCATCGTCCATCTGTGTCTCCTCAGGGTTCGGCGCGGGCGAGCGCGCGGGCATCGCCGGCGAAGCGGCGCCGCTGGCGCAATACGAGCATCGCGGCCGCGATGTGTCCAGCGCGGCGCATGGCGAGGGCGCAGCCTGCCCCCCGGTCGAGCGCGGCCTCCACGGCGGCCTGCGACAGGCGGCCGACCGAGACGGTGACGGGGCGGTCGCCGAGGTCGCTGTCGTCGTCTAGTTCCGAGGCGGGCCGCCGCTCTATGGCGGGATCGTTGACGGTGACTTCGTTGGCGATCAGCGTCGCCGCGACATCCGCCGCGGCAGCATCGCGCGCGAGCACGGTCACCGAATCGGCGATGCCGAAAGACCGGCTGCGTCCGCGCCAGCCGCTGGTGGCGATGCCGCGCACCGTCATGTCGTGGCTCAGCCGCGCCGTCGCGTCGATGGCGGGCGCGTCCATCCGCGCCACGACCCCAAAATCGAGCGCCGCACCGGGCGCGAGATGGACGGCGATGTCGCCGCCGTTGTTGACATAGGCGGTCTCGAGAGTCCGCCCGTCGATCAGCGCCGCGAGCATCTCGTCCGCCACCGCGCCGGCGACGGCGGCCATCGGGGTGACGAAGACGCCGCGATGCGGCCAGCAGGCGGCGACCATGCGCCGCGCCACCGGGCCTTCCGGCCGGGGACGTTCATCGCCGACGGGCCTTCGCAGCACCGCCAACTCGTCGACCAGGCGTTGCAGCACGTCCTGGAATGCCGTCCCGATCTGGCGATAGGCGGCCTCGATCTCGGCCTCCGCCCCCGCGGCGCCGACGATCAGGTCGATCGGCCCGTGCTGGAGGTGGAGCCGCCGTCCGTCGGGCAGCAGGCGGATTTCAGGCCGTTTCGGGAACGTCCTGCTCTTCCATCGGCCACGGGTTGTCGGGGCGCTGCGGTTCGGAGCGCACCGGGCCGCGCTCCATCGCGTCGTCGAGCGCCACGATCTCGTCGCCGTAGCCGCCGAAGTCGAGGAACTCCTGCCTCGGCATGGTGAACTCGATGGGAGCGACGAGCGCCGGCGTCGGCACGTAGCCGAAGGCGTCGTCGGGCATCGTCGTCACGTCGACCATCAGCGTGATCCCGCCGCCCGGCCAGACATAGACCGGCGCGCCGCCGCAGGTGACGCGCGTGGCGTGGCGCTTGACCGAGCGCGTCAGCCGCACCGGGTTGACGGTGACGCCGGCGCGCAGCGAGCCCCCTGCTCCGCCCATGAACAGCACGCTGGAGAGCGCCGGCTCGCAATTCTCGCCGATCCGGTCGACCACCACCTGCAGATCCGCCGGCATCGCGTCCTCGACCGGCTTGACGTCATCGTCGAGCACGAAATAGGCCGCGTCCTCGCCGGTGGTGGAGACCATCAGCAGCTTGAGGCCGGGCCAGGCGGTCTTGCCGTCGATGCGCTCGACGATGTCGAGCGGATCGGTGATGTCAGTGCCGCCCCAGCCGCTGCCGTGGTCGGCGACCTGGAAATAGCGCCCGGGCGTCGAGCGGCGCCCGCGCACCCGGATGCCGGCCGCGGGCATGTCGAGGAACTTGCCGGACTGGTGCTCGGTGAGCACGCCGGTGATGTGGTCGTCGACCACGATCACCTCGTCCACGAGGCCGTGCCATTGCGGCGCGAAGATGCCGATGGTGGCCGACCCGCAGCCGACCCGCATGCGCTCCTCCCGCACGCCGTCGATCACCGGCGGCATTCCGGCCTCGACGGTGAGGTTCGCGCCGCCGTCGATGGTCATCTCGACGGGTTCCTTGTTGCAGAGCGCGAGCATTGCCGCGCAGGTGACGTTGCCCTCCTTCTTGGAACCCCCGGTGAGGTGGCGCACGCCGCCGATGGCGAGCATCTGCGAGCCGTACTCGGCGGTGGTCACATGCCCGATCTGCTCGCCGTCGACCCGGACCGCCGCCGGTTCGGGGCCGATATAGCGGTCGGTGTCGATCTTCACCTTGACGCCGCAATAGCTGAACACGCCTTCGGAGACGACGGTCACCATGTCGACCTCCTCGTGCTCGGAGGAGACGATGAAGGGCGCGGGCTTGTAGTCGGGATAGGTGGTGGTCGCACCGATCCCGGTCACGAAGACCGGGGCCTCCCGGTTGACCAGCGAGCCGTCCCAGCTCTCGGAAGCTTCGAGGAAGGGGACCAGCTTGCCCGCCTCGTCCACCACCTTCTGCGTGACCAGCAGCGGATCGACGCGGGTGAGCTTGCCGTCGAAATTGCCATAGCGGTCGCAGGCCCCGGTCTTCTCCGGGCGGATCCGGCACAGCACAGGACAGGCGTCGCAGGTGACGATGCCGTCGCTCATGGAATCAGCCTTTCGCTCCGCCGTCATGGGCGAGGATCGCCGCGCGCACCCGGTCGGGCGTGGCCGGCGCGCGGGTCAGACGCACTCCGGTCGCGTGATGGATCGCGCCGAAGATCGCCGGCGGAGTCGGGATCAGGGTTGGCTCGCCGATCCCCTTGGCCCCCCACGGACCCGTCGGCTCGGGGTCCTCGACCACGACATAGTCGATCTCCGGCATGTCGCCCACGGTCGGGATCAGGTAGTCGTGCAGGTTCTCGGTCCGCCCGGGCACGTATTCCTCCATCAGCGCGAGCCCGAGCCCCTGGGCCACACCGCCGTCGATCTGGCCCTCGACCTGCTGCGGGTTGAGCGACTTGCCGACGTCGTGGGCGGCCACCATGCGGCGTACCTTGACGGTGCCCAGCGCCACGTCGACCTCGACCTCGGCCATGTGGGCGGCGAAGGCGTAGGTGGCGTAGGGCGTGCCCTGGCCGAACTCATCGGACGGCTCGGTCGGCGGATCGAAGGTCCCCTCGCCGACCAGCACGTCGCTGTCCCGCGTCAGCGGAAGCGCCGCCAGGTCGACCTCGCGCACCGCCTCGCCGTCACGCACCGTCAGCGTCCCCTTGCCGAACTCGATCTCCGCGTCGTCTCCGACATTGGCGAGGCGCAGGATCTGTCGCCTGAGGTCCTCGCCGGCGAATTTCGCGGCATTGCCGGAGATATAGGCCTGGCGCGAAGCCGAGGTCTTTCCCGCATCGGCGGTGAGGTCGGTGTCGCCCCAGACGAGGTCGATCCGGGACAACGCGATCCCGAGCCCGTCGGCGGCGCATTGCATCGCCGTCGTGTTGATGCCCTGGCCGATGTCCTGGGCGCCGGAATAGAGCGTGACCTCGCCGGCGCGCGACAGGCCCATATGCAGGGTCGACGGGTTGGGCATCGAGGTGTTGCCGCAGCCGTACCACATGCACCCGACGCCGACGCCGCGCCGGAGCACACCCGAGGCGCTCGCGTTGAACGCCTCGACCTCCGCGCGCGCCTTCTTCCAGTGCGGCCGGAGCCCTTCGAGGCAAGCGGCGAGCCCGGCGCTTGCCTTGAGCACCTGGCCGGTCGCCGTCTCGTCGCCGACGCGGATCGCGTTGATGTGGCGGAATTCGAGCGGATCGATTCCGCAGCGCTCGGCCATCATGTCCATCAGCATGTCGTGCAGCAGCGCCGATTGCGGTACGCCGAAACCGCGGAAGGCGCCCGCCGGCGGCTCGTTGGTATAGAGGCCGGCCGAGGTCGCGTGCACGTTGGGCACATGGTAGGGGCCGGTCGCGTGCACCGGCACCCGGTCCTTCACCGTGAGACCGAACGAGACATAGGCGCCGGTGTTGAAATCGCCGTGGAACCGGTACGCGGTGAGCTTGCCGTCTTTCTTGCAACCATAGGCGCCGGAGGTCCGCGACGGGTGGCGCTTGGTCGTCGAGGCCATCGACTCGATCCGGTTGAACACCGTGCGGACCGGCCGGTCGAGGTTCCACGCCGCGACCGCCAGCAACACCTGGAGCGCGCCGTCGATCTTGCCGCCGAACCCGCCGCCGCAGGCGCAGGGCAGCACGTGCACCGCGTCGACGGGAAGGCCGAGCACATTGGCGATCTCGTCGCGGTCCATGTGCGGCGCCTGGGTGGTGGCCGCCATCTCCAGCCGGTCGCCGATGCGCCGCGCCCAGCCCGCCTCGGGCTCGATATAGGCGTGCTCGACGAAGGCGGTCTCGAAGCTGCCCTCGACGACGACGTCCGACGCGGCGAGCGCGGCCTCGGCGTCGCCCTTCTTCACGAAGCCGCGCCCCATCACGTTGTCGTCGTTGCCGGTGTGAACGATGGGAGCGTCTTCCGCCATCGCGCCCTCGATCCCGTGGACGTGCGGGCGGACCTCGTAATCGATCGGCACGTCCTCGTCGCGGATGCCGTGCACCGACTCGTAGTCCCCGACCAGGGCCAGCACGGGCTCGCCGCGATACTTCACCTCGCCGTCGGCGAGCACCGGCTGATCCTTGATGTGGGGATAGACGCCGAAAGCGTTGAGCGCCGGCACGTCCGCCGGACCCAGCACCCGGACGAGGCCGGGATGGGCGTCGAACAGGGGCTGGAGATCGCCAACCGTGAAGGTCGCGCTCCAATACGGCGAGCGCACCGCGCGCATCCAGAGCGCGTCCGCCGGGGCGCCGTCGGCGCCGAAGACCTCGCTGCCGTCGACCTTGCGCCGTCCGTCGGTCTTGGGCACCCGCGCGCCGACCGCCTCGCCGGGGCCGGGGTCGTCGAGCTCGACTCCGTTCGGCTCGATCGCGTGGCGCACGGCGGAAACGATGTTCTTGTACCCGGTGCAGCGGCAGAGCACGCCGCCCAGCGCGTCCTCGATCGCCGCGTCGTCGGGCACCTCCTGCCGTCCGAGCAGGTCGGCCGCCGCCATCAGCATGCCCGGCGTGCAGATGCCGCACTGGGCCGCGCCGTGCAGGTGAAAGGAATCCTGGAGTCCCGCCAGGCGTCCGCCCGCCGCTTCCAGCCCCTCGACGGTCAGCACCTCGCGCCCCTCGACCTGGGCCACGGGCGTCATGCAGGAACAGACCTGGCGGCCGTCCAGCAGCACCGTGCAGGCGCCGCAATCGCCGGCGTCGCAACCGACCTTGGTGCCGGTCATCGAGAGCTCTTCCCGCAGCACGTGGGAGAGGCGCCGGATCGGGTCGGTGCGGATCTCGGCGGGGTTGCCGTTGAGGGTGAAGGAGACCTTCGATTGGGTGGCCATCATGCGCTCCCGAGCTCAGCCAGGGTGCGGCGCACCAGGGTCAGCGCCGCGTCCATCCGGTATTCGCCGGTGCCGCGCACGTCGTCGATGGGCGAGAGCACGGCGAGGTGATCTTCCGTCACGGCCTCCTGCAGGCCCGCGTCGATGGGCCGGCCGCGCAGCGCGTCCTCGAGCGCGTGAAGACGGCGGGCGACCGCAGAGCACGAACCGACGGCGAGGCGAATCGAGGCGACGGTGCCGTCGGGAGCGGGCTCCAGAACGCCCGCGGTCATGACGATCGATATGACCAGATAGTGCCGCGCGCCGAGCTTGAGAAAGCTGCTGGTCGTCCCCTCGGCGGGCTTGGGGATGGAGATCCCGGTGACGATCTCGTCCTTCGCGCGGACCGTCCGCCGGTTGCCGGTGATGAATTCGCCGATGGGAACCGAACGGGTCGCGTCGCAGGAGGCCAGCTCGATCCCGGCGTCGAGCGCGAGCAGGTTGGGCACCCCGTCGGCGGCGGGCGATGCGTTGCAGACATTGCCGACGACGGTGCCCGAATTCTGCACCTGAACGCCGCCGACTTCGCGCGCCGCGTGCTTGAGGCCGTCGAACATCGGGGGCAGCGGCGCCTCGATGGTCTGGGTCCAGGTGACCAGCGCGCCGATCCGGTAACGCTCGCCGAGCTCCACGATCGCCTTCAGCGATTCGATCCCGGTCACGTCCAGCACGTCGTCGTCGAGCGGCCTGCCGACCCGGGCGGGGTAGTAGTCGGTGCCGCCGGCGACGATCGTCCGGGGAGTCTCGGCCATCGCCGCGAGCGCCGAATCGAGATCCCTGGGCCTCAGATAACTTGCCATCGCCGGGCACGCCCCCACGTCTATAGGGTAAGGAAATCGTCCCTTTTGCGGTCCGGGAGATTGTCCCGTGAAAATTGTTCGTGTACAAACAAATTTAAGTGCATTTGCCTTTCGCCTGTCAAGCGAACCGCGAACCTCCGGACCCGCTCCGAAGCCTATCGCCTCCGCGCGCGGCCCCGGCGGATTGTCGGCAAAGCGCGTATGTTCCCTTCCTCGAGACCGGCCCGCGCCGGTCAGTAAATGCGCCGCAACGCGATCAGGCGGCCCGCGATTTCGGCGAAAACGCGCTCCAGCGCCTCCGCCGTAGCGTTGTTCAGGAAGACATGATCGTCGCTGGTCGCGCAGTCCCGGAGCGTCTGCGCGAACTCCGTCTCGATCAGGTCCGGAACCATCGCCGCGATCACGAATATTTCGGTCCCCTGGCCCTTGGCCAGAGCGCAGGCCTGCGTCCGCGAGACGCCGCCGCCACGCTCGCAGCCCGGGTCGCCTCTCTCGCGACATTGCGTGTCCCGCCCGTCCGTCAGCAGGACGATAGCCTTGTGCGTTTCACCGTCCGGCGCGCCGGTCTCGGTTCCCCAGACATCTCGCCATTCATGCTGCAACAGCCGCTGAGCCCACAGAACGCCCAGCGCCGAATGGGTCTTCCGACCGATTGGCGCCAGGCCTTCGATCGCTTTCTCGACGGCAATCCGGTCGTAGGAGAGCGGCTGGATGGCGGGCTGCGTGTCGTCGCATCCGAACTGTGGCGGCTGGCGCCACTGACTGGACGCGCCATCATCGCCGAAATAGCACCGCTGACGCCGATATCCGCTTGGAAGCGGAGCGGCGAGGCATTGGTAGCCGATGCCGTGAGCGGCCGGGAAATACGCCATGGCGAAGGAGTTGTCCGTCGGGTGGTCCAGAGAACGTTCCACAGGGGTGTAGTCGGCTTCACCGGACGTCAGGACGCGCTGTTCGTCGAGGCATCCCCGCCAGACTTCCGGCCGCGGCGGCAACGCGGCGGTCTCGGCGGCGGAGGCGCAGGACGGCTGGGGAAAGCATTCGAAGACACTGGCGTAGCGTCGGGAAGCGGGATAGCCCGCCCACCCCTTGGCCTCCCAGGCATCCGGGTCCGGCATGCGGACGGTGAAATGCCACGGAACGAGACCGACGGCGACCCGCTTGTCGAGACCCGGCTCCAGGATGGAAACGAGCTCGATGGCCGCGCGCTTGACGACAGCCATGCGGCTGTCGGGGCTGTTACTGATCCATGATCCGTCGAGGTCGCGCGCCATCGATCCGCTGATGTCGATGGCCAGAACCACTTCCACGGGGTTTTCGAGGCTTTCCACCCCGCCCTTCCGCGCGATCGTGCCGGGCCCGGAATAGCCGAGGAACCGCTCGGACATCACCGTCTGGCCGATATCCGCCCGGACCGTCGCGCCTACCGTTCCCGCCGCCCGGTCTATAGCGAGCGTCAGCCCGATATTATCCGCCTTCAGATCGGGATCGTTCACGTTTCCCAGCACGTTCAGGACGGCATATTTTCGCGCGACCGACAGAAGACGCTCCTGTATTTCGGTGTCGGGCATCGAATCGGGCAGACCGCTCAACTCGAGCGTGGCCGACATCGACGCCGCGTCGGCCGCGCTCTGCAGGAGATCCCGCTGGCCGACCAGCTGGTTGTGGTCGATGATCAGGGCAGCGCCGCCAACCGTCATCAGGATGATCGCGACCGCGCTGTAGGCGGTCGCTCCCGCGCGGCTGTCCCGCATGAAGGAAGCAAGGGCCGCCGCGCACTTGCTCAAGTATCCGGACACCGTATCGTTCGCTCCTCTTTCAGGACCCCACGCACGAGGGCCGCGCCTGGCTCGTCCCCGCCGTCAGCCACCCTGCCGCGGGAGACCGTGGACCGCCCTCGGGCCCACGGATGGCCGGAAGGCAAGCGACCATGATCTCGTTCCCGTTCCCTGAATCGTTCAGAGTATGCGTCAGGGGCACTCGATGAATTCGATGGGTTGTCCGGGAAACTTCAACCCCCAGGCGGCGGCGAGCGCCGATGGGGCACGGCCCGGGCGTGCCCGAACCGCCTGCTCGCTCGAAATTCTCCTGTTCACCGCGCGCACGGCCGGATAGCCGAGCTTCCGGAGTTGGGCGAGGCGCCGTTCCGAATTGCTCTCGCTCTTGTACACGCCGAGGGAAATCCGGTTCGCGCGGGCGCCTTTGCGTATGAGCGCGACATCGCGGATACCCCGGCCATGAAGCTCGCGCAGCTTTGCGGCGGCTTCCCGCGCACTCGGCAGCGCCGGCAGGTAGACGCTGTAGCTCTTTACCACCCGGTTGTCCTTCTGGCGCAGGTCGATCACATCCGCGCCCTCCCCGAGCAACCATTCCACCGCCATGGCGAGGGCCCTCTGGTCCTTGAATTTTCCCGCCTGCACGCATGCACCCCCCGAGGCGAAGGCGGGAGGCGACCTGGAAGCCCGGGCCGCGCCGGTGTCTCCGGGGTTCCCGACCAGGGCCAGCGGTCCGTCGTTCGCCGACGCGGGGGCCGGACGTTCGACCCGCTTTGCCCGAACCGGAGCGGCCGGCTGGCGCAACGGGGTTCGTTGCAATGCCGGGCGGTCGCGGCGGCCGACATCGCGGGCGTGCGAATAGGCGCGATCCGCAAGCTTCGTGTAGACATCGCCGAGATTGGCGTAAGCGACGGCATCCGGCTTGCGTTCCAGCGCGGCCAACAGCCCGTCGCGCGCGTCGTCGAGCCGGCCCCGCTCTGCATAGAGCACCGCAAGATTGTTGTATGGCTCGAACATGTCCGGGCGATCGTTCCGGAGGCGTTCGAAGATGGCGATCGCCACGCCGGGCCTGCCTTCCCGCGCCCGCAGGATTCCGTGCAGCAGCCGAAGGCGGGGCGCGTTGGGCTCGCCCTGCAGCAGAGGTTCGAGCGCCGCCCGCGCTTCGGAATATTTCTCCTGGGAAAGGAGCGATACGACGCGCTCGACCGGGTCGGCGGCCGCGGACGCGACCGCCCAGAGAGCCGTCGCCAGGGTCGCGACCGCCATGAGCGCACGTCTTCCCCGCTTCCCGACCGCGGGACCGGTGCCCCGTCCCGGGGATCGGCGAAGCCGCGCTGGGGCGCCGATTCGAATCGGCGCCGTCACGGGCTCTCTCGAGATCGAGATTCGCATTGTCCCAATCGATGACCGTTCGAACTCGGGCGGAAGGGGCGCGTTGGCGGCGCGCGGCCGGCGATCCATCGCGGTTTCGCAAGCGTCCTCGCCCGGACACGGCGCGGGCCGTGACCGGGGCGGCAAATGCGGGCTAAGCGTCAAGCCTCTCCTCCTGGGTCCGGGAAGCGGCCATTTGTCCCGCTATCACGCGGTTGGAAATCGTCTTGACGTCGCCGTGGAGCGTATGTGCGACCTCGGCGACGCGCGCCACGTCCTCGGGATTGCGCGGGTCCGGCGGCGCCACCGCGCCCGGCCAGCCTGCGGCGACACGAACGGTCGGCCCCACCGTCGTGAGCGCATCGGCCGCCATCGACGCCTGCTCGAGCGCATTGGCCGGGCGCCGCGAACCGGAGTACCCGTTGCCGGCGCGGTCGAGCGTGCGCTCGACGTGCATTGCCGCTTCCAGCGTTTCCCGCTCGTTTCCGGCCAAACGGGCGTTTCCTCCCGTGCTCTCGTTCAGGGTCCAGCCGCCCTCCTTCCCGGCATTCCGCAAGGTCGCAAGGCCTGCCCACGCGCTGTGCGCGAATGCGAGACCGAGATGGACCTGCTCCAGCAATCCGCGCAGGGTCAGGTGTCCCTGGGTGCCGGTTTCCAGCTCCGTCACCAGGTATCCGCCACCGGCTCCATCCTCCGGTTCGAGGCGCAGGCTTCCTGTCCGCGGACCTTCCGCGGTGCGCGCGCCGGCATCGGCCAGAACCCCGCCGGCCAGGTCTTCCAGCCATCGCGGAGCGGTTCCGCCATCGGCCAGCGCACGCAGTTCCGACCCCACGGCATCGCCTTCTCGAACGTCATTGAGCCGGGTCAGCGCCTGCGCGACGCCGACGCCATAGGCCTCGCCCAGGCGCCGCCTGACCGGGCCGGGGAGTCGTTTCGCCGCGCGCAGGATCTTCGCCAGCTCCTCGTCGAGGGCAAGTTCGTGCGGATCGGATCCCAGTTCGAAAGCGCCCAATGTCTCCGCCCGGATTTGCGCCTCCAGAGCGGTCATGTCGAGGGACGCCGCTTGCTCGCTCGCCCTGGAAGCGGCGTAGCCGCTTGTCGGGTCGTTCCGTTCCGTCCTAGCCGGGAGACCGTTCGCGACCCGCCTCAGGTCGGCCAGCTCCCGGTCGAGGGCGAATTCGTCGGAATCGGGGTCCGACGACCGCTCGAACCTCGTCCCGGTATCGGGGCCGGTTCGCGCGGCCAGACCGTCGACCTCGACGGCGAGCGTCTCGTCTTCCGCCGCCGCGAGAATATCCGCTTCCCAGGCCGCTCCCGGGGCCGCATTCCCATCGCGAAGGGAGGGCGCTCCGCGTCTCGCACGCTCCGCAAGCGCGCGCAGCCAGCGGACTTCCGCGGGATCGCAGGCGTGCATGCGGTAACCGTTCATGGGCGCGAAATGGCACTGGCGGGGCGCGGCGGCGCCCCGCGCGGTGCTGAGGCGGATCGCCGTGGAAAGCTCCGCACGATCCGCCAGGCTCTGCGAATTCCATGCGTCGTCAAGGGCGTTTGCCAGGCTTCCCGTCGAACGGCGCTTCGAGCCGGGGTCGGCGAGGGACCCGATCCTTGCGCTCATTCCGATCGCGCAGCGGGCGAGCAGGCCGAGCCCGTTCTCCGTCGCCGGTCCGTACCGGTCGCCGACTTCGATCCATAGCGCGCTGGCCTCGTGCACCACGGCGGCCAGGTCGAGGGCAAGCGTCGCATAGCCCGCGACGGCCTCGGGACGCACGCCCGCGTGAATCTCCCCGTTGAGTTCGTTGCGAAGCCGGTAGCTCTCTCCGTCGGCCTCGATGGCGACCCGCCGGATCCAGGCACTCGCCGCGCCCTCGCGCTCCACTCCGGCGAGCACATCGGCGGGCACGATCCCGACATCCATGATCAATCTTTCGACGAGCGACTCCACCGCCGCCGGCAAACGACGATGGCCCCGCACCGCTTCGGCAACATCGATGCCGGTTCCGGGGTCCGCGAGCGCGGCCCAGTCGAGCGGAGCGTCGCGGTCCAGCCGGCTCTTCGCCGGTTCCGGAAGAGAGGTCAGCGCTCGGGTGAAAAGCTCGGCGGAATCCACGTTGTCCTCCTTGATATGGGATCGGATGCGGAGATCGCTTTCACCGCGAGGGTTCCGTCTCCGCGCCGGAACGACGATCGTCCGTCTTCCCGCTCCGGTCGGGATCGGAACCGCGGACGACCCGCACCTGGTCCGGCTGGGGGCCGCCGGGAACGGAGAAGGTCTCCTGGGAAAGCTTGCTTCCCCGGATGATTCGAACCGATTTCGGAGGCGCCAGCGCGACTTCATTCGGCACCGATACCGGATGCGCCGGTGTTGACGGTTCGACTTCCTTCCCGGGCTTTTCCTCGCGCTCCGGCGCGGGATCGGCAAACAACTGGCGAAGGTTCACCGCCTCGCCACGGGCGATCCCGGCCGTCGCGGCGAGCGAGCGAACCGCCAGGGAAAGCGTGCCCCGGTGTTCGCCGAGAGCCAGGCGGTCGGCCTGCGCGGGCGCAACCTCAAGGGTCGCGGTCGAGATCGGTGTACGCTCGACCTGGCTGCCCGGCTGCGGCGGGCCCGCGCGGTTGCCGAGCCGCCGGTCCACCGCGATCACGCGCACATCCTCCAGGATCCTGCGCGTCAGCACGCTGTCCGTGCCATCCTCGAGGCGCAGCTTGGCGGTGAGGATCACGTCCACCCGGTCGCCCGGATCGACCAGGCCGGCGTGACGCGTCCCTGCTCCCAACTGGATCGTCACGGCCCGGGTTCCCGGTTTCAGCACCGCGGCGAGGAACCCCCTCTGGCCCGGTCCGACGACCGAGGACCAGGCGAGAATCGCTCCGGCGCCGACCGTCTCGCGCATGGCATAGCCGCGCAGCGATTCCGTTGTCACGCCTTCCGTCAACACGATTTGCTCCCTCCCGGCTCGGTCCGCCGGGATCTCGCGTTCGGTCAGATCCTCATCGTTGAGAAGCATGCCGACGGGCAACGCCCGCGCCGCTAACAGCACCGTGCGCATCGCGGGCTCCTCGACGGGCGGCCGTGGCGTCGCCATGGGGGGTTGGGGTGCGGTTTCTTCGTTCGCGGCTGGCAAAGAGAGAAGTTCCTGGAGGTCCACCGCCTCGTTGCGGGTTCCGGGATCGGCTGTCGGTGCGAGCGAGCGAACCGCCAGGGACAACATGCCCTGGTGCTCGCCGAGTGCCAGCCGGTCGGCCTGCGCCGGCAAAACCTCGAGGGTCGCGGTCGAGATCTTCTTGCGCTCGATCGGATCGCCGGTCTGCGTCTCGCCGGCTTCCCGCCCGATCTGCCGGTCGACCGCGACCACCCGTACATCCTCCAGGATCCTGCGCGTCAGCACACTGTCCGTGCCATCCGCAAGCCGCAGCTCGGCGGTGAGGATCACGTCCACCCGGTCGCCCGGATCGATCAGGCCGGCGTGGCGCGTTCCCGCTCCAAGCCGGATCGTTACCGCCCTCGTGCCCGGCCTGAGCGCGGCGGCGAGGAATCCCCTTTGGCCGGGCCCGACGACCGCCGAGCGGCCGAGCGGCGTTCCCGCGACGAGCGCTACGCGCACCGCGTGACCGCGTAGCGCATCGATCGCCTCGGGACCGTCCATGACGAAGTGTCCGCGCCCGATCTCCTTGGCCGGCAGGTCGAGCACGGTCAGGTCGTCCTCCGTCAGCAGCGTGCCCACGGGAAGGCCACGGGCGGCCGCGAAAATCCTTTTCGTCTTCTGTTTCTTGACGGTTGGAGCGGTCGCCGGCTTCGCTTCGGCCTGAGTCGACTTCCCGATGGTTCCGGGGAGCAGGAAGTGCGCGGCCACGAACACGGCGGCGAGGGGCACCACGACCAGAAGAGCCAGAATGATGACCGTACGATATCTTTGCATCTAGGGGAGTGTCCGTCTCAAGGGCTCATGGCAGCGGCTGCTGGAAACCGCTCGACAGCGCGCGCGGAACGATCGCGACAAGGCTCGGAGGGACGATCGCGACCGCGAAGGGAAGGTCGGATCGCAGGCGGCGAGCGCCCTCGCGCGGCAGCAGGGCATACATGCTCAACAACAGCGCGCACGCGCCCAGGCCGAACAGAAAAACGCCGAGGTCGTTCGGGCCGGCCCACAATCCGGCGACGGCGACCAGCTTCGCATCCGCTCCTCCGAAGCGTCCGGTCGCATAGAGCGCGAAACCGGCGGCAAGCAGCGCCGCGCCGATCGCCAAATGTTGCCAGAGGGAACCCGGCGGCCGGATCGCCCCCGCGAAGGCGTAGACCGCGAACAGTCCGAGCAGAAGCAGCGGAATCGCGTTCGGCACCCGACGATTGCGAAGATCGCCGATTGCGGCGGCGACGAACAGGCCGCACGCCGCCCACTCGATCGGCCATACGATCCACACGGTCGTCTCCGTCATGAAATCGCTCTCCAACCCGTTGCTCGCCATCGCCTGAAGGGGCGGGGCGTTCGATGCCTACGTGGCTTGCCGTCTCTCCCGGCCTCCGGCGAACATCTGGCTCAGCCGATGGACCGCGTTGTTGACTCGAACGATTTCCTCGGGATTGCGGATTGCCGCGGGACTCACCCTTTCGCCCCGGGCCGAACGTTCGGCCATCTCGGTGACCGCGCCCAGGGAAGTCGAATAGCGCCGCGCGGCCCCGACGGCGAGCGCGATGGCGAGCAGGGAGCTCAGCAACACCATGGCGCCCAGCGCGAGCGCGAGTATCAGGCGCCAATCGTGCAGCGCGTCTTCGATGCCGCGAAGCGCGGTGATCGGTTCGTGAATCGCCGCGACCGGCTTCTGGAGAATGACGATCCAGTCGAAACCGGCGAATCGGTTTGCCGTCGAAGCGTATGTGTCGCGCCCGCCGGTACGGGTGTAGCCCGTCAGCCAGTCGCTATCGATCGAGAACCCTGTCCGATCGCCGGCGAAGCTGGCGCGCACCGACGGTTCGCCCTGTTCCCGAAGGTCGATGTCGGCGCTCATTATCCGTTCCCGGGCGTGGCCCGAAGCCGTCTCCGCGATCAGCGAGCCGCGCCCCGTGACGATCTGCACGCGGCCTCCCGGAATGGACTGCGCCGCCCGGTCCGCGATCTTCTGGATGGGCTCGATCGCGAGCACCGTTTTCATGACGCCGAGCGGCTGCTTGCCGGCCGGGTGGTCGATGCGGACCGAGATGTCGACGGACCAGACGCCGGCCGAGTCGTCGTATTCGACCTCGCCCACCGAGATGCCCTGGCCCCAGGCCCGTTTCCACCAGCCCTCGTCGGACTGGATGAAGTCGCTGGTGGGGTTGGTGAGCGCGACGTTGAAACCGTTGCTGTCGGTGAAGAAAATCTCCGCGAAATACGGCGACCCCGCGACCTGCTGGCGAAGGAACGAATCGGCTTCCGGCCAGAGTCCGAGGCTCTTTTGGACGCGGAACCGCTTTTCGACCTCGTCCGCGGAAACGTTCGCAAGTCCTTCGGCCGTGTGCTTCGCATGCGCGGACCGGGCCGCCTCGACCACGGGCTTGGAGGATGCCCAAGCCTTGGCCTCCGCGATGCGGCTGACAAGGAAAGTGTCGATCTGGCTTGCGGTGTTGGTCGCCCGCGCCACGAGGTCGGTCCGGGCGATGTCGTTCGTTACCGCATCCCGGCTCCGCGCGAAACTCGTCTCGATGATGTCGAGATGATAGGCGAGGAGAAAGAAGGTCAGCCCGCCGGTGAGCAGAACGGGCAGCGCGACGCTCAAGAGCGCGTTGGATACCAGCTGCGTGCGCAAACTGCTGGTCCGATCTCCCCGCGCGGTCATCGGAACGTCCTCGGGAATGGGCTGTCGGGGTGTGTATCCATGGTTGGTGCTCGCTTAAGGGTTTCCTGGAACGCGAGTTAAGAACTCGTTGGGACGATCGATCGCGGTGACGTCACGCCGCTCCGGCCGATTTCCCTTGCGCTAACCGCCTGAAATGCCCGCCGGCAGCGTGATGCGGGCGACCGTGCCCTGACCGGGCAATGAATTGATCTTGATGACCCCCTCGTATTTCTTGACCAGATGGCCGGCCAGGGGCAGGCCGATGCCCATCGCTCCTTCGCGGGAGGTGTAGAAGGGCTTGAAGATGTTCGCCCGCTTGTCCGGGGTGATGCCGTCGCCGTTGTCGATGACGGTGATGAGGATCTCGTCGTTCTTGCGCGCCGTATCGATCTTGATGATGCCCTTTCTTTCGTCGAGAGCCTCGATGGCGTGCATCGAATTCTCGATGACTTCGGAAAGCAGCATCTGGAATTCGGTCCTGGATGCGAATATTTCCGGGATGTCCCCGAGGTTTTTCACGACGGTCGCCCCGTTCGCGGCTCCCACGGCTTCGATGACGCTGTCTACGCAGGCATTGAGGTCGATCATGCCGCGATCCACGCCGTTGACCAGGCCGTTGGAGAAGGATTCGAGTCGCGTCGCGAGGTCGGCGATCCCGTTCATCCTCTGGCGAACGCTCAACGCGATGGCGGAGATCGTTTCGATCTCTTCGTCGACATCCGTGCCGTCGGGCAGTTCCGCCATGCCGTCGCTGTCGCGCAGCGCATCCTGGATCCTGTTCTGGGTTCGCCGCAGATAATCCATGCGCCCGGCGATTTCGTCGGCCGACGAGGCCATGATTCCCGCGGCGCATTTGACGACGAAGCCGTGCAGCAACGCCGACTCCGGGGTCGGAACCCGGGACGGGGACGCCGCCGGACCCGGCAGGGTCGTGACCTCGGCGGGCGCCGAAGCGGCGTCGGCCGGCATGGGCGCCGGCCGCGGTCCGTCCGGATCGGTTTCCGCATCGATATCGAGCGTCGCATCCGCCGCGGCGACCGCGCCCTCGGCAATCGGCATCCCGGTGCGGGAAATCGGCTCGACTTCGATCGCCGAGGGACGTGAGGCAACCCGCCCCGCCGGGGAGCCGCTCCGGATCCGTTGCTGCAGCGCGAGCAGGACCCAGAACAGGATCAGCGCGGCGAACACCGCGAGGATGCCCCGGTCGTAATAGGTCGCGAGGAGCACTCTCTTGCCGTGTTCGAACTCCAGATTGCCGGTCAGCTGATCGGTAAGATCCGAGACTTCGCCGGACGTGGCGCTCTTGAACAACTCTTCCGTGGGACCCTGCTTGGCGACGAGGACTTCCGCGTGGGAGAAAAGATTCGCGAGAGCGTTGGCGAGGGAAGGCGGATACGCGACGCTGGATTCGCGAAGTTTCTTGATCTCGGTCGTCAGTCGGGACTGGGAGGTGTCGGTCGGGGTGGCGAGATACAGGTTCACATCGCGGATCAGGCTCGAAATGCTGCGAACCAACGCATCGTCGCCGGAGTTCTGCGCCTGCTGCATGACATTGGTGGCGGCCAGGGGAAGGTAACGACTGGAATTGCGCACGATCGCGTATCCCGTCTTGAAACGCTCGACGCGCTCTTCCTTGGCTTCCACCGCGTTCAAATAGGCCTGAATGTCGCTGGCGATCCGATCGGGAAGATCGGGGATGCGCCGCGCCGTATCCGAAAGCTCGTCCTTCAATCGCGCCATGCGCGGAATGAACGCGGCAAGCGAGTCGAAATCGGCGAACTGATTGGATTTGACGCGCGTGATCTCCATGCTCCAGTCGGATGAAAGGAGCTGGATCTGCCGGACGAGATCGATCGACTTTCGATAGTTTTCTCCGCTGTTGTTGCCCGCGAGCACGTAAAGACCGCCGGCCGCGGCCAGCAGAACGGCGGAGACGGCTATGCCAAGAATGACTGCGCCAGATCTCATTTCGATAACTCCCTGGATTCGCCCACCAGCGTCTTGATAAACGCCACGATGGCTTCCTTGTCCTTGTCGGGCGCTTCCCGCCCCAGTTGAAACTCGAACATCGCGTTGACGGCGTCGCGGAGCGTCGCCGCGCTTCCGTCATGCAGATAGGGGGCGGTCATTGCCGCCATGCGCAGGCTGGGCACCTTGAAGGCGTGCCGGTCCTCGTCGTTTCCGGTGATGTTGTAGCGGCCGAGATCGGCGTCCGTGATGTTTCCGCGCCGCTTGAAATAGTCGTTGAGGACGCCGAACACCTGGAACATGTTGCCGCCGACATTGGCGCCCTGGTGGCACGACGAGCAGCCGTAGTCCTTGAACAACGCGTAGCCGCGCTTTTCCTGCGCGTTGAGGGCGTTCCTGTCCCCTTTCAGCCATCGGTCGAAGCGGCTGTTCGGGGTGTTCAGGGACTTCACGAACTCCGCGATGGCGTTCTTGACGTTCTTGCGGTTGATCCCGTCCGGATAGATTTTCTTGAACAGCCCGGGGTAGCTCTCGTCCCGGTAGAGCTTGGCGACGACGTCCGGCCAGAGACTCCCCATCTCGAAGGCGGCCTGCACGGGGCCGTCGATCTGGTGCTCGAGCGTGCGCGCGCGGCCGTCCCAGAACTGCATGAAGTTCATGCCCGCGTTGAACACGGTCGGCGAGTTGACCACGCCCGGCTTGTCGTCGATCCCGATCGACACCTTGCGGCCGTCGTCGCCGCCGCTGGCCAGGTCGTGGCAGCTTGCGCAGGCGATCGTGCCGTCCTTCGACAATACGGGATCGTGGAACAGCGTCCGGCCCAGCGCGACCTTGGCCGGGTTCACGTCCACCTCTTCGGGGATGGGCAGGATCGGCTCTTCCGCCCGGACCTCGCCGCAGGCCAGCGCAAGGGCGCCGATGGCCAGGGACGCGACCAGGGAAACCGTCCACCCGCTCCAGGTTCGACTACGCGTCTCGTACATCTTACCCGCCAGTCATTTTGCCAAGCCCGGAAAGCGCGTTCAGAACCGCGGGACCCGCGACCAGAAGCATGGTTCCAGGCACTACGAGAAGGAGCGTCGGCAGGGTCATCAGCACCGGCAGGCGCTCGGCCTGCGTCGCGATACGCGCTGCCTTCTGAGTCCGTTCGTCCGCCGCGATGCTCTTCATCGATTGCGACAGCGGCGTGCCGTAGCGGTCCGCCTGAATGAGGGCCATCGCGAAGTCGCGGAGACCGTCGATCTCGGTACGGCGGTAATACTCGCCGAGCACGGAACGTTTGTCGGCGCCGAGACGCAGCTCCGCTTCGATCTGCCGGAATTCTTTCGCCAGGTTCGCTTCGAGCGGGTCCATGCCTTCCGCGACCGTCATCATCGCGCGTTCCACGGTCAGGCCGGATTCCAGGCACATCACCATCATGTCGAGCGCGTCCGGGAGGGCGGAGGTCATGCTTCCCACGCGCCCGGCCACCAGGGCCCGGAGCCCGTATTCCGGAACGACGCCGCCGATCACGAGACCCGCCAGACCGGCGAGCACGACGAGAAAGTCATGCCGGGCGACCGCTTCCCAGGCGGCGGTCCCCAACCCGGCGCCGAGGCCGAGCAGAAGCGCGCTCGCGAGCTTGCAGGAAAGAAATACCGAGAGCGCCTCATGCCGGTTGAACCCGCCCTTTCGAAGCATCTGGGCGAGCTTCTCGCGCTCCGCCGCGCCGACCGGGACGAGCATCGAACCGACCCGCAGGAAAGCCAGGCCCAGCGTTCGGAACGGGCTGCCGCTTCGCCCGCGGGGATTGGCAGGCACCGGCGCGGCGAAGCCCGCCTGTTCCCGCAGCGGGGCGAGTCTCCGGTCCACGGCCCGCGCCCTCTGGGTCTCGCGAAACACGACCGGCGCCAGCAACAGGACGAAGACGCCTCCGGCCACCAACGCCACAACCGGCATCAGGTAATCGGGCATCGCGCGGCCCCCGCTACCGCTCGCCGCGCGCGGCGATGCCGCGCGCGAGCAGGAGGCCGGCGATTATCAGGCCCACCCCCCATTGAAGCAGGGTGACGCCCCGCTCCGTGCCGAACAGGATCTCGACCGATTGGGGCGAGATGAATTTCTGGGCCACCAGCACGAGCACCGGCATCAGGCTCAAAACCAGCAGGGTCAGGCGTGTCTGAGCGGTCGAAGCCCGCGCCTTCAGCGCGGTGCCGCGGCGCTGGCGAAGCGCGAGCGAAAGGTTCGCGAAGGCGGACGATACCCCGCCTCCCGATCGCCGCTGCATTCGCAGGACCGAGGTGAACAGGGAGAACTCGGCAAGGCGGACCCGGCGGGCGACGGAGAGAAGCGCGGTATCCGCGTCCAGCCCCGCGATCAGCCCGTCGCAAACGCTGCGCAGGACCGGCTGGACCGGCGGCCGCGCGTCCTCCGCGACGACCGCGATCGCCTCCAGCGGCGGGACCCCCGCGCCGGACAGCCGGACGATCTGGTCGATGACCTCGGGGAACTGGCGGGTGAATTCCGCCGCCAGACGCGCCTGGAACCACGACATCGCGTACCAGGTCGCGCCGACGCCGCCGATCCCCACCAACACTATCGTCCACCAGCCGGACGGGATTCTGAGGAACCACATCGAGAACCAGAAACCGGCCGCCGCGCAGACCCCTATCGCGATGGCGCGCGGAAGCGTCCTTCGGGCGTTCAGAAGCGGATAGCGGGCCTCGACATGCCGCCACAAACGTCCCCGGCCGGCGTGGGTCTCCGCGGAGCGAAAGATATCCGTCTCGTCCGCCGCCTTGCCGGTCGCCTCCCGGTCCGCGAGAGGCCCGGCGGCGCGCCGGAGACGGCGATGGAATTCCTTGTCGCCGCGGCGCAGCAGCAGGAAGGCGGCGATGCAGAGAAGCGAAATCGCTCCGCCTCCGGCTCCCGCGAGGATCAGGGGATTCATTCCTCCGCCTCCCCGATTCGCGGGTCGGCCTGCAGCGCGGACATCAAGGACTCGCGCAGCCCGATCGCTTCGACGGCTTCCGTCCATACGGGCAGACGGCCGGAGGTTTCGAAGACGTGCCCGTCTTCGCCCGGCCTCCGGCGCCAGATTTCCTCCGTCGTGACGATGTCGTTCTCGATGCCCACCACGTTCGTGACGCTGGTCACGCAGCGGTGTCCGGTCCGCAGACGCGCCAGCTGAACCACGATGTCGACGCTCGACGCGATCTGGCGCCGCAGCGCCGGGAGCGGCATCTCGCCGCCGCCCATCATCAGCATGTTTTCCAGCCGGGTCAGCGCTTCCCGCGGATTGTTCGCGTGCAGCGTGCACATGGACCCGGGATGGCCGGTGTTCATGGCCTGGAGCATTTCCCGGGCTTCGCCGCCGCGCACCTCGCCGACGATGATCCGGTCCGGGCGCATCCTGAGCGTGTTCACCAGCAGGTCGCGCATCGTCACCTGGCCGGTGCCCTCCGCGCTCATCGTCCTGGTTTCGAGCCGGATCACGTGCGGCTGCTGGAGTTGCAGTTCCGCCGCGTCCTCGATGGTGATCAGGCGCTCGCTGTGGTCGATTTCGCGGGACAGCGTATTCATGAAGGTCGTCTTGCCGGCCCCCGTGCCGCCGCTGATCAGGATGTTCAGCCGCGCCTCGACCGCGATCCGCAAAAGCTCCGCCATCGCGGGCGAAAGCACCTGGCGTTCGGCCATCTCTTCGAGGCTTACGCCTTGCATCACGAAGCGCCGGATCGAAATGGCGGCGCCGTCGAGCGCGAGGGGCGGGATTATGATGTTGACCCGCGAGCCGTCCTCGAGACGGGCGTCGACCATGGGGCTCGATTCGTCGACCCTGCGGCCCATCCGGCCGGCAATCCGCTGGGCGACATGAAGGAGATGCTGGCCGTCGCGGAATTGCATATCCACCCGTTCCAGCCGCCCTTCCCGCTCGACATAGGTCGAGTCCAGACCGTTGATCAGGATGTCGGAGATCCGCGGGTCGAACAGCAGCGGCTCGATCGGCCCCAGACCCTTGATGTCGTTGACGAGCTCGGTGACCACGCGCTGCCGGTCCAGCGGGCTGAGGTCGGGCAACCCGGCCTCGTCGGTATCCATGAACGAGAGCAGCTGGCTCGCAAGCTGCTCGTTGTTGAGCGCGTCGATCCTGGTCATGTCCAACGACTTGACGACGATCGGGTGAACCCTCGTCACGATCTCCGCCACCGCCGCATTGGCTGGAGTTCGCGGATGGGCGCCGGCCGGCGGCTCTTGCTTTTTCTCCGCCGGCAGCGGGGCCGGCCTTCCAGAGACCGCCGCGACCGGAGCCGGGGCGACGGGACGGGCTTTCCGCCCGAAGGCGCGCGCCGGCATCGTCAGGCCTCCCCGGAGTGCGCGGCGAGAGCCGGGCGTCCGGCCGCGGCGTGCACCGGAATCCGGTTCGCGAGCTCCGCGACGGGCTTGCGCAAACGGCGGGGCAGACGGCCCCGCGGCCAACCCCGGTCGGCGAGCTCCGGCAAGGTCGCCTCGAAGGGGATCACGACGTCGGGAGGGGTGTCGACGCCCGCGCTCAGCAGAAGCTTCGCCCCGATCTCCGGTTTGAATTCCCGCGTGTGGTTCTGCACCAGAAGCGGAGGGGCGGCGGCGCCGAGAAGGCCGAGGATACGCGCCGCGCGGACGGTTCCTGCGACCGTGGGCTCGACGACGAGAACGCGCGTGTCGACTTCTTCCAGGAGGGCCAGTTGCGTCTCCGGATCGTCGAGCCCGTCCACCAGCACAAGCTGGGAACGATGCCTCAACCGGTCGAGGACCCAGTCCAGCGCCGCTATGGCCGGTACCGGTGGCGGGGTGACGCCCAGGCGGTAGGCGTATAACGAAATCCGTTCCGAGCGCTCGGCGCGCACCCCGTCAAGCATTCCCGGATCCGGGGGAACCTTGCCCGCCACGTCGAACAACTGATCCAGGCCGGCCGAGGGTTCCACGTCCAGCAGAAGCGCCATGGCCGGAACGGTCCGGTTCAGATCGAGGACCGACACGTAGCGGCCCTGCGAGGCCGCGTGGAGGGCGGTGGCGGCGGCGACGGTGGTCGTCCCGCTGCCTCCGGTCCCCGCGAAGCCGGCCACGTATCCGGCGATCGGGGAGTTCCGGTCGTCGGCCGTTGCGCGCGCGGCCGCTTGCCGAACCGCCGCGGCGGCGACCGGCTTCACCAGATAGTCGCTCACGCCCGCTTGCAGGATCTCCCGGTTGGCGCGGGCCGAATCGTCCGATCCGACGGCGATCACCACGGTTCCGATCTCGCAGACGTCGGCCAGTTCGTGGATCGCGCCCGCCGGGTAGGGAATCCCGTCGATGTCGACGATGACGAGCCGGGTCGAATGCCCTTCGGCCAGCGCCGTCACGGCCGCGCGAAGCCCGCCGGGCCACACCTGGGGGTCGACGCAATCGGGCGTCGGCGCCTCGAAATGCAGCAACCCTTCGCGAAGGGCTTCCTCGGTGTCCCGATCCATCGCGAAGGCGAGCGCGGCGGCCGGGCCGTCCGGCGCACGCTCGCGAACCGTGCCCCCCGGAGCGGCGTCGATCCCCGGGGCGGGCGCATCGTCGGGAACCGGGGTGTCCGGCCCGGACGGCGCTTCGGGAGACGCGGCCGCGGATTCCGGCATCGCGGGCAGGCCCGGAGGCCCGGAATCGTCGGACGATGTCTGCGGGCTGTCCGAAAAAGTTTCCAGAAGCGCGTTCGCGAAGTCCGTGTCGACGCCGGGAACGGTCTCGTCTGTCCCGGCGGGCGGGTCCTCGATCGGCGACGCGTCCGATGGGTCCGGCGGGTTCGAATCGTCGGGCGCGGCCGAAAGACCTTCCAGCAGCGCGGCCTCGAATTCGGCGTCGAGACCGTCGCCGGATTCGGCGACTTCCGGCGCGGCCTCCTCGGGAGAGGCCGGCGGATCGCCATGCTCCTCCGTCGGCACGGGAGCCCCGTCGGAGAGGCCGTCGAGCAGCAAGGCCTCGAATTCGGCGTCGATCCCCCCGTCGGGCTCCCGGACATCCGGCAAGTCCGCTTGCCCGAGCGTCTTCGGGGACGGCGCGGGCGCGTCCGAGAGACCTTCGATCAGCGCGTGTTCGAGGTCCGGGTGGACCCCGACGGCGAAATCGAGGGGCTCTTCGGCCGGAATCTCTTGGCTGCTGCGGGAGGCGTTCAAAGTCATTTGGAGCTGTCGAAGAAAACGATCCGTGTGCGGTTCGGAATAACCGGAACCGGGTTTGGAGGCCGACGAACCGGAAGCGGAAACCTGCGGCTCGATCTTTGGCGGCGGGCGCCGACGGCGGCGGGATCCGGGGCTGCGGAGTGATATGCACGCCTCTCGCAGCCCCGGCATTCCCCTTCACGCCGTAGCCGTGCCGGTCACCGCTCCAAAGTCACGGTGCCTGGCGCGTCATGCGGTATCGATCATTCGGTCGGAGCTTCGGAATCGGTAACCAGTTCGTCCCGGGTTTGGATGCTATCTCCGATGTCCGTGATCACCTTCTCGAGATCGTCGGCGAAGGTGGCGACGGCGGCGCCGATCGCGACGGTAACGACCCCCACCAGGATTGCGTATTCGAGGGCGGCTACGGCCCTGTTGTCGCGCACGAAACGGTGGAACAGACGACTTACGGGATGAGTTTTCATTTTCAGATCCTTTCTGGGTCGGTGAATAACGCGTCCGGCCGATGGTGCCGGTATGGTTGTGTACGCAACTATCGGTTGGTTCTCTTCGATGTCTTCGTCTCCCGTGTCGTCGGTTGTCGTGAGCGGAGTCGCCGGTCGTTCAGGCCCCGGCGGTCATGAAACCGAAACCCCGTCGGGCGTGCCGGCGCCATCGATAGAGCTCGTCGTATCCACGCCTTCCGTCGACGCCGAATGGACCGGGCGCGCCGGTATCCGCGCGGATTCGCGGGACGGCAGGATATGCAGGCGGTAGACGTTGCCGGCGACGAAGCGGCTGGTCAGCATGCCCTCGCGCATCGGCCGCGCGCAGACTTCGGCCACGATCGCCACCTCTCCCGCGGCCATGCCGGAGGCTTCGGGATCGCCGAGCAGCGCGGCCCGCCAGCCCGCGCGCGCGTGGCGGGCGCACTCGCCGGCGAGAGCGTCCGTCGTCTCGGAGGCGCCGAACCGGATCGTGTCGTCGACCCACAGGACTTCCGCCGGATCGTCCCCGGGCGGGCGCCGGACGGCCGAGATCACGTAGACCACGTCGGCCGGAGCGCCGAACTCCTGCCGGTGCAGGAACCGGCCCAGCGCCGTCACCTGGTCACCGTCCGGCGCCGCTTCGCGCGAAACGTATTCCGCCATGGCGACGGCGCTGCGCGCGCTCGCCCCGTTCACCCTGACCAGCGAATAGAGATCGAAGCACAGCATCGCGATCGTCAGCAGCGCCGCAGCGCCGAGGGCGAACTCGATCCCGGCCGAGCCGCGGTCGTCCCGTCGGAAGGTGCCAAGCGAGCGGGGAAGAAATGCGTTCATCGCCGGCTCAGGTCCCCGTTCCCGGTTCCTGACGCGCCACGCCCACCGCGATCCGGGGCGTCGGCTCCCGGTTCTCCTCGTCCGTCCCGGACACCAGCCGGCCGATCTCCCAGGGCTGCCGGTTCCATCCGATACGAACCACGACCATGCCCTCTTCCGCCTCGCCGTCGGACGGGCTCCCGCCTTCGAGCATGGCGACGGGCGTAAGATCGGTGTCCACCGTGAGCGTCCATTTCGCGCCGCAGTCGAAGTCCTCCGCCAGGTTGAGCTCCCCCCGGATCGCGGCGCAGGCGATGGAGTCGAGCGAGCCCGAGCCCGCCTCGGCATCCGGGGCCAGAGCGACCGCGCGGGCGGCCGCGCGGGCGGCGCGCGCCATGCTGTCGGTCTCATAGGCCGAGCGCACGATTTCCATCAGACCCGCGAACACCAGGACCAGGACCGACACCGCCAGGGCGGTTTCCAGAGCGACGGAGCCCCGGCGGGCGCGCCAGAAACCGCGCGCGACATTCCATGAGCTATGTCCGACCATCCGATTTGCTCACCCGCTCAGCTTTTCACCGCAAACCCTGTGCCCGCAGGTCGGGGATGCGGCCCTTCAATGGACCAACTGAGATCTGGCTTGACCCAGATGCACCACAACTGAACATTGGCATATCGGAAATCCGATATATCGAGAATGTGTTCTCTCGATAGCCGGGCGGCTATCTATTCGGCGCGGCGAATTGCGTCAATCGGGATTCGGGTCGCAAGGGAGAAAACCGCGGGTTCGAACGGAGCCAAGCGGATGAGAAAAAAGCGCGCCGGGCCGTCTAACCCGTTAAGAAAAAGTTATCTTTTCAAGGCGCCGGCGCGGCCGCTTCGCGCAAATCGCGACGGATTGTCGCACGTCGCATCGCGCCGCCGTTCACGCCCGGAAAACCCGGGTTTCCGCGCTTGCCGGGAACGCCCGGCGGTCCCGGCGCCGGCCTTCGGCGTCACCGTCAACGCCCTCCCGCGACGAGCTCCACCGCCTGTTGCAGCGCTTTCCGGTACGCCTGTCCCGCGGTTCCCGGGGCCTTGCCCGTGGCGGCCGCGTGGAGCGCCGGATCGTGCGGGAGCACGACATCCGGGCGCCGGTCGGCGAGCGCATACCGGACATGCGCGGGGGACAGCGCGTAGCGGCGCCTTCTCGGGGAGCATTGAACCAGCGTAGCGGGCCGGTCGGCGCCGAGCCGCGCCAATTGGCGCACCGCGGCGCTGACACTCGGCATGGTCGGTTCGTAGACCAGCACCCGGGCATCGGCCTCCCGCATGATCCGCAGCTGCGTCTCGGGGTCGGGCATACCCGTCACCAGCACGACATGGGTCCGGTTGGCGAGATGCTTGAGCACCGCGGTCAGCACGGCTTCGCCGCGCCGCGCCGGCAGTCGGTCGGCGAACGGATAGCCAATCAGGGAAATGCCGGAAGCGGCGGGCGTCGATATCTCGTCGATACTCTCCGCGGGGATAAACGGTTCCGCGTCGTCGGTTCCATCGGGGCCGATCGAGGCGAGCAGCGTGGACAGCCCATTGGGGGGAGGCACTTCAAGCAGATGCGACAGCTTTCCGGAAACCGGGTCGAGATCGACGACCGAAACGGTGCGGCCGTCCACCCCGATGCCACGCGCGATCGCGGCGACCAGCGTGGACACGCCGCTGCCCGGGCTGCCGGCGAAAGCGATCACCTCTCCGGCATAGAGGTGCTCCGCCGCATCGTCCGTGGCCGCGGCGACCGCGTCGCGCACCGCGGCCGCCGAGAGCGGCTTGACCAGATAATCCGCCATTCCCCGTTGCAGAAGCGCGCGGCCGAGCCGGGCCGAATCGGTGGAACCGACGGCGATCAGCGCCGTGTCGAACGCGCAGATTTCGGTCAGCCGCGCGGCCGCGGTTTCGGGTTCCGAAACGCCGTCGAGGTCGACGAACACCAGCCGGGACGCGGGCTCCGCCGACAGTGTGCGAAGCGCCGCCGGCAGGCCGCCGCGCTGAATCCTGGCGTCGCGGCCGGCGAGCCCGGCACGCAACGCCCGTTCCGTCCGCGCGTCGGCGGCGAACCCGCGCGCATAAGGGGATGCGGGAGGCGATGCCATATCTTGCTCAACGGCCCCGCGGCGGGGGACCGTGAGTCGATACGCTCACGAGCCGCCCGCGGCGCCGACGGCGGTCACCGCCGGCTTCGGCAGCTCGCGGACCCGATCTTCCGCCCATCGCCGGTATGCGTTGGGGGTCGCGCCGTGCGCGGCCGTCTCGGGCTTGCGCAGATCGCGGCAAAGCCCGGCGAGAGCCGCACGGCCAGCCGCGGCCGGCGCCGGGCCGTCCCGGCGGCCGGTTCCGGCCGGGTCGCGGTCCGGACACGACCGCCGCGCCGTCTGCAAGGCCCGATGGTATCTCACCACGCGCTTCGCTTCGGCGCCCTGCGCGGCGGCGGTCGTGTTACCGGGCTTGAAATAGGGATCGTGAACGGCGAGAGGTTGCTGGCAACCCGCCGACAGCGACAGCGGCAGAAAAGCCACGGCAACGCACAAGCCCCGCCGCAGGGATCGGGTTTCGAACATGGGTCAACCCCGAAATAGTACGCGGCGGCGCGCTTCAAGCACGGAACCGCGCCGTCCAATCCGCGTGAATGGAATTTCCCAAAACGGTCCATTCCCGTTCGCGATTCATATCTTGCGACGAATCGTTTGCCTAGATGGTCTTTGAAATCTAAGTTGACGAATTCCTCACTTCAATGAATCTTGTATATCGATGCCTCAAATCGGAGGCACACGTTCCGGTTGTTAATCCGTTCGCCGGGCCTCGCGATTCGCCGATCGACAACGCCGGGCCCGGCAAGACCTTTCTTCCAGCCATTCGGCTAAAGCGTTGAATGAAAAATGGCGTGGTGGCGTTTCGTGTGCTGACAACGAGACCGGATTCGAGAACCCCATGATCCAGCGACCACGTCGATGTCTTGCGCGGTCTCTGCGCGCCGCCTCCGCCGTTGCGATCTTCGCCTTCGTCGCCTCATGCGCCGGCGGGCCTTCGTCGGACGATCCCGCCGACCGGAAAAATCTTCTGCAAGACAATCTTTCCGTCGCCGCCGCGGCGCTCGCGGCCGGCCAGACGTCGGTCGCCCGCAGACTCTACAGGTCCCTGGCCGAACGCTTCGACGACGCTCCGGAACCGCTTCTCGGGCTCGCATATATCGCGTCCTACGGCAACGACTTTCCCACCGCCAGGGACCGCTTCCTCGAGGCGGCGGCGCGGGCGGAAGACGTGCCCGCGACGAAGGCGGAAGCGCTTCTCGGAGCGGGTCGGGCGGCGCTCGCCGAGGGCGCGCTGGACGAGGCGCGGCAGCACCTCCTGAGTGCACGCAAGGCGGGAAACAGGCAGCCGTCGACGGCTTGGGCCGCCAACGGAATCGGCGTGCTCGCGACCCTCGACGGCGACTACGGGTCGGCCGAGGCGGCATATGGCGAGGCTCTGCGGCTCTCCTCGGGTCATCCCCGGATCGCGGCCAATCTGGTGCGCATGCTGGCGGCAGCGGGGAAGGAGGAAGAAGCGGCCAGGATCCACGCCCAGCACGATTCTTCCTATTGGCTCGGCGGGGACGGCGGTTCGCTTGCGCGCACGATCGAAGAGGCCCGACGGGAGCGGAACCGCCAGGCCGCGGCGCGGCTCGCAAGGCCCGGTCTGGCGATGCGCCTGACGGCGTCCGGCGGGGATGCCCCCCCGGTTCGTCGCTCCGGGCCCCCGCCGCCCTCCGGCGTATTGCTTCGTCTTTCCGAAGGGTCGGTCGCGGCGGCCGCGGTGGAAGCCTCCGCGAGATCCGCCGCGTTGACCGCGGCACCGTCGGCGGCGGCCCGGCGCGGGACGACGGGTCGTTCCCCGCCAACCACGACGACCCTCACCCTCGGGCAGAGTCGGCGCCTGGGCCTCGATTCGGACGCGAGCTCGGTGCTGGTCGCGGCGCCCGAAGTGGCCGACGTGCAGCTGCTTTCCCCGAATGCGCTCTACATCGTCGGCAAGAGCGTCGGCCGAACCTCCGTCGCCGTGCTCGGAGAGGGCGGCGACGTTCGGGACTGGATCGTCTCCGTGGTGCTGGACCTCGATCCCATACTCTCGATCCTGGCGGCAGATCCCGATCTGAGCGGGGTTTACGCCAGGCGGGTTGCCCGGGGGGTCGCGTTGTCCGGCGATGTCGCTTCCGCCGCTTTCGCCGAACGCGCTCTCCGGCTCGCCGCGGCGGCGCTGCCCGAGGGCATGATCGTCGAGAACGAACTGCGGATCGCCGGCGCGCAGCAGGTCAGCCTGGAAGTCCAGATCGCCGAGGTCCAGCGCTCGCTGAGCGAAGACCTCGGGATCAACTGGGAAGCCTTCGGGATCTCGGGCGACAACCTGTTTGGATTCCGGATAGGCCGCATCCCGACCCTTATCCCCGGGGCGAGCATCGGGATCGGCGCGTTCTCGCCGGCGTTCGTCGATGGCCAGCCATCTCCCGGCATCTTCTTCGGCAGGAAGGCGGGGAACACCCGCATCGTGGGCATGATCGACGCGCTGGCCCGGGCCGGCTCGGCGAACGTGCTCGCCAGGCCCAATCTCACGGCCGTTTCCGGGGAAGCGGCGTCGTTCTTCTCGGGCGGCGAGTATCCGCTGCCGACCGGGTTCGAGGATGGGGTCATCCTGTTCGAGTACAAGAAATACGGCGTCCTGCTCGACTTCGTCCCCACGGTCATAGACTCCGGCCGGATCGTGCTGAAGGTCAGGCCCGAGGTGTCGGAGCCGTCCCTGAACCAGTCGGTCCAGGTGGTGGGCGTCAGCATCCCGGTGATCAACGTCCGCCGCGCCGAGACGACCGTCGAAGTGGCGGACGGCGATTCGATCGTGATAGGCGGGCTGTTCCGCAACGCTTCGAACACCCGGGAGGCGGGCCTCCCGGTGCTCAAGGACCTCCCGCTGGTGGGGCCGCTGTTCGGCCATCGCACCATCCGGTCGGAAGATCTGGAGCTGGTGGTGATCGTGACCGCCCGGCTGGTGCGGACGGGCGGGTCCCCCGAAGAACCCGACGAGCCCTCACCGGCGCGGGTCGACGGCTACTATTACTAGTCGCGCCCCCGGATGGCCTCCGGCCCGGTGTCGCGGACATCGCGGACCTTGCGGCGGGGCCGCATCGAATCGACCCGGCGCCGGGTGAGGCGCGTTGCCGACATGACCGGCCTTCCCGTTCGTTGCAGCGGGGTGCGAAAACACGCAGGTTTTCTCCCGCGGTTGCAGACGAAACGGAAAAATTTTCCAATCTTTTCAGTAACTTAGAGCGTATCCGTTTTACCTGGGACCGTTCCTGCCGCGCCCTGGCCTCTCCCCTGGCTCGTCATGCCCGGACTTGTTCCGGGCATGACGGTGTAGGGGACGGCGGGGCGGCACAAAGGCCAAGAACGGGGAGGCGGTTCAATCCGAAACGGATAGGCCATAGCGCCGAAGGTGCGAATTGTTCGTGTACAAACAAATTTAAGTGCATTAGCCTTTCGTCCGTCAGGCGAACCGCGAACCTCCGGACCCGCTCCGGAGGCCGCGCGGGATCGTACGGAGCATTACTTGACTTTGTGCCCCGCGGGGCCGATGACTACCGGCGGCGCTGATACGGTCGCAAACCAGCACATACGGATGAGCCAATGGCAACGAAGCTAGCCGAATCGCGGTCGGACGGAGAATTGCAGCGCACGTCCGTCGACGCCGTGGTGATCCGCTTCGCGGGCGATTCGGGCGACGGCATGCAGTTGACGGGAACCCAGTTCACCCAGTCGACGGCGCTGATGGGGAACGACCTCGCGACCTTCCCCGACTTCCCGGCCGAGATCAGGGCGCCGATCGGGACGACCTACGGCGTGTCCGCGTTCCAGATCAACTTCGCCTCCTACGACATCATGACCCCGGGCGACGCGCCGGACGTGCTGGTCGCGATGAACCCCGCGGCGCTCAAGGTCCATCTCCGCGACGTGCCCAAGGGCGGCACCATCGTGCTCAACACCGACGCCTTCACCGACCGCAACATCGCCAAGGCGGGGTTCGGGGCGAACCCGCTGGAGGACGGCACGCTCGACAATTACGTCACCATCGAGATCGCCATCCAGAAGATGACGCTCGCCGCCGTCGCGGGGATCGGCGTCACCAACAAGGAAGCGCTGCGCTGCAAGAACATGTGGGCGCTCGGGCTTATGTGCTGGATGTACGACCGCGACCGGCAGCCCACCGTCGACTGGATCGAGCAGCGCTTCGGCCAGCGCGCGCCGGAGATCGCCAAGGCCAATATCGCCGCGCTCAACGCCGGCCACGCCTATGGCGAGACCGCGGAACTGCCGAGCGGCATCCCGGCCTATGTCGTTCCCAAGGCGGACGTGCAGCCGGGCGTCTACCGCGCGGTCACCGGCACCGAGGCGGTCGCCTGGGGGCTGGTGACCGGGGCACGGAAGGCGGGGCTGAAGCTGTTCTTCGGTTCCTATCCGATCACGCCGGCGTCGGCGCTGCTGCACACGCTCTCCAACCTCAAGCAGTACGGCGTGACCACCTTCCAGGCCGAGGACGAGATCGCGGCGGTGTGCTCCGCCATCGGCGCGTCCTTCGCCGGCTCGATCGGCGTCACATCGAGCTCCGGCCCCGGCGTCGCGCTCAAGACCGAGGGCATCGGCCTCGCCTTCGCCGCGGAACTGCCGCTGGTGATCGTCAACAGCCAGCGCGGCGGCCCTTCGACCGGGCTTCCGACCAAGACCGAGCAATCCGACCTCTACCAGGCGGTCTACGGCCGCAACGCCGATTCGCCGCTGCCGGTGGTCGCGTCCTGCACGGCGGGCGACTGCTTCTTCGCCGCCATCGAGGCGGTGCGGCTCGCCGTCACCTACATGACCCCGGTGATCCTGCTGACCGACGGCTATCTCGCCAACGCGGCCGAGCCGTGGGAGATCCCGGACGTCGACGACGTTTCCGACTTCAAGGTCGATTTCGCCAGCGCGGGCGAGGACTTCCACCCCTTCCTGCGCGACGAGCGGACGCTCGCGCGCAACTGGGCGATCCCGGGAACGCCCGGGCTGATGCATCGGATCGGCGGCATCGAGAAGAGCTTCGAGACCGGCCACATCTCCTACGACCCGGAAAACCACCACCGCATGACCAAGGTGCGCGCGGCCAAGGTCGACGGCATCGCCGACGACATCCCCTTACAGGAAGTGGCTTCCGGCCCGTCGAAGGGGAGGCTCGCGGTGGTCGGCTGGGGCTCCACCTTCGGCGCGATCAACCAGGCGGTCGAGCGCTCGCTCGCCGCCGGGCTCGACGTCGCCCATATCCACATCCGCCATATCTGGCCGCTGCCGCGCAACCTGGGCGAGATGCTGGCCGGGTACGAACGAATCCTGGTGCCCGAGATGAACAACGGCCAGTTGATCACCGTGCTGCGCGACCGGTTCCTCGTCCCCGCCGAGGGCCTCAACCAGATTTCCGGCCTGCCTTTCAAGGTCTCGGACCTCGAAGCGGCGATCCGCCAGCGCCTGGAGAGCCACAGATGAACGTCCAGACCCCCGTCGAGCAGCTCAAGCCGGCCGATTACGCGTCGGACCAGGAGGTTCGGTGGTGCCCCGGTTGCGGCGATTACGCGATCGTCAAGTCGGTGCAGCGCACCATGGCCGACCTCCGGCTGGCGCCGGAAGACGTGGTGTTTATCTCCGGCATCGGCTGCGCCGCGCGCTTCCCCTACTACATGGCGACCTACGGTTTCCACACGATCCACGGCCGCGCGCCGGCGATCGCCACGGGCACCAAGCTCGCCAATCCCGAGCTCGACATCTGGGTGGTCATGGGCGACGGGGATTGCCTGTCGATCGGCGGCAACCACACGCTGCACGCGATCAGGCGCAACGTCGACATCCAGATGCTGCTGTTCAACAACGAGATCTACGGCCTGACCAAGGGCCAGTACTCGCCGACCTCCCGCCTGGGGACGCGCTCGCCCTCGACCCCGCAGGGCTCGATCGACGCGCCGGTCAACGCGACCGTGTTCGCGCTCGGCGCCGGCGCCCGCTTCGTGGCACGGTCGGTCGACACCAACCAGAAGCATCTGCCGGAGATACTCAAGCGCGCGCACGCGCATCGCGGCGCGTCGTTCGTCGAGATCATCCAGAACTGCATCGTCTACAACGACGGCGCGTTCTCGGGCTGGACCGACAAGGCCGCCGCCGCCGATTCGCAGATCCAGGTCGAGCACGGCGAGAAGCTGATCTTCGGCAAGGAGGGCGACAGGGGGCTCAGGCTCAACCGCGATTCCCTCAGCCTCGAAGTCGTGACCGTGGGCGGGAACGGCGTCGGCGAGGACGAGATCCTTGTCCACGACGAGACCAACCGGGTGCTCGCCAACCTGCTGGGCGCGATGGAGCATCCCGAATTTCCGGTGGCCATCGGCGTGCTCTACTGCGACCCGGCCGAGACCTACGACTCGGCGGTTCACCGGCAGATCGCGGAGTCCGTCGAAAAGACCCCGCCGACCGACCTCAACGCGATGCTGCGCCGCGGCCGCACCTGGACGGTGGCGCCGGGCTGAGGGAGGCGTTCAGAGAACCGCCTCACGCGTGGAGAAACGCCGCGAGGCGCGTTGCGGCGTCGGCGGCGAAAGGATTGACGAACTCGACGCCGCCCAGGCGCCTTCCGTGCTGCATGTCCTCGCTGAGGATCGCCGAGCATCCGGCCCGCCGGGCTGCGGACCAGAGCATGGCGTCCCAGAAGGAAATCCGGTGCTCCGCGACCGCCTCCATCGCTGCGACCAGTGCCTCCCCGTCCGCCGAGGTCACCTGGAAGACTTCGAGCCAGCTTCGTATGAAGGCGCTTGCGCGTACCGGTTCGAGAAGGTGCTTCCGCGTCGTCGCATGAAAGAACTCCGCGAGCGCCTGGACCGTAAGCACGCAGTCGCACCGCGCCGCCTGCCCCATGAGTTCCCTCGACCGCCGGTGCCGTTCGCCCGCATCGCGGTCGACCGCGTAGACGAGGACGTTGGTGTCGAGCGAGAAGCGGCCCTTAACGGTCATAGAGCGTGTCCCGCTCGACCCTGAGCCCGCCGAGCGAGGCACCCGCCTCCAGCTGTACCATCATGCGCCCGTGGGCCGCCGCCCATTCCGGGTCCGCCGCCTTGTCTTCGCGGTGAGGCACCAGTCTGGCGACGGGCCTGCCGCGCCGGGTGATCACGATGTCCTCGCCGCGCTCGACCTCCTTGATCAGCCGGGAGAACTCCTGGTTGGCGGTCATCAGGGAAACGGTGCGCATGGTTCCAGCCATCGAATGTAGTATATACTACACATAATTGCATCGCGCAGTCCCGTCAAGCGGGAAGGCGATCGAACGGGTGGGGAAACCGCCCGGATTTCCCCGGTCCGGGGCTTTACCGGTCAGGACGCGTCGCTATCATGGCGCCGGCCAAGAGCGGGGGAGTCCTCGATGCCGAGAAGCGTCGCCGTCGTGGGATCGGGGCCCGGCGGCATGTATGTCGCGCAGGGGCTGATCGACAAGTCCCCCGGCTGCCGCGTGGATGTCTTCGACCGGCTGCCCTCGCCGTTCGGGCTGATCCGGGGCGGGGTCGCGCCCGACCACCAGACCACCAAGAAGATCTCCCGCGCCTTCGACAAAACGATGCTGTCGGACGGGGTGCGCTTCATCGGCAATGTGGAGATCGGCCGCGACGTCGAGATCGGCGAGATCGAGCGGATCTACGACGCCGTGGTGCTCGCCTACGGCGCGCCCTACGACAACCGGCTGGGCATCGCCGGCGAGGGCAAGGAGAACGTCTTCGGCTCCAACGCCTTCGTCGGCTGGTACAACTGCCACCCCGATTTCATCGACCTCGATCCCGACCTCGACATCGGCGCGGCGGCGGTCATCGGCGTCGGCAACGTCGCCGTCGACGTGGCCCGCGTGCTCGCCAAGACGCGCAAGGAAATGTCGGTCACCGACCTCCCCGACTACGCGGCGGAGACCATAGAGGCGTCGCCGGTCCGGGACGTCTACATGTTCGGAAGGCGCGGGCCGGTCGAAGCGGTGTTCACCAATGTCGAGCTGCGCGAGATGGGCGAGCTGGAGAACGCGCAGCCGATCGTCGACCTCGACCAGCTGCCCGAGGAGGTCGTGGCGCCGCATATGAGCGACCGCGATTTGCGGCTGCGCAAGCGCAACGTCGAGACGCTGAGGAGCTTCGCCGACGTCTCGGGCGAGGGGAAGCGCAAGCGCGTTCATTTCCGCTTCTTCTGCTCGCCGGTGGAAATCCTGGGCGGCGACCGGGTCGAAGGCGTCCGGATGGAGAAGACCCGGGTCGAGGACGGCCGCGCGGTGCCGACCGGCGAGACCTTCGAAATCCCCTGCGGGATGGTGATCACCTGCATCGGATCGCGCGCCGAGGCCATCGACTCGGTGCCGTTCGACGACCGCCGGGGAATCGTGATCCACGAGGACGGGCGGGTGCGCGACGGGCTCTACGCGGCGGGCTGGGTGAAGCGCGGCGCGGTCGGCACCATCGGCACCAACAAGAACGATTCGCTCGACGTGGTGGAGAGGATGATCGCGGAGTTCTCCGGCGCGGAAAGGGACGGGCCGGACGCCTTCGACCGGATCGCCGCCGAGCGCGGCCTGCGGGTGGTGTCCTATCCGGAGTGGCAGATCATCGACCGCCTCGAGGAAGATGCCGCGCCGGACGGCGCGCCGCGCAAGAAATTCGCCACCCCGAAGGCGATGCTCGCCGCGCTCGACGGGAAGGGCGAATAACCGACCTCCCTTTACCGGGCCTTACCGCTCCCTTTCTTCGCTGCCGGCTTGCGGCGGATGAATACCGGCTCGCCGGGCTCTTTCCGGACCTCGAAACCCCCGGACTTCGTTACGAGTGTGCTGAGGTTGGGGCAGCCATAGGTCCTCGGATCGAAGTCTGGCGCCGCGCCGAGGATACGACTCCCGACGCTACCGAGGTTCACCCAACCGTCCTCGTCCTCGCCCTCCATCGCCTTGATGACGATTTTTACGGCCTTCGACGGCGGCTGCTTCTTTGACGCGGCGGCGGTCGTGCTGCTCCCGCCACCCTTTTCCGGGACCGCCTCGATGAGGTTCTCGACATAGATGAAGCGGTTGCAGGCGTTGCGGAACGCCTCCGGCGTCTTGCGCTCGCCGAATCCGTAGACGGTGAGTCCGTCCTCGCGCAGCCGTTGGGCCAGCCGCGTGAAGTCGCTGTCCGAACTGATGAGGCAGAAACCGTCGAGCGTGCCCTTGTGCATCAGGTCCATGGCGTCGATGACAAGCGCGATGTCGGAGGCGTTCTTGCCTTTCGTGTTGCTGCGCTGCTGGTTTTGCAGGATCGCCAGCGACTTGATCGCCCCATCCCAGCCGGCGAGCTGGGTGTTCGAGAAGTCGCCGTAGATGCGCCTTACATTGGCCTCGCCCAGGGTCACGATCTCCTCGAAGATCGCCTTTGCATAGCGTGGGCTCGTGTTGTCGGCGTCGATCAGCACGGCGAGGCTCTCGCGCGATCCGTTTTCAGCCATGAACTTTCCTCCGGGCGTAGCGCGCTCCAGCGCGCCCCGTCTATGCCAACCGCTTCAGCAGCGACAGGAAGACGCGGCGTTCGACTGCGTCGAGGCCGGCGAGGGTGGCGTCGGTAATCGCGTGGCCGTTGGGCATGGTGGCGGCGATTGTCCGGCGGCCGTCCGCGTTCAGGCTGAGGACGACGCGGCGGCGGTCCGCCGGGTCGGGCTTGCGGTCGATCAGCCCGCGCGCGAGCAGCCGCTTGATGACGCCCTGCATCGTCGCCGCGTCCATCGCGGTGCGCCGTCCGAGCTCGTTCTGCGAGACCTCGCCGAGATCGTGGAGCTTGACGAGGGCGGCGAACTGCAAGGGCGTGAGCTGCGCGTCGCCGATCATCTCCTGAAAGATCGCCGCGTGGCGCTGGTGCGCCCGGCGCAGGAGGTGGCCGACCTGGTCCTCCAGCACATAGGCGCGCCCCGCGACGCTCGCGCTCTCCCGCGCGGCAACCGTAGCCGGTTTCATTCGACGCCTTCGAAAAATCGTTTGTATACAAACAATGGCGGCGGGTCGGATTCGGGTCAAGCGCCGGCGTCGGTGGACGGAACGGGAACGAGGCTCTAGAACCGGGACCGCACCGAAACGGCGGCGCGGAGGATTCCCATGCAGCTCTATACCTATTTCCGGTCTTCGGCCGCCTATCGCATGCGCATCGCGCTCAACCTGAAGGGGCTGGACTACGAGCAGGTTGCGGTGAACCTGCCGGGCGGGGTGCATCGCGAGGCGGATTTCGAGGCCGTGAACCCGCAGCGCCTGGTGCCGGCGCTCGTCGACGGCGGCCGCACGCTGATCCAGTCGGTCGCCCAGATGGAGTACCTGGAGGAGACCCGCCCCGAGCCGCCGCTGCTGCCGAACGACCCCTATGAGAGGGCCCGGGTGCGCGCGCTGGTGCAGATCGTCGCCTGCGACATCCACCCGCTCAATAACCTCCGGGTGCTCAAATACCTGCAGGGGCCGCTCGGCCACGACGACGCGGCGCGCGATGCCTGGTACGCCCACTGGATCGCCGAGGGGTTCGTCGCGCTCGAACGCCTGCTCGCCGACAGCGAATACACCGGCGTCTTCTGCCACGGCGACACCCCCGGGATGGCGGATGTCTGCCTCGTGCCGCAGGTCTTCAACGCTCGGCGCTTCAAGTGCCCGACGGAGCCCTACCCGACGGTCATGCGCATCTTCGAGGCGTGCAACGCGCTGGAAGCCTTCGCCGCCGCCCACCCGGGCCGGCAACCCGATTCCTCCGGCTGACACCGCCCCGGGCGGCAGGATTTGTTCGCCCCCCGGTCGCGAATTTCCTTAAGATACCGGAATGGGATTGCCAATCAGGGGAGAGCGACGAATGAAGATCAGGACATTCTTTGCGGGCATGGCAGCGGCCGCGCTCGCCATGGGCGCGGCCGGAACGGCCGAGGCCCAGTTCAAGCTCAAGGGCGATCCGAAGGTCGCTTTCGTCTATTTCGCCTCCAAGAACGACGGCGGCTGGACCCAGGCGATCGACGAGGCCCGCGTCAGGACCGAGAAAGCGCTGGGCTGGAAGATTCCCTACGCCGAGAGGGTGCCGGAGAAAGCCTCCGCCATCCGCCCGGTGGTCGAACGCTTCATCAGCCGGGGCTTCAACGTCATCAACGGGTCCGCCTTCGGCTACAGCGACACCTTCCTGGAGCTGTCGAAGGAATATCCCGATATCGCTTTCGTCAACCCGGCGGGGATCACCAACGGCCCCAATTTGCAGTCCTATTACGGCCGGACCTATGAGAGCCAGTATCTCTGCGGCATGGTCGCCGGCGCGATGACCAAGTCGAACAAGCTCGGCTTTGTCGCCGCCCATCCGCTCGGCCTGGTCACCTGGACGGTCAACGCCTATGCGCTGGGCGCCCAGGCGGTGAACCCGAAGGCGACGGTCAACGTGGTCTATACCGGTTCCTGGAACGATCCGGTCAAGGAACGGGCCACCGCGCTCGCCCTGATCGAGCAGGGCGTCGACGTGATCGGCCAGCATGTCGACACCCCGGCGGTGCAGGTCGCCGCCCAGGAGAAGGGGGTGTGGGGCACCGGCCACCACCGCGACATGCGCGAGTTCGCCCCCAAGGCGACGCTCTGCTCCTCGGTCTGGGTGTGGGACCGCTTCCTGATCCCGCTCTACAAGCAGATCTCGTCCGGCAGCTGGAAGACCAAGCCCTATGGCGAGTTCGTCGGGCTGGGACACGGCGGCACCGACATCGCCTGCTGCAACGAGACCGTGCCCAAGGCAGTGGTCGACAAGGTGATGGCGGCGCGCCAGAAGATCATCGACGGCTGGCACGTCTATACCGGGCCGATCGTCGACAACAAGGGCAAGGAAGTCGTCGCGGCCGGCAAGACGCCGTCGGACGCCGATCTGTGGGGCATGAAATACCTCGTCAAGGGCGTCATCGGCCAGCTCTGAGCCGAGTTCCCACAGGACCGTTCGCGCCCGGCCGGCACCCGCCGGCCGGGCGCCAATCGTCGGAGCGCCCGCGATGACCGTCGCGCTCGAGATGAGCGACGTCAGCAAGGAGTTCGACGGCAACCGGGCGCTGGATTCCGCCTGTTTCCGGGCCGAGTACGGCCGGGTCCAGGCGCTGCTGGGCGAGAACGGCGCCGGCAAGTCCTCGCTGATGAACGTGGTCTGCGGGCTCTACGCTCCGGATGCGGGCCGGATCGCCATCGACGGCGTTCCGGTCTCGATCGACGGTCCGGCGCATGCCCGCGCGCTCGGCATCGGCATGGTGCACCAGCACTTCAAGCTGGTGCGCCCGTTCACGGTCGCCGAGAACGTGGCGATGGCGAACCGCCTCGGCGGGCGCTGGACCGACGAGCTGGCGCGGGTGGCCGAGACCATCGAACGCTATTGCGACGAGCTCGGCTTCGCGCTCGACCCCGCTTCCCGCATCGATTCGATCTCGGTCGCGGAGCGGCAGCGGGTCGAGATCGTCAAGGTGCTGATGTCGGGCGCCCGGATCCTGATCCTCGACGAACCGACCGCGGTGCTGACCGACGACGAGGCGGACCGATTGTTGGCCGTCGTCCGCGGCCTCGCGGGGCGCGGCACGGCGGTGGTCCTGATCACCCACAAGCTGCGCGAGGTGCACGATTTCGCCGACTGGGTCACCATCATGCGGGCCGGACGGACGGTTGCCGACGAGGACCCGAAGACGCTCGACGACCGGCGCATGACGGAGCTGATGGTGGGCTCCGCGCCGCGCAGCGCGGTGGCCGCGCGAAGCGGCGGCGGCAGGGTGAGGCTCGAAATCGCGGACCTCACGGCGGCGCGCGACGACGGCGTGGCGGCGCTCACGGGGGTCACGCTGGCCGTCCAGGAGGGCGAGATCTACGGCGTCGCCGGGGTCGGCGGCAACGGCCAGACAGAGCTCGCCGAGGTGCTGATGGGCGTCCGCCCGGCGCTCGACGGAACCGTTTCGTTCGACGGGGAGGACCGCACCGCCGCCCACCCCGGCGAGCGCCGCAAGGGCGGGCTGGGCACCGTCCCCTCCGACCGCTATCTCTACGGGCTCACCGCGGATCTCTCGGTGGCCGAGAATTTCGGCCTCGCCGGGCTGGCCGCCGGGCGTTACGGAAGCTGGTGGGTCGCATCGGGGCGGATGCGCGGCGACACCGAGGCCGCGATCGCCGAGTTCGAGATCCAGGGCGGCGGGCCGGCGACGCGCTCACGGCTGTTGTCGGGCGGCAACGCGCAGAAGCTGGTGCTGGCCCGCGAGCTCTCGGGCGGCGCCGGCATCCTGGTCGCCCATTCGCCGACGCGCGGGCTCGACGTGCGCGCCTGCGCGGCGGTCCAGAGCCAGCTCCTGGAAGCCCGCGACCGCGGCGCCGCGGTGCTGCTGATCAGCGAGGACCTCGACGAGGTGCTCGACCTGTCCGACCGCATCGGCGTGCTCAACCGGGGCCGCATCGTGGGCGAGTTCGCCCGTCCGGCGGACCGCCACGCGGTCGGGCGGCTGATGGTCGGCCATGCCTGACCGCGCCGCCGCCCCGCCCGCCGGGGCGTACCGCGCCCGCCGCCTCGGCCGGCTCAACCTCGAAGTCCGCCAGTCGATCGGCCGGGTCAGGCACGCCGCCTTCATCGCCTTCGGGCTCGGCGTCGGGCTCGCGATCTCGGTCGCCATCCTGATGGCGGCGGGCGTGGAGGCGGCCAATATCTTCGACGAGTTCGTGGTGCTGACGTTCTTCGACCGGCTCGGGCTGTCGTCCGTGCTGATCGAGTGCAGCCCGCTGATCCTGGTGGGGTTGAGCGCGGCCGTGGCGTTCCGCGTCAATTTCTGGAACATCGGCATCGAGGGGCAGTTCTTCTGGGGCGCGATCGGGGCGACGGTGATCGCGATCTTCGACGTCGGCCCGCCGGCGACCAGGGTCGGGCTGATGCTGGTGTTCGCCATGGTCGGCGGGTTCCTGTGGATCGTCCCACCGGCGATCTTCAAGATCAGGCTGGGCGTCAACGAAGTGATCTCGACGCTGCTGCTCAACTACGTCGCCTATCTGTTCGTCCTCAACCAGATCTACGGCGCCTGGCAGGACCCGCGCGACCGCTTTCCGCACTCCGAAGCCTTCGACGCGGCCGAGCGCCTGCCGCTGCTGGGCTGGGAGAAGGTGCATCTCGGGCTCGTCATCAGCCTCGTGGCGGTCGCCTTCGTGTGGTGGCTGATGCAGCGGAGCCGCTTCGGCGTCTATATGCGCTTCGTCGGCGCCAACCCGCATATGGCGCTCGCCGCCGGCATCCCGGTGGCGATGACGATCTTCCTGGCGGTCGGCCTCTCGGGCGCGCTGTCGGGGGCGGCGGGCTTCGTCATGGGGGCGGCGCAGGAGCACCGGCTCACCGGCACGATGGCGGCCGGCTACGGCTTTTCCGGGATCATGATCGCCTTCCTCGCCCGCAACAATCCGGTGGCGGTGCTGGTCGTCGCCTTCATGATCGGCGGTCTCTACGCGGCGGGGCAGAGCGTCAAGGTGTTCTACAGCCTGCCCCAGGCGCTGGTTTCGCTGATCCAGGCGATCGTGGTGATGTGCGTGGCGGCGTCCGACTTCCTGGTGCGCTACCGGGTGCACTGGCTGCGCGGGGACGGGCGGTGATCGAGTTCCTCGCCAACTGGCTCGCCTTCACCCCGGTCTTCGCGGTGCCGCTCTTGCTGGCGACGCTCGGGCTGATCGTCAACGAGCGCGCCGGCGTGATCAATCTGGGCGCCGAGGGGATGATGCTGTGCGGCGCGCTGGCGGGCGTCGCCTGCTATATCGAGTTCGGCGAGAGCACCGCGGTCGGCATGACGGCGGCCGCGTTCGCGGGGCTCCTGATCGCCTTCCTGTTCGCCTTCGTGGTCGTCGTGCTGCGCGCCGACCAGGTGGTGACCGGCATCACCATCGTCTTCTTCGGAGCCGGGCTCACCGGGCTGATCGGGCTCCGCTGGAACGACACCGCCATCGCCGGCTTCCGGAAGCTCGACCTCGGCTTCCTCTCGCAGATCCCGTTCTTCGGCAAGGTGGTCTTCGCCCAGGACGCGATGGTCTATCTGACGATCCCGATCGCCTTCGGGGTCTGGCACTTCCTGTTCCGCACCCGCGCCGGGCTCAACCTCCGCGCGGTGGGGGAGAACCCGCAGGCCGCCGACGCCGCCGGCATCGCCGTCGATGCCTACCGCTTCTGCGCGGTCGCGGCGGGCGGCGTGCTGTGCGGGCTCGCGGGCGGCTACCTGGCGCTGGCGGCGGCCAAGATCTGGGTCAACGAGATGACCCACGGCCGCGGCTGGATCGCCATCGCGCTGGTCATCTTCGCCCGCTGGATGCCGGGCCGCGCGGTGTTCGGCGCGATCCTGTTCGGCGGCATCGAGGCCCTGATCCCCCGCATCTTCGCCGCCGGCTGGCCCGTGCCGCAGTACTTCCTCCAGATGACGCCGTTCCTGGCGACGCTCGGGGTGCTGGTCTGGGTCGGGCTGGCGGGCAAGCGCCGCTCGGCGGCACCGGGCGCGCTGGGGCTGCCCTATGTTCGTGAGGATCGTTGGTGAGTCGCGGCATATTGCCGAGGCATGACCAGCTTTGCCGCCGCGAAGAATTTCTCGTCCATCTCGGGGATGTCCGAGGTGTCGATCTTTTCCTCGGGGATCGCCGCGATCTGAGCCAAGCGCTCTTTCGGGATATTCGTGGCCAAGGTTCTTTGCCTGGTCGGCATATTTTCTCCGGTCATTCTATATCCCGCGGCCGCCATCTCGGAACCCAGCGCGGCACGTTGGCCTTGTAGAGCCGATAGCTCTCGCCGAAGCGGCGTTCGAGGGCGGGTTCCTCGACTCGTGCGAAGTAGATCGCGTTGAGGACGAAGAAGACGACCGCCCAGCCGGCGATATACCACGAGCCGAGAAGCAGGGATTCGGCGGCGAGCATGGCGAGCACGCTCGAAATCATCGGGTTCCGTACATACCGGTACGGACCGCGCACCACCAGCTTCGACGGCGGCGCCCAGGGCGCGGGGGTGCCCTCGCCCACGCGGATGAACAGCCGCACGGTCCGGACTGCCACGGCGAATCCGGCGACGCCCAGTACCGCGCCGATCCAAAACCGCGGCTCGGCCGGCCCCGCCGGGGCGAATTCTCCCGACAGCCACAGTATCGCGCCCGGAACGTAGACCAGGGCGGTCCCGGGCAGGACGACGATGGCCTTGACCAGCTCCAGCTTCATCCCGCCAGTATCGCCCGCACCCGCCCCGCCGCGTCCTCCTCCACCGGGGCCATGCGGTCGCGGTCGTCGTCGGTGACCCAGTCGGCGATGCCGGTCTTGTAGCTCGGCCGGGCGCGGATGCGGTCGAACCAGCCGGCCACCGCCGGATAGCGCCCGGCCCAGATGCCGAACAGGCCGAGGTCGTTCATCCGGTTGGCGTAGGGCGTCGCGGCGGCGTCGGCGAGCGAATAGAGGCCGCCGCCGAGCCACGGGCCGTGCGCCAGCGTCTCCTCCATGCGCGCGAAAACCGCTTCCATGTCGCGCGCCGCGTCGACGGCGAGCGAGGCGGCGAGCCCCTCCTCGTAGACCGCGCGCTGGCGGGCGCGCCGGCGCGGGTCGGGGATCCTGGCCATGCGGGCCTCGATCGCCTCCGGCGTGCGGTAGTCCTTGCGGAAGGCGATCGCATGGGTCAGCAGGCCGGTCGCCGGGTGGACCGGGTCGTCGATGGTCTTCATCAGGAGCCGCACCCGGTAGCGTGCGACCGGGTCGGCGGGCATCAGGGAGGGCTCGGGGAACGCGTCCTCGAGATAGTACTGGATGACCGAGGATTCGAGGATCGTCTGCCCGTCGTGGATCAGCGCCGGCACCACCGCGCCCGGATGGATCTTCCGGTACGCCGGATCGAACTGGTCGCCGCGCCGGAGGTCGACGAAGCGGCCCTCGTAGCCGATCCCCTTCTCCAGCAGGGTGAGCCGCACCTTGATGACGCAGACCGAGGTCGAGTGTTCGTAGAGCGTCAGCATGGCGGGGTCGCCCCTTTTACGGTCATCGCCCGCGCATCATATTCAAGGACGGAACGTTGGAGGGAACGGCCATGAATGCTTTGAGACTGGCGAGGCCGCTCGTCGCGGCGGTCGCCGCCGGGCTGATCGCCACCGCCGCGGCGCAGGCGCAGCAGGCGCGCAGCGGCACATTCGAAGGCAAAAGCGGGCACAAGTCGTCGGGCGGGGTTTCGGTCGCGCAGGAAAAGGGCCGCTGGGTGATGCGGTTCGCCGAAGACTTCCGCCTCGACCGCGCGCCCGACCCGCGCATCGCGTTCGGCAATGACGGGTACGACGCGAGCACGACGCTCGGGCGGTTGAAATCGCTCAAGGGCGCCGCCCGCTACCGCCTCCCCGCAAGGATCGACCCGGCGGAGTACAACGAGGTCTGGCTGTGGTGCAAGAAATTCGAGGTCCCGCTCGCGGTGGCGAAGCTCAAGTGACGGTCCGGGGGCGGCTCGTCTTCCGCCGGGTCTCTTGCTACCCTCTCCCGGTGACACCGACGGGAAAGTGACATGGCGGGAAGCCTGAGCGCGGCGGAAATCGCCCATTTCGAGGAGCACGGCTACCTGTTTCCCAAGCGCGCCATCGGCGCGGAGGAGGCGGAGCGCTACCGCCTCAAGCTGGAGCACTACGAGACCGTGCTCGGCGTCGAGCCGCAGACCTATCTCAAGATCAAGGCGCATGTGGCGGCGCCCTGGATCGTCGAGCTCGCGCGCAACGAAGCGATCCTGGACGCGGTCGAATCGCTGATCGGCGGGGACATCCTGCTGTTCGGAACCTCGCTGTTCCAGAAGAAGGGGAACGATCCGCGCTTCGTCTCCTGGCATCAGGACTCGGCCTATTACGGGCTCGACCCGCATGAGGAGGTCACCGCCTGGGTGGCGCTGACCCCGGCGACCCGCAAGAACGGCTGCATGCGGGTGATGCCGGGCTCGCACCGGGGGCCGGACCTCGACCACGACGAGACCTACGATCCGCAGAACCTGCTGGCGAGGGGCCAGACGATTCGCGGGCTCGAGGACGATAGGGCGGTCTTCATGGAGCTCGAGGCGGGCGAGTTCTCGCTGCACCACGAGCGCACGGCGCACGGCTCGCTCGCCAACGAGACCGACGGGCCGAGGGTCGGCGTCGCCTATTTCTACATGCCGGCGCATTGCCGCTCGACCATCGGCAGGCGGACCGCGCTCCCGATGCGCGGCGAGGACCGTTACGGCCACTGGGACACCGACCCCCTGCCGAAGGAGGATCTGGACCCCGACTGCATGGCCTTCCTCAAGGATATGTGGACGCGATACCAGGACACCGAGGTCGCCCAGGAGGCCCGGCGGACGGGGTAGGGCAAAATCCGACCGGACGCGGTCGCAACCGGCATCCCCCTCACCCTAACCCTCTCCCCGCTGGGGAGAGGGAGAGTTGCGGCGCCGATCTCTCCCTACCTTCTCCCCTCCCGCTTGCGGGAGGGGCCGGGGGAGGGTGGATCGTCGCGGACCGACAGGGTCGGAAAACACCGTAGGCCTCACAACGGGCAGCGCCGGTCCTTCACGTAGTCGTGGACGGCGATGCGGCCGGCGACGATGTCGGCCTTCGCCTGCTCCACGGCCGCGCGAACCTCCGGCGGTACGAGCTTCGCGTTGTGCGCGTCGAGCGCCCAGCCGACCCCGCCCTCGGCGAGGCCGAGCGTCACGACCCCGGCGGTAAATCTGCCCGCCATCGCGTCCTTCAGGGTCTCGTAGGCGGCGACGTCGACCCGCTTCACCATCGAGGTCAGGACGGTTCCCGGCGCGAGCCCGTTTTGGTTGAGATCGACGCCGATCGCGAACCTGCCGGCCTCCGCCGCCGCGCGGATCACGCCGATCCCGGTGCCTCCCGCCGCGTGGAACACCACGTCCGCGCCCCGCGCGAACTGGCTGTGCGCCAGCGCCGCCCCCTTGGCCGGATCGCTCCAGGCGGCGGGCGTCCTCCCGGTCATCGCCTTGAGAACCTCGATCCCCGGCTTGGCCGCCGCCGCGCCCTGCCGGTAGCCGCAGGCGAACCGGTGGATCAGCGGCACGTCCATGCCGCCGACGAACCCGAGCCTGCCCGTCTTCGAGGTGAGCGCCGCCGCGACGCCGACCAGGTAGGAGCCTTCATGCTCCCTGAAGGCGTATTGGCGGAGGTTGGGCAGATCGAGCCAGTTGACGTCGATGATGGCGAAGGACCGGCCGGGGTTCTCGGCCGCCACGGCTTCGATTGCCGCGGCATAGGAGAACCCGGCGGCGATCGTCAGCGTCGCCCCGCGCGCGACCGCGCGGCGTATGGCGGGCGCGCGGTCCGCCGGGCTGGCCGCGTCCACCGAGAGGACCGCCACGCCGGTCTCCACCATGAAGCGATCGACCCCCTGCCAGACGGCCGCGTTGAAGCTCCGGTCCGACCGTCCGCCGACATCGAACACGACCGCCGGCTTGAATTCCGCCGCGGCGACCGCGCCGGCCCCCAGCGTCGCGCATGCAACCCCGAGAAACGCCCTGAACCGCATCGCATTGCCTCCCCGCGGTCATCGACCCATTCTGCCGTCAAATGCCGCCGGATCATACGGCGCGAGGCGTCGCTTCGCTTGACCGGCCGACTTCGCGTATCTAGCTAATGAGCGATCCAACCCGGGCGGGAGCGCCGCTCCATGACCGCCGAACTCACCCTGCGCGTGGACGGAATGACCTGCGGCAACTGCCGGGCCCGGGTCGAGCGCGCGCTGCACGCGCTGGAGGGGGTCGCCGGCGCCGACGTCAACCTGGCGACCGAGCGGGCGCGGATCGTCTACCTGCCGGAAATCCTGGACCCGCCGGCCATCGCCGAAGCGATCCGGGGCGCGGGCTACGTTCCCGGCGAAGCCGAAGGCGAGGATCCGCGAAACGCGAACGAGGACGAGATCGCCACCCTCAGGCGGCGGTTCGTCGTCGCGGCGGCGTTCACGATCCCCCTGTTCCTGATCGCGATGGGATCGATGCTGCCGGGCATCGGTCTCGCTTCGATCGCGGGCGAGCAGACGTGGTTGTGGACGCAGCTCGCGCTCGCGGCCCCGGTGGTGCTGTGGTCCGGGCGCGGGTTCTTCGTCCATGGCTGGGCCGAGCTTCGCCATGCGAGCCCGGGGATGAACAGCCTGGTCATGATCGGGGCGGGCGCGGCTTTCGGCTACTCGCTTCTCGCGCTCGTCGCGCCGTCGATCTTCCCGGAAGGGACTGCGGTGCCCTATTTCGAGGCGGCGGGCGTGATCGTGACCCTGATCCTGCTCGGCCGTCTGCTGGAAGCGATCGCGCGCGGCCGCGCCTCGGACGCCATCGCCAGCCTCATGGATCTCCGCCCGGCGACGGCGCGAATCCTCCGTCACGGCGAGGAACGGGAGATCCCGGTGGAAGAGGTCGCGGTCGGCGATACCGTCCTGATCAAGCCGGGTGAGCGGGTCCCGGTCGACGCCTCGGTGACCGACGGCAACAGCTTCGTCGACGAGTCGACGATCACCGGCGAACCCGTCCCGGTCGCCAAGCAGCCGGGCGACGAGGTCTTCGGCGGCACGGTCAACGGGGCGGGCGCGCTGACCGTGCGGGTCGAGCGCACCGGCGGCGACACGGTTCTCGGGCGGATCCTCGCCACCGTCGCCGAGGCCCAGGGCGCCAAGGCGCCGATCGCGCGCCAGGCCGACCGCATCGCGGGCATCCTGGTGCCCTGCGCGCTCGCCATCGCGGCGCTCGCCTTCGTCTGCTGGCTTGCCTTCGCCCCGCCTCCCACGCTGAGCTACGCCTTCGTCGCGGCGGTGTCGGTGCTCCTGATCGCCTGTCCCTGCGCGATGGGGCTTGCGACGCCGACCGCGATCCTGGTGGGAACCGGCGCCGGCGCGGAGCGCGGCGTGCTGATCAGGAACGGCGCCGCGCTCGAGACGCTGGCGCGCGCCCGGACTATCGCTTTCGACAAGACGGGCACGCTGACCTCCGGCAAGCCGGTCCTGACCGACCGGCTGCGCCCGGACGGATCGGGCGCCGTCCCGGACGAGGTCTTCGCCCTGATCGCCGCCGCGGAGAGGCTGAGCGAGCACCCGCTGGCGGCCGCCGTGGTGGATGCCGCCGGCGGCGACCCGCCTCCGGCCGATTCGTTCTCGGTCGAGCCGGGCCTCGGCGTCGCCGCCAGGGTGGCGGAACGCGAAGTCGTCGTCGGCTCGGCCCGCTTCCTCGAAAGCCGGGGCATCGACTGCTCGGCGTCGGACAGGGTACGCGCGGAACTCTCCGGCGACGGCAAGACCGCGGTGCTGGCCGCGATCGACGGCGAGGCCGCCGCCGTTCTCGCGTTCCGCGATCCGCCCAAGGAGGAGAGCCGTCAGGCGATATTCGATCTCACGGCGATCGGCTTCGACATCGCGATGATCACCGGCGACGCACGCGCGACGGCGGTGGCGGTGGCGGGCGAGCTCGGGATCGCCGGGGTCGAGGCGGAAGTGCTGCCGGACCGCAAGGCCGAGGCGGTGAAGGCGCTCAGGCAAGGGGGCCGCGCCGTCGCCTTCGTGGGCGACGGCATCAACGACGCCCCGGCGCTCGCCGAGGCGGATGCCGGGATCGCCATCGGCACCGGAACGGACATCGCGGTGGAGACGGCCGACGTGGTGCTGATGTCGGGCGATCTGCGCGGCGTGGTCACCGCGATCCGGCTCGCGCGGCGGACGCTCGCGACCATCCGTGTGAACCTGTTCTGGGCCTATGCCTATAACGTGGCGCTGATCCCGCTCGCCGCGGGAGCGCTCTACCCGGTCTTCGGCATCCTGCTCGACCCGATGCTGGCCGCCGCGGCGATGAGCGCCTCCAGCGTGCTCGTCGTCGCCAACTCGCTCCGGCTCCGCCGCTTCGCCTGAGCCCCCGCTGCCGCTAGACTGTTTCCCCGGCAAGGAGGAGCGTCGGACGTGGCGAACAAGGACCTGCGCGACTGGCTCGCGGACGTGGACAGCATCGGCGAGCTCCAGACCATCGCCGGCGTCGAGCACCACGAGGAAATCGGCGGCCTGGTCGACATCTTCCAGCGCAGGATGGGCAACCCGGCGGTGATGTTCGACGAGGTTCCGGGCTTCCCCGGGGGCCACCGGGTGATCGCCAACATCCTGACCTCGGTGCCGCGCATCAACATCGCGCTCGGCCTCGATCCGCAAGCCTCGGAGATGGATTTGATCCGCTGGTGGCGCGACTACATGGGCGACGCGCCGACGCATGCGCCGCGCGAGGTCAATGGCGGGCCGCTGCTCGACAATGTCAGCGAAGGCGCGGCGGTCGACATCACCACCATCCCGACGCCCAAATGGCACGAGCACGACGGCGGGCATTTCATCGGCACCGGCTGCATGGTGGTGATGAAGGACCCCGACACCGGCTGGGTCAATTTCGGCTGCTACCGCGTGCAGTCGCACGAGCCGGCCCTCGCGACGGTGATGATGTCGCCCGGCAAGCACGGCCGGCTGATCATGGAGAAGTACCACAAACGCGGCGAAGCCTGCCCGGTCGCGGTCGTCGCCGGCATGCATCCCGCCTTCTTCATGATCGCCGGGCTGGAGATCCCCTACGGCAAGAACGAGTTCGACGCGGTCGGCGGTCTGATGCGGGAGCCCATCGAGGTAATCAACATGCCGAAGACCGGGCTTCCGGTCCCCGCCGGCGCGGAGATCGCCTTCGAAGGCTTCATGCACGCCGACGACAAGGTGCTGGAGGGCCCGCTCGGCGAATGGACCGGCTACTACGCGGGCGGCCAGCGCGAGGAGCCGGCGATCCGCATCGAGACCTTCATGCACCGCGACAACCCGGTGCTCACCGGCGCGATTCCCGCCGTGCCGCCCAACGACAACACCTTCTATCTCGGCACCTATCGTTGCGGCGCGGTGTGGAACCAGCTCGAGGCCGCCGGGATCCCCGAGGTCAAGGGCGTCTGGGCGCACGAGGCCGGCGGCAGCCGGATGTGGCTGACCGTCTCGATCAAGCAGATGTATGGCGGGCACTCCAAGCAGGCCGGCATGATCGCGGCTTCCTGCCATGCCGGCGCCTATTGCAACCGCTGGGTGGTGGTGGTCGACGACGACATCGACCCGACCAACATGGACGACGTGGTGTGGGCGATGTGCACAAGGTTCGACCCGCGCGAGGACATGGAGACCATCCGCGGCGGCTGGAGCAGCCATCTCGACCCGATGTGCTACGACGGCGATACCGACCGGCGCAGCGCGCGCGTGGTGGTCGATGCCTGCATCCCGTTCAACCGGCGCGACAGCTTCCCCATCGTCGCCCGGTCGTCCCGGGAGCTCGACGACCGTATCCGGGCCAAATACGCCGACGTGCTGCCGTAGGCGGCAATTGCCGGTCGCGGCGTTCTGCTGATATTCTCCGCCGCAATTCCGGGAGGATGCGATGAAGACGCTGAGGCTGGAGACGACCGCGCCGTTCCAGGGGCTGGCCGAGCTGGTGGCGGACCGGGAGGGACTGTTCGAGGCCGAGGGGCTTGCGATCGAGTGGGTCAAGCGGGTCGACACGCCGCGCGAGATCGACACCGGCGCAACCTCGCCGGACGCGTTTTCCGCCTTCGGCAGCCACGGCAACACCTTCGAGCAGGGCGGCGCCGACATGTACAACGCCTGCGAGTGGGGGAACTACCGCCGGGTCCAGGACAGCGGCGCGCGCGGCCGGCAGGTCGGCAGGCGGTCCATCGTCACCTGCGCGGCCATCGTCGTGCGCCCCGAATCGGACGTCTTCACCCCGCAGCAGCTGGCCGGTCGGACGATCGGCGTGCCGTATTACTTCGGCACCCACTATCTCACCATGCACCTCCTCGAAGGCTTCATGCCGCGCGAGTCGATCACCACCTGCCGCGCGCCCAACGGCTCGGCGGCGCGCTACGACGCGATGTATTCGGGCGAGGTCGAGGCGACGACGCTCACCGAGCCCTACATCACGCTCGCCGAGAAGAACGGCTGCCGGGTGATCTGCGAGGCGCTCTATCACGGCACCGAGGTGGTCTCGGACGCGGTCGACGCGGAGACCTATGCCGCGTTCAACCGGGCGGTTTCCAAGGCGGTCAAGCTGATCGACGCGGACAAGAAGAAATACGCGCGGATCTTTCTCGACTACCACGAAGGGCAGCATCCGGGTCTCGCCGAACTCACCGTCGACGATTTGCGGCTCAGCCGGATCCAGGTCACCGACCCGGCGCCGATCCCCGAGCACGAGCTCCAGCGCACCTATGAGTGGATGCGAAGCTGGAACATGCTCGACGACGTGGGCGAGCAGAGCCTGATCGACGCGAAGCGGCAGGCCCGGGCGCACGACCTGCTCGGCGCCTGAGCCGCCGCGTCCGCCCTCCCCCGGCCCCTCCCGCAAGCGGGAGGGGAGAAGGTATGGAGGATCGGGCAAGCGAATCCCCTCTCCCCCGTGGGGGAGAGGGTCAGGGTGAGGGGTCCCACCGCTGCCCGGTTCGGGCGTTCTCCACGCCGTCCCCTCTCTGTCGTCATGCCCGGACTTGTTCCGGGCATCCACGTCGGTCCGCCGCCTTGCCCGCTCCCGGCTCGCACCGCGATGCCGCAAGACGTGGATGCCCGGAAAAAGTCCGGGCATGACGTGATGGGGGAAAGCGGGGCGAGAGAGGGAACGGCGCCGGGGGCGTTGCATGGGACGGATTCGATGGTCCGGGAGGCGGTTTCGGGGTGGAATCGGAAGGGAGAAAAAACCTCGTGGAATCCGTGACTTACCGACTGATTTACTCCAAACAAGCATTTTCTGCTTGACTCGGGACGCGTTTTGGAGTAAATTTCCCACACTACGCGAAATGGGGGAGAGGGGCGCCGAAGAGTTCGGCGCCCCTTTCCGTTGCCGGACCGGCGGCGGCTACTTCGCCGCGGTCACCATGATCTCGATGAGGAACTCGGGCCGCGCGAGGTCGGCCTGGACGCAGGCGCGCGCCGGCATGTTGTCGGGGTCGATCCAGGCGTTCCACACCTCGTTCATCGCGCCGAAATTCTCGAAATCGGTGATCCACAGATTGGCCGAGAGGATCTTCGACTTGTCGCTGCCGACGGAGGCGAGCTGGGCGTCGATATTGTCGAGGATTTCCCGGGTCTGGGCGGTGATGTCCCCGCCGCCGTGCCCGACCTGCCCGGCGAGATAGATGGTGTCGCCGTGCACGACGATGCCGCTCATCGACGGCATCTGCTTCCCGTTCACGACCTTGCCGTGCCTCTGCTGGTGTCTTTCGATCGCCATGTTCGTCCCCTAGTCTCGGTGATGAATTCGCGGCTACGATGCCAGCGCGGCGCCGTTACCGCAACGCGGGCGGGGTCGGGCATGGAGCGGCAATGAAAGTGGATCTGGCGGCGATCGGAGGCGGTTTCGCGGGGCTCGTGGCGGCGGTCCGGGCGTCGGAGCTCGGCCTCACGGCCGCGGCGATCGAGCGCGGCGAAGGCGAGACCTATATGTGCAACTCGCGGGTCTGCACCGGCGTGATCCACACCGCGCTCGCGCCCGCGGACGACCCGCCGGACACCGTGTACGAGCGCGTCATGGGCGGGACCGGGGGGACGGCGCGGCCAGATCTGGCGCGGACGTTCGCGGAGAACGGAGCGCGCACGACCGCGTGGATGGAGGCCCATGGCGCCACGCTGGAAGCGACGCCGCGCCGCAATTACGGCCTGCCGAGCCTTTCGCCCACCAGGAGGATGGGCGCCGGGCTGGACTGGGACGGGAACGGGCCGGACCTCTTTCTGCGGGCGCTGGCGGAGCAGCTCGAAGCCGCCGGCGGCAGGATCCTGCACGGCACCGAGGCGCGCGCCCTCGTCATGGAAGGCGGAACCTGCCGCGGCGTCGAGGTTCGAAATGCCGACGGCAAATCGACCGTCGAAGCCGGCGCGGTGGTGATCGCCGATGGCGGATTCCAGGCCGACCGCGCGCGCCTCGCCCGGCACATTACCGGACAACCGGACCGCATCCGCCAGCGCAACACCGAGACCGGACGCGGAGACGGGCTCCGCATGGCGGAGGAGGCGGGGGCCGCGACGGTGGAGTTGGACAAGTTCTACGGCCATGTGCTGTCGCGCGACGCGATGACCAACCCGGTGCTGTGGCCCTATCCGCAGGTCGACGTGATCTGCGCGTCGGGCATGGCGGTAGGCTCGGACGCGAGGCGGTTCGCGGACGAGGGGCTGGGCGGAGTCTACCTCACCAACGAGATCGCCCGCCTCGACGATCCGCTGAGCGCGACCGCGATCTTCGATTCGACGGTCTGGGACCAGGCGAGAGAGGCCGATCTGGTGCCGCCCAACCCGCTCCTGGTGGAGGCCGGCGGAACGCTGCACGCGGCCGGCTCGATCGGCGAGCTCGCGCTGCGCGCCGGGCTCGATACCGGGGCTCTCGAAACCGCCGTCGCGGAGTTCAACGCCGCGGTGAAGGACGGCCGGACGGATACGCTCACCCCCGCCCGAACGGCGGATGTCTACACGCCGGTGCCGATCGAGACTCCGCCGTTTCACGCGATTCCGCTCGCCGCGGGCATCACGGTGACGATGGGCGGCATCGCGGTCGACGGCGGGGCGCGCGTGCTGAGACCCGACGACACGCCGATTCCCGGCCTCTACGCCGCGGGCTCGACCGTGGGCGGCGTCGAGGGCGGCCCCGGCGCCGCCTATATCGGTGGGCTGATCAAGGCTTTCCTGCTCGGCCTCGTGGCGGCGGAAACCGCCGCGCGCGAGCTCGGAGCAGCGAACTGACTTCAGGGAGGGAAGGATGAAATACGAAACGCCGAGCGCAAGCACGATCAAGGAACTCGCCGGAGAGATGGGCTTCACCGTCGACGATGCCACCGCCGGGGAAATGCGGGCCTTCTGGGCGCCCTTCACCGACGCCTTCAACCATGTCGAGGAAACGCCCGACGACCTGCCGCCGGTCAAGTACGAGCGCGGCGCGTGGTCGCGGCCGGAGCGAGCGGAGAACCCGCATGGCGGCTGGTACGTCAAGGCGCGGATCGAGGGCGCCGCGAACGGACCGCTCAAGGGCAGGACGGTCGCCATCAAGGACAGCGCCTGCGTCGCCGGCATCCCGATGATGAACGGCGCCTCGGTGCTGGAAGGCTATGTCCCGGATATCGACGCGACCGTGGTGACGCGCCTGCTCGACGCGGGCGCGACGATCCTCGGCAAGTCGGTGTGCGAGTATTTCTGCGTCTCGGGCGGCAGCAACACGTCGGCCTCGGACATCGCGGAAAGCCCGCGCAATCCGGGTCACACGCCGGGCGGCTCGTCCACCGGGAGCGCGACGCTGGTCGCCTCGGGCGAGGTCGACATGGCGCTCGGCGGCGACCAGGCAGGCTCGATCCGCATCCCGGCGTCGATGTCGGGCATCGTCGGCATCAAGCCGACCTTCGGCCTCATCCCCTATACCGGGATCATGGGGATCGAGACCACCGTGGATCACACCGGCCCGTTGACCGGCAACGTGGCCGACAACGCGCTGTTCCTCGAATCGATGGCGGGAGAGGACGGGCTGGACCCGCGCCAGCGGGTGCCCAACGTGGACAGCTACACCGACGCTCTCGGCGGCGATGTGAAAGGGATGCGGATCGCCGTCGTCTCGGAGGGCTTCGGCTGCCACGACTCGATGCCCGATGTCGACGCGACCGTACGGTCCGCCGCCCGGCACCTCGAATCGCTGGGCGCGGAAGTCACCGAGGTGTCGATCCCGATGCACGCGACGGGACTCGCGATCTGGGGCGGGATCTGCGCCGACGGGATGTACTACACGATGTTCCGCGGCTACGGGTTCGGCAAGAACGTCGGCGGCGTCTATCCGACCTCGCTGATCGACGAGATGGGCCGGGCCGGCGCCCGCGCCGAGGAGTTCCCGCACACCTTCCGGTTCGGCCTCTTGCTCGGGCGCTACACGGACAAGACCTATGGCGGTCATTTCCACGCCAAGGCGCAGAACCAGCGGCGGTCGCTGATCGCGGCCTACGATGCCGTGCTTGCCGAGAACGACCTTCTGCTGATGCCGACGGCGCGGATGACGACATCGAGGATTCCGCCGCGCGACGCGCCTTTCCTCGAAACCATGGGCCATTGCTGGGAGGCGATCGGCAACACCGCGCCGTTCAATGTCAGCCACCACCCGGCGATCTCGATCCCCTGCGGGATGGGCGCGGACGACAAGCCGGTCGGCCTGATGCTGGTCGGCCGTCATTTCGAGGAGACCACGCTCTACCGCGCGGCCCACGCCTACGAGCAGTCCTGCGACTGGCAGACCCAGGGCGAGAAGGGGTAACGTGATCGACCGACGGGAGGGAAGAAGCATGTTTCTCAAGAACTACTGGTACGTGGCCGCGTGGGACCACGAGATCGGCCCGGAGCCCTTCGGCCGCACCGTCCTCGGCGAGCCGGTCGTCATGTACCGCACCGGGGACGGCAGGGCGGTCGCGTTCGAGGACCGCTGCTGCCACCGCCACGCCCCGCTGTCGTTCGGCCGGGTGACGGGCGACAATTTGCAGTGCGGCTATCACGGGCTGGTCTACGCGTCCGACGGGCAGGTCATCGGGATTCCCGGCCAGACCCAGATCCCGCCGACCTCAAGGGTGCGCACCTACCCGCTGGTCGAGCGCTGGCAGTTCCTGTGGATCTGGATGGGCGATCCGGCGCTGGCCGACGAGTCTGAGATCCCCGAGCTCCACTGGCACGACGACCCGGACTGGACGATGGTCACGGGCTATCTCCAGGTTGACGCGCATTACCAGCTTCTGGTCGACAACCTGCTCGATCTCACCCACGAGACCTTCCTGCACGCCTCCACGATCGGCAACGAGCACGTCGCCAACACGCCGCTCGGCAAGGTGGAACGGAACACGCTCGAAGGCGTGAAGGGGACGGCGTTGGAGCGGGTCTCGCGCGACATTCCGAGCGTCACCGCGACGCGCTGGATGCACGGCATCGACCCGCCGCCCTTCTACGCGCGCTCCGGCGGGTTCGACAAGACGGGCGACAAGGTGGACCGCTGGCAGATCATCCGCTTCGAGCCGCCGTCGCATGTCTGGCTCGACGTGGGCGTGGCGCTCGCCGGCAGCGGCGCCCCCGAAGGCGACCGGTCGAAAGGCGTCACGCATACCGTGATCGACGCGCTGACGCCGGAAACCGAAGGCTCGACCCACTATTTCTGGACCTTCCCGCGCAACCACCAGCTCGAGGATTCCGACCTGTCGGACTACTTCAAGAAGGGCGTCGACAAGACCTTCCTCGAGGACAAGTGGATGCTGGAGGGCCAGCAGAAACGGATCGACGCCGCGCCCGGCACGCCCTTCGTCGACATCAACGCCGACGCCGGCGGGGTGGCGGCACGCAACATCGTCGCCCGGCTGCTGGAGGAGGAGCAGCGCGGCCAGGCGGCGGGGGAGCTGCGGCAGGCCTAAACCGACCGTCCCACCCTCCCCCAACCCCTCCCGCAAGCGGGAGGGGAGAAGATAAGATGAGGAGAACTCTCCCTCTCCCCCGCTGGGGAGAGGGCCGGGGTGAGGGGGACGCCGCGTCCGGCCGGATATCGCTTCAGAACCGGCCGATCGGGATCGTGTAGGTGAGGGTGATCGTCTCGGTGCCGGGGTTGTGATCGTCGAACGCCTCGGCGTGCGAAATGTGATGGAACGCGGCGCCGAGCCGCGCTCCGTCGTCCAGCTTGTAATGCACGTCGAACCCGGAGCGGAACTGGAACTCGCTGCCGAGATCCTTGCCGTTGCCCTCCACCGGATAGGCGGCGAGCGAGAGGTTCAGCGAGACCAGCAGGCGCCCGTCGAAGAGTATGTCGTGGCGAACGCCTCCGTAGCCCAATACGCCGCCGTCGGTCGTCCCGGTGAGCCCGAAGAGCGGTCCTGTGCGCGTCCCCAGCAGTCTGGGCCGGTACTCGATCAGCAACAGACCGGCGGTGTCCTCGCCGTCCACCGCGTCGAACACGCCGGAGCCGAACGTGACGACGTCGGGCTCGTCGTCCTGGGGCGGGTCGGTGGCGACGCTGTAGGCTAGAAACGCCGCGCCTCCCAGCATGATCGCGGTCGCCGCCTTGTCGGCGCGCGCGCCGCCCGGCATGGCGACCGCGACGGCCGCGGCCAGCGACAACGCAACGGCAAGCAGGCGATTTCCGAACACGCAACCCTCCCCGAATGGCCGCTCATATTAGGCTCGGGCGCGGCTGGTGCAATCGGCGGCGGGCGGCGATAACCTGCATCCGCCCATGGACGACGCCGCGACACATCGCGAAACCGGGAGGGCGGGGCTGCGGAGCGTGCTCGCGTTTTGCGCCGTCTCGGCGATCGCCGGCGCGATCCTCTATCGCTTTCCGTCGATCGACCTGTTCTTCGCCGGCCTGTTCCACGACCCCGGGCACGGGTTCCCGGCGGCGCGCGACCCCGACGTCCAGGCGATCCGCAAGGGCTTCATCCGGGTCGGCTATGTCGTATTCGCCGGCCTCCTCCTCGCCGTCGCCGCGCGGCATCTCTGGGGCCGCTACCTGTTCGGCCTCACGCGACGGTCGATCTGCTTCATCGTCGTCTTTTCGGTGCTCGGGCCGGGGCTGATCGTCAACCACGTGTTCAAGGACCACTGGGACCGCGCCCGCCCGCGCGCCGTCGTCGAGTTCGGCGGCGAGAAGACCTTCACGCCGCCTCTGGTCATCGCCGATCAGTGCGAGCGCAACTGCTCCTTCGTCTCCGGCGAGGCGAGCTACGGCTTCGCCTATGTGGCGCTCGCGTTTCTCGTGGCGCCGCGCTGGAGGCGGCGGGTATTCTGGGCGGCGATAGGCTTCGGTTCCGTCGTCGGGGCGTTCCGCATGCTGGTGGGCGCGCATTTCCTGAGCGACGTGTTCTTCGCCGGGGTGTTTACCGTCGCCATGGCGTGGTACGCCCACCGCGAGATCGTCCGGCGCGGGCGGCTCGACCGGGCGATGGACCGGGCGGCGGACTGGCTCGGGATTCCGCGCGATCCGGTCGCCGCGCGGCGGATTAGGGAAGGAAAACTCGAATGACGGTTTACCGCGGCTTCGACCAGGAGACCCTCGACACCGAATACCGGGCGCGCGGCACCGTGCCGGTCGAGGTGTTCGAGGCGGCCATCGCGCGCTACGGCTCCGACAGCGCGCGGGCGCGGAAAAGCCTCGAATGCCGCGAGGACGTGGCTTACGGCGACACGCCCGACGAGGTGGTCGACATCTTCCCGGCCGGCGCGGGCGCGCCCGTCCTGTTCTTCATCCATGGTGGCTACTGGCGGATGCTGAGCCAGAAGGAAAGCGCCTTCATGGCCGAGTGCTTCGTCGGCCTCGGCGCCGCCGTGGTGACGGTGAACTACAGCCTCGCGCCCGGGGCCAGCCTCGACACCATCGTCGCGCAATGCCGCCGGGCGCTCGCCTGGACGTACGGCAACGCCGCCTCGTTCGGCGCCGATCCGGAGCGGATCTTCGTGACCGGGAGCTCGGCCGGCGGGCACCTGACGGGCGCGATGATCTCCGGTGGCTGGCACGCGGAGTTCGGCGCGCCGGAGGACATCGTCAAGGGCGCCTGCGCGCTCTCCGGCATTTTCGACCTGGAGCCGATCCGGCTCTCGGAGGTCAACGAATGGGCGCAGCTCGACGAGGCGGCGGCGCGGCGCAACAGCCCGATCCACCATCTGCCGGCGAAGGGCTGCCCGCTGATCGTCACCTACGGAGGCAACGAGACCGCCGAGTTCAAGCGCCAGACCGACGACTACGCGGCCGCCTGGCGCGCGGCGGGCTTCTCCGCCGACTATATCGACCTGCCGGAGACCAACCATTTCGACATCGTCTTCGAATACCAGAACCCGGACGGACGCCTGACCCGCGCGGTGCGCGCCGCGATGGGGCTGTAACCGCCGCCGATGCAGGATGGGCGGTTACATCGCTGTGTCCTTCGGCACCGCCCCAATTGTCGTCATGCCCGGACTTGTTCCGGGCATCCACGTCCCTCCACCGCCTCGCCCGCTCCCGGCGCGCACCGCGATGCCGCAAGACGTGGATGCCCGGAACAAGTCCGGGCATGACGGTGTGGGGGAAAGCGGGGCGTCGGCGCCCCTTTCCTTTGCCGGGCACGCCGCCCCCCATGTGGAGGACACGATCGTGCATGCGACCGCCATCGCTACCGACGCGATCGTCGCCCGGCGCCGCGCGCGCACGTTCGGCATTTGCCGATGGAAATGTCGACAGGCGGGTCGAGTCGGCAAAGGTCGACATTCCCGCCCGGCATCGGGGGGACGCGAATGTCGGGCCGGTGGCGATTTGTCTACCCGATGCCCGGGTCGACGGCGGGAACCTGCTTCGTCAACCGGTGAAAGACGCTATTGTGTGCCGCATGAAGTCGATCCCGGTTCGTGTCGCAAACGCCGCAGACGTCAGGAAACGAATGGCATTGGCTGACGGGAGGCCGCGATGGGCAAGATACTGAGCGCCGAACAAATCGCCGCGTTCGAGCGCGACGGCTACGTCTTTCCGGTCGATGCGATGAGCGCGGAGGAAGCCCGGGCGCTCGGCCGCCGGATCGAGGACTACGAGCGCGAAACCGGCGCCGACGCGACCAAGCAGCTCCGCGTCAAGGGCCATCTCGTGTTCCCCTGGCTGGTCGAGCTCTCGCGCCATCCGGCGATCCTCGACGCGGTCGAGGACCTGCTCGGCCCCGACATCTTCGTCTACATGTCGACCTTCTGGTTCAAGGGCGCGGGCGATGCGTCCTACGTCTCGTGGCACCAGGACTCGGCCTATTACGGCCTCGACCCGCACGAGGAGGCGACGGTGTGGTTCGCGTTCAGCGATTCGACGCCGGAGAGCGGCTGCGTCCGGGTGATCCCGGGCAGCCACCGCGGCGAGGAGAAGGTCCATGTCGAGACCTACGACGAGGACAACCTCCTGTCGCGCGGCCAGACGCTGGAGGGGATCGACGACGGCGATGCCGTCGACATGGTGCTCCGCGCGGGGCAGTTCTCGATCCACCACGAGCGCCTGATCCACGGCTCCGACCCCAACCGGAGCGCGTGGCGCCGGATGGGGATCTCGTTCATCTACATCCCGACCCATGTGAGGTCCGCGATCGGCCGCCGCTCCGCGCTGCTGGTGAGAGGCGAGGACCGCCACGGCAACTGGGACGCGGACCCGGAGCCCCGCTTCGACCTCGACCCGGTCTGCGTCGAGCTCATGGAACGGAGCCTCGCCGGCTACACGGACCGCGCGGTCGAGCAGGAGGCGACCCGGGACGGCTGAAGCCGCCCGCTTGCGAGCCGGCGGCATCCGGCGGATACTTGAGCCGAACCCGCGAGGAGGAGACGCGGAATGGACGGAACGAGCGGTTTCCAGCCCAACGGCAACGGCGCCGCGCCGGCAGACCTGATCTGGCCGGCCGACGAGTGGCAGGTGCCGGACTGGGTCTATACCGATGATCGGATCTACGAGCGCGAGCAGGAGCGCATCTTCTTCGGCCGGCACTGGAACTTCGTCGGCCTCGAATGCGAGGTGCCGAAGCCGGGCGACTACATCCGCTCCTATGTCGGCGAAATCCCGGTCGTGGTCACCCGCGACATGGACGGCGGGTTCCACGTCTTCGAGAACCGCTGCGCCCACCGCGGCGCCGAGTACTGCCGCGAGTACCGGGGCAACACCGAGCGCTTCGTCTGTCCCTATCACAACTGGACCTACGACCTTGCCGGCGATTTGGTGGCGGTGCCGTTCCGCCGCGGCGTCAAGGGGAAGGGCGGCATGCCGCCGGGCTTCGACATGGCGGAGCACGGTCTGCGCAAGTTCAAGGTCTCGGCCTATCGCGGCGTGATCTTCGCCTCGGCGTGCGAGGACATGGAGCCGGTCGAGGACTATCTCGGCCCCGAAATCCGCGAGCAGTTCGACATCATCTTCGACGGCACCGAGCAGGTGCTGCTGGGGCTCCACCGCAACATCCTGCCGGGCAACTGGAAGCTCTATCAGGAGAACCTCAAGGACCCCTACCACGCGACCCTGCTGCACACGTATCTCACGACCTTCGGGCTGTTCGTGACCAGCAACGAATCCGACATCATGGTCGACCCGATCGGGCGTCACAGCGCGCTCCTCTCGCGCCGCCCGCAGGGCCGGCCCGAGGTGAGCGAGGAGGACAGCGCGCAGATCGCGGCCTATCGCGAGGGGCTCAAGCTGAACGACGAGAGCGTGCTCGACTTCGTCCGCGAGTTCGATTCCTCGTGGTCCGGCGCGGCGATGACGATCTGGCCCAACATGACGGCGCTGCGCCAGACCAACATCCTGAACACGCGCCTGATCGTGCCGCGCGGGCCGAACGAGCTGATGATGATCTGGGCGGTGTTCGGCCGCGCCACCGACGACGAGGCGATGACCCGCCACCGGCTGCGCCAGAACAATATCTTCGGCCCCGGCGGGTTCCTCGGCATCGAGGACAACGAGGCGCTCAAATTCGTCCAGGACGGGCTCAGGCGCTCGATGCCGAGGGTCGGGCTCGCGCTCCTCGGCGACGACGAGGAAGAGACCGACACCATCATCACCGAGCGCGCGATCCGCGCGATGTACCGCTACTACCGCGAGACGATGGCGCTGTGAGCGGGACGGCGGCCGCGGACAAGCCGCGCGAGGCCCGCGCCGACCGGGCGGCCTTCCGCGACCTCAGGCTGGAGCTCGAGGAGTTCCACTACGACTACGCCGACGCGCTGGAGCGCGGCGAGGTCGAGCAGTGGTGCGAGTTCTTCACCGACGACGCGTTCTACTGCATCATCGCCCGCGACAATCACGAATCCGGCCTGCCGCTCGGCCTCGTCTATTGCGAGGGCAAGGGCATGCTCAAGGACCGCGCCTTCGCGCTGCGCAACACCGAGATGTACGCGCCGCGCTACCTCAACCTCCAGATAAACAACGTCCGCGTGCACGAGGCGCAAGGATCGACGATCCGCGCCGAGGCCAACTACCTGCTGCTGGAGACCCTGGTCGAGGAGCCCAGCCGCATCCAGCAGGTCGGCAAGTATTACGACGTCTTCGAGCGGGTGGACGGCAGGCTGCTGATCGCGGAACGCAGGTGCGTCTATGACTCGGTGGTGATCAACAACTGCCTGGTGTTTCCGGTTTAGGGGCAGGTCTGTTTTAGTTGGAACCGCTTCATCCGTTCTCTTCCGTCATGGTCGGGGAAGGCCGACCATCCACGATTTGTTTTGGGGCTTATACGCCTAACTAGCCAGACTTGTTCCATCGCCGTCGCGACTGGATGGGCCAAACATGATTTCCCCGGCACGGCATTGCAGGCGCCCCATGTCACGGAGGATTCGTCGCCGTTGAGGGCCAATCGCGGTGTAGGCTTGAATCTCCCGCACTGCCAACAACCTCACGATACCCTCAAACTCCGCCCGGTCTCGCTCAAGCATCGACGGCTTCCTCCATCTACTGAGCGGCCCTCGGCTTTCGCGTGCCGGTCTTCTGGACGCGGATCGACGGGTCCGGTTTCTTGACGGCGGAGAACATCGCGCGGGCCACGCGCTCGGGGCTGGCGTTGATCTTCGGCAGGGGCTTGGGCGGCCGGCCGCGGCCCCGCTTCTCGGTCTGTTCCGTCATCGCCTCGCTCCCGAGTGCATCGCGTGAGCCAACCTACGGCATGATCCACGGCTAGCCAAGTTGCTTGAAATCGTCCCCCTTCTGAGCGACCATCCCCGCTGCACTATCGCGTGGAGACCCGACGTCGGGTCACCCGCTCAATACAAGAGCCCGTTCACGGCAGGGAGTAGCTACCCGGCCGGGGCGAATAGGCGGGGCTTCCGCATTCTCTGCGCGATAGTGCAAACGGCCCGGCACCAGCCGGGCTGGCACGCAGCGGGAGACGGCCATGCGCAAGGTGCTTGGCGTGCTTACCGCGTTGGTGGTCAGTGGCGCCCTGGTTTCCGCTTCTCTCGCCGATGAGAAGGCCGATATGGCGCGCGTCGAGCAGGAACTTCGGGCGACCGCGGAGGCTGCGGCGATCCACGATCGGGCGAGGGAGCGGGCGAGAACGGCGGTGGCGCTGTCGTCGCTCGGGCGGGAGCGCCAGCGGGTCGAACGCGAGTGGGCGAAGTTCCGGCGAGGCGAGGAAATCGCCGAGCCGGCCAGCCGGCTCCGCGAGAAGCGCGCCATCTACAACCGGGAGATCAAACGCCTGGTCAAGCGGATGACGCGCATCTTCCTGACCGACGAGATCGAACGGGCCGAACGGGAGAAACTCGATGGCCTGATGCGCGAGCTCAAGAAAATCAGGAAGAAGGACTACGCGCAGATCTGACGGGCGGAAAGTCAGCCAGAGACGCTACCCGGCAGTCTTCGGCGCGTCGCGGTAGAATACGGAGCCCCGCCAGTGGCCGCTGGCGGGGCTCTCAACCTTCAACACCAACCGGAGACTGAACCCATGGACGGAGAGATCGAGTACCTAAAGGGCAGATTCGCCATCCTTGAGCACATCGTGCTCATTGGGCTAGGCGTGCTAGGGCCTACCGCTCTCCAAACGGTCGTTACTGCCGTCAAGGGCATCGACCTGGACGCCGTGCCGCGCAGGCGGGGCACGTCTACAGCAGCGTATAGGAGAGGAATGGAGCAGCAGCTGAAAGGATTTGTCACCCTTTGTGAAAAGGCTCTGCGCGATGATGAAGGGTGAATCTCCAAATTCCACGTTCTTTGCCTGACGATCAGCAATAGACACGGCGAAGCCCTCTCGGTAGATTGTCTCATCCTGAGAGGGTCTTCTTCGTTTTTCGTCCGCCCCGCGTTGGCCGTCAAACCTGCGGGGCGGTTTTGATTCAGACCGACACCGATTCGACAGCCATCATACACCGACGCGGCAGTTTGGTCAGGTGCTCACTTCGGGAGACCGACAGCGCGGCCAGCCCCGTGTCCTCTCCCAAACGAAAAAAACAGGCCGTCGAGCGCTAGCTGGAGGCCGGCGATCTTGCGGCTGTCTTCTGTCATGCCGGTCGTGGTCTCTCTCGCTCCGTTTGACCGTCCGGATTCACGCTGCATGGGGATAGAACTAGCGAAGCAAATACCATATGTCTTCGCCGTTGAGAAACACGTCGCACACCAATCGCCCATAACTCAGGCTTTTGTAGTTTTTCAGTTCGACGGTCTCGTCGCCGATCAAATTTTCTAGTTTTGTTTTTGCGGCTTGTCCTCCAGGCTCGTTCAATTCTGGAGCGTTGAAGTTTGCGATTCGGACGCGGTCTCCGGTAGTTCCTTGGAAACTCCAATCGTGAAGAGTTTGAAACGTATCGCCATCGATTACTTTGTACACCTTCGTTTTCATCGGTTGTGGTCCTTCTTGATCTCAGTCGAACGCGAACGGTCTTCGTTTGTGTCTGTGCCTTCTACCAAGTCCCGATAGCGCAGCCGCTTCCGGACCGAAGCGGCGGTCAGGGCTCCATTCCGAAGTAACGGAAAGCGTCGAAGATCGCCCCTTCCCTGTTAGGTGGACAGGGATGCTTCCTGACCGAGCCTTGCCGATTCGGTGCCGATCTCATTGCAAAGCCGGCCCGTTCCTTGCAATGCGCGACCCAACAGGTCTTCACATGCCAGCCGTAGTTTTGCTTCACCCAGCCTTGGATCTGTTTGTAAGTCGCCATTGCAGACGCCGTTCAGTCGTTGCCGATGGCGTCGGGGCAGTAAAGCTCGACGAAGCCGCACTCTCGGCACGTCAGGCACCGGAACCAATCCGGCCCCAGCTTGCCGATGACCTTGTTCAGATATTCCTGACCCATGCGGACACCCCCTGTGTCACCCCGGCTGCGAAGAACGGGGTGGGCATTTAGCCCACCCCGATCCCGCTACTGCATGGAGGCGCACTACTTTCCGCCCCAGACGTGGTAGACGGACCAATTGGACAAGCCGTTCCGAGCACCACCCGGACTCTGCTTGCACCCCTTGGCGTCTGCTTCCTTCTTCTCACGAGCAAGGGCTCCGTCGTAGGTCAGGCCCTTCGCCAGAATCTTGCCGTGCGTATGCCCCTCTTCGCGCTTCCAGTAGTCGATCCGCGCCTGCGGATCGGTCGACATTCCTACTCGGCAGGCCATCACGCCCCTCCCGAATAGACGGGGCGCATGGGTCCCGGCATCGGCCGGGGCATCGGTCGCACGGGCGGCCTGTGGATAGGTCGAGATTGGGCGTGCATCAGCCCCTCCTATGGTGAACGGAGGCCGCTTGATCTGATGCCGCAGGATGGGTATAATCCTTCGTCACAGCGACACTTCCCGCACGGCCTCTCATCGCTTGCGGGGAGCCATTCAAGGGTCGGGCACTTCGGTGTTCGGCCCTTTTTTCTTGATGGCTTGATCTATCCTTGAAACTAGATCGATCTATACTTGTTTGTCAAGTCACGAGACCAGATCGGTATACCTCAGCCGCTTCCCGACCATACCACGCGCCAGCGCGGACATCTGCGCCACGGTGTCGAGATCGCGCAGGTTGTTCCGGCCGGCGAATTCCCGGACATAGCGGTGCAGGTGCTTCGGGCTCCAGTGATGGTAGGTCCCGTGGTAGCCCCGTTTCAGGAGAGACCAGAAGGCTTCCATGCCGTTACAATGCGCGGCCCCTCGGACATACTCCCCGGCGCCGTGATTGACGGCCTCATGGTCGAACCACGCATCCAGCACGCCATAGGCCGACGCCTCGTCGGTGTAGACCTTCGCACCCGGCGCGGCGTGTTCGGCAACGAAGCCGGCCGTATGCGGTGAAATGGTCGCCGGGATCGGGCGGGCCGCGACCCGGTTCGTCGCGCGGTCCTTCGCACCAACCACGGCGGTTTTCCCGACCGCGCCGCGGCCGGTGCCCGCCAGTTCCTTCCGCTTCGCGTTGCTCATGTTCTTCCGCTTGCCGCCGATGTACGTCTCATCGGCTTCGACCGGGCCGGGGAAAGGCATGTCAACGCCTTCGTCGAACGCCTCGCGGATGCGATGCATCAGGTGCCAAGCCGTCGCCTGCCGCATCCCGATGTCCCGGTAGACCTTCATGCTGGCCGTGCCCTTGATCCCGGTCGTCGTCAGGTACAGCGCGATGGCCCATTTCTGGAGCCCGAGCTTGCTCGACTGCATCACCGTCCCCTTGCGGACGGAGAAGTGATTGCGGCAGTCGCGGCAGCGGTAGGGCATGGGCTTGCGGGTCTTGACGCGAACCGTGTTCGTCGATCCGCAGTCCGGGCAGAACCGGCCCTCGGGCCACCGCTGTTCCTCGAACCACGCCTCGGCCGCTGCGTCGTCGGGGAACATCCGCAGCAGCTCAATAACCGTCAGCCCCTCTCTGTGCAACCTTCCCGGACCTTTCTTCGCCATCTTCCGTCCCCATCGCGCCGCCCTGTTATGGCTAGTTATATGGGGATTATTCTGTTGGATTCAAGGCAGGATCACTGGAAATCGAGATGCGGCCCATTGCCTCACCACGCTTGCAGACGCGTGGGGCCGATGATTAGATATGACGAGCGTGGCCATATCGGCCACTGGGTGTTAGGGAGAAGATGATGTCGGATGGACCACTGGCGCAAGAGGCTGCGGTCTATCGGCGCAACCTCAAGGACTGGGCCGAGCACGAGTCGGAGTATGTGCTCATCAAGGGCGAAGAGGTCTGCGGCTTCCACTCCAGCTATGAAGATGCCCTCAAGGCTGGATATGAGAGATTCGGCCTAGAGCCATTCTTCGTGAAGCAGGTCAGTGCGGTCGAGCAGGCTCACCACATTACCAGGTTCGTTGAGCCATGCCGCACTTCACAAGCCCAATAGAGGGAGCGGGCCCACTTCTCAACGTATTGTTTACTGTCAGCGCGGCGCGGCTGGAAGTTCTGAAAAGACTAGGCGCCCCCGTACCAAGTCCCCAGATCGTCATGGGTCTGCTGGACACAGGTGCTAGCAATACCTGTGTTGACCCGAGTGTACTCCAAGCTTTGAGCCTGACGCCGACCGGGGAGTCGTCGATGCTGACTCCGTCTACCAAGGACGGGCCGGTTCCGACCGACGAATACGATTGCGGTCTGATTATCTATGCGAGTTACACAGAGACCCCTTATGTGGTTCGCAATCTTGCCGTCTCGGAGACGCCGCTTCTCCGTGGAGGCTTCCAAGCCCTTATCGGGCGAGATGTTCTGGCAAATTGCGTTCTCACCTATAACGGAGCAATCGGCCAATATACCTTGGCCTTCTAGTTGGGATGGGCGCTTTGGCTAGTTAAGCGTATAAGCCCCTTTGTTTTTGTTTCCAGCGCCCTAAAAACTCGTGGATGGTCGGCCTTCGCCGACCATGACGGTCAGGAGACGGGGGTAAAGGCGCTTCTATCTGAAACGGACAGGCTCTAGGGGGGCGAGAGCCCTCCAGGCTCCGGATGAGGCCAATCGCGTCCCCCGGGGACGCGAAATTAGTCCCGTTTCGGGACTATGTTTCACGTGAAACATTTTTGGCCGTTTGGCGCGGTTTCTTAACGTAATGGATAAGGCAGCAAGGCTGACCTTTGTTTCACGTGAAACATTGGGCCGGCCTCAGACCCTGGCGTCGAAGATCCTCACGCCGTAGGTGCGTTCCAAGTAGCGGCCGAAGCGGAACTTGCATTCCGGGCCGTCCATCGGCGGGTCGGGCAGCGCGGCGCCGAGCGGCTCCACGTCGAGCACCACGAAGGCCTCGCCGTTGACCCGCTCGACTTCGTCCATGCCGGTGCGGAGGTCCGCGAGCGTGCCGAAACGGAAGACGTTCCGCAGCCCGCAGGCGCGGGCGAGCGCGGCGTAGTCGGTCTCCCCCTCATCCGCCATGTCGACCTCGAAGGTGGCGCCGTAGACCCCGTTGTCGACCAGGAAATGGGTGAGGTTGGGAAGGCCCAGGCGGCGTTCCACCGTCAGCATGCCGGGGTTCATCAGGAACGCGCCGTCGCCGGAGAACGCCCAGACATTGGCCCGCGGGATTCCGTAGGCGATGCCGGCGGCGAACAGCGAGGCGAGGCTCATCGAGGCTTCGAGGTAGAACACCTTCTCGGTCTCGCCGGTGAGCTTCCACCACATCTCCGACGCGTTGCCGGCGGAGGTGACGACGACCTGGTCGGTCCAGCGCTCGACCAGATGGGCGAAGCAGGCCTCCATCTGCATCGCCATCACGCGCTCTCCCCGTAGAGCAGGTCGCGGGTGAAGCCGACCACCACGGGGCGCGAGATGGTCCTGGAATGGGCCACGGCGCGGCCGATCTCGTCCAGCCGGTCGCGCCGCTCGATCACCGTGTAGGGGAGGTCGATCGACTGCATGACGGGTTCGAGGTAGAGCCCGTTCGAGACGTGGAACTTGGCGCGGTCGCCGATGCGCCCCCGCATGGTGATGAAGATCGTCATCGGCACCATGTAGGTGTAGTTGATCTTGGTGATCGCGTAGATGCAGGTCATCAGCCCCGACGCGCCCATCAGGGCGAGCGAGCCCCGGCCGCCGAAGAACGCCCCGGAGCACAGCCCGACCGCCGATTCCTCGCGGTTGACCGGGATGTGGTCGAACCGCGAATCCGCCTCGAACTCCTCGATCAGCGCGGCGATCCAGCCGTCCGGCAGGCTGGCGACGAGCTCGATTCCCGCGCCGGCCGCCCGCTCCGCGATGGCGGCCGCGATCTCCCGGCTGGGCCCGGCCATCGGCGCCTCCTAGAGGTCGCTCACCCCGGCGCGGTGGCGGAGATACTGCCACGCCCGGTTGACCGATATCTCGCTGGTGAAGGTGGCCGAGCAGTGCTCGATCTCGGCATCGGAGAGATACGTGACCTCGCCCATCCGCATCGCCTCGCGCTGCAGCTCGGCGGCGACCTGGAGATAGACCGAGGTCATCGTCGATTGCTGGTGCGAGGCGCCCGCCACCACGCAGCCGTGGCCGCGCATCAGCGCCACCCGGTTGGCCCCGAGGCAGTCGGCGAGGTCGCGCCCCTGGTCCATGTCCACGACCAGCAGGTTGGTTTCGCCGAAATTGTCGCGGATGTCCCACACCGGGATGTCGGCGCCGATCGCCGCGCCGACATGGATGATCGGCCGCAGCCTCACCCCGGTCACCCCGAACGGGATGACCGCGTGCGAATGGTTGTGGACCACCGAGTTGACGTCGGGCCGCTTCTCGAAGATCGCGCCGTGGATGAAGCGCTCGGCATAGGGCACGCGGCCCGAGTCGTCGACCGGCTCGCCGTCGAGGGTGAACTCCATGATGTCGTCGAGGGTGACCAGCTCGGGCGCGCGCGAGCACGACATCAGGTAACGCTCCGGATTGTCCGGGTGGCGCACGGTGACGTGGCCGTAGGCGTCGACCACCCCTTCCCGCGAGAGTATGCGGTTGGCGACCACCACGTCGCGCATCGCCTGAAGCACATCGCTCATCCCGGAACCTCCCCGACTGGCTTCGCGTGAATGCCCGTCGGCGGTCTTACCATGCCGGGCCCCGCGGTGCGAGCACGCAGCCCCAATCGCGGGCGGGCTTGCGCCAGATCAATCGGGTTTGTAGCGGAATGACTACGATGCCCCGCCCCGCACGCCCTTCCAACCCGATCATTATAAGAAAATCCAATGATGACTCTCAGAAAACGGTATTAGTTTTTATATGGGGAAAGGCATAGAAGGGTCGACAGGAGTTTATGGGGCAATGCCCACACCGGCGTTTGAAGAGGAAGAACGGAAATGAACCGGAAGCGAATGTTCGAAACGCGACTCGACGGATCGGCGAACAGGACACCGGAACCGCCCGATTGAGCCCGGGCAAACCAGATCGCCGGCGGGACGAGAACCGCCGACGCATCGTCGCGAGGAGGATGCAGAAATGCCCGTAACCTTACGTCAGCTGCGCTATTTCCAGGCCCTGGTCGAACACGGCTCGTTCAGCCGCGCGGCCGAGAGCGTACATGTCTCGCAGCCCGCGCTCTCGCTCCAGATCCGCGAGCTCGAAGCCTCGCTGGGCGGACCGCTCGTCGAGCGGGAAAGCCGCGGCATCCGGCTCACCCGGCTGGGGCGCGAAGCGCACGAGCAGACGCTCAGGATCCTCGACGAGACGCTGCTGCTCGAGACCATGGGGAAACGCTTCGAGGACGGCCCGCTGCGCTTCGCCGTGGGAATCCTGTCCACCCTCGCGCCCTATCTGTTGCCCGGCCTGCTCGAACGGCTTGGGGCCTCGTCGCCGCGCGTCGAGCTCAACGTCATGGAATTGTCCGGTCAGGAGCTCGTGGCCGATCTCCTCGCGGGCCGTCTCGACGCGGCGATCGTTTCGCTGCCGCTCGGCCTGCTGGAACTGCCCGAGAGGGAGCTTTTCGAGGACCGCTTTCTGCTCGCCGGCCGTGCCCGGCGGCTCGATGCCCTCCGCGCGCTCGGCGATGCGCCGCAACCGGCGGACCTCGCGCGGGCGGATATCGGACCGTTGCTCACGCTCGGCGACGGCCACTGCCTGGCCAGCCAGGTCCTCGGGGCCTGCTCGATGTGGCGCATTCAGGAAGTGCGGCGCGGCGCGGGGTCTCTCGCCACGCTGTCGAGGCTCGTCGCCGGCGGCGCCGGTCTGACGCTGCTGCCGGAATCCGCCGCGCTCTGCGAACAAGCCGCCGCTCCGGAGCTGAGCTTCCTCCGCTTCGGCGCGCCCGAGCCCTCGCGACAGATCGGCCTCGCACATCGCGCGGTCTATCACGGCCAGCGATGGGTCGATCTCCTGGTCGAGGCTGCCTCGGACGCGGGCCAGGCGCTCGTGGAGGAGGCCAGGAGCACCATCGGCGCGCCTTCCGGGAAGCGCCGCCCGCGCAGGGCTGCCGCCCCCGCCCTGGCCGCGGCGAAAGCGTAGCCCGCATATTCCGATCCTATCGGGTCAGGACGGCCGGTCCACCCTCCCCCCACCCCTCCCGCAAGCCCCGGACTGCGATCCGGGGCAAGCGGGAGGGGAGAAGGTAAGGAAAGGTCGGCGCCGCAACTCTCCCTCTCCCCAGCGGGGAGAGGGCCGGGGTGAGGGGGGGGGGGCTCGCCGTCGACGGGACCGGACGGTCAGGGTATGGCCGTCCCGCGTCGGATCGACCCTCGACTCGAACGGATAATCGGCCGCCCGGCGCGTATTACCCCGCCTCTTGCCCCGCCCTCCATTCGAGGAAATGGGCGACGATCTCCTCGCCGGTGGCGAACCAGACGCCGTCGTGGCTCCGGACATGGGCGAGCGCCCGGTCGAGCGCGCCGATCCGGTGCGGAACCCCGACGATGTAGGGGTGAAGCGAGACCGTGGCGACGCGCCCCGACACCGCGCTTTCGGCGTAGAGCACGTCGAAGGCGCGGCGGATCATGTGTTCGAAGTCGTCGGCGGTGAACCCGTTTCCCTCGAACGCCTGCTTGTCCGAGACCCCCGCGCCGTAGGGCATCGAGACGATCGTCTTGCCCGCGACCTCCATGGCGACCGGCTGGTCGTCCGAGTCCCAGTCGACCACGTAGCGGCAGCCCTCGGCGACCAGCCTGTCGAGGGTTCCCCAGGTTTCCTGGCGTCCCGCGCCGAGCCAGCCGGTCGGGCGGCGTCCCGTCGCGCGCTCGATGCGATCGAGCGTCCTGGCGACGATGCCCCCGGCCTCTTCCTCGGACCCCGCCTCGTTGAGCCGCCGCGTGTTGCTCTCGCAATGGCCCATCAGCTCCCAGCCGAGCCGCAGGCACTCGTCGACGATGCGCGGGGCCGCGTCGCACACCTCGCTGTTGAGCGCGACCGTGCCGGGAACGCCGTGGCGCTCCATCGCCTCCATCATGCGGAACACGCCGACCCGGTTGCCGTAATCCCGCTTGCCCCAGGCCGACACGTCGGGGATCAGGCCTGGGCCGTCCGGCATCCGCTCGTCCAGCGCGAAGACCTCGATATTGGGGACGACCCAGAACGCGATCCGCGCCCCGCCCGGCCAGGTCAAGGGCGGCCGGTCGACGATCGGCTCGTAGGGGTAGGGGCCGTAGGCGCGGGGTTCCATCGTCCTCCCCGTTCCGGGTGCGGCGCCGATTGTGGCGTCCGCGCCGGCGCGTTGCCAGACCCCGGGGCGGGCCGCAATATGGCGCCACGCGCGCGGCAAGGAAGAGGGCCTGCCCCATGAGCAAGCTGGCGAAGAACACCACGGCGACCGTCGTTCCGGCGCTCCGCTACCGGGACGCGCCCGCCGCCATCGAATGGCTCTGCGCGGCGTTCGGCTTCGAAAAGCACCTCGTCGTGCCGGGCGAAGACGGGACCGTCGCCCATGCCCAGCTCGTCTTCGGCAACGGGATGATCATGCTGGGCTCGGCCCGCGACGACGAATTCGGCAAGCTCCAGCAGCCGCCCGACACAGTGGAGAGCCCGGTGTCGCAGAGCGTCTACGCGATCGTGGACGACGTCGACGCGCACCACGCCCGCGCCGTCGCCGCCGGGGCGCGGGTGGTCATGCCGCCGGAGGACCAGGATTACGGCGGGCGCCTCTACGCCTGCCGCGATCCCGAAGGCAATCTCTGGAACTTCGGCAGCTACGATCCCTGGGAATAGCCGCGCGGACGCGGGGGAGGCCCATCATGACCGCCGAGATCGTCTTCTATACCAATCCGATGTCGCGCGGGCGGATCGTGCGCTGGATGCTGGAGGAGCTGGCGGTTCCGTACCGCACGGAATTCCTGGAGTACGGGCCGCCGATGAAGTCGCCGGACTATCTCGCCGTCAACCCGATGGGGAAGGTGCCGGCGATCCGCCACGGGGAGACGGTGGTCACCGAGGCGCCAGCGATCTGCGCCTATCTGGCGGACGCCTTCCCCGAGGCCGCGCTGGCGCCGCCGGCGGGAGAACGGGGCGCCTATTACCGCTGGCTGTTCTTCGCCGCCGGACCGCTCGAAGCCGCCGTGACCAACCGCAATTTCGGCCTCGCCCCGCCCCGGGACAAGGAGGCGATGGTGGGCTACGGCAATTTCGCCCTGGTCATGGACACCCTCGAGCAAGCCGTCGGCGCCGGAGGCTACGTGGCCGGAGAAGGCTTCACGGCCGCCGATGTCTATGTCGGCTCGCACATCGCCTGGGGGCTCCATTTCGACCTGATCGAGAAGCGTCCCGCCTTCGAGTCGTACTGGTCGCGGCTCAAGGGACGCGAAGCGTATCTGCGGGCCACGGCTCTCGACGACGCGGCGGGCGGCGGCACGGATGCCGATGACTGACACGTGGCGTCCGGGCCGGGACTTTCGGTATTCACGAAGGCGGTGCGGTGCACTCCCTCAAAGCTGCGGCATGATCCGTTTCATGAAGTCGTCGAAGAGCGGCACGGTGAACGCCGTGTCGCCGTGAGCAGGGCTGTAAATCATGCCCTTGGCGATAAGCGTGTTCCTCATGGGAGCCACCGTGGTGACCTTCCGATTGAGGATGTGGGCGATATCGCCCGATCGATGCGGCCCGGGTCCGAGTTCGGCCATGGCACGCATATAGCGTTTCTGGGTCGGCGTCAGCCTGTCGAAGCGCACGCGAAAAAAGCTCGCGTCGAGGTCGGCAAGCGCTTGGGTCGTCGCGCGCCGGGCGTCATCGAGCCCGATGGGAGAGGCGTCGGCGACGTCCCAGCCGTGCTTGCCCCACTCCTGAAGAAAGTATGGATAGCCGTTCGTCTGGCGCAATATCTCCGTAATCGCGTCCGGATGAAAGACGACCCCCTCCCTGGAAGCGGGCACCGTCAGGGCATCGCGGGCATCGTCGTCGTCGAGGCGATCGACGGAGGCGAATTCGAAGAGGCGCTCTGCGTAGGACTTGGCGTCGCCGGTCCTCCCGACCAGCTGGGGCAGTCCCGCCGCCACCATGGTGATCGGCAACTGGTCCTGGCTGGCGCTATGGAGCGCGGTAATCAGCGAGGCGAGTTGGTCTTCCGGTAAATATTGCAATTCATCGATGAAGAGCACGATCGCGGTGGCGCGCTCGGCGGCAGCCTTCCCGAGGGTCAGAAGGAGATCCGTGAGATCCGTATCGAGATCGCTGCTGTCGGCCAGCCCGGTTTCAGGATCGACATCGATGCTGAATTCGACGTCCTCATACTTGACCCTCAGGGCTTTGGCGAAGCTCGCGAGCGCCCTCATCCCCTTCAGCAAATTGTCCTTTAGCGCCTCGCCGTGGCTCAAGCGCAGGAGCGTCGCACGCATGGCCGGAATCAGTAAGGCCGGCAATGAGCGCTCTTCCGGCGCTTCCATTCTGACGCTGGCGATGCCGCGCGACTCGGCGTCCAGACGAATGCGGTTGAGCAGGACGGTCTTGCCGACACCCCGCAAACCGTAAAGGATGAAACTCCGAGCCGGTTTCCGCGCACGGATGCGGTCCAGTGCCACGGCCGCGCGTTCGATCAGCTCGTCGCGCCCCGTAAGCTCGGGGGGCGGCGTGCCGGCGCCAGGCGCGTAGGGATTCTGCCTTGGATCCATTTCAAGCCATCTTACCCCGGTTTATGCAACAAAGATAATATGCAGTAAGCTCGATAAGAACGCTGAGTGACCCGTCTCGTTCCCGCCAGCGCTTTTCGAAACCAACCGTGTTGCCCGAGGCTGTATTTCGACCCGGTCGAGAAGCGGAAGGCCAGTAGCGCCGCCGCGTTGCCAGAGCCCGGCGAAGGCCGCAAGATGGCGCGCGCCGACGACCGAGAGCGAGGATTGCGATGACGACGATCGATGCCGATGCCCATGTCCTGGAGACGCCCGAGACCTGGCGCTATCTGCGCGAGGACGAGCAGGGCTACGCCCCGATGGTCGTCTCCCGCACATCCGGCGCGCAGGAGCACGGGCTGGAGGGCCAGGCGGTCGAGGAATACTGGGTGATCGACGGCTCGATCCTGCCCAAGGAGGACAATGTCGGCAGCGACACCACCGTCGACACCAGGGAAATGCGGGATATCCCGGCCAGGCTCGCACATATGGACCGGCTGGAGGTCGACATCCAGGTGCTCTACCCAACGCTGTTCCTCAGGCCGATCACCATGAAGGCGGGCGTCGAGGTGGCGCTCAGCAGGAGCTACAACCGCTGGCTCGCCGATATCTGGCGCCAGGCGCCGGAGCGGCTGCGCTGGGTGATGTCGCCGCCGCTTCTCGCCATGGACAAGCTGGACGACGAGCTCGACTTCGCGCAGGACAACGGCGCGGTCGGCATCTTCATGCGCGGGCTCGAATGCGACCGCACGCTGAACGATCCCTATTTCTTCCCGGTCTACGAGGCGGCGCAAGAGCGGAACCTGCCGATCTGCATCCATTCCGCGACCAACAGCCCGACGATGCACCGTTTCTTCCTCGACGATTCCGGGTTCTCGAAGTTCAAGCTGGCGACCATCGGCGCCTTCCACACCCTGATCTATCACGCGATCCCCGCCCGCTTCCCCGGGGTGCGCTGGGGCTTCATCGAGGTGTCGAGCCAGTGGGTGCCCTACGTCCTCAACGACCTCTCGATCCGCTTCCAGAGGAAGGGCACGCCGCTCGGCGACGACGTGCTCCGGCGCAACAACATCTGGGTCGCCTGCCAGGTGACCGACGACCTGCCCTATGTGCTCGGCTACACCGGCGAGAACCATGTCGTCATCGGCACCGATTACGGCCACGCCGACACGGCAAGCGAGATCGAGGCGCTGCGGCTCCTCAAGCACGACGGGCGGGTCGAACCCCACGTGGTCGACAAGATCCTCGACGACAACGCGAAGGCGTTCTACGGGCTGGGGTGAGGCGGGTTCCCGGCGGGCGGCCCGCGGCCTGTCAGACCGGGACTCCCCCACCTCACCCCGGCCCTCTCCGCCCCCAGGGGCGGAGAGGGGGATTCGTTCGCCGAACCTTCCTTACCTTCTCCCCTCCCGCAAGCCCCGGATCGCAGTCCGGGGCTTGCGGGAGGGGCCGGGGGAGGGTGGGCCGTCGTGAACCGACAAGACCGAGCCTGACTCTAATTCGATCCCGCCCCACCGCCGAGAAACGGGCGGATCGCCTCGCGGAAGGCCTCGCGCATGCGGGGGCTGTGGAGCATCTCGTAGTCGTATTCCGGCGGCGGGCCGGGCTCGACCTTGAGGCAGCCGAAGACGGGCCCCCTGGCGGCGAGAAGTTCCGGCAGCATCGCGGCGAAGCGGTTGAGACCGTCGAAGCTGTGCACCTCCGGGTACCCGGCATCGCGCGCGAAGCCGGCGAAATCGATCCGGCCCCGGCCGGGGATCGGGTGGCCGCCATTGGCCTCGTAGGTGCCGTTCTCGACCACGAAATGGACCAGGTTCTCCGGCGCCGCCTCGGCGACGGTCACCAGGCTGCCGAGGTTCATCAGCAGGCTGCCGTCGCCGTCGAGCACGACGATCCTGCGGTCCGGCAACCCGATGGCGAGGCCGAGCGCGTGGGAGGAGGCCTGCCCCATCGCGCCGACGCTGACGAAGTTGAGCGGGCTCGGGTCGATGGCGACCCACTCGAAGGCCGAGGTATAGGCCGCGACCACGATGGCGCCGCCCCGGTGCTCGGCGAGCTTCCGGAAGCATTCGTCGCGGCGCATCATCGCTCGATCCTCCGGCCGATCAGCGCGACCACGGGGCGGGATTCCGCATAGGCGCGCTCGATCGCGGGCGCGAGCCCGACGACGTCGGAAGAGGTCTCGATGCAGAAACGGTCGATCCCCATCGCGTCGAGCACTGGCTCGACGATCCGCACCCCGTAATTCGCCGACTCCGACGCGGGCCGGTCCGGCTCCTTGCCGAGCAGCCCGACCGCCATGCAGATCGGCAGCCCGTAATCCATCCCGACCGCGCGGATGGCGTTGAGCGAGTCCATCAGCCCGGTCTGCTGCATCAGGAGAACCGCGCGCTTGTCGCAATAGGAGAGCGCGGCGCAGATCGACACCCCCTCGTCCTCCTTGCAGAGGCGGATCAGCCGGATGCCGGGGTCCTCGGCGAGCCGCCACAGGATGCCGGTGCTGGTGACGATGTCGGGCAGCGCCGCGACATGGCCGACGCGTGCGGCCTTCAACGCGTCGACGATCTCGCTGCCGCGCGGGGTGTCGTCGTTCCGCATCCGGTCAGCTCTCCGCCGCCTCGATGAGCAGCGCGGCGGTCCCCTCCGGCATGGTCACCATCGCGTCATGCCCGGTCGCCAGTTCGCGGAAACGCCAGGTCGGGTCGTTCCGGATCCGCTTCGCGAGGATTTTGAAGGGCGCCGGTCCTTCCGAGCCGGTGCACAGGATATAGGTGCGCGGCAGGCCGTCGGAGCCGCCGTTTTCGAGGCGGATCGGCTCGATCTGGGTGCGCACCGGGTGCGGCGTGATGCGCCGTTCCACCCAGCGATAGGGCTCCAGCGGGTCCTCGGGGATGTCGAACATATTGGTGTAGTGCGTCCTGGACCCGCCATGCTCTCCGGTGAGGTCGAGGCGGCGCTTGATCTCCGCGCCGATATCCGCATCGGTCGCGTCGGGGTTGGAGACGGTCACCGCCATGGAGGCCGAGCTGTCTCCGTCCGCCGGCACGAAGGCGTCGAGATAGACCGCATGCGCCAGCCGGTCCTTCATGCGGTCGGCGACGCCGGTGATCACGTTGCCGCCGTATGAGTGTCCGACCAGGACGACGTCGTGGAGCTCCTCCCAGACGATCGTGTTGGCGACGTCGGTGACGTGGGTGTTCATGTCGATGTCGTGCGACAGCAGGTGCGAGCGCTCGCCGAGGCCGGTCAGCGTCGGGGTGAACGCCTCGTGCCCGCCCGCGCGCAGGATCGTCCGCACGTCGCGCCAGCACCAGCCGCCATGCCACGCGCCGTGCACCAGGACGAATGTCGCCATCTTTCCCTCCTCCGCCGATCCCCGGGACCCGCATCATTGGACCGGAGACGGGGTTTTGGCTAGCCTTTCCGCGAGACGCCCGCGCTTCCGGGGAAGAAGACGATGTTCGAGACCGCGACGATCGACCGCTCCACCTTCGACAGCGTGTTCAGGGAGGTCGAGGAGGCCGAGAGCCTGCCGGCCTGGTGCTACACCTCCGAGGAGTATTACCGGCTGGAGGTCCGCAACCTGTTCTCGCGGACCTGGAACTTCTTCGGCCATGTCGACCAGGTGGCGGAGCCCGGCGACTTCATCGCGGTCGACTATGTCGGCGTGCCGATCCTGATCGTCCGGGGCGGGGACGGAGAGCTCCGGGCGTTCGCCAACAACTGCCGGCACCGCGGCACCCCGGTGGCGGACGGCGAGGGCAACTGCCGCGCCTTCACCTGCCCCTATCACGGCTGGGTGTACGATCTCGACGGCAAGCTCCACAGCGCGCCGGGGATGGAGCGGGCGAAGGACTTCGACCCCGCCGGCTACGGGCTGCGCGAACTGCGACTGGAGACCTGCGGCTGCTTCGTCTTCGTCAATTTCGACGACGACGCGCCGCCGCTTTCGGACTATCTCGGCAACTTCCCCGAGCTCATGGGGTCCTACGATCTCGACGAGCTCGCTTTGGTGCGCAAGCGGGTGCACGAGGTGGACTGCAACTGGAAGGTCCACATCGAGAATGCGATGGAGGAATACCACCTGCCGATGGTGCATGGGGCGACGCTCAACCCGAAGGAGATGGAGCATTCGGCGGCGCCCACCGAAGGCGCCTGGCTCGACATCCGCGAGCACCACGACGCGCACACGCGCTCGCTGCTGATCGAGGATCTGGAACACGAGCTGCCGCATATCGAGGGGCTGGAGGGGCGCGCGGCGATGGGCACCAACTATGTCTGCCTCAACCCGTCCACGATGCTCGGCATGACGCTGGATTCGGTGTGGTACCTGGAGCTCCAGCCGCAGGGCCCCAACCGCACGCGGGTGATCCACGGCGCCTGCTTCCCGAAGAAGACCGTGGCGCGGCCGGATTTCGAGGCCAAGGTGCCGTATTACTACAAGCGCTGGGACACCACGCTCGCCGAGGACAACGCGGTCGCCGCGCTGCAGCAGAAAGGGCTCAAATCGCCGCTCGCGCCGCGCGGCCGGTTCTCCCATCTCGAACCGCTGGTCCCGCGGCTCGCCCAGTGGTGGGTCGAACGGACCCTGGATTAGCCGCGAGGACCGGAATTGCCCAACAGGGTTCGTCTCCATATCGAGAACGATTCGAGCCTCGGCGCCGTCTTCGAGGTGACCGGAGAACGACTGTCGGCGGCGTTCTCGCGCTTCCCCGATCTGGCCGAACGGGTCGACTGCAGCATCGGCTACGACTGCGCCGATTTCGACCGCCAGATCGCCGACGCCGACACGCTGGTGTGCTGGGACATCGACCACCGCAACATCGCGAAGCGGGCGCCGAGGCTGCGCTGGATCCACGCCACCGGCGCGGGGGTGGAGCACTTCACGCCGTTCGACTGGCTGCCGGACAACGTGGTCTTCACCAACAACCGCGGCGTCCACGGCGCGCGCGCCCACGAATACGCGATCATGTCGGTGCTGATGCTCAACAACCGTGTGCCGGAGATGGTCACCCACCAGCGCGCCGGCCGCTGGGAGCAGACCTTCAACACCGGCATCGCGGGAAAGACGCTGCTCGTCGTGGGCGTCGGCAGCGTCGGCGGCGGCGTCGCCGAATGGGCCAAGCGCTTCGGGATGCGGACGATCGGCGTGCGGCGGACGTCGCAGCCGCACCCCGCGGTCGACGAGATGCTGGGACCCGAGGCGCTCCTCGAGGCGATACCGCGCGCCGATTACATCATCGCGACCGCGCCCGCGACCGCGCATACCCGCCACCTGATCGGCAAGGCGGAGATCGAGGCGATCAGGCCCGGCGGCGGCATCGTCAATTACGGCCGCGCCCGGGTGGTCGACTACGAGGCGCTGCGCCAGCGGCTGGAGCGGCGCGAGATCAGCGCCATCCTCGACGTGTTCGACCCGGAGCCCCTGCCCGCCGACTCGCCGCTCTGGCGGACCCCCAACCTGATAATCACGCCGCACTGTTCGTCCGACGATACCGAGCTCTACATCCCGCGGACGCTCGATCTGTTCTTCGAGAACATGCGCCGGTTCCTCGCCGGCGAGCCGCTTGAGAACCGCGTCGATCCGGTGCTGGAATACTGAAACAGGAAGGAGTGGCGCCGATGACCGCAACGATGATCATGGGGGCGTCCTACGGCTCCCTTCTCGCCATCAAGCTTCTGCTCGCCGGGCACGACGCGAAGCTGGTCTGCCTGCCCGACGAGGCGACCCTGATCAACGCGGAAGGCCAGCTCGTCCGCATGCCGGCGAAGGGGCGCGACGGGCCGGTCGAGGTTCATTCGAGCAGGCTGCCCGGGAAGCTGTCCGCCGCGACGCCCGCCGATGTCGATCCGGCCGATTACGACCTGATCGTGCTCGCCATGCAGGAGCCGCAATACCGCGCGCCCGGCGTGCGCGAGCTTCTCGACCGGGTGGCCGCCTCGAAGAAGCCGGTGATGTCGATCATGAACATGCCGCCGCTCGCCTATGTCAGGAGGATCCCGGGGATCGACACCGGCGGGCTCGACGGCTGCTACACCGACGCCTCGGTGTGGGACGGGTTCGAGCCGCCGCGCATCACGCTGTGCAGCCCCGATCCGCAGGCCTTCCGGCCGCCGGACGAGAAGACCAACGTGCTGCAGGTCAGCCTGCCGACCAATTTCAAGGCGGCGCGGTTCGACTCCGAGGAATCCACCGCCCTGCTCCGGGGATTGCAGGCCGATATCGAGGCGGCGACGTTCGACGACGGGAAAGGCGAGGTCGCGCTCCCCGTGAAGCTCAAGGTGCACGACTCGATCTTCGTCCCGCTCGCCAAGTGGGCGATGCTGCTGACCGGGAATTACCGCTGCGTCGGGGAGGGCGGGATGCGCCCGATCCGCGAGGCGGTGCACAGCGACCTCGCGCTGTCGGAAAGCGTCTACGACTGGGTCTGCGAGGTTTGCGAGGCGCTCGGCGCGGCCGAGGGCGATCTCGTGCCCTTCGAGAAATACGCCGCCGCCGCGGACGGGCTGATCCGGCCTTCCTCGGCGGCGCGGGCGCTCGACGCCGGGGCCGTCAATATCGAGCGCGCCGACCGTCTGGTGCAGGCGCTGGCCGCCCAGAAGGGCATGCGGAACGATACCGTCGACGAGACTGTCGCGCGGGTCGATGCCTGGCTGGAAGGCAATCGGCGCAAGGCGTGATGGACAGGACCCGTCAGGTCTGGCTGGAGACGCTCGACCGTCACCGCCGCGACACGGATGCCCCGGCGAACGACAGGTACTGGTCCGAAGCGCTCGAGACCTGCTCGCGCGACGAGCTGATCGCCATCCAGAACGACAAGCTCAGGGCGCTGACGCCCTTCCTCTACGAGAACAGCGCGTTCTATCGCCGCCGCTTCGACCGGCTGGGGCTCGCGCCGACCGATATCCGGACGGTCGACGACCTTGAGAAATGGCCGGTGGTCGACAAGTCCGAGATGATGGAGGACGCGACGGAGAACCCGCCTTACGGGACCTATTCGACCATCGGCGAGGCGGAGTGGGCAGACCGCGGCTGGATGCTGTTCTCCTCGTCGGGCAGCACCGGCGTCCCCCGCGTCTTCCGCTACACCCATATCGACCGGGGATACTGGGAGTGGGCCAACGCGCGCGCGCTCCATTCGATGGGCATCCGGCGCGGCGACAGCGTCTTCCCCATGGTCGGGTTCGGCCCCCATGTCTGGATCTGGGGCGCGATGTACGCATTTGCGCGGATGGGGGTCGCGGCGATCCCCGGCGGCGGCATGGATGCCGAGGCCCGGGCGCGAACGATCGACCGCTTCAGGCCCACGGTGATCGCCGGGACGCCGTCCTACGCGCTCTATCTCGGCCGCACCATGGAACGGCTCGGGCTCGACCCGCGCGGCTCGTCGGTCAGGACCCTGTTCACCGGCGGCGAGCCCGCGATGGGGATCGACCGCACCCGCGAGCGGCTGGAAGAGCTCTGGGGGTGCCGGACGGTCGAGTTCTACGGCTGCACCGAAGTTTCTCCCCATGTCGGGGGCTATTCTTGCGAGGCTTCGGTGCGGCCCGGCGAGACCACGTTCACCCATCTGATGGAGGACGTGCAGATCTGGGAGCTGGTCGACCCCGACAACCTCGGGAGGGTGGAGGAAGGCGAGCGCGGGCTTACCGTCTGCACCTCGCTCAACTCCGAGAGCTCGCCGCAGCTCCGCTTCCTGGTCGGCGACTACACGGTCTACGACACCGGCGTCTGCGATTGCGGGCGGACCCATGTCCGCGCCATGGGGTCCTTCACCGGCCGCGCCGACGACCTGATCAATTTGCGCGGGGTCAAGTTCTTTCCGAGCCAGGTCGAGCAGGCGGTGCGGTCGATCGAAGGAATCGGCGACGAGTTCGAGATCGTGCTCCGCACCAACCAGGACGGCCTCGACGTGATGGACCTCCGCGTCGAGCACGCCTCCGGCGACGTGGCCGAGGCGGTCGGCGCGGCGGTCCGCAGCCGCTGCGAGGTCCGGGTCGGGGTCGAGGTGCTGCCGCCCGACACGCTGCCCAAGACGGAGTTCAAGGCAAAGCGCGTGCGCGACGAACGGGGATGAAACAGGCTTCGGCCGAACGCGAGGACAGGATTGTGAAAGACACCGACTTCCCGCCCGGCGACCACACGAAGATCGCCGGCTATCACGCTCACATCTATTACGACGAAGAGACCCGCGAGACCGCCGCCCGGCTGCGCGGCCGGATCTGGGAAAAATGGGGTTTCGATATCGTCATGGGCCGTTTCCGCGACCGCCCGGTCGGGCCGCACCCGGAACCGATGTTCCAGGTCGCCTTCGACAAGGCGCTGTTCGCCGAGTTCGTGCCCTGGCTGATGTACAACCGGGACGGTCTCGTCGTGCTGGTCCATCCCGAGGCGGAGGACGCCCACGACGATCACGTCTACTACCCGCTCTGGCTCGGCGGGTTCTACGAGGTCAGGCGCGACTTCCTGCGCTCCGGGCAGCGCTCGGCGTAATCCGCGCCAGCGCCAGCGCGCCCACGAGACCGCCCGCCGACATCGCCGCCATGGCGTAGAACGCGCCGGCGCCGACATCGTCGTAGAGCGCTCCGGCCACGATAACGGCGCCGCCCATGACGAGCCCCATCGCCATCCCGGAATAGAGCGCCTGGGCGCTCGCCGAGTGCTCGGGCGGAACCGAGCGGACGATATACAGCATGGCGCCCAGATGGGCCGCGCCGAAGGTGAGCGCGTGCAGCGCCTGGAGGAAGACGAGCAGCCCCAGCCCGGGCTCGATGGCGAACCCGATCCAGCGGACGATTCCCGCGATCGCGGCGATGGCGAGCAGCCGGGCCGGACCCAGCCGCGCGGCGAGCCCGCCGCCGAGCGCGAACAGAACGATCTCCGCGAGCACGCCCTCGGCCCACAGCAGGCCGATGATGTCGTCGTCGATTCCCGCGTCGCGCCAGGCGAGCGTCGCGAAACCGTACGCAGCCGCGTGGCTCGCCTGGATCAGCGAGGCGGTGACGAGGAACACCGCCATCGAAGGCTGCGACAGGAGGGCGGCGGCCGGCACGCGGCGGCGCGCCGGCGGCGATCCGGTCTCCGGCATCGTAAGCGAAGCCAACACGGTGAGCGCCAGCGTGCCGAGGACCAGCCACAGGATCACGTCGGCACCGGCGCCTCCCACCATCCGACCGCCGGCGGTTGCGCCCACGATGAAGGCGATCGAGCCCCACAGGCGGACACGGCCGTAGTCGAAACGGCGTTCCCGGGAAGCGAGAAGGGTCATGTTCTCGCCCATCGGAATGATCGGCGTGAAGGCGATCGCGGCGAGAATGCTGACGGCGAGAAGCGCCGCGAAACCTTCCGCGATCAGGAACAGCAGGTGTACCGCGAAAGACGAGAGCGTGAGCAGGATCAGGACCCCGCGCCGGCGTCCCCGACGGTCCGCGAAATGCGCGGCGAGCGCGGGCGCGGCGATTCTGATCCAGCTTCCCGCGGTGAAGAGGATCCCGATCTCGATCGCGCTCATCCCCTTCGCGGTCAGCCAGACCGGCCAGAACGGCAGCGACACGCCGACGAACAGGAAGACCGCCGCGTAGAACAGAGCAAGGCGCACCGCCATCGCCGATCCCGTGGTCCCGAATTCACTCACCCATACCCAACGCCTATAGTGGACCGACCCGCGGCCACCGCGAAGGGAGACCCCCATGCCTCAGGAACAGATCCAGGTCGACAGCCTGGCGGAAGCCTATCTCGCGCTCTTGAAGGACCGGGGCGTCGACTACCTGTTCGGCAATGCGGGAACCGATTTCGCATCGGTCATCGAGGCGCTGTCGAAGTCCGCCACCGAAGGAACCAGCGCGCCCACGCCGATGACGGTTCCGCACGAGAACCTCGCGGTTTCCATGGCGCATGGCTACTTCCTCGCCACCGGCAAACCGCAGGCGGTGATGGTCCATGTCAATGTCGGCACGGCCAACGCGATCTGCGGCATCACCAACGCGGCGCGCGAGAACGTGCCGATCATCTTCACCTCGGGCCGGACTCCGCTGACCGAGAGCGGCGCGCCCGGCGCGCGGTCGATCTACATCCATTGGGGCCAGGAGATGTTCGACCAGGCGGGCATGGTCCGCGAGATGGTCAAGTGGGACTACGAGCTGCGCAACGCGCGTCAGCTGGAAACCATCGTCGACCGCGCGGTCAACGTGGCGATGAACGAGCCGAGGGGGCCGGTCTATCTCACCCTGCCGCGCGAGGTGCTGGCCGAGAAGCCGGGTGAGTTCGCGTATGAGAGCCCGACGCGCCGGCTTACCGCGTCCAGCCCCGCGCCGGACCCCAACGCGATCGACCAAGCGGCCGATTGGATCGCGGCGGCGGAGAACCCGCTGGTGATCACCGCCAGCGCCGGCCAGAACCCGGCCTCGGCGAAGGCGCTCACCGATCTCGTCGAGCGGTATGCGCTGCCGGTGGTGACGTACCGTCCGCGCTACGTCTCGGTGCCCACCGACCACGAGATGCACATGGGGTTCGAGCCGGGCGGCTTGGTCAAGGAGGCCGATCTGATCCTGGTGGTCGATTGCGACGTGCCCTGGATCCCGAGCCTGCACAGCCCCAACCCGGACGCCAAGGTGGTGCACATGGGCGTCGATCCGCTGTTCAGCACCTACCCGGTGCGGGGCTATCCCTGCGACCTCGCGATCACCGCGGAATCGAGCCTCGGCCTCGCGGCGCTCGGTGAAGCCTTGGGCGAAGGGATGAACGGACGCATCGACGGGCGACGGGCGCGCGCCGCCGAACGCAAGGCCGCGGCGGCAGAGGCGCGCGCGGCGCGGATCGAGGCGGCGAGGACCCGCGGCGCCACCGACTCCGCCTGGATCGCGCACTGCATCGACGAGATCAAGGACGACGACGACGTGATGGTGAGCGAATCCCAGCTCGCCCTCGGCAATATCGATTTCCGCGAGCCGGGCACCTTCTTCGCCACCAGCCCGGCCGGCGGGCTCGGCTGGGGGATGGGCGCCTCGCTCGGCGTCAAGCTGGGTTACGGCGACCGCCGGGTGTTCTGCGTCGTGGGCGACGGCTCCTACATGTTCGGCAACCCGACGCCCGCGCATTTCGTCTCCGCCGCCAACGGCCTGCCGGTGCTCACCGTGATCCTCAACAACCGGATGTGGGGATCGGTGCGGAAGGCGACGCTCGGCCTGCACCCCAACGGCGCTGCGTCGCGCACCAACCGCGCGCCTCTCACCTATCTCGAACCCGCGCCGGCCTATCACAAGGTCGTCGAGGCCTCCGGCGGCTACGGCGAGGAAGTCGAGACCCCCGACGCGCTGCCCGGCGCGCTGGAGCGCGGGCTGAAGGCCGTCGAGGTCGAAAAGCGCCAGGCGGTGCTGAACGTCCAGACGGCCTACGACGACTCGGCGGCGCTCGCCGATTCCAGACGCTGATGGGCTTCCCCGGGGAGGCCGTCAACGGGGCGCTGGAAAGGCTCCACGCCCACCCCTTCTATCGTGGACGACTGCCCAAGGCGGTCGCGGACAAAGAAGAATTCGCTGACACCGTACCCCTGATGACGCGGGCGGATTTCGTCGCCGAGATGGCAAAGCCGGGCTACGGCGGGTTCGGCGGCGCGAAGCCGGTCCGCGCCAACTTCACACCGATGGGTCCGTCCCTGGTGCCGGTCTTCCAGACCCGGGGCGACCTTGACCGCATGATCGCGGCCGCGGGCACCCATCTCGCCGCCTGCGGAATCGGCCAGGGCGACGTCTGCGCGGTGACCTTCGGCTACCACCTGTTCGTCGCCGGTCTGTTCTACCAGTCGCAGATGGAGGCGCACGGCATCGCCTGCATTCCGCTCGGCCCCGGCGAAGCGGAGCGCGCGGTCGAAATATGCAACGGTCACGGCGTGACCGTGCTCGCCGGCAATCCGAGCTTTTCCCTGCGGCTGATCGAGGCGGGCCTCAACCCGCCCAGGGTGTTCTTCGCCGGCGGCGAGGCATTCACCGGCAACGCCGCGCTCTATGCGAGGGTTCGCGCGGCGATGCCGGAGACCACGCTGGTCGACGCGTTCTCCCTCTCCGAGTTCCTTCCCGTCGCGCGCACCTTCCCCGGCGGCGAGGGCGTTCACGTGTTCGACGAGCTGGTCCATGCCGAGGTGATAAACCCCGAAACGCTGCAACCGGTGCCGGACGGGGAGCGCGGCGAGCTGGTGCTGACCCATCTGGTCAAGGAGGCTCAGCCGCTCGTCCGCTACCGCACCGGCGACCTCACGATCCGGCGGACGACGGCGCCGGTGCACGGCCGCACGGTCAGCCTGCCGCGCGTGGTCTTCGGCCGCACGGACGAGATGGTCAAGGTCAAGGGGGTCAAGATCTACCCGTCCGAGATCCGTGCGGTCCTCCTCGGCATCGACGGGCTGACCGGGAAATACCGCATCGCCGTCGAAGCGGAGCGGGGACGCGACCGGCTCGCGCTGATCCTCGAAGGCAGCGTGGACGACGATGCGCTGGAAACCGTGGCCGAGCGGTTCAGGAGCCAGACCCTGATCGGCGCCGACCGGATCGAGGTCGCGGCGGCGCTCGACGACGGCCCGGTCACAGTGGACCGCAGGGGTTCCGCATGAGCGGCTGGCGTCTGGTGGTCGACCGAGGCTCCTACGCCGATTTCTCGGTTTCGGTCTCGCCCGCGGTGGAGAAGGCGGTGACGCGTGGGGAAGCGCCGCCGACGGTTTTCCTCAACGTCTTCGATTCCGACTCGATCACCATCGGCGTCAACGAGGACCCCGAGCAGGTGCTCGACCTCGAATTCTGCCGCGCCCGGGGGATCGATTTCCGCCGCCGCGTCAATGGCGGCGGGCCGATCTATGCCGGGGCCGGGTCGGCGTTCCTGATCTATTTCCTGCCCGTCTCGCACAAGGAGGTTCCGGCGACCACCGAGGAGGCGTTCCGCAAGATCCTGAGCGCGGTCGCTGATGTGTTCCGCGACCGCTACGCCTTCCCGGCGGAATACCGCCCGCTCAACGACATCCAGGTCGAAGGGCGGAAACTGGTTCCCGCCTCGCTCAAGATCGAGGACGGGGCGATGACGCTCCGCATCGTGGTCAACGTAAAGCCGATCGATACGGAGCTGGCGGGCAAGGCGATGCCGATGCCGCCGGAGAAGGTCCGCGACAAGGCGCTGAAGACGCTGGAATCGCGTTTCACCTGGCTGGAGAGGGAGGCCGGCCGCGAGATCGACGAAGAAGAGCTGACCGCTTTCGCCATGGCCTGCACCGAACGGGCTTTCGGCGAATCGGGGCTGGAACGGGCAATGCTCGGCGCGGTGGAACGAGACTACGCTGATGCCTTTCGGGCCGAGCTCGATACCGAGGCCTGGCTGTTCGGGAAGTCCGAACGGATCCGCTTCGCCGATACGCTCCGTCTCGGCGACCTGGTGGGAAGGGGCCGCGAGAAGGCGATGGGCGGGATGATCCGCGCGACGCTGGCCGTCCGGGACGGGATCGTCCTCGATACGATCGTCAACGGCGACTGGCACCCGCGCCCGCTCGAATCCATCGATTGGCTCGAGCGCTCGCTCGCCGGTGTGCCGGCCAAGGCGGACTCTCTGAGGCGCGCCGTGGAAGTCTTCCTCGCTCGTGACGACGTGGAGTTCGCGGGCATCGGGGCCGACGACCTGATGGTCGCGCTCGAAGCCGCGCTCGCCGAGCTGCGACCGTGGACCGGCGCGTCCTGAACCCCACGCCCGATGCGCCGGGCGCCTACGCGCTGATCCTCCGGCTCGCCCGCGAAACCCGCCTCGACATCGCGTCCCTCGGCCGGCCCGTCCTGCCCGCCGGGCTCTACCTCTACGCCGGCAGCGCCTGGGGTCCGGGCGGCATCCGCGCCCGCGTCTCCCGGCATCTGCGCCGGGGCAAGGCGCGAGTCTGGCACATCGACCGCCTGACAGAGGCGGCGGCGGTCGAACGAGTCATCGCGTTTCCCGGCGGGCGGGAGTGCGCCATCGTCGCCGCGGCAACGGGCGCAAGTGTCCCGATAGCCCGCTTCGGCGCCTCCGATTGCCGGCGCTGCGAGGCGCATCTCCTGGCGGTGGAACCCTATATCGTCGACGCGTTGACGCCGATTGCCCTTGACAAGGATGATATCCTTTCTAAAACAAGGATATGAGCAAGGTCACCAGCAAGCTCCAGGTTACGCTGCCCAAGGCGCTCGCCGAGCGTTACGGAATCGAGCCCGGCGACGATATCCGCTTCGAAGAGGCGGGCGAAGTCATCCGCGTGGTGCCCGCCGGTGTCGATGCGGCGGCCAGAGGTCTCGGCACCGAGGTGCGGCTGCGCCTGTTCGACGCCGCAACCGACCGCCAGCGGGCGCGCGATGCGGGTCGACCCGCACGTCGCGCCGAGACGCGCGGCTGGACCCGGGAGGAACTCTACGAGCGTGGCCCCCAGGACGCTGATTGACACCAATATACTGGTCTATCGTTACGACAGCCGATTTCCGGACAAGCGGTCTATCGCATCCGATGTCCTGCGCGACGGAATTGCCGAGGGAACCGCGCGCATCCCCCACCAGGCGATCGTCGAGTTCGTCGTGGCAACGACCCGGGGCTCTCCGGAAGACCGGTTGCTCGACGCCGCGGACGCGCGACGGGAGGCCGAAGAGCTTATGATGCAGTTCCCGATCCTCTATCCCGATGAAGCCGTGCTGCGGATGGCGCTACGGGGCGCGGCGGCGTACCGCCTGTCCTGGTTCGACGCACACCTCTGGGCGTATGCGGAAGTCCATGGCATCGAGGAACTGCTGTCCGAGGACTTTCAACATGGCCGCACGTACGGCACGGTGACGGTCCGAAACCCCTTCCTGACGCAAGCCCTTCACTAGGGGCGCCAGCGATCCTTCACCTTGTTCCCGCGCACGCGAATCGGGATAGTCGCGCCGACCCGCAATAGAGGCCCCGGACATGAGCGCCGACAAACCCGTGCTGACGATCGACCGGCCGGAGGAGGGAATCGCCCGCATCGGGCTCAACCGGCCGGAGAAGCGCAACGCGCTCGATCCCGAGCTTAGGCTGGCGCTGATCGACGGGATCGAGTCGGTGCTGGCGGACCCGTCCGTCCGCGCCGTTGTCCTCGCCGGCAATGGCGGGCATTTCTGCGCCGGCGGGGACATCGCCTCGATGGAGGGGCTCGACGCGGCGGCGGGGCGCGCGCGGATGAAGTCCAACCACCGCATGGTCCGGCTGATCGCGGATGCCGAGAAACCCGTGATAGCCGCGATCGAGGGCTATGCGGTCGGCGCCGGAGCCGGCATCGCGCTTCTCGCCGACACCGTCGCGATCGCCGAGACCGGCGCGATCGGATTTCCGTTCTTCAAGGTCGGATTGATCCCCGACTACGCGATCCTTCACACCCTGCCGCGCCGGGTCGGAGCGGCCAGAGCGCGCCAGATCCTCCTCTACGCGCGGATGCAGCGGGGCGCGGAGGCGGTCGAAGTCGGGCTCGCCGACGAGCTCGCGCCCGAGGGCGGGGCCGAGGCCGTCGCGCTGGAACGCGCGCAGGAACTCGCCGCCATGCCGGCGCTCGCCTTCGCGCTGGCCAAGCAGCAGATCGGGCTCGCGCCGGTGAGCCTGGAAGCGGCGCTGGAGATGGAGGCGCTGGGCCAGGCCTCCAATTTCACCACCGCCGACTTCGCCGAGGGCCGCGCGGCGTTCAGGGAGAAGCGCGCGCCCGACTTCCGGCGCTCGTAGGGAGAGACTCATGACGATCGATCCTCAGTCGCCCGATCTCTCGCTCGGCGTCATCGGCACGGGAACCATGGGCCGGGGCATCGCCCAGATCGCGGCGGCGGGGGGTCTTTCCGTCCGGCTGTACGACACGCGCGACGGCGCGGCGGAAGAGGCATCCGCCTTCGTCTCGCGAATGCTGCTGAGGGCGGCGGAAAAGGGCGGCATGACGGAGAGCGCGGCCAAGGCAGCGATCGCCCGGCTCGCCATCGTCGACGGTCTCGATGCGATGGCGAACGCCGACATCGTGGTCGAAGCGATCGTGGAGGAGCTGGAGGCCAAGAAACGGCTTTTCGCCGAGCTCGAATCCATCGTCTCCGCCGACTGCATCCTCGCCTCCAACACCTCGTCGCTCTCGGTGACCGCCATCGCCGCCGATTGCGAGCGGCCGGAGCGCGTCGCCGGCTGGCATTTCTTCAATCCGGTGCCCCTCTTGAAGGTGGTCGAGGTGGTCGACGGACTCTTGACCGCGCCCTGGGTCGGCGATGCGCTTCACGGCATCGCGCGGCGCTGCGGCCACCGCCCGGTGCGCGCCAAGGATTCGCCCGGCTTCCTGGTCAACCACGCCGGGCGCGGGTTCGGCACCGAGGGCCTCAGGATCGTCCAGGAAGGCATCGCAGCCCCCCGCGACGTCGACGACATCCTGCGCGACGGCGGCACCCGGTTCCGCATGGGTCCGTTCGAGTTGTTCGACACGACCGGGCTCGACGTTTCCGGCGTGGTGATGGAATCGATCTACCGCCAGTTCTACGAGGAGCCGCGGTTTCGGCCGGCCCCGCTCACCCGCCAGCGCATGGCCGCCGGGCTCTACGGGCGCAAGACCGGGCGCGGGTTCTATGCCTATGAGGACGGGAGGAAGGCGGCGGTAGAAGCTGCGGCGGTTCCCCAGGCGGACCCGGCCCCGGTCTGGGTGAGCCCAGCGGACCCCGAAGGTCAGGAAGCGGTCATGGCGGCCATCGCCGAGGCGGCGACGCTGGAGAGCGGGGCCGGCCCCGGCCCCGGAACGCTCTGCATCGTCACCCCGACCGGGACGGATGCCACGACCACCGCTCTCGACCAGGGGCTTCCGCCCGAACGCACGGTAGCGGTCGACACGGCGTTCGGCCTCGACGGCAGGCGCACCGTCATGACCACCCCGGTAACGGAACCCCGCTGGCGCGATCTCGCCCATGCGCTGCTCGCCGCCGACGGCACGCCGGTCACGGCGATCGGAGACAGCCCCGGCTTCGTTGCCCAGCGGGTGATCGCGACCGTCGTCAATATCGGTTGCGACATCGCCCAGCAGGGAATCGCGAGTCCCGCCGACATCGACGCCGCGGTCGAGCTCGGCCTCGCCTATCCGCGCGGCCCGATCGCCTGGGGCGACTGGCTCGGACCCGCCAGGGTGCTGGCCATCCTCGAAGCGTTGCACGACTTCTACCGCGATCCGCGCTACCGCCCGAGCCCGTGGCTGACCCGCCGCGCGAGTCTCGGCGTGCCTCTCTCCACGATCGCGCGCTGAGACACCGGCGCAGGGCCGCAAGGGGGTTGCATCGCCGCGGCGGCGAAGACACATTGCGGCACCCCGGCGGGTCTCGATTCGATTACCCTCGACCGCGCGAATTCGCACTCGCGGGCTTCCCTGTGTGAGACCTTCATGCCGACCAGGACCGAACAAGCACCGATCGAAGGCATCGCGACGCGACGCATGGCCAACGCGATCCGCGCGCTCGCCATGGACGCGGTGGAAGCGGCCAAGTCCGGCCATCCCGGAATGCCGATGGGCATGGCAGATGCCGCCACGGTGCTGTTCACGCGCTATCTGAAGTTCGACCCGGCGGCGCCCGACTGGCCCGACCGGGACCGGTTCGTGCTGTCGGCCGGCCACGGCTCGATGCTGCTTTACGCGCTGCTCCACCTGACCGGCTACGCCGACATGACGATGCAGGAAATCCGCCAGTTCCGGCAGCTCGGAAGCCGTACCGCGGGCCATCCGGAATACGGCCACGCGGCTGGGATCGAGACCACGACGGGCCCGCTCGGCCAAGGCATCGCGGCCGCCGTCGGGATGGCGCTCGCCGAGCGCATGCTGGCGGCCCGCTTCGGCGAGGACGCGGTCGACCACCGGACATACGCGGTCGCTTCGGACGGCGACCTGATGGAGGGGGTGAGCCATGAGGCCGCTTCTCTCGCCGGCCATCTCGGCCTCGGCAAGCTGATCGTTCTGTTCGACGACAACGCGATCTCGATCGACGGTCCGACCGCGCTCTCGGTCGCGGACGACGTGCCGGCGCGGTTCGCAGCCTATGGCTGGCACGTCTGGGCGGCCGACGGCCACGACCCGGACGCGGTCGCCGCAGCGATCGAGGCCGCGCAGGCGGACGGGCGGCCGTCGCTGATCGCGTGCCGGACGGTGATCGGTTACGGCGCGCCGAACAAGGCGGGCACCGCCGGATCGCACGGCGCGCCGCTCGGCGAAGACGAGATTGCCGGTGCGAGGCAGGCCCTCGACTGGGACCTGCCGGCCTTCGAGCTGCCGGATGACGTGCTCGCCGCCTGGCGGGCCGCCGGCGCCCGCTCCAGGCCGGAACGCGAAGCCTGGCGCGCGCGGATCGAAGCGTTGCCGCCGGGCCGCAAGGCCGCGTTCGAGCGCGCGGTCTCGGGCGAACTGCCGGCAGGTTGGCAAGCGGCGCTCGAATCCCATGTCGACGAGCTCGTGGAGGCCCGGCCCAGGCGCGCCACCCGCCAATCCTCCGGGGAGGCGCTGAACGTGCTCGCGCCGCTGGTTCCGGAGCTGATCGGCGGGTCGGCCGACCTCACCGGGTCGAACAACACGCTGTTCAAGGACGCGGGCATCGTCACCCGCGACGACTTCTCAGGGCGATATATCCATTACGGCGTGCGCGAACACGGCATGGCCGCGGCCATGAACGGGATGGCGCTGCATGGGGGAATCGTTCCCTACGCCGGAACCTTCCTGATCTTCTCGGACTATCTGAGACCGGCGCTTCGGCTCGCCGCGCTGATGCGGAAGCAGGCGATCTACGTGCTGACCCACGATTCGATCGGGCTTGGCGAGGACGGGCCCACCCACCAGCCGGTGGAGCATCTGGCAAGCTTCCGCGCGATGCCCAACGTGCGCGTTTTTCGCCCTGCCGACGCGGTGGAGACGGTCGAATGCTGGGCCGCGGCGCTGGCGCACCGGACCGGGCCCTCGGTCCTCGCGCTCACCCGCCAGGCCCTGCCGGCGCTGCGCGGCCCGGAGCACGATCGCGGCCTCGCCGCAAAGGGCGGCTACGTGTTGGCGGCGGCGAGCGGCGGGGCGCCCGGCGCGGTGTTGCTCGCGACCGGATCCGAGGTGTCCATCGCCTTCGAGGCCCGGACAATTCTCGAGGACGAGGGAATCCCGACCCAGGTCAGCTCGCTCCCCTGCTGGGAGCTCTTCGAGGAACAACCGGCGTCCTGGCGCCAGTCCGTGCTGGGCGGCGACGCCGTCCGCGTCGGGATCGAGGCCGCCTGCGGTCTCGGCTGGGAACGCTATCTCGGCGCCGACGGCGTTTTCATCGGCATGACGGGGTTCGGGGCGTCCGCGCCGCACGGCGATCTCTATGAGCATTTCGGGCTGACGGCCGGAGCGGTGGCCGACGCGGTTCGGACCCGGTTGAAGGCGTAATCCGGAGGAAACCCCATGGCGGTTCAGGTAGCGATCAACGGGTTCGGCCGTATCGGGCGTCTCGTGCTGCGGGCGCTCTACGAATCGGGCCGCAAGGACATCAGGGTGGTCGCTATCAACGACCTCGGCTCGCCCGACGTGAACGCCCATCTGCTGGAATACGATTCGAGCCACGGGCATTTCGAAGGCAGGATCCGGGTCACCAAGACCGGCTTCAACGTGAACGGCGACGGCATCAAGGTCTTCGCCGAGCGCGATCCGGAGAAACTTCCCTGGGCGAAGCTCGGCGTCGACGTGGCGATGGAGTGCACGGGGCTGTTCACCAGGCGGGCGGATGCGGCGAAGCACCTCGCCGCCGGCGCCGGGCGCGTTCTCATCTCGGCGCCCGCGACGGACGAGGACATCACCGTCGTCTATGGCGTGAACGAGAACACGCTCCGCAAGTCGCACAAGGTCGTCTCGAACGCGTCCTGCACCACCAACTGCCTTGCCCCCGTCGCGGCCGTGCTTGACAAGGCGGTGGGCGTCTCGAAGGGGTACATGACGACGGTTCACGCCTATACGGGCGACCAGCGGATTCTCGACACGCTGCACAGCGATCTCAGGCGCGCGCGGGCGGCCGGACAGTCCCTGATCCCCACCTCGACCGGCGCCGCCCGGGCGGTGGGCCGCGTCCTGCCGGAGCTCGAGGGCAAGCTCGACGGCACCGCCATCCGGGTGCCCACCCAGAACGTGTCGATGATCGACTTCAAGTTCGTCGCCTCGCGCAAGACGACCGTCGAAGAGGTCAACGCAGCGATCGAAAAGGCCGCGAAGACCAGGCGGCTCAAGGGCGTGCTGGCGACCAATGACGCCCCGCTGGTCTCGACCGACTTCAACCACAACGCCGCGAGCTCGGTCTTCGACCTGACCCAGACCCAGGTGGTCGACAGCACCCTGGTGCGCGTGCTCAGCTGGTACGACAACGAGTGGGGCTTTTCCAACCGGATGATCGACGTCGCTGCGGCGCTCGGCAGGCTCGGCTGAAGCGGCACGGTCGATGCCGCGATCCATCGACGCGCTCGCGCTCGCCGGCAAGCGGGTGCTGCTGCGCGGCGATCTGAACGTCCCGATGCGGGACGGCGCGGTAACCGACACATCCAGGCTCGACCGTCTCGCGCCAACCATCGACGAGATCTGCGACAGGGGCGCTTCGGTCGTCCTTCTGTCCCATTTCGGCAGACCGAAGGGCGAACGCGTGGCCGCGCTGTCCCTGCGCCCCCTCGTCGCGCCATTGAGCAAGGCGCTCGGCGGGCGCGAGGTCGCGTTTGCCGAGGACTGCATCGGTCCCGTGGCGGAGAACGCCACGACCGCGCTGCGGGCCGGCGACGTCCTGCTGCTCGAAAACCTGCGCTTCCACGCGGGCGAGGAAGCCAACGAACCCCGGTTCGCCCGAGCCCTCGCCGCGCTCGGCGACATCTATGTGAACGACGCCTTTTCCGCCGCCCACCGCGCGCACGCCTCCACCGAAGGGCTCGCGCATCTCCTGCCCGCGGCGGCGGGGCGGCTGATGGAGGCCGAGCTGGAGGCGCTGGCGGGCGCACTCGAAACGCCCGCGCGTCCGCTTGCCGCGATCGTCGGCGGAGCCAAGGTCTCCACCAAGCTCGACCTCCTCGGCAATCTGCTCGACAAGGTCGATACCCTGGCGATCGGCGGCGCGATGGCGAACACCTTTCTCCACGCGCTCGGCACCGATGTCGGCGCCTCGTTGTGCGAGCGCGGGATGGTCGGCGCGGCGCGCGGAATCCTCGGAGAGGCGGACGCCTCCGGTTGCGAGATCGTGCTGCCGTCGGACGTCGTCGTGGCGAAGGCGCTGGAAGCCGGAGCCCCCGCCGAAACGGTCCCCATCGCCGCCGTGCCCGGCGATGCGATGATCCTCGACGTGGGCGTGGGGTCGGCGAACGCGCTCTCGGCGCGGCTCGCGGAATGCCGGACGCTGGTCTGGAACGGCCCGCTCGGCGCCTTCGAAGTCCCGCCCTTCGACGCGGCGACGGTGGCGGTTGCCAGGACCGCGGCGGAACTTACCGGGGCGGGGTCGCTGCGCAGCGTGGCAGGCGGCGGCGATACCGTCGCCGCGCTCTCCCACGCCGGGGTGGCGGAAGATTTCAGCTATCTCTCGACCGCCGGCGGCGCGTTTCTCGAATGGCTGGAGGGCAAGACCCTGCCCGGCGTCGCCGCCCTCGGCGGTTAGCGGCGGTCGGGATTGCCCTCGAAACCGTCGCCGTAACCCGCCTCCTCGGCGGCCCAGCCGCCGGCGACGCGGCCGCTGAAGATCGCCGGTCCCAGCATGGTTCCTTCGAGACCGGCTTCGCCGTTGATATGTCCGCCCGCCATGCCGGCGAGCTCGCCCGCGGCGTAGAGCCCGGGGATGGGCTCGAAATGTTTGTCGAGCACGCGGCATCTGAGGTCGGTCTTCACGCCGCCGAAATTCTTGCGCGCCAGCGGGAAGAGTTGGACCGCGGAAAACGGCGGGGTGTCGAATTTCCTGGACGCGCCGAGCGGCTTGCCGAACTCCGGCTCGGCCTCGAGTCCGTCGTCGAACGCGCGGTTGTAACGGGCGACGGTGTCCAGGAAGGCGGTTTCGTCGACCTCGATCTCCCGAGCCAGCCCGTCGAGCGTGTCGGCATTGGCGATGAAGGGCGAGTCCGCGAACAGCTCGGCGATCCGGGCGCGCGAGACCTGGCTCCCTTCCCGGTAATGGGGGTCGGCGACTTCCATCGTCCCGGTCATCCCGGCGTCCAGAATCGCCCAGGCATGGCACGGGTCCTGCGCCAGCAGCGCGGGCGTTGCCGTCGCCGCGCCCGAGAGCGCCTCGTTGTGGAAGCGGCGCCCCTGCTGGTTGACCCAGATGTAGCCGGGGGTGCCGCGGAAGACGAGGCCGCGCCGCCCGCGCGGATCGCGGTAATCGGGGGTGGCGTAGACATAGAGCCAGATATTCCCGAGATGGGTGAGGTAGCCGCCCGCCTCGTGGACCAGCGCGTGGCCCGATCCGGTGGCGTTGCGGCCCGAGCCCTCCATGATCCGGTGCCGCGCGAGGTCGGGCCTCACGTCGAGGATCATGTCGAGATTGGAGTTGAACCCGCCGGTCGCGACCAGCACGGTCCAGCAGGCGATCTCCACTTCGTCCCCGGTTTCGACATCGCGGCCTTGGAGCCCCTCGGCGCGGCCGCCTTCGATGCGGATCGCGGTGATCTCGGTGCCGGGCACGATCTCCCCGCCGCGCGCGCGATAGGCCTCGATCAGCCGGCTGGTGAGCTCATGGCCGGCTCCGCCGGGCTGGGTCCAGCGGATGACCGAATTGCCCTCCTGCGGCTTCATGTCCGTCCATTCGACCCCCAGCCGCTCCGCCCAGAAATAGAGGTCGTTGAGCGAGTGCTCGATGTAGTAGCGCGCCCAGACGGCATCGGCCGAGGGTCCGCCCCATGTCATCCAGTCGTCGAAGGCGAGGTCCGGGCTGTCCTCGATTCCCCGCTCGCGCTGCAAGGGGGAATCGACGATCAAGCAACCGCCGCCGGAGACGATCGACGCTCCGCCGGGCTCCGCCGCCATCTCGAACGCGACAGCCCGCGCACCGGCGTCGAGGGCCTCGATCCCAGCGGCCATCCCCGCGCCGCCCGCGCCCACGATCGCCACATCGGTCTCGAAACGCCTCGCACCCATTGCCGCTCCATTTCCGCCGATTTGCCCAGGGCGGGGGAGCGTTTAGCACGCCGCGCGCGGTGGAAACAGCCGCGCCCTCTTTCTAGGATCGCCGCCCGGCGCCACCAAACAGCGAAAGAAGCCAAGCATGAAATACCGTTACCTGGATTGGTCGATCGAATCCTCGTCGCAAAACCCCGGCGACAACGCGATCGGCATCCTCACCCTGAATCGGCCCGACCACGCAAACGCCATCGGTCCCCGCATGACGATGGAGCTGCATCAACTGGTCGACGAGATCCGCCATTCCCCGGTCCGGGTGGTCATCGTCACCGGCGCGGGAGGCAACTTCTCGGGCGGCGGCGACCTCCAGGTCGAGACCATGCCGATGGAGGACCAGAAGGACGAATGGACCGACTACGGCGTCAAGGGCGAGTACGGCGAGATGCTGGTCTGGTTCGCCAACGATTACTTCCACATCGTCGCCCAGCGCATGTGCCGCAAGCTGGAAGACCTGCCGCAGGTCACCATCGCCGCGGTCGACGGGATCGCCGTCGGTATCGGGCTGGAGATGGCGGTCTCCTGCGACCTCAGGATCGCCTCGGACCGCGTGCGCTTCGCCGAGATCGCGGTGCCGGCGGGGTTCATGAGCGAATGGAGCGCGCCGCGCAGCCTGCCCGGGCTGATCGGCCAGACCAGGGCCAACGAGATGATCCTGACCGGCCGCTTCGTGTTCGCCGAGGAAGCCGAGCGGATCGGCCTGGTCAACAAGGCGGTGCCGGCGGATACCCTCCTAGACGAGGCGCGCGCCTGGGCGGGGCGGATGTGCACCTATCCCAGCCTGGGGCTCAAATACGCCAAGGAGACCATCCGGCTCTACCAGAACCAGAACCGGCTCAAGGAACATGGCGAGGTCGAGATGGAGCGCATCTTCGAGATCACCCGCACCGCCGATTGCGCCGAGGGGATCGAGGCATTCCTGGAAAAACGCGCGCCGGTCTACCACCCGGGCGCGCCGGTCGACAAACGAGCGCGCTGGCAAGACGACTGACCGGCGCCGATCGAAGGGTCAGACCCGCCCGGCGATCCCGGCGTCGAGGTCGGCGTCGCCGGAGGCAAACGCCCGCTCGGCCGCGGCGAGAAATGCTTCCGTTTCGTCCCCGGTCATGGCGCCGCGGAACATCTCCCGGCGCATCGACACGCGCTGCGCGCTGATCGCGCGGATCGCCCCGGTCATTTCCGCGAGCCCGGCCTTGTCCTCGATCAGGGAAACCGCCTCCCGCGCCATTTCCTTGTAGTGGTCGCGCTCGTCGTCGTAGATCACCTGCATCGCGCGCGCGGTCATCTCGTTCAACTCGCTGCCGGCGAGCTTCGCGCCTTCGCGGAACAGCCGCGCGCCGCCCCCCTCGGTGAAGCCCACGGCCGCGCGCTCGATCGCCGAGCCGGATCGGACATAGGACCGCCGCAGATCGCCGAGCTTCTTCTCCTCCGGCAGCTGGACCGTGTCGTCGGGCGAGATCGGCCGGCCGGCGAGGTGCTCGAACACGTCCGCCAGGAGCGAATAGTGGTTGAACTCGTCCGCGAGTTGGGTGAGTCGAAAGTGAAACTCGCGCCGCGGAATCGTCTTGTCGACCTCGGGAAAGCACTCGACGAGCGTGGCAAGCTCGCGGTGGAGCCCGTTGAAATAGCCGTCGACCGGGTTGAGTTCCTTCCAGAGCTGCGCCTTGAGGTAATAGATATGGTCGTCCTCGCTCGCCCGGGCGTAGAAGCGCCGCGCGATTTCCCCCTCGGCCTCCCAATAGGGCCAGGCGGCCGCCAGCAGGGCGTGCTCGGTACCGGTCATGTCGTTCTCCGCGATGCCGCCGCGATGATAACCGCCGGCCGGCCGGCGGCAAGCGTTGCGGGGTTTCCGGCGCTTTGAGACAATGCGCCGATGCCGCAACTCGAAACCGATGTGCTGGCGATCGGCGCCGGCGGCGCCGGCATGTACGCCGCGGTCGCGGCCGCCCGCGCCGGCGCGCGCGTCGTCCTCGTCGACAAGAGCCTGGTCGGACGCGGCGGCGCGACGATCATGGCGCAGATGACGGTCGCGGCGGCGGTCGGCGAGTGGGAGCCGGATCACTGGACGCATCACCTCGCCGACACGATCAAGGCCGGCCGGGGACTCTGCAACGAACGCCTGGCCGCGATCCTCTGCGAGGAGGCGCCGATCCGTATCGGGGAGATGGACGGCTGGCGGGTCGGCTGGGCCCGCGAGGACGGCCGCATGCGCGCGGTCATGGCGCCCGGCCACAAGATTCCGCGCTGCGTCTATGTCGATTTCCTCAACACCGGACCGGCGGTCGCCAAGACGCTCCGCACACAGGTCGCGCAAGGGGCGGGGATCGCGCGGGTCAGCGGGCTCTCGATCGCCGATCTCGTGGTCCATGACGGACGGGTCGCGGGCGCGGTCGGGATCAATCTGGAGGACGGCGCGCCGGTGGGTATCGCGGCGAAGGCGGTGATCCTCGCCGCGGGCGGACTCACCCGTCTATTCCGGCGCAACAGCGCATCGGCCAATATGGGCGGCGACGCCTATGCGCTCGCGCTCAACGCCGGGGCCGAGCTGATCGACATGGAATTTCCCCAGTTCTTCCCGATCGGCCATCTCGCGCCGAGGCTCGTCGGCATGGACCCGATCATGTGGGATCCGTTCCGCTACAAGCTCGGCGGGCGGCTGCTCAACGGGAACATGGAAGAGTTCATCGAGAACTACGGCGAGCAGGATTCGGGGGTCTATACCGCCCCCCGCGACATCACCTCCTACGCCATCACCAAGGAGTGCGAGGCGGGGCGGGGCTCGCCCAATGGCGGGGTCTATCTGAGCTTCGAGCACATCCCCGAACCGGAGCTTCGCCTGGCCTTCGGACCCGTGATCGACCGGCTGGCGAAGAACGGGATCGACCTCACGCAACGTCCGATCGAGGTCGCTCCCATCGCGCATTACCACATGGGCGGAGTCCGGGTGGACGAGCGCATGGAAACCTGTATCGCGGACCTGTTCGCCGCCGGCGAGGCGGTCGGCGGGGCGAACGGCGCCAACCGGTTGTCCGGCAACGCGATCCCGGAGGCGTTCGTGTTCGGCGAGCGCGCCGGACGCTTCGCCGCGGAACGCCGGTTGGAAGCCGGGGCCTGGCGAAAGGAGGACGACGCACGGGCGGAGCGGCTGGTCGATGGCGCGCATGGCAGCGGCGGCGACAAGGCGTCGGGGCTCGGCGCGCTCCTGCGCGAGTTGCAGGCGTCGATGTGGGACGATGTCGGCCTGCTCCGGACGGGAGAAGGCCTCTCCCGCGCACTCGATCGGATCCGAGAGATGCGCGGCGGCGACCTCCCCGCCCTTGCGCCCGCGCGAAAGACGCATTTCGATCACGCCCTGCTCGATTGGCTCGATCTCCGGGCGTCGCTGCTTGCCGCGGAATCGGTCGCGCTGACCGCGCTCAACCGCAAGGAGAGCCGGGGCGCACACCAGCGCGAGGACCTCGTGGCGACCGATCCCGCCTATGCGCGGAACCAGGTGGTGAGGCTGTCGGACGACGGCGCGCTCGAATGCGACTGGGCCGGGATCGTCGAAGCGCCGCACGCGCGGGCGCCGCTCGAGGCGGCCGAATGAGGGGCGAGAGCGTCACCATCCGGGTTCGCCGGGGAACGCCCGACGAGCCGTCCCGGATCGAGACCTTCGCCGTCCCCTACACCGAGGGCATGTCGGTGCTCGACGCGGTGATGTGGGTGCACACGCATGTCGATTCGACCCTCGCCATCCGCTACGCCTGCATCAACGCCAATGCCTGCAAGGAGTGCATGGTCCGGGTCGACGGCAAGACCGGCTATGCCTGCACCTCCCGGCTCGGCGCGGACGGCGCGCTGATCGAGCCGCTCGACAACAAGGCGCTGATCCGGGACCTGGTGACCGACATCGTGCCGCCCAAGGAACGCCTCGCCGCGCATCTCAAGGGGGAAGGCTGAACCGCGGCGGCAGCTTCGGCGGTCAGGCGCAGGGCACTCGTATCGCGGTCATTGACAGGCGAGAACAAAACCAATACATACAATCCGTAATCCGCTACGCCCGTAGGCGGGCATATTCCCGAGACCCCTCACGGGCCAAGCCTGTGGGGGGTCTTTTATTGATGGCAAGAGCAGCAGTCTTCATTGACGGCGGCCATCTTCGGGTCTTGGCCAGACAGGACGAATTCAGATACGACCCCGACTTCATCGAGGCTGTCGCTCATGCCTGCGTCGACTCGGAGGAAGTGCTGCTTCGGGTCCTCTACTACGATTGCGCGCCCTATCAAGGCAGTCTGCGACTGCCCGTTTCGGGCCATCGACAAGAGTTCGCGGGCTCCGACGAATGGCTCCGGCAACTGTCGGCCAAACCGCAATTCGCCGTTCGCCTCGGTACACTGAAGTTCCGGGGATTCGTGCCGAAGAAAGTCCCCATTTCTTCGGAACGGCTATCGGACGACGACTTTCGGCCTCGCTTCGAACAGAAAGGAGTCGACATGCGGCTGGGCCTCGACATCGCAACCTATGCCGCGGATAGATCGGTGGACCGCATTGTTCTGGTCACCGGGGATACCGACTGTCTCCCGATCATGAAGCGTGCCCGTACGGCGGGGCTTCAGGTTGTCTTGATCCAATTGCCGGGTCAAAGACTTGCACGGGAGATGCGGTGGCATTCGGATTTCGTCCGGTTAACGGAGTGGCCGGGACAGAGTTGCTGACAGTCAAGCAATCCTGACCGGCGCCCGGCAGCGATTTACAGCGTCCTTCCGAGTATCGCCGTTACCCCTCCTCCGCGATCAGCCGGTCGAGTATGCGGCGAGCGGCGAGCACCCCCGCATCGGCGTTTATGTCCACTTGCGGCAGGCCGTCGGGCATCGTCTCGATGCTTCGCTGCTGCGCCTCGATCAGCCCGACATCCTCGGCAAAGGTGGTCTCCGCCGCCTCGGCGAGATACTCGGTGATCGAGTCGTCTTCCAGGTTGAAGCCGCGTGCGTGGTGCCAGAAATAGTGCGCGCTGGTCTCCGTCTCCGGCGTGATGGTGTGGTTGGAATATAGCTCGATCCCGCCGGCGCGGTTGCCGTCGCGCGCGCCCTGCCCCGCCGGCGCGCAGCCCGCGTCGATCACGACATGGCCGGGCGGCGTCCAGGCGATGAGTTGCCAGCGGTCGACCTCGAAGTCGATGCCGCCCGCCCGCGCGAACATGCCCGGCGGCTTGCCGCCCATGATCCAGCGGTCGACATGGACCCGGTCGCCCTCGCGGCCGACCTCGACCGGGAACTCGGCGACCTTGTCGGTGCCAAGGGTCGCGCCGTGGACGAACTGCACATGCGACAGGTCAAGCAGGTTGTCGACGATCAGGCGGTAGTCGCCGGCGACGTGGAACCGCCCCTGGACCGACTTCCAGGCGGGGTCGTCGTTCCAGTGATAGTCGGGAACCAGCGCGGGATCGGCCCGCTCGGGGTCGCCCATCCAGATCCAGACGAAGCGGTCGCGCTCGACCACGGGGTAGGCCTCCACCCGCGCGCCCGGCGGCACCCGGGTCTGGCCCGGCACCTCGATACAGGCCCCGTCGGGCGCGAATTTGAGGCCGTGATAGCCGCAGCGGATTCCGCCGTTTTCGACACGGCCTTGCGAGAGCGGGGCGTGGCGGTGGATGCAGCGGTCGGCGAGCGCCACCGCCCCGCCGTCCTCGCCCCGGAACAGGACCACCGGACGGTCGAGAAGCCGCCGCGCGAGCGGAGCCTCTCCGACCTCCTCGTCCCACGCGGCCGCGTACCAGCAATTCTCAAGAAAGGCCATCCGAGGCTCCTTCAGCGCTCCGCGGCGGCGACCGCGGCGGCGATCCGGTCGGGGGCGATCGGCACATCGTCGATGAGGACGCCGAAAGGCGCAAGCGCGTCCTCGACCGCGGCGGCGATAGCGGCGGGTGCCGGGATGACCCCGCCCTCTCCCGCCCCCTTGGCGCCGAGCGGGTTGAGCGGCGTCGGGGACTCGGTGTGCAAGAGATCGAAACGCGGCATTTCGCCGGCGCCCGGCATCAGGTACTCGCCGAAATTGACGGTCATCGGCTGCCCGGCGTCGTCGAACACCATACGCTCGTAGAGAGCGCTGCCGATCCCGTGGACCGCGCCGCCGATGACCTGTCCGTCGACGATCATCGGATTGATCGTCCGCCCGCAGTCGTGGACCACCGTGTAGCGGAGAATCCCGAGCGCACCGGTCTCTATGTCGACTTCCACTTCCGCGACATGGCAACCGTTGCAATAGGTCACGGTCTCCGGCGTGAACGTTCCGAGCGCTTCCATCCCCGGCTCCATGCCGCCCGGCAGCGCATAGCCCGGCTGCCCGGCCAGGGCGCGGGCGATTTCGCCGAGTCCGACCGCCATGTCGGGCACTCCCCGGACGCGGACCTGTCCGTCCGCAAGTTCGAGATCCGCGGGCGCCGCCTCCAGCATGTGGGCGGCTGCCTGGACAGCCTTGTCCGCCAGGGCGGAGGCGGCGACATGGACCGAGGACCCCGCGGTGACCGCCTGGCGGCTCGCGAACGCACCGAGGCCCAGGGAAACCGTATCGGTGTCGCCGGTGGTGACCTCCACCGCGTGGGGATCGAGCCCGAGCGCCGAGGCGCAGACCTGCGCGAGCGCGGTCTTGAGACCCTGGCCCTGCGCGGTCGCGCCGGTCGCGATCGTCACCCGGCCCGAAGGGTTGATCCTGATCCGGGCGGATTCGAACGGACCGCGCCCGGTGCCCTCGACATAGTTTCCGATGCCGATGCCGACGTAACGCCCGTCCCGGCGCAGCGCGGCCTGCCGCTCCCGGAAGGCGTCGTGCTCAGACGCCTCCAGCGCCAAGGCCTGCGTCGCCGGGTAATCGCCGCTGTCATAGGTCATCGCGGTGCCGTCGCGGTTCTTCACCGGCGTCACGTAGGGCATCGCCTCGGGCTGGATCAGGTTGCGCCGGCGGATCTCGGCGCGGTCGATCCCGAGTCGGTCGGCGCCCTTGTCCAGCAGCCGTTCCATCGCGAACGTGCCCTGCGGACGGCCCGCGCCCCGGACCGGCGTCACGGGCACCTTGTTCGTCGCCGCCAGCCTGATGTCGAGCGAGTACGCCGGCAACGCATACGGCCCCAGCAGGTTGGTGGCCGAGTTGTAGGGCAGGTTGACGCCATAGGGCGTGTACGCGCCGTGGTCGTGGATCAGGGTGCCCCGGACCCCGAGCATCCTTCCGTCGGAATCGAGCGCCATCTCCATGTCCCAGTACTGGTCGCGTTCCTGGGTGGTGGCGGTGAAATGCTCGCGACGGTCCTCGATCCACTTGACGGGATCGCCCACGATCCTGGCCGCGAGCGCGATCACCGCCTCCTCGGCGTAGAAGACGAATTTGGGTCCGAACCCGCCCCCGACATCGGGAGCGACGACGCGCAGCCCGTCCTCGGCGCAACCCAGCAGGTCGGAAAGCACCGCGTGCGCGCGATGGGGCATCTGGGTGCCGCTCCAGACGGTGAGCCTGCCGTCATTGGGATCGAGACGCGCGAGCACGCCCCGGCACTCGATCGCGTGTCCCAGCCCCTTGTTCTGGTGCATCCTGGCGCCGACGACATGGCTTGCCTCGGCGAAGGCCCGTTCGCAGTCGCCATAGGCCATCGCGAGCGCGGCGACCAGATTGTCGGGGAGCGCGTCGTGGGCCGACGGAGCGCCCGGCTCCAGCGCGCGTCGGCAATCGATGGCGGCGGGGAGCGGTTCGTAGTCGACTTCGACCAGGGAGGCCGCGTCTTCGGCCCGGTAGGGGCTGTCCGCGATCGCCACGGCGACCGGCTCGCCGACATAACGGACCTCTCCGTCCGCGAGGATCGGCGGGTCCAGCACATGCCGTATCGCGCCGGAGGGTTGGGCAAGCGGCATCGTCACCCGCGTCACATGCGGCCGGAGATCCTCCAGGGCGAGCACCGCCCGGACCCCGGGCGACGCCTCGGCCGCGGCGCCGTCGATGCCGCGAATCCGGGCATGCGCCTCGCTGCTCCTCACGAAAGCGGCATGCAGCAGGTCCGGGAAGCGCAGGTCGTCGACGAACTTTCCCCGTCCGCGCAGCAGAGCCGGGTCCTCGATCCGAGGGACCCGCTTTCCTGGCGTCACGGCCTCACCCAGCCGCCGTCGACATAGAGCGTCTGGCCGGTCATGAAGGCGGCATCGTCGCTCACCAGGAAGGAGAGCGCGCCCGTCAGGTCTTCCGGCATCTGCGTGCGCTTGATCGCCTGCATGGCGGACACCGCGGCGAAGCGTTCGTCCGAGCGGGGGTTGGTCACCTCCGTACCATGCGTGCGCACCAGGCTGGGCGCGATCGCGTTGACGGTAATTCCCTTGTCGGCGAGGTCGTTGGCGAGCGCGCGGGTGAACCCGATCACCCCGCCCTTGCTTGCGATGTAATGGCTGTACCCGGTCACCGACGTGTTGAAGGTGTTGGACGCCATGTTGACGATCCGGCCCCAGCCACGCTCCACCATGCCCGGTGCGAACGCCTTGGCGGTCAGGAACATCGAATCGAGGTTGATCGCCATGACCCGCCGCCACTTGGCGAAGTCGACCGCCTCGAAAGGCTCGTTGGGGTAAATGCCGACATTGTTGATCAGGATGTCGCAGCGTCCGAAGCGTTCCCCGATTTCGCCCGAAAGGCGGGCGACGTCGTCCTCGGACGTGACATCGCCCTCGAACGACGCGGCCTCCGCCCCGGTGCCGGACAGCAACGCCATGGTATCCGCCGCCGGTTCCAGATCGACGACGGCGACCGCCGCGCCTTCCGACGCGAGACGCTCAGCGAAGGCCCGGCCGATCCCCTTGGCGCCGCCGGTTACAACCGCGACCCGGCCCTGGTGTCGATCCGACATCGTGAATCTCCCTTTGGCATGGCTTCCCAACTATCATCGCCATCGAGCGGAACATTGGTAGGGGGCCTAGCGTTGAACACACCCGATACGATCGACGACCGCCGGGCCTTGATACTCGGCCGCGGGAATTTCTTCGACGATCTCGACCCGCCGGGATGCCTGCACATCCACTTCCTGAGGAGCCCCTTCGCGCGCGCGCGGATCGCCGGCATCGATTGCACGGCGGCCGGCGCGGTGGACGGTGTGGTCCGGGTCTTTACCGGCGCCGATCTCGCCGATGCGACCGCGCCGGTCGCCGCCCGCATGGACGAGGCGGACTGGTACCGCTATCGCCCCACCGCCTGGCCGCTGATCGCGGAGACCCAAGTGCGTTTCGCGGGCGAGATCATCGCCGCCGTCGTCGCGCGGAATCCGTACGCGGCGGAAGACGCCGCCTCGTCGATCGAGGTCGAGTACGAGCCCGGGGATCCGGTCGCCGACGCGGCCTCGGCGTTGAAGGAAGGCGCGCCGCTGGTTCACGAAGCGCACGGCGGCAACATCCTGTTCGAAAGCCGGTTCGTCAGCGACGCCGACGCCGATCCCTTCGCCGCCGCGCCGGTTGTCGTCTCGGGCCGGTTCCGCCACCCCCGGGTCGCGCCTTCCCCCATCGAATGCTGCGGCTGCCTTGCGGTCCACGATCGGCGCGAGGACGTGATCGAAGTCCGTTCGCCGACCCAGGTGCCGCATATCCTGAGGGACGGCATCGCGAAGTTCCTTCGCCTGCCCGAGTCGAAGATCAGGGTCCGGCCGACCGATATCGGGGGCGGGTTCGGTGTGAAAATGCTGCTCTACCCCGAAGAGGCCATCACCGCCTTCGCGGCGCGCGCGCTCGGCGGCGCCGTCAAATGGACCCAGGACAGGCTGCAGCACCTGGAGCGCGGATACCACGCGCGCGACGCGGTGATCGAAGCCTCGCTCGCCGCCGACGGGGAAGGCCGGATCCTCGGCCTGAAGGCGGAGGTGTGGTGCGATTCGGGCGCCTACAGCCCGTACCCGCTCGGCCCGTCGCTCGAACCGCATACCGCGCTGGTCGGTCTTCCCGGCCCCTACGCCATTCCCTTCATCGACTACACCTCGCGCGCGGTCGCGACCAACAAGTGCCCGACCGGGCCCTATCGCGGCGTCGGATTCGGTCTCTGCCCCCTGGTGACCGAGAGCCTGGTAGACGCGCTCGCGCGGCGGATCGGCGCGGATCGGATCGCGGTGAGGCGCCGCAACCTGGTGCCGACGGGGGCGTTTCCGTTCAGGACCGTCGGCGGCGGGGTCATCGACAGCGGCGATTACGAGGGGCTGCTGGAGAAGCTGCTGGACGCCGCCCGGATCGACGAGGAGCACGATGGTGGGGGACGCAGGGTCGGGATCGGCGTTTCCTGCTTCATCGAGCCCACCGGCATGGGATGCACGGTATTCCGGGGGCGCGGGATGACCGACGTTCCGGGCTACGATTCGGCGGTGCTCCGGGTCGCCCGGTCGGGCGCGGTCGAGGCCTATGTGACGACGCCGTCCATGGGCCAGCAGCCTTTCAAGGCAATGCGCCGGATCGTGGCCGACAAGTTCGGGATCGACAAAGCGCGCGTTCACGTGTCCTGCGCCGACACCGAGACGATGCCGCACGGCTCGGGTGCGTTCGCCAGTCGCGGGCTGGTCTCGGGCGGAGGCGCGCTGCAAAAGGCGGCGGGACAGGCCATCGACCAGATGAAGCGGTTTGCCGCGCTGAAGCTCGAAGTTGACCCGGAGGACATCGTCTTTTCCGACGGCCGCTTCGCGGACGGACACAATTCCAACCGGTTCGCGACCTTCGAGGAAATCGCCGATTTCGCTCATTCGCCGAGCCCCAACCTGCCTGACGGACTGTCGCACGGGTTGCAGGCCGCGGCGACCTTCGACACGCCGGGCGCCGCGACCTCGGCCGCGATGCACATCGCCACGGTCGCGGTCGACACCGAGACCGGTGAGGTCGAAATCCTCAAATACGTGGTCGCCGAGGATTGCGGCACCATCGCCGATCTGGACGTGGTCGAAGGGCAGACCTGGGGCGGGGTGATGCAGGGGATCGGAGCGGCGCTGCTCGAAGAGGTCAGGTACGACGACGCCGGCCAGCTCCAATCGGCTAATTTCGCCGATTACATGATTCCCGGCGCGTTCGAGTCGCCGGGGATAGAGATCGTCCACCAGGAAACGCCCTCGCCGATCACCGAGGGCGGCTACAAGGGGGTGGGCGAGAGCGGCACCATCGGGGCGCCCGCGGCGATCGCGGGCGCGGTGATGGACGCGCTCGGCGTCGGTTGCGACGAGATCAGTCTGCCGCTCAGCCCCCACCGTGTGCGGGCGCTGATCGCGGCGGCGGAGTAACGCTCAGACCTCCGAACGTCCGCCGAACAGGCCTTTCAGCCAGCGCGTGAAAGCATTCCACATCACGCTGGCGCCGAGCGAAAAACCCGAGATGGGCTTGGCGGCCTGCGGCGGCGGCGCGGGCCGATCCTCGGCCGGATCGGGAGCTGCCTCTTCCGCCTCGTCCGCCGTACCGCGGTCCGCCACGATCTGCTCGTGAAGGGCGTCCGCGAAGCGGTCGATCAGCTGCGTCGCCACGTCCTTGATCATGCCGACGCCGCGGCCGTACTGGGCGACCGAGCCGGAGAGCTGCAGGTCGGTACGGATCTGGACCGTGGTCGTGCCGTCCTGGGCGGGAAGCAGGCGGAAATCGACATTGGCGTTGGCGCCGCCACGGCCCTTGGCGTCGCGCCCCTGGGCCTTGACCCGGGCGGAGTGGCCTTCGTCGTCCCGGTCCTCGAACCGGGCGTCGCCGGCGAAGGTCAGCGCCACCGGGCCGAGCCGGACGGATACCTTGCCCTTGAAGCTGTTCTCGTCGATCACCTCCGTGAGCTCGGCGCCCGGCATGCAGGGGGCGATCCGCTCGACGTCGGTCAGGATGGCCCAAGCTTCGTCGACCGGCACCCCGACGTTGAATGAATTCTCGAACTCCAAGTCAGCCTCCTCTCGGCCGGCGTCCCGATTAGCGGGCGGCGCGGTCGATGGCGCGCCACACCGTTTCGGGACTCGCCGGCATGTCGATCGCCGAAACGCCGAGCGGGCTCAACGCGTCGACGATCGCGTTCATCAATGCGGGCATCGCGCCGACGCAGCCCGCCTCGCCGGCGCCCTTGATCCCGAGCGGATTGGTGGGGGTCGGCACCTCGTTGATTTCCATCTCGAAGCTCGGGAGATCGTCGGCGCGGGGCATCGTGTAGTCCATGAACGATCCCGCGATAAGCTGGCCCGACCCGCGGTCCCAGACCACGTTCTCCATCATGATCTGGCCCACGCCCTGGACGATGCCGCCGTGCAGCTGACCCTCCATCAGGAGCGGGTTGAGCACGGTGCCGACGTCGTCGACCGCGGCGTAGCGCAGGATCTCGACGACGCCGGTTTCGCGGTCGACCTCCACCTCGCAGACATGGCAGCCGTTCGGAAAAGTGGGCGCCGGCGGCGTCCAGGCCGCCCACTCGTTGATCCCCGGCTCGAACCCGGGCGGCACCGTCATAAACGACTGGGCGAGCTTGGCCGCGTCGACCAGCCCGATCGTCCGGTCGGTTCCAGCGACGGTGAACGCGCCGTCGGCGAACTCGATATCCTCTTCCGCCGCTTCCAGCTTGTGGGCGGCGATCTTGCGGCATCTGTCGATCACTTTGTCGGCCGCCAGCACGATCGAGGCGCCGCCCACACCCGAGGAGCGCGAGCCAAAGGTTCCCGTCCCAGCCATGACTTCGTCGGAATCGCCCTGGGAGATGCGGATCCGCTCGAATTCCAGGCCCAGCCTGTCGGACAGTATCTGGCGGAACACCGTCTCGTGCCCCTGGCCGTGGTTATGGGTGCCCATGGTGAGGGTCAGCGAACCCGAGGGGTCGAAGCGGATCTGCGCCCATTCCGGGAAACCGCCGGCGGATTGCTCGATCACGTTGGAAATACCGATCCCGAGCAGCTTGCCGCGTGCTTCAGCGTCGGCCCGACGGGCATCGCGCCCGGCGTAGTCCACCAGCGCCAGCGCGCGGTCCATGTTGGACTCGAACTCGCCCGAATCGTAGGTGAAGACCAGCCCGGTGGCGAATGGAAACGCGTCGGGGGCGATGTAGTTGCGCCGGCGGAGCTCGGCCGGGTCGATGCCCATCTCGTCCGCCGCGGTGTCGATCGTCCGTTCGATCGCGTAGGCCGCTTCCGGACGCCCCGCGCCGCGATAGGGACCCGTCGACATCGTGTTGGTGAAGACGCCCGTGACATGGGTATAGATCGCCGGCGTCCGGTAGGGACCGGCGAGCGTACCCAGATTGTTGGTCGCGGAATGGGGGCCGAGCAGGGTCAGGTAGGCGCCGAGATTGGCGGTCGTGCGGACCCTGAAGCCGAGGAACGCGCCGTCCTTCGAAAGGGCGAGCTCCGCGGTCGAGATGTTGTCGCGCGCCTGGTCGTCCACCATGAAGCCCTCGGCCCGATCACCGGTCCACTTGACCGGGCGGTCGAGCATCTTCGAGGCGAAGAGGCACATCGCGTATTCGCAGTATGGGCCCGACCGCATCCCGAAAGCGCCGCCCATGTCGTGGCTGACCACGCGGAGATCGCCCTCCGGCACCTTGAGGATGGGCGAGGCGGTCGCCATGCGCACGCCGTGCGGACCCTGGGTCCCGGTGTAAAGGGTGTAGCGTCCGGTGAACCGGTCGAATTCGCCGATGCAGGCGCGCGGCTCCATCGGCGCGACCGCGACGCGGGTGACGATGAAGTCCAGCCTGGCGATGTGGTCGGCCCCGGCGAACGCCCGCTCGACGGCGTCCTTGTCGCCCTGTTCGAAGACGAAGCAGACGTTGTCCGGCGCTTCCGGCCACACCGCGGGCGCTCCCGGGGCCTCTGCATCGGCGGTCGCGGTGACCGAGGGGAGCGGCTCGTAATCGACCTCGATGAGCTCGGCGGCGTCGCGCGCCGCGTCATGGGTCTCGGCGACGACGAACGCCACGTAATCGCCGACCAGCCGGACCCGGTCCTTGCGAAGAGGCAGGTTGGGCGGCGTGAACATCGGCGAGCCGTTCGCCTTGTTGCGGGGCACCGCGCAGGGAATGCTGCCGAGCCCGGCGGCCTCGACATCGGCATGGGTGTAGACCGCGAGCACGCCGGGAGCCACGGCGGCCGCGGCAATATCGATCGACCGGATCTCGGCATGGGCGTGCGGCGAGCGCAGCACATGGCCATAAGCCTGGCCCGGCCGGTTGAGGTCGTCGCTGTAGCGCCCGCCGCCGCGCAGCAGACGCGGATCTTCCCAGCGCGGCACACCCTGACCGATACCGAACTTGGTCATCGAATCGTTCCCACTCGCTTCACCGGCGCCGCTGGCCGAATCCCTCTCGGGGCGGCAATGCGTTTCACGGCCGCCGAAATCGGCGCTGTCATCTGCGGACGCCGGATGATAGGGGAAGGGCCGGATCGCAACAACGCCGCCGTCCGGCCCGATTGCGGCCGCACCGGTCCTGTATAGTTAAGCGGGATGGAGCAAACGCTGGACACCCTTTCGTCCTTCTTTCGGCCTGTTGCCGGCATCTGGGAAACCGATGTGCTCGGGTTGGAGATCGGCACGGTCGTGGCGGCGGTGCTGGTTTTCTCGGTCTGCCTCGGCTTGCGTGGCGTCTTCACCCGTGTCGTTGTCCGGCGGCTGGCGCGCTGGGCCGGGAAAACGGAAAGCAAGCTCGACGACGAGGCGGTCGCGGCGCTGGAGCCGCCCCTGCGGTTCCTGCCGCTCGTGATCGGCCTGTTCCTGGCGAAGGCGATCCTGCCGTTTGCCGGGCTGGCCGAACGCGTCGCCGACGACCTGTTGCGGTCGCTGGCGGTGTTCGTCCTGTTCTGGGCCCTTTATCGCCTCGCCGAACCCCTGCGCGGCCTCGCCGTTCGGATCGAGGAGAAGATCGGCGCCGAGGTGGTCGACTGGACGATACGGGGGCTGAAAATCGCGTTCGTCGCGATCGGCGCGATAACCGTCCTCGAAATCTGGGGGATCGAGGTCGCGCCCATCCTGGCCGGGCTCGGGCTGATCGGGGTCGCGGTCGCGCTCGGGGCGCAGGACCTCTTCCGCAACCTGATCGCGGGGCTCCTGATCATCGGCGAGCGCCGCCTCGCGCATGGCGAGTGGATCAAGATCGACGGCGGCGTGGAAGGCACGGTCGAGGCGATAGGATTCCGCTCGACCCGGGTCCGGCAGTTCGACAAGGCGCCGATCTACGTCCCCAACTCCAAGCTGTCGGATACCGCGGTCGTCAACTACACGCGGATGACGCATCGGCGCATCTACTGGATGATCGGGGTCGAATACCGCGCGACAGTGGACCAGCTTCGCCGGATTCGCGACGGCATCGAGGCGTTCCTGCTGGAAGACGACGACTTCGCGCACCCTCCGGAGGTGCCGACCTTCGTCCGCATCGACAGGTTCTCCGATTCCTCGATCGACATCATGGTCTATTGCTTCACCGTGACGACCTCCTGGGGCGAGTGGCTCGCGATCAAGGAGCGGCTGGCCTACCGGATCAAGGCGATCGTCGAGGAGGCCGGGAGCGACTTCGCCTTCCCGTCCCGGACGCTCTATATCGAGCCCGGCGGCGACGCCCCGGAAATCTTCATCCCGCCGGAGTCGGGCGAGGCCAAAGAATAGCTCGCGCCGGCGTGTCCCGGCGTTGACTAAATCGCGGACGGGAAACATATATTCGCGTTCCGCGGGCCGAGACGCCCGCTTTCCATTGGGGAACAGTCATGATTCCGGCCGTCATGCCGAGCTATGGGCGCGTCGACATTGCGTTCGAACGCGGCGAGGGACCCTATCTCTTTGCGACGGACGGCCGACGATTCCTCGATTTCGGCGCCGGCATCGCGGTCACGGTCGCGGGCCACTGCCATCCCCATCTGGTGGACGCGCTGACCCGCCAGGCAAAGGAGCTGTGGCACACCTCGAACCTCTACCAGATCCCGGGGCAGACCCGGCTTGCCGAGCGCCTGACGGCCGCGAGCTTCGCGGACACCGTTTTCTTCTGCAATTCGGGCGCCGAGGCGATGGAAGCCTCGCTCAAGACCGCGCGCAAGTTCCAGTTCGAGTCCGGTCGGGAGGAGCGCTACCGGTTCGTCGTCTTCGACGACAGCTTCCACGGCCGGACGCTCGCGCTGATCGCGGCGGGCGCCAGCGACGCGCACCGGCGCGGCTTCGGCCCGATGCTCGATTCGTTCGACCGCGTGGCCTTCGGCGACCTCGACGCGGTGAAGGCGGCCATCGGACCGGAGACGGCCGGCATCGTGGTCGAGCCGGTGCAAGGCGAGGGCGGCATCCGGCCGGCCGATCCGGCCTTCCTGCGCGGTCTCCGCGCGCTCGCCGACGAGCACGATCTGGCGCTGATCTATGACGAGGTGCAGTGCGGCATCGGCCGGACCGGACATCTCTTCGCGCACCAGGCCGCCGCCGCCCCGCCCGACATCATGGCGGTCGCCAAGGGGCTCGGCGGCGGGTTCCCGATCGGCGCGTGCCTGGTGGACGAGGAAGCCGCCATCGGCATGGTGCCCGGCACCCACGGCAGCACCTTCGGCGGAAATCCGCTGGCCAGCGCGGCGGCCAACGCGGTGCTCGACATCGTGTTGGAAGACGGATTCCTCGACGGGGTGAAGGAGCGCGGAGCGGCGCTGGGCGCGGCGCTCGGCGGCCTTGCCCGGCGCTACCAGGGGGTCATCGAGGAGGTGCGCGGCGTGGGCTTCATGTGGGGCATGAAATGCGTCGGCCCCAATGCCGAGCTCGGCGGGAAGATGTTCGACAAGGGTCTCCTCAACGTGGTCGCCGGCGACAACATGGTGCGCCTGTTGCCGCCTTTGATCGCCACGGAGGAACACATTGCAGAGGCGCTGGAGACGGTCGAAGCCTCGTGCGCCGAGATCGCCAAATGAGCCGACCCCGGCATTTTCTCGACCTCGCGGAGAACGAGCCGGCGGTGCTTCGCCGGCTCATCGACACGGCGCTTGCCCTGAAGGCGGACCCGGCCTCGCTCGACGACCCGGCGCCTCTTGCCGGGCGCACGCTGGCGATGATCTTCGAGAAACCCTCGACCCGGACCCGGGTTTCGTTCGAGGTGGCGATGCGGAGCCTCGGCGGCCACGTGATCGTCCTCAGCCCGAACGACATGCAGATCGGCCGCGGCGAAACAATCGAGGACACCGCGCGGGTTCTGTCGCGCTATGTCGACGCGATCATGATACGCACCTTCGAGGCGGACACGGTCGCCACCCTCGCCGAACACGCGACGGTCCCGGTGATCAACGGGCTCACGGGGCGCTCCCACCCCTGCCAGCTGATGGCGGACGTGATGACGTTCGAGGAGCATCGCGGTCCGATCGAGGATCGCGTCGTCGCCTGGTCGGGGGACGGCAACAACGTGGCCTGCTCGTGGATCGAGGCGGCGGCGGCGTTCAACTTCGAATTGCGCCTCGCCTGTCCCCCGGTGCTGGCGCCGCCCGATGCCATCGTCGAACGGGCCGAACGGAACGGCGGGCGGATCGCATTGACCGAAGATCCGTGCGAAGCCGCGCGCGGGGCAGACTGCGTGGTGACCGATACCTGGGTGTCGATGGGCGACGACTCCGAAGACCATCGCCACAATATTCTCGCGCCTTACCAGGTGGATGAGCGCCTGATGTCCCACGCCAAGCCCGACGCGATCTTCATGCACTGCCTTCCAGCGCATCGCGGCGAGGAGGTGACCGCGGGCGTTATCGACGGGCCGCAATCGGTGGTTTGGGACGAGGCGGAAAACCGGCTCCACGCCCAGAAGGCGATCCTTCTCTGGTGCCTCGAATGACCGGGAGGGGCGCCTCTTCCGACGCGGAGGGGCCCGCCGGGCCGGGCGACAACGATATCGTGCTGCCGTTCCAGATCGAGACCCAGGCGGCGCGCGGCAAGCTGGTACGGCTTGGCGACACGGTGGACAGGATCCTCTCGCGCCGCGACTACCCGACCCCGGTGGCGACGCTGCTGGGCGAGCTGGCGCTGCTGGCGGCGCTGGTCTCTTCCGCGCTGAAGGACGAGGGCGTGCTGACCGTCCAGGTGAAGGGCGACGGCCCGATCGGCATGCTGGTCGCGGATGCGACATCCTCCGGAGAGATTCGCGCCTATGCCGCGTTCGACGGGCAGACGCTCGACCGGGCGCTCGCCGAGAGGGGCGCTCCCGGCTGGGAGACCGCCCCCGTACCCCGGCTGATCGGCGCGGGCTATCTCGCGTTCACCATCGACCGGGGACCGGAGGTCGAGCGCTACCAGGGCATCGTCGAGCTCAGCGGCGGATCGCTCGCTGACTGCGCCCACCGCCATTTTCGCGAATCCGACCAGAACCAGGCGGTGTTCAAGCTCGCCGTCTCGCCGACCGGCCCGAGCGGCGCATGGCAAGCGGGCGGCATGATGATGCAGCGCCTGCCCGACAGCGGCCGGGCAAGGCTTTCCGGCGAGGGCCCGGACGACGATCTCGAGGACAGCTGGCGGCGCGCCCTGTTGCTGATGGGTTCGTGCACCCCCGCCGAGCTGGTCGACGCCAGGCTGCATCCGCACGATCTGCTGTACCGGCTGTTTCACGAGGACGGGGTGCGGGTGTTCCAGCCCCACGCGCTGGTGCATGGCTGCCGCTGCTCCCGCGACAGGGTCGAGGCGACGTTGCGTTCCTTTCCCCGCGAAGAGATCGCGGATCTGGAGATCGATGGCGAGGTCGTGGTCACCTGCGAGTTCTGCGGCGACCGCTATGCGTTCGATGAGGACGACATCGAGCGCCTCTATCGGACCAATTGAGCGGTGAGGCCGCCGATGCGCTGCCTGCCGCTTCGCGCTTCGTTGCTTCTGGCGCTCTTCGTCGCCGGGTGTACTTCCGCGCCCAAGGTGCCGAGCTATTCCGAGATCCGTTTCACCGACAAGCCGCCGATCCGCCTCGACGTTGCCCGGATCGACATCGTGGAGGCCTATCGGTCGCCGTTGAAGGCGCCCAATGTGGAGCATCTGTTTCCCCTGAGACCGGCGCATGCCGCGAGGCAATGGGCGCGGGACCGCCTGCGTCCCGGCGGCGACAAGGGCCGGGCCGAGGCCGCGATCCGCGACGCGTCCGCGACCGAAACGGCGCTCCAACGCACCGAGGGTATCCGCGGTGCATTCACCACCGACCAGACCGAACGCTACGACGCGGTTATCGCCATCGACGTCCGGATATTCGATCCCGCCGGGAAGGAGCTGGCATACGCCTCGGCCACCGCGCGCCACTCGCGGACCGTGGCCGAGGATGTCACGCTCAACGACCGCGAGCGCGCATGGTATGGCATGACCGCGTCGATGATTCGTGCCCTCGACCGGGCTCTCGAAGGCGAGATGAGGAAAAGTCTCGCAGCGTTTCTCAGGTAAGCCCGGCCATGACCGTGGCGGGAAGTGCGGGCTAGGCGCTGACCGTCCCCAGGACCCGCTTGAGAAAGGCGCTGCACGCCGCGATCTGCTCCAGGCTGACGAATTCGTCCGGCTGATGAGCCTGGCTGACGCTCCCCGGTCCGCAGACGATGGAAGGCACGCCCGCCTCCGCAAACAGCCCCGCCTCGCACACATAGGGCGCGGTGGAGGGTTCGTTCTGCCCGGTGAGGCGGAGCGCGAAGGCTTCGGCCTCCGAACCCGGCATCGGCCCCAGTGTCGGTGCGGTAATGTCGACGACGGTCCGTATGCCGGCCTCCGGATCCACCGCCCGCATCCGCGGCACCAGCGCGTCGTTCGCGAACGCTTCCAGCCTTTCGAGCACATTGGCGGGATCGACATCGGGCGTGGGGCGCATTTCCCAGCGGAAATCGCAGCTGCGGGCGATGATATTGACCGCCGAACCGCCGGCGATCCGGCCGATATTGAATGTCGTCCCCGGCGGATCGAACGATCCGGCGATCCCGTCCCGGGGCAGCGAGCCGACGATGGCTTCGATCCGGCGGATATATTCGGCCGCGAAGAGGATGGCGTTCACGCCCGCTTCCGGCCGGCTCGAATGCCCGTCGCGGCCGAGCACGCTGGTATGCTGCTGGGAAATCCCCTTGTGGGCATTGACGACCCGCATCTCGGTCGGCTCGCCCACGATCGCGAAGGCCGGCCTCGGCAGTTCCCGCCCGATCAGCGCGATGAGAGAGCGTACCCCGATGCAGCCGACTTCCTCGTCATGCGACAGCACGATGTGGACCGGCCGGGTCAGGCTGGCGGCGCCGAGCTCCGGCGCCAAAGCGAGGACGCAGCCGATGAACCCCTTCATGTCGGTGGTGCCGCGGCCGTAGAGCCTGCCGTCGCGCTCCACCATGGCGAACGGGTCGCCGGTCCAGGGCTGGCCTTCCACGGGCACCACGTCGGAATGGCCGGACAGCACGATCCCGCCTGCGTCCGGCGGGCCGAACGTCGCGAACAGATTGGCCTTGTCGCCGGTCTCGTCGGGCACCTGGCGGATCGTGGCGCCGTGTTCCGAGAGGTAAGCCGCCACGGCGTCGATCAGCGGCTTGTTGGGCTTGGCGGAGGTGGTGTCGAACCCGACCAGCCAGCCGATCGCCTCGACATCGCTCATCGCACGCTGGCCGTCGCGGCTCGTGGCGGGCACGCGCTACCCCCTCCAGAAGGACGGCGTGAACAACACGAGGATCGTAAATAGCTCCAGACGGCCGAGCAACATGCCGGCCGCGAGGACCCATTTGGCGGCATCGGGAAGCGACGCGAAAGTGCCCGACGGGCCGATCGTCTCGCCGAGCGCCGGGCCGACATTGCAGATCGCCGTCGCGGCTCCCGACACCGCGGTGATGAAATCGAGGCCCAGCGCGCCCAGCGCCAGCGCGAGCACGCCGAAGCACGCGACGAAGAGGAAGAAGAAGCTCATCACGGAAGTCGCCACGTCCTGCTCGATCGGGCGCCGGTTGAAATGCGGCACGAACACGCCGTGGGGCTGCACGAGGCGACGCAGCTGCGCGTGGGCGGTGATGTAAAGGACCTGGAAACGGAACACCTTGATCCCGCATGTCGTCGAGCCCGCGCAGCCGCCGATGAACATGATGAAGAAGAACGTCGCGGTGGCGAACGCGCCCCAGCCGTCATATCCCGTCGTGCTGTAGCCGGTCCCGGTGATGATCGAAACGACGTTGAAGCTCGCCGTGCGGATCGCGTCGACGGTCGTCACGCCGCCCGACCACACGCGCCACGCAACCATCAGCGCGACGATGACGACAACGATGCCGAGAAACGCGCGGACCTGGATGTCCTGGAACAGCACCCACGGCCGGCCGGTCATCGCCCGCAGATAGAGCACGAAGGGCAGCGAGCCCACGATCATGAACAGGATGATGATGCCCTCGGCGGCCGCGTTGCCGAGACCGCCCACCGAGGAATCGGAGGTGGAGAAGCCGCCGGTGGCGATCGTCGTCATGGCATGGACCACCGCGTCGAACCCGCCGACGCCCACCGCGATGAGAAGCAGCACGCAGGCGACCGTGAGCCCCAGATAGGTAAGGCCGATGCCGCTGGCGATCTGCGTCATCCGCGGCATCACCTTGTCGGATCGGTCCGACGACTCCGTGTGGAAGAGCTGCATGCCGCCGATCTGCAGCATCGGCATGATGGCGACCGCCATGACGATGATGCCGATCCCGCCCAGCCACTGGAGCAGGGCGCGCCACAGGAGAATGCCCGACGGCGCCTCGTCGAGACCCCTGATCACCGTCGACCCCGTGGTGGTGATGCCCGACATCGCTTCGAAGAAGGCGTCGGTGTAGCTGAGCCCCATCTCCGAGAAGGCAAAGGGGAGAGCGGCGAAGGTGGTCAGCACCAGCCAGCTTCCCGCGGTCAGCAGGAACGCCTGGCGGATACCGAGGGTAAAACGGGGCGCGCGCGACGTCAGTATCATCGACACGCCGATAAATAATGTGAGCCCGCTGGCGCCCGCGAAGACCTGCCAATCCGGATGCCCGTCGACGAGGTCCGCCGCCATCGGCACCAGCATGGCCAATGCGAGGGTGGTCAGCAGTATCCCGACGACGAAGAAGATGGGACGGAAATCGACCACGTCATCGTCCTTGGCTGTGACCCGGCCCGGGGCCGACCGGCCCCCAGGCGAAGCGCGTCGGCGCCTCCCCCGTCTAGGCCGACCAGGCCTGCCCCATCTGGGGATTCCCGATGGCCGACAGGAACTCGCGCCGGGTCGAGGCGTCGTCGCGGAAGGCGCCCGTCATCTGGCTGGTGATCAGCGTCGAACCCGGCTTGTCGGCGCCGCGCGTCGTCATGCATTGGTGGCTCGCCTCGATCACCACGGCGGCGCCCTGGGGCTCCAGGATGTGGTTGATGGTGTTGGCGATCTGGGCGGTCATCTTTTCCTGGATCTGCAGCCGCCTGGCATAGACGTCGACGAGCCGGGCGAGTTTCGAGATTCCCACCACCCGCCGGGTCGGCAGGTAGCCGATATGGGCGCGGCCGACGATCGGCGCGATGTGATGCTCGCAATGGGAGGTGAAGCGGATATTGCGCAGCACCACCATCTCGTCGTAGCCGTCGGTCTCCTCGAACGTCTTGGAGAGGATCAGCGACGGGTCCTCCCGGTAACCGGAGAACCATTCGTCGAACGCGCGCACCACACGGCCCGGCGTCTCGCTCAGACCTTCGCGGGCGGGGTCGTCGCCGGCCCAGCGGATCAGCGTGCGGACCGCCTCGGCGGCCTCCTCGAACGTAGGCCGGTCGATTAGCGGCTCGACCGTGGTCAGCGGGCTTCGGTGTGTCGACACTGCCATGCGTTTCCCGTTGATGTTGGACGCCCGGAGTCTCCGGCGGCTCCAGGCCCCGCGGGCTAGTTGAGTTGCTTGGGCTCGTCGGGACAGTCGAGCGAAAAAGCCGGAATTTCTATGTCGAAGCGTTCCCCGTCCGCGCCCTTCATCCCATAGCTGCCGAGCATGATTCCGGACGGCGTCGGCAACGGCGTGCCCGAGGTGTATTCGTAGGACTCGCCGGGCGCAAGCACCGGCTGTTCGCCCACGACGCCCGCGCCGCGCACCTCCTGCAACCGGCCCAGCCCGTCGGTGATCTTCCAGTGGCGGGTCAGAAGCTGCACCGTCGCCGCGCCCTCGTTGCTGATCTTGACGTGATAGGCCCAGACGTAGTGGGCATCCGATGGCGAGGATTGCTGGTCGAGATAGACCGGCTCGACGGAAACGCGGATCGCCCGGGTAACGGCTGTGTACATGAAATCTCCCTGGCCTGCCGAAGACGGCCCGGCTCCAGCCCGGTGAGTCTAGGACGATCCGGCCCGGCGTCAATCGCGCGCCGGCGAGGGTCAGGCGCCGTCGAGCGCGCGGGCGATATCCTCCAGCAGGTCCCGCGGGTCCTCGAGCCCGATGGAGAGCCGCACCAGCCCGTCGGTGATCCCCAGACTTTCCCGTTCCTCCGGCGACAGGCGCTGGTGGGTGGTCGTCGCCGGATGGGTCGCCAGGCTCTTCGCGTCGCCCAGATTGTTGGAAATGTCGATCAGGTCGAGCGCATTCATGAAGCGGAAGGCGCGCTCCTTCCCGCCGGCGACATCGACGGTGACGACACTGCCGAAATCGGACATCTGGGACTTCGCGAGGGCGTGCTGGGGGTGGCTTTCGAGGCCCGGGTACAGCACCCGGACGAGGTCGTCCCGCTGCGACAGCGCCGTCGCGATTTCCAGCGTAGACCGGCAATGCTGTTGCAGGCGGAGATGCAGCGTTTCCAGCCCCTTCAGCAGCACCCAGGCGTTGAACGGGCTCATGGAGGGCCCGGTGTGCCGCATGAACGTCTTCAGGGTGTCCATGCAATAGGCCTCGCTGCCGAGGACCGCGCCGCCGAGGCAGCGCCCCTGCCCGTCGATGTGCTTGGTGGCCGAGTAGACGACGATATCCGCGCCGAGCTCCAGCGGGCGTTGCAGCAAGGGGGTGGCGAACACGTTGTCGATGATCACCATCGCCCCGGCATCGTGCGCCAGCGCCGAGATCGCCCTGATGTCGAAGATGTCGAGGCCGGGATTGGACGGGGATTCCAGGAACACCGCCCGGGTCGGCCGGTCGAGCGCGGCCTCCCACTCGGCCAGATCGGGGCTCTCGACGATGGTCGTCTCCACGCCCAGCCGCGGCAGGATGTCGGTCAGGATATAGAGGCAGGAGCCGAACAGGGCGCGCGCGCCGACCACGCGGTCTCCCGCCTCCACCATGCAGGCAAGCGAGGCGAACACCGCCGCCATGCCGGACGCGGTCGCGCGGCACGCTTCCGCGCCCTCGATCAGCCGCAGGCGCTCCTCGAACATCCCGACCGTCGGGTTGTCGTAGCGCGAATAGATGTAGCGCTCGACGCGGTTCGCGAACGCGTCCTCGGCGTCTTCGGCGGCGTCATAGACGAAACCGGAGGTGGCGTAGATCGCTTCCGAAGTCTCGCAGAACGCCGAGCGTTGCAATCCGCCGCGCACCAGCCTGGTCTGAGGGCGCCAGGCCGTCTCTTTCCGGGCGTCACCGTCCATTTCCATGTTCCTCCGGGCGCAAACAAAAACCCCCGACCGGAAAGTCGGGGGTATCGCGCCTCCGACCTTTTAGCTGATTGTTTTTCGTGGCCGCAAGCCGGTCGGGCCAAATCACCACGTGCCGCTAGGGTATCACTCCGGCATACCGCGTCAAGCCGGTGAAACGCGGTTTGTCAGTAACACGAGGTATGTCCGGTCTATGTACCAGATGATCTGTCCGGTTTAGATTTTGTAGGCTGGGCGAAAACCTTGAGCAGAAGCGGGTTTCCCGCCGATCGCGGGGTTCGAAGCTCGAATCTCGGCACGCCGGCATCTCCCTCGTCGCCGTCCTCTGTGTTCCGGTTCTTCCTCCCCGACCGTCATGCCCGGACTTGTTCCGGGCATCCACGTCCCTCCGCCGCCTCGCCCGCTCCCGGCTCGCACCGCAAGGCCGCAAGACGTGGATGCCCGGAACAAGTCCGGGCATGACGAAGCGGGTGGCCGGGATGGCGATGCAAGGCAGGATCTCGGTCGAAGAGACCGCGCGCCGCCCCGCCCCCTCGACGTCATGGTCGGCGGAGGCCGACCATCCACGAGTTTTTACGGCGTTGAAACCAAAAACAAAACGTGGATGGTCGGCCTCCGCCGACCATGACGGGAAAAGGCAGGGCAGCGATGCTTCTATCCGTTTCGGATACGCCCCGGCACGGATTTCCCGGCGGTCGACTCCCAAAGCTGTCACCCCGGACTTGTTCCGGGGTCCGACGCCACAAGCACCGCTGTCGCCCGGATTCCCGGATCCAGTCCGGGCATGACGAGAGAAGTGGTCGGGCTGGGCAGACCGCACAGCCAACGCGAAGTCATGCGAACTTCAAAATCACGACACTATCGCTGGATCGCGGCCACCATCTCGACCTCGACCAGCAGGTCCGGCCGGGCGAGGCCGGCCACGATCAGGAGCGTCGATGCGGGCCGTTCCTCGCCGAGATACTTGCTCCTGACCTCGTTATAGGCCGGGATGTCGGCGGCATCGGTCAGGAAATGGGTGATCTTGACCACGTCCTTCATGCGCATCCCGTTGAACTCCAGGATCGCCATCAGGTTCTGCCAGGCGAGATCGGCCTGGGCGGCGAAGTCGGCCGGCACGTTGCCGTCGATGTCGATCCCGACCTGGCCGGCGATGAACATCGTCTTGGCGGACGCCGGCACTTCGACGGCGTGCGCGTAGGCGCCGATCGGCGGGTGGATGGTTTCGGGGTACATCGCTCGGTTCTGCATGGCGGCCTCCCTTGGGCGCGTGGTTTCTCGAATCCGCCCGACTATAGCCGGCCCCAGCCCGCGGGCCGACATTGACTTGACGTGCCCCGGTGGCGAATAATCGCTGGCTCAAGGATAGGAATTCCCGCGAACGGAGGAGCCCTCCCATGTTCCTGAAAAACTGCTGGTATGTGGCCGCGGAGCCGCACGAGATCACGCGCCAGCCATTCGGCCGCACGATCTGCAACGAAAACATCGTCTTTTGGCGCACCGAGGACGGCGATCCGGTGGCGTTCGAGGATCGCTGCTGCCATCGCCGCATGCCGCTCAGAAAAGGCAGCGTCGAGGGCAATATCCTGTCCTGCTTCTATCACGGGCTTCAGTTCGACGTGACCGGCAAGTGCGTCCATGTGCCGGGGCAGACGACGATCCCCCCCGGCGCGCAGGTCCGCGCCTATCCGGTGGTCGAGAAATACAACTGGATCTGGATCTGGACGGGCGATCCGGCGCTCGCCGACGAGAGCCTGATCGTGCCCTATCCGTGGAAGAGCGCCGAGGACTGGGGCGACAAGGGCACCTATTTCCACGTCAACGGCAACTACAAGCTGGTGATCGACAACCTGCTGGATCTCTCGCATCTGGCCTTCGTCCATCGTTCGACCATCGGCAACGCCGCGGTCGCCGAGCACGCGGTGCTCAAGACCCTCAAGGACGAGGATTCGGTAACGGTGGCGCGCTGGACCATCGGCCAGAACCCGCCCCCGACCTACCAGAAGATGTGCCAGTGGCCCGAAGAGACGATCGTCGACCGCTGGCAGATCATCGAGTTCCGCATGCCGGGCGCGGTGCGGCTGTTCACCGGCGCGGCGCCGGGCGCGGCGGAAGGCAAGGAGTTCGGCCATACCGAGCTCGAACGCGACGTGCCGGGCGACGGGTTCGGTTTCCACAACCTCAACTTCGTCACCCCGGAGACCGACACCAGCACGCATTACTTCTGGTCCAACGCCTACCAGGTCCCGGGAAAGCCGATCGAGCCCGATTTCGTGGAAATGCAGTACAAGCAGATCTGGCAGGCCTTCCACCAGGACTGGGAGGTCTTCGACCTGCAGGAGGAAAACTGGGACGACCGGCCGACGATCGAGACCAACCAGGACGCCGGCGGCATCGCCGCGCGCGCCATGATCGACCGCAAGATCGCGGCCGAGCAGGCGGAGGCGGGAGCGGCGATCGCGGCCGAGTAGTTTCCGGCCCGTAGACGGCGATACGGCGGCACCCCGGTGCCGCCCTTCGCTTTTCTGGACCCGGACGGCACGAACGGGGGAGAGCGGAATGTTCATCGAGAACGCGTGGTACGTGGCCGCCTGGGACCATGAGGTCGGCCGCCAGAACATGTTGCGGCGGACGCTGCTCGACATGCCGGTCGTGCTTTACCGCCGCGAGGACGGCGCGCCGGTGGCGCTCGAGGACCGCTGCTGCCACCGCCACGCGCCGCTGTCGAAGGGCAAGCTCAAGGGCGACAACGTCGAGTGCCCCTATCACGGGCTGCTCTACGACCCGTCCGGCCGGTGCATCCGGGTTCCCGGCCAGACCGCGATCCCGCCGAATGCGAGGGTGAGGGCCTTCCCCACCGTGGAGCGCTATCACTGGATCTGGATCTGGATGGGCGACCCGGCGGCGGCGGATCCCGGCCTGATCGAGGACTTCCACTGGATCGACGATCCCGACTGGCGCGCCCGGGGCGAGAAGCTCGACCTCCAGGGCAACTACGTCCTGCTGGTCGAGAACCTGCTGGACCTCTCCCATCTCAGCTATATCCATCCGACCACGCTCGGCACCGACGCGGTCGCCGAGACGCCGATGAAGGCGGAGCGCGAGGGCGAGCTCGTCCGCGTGACCCGCTGGGTGCTCGACAGCCCACCGCCCCCGTTTTTCCAGAAGGCGGGCGGGTTCGCGCCGGATCAGCACATCGACCGCTGGCAGATCATCGAATACACCCCGCCGGCCTTCGTCCGCCTCGACATCGGCGGCGCCGTCGCCGGCACCGGCGCGCCCGAGGGAGACCGCAGCCAGGGCTTCTCCATGCGCAACCTCAACGCGATCACGCCGGAAACCGGGACGACGACCCACTATTTCTGGGCCCAGGCGCACGATTTCCGCATCGACGAGCCGTGGGTGACCGACCTCCTCTACGAGAACGTCCACACCGCCTTCCAGGAGGATCTGGAAATCATCCAGCTCCAGCAGGACAACATAAACACCGCGCCGGACAGGGCGCGGGTCGACATCAACCACGACGGCGGCGGCATCCAGGCGCGCCGCATCATCGAGAACCGGATCGCCGCCGAACGGGGTGCCCAGCCGCTCGCCGCCGCCGGCGAATAGGCCGCCCCACGCGACCCTCCGCCACCGCCGGCGGGTCTTGAACCGGCCCGCCGCTTCGGGGATGTTCGCGCCCTGGGAACACCGATGCGGGGGCGCGCGCCATGGCTGAAAAGCTGGTCATCAGGAATATCGGCTTGCTTCTCTCCGGGGCGCTGGAGAACCCGATCCTCGATGCCGACACGGTGGTCGCCGAGGACGGAAAGATCGCCGCCTTCGGCAAGGAGGCCGACTGCAATACCGCCGGCGCCGACGTCGTGGTGGACGCGAAGGGGGTGGCGCTCGCCCCCGGGCTGATCGACAGCCATGTCCACCCCGTGTTCGGCGACTGGACGCCGCGCCAGAGCCAGCTCAACTGGATCGATTCCACGATGCATGGCGGGGTGACGACGATGATCTCCGCCGGCGAGGTTCACCTCCCCGGACGCCCGCGCGACCCCAAGGGCGTGGTCGCGCTCGGCATCACCGCGCAGCGCGCCTTCTCGTCCTTCCCGCCGGGCGGCGTGAAGGTCCGCGCGGGCGCGCCGATCCTCGAGACCGGGATGGAGGAGGACGATTTCCGATTCCTCGCCGAGGCCGGGGTCAAGCTGCTGGGCGAGATCGGCCTCGGCGGCGTCAAGACCGGCGAGGAGGCCAAGAAGATGGTCGGCTGGGCGCGCAAATACGGCATCCAGTCGACGATCCACACCGGCGGCCCCTCGATCCCCGGCTCCGGGCTGATCGACGCCGACATCGTGCTCGAGACCGGGCCCGACATCATCGGCCACATCAACGGCGGGCACACCTCGCTGCCGCGGGACCAGATCGCGTGCCTCTGCGAGCAGTGCCAGGCCGGGATCGAGATCGTCCATAACGGCAACGAGGCCTCGGCGCTGTTCGCGCTCAGGACCGCGCGCGAGCTCGACCAGCTTCACCGCGTCATCCTCGGCACCGACGGGCCGGCGGGCTCGGGGGTTCAGCCGCTCGGCATTCTCAGGATGGTCTCGATGCTGTCCGCGCTCGGCGACGTCCCGGCCGAGATCGCGTTCTGCTTCGCCACCGGCAACACCGCGCGGATGCGGGAACTCGACTGCGGGCTGATCGAGGAAGGCCGTGCCGCCGACTTCGTGCTGATCGACCGCGCCCAGCATACGGCCGGCAAGAACCTGCTCGAATCGGTCGGGATGGGCGACATTCCCGGGGTCGGCATGGTGATCATCGACGGCAAGGTCGCCTCGGGCCGCAGCCGTAACACGCCGCCCGCGGAGCGTTTGCCGGAGGTGCTGTAGGGCGCCTCCTGCCTGCCCAACCCCGGTTGCCGGCCCCCCCTCACCCCGACCCTCTCCCCGCTGGGGAGAAGGGGCGTCGCTGCATCGCCTCGGTCTTATCTTCTCCCCTCCCGCTGGCGGGAGGGGCCGGGGGAGGGTGGGCGCGAGGGTACAGACCGGACTGGGTCGGGCTCGACTCTAACGCAGCCCGTCCTCGCCCTTGGCCTCGTCGGTGGTGAGGCCGCCGACGCGGGGGAAGGGGCGGCCGGAGTCGGTCACCGCGACGGCGACCAGGATCTCGTCGGCGCGCGGGGCGTCGGCCAGGCGAACCTCGATCCCGTCGAAATGGCTGCGGACATAGGCCGCGTCCTTGTGGCCGAGCGGGATGTCGATCGGGGTGCCGGGCCCGCCCAGCTTCTTGACCGAGGGGACCAGCGCCGCGCCTTTCTCGACCGCCTTGCGCAACGGCGCGCCCAGCTTCGGATGCAGAATCGCGGCGGCGTGTTCCCACTCGCCCCGCTCGCCGACGATGGCCGCCTTGCCGTAGCTCTCCGCCTCTTCCGGGCGGATGCCGAGCGCGTCGACGCACATGTCGCCCAGCGTCCCGCCGAGCTCCGCGCCGATATCCATCAGCGGGGTCAAGTCTTCCTCGTAGCGTCCCGCGAACGGGTTGCGGATCACCGCGATCGCCGCCGCCTTGCGGGTCGGCGGATCGACCGGCCGGCCTATGTCGGACCGGATCTCTTCGACGATCACGCTGGTCTTCCTGATGTCGGCGCTCATCGCGGTCTCCTCACGCTGCTTCGGCCCTGATCCGGCGGTCGATCTTGCGGCGGAACAGCGCGGCGGGCGCGTCGAGGTCGAGCCCCACGCGGGTGCCGCCCTCGAACCTGTCCTCTTCGCACTGGATCGCTTCCAGCACGTCCTTGTCCTCGGCGAAGGCGTTGCGGAACTGCTCCGAGATTCCCTCCCCCACCCCGGGGTCGTCCGCGCCGAAATTCCGCACATGCAGCCAGTAGTCGTAGCAGGTCGTCCCGGTTTCCGGCGTCATGAAATGGCAGGAATAGACCCGGATGTAATTGTCCGCATTGCCTGCCTTGGCCGCCATCCCGGACCCGGCGGGCGCGGTCCCGAAATCGATGATCGCGGTCGACGGCGTGTGCATGTGGTAGTACTGCCAGCGGTCGACCCGCCCGTCGAAATTGCCGAACGCCCTGGCGAAGCCGATCGGCTCCGAATCCAGCGACCACCGCCTTGTGGTCACGCCCCATTCCTCGTCCTCGAACTCCACGCCGACGCCCTCCGAGCTCGGGCTGCCGAGCGTCGTCGGGTGGACGTATTCGACATGCGACGGGTCGGACAGGTTGTCGCACAGCAGCAGGTAGTCGGCCTTCACGTGCAGCGCATCGCCATACGCGACGCCCCAATCGGGCCGGTGGTATTCGGGAAGGTCGTAGATTTCCGCCGGATCGGCCTCGTCCGGATCGCCCATCCAGATCCAGATCAGGCCCAGCCGTTCGGCGACCGGGTAGCTCCGCACGCGGGCGTTGGGCGGGATCACCTCCTGCCCCGGCACGTGGACGCAGGCGCCGCTGCGGTCGAACACCAGCCCGTGATAGCCGCACTGGATCCTGTCATCGGTCAGCCGGCCCTTGGAGAGCGGCAGCAAGCGGTGCGGGCAACGGTCGCGCAGCGCCACGGGGTCGCCGCCGCTCGTCCGGTAGAGAACCACGTCCTCGCCGAGGATGGTGCGGCGTTCGAGCGCCTGGGTGAGCTCGCTCGCCCATCCGGCGACGTACCATGCGTTCCTGACGAAGGTCATCGCGCTCCTCCGGGCTCGGACCGTCCGAACCTTAGGCCCAAGTTTGTATGTACACAAACGATTTTCGCCGCGCGGCCCCGTCACCCGACGAGGACGGCGTTCAGGAGCGACAGGACCCCCGTTCCCAGCACCGCGACCGCCGCGCCGAATGTCAGGTTCGCGCCGAAAGCGACGCGCTCCAGCCGAACGTGGAAGAAAGACGCGGCGGCGACGGTGGAAATCGCCGACAGCCCGATCATCGACGCGATGGACCAGGAAATCAGTCCGCTCTGCAACAGGACCAGGTCCGCCACCCCGGTCGGCACCTGGGTGAACAGCACCAGCAACACCGTGATGGTCACGATCTGGTGGAGGCCGAACAGAGCGAGCGCCGCCGGGACGACGACCATCGAAGCGATGACGGCGGGGGCCGGCAGCGCCTCCGGGCCGGGCCAGAGCGCCGGATCGAGGACGCCGAGCCCGCCGGCCAGGACCCGGCCCAGCACGAACGCGCAGGTCACGATCACCATCTCGCCCAGCACCGAGGGTGTGCGGTCGTAGGAAACCCGGACGACCTCCCGGATGGCGCCGCGTCCGAGCGGCAGCTGCGCGGCGATGCACACGGCGGGAATCCCGAGCAACAGCGCTTCCAGCGGGCGCAGGGCCGTGAAGCTGGCCAGCGCAACGACGGCCGCCGCCGCCACCGCGACCGGCGGCGCGACCGGCAGCAGCGCGGCCAGCGCGGTCCGCGTTCCGCCCTGGAACGCTCCGGCCATCGCCTGGCCCAGGACGAGGGCGGGGACGGCGAGCGCGAGTCCCAGCGCCATCACCGACCACAGCGGCACGTCGGGCAAATGCTGCAACCCGACCGCCATCGCGACCCAGAACGGCGACCAGAGCCCGGCGAGCCCCATGCCGCGCAGAGCGATGATCGCGGCCCGCCGGCGTTCCGGCTCCGGCGCGTTCCGGTCGTGCACCGGGGCGAGGACCGCGTGCGCGCCGACCACCAGCACCGAGCCCATGACGTTGGCGCCGTAGAGCGTCGCCGCGGACCTCTGCCGGGGGTCGAGCAGCGCCATCAGGCGGCGGGTGCGGGCCGTCTCGGGCCGCCGTTCCGCCGTCGTGCGCAGAGCGACGAGGGTGACGAAGAAGGCGGCGAAGGTCGTCGCGTCGCCCAGCCCCCTCCACAGCGCCCACCAGTCCCCGAGCGCCGCGGCCGAGCCCAGGGCGGCCAGCGCCAACACGGAAGCGAGCGCCAGGGTCTGTCGCCGGACGCGCGCGAAGCCGATACCGAACAGGAGCCCGAGCGCCAGCGTCGCCGCGTCGTCGACCGGCGCATCCCGCCACAGGATGCGAAGCAGCACGAGGAGCCAGACAACGGCGAAAAGGGGCGCGACCGGCACCGCCGGGCCGAGCCGCGACGCGATGGACAAGATGGCGGCACCCCCAAGATGGCGACCGGCGGGTTCGCGCATGGAATACAGGATGCGTCCCGCCGCCATACGCGAGATCGGGCCCTGGCGGAGGGCTAACTCGCGATCTGCGGACCCATCTGCTTGACCGCGCCGGTATCGCGGTCGAAGGCGATCCGGTTGATCTCGTCGAGATTGGTTCCGGTCACCCGGACGAAGCGCGCGTCGTCGGGGTAGTCGATGGAGTGGATCTTGCCGTCGGCGTAGATCCCGGCCTTGCCCGGCGTCAGGCGATATTTCTTCTCTTCCCTGACTTCGCCGCGGTCCGGGTCGGAGCCGTCGTCGACCCGCTCCCACTCCGTCATGTCGGTGTATTTCGTCGCCTGGCCGTAGATCGCCCACGACGCGCCGTGATCGTGCGGCGGAGAGGCGCGCCCCTTGGCGTTGATGTGGGCCAGCACCTGGAAGCCGAGATCGGGATCGTCGTAGATCACGTGGACGCCGCGCTCGGCATCCGGACCGCAATACTCGTCGACGAATTCGGGAACCCGAAGCAGCCGTTCCAGATCGAGCCTGATCTTTTCGCGGCCCAGAGGGCCAGGGTCTTGGTCGAGATGCGCGCGGCAGTCCCGACAGAATTCCTCAAGCGTATACGCCATTTTTCGCGCTCCTGCGTGTGGGGCATCATCCGCCACATATCGTGCCACAGCGGCCGGGAAGGGTGCTAGTCTCGGTTCATGGCCTCCCCCGCGCAGATCGCCGTTCCCGTCGCGGGCAAGCGGGCGCAATTCGCCTGGTGCCTCTACGACTGGGCGAATTCGGGCTTCCCCACCGTCATCGTCACCTTCGTGTTCGCGGCCTATTTCTCGCGCGCGGTGGCCGAAAACCCGATCGAGGGGACCGCCGCGTGGGGCCACGCGCTCGCGGTGTCGGGCGTTCTCATCGCGGTACTCAGCCCGATCCTCGGCTCGATCGCCGACCGTACCGGGCGGCGCAAACCGTGGCTCGGCACCTTCGCGGCGATCACCGTCGTGGCAACCGCGTTTCTCTGGTACACGCGCCCCGACCCGGCGGACATGCTGTGGGCGCTGGCCTTCTTCGTGATCGCCAACACCGCGTTCGAGATCGGCAACGTGTTCTACAACGCGATGCTTCCGGGGCTGGTGTCCAAAGACCGCATCGGGCGCCTGTCCGGCTGGAGCTGGGGCCTCGGCTATATGGGGGGCTCGCCTGCCTCGGCCTGTTGCTGGTCCTGTTCGTCCAGGCGGAGAGGCCGCTGTTCGGGCTCGACAAGGGGCAGGCCGAGCACGTCCGCATCGTCGGGCCGATGGTGGCGCTCTGGTTCGCGGTCTTCGCCATTCCGACCTTCCTCTGGGTTCCCGACGAAGCCGGGATCAGGATTCGCGCGGGCGAGGCGATCCGCGACGGGCTGGCCCAGCTGGTCTCGACGCTGCGCGAGATCAGGCGGCACGCCAATATCGCGCGGTTCCTGCTCGCCCGGCTGTTCTATGTCGACGGCATGAACACGATGTTCGCCTTCGGGGGCATCTATGCGGCCGGCACGTTCGGCATGTCGTTCGAGGAGATCATCCAGTTCGGCATCGCGCTCAACGTCACCGCCGGGCTCGGCGCGGCCGGTTTCGCGTGGCTCGACGACCGCATCGGTTCCAAGCAAACCGTCCAGATCGGAATTATCGGACTGATCGTGTTCGGCGTGCCGCTGCTGGTGGTCGAGAGCAAGACCGCGTTCTGGCTCCTGGCTCTTCCGCTCGGCATCTTCATGGGGCCGGTCCAGGCGGCGAGCCGGTCGCTGATGGCCCATCTCGCCCCGACCGAGCTGCGGACCGAGATGTTCGGGCTCTACGCTCTCTCCGGCAAGGTCACCTCTTTCGCCGGACCCGCCGTCCTGGCATGGGCGACGCTCACCTTCGAATCGCAGCGCGCCGGCATGACCACGATCATCGCGTTTTTCGCGGTCGGGCTCGTGCTGATGGCCTTCGTGGCGGCGCCCAAACGTTAGGGCGCGCGCCCTCAGTGGCGGAAATGCCGCCTGCCGGTGAAGACCATCGCGATGCCGCGCTCGTCGGCGGCCGCGATCACCTCGTCGTCGCGGATCGAGCCGCCCGGCTGGATCATCGCCGTCGCGCCCGCATCGGCCGCCGCGATCAGCCCGTCTGCGAACGGCAGGAACGCGTCCGACGCGGCCACCGAGCCGGCCGTGGCGGGTTCCGCTTCGCCGGCCTCGCGCGCGGCATCGGCGGCCTTCAGGGCCGCGATGCGGGTCGAATCGACCCGGCTCATCTGACCCGCCCCGATCCCCACCGTCGCCCGGTCCCGCGCGAAAACGATGGCGTTGGACTTGACGTGCTTGGCGACCGTGAAGGCGAAGAGGAGGTCGCGGCGTTCGCGGTCGTCGGGCGCCCGCTTCGTGACCACGCGCAAATCCGCGGCGTCCGGACGCGCGGCGTCGCGGTCCTGGACGAGCATCCCGCCGGCGATGGACCGGATCGCGAGGCCGGGCGCGGCGGTTTCGGGCACCGCGCCCGTCGCCAGCACGCGGATATTGGGCTTCTTCGCGAACGCCGCGCGGGCGTCCTCGTCGACGCCGGGCGCGATGACCACTTCGACGAAGATTTCGGTGATCGCATCCGCCGCCGCCGCGTCGATCCCGCGGTTGGCGGCGACCACCCCGCCGAAGGCGCTCACCGGATCGCAGGCGAAAGCGCGCGCATAGGCTTCCGCCAGCGTATCGGCGACGGCCACGCCGCACGGATTGGCGTGCTTGACGATGGCCACGGCCGGGCGGTCGAACTCGGCCACCAGCTCGAACGCCGCGTCGGCATCGCCCAGATTGTTGTAGCTGAGCGCCTTGCCCTGGACCGGGGCGGCGGAGGCGGCGCCGGGCCGTTCCGGCAGGGCGCGGTAGAGGGCCGCCTCCTGATGGGGGTTTTCGCCGTAACGCAACACCTCGGCGCGGGTTCCGCCGAAGGCGATGTGGCGGGTGAACGGGATATCCACGTCGCGCGCGAACCATTGCGAGATCGCCGCGTCGTAGGAAGCGGTCCGCGCATAGGCGGCGGCGGCGAGGCATCTGCGGAAATCGAGCGTGGTCCGCCCGTCGTTCTCCGCCAGCTCCCGAAGGATTCCTTCGTAGTCCTCCGGGTCGGTGGCGACGACCACGAATTCGTGGTTCTTGGCCGCCGCGCGGACCAGCGCGGGTCCTCCGATATCGATCTGCTCGACCGCCTCTTCGCGTTCCGCATCGCGCGCGACGGTTTCCTCGAACGGGTACAGATTGACCGCGACCAGATCGATGGGGGCGATCCCGTTCGCCTCCATCGCGTCGCGGTGCGCGGCGAGGTCGCGGCGGGCAAGGATTCCGCCGTGGATGGCCGGATGCAGCGTCTTGACCCGCCCGTCCATCATCTCCGGGTAGCCGGTGAGCTCGGAAACGTCGCTCACCGCAAGCCCGGCATCGGCGAGCGTCCGCGCGGTGCCGCCGCTCGCCACCAGCGCGGTGCCGCGTTCGGCGAGCGCGGACGCGAAATCGACCAGGCCGGTCTTGTCGGAGACCGAAAACAGCGCCCGTCTCACCGGGACCTTGCCGCCGTCGCTCATTCTTCCTTCTCGCCACGTGCGCGCCCGTCGAGCAGCCATTCCGCGAACTCGCGCACCGCGCCCTCGCCGCCGCCCCGCCCCGTCGTGTAGCGGGCGATCGCGCGGACCGCGGGAACGGCGTTCGGCACCGTCGCCGCCAGCCCGGCCGCCTCCAGCACCGGCAGGTCGTTGAGATCGTCCCCCATATGGGCCACCGCCTCGAAGCCGATGCCGAGGCGTTCGCACAGCCCCGCGAGCGCTTCCAGCTTGTCGCCGACGCCGACCAGGCAGTGGGGCACGCCGAGCACCTCCGCGCGGCGCTCGATGGCCGCCGTGCGGCTCGCGGTGACGAAGGCGACTTCCAGACCGGCCTCGATCAGCATGCGGATGCCGACCCCGTCATGGACGTGGAACGCGCGCCATTGCCGCCCGTCCTCGCCGTAGTAGAGCGTCCCGTCGGTCATCACCCCGTCGCAGTCGAGGCTGACCAGCCGGATCCGGCCGCGGACATCGGCAATTTCGTTCATCGCGCGCCTTCCGCCGCCAGCGCCACTTCGACCAGCGCCACGTCCTCCGGCCGGTCGACGCCGATGGAGCCGGGAGGCACCGGCGCGCAGGCGATTCGTTCCCCGTGCTCGATGACGCGGATCAGCTCGATGCTCTCCGCGCGTTCGACCGGTCCCCGTTCCCAGGCCTGGAACCTGGCCAGCGCGGCAGCGGTGAAGGCGAACATGCCGACATGGATCCTGCGCGGCGTGGACTCCACGAAGTCGAGCGGCACTGGCAGCCGGGTAAACATCATCACGCAGCCGTCGAGGCCGGGCACGAGGTGGACGACCGAGCTGTCGGCGCATTGCTCGGGCGACGCGTCCTCCAGATAGCAGGTCGAGACTTCGATCCCCTCGTCGCGGACGCGGTGGAGCGCTTCGACCACGACATCGATGCTGGCGGGATCGATCAGCGGCTCGTCGCCCTGGACGTTGACGTAGACCCCGGCGGGGCGCCGCCCGGCGACTTCCGCGAGCCGGTCGGTCCCCGTCGCGTGGCTTGCCGCCGTCATCTCGCAATCGATGCCGTTCTCGCGGCAGACCGCCGCTATGCGCTCGTCGTCGGTCGCGACCACCGCATGGTCCACGGTTTTCGCTTGCCGCGCGCGCTCCCAGACCCGCACCACCATCGGCCTGCCCGCGATCATGGCCAGCGGCTTGCCGGGAAACCGGGTCGAGGCGTAGCGCGCCGGGATGACGGCGAGGACGGGCAGGCTGGCGGCCATGGCAACCCTTGCGGGATCGGTCGCGGGCGAGAATAGTCGCGCCGCAGACGAAGCGCGAGGGTACCGCGACAGAGCATGACCGAAACCGTTGTATTCGATCTCGACGGAACGCTCGTCGACACGCTGCCGGACATCGCGGCGGCGGCGAACGCGGTCCTCGCCGCGGAGGGGCGCCGCCCGCTGACGAGCGAGGAGGTGCGGCAGCTGATCGGCAGCGGCGGCCGGGTCCTCATGAAGAACGCGTTCCGGGCGACCGGGGAGCCGGTATCGGAAGCCCGGATCGATGCCGCCTTCGCCGCCTACATCGCGGCCTATGAGGAAGCGCCGGTCGCGGGCAGCGCGCCGTTTCCCGGCGTGCACGCGGCGCTGGAAGGGCTGTCGGCGCGCGGAACGCGGCTCGCGGTCTGCACCAACAAGCCGGAACACCTGGCGGAGACGGTGCTGGAGACGTTCGGCCTCGCCCGCTATTTCGCGGGCGTGGTCGCCGGCGACACCCTCCCTGTCAGGAAACCCTCTCCGGAGCCGCTGCTGGAGGCGGTCGCGCGCGCCGGCGGGACAGGACGCCCCGCGGCGATGGTCGGCGACAGCCCGATCGACGCCGACGCCGCGCGCGCCGCCTCGATCCCCTTCGTCGCGGTCAGCTTCGGCTACAGCCCGGTGCCGGCATCGGCGTTGGGCGCGGACGCGGTGATCGACGGCTTCGATGGGCTGGCGTCGGCGCTCAACGGGCTTGGCTCGAGGCCGCCCTTCGATAAGGACTTATATACTTGACGGAATTGCGTCGGAGCCCGATATCGTCGAGTAAAGGGAGAAGCGCTATCGCACTGCCCCGCAATATCAGAGCGCAAGGGCATGACGTTCTTGGAACCGATGCAGATGTTCCCGACCGAAGATGCGGCCCGCGAATGGTTTGAAGCGCGGATATGGCCGGACGGTCGCCACTGCCCGCATTGCGGCTCGACCGACACGACCGAGAACAGGGGCAGCGAGCGGCGCCCCTACCGCTGCCGGGCGTGCAAGCGGCATTTCAGCGTCCGCATTGGTACCCTGATGGAGCGGTCCCGAGTTGGTCTTCGGCATTGGGCCATCGCCATCAACATGCACCTGGCTTCATCGAAGGGCGTTTCGTCCATGAAGCTGCATCGGGATCTGGGCGTGACCCAAAAGACCGCGTGGTTCATGCTCCAACGTATCCGCAAGGCGTTCGCCGATGACAACAATCGACCGTTCTTGGGGCCGGTCGAGGTTGACAACAACTATGTCGGCGGCAAGCGCCGCGACTAACGGGCTGGCCGGCGGAACGCGGGCGTGGCCGGGTCGATCCAACCTTTCTCGGTCAGCATATGTGCCGCCAGTCCGATCTGCCTGGGCGAGAAGCCCCTCTTGCGTTCGTTCCAAGCGTAAGTCAATGCGACGAGGTCGTCCGGCGATGTGGGCGCTTCGTGTTCGAGAACCCAATGTACCGTAGAGAGAAGCTCGAGACCGAAGGCCGATTCGAAGCCATTGACGAGGTCGGTCACCCTCTCAAAACGCTCCCGTACTCTGGGGGAGCGGCGGAGGACCTTGGCGGCATCTTCGATAGCGCCGGGCACGAGTTCCAGCAGCTTGTCCGGCCTGTCGCCACCGTCGGCGTAGCCGGATATGAAGTGCCCCTCAACCTCGTTCAGGACGTGCCGCAGGTTCTCTGCGTAGGGGCCATAGAGTGCCTTGGTGAACCTCAACTTCAGCGGCTGGCCGGCGACCTGCATGAAGTACATGAGCTTGTGGACTTCCAGCAGGGTGACGAAGGGATCGAGCAGTCCCCTCAGATACCGGTCCATCAGCCCGACCAGCGCAGCCCTGCCCGGCGTCATCCTCGGCACTTCGCGGCCGCGCACCATTCGCTCGGGTTCCGGCGCACCCCTGGGCTCGAAGACGGCAATGTCCAGCTCGTTGAAGCCACGCAATGCCTTCTCGATGCGCGGTCGCACGTCGCTCCATTCGAGGCCACCAAGACCGCTGCCGAGCGGTGGCACGGCGATCGAGCGGATGTTGCGCTCGCGGATCACCGTCGCGAGATCCTTCAACCCAGCTTGAATATCCTCGATCCGGCTGTTGCCGCGCCAGTGCCGCTTGGTCGGGAAGTTGATGATGTAGCGAGGGTTGGTGAGCTGGCGTGTCTCGAACACGAACATGCGGCCGGGCCGCAACTCGCCACGCTCGCAGGCCTCGGCGTAGACACGGAAGTTCTCCGGGAACGCCTTCTTGAATTGAAGCGCGATCCCGCGCCCCATGATGCCGACGCAGTTGACCGTGTTGACCAAGGCCTCGGCGTCTTCGGCAAGGATGTCGCCAGTCTTGAAGCGAATCATCGGTGCCGCCTCCGTGTCATCAATAGTACCATCCCCGCAGAATCGTGACAGTCGGCTGGTGAGCAGCCGAACTTATTGCTTTCAATGCCTTATTCCGGGTATCCGCGTTACGCACGCCAACACGCCGAATCAGGGTCCACGGGACCGATCTCTCGACGAGGAATTCTGCCTGCTTGCCTTCCTTGCAGGCCTGCCAGTTCCTCGCCTGGATGGCGCTCCACTCGATTTCGTCCAGCCGCGCCAGATCGCATCTGTCCTTGAAATAGCCGGAACCCGCGTTGGAGAGGGTGAAGGCCCATCGCCGTTCGTTCTGGTCGGCCCAGTCCACCGCCTCCCGAAGATTGGCCTCCAGATGCACGATGGGACCTTGGCCGCCGCGGTAATCGAGTTCGGGATGATTGGCCATGTGGATCAGGTAGAGCATGACGGAGCGCGGGCAGAAGTAGAACGGCACGCACTCCCCCACGTTCAGCCCGGGGCGACACTTCACCGGATTGGTCAGGCGTCGCCGCTTGATTGCGCTCATGCCGATTGTCGTTCCCGGCCGCGCCCGGTGTTGGAGTTGCGCATCCGACCAGAGGCAGTCATCCGCAATGATCGAAGCCAGCCGGTCTACATGGACGATATGGTAGATCTTCGGGTCAGGCGGCGGCACTGTCAGCCCACTATTTGCGACGGCGCGTCATCGCGATCGAATACGGATGCGTCGCTAGCGTCGAAACGCACTCACGCTCCTATACCTCCCCAAGGCAAGGGGCGAGGCTAGGAAGCGCGGATCGTTCCGTCAAGTATATAACTCCCCTTCGATACGCCGCTTCGCGGCTACTCAGGGTGAGGGTGGATTGTAGGGCGAAATAACTTCCTCATCCCGAATAGGCGCGTCAGCGCCGTATCGAGGGACGCTCCGGATCGCGGGTTGGTTGAACGCCGCCGCAACCCTATCTTGAGGATGCAGGCTCCTCGGAGAGAACACGCCATGTCCGAATTCGCCCATCACGCGCTGTTTCCGCTTTCGGACGACGCGACCCCGTACCGCAAGCTTTCTTCCGGCCATGTGGGCGTCGAGCGATTCCGGGGCGAAGACATCCTGACCGTCGAGCCGGAGGCGCTCGGCCTCCTCGCCGAGCAGGCGTTCTTCGACATCTCGCACTTCCTCAGGCCCGGCCACCTCGCCCAGCTGCGCGAGATCCTCGACGACCCGGAGGCCTCGGACAACGACCGCTTCGTCGCCTACGACCTCCTGAAGAACGCCAACATCGCGGCCGGCGGGGTGCTGCCGATGTGCCAGGACACCGGCACCGCCATCGTCATGGGGAAGAAGGGGGAGCGGGTCTGGACCGGGGGCGACGACGAGGCCGCGCTTGCCGCCGGCATCCACAAGACCTACACCGAGCGCAATCTGCGCTATTCGAACCTCGCGCCGATCGGCATGTACGAGGAGGTCAACACCGGGGACAACCTGCCGGCGCAGATCGAGATCTACGCCGACGCGGGCGGGGAATACGGCTTTCTGTTCATCGCCAAGGGCGGCGGCTCGGCCAACAAGTCCTTCCTGTTCCAGGAGACCCCGGCGCGGCTCAACCCCGAATCGATGCTCGGCTTTCTCGACGAGAAGATCCGCACCCTGGGAACCGCGGCGTGCCCGCCCTACCACCTCGCCATCTGCATCGGCGGCATGTCGGCGGAGTTCAACCTGAAGACCGTCAAGCTCGCCAGCACGCGCTATCTCGACGGGCTGCCGACCAGGGGTTCGGAGCAGGCGCACGCGTTCCGAGATGTGGAAATGGAGGAGCAGATCCTCGAACTCACGCGCGGGATGGGGATCGGCGCCCAGTTCGGCGGCAAGTATTTCTGCCACGACGTCCGGGTGATCCGCCTGCCGCGGCATGGCGCGTCCCTGCCGATCGGGCTCGGGGTCTCCTGCTCGGCGGACCGCCAGGCGCTCGGCAAGATCACCCGGGAAGGCGTGTTCCTCGAACGGCTGGAGACCAACCCGGCGCGGTACCTGCCCGAGATCGACGAATCCGCGCTCGGCGGCGAGGTCGTGAACATCGATCTCGACCGCCCGATGGACGAGATCCGCGCGACCCTCGGCCGCTATCCGATCAAGACCCGGCTTTCGCTGACCGGCTCGATGGTGGTCGCGCGTGACGCGGCGCACGCCAAGATCAAGTCGCGGCTCGACGCGGGCGAGGAGATGCCGACTTACCTGCGCGACAAGATGGTCTATTACGCCGGCCCCGCGAAGACGCCCGAGGGGTATGCCTCGGGGTCGTTCGGCCCGACCACCGCGGGGCGCATGGATTCCTACGTCGCGCAGTTCCAGAAGGCGGGCGGCAGCTATGTCATGCTGGCCAAGGGCAACCGCTCGCCGGAAGTGACCGCGGCCTGCAAGGAATACGGCGGGTTCTATCTCGGCTCGATCGGCGGCCCGGCGGCCCGCCTCGCCCAGGATTGCATCACCAGGGTCGATTGCATCGAGTATCCCGAGCTCGGCATGGAGGCGGTCTGGCGCATCGAGGTACAGGACTTCCCCGCCTTCATCGTGGTCGACGACAAGGGCAACGACTTCTTCCGTGCCCTCTGAGGCGCCGGTCCTTCCCGACATCGTGGAGCGGGGCGTGGTCACCCTGCTCTGCGGCAGCGCGGCCGGCGCGGTCTCGGCCAGGCTCGGTCTCCCCTATGCCGGGCCGGGCAACAAGTTCTGGCCGATCCTCGCCGAAGCCGGGCTGACGCCGAGGCTTCTCGCGCCGGCCGAGTTCCGCGAACTGCCGCGCCACGGGCTCGGCCTCACCGACATCAACAAGACGGAGTGGGGCGCCGATTCCGACCTGACCGGCACCGGCGACGACGCCGAAGCGCTGCGGGCCAAGGTCGAGGCGTTCCGCCCGGCGATCCTCGCCTTCACCGCCAAGCGCCCGGCGCAGGTCTTTCTCAAGGCCGCGTTCGGCCTCCGGCGGGTCGATTACGGGGTACAGGACGCGCGCCTCGGCGACACCGAAATCCACGTCCTGCCCTCGCCGTCGGGCCTTGCGGTCCGCTGGTGGGACCCGTCGTTCTGGCACGCGCTCGGCGAGCGGCATCGCGCGCTCATGCGCAAACGGCCGCGGTTGGACCCGGTTGCGACGGGAACCCCCTGTACCTCTCACAACGCTTTGTCCGTTTGGGGTGCAGGCGTTGCTTGGCGATTTCCGTGACCTTGATTGCGGCGGTGCCGGCTGGCCACTGGCTTTGCCGGAGCGCGTAGCGCGGAGGCGAAGCCAGTGGCCGGGTGTCGTCGATCGAAGCGCCCTGCCATTGTGGGGTTCCGTCCATTGCGGACGGGACGGGCCAAGGGATCGGGAGCGACCGATTGCCCCCTGCGCCTTGAGCGCCTGGTGAGGACCTGTGCCCCGGTCCCTGGCCACGATGGACGCCCGGTGGGGAGTTTGCGCCTGGAGCGCCGGTACAGGGATTGGCGGGCATCGTGGCGGTCCGTTGGCACAACGGCGCGAGGGGAATGCGATGGACATGTTTGAGTATTTTGCGGGCATCGACTGGGGCTCGGAGAGCCACCGGGTCTGCATCGTCGACGGCGTCGGCACGGTGCTGGGGGAGCGCGCCTTCGGTCACGGCGGGGCCGGGCTGGCCGAGATGGCGGGCTGGGTGCTTGCCACGGCGGGCGTCGAAGCGCACGTCATCGGGGTCGCCATCGAGGTGCCGCACGGGCCGGTGGTCGAGACGATGATGGAGCGCGGCTTCGCGGTGCACGCGGTCAACCCGAAGCAGCTCGACCGGTTCCGCGACCGCTTCTCGCCGGCCGGCGCCAAGGACGACCGGCGCGACGCCCGCGTGCTCGGCGATGCCCTGCGGACCGACCGCCATGCGTTCCGGCGTCTCGATGCGGCGGCGCCGGAGATCGTCGAGCTGCGCGCCTGGTCGCGCATCGCCGGCGACCTGACCCGCGAGCGGACCCGGCTGGCGAACCGGGCCCGCCAGCAGCTCTGGCGCTACTACCCGCAGCTCCTCGAGCTCGAGAGCGATCTCGCCAAGGCCTGGGTCCGCGAACTCTGGTCTCTTGCGCCGACGCCCGCGAAGGCGCGGCGGGTCCGTTCCGCCACCGTCGCCAAGCTGCTGAAGCACCATCGGGTGCGCCGGATCGATGCCGAAACCGCGCTCCGCATCCTGCGCGAGCCGGCGGTCTCCGTCGCGCCCGGCACCGCCGAGGCCGCAATCGCCCAGCTCGACGTCGTGTTCGCCCAGCTCGCCGTCGCCGCGCAGCAGCTCGCCAGGGCCCGTCGCGAGATCGACCGCCTGACCGCGGCGCTGGCCCGATCGGCGGCCGCCCCGGAGGACGCGCCGGGAGGGCAAGCGCAGCGTGACGTGGACATCCTGAGATCGCTTCCCGGCGTCGGCAGGATCGTCCTCGCCACGCTGCTCGCAGAAGCACACGATGCCCTGCGCCGGCGAGACTATCAGGCCCTGCGCTGCCTGTCCGGTGTCGCTCCCGTGACCAAGCGGTCCGGCAAGTCGCTGATCGTGATCCGGCGTCTCGCGTCGCACAACCGGCTCCAGAACGCGGTCTATCACTGGGCCAGGATCGCGATACAGCGCGACCCCCTCAGCAAGGCGAAATACACCGCCCTCAGAGCCCGCGGCCACGGCCACGCGCGTGCGCTGCGCGGCGTCGCCGACCGCCTGCTCGGCGTCGCCTGCGCGATGCTCGAAAGCCAGACCTTGTTCGATCCCGCCCGCGCGAGACAGGCCGATGCGGCGTGACGCAGGATCGACACCCGATGCGCAGCACGCGTACTCACGCGTGCAACAGCCCTCTTTACAAATGGTGGGGAGTCCTCACCCTGACCCTCTCCCCCACGGGGGAGAGGGGATTCGCTTGCCCGCCCCTCCTTGCCTTCCCCCCTCCCGCTTGCGGGAGGGGTCGGGGGAGGGTGGGGGCCAGACCCGAAAAGGTTGGATTTGGCCCTAATGCCGCTTGGCGCTGACCACCAGGGCGTCCACCGTGTCCTCGCCCAGCGCGCGGACGGCTTCGAGGCGGTGCAGCCCCTCGACCAGGACGTAGCGCTGTTCGTCCCGGCGCACGTGGATCGGGTTCTTGAGGCCGTTCTCCAGGATGTCGAGGGCGAGCTCCTCCACCCTGGCGTCGTCCCGCGTGCGGCGGCGCTTGGCCGGGACGTAGATCTCGTCGAGCGCAATCGGAACCGAGTCGAGCACCGCGTTTCCTTTTGGCGCCCGGCCCCACGCGGATTGGTGTAAGGTCGCGCCGCGCAAGACGGGGCGGATCGCCGCGTCAATCTTGGGAAAAGAGCCTGCCGCGGTCAAACGGGGAAGACGGGATGGAGCCGGTCAAGGTCACACTCTATCGCTGGGCGGGCGCGTGGGGGCCGTTCAAGGTGAAGATCCCGTGCGGCGAGTGCTCGCTGACCAGGGACGTGATCGCCGATGTCGTCGCGACCGAGCTCGGCGGCGTCCCGGTCGAGGTCGACACCCGCGACTGGCTGACCGAGTGGTGGAAGCCGCTGCCCAAGGGCGGCTGGCACGCGCCGATCGTCCTGGTCGAGGGCCGCATCGTCAGCCAGGGCGCGGCGCTCAACCGGGGGGTGCTGACCCAGGCGATCATCGAGGCCTACGCCAAGCGCGCGCCGGTGTCGGGAAACCGGCTGTTCGGCAAGGCGACCTGCCCGCACTGCGTCCGCGCGAAGGGCTATCTCGACGAGGCGGGGATCTCATACGACTACCACGACGTGGTGCGCGAGCCCGCCGCGCTCTACGAGATGCTGGCCCGGGTCAAGCCCATCGTCGGTCCCAAGACACCGATCACCGTGCCGCAGATCTGGATCGACGGGGACTATGTGGGCGGCGCCGACGCGCTGGCCGAAATCGTCGAACGCGATGTCGAGCCCAACCCCGACCGCGGCCAGTGCTCGATCTCGCCCGGCCGGCTCGCGGCCGCGAAGAAGGCGGCATAGCGTTCCGGTCCCGAAGCTTCCGTCCATCCGGGCGGCACCCCCCAACCGCGTCATGCCCGGACTTGTTCCGGGCATCCACGTCTTGCGGCATCGCGGTGCAAGCCGGGAGCGGGCGAGCCGGCGGACGGACGTGGATGCCCGGAACAAGTCCGGGCATGACGACAAAAGGGGCGGACGGGAAACCGGAAACCACCAAAAATGGCCTGAAAGAGAAATTTCTTCTTGACTTGGGACACGTTTGAGCCCATATTTCGCACAATCGGGAAGTGGGGATGGCGGAGCAGCCCGTTCCTCTCGCACAGGGGCAGGAGCATGGGACGGAATCGGGGGTCCGGGCGGCGGTTTCGGGGTGGAATCGGAAGGGAGAAAAAATATTGTGGAATCCGTGACTTAGCAAATAATTTATCCTGAACGGGCATTTTCTGCTTGACTCGGGACGCGTTTTGGGGTATATTCTCCACACTACGCGAAATGGGGGAAAGGGGCGCCGGAGGGTTCGGCGCCCCTTTCCGTTGCCGGGCATACCGCCTGCCGAGACGGAGGACACGATCTTGCATGCGACGACTATCGTTACCAACGCGGTCGTCACCCGGAGCGGGCCGCTGGCCGCGCTCCTGGCGCCGCGCGCGTTCGGCATTTCCGAAAGGGTATTTGTCGACCGAAATGCCGACCGGCGGGCCGAGTCGGCAGAGATCGACATTCCCGCCCGGCATCCGGGGGACGCGAATGTCGAGTCGGTGGCGATTTGTCGACCCGATGCCTATGTCGACGGCGGGAACGGGCGTCGTCAACCGGCGAAAGACGCTATTGTGTGCCGCATGACAAGGTGGGCCGACACATGCGGGAACTCCTGATCGAGGGCGGACATGGCGGGCGGATCGACATGCGCGCCGGCGAGCTTCTCGAGATCGTCAATGTCGAGGGCAGCCAGATCTGCGATTTCTTCGCCTTCCGCGCCGACGACATCGGCGAGTTCCTGTCGCCCGGCCATACCCGCGCCGAGCTGATGCGCCTCACCCTCGGCGCCGGGGACCGGCTGGTCAGCGTCCGCCGCGCGCCGATGTTCGAGATCGTCGAGGACACGGTGGGAAGCCACGACATGATCTTCCCCGCCTGCGACCCGCCGCGCTACAGGCTCGGTTTCGGGCTCGAAGACCATCGGAGTTGCCGCGCCAACCTCGCCGAGGCGATGGCGGATCGCGGCATCGCCTACGAGCACCTGCCCGATCCCATCAACTTCTTCCAGAACACGCCGGTCCGCGCGGACGGGAGCATCGCCTATGGCGGGGCGTCGGTGGCGAAGCCGGGCGACAGGGTGGTGCTGCGCGCCCTGGTCGACGCCATCGCGGTCGCCTCGGCCTGCGCCATGGACCTGACCGGGATCAACGGCGACCGGCTGAGCGACATCCGGCTCATCGTCCGGGAAGGCTGAGGGGGTCCGGGTTGCGCTGCGAAGTGGTCGCCATCGGCACCGAGCTCCTGCTCGGCCAGATCGTCGACACCAACTCGTCATGGATCGGCGAGCGGCTGGCGCTGATCGGCATCGATTCCCACTTCCAGGTCAAGGTCGGCGACAACGCCGACCGCATGGAGTTCTGCATCCGCCAGGCGCTGGAACGCAGCGACGCGGTGATCTGCTGCGGCGGTCTCGGCCCGACCCAGGACGACATCACCCGCGAGGCGATCGCCCGGGTGATGGGGGTCGAGCTCCGCCGCGACGCCGAGGTAGAGCAGCGCATCGTCGACCTGTTCAAATCGCGCGGCCGCGTGATGACCGAGAACAACCGCCGCCAGGCGGATATCCCGGTCGGCGGACGGCCCATCGCGCAGATGCCGGGCACCGCGCCGGGCCTCGTCTGCCCGGTGGGCGAGAAGGTGATCTACGCTCTTCCGGGGGTCCCCTACGAGATGCGCGAGATGATGGAGGGGACCGTGCTCCCCGACCTCCAGAGGCGCTCCGGCGCGGCGGCGGTGATCCGCAGCCGCGTCCTGCGCACCTGGGGGCAGAGCGAGTCGGGGCTTGCCGAGATCCTCGCCGACCGGATCGCCGCGCTCGACGGGATCGGCAACCCGACGCTCGCCTTCCAGGCGTCCGGCGCCGACGGCCTCAAGGTGCGGATCACCGCCAAGGCGCCCGACGAGGACGCCGCCGCCGCCATCCTCGCCGAGGAAGAAGCGCTGGTTCGCGAGCTGCTCGGAGACGTCATCTTCGGCGTCGACGAGGAGACCATGGAATCGGTGGTCCTCGCGGCGCTCCGGGACACGGGCCGGACGCTCGCGGCGGCGGAGGGCTTCACCGGCGGTCTCGTGGCCGCCCGGCTGACCCGGATCGACACGGAGATGGAGACCTTCGTCGGCGGCACCTTGGGACCCTGGGGTGGGACGGAAAACTCGACGGCGACGGGCGAAGCCCGCGCGGCGGAGGCGGCGAACCGGGTCAGGGCCGGTTTCGGCGCTTCGGTCGGGATCGCCGCGATCGGGCGGGAGCCGGGCGAGGACGTCCCGCCCGGGCTGGCGCGGATGGCGGTCGCTATCGGCGACGACACGGCGACGCACAGCGTTGCCCTGCCGGGCGACCGCAAGCAGGCGCGCGAATACGCCGTGATCCACCTGCTCAGCTTTCTCAGGCGCACGCTTCTCGCCTGAGGCCGGTTCGCTTGGACCGGGCAATGCGCTAACCTTGCCGGCGGCAAATCGGGAGACAGGGCGATGTCCCGCCTATCCATTGGCCATGTCGGGCTCCATGTCCGCGACCTCGAAGAGGAGATCGCGTTTCTGGAGCTGATCGGCGGCGAGCTCACCAGCGTCGACCGGGCGCCGGTCGGCCGGGTCGCCTTCGTTTCGCTCGACGGCGAACGCCATCATTCGCTCGCCCTGTTCGAGGACGGCCGGCGCCTGCCGAGCGGCGATTCCAAGAAAGAGCCCGTGGGCGTCCACCACATCGCCCTGCCGGCCGCGAGCATCGACGAGGTCAAGTCCTGGCAGGATAGGCTCGAAGCCGCCGGGATCGAGATCGACGGCCCCTACGTGCAGGGCCCCGAAGGCGGCGGGCTCGACGGCGGCAGCGGCAGCTACGGAATCTTCTTCAACGATCCCAACGGGATCTGCTTCGAAATCTACGCCGGCGGCATGACGCTGCCCGAGTTCCGCCGCGCCGAGGCGGAGCGGGTCGCGGCGAAGTGATCGCGTTCCGCCCGTGAGCGACCCCGCCGGCACGACGGGAGACGAGCCGCGCGCGGCGGTCTTCTCGGGGCAGCGGACCGTTCTGGCCCCGCTTCTCCTCCTGCCCGACGAGCTGGTCCCCGATACCCGCCTCCGGATGGACGGGCTGGTGTTCCTTTCCCTGCTGCCCGAGGCGGCGATCCCGGTGGCGTTTCTCGATCCGCAATACCGCGGGGTGCTCGAAAAGCTCAAATACGGCAACGAGGGCGAGTTGCGCGGCAAGCGCCGCGCCGCCCTGGCGCAGATGTCCGAGGACACGATCATCGACTTCATTCGCGGCATCGACAGGGCCCTCCTGCCGTCCGGCCACCTGTTCCTGTGGATCGACAAGTTCCATCTCTGCCAGGACTTTCACGGCTGGTTCGACGGCACGGCGCTCGATGTCGTCGACCTGGTGACCTGGGACAAGGGCACGTTCGGCATGGGGTACCGGACGCGGCGGCGCGCGGAATACTGCGTCGTGCTCCAGAAAAAGCCCCGCCGCGCCAAGGGGGTCTGGAAGATCCACAACATCACGGACATCGTGCTTGAGAAGACCGACCGGAAAACGCACCCCCACGCCAAACCGGTCGGCTTGCAGGCCGCGCTGATGTCCGCCGTGAGCAACGAGGGCGATTTCGTCATCGATCCGGCCGCGGGGTCGTTCACCGTCCTCCAGGCCGCCCGTCAATGCGGCCGCACCTTCCTCGGATGCGACATCGAAGGGTAGACGCGTAATGCTTAAGACCGGCGAGGAACATCTCGAAAGCCTGCGCGACGGGCGGAAGGTCTATATCGGCGGCACGCCGGTCGACGACGTGACCGCGCATCCCGCCTTCCGCAACGGCGCCCGGTCGTTCGCGATGCTCTACGACAGAAAGCGCGCCCCCGAAAATGTCGACGTCATGTCGTTCGAGGAGGACGGGGAACGCTATTCGAGCTGGTTCCTGATGCCGAGGACGAAGGACGATTTGCGCAAGCGGACGGAGACCCACCGCCGCATCGCGTCCTGGACCCACGGCCTGCTCGGGCGTTCGCCCGACCACGTCGCGAGCTTCGTCACCGGGCTCGCCATGCGCCCGGACCTGTTCGACGGCATCCGGCAGGGCTTCGGCGAGAACATGGTCGGCTATTACCGGCACATGCGCGAAAACGACGTCTGCGCGACCTACACGGTCCTGCCGCCCCAGGGCGCGCGCAAGCCGGAGATGTACGAGCGCGAAGGCATGACGGTCCCGACGCTCCGCGTGACCGACGAGGACGACGCCGGCGTCACCCTCAACGGGATGAAGATGCTGGGGACCTCGGCGATCTTCGCCAACGAGACCTGGGTCGGCAATCTGCTGCCGCTCGGCCCGAGCCAGGTCAAGGAATCGATCACCTGCGGGGTGCCGCTCAACGCCGAGGGCATCTCGATCTGGTCGCGAAAACCCTTCGAGCAGCATGCCGTGAGCGAGTTCGACAACCCGCTCGCCTTCCGCTTCGACGAGACCGACTCGATGGTGATCTTCAAGGACGTGAAGGTGCCGTGGGAGCGCGTCGTCGTTCACGACAACGCCGAGATGTCGCGCGAGATCTATGTCCGTTCGCCGAGTCACGTCATGGGCAACCACCAGTCCAACATCCGCTTCCTGGAAAAGATGAAGCTGATCCTCGCGGTCGCCCGGCGGGTCACCGACATGAACAATGTCGGCCACATCCCGGCGGTCCAGACCACGCTCGGCGATCTCGCCGCCAGGCTTTCCGGGCTGGAAGCGATGATCGCCGGGCAGGTCGAGAACCACGAGGAATACGCGCCGGGCTATCTCAACGTGAACCGGCGCTACATGTATGCCGCGCTGCACTTCTGCACGATGACCTACGGGCAGATCTGCGACGAGGTGCGCGAACTCCTGGGCGGCGGGCCGTTCCAGATGCCGGCCGACATCTCGGTCGTCAGGGATCCCGAGATGCGCGAGACCTTCGAGACCTACTGGTCGGTCCCGGGGCAGAGCGCGGTCGAGCGGATGAAAACCCTCAAGCTCGCCTGGGACCTGCTGGGCTCGGAATTCGCCGGCCGCCATGCGCAGTACGAGAAGTTCTATGCCGGCCCCGGCTTCGTGATCTCCGGCTACAGCTACAACCACCTGCCCTGGCAGGAGTACGAGGCGAGCCTCGACGAAACGATGAGCCGTTACGACGTCCCCGAGGGCTGGCTCGGGGACGGCGATTGAGCGGCCGCGCGGTCCCGATCGCGGTCGACGGGGCGCGCCTTTACGGCGAATGGTGCGCCGGACCGGTCGCGGGCAGGCCCGCGCTGGTCTTTCTCCATGACGGGCTCGGCTCGGTCGAGAACTGGCGCGGCCTGCCGGGGCGCATCGGCCGCCGGCTCGGGATCGGCGCCTTCGCCTATGACCGGTGGGGCTACGGGCGGTCGGAGAGGCGCGTTCCGTTTCCCGTCGACTTCATCGAGCAGGAGGCCGCGCGCCTGCCGGACATCCTCCGCACCGCCGGGATCGGCGACCACGCGGCGATCGGCCACAGCGACGGCGGCACGATCGCGCTGCTCCATGCCGCGGAAAACCCGCCCGGGTTGAGGGCCACCGTGAGCCTGTCCTCCCATGTGCACCGCGATCCGCTGGCGGAGGCGCATCTTCACCGGTTCCGGGAACGGGCGGCCGCGGGGACCCTTCCGGAGTGGATGACCCGGTTTCATGGCGACAAGGCGGTGGACGTCGCCGCCTGTTGGTCGGCCACCTGGCTCGAAATCTTCGCCGCCGACTGGAATATCGCTCCGGCTTTGTCGGGAATTTCAGGACCGCTGCTCGCGCTGCACGGCGCGAAGGACGCCTACGGGGTCGCCGAACAGCTGGAAAACATCGCCCGCGCGGTGCCGCATGCCGACGCCCGCCTGCTGCCCGACATCGACCACTTCCCGCATCTCGAAGATCCTTCCGGAACGGACGCGGCGATCGCGGCGTTCCTCTCGGACGCGCTCGATCTGTAGACGCTGGGGGGTTGCCCCGGACCTGGCGCCTGTCCGTTTCGAATTGAACCGCTGCCGAGGCCGAGGCGTGCCCTTCGATAGGCGCTTATATGGATAGGTTGACGGTCGGTCGGCCGGCGCGGGCGGGCGACGGGAACGCTGCCTCACGCGCCCCGACATCGTCATGCCTGGACTTGTTCCATTGCTGTCCGGTTCAGACGTCGGGGCGCTCTGCGCCGATGGTCTGGGACAAGGCGAGCGGTGTCGGCGTCCTTCTGCGCCTTCTCCCACACGTCGTCATGGCCGGACTTGTTCCGGCCATCCACGTCCCTCCGCCGCCTCGCCCGCTCCCGGCTTGCACCGCGATGCCGCAAGACGTGGATGCCCGGAACAAGTCCGGGCATGACGGAGGGAGGGGTGCGGGCGGGCGGGGATCCGGGTCTCGAAACCCGCGATCCTTCGGAAAGGCGACGCAGAGGCTGGCCGGTTGGTGTCGGTTGAGGTCGCACCACCGCGGCCGGTTCCAGCCGGAGCCGCCGCCGTGTTCCAGGTTTGTCCTCACGAAGAGGTATCCGGCGAGATTTCCGTCCATCTTCTGCACGAGGAACGCGGGCCCGGATTTGACGGAACCGCGCCGGTCAGTCTCGGCCAGGACCAGCTCCCACTTGGCTGAGGAGGTGAAGGGGCTGTGTGCGCACTCCCTGCGAGCGACGGCGGCGTCGACGGCCCTGATGGCGCACCGCGCCGAGGAGTTCTGACCGGCCCGCCTCAGGCCGCGACGCAGCTTAGCGGCAGCGACTCCAGCCCGCGCAGCACGAGGGACATGTGGAACCGCGGGCGGCCCCCGACCAGGTCGATTCGCGAAAAGCGATCGAGCAGCATCTCGAGCGCGATACGCCCTTCCAGCCGCGCCAGCGGGGCGCCCAGGCAGTGGTGGATGCCGCGGCCGAACGACAGGTGGGCGCGGTCGCCGCGCCCGACATCGAGACGGTCCGGGTCGTCGAACACCTCCGGATCCCGGTTTGCCGCGCCCAGCAGGACGACGATGTTGTCGCGCTTGCGCACGGGAAACCCGTTCACCTCGCAATCCGCGAGCACGCGCCGGAAATTCGTCTGCACCGGCGAATCGAAACGCAGCAATTCCTCCACTGCCGAGGGGACGAGCCCCGGATCGTCCCGCAGCCGCCGGAGCTGATCCGGGTTGCGCAGCAGCGCCAGCACCCCGTTGCCGATCAGATGGGTGGTGGTCTCGTTGCCCGCGATCAGCAGCAGCCGCAACATGTTCAGCATCTCGCGTTCGGTGAGCCGTTCGCCTTCGTCCTCCGCCTGCACCAGAGCGCTCAGGATGTCGTCCCGGGGTTCCGCCCGCCGCGCCTCGATGATCGCGCGGAAATAGGCATCGAGCGCCCGCAAGGCCGAGGCTCCGGCCGCGCGCTCGCGCTTTCCGATGGTGGGCACCACCAGGCGCGTGCGCTGTTCCGACCAGACCTTGAACCGGGGCCGGTCTTCCGATGGAACGCCCAGCATCTCCGCGATCACGATGATCGGCAGTGGCTGGGCCACCGCCTGCATCAGGTCGAATCCGCCCGGTTCCTCGATGTCGTCCAGCAGCGTGGCCATGATGTCGCGAATCCGCGGCTCGAGCGCGTTGATCGCCTTCGGGGTGAAGGCCTTGTTCACCAGCGCCCGCAGCCTGGTGTGGTCCGGCGGGTCCAGGGACAGCATGGAGAACTGCTCCGCCGGCCGCTGCAGGGCGCGCTGGCGCGGCGACAGAGTGCCATTGCGCGGGTCGTTCCCGAATCGCCAGTGGTCGCGCAAGATCGCATCGACATCCGCGTGGCGGGTGAACGTCCAGGCGTTCAACACTCGGCTGCGATGCACCGGATCCCGGCTGCGCAGCGCGGCGTACAACGGGTAGGGGTCCTGCGCCATCCGGACCGAGAACGGGTTATACGCCACCCCGCTCCGCCAGCGCTCCCGCACCAGCAACGCGCCGATCAGGATGGATCGCATCGCCTCGCGCATCGAAGACATCTCGCCTCTCTCCTGCTTCTTCCCGCATCAAACGGCCTCCGGCAGAGTCTCGAGTTGCAACCGCGTTGTCTGGGCCGACTTTGCAAATGGCGACGCTCGCCAGCGGTTTCAAAGACCGTTTTCTTTTCGACCGGACAATTTCTGTTGTTCGGCAAGCGAGTTGCCCGCCGATCGGCGCGATAAGCCATCGCGCTGGCTCGATACCGCGGCGTTAACTGCGGGCTCCTCCGTTGATGCAGTCGTTTGTTCGAACGTCTCGGACATGCGGTGGGGTACGATCATCCGTCCGGGCTCATGATGGGGCTGGTTCAGCGCCGCGGTCCCTCAAGGAGATGCGTGGAACGGGTCCGGGATCGAAACTGCCGGTTTGAATGCCCCTCACCCGCCACTTCCATCTGAAGGCTGGTGCGCGGGCACGACGAAGAACGGCGAGCGATGTCTCAACAACGCGGCAGCCGATGGCCTGTGCAAGATGCATTGGCAAATGTCGGCCCGCGGCCGGAGGAAGAGGTAGCCTCAAGAGCCTCGGCACTGCCTATGGCAATCCCCAGGATGCCGGCCGCCAGATCTTCGGAAACCCGCTTGTGCTCAAGCTTTTCGCCCCGCCCGCCAGAATTAAACCGGACAGCAATGGACTCACTCCGGGCATGACGGACGAGATGTCGTTGACCTCCCGCTCGTCAACTCGGCTTTGTAAGCCCCTTTCGATACGCGGCTTCGCCGCTACTCAGGGTGAGGGTACTCGCAAACAAAGACCCTCATCCCGAGTAGGCGCGACAGCGCCGTATCGAGGGACGCGCCACGGTCCGGTCGTGCCCGGCGCTTCCAACCAAGACGGACAGGCTCTTGCTAGTGCCCCGCGGCGGCCTGGGCGGCCTTCATCGCCTCGATCTGCTCGGGCGTGGCTTCTTTCTGGAAGCGGTCCTTCCACTCCGAATAGGGCATGCCGTAGACGATCTCGCGCGCGTCCTCGTAGCCCATCTCGATACCGCGCTCTTCCGCGGCCGCGCGGTACCACTTGCTCAGGCAGTTGCGGCAGAACCCGGACAGGTTCATCAGGTCGATGTTCTGCACGTCGGTGCGTTCGCGCAGGTGGTCGACGAGCGTCCGGAACGCCGCCGCTTCCAGCTCGGTCTTCGTCCGATCGTCCATTCCGTCCTCCAGTATCGGTTGCCGGTGATATTGACCGATCCGCCGCGCAAGTCCAGACGGGTCAGGGTGCGCTGAGCGTCTCTTCGATCAGCAGGTCGACCACCTCGCGGAGCGCGTCGCCGCCGCTCCTGCCGGCCTCCAGCGCGCTGCGCCAGGCCGCGCGCTGGCGGTGCGCCCCGGTGCCCCGGGCGAGAATGTCGCGCGCGTGGACGACCTCGCGAGTGCAGCCGAAATGCTCCGCGTCCTCCGCGATCAGCTCCAGCACCTCCTCCAGAAGGTCGGCGTAGGGCACGACCTCGCCGCGGCCGAAATCGACCAGGCCCCGGTCGAAGCCGTAACGCTGCGCCCGCCAGCGGTTCTCGTTGACCAGGGTGCGCGAATAGATCCGCCAGCGCTGGTTGTTGCGGCGCAGCCGCCACAGCATCCGGCACAGGCAGCGGAAGATGGCCGCGATGGCAAGCCCGTCTTCGGCGTAGGGACAGACATCGGTGACGCGCATTTCCAGCGTCGGGAAGCGCGCGCTCGGGCGGATATCCCACCACAGCTTGGTGGCATCCTCGATCAGCCCCGCGCCGGTCATGATGTTCACCGTGCGCTCGTAGTCGCTCAAGGTCTGGAACCGCTCCGGCAGGCCCGCGCGCGGCAACTCGTCGATCACCGCCAGCCGGTAGGACATCAACCCGGTCTCCGCGCCGCCCCAGAACGGAGAGGAGGTCGAAAGCGCCAGCAGATGGGGCAGGAAGTAGACCGCCTGGTTCATCAGGTCGATCCGCATCTCCGCATCCTCGATCCCGACATGGACATGCATGCCGCAGGTGAGCAGCCGGCGCGCGACCAGCTGGAGATCCTCGTCGATCTGGATATAGCGCTCGCCCTCGGTCGGCTTCTGGTCGAGCCAGTCGCCGAACGGATGGGTCGAGGCCGCGATCGGCGCGCATCCGTACCCGGCGGCGATCTCGCCCAGCTCGCCGCGAAGATGCGCGATGCGGTCCCGCGCCTCGCCCGGGGTGCCGCAGACCGGGGTCGCGACCTCGATCTGGGAACGCAGGAATTCCGGCGCGACGGATCCGCCGAGCCGTTCGACGCAGGCTTCCATCATGCCGGGGCGGGATTCCGCCACCAGGTCGCGGCTGTCGCGGTCGACGAGGAGGTATTCCTCCTCAATGCCGAAGGTGAAGCTGGGTTCGGCGATCGCCATCGTTAGCCCGCCGGGAGCTGCGTCAGCACCGATTCCAGCGCGCCGCCCAGGACATCGACGAAGCGGCCGGCGCCGTCCGGGTCCGCCACCTCGTCGGCCCGCATCTCGATCAGGGCGTGCGGGATCCCCTTATGAGCGCCGTGCACCCTGATTGTGTGGCCCTGCCCCTTGCGGCCCGAATAGGGCTCGTTGTCACCCACCACGAGGTCGCCGCGCGCGCGCAGCGCGGCAAGCAGCGGCACCGGCACTCTCGGGTCGTACCCCCACAGCACCGATATCTGCCAAGGCCGCGCCTTGCCCGCCATCACCGGGGTGAAGCTGTGGACCGCGATCAAGACCGGCATCCCGACACGCTCGCGCGCCCGGTCGAGGGTCCCGTCGAGCGCCTCGTGATAGGGATCGAACAGCACGCGCTTCCGGGTCTCGCGTTCGCTGTCCTCGATCCCCACATTGCCCGGAACGTGCGTGCCGTCGCTCACCGCCGGAATCGAGGTCTCGTGGCCGGGCGAGCGGTTGCAGTCGATCACCAGCCTGGAATAGCCGGAGAGCACGGCGGTGGCATCCAGCCGTTCCGACAGTCCGCGCGTGACCTCCGCCGCGCCCTGGTCCCAGGCGATGTGGCGGTGAAGCTCGCGCTCGACCAGACCGAGGCCCTTGAGGGAGCGAGGAACCCGATTGCTGGCATGATCGCAGGCCAGCACGATCGGGCTTGCGCCATCCGGGTTTTCTATCGTGAAAGGGGGCGGTTCGCGGTCGGTCAGCACGCGGCGGGCCTTCTATCGGTGGGCGGCGACACACTATAGGCGAACGTCCGGGCGCGCCAATCGGGCAGCCGAATTTGGTGGACGGTTTGGGATGCCTGCCGGCATCCGATATAAGGCCCCGATGCCGATGGACCCGTGGCAAGTGTTGAAATCCTCGTTCAATACCGCTCTCGGCCGCCGGTTCGACGCGAAGTCGCGGGCGTCTTCAGCCGACGACGAGAAAAGCGGCTTCCGGCGCCGAAGCGAAGTCCCGGAGATCGTCCGCGCGCCGCCGCAGCACCGTTGCGATGTCGTCCGTTGTGCAATTGCCGAGACGCACCCAAACGACTTTCGGAGGCGGCCCGGCGAGAAAGCTCAATTGTCGGAAATCGCCGTCCTTGGAGACGATTGTGAAGCCGCGTTCTCTGGCGAAACTCCAGATGGTGCGGTCGTCGGCTTCGCTCAGCCCCGCGTCCATGACATGCGCAGAGCCCGGATAAACACCGGCGAGCGACCGCGCGAGTCTGGGCGACAGGTTCTGATCGAAGAGCAGCTTCACCCGGCGGGGAGGGACATCAGCCGGCGTTCGCGGTCGGCGGCGAAAGCGAGGCAGGCGCGGACATCCTCTTCGGCGAGATACGGGAAATCGTCGAGGATCTCCCGAACGGACATGCCGGAGGCAAGATAGTCCAAGACATCGTAAACGGTGATCCGCATTCCCCGGATGCAGGGCTGACCGCCGCGTTTGCCGGGCTCGATGGCGATCCGGCCGCCATAGTCGGTCATGATCCGCCTCTCCTGTCGCCGTCCGCCGCGCGGGTGGCCAGCCGGGTTAGGATGGACCGTCGAACCCTAGCAGACGAACCCGGTCGACGCCACGCCGGTTGCCGAAGGACGTGCTGCCCGATCGACGGTCTGATGAGCTATCGTATTCCAAAGGTCCTTTCGTCTCTTCGATCGCACCCTCGCGATCCACGGCCCGGACGCTTCTGCAAATGGACCCCCGGCAAACGCTGAACGATCTGTTCGACGCCGCGCTCGCGGCGGTCTCGCCCGCGCATGTGCTGCCTTCGTATCTCCCGGCGGCGCCGGAGGGGCGGACGGCGGTGCTGGGTTTCGGCAAGGCGGCGGCCGAGATGGCGCGCGTGTTCGAAGCGCACTGGTCCGCTCCGTTCGAAGGCTTCGCGGTCACCCGATACGGACACGGCGCGCCGTGCCGGACGATCGAGGTGGTCGAGGCCGGCCACCCGGTTCCGGACGAAGCCGCGGTCGCCGCCGCCGACCGGGCGCTCTCGCTGGCTTCCGGGCTCGGCGCGGACGACCTTATGGTCTGTCTCGCGTCCGGCGGCGGCTCGGCCCTGCTCGCCAAGCCGGCGCGGGGCATCCGCCTCGACGAGAAGCAGGCGCTGACCCGTTCGCTGCTCGCCTGCGGCGCGGCGATCGACGAGATCAACTGCGTCCGCAAGCACCTGTCGGCGATCAAGGGCGGGCGGCTCGCCGCCGAGGCGGCGCCCGCGCGGGTGGCGACGCTCGCCATCTCCGACGTCCCCGGCGACGACCCCGCGACCATCGCGTCCGGACCCACGGTCGCCGATCCGACGACCGGGACGGAGGCGCGGGCGATCCTCGCGCGCTACGGCATCGAGGTGGGATCGTCGGTAGCGGCCACGCTCTCAGGTCCCGCCGGGGAGACGCCGAAAACGCTCTCCAACGCGCGGTTCCAGATCGTCGCGCGCGCCGGCGATGCGCTCGCCGCCGCCGCGCGGGCCGCCGAACGGGAGGGGTTCGCGGCCACGATCCTCGGCGACGATCTAGCAGGGGAGGCCGCCGGGCTCGGCGCCGCGCATGCCGCGCTCGCCCTCGAAATCGCGGGTAGCGCGAGCAAGCCCGTCGCGCTGATCTCCGGCGGCGAGACCACGGTGACGCTGCCACGCCCCGGCTTCGGCCGCGGCGGGCGCAACACCGAATATCTCTTGGCGCTCGCAGCCGGTCTCGACGGCGAACCGGGCATCTGGGCGATCGCCTGCGATACCGACGGAATCGACGGCACCGAGGACAGCGCCGGCGCCATTCTCGGCCCCGAGAGCCTCGCCCGCGCGGCCGCCGCGGGGATCGACGCCCGCTCCGCGCTCGCCGCGCATGACAGCTACGGCTTCTTCGATGCCCTGGGCGACCTCGTTGTCACGGGACCGACACGAACCAATGTCAATGACTTCCGCGCCATTCTGATCGGCGCTGGCGCCGGCTAACCGATGCCTCTATAGACAGCGCCGGGGGCGGGGGTTCATGCGTCGGCACAGGCGAACCAAGATCGTTGCCACACTCGGCCCGGCCAGCGCCACGCCGGACAGGGTCGGCGAATTGTTCGATGCCGGCGCCGACGTATTCCGCCTGAATTTCAGCCACGGCACCCACGAACAGCATGCCGAGCGCGTCCGCTGGATCCGGGAGATCGAGCGCGCGTCCGACCACCCCATCGGCATCCTCATGGACCTCCAGGGCCCGAAGCTGCGGGTCGGCGCGATCGAGGGCGGCGAGGCGGAACTCGAAGCCGGCAACGCCTTCCGCCTCGACCTTTCGTCCGAGCCCGGCAACGGCGACCGGGCGCCGCTGCCGCATCCCGAGGTGTTCGAGGCCATCGAGGAAGGCACCGATCTCCTCATCGACGATGGAAGGATCCGCCTCGTCGTTCGCGAGCGGGCCGGGGACCACGCGATCGCAGAAGTCCTGTTCGGCGGTCGGCTGAGCGACCACAAGGGAGTCAACATCCCGCACGCCGTGCTGCCGATCTCGGCCCTCACCGAGAAGGACCGCCGCGACCTCGAATTCGCCCTCACCCTCGGCATCGACTGGATCGGGCTCAGCTTCGTGCAGCGCCCCGACGACGTCGCCGCGGCGCGCAAGATCATCGGCGGCCGCGCCGCCGTGATGGCCAAGCTGGAGAAGCCCGCCGCCATCGCGTGCCTGGACGAAATTCTCGCGCTGTCCGACGGGGTGATGGTGGCGCGCGGGGACCTCGGCGTGGAATTGCCCCCGGAAGACGTGCCGAGCATCCAGAAGCAGGTCGTCCGGCGCTGCCGCGAGGCGGGCAAGCCGGTGGTCGTGGCGACGCAGATGCTCGAATCGATGATTTCCGCGCCGGCGCCGACCCGCGCCGAAGCATCCGATGTCGCCACCGCGGTCTATGACGGGGCCGATGCGGTGATGCTTTCGGCGGAAACGGCGACCGGGACCTATCCGCTGCAAACCGTCTCGATGATGAATCGGATCGTCGCCCGGGTCGAGCGCGACGAGACCTATCGCGCGATCATGGATGCCGTTCACCCGGTTCCCGAGCAAACCGCGCCCGACGCGATCAGCGCCGCGGCGGCGCGGGTGGCGGAAACCGTCCGGGCCGCCGCGATCGTCACCTTCACCACCTCGGGCTCCACCGCGCTCCGCGCCTCGCGCGAACGCCCGTCGGTGCCGATCGTGACCCTGACCGGGCTGCGCAAGACCGCGCGCTACCTTTCCGTCGCCTGGGGCGTGCACTGCATCGTCTCCCCCGATGTCAAGGATTTCGCGGAGATGGTCGACATCGCCCGCGACCGCGCCGTCGAGGCCGGTTTCGCGGAAGCCGGGCAACGTCTGGTGATCACCGCGGGAGTGCCCTTCGGCACGCCGGGAGCCACCAACATTCTCCACATCGCGTGGATCGGACCCTAGAGCCTGTCCGTTTCAGATGGAAGCGCCTTTACCCCTGTCTCCTCACCGTCATGGTCGGCGAAGGCCGACCATCCACGTTTTGTTTTGGTTTCCAGCGCCTTAAAAACTCGTGGATGGTCGGCCTTCGCCGACCATGACGGCAGAAAACGGATGAAGCGGTTCCAACTAACCCGGATTTCTCACGAGCGGCGGGCGCTTCTTGTGTCCAGCGCGCGGGAATGGCTGCGTGACAAGGGCTTGCCCCCCGCGGGCGGTTTCGGCGAAGCGCGCAGTCTGTCCTCCGCTCCGCTGTCACCCCGGCCTTGAGCCGGGGTCCAGGCCTGCCCCGGACACCGATCCGGGGAAGCAGGACGAGAGCGGTGCCTGTGGCTCTGGACCCCGGCTCAAGGCCGGGGTGACAGGCTTGGGGTCGGCGGCGGTGCAAGCTCCTCTTCGGCGTTTGGTGAGAAATGCGGGCTAAAACGGATCCGCTCTGAGGGAACGCCCCGGACGGGCGGCGGGTCAGGCGTTCTCCATCCGGCGGCGGATCTCGGCCGCGATGCGCGGGGTTTCGTTGACGGGCTCGTAGCGCCATTCAGCGAGGCGGCCCTCGAAGGGGCGCAGTATGCCGTCCGCGCGGAGCGCCGACTGAAAACGCGCGAGGCGGGGATTGCTGCCCGCCATCCGTGCCGCATAGACCGGCTTTCCGGTGGCGATCGCCTCGCTGGTCATGGAGACCGAGTCCTCGGTAATCACGATGTGCCGGGCGAGCGCCAGCATGCCGAGATAGGGATTCGCGCCGCTTCCGTCCCAGAACCAAGCGTCCGGCAGCCGGGCCTTGAGCGCGGCGACAACCCCGGTTTCCGTTCGTCTCGAGGGGGTGACGGCGATCGGTCCATCGAGATTGGAGAGTCCGTCCGCGAGCGCCGCCACGGCTTCAGGCGTAAAGCGGTGCGATCGCGTCGGCCCCCCGAGCAGCACGGCAATGTTCAGGTCGCCGAGCCGTTCCTCCCACTCCGCGGCGGCGGCGGCGAGCTCTTCCGGCGACACCCGGTGAAGCGCCGCCCGCGTCGCCACCACGTTAGGACCTTCGAGCCCGTCATGGTCGGGTGGCACGACGAGATCGAAACAGGCGGCGGGCGCGCGCGGGTCCTGGACATGGACGGTGAAGGTCCCGCCTTCCGCCGCGCGGCGTATCGCCACCGAGACGGCGGCGCTCCGCCGGCCGCAGGTGATCAGAATGTCGGGCCAGGGCGGTCCGAGGTCTTCTTTCAGCCCGTATCGCAGGAGACCCGGCGGCTGGCGGTGGGCGGGAAGCCACGACCACGGCTCCCGAACCTGGACGGCGAAGCTCTTGAAAGGCCAGCCGAGCGCCGCCGCCAGCCCCTCCACCTGGGAGCCCATGCCGGCTTCGCCGGTGGTGAGGGTCCAGACCCGTTTAGCCAACCGGAGTGTCGGGCCAGGCGAGTTCGTGCCGGTTGCGCCACTCGCTCGTGACGTAGTTCACGATCAGCGAACGGCGAACGCCGTCGATCCGCCGCTTCCGGAACCCGTGCCAGGTGTTCTCGCCGGGGACGAATATCGTGCCCGCGTTATCCACGAAGGGGATGCGCTTCGCGTGCGTGGCGGGGTCCGAGAAGAGGTCGGTGCCGAGGTCGCGCTCCCCGTCCCCGTCGTCGAGATAGACGAACATCGTGAACGCCTTGACCCCGATGTCGGTGTGGGGTTCCAGCCAGAACCCGTCGCTGTCCTGCGCGTATTCGATCCTGAGGTTGGTGCCGGCAAGCGCGGCGCCGCAACGGGCTTCGATGGCGGAGGTCACGCGGGAATCCTGCAACGTCTCCGCAAGGGCCCGGGCCGGCGGGAAGGTGTCGACCGCCTCGGCATCGACGTATCGCCGGGTCGAGTTGTTCTCCTCCCGGCGCCCATGATCGTAACGGACGCTCGGCGCGGCATGCGGCCATGCCTTGAGGCCCCCGAGGGTATCGGGATCGAGCACGTCGCTCATAATCAAGTGCGGGAAAGGCTCCGCCTCCTCCCGGGCGCCTTCGAGCGCGGCCAGGAACGCGGATCGTGCAGCGGATTCGACCATGGCCGCTCTACAAACATGTCGCCGCGCGCGCTGTCAAGCAGGGGGCGGGACGGCAACGGCGCTTGCCGGGCGGCAGGTCGCTGATATTGTGCCCCGGTTCACGGGAACGGAACGGGAAGCGTGCAGGTATCGGAGACCCTCGCGGAGGAAACCGTGGACGTCGCGGCCCGGCTTCGGGCGGTCCGCCAACGCATGGCCGCCGTCGAGGCCCAAGCCGGAAGGGACCCGGGCTCGGTCGCTCTGGTGGCGGTCGCCAAGACCCATCCCGCGGAAGCGGTGCGGGAGGCGATCGAGGCCGGACATCGCGCGTTCGGCGAGAACCGGGTCCAGGAGGCCAAGTCCAAGTGGCCGGCGCTCCGCGAAGAAGCTCCCGACGCCGTGCTGCACCTGATCGGGCCGCTCCAGACCAACAAGGCGCGCGATGCGGTCTCGCTGTTCGACAGGATCGAGACCGTCGACCGGCCGAGGCTTGCCGCCGCGCTCGCCCGCGAGATGGACCGGACGGGCAGGCGCCCTTCCTGCCTCGTCGAGGTCAACACCGGGGAAGAGGCCCGGAAGGCCGGCGTCCACCCGGCAGAGGCCGACGAATTCATCGCCGCCTGCCGCGACGAGTACGGACTGCCCGTGGAGGGGCTGATGTGCGTTCCGCCGCTCGACGAAGAACCGGCGCTGCACTTCGCGCTGTTGGCCGAAATCGCCCGGCGCAACGGACTCCAATGCCTCAGCATGGGAATGACGGCGGACTTCGAGACGGCCATCCGCTTCGGCGCCACCCATGTCCGGCTCGGCACAGCGGTGTTCGGGCCCCGGCGGGCCCCGGCGCGCTAGCGGATCTCGATCCGGTCCTCCGGCCGCCATTCGGCGAGGACCGTTCGCAAATCCTCCAGCGCGAGCGCCACGCAGCCTTCGGTCGGCGGATAGCCGGGCCTCGCCACATGGAGGAAGACGGCGCTGCCCGCGCCGTCCACCACCGGATCGTCGTTGAAGCCGATGACGGCGAGCAGATCGTAGCAGCCATCAGCGCGCCAAAGGCGTTCCGCGCTCGCCCGGTAGGGATGGGCGACCGGCCGGTTGTAGCGCGGATCCCCCGGCGCGTCGCACCAGCCGTCCCCCGGCGCGATGGCGTCGCTGGGAAGCCCGGTCGACGGCCGGTCCACGCGATCGGCGCGATAGAGCACGCGGCGGAGCGGAAAGCGGCCGCTGGGAGTGGTCCCGTCTCCCTCGGCTTTCCGCGCGGCGATACCCCTCCGTCCGATGGCGCATCCGAATTCCCGGCCGCCCCAGACCGCCCGGCCGTCGCCGGCAACCCGCAGCGTCATGACGGCTCGTCGGCCTGCCGCCGATCGCCGATCCGACTCATCGTCTCCATCCTGTCATGCTTGTGCCGCATACCGACAACGTGAAGTGGCCATATGACAACGCATGAATGCTGCGCTACCCTTGACAGTGTAGCGAGGGTGGCAATTGGGCGGCAGGTCGTCGCCCGGGTCCACGGTACCGGCATTCGAGGGGTGCTGTTCGAATGGCGAGGGCGGGTAGGCAAATCCTTCTGGTCGACGACGACGCTGCGCTCCGCCAATCCCTGGCAGAACAACTCCAGCTCCATGAGGAATTCGACACCGTTCCGGTCGGCTCCGGCGCGCAGGCGTTGGAAACGGCCAAGTCGCGCCATTTCGACCTGATCCTGCTCGATGTCGGCCTCCCCGACATGGACGGCCGGGACGTATGCCGTCTCCTTCGCCGGTCCGATGTGCGCGCGCCGATCATCATGCTGACCGCCGCGGACAGCGACGCGGATGCGATCCTCGGGCTCGATTCCGGCGCCAACGATTATGTCGTCAAGCCATTCAAGCTCGGGGTGCTGCTCGCCCGCATCCGCGCGCAGATCCGTCAATTCGAACGGAGCGAGGACGCCGTTTTCGCGATCGGCCCTTTCTCGTTCCGCTCCGGCGCGAAGATGCTGGTGGTCCCGGAGACCAACGAGAAAATCCGCCTCACCGAAAAGGAGGCGTCGATCCTCAAATACCTGCTCCGGGCGGGGCCTGTCGTCGTCGCGCGCGATGTGCTGCTGAACGAAGTATGGGGCTACAATTCGGGCGTAACCACCCACACGCTCGAGACCCATGTGTACCGGCTGCGCCAGAAAATCGAGAACGACCCCTCGAACGCCGAAATCCTGGTCACCGAGAGCGGCGGTTACCGCCTGATACCCTAGGAGCGGGCCGTCACCCGGTCGGCGAGCCGGCGGCGGTTGACCCGCATGGTCTGGCCGCGCGGGAAGTCGGAGAACAATTCCAGCCGAACCGGGAACTTGTAGCGCGCGAGATCGCGCCCGGTCAGGAACTCCGTTACCTCGTCGAGCGTGATCGGGGTTCCGCTGCCCGGAATGACGCAGAGACAGGGAACTTCGCCCAAAGTGTCGTCCGGGATGCCCACGACGGCGGCTTCCAGGATCTTCGGGTGTTCCGCAAGGATGCTCTCCAGCTCCAGCGGAAAGACGTTCATCCCGCCCCGGTTGATCGTCTCCTTGATGCGCCCGATCAGGGTGACGTAGCCGTTGGCGTCGATATTCGCCACGTCGCCGGTGCGGAACCAGCCGTCCGGACCCAGCGTTCCCCACGCCTCGACCGTGGCCGCGGGATTGCGGAAATAGCCCGAGCTCGTCGCCGGCCCGCGTATCCACAACTCTCCGGCCTCGCCCGCGGGCAGCGCGTTTCCCTCGCCGTCGACGACGCGGACTTCGCCGCCCTCCATCACCCTGCCGATCGACGGGCCGCAGCGGATCTCTTCGGGGTCGTCGGTCCCCACCTGGCCGAACGAACAGGCTTCCATCGCGCCGCCGGCCTTGACCACCGGGCAGCCGAACCGTCCCTCCGCCTTCTCGATGACGGCGGGCGGCAGGTTGGCCGAGCCCGTCCGAATCACGCGAAGCGATCCCGTGTCGTAGTCCGCGAGCAGGGGAGAGTCCGCGAGTCTGGCGAGGATCGCCGGCGCGGTATGGATCGCGCTCACCCGTTCCCGCTCGATGGCGGGCAGCAGCGCCTCCGGCGAGAACCTGTCGGTCAGCACGAATTTCGCTCCAGTCAGCAGCCAGCCGCTCCAGGCGTGGTATCCCGGGCCGCCCGACATCGGCACGAAGCCGCCGATCACGTCGTCCCCGGTAACGCCCATCCTCGCGCTGACGCCCTTGCCCCACAGGATCTCCTGCTGCTCCGGCCGCTCGACGAGCTTGGGAATCCCCGTGCTGCCGCTGGTGACCACCAGCTTGGTCACCTCGTGCGGGCCGTATCGCCTGTCGTCGCCGGGTACGGCGCCCCCGCTTTCCGTTTCCCGGTCCAGCGAGACCGGGATGCAGTCCGCCGTCCCGTCCGGCGGGTCGACGACGACGACCTGCATCGCCGGGTGGCGGCGGCGCATCTGCCGCGCCATGGCGACCATGTCGTTGTCGCGGAACCGCCCGGGCACCACCATCGCGCCCGGCTCCAGCAGGTCGACCACCGCCTCCAGCTCGGCGCCGCGCCAGACCGCGGGCACGTAGGCGGCGAGCAGCCCCACCCGTTTCAGCGCGAGGCGCAGCAGGGACTCTTCCACCGAGTTGGGGACCTGCAGGACGACCGGAGTGTCCCGGTCGAGCCCCAGGGCCCCGAGAACCCGGGCGAACCGGTCCACCGCCTCGCGCGCTTCGCTCCAGGTCAGCCGGTGCCGGACATCGACGATCGAGATTTCGTCCGGCCGGGCCTCCGCGTGACCTTCCAGGAGGTCGAGCGTGGTCAGGTCCGTCCAGTCGCCCGCGCGCACCCAGGCGTCGATCATGCCTTGCGTGAATCGGGTCGGCCGGGCCATCGGCGGAGCGTCGGAGGTTGCTTTCGGACCGTCAGAGCCGGGGTTCGAACCGGCAGGTGCGCTGGAGCCGCGCGAGCAGCGCCCGCCATTCCTCGTCGGTGTAGCGACGGGGCTGGACGCGGATCGCTTCCACCGGGCAGTCGAACTCGCAGAGGAAGCAGCCCTGGCAATCCTCGGCATAGACCACGCGGGCCTTGCCTTCCTTCATGCGTATGACATCGGTCGGACAGGAATCGACGCAGGCGCCGCAACCCGTGCATACCCTCTCGTCGATGCGCAGCTCGACATGCATCGGCGTCAGCTCCGGAAGAAGGGGTGGAGCACCTTGGTCCGTTCCGGAATCCGATGGTGCTCGTCGTCCGGAATGGGCTCGTCGAACAGGTCAAGCTCGCCGTTTCCGCCCATCCGGGCGAAGGTGTATTTGAGCCAGTTCTCGTTATCCATGTAGGGGTAGTCCTCGCGAAGCACGTTGCCCCGGCTCTCGGTTCTGCGGCGGACGACCTCGACCGAGATCTCCATGCATTGCAGGAAGTTGCGCATCCCCAGCACCTTGGCGAGGTCGTGCGGGTCGGCCGCCTTCATGGTGGGCACCAGCCGGCCCCTGATGTCGCGCACCCGGCGAAGGATGTTGTCGAGACGCTCCTGGTTCAGGATCTCCGTGATGTCGGTGCCGTAGAGCCCTTCCAGCTCTTCCCGGGTCGCGGCGAAGCCGTTCTCGCCGGTCCGTTCCAGCGGTTCCAGCGTGTCTTCGGCGAGGCGGTCGACCTGCGCCTCCACCGGCTCCGCCGGAGACTTTCCGTTCGCGGCCGCGGCGCCGGTCTCCCCGGCATACCAGCCGCCCACCGCGCAAAGATTGAGCGCCTGGGCGAGGCCCATGAAGCCGCCGTCCGAGGTGTTGCCGGCGGCGTAGAGGCCGGGAACCGTCGTCGCGCCGTCGCCAGCCACCCGTATGCCCGCGCCGCCCAGCGTCCCGCTCTGGAACGGCAGCATGGTGACGAAGGGGATGCGGTCCTTGCTCGGGTCGTAGCCCGCGCGCTCGTAAGTGTTGAGCACGATCGGCACGACCTGCTTGTAGAGCCGCATGTCCTCCGGGGTGAGGTGGGTGGCGTCCTTGTAGATCGGCCCGCGACCCTCGCCGTATTCGCGGATCACCGAACGCGCGAGGCGGAAGCGGCGGATGCGGTCGCCGCCGGCGATCTCGGTCCCCTCGTCGTTGGAGAAGCGGACGCCGAGCCCCGCCCCCATCTCCAGCCCCGGCGCCGAGTAGAACTCGGCCGGGATCACGCCCCAGCCGGCAAGGAATTCCATCTTCGAGAGCTGCGCGCCCGCCCGGTAGGCGGCCGCCACCCCGTCGCCGGTGCAGTTGACCGGCATGCCGTGGAAGCCCGCTCCCGCCCTGGGGTAGGGGATGTGCACCGGGCCGGTGCAGAGGATCGTCGAGGTCGCGCGGAAGACGTGGATTTCGCCCTCGATGGTGCCGACGCCGAGCGCGCCGACGACCCGCCCGCCGGTCGGGTGCTTGCCGTCCGAGGTCAGAAGCTCGGTGACCATGACGCGGTTCACCACGTCTACGCCCCGGCGCAGCGTCTCGTTCCGGAGCGCCATCATGAATTGCGGGCCGCCCTCGGCCATCATCGCGTTGACCGGGAAGAGCGGCCCCACCGCCATGTCGACGCGCTGGATCTTTCCCTGGTCCTTGATCCACTTGACGCCCCAGCCGTCCATCGCCTGCAGCAGGTCGCCGGTCACCCGGATCCCCTTGCGGAGCGCGGTGATGTCGACCATCGGGTTGGTGTGCGCCTTGACCCAGCGGTCGAGGTCGTCGCCTTCCATGTAGGCCTGGAAGACGCCCGAGGCGAGAGCGCTGGTGCCGCTTCGCCCGTAGAACCCCTTGTCCACCAGCATCACGCGGACGCCGGCCTCGCTCGCCCTGATCGCGGCGCAGGCGGCCGCCACGCCGCCGCCGACCACCAGGACGTCGGCTTCGTGAACGAAGGTTTCGGGCATGCGGAGACTTCGGTCGCCGGTTCGGTTCGGGGCTTCGGTGGTAATGGCTGGGACCGGGGCTGTCAAACGCCGCCCCGCTTTGCCCGGAGGGACGCGATCGGCCAACGAATGGGGGGCGAATAAAGGATGCTGCTGTCCCGATAGAGGGCGCTGAGGCGCCGTGGCAGCCCGAGCGGACTCCCGGCGCCCGGATACTTCTCGAAGATCTCCGCGTAGTTGCCCTCCGCCGCGATCGCGCGGACCCGCCGATGCGCGGGAGGACGCCTTTGTCTTTTGCGCCGAGGTCGGTTAAGAAAAACCCGTGGACAGCCGGCGCGACAGAAAGGAAACCGGGATGACGGACGCTCCCAGGTTCGAGATGGGCCATATCGGCGTCTACGTGACCGATCTCGACAGGATGACCGATTTCTACAGCCGGGTGCTCGGATTCAGGATCACCGACGGCGGGCCGTTCGGCGAGATGAGGATGGCGTTCCTCAGCCGCGACGCGGGCCACCACCACCAGATCGTCTTCCTCACCGGCCGGCCGGCGGAGTCCTACAACACGATCAACCAGATCTCGTTCAAGGTGTCCTCGCTCGACGACCTCCGGGTCTATCACGACGCGCTTCTGGCCGAGGGCGTCGACGGGTTCGATCCCACCGATCACGGCAATGCGTGGTCGATCTATTTCCGCGATCCCGAGGGCAACCGCCTGGAAGTGTTCATGGACACGCCGTGGTACGTCCAGCAGCCCCAGCGCGAGGTGCTCGATTTCTCGCTGTCGGACGAGGAAATCCACGAGACCACCAGGGCAAGGTTCGGCGCCGAGGAGTCCTTCCGCCCGGTCGAGGAATGGCGGGCGGAGATCGCGCCGACGATTACCTGAGCGGCGCCCCCCTCACCCCGGCCCTCTCCCCGCTGGGGAGAGGGAGGACTCGTTCGCCGACCCTTCCTTACCTTCTCCCCTCCCGCTTGCCCCGGATCGCAGCCCGGGGCTTGCGGGAGGGGCCGGGGGAGGGCTAGGCCGGACGCCCCAGCACGTGCTCGGCGACCCAGAGGCCGCTTGCGGTGAGCGCCTCGTCGCCGCCGATCCGGCCCATCAGCTGAACCCCGACCGGCGCGCCTTCCACCGCCATCAGCGGCAGCGAGAGCGCGGGCGCGCCGAGCACCGAGGACGGCTCGTTGAAGACCGCGCTGCCCTGGTCCATTCCGACCGGGCCGGGGCCGGGCGAGGCGAGCGTCACGAAGCCGTCGACTCGGCTCGCGAGCTCGCCATGCAGGCTCTTCGCGTGGGCGCGCCGGACCAGGGCGGCGCGGTAGGTCTCCTGGCTGAGCCCCGCGCCCTCCTCCAGACCGCGCTTCAGCCGGGGCGGCACCTGGTCGGGGTAGAGCGCGAGATATTGCAGCATCGGCCAGCGCATCTCGAAGCGGTAGAGGTCGCGCCAGAGCTCGGGCATGCCGGCAAGAAGCGCCTCGTAATCGTCGATCGCCGGATCGTCGTTGCGGCCAAAGACCTCGACCCCGGCCGAAGCGAGGCTTGCGATGACGTCCTCGAATGCGGCCCGCGTCGCTTCGCCGGTCTGGGCCCAGCCCGCCATCTCCAGCCGCACCAGCCGCATCGGCTTGCGGGGCGCGGGCGGCGCGGCGCCTCCGTAGAGCCCGGGATGGCCGGGATCGCCGCCGGCGAGCCGCGCCATGTGGCGGGCGATTATCCACACGTCGCGGAGCGAGCCCGCGAAGGTTCCGAGATGGTCCATGCTGTCGGCGGCGGAGAACACGCCCTGCCGGTTGATCGCCCCGAAGGTGGGTTTGAGCGCGTAAGCGCCGCAGAAGCTCGCCGGGCGGATCGTCGAGCCGCGCGCATGGGTGCCGATGGCGGCGGGGATCGTGGGCGCGCCGACCGCGGCGGCGGAACCGCTGGACGAGCCCCCGGGGGTGCGGGAGCTATCGTGCGGGTTCCGTGTCTTCGCCGGATCGCCGCCGCCGAAGGTTATGGTCACCGTCTTGCCAAGGATCGCCGCCCCGCCCTCCTTCAGCGCCAGCACGACGGCCGCGTCCTGCTTCGGGCGGTGCCCGGCGAACAGCGTCGACCCGTACTCGGTCGGCAGGTCGACGGTCTCGATCAGGTCCTTGATGCCGACCGGCAGCCCGTCGACGGGCGACAGCGGGTTGCCCTCGCGGTAGCGCGCGGTCGAGGCGTCCGCCGCCTTGCGCGCGCCTTCGAGGTCGAGACAGGCCCAGGCCATGATCTCGTCCTCGCGCGCCTCGACCGCCTCGATGCAGCGTTCGAGGAACGCGCGCGGCGTGTCGGAGCCGTCGCGGAAGGCGGGGATCCGGTCGTGAAACGTGATCGGCGAATGTGTCTTCGGGTCGTATCCTGCCATCGTGCGTCCTCCGCTCCCGGAGCATTTTCCAACCTTATCGGCTCAGGGCGGCCGGCCCACCCTCCCCCGGCCCCTCCCGCAAGCGGGAGGGGAGAAGGTGGGGAGCAAGTCTCCCTCTCCCCGCCGGGGAGAGGGTCGGGGTGAGGGGGATCGCGGCCGGTCGGGCGGCGCCGGTCCATGATTGATGGTCGGGCGGTCCCCTGCAACAATCCCCGCGACGGGAAGCGCCCCGGCTCGGAAGGACGACCGCGTGGAATTCGGCATATTCGACCACCTCGACACCACGGGGCAGCCCCTGGATGCCTATTACGCCGACCGGCTCAAGCTGATCCGCCGGTTCGAGCGCGCCGGCTTCCGGAGCTACCACATCGCCGAGCACCACTCGACCCCGCTCGGCATGGCGCCGTCTCCGAACCTGTTTCTCAGCGCGGTGGCGATGCAGACCGAGACGCTGCGCTTCGGCCCGCTGGTCTTCGCGCTGCCGCTCTATCACCCGCTCCGGCTGGTGCAGGAGATCTGCATGCTGGACCAGATGAGCGGCGGCCGGCTGGAGATCGGCTTCGGCCGCGGCGCGTCGGAGATCGAGTCGGCCTATTTCGGCAACGACCACGCCGACGCCGAGCCGGTCTACCGCGAATATCTCCGGATCGTCCTCGACGGGCTGAAATCCGGCAGGCTCCATCACAAGGGCAAGTACATCAGCTTCGACGACATCCCGCTGCTCGTCGGGCCCTACCAGAAACCCCACCCGCCGCTCTGGTACGGCGTGCATGCGACCGAGAGCGCGGCGCGCGCGGCGCGGATGGGCAGCCATATCGTGAGCCTCGACAGCGCCGAGGAGACCGGCACGTTCGCGCGCAGCTACCGCGCCGCCTGGGCCGACGAGCACGGCGCCGACAGCACGCCCGGCCTCGTCGGGCTCGGCATGTTCGTGGTGGTGGGCGAGACCGACGGCGCCGCGCTGGACGCCGCCCGGCGCGCCTATCCCGTCTGGCACGAGAGCTTCAACTACCTCTTCGTCCGCCACGACACCGAACCGCCCAGGCACCAGCGGCCGCCCACCTTCGACGAGATGGCGGGCCAGGGCCGCGCGGTCGCGGGAAACCCCGACACGGTGACCGCCTTCATCGCCGAGCGGATGGCGGTCGCGGAGGCGAATTACATGGTCGGCCAGATGGCGTTCGGCGACCTGACCCTGGAAGAGACGACACGCTCGATCGAGCTGTTCGCCGAGCACGCGATGCCGGCGCTGCGGTCCGCGCGGCGATCCCATGACACGCGCAAGTGACCGGTCGATTTCACGGCAAAATAGTCTAGATTGAGTCCACGAGCCCGGGCGTCGTCCGGGCCGCTCGCACAAGGGAGATCAGGTGCAATGACGAGAATCGGTGCAACGGGGCTGGCTCTGCTCGCGTCCCTCGGATTTGCCGCGTCGGGGGCTAAGGCGGCGGAAGTCAGCGGACCCAAGCTGAAATGGGACGTTTCGCTGTGGGGCAAGAAACGCGCCTTCACGGCGGGCGTCGAGCGGCTTTCGGCGCTGGTCAAGGAGAAGACCGGCGGCAATTGGGAGATCAAGCTGCATTACGGCGGCGCGCTGTCGAAGTCGCGCGAGAACCTCGACGGGCTCTCGGTGGACGCGTTCCAGGCGGCGATGTTCTGCAACTTCTACCACCCGAAGAAGAACCCGGCGCTGATGTCGCTCACCATGCCGTTCCTGCCGATGAGCGACTGGGCGAACAACCGCAAGATCCGCGACGCGGTCTACGCCCACCCGGCGGTGAAGAAGGAGCTCGCGAAGTGGAACGCGATGACCTACGTGTCGTCCTACCTGCCGCAATACGAGTTTCTCGGCAAGGGCAAGCCGCCGGCGACGCTGGCCGACTGGAAGGGGCTCACCGTGCGGGCCGGCGGCGGCGTGGCGCGCGCGATGAAGGTGCTGGGCGCGACGCCGACGACCTCGACCGCCACCGAGGTCTATACCGGCGTGCAGCAGGGGACGATGGACGCGGCCTCTTTCCCCTTCACCTACGCGCATGTCGCCTACAAGATCCACGAGGTCGCGGACTGGTACACGGCGAACCTGTCGCCCGGCACTTCGGACTGCCCGCTGGCGTTCTCCATCAAGGCCCATGACGCCCTTCCCGCGCAGTACAAGAAGCTGCTGGGGGACGTGAAGGAGGACGTGATCGAGACCCAGATCCGCGCCTATGTCACGATGGACGGGAAGAACCTGCCGATGCTGAAGAAAAAGCTGAAGGAGGTCCGCTACTCCGAAGACCAGCTCGCCAGGTTCCGCGCCGCCGGAGGCAAGCCGGTGATCGAGGCCTGGATCAAGGACAACCAGGGCAAGTTCGACGCCCGCGGGGTGATCCAGACGATGTTCAAGGCCGTCGGCCAGACCTACTAGGCGGCCGGTTCCGTGAACCTCGGGTCCCGCGCGGGGCCCGGGGTCTTCGACGCGGGTTTCCAGGATGGGCGATTCTTTCGGCCGCGGCCTCGCGCGGGCCGACATCTGGCTCGGATGGGTCGAGAACCGGCTTAACCTTTTTGCCGGGATCCTGATCTTCGCGCTGATGCTGCTGGGCGTCGCGCAGATCGTGCTGCGCGCCGTCTTCCGCAGCCCGATCTTCGGCTATATCGACATCGTCGAGGTGTCGATGGTGGGATTCGCGGTGCTCGCCATCGCCTTCGTCCAGCGGGTCGGCGGTCACGTCCGGATGGAGCTGGTGATCGCCCGCTTCAGGGGCCGGGCGCTGTGGATCGCCGAGGCGGTGGGAACCGCGCTCGCCATCTTCATCGTCGCGGTGCTGATCCCCTACGCCTACCGCCATTTCGAGCGCGCCTTCGATTTCGGGGACTCGACGATCGACATCGAGATCGTGACCTGGCCGGCCAAGCTGGCGGTTCCGGTCGCGCTCGCGGTCCTGCTGGCCCGCCTGGTCCTGCAGATGGCGGGCTATCTGCGCCTCGCCGTCCACCCGGAAATCGAACCGGTCGCGGTGCCGCTCCTGAAGGACGTCGAGCAGACGGCGGCGGAGGAAATCAGCCACGCGGAGGAAGACATCGCGCGCGGGGGGCGCGGCTGACGATGCTCGGCCTCGACAACTTCACCATCGGCATCGCGGGGGTGTGCCTCCTCATCGCGATGGTGATCATCGGGGTTCGCGTCTTCGTCGCCGCGGCGCTGACCGGCTTTCTCGGCCTGCTGGCGCTCAAGAACTGGGACATCGCGGGCGCGATTGCCGGCACGATCCCGCATTCGAAGACCGTTACCTACCCGCTCTCGGTCCTGCCGCTGTTCATCTTGATCGGCTTCCTCGCCTTCTATGCCGGGCTCACCTCGCGGCTGTTCGAGGCGGCGAGGCGCTGGTTCGGCTGGGTGCCGGGCGGGCTCGCGGTGGCGACGGTGTTCGCGACCGCCGGGTTTGCCGCGGTCTCCGGCGCCTCGACCGCCACGGCGGCGGTGTTCTCCCGCGTCGCCATCCCGGACATGCTGCGCAACGGCTACGACCGGCGGCTCACGGCCGGCGTGATCGCGGCCGGCGGGACGCTCGCCTCGCTGATCCCGCCGTCGGCGATCCTCGTGGTCTACGCGATCATCGTCGAGGAATCGGTGGGCCGCCTCCTGCTCGCGGGCTTCCTGCCGGGGATCGTGTCTGCGCTGATCTATGCCGGGCTGATCGTCGGCATGTGCAGGATCCGCCCCGAACTCCGCCGGCCGATCGGCGGCTTCACCTGGCGCGAGCGTTTCCGGAGCCTGCCCGGCACGCTGCCGATCTTCATCGTCGTCGGCGTCATCTTCGGCGCGCTCTATACCGGCGCGGCCACCCCGACCGAGGCCGGCGCGCTGGGCGCGATGGTGGTGTTCGGCTTCTACGCGCTGAGGGCATGGCGCGAACGCGCGCTCCGCGAGATGCGCGGCAGGCTTCGCGAAGCGCTGATGGAAACGGCCAAGCTCACCGTGATGATCTTCACGCTGATCTGGGGCGTCTTCCTGTTCGTGCGTTTCCTCGGATTCGCCGGCCTGCCGAGCGCCTTCGCCGACTGGGTGGTCACGCTCGACATGCCGCCCATCCTGATCATGATCTGCATCCTGCTCGCCTATGCCGTGCTCGGCATGTTCATGGACGCGATCGGGATGCTGGTCCTCACCCTGCCGGTGGTGTTCCCGGCGGTGGTCGCGCTCGGCTACGACCCGATCTGGTTCGGCATCATCGTCGTGAAGATGGCGGAGATCTGCCTGATCACCCCGCCGATCGGGCTCAACTGCTTCGTCGTGGCGGGGGTCTCGCGCGAGCTCCGCGACGAAGAGGGCCGGTCGCTCGCGATTCCGCTACAGGACGTGTTCCGCGGCATCGGTCCGTTCTTCGTCGCCGACGTGGTCACCGTCGCGGTGCTGCTCGCCTTCCCCGGGATCGTCCTCTGGCTGCCGAGGACGATGGGCTAGCCCGGATTTCTCAAGCGCTTGCTGCATCGGGGCTCCGGTTTTGGGATAATGCTTTTTGCGACAAAGGCTTATCCCGGACCGGAGGAAGTCCCCGATGCGCACACACTGTAACCCGGATCTGTTCGGTTTTGCACCCGTCGGGGACCGTTCGGTGGTCGCCGCGTTCGATGGCGGGGCGATGACCTCGGACGCCGGCGCGCTGCTGCTCGGCGCCGCCGACCGGGCGGTCGGGCTGATCGATCGCTTCGCCGCCTGCTTCGTGGATCGTCGCGATGGCAGGCTGATCGAGCATGAGCTGCGCACCCTGGTAGGCCAGCGGGTGCTCGGCATTGCGCTGGGCTACGAGGATCTGATCGATCACGATACGCTGCGCCACGATCCGGCGATGGCGGTGCTGGCCGGCAAGTTGCGGGCGAAGCGGCGGGGCTGCGCGCCGCTGGCCGGCAAGTCGACGCTGAACCGGCTGGAGCTGGGCGGCCCGCGACCGGGGCTGTATCACAAGATCGGCCATCGCCCGGCGGCGGTCGAGGCTGTGTTCGTGCAGCAGTTCGTGGCGGCGCATCGCACGCCGCCGGCGCAGATCGTGCTGGACCTGGATGCCACCGACGATCCGTTGCATGGGCATCAGGAGGGGCGCTTCTTCCACGGCTACTACGACGGCTGGTGCTACCTGCCGCTGTACATCTTCTGCGGCCGCCATCTGCTGGCGGCGAAGCTGCGGCGCGCGAACATCGATGCCTCGGCCGGCGCGGTCGACGAGGTGGCCCGGATCGTTCGCCAGCTGCGCCGGCGCTGGCCGCATCTGCGCATCCTGCTGCGGGCGGATTCGGGCTTTGCGCGCGAGGCGTTGATGGCTTGGTGCGAAGCCAACCGGGTCGACTACCTGTTCGGCCTGGCGCGCAATCCCCGGCTGGCGGCGGAGCTTAAGGGGGCGCTGGCGGCGGCCCGGGCCGAGGCCGAGGCGAAGGGTCGGCCGGCCCGGCGCTACAAGGATTTCCTGTGGTCGACCCGCGACAGCTGGTCGCGCCGGCGCCGCGTCGTCGGCAAGGCGGAGTGGACCGGCGGCAAGGCCAATCCCCGCTTCGTGGTGACCTCGCTGAAGCCTGCGGACGCGCGCTGCCGCCGGCTCTACGAGACGCTCTACTGCGCCCGCGGCGAGATGGAGAACCGGATCAAGGAATGCCAGCTCGACCTGTTCGCCGACCGCACATCGGCCCGCTCCATGCGCGCCAACCAGCTGCGGCTGTGGTTCGCCTCGATGGCCTATGTGCTGCTCTGCGCCTTGCGGCGGATCGGCCTGGCCCATACCCGTTTCGCCAAGGCAAGCTGCGGCTCGATCCGGCTCAAGCTGCTCAAGATCGCCGCCCTGGTGCGTATCAGCGTGCGCCGGATCAAGCTCGCCATGGCCTCGGGCTGTCCCTACCAGAGAGAGTTCCAGGCCGCCCACGACCGATTATCCGTCGCCGCGCCGTAAGCGGCCCAACCGAACCCACCCCCAGCAACAACACAGGCACAGCACCGGACAGACCACCCGCCAGAGCGCGGGCGCTGCAACGCGCCTCCAACCCGCCGTTCCGGACGTCCCCCACACAAACGCAAAAACCCCGCCCACAATCACCGTCCCGTTCCAAGGTTTGAGAAATCCGGGCTAGCCGTCCTTGCCGTCCTTCGCCGTGTCGTCGAAGTCTTCGTAGCGCATGTCGGTGCGCTCCTCGATCAGGCGCAGCATTCCGTCCGCGTCCTTCGCGTCGACCAGGACGCGCGAGGCGCGCTTGAAATCCTCGCCGAACACGCCGCGGCTGTTCAGGGGGCACACCATCAGGCAGATCTTGCAGCCGTAGAGCTTGTGGAACCACGGCTCGCAGGCCGGCGTGTCGACATGCCAGCGCTCGATCCCGTTGACCGTCGCCTTGTCGGGCTTGATCGCGTCGCCGGGGCAGAAACGGGTGCACACGCCGCACTTGGCGCACACCTCGTCGATGCCGAAATCCGCCGGCCCGTCCGCCTTGAGCGGCATGTCGGTGGTCACCGCGCCGAGCCGGAAGGAGGAACCGAGCTCGGGCGAGATCAGCGAGCCGTGCTTGCCGAGCTCGCCGAGGCCCGCCAGCCAGGCCAGTGCGGGCAGCGGGATGTCGCCCTCGTTGGGCTGCATCCTCGCCGAATAGCCGAAGGCGGCGATCTGGTGCGCGAGCCTCACCCCGATGTCGTCGAGCGCGTGATAGACCCGGTGCACCTCCTCCTGCGAGCGCGGGCCGATATCGGCCATGTTGTCGTAGGACATGGCGATGCCGAACACGACGACCGCGCTGTGCTCCGGATCGCCGGCCTGGGTGAAGGCGAAGCGGCGGTCGTATTCGGCGATGCCGACCGCGTCCGCCCCCATCCCGCGCGCCATTTCGCGGATCTCGCGGGCGGACTCGGCGGGGTCGCCGATCTCGCTCTTCTCCGGATTGACCGGCGGCTCGCGCGCCGGCAGCAGGATCCGGTCGCGGATATAGAGACTCCGCTTCGCAGACGGCGGGAAGCGGGCGCGGAACCGCGCCGCGCGGTCCTTGTCGGTGCCGCCGACGCGTCCGCGCGTCGGCCGTTCCGCCTTGTCGATGTCGATGGAGCCCACGTCCCGCCCTAGACCACCGGGTAGGGGTCACGCACCGTCACCCGGCGCATCATGCGGCGCTTCTCGGGCGAGAACCAGGTGCGCGCATGGGCCGAGCAGCGGTTGTCCCACATGATCAGCTCGCCCACCGTCCACTCGTGCTCGTAGACGAATTCCGGCTTCTCGATATGGGCGAACAGGTGGTCGAGGATTTCGTCGCTCTCCGTGCGGTCGACGTCCTCGATCCAGAGCGTCATCAGTCGGTTGACGTAGATCGCCTTCTTCCCGGTCTCGGGATGGGTGCGCACCACCGGATGGACCCATTGCGGCGCGTCGGGGTTGATGGTCGACGGCCTGAGCGTGGGATCGCGCTTGTAGTCGTAGTAGTGGAGCGCCCGAAGGCCGTCGAGCCGCGCCTTCCAGCCGTCGTCGAGCGCCTCGTAGGCCAGCCGGCAATTGGCGAACAGCGTGTTGCCGCCCTCGTCGGGAACCTCGATGGCGTAGAGCGTCGAGCCGAGCGCCGGGTTCTCGTAGTAGCACTGGTCGTAATGGAACATCATCTCGCCGTCTTCCAGCGCGGTCGGGCGGCCGGAATCCGTGACATTGGTGATCATCAGCACCGCCGGATGGTCGCTGGTCGCCTCGCCGGAGCGCACCATCTCGAGCTCGCCGAAATAGCGGCAGAACCGTTCCTGGTCGTCCTCGTCGAGCGTCTGGCCGGGGACCACGATGATGGCGTGCTCGAACAGCGCGTTCCTGATGGTATCGAAGGTCCCCCCATCGAGCTCGCGGCTCAGATCGACGCCCTCGATCCGGGCTCCGATCGCCTCGGAAAGCGGGGATACCGTGATCGGCATGGCCTCTCCATCCGGTCGTCTCGCAAGGGCCGGATTAGACGACATTTCGCGCACCGGCGCTAGGGAACCTGCGCCACCACGTCGATCTCCAGCAGCATGTCCTCATGCGCCAGCGTCGGCACCCCGAGCAGCGTGCGGGGCGGCATGCGCTCGCGCCCGAACAGCTCCCAGGTGATCTCGTTGAGCGTGTCCTGGTCGCGCATCACGTGGGTGAGGTATTGGGTCATTTTCACGATATTGGTGAGGTCCGCGCCGGCTGCCGCGAGGATGCGCTCGATGTTCTCGAAGGTGCGCTCGCACTGGACGCGGAACCCGCCCTCGTACCACTCGGCTTCCTCGGCCGGGTCGTGCGGGTGCTTGTGGTAGATCGGCACCGGCCCCATCCCGGCGAGCCACAGCGTCCGCCCGCCCTCGACCGAGAACGCCGGCACGAAAGGCATGTTGTGCTCCGGCAGCGGCGTGCCGGGATGGACGGGGGTGATTTTCATGGAATGTTTCCTTCTGACGATCTATCGGGAACAGGGTCTTGGCGATCCGTGCCGCACCCTAGCATCCACCTGCGAGCCGTCTTATATCTGGCGGAAGATTTGGACTTGGAATTCGCATGAAGAGGACTCTGCGAGCGTACAAGGCAAAGACGCGCCTCAGCGACCTCATCCTACGAAGCCTCAGATCGGGGCTGCGAACGGTGGGGCGGGGCGGAATGGCGACCGACGCGCTCGGGGCCGTCGAACGTGGCCGGCCACTGGAAGAACCAACGAGGCAGAGTCTCAAGGATCTCTTGCTCGCGGCGGAGGCGCGGACCGACGCGCTCGTACCTGACCGTGAACGCCATCGCCACCGTCCCACACCGGCATTGCAATAGGCCGGACCCAGCCTCAAAGACCCCAAGTGTCAGGCGCGGAGGAGCCGGCTATGATTTGCCCCTCCCGGAAGCGCACTAACAGCAGGAGGCCGAAGGGCAGGAAGGGTATGCCGCTGACAGGCATTTGTTCCGGATATCGCGCCGTCGGTGCGGTGTTGAGCGTCGCCTGCGCCGTCCTCGCCTGCGCCGCCGCTTTCGCCGATACCGGAAACATCGAGGCCGAGCTCTCGGGCCGCCTCGCCCTCGAAGGCCGCTGGTTCCCCAACGAGGCGGCGCATGCCGGCCAGCGCGACGGGAGCCTGGGCTTCACCGCCGAACCCACGCTCTATCTCGAACACGTGGACGGCGGCAGTTTTACGCTGACGCCGCACTACCGTCACGACAGCGCGGACCCCGAGCGCAGCAACGCCGATCTGCGCGAGGCCTATCTCCTGTTGTTCGGCGAGCTCGGCGAGGGGGAGTGGGAAGCCCGGCTCGGCGTCGACCGGGTGTTCTGGGGCGTCACCGAATTCCACCACCTGGTCAACGTCGTCAACCAGGTCGACCTCACCGACCATCCGAACGAGGAGAGCCGGATGGGCCAGCTCATGGCTCACCTCACCTGGTCGGCGGAGTGGGGCGTGCTGGAGTTCTTCGCCATGCCGCTCCACCGCGAACGGACGCTGCCCGGGCGCAAGGGCCGCCTGCGAACGGAGGTCCCGTTCGACCGGCGGCGGGTTTCCTACGAGAGCGCGGCCGAGGAATGGCATGTCGACCTCGCCGCGCGCTACAGCCGCAGCATCGGGCCGCTCGACGTCGGCGTGAGCGTATTCGACGGCACCAGCCGCGAGCCGTCGTTCGAGCCGCGAGGGCAGGTGCTCTTCGATCCTCAGGACGGACCGATGTTCATACCCTTCAGCCTGGTCCCACACTACGCGCAGATCCGCCAGTACGGGCTCGACGCCCAGCTCACCATCGAGTCTTGGCTGATCAAGCTCGAGGCCATCCGCCGCGAAGGAGCCATCAACCGTCTTCCTCCTCCCGTCTTGGGTGAAAAAGAGGACTACGCCGCGTTCGTCACCGGCGTCGAGTACACCTTCAGCGGGGTCTTCGATTCGGATGCCGATATCAGCCTGCTGGGCGAGTGGAGCTACGACGAGCGCGGGGAACGGTCGCCGAACAGGTACCAGAACGATGTCTTCCTCGCGGCTCGCTACGCGTTGAACGACGTCGAGAACACCGAGCTCATCGTCAGCGCCGTCGCCGACATGGATTATTCGACGCGCCTCCTCGGCTTCGAGGCCAAGCGGGATCTCTCCGACAGCTGGACGGCGACGGTCGAAGCGGCGGTGATGCTCGAAGTCGACGAGAAGGACGTGATCCACGAGACGCGGCGCGACGGCTACGTCCTCCTGAACGTCACCTACAGTTTCTAAGTCAATGTCCGACCGGACGCGGTCGCCCCCTCACCCCGACCCTCTCCCCGGTGGGGAGAGGGGGATCGCTTGGCGACCCGTCCTTACCTTCTCCCCTCCCGCGTGCGGGAGGGGCCGGAGGAGGGTGGGCCCGACCAGCGTGGCGGGAGAGATAGGGATCCGGGCCGGTTCGGCGTCCCATCCCATGGCCCGCGCGACGGCGTTCCAGATTGCGGCGGGAGGCGCAATGGTCGCGCTCTCTCCGACGCCCCGGATGCCGAGCGGGTTGGTGGGAGAGGGCGTTTCCTGCTCGACCAGACGCGGGGCCGGCGCGCTGTCGGCGGTGCCCGCGAGATAATCGGCAAGGGTGAGCGTGAGCGGCTGGCCGTCGGGCGAGAAGACCATCTCGGTCAGCAGCGCGTTGGCGATCCCCTCGGCCGCGCCGCCCGCGGCCTGGCCGCCGACGATCGCGGGGTTGATCGCGCGTCCGATATCGTGGCCGATCGCATAGTCCACCACCTCGATCGAGCCGGTTGCGGTATCGACCGCCACCCGCGCCGCGTGGACGGAGAAGGCGAGCGTCGCCGGCCGGTCCGCGCGCCACACGGTCTCCGCTTCGAGCCCGGCGCCGCCGTTGAACAGCGGCCCGCCGGGCGCGACCGCCCGCGCCACCTCGCCGAGCGCAAGCCCGGTGTCGCCGCCGGTCCGCCGCACGACGCGGCCACCCGCGATGTCGAGCGCTGCGGCCTCGTCCTGGAGGAGTTGCGCGGCGATTTCCAGAACCCGCGCCCGCAGGGCCTCCGCCGCTTCCAGCACCGCGCTGCCGCCCATGATCGCCCCCCGGCTTGCGAAGGCGCCGCGCCCGAAGGAAAGCAGCGCCGTGTCGCCGAGCGCCACCGAAACGCGGTCGATCTCCGCCCCGAGGACCTCGGCCGCTATCTGGGCGAAGGTCGTCGCCTGGCCCTGACCCTGAGAGCTCATCCCGGAATGGACGAAAACATCGCCCGACGGGTCGATCCGGACCCGCGCGGATTCGAAATTGACCACGCCGGAGACGTCGACGCCGCCCGCCAGCCCCCAGGCGAGACGCGTTCCGTCTGGCCGAACTTCCACCGCTTCGCCGTAACCGCTCTCTCCCGTTACCCGGTCGAGCAGGGCCGGAAAGTCGCCGCCGAGGAATTCGAACCCGATCCCGCCGAACCCGGTGCCGGTCGCATAGGGCAGATCGCCGGGCCGCACCAGGTTCAGGCGCCTGAGCGCAACCGCGTCCATGCCGAGCGCGCGGGCGGCGCGGTCGACCAGGGTCTCGATGGCGAGCGCGGCTTCCGGCTGGCCGGCGCCGCGATAGGTCGCGGCCGGGGTCTTGTTGGTCCCGACCGCGATCACTTCCACCGAGAAATCGGGGATGCGATAGGCGCCCGGGATCAGCGCGCCGCAAAGCTCGCCCGTCGCGATCCCGCTGGTGAACACATAGGCCCCGGTGTCGAGCGCAACCGTCGCCCGCAGCGCCTCGAACCGGCCGTCCTCCGCGAGGCCGAGCTCGAGCGCCACGTCGATGCCGCGCGAATGGGTGGTCGCCAGCATGTTCTCGCGCCGGTCCTCGACCCACTTGACCGGCCGGCCGAGCGCGCGACTCGCCTCGGCGAGCACGACTTCCTCGCCGTAGCAGCGCGACTTGGCGCCGAACCCGCCGCCGACATCCTCGCAGACCACCCGCACCGCACTCTCCGGCAGGTCGAGCAGGGACGCGAGGTTTTCCCGGACGTTGTAATGCGCCTGGGTCGAGAGCCGGACGGTCAGCGCCCCGCGCGCCCGGTCGAAATCGGCGACCGCGCCCCGCGTCTCGAGGGGCAGCGGTATCTGCCGCGCGAAACGGGTCTTGTGGCTGACCCGCCGCGCCGCCCATTCGAGGGCGCGTTCCGCATCGCCGCGCTGGTAGGAGAACCGGGCCGCGACGTTGCTGGTCCACGAATCGTGCAGCGTCGGCGCGTCTGCGGCCATCGCCGCCTCGATGCCGGCGACGGAGGCGAGCGGGCGGTATTCGACTTCCACCAGCGCGGCGAGGTCCTCCGCCCGGTACGGATCCTCGGCGACCAGCAGCGCCACCGGCTCGCCGACATAGCGCACCCGGCCGCGCGCGAGAAACGGCTGGGTCCCGCCCCGGATCGCCTCGTGCCAGTAGCGGACCACGAAGTCCCGGTCGACGAAGGGGAGGTCGTCCGCGGTGAGCACCAGACGCGCGCCGGCGGCCATCGCCGCGGAGGTCTCCATCCTGCCGATCTCGGCATGCGGATGCGGGCTGCGCACGAAGACGCCGTGGAGCATGCGGTCGAGGCGGACATCGTCGACGAAACGCGCCCGTCCGCGCAGCAGGCGTTCGTCCTCCTTACGCGGGACCGCGCGGCCGATCGCCGGAGGGAGACCGCGTTCAGACCCCTCCGGGCCGCTCATCCGCGCTCGCTTCGGAGAAATGGACGTGGACGACGCGCCAGCCTTCGTCCTCCTTGCGGAACACCATCGTGGAGCGCGAGACGAAGTCCTTGTCGTGCAGCGCGCTCGGCCGGTCGGCGTCGCCGACCCAGCGCAGGCGGGTCTTGCGGTGGCACCAGATCACAGCCAGCCCGTCCCCGACGGTCCCTCCGATGTCGTAGGGCGTCCACGCGCCGGTCTCCAGCTTGCCGGCATAGTACTTCCACAGCCCGATCCAGTGCTCGCGCCCGACATAGGTGTGGCCGTTGAGATTGAAGAAGGTCGCCCGGTCCGATCCGCTCCAGATCCCCTCCAGCGCTTTCCAGTCGAAGCGCGCATTGGCCTCCAGATACGCGGCATGCAGGGCGAGAAGGCTCTCGCGGTCGGCGTCGGTGCCTCCGACCAGGCCGGCGCTCCTCATGGCCGCCTCCGTCGTCTTGGTTCGGACGCCGGAGTGTAGGGCGCGGGCGGCGGAAGTTGAAGTCGGGGGCATCGCTTGCCGGGTTTCGGCGGCGATCCTATAAGGGCCGGCATGGCAGACGAGCCCGAAGAGCGCGAAGGAATTCCGGCCCGCACCGTCCGCCCGCGGCGCAGCGCGCTCTACATGCCGGGCGCCAATGCGCGCGCGCTGGAGAAGGGGCGGGAGCTCCCGGCCGACGTGCTGATCATGGACCTCGAAGACGGCGTACTGCCCGACGCCAAGGTCGAGGCGCGCGGCCGGGTTCTCGATTTCCTGGCCGACGGCGGCTACGGCGCGCGGGAGATCGTGGTCCGGATCAACGGGGTCGGCACGGAGTGGTTCGAGGACGATCTCGCGGCGGTGGCCGGGAGCGGCGCCGATGCGGCGATGCTCCCCAAGGTCGAGGATCCGGCGACGGTGACGCGCGCGGCGGCGGTTCTGGAGGCCGCGGGGGCGCCCGCCGAGATGGGCATCTGGTGTATGCTGGAAACGCCGAGGGGCATCCTCGATGCGCGCCTCATCGCCAACGCGCACCCTCGCATGGCGGCGCTGACGCTGGGCACGGCCGACCTCTCGAAGGCGCTCCAGACCGATCTGCACGCGCCCGACCGGCTGCCGTTGCTCACCAGCATCGGGCTCTGCGTGCTCGCCGCGCGCGAGGCCGGGCTCGCGGTGCTGGACGCGCCCCATTTCGACCTCTCGGACGACGCCGGTTTCGAGCGTTCCTGCCGGCAGGGAAAGAGCTTCGGCTTCGACGGCAAATCGCTGCTGCACCCGAAGACCATCGCCGTCGCGAACGCCGTGTTCGGCCCGTCGGAAGCGGACATCGAATGGGCCCGCCGAATCTCTACCGCATGGCGCGTGGCCGCCGCCGAAGGCAAGGGCGTAACCCTGGTCGACGGCAAGCTGATTGAGGCGCTCCACGTCGAGGAAGCCGAACGCACGCTGGCCCTGGCGGAGGGAATCGCGGCGTTGGAGCGGTAGGCGGACTGCCACAGTGTTGTTTCCGGTACTCTTGCGCAGCAGCCAACAAAATAATTTGCACACCGCTGGCAATTTCCAAAAGTTGTACCGAGTTTACTTTATGATCTAAACTACGCGAGAGAGAGAAAATCGGGAGCTGAGTCTGGACGATGTTTTCGATTGCCCTCGAACTTGTTATTGAACACAGCAGAGGGTCAATCTAAACCATCACAAACACGACGGAAGGTTTAGAATGAAATCGGTCTTCTCATGATGCTATAGAGTGCGCCTTCAAAAACTTTTCCCAATTTCTTTTGGCGCACGTCATAATCATAAAGGCAATAAAGCAACCATAATCGTCTCCAAAGTTCGCTTGATGGTTCCAAGTATTCTACTGAAAGACCCAAAGACTCAGCCTCGGTATGATCAATGACTGCTCCGTGGGAACCATAACTCTGCGCAGATGAGATTTTCTTTACTACTTTCCGTACTTCCGCCGCCTTTTTTCTTTTCAACATGCCATCTCGGAGATACTTCTCTGCCAAAGCTTCGGCGCGCTTAACATTTGTCTCCGCAATTTTCCTTAAGATTGGCGGTTGGGACTCGTCCTCACTAATGAATTCAGCAGGTACTGGACCAAATTCTGGTATACCCATTTGAGGATCTATTGGTCCCAATTCTGAATTTATACCGAGCACAATTTTAGAGGAAGACAATGCAATTACCGTTCCTCCGCTTTTTGCCAAAGATGGTACGATTACACGGTAGTCGCTTGTCCGATTCCGAAGAACTGTTACAAATTTCTCTACTGCGTCAACTAAGCCACCGGGCGTGTGGATTAGGAGATCAATTTCTTTTGATTCTACGCCTTCGAAAATCTCCGACACGTCATCAGAATCGGTTTCTATTATTGGTTGGTCCAAACGTGCAAAATAGACGACAAGTTCCCGCCCAGTTTCTTCCTCGATGTCCGAAATTAGAAGCTGCCGAAGGTATCTGTCCTTCTCTTTGGCCCAATACTTAGAAGACTGTGACGGTAGTTTTGCGCTTCTGGGGAACTGATTCCTTACCCTTCTTTCTTTCATCCTTCACCCCGATAAATCTACCAGCCGGCGGGTAAATGTGGTCCGACTCTAGGTTTGGCTGGTCTATGGGGCCAAACAACGTCTTCCGTCGAACCTCGCCGTTGTTGTCGCTGCTTTGTTTCCTTTCGGTTCCTTGGGTCATTTCTGTCACCTTGCCACTGCTGTCTCGTGCGTGGTCGCTTGATGCAACGTCAAAGGCTGGATTCCTCCCCTATCTGTTGATCGTGTCCGTTCGATACTACGCTTTTTACGTAGCTGGCGCCAAGTATCTTTGTTCTTGCTCTGTCCGAAATTGTTGCGGTCACCGTGCATCCGTTCAAGCCTGCTCGGCGCGGTTCACTACTGGGGGTCTCTGGCCAACCTTGGAGCCCTTCCCTCCGTTCGGACCCTACGAACCTGAGCAACTCGCTTGATTAGTATTCTCCTTCGATGGGTCTGATATGGTATTGCGCTAACCTACTTGTCAAGAGCAAAGTGCGAGGTCAAGAGGTTTTTTGGCAGAAATGAGAATCCTCGTCGTGGATCATTCCGAACAAGTCGTCATTCGTGCTGATCCCAATTTGACTCACCCCCGGTCCCGGTCTAAACCGGGCCGCCGTTCGGCTCGAGGCCCCGTGCCGCCGCATCCACCAGGGTTGGCGTCGATGAGCAACCAGGACAGGCCGCTGTCCCCCCATCTACAGGTCTATCGGCCGCAGATCACCTCGGTGCTGTCGATCGCCCATCGCGCGACGGGGGTCGTGCTGGCGGCGGGGCTGGTCCTGCTGCTCTGGTGGCTGGCGGCCGCCGCGTCGGGGCCGGACGCGTTCGGGACCGCGCAGGAAGCCGCTGGGTCGTTCCTCGGGCGGCTGTTCCTGTTCGGCTGGACCTTCGCGCTGTTCTACCATTTGTGCAACGGCATCCGGCACCTGTTCTGGGACATGGGGCGCGGGTTCGAGCTCTCCACCGTATCGCTGACCGGCTGGCTGGCGGTGCTGGCCGCGGCGGCTCTCACCGTGCTCGCCTGGGTGCTGGCCTACGCGTCGATGGGGGCGCTCGGATGAGCCTGCGCACGCCGCTCGCCCGGGTTCGCGGGCTCGGCTCGGCCAAGGAGGGGACCGCGCATTGGTGGGCGCAGCGGCTCACCGCCATCGCCCTGGTCCCTCTGATCCTCTGGTTCGCGGTTTCGCTGATCGTGCTCACCGGCGCCGAGCATGGGGCGGTCGCGGACTGGTTGAGAGACCCCGTGGCGGCGGTGCTCATGCTGCTCCTGATCCTCGCCGGGTTTCACCACGCCCAGCTCGGGATGCAGGTGGTGATCGAGGACTATGTGGCTACCGAATGGCTCAAGCTCACCCTGGTGACGGCGGTCAAGTTCGCCGCGGTCGCGCTCGGTATCGGCGCGGCCTTCTCGGTCCTCAAGATCGCGCTCGGAGGCTGAACGGGTGACCGCGGCCTACGAAATCGTCGACCACAGCTACGACGTCGTGGTGATCGGCGCCGGCGGGGCGGGGTTGCGGGCCACCTTCGGAATGGCGGTCAAGGGGCTGAAGACCGCCTGCATCACCAAGGTCTTCCCGACCCGCAGCCACACAGTCGCCGCCCAAGGCGGGATTTCCGCCGCGCTCGGCAACATGAACGAGGACGACTGGCGCTGGCATTTCTACGACACCGTCAAGGGCGCCGACTGGCTCGGCGACCAGGACGCGATCGAATACATGTGCCGCGAGGCGATCCCGGCGGTGATCGAGCTCGAACATTACGGCGTGCCGTTCTCGCGCACCCCGGAAGGCAAGATCTACCAGCGCCCGTTCGGCGGCATGACGACCCGTTACGGAGAAGGCCCGCCGGCAAGGCGCACCGCGGCTGCGGCCGACCGGACCGGGCACGCGATCCTGCACACGCTCTACCAGCAATCGCTGCGTCACGACGCGGAGTTCTTCATCGAGTATTTCGCCATCGACCTGCTCACCGACGAAACCGGCGCGGTGCGCGGCGTCATGGCGTGGAACCTCGACGACGGCACGATCCACCGCTTCCAGGCGCAGATGACGGTGATCGCGACGGGTGGCTACGGCCGGTCCTATTTCGCCTGCACCGGGGCGCATACCCAGACCGGGGACGGCAACGCGATGGTGCTGAGGGCCGGGCTGCCGCTCGAGGACATGGAGTTCATCCAGTTCCACCCGACCGGGATCTACGGCGCCGGCTGCCTGATCACCGAGGGGGTGCGGGGCGAAGGCGGCTACCTCACCAATTCCGAGGGCGAGCGCTTCATGGAGCGCTACGCCCCCAACGTGAAGGACCTCGCCTCGCGCGACGTGGTCTCGCGCGCCATGACCATAGAGATGCGCGAGGGGCGGGGTGTGGGCGAGAACAAGGATCACATCCACCTGCATATAGAGCATCTCGACGCCAAGGTGATCGCCGAGCGCCTGCCCGGCATCTCGGAGACCGCGAAGATATTCGCCGGCGTCGACGTGACCCGTGAGCCGGTGCCCGTGCTCCCCACCGTGCACTACAACATGGGCGGCGTGCCGACCAACCATCTGGGCGAGGCCCGCGCGCCCGCCAACGGAGCGCTCGAAGCCACCGTGCCGGGGCTGATGGCGATCGGCGAGGCGGCCTGCGTCTCGGTCCACGGCGCCAACCGGCTGGGCTCGAACTCGCTGCTCGACCTCGTCGTGTTCGGCCGCGCGGCGGCCAATCGCTGCGTCGATATCCTGGAGCCGGGCGCGTCCCAGCCCCCGCTTCCCGCCGACGCGGGAGACAAGGCGCTGGACCGGCTCGATTCCCGCCGCCACGCCAAGGGCGGCACGCCCTGCGCGGCGCTGCGGCTGGAAATGCAGCAGATCATGCAGAGCCATTGCGCGGTCTTCCGCACCGGCGAGATTCTCGCAGAAGGCAAGAACAAGCTCAGGAAGGTCTGGGACGGGCGGTCGGACATGTCGGTGTCGGACCGGTCGATGATCTGGAATTCCGACCTGGCCGAGGCCCTCGAATTCGACAACCTGCTGGAGCAGTCCGTGGTCAGCGTCGATGCCGCGCTCGACCGCGAGGAGAGCCGGGGCGCGCATGCGCGCGAGGACTTCCCGGAACGCGACGACGAGAACTGGATGAAGCACTCGCTGATCTGGCTCGACGAGGAAGGCCGGTCGCGCATCAAGTATCGGCCGGTCCACACCAACACGATGACCAACGAGGTCCAGGCAGTGCCGCCCCAGGACCGCGTCTATTGAATCCGGAGCCGCCATGGCCGAGCTGAGGCTTCCCGCCAATTCCAGGATCCGCAAGGGGACAGACCATCCGGCGCCCGAGGGCGCGAGGCGGCCGCGCACCTTCAGGGTTTACCGCTGGGATCCGGATTCGGGAGAGACGCCGAGGATCGACAGCTACGCGATCGACCTCGACGAATGCGGCCCGATGGTCCTCGACGCCGTGATCAAGATCAAGGACGAGGTCGACTCCACCCTCACCTTCCGTCGGTCCTGCCGCGAGGGCGTCTGCGGAAGCTGCGCGATGAACATCGACGGCACCAACACGCTGGCCTGCACGCGGTTCGTCTCCGACATCGAGGGCGACGTGAAGATCTACCCCTTGCCGCACATGAAGGTGGTCAAGGACCTCGTGCCGGACCTCACCGACGCCTACGCCCAATACGCCTCGATCGAGCCCTGGCTCAAGACCGAGACCCCGGCCCCGCCCGACGCCGAGCGGCTGCAGTCGCCGGAGGAGCGCGAACGGCTCGACGGGTTGTGGGAATGCATCCTCTGCTTCTGCTGCACCACGAGTTGCCCGAGCTACTGGTGGAACGGCGACCGCTATCTCGGCCCCGCCGCCCTGCTCCAGGCCTATCGCTGGATCGCGGACTCGCGCGACGAGCACACCGGCGAACGGCTCGACGCGCTGGAGGACCCGTTCCGGCTCTATCGCTGCCACACCATCATGAACTGCACCAAGACCTGCCCGAAGGATCTGAATCCCGCGAAGGCCATCGGCGCGATCAAGCAGCGCATGGTGGCGCGGCGGTAGAGCGTTTCCGGCCCATCGGGTCTGTACCCTGAGCAACCGGAAGCATAGGTAACACTACAGACCGGATACATGGGTAACAGTGTTCCCGGTTTGTTTGGCTTCCGCGCGGCCCGGCCGGGCCGCGCGGAAGCCGTGAAGTTTTTTCGTCCTGCGGTCGATGATGCCGAGGTCGATGTCGGCGAAGCGGACGATCCAGTGGCCGCTGTCGGTCTCGGCGACGCCGACCGTCTCGCCGGCCAGCGGTTGGCTGACGAACACCAGCTCGCCGCCCCACTTGATCGAGCCGTCCTTGCGCACCCGGCGCACCGCGTGCCAGGCGTCGTACCACGGCTCCTCGAGCCGCCCGGGGCAAGGCCGGGGCGAGGGCCGCCAGAAGGCCGCGGGCGGAAGCTGGCCGAGCGCCTCGTGCGGCCGGTTCTCGTTGAAGTCCTCGCGGAAGCGGTCGAAGCGCGCCTGCTGCTGCTCCCTGCTCGCCGCCGGCGGCCGGGCGGTCTCCGCCTTCAGGGTCCGGTGCATGCGCTCGTGCCGCCCGTTCTGCTGCGGCCGGCCCGGCTCGATCCGCTCCAGCGCGATCCCCGCCTTGAGCCAGCCCATCGACAGCCGCGACAGCCCGCCCGCGCCGCTGCCGGCGAACGGCGCCCCGTTGTCCGAGCGCATCGCCAGAGGCAGGCCGTGGCGCGCGAACAGCCGCTCCATCGCCGCACCGACCTCCTCGGTCCGCGGCGGAACGATCACGCAGGCCAGAAGGTAACGGCTGTAAGCATCGGTCACCGTCAGCGGGTCGCAGCGCTCGCCGTCGCGGGTGCGGAACCAGCCCTTGAAGTCGATGCACCACACGTCGTTGGGCGCTTCGGCGGGGCGCAGCGCACGGCGCGGCGCGGCAACCCGGCGACGCCGGCGGGGCGAGCGTACCAGCCCTTCCGACCGCAAAAGGTCGCCCATCGTGCTCGCCGCCGGCCACACCCGATCGGGGCGCTCGCGCATCAGAACCGCGCGCAGCTTGCGCGGACCCCAGTGCGGCCGCTCACGGCGCAGCGCGACAATCGCTTCCGCCACCTCCGGCGCCATCGAACGGCCGTGACGGCGCGGCGCGCGGGAGCGCTCCGCCAACCCCTCCGGACCCAGCGCGCGATACCGACCAAGCCACTTGTAGCCCGTCTTGCGGCTGATCCCGTAATCCTCGCACAGCGCCGCCATCGGCCACTCTCCGCGCAGACACTCCGCGACAAACGACAGCTTCTCGTCCATGCGACAGGTCTCCTTCCAAGGCATCGGCCACCTCCTGGCCCTGCCTTAACCTGTCACCCATCTATCCGGTCGAATCTGTTACCTATCTATCCGGTCTGTACCCCCCGGTCCACCCTCCCCCGGCCCCTCCCGCAAGCGGGAGAGGAGAAGTTAAGGAGAGGTCGAGAGCGAGTTCCCTCTCCCCGCCGGGGAGAGGGTCAGGGTGAGGGGGGATGCCCGACTGCCTCCAAGAGCCGAAGCACGTCGCCGGGCGAGGCGGGCAGTTCGGTGGGGCCCGCGCCGGACTTGCCGAGCGCCTGGGCGATCGCGTTGGCGATGGCGGCGCCGACGGCGATCACCCCGCCCTCGCCGGCTCCCTTGAAACCCAGCGGGTTGGAACTCGCCGGATGGGTTTCGAGCTTGACGGTCTCGATGCGCGGCATCTCGGCGCTCGCGGGCACGAGGTAGTCGGCGAGGTTGGCGGTCAGGAGCTGGCCGTCCCCGTCGTGCCGGATCCGGTCGAACAGCGCCCCGCCGATCCCCTGCACTGCCGCGCCGACCGCCTGACCCTCGGCCAGCATGGGGTTAAGGACCCGGCCGAGCTCCTCGACGACGTGGTAGCCGAGCACCTCCACCTCGCCCGTCTCGGTGTCGACGGCGACATGCGCGGCGTGCGCGCCGGAGCTCCAGGCATTCCGGCCACGGTTGTCGAACCGGCCCGCGGCTTCGAGCGGCTCCCCGCGTGAGCGCGCAAAGGCGGCGAGCGCCCCGATGCCGATGGTCTCGCCATCCGCCCTTTCGACCCCGCCGTCGCGCCAGGCGAGGCCGTCGGGTTCGGCGTTCCAGCGGAGCGCGGCGAGCGCGACGCAGCGCTCCCGGAAGGCGCCGGCGGCTTCCGCGACCGCGTTGCCCGCCATCACCGTCGAGCGGCTGTGATAGCTGCCGCTGCCGTCGGGCAGCAGACTGGTGGTGCCATGACGGACGTCGATCGCGTCGGGCGGTACGCCGAGCGCATCGGCGGCGACCTGTGTCATCCCGGTCTCCACCCCCTGGCCGAAAGAGGACGACCCGACGCGGACCTCGATCCGCCCGCTCTCGTCGGCGCCGATTCGGGCGTGCTCCGGTGGCCCGGCCGCGCTGCTTTCCACGAAGCAGGCGATGCCGAGGCCATGGCGGCGGCCGTCGGCGCGGGTCTCCCCCTGGCGCCCGCGCCAGTCTTCATAGCCCGCTTCGTCGAGCAGCCGGCTGAGCGCCGCGGGATAGTCGCCGTCGGAATAGGCGGTCCCCGTGTCGCCGGGCACCAGCTCGCCGATATCGTAGGGGAGTTCGTCCGGGCCGAGCAGGTTGCCGAGCCGCACTTCCGCGGGGTCGAGCCCGAGATCCGCCGCCATCAGGTCGATCAGCCGCTCGCGGAAGAAATTCGCCTCGAAGCGGCCCGGCCCGCGATAGGTCGCGGTAGGCGTGCGGTTGGTCACCACGATCTCGGCATCGCAGGAATAGTTGTGGATGCGGTAGGGGCCGGGCAGAAACTGGACCGTCCGAACCGGCACGATCCCGCCATTGGTGCGGGCATAGGCGCCGAGATCGCCGAGCACCCTGCCGCGCAACGCCATGATCTTGCCGTCGCGCCGGGCCGCGATCTCCAGGGTGCAGGCGATGTCGCGCGAATGGTTGGCCGCCAGCAGGTGTTCCTGGCGGTCCTCGATCCATTTGACCGGGCGTCCCGCGCGGCGGCTCGCGATGGGAACCAGGTAGTCCTCGGGGTAAAGCTCGCCCCGCACGCCGAAGCCGCCGCCGACATCGAGCTGGATCAGCTCAACCGCCGACTCGGGCAGGCCGAAGGCCCGGGCAAGCACCCGCTTGTTGAAATGCGTCACCTTGGCCGCGCCCCAGAGCCTCAGGGTTTCCCCGTCCGAGAAATCGCCGACGAGGCCCCGGGTCTCCAGCGGCAGGGCTGTCTGGCGATGGGTGCGGAAGCGCTCCTTCCGGCGGTACGGCGCGGCGGCGAAGGCCGCTTCGACATCGCCGCGCCCAACGGTGTAGCGGATGGCGACGTTGTCGCCCGCCTCGTCGTGAACAAGCGTCCCGGATGCGGCCGCTGACTCGGGGTCGGCCACCGCGGGAAGGGGCTCGTAATCGACCTCTATCGCCGCGAACGCGTCCTCGGCGGCATAGCGGTCGGACGCAACGACGACGGCGACGGGCTCGCCGGCGAAACGCGCCTTGTCCGTAGCGACGGGCTGTTGCAGGAAGCGGTCGAAGCCGGAAAGACCGGCGAGCCGGAACGGAATCTGCGGCAACGGACGGTCGAGGTCCGCGCCGCAGAAAGCGTCGATCACGCCGGGCGCAGCGCGCGCGGGGGCGAGGTCCACCGAGCGGATGCGCGCATGGGCGAAGGGGCTCCTCAGGATGGCCATATGGGCGGTGCCGGGCGGGGTGAAATCGTCGACGAAACGGCCGGTTCCGCGCAGGAGCCGCCTGTCCTCGCGCCGGCTCAGCGCGCGCCCGATCATCCTCTCCGCCATACGACCCGCCGGTTTTGCATCTTCGCCGCGCGGCGCTAGGGTAGGGGCGAGCGAATTTCCGCGCAAACTTCAGCGACCGACAGCAGGCACAGGGAGACGGAGATGGACCTTCAACTGGACGGCAAGATCGCGGCGGTGACGGGCGGCAGTATCGGGATCGGCCGGGCGATCGCGGAAAGCCTGGCGACGGAGGGCTGCAAGGTGGCGATCTGCGCCCGCGACAAGCAGCGGCTCGACAACGCTGCGGCCGCGATCCAGCAGCGCACCGGCCAGGAAATCCACTCCATCGCCGCCGACCTCACCACGCCGGAAGACGCCCAGGCGTTCATCGACGGCACCGTGGAGCATTTCGGACGGCTCGACATCCTGGTCAACAACGCGGGCGCCGCACCGGGCGGGGTGCTCGAAGGGCTGTCGGAGGAGGACTGGGAGGCCGCGCTCGGGCTCAAGTTCATGGGTTATGTGCGCTGCACCCGCTACGCCGTCCCGCACATGCGGAAGCAGGGCGGCGGACGCATCGTCAACCTGATCGGCAATGACGGCGTCAAGCACTCGTACTGGGAGGTCGCGCCGGGCGCCGCCAACGCGGCCGGCCAGAACTTCACCATCTCGATCGCCGCGCAGTACGGGCGCGAGAACATCACGGTGTGCGCGGTCAATCCCGGCCCGGTCAGGACCGAACGCTGGGACGGGCTGGTCCAGGCGATGTCGCGCGACATGAAGATCCCCTACGAGGAGGCCGACCAGCTCGCCCCGCGCGCGATCCCGCTCGGGCGCATCGCCGAATGCGACGAGGTCGCCAACCTCGTTACCTATCTCGCCTCGCCGCTCGCGCATTTCGTCAACGGCACGATGATCGAGATCGACGGCGGCCAGCAGAAGCCGCTGATGGACGCGTTCCGCGACAGGTGACACCCGGCGCCGCCGAGGCCGCGCGCGCGATCGCGGACGGCCGCACCGCATCGGAGGCGGTCGTCGTCGCCTGTCTCGCGCGCATCGCCGAGCGCGAGGAGACCGTCAGGGCCTGGGCGTTCCTCGATCCCGACCTCGCGCTCGCCCAGGCGCGCGCCTGCGACGCCGCCGTGAAGCCCGCGGGGCCGCTTCACGGCGTGCCGGTCGGCATCAAGGACATCTTCGATACCGCCGACATGCCGACGGAGATGGGCTCCCCGATCTATGCGGGGCACCGACCGGCGGCGGACGCGGCGGCGGTGGCGATCCTGCGGGCGGCGGGCGCGGTGATTCTCGGCAAGACGGTTACCGCCGAGTTCGCCGGCACCTATCCGGGCGCGACGACCAACCCGCACGATGCGGCGCGGACCCCGGGCGGGTCGTCGCAGGGCTCGGCTGCCGGGGTCGCCGACTTCATGGTGCCGGTGGCGCTCGGCACCCAGACCGGCGGTTCGGTGCTGCGTCCCTCGTCCTATTGCGGGATCGTGGGGTTCAAGCCCACCTTCGGCACCTTCAACCGCGCCGGCATCAAGTTCGCCGCCGAAAGCCTGGATACCATCGGGCTGCACGCGCGAAACCTGGAGGACGTCGTCCTGGTCCGCGACGTGCTGACCGGCCGGGAGACGGCGGGAATCGCCGCGCTCGCCGGCCCGCCCAGGATCGGGGTCTGCCGCACGCATCTGTGGCATCTGGCGGAGCCGGAGACGGTCGCGGCAATCGAGGACGCATCGGATGCACTGGTCCGAGCCGGCGCGGCGATGGACGAGGTCGAGCTTCCCGCCGCCTTCGCCGCGCTGACCGATGCGCGCCGGGCGATCAACGACTACGAGCGCGCCCGCGCGATGGCGCATGAATGGCGCACCGACCGGGAGCGGCTGAGCCCGGCGATGCAGAAAACCGTGGCCAACGGGTTCGCGGTCCCGGATGCCGACTACCGGGCCGCGCTGGCGGTGACGGAAGAATGCCGCCTGTTGCTGGACGGGCTGTTCGAGGGCCGGGACGCGCTGCTTGCCCCCGCCGTCAACGGCGAGGCGCCGCTTGGGCTCGACTACGCCGGCGATCCCGCTTTCCAGTCGCTGTGGACGATGCTGCACGTCCCGGCGATTACGCTCCCCACGCATCGCGGTCCCAACGGAATGCCGGTCGGCATCCAGTTCCTCGCCGGACGCGGCGCGGACGATCTGCTGCTGTCGGTCTCGGAATGGGTGTGGGTGCGGTGCGGTGGGGACGTCGGAGCGGAGGTTCCGTAGGGGCAGGTACCGGTCCGTCTCTTGCTTGCACCGCTGCTCAAGCAGGACCGCTCCTGGCGATCCAGTCCCTCAGCGCCTTGTCGATCCGCGTCTGCCATCCGCGCCCACCGGACTTGAAGCGATCAACAACCTCCTGGGACAGGCGGATCGTGGTCGATACCTTGGGCCGTGCCGCGCGCGGCTGGCCGCGGCGAACCGGCGCCTTGGCGAACTTGTCCGGCCAGCCGTCGCGGGAAAGGTCGGGCGCATCGTCCCGGTCAAAACCGGGGGGCGTTGAGCCTTCTTTCGCGTTCATTCGCTTTCCTCATGCTGATGATGCGCCGCCAGATGTACTCAGGATTCACGCGTTGCGGAAAAGCGGGCTCATCTGCGGCACTCGCACCGGACGGAGGAGCGTCGTCGTGCGCTCGCGAAGGATCGGCCTCAGCGCCTCGTTGAACGCGGCCATGGCGGCTCCCGCGTCCGCCTGCCGCCGGCGTTCCTCGCGGTCGGCGATGGAGGAGAACAGGCGGTACGACGCGACGACGTGAAGCCGGCCCGTCATCGACCACCAGGTGGCGATGGTGTCGCCCCGCAGCGGGGCGGCGGCTTCCAGGCCGCAATCCTCCATCGCCTGCCAGTAGGCGGGCAGCCCGCCCGGCCGGAACGCCTCCAGCGTCTCCTCGACGACGAGGTCGGGCGTCTCCCCCAGGTCCCAGCGCTCCTGCCCCGGGCCGGGCAGCCAGTCGGTCTCGCCGTGCCATAGCGGACACAGGTCGGCGACGGGGGCGGGCTGGAAAAAATTGGTCTCCTGGCGCTCGACCATCGCGCGCGCCTCGGTGAAGTAGAAGGCGAGCTCGGGGATCGCGTAGAGCCCGTGCAGCTTCTCGATCCAGTCCTCGTAGCTGTCGTAACGGTAGAGGTGGACGATCTGCTCGGGGGTGCCGGTAACGGTCTCGAAATAGCCGACAACCCGCGAGATGAATCCGGCGTTGGGCCCGTCGAAGCCGCGCCGGTGCTGGAGATCGATGAAATCCCCCATGCGTCCGGGCTGGAGGGTGTAGCGGCGGCATTCGAAGATCATTGGGTCGGCCTCGGCCGCGAGAGATCGTAGCCCGGCAGCACCGCGAAGGGCCGGAGGCCGAAATTCATCCACCTGAGCCCGTCCCGGATCGCGGGCTTGAGTTCCTGGATGTCGCGCACCACGCGGTAGTTGATCCGCGCGGCCCGGAGAAGCGGCTCCGTCATGTCGCCCGAGTCGCCGAAGAACTCGGTCTCGCCGGCATCGCCCCGGTACTCGGTCATCAGGAGCGTCGGAATGCCGAAGGTGTAGTGACCGCGTAAGAGCTGGTAGGTCGCGGCGTAGACGCCGAAATTTTCGATCACCGCGGCGGGGATCTTGCCACCGAGCCAGGCGCCGGCACAGATGCCGATCCCCGTGCCCTCGTTGGCGACGGCGACGTAGTGCATCGACTGGTCGTCCATGCAGCGCTGGAGCGTGTGCGCGAAGCCGCTGCAGGGCAGGCCGATCACGAAATCGACGAAATTCTCGCGCAGCCCGTCGAACAGGACTTCGCCGAACGGGTCGTCGTCCGCCACGGGGCTGAATTCCGGATCGGGCTTGGGCGGCTCGCCGTGCTCCCGCGCGGAGGGCTTGAGGATTGCCTTTCCTTCCAGCGCCTCGATGTGGCGGACGAAGCTGTACTTGTTCTCCTTGCCGTCGCTGGGCGAGGTGCCGACGAAGGCCTGCTCGGCGCTGGTCTTGGCAACGATGACCGTCGGCCCGTCCTCGCGCGCGAGCCCGGCGGTGACTTGCGCCTCGAAATCCTCGACCGTCCGGACCTCGAACACGTTGGCGAGCCCCGAGGCGCGCGCGACGCCCGCGATATCGACCGGCCCGGCCGACAGCGAAGCGACCGATTGCCACTTGCCGGTGGACACATAACCCTCGTTGTCGAGGACCACGACGCAGAGGTTCTTCGGTGCCGACTGCGCGAGCGTGCCGAGAACGCTCATCTCGAACAGGATCCCGCCGTCGCCGTCGAAAGCGAGCACCCGCCGGTGCGGCAGGGCCAGCGCGAGGCCGAGCGCGTAGGGCGTGACCATCCCCATGCCGACGAAATAGAGGTTGCCCTCATGCGGACGGAGCGTTCGCCATTCGGTCGCCGTGTTGGCGAGGTTGGTCACGACCAGGGCGTCGCCGACCCTGGGTGCGACGGCCTTGAGCCCGTCATAGCGGCGCATAATTCTCCTCCTGTTCAGCTGCGGGCCGGTGTGTTCGGCAACCCATCCAGAACGTGCGGCAGGTGTTCGGTCCCCGTGGGCACGCTGCGCGCGGTCCTGATCGTGTCGTCGGACCATATCCGCCCGGCCGTTTCGAGCCGGTCGCGGGCAATGCCGGCCGACATGTCCTGGGTGTATTCGGTGAGCGGCCGTTCCCGCTCCTCCCACCCGGAGAGCGCGTCCGGAACGTCCATCGCCTCGTCGAGCGCGACCGCGAGTCCGAGCGCGTTGGCCATGGCGAGCCCGGCCCCCTGTCCGAGCGAGGGCACCATGGCGTGCGCGGAATCGCCGACGATCGCGACCCGGCCGGACGACCACCTTGTGAGCTTGCCGGTCTCATAGGCGTCGTAACGCCCCTCGGCGGACACATTCCGGATCGCGGGCTCGAGCTGGGGAAACGCCGGCACCCAGATGTCGGTGCGGACAGGGACCGCAGTCGCCTCCTTGTCCTCGACCGGCGCCATCATCGCGAGATAGAGGTCGTCGCCGTTGCACGGCACGTAGAGGATGCGGAGCGAACGGTGCGGCAGGTTCCAGAAGTCGATCACCCGGTCCCAGCGCCCGGGGCCGAGCCCATCGAGGCAGCGCGGGGCGAGCACGCGCACGAGCCCGAGCGTGCCGGTGTTCCGCTCCTTTTGCAGGCCGAGCGAGTCGCGGACGCGCGAATGCACCCCGTCGGCCCCGACCACGAGATCGGCCGCGTATCGCTTCCCGTCCGCGGTCAGCAACACGCCCTCGGGCTCGGCGCCCACGACCTCGGAGCGGGTGAGGATCTCGATGTCCCGCCGTTCCGCCTGGCCAAGGATCGCGGCATAGAGAGTCTGGCGCGTCATGGTCAGCATGCGGCTGCCCATGCCGATGTGGAACGGCGTCTCGGCCACCACGCTGTCGCGGTCGCGGACCTCGTAGACCTCGCCGTCATGCGAGCCGGCGACCACGTCGTCATAGGCGCCGATCGCCTTCAGCACCCGGAGCCCGTTCTCCCAGATGAAGATGCCGGCGCCGAAGGCGCGCAGGGCTTCCGCGCGTTCGTGCACCCTGACCGTCCAGCCGCGATCGGCGAGCGCCACGGCGGCGACCAGCCCGGCGAAGCCGGCGCCGGCGATCTCGGCGTGGCGGAGCACGGTCATCCGTCGAGAAATTCCTTTGTCCAGCGCTTGTAATCGCCGTCGCGGGTGACCCGCCGCATCAGCTCGGGGGAAGCGATGCCCTCAAGCTGCGACGGAGGCGTGCCGTCGCGCAGCGCCCTCAGCGAAGCGTGCACCGCCTCGACCGCGGCCATGAAGGGCTGGTGCCCCTGCAGGCATATGCGCACGCCGTTGCTTGCCAGATAGTCGAGGTCCGCGATCTCCGGCCCCGCGGCGCCGAGAATAACGGGAATGCGGACCGTCGCGCGGATGGTCTCCACCTGGGCGCGGGTCCTGATGCCGGTGAGGAAGAGGGCGTCGACGCCAGCCGCTTCGTAGGCCGCAGCACGGCGCATCGCCTCGCCCATGTCGGCGATGGTGGCGGCGCTGGTCCGGCCGACGATCGCGAGGCGCGGATCGCCGCGGGCGGCAAGCGCGGCCTTCATCTTGCCGACCCCCTCGTCCAGCGTGAGCAGGCGCGAACCGTCCGTGCCATAGGGCGGGGGGAGCTCGGTGTCCTCGATGGTGAGCCCGGAGACGCCGGCCGCCTCCAGCTCTTCGACCGTGCGCATGACGTTGAGCGCGTTACCGTAGCCGTGATCGGCGTCGACCATCAACGGCAGCTCGCCGGCGCGGCAAATGCGGTAGACTTGGCCGGCGAACTCGGTCAGCGTCATCACGATCAGGTCGGGCGCGCCGAGCACCGCCATCGAGGCGATGGAGCCGCCCAGCATGCCGACCTCGAAGCCGAGATCCTCGGCGATGCGGGCCGAGATCGGATCGTAGACCGAGCCCGGGTGGATGCAGCTCTCGCCCTCGATCACCGCCCGATATCGCTCGCGCCGTCCTGTCCAATCCATCGCCGTCGGTCCCCTCGAAATCGGAAGGGCCGCAAGCTAACGCATTTCGGGCGCGAGGCGAAACGGGCGGACGGCCTTTGGACAAGATCGGGGCTGGCGGTTCAGGTGGCGGCCCCATGCGGCCGCAATCGGGTGGGCTATCCCGGCGAGAGCAGACGCAGCCGCGACCCGGTCCCGGCCGCGGCCGCGCCCTGAATGCCCTCGGCGACCTCGCTGTGCAGATCAGGCGAGGTCGAAGCGGTCCAGGTTCATGACCTTGCCCCACGCGGCGGCGAAGTCGCGCACGAACTTCTCCTCGGCGTCGCTGCTGCCGTAGACCTCGGCCAGCGCCCTGAGCTCGGAGTTCGACCCGAAGACGAGATCGACGCGGCTGGCGGTCCACTTCGCTTCGCCGGTGGCCCGGTCGCGGCCCTCGAATTCCTCCCCGCCGTCCGAGGTCGGCGTCCACTCCGTCCCCATGTCGAGCAGGTTGACGAAGAAGTCGTTGGTCAGCGTCCCCGGCCGGTCGGTCAACACGCCGCGCTGGGACTGTCCGGCGTTCGCGTCGAGGGCGCGCATGCCGCCGACGAGCGCCGTCATCTCGGGCGCGGACAGCTTCAGCATGAACGCCTTGTCCACCAGCAGGTGCTCCGAAGAGACTCCGTTGCCGTTCCGCAGGTAGTTGCGGAACCCGTCGGCGGTCGGCTCCAGAACGTCGAATGACTCGGCGTCGGTCATGTCCGCGGTCGCGTCGGCGCGTCCCGGCGCAAACGGGACCTCGACGTCGTGCCCAGCCGCCTTCGCGGCCGCCTCGACCGCGGCGCAGCCGCCCAGCACGATCAGGTCGGCGAGCGAGACCCCTTTTCCGTTCGCGTGCGCACCGTTGAACTCCCGCTGGATCCCCTCCAGGGTTTCCAGCACGGCCGGCACGGCGGACGTCACGTTGACGTCCCACCCGGCCTGCGGCGCGAGGCGGATGCGCGCCCCGTTCGCGCCGCCGCGCTTGTCGGTGTCGCGGTAGGTCGAGGCGGACGCCCAGGCGGTCGAGACCAGCTGGGAGATCGACAGCCCGGAATCGAGGATCTTGCCCTTGAGGGCGTCGATGTCCGCGTCGTCGAGCGGGTCGTGCGTGGCCTTGGGCAGCGGGTCCTGAAAGGGCAGTTGCTCGTCGGGAACCCACGGGCCGAGATACCGCGCGACGGGTCCCATGTCGCGGTGCAGCAGCTTGAACCACGCCTTGGCGAAGGCGTCGGCAAGCTCGTCGGGGTTCTCGTAGAAGCGCCTGGAGATCTCCTTGTAGGCGGGATCGACGATCAGCGCGAGATCGGTGGTCAGCATCATCGGCGCGTGCCGCGTGGACGGGTCGTGCGCGTCGGGCACGGTCCCCTGCGCCTCGGCGTTCTTCGGGGTCCACTGGTTGGCGCCGGCGGGACTCTTGGTCAGCTCCCACTCGTATTCGAACAGGTTCTCGAAATAGCCGTTGTCCCACACGATCGGATTCTTGGTCCAGGCGCCCTCGAGCCCGCTGCCGATCTGGTCGCCGGCAATGCCGCTGCCGTGGCTGCTCTGCCAGCCGAGACCCTGATGCTCGACATCGGCCCCTTCCGGTTCGGGGCCCTTGTGGCTCTCCTCGGCGGCGCCATGGGCCTTGCCGAAGGTGTGTCCGCCGGCGATCAGCGCGACCGTTTCCTCGTCGTTCATCGCCATTCGGCGGAACGTCTCGCGGATATCGCGGGCCGCCGCCATCGGGTCCGGGTTGCCGTTCGGCCCCTCCGGGTTGACGTAGATCAGGCCCATCTGGACGGCGCCGAGCGGAAGCGCCAGGTCCCGGTCGCCGCTATAGCGCTCGTCGTCGAGCCATCCCTGCTCCGGGCCCCAGTAGATGTCCTCGTCCGCCGCCCAGATGTCCGGGCGGCCGCCGCCGAAGCCGTAGGTCTTGAAGCCCATCGTCTCGAGCGCCCGGTTGCCAGCGAAGATCAGCAGGTCGGCCCAAGAGATCTTGCGGCCGTATTTCTGCTTGATCGGCCACAGCAACCGGCGCGCCTTGTCGAGATTCACGTTGTCGGGCCAGCTGTTGAGCGGCGCGAAGCGCTGGTCGCCGCAGCCGCCGCCGCCGCGCCCGTCGTCGATCCGGTAGGTGCCCGCGGCGTGCCACGTCATCCGGATGAAGAGCGGCCCGTAATGGCCGTAATCGGCCGGCCACCAGTCCTGCGAATCGGTCATCACCGCATCGACGTCCCGCGCCAGGGCTTCGAAGTCGAGGCTGTTGAACGCCTCGGCATAGTCGAAATCCTCTCCGTTGGGATCGGCCTGTGGGTGGTTCTGGCGGAGAATCCGCAGGTTCAGCTTGTTCGGCCACCAATGCTGGTTCGCCGTCTCGCCGACGGCCTGGTGGGTGCCGCCCATTACCGGGCATTTCGATGCGGTGTTCATGGTCGCTCCATCGTGTTACGAGATTTTACGCTCTCTTCGGTTTCGTCCCTGCTGCTCCTGCGCCGCGTCAGCCCGCCCGCCCGGAGAGCCGGATCACGAGATCGACGCGGCTTATCGCCGTTCCGGCGGGTGGATCGGGCAGCTTGCCGATCCGCACGGCGGCGGGCTCGATGTCTTCGAGGCAACCGGTGTCCTGGAAATAGAGGTGATGGTGATCGGTGGTGTTGGTATCGAAATAGCAGCGACCCGGATCGACCACCACCTCGCGAAGCAGTCCGACGGCCGTGAACTGATTCAGGGTGTTGTAGACAGTCGCCAGGGAAACGCTCTCCCCTTCGCCCAGCGCCTCCTCGTGGAGTGCCTCGGCGCTGACATGCCGGTTGGTATCGGTGAACAGCAGGCGTGCCAGCGCCAGGCGCTGACGCGTCGGGCGCAAGCCGTGGCGCTTGAGCAGATCGGTTAGCGGCGCGTCGGGTCGTTGCATCGCCAGAACTCGCAAACGGGGCGCGTCAATGCGCTCACACAACAATAGTGACCGACGTAGTTTGGAACAAGTCAAAAGTAAAAGGCGGAGCCTTTCCGGCGCGAACGCTTGCCGGGCGCGGCCGGGGGGTTCAATCCCCGGTCTGCAAGCGTTCGACGAGTTGCCGGACGGTGGGGACGAAGCCGTTGGAATAGAACGGATCGTCGCGGAACCGGTAGGCGTTGTGGCCGGCGAACATGAGCTGCTCGTCGACCTGGCCGCCATGGACGATGTCCTGCAGCGTCTTCTGGATGCAGTACGACCGCGGGTCGGCCTTGCGCCCGGTGGAGCCGGCCTCGTTCTGAGACCAGTTGGAGAAGAAGCAGGCGGACAGGCACCCCATGCAGTTGGCCTGGTCGGTGCGGATCTCGCGCGCCTTCTCGGGCGAGGTGAAGATGATGGTCGAATCGGGCGTCCGGAGTCCTTCGGTAAAGCCGTCCCGCATCCACGCCTCGGCGCGGGCCTTGTCTTCCGCGGTGACGAAGATGCGCCGCGCGCGGGGTCCGACGAGGAGCTCGGAATCGAGCGCGCCCAACGGCTCGGTCGCGAACGTGATCTGGCGCTCCGAGCGTTCCTTGAGCTCGTCGAGGAAGGAGTTGAACACGGCCGAGGAATAGAACCCGGTCGGGCTGTACTTGTTGAGCGAAACATCGCCCTCGTTGAGCTCGAGCAGCCGCTGCTTCCATTGCGGCGAGATCGGGCTCTCCTGGGTGAGCAGCGGGCGGGTGCCGAACTGGAAGGCGATCGGCCCGACGTCGGGATTGTCGAACCAGCCGTCCCACTCGCGCAGATACCAGACCCCGCCGGCCATGAAGATGGGGGTCTCGTCGAGCCCCATCTGGGACATGGTCTGGCGCAGCTCGCTGACCCGGGGAAGCGGCTCCTGGGGCTCGTTCGGATCCTCGCTGTTGGACAGCCCGTTATGCCCGCCGGCGCGCCACGGGTCCTCGTAGACCACGCCGCCGAGCCACTCGGAAAACTTGTGATAGGCCCGCTTCCAGAGCGCGCGGAAGGCCCTGGCGGAGGAGACGATGGGGTAGTAGTGGACCCTGTGCTCGGCGGCGATCTGGGCGATCCGGTAGGGCATTCCGGCGCCGCAGGTCACGCCGTGGATCAGCCCCTTGGCCCCGGTAAGCACGCCGCGCAGGACGCGTTCCGCGCCGGCCATCTCCCACAGCACGTTCATGTGGATGCGGCCCTGGCCGCCGGCCAACTCGTGCGCGATGCGGGCCTGGGATATGCCGCCCTGGATGGCGTAGGCGAGAAGCTCCTCGTGGCGCTCGCGCCGCGTCCGGCCGCTGTAGCGGACCGGGATCAGCTCGCCCCTGGCGTCGTAGGCGTCCGCGTTCACCCCGGAGAACGTGCCGACCCCGCCCGCCGACGCCCATGCGCCGCAGCTCTCCCCGTTGGAGACGGCAATACCCTTGCCGCCCTCGACGAGAGGCGGAACCTCCTTGCCGGAGATCACCACGGGCCTAAGGTCTCTCAGCTCCCGCCTCCTTCAGCCTGGAACGCGGCAGAACGACCGATTTAAGCCTATATATGACCCGATTCCCAGACGGCCAGCCGAAACCGCGCATGCGGAGTGCACGGCGGACGACCATCCGGCCCGGTCATCGGGCTCGGCACGCTCAGGCGCCCCCCGGCACCGCCTCCTTCGGGGCCGCCCGCCTGTCGGAAATGTCCTCGCCGGTCTCCTGGTCGACCACCTTCATGGACAGGCGGACCTTGCCCCGGTCGTCGATGCCCAGCACCTTGACCTTCACCTCGTCGCCCTCGTTGACCACGTCGGTCACCTTGCCGACGCGGCGCGGCGCGAGCTCGCTGATATGGACCAGCCCGTCGCGCGCGCCGAGGAAGTTCACGAAGGCGCCGAAATCGACCACCTTGACCACCTTCCCGCCATAGATCACGCCGACCTCGGGCTCGGCGACGATGCCCCGGATCCACTCGATCGCCTTGTCGGCGGCCCCGGAATCGACCGCGGCGACCTTGATGGTGCCGTCGTCTTCGATGTCGATCTTGGCGCCGGTCACCTCGCAGATCTCGCGGATCACCTTGCCGCCGGTGCCGATGACCTCGCGGATCTTGTCGCGCGGGATGGAGAAGGCGGTGATCCTGGGCGCATGCTCGCTGATCCCCTCGCGCGCGCTGGAGAGCGCGCTGTCCATGTTGTCGAGGATGTGGAACCGGCCGTCCCGCGCCTGCTCCAGCGCCGCGCGCATGATTTCCTCGGTAATCCCGGTGATCTTGATGTCCATCTGCAGCGCGGTGACGCCCTCGCGGGTGCCGGCGACCTTGAAGTCCATGTCGCCGAGGTGGTCCTCGTCGCCGAGAATGTCGGAGAGGACCGCGAAACGGTCGCCGTCCTTGATCAGCCCCATGGCGATCCCGGCCACCGGCGCCTTGATCGGCACACCGGCATCCATCATCGCCAGCGAGGTGCCGCATACGGTCGCCATCGAGGACGATCCGTTGGACTCGGTGATCTCCGAGACCACGCGGACGGTGTAGGGGAAGTCGTCCTTGGACGGCATCATCGCTCGCACGGCGCGCCAGGCGAGCTTGCCGTGGCCGATCTCGCGCCGGCCCGGAGCGCGGAGGAAACTCGCCTCGCCGACCGAATAGGGCGGGAAATTGTAGTGCAGCAGGAAATGCTCGCGGTACTCACCCTCGAGCGCGTCGATGATCTGCTCGTCCTGGCCGGTGCCGAGCGTCGCCACGACCAGTGCCTGGGTCTCGCCGCGGGTAAACAGGGCGCTGCCGTGCAGCCGCGGAAGGATCCCGACCTCGGCCTGGATCGGCCGGACCGTCCTGGTATCGCGACCGTCGATGCGCCCGCCGGTATCGAGGATTGCGTTGCGGACGATGTCCTTCTCGAGGGTCTTGAGGGCACCGGCGACGGCGTCGGCCTGGTACGACTCGGCCAGCGCCCCCTGCGCCGCGGCCTTGGCGTTGGCAACCTTCTCGACCCGGGTTTGCTTGACCTGCTCCGCATAGGCCTCGCGCAGCGCCGCCTCGGAGATCTCGCGGACCTTCTCTTCCAGCTCTGCCTGAGCCGGGTCGGGGGGGGCGAGCGCCCAGGGCTCTTTCGCGCAATCCTCGGCGAGCGAAATGATCGCGTCGATCACCGGCCCGCTCTCCCTCTGGGCGAACATCACCGCGCCCAGCATTTCCTCCTCGGACAACGACTGCGCTTCGGACTCGACCATCAGCACCGCGTCGGCGGTGCCCGCGACGACCATGTCGAGCGTGGAGTTCTCCAACTCGTCGATGCGCGGGTTCAGCACGTACTCCCCCGCGACATAGCCGACCCGGGCGCCGAAGATCGGTCCCAGGAAGGGAATGCCGGAGATGGTCAGCGCCGCCGAGGTGCCGACGAGGGCCGGAATATCGGGGTCGTTTTCCAGGTCGTGGCTCAACACGGTGCAGATGACCTGGGTCTCGTTGCGGAAACCGTTCGCGAAGAGCGGCCGGACGGGCCGGTCGATGAGCCGCGAGGTCAGCGTTTCCTTTTCCGACGGGCGGCCTTCGCGCTTGAAGAACCCGCCCGGGATGCGTCCGGCCGCGAAGGCCTTCTCCTGGTAGTTGACGGTGAGTGGAAAGAAATCCACGCCGGGCCTCGGCTCCTTCTGCGCGACCGCCGTGCAGAGCACGGTGGTCTCGCCATAGGTCACGAGCACGGCGCCATCCGCCTGGCGGGCGAGCCGGCCTGTCTCGATGACCAGCGGGCGGCCGCCCCAGGTCAGTTCTTTCCGGTGAATCGAAAACATTCTTCCATCCTTCCAAACGGCGCGCCGCCCCATGCGACGTGCCTGTCGTGCGTGGTTATTTCAGTATCGTTCGGCATGCCGGAGCCGCGGCCGTCACAGGCTTCGCCCGGACCGGCCCCCCGGGGTTTCAGCGCCTGAGTCCCAGACGCCCGATCAGCGTGGTGTAGCGGGACTGGTCCTTGCGCTTGAGATAGTCGAGCAGTCGGCGCCGCTGTCCCACCATCATCAGCAGGCCGCGGCGGGAGTGATAGTCCTTCTTGTGTTCCTTCAGGTGCTCGGTGAGGTTGAGGATGCGTTCCGAAAGGATTGCCACCTGCACCTCGGGCGACCCGGTATCGGCCGGGTTGGCGCCGTATTCGGTGATGAGCTCGGCCTTGCGAGCGGTCGTGATCGACATCGGGGACTCCGGGTTACGGGTTGATAACGCGCGTCGGGCGGATCGCTCCGCCTTCGATGCGCGCGAGCGCGACCAGCATGCCGTCCGCCATCGCAATCACCGTGTCGCCTTCGGCGACGCTCTCGGCCGCGATGACGCCCCGCTCGCGAGCGGAAATGCGGACAGGTTGGCCGTGTCTCAGCAAGGAAGCCTGCGAATCCGAAACGGGCACGGCCGGGATGTCGTCCAGCGCGGCCTCGATCGGCAACAGGTAGTCCTGCGCGGGCGCACTATGCACCAGCGTCTCCAGGATATCCAGCGGAATCGAATCCGCCTCCGTGAACGGCCCGACCGCGAGGCGGCGGATGTTCTCGGCATGGCCGACGGTTCCGAGCGCAAGGGCGAGATCGCGCGCGAGGCTGCGCACATAGGTGCCCTTGCCGCACCGCATCTCGAAGACCGAGCGGTCCGCATCCGGCACACCAACGAGAGCGAGCGTCCGGATCGCGACGACGCGTTCGGGCAGCTCGAACTCGACCGCAGCGCGGGCAAGCTCGTAGGACCGCCGGCCGTCCAGCTTGACCGCCGAGTAGCGCGGCGGACGCTGCACGACGTCGCCGGTGAAGCGCGCCAACACCGCGCGCAGCTCGGCCTCGGCGGGACGAACGTCGCTGGTATCGATCACCGCGCCTTCGGCGTCGTCGGTATCGCGGCTCTCGCCCCAGCGCAGCGTGAAACGATAGGTCTTGTCGCCGGTCATCGCCCACGACGCCGTCTTGGTCGCCTCTCCGAGCGCGATCGGGAGGACGCCGGTCGCCAGGGGATCCAGCGTGCCGCCGTGACCCGCCTTGGCGGCGCCGGTGATCCGGCGGACGCGCGCGACGACATGGGCGGACGACATGCCCTTCGGCTTGTCGATCGCGATCCAGCCGTGGATCGGCCGCCCGCCTCGCCTACGCGCCATCGTCGGCATTCTCCGCCGAGCCGGCGCGGGCTTCGTGCAGAAGCGCCTCGATACGTTCCGCCCGCTCGAAGCGGGTGTCGGCCGCGAACCGGAGATCCGGCAGGAACTTGAGCGCCACCATCGGACCGAGCATGCGCCTGAGCGCCGGCCCGACCCGGTTCAGCGCCTCCACGATGGGCTCCCGGTCGGCCGCGTCAGCACCGAGGGGAAGGACATAAACCGTGGCGACCTTGAGGTCCGGGCTCATTGCCACCTCGGCAACGGTGATCGGAACGCCGGCGAGCGCGGGATCCTTTATCACGTCCCGTTCGAACAGACGGCTCAGCGCATGGCGTACCGTTTCGCCAACCCTGAGCTGGCGTTGCGAAGGTCCGCGCGCGGAATGACGCCGCCGTACCATGGGTTCCGTCCGCTGCGGGCGGACGCCCGGTCTAGAGCGTCCGGGCGACCTCCTCGACGTCGAAGCACTCTATGACGTCGCTTTCCTTGAGGTCCTGGTAGTTCTCGAACGCCATGCCGCATTCGAACCCTTCGCGGACCTCGCGCACCTCGTCCTTGAAACGCCGCAGGCTGGAGAGCGTGCCCTCGTGGATGACCACGCTGTCGCGCAGCAAGCGCACCTTCGATCCCCGGCGCACAAGCCCTTCCGAGACCCGACAGCCCGCGACGCGACCGAGCTTGGAAATGTTGAACACCTGCAGGATCTCGGCATTGCCGAGGAAATGCTCGCGCGCGATGGGCGCGAGCATGCCTGTCAACACCGCCCTTATGTCGTCGAGCACGTCGTAGATCACCGAGTAATAGCGGACCTCGATGTTGTCCTGGGCGGCGAGTTGGCGGGCCTGGGGCCCCGCCCGCACGTTGAAGCCGACGATCACGGCGTCGGACGCGGCGGCCAGCGTCACGTCGGATTCGTTGATCCCGCCGACTCCGGCGTGGAGCACGCGGACCCCGACCTCATCGGTGGAGAAGCTTTCCGCGTTGGCCTGGATGGCCTCGACCGAGCCCTGGACATCGGCCTTGATGACCAGCGCGAACTCCTTCTTCTCCTCGCGGCCGATATTGGAGAACATCTGCTCCACGGTTCCGCGGCTCGCCGTGGCGGCCCGTGCGTCGCGCTCCCGGCGGATGCGGAACTCGGTAATCTCGCGGGCGCGCGTTTCGTTCTCGACCACGCTGAACTCGTCCCCCGCGGCGGGCGTGCCGTTGAGGCCGAGAATTTCCGCCGGCACCGACGGGCCGGCCGAGCGAAGCTGGGCTCCGCCGTCGTCGACGATCGCCCGAACGCGTCCCCATTCGCTGCCGGCGACCACGATATCCCCGGTGTTGAGCGTGCCCCGCTGGACCAGCAGCGTCGCCACCGGGCCCCGCCCGCGCTCGAGCTTGGACTCGATCACCACGCCATCCGCCGGCCGGTCGGGGTTGGCCTTGAGTTCGAGCAGTTCGGCCTGGAGAACGACGGTCTCGAGCAGCTTGTCGAGATTGGTACCCTCGACGGCGGAGACGTCGATGGACAGAACGTCGCCGCCGAACTCCTCGACCACCAGATCGTGCTGCAACAGATCGTTGCGCACGCGCGCGGGATCGGCGTTGGGCCGGTCGATCTTGTTCACCGCGACGATGATCGGAACCTCCGCGGCTTTCGCGTGATCGATCGCCTCGACGGTCTGCGGCATGACTCCGTCATCCGCGGCGACGACCAGGATCACTATGTCCGTGACGTTGGCGCCGCGCGCGCGCATCGCCGTAAACGCGGCATGGCCCGGCGTGTCGATGAAGGTGACCTTCTGGTCCCCGCCGGGGAGAGTCACCTGATAGGCGCCGATATGCTGCGTGATGCCGCCGGCTTCGCCGGCCACGACGTTGGTCTTGCGCAGCGCATCGAGCAACGATGTCTTGCCGTGGTCGACATGGCCCATGACGGTGACCACCGGCGGGCGCGGTTCCAGCTCGGCGTCGGTATCGTCCTCGCCCCTGATCCCGATCTCGACATCGGCGTCGCTGACGCGCTTGACGTTGTGGCCGTACTCGGCGACCACCAGCTCCGCGGTGTCGGCGTCCAGGGACTGGTTGATGGTCGCCATGATGCCCATTCCCATCAAGGTCTTGATCACATCGGGGCCCCGCTGCGCCATCCGTCCGGCGAGTTCCTGAACGGTGATCGTCTCGGGGACCACGACATCGCGGACCACCTTGGCGATCGGCTCGTCGGAACGTCGCTGGGCCCGCTTCTCGCGCTCCCGGAGCCTCCGGAGCGAAGCGAGGCTGCGCTGGCGCTCCTCGTCGTCCAGCGCCTGCGCGATGGTCAGGCGCCCGGAACGCCGCCGGGGCTCCCCGCGCTTGGGGGCAAGGCGCCGCGGCTCCGGCCGGGCCGACCTCCGCCCGCGCGGCCTTTCGCTCTCGCCCTCTTCCGCCTGGGCGTCGGCGTCCTTCGACGGGGCCCGCGAGGACGGTTGCTGAGCGGGCTCGGCGGCGGCGTCGCCTTCCGGAGCGGCCGGTTCCGCGACCGCCTCGGCTTCCGCCTTTGCCGCCTCTTCTTCCTGGGCGCGGGCTTCGGCCTCGGCGCGTTCGCGCTCGGCTTCTTCTTCCCTGAGCCGTCGCTCTTCCTGAGCGGCCCTTTCGAGCGCCTGGCGGGCCTCTTCCGCCACGCGTTCCTCGGTCTCCGCCTGTTTCAGCCCGACCAGAGCGCGGGCGCGGGCGGCCCTCTCCTGCTCGGTCAGCTCGCGCGGCTGGCTCCGCTGCCCGTCCTCGGCCGGCGCGACGGCGGCGTCGGCCACGACCGCCTCCGCGGCGACTTCCGCTGTCACCGGCTCCTGTTCCGCCGGAGCGGGCTTGACTTCCGTCATGTCGCCATCGGCGGACTGGGCGAAGGTCCGCTTGCGGCGCACCTCGACCGCGACCGACTTGGTACGGCCGTGCGAGAAGCTTTGGCGGACCTGTCCGGCGTCGACCGTCTTCTTGAGTTCCAGCCGGCCGGGCCGCGACAGGCTCAGCTTCTTCTTCGCGGGCTTTTCTTCTATCTGCTCGGTCATGTCGTCCAACTCTTCTCCGCCGCGCGAAACCCCGCCAGACGCGCGGCTTCCGTCCAAACCCGTTCCTCAAGTCCGCCGCGGCTCAAAGCCGCGTAGGTCACCGCATCCCGCCCGAACGCGCCGCCGAGTTCGGTCGAGACCAGCACGTCGACGACGCGGTCACGCACCCGCGAGAGCGGCAAGCGATCCCGCTGCCGCGACGAACCGTCGGCGGCGACCAGAAGAAGCGCGGCCCCGCCGCGCTGCAATGCCCGCCGCACCGACTCGAACCCCGCGAGAGCTTCGCCTGCCCGACGTGCGAACCCGATAAGGTCGACGCAACGCCCGGCGAGCAGCCGCTCCACCTGGTCGGCGAGCCTGTCCGGCACCGTCACGTCACGGCGGGCGGCCTTCGCGAAGGCATTCGTCGCCGCGGCGCGCTCGACTATATCCCGGCGCGATTGGAGCCACAATCCGCGTCCCGGCAAACGGCCGGCCAGATCGGGCACGATCTCCCCGTCGGGCCCGACCGCGAACCGCACCATCCGCTCGCGCGGCAGGCTTTCGCGGCTGACCAGGCAACGCCTCGCGTTGCCGGTCGATTTCTGTGCTTCCCGCTGGGCTGACACGGCGCCATCTCCGGAACCGCGGGAATCAGGCCATCGGGTCGGGCGCCGCGGCGGACTCCGCCTCGACGCCTTCCGCCGTCACGCTTTCCGCTTCGCCCTCGTCGTCGTCGTCGAACCAGTGGGCGCGGGCGGCCATGATCAACTGATTGGCCTCTTCCTCGGTAAGCGCGTATTCGCGCAGCACCCCCTCTTCCGGATCGATGACCTCGTCCGTCGACAGATCGCCGAAGTCGTCGAGCGACCGGATCTCGGCCTCCCCCAGGGTCACCGCCATTGCCGGCGACAGGCCGGGTATCGCCGCGAGCTCGTCGGAGACCCCCAACTCGCGGCGGCGGGCGGTGAGCCGCGCCTCTTCCTCCGCAAGATACGCCGTGGCGCGGTCGCGCAACTCGTCGGCGAGGTCCTGGTCGAACCCCTCGATCGAAAGGAGGTCGGTCATCGGCACGAACGCCACCTCCTCGACGGTGGAAAAACCCTCCGCGACAATCAGATGGGCCAGCACGTCGTCGACGTCGAGCGCGTCCATGAACATCTGCGACCGCGTCCGGAATTCCTCCTGGCGGCGCTCCGATTCCTCGTCCTCGGTAAGGATCGCGATCTCCCACTGGGTAAGGTGGGAAGCCAGTCTGACGTTCTGCCCCCGGCGGCCGATGGCGAGGCTGAGCTGGTCGTCGGGCACCACGACCTCGATGCGGCGCTGATCCTCGTCCAGCACCACCTTGGCGACCTCCGCCGGTGCCAGCGCGTTGACGATGAACGTCGCGGGGTCGGGGTTCCACTGAATGATGTCGATCTTCTCGCCCTGAAGCTCGCCCACCACGGCCTGGACGCGGCTGCCCCGCATCCCGACACAGGCGCCCACCGGATCGATGCTCGAATCGTTGGACAGAACCGCGATCTTGGCGCGGCTGCCCGGATCGCGGGCGACCGCCTTGATTTCGATGATCTTGTCATAGACCTCGGGCACTTCCTGGGCGAAGAGCTTGGCCATGTATTCGGGCCTGGTGCGGGTCAGGAAGATCTGCGGGCCGCGCGGTTCGGACCGCACGTCATAGATATAGGCGCGTACCCGGTCGCCGGCGCGGAACGACTCGCGGGGGATCATTTCGTCGCGCCGCAGCACCGCCTCGGCGCGTCCGAGGTCGACCGTCAAATTGCCGAATTCCACCCGCTTGACGATGCCGTTGACCACCTCGCCCGCACGATCCTTGTATTCCTCGTATTGCTGCTGGCGTTCGGCGTCGCGCACCCGCTGGACGATCACCTGCTTGGCCGTCTGCGCGGCGATACGGCTGAAATCGATGGGCGGCAAGGGGTCGACCAGAAAGTCGCCGAGCGCGGCGTCCGGTTTCCTGTGGCGCGCCTGTTCGAGCGTCAGCTGGGTGATCTCGTTCTCGACCTCCTCGACGACTTCCAGGATCCGGGCCAGCTTGATATCGCCGCTCTTGCGGTCGATATAGGCGCGCACGTCGTGCTCCTGACCGTATTTCGATCGGGCGGCCTTCTGGATTGCCTGCTCCATCGCCTCCAGCACCTCGTCGCGCTCGATCGACTTCTCGCGCGCCACGACGTCCGCGATCTGCAGCAGTTCGAGCCGGTCCATTCCGGCGGCCGGTATGGCGTCCATGTCCATCGTGACTACCTACCCCGTCCTTTCATTGCGTCGGCGATCGCCGCGTCGGTCAGCATCAGCTTGCCGCGGAGGACTTCGTCGAATGGGATCGCGTGTTCCACGTCCCCGACCGCGACCACCACGTCCTCCCCCCGCCGGCCGACGAGACGGCCCGGAAGCGTTTGCGTCCGGCGATCGGGCGGCGCGTCTCCACCCGGACCTCGGATCCGGCGAAACGGTCGTAATCCCCGGCCCGCACGAGCGGCCGGTCCAGCCCGGGCGAGGAGACCTCCAGCGTGTAGGAACCGGCGATCGGGTCCTCGACATCGAGCACCGCCGAGACCAGCCGGGAGATTTCCGCGCAATCTTCGACGCTCATCTCGCGGCGGTCCCGGCGTTCGGCCATGATCTGCAGCGTCGGCGCGCCGCCGCCGGTCAGACGAACCCGTACGAGTTCGTAGCCGAGACCCTCGATGGGCGGCCCCACCAGCCGTTCCACCTCGCCGATGGCTTCCAACGCGATCAAATCCTTCCAAGCGGCGGCGCGGACAAAAAAAAGCGGGCGGCGAGCCCACTTTCTTCTTGTGCCGCGCGATTTCCAACCAGGGGGAAGATAGGGCGTCGCCCTCCCCTTTTCAAGCGCCTTGTGGGTCTCGCGGGAGCCTGCGATAGCGCAGATAGGTACAGCGCCGGCCGTCTTCCAGCGCTTTCCGTTCGTAGCGGGTCGCGGGCCAGTCGGGCGGGCGGCGACGCCAGTCGGACGGCCTTCTCGCGGTCCACAGGAACGCGTCGGACGCCCGGAGATGGGCGAGAATCCACACCAGATAGCCCCCGTCATCGGTCGCGATGCGGAGTTCGGCGTCGTCCCGCATGACGTCGGCGAGGCGCTCCAGCACGGCAGAGGAGACGAAGCGCCTCTTGTGGTGGCGGGTCTTGGGCCAGGGATCGGGAAACAGCACGAACACCCGCGAAAGAGAGGCCTCGGCGAGGCGGTCGATCAGAAGGCGCGCGTCGTCGCGCCACAGCCGGACATTGTCGAGCCTCGCATCGACGAGCCCGCGGACCATCCGAACCACGCCGGTTACATACGGCTCGCAGCCGATCAGCCCGACGTCGCGGTTGGCCGCCGCCTGGGCCAGCAGGTGTTCGCCCGCGCCGAACCCGACTTCGAGCCAGACCTCGCGCACCGGACATTCGAACAGCGTCTCCGGATCGATCGGGCGCTCCGTGTCGTCGAGCGCGATTTCCAGCCGGGGCACGACATCGTCGAGCAGGACCTGCTGGGTGGCGCGCAGCTTCCGCCCGCGCCGCCGTCCGTAGAGGATGCGCCTGGGCTCTCCGGGCGCCAAGGGTCGCCGGCCCTCGCTAGGTCAACGCGCTCCTGAGGTCGTCGACAAGATCCAGCCTTTCCCAGGAAAATCCGCCATCGGGTTCCGGATCCCGGCCGAAATGGCCATAGGCCGCGGTACGGGCGTAGATCGGCTGCAACAGGCCGAGCCGTTCGCGGATGCCGCGCGGCGACAGGTCCATGACCTCCTGCACCGCTCCCGCGATCTTCTCCTCGTCGACCCTGGCCGTCCCCTCGGTGTGGATATAGACCGAGAGCGGCTTGGCGACGCCGATGGCGTAGGAGACCTGGATCGTGCAGCGCGCGGCGAGCCCCGCGGCGACGACGTTCTTCGCCACGTAGCGCGCGGCGTAGGCTGCCGAGCGGTCGACCTTGCTGGGGTCCTTGCCGGAGAACGCTCCGCCGCCATGCGGCGCGGCGCCGCCATAGGTGTCGACGACGATCTTGCGCCCGGTAAGCCCGCAATCGCCGTCCGGCCCGCCGATCACGAAACGGCCGGTCGGGTTGACGTAGAACTCTTCCTCCGGACACATCCAGCCGTCGGGCAGCACGGAGAGCACGTGCGGACGAACCAGCTCCCTGACCGCGTCCTGGTCGAGACCTTCGTCGTGCTGGGTCGACACCACCACGGAGGTCGCCTCCACGGGGCGCCCGTCCCGGTAGAGCAACGAGATCTGGCTCTTCGAATCGGGGCCGAAGCCCTCCACCTTGCCGGCCCGCCGCGCCTCGGCGATCGAGCGCAGGATCGCATGCGCGTAGTGGATCGGCGCGGGCATCAGCGAGGGCGTCTCGTCGCAGGCGAAGCCGAACATGATGCCCTGGTCGCCGGCTCCCTGGTCCTTGTTGCCGCTGGCGTCGACGCCTTGGGCGATGTCGGTCGATTGCGCGTGCAGATAGACCGCGACTTCCGCCTTTTCCCAGTGGAAGCCTTCCTGCTCGTAGCCGATGTCGCGAACCGCGTCGCGGGCGACCGGTTCCATGTCCCGCGGGTCGACCGGACCGCGAACCTCGCCCGCGATCACGATCCGGTTGGTCGTGGTGAGCGTCTCGCACGCAACGCGGGAGTTGGAATCGGCGGAGAGGTAAGCATCGACCACAGCGTCCGAAATGCGGTCGCTCACCTTGTCGGGATGGCCCTCCGACACGGATTCGCTGGTGAAGACAAAATCCTGCTTTCGCACGCGCTCGCCCCCCGCTCGGTTGTGTCGCTCGGCTCGCGACGTTGTCGCAGGGGCGCTACCGCTCCGTCAACCGGCGCGCGACGGGAGACTAGGTATCGAGCGGAGATTCCCCGTCGCTCTCGGCCCGGGCGATCGCCTTGATCAGGTCGAACGCCCGCCGCCGGACGCGTGGATCGGCGATGCGGTAATAGGCGCGGACCAGCTCCAGCGTTTCACGCTTGACGAGCGGGTCGTGCTCGAATCGGTCCTGGCTCTCGGCCAGCCCCGGCAGCACGGGTCGGGGAGCTTCCCGGGCAACCTCGTCGGGCATCTCGTCGTAGAAGAACGACACCGGGACGTCCAGCACGCGGCCGATCTGGAAGAGGCGGCTCGCGCTTATCCGGTTGGCGCCGCGTTCGTATTTCTGTACCTGCTGGAAAGTAAGCCCGAGCGCTTCGCCGAGCTTTTCCTGACTCAACCCGAGAAGGGTCCGGCGCATCCGGACGCGGGTACCCACATGGGCATCGATCGAATTGGACCGCCCGCGCCGTCCCCGCGTCTGAGAACCCGAAGTGCCTTGAGGGTAATCCGCCATATTGAAATCCAATTCTTCTCTTTGCAGTCGGCTGCAACGCGAAAGTACACGCCAAGACCATATTCGTGACAATGTCTGGAAAACTACATTTCGACGGTCACTTGGTCACGGTAAAGCTACCCTTGGGATCAAACGACCGAAGAGTCGAAGCCGGGGCTCTATACTAAATTATCAATCACGAGTCCATGTCGAGAACCGAGGAACGGCGGCGCCTGGCCGTCGCCGCCGAGAACGATGAAGGTTTGCACCGCCAGCCCGCGGCGAGAACCGCCGCGGCAAGGGCCAGAAAGACCGATAACGGCCAGTGGCCGAGTCGCGCGAACACGGTCGGTTCCGGGAGGGCAACGGGCAGCCCGGACTCGACCACCCCTGCGCGGCCGAGCCCGAGTCGCTGGATCACCCGGCCATACGGGTCGATCACCGCCGAGATGCCGGAATTCGCCGCCCGCACCACGGGCAAGCCCTCCTCGACGGCCCGCATGCGTGCCGCCGCGAGGTGCTGATACGGTCCCGCGCTGTCGCCGAACCACCCGTCGTTGGTCACGTTGAGAAGCCATCGAGGCCGTTCGCCGGGTCCGACCACCCTGCCGGGGAAGATTATCTCGTAGCAGATCAGGGGGCTGAAAGGCGGCAATCCTTCGACACTCAGCGTCCTGGGACCGGGGCCTCGGCTGAAGTCGAAACGCCCTCCGGTCACCTGGGTAAAGGCCAGGACCGAGCGCAGCGGGACGTACTCGCCGAACGGAACCAGTCGCGCCTTGTCATAGGCCGCGACGCTTCTCGCCTCTCCGTCGATGGCGATCAGGCTGTTCCAGAAACGCACGGGCCGCTTTCCGGGCGGGCTGGCCCGAAAGGCGCCCGCGATCACGAGCCCGCCCTCCGGCACCACGCGCGCGACCGCTTCAGCCGCACCGGGCCTCCGGGAAAGGGCGAATCCGATCGCGGTCTCCGGCCAGAGGAAGTGGGTCACCCCGGTCTCCGCGGCCGCCTCGGTCATCGCGAGATGCCTGGAAAAGTGGCTGGACCTGAACCGCGCCCGGACTTTTTCGTGCTGAGAAAGATTGGGCTGGACGATGCCCAGCCTGACTCCGGCATGGTCGGCGGAGGCCGCTCGCGGGATGCGCAGCGTGCCGGCCCCCCAGCCGGCGGCCAGCAGGAACGGCACCGCGACCGCGACCGCGATCCCGGCGCGACCGCCCCGGGCGATCGTCGCGGGCGCCGCGGCGAGCGCGACCGTCAGCAAGCCCAGACCGAAGACGCCGACGGCGGCGGCCGGCTGCAGCATCGCGGGGATATCGCTCCAGATCGAAGCTATCGGATTCCAGGGAAAGCCGGTGAAGGCGACGCCGCGTACCATCTCCAGAGCGGTCCAGCCGACCGCCAGCGCCGCGATGCGAGGCCAGCCGGGGCGCATCCAACGGGCGAAGGCGCAGGCCAACGCGGGATATATCGCGAGATACGCCGAGACTCCGACCAAGGTCGGCGGAATGAGCCATGCGAAACGATCGGGCTCGACCAGCAGGGCGTTCGAGATCCAGTAGGTCCCGGCCATGAAGTGGCCGAGCCCGAACCACCAGCCGACAGCGAACGCGGCGCGCCGCGTGGCGGTGCCGTCGATTTGCCAGACCAGCGCGGGGAGCACGGCGAAGAGCACGGGGAACAGCCCGACCGGCGGCAGGGCAAGCACCGAACCGAGACCGAGCAGCCAGGCAACCGCCCAGCGCTTCCACCCGGTCAGCGCGGCCAGTATCGCCGCGAAACGGGCCAGGCGCGGGGGTCGTTCGGGGGCGGTCTCCGTCAGCCGGTCGGCGCGGACGGTCGGCATACCCTGAGCCGCTTGATGCGCCGGGGGTCCGCATCGAGGACTTCGAACTCCGCGCCGGAGGGGTGCCCGACCACTTCACCGCGGGAAGGCACGCGGCCGGCGAGCGTGAAAACCAGCCCGCCGAGCGTGTCGATATCCGCCTGCCGCTCGGCGGGCGTCAGCAGCGCGCCGATCTTCGCTTCGAAGTCCGCGATCGCGACGCGGGCGTCGACCTCGATGGAGCCGTCCGTCCGGTCGGCCATCATCGGCTCCACCTCGGGGTCGTGCTCGTCCTGGATCTCGCCCACGATCTCCTCGACCAGATCCTCGATCGTGACCAGCCCGTCGGTGCCGCCGAACTCATCGACCACCAGCGCCATATGGGTGCGCCTGACCCGCATCTGGAGCAACAACTCCAAGATCGGCATCGAAGGGGCAACGAAGAGGATGTGCCGCAAAATCTTGTCGATCGTGAAGTCCGCGGCCGAGCCCCGCCAGGCCACGACATCCTTGACGTGGACCATGCCGACAGCGTCGTCGAGCGTTTCCCGGTAGACCGGCATGCGGGAATGGGCGGACCCGCTCATCAACGACACGAGCTCGTCGAGCGGCGTGTCGATCTCCACGCCGACTATGTCGGCCCGCGGCACCATCACATCGTTGGCCGCAAGATCGCGGAGCTGGAGCACGTTGCGCAGGAAGACGATCTCCTCGCCCGCCTCGCTGTTCGTCGTGTTTTCCTGCTCGATCAGCTCTTCGATCGTGTCGCGCAGAGATTCGCCGCCGTTTCGCTGACCGAACAGGCGTTTCAACCAGGGCCGAAACCCCCGGTTCTGTGTCGCCCGATCCGGATTGGCCCCGTTGCCACGGGGCTTTCTAGGGTCGGAGGGATCGTTCATCGTCTCACGGAGCGGCGGCGACGGCGTCGCCGTAGGGATCGGCGATCCCGAGCCGCTCCAATATCTCCACTTCCATTGCTTCCATGCGGCATGCGTCGCGATCGGTCTCGTGATCATAGCCTAAGAGGTGCAGCAATCCGTGAACCACCAGATGCTGGAGATGGTGGTCGAGACGCTTTTCGTCGCGCGCCGCGTCCCGGGCGCTGGTCTCGAACGCGATCACGATGTCGCCCAGCATCACCGGCGGCTCTCCGGACCGGCCCTCGGAACCTATGGTTTCCCCGCTCGCGAAAGAAAGCACGTCGGTGGGCCGCGCGATGCCGCGATAGCGCTCGTTGAGGCGCGCCGTTTCCGCGTCGTCGGCCAGCGAGATTCCGATTTCCACCGAACGCCAGCCTGAGTCGGCGGCGGCCACCCGCCAAACCGCGTCGACCGCGCGGCGGCACAGGAGGGGCGGGTCCTCAAGCGCCTCGGTCCAGCCCGGGTACCGGATTTGAATGCCCGTTTCCGCGTCCAATGGACCCTATTCTTCCCTTATCGAGGCAGGACCCCCTTGGGGATCGTCATAGGCCTGCACGATCCGGACCACCAGATCGTGACGGACCACGTCGGCATCGTCGAACTCGACGATCCGGACTCCGTTGACGTTCCTGACCGTATCGACGGCATGGGCGAGCCCGGAGGTCGCCCCGAGCGGAAGGTCGATCTGGCTGAGATCGCCGGTGACCACCATGCGCGCGTTCTCGCCGAGCCGGGTGAGAAACATCTTCATCTGTACCTGGGTGGTGTTCTGGGCCTCGTCGAGAATGACGAAGGCGTTGGACAGCGTTCGCCCGCGCATGAACGCGAGCGGCGCGATCTCGATCTGGCCGGCGTCGAGGCGCTTGGTCACCTGATCGAAGTGCATCATGTCGTAGAGCGCGTCGTAGAGCGGCCGCAAATAGGGATCGATCTTCTCGCGCATGTCGCCGGGGAGAAAGCCGAGCCGTTCGCCCGCTTCGACCGCCGGGCGCGACAGGATGATCCGGTCGACCGCGCCGCTGTTCAGCATCGCGACCGCCTCGGCCACCGCGAGATAGGTCTTTCCGGTGCCGGCGGGGCCAATTCCGAAGACCATCTCGGCCTCGCGCAGCGCGGTCATGTAGCGCGCCTGGCCGGAAGAGCGCGGCGTGACGTGGCGGCGCGGCGTATGGATGATGGGTGTATCGGCCGCCTCCTGGGCGCCGTTGGCGGCGCCTTCGGCGAGCCGGATCGCGGCATCGACCTCGGCCTGGTCGACCCCGAGGCCGCGCTCCAGCCGGCTGTAGAGCGCGGCGAGGGCGTCGCGCGCTATGCCGGCCTGGCCCGCCGGCCCCCTAATCGCCACGGTATTGCCGCGGGAGGACAGGGAAACCGCGAGCTGCTGCTCCACCCGCGCGAGGTTGCGGTCGAACTCGCCGTAGAGCAGCGGCAGCAGCGCGTTGTCATCGAAGCTGATGCGCATGTGCTCGGGGTGTGCCGCGAGGCGGATGTCGGAACGATCGGCGGTCAAGCGACGGCCCGTCCCGTTCCCGGAGTCCGCGGCGCTTCGACGAGCGGCCGCGGCCCTGCCGCCAATGCCCCCGTCAGCGAGTTCGCATGCGCTTCGCTTATCCTCACGTCCCGGATTTCGCCGAAGAGCGACTCGGGATCCCTACAGGCCAAGTGCACGGCCTGCATCGCCGGCGTCCGGCCCGCAATCTGACGCGGCTTGCGCCCGGGTCTGTCGAACAGCACCGGCACCGTTTGTCCGACCGTCCGCCGGTTGAACTCACGTTGCTGCTGGTTGAGGAGGTCCTGCAGCCGCGACAGCCTGTCCGTTTTCCGCGCCTCGTCGATCTGATTCGCGGCCATCGCCGCCGGGGTTCCGGGCCGCTGGCTGTACTTGAACGAATAGGCCTGCGCGTAGCCGACCGCGCGGACCAGCGCCATCGTCGCCTTGAAATCGACCTCGTCCTCGCCCGGATACCCGACGATGAAGTCCGATGACAGCGCAAGGTCGGGCCGCGCCGCACGCAACCGTTCGACCAGCTCCAGATAGTCCCGGGCCGTATGACGCCGACCCATCGCCGACAGTACCCGGTCGGAACCGGACTGGACCGGCAAATGGAGATGGGACATCAGCGCCGGTACCTCGCCATGAGCGGCGATCAGGTCCTCGTCCATGTCGCGCGGGTGGGAGGTCGTGTAGCGAATGCGCGCGAGCCCGGGCAGTTCGGCGAGCGCTCGGACCAGCCGGCCAAGCCCCCATTCGCTCGCTCCGTCGGGCGCTTCGCCGTGATAGGCGTTCACGTTCTGCCCGAGCAACGTGATCTCGCAGGCGCCCCGCGCGATCAGCCGCTCGGCCTCCGCAAGGACCGCGCCCGCCGGACGCGAGTGCTCGGCGCCCCTGGTATAGGGGACGACGCAGAACGAGCAGAACTTGTCGCAGCCTTCCTGGATTGTGAGGAACGCCGCCGGTCCTTGGCCCGCGCCCTCTTCTGGGAGGCGGTCGAACTTGGATTCGGGCGGAAAGTCGATATCGAGCAGTCCGCGCTCGCCGGCTTGGGCACGGCGCACGAGTTCGGGGAGGCGGTGATAGGTCTGGGGACCGACAACGACATCGACCCAGGGCGCGCGGCGCATGATTTCCGCACCCTCGGCCTGGGCGACGCAGCCCGCCACCACGACGATCGGGGCGCCGTCCCCGCCGTCCCGCGGACGCCTTTTCGATCGGCGGCGCAGCCGGCCAAGGTCGGAGAACAGCTTTTCGGCCGCCTTCTCGCGGATGTGACAGGTGTTGAGGACCGTAACCTCGGCCTGGTCCGCGGACTCCGTTCGCGCATAGCCGTCGACCGCCATGACATCGGCCATTCGACCGGCGTCATAGACGTTCATCTGGCATCCATAACTCTTGATGAAGAGCCGCTTTGCCAAGGACGCAATCCCAATACCGCGTCGCGCCGCGGGGTTTGGAAGCTAGCACTTGGCACGGACGAGTCAAGAAACCGGCGCGGCCGCGGCTTCCCCGTGGTTTTCCCAATCGCCGCCGCGCCCCGCATTGGCCGTCGACACCCCGGCGGCGACAACGCCCCGGCAATGATCCGAAAGCGCCCGGCGGGTCGCGAAGGAATCGTAGCTCACGACGGGGTGGAACAGCACCTCGATGGTTATCTTTCCAAGCCCGAGCAGGGCGAACGCGTGCGATGCCATCGACATGTCGCCGTACCAGGCGACGAACGGTTTCAGCGTCCGTCCGAGCGGCATCCCGTCGAGGCCGGTATAGGCGACCGAGACCGGCTGGATGGGGACCGGCACATCGGCGTCCCCGGATTTGGCGGCGGAGAACAGCGCGCTCTTGAAGGGCATGACGCGCAGGCCGTCCGACGTGGTGCCCTCGGCGAACAGCACGAGGTTCCCGCGCTGCTCGAGACGGTCCCGGATCGACTCGCGCTGGGCGCGGGCGGCGCCGCCCCGGCGTTCCACGAATACCGTGCGCTGCAGGCGCGCCAGCGTACCGAATAGCGGCCAGGAGGCGACCTCGGCTTTAGCGATAAACGATCCCGGGATCACCGACGCGAGGATCACTATGTCGATGTAGGAGGCGTGGTTGGCGATGAAGAGGGTGGGCCGGGCGGTGGAGCGTTCGCCGCGAACCTTGACCTCGAAACCGAAAATCCGGCAGCATAGGCGGTGGTAAAACACCGGCAGGCTGACAGCGAGCCGCCAGCCGAAGGCGAGCGCCAGAGCCTGAACCGGCATCAGCGGCAGGGTCACCGCCAGATAGACCGCGATCCTCGCCAGCGCGCGAAGCGGGGAGACCATGCCGGACATCGCTAACGCCGTTCGCGCTCGTAATGACGGTAATATTTCTCGGTCACCAGATCCGTCTTCACGACGATCGACACGTCCGTGGTGTTGAATTGATGGTCGACCACCGCGCCGTCCCCGACAAACCCTCCGAGCCGGAGATAGCCCTTGATGAGCGGCGGCATCCGGGCGAGAGCGGCGCGCGGATCGATCGCCTCGCGCGGCAGGATCCGCATGTCGACGAAACGCTCCTCGACCGCCCGGGGGCGAAGCGCCGGCGGCGCCAGGTGGTAGTAGTAAAGATAGGAAAGCTGCGATCCCACCGCTTCGGGGTCGGTGCCGGGAAGGCTGGCGCAGCCGAACATCACGGCGATGTCGTGGTGAAACACGTAGACCGCGATCGCCCGCCACAGAAGCTGCATGGTCGGCCGGTTGCGGTAGTCCCTTTCGACGCAGGATCGCCCAAGCTCAAGGCTCTCGCCGGGATAGTCCTCGAGAATCGAGATGTCGTACTCATCCGACGAATAGAAGCTGCCATGCCGCCGCGCCTGCGACTGGCGCAGGAGACGATAGGTCCCGACCACGCCGCCGGGCAGATCCTGCCGCGCGGGATCGATCACCAGCAGATGGTCGCAGGCCGCATCGAACGCATCCGCATCGCGCCGCATCGCCGCCGTCTCGGCGGAGGGCTTGGCGTTCATTTCATCGTAGAACACACGGTAGCGAAGAGACTGCGCGGCCTCGACATCGCTCCGCGACCGGGCGAGCCGGGCTTCCAGCTTGCCCTGAACCAGCGAGAGGAAATCGTCCCCGCTTGTCGCGTTCGGTTCCGGAAGGTCGGACGGTTCGGCCGTTCCGGCCGTTTCGATTCGCCGCATGCGCGGTCCGGCTCCGATGATTCGGGCTAGTTGGTCTTCGTCCCGCTGCCCGCGGGGACGCCGTAGAGCTCGAGCCGCTCTCCCACCAGATCGAACCCCAGGTCACGGGCGATCTTGCGCTTGAGCTCCTCGAGCTGCTCGTTCTCGAACTCGATCACGTCGCCGTTTTCGAGATTGATCAGATGGTGGTGGTGGTGGCGCCCCTCGGCTTCCTCGTAGCGGGCGCGCCCGTCGCCGAAATCGAGCCGTTCGAGGATGTGCTGCTCCTCGAAGAGACGCACGGTGCGGTAGACCGTCGCGATGCTGACTCGGGGATCGATCTCGACGACCCGGCGGTGCAACTCCTCGACATCGGGATGATCGTTCGAGTCGGACAGCACGCGGGCGATGGCGCGCCGCTGCTCGGTCATCTTCATGCCCTTGTCACGGCAGAGTTGTTCGATCCGAGATTCCATTCCGTGCTCCGCCATCGCAAGGGAGAGTAGGTCGTCTCGGGGGGATAGTCAAAGTCGATTTCCGGCTACCACGCCCCGCCGCGGGCGTCGAAACAGGTGGTATAATGCCGTCCGGCGCGGGGTATCGCGGCTATGGAACACTTTCTCGACATCACGGCGGATGTCTGCCCGATGACCTTCGTGCGGACACGTCTCCTCATCGAACGCATGGCATCGGGCGATACGGCCACCATAGTCCTGCGCGGCGCCGAGCCGATCGAGAACGTCCCCGCATCGGTCGCCGAGCTGGGCCATCGGGTTGTCGGGATGCGCCCGCTTCGGGACGATCCGGCGCGCGCTGAACTGGCGCCGGACGACGCCACGCGGGACGGCGACATGGTCCTCAGGATCGCGAAGACATAGCCGGGCTCCCGGATATCGGGGACCCGCCTTCGAAGACTGTCCGGCTGGCGATGGAAACCGGCTCGCAACGCATCGTCAGCGCGTCCATCGCGCCGCCGCCCTCGAGCGCATAGTAGTCCGCGCGCCTGCCCACGATCTTCAGCCCCCGGCTCTCGTAGAGGCGCCTGGCGGGGCCGTTGAATTCTCCGACTTCGAGAAAGAAATGGCGCGCGCGGAGGACCGCCGCGCGCGCCATTGCCGCATCCAGCAGGGCGCCGCCGATACCTTGTTTCCAGCGCTCGGGCGCAACGCCGAGCGACAGCAGCTCGCACTCGTCGACGACGATCCGGGCGAGCGCAAAGGCCGCGATCGACCGGTCGGCGGAAGAACGTGCGACCAGCCCGAAGGCGCCGGCCGTCGCCAGCACGCGTCGAATCATGTCCTCCGACCAGGCGTCGTCGAAACAGGCGCGGTGGATCGCCGCCACGCGTTCGAGGTCGCGCGACGCGATGGGTTCGATCGCGGTTCCGCTCACGGACGAATCCGCCCGCCGGCCGGCGGCCTGATCGCATCGGGCGCGCGGAGATAGAGAGGCCGAACCGGCGGCAGCTCTCCGTCGGGCAGCGAAGCCCACCGCTCGGCACCGATCCTGGCCACGACCGCGGCGTCGGCGAGACCTTCGCCCACGGGCCCGTCGTAGGCAGCGCCCCGGATACGGAGCAAGGGAACGAGTGAGGCCGCCGCGTCGCCCGCCAAGAGCAAAGGCCCCGCGTCCAAGGAGGAAACCAGAGGTTCCGGCATCATTGCAAACGGCCGGGATCGTGCTGCGCCGTCAGGCGCGAAGCGTTGAGCGTATAAATCGGCCCGGCGCGTATCAAGGACGACAAGACAGTCCGCGCTGCTTTCCGGAGCGGCGAACCGGGCGCCGCGGGCCACTGCTTCCAGCGTCGTCACACCGATCAGCGGCCGGGTAAGCGCCAGCGCAAGGCCGCGGGCGGCGGCCATCGCCGTCCGGATTCCGGTGAACGAGCCCGGACCGACGGTCACCGCGAAGCAGGCGATATCGGGGTAGCGCATACCGGCTTCGTCGAGCGTTTCCGCGATCGTCGGCATCAGAATTTGCGCATGACCCCGAGCGACACGGGCGGACCGGGAGGCCCTGATTTCTCCTCCGGCTTCCAGCGCGACCGAACAGGCGAGGCCGGCGCAGTCGATAGCGAGCAGGGGCGGCGACGGGCCGGTTTGACTTGGAGCGCTCATCTGCGGTCCTGGCTGGGGGGCGACGCTGCCGGTCGATCTCCCGGCAGGATAGCGCGCCGGATCGCCCGTCGTAGCGGGAAATCTCTGTTCCGACGAGCGAGGCGACTCTAATGTGGCGCCATACGAGGAACGAGGTTCGGCGTCATGTCCCTGGTGGAGATCGCGCCCGAGGAGTTCGGGGTCGCGCTGGATATCGTCTATGCGACCGACCGCAACTTCACCGGACGGCCGGTCTATTCACGGCCGGCGTGCTACCTGCACCGGGACGCGGCGGCGGCGCTTCGCCGGGCCGTGCGTCTCGCGCGCGGTATCGGTCTCGGGTTCTGCGTCTTCGACGCGTTCCGTCCCCGGGAAGCTCAACAGGCGCTTTGGGAGCACACCCCCGACCCGGAATTTCTCGCCGATCCGGCCAAGGGTTCGCCGCATTCCCGCGGTGTCGCGGTCGACCTGACCTTGCTGGACGGGGAAGGTGCGCCTCTTGCGATGGGAACCGCGTTCGACGCCTTCACGCCCCTGTCTCATCACGGCTGCACGGATATCGCCGCCGAAGCCCAGCGCAACCGTCTCCTGCTGCTTGGGCTGATGACCGCCGCGGGATGGGATTTCTATCGCAACGAATGGTGGCACTATCAGCTTTTCGACGCGCGCTCCTACGCGCTGCGCGGCAACGACGATCTTCCCGAACCGATGCTGTGAGCCCGGGCGCGGCGTAAGCTGACGCTTGCCGGTTGGCTCGCGAGGGCGCAACATCCGGGCCGGTGAGAGCAGGACGGCTTTCGTTCGCATGCGCGTCGGCAAGCACAAGATGTTCGGACGGTTCGTATTGGGCGCGCTCGCGGCGCTGCCCGTCATTCTCGCCGCCAACGCGGCGGCCGGCTCATCGGCCGTCGTTCTGATGTATCAGCGATTCGGCGAACAACGCGCGTCATCGACGAACATCCGCCTCGATCAGTTCGACGCCCATCTCAAGGTGATCGTCGAACGCGGGCTCAATGTCCTTCCGGCGTCGGAGATCCTGGCGGCGTTCAAGAAAGGGCGCGACCTGCCGGACCGCACGATCGGGCTCACATTCGACGGCGGGTTCCTCTCGTTCTACACCGATGCGTGGCCGCGGCTTAGGGAGGCAGGGCTCCCGTTCACCCTGTTCATCGCCACCGACGCGGTCGACGACGGCAGGGACGGTTATATGACGTGGGACCAGATCCGCGAGGTCGCCCGCGGCGGGGCGACCGTGGGAAGCCAGACCGCGACCGGCCGGCAAATGCCGGCACTGGAGCGCCGCGTCAACGACCGCGACATAGCTAAGGCGCTGAAACGGCTGGAAGAAGAGCTGGGGCAGAGGCCGCAGTTCTTTGCCTACCCCTACGGCGCGATGTCGCGCGCAGTGCGCGACGCGGTGGCGGAGGCCGGGTTCGAAGCGGCGTTCGGCCAGCACTCGGGCGTGCTGCATCCCGGATCGCCGATCCATTTCCTGCCCCGCTTCCCGATGAACGAGGTTCACGGCGGCCCGGAACGGTTTCGTCTCGCCGCCGGCGCGCTGCCGCTGGAAGTGGTCGAGGTCACGCCGTCGGACGTCTATCTCGGACCCGGCCGCCGCAACCCTCCTTTCATGGGCTTCACGGTGACCGGTCAGGCTTTGCCGTATATCGACCTGCTCACCTGCTACATTTCCGGCCAGGGGAAGGTGCGCATGGAACGCATCGGTTCGGCACGGGTCGAGTTGCGGTTCGACCGGGCTTTCCGGCCCGGCCGCCCGCGCCTCAACTGTACGATGCCGGCCAAGCAGGGCCGCTGGCGCTGGTACGGGACCCAGTTCCTGGTTCCGCGGTCCTAGTTGGAGAGACGGACCGGACCGCCGCCCGAAGCCTCGGCGAATCGCGGTTGGCCGGCATCGAGCCGAAGATGGTCGAACTCGGTGAGCGCGTTGGTCCGCATGATCGCGCGCACGGTCTCGACATAGGCCCGCCGACGCTCCGAATAGGCTTCGAGGCCGCCCGCCAGGGCCGGGGCGTCGAGCCGGCGCCCCGCTTCCCGCATCGCACCGCGCTTGGAGCGGAAAACGGTATAGGCGGGGTGGGTGTTGAGATTGTCGGCATAGGCGCCTACCGCGGCAAGCAACCGCCCGAAGCGGCGCACCCGGAAACTGTCTCCCTCCTGGATGCGACGCGGCACCATGCCGGTCGTGCCGCGATATATCCTCTCGCCGAACAGGGCGTTCCCATGGCGGACGAAGCGCGAGGTCCCCCAGCCGGTTTCCTCGGCCGCCTGGGCGACCGCGAGGGAGGGCGGGACGATGTCGGCCCGGCGCAGCAATTCGTCGAACTGGAACGGCTTCACCCCATAGGCCGCGAAGGTTTCCGAGAGCCACCGGGCGTCCCGGGCCGGCAGCGCCCCGTCGCGGTCCCGGGCCGCCCGAAGCCGTTCGATCCGGGTCCGGTCGCGCAGGATGGCTTCGTTGGTCTCGAGTATCAGCGGCAGCGCTATGCGGATGAACACCGCCTTGCGCCTTTCGATGTCGCGCAACTTCGAGAGATCGCGTGGCATCTCGCGAACCAGCAGCCTCGGCACGACACCCTGCTCCCGGACGCGGTCGAGGTGGTACCCGATGTTCGCGAACAACGCTTCGAGCGATTTCACGGTGGTGCCGGACACGGACGGCTCGTGCGGAACCCTCCGCTGGGGATGGGCGCCGGGCCCGTCCAGACGCGACATCCGGTAACTTTCGGGCCCCTCCTCGCCATTGCGGGTCTCCGCTCCGGCGGGCACCGTAGCCAGGAAAATCGAGAGGCCGGCGGTCAACGCGACAAGGCCGATTTGCCGGCAATTCAAGGCTTGCAGCACGGTTTCTCTCTTCGGCGGCGACGCGCCGCCTCGCCGGTCGGGTCTCCTACGATCAACAAAGCCGAATTGTTCCCGTAGAGGTCGTGATTTTCCTGGATTGGGTCAAGGATGCCTGTGGATAACTCTTCCCGTCAGGCCAGACCGTCGAGCTGTTCGTCGCTCAGCGTGCCGGGGACGACTGTGATGGGGACAGGGAATTTGCCCGACAGTCTGCCGGCGATGGAGGAGACCAGCGGCCCGGGGCCCTTCTTGTCGGTGCCGGCACCGAGCACCAGGATTGAGATCGCCGGCTCCTCCTCGATCAACTGCACGATCGCGTCTCTCGGCGCCCCTTCGCGAACGTAGAAGATCGGCGGCCGGCCGGTTATGGCGACGACCTGGGCCGCATGCTCCTGGAGCACCTGCTCCGCTTCCTCTCTCCGTTCCTCGCGCATCTTCTCGGCGACCGACATCCAGTGCTGGAAGTCGCCGGGCTCGATGACGTAGAGCAGCGCCACGCGGCCTCCCGACCGCTTGGCCCTGAGCGCCGCGAAGCGAAGCGCCACCCGCACTTCCTCGCTTGAGTCGACGACGCAGAGGAAAACCCGCTCACGTTCGGTCATGGTTCCGTTCCCGTCAGCGCCGGAAGACGACACCGGCAAACCAGCCCGCGGCCACCGCCACGACGATCGCGATGACTCCGTACAGGGTCGCCTGCCGGTGCGCGAAATTGAAGACATCCGCGCCCAGCCCGACCTTCCTGACGGCCAGTGTGGACTCCCGGTGCGCGGCGAGCTTACCACGGTCGAAAAGATAGACGTTCACCCGGTAGGGGCCGGTCGGCACGTTCGCCGGGAAAATTGCGGTGGTCCGGAAGAGACGGTTGTCCTGGATCGCGACCCCGCGCGGGTCGTAGCCGTAGAGCCCCTGCCGGGTCTTGTTGCGGATCAGCCCGTCGCGGAACGGCACCCTTTGCGCCACCGGAACGTCGGTCGTGCCGGCGAGGTCGACCGTGCCGGGGGCAATACCGTTGGCGGCCAGAAGTTCGGGCGATGCGATGTCCTCGAGCGGCCGGTTGGAGGCGACGCGGTAATAGGCGGGCACGCCGCGAAAGACGACGGCCTCGCCGTTGACCCACACCCCGGCGAACCGCTCGCGCCGCCGCACGACCGCGTCGCCGACCGGACCGCGCACGACGACCACCACGTCGCCCCGTTCCTCCTTGGTGCCGAACAGAAGCAGCTCGGTCCCGGTGAAGCCGGTGGTGATCGCGATCTCGTCGGCGGAGAGATCCACCAGCAGCTTCTCGGCCGCCGAGACCGGCGAAGATGCAAGGGCCAGCAGCATCCCGAAGAGCGACAGCACGGACAGCCGGGTTGTCCTCATTCCCGTCCTCCCGGGACGCCGAGCGCGAACAAGTCCTCCGGCGTCGCGACCAGCCCCCAGCCGACCCGCACGCATACGGCGAGCACGATGAGGCCGAGCAGGATCCTGAGCTGCTCGCCGCGCAACCTGCCCGAGACCCGGGCGCCGATCTGGGCGCCGATCACCCCGCCGATCAGGAGGAACAGCGCGAGGATGATGTCGACGGTCTGATTGTTGATCGCCTGCAGCAGCGTAACGTTCGCGGTGACGAAGACGATCTGGAACAGCGATGTCCCGACCACGATCGAGGTCGGCATGCCGAGCAGGTAAATCATCGCCGGGACCAGCACGAAGCCGCCGCCGACACCCATGATCGCGGCGAGGACGCCGACGAAAAGGCCGATCGAGAACGGCAGAAGCGCGCTGATATAGAGCTTGGACGTGCGGAACCGCATCTTCAGCGGCAGCCCGTGCACCCAGTAATGCTGGTGAAGTCTCCTGCGGGGCGCCGCCGGGTTGCGCTGGCGCTGCCAGGCACGGACGCTCTCGACCACCATCAGCACGCCGATGATGCCAAGAAACACCACATAGGCGACGGAAATCACGAAGTCGATCTGGCCGATCCCGCGCAGCAGGGTGAACAGCCAGACGCCGAGGCTGGATCCGACGAACCCCCCGGCGAGCAGCACCAGCCCCATCTTGATGTCGACATTGCGGCGTCGCCAGTGGGCGAGCGCGCCGGAGACCGAGGCGGCCACCACCTGGTTCGCCTCCGTCGCGACGGCGACGGCGGGCGGGATTCCGATGAAGATCAGCAGCGGCGTCATCAGGAAGCCGCCGCCCACGCCGAACAACCCCGACAGAAAGCCGACGCCGCCACCGAGTCCCAGAAGCAATGCGACGTTGACCGAGACTTCGGCGATCGGCAGGTAGATTTGCATCGCCCGGCCTCAGCAAGCCAAGATCAACGGGCGGCGAGGCCGACGATCTCGTGGACTTCGTCGAGCACCGGATCGGCGATCGCGGCGGCGCGCTCCGCGCCCGAGGCGAGCACCGAATCGACATAGGCCGGGTCGTCCATCAGCCGCCGCAACTCGGCCGCCATCGGCGACAGGACTTCCACCGCGAGCTCGCTGAGCGCCGGCTTGAATTCGGCGAAGCCGCGCCCGCCGTATTCGCCGAGGACATCGGCCGCCGCGCGGTCGGCGAGCGCCGCGTAGATGCCGACGAGGTTGGTCGCCTCCGGACGCCCGGCGAGACCGTCGGGCGTTTCGGGCAGGGGTTCGGGATCGGTCCGCGCGCGGCGGATCTTGTGCGCGATCGAGTCCGCGTCGTCGGTAAGGTTGATGCGCGAGGCGTCGGAGCCGTCCGACTTGCTCATCTTGGCGGTGCCGTCGCGAAGGCTCATCACACGCGTCGCCTCGCCGAATATCAGCGGCTCGACGAGCGGGAAGAACTCGGTGCCGAAATCGTGGTTGAACTTCTGCGCGATGTCGCGGGTCAGCTCCAGATGCTGTTTCTGGTCCTCGCCGACCGGCACATGGGTCGCCTTGTAGGCGAGGATGTCGGCCGCCATCAGGCTGGGGTAAACGTAGAGCCCGACGCTCGCGTTCTCGCGCTGCTTGCCGGCCTTTTCCTTGAACTGCGTCATCCGGTTGAGCCAGCCGAGGCGCGCCACGCAGTTGAAGATCCAGGCCAGCCTGGCATGGGCGGGAACCCGGCTCTGGTTGAAGATGATGCTGCGTTGGGGGTCGATGCCCGCCGCCATGAAGGTCGCGGCGCATTCCCGCGTGTTGCGGGCAAGCTCGGCCGGGTCCTGCCAGACGGTGATCGCGTGCAGATCGACCACGCAATAGACGCACTCGTTGCCGTCCTGCAGGCGGACGAAATTACGGATCGCGCCGAGATAGTTGCCGAGATGCAAATTGCCGCTCGGCTGGACGCCCGAAAAAATTCGCTTCAAGGCCGGAACTCCAGACCCGCATGGGGCGGGGAGGGCCGGGTTATCCCCCCATCCACCGGAGGGGTCAAGCCTTACGCCGGGCGAGCGCACCGCGTATTTCGCCGAGTTCCGCGGCACCGAGACCGAACGCCGCGGCGGCATAGGCCGCCTTGCCCGCCAGGACGAGGATCGCGAGCGCGAGTATCCTTTGCAGCGTCGTGCCGGCGAACAACGGGGACAGGACTTCCAGCCCGACCAGCAGGACCGCCGTCATCGCGACCGTCGCCAGCGCGATGAGCGGAAGGCGCCGCCTCAGCCGGCGATCGATGACGAATTGTCCGCGCCGGCTCAGCACGAACGCGAGCAGGAACGCGTTGAGCCAGGAAGCGGCGGAGGTCGCGAGAGCGAGACCGACATGCTGCAACGGGGCGAGAAGCGCGATGCCGAGGGCGATATTGGCGGCGACCGAGACGCCGGCGATCTTGACCGGGGTCGTCACGTCCTCGCGCGCGAAGAAGCCGGGCGCCAGCACCTTGACGAGAACGAACGCGGGCAGCCCGGCGGCGAAGGCGGCAAGCGCCGATGCGGTCGCCGTCGTCGAGGCGGCATCGAAGGCGCCGCGCTCGAACAGGACCGCGACGATCGGCCCCGGCATCGCCATCAGGGCCGCGGCCGCCGGCAGGGTGAGCAGCAGGGAGAACTCCAGCGCCCGGTTGAAGCTCGCCTGGCCGCCGGCCTCGTCGCCCTCGCGGATTTGCCGTGACAACAGGGGCAGCAGAGCCGTGCCGACCGCGATGCCGATGACGCCGAGGGGAAGCTGGTAGACCCGGTCGGCGTAGTAGAGATAGGAGACCGCCCCGGTCGGGAGCAGCGAGGCGAGAACGACCCCGATCACCAGGTTTATCTGCTGTGCGCCCGCGCCGACCGCGCCCGGCAGGATCCGGGCGATGAGCCGCTTGACCCGGGGCGTCAGCCGCGGGCGGGGGAGCCGGAAGACCATTCCGGCGCGGCGGCAGGCCTCGATCAGCCACAGGAACTGGATCACGCCGGCGGCAAACACGCCCCAGGCAAGCGCGTGACCCGGCGTCTCCAGCATCGGCGCGAGGCCGATCAGGCAGAGGATCAGGCTGAGATTGAGCAGAATCGGGGCGGCCGCCGCCGCGGCGAACCGGTCGAGCGCGTTGAGCACGCCGCCAAGTTGGGAAACCAGCGAGATGAACAGCAGATAGGGAAAGGCGATCCGGGCCAGCTCGACCGCGAGGTCGAACTTCGCCGGATCGGCGGCGAAGCCGGGCGCGAAGAGATACATCGCCCACGGCATGGCGATCTGCATCGCCGTGCAGAAGACGAGAAGAACCGCGACCAGCACGGAGAGCACGCGCTCGCTGAACCGCCGCGCGGCATCGCTGCCGTCCTCGGTCAGGACGCGGGTGAAGAGCGGGACGAACGCGGCCGAAAACGCCCCTTCGGCGAACAGCCTGCGGAAGAAATTGGGCAGCTTGAACGCCACGAAGAAAGCGTCCGCGACGGGCCCCGCGCCGAGAAGGGCGGCGATCAGGATGTCGCGCGCAAACCCGAGAACGCGGCTCGCCATCGTGTAGCCGCCGACGGTGGCGATGGCGTTCAGGAGTCTCATGCGGTGTCCCGGCGTGCCGCGCGCGACGGGCGCAGGCTCAGGGTCCGACCGCAGCGTCGGCCCCTTGCCCGACCGGTCCGGCGGTCTCCCCGGCAACCGCGGCGATCGACGACAACGCCTCCAGCAGTGCCTCGCGGATCCTGTCGAGCTTCGCCTCGTGCTCGATCTTCAGCCCGAACAGGTCCTTGATGTAGAAGACGTCGACTGCGGACTCGCCGTAGGTGGCGATCTGGGCGCTGCCGATCTGCACGTCCTCTCCGCTCAGCGCGCGGGTCAGGGCGTAAAGCAGGCCCGGCCGGTCGCGGCCGTTGACCTCGACAACGGTGTGCGTCGCGCTCGCGGTATTGTCGATGATCACGCGCGGTTCGACGGTAAATACGCTGTCGCGCTTTTCGCCCTGCTTGCGGATCATGTCCTCGAGCTCGCGCATCGGGCGCATCCGGCCGGTAATCGCGTGCTGGATATTGGTCTCCAGCCGGGCAAGCCGAGCCGAGCCGTCGATGGGTTCGTCGCGCCGGCCCTGGACCCAGAACGTGTCGAGCGCCATGCCGTCGGTCATGGTGAAGATCTTCGCATCCACGATGTTACCGCCGGAGACCGCGATGGCGCCCGCGATGCTGGAAAACAGGCCGGCGTGGTCGGGGGCGTAGACCGTTACCTCGGTTGCCTGCCGATAGTCGTCGATCCGCGTCTCGATCGACAGCGGCGTTTGCGAGCCGTGCGTAGCCCGGACTAGCCGCGCATGGCGGGCATGGGTCTCGGTCGGATGGGACAGCCAGTAGGCGGGATAACCGCTTTCCAGATGGGCTTCGATCTCGGGCGGTTCGAAATCGTCCAGCACGGCCGCGAGATCGGTCTTGGCCCGATCGATCCGGCGGCCCCTTCCGGCGCCCGCCATGCCCCCAGTAATCGCCTCTTCGGCGGCATAGTAGAGGTCGCGCAGCAGCGCCGCCTTCCAGGCGTTCCACACGCCCGGTCCGACCGCGCGGATATCGGCGACGGTGAGCACCAGCAGCAGGCGAAGCCGTTCCAGCGACTTCACCGTCCCGACGAAGTCGCTGACCGTCTTGGGATCGTTCACGTCGCGCCGGAAGGCGGTGTTGCTCATCGCCAGGTGATGGCGTACCAGCCAGGCCGTGGTCTCGGTCTCCTCGGAGCTCAGCCCGACCCGGGGGCACAGCCGCAGCGCCACCTGTTCGCCGATCCGGGAGTGATCGCCGCCGCGCCCCTTGCCGATATCGTGAAGGAGCACGGCCATGTAGAGAGCCTTGCGCGATTGCACGGTCTTCACCACTTCGGTGGCGATCGGCATCTCCTCGGCGAACGCCCCGTCCTCGATCCCGCGCAATATCCCGATCGCCATGATGGTGTGCTCGTCGACCGTGAAGACGTGGTACATGTCGTGCTGCATCTGGGCGACGACGCGGCCGAAATCCGGGATGAAGCGACCGAAGACACCGGCCTCGCTCAATTGCCGCAGGGTCCGCTCGGGATCCTTGGGCGAAGTCAGCATGTCGAGAAACAGTCGGTTCGCTTCCGCGTCGTCGCGCAGCCCGTCGACCAGCCGCAGGTTGCGGGTGATCGCGCGCAACACGCGGGGGTGGATGTCGATCCCCCGGTCCTGCGCGGTGTGGAACAGCCGCAATATGTCGACCGGCCGGTCGGCGAGCTCGGCCTCGCGGGCAAGCGCGAGCCGCCCGTTCTCGACCGCGAGCCCGTCCGGCACGCGCTGGAGCAGGCTGAGGCGCGGGAGGGCGAACCGCGGACGCCTGCCATGTTCGATTTCCAGCGCGGCGCAGAAGATCCCGGTCAGGTCGCCGACCTCCTTCGCCGTCAGGTAGTAGTGCTTCATGAAGCGTTCGACGCCGCGCGCGCCCGCGTGGTCCTTGTAACCGAGCAACCGGCCCATCTCCGGCTGGCGGTCGAAGGTCAGGCGGTCGTCGCCGCGCCCGGCCAGATAGTGTAGCCGGCAGCGGACCGTCGACAGGAACCGCCTCGCCTTGTCGAAGCGGGCGGCTTCGCTCGCGCGGAGCACGCCGTGATCGACCAGGTCGGCGACCGCGCGCACCGGATAGAGATACTTGGCGATCCAGAACAGCGTGTGCAGGTCGCGCAGGCCGCCCTTGCCGTCCTTGACATTGGGTTCGAGCACATAGCGCGAGTCGCCCATTCGGCGGTGGCGTTGGTCGCGCTCGGCAAGTTTGGCCTCCACGAAACCGCGTTCCGAGCCCTCGATCACGTCACCGCGGAACTGTGCGTGCAGCCGGTCGAACAGCCGCTTCTCGCCCCAGACGTAGCGGGCCTCCAGAATCGAGGTGCGGATCGTCAGATCCTTCCTGGACAGCCGGACGCATTCCTCGATCGTCCGCGTGGCGTGGCCCACCTTCAACCCGAGATCCCACAGCATGTAGAGCACGTATTCGATTATCTGCTCGTTGCGCGGGGCGCTCTTGAAGGGCGGCACGAACAACAGGTCGATGTCGGAAAAGGGGGCGAGCTCGCCGCGCCCGTAACCGCCCACGGCGGCGACGCAGAGATGCTCGCCGGCGGTCGGGTTGGACGCGCGGTAGACCCGGTTGGCGGCGAAGTCGTAGATGACGCGGATGAGCTGGTCCATCAGGAAGGACTGCTCGCGCAGCGCCTGCGGCCCGCTGCCGGGCGCGGCCTCGAAACGCCGGCGGATCTCCGCGTTGCCCTGTTCCAGCGCGCGCTTGAGTATGTCCAGCGCGATGCGGCGCCGGGCGCCCGCCGCCCTACCGTCGCCAGGCAGCCGGTCCAGCTCGGCGTTCAGCGCAGCGCGGTCGACGATCTTCCGTTGCCGGGGAATTCGTCCCATCCCCGGAATATAGCGTGATAGCCGCCTCGCCGTATCGTTCGATCGGCGGCCGCGATCAGAGCATCGCCCGGATGCGATAGAGCAGATCGAGCGCTTCGCGGGGCGTGATCTCGTCCGGATTGACCTCGGCAAGCGCCTCCTCGACCGCGGAAGGCGGCGCGGGGGCGGGCGGGACGGCGGCCGAGAACAGCGGCAGATCGTCGGCAAGCCGCGCGAGCGATCCCGACTGCTCGCCCCGTTCGAGCGTCTGCAGCACCGCTTCCGCCCGCGACAGCACCCCCTCCGGCAGCCCGGCGAGCCGCGCGACATGGATGCCGTAGGACCGGCTGGCCGCGCCCTGCTCGACCTCGTGCAGGAAGACGATCTCGCCCTGCCATTCCTTGACCCGCATGGTCACGCATTTGAGCGCCTCCAGGCGGCCTTTCAGCGCGGTCAATTCGTGGAAATGGGTCGCGAACAGCGCCCTCGACCGATTGACCTCGTGCAGATGCTCGAGCGTCGCCCAGGCGATCGAGAGTCCGTCGAAGGTGGCCGTGCCGCGGCCGATCTCGTCGAGGATCACCAGCCCGCGCGAGCCGGCCTGGTTGAGGATCGCCGCCGTCTCGACCATCTCGACCATGAAGGTGGACCGGCCGCGCGCCAGGTCGTCGGCCGCGCCGACGCGCGAGAACAGGCGGTCGACGATGCCGATCCGCGCTTCGTCGGCCGGCACGAACGAGCCGATCTGCGCCAGAATCGCGATCAGCGCGTTCTGTCGCAGGAATGTCGACTTTCCCGCCATGTTGGGTCCCGTCACCAGCCACAGACGCTGCCCCGAGCCGAGATCGCAATCGTTGGGGACGAAGGCGGTCTCGGCGCCGCGTTCGAGAAACGCCTCGACCACCGGGTGGCGCGCGCCGGAGATCGAGAAGTCGAGACTGTCATCGACCGCCGGACGGACATAGCGCCGCCGGACCGCGAGCTCGGCGAGCGCCGCGGTGACGTCGATTTCGGCCAGCGCGGAAGCGGTCCGGGCGATCGCCTCGCCGCGCGCGTTCACGCCGGCCGACAGCGTCTCGAATATTACGAGCTCGCGCTCCAGCGCCTTGTCGGACGCGGTGGCCAGCTTCTCTTCCAGCTCGGCCAGCGCGACCGTGGTGTAGCGGCGCGCGCTGGCGAGCGTCTGGCGATGAATGAAGTCGTCATGGTCGGCGATCGCCGCTTCGTGCGTGGGGGTGACCTCGACGAAATAGCCGAGCACGTTGTTGTGTCGGATCTTCAGGGACGAAATGCCGGTCCGGTCGACATAGCGCTTCTGGAGGTCGGCGATCAGCCGGCGGCTGCCGTCGCGAAGTTCGCGGAGCCCGTCGAGCGCCTCGTCGTAGCCCGGGGCGACGAAACCGCCGTCGCGGGCGAACAGTGGAAGATGGGCGTCCAGCGCCTCGTCGAGCGCTTCGATCGTCGCGTCGTGCCCGGCGAGCGCGGCGGCCGCACGGCCGATCTCTTCCGGAGCGGCGGCCGCGCCCCGGTCGATCAGCCCGGTCAGGCTGCGGGCACGGGACAGCGCCTCGCAGACCGCGGCGAGATCGCGCGGTCCGCCCCGGCCGAGAGCGAGTCTCGTCATCGCCCGCTCCAGGTCGGGGCAGGCGGCAAGGCTCTCCCGGCAGGCAGAGCGTAGCTCGGGGTCCGCGGCGAAGTGCTGCACCGCGTCCAGGCGGGCCCCGATCGCCTCGCTGTCGGTCAGCGGCGCGCCGATGCGCTCGGCGAGCGCCCGGGCGCCCGCGCCGGTCGCGGTCAGGTCGACGATGGAAAGCAGGGAGCCGTCGCGCTCGCCGGAGAGGGTTCGGGTTATCTCGAGATTGCGCCGTGTCGCGGCGTCGATTTCCATCGCCGCTCCGGGGCCGAGCCGGCGCGGCGGATCGATGCGCGGCAGCTTGCCTTGCTGGGTGAGCGCGACATAGTCGAGCGCCGCGCCGCAGGCGGCGATCTCGGCGCGGGAGAAGGCTCCGAACGCATCGAGCGAACGGACGCCGTAATGGCTTTCGAGCCGCCGGCGGCCGGAAACACTGTCGAAACGCGCTCCCGGCAGCGGGGTGGGCAGCCCGTCCCAACCCTCGATCGCGGCAGCGATCTCCGGTTTCCCCCATAGCCGGTCCGACAGGACCAGCTCGCCCGGATCGACCCGCGCCATCCCCTCGGCGACCATGCCGGCGTCGAGCGGCTGGCATTGAAAGGAGCCGGTCGAAATGTCGATCCAGGCGAACCCCAGAACCCCTTCGGCTTCGGCGAGCGCGGCGAGATAGTTGTGGCGCCGCGGCTCAAGCAGGGAGTCCTCGGTCAGCGTACCGGGCGTCACGACCCGGACGACCGCGCGGGCGACGACCGCCTTGGCGCCCCGCTTGCGCGCCTGGACGGGATCCTCCGTCTGTTCGCAGACCGCGACCCGGAAGCCCTTGCGGATGAGACGCTCCAGATAGGTCTCGGCGGCGTGGACCGGCACTCCGCACATCGGCACGTCCTCGCCCCGGTGGCGGCCGCGGCGGGTCAGGGTGATGTCGAGCGCCTTCGCGGCGGCGACCGCATCCTCGAAGAACAACTCGTAGAAATCGCCCATCCGGTAGAACAGGAGGCAGCCGGGATTGGCGTCCTTGACGGCGAGGTATTGCGCCATCATGGGCGTCGCGTCGGAGCGCGGGTTTTTCTCCCCGGGTTCCGCGGCCAGGTGGGTCTCGGGCATCCGGAATCCTATCACGGCTCGCCGCGGGCCAACCAGACAGGCGGCTTGGAGGCGCCCGCCGGAATCGCTAGCATCGCGCCCACCTCCGGGGGACGGACCGGACCGGCCGGGCGAGGATATGGACAGCCACCAGGTACCCAGACGCGCGCTCTACTGGGCGCTCGCGGTTCTCGCCGGGCCGTTCGTCGGGTTGCTGCTGATCCTCGCGCTGATCGGTGAAATCGCGCTCGACACGGCAGCCCTCGCGGCCGTCGTCGCGGTGGCCGCGCTCTGGGTGCCGGTCAGGCGGCATCTGTCCGGGCTCGCGCTGTTCGTCGGCCGGCTGAACCGCATCGACGCCAACAGCGCGCCGGAAAGGCTCCATCTCGAATCTCCGCTGGCGTCCCGCAAGCTGGCCTCCGCGTTCGCGGATTCGACGGCGGCGCTGCACCAGAGGCTGGGAGACCTCGCGGCGAGCGGCGCTTCGGCGGAGACCGTGCTGGACAACCTGCCCGACCCGGTGATCGCGATCGACGGGGAACGGCGGATCGTGCGCGCCTCGCAAGGCACGACGGCGATTCTCGGCGTGGACCCGGTGGGCGCCGATCTGGTCGCCGCGGTGCGCGACCCGGGCGTCCTCGAAGCCGCGGAACGGGTCATCGCCACCGGCGATCCGGAGGAAGTCGACTTCCGGATCGCGGGCTCCGATCTGGAACTGGCCGCCCGCATCGCCGCGCTGCCGGAACCCGCGCCGGACGGGACACTCGCCCTGATCGCGGTAACCGACGTGACCGCGATCCGGCGCCACGCCCGGACCCGGGCGGATTTCGTCGCCAACGCGAGCCACGAGTTGAGAACGCCGATCTCGGTGCTGCTCGGATGCATCGAAACGCTGCGCGGCCCGGCCCGGCAGGACATGGCGGCGTCCGCGAGGTTCCTCGAGATGATGAACGCGCACGCGGAGCGGATGAGCCGGCTGGTGAACGATCTCCTGTCGCTTTCCAGCATCGAGCTCAACGAGCATTCCCCGCCATCGGCGGCGGTCCCGCTGTCATCGGTGATACCGCCCGTCGTGGATTCCCTGCAATTCGCCGCGCAGTCGCGCCGGATCGACATGTCGATCGACGGCGATATCGCCGAACCGTCCGTTATCGGCGACCGCGACGAGCTGACCCAGCTCTTCCAGAACCTGATCGACAACGCGATCAAGTACGGCGCGGAAGGCTCATCGGTCCGGATCGCCATCGGCGGCGGTACGATGCCGAGCCCGGCCGACCGGACGCAGGGAATCGACACCGTGCGGATCGCGGTGAAGGACGAGGGCGAGGGCATCCCGCCGGAGCACCTCCAGCGGCTGACGGAGCGGTTCTACCGGGTGGATACGGCGCGCTCGCGCGAGATGGGCGGCACCGGGCTCGGGCTTGCGATCGTCAAGCACATCGTCAACCGACACCGCGGCGGGCTCGCCATCGAGAGCGAGTTCGGCGTCGGCAGCGTGTTCACCGTCAGCCTGCCGCGCGCGCCGGTCGAACGGGACCGGTCCCCGGGCTCCGGCGAAGCCGCCGCTGTCATCGAATCGTAACAAGAACGTCATATTCAGGTCACCCGGGGCGCTTATCACCGTCGGCGTCCGGGGTAGACAGGGCCCGTGCCAACGGGCCGAACGAAGATTCGCGCTGCCTCGACACCCACGAATCCGAGACGGAGATATGGAGATATCATGAACAAGCACATCGTGTTCGCTGTCGCGGCGGTGGCCTCGATCGGGGTTGCGACCGCCGCCCAGGCACGCGATCAGATCCGGATCGTCGGCTCCTCGACGGTCTTCCCCTTCTCGACCGCGGTCGCCGAGCGGTTCGGCAAGTCGACCGGGTTCAAGACCCCGGTCGTCGAGAGCACCGGTTCGGGCGGCGGCCTCAAGCTGTTCTGCTCGGGCGTCGGCGTCCGGCATCCCGACATCGCCAACGCCTCGCGCCGGATCAAGAAGTCCGAGGTCGACCGTTGCGCCGGGAACGGCGTCAAGGCGATTACCGAGGTCAAGATCGGCTATGACGGCATCGTTCTGGCCAACTCCAGGAAGGCCGATCCGACCGACATCACGCTGAAGCAGCTCTACCTCGCGCTGGCCAAGTCGGTGCCGGCCGACGCCAAGGGCGAGACGCTCAAGGACAACCCGTACAAGATGTGGAGCGACATCGACCCGTCGTTGCCTCAGCGCAAGATCGAGGTCCTCGGACCGCCGCCGACCTCCGGCACGCGGGACGCCTTCGTCGAGCTCGCGATGGAAGGGGGCTGCAAGAAGTTCCCCGCGATCGAGGCGATGAAGAAGAAAGACAAGAAGCGCTACAAGGCGATCTGCCACGGCATCCGAGAGGACGGCGCCTTCATCGAGGCGGGAGAGAACGACGTGCTGATCATCCAGAAGCTCGTCACCAACCCGAACGCCTACGGCATCTTCGGCTTCAGCTTCCTCGATTCGAACGCCGACCGGATCCAGGGCACCGTGGTCAATGGCGTCGCGCCCGAGTTCGAGACCATCTCGAGCGGCAAATATCCGGTGTCGCGCTCGATGTACTTCTACGTCAAGCAGGCGCATATCGGCGTCATCCCGGGCATCGAGGAATTTGTGGGCGAGTTCACCGCCGAGCGTGCGTGGGGGCCGGAGGGCTACCTCGTCGACAAGGGCCTGATCCCTCTGTCCGACGCGGACCGCAAGAAGACCGTGCAGGCCGCGATGAGCGGAGCCAAACTCTCCATGTAGTCGTGTATCCGCCGGGCGGTGCGCGACATTGCCCGGCGGTTTTCTCTTTGGGATAAACGCGGGCACGCGAAAGCAACCGATCCGGTCATGTCTCCGCTATCGCTGATCGTCGCCCTGCTCGCGCTGTCTGTTTTCGCCTATTACTTCGGCCGCCGCCGGGCCTTCGCGATGGCGGGCGGACGAAGCCGGTCCCTGCACTCCCGGCCGGGCTACTACGGAGCCTATGTGGCGCTCTGGTGCGCCCTGCCGGCGCTGGGTGTTTTCTTCCTCTGGCTGGTGGTCCAGCCCACCGTCACCGAGGGCATCGCGATCTCGGCGCTGCCCGACGCGATGCGCAATCTCGGCCCGGACCGGATGTCGCTTCTCCTGAACGACATCCGCAATGTCGCGGACGGCACCTTTTCCGCGGACAGGGCGGCGCCGGAAGTGGCCGCGGCGGCGGCCCACCTCAACCGGCTGAACGCCACCGGCAACGGCGCGCTCGCGGTCGTCGCGCTGGCGCTCGCGGTCGCGGGTCTCGCCTTCGCCCGGACCCGCCTCGCACCGACGCTCAGGGCGCGGAACGGGGTCGAGAAGACGGTCGATATCCTGCTCATCGCGTGCTCGTCGATCGCGATCCTGACGACCGTCGGGATCGTGCTCTCGCTGGTCTTCGAATCGATCCGGTTCTTCGGCAAGATCCCTTTCTTCGATTTCGTCCTGGGAGTCGAATGGAGCCCGCAGACCGCGCTGCGGGCCGACCAGGTGGGCGCGACGGGCGTGTTCGGCGCGATCCCGCTGTTCGCCGGAACCATGCTGATCACCGCGATCGCGATGCTGATCGCGGTTCCGGTGGGGCTCCTGTCCGCGATCTATCTCTCGGACTACGCCGATCTCAGGGTTCGCGCGGCGGTCAAGCCGGTCCTCGAGATCCTGGCGGGCATCCCGACGGTGGTCTACGGCTTCTTCGCCGCGCTGACGGTAGCCCCGCTGTTCCGCGGGCTGGGCGAGGCGGTCGGTCTCGACGTCGCCTCCGAAAGCGCGCTCGCGGCGGGAACGGTCATGGGCATCATGATCATCCCCTTCATCTCGTCGCTGTCGGACGACGTGATGAACGCCGTCCCCCAAGCGCTGCGTAACGGATCGCTCGCGATGGGCGCGACCAAGTCGGAAACCATCAAGCGCGTGATCCTGCCGGCGGCGCTCCCCGGCATATTCGCCGCCTGCCTGCTCGCCGTCAGCCGGGCGATCGGCGAGACGATGATCGTGGTGATGGCCGCCGGTCTCGCCGCCAACCTGACCGCCAATCCGTTCGAGGCGGTAACGACGGTGACGGTGCAGATCGTCACCCTGCTGATCGGCGATCAGGAATTCGACAGCGCCAAGACCCTGGCCGCGTTCGCGCTCGGGCTGGCCCTGTTCGTCATCACGCTCGCAATGAACGTCGTCGCCCTGCACGTGGTGCGCAAGTGCAGCGAGCAATATGACTGACGCCGTGGAGACCCTGTCCGGCGGGCACCGGGACCCGGCGCCGAACCGGCCGGCGCTCGACGACCGCCGCCTGCGCCGGCGCTACGCGGCGGAACGGCGGTTCAAGGCATATGGCATCGTCGCCATCGGAGTCGCGATGACCGCGCTCGCCTGGCTGCTGTTCAGCATCGTCGCGCAGGGCTACCAAGCCTTCGTCCATACCTATATCAAGCTCGACGTCGCCTTCGAGGCGCGGCATCTCGACCCCTCGGGCGAAAACACGCCGGACGCTCTGGCCCGGGGGAATTACGGCGCGCTCTACAAGAACGCGCTGCGCGGGGAATTCTCCGACGTGAGGAAGCGGCGCGACCGGCGGGCGCTATACGCGTTGTTGAGCCAGGGCGCCGAGGACGATCTGCGCGCCTTGGTGCTGTCGGACCCCTCCGTCGTGGGCTCGCGCAAGGAAGTCTGGCTGACGGCTTCCGACCATGTCGACATGCTGCTCAAGGGCAAGATCGACCGCGACCGGCCGGAGCGGGAACGCCCGATCAAGGACAAGCAACTGGCGTGGATCGATACGCTTGCCGCCGACGGCAGGGTGGAGACCCGGTTCAACACCCGCTTCTTCTCGGCCGGCGCCTCGCGCGAGCCGGAGCTCGCCGGCATCTGGGGTGCCATCATGGGGTCGTTCTTCACCATGATGGTGACGCTGCTGCTGTCCTTCCCGGTGGGCGTCGGGGCGGCGGTCTATCTGGAGGAATTCGCGCCCAGGAACCGCTGGACGGACCTGATCGAGGTCAACATCAACAACCTCGCCGCGGTACCCTCGATCGTGTTCGGGCTGCTGGGGCTCGCCGTGATCCTCAACTTCCTCGGGGTGCCGCGCTCGGCGCCGCTCGCGGGCGGGATGGTGCTGGCGCTGATGACGCTGCCCACCATCATCATCGCGACCCGGGCGGCGCTGAAGGCGGTGCCGCCGTCGATCCGCGAGGCGGCGCTCGGCATCGGCGCGTCGAGGCTGCAGGTGATCACCCACCACGTATTGCCGCTGGCGCTGCCCGGCATCCTGACCGGAACCATCATCGGCATGGCCCAGGCGCTGGGCGAGACGGCGCCGCTCCTGATGATCGGCATGGTCGCCTTCATCGTCGACATTCCGACCGATCCGCTGAGCCCGGCCACCGTGCTGCCGGTGCAGATCTATCTCTGGAGCGACATGCCGGAGAGGAGCTTCGTCGAGAAGACCAGCGCGGCGATCATGGTGCTGCTGGGCTTCCTGGTGGTCATGAACGCGGTCGCGATCTATCTGAGGCGGAAATTCGAAAGGCGCTGGTAAGCCGGCCGGCGGGAGAATGACGGTGGACGAAACGACGACGGCAGCGGCGGGGATCGCGGAGGCGACACCCGACCGGGACTTCGAGCCGGACCGGAGGAATGCTCCCCTGGCCAAGATCGAAGCGACCGGAGTCGGCGTTTTCTATGGCGACAAGGAAGCGCTCCGAAATGTCGACATCGACATTCCGGCCAACCGGGTGACGGCGCTCATCGGCCCGTCGGGCTGCGGCAAGTCGACATTTCTCCGCTGCCTGAACCGCATGAACGACGTCATCGAGGGATGCCGTGTCGTCGGCAGGATGACTCTCGACGGCGAAGATATCTACGACCCCGCCCTCGATGTCGTGTTGCTGCGCGCGCGCGTCGGCATGGTGTTCCAGAAGCCCAACCCGTTTCCCAAGTCGATATACGACAATGTCGCCTACGGCCCCCGCATCCACGGCATCGCCGGGACCCGCGCGGAGCTCGACGACATCGTGCATTCGAGCCTCGACCGCGCGGGGCTTCTGGAGGAGGTCAAGGACCGCATCGACGAGCCGGGCACCGGCCTGTCCGGCGGACAACAGCAGCGGCTCTGCATCGCCCGCGCGATCGCCATCAGCCCGGAAGTGATCCTGATGGACGAGCCGTGCTCCGCCCTCGATCCGATCGCCACCGCGCGGATCGAGGAGCTGATCGACGAGCTGCGGGAGAACTTCACCATCGTCATCGTCACCCATTCGATGCAGCAGGCCGCGCGGGTATCGCAGAAGACCGCGTTCTTCCACCTCGGCAATCTGGTGGAGGTGGGCAGCACGGAGCAGATATTCACCAACCCCGGCGACGAGCGCACGCAGGGCTACATCACCGGCCGCTTCGGCTAGCCGCGCCGCCGGCCGGACGAACGAGGAACTCCCCATGGAAGCCGAACATATCGTCAGGTCCTACGACGAGGAGCTCCGCGAGCTGAACGACATGATCGCGCGCATGGGCGGGCTGACCGAGTCGCAGATCGCGCGCGCCATCGAGGCCCTCGTCAGCCGCAATCCCGAGCTCGCCGAGACGGTGGTCGACGACGACGAGCGGGTGGACGACCTGAACCACGAGATCGACGAGAAGGCGACGCTGCTGATCGCGCTGCGCCAGCCGATGGCGCTCGATCTCAGAAACGTCATCGCGGCGCTGAAGATCGCCGCCGACCTCGAGCGCATCGGCGATTACGCGTCCAACATCGCGCGGCGCTCGCTGGCGCTTTCCGAGGTCGCGCCGGTGCGGCCGGTGCACGCCATCCCCCGGATGAGCCGTCAGGTCCAGCAGATGATCAAGGAGGTGCTGGATGCCTATGTCGAGCGAAATGTCGACAAGGCGATGGCGGTCTGGGCGTCCGACCGCGAGGTCGACGACATGTATACCAGCCTTTTCCGCGAGCTGCTGACCTACATGATGGAAGATCCGCGCAGCATCACGCCGTGCACCCATCTCCTCTTCATCGCCAAGCATATCGAGCGCGTCGGCGACCACGTCACCAACATCGCGGAAATCATCCACTACCTCGTGGAAGGCACGCGGATGCGCGGCGAACGGCCGCGCGGCAGCACCGCCGATCACGAGGTGGACGGCGATGCGCGGTGAACCGGAACCGGAATTCCGGCCGAACCCGCGGGGCCGGATGAGACCCGTCATCCTGTTCGTCGACGACGAGGCGGATCTCGTCACCCTGCTCCGCTACAACCTCGAACGCGCGGGCTTCGACGTGCTCACCGCTCCCGATGGCGAGGAGGCGTTGCTGATCGTCGCCGAGCGCAACGTCGACCTGGTGCTCCTCGACTGGATGATGCCGCATATGAGCGGCATCGAGGTGTGCCGCCAACTGCGCCGCGGGCCCGCGACGCGCAACATTCCGATCGTCATCCTGACCGCCCGCGCGGAGGAGGCGGACAGGATCCGAGGGCTCGACACCGGGGCGGACGACTACATCTCCAAGCCGTTCTCGACCGACGAGCTGATCGCCCGCATCCGCGCGGTGCTGCGCCGCGTGCGCCCGGCGCTCGCGGAAGAACGCATCGCGTTCAGCGACATCGAGATGGACCTTGCCGCCCACCGGGTTACCCGAAGCGGCCGCCGCGTGCGGCTCGGTCCGACCGAGTACCGCCTGCTGCGCCATTTGATGGAGCACCCGGGACGGGTGTTCTCGCGCGACCAGCTGATCGACGCGGTCTGGGGCCGCGACGTCTATGTCGATACGCGGACGGTGGACGTTCATATCCGCCGGCTTCGCAAGGCGCTCAACGACGGGGGACAGGCGGACGTCATCCGCACCGTCCGCTCCGCCGGCTACGGGCTCGAAGCCCCCGGGGGCTGACGCCTGGCGATCGTCGACAAGAGGACGAGCCCGGGCAGGACGGCGACAGTGGTGAGCACGAAGAAAGCCGCCCAGTCGCCGTCCATCCGGTCGACCGTCCAGCCGGACACCGCGCCGAGCTGAATGCGCGCGAAGTTGCCGATCGAGGCGAGCAGGGCGTACTGGGTCGCGGTGAATTCCCGGTTGCACAGGCTCGAAAGGAACGCGACGAAGGCGCTGGTGGCGAGTCCCGCCGTGAGATTGTCGAGGAACACGGCGACGGCGAGCAGTCCGAGGTCCTTTCCGGTCCAGGCGAGAAGCGCGAACAGAAGGTTCGTCGAGGCCATCGCGATTCCGCCCGCGAACAGCGCGGTGACGATGCGGACCCGCGCGCAGAGCACGCCGCCCAGAACGACGCCCAGCAGCGTCGCGGCCAGTCCGAACGACTTCACGTAGTTGGCGATCTCGACCTTGGTGAATGCGAGATCGACGTAGAACACGCCCGCCATGCGTCCGAGCATGGCCTCTCCGAACTTGTAGAAGACGATGAAGCCGATAACGACGACGGCAAGCCCGCCGAGACGGCCGAGAAACTCGGCGAAAGGCGCGACGACGGCACGGCGCAGCCACTGACCGATCCGCCTCGTCGCCGGTGCGGCACCGTTCGATCGCGGTTCCTCGGCCAGGAGTGGAACCGCCATCAGGAGCGCGAACACGGCGCCCGCGCCCAGATAGGCCGCCTGCCAGGAGACCGCGTGGGCGAGATAGAGCGCGCCCGCGCCGGAGACGAAGGCTCCGAGATGCCAGCCAAGCACGGCAACCGCCGCGCCCGCGCCGTAGGTTTCGGGCTCCAGGATCTCGACCCTGTAGGCGTCGATGGCGACGTCCTGCGTGGCCGACAGGACCGCAACCGCGAACGCCGCCGCGGCGAGCGCCGCGGCCTGCTCGGCGGGATCGGCGAGCGCCATCGCGGCGATCGCCAGGCAAAGCAGCGCCTGGGCGGCGACGATCCACGACCGGCGGCGACCGAGCCTGCCGAGCCAGGGGAGACGCGCGTGGTCGAGCAAGGGCGCCCACAAGAAGTTGATCGCATACGGCGTCGCCACCGCACCGAACAGCCCTATCGTGGTGCGGCTCAACCCCTCTTCGCGCAGCCAGACCGAGAGTGTCACGAAGACCAGGGATGAGGGTAGCCCGCTTGTCACCCCGAGGCCGAAGATCGCCGCGAAGCGCCGGTCGCGATAGACCGCGAGCGCGCCCCTGGCCTGTTCCAGCCCCCGCCTGAAGGCGGGCACGCCCGTCATCCCGCCCTGCGCTGCGCCCGCTTGCGCGCGTGCGGATCGAGCAGCGCCTTGCGGAGCCGGATGCTGTTCGGCGTCACCTCGACCAGCTCGTCCTCGGCGATGTAGGAGATCGCCTCCTCCAGACGAAGCCTGCGCGGCGGCGTGAGGCGGATCCCTTCGTCCTTTCCCGCGGCGCGGATATTGGTGAGCTGCTTGGTCTTCAGCGGATTGACTTCGAGGTCGGTGCCGCGGCTGTGCTCGCCGACGATCATTCCGCGATAGACGCGCTCGCCCGGCTCGACGAAGAGCACCCCGCGCTCTTCCAGATTGTGAAGCGCGTATTCCACCGCCTCTCCGTCGCCGGTCGAAATCAGGACGCCGCGGCGCCGGTCTTCCAGCGGGCCGCGATGCGGCCCGTAGCCGTGGAAGACGCGGCTCATCACGCCGGTGCCGCGGGTATCGTTCATCAGCACGCCCAGGAAACCGATCAAGCCCCGGGACGGGGCGATGAAGCCGATCCGCGTCTTTCCGCCTCCCGACGGCCGCATGTCGGACATTTCGCCGCTGCGGCGGCCGAGCGACTCGACGACCGTGCCGACATGATCGTCGTCGACATCGACGATCACCTCCTCCAGCGGTTCGAGGCGTGCGCCGGTCGCGGGATCGGTGCGGTAGAGCACGCGCGGCCGCGAGACCGAGAGCTCGTAGCCTTCGCGTCGCAGGGTCTCGATCAGGACGCCGAGCTGCAACTCGCCGCGGCCGCGCACCTCGATCCCGTCCTCGCCGTCGACGGTATGCAGGTCGATGGCGACGTTGCTCTCGGCTTCGCGGAACAGCCGGTCGCGCAGCATGCGGGACGTCACCTTGTCGCCGTCTCGTCCGGCGAGCGGCGAATCGTTGATCGTGAACCGCATCGCGAGCGTCGGCGGATCGATCGGCGAAGCCGCGAGCGCGGCCGGCGCCTCCGCCGCGGCGACGGTGTCGGCGACCGTCGCGGTCTTCAGCCCGGCGATCGCGACGATGTCGCCGGCCGACACCCGCCGGGCGGGTTCGCGCGCGAGCCCGTTGAAAGTCAGGAGCTTTGTCATGCGCGCCTGCTCGACCGCCTCCCCGCCGCTGTCGAGCACCGTCACGGGCATGTTGACCTCGGCCGCGCCGCGCGCGATCCGGCCGGTCAGAACCCGGCCCAGATGGGCGTCGTATTCGAGGATGCTGGCGAGCATTGCGAACGGCCCGTCGGGATCGCATTCCGGCGTCCCCACCCTGGCGACGATGGTGTCGAAGAGCGGTTCCATCCCGGCCCTGGACGCGTCGAGCTCGTGCGCCGCCCAGCCCTCCCTGGCGGAGGCGTAGAGGGTCGGGAAGTCGAGCTGGTCCTCGTTCGCGCCCAGCGCGGCGAACAGGTCGAACACCGCATCGACGACCGCGTGCGGCCTGCCGTCGCGGCGGTCGACCTTGTTGATCACCACGATCGGAGCGAGCCCGCGCTCGAGCGCCTTGGCGAGCACGAACTTGGTCTGCGGCATCGGGCCTTCAGCGGCATCGACCAGGAGCAGCGCGCCGTCCACCATCGAAAGAATGCGCTCGACCTCGCCGCCGAAATCCGCGTGGCCCGGCGTATCGACGATGTTGATCTTGGTGCCGCGCCACGACACGGCGGTGCACTTTGCGAGGATGGTAATTCCTCGCTCGCGCTCCTGGTCGTTGGAATCGAGCGCGCGGTCGGCGACGCGCTGGTTGGCGCGCACGGCGCCGGAGGCGCGGAGCATGGAATCGACAAGCGTCGTCTTGCCGTGATCGACATGGGCGATCAGGGCAATGTTGCGGAGGTCCATGACGGGCGCGCTCGGCTGCGGGAATCCCGAAAAGCGGCCGCTCTTTAGGCCTTTGGAAGCAGATCGGCAAGCCGCGTTTGCGGCCGCGCGCCGTAATGGCCGATGATTTCGGCGGCCGCGATGGCGCCGATCCGGCCGCAGAGGCCCGGCTCGTAGCCCCGCGTGAGTCCGAACAGGACGCCGGCGGCATAGAGATCGCCGGCCCCGGTCGTGTCCACGACCCGTTCGACCGGCACGGCGGCGACCTGTACGACCTCGCCGCCGGCCGCGATCGCGGAGCCGGCCGCGCCCCTGGTCAGCGCGGCGAACGGGCATTCCCCGCGGGCGAGCCGGCACGCTTCGTCGAAGCTCCCCACCTCGTAGAGCGCGGTGATCTCGGCCTCGTTGGCGAACAGGATGTCGACATGGCCATGCACCAGATGCCGGAACGCGGCACGGTGCCGCTCGACGCAGAACGGATCGGACAGCGACAGCGCGACCTGGCGGCCCGCCGCATGGGCCAGCTCGGCGGCCCGCACGAACGCCGCCTTCGCATGGTCCTCATCGAAAAGGTAGCCCTCCAGATAGGTGATCGCGGCGTCGCCGATCAGGCCCGCGTCCACGTCATCGGGGCCGAAAGCGGTGGAAACGCCGAGGAAGGTCAGCATGGTGCGCTCGGCGTCGGGCGTGACGAAGACCAGGCAACGCGCGGTCTCCGTCCCCTCTGCCGCCGGCGGCGAGCGGTAATCCACGCCGATGGCGGCGATGTCGTCGCGGAACACCTTTCCCAGATCGTCGCCGCCCACCTTGCCGAGAAAGGCGCCCCTGCCGCCCAGCGAGGCAAGCCCGGCGATGGTGTTGGCCGCGGACCCGCCGGATATCTCGACCCCGCCCTCCATGTACGGCCGGATTTCGGCGGCCCGGTCGGCGTCGATCAGCGTCGTCGCGCCCTTCCTCAGCCCGAGCTCGGTCAGCGTGGCGTCGTCGGTCCGCACCACGACATCGACGATCGCGTTGCCGAGGCCGACGGCGTCGAACGGCGCGGGATCGGCTGCCATGAAACGTCTCCGGATGCGGCGGTCGCGGCTCTCGGGCGGCGCAAGTATACTCGCGACGCCGAGGCGGGCGAGCCCGCGCGGAGCCCTTCACACCGTCCGGACCGGAGCGATGTCCCGCAGCCTGCTCCTTGCCATCCGACAGGCCTTCGACCCGGCTTTCCGCGCGGTCGCCCTCAAGACCGTCGCGATTTCGGCGGCGCTGTACGTCCTGCTGATCGCGGCCCTGGGCTGGGCGCTGGACGCCCTCACGCTGTTCGACGCCGGCTGGCTGGACTGGACGATCAAGGCGATCGCGGGCGCCGGCGCGATCGTCGTCGGAATCATGTTGTTCCCGCTGGTGGCGACGATCGTCGTGGGCCTCTTTCTCGAGGAAATCGCCAATGCGGTCGACGCCAGGCACTACCCGGACAACCCGCCGGCGCCGGGGCAATCCGTCGCTTCGTCGGTCGTCTCCGCCGCGAAGCTCGTCCTGGTAGCCTTGTTCCTCAACGTCCTCGTGCTGCCGCTCTACCTGATTCCCGGCTTGAATGTTTTTGTTTTCTACGGGTTGAACGGCTATCTATTGGGCCGGGAGTATTTCGAACTGGTGGCCTTGCGCCGGGTGGAGCCGCGTGCGGCGCTCTGGCTGCGCCGGCGATCCCGATGGCGCGTTCCGGTCGGCGGGATTCTGATCGCGATCCTGTTCAGCATCCCGGTAATCAATTGGTTGATGCCCATTATCGCGACTGCGTTTATGGTGCATGAGTTCGAAGCCATCGAACCGCGCGGGGCGGAGGTCTGAAATCGCGGTTCGGCCGGAAACGGGGGCTGGGGGAATGGACACGTCTTCGGACGCGGACCGGGAAGTGCCGGATATGTTCGGTCGCAAGAAGAACCCACCGGAAGAAGCGAAGAACGACGCGGCGGACGAATCCGGCGAGGCCGGGCAGCCCGACGGTCCGGACGCCGACATGCCGCTCGACGTTCCTTCCAGGGAGCCCTCTCCGGCGCCAGCGCCGCGCGCGCCCGCCGCGGTACGCCGGCCTTCGCGCCGTGTCGCCACGCCGCAAGCGGAGCCGGTCCGCCGTATCGTCCCCGGCGCCGACAGCGAGGGCAAGTGTCTGGTCGTGGGGCGCAGCATCGCGCTCAGCGGTCGAATCGATTCCTGCGAGAAGCTCATCGTCGAGGGAACCGTGGAGACCGAGATGAAGGGTTGCCGCGAGCTGGAGGTGGCGAGGACCGGGGTCTTCAAGGGAAATGCGGAGGTGGAGAGCGCCGACGTCAGCGGTACGGTGGAAGGCACCCTGACTGCCCGCGGCGTCCTGACCGTGCGCGCATCCGGAAGGGTCGACGGCAACATTTCATACGGTCAGCTGGAGATCGAACGCGGCGGGACGATCGTCGGCGCCATGCAACCCTTATCGGACGACGATTCGCGTGAGCCCGACCCCGAGCTCGCGGTCGAGTCGCCGACCGGCTAGATCATCCACGTCCTGGTTCGAACCGCCGCGGCGGTCGCCCTCGCGGCGATCGCGGCAGGCTGTCGAATCGACGGCCTGACCGGGCCGCAACGCGCCGGCTCCGCCGCCGACCGGGTGCCTCAGGAGCAGCCCCTGCCCATCCTGTCGGGACCGGGCGGCACCCCGGGCAAGCCGGCGGAGAGCGCCGCGGCGCAGCTGCCCGCGCCGCCGCGGGAGAGCGCGGCGGCGAAGGAGGCTTCGCTCGACATCGGCCCCGACCGGGTGCTGGGCCTCGATCGGCGGGCAGTCGAGACATTGCTGGGAGAGCCGGACTTCGTGCGCCGCGAAAACCCGATGGAACTCTGGCGCTACCGTCACAAGGGATGCGCGGTGGTGCTGTTCCTCTATGCGGAAGAGCCCAACCGCCCGGGACCCTTGCGGGTGCGCCATATCGAAGCCTGGGCGCCGGGAGACGAGCAGATCTCGCCCCGGGCGTGTCTGAGCGCGCTCGCCAGCGAGGCCGGACGACGCGGCACCGGCTGAGTTTCAGACCGTCTTCGCGCGGTAGCGGCAGAGATCGACGACGACGCAGGCTGGGCAATCCGGCTGGCGCGCCTTGCAGGTATAGCGCCCGTGCAGAATCAGCCAGTGATGGGCGTGCTGCTTCCAACGCTCCGGCGTGCGGCGTACCAGCGCGTCCTCGACGGCGCGCACGTCCTTGCCGGGCGCGAGCGCGGTACGGTTGCCGACCCGGAACACATGTGTGTCGACGGCGATCGTCGGCTGCCCGAAGGCGATGTTGAGCACGACATTGGCGGTCTTCCGCCCCACCCCCGGGAGGGTTTCGAGCGCTTCACGGTCTTCGGGAACCCGGCCGCCGAAATCGGCCACGAGACGTTCCGACAAGGCGATCACGTTCTTCGCCTTGTTGCGGTAGAGCCCGATCGTGCGGATGTAATCCCGAAGCCGCGCTTCGCCGAGCGCAATCATCTTTTCCGGCGTGTCGGCGACGGCGAACAGCGGGCCGGTGGCTTTGTTGACGCCGACATCGGTCGCCTGCGCGGAAAGGACGACGGCGACCAGCAGGGTGAATTCGTTGCGGTATTCGAGCTCGCCCTTCGGCGCCGGCATCGTCTCCGACAGGCGGCGGTAGAATTCGTCGACGTCTGCGAGCGGCATCGGGCGCGGCATCGGGCGAGACTAAAGCATTTTCCGACCAGGCACGATCACGCCCGGCTGTCGCCCGGGAGGCCCCCTCACCCCGACCCTCTCCCCGCCGGGGAGAGGGAGACTCGTTCACCGACCCCTTCTTACCTTCTCCCCTCCCGCTTGCGGGAGGGGCCGGGGGAGGGCGGCGACCCCGTCAGGTCGGAAAATGCTGTAGCGTCGCCGGCGTCCCGGTCAAACGTCCGCGCGCCTCTTGAACCGCCTTGGCCCGCGACCGGGGGCAGCCTATGATTCGCGGATGGGCAACGAACCCGCTCCGATCTTCGCCGCGACGCTGGAGCCCCATCGCAGCCTGAGCCCCAGGGGCTTCGTGATCCTCATGAGCGCGATCGCGGGGGTGGCATTCGGTGCCGGTCTCGCCTTCGCCCTGGTCGGCGCGTGGCCGGTCTTCGGCTTCTTCGGGCTCGACGTGCTGCTGATCTACGTGGCGTTCAAGGCAAGCTATCGCAGCGGGCGCATGCACGAGACCCTGCGGCTGACCGAGAACGCGCTCACCGTGGAGCGCGTGGGACCGGGCCGCCGTCACCGGTCCTGGCGCTTTCAGCCCTACTGGCTCCGCGTGGAGATGGACGACCCGCCCGAGCATGAGAGCCAGCTCACCCTCGCCTCGCACGGCCGGCGCCTCGTCGTCGGCGCGTTCCTCACCCCGGAAGAACGGCTGGAGCTCGCGCAGGCGCTCGGCGCGGCGCTGGCGCAGCTCAAACAGCCGCGATTTGCAGGCCGCGCGGCGCAAGAATCGGGTGGCCCGCCCAACTGAGCGTTCCTATCGTCGGCGGCGAAACGCGGACGGAAAGGATGCGGCGAATGGATGGGAAGGCCAACTACGACCGGATCGAGCGGGCGATCCGCTTCATCGAGGACAACAGGCTCTCTCAGCCGACCCTGGGCGAGATCTCCGCCGGCGTCGGCATGAGCCCGTTCCACCTTCAGCGGGTGTTCACGGCATGGGCCGGGGTGAGCCCGAAGCTCTTCCTCCGCTATGTCACCTTCGACCACGCGCGCGAGGCGCTGTTGGACGCAAGCCCGGTCTTGGACGCCGCGCTGGACGTCGGTCTGTCCGGGCCGGGCCGGCTGCATGACCTGTTCGTTACGCTCGAAGCGGCGACGCCGGGTGAGGTCGGCGCCGGCGGCCGGGGGCTGGAAATCCGGTACGGACGCCACGACGGCGTCTTCGGGAGGTTTCTGGTCGCGGCGACCGGGCGCGGCGTCTGCCGCGTCTCCTTCGAACAGGAGGGGGAGGACCAGATCGAGGCGCTCGGGGACGCGTGGCCCAACGCCCGGCTGGTGGAGGACGAGGCGTACACCTGGAAGGTCGCGGGCGAGGCGCTTGCCCGCGGCATGGATTCGGGCGGATCCCCGATCCGTCTCTGGGCGCGGGGAACCAATTTCCAGATCAAGGTGTGGGAAGCGTTGCTGCGCGTGCCGCCGGGACGGCTGGTGCGCTACGGCGACATCGCCCGCGCGCTGGGCAAGCCGGGCGCGAGCCGCGCGGTGGGACGGGCGGTCGGCGCCAATCCCGTCGCGGTCCTGATCCCGTGCCACCGCGCGATCCGGGCATCGGGCCGGTTCGAGACGGGCTACCGCTGGGGCAGCGCGCGCAAGCGGGCCCTGATCGCCTGGGAGGCCGCCAGGGCGGGACGGGCGGAGGCGGGCGCGGCGGCGTGACCGCTCAGAGGCCGAGCACGTCGGCCATGCCGTAGAGGCCCGGCGGCTGCGCGGGAGCCCAGCGCGCCGCGTGCACCGCGCCGCGCGAGAATATGCGCCGCGAAGAGGCCTTGTGTGTGAGTTCGAGGCGCTCGCCCTCGACCGCGAAGGTCACGGTGTGTTCGCCCACCACGTCGCCGCCGCGGAGCACCGCGAAGCCGATATCGCCCTGCCTGCGGGCGCCGGTCTGGCCCTGCCGCGCCATCTGGGAGACCGTATCGAGCGCCACGCCGCGGCCTTCGGCGGCGGCCCGGCCGAGCCCGAGCGCCGTGCCCGACGGCGCGTCGACCTTGTGCTTGTGGTGCATCTCGACGATTTCGATGTCGAAACGGTCATCGAGAATCCCGGCGACCTGCCTGGTGAGCGCGAACAGGATATTGACCGCAAGGCTCATATTCGGCGCGAGGACGATGGCGGCGCCGGCGGCGGCATCCCTCACCGCCCGTTCCTGAGCGGCGTCGAGACCGGTGGTGCCGATGACATGGGGCGTGGCCGCCGCTCCGGCCAACGCCGCGTGCTTCGCCGTCGCGTCGGGCAGCGAGAACTCGATCACGACGCTGGAGCGCTCGAACACCCCGGCCGGATCGTCGCCGATGGGAATTCCGAGCGCGCCGAGCCCGGCACGCGTGCCCGCGTCCTCGCCGAGCGCGGGATGACCGGCGTTGTCCGCGGCGGCGACGAGAATGCATCCTTCGGTCTCGGAAATTTCGTGGATCACCGCGGCCCCCATCCGGCCGGCCGCCCCGATCACGCCGATTTCCAGATCCGCCATCGCGCCACCCGAGTGTTTCGTTCAGCCGGAGGACAGCATATCAAATTGGGCCTCGGGCCGTGTCTCGCGGCTTGCGGACTCCTCAGGTCTTGCGGAACTTGTCGAGCGTAACCACCGTGGCCGCGCCGCCATCGGCGTCTTCCGTTCCCGCCGCGGCCTGCTCCGACCCTTCCTCTTCGGGCTGGGGTCCGAACCGAAGCCCGAAATCGGCCGCCGGGTCCACGAAGGCGGTCACCGCCTCGTAGGGCACGGTGAGCCGCTCCGACCTGCCGCCGAAGGAGAGCGTGACCGAGAACGCGTCCCCGGCCGTTTCCAGCCCCCAGAACTGGTGCTGGAGGACGATCGTCATCTCGTCTGGATAGCGCGCGCGAAGATGGTCGGGGATCGTGACGCCTTCGTGCCGAGTCAAGAAGGAGACGTAGTAATGGTGGTTCCCGGGAAGGCCCTCTTCCTCGACGAGGGCCAGCGCGTCCCGCATCACGCCGCGGAGCGCGCGCTCCATCATGTCCTGGTAAGGGACGAGGGACTCTTCGGTCTTGGACATCACCCCGATCCGACAGCGCGCGCGGGAGAGAGTGGGGGGCTTCTGTTGCCCGGCGCCCCCCGAACCGCGCTTGCCTAGCCTGGGCTAGGCAGCGAGAGCCAAATCGTTGTCATTGGCATCTTTCGTGTCGGCCCGATAACGGCGGTACCATGCCGGGCGAAAAGCAAGTCTTTACACGCGCGTCGATCCTGTTTCGCCCCCATACGATCCGCACCTGACGGGAGTTTGGTGGAGGCGCCGGGTACTGCCCCCGGGTCCGCTTCGCTTATTGCACAAGCCGTTTATCGCCATAGCCGGCTGACCGGCAGTTGCAATATAGTGCGGTTCATCTCCAAATCAACCGGACGCGGGGTCGGGATAGGGGAGGCCGGATGCGCCAATATCTCGATCTGATGCGGCATGTCCGCGACCGCGGCATCGTGCGCGGAGACCGCACGGGCACGGGCACGAAGGGCGTCTTCGGCTATCAGATGCGCTTCGACCTCGCGGACGGGTTTCCGCTTCTGACCACCAAGCGTCTGCATCGCCCGTCGATCGTCCACGAGCTCCTCTGGTTCCTCGCCGGCGACACCAATATCGGCTACCTCAACGAAAACGGGGTGCGGATATGGGACGAGTGGGCGGACGCGAACGGCGATCTCGGTCCGGTCTATGGGCGCCAGTGGCGGTCCTGGCCGCGCCCGGACGGCTCGACGGTCGACCAGATCGCCGCCGTGGTCGAGGAGATCCGCACAAATCCCAACTCGCGGCGCCTGGTGGTGAGCGCGTGGAATGTCGGCGAGCTGGACGAAATGGCGCTGCCGCCCTGCCACTGCCTGTTCCAGTTCCACGTCGCCGAAGGCCGGCTTTCCTGCCAGCTTTACCAGCGCAGCGCGGACGTTTTCCTCGGCGTTCCGTTCAACATCGCGAGCTATGCGCTGCTCACCCATCTGATCGCCCATGTCTGCGGCCTCGAACCGGGCGAGTTCGTTCATACCTTCGGCGATGCCCACCTCTATCTGAACCATCTGGAGCAAGCGGACGAGCAGCTCTCCCGCACGCCCGGAAAGCTGCCCCGGCTTCGCCTCGACCCCAGGATACGCGACCTGTTCGCCTTCACCGCCGGAGACATCGCGATCGAGGGCTATGAGCCGCAGGACCACATCAAGGCGCGGGTCGCGGTTTAGGCGCCGACTCTTCGCCGGGGAGCGACGGTTGCGGTTCTTGAACGGGATGAGCGTGCGGCGGGCGATCGGCGTCCTCTGGGCCGGAGCCGGGATCGCCGCGATCCTGATCCTCGGGCTCGCCGCGCTGGCCTGGCCGGCGGCGCTGGCGGATGGCGGGACCGGCGTCCCGGTCTTCGTCGTCTGGAGCGCGCTGGTCGCGCTCGCAGCGATCCTGGCGGCATCATGGGCGGTCGCGGACCGGATCTTGCTCATCCGCCTGCACGATCGGCGCAGCCTGCCCGCCCGGCCCGAGTTCCACGGCGGGAGCGGGTTCGCGCAACCCTCCCACGGCGACGAGCTCGACGGGCGGACCCTGGCGGAGTTGCGCTACGTGGTGTTCGACACCGAGACGACGGGGCTCCAGCCTTCGGAGGGCGATGAGATCATCTCTATCGCGGCGGTGCGTTGTTCCCGCGGCGAAGTCGACGAGACGGACGCATTCTCCCGGCTGGTCGACCCGGGACGGCCGATCCCGCGCGCGTCGATCCGCTTCCACGGCATCACCGATGAAATGATTTCGGGGGAACCGCGGATCGGCGAGGTCCTGCCCGCGTTCCACGCTTATGCCGGGGACGCGGTGCTGGTCGCCCACAACGCCGATTTCGACATGACGTTCCTGCGCCTCAAGAAGGCCGAGACGGGCATCGAGTTCGCCAACGTGGTGCTGGATACGCTGCTGATCTCGGTATTCCTGGACCCGGTGTCGCAGAACCACTCGCTCGAAGCGATCGCCGAACGGCTGGGCGTCGAGGTCGAGGGGAGGCATACCGCGCTCGGCGACTCGATCGTGACCGCGCGGGTGTTCTGCAAATTGCTGCCGCGATTGGAGGCGCGCGGGATCGCCACGCTCGGCCAGGTGCTCCACGCCTCGGCGCGGATCCGTCGCGCGCGGGGGCTCGACCACGAATACTGAACGACGGGTCAGAGCACGTCGCCGCCGAATTCGACGCCCATGCGGGTGCGCAGGCGCTCGACCGCGCGAAGCGCCTCGCGCAGCTCGCGCTTCCGCCGCGGGGTGAGCGCCTTCGGGTCGATGAAATTGGAGACCGGCGCGCCCGCCCTGAAATCGCGGAGCTGGCGGCCGAGAAGGAGCCGGCAGAGCGTCTGCCGGGCAGCCGTGAGATCGTCGTGCTCGGTATCGCTCAGCACGCCGGAAGCGTGCGCGGCGGCGAGGCGTTCGCGCGTGCCGGTCTCGGCCACCCCGTCGCGCAGCGCGAACAGCCTGGCGGCCTGGACGAGGGGCAGGATGCCGAGCAGTTTGAGGTTCACCTTGCCGCGATGGGCCGTGTCCGAACGCTCGGTCGCGAAACGCCCGAACCAGCGCAAAGCTGTCCCGTGGTCCCGGTCGGCGCCGTAGAGCTCGCGCAGGAACGGACGGTTGCCGGCGGTACGCGCGGTGACGTGTTCCCTGAGCGCCGCCGCCAGCCGGGCATCGCCCCATCCCAGGCGAAAGTCGAAGAAGATGTCGAAGTCGAGCAGCGGATCGGTGCGGGCTTGGCGGCACCAGGTATCGATCTGTTCCCGCCAGCCCGCGAGCGTCTTGCGCCATTGCGGGTTGGTCGCCATCACCCCGCCGTCGCAATAGGGCAGCCCCACCGCGTCCAGATCGCGCGACAGGCGCTCGGCGAGCGCGGCGAACCAGCCGTCGGCCTCGTCGCTCAACGCCCGAGCCCCGTCCTCGATGACGAAGCCGTAATCCTGGTCGGGGGTCAGGAAGTTCTCGTGGCGGCCGCCCGATCCCATGACGATCATCGCGAATCCGGCCGGCGCGGCGCCGAGCCCCTCGTCTTCCATCGCCGCCATGTTGCGCTCGAGCAGGCGGGCGTAGATGTCGTTGTTGACGTGGCTCAGCGTCGCCTGAATGTCGCCGACCGCGACATTCTGCTCGAACAGCGTGTCGGCGACCCGGACCTGGCCGGCCTTGATCTCGCGGAGCCCGTCGTCGCTGTCGTCGCGGGTGAGGTCGTCGATCGCGGCCACCATGTCGCTCGCCGCCCGGGCCATGGCGTCGTGCAGATCGAGGATGCCGGCGAGGCGGCCCTCGCCGTCGACCACCGGCATGTGGCGATGGCCGAGCCGGCGCATCCGGGCGATGGCGATGAACAGGTGCTCGTCCTCGCGGATGCAGCGGACCGGGCGGGACATCAGGTCGCGGACCGGCTGTTCGGGCGGGGCGGCGAAAGTCGCCCGCCGGACGATGTCCCGCTCGGTGACGATCCCGGCAGGCCGGAGTTCCCCGTCGACCACCACGACGGCGGATGCCTTGTCCGTCGCCATACGGCCGACGACCTCGCGGAGCGGCGTTTCGGCATCGACCGCGACGGCCTGGCGGCGTGTGTGATCCCGGGTCTGGAGGAAGAAGATCTCGGTTGCCGCCGGCATTTCCGTTCCCGCGCCGCGCCATATCTCCGCCAGACCTCACCATGCGGGCTTGATTCAGGTCAATGTCCTTGCCGGGCTCCTCGACGAGGATAGGGTCGGAATGCCCGGCACCGAGAGGAGGGTGGCGATGCAGGCGAAGGACATCATGACGACCCGGGTGGTGACGGTGGGCCCGGACGCGTCGGTCACCGAGATCGCGCAGAAGCTGACCGACCACCACATCAGCGCGGTCCCGGTGGTCGGGGAGGACGGCGCGCTGCTCGGCATCGTGAGCGAGGGGGATCTTTTGCGCCGCCCCGAGCTCGGCACCGAGAAGCGGGCCGGCTCGTGGTGGCTCAACCTATGGCGCGACCCGTCCGACCTCGCCGACGACTTCACCAAGGCGCATGGCAGGACGGCGCGCGACGTGATGACCGCGCCGGCGATTTCGATGGGACCGGAGGCGCCGCTGTCGGAGATCGCCGAGACGCTGGAGCGCAACCACATCAAGCGGGTTCCGATCGTCGAGGGCGGCAAGGTGGTGGGTCTGATCAGCCGGGCCAACATCATCCGCGAGATCGCCTCGGCGGGCACGGTCTCGATCGCCAGCGACGCGGACGACGAGGCGATCCGCAAGGCGGTCGACCGGGCGCTGTCGGCGCAGCCCTGGGCGAGCTACGGCACCACCAGCGTGACGGTGAACGAGGGCCGGGTGGAGTTCTGGGGGGTCGTGGGCTCGGACTCCGAGCGCGCCGCGACCAAGGTGCTGGCCGAGGAGATCGACGGCGTCAAAGGCGTCGCCGACCACCGCGCGCTCAGATCGCGGGTCAAGACGGATGTGGCCTGAGGCCAGAAAGAAGAACCGGCGCCAATTCGACGGGGATTTCGCGGCATGCACGACCTGACGGGCGTTTCCAAGGGAGACCAGCATCGGGCTCTCGGGCTGAGCACCTTCTCGTTCACCGTGTGTTTCGCCGTCTGGACGATCTTTTCGATCATCGGCGTCAAGATCAAACAGGATCTGGGGCTGTCGGAGACCGAATTCGGAATCCTGGTCGCAACACCGGTCCTGACCGGGTCGGTCAGCCGCATCTTCCTCGGCGTCTGGACCGAGCAGTATGGCGGCCGCCTGGTGTTCACCCTCCAGATGCTGGCGACGGCGGTGGCCTGTTGGCTGCTGTCCGAGGTCCGCAGCTACGAGGTGTTCCTGATCGCGGCGCTCGGCGTCGGGCTGGCCGGCGGGTCGTTCATCGTCGGCGTCGCCTATACCTCGCAATGGTTCGACAAGGACCGCCAGGGCACCGCGCTCGGCATCTTCGGGGTCGGCAATGTCGGCGCGGCGGTGACCAATTTCGGGGCGCCGTTCCTGGTGGTGGCGTTCGGCTGGGAGCAGGCCGCGCAGATCTATGCGGTCGTGCTGGCGCTCACCGCCGTCGCCTTCTACCTGCTGGCCCGGCCGGACCCTTCCGAGGTGGCGCGCAAGCGCGAGGGCCGCAAGCCGGTCTCCGCGCGCGAGCAGCTCGCGCCGCTCAGGAACATCCAGGTCTGGCGCTTCGCCACCTATTACTTCTTCGTGTTCGGCGGATTCGTCGCGCTCGCTTCCTACCTGCCGCGATTCTATGTCGGCGCCTATGGCCTGGAGCTTGCCACCGCCGGGATGCTGGCGGCGGCCTATTCCATGCCCGGTTCGGTCTTCCGCGCGCTCGGCGGCTGGATGTCGGACAAGTGGGGCGCGCGCGCGGTCATGTATGCGACGTTCATCGTGTCGCTGGTCTGCCTGTTCGTCATGAGCTACCCGAGCACCGAGTACATCGTTCAGGGCATCGACGCGCCGATCCGGTTCACCTTCGGGGTGGACCTCACGTCCTTCGTCATACTCAGCGTGCTGCTCGGTTTCGTGATGTCGCTGGGCAAGGCCGCGGTCTACAAGCACATCCCGGTCTATTACCCGCACCATGTCGGGTCCGTCGGCGGGCTCGTGGGCATGATCGGCGGGCTGGGAGGATTCGTTCTGCCGATCATGTTCGGCATCCTCAATGACTGGTTTGGCGTGTGGACCAGCTCGTTCATGCTGCTGTTCGCCATCGTGCTGGTCAGCACCGTCTGGATGCATGTGGCGATCCGCCTGATGGAACGCCGCCGACATCCGGGCCTCGCCGACGAGCGCTATCTCAGCGACGTGCCGGAAGCGCCTGAGGCGCCGCCGGCGGCGGCGCGTTAGTCCCGGGAGCGGAAAGAGATGGCCAAGGACCTGGCGACCTGGGATCCGGAAGACGAGGCGTTCTGGGAGGCGGACGGCAAGCGCATCGCCACCCGCAATCTGTGGATCTCCATCCCCTGCCTGCTGTGCGGCTTCGCGGTGTGGCTGTACTGGGGGATCATCACGGTTCAGATGATCAATCTGAAGTTTCCGTTCTCCCAGGCGGAACTGTTCACGCTTGCCGCGATCGCCGGGCTGAGCGGGGCGACGCTGCGCATTCCGTCGTCGTTCTTCATCCGTATCGCGGGCGGCCGCAACACGATCTTCCTGACGACGACGCTGCTGATCATCCCCGCGGCGGGCACCGGGTGGCTGCTGCAGGATCCGACGACGCCGCTCTGGCAGTTCCAGGTCATGGCGCTGCTCTCGGGCTTCGGCGGCGGCAATTTCGCCTCGTCGATGTCGAACATCTCCTTCTTCTACCCGAAGAAGGTGCAGGGCCTGTCGCTCGGCATGAACGCGGGGCTCGGCAATTTCGGCGTCACCGCGATGCAGATCCTGGTGCCGCTGGTCATGACGGTCGGAATCTTCGGCGGCTCGGCGCTGGTTCTCGCCAACCCGTCGGGCACGCTGGTCGGCAAGATCCCGGCGGGCACCGAGACCTATATCCACAACGCCGGCTATATCTGGGTCGCCATCCTGGTGCCGCTGGCCGTCGCCGCCTGGTTCGGCATGAACAACATCACCGCATCGCATGTCTCCCCGGGCCTGACATCGACCGCGGAGGCGTTCGGCAAGATCCTCGGCATGCTGGCGATCGGGCTGGTCACCGCGGCGGTCGGGCTGTGGCTGCTGCTGCCGGCCAGGACCGGCGGTTCCGGGCTGGAGCTCAGCAAGTGGCTGGTGCTGCCTTTGGTGATCGCCGCGACCGTCTTCGCGCTCAGGCTGATCCCCGGCACGATCCGCCAGAGCCTCGACCAGCAATACGCGATCTTCCGGAACAAGCACACCTGGGCGATGACGGTCATCTACACCATGACCTTCGGCTCCTTCATCGGCTACGCCGCCGCCTTCGGCCTGGCGATCAAGGTGGTGTTCGGCTTCCAGCATATCGAGGTCGACGGCGTGATGACCCACACCACCGTCAACCCCAACGGGCCGAGCGCGTTGATGTATGCCTGGACCGGCCCCTTCATCGGCGCGCTGATCCGCCCCGTCGGCGGCATGATCTCCGACCGGCTGGGCGGCGCGCTGGTCACTCAGATCGTTTCCGTCGTCATGGTGGTCTGCGCGCTCGGCGTCGCCTGGTTCCTGTCGCTCGCCTACGCCTCGCCGACGCCGGAAGACTATTTCGTGCCGTTCCTGATCCTGTTCCTCGTGCTGTTCGCCGCGACCGGAATCGGCAACGGCTCGACCTTCCGCACCATCGCCATCGTCTTCGACAGGGAGCAGGCCGGCCCGGTGCTCGGCTGGACCTCGGCGGTCGCCGCCTACGGCGCCTTCATCATTCCCAAGGTGTTCGGCGAACAGATCAAGGCGACCACGCCGGAATATGCGCTCTACGGATTCGCGGCGTTCTATGCGATTTGTATCGTCATCAACTGGTGGTTCTATCTGCGCAAGGACGCGTATGTGAAGAATCCGTGAGGAGACCGGATCGATGAGCCACTTCCTCGATCGGCTGACCTTTTTCCGCAAGACCGTCGACACCTTCGCCGACGGGCATGGCATCGTCACCAACGAGGACCGCGACTGGGAGGACTCATACCGGGCGCGTTGGCAGCACGACAAGATCGTGCGCTCCACCCACGGCGTGAACTGCACCGGCTCGTGCAGCTGGAAGATCTACGTCAAGGGCGGGATCATCACCTGGGAGACGCAGCAGACCGACTATCCCCGGACCCGCCCCGACCTGCCCAACCACGAGCCGCGCGGCTGTTCGCGGGGCGCGAGCTATTCCTGGTACATCTACAGCGCCAACCGGCTGAAATACCCGCTGGTGCGCAGCCGTCTGGTGCGGCACTGGCGCGAGGCGCGCAAGACCCTTACGCCGGTCGCCGCCTGGGCGTCGATCGTCGAGGACGCGGAGAAGCGCCGCGACTACCAGCGCGTGCGCGGGCTCGGCGGCTTCGTCCGCTCCGACTGGGACGAGGTCAACGAGATCGTCGCGGCGGCCAATGTCTACACGATCAAGACCCACGGGCCGGACCGCGTGATCGGGTTCTCGCCGATTCCCGCCATGTCGATGGTCTCCTACGCCGCGGGATCGCGCTATCTGTCGCTGATCGGCGGCGTCTGCATGAGCTTCTACGACTGGTATTGCGACCTGCCGCCGTCGAGCCCGCAGACCTGGGGCGAGCAGACCGACGTGCCGGAAAGCGCGGACTGGTACAACTCGACCTTCCTGATGATGTGGGGCTCGAACGTGCCGCAGACGCGTACGCCCGACGCCCATTTCATGACCGAGGTGCGCTACAAGGGCGCGACCACGGTCACGGTGACGCCGGATTACAGCGAGGCCTCGAAATTCGCCGATATCTGGCTCAACCCCAAGCAGGGCACCGACGCCGCGCTGGCGCTGGCGATGGGCCACGTGATCCTCAAGGAGTGGCATCTGGAGGGCCGGAGCGCCTATTTCGAGGACTATTGCCGGCGCTACACCGACATGCCGCTGCTGGTCACCCTGCGCGAGACCGATGGCGGATACGTGCCCGACCGCATGCTGCGCGCCGCCGACCTGCCGGGCGCGCTGGACCAGTCGAACAACCCGGAATGGAAGACCGTCGCCATCGACGAGTCACGAGGCGATGCTCCGGTCTGCCCGGTCGGTTCGATCGGCTTCCGCTGGGGCGAAACCGGCAAGTGGAACATCGAGGAGAAGGACGGCGCCGACGGCGAGGCCACCCGGCTGCGGCTCAGCCTGATCGACGTCCGGGACGACGTGGCCTCCGTCGGGTTCCCCTATTTCGGCAACACCAGCCACGATCATTTCGCCGGCACCGAGCATGACGAGGCGCTGTGGCGCAACGTGCCGGTGAAGAAGATCGCCACCGGCGACGGCGAGGCCCTTGTCGCCACGGTCTACGACCTGTTCGTCGCGAATTACGGTCTGGATCGCGGCCTCGGCGGCGCCAACGTGGCCGCGGATTTCGACGACGACGTGCCCTATACGCCGGCCTGGCAGGAGCGGATCACCGGGGTCGCGCGCGACAAGGTTATCGCGGTGGCGCGGCAATTCGCCGAGAACGCGCACAAGACCGAGGGCCGCTCGATGGTCATCGTCGGTGCCGCGCTCAACCACTGGTACCACATGGACATGATCTACCGCGGCATCATCAACATGCTGGTGATGTGCGGCTGCGTCGGGAAGTCCGGCGGCGGCTGGTCGCACTATGTGGGCCAGGAGAAGCTGCGCCCGCAGACCGGCTGGCTGCCGCTCGCGTTCGCGCTCGACTGGAACCGCCCTCCGCGGCACATGAACAGCACCTCGTTCTGGTACGCCCACAGCGACCAGTGGCGCTACGAGAAGCTGGCGGTGGACGAGATCGTCTCCCCGCTCGCCCCGGACGGCGAGTGGAACGAGTTGAGCCTGATCGACTTCAACGTCCGTTCCGAGCGCATGGGATGGCTGCCCTCGGCGCCGCAGCTGGCGGCCAACCCGCTCGAGGTCACCCGGAACGCGGGTGAAGAAGACCCCATCGGAGCGGCGGTCGCCGGGCTCAAGGACGGCAGCCTGCGCATGTCCGCCGAGGACCCGGACGATCCGAGGAACTGGCCGCGCAACCTGTTCGTCTGGCGCTCCAACCTGCTGGGTTCGAGCGGCAAGGGCCACGAATACTTCCTCAAGCATCTGCTCGGCACCCAGCACGGCGTGCAGGGCAAGGAGCTCGGCGAGGCGGGCGAGAAAAAGCCGGTCGAGGTCGCGTGGCACGACGCCGCGCCGGAGGGCAAGCTCGACCTCCTGGTGACGCTCGATTTCCGCATGTCGACCACCTGCCTCTACTCCGACATCGTGCTGCCGACGGCGACCTGGTACGAGAAGAACGACCTCAACACGTCGGACATGCACCCCTTCATCCACCCGCTCTCGGCCGCCGTCGACCCGGTTTGGGAGACCCGCAGCGACTGGGAGATCTTCAAGGGGATCGCAAGGAAGTTCTCAGAAGTCGCGGAGGGCGAGCTCGGCGTCGAGCGCGACCTCGTGCTGGTGCCCACCCTGCACGACACGCCGGCGGAGCTGGCCCAGGCAACCGGCGTCAAAGACTGGAAGAAGGGCGAATGCGAGCCCGTGCCCGGCAAGACCATGCCCAACATGGTCGTGGTCGAGCGCGACTATCCCTCCACCTACAAGAAATTCACCGCGCTCGGGCCGCTGATGGAGAAAGCCGGCAACGGCGGCAAGGGCATCGCCTGGAACACCGAGGCCGAGGTCGCGTTCCTCAAGCGGCTGAACGGCGAAGTTCGCGAGGACGGAGTCTCCAAGGGGCTGGCCAGGATCGAGACCGACATCGACGCGACCGAGGTGGTGCTGGCGCTGGCGCCCGAGACCAACGGGAATGTCGCGGTCAAGGCCTGGGCGGCGCTCGGCAAGGCGACCGGGCGCGAGCACGAGCATCTGGCAGCCGCCCGCGAGGAGGACAAGCTCCGCTTCCACGACCTCCAGGCGCAGCCGCGCAAGATCATCTCGTCCCCCACCTGGTCCGGCGTCGAAGCGGAGCACGTCACCTACACCGCCGGCTACACCAACGTGCACGAGCTGATCCCCTGGCGCACCCTGTCGGGCCGCCAGCAGCTCTATCAGGACCATCCGTGGATGCAGGCATTCGGCGAACAGCTCTGCGTCTACAAGCCGCCGATCGACACCAAGACCGTCAGGCCGCTGATCGACGAGAAGGACAACGGCAGCCCGCAGGTCGTGCTCAACTTCATCACGCCGCACCAGAAATGGGGCATCCACTCGACCTACACCGACAACCTCCTGATGCTGACGCTCTCGCGCGGCGGGCCGATCGTCTGGATCAGCGAGATCGACGCCCGCAAGACGGGGATCGAGGACAATGACTGGATCGAGGCCTACAACGCCAACGGGGCGCTGGTCGCGCGCGCCGTGGTCAGCCAGCGCGTGCCGGAAGGCATGACGCTGATGTATCACGCCCAGGAGAAGATCGTGAACGTGCCGGGCAGCGAGGTGACGGGGTCGCGCGGCGGCATCCACAACTCGGTGACCCGGGCTACGGTCAAACCGACCCACATGATCGGCGGCTACGCCCAGCAATCCTACGGCTTCAACTACTACGGCACCGTCGGGTCGAACCGCGACGAGTTCGTGATCGTGCGCAAGATGCGGACGGTCGACTGGATGGAAGGTCCCTACCCGGCATCCGCGATGGAGGCGGCGCAATGAAGATTCGCGCACAGATCGGCAAGGTCCTGAATCTCGACAAGTGCATCGGCTGTCATACCTGCTCGGTGACCTGCAAGAACGTCTGGACCAGCCGCGAGGGCATGGAATACGCCTGGTTCAACAACGTCGAGACCAAGCCCGGAATTGGCTATCCCAGGGAATGGGAAAACCAGGAGGTCTGGAACGGCGGCTGGGTGCGCAAGCGAAACGGCCGCATCACGCCCAAGATGGGCGGCAAGCTGCGGATTCTTGCGAAGATCTTCGCCAACCCCGACATGCCGCAGATCGACGACTACTACGAACCCTTCACCTTCGATTACGAGCATCTGCACAACGCACCGGAATCGCAGACCCCGCCGACGGCGCGCCCGCGCTCGCTGATCAGCGGCGAGCGCATGGAGAAGGTCGAGTGGGGCCCGAACTGGGAAGAGATTCTCGGCGGCGAATTCGCCAAGCGCAGCAAGGACGTGAATTTCGAGGCGCTCGAGAAGGACATCTACGGCCAGTTCGAAAACACCTTCATGATGTATCTGCCGAGGCTCTGCGAGCATTGCCTGAACCCGAGCTGCGTCGCGGCCTGCCCCTCGGGCGCGATCTACAAGCGGGAGGAGGACGGCATCGTCCTGATCGACCAGGACAAGTGCCGCGGCTGGCGCATGTGCGTCTCGGGCTGTCCCTACAAGAAGATCTATTACAACTGGCGGTCGGGAAAGTCGGAGAAGTGCATCTTCTGCTATCCCCGCATCGAGGCCGGACAGCCGACGGTGTGCTCGGAGACCTGCGTCGGGCGCATCCGCTATCTCGGTGTGGTGATGTACGACGCCGACCGCATCGAGCAGGCGGCGGCGGTCGAGGACCCGCAGGACCTCTACCAGGCGCAGCTCGACATCTTCCTCGATCCCTCCGACCCCGAGGTGGCCCGCCAGGCGCTGGCGGACGGGGTGCCGCAGGCGTGGATCGACGCGGCGCAGCGTTCTCCGGTCTGGCGCATGGCGATGGACTGGAAGATCGCCTTCCCGCTGCACCCGGAATACCGCACCCTGCCGATGGTGTGGTACGTCCCGCCGCTGTCGCCGATCCAGTCAGCGGCCGAGGCCGGCGCGCTCGGCTCGGACGGGCTGATCCCCGATGTTTCCCAACTTCGGATCCCGCTGAAATACCTCGCCAACATGCTGACGGCGGGCGAAGAGGCGCCGGTCAAGCTGGCGCTCGAGCGGATGCTGGCGATGCGGGCCTATATGCGCGCCAGGCATGTCGACGGCCGCAGCGAGCTTGCGGTCCTGGAGCGGGTCGGTCTCAGCGAGGCCCAGATCGAAGACATGTACCAAACCATGGCGATCGCCAATTACGAGGACCGATTCGTGATCCCCACCACCCACCGGGAATACGCCGAGGAGGCGTTCGACCTGCGCGGCGAGTGCGGTTTCAGCTTCGGCGACGGGTGCAGCGGCGGCACCGGCAAGATCGACCTGTTCAGCCACGAGGTGCGGGTCGGGCCGAGCGCCGGCGGACGCTCCGACGGAGCGGGTGCCGTGCGATGAAAACCTACCGGGCGCTGGCGGCGCTGCTGCAATATCCCACCGCCGAACTCGCCGGGGCGGCGGGCGAGATCGCCGCCGCGGCGAGGGAAGACGCGCTTCTGTCCCGCGACGGCCTCCAGGCGATCGAACGCGTGGCGGCGCAGCTTACCGTCGGCGACCTGCTGACCGCGCAGGAGAGCTATGTCGGGCTGTTCGACCGCTCGCGCAGCCTGTCGCTCCATCTGTTCGAGCACATCCACGGCGAGTCGCGAGACCGCGGTCAGGCGATGGTCAATCTCGCGGCGCATTACGAGACCCGCGGCTACAGCATCGACGGCAACGAGCTGCCCGACTATCTGCCGCTCTTCCTTGAGTTCCTGTCGCTGACCGACCCCCGGGAAGCAGCGGATCTCCTGTCGGACGTCGTCCATATCCTCGCGGCCATCCGGATCCGGCTGGAACGGCGAGGGAGCGACTATGCCGGCGTGTTCCAGGCGCTGGAGGAACTGGCCGCCCGACCGCCCGACCGCGCCACGGTGGCGACCCTGTTGGAGAACGACAAGCCGCCGGAAGCGGAAGCGGCCGAACTCGACAGGGAGTGGGAGGAAGCGCCGGCCTTCTCTGGTGCCGGGGACGGCGACTGCCCGGCGGCGCGCGACACTCTCAACCGCATGGCCGAGCTTGCCGCCGGCTCCTCCCCTACGGACAGGACGGAGCACGATCATGGCTGACTGGTTCCACATCCTGGTCTTCGGCTACTACCCCTATTTCGCGGCGACGGTGTTCCTGGCCGGCAGCCTGATCCGCTTCGACCGCGAGCAATACACCTGGCGCAGCGGGTCGAGCCAACTGCTGCGCCGCCGCCAGCTGGTGTGGGGCAGCGTGCTGTTCCATGTCGGCATCCTGCTCCTGTTCCTCGGGCATTTCGTCGGCCTGTTGACGCCGAAGGAGATCTATCACGCCTTCGGCCTCTCTTCCGGCGCCAAGCAGGTTCTGGCGATCGTGGCGGGCGGGCTGTTCGGCGTCGTCTGTTTCGTCGGTCTGACCATGCTCCTGCACCGGCGGCTGTTCGACCCGCGCATCCGGCGGACGTCGAGCCCGATGGATATCGCGATCCTCGCCATCCTGTGGGTGCAGCTGGTGCTCGGCCTCGCGACCCTGCCCCTCTCCTGGGCGCATCGCGAGCACGGCGAAGTGATGGTCACGCTCTCGCTCTGGGCGCAGAAGATCGTCACCTTCCAGGCCGACGCGGCGCTCCACGTCGCCGATGTGAGCTGGGTCTACAAGGCGCATATCTTCCTCGGGGTCACCATCTTCCTGATCTTCCCGTTCAGCCGCCTCGTCCATATCTGGAGCGCGCCGGTCGGCTATCTGGGCAGGCGGGGCTACCAGGTGGTGCGCACCCGCGAAGGACGCCGCGTCGCGTGAGGCGACCGTGATCCGCGTCAACGACCGCTGCATCGAGGAGGACGAGATCCTTCGCGAGATGCAGTACCATCCGGCTGGCGACGTCGACGCCGCGCGTGACGCCGCCGCTCAATGGCTGGTGATCCGTGCCCTGCTTCTGGATCGCGCCCGCGCCCTCGGCATCGACGAGGAGGACGAGGCGGACGCCGTCCAGACGGTGATCCAACGCGAGGTGGACATTCCCGCGCCGACCGAGGCCGAGTGCCGGCGCTATTACGACAACAATCCGGAACGCTTTCGCAGCCCGGACCTCGTCGAGGCCGCGCATATCCTGCTGCCCGCGGCGCCCGACGACGAGGCACGGCGCAACGAGGCCGTGGGGCAAGCGCAGGAATTGATCGACATCCTGACCCGGACGCCGGAACGGTTCGGCGAGCTGGCCCGGGCGCATTCGGCCTGCGATTCAAGGCACAACGATGGCCGGCTGGGCCAGGTCGCGCGCGGCGACACGGTGCCGGAGATGGAGACCTTCCTGTTCAACCTGGAAGACGGGCAGATCTCGCCGGTGCCGGTGAAGACGCGCTACGGCATCCACGTCGTGCGCGTCGACAAGAGCCTGCCGGGACGGTCGCTGCCCTACGAGGCGGTGGCCGGCAAGGTTGCGGACTACCTCAAGGACGCGTCGTGGCGGCGCGCCTTCCGGCAATACGTGCAACTGCTCGCGGGCGACGCCCGCATCTCCGGGTTCGACATCGCCGCCGTCGAAACGCCGCTCGTGCAATAGTTCATTCGCGCCGCGCCCGGAAACCCACCCTCAATCACAACGCAACCTCACTGCAGAAGGAGCGTCATGCGCGGTACAGGGGTTGCCGGAGCCGCACGCCAGGCAAGGGAGGTTCCGATTCTTCAGCCGACATTGACCCCGTCCGAGACGACCGGGTTGCCGAGCGCCCAGGAGCCCCAGGTTTGGAAATGGGTCTTCCTCGCCTGCATCTGCAGCCCGACGGCGTGGATGTCGCGGAAGCGCCGCTCGAACGGGCTGGAGGCCATCACCGCGCTGGTGCCGGCGGTGTCGTAGAGCATGTCGGCGGCGGCCTTGGCCTCATGGATCGCATGGGTGCCGGCGAGCCGGATGGTCATCAGCGTATCGAGCGACATGCGCCCGGCATCCGCCAGATCGGCCGCGCCGGCCTCCGCCGCCTCGACGAGGAAGGCGCGGGCGCCCCGGATGCGCGCTTCGGCGCGGGCGACCTCGTCATGGACCGCCGGGTTTTCCCTCAGCGTGAAACGGGCGCGGCGCGGGCGCTTCTCCCGCGCCAGTTCGACGAAGGACTCGAAGACGCCCCGCGCGATGCCGAGGGCGACGGCGGCGAACCCGATCGCGTAGACCGACATCAGCGGCATGCCGTGCAGCGAGGAGATCGCGGGCCGGTCCCGGATCATCGTGGCGCGGACGATGGTGCGTTCCTCGGGCACGAACAGGCCCTCGCAGGCGAAGCCGTCGCTCCCGGTCCCGCGGAGTCCGACCGCATCCCAGCCGTCGGACAACTCGACGGCGCCGGCGGGGATCAGGACCGAGCGGTTCTCCGCCACGCCCTTCGCGTCGAGCCTAGGCGTGCCGTCGCTCTCGATCACCGTGCAATGGGCGGCAAGCCAGGTCGCGTGGTGGCTGCCGCTCGCGAAGCCGGTGCGCGCGGTGACGCTGTAGCCGCCCTCGACGGGTCGCGCCTCGGCCTTGCCGGGGCCCCAGGCGAGCACGGCCGAGGGGTCGCGCCCCCAGATCTCCTGCGCCAAAGCGGGCTCCAGGAACCCGGCGAGCGAGGCGCATCCGTTGCCCTGGGCGACGCACCAGGCGGCGCTGCCGTCATGCCGCGCGATCGCCTCGATCACGGGCAGGAAGACCGGCAGCGTCATCTCCGCGCCGCCATAGGCCACCGGCAGGAGGAGGCGGAACAGCGCCTGCTCGTGGAGCGCCGCCATCGCCGCCGCGCTCAGCCGCCGGGCGCGGTCGGCCTCGGGCGCGAGCGACTCGACGACCGGCCCGGCCTCCGCCACCCGGGCGAGCCAGGCGTCGGTATCGAGCGCCGCGAGATCCTGGCTGGGGGCGTCCATCGGGGCGCCTCGCGGTGGTTCCCTAGCGTGCGATTATGCGGGCGCCGCGGCGGGCTGTCACGGCGGCGCGCTTGACCGGTTTCGGCAATTGCTGTGGTATCGAGGCCGAGGTCGCGGAAGACGGCCGGGCACGAGCAAGGAACATGCGGAGGGAGAGACCATGCGCAGGACCGGATTCATCGCCACGACGCTCGCGGCCGCGGCGCTCGCGGCGGGCACCGCGGGGGCGGCCGAGAAGGTCCGCCTGACCATCATTTCCGGCAACAACCACAACTACGCGCCGGTCGGCGCGGCGATCAAGGATTTCGCCCCGAAGGTGAACGAGATCCTCGCCAAGACCGGCAAGTACGAGGTTTCCTGGGTGCTGGGCTTCGGCGGGCAGATCGTCAAGGTGCGCGGCGAGCTCGACGGCGTTCAGACCGGGCTCGGCGACCTCGGCGTGGTGCCGGGGCCGTTCCACCAGTCCGAGCTGTCGCTCTACCAGATCGCCTACGTGACGCCGTTCACCACGCTCGACGTCCAGGTGGCGACCGATGCGATGAACGATCTGTACGCGAAATACCCGGCGATGGGGAAACAGGTGGAGCGCTTCAACCAGTCGCTGCTCGGCGTCACCGGGACGGCGGATTTCTACGAGCTCTGGACCCGGAAGAAGATCACCAAGTTCACCGATCTCAAGGGCATGAAGATCGGCGCGGTGGGCGCGAACATCCCCTGGGTGACCGCGGCGGGCGCGACGCCGGTGGTCATCAAGGGCCTGTCGACGATGTACAACGCGCTGAAGACCGGGATCTACGAGGGCGGCGTCTTGTGGCAGCAGGCGATGGCGGGGTTCAAGTTCTGCGAGATCACCAAATACAAGCTCGCGGCCGGGTTCGGGGCGGTCGCCAACGCGCTGTTGACCGCCAATACGGATTCCTGGCCCAAGATCCCGCGCGAGGTGCAGGCGGCGATCAAGGAAGCCACCGCCACATGGTCCACGGCCGGCAACCAGAAGATCGTCGGCGGCGGCAAGTGGGGCGTCGGCGTCTGCGAGAAGAAATACGGGCAGCAGACGCACGAGCTGTCGGCGGAAGAGAAGAAGACCTGGGCCTTCGCGATCCCCAATATCGCGCAGGCCTGGGCCAAGCGTCAGGACAAGGCGGGGCTCCCCGGCACCAAGATGCTGGCGAGCTACATGGACTACATGCGGGACAAGAAGCAGATCGTGACCCGCAACTGGGACCGCGAGTAGGCAGCGGGCGATCCGCGCGCGCCCGACGATGCCGTGGACCGGGGCCGCGTTCGGGCGGTCCCGTCCCGTGCCCCTAGCTGTCACCCCGGACTTGGATCCGGGGTCCAGACTGTCGGGTACCGCTCCGGAGCATTTTTCGACCGGGCACGATCGCATCCGGCCGTCGCCTGAGGCATCCCCCTCACCCCGGCCCTCTCCCCCACGGGGGAGAGGGGGGACTCGCTCGCCGGCTCCCTACCTTCTCCCCTCCCGCTTGCGGGAGGGGCCGGGGGAGGGTGTATCGGTCGGTACGGACCGCCGCGCGATCGGCGCGAACCGATGCTGAAGACCCTCGACCGTGCCCTCGGGGCGCTCGTCATCTCGGGCAACAGCCTCGGCTCGGCCTGGATTTTCGTGATGATGCTGGCGATCTCGGCCGACATCGCGATGCGCTTCCTGTTCAATTCGCCGATCAACGGCACCACCGAGCTGGTCACCATGTCGGTGGTCGCCGTGCTCTATTTGCAGCTCGCCTATACCCTGCGGTCGGGGAGCATGACGCGGTCGGATGCGGTGCTGAACCGGCTGTTGGCCCGCTATCCGCGCGTCGGCCACGCGCTCTCGGCCGTCTTCTACCTCGCGGGCGCCGCCCTGATGGCGGCGATCGTGCGGGGCGCCTGGCCGAAATGGATCAGGTCCTACGAGCTCGACTTCTATGTCGGGGTGGTCGGCGTGTTCACCTTCCCCGACTGGCCACGGCTGCTGGTGGTGTTCCTCGGCTGCACGCTGACCGGGCTCCAGTTCCTGATCCTCGCGGCGGGTAGCGCGCGGGCGCTGTTCCGGCCGGCGGAAACGCGCTAGGCGGCGGCCGTGGAAGCCTTCGAAATCGCCCTGGTGTCGGTGTTCGCGATGCTGCTGCTGATCTATTTCGGCATGCACATCTCGGTCACGCTGGCGCTGATCTCCTTCGTCGGCGCCTGGGTGATCAAGGGCAACGCGACCATCGCCTTCAGCCTGCTGCTGATCGCGGCCGAGAAGACGGTGAACAACTTCGTCTTCGCGGTCATCCCGCTCTTCGTCCTGATGGGCTTCCTGGTCGCCGCCGCCGGGATGGGGCGGGACGCCTACGACATCGGCCAGATCATGCTGCGCAGGGTGCGGGGCGGGCTCGGCATGGCGACGGTGGTCGCGAACGCGATCTTCGCCTCGATCACCGGCGCGTCGGTGGCGTCGGCCTCGGTGTTCTCCAAGGTCGCCGTGCCCGAGATGATGCGCCACGGCTATTACGGGCGCTTCGCGGTCGGCACCGTCGCCGGGTCGTCGGTGCTCGGCATGCTGATCCCGCCGAGCGTGCTCCTGATCATCTACGCGCTGATCGCCGAGGAATCGGTGGGCGACCTGTTCATCGCCGGCATCGGCCCCGGCATCCTGCTGACCATCGCGTTCTGCGGGCTGATCTACATCATGGCGACGCTCTTTCCGCGCACCGTCCAGGCCGCCCGGGAGGCGGTGGAAGAGGCGGGCGCGGAGGAAGAGGAGGAAGCGCTCAGCGCCGGCGATATCTGGCGCAAGGCTCTCCCGATCACCTCGCTGGTGCTGCTGGTGCTGGGCGGGCTCTATGGCGGGGTGTTCACCCCGGTCGAGGCGGGCGCCGCGGGCGCGCTGCTGGCGCTGATCTTCGCGCTCGCCCGCCGCGCGCTGACCTGGCGCAGCTTCTGGAACGTACTGCTCGATTCCGGCAACATCACCGCCACCCTCCTGTTCCTGATCTGCTCGGCCAGCATGTACTCACGCATGCTCGGCATGTCGGGCCTGCCGTCGGAGATGGCCGCGATCTTCGACAATCTGGGCGCCGGGTTCTACGGCATGCTCGCCTTCTACGTGTTGGTGGTGATTATCCTCGGGACGATCATCGATTCCGTCTCGATCATGCTGATCATGGTCCCGCTGTTCCTGGCGGCGCTCAAGTTCTTCGAGATCGACCTGGTGTGGTTCGGAATCGTCACCGTGATCGCGACCGAGATCGGGCTGCTGACGCCGCCGCTCGGGATCGCGGTCTATGTGGTGCACTCGACGCTGGCGCGCCCCGATATCACGCTCAAGGACATCTTCATCGGCTCGGCGCCGTTCGCGCTGGCGATGCTGTTCGTCCTGATCCTGATCATCGCCTTCCCGCCGATCGCGACCTGGCTGGTCTCGGTCAAGCTCTGAGGGCGCCTATTGCAGGGGGTAGCCGACCTCGTAGTGGAGGTTGATGCCGTCCCAGAACATGTATTTGAGGCGCGCGCCCTCGGCGGCGTAGTGGAGCGCCATCTCCTGCTTCTCGCGGGTGTCGCAGTGCTTGACCAGGATCTCGAAGGCGCGCCCGCCATGCTCGATATCGGCCTCGGCGTGCTCCCACCAGTATTCGAGCTCGTGCTCGGTGAACTTGTAGGTCTCGCGGAGCGCCGGCAGCACCTTGGAGAACAGCCTGGGCTCCTGCGCCTCGCTCGCGATATGGACCCCGGCGACGCCGGCGATCCAGTGCTGCGTCGCCGAAATGTTGAGCTCCCAGTTGAGCCAGCACTCGGTGGTCGGCAGGCCGCGCTCCTCCGCCAGCTGCTCGCGGGTCATCCCGCAGGCCTCGCAGAAGCGGAGCAGCAGCTCCACATGCGGGTTCGCCGGATCGGTCTCCTCGCGGTAGTTCTCCATCTCCATCTCGACCACGTCTTCCGGCGCGTTGGCGCAGATGTTGAACAGCGCCGTCGGGATCAGATTGCCGATCCAGTACCAGTGCTCGCGGATCGCCCCGGCGATCGTCTCCCGCTTCGCCTCGCCGGCCGCCCATTTGTCGATCAGCGGGTGGTCGGCCTGGTGGCGCGCATCGACGACGCCCTGCAGCTCTTCGCGGAACGATTGGGTCATTTTCCGTCTCCTCAGCCCATCAGCCCGGGCAGGAACAGCACCACGTCCGGCACCGCGATCAGCAATGCCAGCAGCACGAACGCGCATCCGATATAGGGGAGCCCCGCATAGACCACCTGCGAGAATGTCGTCCCCGGCGGCGCCACCCCCATCATCACGAACAAGAGCAGCCCGAAAGGCGGCGTGGTGGTCGAAATCTCCAGCGCCAGCACGACGACAATCCCGAACCAGACCGGATCGAACCCCAGACCGATGGCCAGGGGCACGAAGATCGGGATGGTCAACATCATCTGCGAGATCTGGTCGACGAACATGCCGAGAAAGAGCAGCACCGCGAACATGAAGAGCAGCATGACCAGCCTCGGCATCTCGAACCCGGTCACCCAGTCGACGATCCCGGCGCTGGCCCCGGAGAACGCCATGATCTGGCTGAAGGTGGACGACGCCAGCAGGATCATGAAGACCATCGTGGTGACCACCAGCGTGCCCTCGATCGACTTCCGGATCACCCGCCAGTTGAGCACCCGGAAGGCGGCCGCCAGCACCAGCACGCCGACGACGCCGAACGCCGCCGCCTCGGACGGGGTGGCGACGCCGATCAGGATCAGCCCGACGACGCAGAAGAAGACGAATCCGAGCGGCAGGATGTTGATCACGGTCAGCAGGATCTTGGTGCCGAAATCGGTCGGCTCGACGTCGTAGAGCGGCGCGGCCTCGGGATCGAACTTGACCTGGATGTAGATCAGGACGGCGTAGAAGGTGGCGAGGATCAGCCCCGGCACGACGCCGCCGATCAGGAGCCGCCCGATGTCGATCGTGGTCAGCGCCCCCATCAGGCTGCCCAGCAGCACCACCAGAGCCGACGGCGGGATCAGGATGGCGAGGCTGCCGGAGCCCAGGATGGGCCCCATCGACATGTATTTCTTGTAACCCCGCCGGGTCATCTCGGGCACCATCGAGGAGCCCATCATCGCGGTGGTCGAGATGCTGGAGCCGGACAGCGCCGCGAAGATCGTCCCGCCGGCGACCGCCATGTAGGAGAGCCGTCCCGGCACCCGCCCGAACACCCGGTCCAGGGTGGAGAAGATGCGCTCGGCGATGCCGCAGTGGAAGAACAGCTCGCCCATCAGGATGAACAGCGGCACCGGGATCAAGAGGAAGTTGGAGATCGACCGGGTCGCGTTGTTGATCAGCTGCTCGATGCCGGCGACGCCCCCCATGAACACCACCGCGCCGACCACGTTGGCGATCAGGAAGGCGAAGGCGACCGGGATCGAGAGCGCCATCAGCCCGACCACCAGGCCGAGCATCAGGATGCCGGCGGTGTACCACTCCATCTCAGAGCCCTTCGGCGCCGGTCGGATCGCCGGTCAGCATCGAGTCCCGCCCGAACAGGAAGCGGGCGAACTCGGTCGCCAGCAGGAAGAAGGCGAGCGGCACCGGCGCGGTGACGATCCAGCCCGGCATGGCGAAGGAGCGGATGTCCTCGAAGCCGCGGATATATTCCGCGATCACCACGTTGAGCGAGTACCAGGCGAGCAGCAGGCAGATCGCGATCCCGGCGACATAGACCAGCCGCTCGACCCAGAGTTTCGGGGTTCCCCTGAGGTGGCCGACGAAAATCGTGATGAAGACGTGGCTCTTGCGCCGCAGCACCCAGGGCGTCGCGTAGAGGGTGGAGTGCAGCAGCCCGTACTCGGCGAGCGTGACGGTCCAGAGCGGCGAGGGGATGCCCGCCGTCCGCACCGTCACGTCGTAGACGATGGCAAGGAAGATCGCGGTGAGCACGAGGCCGCCCAGAACGGCCAGCCCCGTGATCACCGCATCGTAGGCCCGCGCAAGGCCCCGCATCGCGCGGCGTGCCGAAAACCGGCGTCGCGCGCCGCTACTTGCGGAACAGCTTGCGCTGGAAATCCTCGATCAGCGCCGCCGGGATCTTGTTCTTGGCGAGCGCCTGCCACACGCCGATGTTGTAGGCCGCGTCGAGATAGGTGTCCGCCGCCTTGCCCTTGAGGTCGATGTCGACCATGCCGCGCTTCTTGAGCTTGACCTTCTCGTCGGCGCTCATCTTGGCGAACAGGCTGTGCGCCCAGATCTCCGACTCGATCGCCGCCCGCGTGACGGCCCGCTTGTGCGCGGTCGACAGCTTGTCCCACTTCCCCTTGTTGGCGGCGATGATGATGTCGCCCTGCCAGTAGGCCGGCGTGATCCGGTATTTGAGGAACTTGTCCCAGCCGAAATTGGTCACGCCCGGCCCGATCCAGGCCGCGCCCTTGACCAGCCCGCGCTCGAGGCCGGAATACATCTCGGCCACATGCATCGGGACCGCCGCGCCGCCGAAGCGCTTGAGGAACTCGATATAGATCGCGACGCCGCGGATCTTCATCCCGTTGAAGTCGGGTACCCCGTCGGCGGCGAATTTGGGCTTCTCGGTGAGGTAGATGTAGAACGTGTAGCCGGACCCGTAATAGCCCAGCAGCTCCGCCCCGAGGCGCCGGCGAACCTGCTCGTTCATCAGCGCGAGCCCGCCGGTCGAGCGGACCTCCATCGCGTGCAGGTTGGAGCCGTTGAACGCCTGGATCTCCGGAATCTCGCCCAGGAAATAGGACATCGGCCCGTAATAGACGTCGATCACTCCGCGCGAGACGCCCTTCATCTGCTCGGGCACCGGGGTGACGTCGGGTCCGCCGATATAGTTGATCTTGATCTCGTTGTTCGAGTACTGCGCCGCCCGCTTGGAGAAGTCGTGCAGCGGCGCGTTGAACGGATGCTTGCGCGGGAAGGCGGTAACCGATTTCCACGAAACGCTGTCCGCGGCCGCCGGCAGGGCGGTCAGCGCGAAGGAAAGGATCACGCTACCGAATACGAGTCTCGCCAGTTTCATGCTTGCCTCCTTGGTCGGAACGGTGGCCGCATCCCTCGCGGGAGGCGGGATTCCAACAATAATTCAGGTCGTACCGGAACGATCTTCCCGTGCGGCCGAGGGCAAGTCAACCGAACCCAAACATGGGCAACGACTCGGTAGCTCGAGGGCAAGATCCGCGGGAAACAGTTAGCTTGGGTTTGCCGCGAACGCGACGGCAAACGGCGCGGAATAGGGCGAGGCCCTCACGCCCCGCAGGATTCTTTCCAGGACTGCCGCAGGCATCGGTGGCTCGGGCACCGCGGCTCCGCTGTCCAGCATTTTGATCGGCAAAGCCTCTGGCCGCAGTTCCATTCGGCGGTAGTCCACGCAGCTCTCGTGCCTGATAAACGGATGATCGTGGTCCCGGAGAATGCATGTGAGATCGCACCGCCGGCGTCGCGTTACGATGGGAACAATCAGCACCACGCGTCCCTTGGCGATGGCTGGGTCGGTCAGGACAACGGTGAGATGTAATTTCTCGGGATCGTTGTGGGTGCCGGGGTATTGAAACGTCGCGCCTGGAAACAGCCGCCCGTTACTCATGCGCGGCCAAGAGTTCGTCGACTGATCGCGCCGCAGCCACTTCTTCGGCGAGTCCAACGGCATCTTCTGCCCCGAGAGCCTCGAATAGCTCTTGATATGAGATGGGCTCGCTCCCCCCGGGAACCTCCGTGTACTCGGGACACTTCTCATGCGTGTAGTTCCGCAGCCGCGCAGGGGTACGGTTGCCAAACCGCTTCCAGACGACCTGGAGAATCGCAAACTCCGCTTGGCTGACATGGTCGAGATCCGCCCGCTTCACGGCCCTCGAGGCCACGATGGTGTCCCGACCATGGCGCTGTATATAGCCGTCCCACACCGCGGGGTCGCCAGTGCCCTCCATTCCGCCCAGCGCGCCCGAGCACACGGGGCCGTGCTCTAGGGAGTAAAGGTCGTCATTGAGCATCGGCACATGGTGGTCCTCGAGAAACCGCCTTTCCGCCAGGTAAACGAGCTTGGAGAGCTTGAGCTTGTCGATCCGGCCGCCCGCCCGGGTCGCGAAGTAGGCACAGATCTGCGCCGCCTTGCGCGCGCGGAAGCCCGGAGGAGGCTGTCCCCTGGGGTTTGCCGGCTCTCGTGCCATGTCGGTCGATCTCCCGTGCCCGAATACGATAGTTAAGTACTGCGCGGTGCCACGCAAGCAGTCCGGTCGCAGCGCATTGCACGGTGTCGACCGCCGGCCAGGTGCCGATGGCAGCCCTGCCAGTGGCGTTCACACTGTGAACGCCTCTTCGTGCGCGGCGCTAGTGGTAGAGGTTGCCTCTCCCTATCATGGGGAGTGGAGGAGCGTCGATGCCCCGTCTGATTCTGCCGAAATTCGAACTGACCCGCCACCCCAACCCGGAGGTCCCATGAACGAACCGACCGCCTTCATGGCGCTGACCGATCTGGTGGCGTCGTTCGAAACCGAAGAGGTGTCTCCGGTCGACGCGGTCCGGACCGCCTATCGGCGCATCGACCGCCATGAGAAGGACCTCAACGCGTTCTGCCACCGGCTCGACGAGGACGAAGCGATGGCCGCCGCGCGGGAGGCGGAAGGGCGCTGGGCGCTGGGCGCGCCGGCGGGGCCGCTGGACGGCGTGCCGATCACGGTGAAGGACGCGCTGCTCGCCACCGGCTGGGCGACGCTCCGGGGCTCCAGGCTCTCCGATCCCGACACGCCGGACACCGAGGATTCGCCCGCCGTCGCGCGCGCCCGAGAGGCCGGCGCGATCGTCATCGGCAAGACCACCATGCCCGAGTTCGGCTGGAAGGGGGTCAACGACTGCCCGCTGACCGGAATCACGCGGAGCCCGTGGAACCTCGCCATGACGCCGGGCGGGTCGAGCGGCGGGTCGGCGGCGGCGCTCGCGGCCGGGATCGGCAACGCCGCCATCGGCACCGACGCGGGCGGCTCGGTCCGCATCCCCGGCAGCTTCTGCGGCCTGGTGGCGATCAAGGCGTCCTACGGGCGGGTGGCAAACTACCCGTTGAGCGCGGCCGGCACGCTCAGCCATATCGGCCCGATGACCCGCACCGTCGCCGATGCCGCGCTGATGCTGAACGTCATGGCGCGTCCCGACGCGCGCGACCCGGCGAACCTGCCTTATGACGGGCGCGACTTCCGCGAAGGCATCGAGGACGGCGTGCGCGGACTCCGCGTCGCCTTCAGCCCGACGCTGGGCTATGCCCGGGTCGATCCCGAGGTCGCCGGGCTGGTCGCGAGCGCGGCCCGGGCGCTGGCCGGGATCGGCGCCGAGGTCGAGGAGATCGAGACCCCCTTCGAGAACCCGAGCGAGTGTTTCCGGATCCATTTCTTCTCCGGTATCTCGCACGCGCTCAGGAACATCACCCCGGAACAGCGCGGCCTGATCGACCCCGGCATCCTTCCGATCCTCGAAGCGTCGCGCGGGATCGGCCGCGCCGAGTACATGGAGGCGATCGACTGGCGCGTCGGGTTCTCGCGCGCGGCGAAGCGGTTTCTCGAGGACTTCGACGTGCTGGTGACGCCGACCATGGCGGTGCCGGCCTTCGAGGTCGGGAAGCTGTCGCCGGAAGGCTACGACCAGGAAAACTGGATGGAATGGTCGCCCTTCACCTACCCGTTCAACCTGACCGGCCAGCCAGCGATCTCGGTGCCCTGCGGCTTCACGGAGGCGGGGCTCCCGGTCGGGCTCCAGATCGTCGGCCAGTACCACGACGAGGCCACCGTGCTGCGCGCCGCCAGGGCCTACGAGGCCGCCCATCCCACGACCGCCCGCCGCCCGCCGTTGTCGTAGCTACGGACGGGTTGCCGGCGCCGGCGCATCGTCCTATGTCGCTGCGATGCAATCGGAATGCCAAGCACGGGGAGTAGCGCCATGCCGGATACCGCCGCGATCGACAGCGTGACCGCCGCGCTCAACTACGTCGTCGATACCGGCGTGAAGCCGGTCAACCGGACCATGGAGGCGGGCAACATGGCGCGCGTCCGCACCGGCACCTACGAGACCCGCGAGACGGTGATCCGCAACGGACGCAAGCTGCGCGATACGTTCTCGCTGGACGAGACGGGGTTCGTCTTCGTCGACCACGAGACCGCGACGGAGGACTTCTTCAACCCCGAGGACCTGGCCTCGACCTACTACCCGGAGGTCGAGGCGCTGATCGAACGACAGACCGGCGCGAAGCGGGTGCTGATCTTCGACCACACGCTGCGCTCGGGGAACGAGGAAACGCGCGAGGAGAGGAAGGTCCGCGAGCCTGTCACCCAGGTCCACAACGACTACACCGAGTGGTCGGGCCCGCGGCGCGTCCGCGACCTGCTGCCCGACGAGGCCGACGCGCTGCTCACGCACCGTTTCGCCATCGTCCAGGTGTGGCGCGCGATAACCAGGCCGATCGAGTCTCACCCGCTCGCGATAGCGGACGCCAGGAGCCTGGCGCCGGAAAACCTCGTCGCCTCGGAGCGGCGCTACCCGGATCGGGTGGGCGAGACCTACCAGATTTCCTGGGCCCCGGATCACAGGTGGTACTACTTCCCGCGCATGACCCGCGACGAGGCGCTGGTGTTCAAGGTCTACGATTCGGAGAAGGACGGCCGCGCCCGCTTCACCGCCCACACCGCGTTCGACGACCCCAACACGCCCGACGGCGCGCCCGAGCGCGAAAGCATCGAAATGCGGACCATCGCGTTCTTTTGAGCGCTTTCGTTCGGTGACTTGACGGATGATCGGCCGACGTGCCGATGGGGCGCGAGGTCCTCATCGAGTCGACGCATACGGGGCCAGCGAGATATCCCGCCGATTCGCAAATATCCCCAGGACTTCCCGGTATGATCGGTGCGATCCGCACTTTACGCTGCTGCTCGCGACGACCGGCACGCAGGGAGAGACGGGGCCATGGAGAAGCCATCGCCAGACGAGATCGTCCAGCGGGGAGAGAAGATTTACAACGAAAAGTACCGGGAAGAGTATGAAGGGAAATATCGCGACAGCTTCGTCGTGATCGACATTGAGACCGCCAAAATCTACCGAAGTCGGACTCCGGAAAAGGCGTTCGTGACGGCGAGAACGAATGCGCCGGGCGGGATTTTCTGTTTGCTCAAGGTCGGTTCGCCCAATGCATTCCGCATGGGTCCCATCGCCAGCCATGCTTACAATCGGTCACTTTGACGCTGGCGGGAACCCCTGCACGAAGATCGCTCTCCGGGGTCTGGACGGGACGAAGCACACTCTCGACGACGTGGTGATCGACACCGGCTTCTGGGGATGTCTCCAGCTACCGATGGACCTCGCCATGACGATCGGTCTGGACGAAGGTCCTCCCGTAGGATCGACGCTGGCAGACAGTAGAAGGGTCATCATGGAGACGGGCTACGGCGAGGTGGAGTTCCAGGGATATTCGCGACGCGCACTGATCGCGCTGTCTCCCGAGATGCCCAGATATCTGGTCGGGATGGACTTTCTCAGGATATTCCGCCTCGCTTTCGTAGTGCAGCCTCCGAGCGACGTTGCGCTGATAGATCAGAGATTAGCTTGGCCAGACCTGTCGCCAGAGTGAGGGCACGGAGGGTGCGCACGATGACAGCGAAGACGCAGAAACGAGGCCGACGTCGGCCAACGAAGAACATCCCGCACCCCTTTCGTTATGCCGGGTGACGAGACAGGGGCGGAGACGGTCTCGCCCGTCGACGCGGAACCGGCGCCGATCATCTAGACCGCACGGCAACGGGGATCGGGTATGGACATCGAGGCGCTTCTCGGCCGGCTGGACCGGCGGTTTCTGATCGACACGCTGGTCGAGCTGGCGCGGGTGCCGGCCGACGTGCCGATGGGGCACGAGGTCTTCATCGAGCCCGACGACCCCAAGCTGGTCCACTACGTCCAGAACGTGCTGCGGCCGAAGCTCGCCGCCGCCAGCGCCTACGACCTGATCGACGTGCCCGGCAACCAGATCGTCGCGCGCCACGGTTCCGGGACCGGCGGCAAGTCGCTGCTGATCCAGGTCTACACGCCGGTCCAGCACCACAATCTGATGGACGATCCGTGGTCGGGGAAGATCGCCTCCGGCGCCGCCTGGGGGCGCGACGAGCCCTGCGTGTTCGGCATGGGGGTGGGCCAGAACAAGTCGCACCAGGCGATCGCGCTCGCCATCCTCAAGGTGCTCGCCGACACCGGGACGGAACTTCCCGGCACCCTCTATGTCGCGATCAACAACGAGGGACGGTCGAGCCACGAATGCTCCGAGGCGATCCTCGCCGCGCTCGACGCGAAGCCCGATTTCGCGCTGCTGATGACCGCGACGGACGAGCGGATCTCGATGGGCAATCGCGGCCGGGTCGACGTCAACGTGACGGTGCGCGGCAAGGCGGTCCATTCGAGCGTCCCCGACACCGGGTTGAGCGCTATCGAGGGCGCCTGGGAGGTCATGAGCCGGCTCAAGCGGATGACCTTCGAGGGCACCCATCCGCTTCTCGGCGGCCGCCACGTGCTGCCCTACCAGATCGCCTATTCGCCGCTCGCGCCGCATACGATCCCCGATACCGCGCGGATGCGGGTCGACCGGCGGCTGCTGCCGGGCGACGATCCGACGGTGGCGACCGAGGAGGTGAGGGCGGCGATCGGCGACCTCTCGCCCTGGGAGGTGACGGTCGAGCAGGGCCATCACATGTGGCCCGCTCTGGTCGACCCGGAGAACCCCGTGGTCCGCGTGCTCGCCGCCGCGCATGAGGAGGTCCACGGCGCGCCGCCCGGGACCTATTACGGCCAGGGCACGTTCGATGCGGGCGGGCCGTGCGCGGCCGGGGTTCCGGCGGTGATGTACGGCGTCGGCGGCGGTGTCGGCGTGCTCGGCACCGACCTGGTCGCGCTTTCCTGTCTCGACCGGGTCTCGCGCGTGGTAGCGCGCACGATCTTCTCGTATCTCGGAGCGTGACATGGTCGAAGCGGTTCCCATGCGGGCGAAGTTCGGCATTTCGCTCTCCACCCGGGCGATCCTGTTCGACTGGGGGACACTCGACGATCTGCTCGACATGGCGGAGACGGCTGAGAACTCGGGCCTCTTCCACGGTGTCTGGGTGGGCGACAACCTCTTGTCCAAGCCGCGGGTGGAAGCGGTGGTCACGCTGTCGGCGATGGCGGTGCGGACCCGCCGGGTGAAGCTCGGCACGGTCTGCCTCGCGAGCTTCCCGTTCCGCGATCCGCTGCTGTTCGCACTGCAATGGGCGAGCCTCGACGTGCTTTCCGGGGGGCGGACGATCCTCGCCGTCTGCAATGGCGGGTCGCGCTTCGACGGTCCGCAATTCGCGCACGAGCTCGACGTCATGGGCGTCCGGTCTAGCGAACGCCCGGCCCGCGTGGTCGAGGGGATTCAGATCCTCCGCAAGCTTTGGGGCGACGGGAAGGCGAGCCACCAGGGACGGTTCCGCGGCTTCGCCGATGTCGATCTCCAGCCCAAGCCGGTCCAGAACCCGCCACCGATCCACATCGCCGTCAATCCCAAGCGCGACGACGTGCCGGAAGAGGCGATGGAACGGATCCTGAAACGTGTCGCCACCCACGCCGACGGCTGGCAGACCGACGGCACGCCGGTCGAACGGTTCAGGGAACGCTTCGACCGGATACGCGGCTACGCCGAGGCGCTCGGTCGCGACACCGCCGGTTTCGACGGCTCGCTTCACATGATGGTCAATATCGACGAGGACCGGGACCGCGCCTTCGAGGAGGCGACGACCTTCCTCGGCGCCTATTACGGCGCGGGCTACATCTCGCGCGACCAGGCGGAGACCTGGCTCGCCTACGGCTCGCCCCAGGCGGTGATCGACAAGCTCGCCGCCTATATCGAGGCCGGCTGCACCATGCCGATCGTGCGCTTCGTCTCCGCCCGCCCGCGCGAGCAGCTCCAGAGGTGCATCGAGGAGGTCTTGCCCGCGTTCCGCGCGTGAGGGTGGGCTAGAAGCGCGCTATCGCACGCCAGGCCGAACCAGGCGAGGCCGAAACCACTCCGCGAGTTCCTGGTAGCCGATCTCGCCGCGGGCGACGCTGGTAATCGTGTCCGCGACCACCTCGTCGTCCTCCACGAACTCATAGCCGCTTCTTTGCACCAACAGCTCGACCAGATAGAGCGCGGTTCGCTTGTTCCCGTCCGCGAATCCGTGATTCGAAACGATCCCGTGAACCACTGCCGCGGCCTTCTCGTGAATCCGGCGGTGGTACCCGTGGTACGGGCGAGCAAGGGCCGACCGTATCCCGTGCTCGTTTACAATGCCTGGGGCGCCGCCATGTAGAAGCGCCTCCTCATGGCCGCGAACCGCGTCCGCCCAGGTGACCCGATAGTGTCGCCTACCGATTGGCCAACACCTCCATCGCCGTTCGACGCTTCACCGAAGTTGCCTTGATGATCCGCTCCGAAGTCGGCGTCACGTTTTCCGCCCTGCCGGTCGTGCCCACGGAATGCGTTCCCGAAACGGAATCTCCCGTCTTGACGACCTGCTTCGAGCCCTTGCTGACCGGGCGTGACGCTTTCTGCTTCTTCGTCATCGGATAATCCTTCGGTAACAGGCAGATGGACGGCGACGCGTATTATATCAAGGCGGTCCGCACCATGCCGATCATGCGCTTCGTCTCCGCCCGCCCGCGCGAACAGCTCCAGCGCTGCATCGAGGAGGTCCTGCCGGCGTTCCGCGCGTGAGGGCGGGTCGGTTGGATTGAAACCGCGGGCGCGCCCGTCCTTCGATAGGCGCTTATACCGATTACTTGACAGGCGCGAGGCCGACAGGCGTTCCGGGAAACGCCGGGCCGTATCCGGTTCGTGGCGCACCGTTCCTCCCCCGTCATGGTCGGCGTAGGCCGACCATCCACGAGTTTTTGGAGCGCTCGGACAGAACAACAAAACGTGGATGGTCGGCCTACGCCGACCATGACGGGAGGGAGGCTGGGCGGTTCCCGTGCCCGCCGCGACGGGAGGCCGTTCCCGGCGTCGATTCGCGCCCGACGGTCGGCTGTCAAGTAATCGGTATAAGCGCCCTTCGATACGCGGCTTCGCCGCTACTCAGGATGAGGGATGGGTGTGGCGCGTCCACGATAATTCACCCTCATCCTGAGTAGCCCGCCGGAGGCGGGCGTATCGAAGGACGCCCCTCAGATGAACGGCGAGGCGGGGTCGAGGCCGAAGGCGACGCGACCGTATGTGGTTCCCGCCACGTCCCATTTGAGGATGATGTGGTTCGCGGCCACGCGGACGTCGCGGAACTTGCGTTGGAAGACGCTGGACGAATAGACGCTCCTCGCCCCGCCCGCCTCGAAGAGATCCTCGGCGGCGCGCTGGCAGAGCTGCGCGGCATAGGCCATGTCGCGCCGGTTGCGCGCGCGCTCCGCGAGGGTCAGCGAACGCCCGTCGCGCATCGCCGCCATGGTCTCGCGCGTGTCGCGCTCAATCAGCATGCGGGCGCAATCGATCCCGGCGGACGCGGAGGCGACGCGGAGCTGCATCGTGGCGTATTCGGCGACCGGGGCGCCGAAGGAATGCCGCTCCCCGATCTCGGAAATCACGTCGTCGAGCAGGCCCTCGACGGTCCCGAGCGCGGTGGCGCAGAAATGGAACGGGATCGTGACCACGTGCGGCAGGCGGTAGAGCGGCGGCACATCGGGCCTGCCGCGCGCCTCCCAGCCGCCGCTCGAGAGCCTGAGCGGGATCGTGCGGTATTCCGGCACGAACACGCCGTCGGCGACCAGCGTCTTCGACCCGGTGCCGGCGAGCCCCATCACCTGCCAGTCGTCGTCGATCTCGACTTCGTCGATCGGCACCAGGCAGAGATAGGGTTCCGGCGGCCCGTCCCCGTCCGCAATCACGCTGCCGAGAAAGACCCAGCGCGCATGGTCGCAGCCGCTCGCGAAGCCCCAGCGGCCGGTCAGGCGCCACCCGCCGTCCGCCGGCTCGTTGGTGCCGGCGGGGAAGAATCCGGCCGAGATCGTGGCGTCCGGATCGTCGGCCCAGACCTCGTCCGCGACGCGCGGGTCCATCATGCCGACGATCATCGCGTGGTCCGAGTAGACGCCGCACACCCACGCGGTCGAGCCGCAGCCGCGGGCGAGCGCGGCCACGATGCCGACAATCGCATCCAGCGGCAGTTCGGCGCCGCCGAGCCTCCGCGGCTTGCCCATCAGATGCAGCCCGGCCGCCCGGATGTCGGCGATCGTCTCGTCCGGCAGGCTGCGCAGGGCTTCCGTATCGGCCGCGCGTTCGGCGAGGACCGGAACCAGCTCTTCCGCCCGGCGGAGGATTTCGGCGGCGCGGGCTTGGGGATCGTCGCTCATGGCTTCACCTCCCTGCGAGACGGCCGGCGGGATCGAAGCGGTCTTCCAGCCGGTTGGCGTGGCGATGGACCAGGCGCCATTCGCCGTCGATCAGGCGGAACACGTGGGTGACCCGGTTCGACCACCGGGCCGGGCCGTCCATCCCGTCCATCGCGGTCTCGAAGGTCTCGATATCGGTGGTGTAGGCAAGCTCGGAGGTGACCACCGTGGTCAGGTTCTCGTGCCGGACGGTGCCGCCCTTGAACTGCCGGCCCGCCCAGTCCCAGCGCCGCGAGACCTGGTCCCAGCCCTTCTCGTAGCCGCCCCAGCCGTAGAAGCTGGTGTCCTCGTCCGACTGCGCGTAGAGCGCCTTGATCGCCGCCACGTCGCCGTCGGCGACATCGGCGAGCGCCGCGCGCAGCCGCGCGAGCGTGGGTTCGAAAGGTGGTGCGTCCGTCATCGCCGTTCCGCCCGGGGCTCATGGTCGTCCAGAGGGGATTTCGATGTCAAACCCGCGCCCGGCGGCCCGCGTGGAGCGCGTATATCGCGAGGCTCAGGAGCACCACCGCGCCGGCCTGGTGGAGCGCCGCGGCGGCCAGCGGCACCCCGAGGAGAAGGGTCGCGACGCCGAGCCCGGCCTGGACGAGGGCCATCCCGGCCAGCAGGTCGAACGGGCGGCGCTCGTCGCGCGGCGCGCGCCGCACGCGCCACCACAGCAGGAGGATTCCCGCGAGAACCAGCATCGCGAGCCAGCGGTGGACGAACTGGACGGTCACCGGGTTCCCGGTCAGGTCGGCGAACCACGGCGCGAGGGAGAAGATTTCCGGCGGGACCAGGCGGCCGTCCATCAGCGGAAAGGTCGGATGGATGTGGCCCGCGTCGAGCCCGGCGACGAACGCGCCCCAGACCGCGGTAAGCGCGATGCCCGCGATCGCCAGTCCGAGACCGAAATCGTGCGGACCCCGCGCCGCGCGTCGTCGCGTCAGTCCCAGCGCCAGCCAGAGCAGCCAGGCGTAGACCGCGAGCGCAAGCGCGAGATGCGCCGCGAGCCGGTAGTGGCTGACCTCGGGCCGGTCGACCAGCCCGCTTTGCACCATGGTCCAGCCAAGCGCGCCCTGTCCCGCGCCGAGCAGGAAGGCGGCGGCGAGCCCGATCCCCAACCGGCGCCCGATCCGCCCGCGCAGCGCGAACCAGACGGCCGGGACGGCGAACGCCACCCCGATCAGCCGGCCCCACAGACGGTGAAGATATTCGAGCCAGAAGATCGAGCGGAAGTCGTCGACCGTCATCCAGAAATTGACGCGCCTGAACTCCGGCGTCTCGCGGTAGAGCGCGAAGACCGCTTCCCACTCCCGGGCGTCGAGCGGCGGCAGCCAGCCGGTGACCGGCTGCCAGGTCACCATCGAGAGCCCCGACCCGGTAAGCCGGGTCAGACCGCCCAGCACCACCATCGCGAAGATCATCGCGCAGCAGACATATAGCCAGAGCGCGACGGCGCGGTCGGTCTCCCGGGCGGGCATCGCGCCGGGATTCTCAGAGCGTCATGTGGCGTGCCCGCGCGCCGCGTTCGATCGCCGCCGCCGCCAGCCGGTCGATGGGAAGGCTCTGGGCGAGCATCTCGAGCAGGCGGAGCTCCTCCTGCGCGATCCTGCCGTCCGCCACCACGATCTCGCAGGCCACCGCATAGGCTGTCTCGCGCAGCTTCTCCGGCAGGGCGTCCCGGATCGCGTCGAGCAGGGTCTCGAGCCCGTCCTCGGCGTTGAGCAGTTCCGCGCACTCGGCCGCCCTGCCGGCGAGCGAGTCGGTGTCGAAATCGCTGAACACCGGCAGGCGTTCGACGATCTGCCCGATGCGGCGGAGCTCGGAATCGGTCATCTCCCGGTCGGCGGCGGAGGCGAGGACCATGGCATAGACAAGCGCGCTGTGATGATCGGTCATTCTTTCTCTCGAATTGGCGGCGAGGCGTCCCCGGGGGCAGATATGCGCTCAGGGCGACTGGATCAAGGGGAACGGTTCCGGTTGGCCCCGCCGCCGGTTCGCGTCACAATCGCCGCGCGAGGCACGGACAGGAGGCGGCGATGAACCGGCGCGTGGCCCTTTCCGATTTCCATTCGGCGATGGAGGCGGCCAACGTCGTCGCGCTCTGGGAGCTCGAAGACACCACCAACGGCCCGCCCGAGCCGCCGCATATATGGCGCTGGGAAACGCTGGAGCCGCTGCTGGAGACGGCGATCGAGGCGACTTCGATGACCGACGCCGAGCGCCGGGTGCTGGTGCTCAATAACCCGGCGCTGCTCGAGTCCGGGCACAGCCGGGGCTCCGGCCTCACGCTGGGCTTCAACCTGCAGGTCCTGATGCCCGGCGAGACCGCGCGCCCGCACCGTCATTCGATGAACGCGCTGCGCTTCGTCATGGAGGGCAGCGGCGCGACCACCGTCGTCGACGGCAAGCCCTGTCCGATGGAGCCCGGCGACATGGTGCTCACCCCGGGCTGGACCTGGCACGAGCACGTCCACGAGGGCGACGGGCGGATGATTTGGCTCGACGTGCTGGACGTGCCGTTCCATCACTATCTCGACACCGGCGAATTCGAGCCGGGCCCGGCCTACGACCTGCCCGACCTGCCGCCCGACGAGGCTTTCGCGGCGCCGGGGCTCGCTCCGGTCTCGGGATCGGCGGACATGGCCTATTCGCCGCTCTTCCGCTACCCGTGGGAGCGCGCGCGCCCCGCCTTGGCCGCGCTGCCCGCCGCGCCCGACGGCAGCCGGCGCCTGCTCTACACCAACCCGCTCACCGGCGGCCCCACCATGGCGACCATGGAATGCTCGCTGCTCTCTCTCGCCGAAGGCCGCCCGACCCGCGCCTACCGCTCCAACAGCAACTCCGCTTTCATCGTCGTCGCCGGCGAGGGGCGCTCGGAGATCGGCGAGACGACGCTGGAATGGCGCCAGCACGACATCGTCTCGCTGCCGCACGGACACTGGATCGCCCACGCCGCGGAGACCGAAGACGCCTGCCTGTTCGAGGTTTCCGACCGCGAGATGCTGAGGCGGCTGCACATCCTGCGGGACGAGTTCGCGCCTCAGTAGGGCCTGTCGCCCAGCACCGTCGTGCGGTGCATCGTCCGGATGTCCGGATAACGGTAGCCGCCAGTCGCGTAGTGGATCACGCAGCGGTTGTCCCACATCAGCAGATCGCCTTCACGCCACCTGTTCAGGTAGACGAATTCCGGGCGGATCTGGTGGGCGAACAGGAGGTCGAGCAGGGGCTGGGCCTCGTCGTCGTCCATGCCCTCGATGCCGATTGTGAAGCGCGGCTGGACGTAGAGCGATTTCTCGCCGGTCGCCGGATGGGTCCTGACGATCGGGTGCGAGACCTCGGCGAAGCGCGCGCTCTGCCCCTGGTAGAACGCCGCCGCGTCCTTCCTGAGCGGCGAAATCTCGACGCGCGGGTTGACCAGCTTGCTCGGGTTGTGGATCGCGCGCCTGCCCTCGATCCGCGCCTTGATGTCCGCCGGCAGCGCGGCGTAGGCCCTGGTCATGCAGGCGAAGGCGGTGTCGCCGCCCTCGCCCGGCAGCTTCACCGCCTGGAGCAGGGTGCAGAGGCTGGGCGTCTCCTTGAACGACAAATCCGTGTGCCAGGAATCCCCCGCATCCGGCACGCCGATGGGCTCTCCGTCCCGGAGGTCGTTCGACAGCACCATGACGTGCTCGTTGTCCGGCAGGTTGTAGCGCCGGTTGTCATGCACCTCGAGCGGGCCGAAGCGGGCCGAGAACGCGACCTGGTCGGCGGGGCCCAGATACTGCTCGCGGAACGCCAGAACGCGGTATCGGTGGAACGCGTCGAGCACCGCGTCGAAACCATCCCCGTCGAGGTCGCGGGCGATGTCGATCCCGGTTATCTCGGCCCCGAGCACGTCCGAAAGCGGTGCAATCCTCATCCCCATCTCCGGCGGTCGGCTGGACACTCTATCGCCGCCAAATATAATCCACCGACTTCGCGATTGCAGTTTTCGAAGGGGGCCGGGCTCATGGCGGATCGGTCAACGGAGGCGGGCGGAATCGAGGCCGGCACCAGGCAGGCCGGCATCGGCCACAACCGGCCCAAGGAAGTCGTCTGGGAGCGCTGGCAGAGAAAGCGCACCTTCGTGCGCGCGCTCGAAGGCACCTATGGCGAGCTCCAGGAGGAGCTCTACAACCAGCCCCGCGTCTACAAGGCGACCGACCAGGAATGGCGCGGCGGGCCGCAGCTCTTCGACAAGTCCATCGTCAACCCGATGAAGACCGACATCGCGCAGTCGATCGAGACCCATATCTCGGTGATCGCGCCCAGGGGCACCGGCCAGCGCCACGGCCACATGAACTCGGCGATCTTCTACTGCCTGCGCGGCAAGGGGTACGACATCCACGACGGCAAGCGCTTCGACTACGAGGCGGGCGACATCATGGTGGTGGAGAACGGCTGCGTTCACCAGCATTTCAACGCGTCGGAGGACGAGGACCTGGTGCTGTTGGTGATGAAGGCGAAGCCGCTCTTCCTGTTCATGCACATGCTGTTTCAGAAGATTGCCAAGTACCCGCCCAAGGAGGCGGTGCCGGGCTGGGAGGACTGGACGCCTCCCAAGGACATCTGAGGGGAGCGCCACGGTGGCGGACGAGAGGGATATCGCGAAGCTCGGCGGAAAACAGGCCGACATCTATGCCGAGTGGCTCCAGGAGTCGGCCGAATTCCGGGCCGACTACCGGCAGCGCCTGACCGTGGTCAAGGCGAAGGATATGCCGTTCGAGAACTCGCCGGACGGCCTCCTCAAGCACATGGTCCACGAGAAGCTCAACACCACCGAGTGCTGCCTCGACATCTACATGCAGTTCCTCGAGCCCGGCGAGAAGTCGGGCAAGTCGCGCAAGCTCGCCGAGCAGATCGTCTATGTCGCCGAAGGCTCGGGCTACGACCTCCACTGGGACGTCCGGTTCGAGGTCGACGTCGACTTTACGTGGAGCTGGGCGGAAGAGCCGAAGAAATACGAGTGGACCAGGGGCGACTTCGTCTTCATCCCCGCCTACTGCGTCAAGCAGCACGTCAATGCCGATCCCGACAACGAGGCGCGGCTGATCGTGATGACCAACCGGATCTTCAAGGCGATGGGCCTCGACTGGGTCGAGCAGGTCGAGAACGCCGAGAGCTACGACGGCGACCTGCCGACCGAGCTCGCCGGCCCCGGCTGGTTCCCCGACACGCGCTGAGGCCGGCCCGCCCTCCCCCGGCCCCTCCCGCAAGCGGGAGGGGAGAAGGTAAGGAGCGAGCAAACGCGTTCCCTCTCCCCAGCGGGGAGAGGGTCAGGGTGAGGGGGACGCCGATGGCGACCGCGTCCGGTCAGACATTGCCTTACTCCACACCCGCCGGCTTGCCGCCGGGGAGCACGTTCCAGTCGTGGGTGGGAAGGATCGTGTCGGCCTTCGACTTGATGTCGATCAGCGCGCGGCGCATCGAGTCGAGGTCGTAGTAGATGCCCGGCAGGATCTCCTGCTCGATGTTGAGATCGAGCTTGCGCGCGATGTCGCCGATGATCGCGACGATGCCCTCGGCGGTCTCGACATAGATGGCCTGGTGGCCCGGCGTGTGCGAATTGGCGTAGAGCACGCAGCGGATCCCGGGACAGGGCTCGTAATCGCCTTCCATCAAATCCACCCGGCTCCATAGCGGATCGACGAGGTCGGCGACGTCCGCGCGGTCGAAGAACAGGCCTTTCCCGCCGATATCGAGCTGTTCGGGCCCCATCGGCGCGGCGGCCGCCATGAGCTCGGTCCGCTGCAGGACGAAGCGTGCGTTGGGCAGGAGGTTGCAGCCGCCCGCGTGGTCGTAGTGGAGATGGGTGAGGTGGCAGTACTTGATGTCCTCCGGCGCGTAGCCGTGCATGGCGAGCTGGGCCGGGATCGTCTGGTCGTCCGCCACGTTGTGCGGGCCGAGCCCGTGAACCTCCTGCGCTCGTTCGGCGCTTCGCATGCCGGTGTCGATCAGCAGCGGTCCGTCCGGCGTTCCCTCGATGAGGAAGGCGAGGATCGGCACCGACGAGGCGCCGCGGGCCTTGGTCAGGCTCCAGAACACGTCGAGCACGTCCGGCACCACGGCATCGCCCAGCAGAAGCGGTGTGACGCGGTAATTCATGGATCCGGCCTCCTATCCGTTTGCGCGGGAAGGGTCGTCACCCGTACCCGGTCACCAGCCAGGGGAAGAAGATGATCAGCAGCAGCACGACGAACATCACCACGGCGAACGGCGCCGCGCCGATGAAGATGTCAGCGAGCGATATCTCGTCGGTATCGAGCGTGCTCTTGATCACGTATGCCGAGAGTCCGAGCGGCGGGGTCAGCAGGCCGATCTCCACCGCGATCACCGTGACGATCCCGAACCAGACCAGATCGACGTTGTAGCCCCCCAGCAAGGGCAGGAAGATCGGGATCATGATCAGCATGATCGAGATCCCGTCGAGGATCGTGCCCATGATCACGATGATCACCGCGTAGAAGATCAACAGCGTGAAGAACCCGAACTCCAGCCCGGTGACGAAGTCGTTGATGAACACCGGCACCCCCGAAAGGGCGAGCAGCCTCGTGTAGATGTTGGCGGCGATGATCAGCATCAGGATCGAGACGGTGACGTGGCCCGTCTCGACGAGGACCTGCCACACATTGGCCCAGGTGAGCTTGCGCCGCGCGAAGGCCAGAATGAGCGCGCCGAGCGCCCCGACCGCGCCCGACTCCGTCGGGGTGAACCAGCCGAGATAGATCCCGCCGATCACCGCGAAGACCAGCACCGGCAGCGGCCACAGGCGGAAGATCGCCGCCGCCATCGACTCCGCCGGCTCGCCGGAAGCCGCATCGCCCGCTTCCGGACCGGCGGATTCGTCGCCCATCACCGTCCTCGGCAGGAACGTCGCCATCCCGAGAATGGCGATTGCGAAAGCGAAGGACAGCAGGATGCCCGGCACGATGCCGGCGATGAACAAATCGCCGATCGATTGCTCGGCCAGGAGGGCGTAGACGATCAGCAGCAGGCTGGGCGGGATCAGCATGCCGAGCACCGAGCTTCCAGCGACCACGCCGACGGCGAAGCGGGGTCGGTAGCCGAGCGAGATCATCTCCGGCACCGCGAGCTTGGTGAACACCGCCGCCGAGGCGACCGAAATACCGGTCACCGCGGCGAAGACGGCGTTGGCGGCCACGGTGGCGATGCCGAGCCCGCCCCGGATCCGCCGCATCAGGATGTTGGCGACGACATAGGCGTCCTTGCCGAGATCGGAGACGCTGACCAGCAGCCCCATCAGCACGAACAGCGGAACCACCCCGAAGACATAGCCCGCGACGGTATCGTAGGCGGCGATGGCGAGCAGCTTGGTCGCGAGCGTGACGTTGCCCTTGACCGCCCAGACCCCGATCAGCGACACGACGCAGAGCGTCACCGCGACATGCATGCCGAGATAGATCAGCAGCAGGATCGCGCCGATCGAGATCAGGCCGATCTCGACGCCGCTCACTTCAGCATCTCCGCGAGCCGCCGGCGGTCGGCCGGATCGGCGGGCGCCAGCCGGCCCGACACCACCGAGAGGTCGCGCCAGGCGAACAGGCAGTACTGGATCGCCGCCACCGCGCAGCCGATCAGGATGATCAGCCGCACCGGCCAGACCGGGTAGCTGACATAACCCTGGATGCCGGCATACTCGCCGGTGCTCCAGGCCTCGACGAAGAACGGGTAGCTCGCATCGAAGATCAGCACGAACAGCCCGACGCCGACCAGGTTGAAGAGCAGCGTCATCGCATGCGAGAGCCGCGGCAGCCGGGTGCGGAAGATGCGCAGCAGCCCGTCCGAGCGCGTCATGCGGCCCGACCGCAGCGTGTGGCCGAGCTGGATGAACACGATGGCGACGATCGAGAGCTTCACCAGCTCGGGCACCCCGCGCAGCGGCGTGCTGAACACGGTCCGCCCGACGATGTCGACGATGATGACCAGCATGAGGACGGCGATCCACAAGCTGCCCAGCGAGTTGAGCGCCGAGACCGCCGCTTCGAAGGTGAGGAAGCGGCGCCAGCCGGGCTCGTCCGACGGGTTCGTCCGATCGGTCATGGCGGGGCCGCCGGCTTCACGCGCGGCCCCGGGCTACGGTAATGCCCTATTCCTTGTCCCACTCGCGCACCAGCGGGACCTTGTTGGCGCGGAGCTTGTCCATATAGGCCTTGAGCACCTTGTTGCCGGCGAAGCCCTTGGCCTCGACGCGGGCCGCCCACTCCTTGGCGATGTTGGGCATCGCCTTGGCCCAGGCGAGCTTCTGGTCGAGCGGCATCTGCGAGAACACCACGCCTTCGGCCTTCATCTTGGCCTCGAAGGTGTTGACCAGCTTGGTCATCCTCTCGTGCTGGGCGTTGCGGTAATCGATCCCCGCTTTGCGCATGGCCTTCCTGACCGCGTCCGGCAGCTTGCGCCAGACCGACTTGTTGACGGTCACGCCGCCGCCCGGCATGGCGCCGAAATTCACCTTGGTGGCGTAGCGCGCGATCTCGTGCAGCTTGTTCGGGTAGTAGCCGGTGGTGAACGCGATCAGACCGTCATAGACGCCGGTCTTGAGATTGTTGAAATGGACCGCGAAATTTCCTTGCACGGGCACGATGCCGATCGGCGCCTCCCAGAGAGAGACCGCGCCGGCGCCCGCCAGCTTGCGGCCCTTGAGGTCCTTGAGCGAATTGATCGGAAACTTGGTCAGCGGGTAGAACGTGTCGAACCCGATCGGGGCGACGAAGACTTGGCCGTGCTTCTCCCACGAGCCCGACATCTCCGGCAGTTCCTCGTGCAGCTCGTGGAAGATGCGCAGCGCAAGGCCGAGGTCGTCGGTGCCGAAAGGCGCCATGTAGGCGACGTTCTGGAGCGGCAGCTTGGCCTGCTCGAACAGCGAATAGAGCATGCCGGAATCGGCGATGCCTTCCTCGATCACTTCCAGCGTACCGCCCACCTTGGAGAGCGTGCCGCCATAGGCCGTCGTCCAGTTGATCTTGTGCTCGGTTCCCTTGAGACTCTTGTCCACCCCGGCGATGAACACCGTGCGGGTCAGAGAGATCCAGGGCATGTGCTCGCCCTGCGGCGCGGCGAAGGTCAGATTGAACGATTTGGCGGATGCCGGCGCGGCGGCCATGGCGGCGGCGACGGCGATCGACGCCGCGATGCCTCGAATTCCGATATGCATTGCAACTCCTCCCATTTTTTTCGAGGTTAGAGCATCGGCGAGTCGGTTGCCAAGCGAACAAAGCCGGGCTCGCGCGCCGGCGGTTCAACGCCGACCGGTAATCGCCTAAGCTCGCAACCGGGAGGATTCGTGACATGGCCGAAATCGTCGCCGTCTGCGCGCTCTCGCACGCGCCGGGGCTCACCGGCTGGCTCGACCGGGCGCCGCCGGAGGAACAGGAGAGCCTGACCCGGGGGTTCCACCACCTGGGCCGCATGCTGCGCGAGACCCGGCCCGACGTCATCGTCGGCATCGCGAACGATCACCTTCTCAACCTGCCGCTCGATTCGACGGCCGATTTCTGCGTCGGCACCGCAGAGCGCTGGGCCGGCCCGGCGGAATGGTTCTCCGACTGGCTCAACGTCCCCTGCTACGAGGTCGCTGGGCATCCCGAACTCGCCAGGACGCTGGTGCGCGAAGGCGACCGGCGCGGGCTCCGGCTGGCCTGGAAGGACCGGCTGCTGTTCGACGACAACTGGTCGGTGCCGCTCCTCTATCTGACCCCCGATTACGACATCCCGCTGGTCCCGATCCATATGAACTGCATCGTGCCGCCATTGCCGGGCCCGGAGGAATGCTACCGCGTGGGGCGGGGGATCGCCGATATCGTCCGCACCTGCCGTCCCGCCGGGGAGCGGGTCGCGATCATGGGGACCGGGGGGCTCAGCCACGATCCCGGCGGCCCCAAGTATTTCGACGTCGACGAGGCGTTCGACCGGGCCTTTCTCGCTCTGCTGGAGGAGGGGGACCCGGAAAAGGTCGTGGCGGAGACGACGCTCGAGAAGATGGCGGCGGCCGGCGATGGCGGCACCACCGAGCTCCTGTCCTGGATCGCCGCGATGGGCGCGGTGGGCGACCGCAAGGCGCGCACAGTCTGTTACGAGCCGGCGGTCGAGCTCCGCTGCGGCATGGGCTGCGTCTGGTGGGACATGGCGGAAGAAGCCGAGACGGTCGCGTGAGAACGATGCGGGCTCCCCGTCTCAACCGTCCGCCTCGGTGACTCCCCAGACCGACTTCTTGCGGACCCAGCCGTTCCTGCCCGAGAACTCGACCGAGCACCACGCGCCGTCGCACCGGAACAGCCTGCCGATGGCGCGGCGCTCCACCCGCGCCATCAGCCGCGCGTTCGGGTCTGGCTTGCGGCGGAGTTGCGCCGGCCCCTCCGTGACGATCACGCTCCGGCGCCGCGACAGGAGCGCCTGATGGACCCAGCCCTCGCTCCCTTCCCAGTCCCGGATGCGGCGCCAGACCTCGAACCGGCCGACGATCCGGACCGGCAGGCCGCGCCGCACGAACACCCAGGCGATGGGATAGCGCCGTCCCGGCCCGAACCGGACATTGGTCTCCGCCGTGCGCAGCGATACGAAGCGGGGTTTGTCCGCGCCCGCCGCGCTCGGTTCGCCGGCGACGCCCGCCGGGCTTCCCGCCACGATCGGGACCAGGGCGGCGGCGATCATCCAAAGACGCATGCGCGGTCCCCTGCCTCGATCCGCCCCGGTCCGCAGTATAGCGAATCCATCGTCCGCCTCCTCTGGACAACGCTTCGCCGGGTTGATAGAGGCGGTGCACCTCCGGGCCCCAGATCGGATCGATGACGACCGACAAACCCACCGTCCTGGTAACGCGCAAGCTGCCGCAGGCGATCGAGACCCGTCTCAAGGAGCTCTTCGAGACGCAGCTCAACCCGACCGACGAGCCGATGTCGGTCGAAGCGCTGGTTGCCGCCGCCGATTGCGACGTGCTGGTGCCGACGGTCACCGACAAGCTCGCGGCCGAGGTTATCGGCGCGCTGCCCGACCGGCTGAAGCTGATCGCCAATTTCGGGGTCGGCGTCGACCACATCGATCTTCCCGCCGCGGCGTCGCGCGGGATCGTCGTCACCAACACGCCCGGCGTGCTCACCGAGGACACGGCCGATCTCACCATGGCGCTGATGTTGAGCGCGCCGCGGCGCATGGTCGAGGGCGACCGCCTGGCGCGGTCCGGCGAATGGGTCGGCTGGACGCCGACCTTCATGATGGGGCACAGGGTGTCGGGCAAGCGGCTCGGCATCGTCGGCATGGGCCGTATCGGCACCGCCGTGGCGCGCCGGGCGCGCGGCTTCTCGATGTCGATCCACTACCACAACCGCCGCCGCGTCCATCGCGAGGTGGAGGCCGAGCTCGAGGCGACCTGGTGGGAAGACCTCGACCAGATGCTGGCCCATATGGACTTCATCTCGATCAACTGTCCGCATACCTCCGAGACCCGCCATTTGCTCTCGGAGAAGCGCCTGCGGTCGCTGCAGCCGCATGCCTATGTGGTCAACACCGCGCGGGGCGAGATCATCGACGAGGCGGCGCTCGCCCACTGCCTCGCCGAAGGCGTGCTGGCCGGCGCCGGTCTCGACGTCTACGAGCGGGAACCCCGGATCGAGGAGAGCCTGCGGCGCCTCGACAACGTGGTGCTCGCCCCCCATCTCGGCTCGGCGACCAGGGAAGGGCGGATCGCCATGGGCGAGCGGGTGATGATCAACATCAAGACCTTCGTCGACGGCCACGCGCCGCCCGACCGCCTGATCCCGGCCGACGGGCTGTAGCGCGGAGCCGCCCCGGACCGGCGATGGAAGCGGCTGCTCCGTTCCGGCGCCGCTGGCCGTGGATCGCCGCCGACCTCCAGACGATACGCAATTTCCTGCCGGGCAGGCCGCCGGGCGTCGCGCCGGAATCCGGCCGGCGGTTCGAGATCCCGCTCGGCGACGGCAGCGGGGACCGTCTGGTTGCCCGCTATCACGCGGGGGCCGGCGCCGCACCGGCGATCATCCTGGTCCCCGGGCTGACCGGCTGCGAGGCGAGCCCGCATGTGCTGCAATCGGCGGACGCGTTCCTGGCCGCCGGCCATCCCGCGATCCGGCTCAATTTGCGGGGATCGCCGCCCGGCCGCTCCCTCGCGCGCGGCCACTACCACATGGACCGGGTGCGGGACCTCGCCGATGCCTGCCTGGCGGTGGCGGAGCTCGATGCCGGTATCGGGGAGCGCGGCATCGCCATCCTCGGCTTCTCGCTGGGCGGCGCGCTGGCGCTCCGTCTCGCCGCCGCGCCGTATCTTCCCGCGACCGTGCGCGCGGTGGTCTCGGTCTCAGCGCCGCTCGATCTGGCGGCGGCGGCGGAGCGGATCGCCCGCCCGCGCAACCGTCTCTACGAACGCTGGCTGCTCGCCCGGCTTCGCGAGGAGACGGAACCGGTCTGGCGCCGCGCGCCCGGCCCGGTCCGTCGGGCGGTGGCGCGGGCGCGGCACCTGCGCGACTTCGATGATGCGCTGACCGCGCGGGAGGCGGGATTTCGCGACGCGGCGGGCTACTACGCCTCGTGCTCGCCGGCCCGTTCGCTCGCCGCGCTGCGCGCGCCCGCGATGCTGGTCCACGCGGACGACGACCCTTGGGTGCCGCCGCCGCAGCAGGCGACCTCTCCCCCGCTCTCCGTCCTGGTGACGCGGGGCGGCGGTCATGTCGGGTTTCACGGGAGGGGAAGCCGGCTGCCCTGGTACGTGGGCGCCGCCGCCGGCTTCGTCGGGAATTATGCGGGCACGCGCCCCGCCTCCGCCGCGCCCTGAACGGCGGGGAGAGGCGGCCGCGCCCGGGGGCGGCCGAACGCCGGGGCGTCAGGAGTCGAAGGAGGCGAGCGCTTCGGCCCTGGACGGATGGATCGCGACGATCTTGTCGAAACCGCTGATCTGGAAGACCTCCCGGATCGGCCCCGACATGGAGCAGAGCGCGAACTTCGCGTTGCGGCTCGACAGGGTCTTGGCGGTCATCAGCACGGCGCGCAGCCCCGCGCTGCTGATATAGCCGAGATTCTCGCAGTCGATCAGCACCGCGCGGTCGCTTTCCTCGATCGCGGTCCTGATCGCCTCCTCGAACTGGGCGACATTCGAGCCGTCGATCCGTCCGCCGACCTGGGCGGTCAGGACGTCCTCCTGCCGTTCCGTCGTTACATCCATCGTCATCGTCTCCTGAACTGCTTTCGGTGTCAGTCGGTGCCCCCCGGCGCTCCCGGGGAATGCGCCAGGCGCGCGTCAGTGCATCGGCATGGCGACCGCCGCCGCGAGCGAGGTCTCGATCTCCCGTACCGCCTTTGCGACCTCCCGGCCCATCAGGTCGAGCTTGCGGACCTGACCGATGCGCTCGGCGACCGAATCCAGCTCCGCGGTGGATAGCAGGCTGCCGAATATGCCGCAAACGTCGGACAGCGAGATCAGCAATATGTCGCGCGCGTCGGGAATTTCGTCGCTGAACAGAACGCCCATGAGGCGCAGCTTGACCTCCCGGACGGTGCGGTTGTCGATCACCGGGTAGCGGCGGGTCTGGAACACCCACATGAAACGGTCGTCCTCCTGGCGGAGCACGCCGCGTTCCACCAGGCGGGCGAGAGACCGGTCGTGGATCTCGTCGGCGTGAAGCGTGGTTTCCCTGATCCAGTGCGCCGCGTCGTGGGTTTCCCCGGAATCGACGATGCGCGACAGCGTCGGGTCGAGCAGGTCGTCCTCGAGCGGCGTCGGATCGATCACGAAGAGCCGGTCCGGATCGGTATCGATCCGGTTCTCCATGGCAAGATCCATCAGCACCGCGCCGGCCAGCGCGCAGTCGAGCGACGGCGCGGGTACATCGACGAATTTCCCGCCGCTGTCGTTCAACAACAGAAGCATCACTTCTTCGGAAAATCTCAACATGCGCAATATCTCCCAGCCCTATTATCGCGCCGACGTCGCACACGGCGCGGCATCATGGCACGCGAGCCCCGGCGGTACCATCCCGAATGCGCGGCGGCTGCCGTCGCGGCTCGGTTCGCCGCGCGCGGCAAGGGAACGCGATCCTGACCCGGATGTGTTTCTCCCGCGATAAGCCACCGCGCCGCGCTATAGTCTCCCATCGTCCTTCGCCACCCCGGACCCGGCACCCCCCATGCCCCAAAACCGCATTGACGTCCACCACCACGTCCTGCCCGCCTTCTTCCGCGAAGCGCAGACCGCCGGCGGGTATCCGTCCACCGCCTACCGGCCGTTCCCGGACTGGTCGCCGGAGATCTCGCTTGCGCTGATGGACCGGCTCGGGATCGCGACCGCGGTCCTGTCGTTCTCCGCCCCCGGGATCTTCTATGGCGACCGGACGGCGTGCCGGGAGCTCGCGCGGCGCTGCAACGACTACCTCGCGGAGCTCATCGCCCGCCACGCGCCCCGCTTCGGCGCCTTCGCCGCGCTCCCGTTCCCGGATGTCGACGACTGCCTGGCCGAGATCGGGCGCGCCTGCGACATCGGGCTCGACGGGTTCATGCACCTGACGCGGAACGACGACCGCCCGGCCGGCCATCCCGATTTCCGCGAGATCTACCGCGAGCTCGACCGACGATCCGCGGTCGTGCTGATCCACCCGACCTACCCGGCGGCGAGCGCAGAGCGCGGCTACGTCGTGCCGCGCCCCATCGTCGACTACCCCTGCGAGACCGCGCGGGCGGCGGCGAGCCTCCTGTTCAACGGGGTGCTGGCGGAGATGCCCGGCATCCGCTTCATCCTGTCCCATGCCGGAGGGGCGCTGCCGGCGCTCGCCCACCGGATCGAAATCTTCGACGACCTCACCCGCTTCCGCGAGAACTATCCGGACGGCGCGCGCGCGTATCTCGGGCGGCTCTACTACGACACCGCGCTGTCGGGCGACGCGACGGTGCTGCGCGCGCTGCAGGACCTCGCCGGGCCCGACCGGATACTGTTCGGCACCGATTACCCCTATATTCCCGACGAAGTCGCGGGGCGCGAGACCGCCGGCACCGACGGCTACGAAGGGTTCGACGAGGCGGCGCGGGCGATGATGGAACGCGAGAACGCGCAACGCCTGTTCCCCCGGCTGGCGGAGGGGTAGATGTTCCTGAAGAACTGCTGGTACGCCGCCGCTTGGGACGACGAGGTCTCCGAGACCCCGCTCGGGCGCACCGTCCTGGACGAGCCGGTGGTCCTGTTCCGAACCGCGGACGGGCGGCCCGCGGCGCTCGAGAACCGCTGCTGCCATCGCGGGCTGCCGCTCTCGATGGGCCGCATCGAGGGCGAGACCCTGCAATGCGGCTATCACGGGCTCCGCTTCGATACGGACGGGCAATGCGTCGCCGTGCCGGGCCAGACCACCGTTCCGCCCGGCGCGCGCATCCGTTCGTTCCCCCTGGTCGAACGCCATGGCTGGGTGTGGATCTGGATGGGCGATCCGGACGCCGCCGATCCCGCCCTGGTGCCCGACTGGTGGTGGATGGACCACCCCGAATGGCGCCCGGTCCGGGGCGGCGCGCCGTTCCATGTCGAGGCCAACTACCTGCTGCTCAACGACAACCTGCTCGACCTGTCGCACGTGGCCTATGTGCATGCCGGCTCGATCGGCACCGACAACGTCGCGGACTTCCCCATCCTGAGCGAGCGCGGTGCGGATTACGTTCGCATGTCGCGGATGGTGGAGGATTCGCCGCCGCCGCCCCTCTACGACCGGATGGGCGGGTTCGCCGGCAATGTCGACCGCTGGCAGGTCGCGGTCTCGACGCTGCCGGCCTACAACACCGTCCATGCCGGCTGCGCGCCGCCCGGCGCCGGCGGCGCGGACGCGCCCGACGGCACCAAGGTCGAGTTCTTCAACCTCAACGCCATGACGCCCGAGACGGCGACCACCACGCATTACTTCTACGCGCATGCCAGGAGCTTCGCGCTCGAAGACCCGGGAGTGGACGAGAGCTTCCGGGTCGATTTCCGCCGCGTCTTCGGCGAGGACATCTCGATCCTCGCCGCCCAGCAGGCCAATATCGACCGGAGTCCCGGCGCTTTCTCCATCGACATCAACGTCGACGGGCCAGGGCTCGCCTTCCGCCGGATGCTGGCCGAACGTATCGCGGCCGAGGCGGAAGCCGGATGAGACGCGCAACGGCAGTTCTCGCGTTGCTGGCGGGCCTCGCGGCGGACCCGGCCGCGGGGGACACCAAGAAGGTCGTCCTCGTGGGCTGGGAGTCGGTGGAGAGCGTCGAGCGCCTCGCCCGCTCGTCCCACAAGACGGATTTCTTCCGCCTCAGCAACCACTTCATCAGCCAGGACAACAGCATCTTCTGCGGCCCGGTGTCGTCCGCGATCGTGCTCAACGCGCTCAGGCTCGGCAGAAAGGACGGCCTGCCGGAGGACAGGGCGTCCATCGCCGAGGACGAGCGCGCTTGGCTGCCGAAGGGCCATAACCCGTTCTTTGGCAAGTACACGCCGGGCAACGTGCTGAACGAGCACACGAAATCGAAGATCGAGGTGCTCGGCAAGCCGATCGACATCGGCGGCAAGGCGGTGCGCGATTACGGGTTGCAGCTGAGCCAGCTCGCCCGGGTGCTCGGCGCGCACGGGCTCGACGTGACGGTCCGGGTCGTCCACGACGCCGCGGATGCCGGAGCGATCCGCCGCGAGATTGCGAGGAACCTCGCCACAAGCGACGACTACGTGCTGGTCAACTACGCGCGCAAGTCGCTCGGCCAGCCCGGCGGCGGCCACATCTCGCCGCTCGGCGCCTATGACGCGGCGAGCGATTCCTTCCTGATCATGGACGTCAACCCCAACCGGGCGCCCTGGGTCTGGGTCGAGGCGGACGACCTGATCGCCGCGATGCGCACCTTCGATGCCGTGGAGAACCGCGGCTACCTGCTGATCTCGGACCCGGAATAGGGCTCCGCCCGCCGGATTTCAGGAGCGGTAGCGCTCCGGCACCTGCGGGTTGTTCGCCGGGTTCGTGTCGTGCCGGGCGAGCGTCTTTACGACCGCGCCGCCGACCAGCGGGCGCAGATCCTTCTCCAGCGCGTCCGCCCTGTCCCCGTCATAGACCGCCTCGCCCCCGACGTGGAGCGCGAAGGACCTGACGTATTTCGCCTTCTTCGCGGGATCCTCGATCGTCGCCCGGGTCCAGGCGTAGAGCGGGTAGCCCTCGATCCCGTTCCGCTCGGCCTCCGCGCAATAGCCGGCGAAGGCGTCGTACTGGCAGACCAACGCGGCGCCGTGCCGGGCGAGGATGGCGGCAAGCGGCTTGAGCGCCGGATCGTCGCCGCGGGCGCGGGCGCTCTCGGCCGGCCCGTCCTCCAGGACGAGCCGGAACTGGTATTGCCAGCGCGGTGCCGCCGAAGTCCCGGCGTCGTCTTGCTTTCGCGCCATGTCGCACACTCCCGATCTTCTCTTCCAAGCATTTTAGCCAATAGGCATGGGCCGCAATCACAAGAGAAAATATTGGAATGCCGCAACACACTTCATATATTTTTATATACTTTTCCTTTTTTGGATTTCTCTCAACCGCATAAGTATAGTGGAACAATTCTTGAGGCATTCGGCGCCGCGATTGCTTGCCCTCTTGCGTTTTCTGTCGCGACCGGGGCGCCGATCGAAAGGAGTTTGGAATTCCGATGAAGACGCTCCTGGCTTCCCTGGTCCTGTTTGCCTTTTTCGCCGGACTGGCGGCGGATGCGGCCCGCGCCGGCTCCCTCGCGCCGGCTCCGCGGGTCGTCGTCAAGCTGGAGCGCGACTTTCTCGAGGGCTCGGGCTCCCAGAACCTTGAGGAGCTGCTGGACACCGGGATCGTCGGCTATTTGCTGACCGGCGGGCAGGCGCTGCCCGTGCTGGTGAACGGGACGCCCTACGGCTCGACGGCAGGCGACCTCGACGATTTACCGCTTGCCGCCATGGAGCGTATCGAATTGCTGGGCGGCGAGAGCCTCGGCACGTTCGGCAGCCATACCGTTCGCAACGCCCTCAACGTCGTGCTCAGGGAGGATTGGAACGGCGTGGCGCTGCGCGCGCTCACGCGGGCGCCGAGCCGCAAGGGCGGCGACGGCTGGCAGGGCAACGTTTCGTGGGGCGGAAAAGTCGGCGAGGGGCACCTGAGCGTGACGGCGGACACCATCAGGCGCCTGCCGATCGCTTCCGCCGACCGGGAGTACAGCCGCGGGACATGGCAGCCGGGCGGTTCGTTCGCCGACGCCTCGAACATCAGCAGGGGCGGCAACACGGTGTTCATCGTGAAACCCCGAGGGTCCGATCCCCGTGTTCGGTCGGTCGCGCTCGGCGATTGCGATCCGGCGGACGGCTATACCGGACCGCTGTCCGACCCGCCCGGCCCGCCCGTGCCCGTCACAGACAAGGGCTGCGGCTTCGACTACAGCAGCATCATGTGGGAGACCTCCAAGGTCGAGCAGCAGAATCTCCTTCTGAACGCCAAGCACCCGCTCGGCGACAGCGCGGAGATCGGTGTCGTGGCGAATCTTTCCCGGTACGACACGGACTTTCTCTACGCGCCGTCCGTGGGCACGTTCATATTCCAGCCTAACACGGAGGTGCTCGCGGCAATCAACCGGGCGCTAGCCCCGGACCGCGCCGACGCCAACGACGACTTCTTCTTCGCCAGCCACCGCTTCGTGGCCCACGGCAACCGGAATTGGCGAACGAAAAGCGAAGCCTATGACATCGTGGCGGGCGTCGAGGGCCGGCTGACGTCATGGCTCGGCTACGACGCCAAGCTGGGCCTCTTCCGGCAGGATGCGACCACAAGGGGCAATACTTTCGTTCATGAAAAGAAGGTGGCGGCGGAGATTCTGGCGGGCCGCTACAACCTCCTGAATCCTTTTTCCCAAGCGGATGAGCACCGACAGGCGATCCTGGACACCAGCCTGCGCCACGAAACCGACGCTCGCGCCGAGTCCCAGAGTTTTCGCGCGGCGCTGGAGGGATCCGGCTTCTCGATCGGCGGGCGAAAGGCGGCATGGACCGCGGGCGTCGAGATGCACCGGGTGGAAGCGCAGAGTTTCCTCCGGTTCGTCGACCGTAAAGGTGCGGCGTACGACGTCTCGGAGGTTCTCGGCTCGGGAGGCGTGAGCTACGCCGGGGAGCGCGAAATTCTGGGCGCGTTCGCCGAAACGCTCCTGCCGGTGATGGAACGGCTCGATTTGCGGTTCGCGGGCCGCGCGGACGAGTACGACGACGTGGGCACGCTGCGCTCCTGGCGCGCCGGGGCCGAATACCGGCCGATCGACGTGCTGACCGTGCGGGGTTCCTGGAGCGAAGGGCAGCTCGCTCCCGGGTTTTCCCAGCTCCACGGCACCGCGTCCCAGAGCTGGCCCTATGTCGTGTGCGATCCCGGACCCGGCGACCCGCCCCGCACATGCTCCAAGCGGAACGAGCTCCAGGTCGAGCGCAATACGGAAGGGAACTCCGATCTGGATCCGACGACCGTCGACCGGCTTGCCGTGGAGGCCGCGTTCGAGAAGGCGCCCTACCGCCTGAGCCTGGAGTGGTTTCGGGAGTCGTCCACCGGAGCGCCGGGAAACCAATCCGCCGATTGGGCGCTTCGCAACCTGGAGGAGTGCGCCGGGGACATCACTTCCAACTGCGTCCGGTGGGAGGACAGCCCTGACCCTGTGATCCACGACAGGTTCGCCAATGTCGTCGACGCGAAAACCGAGGGCATCATGGCCCGGTTCGGAACGACCTTCGAAACGTCCTGGGGCGGGTTCGGCGTCTACGGGACGTGGCGGCGGGAGACCGACACCGATCGTACCGTCGATGGCGTCCCGACGCGTGTCGTGCGTCCGAAGGACATGATGCGCGCCAGGCTTTCGGCGTGGCGCGGCGGCGTGCGCGCCATCTGGACGGTGAGTCACCGCTCGGGCTTCAAGAACGAGGAAGGCACGGGCAGCTTCGATCCCTGGACCGGCCACGATTTGAGGGTGGACTGGACGAACCCGGTCGGGCTGGACGGGGTCCGGATCACCGGCGGCATCTTCAACCTGACCGACGCGGGTTACTCGATCGACACCGCGGACCCGGGGAGCGTGGACGGCCCCACCGTAGCGGGATGGGGACGGACGTTCTTCCTGGCGGTTAGCGTGGGGTTCTGAGCGCGGGAAAGGCGCCGGGACTCCCTAATACGCGCTCAAGACGCGCAACAGCTCCGCCGCCCCCGGGTTGGAATGACGTTGCTTCACGAGGATCGACCGCGCGCTGGCGCCGGGGCCGTAATAGGCCCTGTTGCGGTCCCTGTCCTCGACGGTGACCGAGCCCTCGAACGAGACGCCGAGGAAGGCGCCCCGCGAGAGCGCGTAGGAATAGATGTCGGCGTTCAGGTTGATCGCCGTCCCCCCCTCGAATCCGATGCCGACCGGGCCGGCGGAGACCGACGCGTCGGCGCCCAGCTTGACCTTCGCTTCCAGCATCGATTCCAGGGTCCTGCGCGACATGATCAGGAGGATGACCTCCGAATCCTGAAAGCCGATCTGGAGTCCGAAGCTGCCCGAACCGATGCCGAAGAACGCCGGATTGCTCCATGCGCCTCCCGCGCCGCGCGCCAGCAGCACGCCGCTGCCGCCCTCCCCGCCGACGAAAAAGCCCGCCTTCAGCAGGCTCGGGACGATCAGCACCGCCTTGGCCTTCCTGAGAAGGTCCGGGAGCGGCTTGAGCTCGGGATTGCGCACCATCTTCTCGAGCGTATAGCGGGCGTTGTCCACCAGGGCCTGCGTGGGGGAGCCCGCCCGGGCCGAAACCGTCCCGGCGATCAACAGCAGGACCGCCGCCAGAATCGCGGCGGCGGTTCTCGGCGTCTTGTGTCGTGGCATCGAAATCTCCGGCCGAAACGCGTTCACGGGTTCGGTACCCCGTTCGGATAAAATGGAGGATATTCGCCCGTTTGCAAGAATCGCGCGCCGTCCGCCGGGGCGGCCGGGGAGCGTCGAAATGAACGAGAACGCGAACCCGACCGGTTTCGCCAATCTGTCGCGCAGGAGACGGCTGCGGCTCGCGACGCTGACGCTGATGCGCTGGGGCGCCATCGGCGGGCAGGCGGCCGCGCTGCTGGTGGTGCATTTCGGGTTCGGCTTTCCGGTGCCGCTTCTGGAGGCGTTCGCGGTGGTGGGCGCGTCGGTCGTCCTCAACATCGTGCTGATGACGGTTCGCCCCGTGCAGGAAAGTCTGCGGCAGGGCGCGGTTTCCCGGCTGCTCGCCTTCGACCTGGTCCAGCTCGCGGTCCTGCTTTACCTCACCGGCGGCCTCGGCAATCCCTTCGCCTTCCTGCTGCTGGCGCCGGTGACGGTCTCGGCGATGATGATGAACCGCCGCGGCATCGCCGTCCTCTGCGGAATCGCGCTGGCCGCGGTTACCCTGCTCGGGTTCTGGCATTTGCCACTCCCCTGGGAGGGCGACGGGTTGATGCTGCCGCCGGTCTACATCCTGGGCAGCTGGGTCGCGCTCGCCGTCGGAATCCCGTTTTTCGCCGGCCTGACCTGGCGGCTCGCTCTGGAGGCGCGGCGGATGTCCTATGCGCTGACCGCCTCGCAGCTCGCGCTGGCGCGGGAGCAGCAGCTCACCGCGCTCGGCGGGCTGGCCGCCGCCGCCGCGCACGAGCTCGGCACGCCGCTCGGCACCATCGCCGTGGTCAGCCGGGAGCTCGCCCGCGAACTGCCCGACGACAGCCCGCTCGGGGAGGACATCGACCTGCTGATCGAGCAGACCGAGCGCTGCCGGCGGATTCTCGCCGATCTCGGACGCGGCCCCGCGGAGGCCGCCTCCTCGCAATCGCTGGTCGAGCTGGGGCTCGACGCCCTAGTCGAGACCGCCGCGCTCAGGCACGCCGCGTCCCGCATCCGGCTCCGCTTCGACGCGGCGCCCGACGAGTCCTGCCCGGACATGCCGCCGCCGCTGGTCCTCAACCTCCCGGAGGTGGTGCACGGGATCGGCAATTTGGTCGAGAACGCGATCCAGTTCGCGCGCGGCGAGGTCGTCGTCGCGACGCGGTGGAGCGGCGATTTCTGGCGCGTTACAGTAACCGACGACGGTCCGGGGATCGCGCCGCGCCTGCTCGAGCGGCTGGGCGAGCCCTATGTCTCGTCGCGCGACGCGGAGGGCGGCCATATGGGGCTCGGCGTATTCATCGCGCGCACCCTGCTGGAGCTGACGGGTGCGCAGCTGGCCTTTTCGAACCGCGAGCCGCAAGGTGCCGTGGCGACGGTGACCTGGCCCCCGAGGCCGTGGACCGTCCAGACCGCGATGGCCGTCGGGCGGGAAGCGATCGCATGAGCGAAGGACGCGAACCTTCGAAAGGCGGACGGCGCGGCAGAACGCTGTTGATCGTCGACGACGACGCGCCGTTCCGCACCCGGCTCGCGCGGGCCATGGAAGCGCGCGGCTTTCGCTGCGAGGTCGCCGGGTCGGTGGCCGAAGGGTTGGTCGCGGCCAGGGAGCGCTCCCCCTGCTGTGCGGTGCTCGACCTCAGGCTGGAGGACGGCAGCGGGCTCGAGATCGTCGAGGCGCTGCGCGACGCGGGCGCCGATACGCGGGTGGTGATGCTGACCGGCTACGGCAACATCGCGACCGCGGTCGCCGCGGTGAAGGCGGGGGCGGTCGACTACCTCGCCAAGCCGACCGATGCCGATGCCGTCGAGGCCGCGCTGCTCGCCCGGGAAGACGGGCTGCCGCCGCCGCCGGAGCATCCGATGTCCGCCGACCGGGTCCGCTGGGAACACATCCAGCGGGTCTACGAGCAATGCGACCGAAACGTGTCCGAGACCGCGCGTCGCCTCAACATGCACCGGCGCACGCTGCAACGCATCCTCGCCAAGCGGGCGCCGAGGGAAACGACCGGCTAGAGCATTTTTCGACCGGGCACGCTCGCAGCCAACTGTCGTGCGAGCGGCCCCCTCACCCTGACCCTCTCCCCGGTGGGGAGAGGGAATTCGCCTGGCGGCTCCTCCGTACCTTCCCCCTCCCGCTTGCCCCGGATCGCAGTCCGGGGCTTGCGGGAGGGGTTGGGGGAGGGTGGCGGCGCCCGGGCGCGGGCGTTTGTCTGCCTGCCGCCGTCGAACTAGTTCAGGGTCTTGGGCGCATCGCCGTTGTCGCGCGCCATCTCGTAGAGCTTCCGTGCGCGCGCCTCGGTCTTCTTATTGGCGGTGATGGCCAGGTTCCATACGCCCTTGACGAAGCCCGCCTTCATCTTGGCCGCGACATCGGGGTGGAGATGGGTTTCCTTGACCCCCTTCTCGGCCAGGATCTTGAGTTCGTTGTTGGTCCCTTCGTCGAACTGGGGCGGGACCTCCTTCTCCAACTCGTGCCCGAGCCTGAGCATGAGCGCCTGGTCGGCCTTGGACAGCTTCTTGAAGGCGTCCATGTTCATGGTAACGGTATAGGGCGAGACGCCGAAGCGGGGCCGCATCATGTACTTGGCGACCTCGTACCACTTGAAGTCGACCGCGCCCTGAACCGGCCAGCACGCGCCCTCGACGACGCCCTTCTGGAGCGCCGAATAGATCTCGCCGCCGTTGAGGTTCACCCGCGACCCGCCGAGCGGATCGACGACCGGGGTGTAGAACGCGTTGCCGCGGATCTTGCGGCCCTTGAGCGGTTGCAGGCTCTTGGGGTCGACCGGCCGCTTCAGCATGACGTGGAAGACGTCCGACCCGGAGCCGCCCACCGCATGCACGATCATCTTCTGATTGAAGCGCTGCATCTCCTCGTCGAAATACTGCCAGTAGCCCTTCTTCCGCCAGTCCTCGGTATCGGCGTGCAGCGCGAAGGCGCCCATCGCGACGGCGGTCACGCCCATGTAGTAGGGCGCGACAGACAGGTTTAGGTCGAACACGCCGCGCGAAACCGGCTGGAACTGCTGGCGCGACTTGACCACCTCGGGACCCGAATAGCTGATCTTGATCCTGCCCTTGGTCGCCGCTTCCACCTTCTTGCCGAAGGCGTAGCCGATCAGCTTGGTTCCCTGGACCCGGTCGTCCCAGGCGGTCAGGTATTTGAGGCTGATCTTCTTCTCCGCCGACGCCAGCGCCGGCGCGACCGCCACGACGGCCGCGGCCGCGATTGCCATACGGAATTTCATGGTGCCGTTACTCCCTTTCGTGTCCGGCCGGACCGGAGTTCCCGCCCGAGCCTCCCGAGCGCCCGAATTTAACGATTATCGCGCGACGCACAACCGCGCCGGCCTTCGCCCGCGCGGTTACGAGCCGGGGTCGATCCGGCGTTGCAGCCGTCCGGCCGCGGCCAGCGCGAAGCGGACGATCTGGCGCCGCTTGCGGGTGCCGTTGACCGACACCGGCGCTGCCTCCCGGCGGATCGCGCCGCCATAGGCATCGGCGACGATGACTCCGCAATCGCCGGGCAGCAGACGGTCCGGAAACCGCTCCGAGACCCCGAAGAAAAAGCGGTCGCAGAATGGCAGGTATTCGCGCCACTTGCGGTCGCTTCGGAAATCCTCGACCGAGGACTTGACCTCGACGATGACGAACTCCGCCTCGTCGTTGAGCCCGATCACGTCGACCCTCCGGCCGCTGGTCAGCTTGAACTCGTAGAGCACACCGTAGCCGAGATCGGTCAGCAGCCGCGCGACGCCGCGCCGGATGCGGGCTTCCGCCGCGTCTCCCGCGCCGGTCCTGGAAGCGATCGCGCTGTCGAGCATGGGTCCCGCCGGCTCCGGAACAAAGCACGATCATATCAAATCGGGACATAACGTGAACAAGTTACGGTTCGGGAGTCGGACAGCCTGCGGCGGTGGCGGGGCGCGGCGGGCTGTGGCAGTTTCGCGACCGATGTCCGGCCCCGACTCGACGGGCGATCCCGGCCCCACCCCGGCCATCCTCCAGGTGCTGCCCGCGCTGAATCTGGGCGGAGTCGAACGGGGGACCGTCGAGATCGCGCAAGCGATCGCCGCGGCCGGCTGGCGCGCGGTCGTCGCCTCTTCCGGAGGCCCCCTGGCCGTGGAGATCGAACGCGCCGGCGGCGAGCACGTCACCCTTCCGCTGGACGCCAAGAACCCGCTCGCGATTTGGGCGAATGCCGGACGTCTCCGCCGCCTGATCCGGGCGCGGGAGATTGCGATCGTCCACGCGCGCAGCCGCGCGCCGGCCTGGAGCGCGTGGTATGCGGCCCGGCAAACCGGCGCGCGTTTCGTCACCACGTTCCACGGCTTCTACTCCGCCCGCACGGCGCTCAAACGCCGCTACAAACGCCGTCATGGCGCGGGGCGAGCGCGTGATCGCGGTATCCGCGTTCATCGCCGACCACGTCGCCGGGGTCTACGGGGTTCCGCGATCCCGTCTGAGGACCATTCCCCGCGGCATCGACCCGGCGGTCTTCGATCCCGCGCAGGTATCGGCGGCGCGCGTTGCGCGGCTGCGCGGCGCGTGGTCGGCCGGCGACGACGGACCGTTGGTCATGCTGCCCGTGCGCCTCTCGCGCTGGAAAGGCCACGAGACGGCGGTGGCCGCGATGGCGCGGCTCGACCGGACCGATGTCCGTTGTGTGTTCGTCGGCGCCGAGGCCGAAGGCGGCTACGGCGCCGCCGTCGGGAAGGCGATCGACGATGCCAGGCTCGCCGGGCGCGTGCGCTTCGCGGGCCAGTGCAACGACATGCCCGCCGCGTATCTCGCGGCCGACGTCGTCGTGGTTCCCTCGACCGAACCGGAATCCTTCGGCCGCGTGGCGGTCGAGGCGCAGGCGATGGGCCGGCCCCCGGTGGCGGCGGGGCACGGCGGCACGCGCGAGACCGTCGTTCCTGGCGAGACCGGCTGGCTGGTCCCGCCGGGCGATGCCGGCGCGCTGGCCGGCGCGATCTCGGAGGCCCTGGATCTCTCGCCCGACCGCCGCCGCGCGATGGCGCAAGCGGCGATGCGCCATGTGCGCGCCCGGTTCACCCTGGAAGCCATGCGCCGCGACACGCTCGCGGTCTATGCCGAGCTGCTGGACGAGGCGCCCGCCCCGCGTTGACGCGGTCTCTCGCCCACCTATCATCGCGCAAGATCGGGAACGGCATGGCCATGGCGGAAAAGAGGAAGCTGCGCCTCGGCGCTTTCATGCGGCCGGTGACCATCCACACCGGGTCGTGGCGCTATCCGGGCGCCTGGCCGGACGCCAATTTCAACTTCAAGCACATCGAGCGCTTCGCGCGAACGCTCGAACGCGGGCGGTTCGACGCCTTCTTCATGGCCGACCACCTCGCCGTCCTCAACATGCCGATGGACGCGCTGAAGCGGAGCGCCACCGTCACCTCGTTCGAGCCGATGACGCTCCTGCCGGCGCTCGCCATGGCGACCGGGCATCTCGGGCTGATCGCCACCGGCTCCACGACCTATGACGAGCCCTACCACGTCGCCCGGCGCTTCGCCTCGCTCGACCATATCAGCGGGGGCCGGGCGGGCTGGAACGTGGTGACCACCTCGAACCCGGACGCCTCGCGCAATTTCGGCCGCGACGACCATCTCGAACACGCGCTGCGCTACAGGCGGGCGCGCGAGTTCTTCGACGTGGTCACCGGGCTGTGGGACAGCTGGGAGGACGACGCGTTCCTGCGCGACCAGGAGAGCGGCATCTTCTTCGATCCGGCGAAGCTCCACGTGCTCGGCCACAAGGGCGAGTATTTCGACGTGCGCGGGCCGCTCAACATCGCCAGGCCGGTGCAGGGCTGGCCGGTCATCGTCCAGGCCGGGGCCTCCGACGCGGGTCGCCAACTCGCCGCCGAGACCGCGGAGGCGGTGTTCGCCCCGGCGGCCAACCTCGAAGCGGGCCGCGCGTACTATGCCGACGTCAAGGGCCGGATGGAGAAGGCCGGGCGCGACCCGGACGGGATGAAGATCCTGCCGGGCTGCATGGTGGTGGTCGGCGACTCGCTCGAAGAGGCGAAGGAGAAGCGCGCGCTGCTCGACAGCAAGGTCCATTTCGACAGCGCCATCGCGTCGCTCTCGATCTCGCTGGGCCACGATGCCTCGAAATTCGACCCCGACGGCCCGCTGCCCGAGATTCCGGAGAGCAACGCGTCCAAGTCGGGGCGCGAGCGGGCGATCGCGCTGGCGAAGCGCGAGAACCTGACGGTGCGCCAGCTCGCCCAGCGCCTCGGCGGCTATTCCGGGCTCTGCATCCTCGGCACCCCCGAGCAGATCGCCGACGAGATGGAGGAATGGCTGGAGACGCGGGGAAGCGACGGGTTCAACCTGATGTTCCCTTACCTGCCGGAAGGGCTCGACGACTTCGTCGACCGCGTGGTGCCGGTCTTGCAGCGGCGCGGGCTGTTTCGCACCGAGTACGAAGGGGCTACGCTGCGGGAGAACCTGGGGCTGAAGCGGCCCGCGAGCCGCTACGCCCCCGCGGAGGGCCGATCCGATGGCTAAGGTCCTGAACGATGCCCAGCTCGAGCAGTGGCGGAGCACCGGCGCGGTCTGGCCGGTCGATTTGTTGACCGCCGAGGAGGCGGACGGGCTCCGCGCGCGCTACGAGGCGCTCGACGGGAGCACCGAGGGCGGCGCGCAGTCGCGCTACCGCATCAAGGCGCATCTCCCCTTTCCGTGGCTCTGGGAGGTGATCCGGCGGCCGCGCCTGATCGATGCGATCGAGGACCTGCTGGGGCCCGATTTCGTGTGCTGGGGCTCGTCCTTCTTCGCCAAGAAGGCGCACGACCCGAGCTTCATCTCATGGCATCAGGATTCGACGTATTACGGGCTCGAACCGCCGGAATCGGTGACCGCCTGGATCGCCTTCACCGACGCGACCAGCGAGGCGGGCTGCATGAAGATCATCGCGGGCTCGCATCTCGGCCCCGAGATCCTGCTGCATGACGAGATCCCCGACCCCGACAACATGCTGGTGCGCGGCCAGACGGTGCGCGACGTGGACGAGAGCCTGGCGGTGGAAATGCCGCTCGCCGCCGGACAGATGTCGATCCACCACAACAAGACCATCCATTCCTCGGAGCCCAACCGGGCCGGCTGGCCGCGGATCGGCTTCGCGGTCCATTTCGCGGCAACCCATGTGCGCCAGGTCCAGTTCGACGGAGCCACCGCGATTCTGCTGAGAGGCGAGGACGCTAAGGGAAACTGGCTCGCCGATCCCGAGCCCGAGGCGGAGTTCGACCCCGCCTGCCTCGCCGCCCTCGACGTGGCCTGGACGCGCTACCAGACGGCGATGCGGGCGCAGCGGTAGCGGCCGCCCTTCGATACGCGGCTACGCCGCTACTCAGGGTGAGGGTTTCTTTCTATTCCTCATCCCGAGTAGGCGCGTCAGCGCCGTATCGAGGGACGGGACCCGGCTACGCCGCGAGGTGCCGGTTGAAGAACCTGGCTAGCGGCTCGAAGGAGGTCGCCGACGACCGCGTGGCCTGCTCGATATAGAGCACCTCGATCTCGCCGCCCGCCGCGCGGTAGTTGCGTGCGAAACGCTCGGGCTCGTTCACGTCGGCGTCGCTGTCGAGATCGCGGTAGTCGTGCACCTCGTCCGGTTCGCCCTGCACCCAGAGCGCCGGCGGGGTTTCCACGTCCTCGCCGCGTTCGAGGGCGAGCGTCGGGTTGCCCTCCGCCATCGCTTCCTCGGTGACCCAGTAACGGTCGTGGCAGTCCGGGATCTCCGCGACCCATGCCGGAGGCTCCGGGCGCGCCTGCACCCGCTTGGCGTGGCGGTAGCGCGACAGCGGGTTGATCACCGGCCACGACATGCCGACGCAGAGCACGCGCGCGTCGAATTCACCCGAAACGCCGTCGAGAGGGATCGCGGCGTAGCGCGAATCGTCCGGCCGCATCGCCGCCAGCATCGCGAGATGGCCGCCACTCGACTGGCCCGACAGGCCGATGCGGTTCGCGTCCACGCGGTACTCGCCAGCATGGGCCTTGAGCCAGCGGACCGCGTAGTTGATGTCGGCCAGCGAGGTGGGATAGCCGTCCCCGGCATGGCGGAAGTCGATCGCCGCGGCGACCAGCCCGGCCTCGGCCAGCGCCTCGTCGCGCTCCCGGCAGGTGGCGAGGTCGCCCCGGTTCCAGGCGCCGCCGTGAAGGTCGATCACCGCCGGGAACGGACCGTCCCCGTCCGGAAAGAACAGCCGCATCGCGAGCGGCTTGCCGCCATGATCGAGATAGACGACATCGGCGGTCTCGATGGTGCGAACGTCGCTGGCCATGAACGATCTCCCCAAGCAGGTCTTCCGACGATGGTACGCGGGTTCGCGGCCCGAGCAAGAGCCCGCCGGTTTCGCCACGCCGCGATTCGCTTTACCCTGCGCCCGCCGCGCGAGGCGGCGCGACATGGAGCGGGGAAGGACATGAGCCTGATCGAAGCCGGGGCGCCCGCGCCCGCCTTCTCGATGACGAACCAGGACGGCATGACGGTCAGCCTCGACGATTTCGCGGGCCGCTACGTCCTCCTCTGGTGGTACCCGAAGGCTTCCACGCCCGGGTGAACCGCCGAAGGCCAGGGGTTCCGTGATCGAATCCAGGACTTTGACTACCGGAATACCGTCATTCTCGGCGTGAGCTACGACTCGACCCAGGCGAACGGGAATTTCAGGGAGAAGCAGGCGTTTCCCTTCGACCTGCTGAGCGATCTGGACAGGTCGGCGAGCGTCGCCTACGGCGTGACGACGCCCGAGGACGCCAGAACCCCGCGCCGGTCGGTCCTGATCGGGCCGGACGGCAGGGTTGCCGCCTCCTACGCCACGGTGAAGCCGGCCGACCACCCGGCGCAGGTGCTGGCCGACCTCGACGCGCTCAGCGGGTGATCAGCGCTTCCTGGGTGACGTTGGGATCGGCGTAGCCCTTTACCCAGTACTCAAGCACCTCCCAACACACCGGGTCGCGGTCGTAGCGCGGCTCGGGATCGCGCTGCCAGTAGTTGTACTCGTCGACGCCCCGGCACAGCACCGTTGTCCGGTTGGGCAGGTTGCAGCGCACATGGGTTGGCAGGAAGGTGAACGACATGCCGAGCCGGCGGTCTTTCGACATGTTGGGCTCGGAGCCGTGCACCAGCCTCTCGTGGTGCAGCGAGAACTGCCCGGCCTTCAGTTCGAGCTTCACGGCCCGCGAGTCGTCGATCTCCTCGATGCTCTGGCCGCGCGCCAGCAGGTTGTTCTCCGCATAGGTCTCGACATGGACGTAGTCGGGCTGCTTGTGGGTGCCGGGGATGATCTGCACGCAGCCGTTCTCCGCGTTCGAGTCGGTGAAACCGAGCCACAGCGTGACCACGTCATGCGGCTCCAGACCGTAATAGGCCGAATCCTGGTGCCAGGAGACCCGCTTGCCATCGCCCGGGCTCTTGAACCACAGCGTCGACAGATAGAGCAGGATGTTGGGGCCGATCAAATCCTCGACCGCATCGAGGATTCTCGGATGGTGGGCAAGTTCCCACAGCCACATGAAGCTGAGATGGACCTTGGCCCTGAGGAACTTGTTGATGTCCACGTCGATCTCGGCCTCGAACGCCTCGAACCTGGCCCGCGCCTCGGCGGCCTCTTCCGCGGTCAGGCAGTCGAAGGGGAAGCAATACCCCTCGTTCCAGAACTGATCGACCTCGGCCTCTGTCAGGACCTTCGGCATGGCGATCCTCCCCGGGCGGTTGGCGGGCCCATTGTGCCGCCGAACCGGAGCCCGCGAAAGCCCGGAGAAGCGGCTACACCCGCTCCATCACCATCGCGATGCCCTGGCCGACGCCGATGCACATGGTGCAGAGCGCGTAGCGGCCGCCGCGCCGTTCGAGCTCGTAGAGCGCGGTCGTCGCCAGCCGAGCGCCGCTGCAGCCGAGCGGATGGCCGAGCGCGATCGCGCCGCCGTTCGGGTTGACCCGCTCGTCGTCGTCGGCGATCCCGAGCTCTCGGGTCACCGCGAGCGACTGCGCGGCGAAGGCCTCGTTGAGCTCGATCACGTCGATGTCGTCGAGCGAGAGTCCGGTCATCTCCATCGCCTTGCGGGTCGCGGGCGCCGGGCCGATCCCCATGATCCGGGGCGGAACCCCGGCGGTCGCCGCGCCGACGATGCGCGCCCGGGGGCTGAGCCCGTGGCGCTTGGCCGCCGCCTCGTCGGCGACGATCAGCGCCGCCGCCCCGTCGTTGACGCCCGACGAGTTGCCCGCGGTCACGGTGCCGTCCTTGCGGAACGCCGGGCGCAGCTTGGCCAGCGCCTCCAGCGTGGCGTCGCTCCTCGGGTGCTCGTCGACCGAGACCACGATGGGATCGCCGCGCCGCCTGGGGACGGTCACGGGGACGATTTCCGCCTCCAGCCGGCCGGCTTCCTGCGCGTCCCCGGCCTTCCGTTGACTCCACAGCGCGAATTCGTCCTGGTCCTCGCGCGTGATCTGGCGCTCCTCGGCGAGGTTCTCGGCGGTCTCTCCCATCGAGTCGATGCCGTAGATCTCCTCCATTCTGGGGTTGACGAAGCGCCAGCCGAGAGTGGTGTCGTAGACCTCCGCCTTGCGCGAGAACGGCTGGTCCGCCTTGCCCATCACGAAGGGCGCACGCGACATGCTCTCGACCCCGCCGGCGATGGCGAGCCCGGCCTCGCCGGTGCGGATCATGCGGCCCGCCTGGGAGACCGCCTCCAGCCCCGATCCGCACAGCCGGTTGACGGTCGCCCCGCCGACCCCGACCGGGAGCCCGGCCAGCAGCCCCGACATGCGGGCCACGTTGCGGTTGTCCTCGCCCGCCTGGTTGGCGTTGCCGAAATAGACGTCGTCGACCTCTTCCCAGTCGACCTGTCCGTTGCGTTCCATCAGCGCCGCGATCGGGACCGCGCCGAGGTCGTCGGGGCGCACCGCGCTGAGCGCGCCGCCGTAGCGGCCGATCGGGGTCCTCACGGCGTCGCAGATGAAGGCTTCGGTCATGGCGGCCTCTCCCCGGCTCGAACGACAATCGTTGCGGCCGGCAAACTAGAGCATATGCGGTACGGGTTGAAGCGGGGCGGCGCTTCGTCGACGGGCTCGGGGCGAGGTCTCGGCGCCCCGGCTACTGCGTCATCCTGCCGTCGACCGAGACGATCCGGCAGCCGCTGCTCCGCTTTTCGCAACTCCGGATCGCGGCTTCCGTTGCCTCTTCCAAGCTATCGCGCCGCCACGACCCCCCGCCCCGCCCGTCCTCGCCGAGGGCCACGGCCTTGTGCGGGGCCTCCGCCAGATAGCGGCGCCAGGACCGGACCCCGCGCTGGCTCATGCCCGCCGGTGGGTCCAGCCTCTCGACGGCCGCGTCGTCCGGCGCCTCCTTCCAGTTCGGCGCGCCGATCGCGTTCAGGAAATCGTCGATCCGGGGGCGCCAGAACTCGCGCCCGCCGAGCGCGACAAGAAAGTGGCCGTTACCGGTGAACCAGAGCGGTCCCACGCGGTCGAGACGCACCGGCGCACCGTTGCTCGCATAGGCCTCGAAAGCGCGGTCCACGAGCTCCGGCCAGAACAGCTTGTCGGTTGTCGAATAGAGCCACAGCGCCGGCACCTTCGCCTCCTTGCCGAAATCCCCGAACGCGCCGACATATCCGTCCTCGCTGCAATTGCCGCCCTTCTTCGCTCCGCCGCGCCCGCCGGCGAAGTTGACGATGCCGATCAGGCCGGGCGGCGCGAACATGGCGAGCGCGCTCGCCGCGAATCCCCCGCCCGATTGTCCGGCGGCGATCACCTTGGAGCCGTCGATGTCGGGCCGGCCCGCGAGCGCCGCGATGACCGCATCGAAGTCCTTGGCCCCCTCGACGGCGGCCCACACATAGGACCTCCGGTGCGCCTCGTGGCACCGTCCGTAGCCCTCCGCGACCGGTCCGTCGGACGAGGCGTATCCCCGCCGCGCGAAGACGACCGCCTTGTAGCCGCGCCGGGCGAAATCCTCCGCCACCGGCAGCATCGAGCGGATACGCGTTCTCCGCCGGGCGTCGCGTCCGCCGCGCGTCGGCACGCCGTGCGACACGACGGCGAGCGGAAACGGTCCCGCGCCGGGCGGCGTGACGGTCAGCGTCTCAAGCTCGAAATCCCGGTCGTCGATACGGGCCGTCACGCTGCCTTTGGAAGTCTTCAGTTCCGAAGCGGCGATGGCGGGAACCTTCGGTCCGGGCGCGGCGGCCGGCTCGAAGTTCCGGTCGATCCGGACCTCGGCGGCGTCCGCGGCGCTCCGGACATGGCCCACGGACAGCGCGACAAGGAAGAGGCCAAGTATTCGCGTGGGAGAAAACGGCTTTTCGGTGCTCACAGGCATCTTTCCATTTCCTTTTCCTCGCGATCCCGGCGTCGATATTTCCGCCCGGGTCAGGCCTCCACGGAGACGAACAGGCTTTCGGCCGGCATCGTCCCGGCGATGAAGTCCTGGTCTTTCAGATAGCGCACCAACGCCTCCAGGGTCGGGCGGTTGGGCTCGACGCCGTAGGGCCAGGGATCGCCGTCGTCGAAGAGCTCGTCGATCTCCTCGAGGTCGGAGACCAGGAACGGCAACATGTAGCGCTGCGCGGCGGAGATCCGCATCCGTTGGAGCGCCAGCGCCTTGGAAGCCTCGAAGGCGTCGTAGAGGGATTTGGCGATCCACGGGTGCTTCTCGTGGATTTCCCGCTTGATCGCCACCAGATGCATGATCGGGTGGATTTTCCGCGCGCGGTAGAGCGCCTTCTCGACCTCGCGGAAATCTGGGAACAGGCGGACCACGTCCGGATGGCTGCGGAGCGATTCCGGCAGCCGGGAGCCGAGCAGCGCGTCGATCTCGCCGTCGGCCAGCATGTCGCTCAGGGACCGCCCGGTCTCGTTTTGCACGATGCGCGCGGGCTTGAGCAACGGCGGCGCCGACGGCGTGCCGTGGGTGCCCACCTTCTCGACCGCGCCCTGGACCCATTCGACGGTCGAGAGATCGACGCCGTAATCCTCGGCGAGATGGCCGCGGCACCAGACGGCCGCGGTCTGGGTATAGAGCGGGACCCCGATCCGCTTGCCTTCCAGGTCCTTCGGGCGCGCGATGCCGGCATTGCGGTTGATGCAGAAGAAGCCGTGGCGGAAGGCCTTGGACGGGAACACCGGGATCGCGACGAAGCGGCGGTCGCCGGCCGCCGTCATCGAGATGAACTCCGACGACGACAGCTCCGAGACGTCGAAGGCGTCCTCGCCCATCATCCGGTCGAAGATCTCGCGCGGCGCGTCGATGCCGACGAATTCGAGGTCGATTCCGTCCGGGCTCACCTCGCCCGATTTGAGCGCGTCCATGCGGTCGTAATTGCCGCAGGCGAAGTTCAGCCTGAGAGCCATCCCCGTCCCCCGTGTCGCCGGAGGTGGTTCTAGGGTAGCTTCGCCGGAGCGTCCAGAGCCATGCCCGAGAGGAGCGGCCGATACCCATGTCCGACCGGTTTGCCAGCTACGAGCGTCTCGAACTCTCCCGCCCGGAACCCGGAATCCTGGAGATCGTGCTCAACAACCCGGCGCGCCTGAACGCGGCGGACGCGGCGATGCACGCCGAGCTTTCCAGGGTCTGGGGCGATGTCGACAAGGACCCGGAAACGCGGGTCGCGCTGATTCGGGGCGCGGGCGAAGCGTTCTCGGCCGGCGGCGACCTCGACCTGGTGGAGGAGATGACGCTCGACTACGAGACCCGCATCCGCGTCTGGCACGAGGCCAGGGACATGGTCTACGGCATGATCGAGTGCTCGACGCCGGTGGTCTCGGCGATCAGGGGGCCGGCGGTGGGGGCGGGGCTGGTCTGCGCGCTGCTGGCCGATATTTCGGTCGCGGCGAAGACCGCGCGGCTGATCGACGGCCATACGCGCCTCGGCGTCGCGGCGGGCGATCACGCGGCGATCGTCTGGCCGCTGCTCTGCGGCATGGCCAAGGCGAAATACTATCTGCTGCTCTGCGAGCCGGTGAGCGGCGAGGAGGCGGAGCGGATCGGCCTGGTCTCGCTCGCGGTCGACGACGATGCGGTGCTCGATACCGCCTACGGCGTCGCCCGCAAGCTCGCCCGCGGCGCGCCGAGCGCGATCCGCTGGACCAAGTACACGCTCAACAACTGGCTCAAGATGGCGGGCCCGACCTTCGATGCCTCGCTGGCGCTCGAATTCCTCGGCTTCGGCGGCCCCGAGGTCCGCGAGGGCGTCGCCAGCCTGAAGGAAAAGCGCCGGCCCGATTTCATCGGCGGCGGAGGCTAGTGTCCCGCCTGTCGCAACAGCCGGCGCCGCGCATCGCCGCCTGACGACCCACGCCGCGCCGCGCCCTGTAGTGCCGACCTTTGGAGGTGCGGCCACAAAGAATCAATGGGTTAGCACACACATAACCCCCGAGTTGCGGAAGTCGGGCTGGCCTGCGTTTCCGCTCAGCTCGGCTGGAACAGGAGGTCGGGCAGGTAGGTTGCGATCTCGGGGAATCGGATGATCACCGTCATCCCGATCAGCATGATGATCCAGTAGGGGATCGAGCTCCTGAAGATCGTCATGACGCTTATCTCGGGATCGATATTCTGGATCGCCGATTTCACCGTGTAGACCAGCAGCCCGAACGGCGGCGTCAGCAGGCCCGCTTCTATCGCGATGATCGCGATAATCGCGAACGCGATGGGCTCGTAGCCCAGCTTGACCGCGATCGGCGCGAATATCGCAGCGGTAAGCAGCATGATCGAGATCGAATCGATGATCATGCCGAGCGCGAACCAGATCAGCACCATCGCCGTCAGGATCACCCAGGGGGGCATCCCCGTCCCCAGGAACACGCCCTCGATGGCGTTGGTCATCCCGGTCATGGCGAGCGTGCGGGAATAGAGCGCGGCGGTGATCAGCAATAGCAGGATGGGAGCGGAGGTGCGTCCGACCGACAGGATGGACTCGATGAACTCGCGCAGACGCATGCCCTTGGCGACGGCAAGCACGAGACCGATGAAGGCGCCCGCGCCGGCGCCTTCGGTGGGCGTGAAAACGCCGAACCAGATGCCGCCCAGCACGACGACGATCACCGCGACGATGCCGAACAGGCTGACCAGGAACTGCAGCGTCGATACCTCTTCGACATCCTCCATTGCGGCCACGGCGGCGGTCTCCCGCGACCCTGCGCCGACTAGGCCGGGCTTCAGGAGCGCCATGGCGAACACGTAGGCGACGAACATCGCGGCCAGCAGGAAACCCGGAAGGATGCCCGCCGCGAAGATCTGGCCGATCGACTGTTCGGTGAGGATGCCCCACACGATCATCAGCACGCTGGGGGGAATCAGCATGCCGAGGCAGCTCGACCCGGCGACGGTGCCCAGCGCGAACCCGCGGTGGTATCCGAAGCGCTTCATTTCGGGATAGGCGATGCGCGAGAACGCGGCGGCCGAGGCGATGCTGACGCCGGTGACGAAGGAAAACAGCGCGTTGCCCACCACCGTCGCGATCGCCAGCCGGCCGGGCAACTTGCGCAGCAGGCGGTTGATGCCGCGATAGACATCGGTGACCGTGCCCGACTTGCCGATGAACTCGCCCATCAGCATGAACAGCGGGATGACCGCGAAGACATAGGCGCGGATCGCCTCATAGGCGGTCGCCGCCAGCATGGTCTGAACCGAATGGAAGGCATAGGAATCGGCGCCCGTGACCAGGAAGATGCCGAGCGCGCTGGTCATGCCGAGCGCGATGGCGATGTGAACGCCGACCGCGACCAGCGCGACCAGGCAGACCACCAGCAGAACGGCGACATTGGCGTCGAACACGGTCCCGGGTCCCTATACGCCGTTACGGCCCGGCGCCTTCGGCATCGGCTTCGGACTCCGCCAGATCGGGTCTGAACACGTCGAGATAGGCCATGACGCAGTAATTGATCAGGGCGAGCGCGCTGCCGACGATGACGGTCCAGCGCGCCGGCCAGGAAGGAACCCTGAGCGCGCCCTCGCCTTCGAACTCGCCCTCGACGTAGGACCGGATGCTCTCTTCCCAGCCGCCGGTGATGATCATCAGGAAGAACGCGGCGCCGAGCAGATAGCCGAACGCCAGCAATACCCGCTGGACCCGATCCGGCAGATGGGTCACGAGGAAATCCGCCTTGAGCATCGACCGGCTGCGAATCGCATAGCCGGCCTGGAGGAAGACGATGATCACCACCGACGCGCTGACCATCTCGACCGTACCGTAGATGGGCGCGTCGAACGCGCCCCGTCCGACGATGTCGCCGAGGACCAGAAACACGAGGGCGAAGGCCCAGACCGCCGCCAATACCATGAGGGCCTTGGAGACGCGGTCGGTCAGCGTGACGAGGTTCATGCCGGGCTTCCGTCAATCCTGCCCGCGAGCGCCCAGGCCGGGCAAAAACGGCCGGCCGGTTACCCCTTCCGGCCGCCCGTACGCCGTTACTCGATCACGTAGCGGACCGGCCACTTGTAGCCCTGCTTTTCCGCCGCGGCCAGATAGGCGTTCAGGATCTTCTTGGCGGGGAAGCCCTTCTTCTCGAGCTCGTTGGCGTGGGCCTGCGGCCAGTGCGCCAGCCCCTTCGCCCAGCCGAGCCTGACATCGGCCGGCAGGTCGGACACGGTGATGTTCTTGCGCAGCCACGCCATGTCCTTGTCGTAGCCCACCTTGTTGGCGGTGCCGGTCTTGATCTCGAAGCGGTCGGCCACTTCCTGGACGATCGGCTTCACCTCCGCCGGCAGCCTCTTCCAGAAGCGGTTGTTCACCGTCAGCCCGTGCCAGGTGATCGAGCCGAAGCCGATCGTGGTGTAGTACTTGCCGACCTCCCACAGCCCGAAGGTCTTGCCCCAGGCGCTGGGGAACATGATGCCGCCCTCGGCGACGCCGGTCTTGAGCTTCTGGTACCAGCCCGGAAGCCCGTCGGTGACCGGGACGATGCCGATGCCGGCCTGCTTCATCCAGTTGAGGTTGAGGCCGGCGCCAAGAATCTTCTTGCCCTTGAGGTCGCTGAGCTTCTTCCACGGGAACTGCGTGCCGAGGTTGTAGCCGCCGTCGCCGATGATCGCGATCAGGGTCTGGTTGAAGTCCTGGAACCGCTTCTCCAGGCTCGGGAACTGCCGGTAGATGTCGGCCGCGGCGGCGACGCTCTGGACCGGATCCATGGTGCCGAAGGGCAGCATGATCTGGAAGGCGTGCATCGGCACCTTGGACGCCTCGAAGCAGTAGCAGAAGCCGCCGATATCGACGACGCCGTTCTGCACCCCTTCGAGGGTGTCGAACACCTTCACGATGGAGCCGCTATAGCCCTCGATGAAGTTGATCTTGTACTTGGTCTTGGACTCGACGGCCTTCTTGAGTTCGGGCTGGAAGAAGTTCTTCATCAGCCCGGCATAGACCACCGTCGGCGGGTGCCCGGAGGCGATGCGGATGTTGATGGTGTCCGCGCCGGCGGGCGGGGACCCGACGGCGATGGCCATGCCCAGCAAGGCGGCGGCCGACACGCCGAGGATCCGTTGGTGAATTCTCTTCATTCGTCCTGGTCTCCCTGTTGCCTCCAGCTCGGAGGTCGATACCGCTGTTTGTTCGAACGCAGCCTAGAGGTTGCGCCGGAGGCGGGCAAACCGTCGGGCAGCCTTCACCGGTTCGCCTTGGCCTTCGCCGGGTCTTCCCACCAGGCGTCGATCGTCACCCCGTAGAGCGGGGTCGCCTTGGGCCTGCCGAACCTGTTCCAGTAGGCGACCCGGTCGCCGTGCAGGTAGTAGAGGGGGACGAAGTGGTGCCCCCACAGCAGCACCCGGTCCATGGCGCGGACGACATCGACGAAGACCTCGCGTTCGCGCGCCTCGGTCATCCGTTTTATCAGCCTGTCGACCGCCGGGTTGCGTATGCCGGGATAGTTCCGGGTTCCTTCCTGCCCGGCCGCCTTGCTCCCCCAGTAGAACGCCTGTTCGTTGCCCGGCGAGAGCGACATGCCCCAGCGATAGATCATCATGTCGAAATCGTAGGTGTTGCGCCGGTTCTGGAATTGCGGCGTGTCGACCGTGCGGACCCGCGCCTCGACGCCGAGGCGCCTGAGATTGCGGGCGAACGCAAGCGCGATCTTCTCGTTCGCCGGGTCGACCAGCAGGATCTCGAAGGCCATCCCGAGCCCGTCTTCGGTCCGTTTGAGCGCACCGTCGCGCACCGCCCAGCCCGCCTCGGCCAGAATGCGCTTCGCCGTCCTGAGATTCGCCCGGACGCCGCCGCCGTCCCCGGGCGGGCGGTAGGGCTTCTCGAACAGCTCGGGCGGCAGGCTGTTCCGGAACGGCTCCAGCAAGGCGAGCTCCCGGCCTTCTGGGACACCGCGCGAACCGAGCTCCGAGTTGTCGAAGATGCTGCGGGTTCGGCGGTAGGCGCCGTGCAGCAGGGTCTTGTTGATCGAGGCGAAATCGAAGGCGTGTGCCAGCGCGAAGCGCACCCGGCGGTCGGCGAAGATCTCCCGCCGCGCGTTGAAGACCAGGGCGGACATGCCGGACGGGCGGCCGTTGGGCAGGATTTCACGCTTCACCCGCCCGTCCGCGGCGGCGGGAAAGTCGTAGGCGATCGCCCAGCGCTGGCCGGAGAATTCGAGGCGCAAATCGTACTCGCCCGCCTTGAACGCCTCGATCATCACGTCGCCGTCGCGGTAGTAGTCGTAGCGGACGCGGTCGAAATTGTGCTGCCCCCGGTTGACCGCGAGGTCTCGCCCCCAGTAACCGGGGTCGCGCCGGTAGACGATGCTGCGCCCGGCATCCACCTTCTCGATGCGATAGGGCCCGCTGCCGACCGGGGGGACCAGCGTGGTCTTCTCGAACTCCACCCCGGCGTAGTAGGACTTCGAGATTATCGGCATCAGCCCGAGGATCAGCGGCAGCTCGCGGTCGGGCGAGGCGGCGTCGAAGACGAAGCGTATCGCGCGCTCGCCGGGCCGCTCGATGTGCCGGACCTGCTTGTAGTAGAGCCGGTGGTTGGGCCGGCCCTTCTCTTTCAGGGTCTCCCAGGAAAACACCACGTCGTCGACGGCGATCGGCCGGCCGTCGTGAAAGCGCGCCTCGGGCCTCAGCGTGAAGGTGACGGAGGAACGGTCGTCCGGCACCTCGACCGTCTCGGCGATCAGCCCGTAGAGCGAGAACGGCTCGTCCCATGTCCGCTTGAGCAGGCTCTCGAAGACCAGGTGGCGCCCATGCGCGGGAACGCCCTTGATCAGGAACGGGTTGAGATTGTCGAAGGTCCCCCGCACCGCGCGCCGGAGCTCGCCCCCTTTCGGCGCGTCGGGGTTGACGTAGTCGAGATGCCGGAAATCCGCGCCGTATTTGAGGTCTCCGTGCATGGCGATGCCGTGGCTGGGAGCGGTGGCGTGCGCGCCACCCGCGATAGGAACGAAAGGGAACGAGACAAGTAGCAGCGTCGAGAGAGAGGAGCGAAAAGTCACGTGTCGTCCTGAAGGTTGGATCATTGCGGCGTGGCGTCCCTCGATACGGCGCTTCGCGCCTACTCGGGATGAGGAGATTTTCTTGAGGCATACCAACCCGCCCTCATCCTGAGTAGCCCCCGAAGGGGGCGTATCGAAGGACGACCGTGGCCGCGTTTACGCTTCCGACCCAAATGGACGGGCACTAGAGCGTATCCGTTTTACCTGGAACCTTCCCGCCGCGCCCCGGCCTCTCTTCTACCTCGTCATGCCCGGACTTGTTCCACTGCTGTCCGGTTTAGATTGGCTGGATGGGGTGCAAGACGTTGGTACAGGCTTTCGGCCCTTCCGCCGGATCGGGACACGGATTGCGGCCGGGCCGCACCAGCCGTCCTTGTCCCCCCGCTGTCACCCCGGACTTGTTCCGGGGTCCAGACTGTCAGGCACCGCTGTCGCCCGGCTTTCCCCGGATCGGGGTCCGGGGCGAGCCTGGACCCCGGAACAAGTCCGGGCATGACGGTGTGGGGGGCACAAAGGCCAAGGACGGGGAGGCGGTTCAATCTGAAACGGATAGGCACTAAAGCCCGTAAAGCGCCCGCGGGTTGGCTTCGAGGATCTTCCGGCGCACATGCTCGGGCACGCGCTGGTCCTCGCGGATCAGCTGGATCGCGTCGATTTCGGCCGAGGGGTCGTGGTGGCCGTAATCGGTGCCGACGACGAGGTTGTCCTCGCCGGCGTGACGCAGGACGTAGGGCAGGTCGTCGGTGACCTCGCAGGCGACATACATGTTGTTCTCGGCCAGCGGAGCGTCGAAGAACGGCTTGCCGGCGCGCCGGAAGCGGTCTTCCAGGTCGTTCAGCACATAGGGCACCCATTGCGCGCTGGCCTCGATGAACCCCCAGCGCAGGCACGGGAATTCGGCCGGGACCGCCTTTTCGATCAGCGAATGCAGCGCGCCCACGATCGTCAGCTTGAACATCGTGAAGGTGGTGTCCTTGACGTAAAAGTCGTGGTGGATAATCGAGCCGTTGGCCGAATGGATGCAGACCGGCAGGTCGAGCTCCTGCGCCGCCTCGTAGAGCGGAAAGAAATACGGGTGGGCCAGCGGCAGGTCGCATTCCAGCCCGCGCATGAACACGCCGCAGGCGCCGTGCTCCTTGCCGAATTCGAGCTGCGCCCGGATCCGGTGCATCGACTGCAATGCCGGCATGACGACCCAGCGGAGCCGCCCGCCGCCCCGCGCCCAGATGTCGGCGAGCCAGCGGTTGTACGCGCCCACCAGGGCCGCCTCGCTGCGGAAAGAGCGCGCGATGGGGCGCAGGAACAGCGTCGGGTACAGCACCTGGACGTCGATCCCGAGCGCGTCCATGTGGCGCAGCCGGGCGGCGACGTCGGACATCTCGCGCGACTCCCTCGGCGTGTCGAGACCGATATTGCGGTCCTTGCCGTGGATCGCCCCGTCGACGACCCAGAACTCGCGCATCGGCTCGCCGGCGTTGTTCCTGGCCTCGTTGCCGAAGGTCTGCTCGACGATCCCGGGCAAGTGCTCCCTGTCGCCGTCGCTCAGATGGGCGAACGTCGCGGTGGTCTCGATCACATGGGCGTCGGCGTCGATCGCCGCCATCGGCAACCCTCCGCTAGAACGTCGTCCAGTCGCCGGACCGCTCGAAGGCGTGGGCGGCGCGGTAGATCGTCCCCTCCTCCCAGTGGCGTCCGGTCAGCATCAGCCCGATCGGCCTTCCGTCCTCCATCCCGCAGGGCAGGCTCATCGACGGGTGGCCGGTCAGGTTGAACCCGCAGGTATTGGCGAGCATCTCCCAGGCGACCCAGGTGGTCTCCTCGGGCGTCGGGTTCCTGGGCGGCAGCTTGGATGCCTTCATCGGCAGGGTGGGCATGAGCAGCAGGTCGCAATCGGCCAGCGCCGCATCGTATGCCGCGCGCAGCCGGCGGCGGAGGTTCATCGCCTTGGCGTAGTAGCGCCCGCGATAGGTCTTGAGCGAGTAGTAGCCGAACAGCGCGATGATCTTGATGGTGTCGGCGAGCTCGTCCGCCCGCCCGGGCCAGCCGGCGGCGCGGTCGAGCATCGAGCTGACGTAAAGCCCCTCGTGGTTCGACCCGCCGCCGTTCATCGTCATCATGGTGACGAACCCGCCGTCGTGCCCGATCGGAATCCAGATCGGGCGCGTCATGGAGTGCATCGGGACGGAAACTTCCACGACCTCGGCGCCGAGACCGGCGAGGCGCTGGGCCGCCTCGCGCACCCTGGCGTCGACATCGGGCTCCGACTCGCTGAGCCCGAAGGATTCCCGGACGACGCCGATGCGAAGCCCCTCGACCCCTTCCCCCAAGGCCCTGGTGTAACGGTTCACCTTCACGTTGCGCTGGCGCGAATCGTATTCGTCCGGCCCGGCCAGCACTTCGAGGAGAAGCGCGTTGTTGGCCACGGTGTCGGTCATCGGCCCGCAATGGTCGATGGTCGTCTCCAGCGAGGCCGCGCCGGTATAGGGCACCAGGCCGAAGGTCGGCTTCATGCCGTAGACCCCGCAATAGCTCGACGGAATCCGGATCGAGCCGGCCTGGTCGCCGCCGAGCGCCATCTCGACATCGCCGGCCGCGACCACGGCGGCGCTGCCGGACGACGAGCCGCCCGCCGAGTAGCCGTGCCTGCGCGGGTTGTGCACCGGCCCGGTGGCGCTGGTCGAGCTGGTGCCCGAGACGCAGAAATACTCGCACACCGCCTTGCCCGCGATCTCGCCCCCGGCATCGAGGATGCGCGTCACCACGGTCGCGTCGACATCGGGCACGTAACCTTCCATGACCGAGGCGCCGTTCATCATCGGCACCCCGGCGACGCAGATATTGTCCTTGATCGCCACCCGCTTGCCGGCCAGCTTGCCGCGCCTGGCGCCCTTGATCGCGGTCTTGACGTACCACGCCCCGTGCGGGTTTTCGGCGGCGTCGGGCCGGTAGCCCGGCGTGCGCGGATAGCGGACCTCCGGCATGTCGTCGGGCACGGATTCCAGCTGGCGATAGGCGTCGACCAGGGGCCCCACGATGGCTTGCGTCGATTCGAGATAGTCGTCCGACGGGTTCATGCCGAGATCGGCGGCGCAGTCGCGCAGCTGCCGGACGGTCGGTGTCTTGAACATCTTGTCCCTCTCAGGCCGTGCCGGCCCCGGCCCCAACGCCGACGAATTCCTCGATGATCTCGGAATCGCGCAGGCTCTCGGGCGCCAGCGCGCGGACGATCTCGCCCTTCTGGATCAAGAGGACCCGCGTCGACAGGGCGGCGGTGAAGTCGAGATTCTGCTCGACCAGAACGACGGTCAGCCCGCGCGCGGCGCGCAGCGCGGCGAGGTTCTCGGCGATCTGTTCGACGATGGAAGGCTGGATCCCTTCGGTGGGCTCGTCGAGCAGGATCAGCCGCGGGCGCGTGCAGAGGCAGCGCGCGATGGCGAGGATCTGCTGCTCGCCGCCGCTCAGCGCGCTTCCTTCCCGGTCGAGCAGGGGCTCGAGCCGCGGGAAATCGGCGAGCACCTCGTCGACCGCGCTCTCGTCCGACCCGCCGGCGGCGAGCGCCGCCATGCGCAAATTCTCGCGGACGCTGAGCCTCGGAAATATCTTGCGCCCCTGGGGCACGTAGCCCATGCCGCGCCGCGCCCGCCGGTCGGCGCGTTCGCGGGTCACGTCGACGCCGTCGAAGACGATCGTCCCGTCGGTCGCGGGGACCAGCCCGATCAGCGTCTTCATCAGGGTGGTCTTGCCCATGCCGTTGTGGCCGAGGATGCCGACCACCTCGCCGGCGGCGATTTCGAGATCGATGCCGTAGAGGATCGGGATGCGTCCGTAGGCGGCCCGCAGACCCGTGACCTCAAGCATCGCCCCGCTCCCGCCCCGCGCCGGCCTGCTTGCCGAGATAGACGTCGCGCACCTGCTCGTCGGCCAGGATGTTGTCCATCGTGTCCTCCGCCAGGATCCGGCCCTGATGGAAGACGGTGACGCGGTGGGCGATCATCTGGATGAACTGCATGTCGTGCTCGACCACGATCATGGCGCGGTCGCGGCCGATCTCGCGGATGATCTCGGCGGTGCGCGCGACCTCCTGCTTGGTCATCCCGGCGGTGGGCTCGTCGAGCAGCATCAGCCGGGGATCGCAGGCGAGCACCAGTCCGAGCTCCAGCCACTGCCGCTGGCCGTGCGGAAGCTGGCTGGCGATGCTGTCCGCCCGGTCGGCGAGGCCGACGAGCTGGACGATCCGGTCCAGCGCCGCGCTCGTGTCCGACCGGTTGCGGGTGCGCGCCGCGGCGAGACGCAAATTCTCGCTGACGCTGAGCCCGTCGAACAGGCTCGGCACCTGGGTCTTGATCGAGATGCCGCGCCGGGCGATCGCGTGCGGTTCCTCGCCGACCAGGCTCGCGCCGTCGAACAGGATTTCGCCCTCGGTGGGACGAAGCTGGCCGGTCAGGCACTTGAAGAAGGTGCTCTTGCCCGCGCCGTTGGGACCGATCAGGCAGCGCAGCTCCCCCGCGCCCAGGGTGAAGTCGGCGCCGGCGACCGCGGTCACGCCGCCGAACCGCATGGTCAGGCCATGGGTCTCCAGAAGCGGCGTATCGGTCATGGCCCGGCTTCGCCCCGGCGCCGGATCAGCGAGTCGGCGATCCGTCCGAACATCGGCACGAATCCGCTCGGCACGAGCAGCACGATGGCGACGAAGATCGCGCCGAGGACGATGTTGACGTCGGCGATCTTGGTCTCGCCGAGCCAGGTGGCGAGATACTGGATGAGCACGCAGCCGAGGATCGCACCGAACAGCGTGCCGAGCCCGCCGACCAGGATCCACATGATGATCTGCGCGGTGAACACCAGCGAGAAGACGGTCGGGCTGACATAGGCGCCCCAGGCGCAGAACAGCACGCCCGAGAGCCCGGCGATGCCGGCGCCGATGGCGAGCGCGATGGTCTTGATCCGGCGCGCGTCGTAGCCCAGCAGCTCGGTGCGCGCCTCGTTCTCGCGGATCGAGACCAGAACGCGGCCGAAATCGCTCGCGAGCAGCGCGCGCAGTCCGAAATAGACCACCGCCAGCAGGACCGCCGCCGGCACGTAGAGCGCCTCGTACTCGACCGGCGCGGACGGATCGCCCGGGACGTTGACCGGCGGGACCGAGGGCATCCCGTTGTAGCCGCCGAGCCGGGCCGCGCCGATCCTGTATTCGTCTCCCGCGGAAGCCCCGATCAGGTAGTAGAAGACGAGCGACACCGCCAGCGTGATGACCGCGAGATAGACGTCGCTCACCCGGCCGTAGAACATGAAATAGCCGAGCACCAGGGCGAGGATCGCCGGCAGCAGGATGCCGAGCAGGATCGGCAGCGTGCTCTCGCCCATGTTGATGACGGCGACGGCATAGGTGTAGGCGCCGAGCCCGAAGAACGCCGACTGGCCGAAGCACAATATGCCGCCGAACCCCCAGACGAAGGCGAGGCTGAGCGAGAGGATCGCCATCGCGATGAACAGGGTGAAATCGATCAAGGCGAAGGGCTCGACGATCGCCGGCACGCCGAAGACGAGGACCAGCGACAGCGCCCCCATGGCCCACAGCCCGGCCGCGTTGCGCGACATCCTCACAGCCCGCGCCGGAAATAGCGCCCGGTGATGCCGAGCGGCAGCAGGCGCAACAGGACGATGGCGACGACCAGCAACGCGACCTCGCCGACCACCGGACGGCTGAGGAAGGTGACCGCCTGGTTGACCGCGCCGAACAGGAAGGAGGCCGCCCCGGTGCCGGCGAGCGCTACCGCCCCGCCGCCGATCACGGTGATGAAGGCCTTGACCACGTAGGTGACGCCGATCTCGGGCAGGACGCCGGCGATCGGGGCCAGGATCGCGCCGGCGAGCCCGCTCAGCGCGGCGCCGATCCCGAAGGTGGTGGCATAGACCCGGTCGACGCTGACCCCGATGCCCGACGCCATCGCCGCGTTCTGCATGGTGCCGCGCGCGATCAGGCCCCAGCGCGTGTACTTGAAGCCGACATAGAGCGCCGCCATCAGCGCCAGCGTCACCAGGATGACGAAGAAGGTGTAGCCGCCCTCCTGGTAGGCGCCGATGCGGATCGTCCCGAAGGGCGGGTTGACGCCCTTCTGGTGGTAGCCGAGCACGGTCGCGGCCAGCCCGATCAGGAACAGGCTGAGCCCCCAGGTGGCGAGCACGGTCTCGATCACGCGGCCGTAGAGATGGCGGATGATGAGTCGCTCGACCGCCACGCCGATGATGGCGATCGAGACCGGCGCCACGACCAGCATCGCGATCCAGAAATTGACGCCCGCGTTGTAGCTCAGGACGAAGGCGTAGCCGCCCATCATCAGGAACTCGCCATGGGCGAAGTTGATCACGCCCATCATGCCGAAAATGATCGCCAGCCCGATGCTGATCAGCGCCAGGCTGGCGACCGCATAGAGAATCTGGATGACGACGACGACCGCAAGGTCCATGAGAGGCCCGTTACGGCTGCAATCCTGCCCCCTTCCGGATCAGATCTTCGGCTCGTACATCACGTTGGTGTCGGGCCGGGCCTTCAGGTCGCACTGGTTGCCGGTATTGGTCGGCGGCACCTGGGCGACCTTCTTCTGGATCTCGAACTTCCCGCCCTTCGCCTGGCCGATATACATGTCCATGGTGCAGTGATGGGTCTTGGCGTCCATGGTGAGCGGACCGCCCGGCCCGTCAACGGTGAGCCCGCCTTCCAGCACCTCGATGACCTTCTCGCGCTCGGTGGTGCCGGCCTGGTTGACCGCCTTGGCCCAGAAGATCCAGCCGTACCAGTCCTTCGGCGGGACGTCGGTCAGGTAGCCGTAATCGGTGCCGTTGCGCTTGCGGAACTCGGCCAGCCACTTCTTGTTGAACGGGATGTCGAGATCCTCGTAGTACGAGTAGCAGGTGAGGATCCCGTCGGCGATCTCGGGCGGCATGCGCACCACCTCGCCGGCCGCGCCGAAGGTGGTCGACACCATCGGAATCTTCTTGTTCATCCCGGCCGATGCCCACTGGCCGTAGAACGAGGCATGCGCCGGGCCGACGAACACGTTCATCACGAAGTCGGGCTTGGCCGCCTGGATCTTGCTGATGGTCGGGCCGAACTGGTTGACGGTGAGCGGGAAGAACTCCTCGCCCACCACCTGTCCGCCGGCGTCCTTGACCGCCTTCTGGATCCACTTGGCGGTGATCTGGCCGTAATTGTAGTCGGCGGCCATGATGTAGACCTTCTTGCCCCAGCGCTTCATCGCCTCGCCGGACAGCAGGTCGACATAGCCGCCGGGCGTCGCGCCGGTGGCGAAGAAGTTCCGGTCGCACACCCCGCCCTCGTAGTTGGTGTTGTAGAAATAGAGGGTCTTGAGCTTGTGCAGGATCGGCCGGATCACCTCGCGCGACGAGCTGGTCAGCCCGCCCTGGACCACCGCCACCTTGTCGCGCAGCACCATCTGCCTTGCGTACTGGTTGTAGGCCTGCATCTGCGACTGGGAGTCGTAGGTCTTGACCTCGAGCTTCTTGCCGAGCACGCCGCCGGCGGCGTTGATCTCGTCGATGGCCATCTCGGCGCAAGCCCACTGGTTCTTGCCGAACAGCTGCAGGTCGCCGGACAGGTCGTAGATCGCGCCGCCCTTGACGGTGTCGGCGGCGGATGCGCCCTTCGGCCAGAAATACGGGCCGGCGGCGAGCGCCGCGGCGCCCGCGGCGGATGTCTTGATGAACGAACGGCGTTTGACGGTCATGGTCCTCCCTCCGGTTCGCCCGCGCTCAGGCGGCGGGCCGCACGGCGCCCCGATTGGCGTGGCAAGACGGTAGCAACCCGATTCCGGGGCGACAAGGCCGCATGATCGCATCCCGTAGGGAGGAAACGTCGCGCGCGCTCGGCATTTCCGGGCGGGTGTTTGCCGACGGAAATGCCGACCGGCTGGTCGAGTCGGCAGAGATCGACATTTCCGCCCGGCATTTGCGGCGCGCGAATGTCGACCCGGTAGCGATTTGCCTACCCGATGCCCGCGTCGCAGGTCGAACGGCAAGGAGGGAGGGATGGCGAAGGCGGTGCGGGTGTGGGACGGCTATTCGGCCCCTCCCACCATGGTCGTCCCGCCCCTTCGTCGAAACCGCGCCCGCCCCCTCGGCGTCATGGTCGGCGGGGGAAATCCCGCCGGAGTCGCGCGTGGGGCGGATTCGGGGGTTTCGGACCCGGATTCAGGATGGAATCGGAAGGGAGAAAAAGCGCCGTGAAATCCGTGACTTATCGACTGATTTACCATGAAAAGCCATTTTCTGCTTGACTCGGGACGCGTTTTGGGGTAAATTCCCCACACTACGCGAAATGGGGGAAAGGGGCGCCGGAGGTTTCGGCGCCCTTTTTCGTGGCCGCGCGATTGCGCGGGCGTTCCGCCCCCAAATAGACTTTCGGAAACGACCCAAGGGAGGGAAATCATGGCCGGCAAAGTGCGGATAGCGCATCTGGCGGGACCGACGGCGACGATCCAGAACACCCCGCCGCTGGTCACCTCGAACAAGGCGAGACGGAAGCACGGGCTGGCGCCGCTCACCGGGGCGGACGGAACCGCGCTGCCCTACGACGCGCTGCGCGGACAGCGCCTCGCCGCCCCGGCGAAGGTCTATGTCGAGCAGTTCTCCGCCCATCCCCTGGAAGCGGACGCGGCGGATCTCTACGCCCCACCCGACGGCTATATCGGCACGGACGGAAAGTTCAGCATCGAGCGCCGCTCGCCCGGCGACAAGCCGGTGTACGAGATCGAGATGCTGCCGGAAGACGGGCTCTACCCCCTGCCCTACATGGCGCGCCAGGCGGACGGCGCGGCCTGGGAGGAGGAGTGCGCGACGCCCGGCGCGCCGGACGAGGAGGCGCGCCAGGGGTTCTACCCCGACGGGTCGCGCAGCTTCGAGGAGATCGACCGGCTCATGGTCGACGATTACGGCATCGCAAGCGCCATCTCCGCCCTTGCCGATGTCGATTTCTATCGCGGCGTCCCGCCGGGCGGCTACCGCAGCGGCCTCGCGGAGGCCGAGCGGCCGGATATCGGCGGCGGCGACATTCCTGCCGAACGGCGCGGCGAGGATTTCTTCCCCTACAAGCCCTACCACCTGACCGCGCCGCCGCCCCGGCCGACTCTCGCGAAGGCGACCAACGACATGCAGGCGCTGGTCTCGAACCCCGATTACGACGGCGTGATCTGGACCCAGGGCAGCCCGGACGTCGAGGACAGCGCGTACTGGTTCAACCTGCTGATCGATACCGACAAGCCGATCTGCGGCGTCGCCGCCCAGCGCCCGCAGGGTCAGATCGGCAATGACGGCCCGGCCAATATCGTCGATTGCGTGCGCTATATCGCGTCGCGCGTCTGGGCCGACGACGAGGGAAACGACCGCTGCGGCGCCGTCGTCATCCAGGAACAGCAGATCTTCGCCGCCCGCGAGGTCGCCAAGGTCGACGCCCGTCCCGGCGGCTACGTCGCGACCGGCGGCCATGGCGGAATCGTCGGCCAGGTCCATTATACCGGCCGGTTCATGCTCACCTACCTGCCGGTCTACCGCCACACATCCGGCTCGGAGGTGAATTTGAGCCGCCTGCCCGCCTCGGCGACCGCGGTGCGGGCGGGCGCCGGCGGCGGCGGGGTCGAACGGTTCGAGATCGCGGTCAAGGACGGCGAGGGCAATCTTCTGGCCGATGCGATCCCGGTGGTCTCGATCGAGAAGAACGGCTGCTACGCCGGGCTCGAGATCGGCGACGACCCGGCGCTGGAACAAGACCTCGCGGCGTCGGTCGAGCACAAACTGTCGCTCGGCCGGCTCGCGGGGTTCGTGGTCGAGGGGCTGGTTCCCTACGGGCTCAACACCTCGGCCGCCCGGCATTCGGTGCTGCTGCGGGCGACCGCATGCGGCATCCCGGTGGTGCGTGTCGGGCGCGGCCACACCCAGGGCTTCGCCGATTACAGCGACTACCAGGTCTCGGGCGCCAACCTGACGGCGACCAAGGCGCGGCTGCTGCTGATGGCGTGCCTGCTGCGCTTCGGGTCGCTGCCGTCGGCCGCCGATCCCGACAACCCGACCGAAGCGGAGCTCGCCGCGATCCGGGACGCGCTCGCGCAATACCAGGCGGTGTTCGACACGCATTAGGGAGCGCCGAAGGATGCGATACGGCATCTGGACCCCTCTGCCGCATACGGTGCGCAGCGACGCCGCCATGGCGGACGCCGTCGCGGATCTCCGGACGCCGGGCGCCGGCGGCGGGGCCGACAAGTCGTTTGGGATCGCGGTCGAGACGATCCGGCGCGCCGAGGCGCTGGGCTTCGAGACCACGCTGATCGCCGAGCGCCATCTCGGCCCCGATCTCGAGGCCTGGATACTGACTTCCGCGCTGATCGCCCATACGAAGAGCATCGAGCTCATGTGCGCGGTGCATCCCGGCATCGTCTCGCCCCAGCTCGCCGCCAAGATGGGGGCTTCGCTCGACCGCATCAGCGGCGGGCGGTTCGCGGTCAACGTGGTGAACGGCTGGTACGAGAAGGAGTTCGACGTCTTCGGCAACGGCGGCTGGCTCGACCATTCGGACGCCCGCTATCGCCGCATGGCCGAGTTCGTCGACGTGATGAAGGGGCTGTGGACCGGGGAAACGTTCACCCTCGACGGCGAGTTCTACCGCTGCGAGTCCGGCGAGCTGCCGATCAGGCCGGTCCAGCTTCCCAACCCGCCGATCTATGCCGCCAGCCGGTCGGAGGCGGGAAAGGAGGTGGTGGCGCGCGCCTGCGACGTGTGGTTCGTGGCCTACGATCCGGGCTACGAGCACGCCGAGGCCAACCTCGCCAGTATCGCGCGCGACGTCGAGGAGCTCGACCGGTTGAGCGAGTCCTACGGCCGGTCCCTGTCCTACGGCATCAGCGCGCATGTCATCTGCACCGAGAGCGCCGGCGAGGCGGAGGAGCGGGTCCACGAGCTGGAGGAGTACGGCAATCGCGACCCGGTGTCGGCGGTCGCGGCCAAGGGCCTCGGCGCCGGCCTCGTCGGCACGCCCCGCCAGGTCGCCGACCGCCTGCGCTACCTGGAATCCATCGGCGTCGACTGCCCGATGGTCCATTTCTACCCGATGATGGAAGGGCTGGAGAATTTCGCCGCCAAGGTGATGCCGCTGGTGGAGGGGCGCTGAGTCCGCGTTCCGGGCCCGCCCGTTCTCATGCTACAAATCGCGCCCATGTCCGGAATCGTCACGCTTAAGGAACGTCAAGCTCGTCTGCTTGCCAGGCGCAGGGCGGCGCTGGCTCGGCTTGAGCCCCGTCTCGCGGCGGCCGCCGCACGGTACGGCGGCCGTTACCGGATGTTCGGTTCCGCGGCGCGGGACGAGATGCGGGCCGACAGCGATGTCGATCTGCTCGCCGATTTTTCCAGAGAGAACGTCTCGGCGGCGATCCGGGCCGCGGAAGATGCCTGCGAAGAGCTCGGTCTGCGCTGCGATATCGTCGATCAGGCTTGGTGCAGCGCAAATTTCCTCCAGCGTGTACTGCCGGGCGCCAAGGTGCTGGGATGATCGATGCCCGCTGGATCGAAATAGAAGGGGCTTATGTCGATTACTTGACGGCCGACCGGCGGGCGTGGGAACCGTCCAGCCTCCCTCCCGTCATGGTCGGCGTAGGCCGACCATCCACGAGTTTTTTCTTTCCCGGCGGCAGAACAAAAAAACAAATCGTGGATGGTCGGCCTCCGCCGACCATGACGGGGGAGGAACGGTCCGCCACGAACCGGATACGCTCCGGCGCTTCCCGGAACGCCTGTCGGCCTCGCACCGGTCAAGTAATCGGTATAAGCGCCAAATAGAAGGCGACTTCCAGGCGGAGCCGCGAGCGGCGGACCAACCTGACCTTACCTCTGGGAGGGGCGGTCTTACGGGGCCGGAGCCGGTAACGGGCCTTTCCTGAAACGAAATGTGCGAACAAGCGGAGGACTTGGGATGACGGCCCTTCTGATCGTTCGGGCGGAGGTGGATCCCTCCGCGAGGGACGCGTTCGACGCGTGGTACCGGGACGAGCACCTGCCGGACGCCACCCGGGCTTTCGGCGCGGCGGGAGCCAGCCGGGGATGGAGCGACGTGGACGACAACGTCCATATCGCGTTCTACCGGTTCGCCGATCTCGCGGAGGTCAATCGCGTGATGGCGTCCGACGAGCTCAAGGGGATGATCGCCGAGTTCGACCGGCTGTGGGCCGGCAAGGTGACCCGCACCCGCGAAGTGCTGGAGCTGATCCAGGAGATCTAGTGTCCTGCATCTGAAATTACTTTATAGTATGATTTGAGTGTATCGAGGATTTGGTCTGCGGTCTTGGTCCAGAGGAAGGGCTTGGGGTCCTGGTTGTAGATGTCGAGATACTCGGCGATCGCCGTCTCGAGCTGTGCGGTGCTGCGGTGGGTGCCGCGCCGGATCTGCTTTTCGGTCAGCAGGGCGAACCAGCGCTCGACGAGGTTGAGCCAGGAGGCGCTGGTCGGCGTGAAGTGGAGATGGAAGCGGGGATGGCGGGCCAGCCATTGGTGGATCATGGCGGTCTTGTGGGTGCCGTAGTTGTCGAGCACCACATGGACCTCGCGGTCGGCGGGCACCGCCTTGTCGATGGCGCGGAGGAACTTGCGGAACTCGACGGCGCGATGCCGGCGATGGCATTGGCCGAGCACCTCGCCGGTGGCCACGTTGAGGGCGGCGAACAGCGATGTGGTGCCGTGGCGCTTGTAATCGTGGGTACGCCGTTCCGCCAGGCCCGGTCTCAGGGGCAGCAGCGGCTGGCTGCGGTCGAGCGCCTGGATCTGCGACTTCTCGTCGACGCACAGGACCACGGCGCGCTCCGGCGGATGGAGGTAGAGGCCGACGATATCGCGCACCTTCTCGACGAACAGGGGATCGCAGGACAGCTTGAAGGTCTCGACACGGTGGGGCTTGAGGGCGAAGGCCTGCCAGATGCGCCCGACCGTCGCCGGGCTGAGCCCGCTCGCCCTGGCCATCGAGCGCGTGCTCCAATGGGTGGCGTCCCGCGGCATCGACTCCAGCGTCATCGTCACCACACGCTCCACATCGGCGTCGCCGATCTTGCGCGGCGCGCCGGGCCTGGCCTCGTCGAGCAGGCCGTCGCAGCGCGCCGCGACGAACCGCCGCCGCCACTTGCCGACCGTGACCCGCGTGGTGCCCAGCCGCTCGGCCACCGCGATGTCGCTCTCCCCGGCCGCGCTGGCCAGCACGATGCGGGCGCGCAGCGCCAGCGCCTGCGCGGTGTTGCGCCGGCGCACCCAGCGCTCCAGCTCCGCGCGCTCGTCCGTCGTAAGCCGCGGAATGGCTCGGGTATGATGGTTCGCCATCGTCCGTCCCCTGCAAAATCAACCGAACAGACGGTAGCACACGCCCATCTATTGATAAAGAACTTATGAGACAGGATACTAGCCCGCATTTCTCACGAGCGGCGGGCGCTGCTTGTGTCCGACGCGCGGGAACGGCTGCGCGACAAGGGCTCGACCGCTCGTCGGCGGTTCCGGCGAAGCGCACGGCCTGTCGTTCGCCCCGTTGTCACCCCGGCCTTGAGCCGGGGTCCAGAGTCAGGGGCACCGCTCTCGCCCGGCCTTCCCCGGATCGTAGTCCGGGGCGAGCCTGGACCCCGGCTCAAGGCCGGGGTGACAGGCTTGGGGTTGGCCGCGGTGCGGGTCTCTCTTCGGCCATTGGTGAGAAATCCGGGCTAGGGCGCGACTGTTAGTTGGAACTGTTTCACCCGTTTTCTTCCGTCATGGTCGGCGAAGGCCGACCATCCACGTTTTGTTTTTGTTTCCGACACCTCAAAAACTCGTGGATGGTCGGCCTTCGCCGACCATGACGGTGAGGAGGCAGGGGTTAAAACGCTCCTCTCTGAAATGGACAGGCTCTAGGCGATCGACACGTTCCACGCGCCGCAGACGTGGATGGTCTGGCCGGCGACGTAGCGCCCCTCCGGCCCGCACAGATGCCGCACCATGGCGGCGATCTCATGCACCGTGCCCATCCGCCCCATCGGGGTCGGGCTTTCCCGGAAATGGGCCGGCACGTGCCCCGCCGCTTCGTAGTTGTCAATGCTGCCCGGGGAGACGCAGTTGACGTTGATGTTGTGCGGCGCGAGCTCGACGGCGAGCGCGGCGGTCATGCCCGCGAGCCCGGCCTTGGCGGCGGCGACGGCCGCGCGGTTCTTCACCCCGCGATGGCCCGACACCCCGCCGATATTGACGATCGACCCGCCGCCGGCGGCGATCAGGTGGGGCACCGCCTGGCGGATGCAGAGAAAGGCCGAATCGACGGTGTTGGCCTGCACGTCGCGCCATTCCTCGTAGCCGGTCTCGACGACCGGCTTGGCGATCCGGTGCGAGACGTTGTTGACCAGGATATCGAGCCGGCCGAAGGCTTCGACGGTCTCCTGGATCAGCCCTTCCGCCTGCCCGGGGTCGCTGACATCGGCGAGATGGACGCGGGCCCTGCCGCCCGCTTCCTCGACTTCGCCCGCGATCTCGCGGGCGGCTTCGGCCGAGTGGCGGCCGTTGACGACCACGGACGCGCCCGCTTCGGCGAAGGCAAGCGCGATCGCGCGGCCGATGCCGCGCACGCTGCCGGTGACGATGGCGGCCTTGGATTCCAACTCGCGCCGGCTCATGCGTTTCTCCCGCCTGCCAGGTTCGCAACGACCCAGAATACCGCGCTAAGATCGCCTCGAACAAAGCGGGAGGAACCGGCCATGCCCATCGCCCGGGTCGGCGACATCGGCCTCAACTACCGGATCGACGGGCCGGACGGCGCGCCCTGGGTCACGTTCACCACCGGAATGACCAACGACCTCACCATGTGGGACCCGCATGTCGAGGCGCTGTCCGCGGCGCACCGGCTGCTGCGCTTCGACTCGCGCGGCCACGGCGGCAGCGAGGCGACGCCCCCGCCATACACGCTCGACATGCTGATCGGCGACATCGTCGGGCTGTGGGACGCGCTCGGGATCGAACGCTCCACCCTGGTCGGCATCGGGCTCGGCGGGGTGGTGTCGATCGGGCTCGCGCTCGAGCACGGCGAGCGGCTGGACGCGCTGGTCCCGGTCGCCTGCCGGTCGGAGCCGGTGCCCCAGTACCGCGCGATCTGGCCGCCGATGATCGAGCGCGCCGAAGCGGGCGGCATCGAGGCGATCGCCGACACCACGGCGGAGCGCTGGTTCCCCGAAGCCTTCCGCGCCGCCAATCCCGCAATCATGGAGAAAATCCGCGCGATGATCGTCAAGACGTCGGTCGACGGCTATCTCGGCTGCATCGCGGCTCTCCTGACGATGGACTACACCGCCGGGCTGCCGGACATCGACGTCCCGGCGCTGCTGGTCTCCGGCGCCGAGGACCATGTCGGCGCGCCGCCCGACGTCATGCAGGCAATGGCGGATTCGATCCCCGGCGCGCGGCATGTCTCGCTGCCCGGAGCCGGGCATATCTGCACCGTCGCCAATCCCGGCGCCTTCGACGCGGCGCTGATCGAATTTCTCGGCGAACCGAAAGGATAGACCGCATGTTCAAGGCCATGAATCCCGAGGGCGTCTGCCCGCCCTTCCGCCACTACGTCCATTCCATCGAGGTTCCCCCCAACGCGCGCTGGCTGGTGATGGCCGGCCAGGTCGGCACGCTGCCCGACGGCACCATCCCGGAAGGGGTCGAAGCCCAGACCGAGGCGGCGTGGAACAACGTCGTCAAGATCCTCGAAGCCAACGGGATGGGAATCGGGGACATCGTGATGGTCACCCAGTACCTCACCCGCGTCGGGGACCGGGACGCCCATATGGCGATCCGCGACCGTTTCCTCGGCGAGCACAAGCCGACCTCGACGCTGCTCTACGTCTCGGCGCTGGCCCAGCCGGAAATGGTCGTCGAGGTGGAGATCAAGGCCGCGCAAGCCGTCGACTGACCGCGCCGGGCGGCTCGCCGGATGGCGCCAGCGGTCTCGCCCGTCGTCCTGATCGGCGCGTTCTGTCTCGCGCTGACCGGCGTCAACCTGTCCTTCATGGTGGTGGCCGCGCTGCTGCCGACCCTGATCGACGCATGGTCGCTCAGCGAGATCGAGGCGGGCTGGCTCGGCGGCATCTTCTTCGCCGGCTACATCGCGACCGTCCCGGTGCTGTCGAGCCTCGCCGACCGGATCGACCCGCGGCGGATCTATCTCGCATCGGCCCTGATCGGGGCGGTCGCCTCGTTCGGCTTCGCGGCCTTCGCGGACGGGTTCTGGTCGGCTCTGCTCTGGCGGTTCTTCGCGGGCGTCGGGCTCGCCGGGACCTACATGCCGGGGCTGAAGGCGATGAGCGACAACGTGCCGGACGCCATGCGCTCGCGCGCGTCGGGCTACTACGCCTCGGTCTTCGCCATCGGGTCGGCGCTCTCCTTCATCGTCGGCGGCGAGGCGGCGGCCGGCTGGGGCTGGCGCTGGGCGTTCGTGGTGGCCGGCTTCGGCTTCGGGCTCGCCTTTCTGCTGATCTTTTTCGTCCTTCCCCGGCAGGCGCCGGATCGGGAGAGAGCGCCCGACCCGTTCGACTTCCGGCCGGTCTTCGCAAACCGGGGCGTGATGGGGTACGTGCTCGCCAATTTCGGCGGGCTGTTCGAATCGGTCGGGCTCAGGACCTGGCTGGTGCCCTATCTGGTCTTCCTGCTCAGCCGCCCGGGCCAGGAACCCGCCTTCCTCTCTCCGACCACGATCGCGGCGGGCATCGCCTTTATCGGGGTCGCCGGCGCCGTCGCCATATCGGAGCTCGGCGAGCGCTTCGGCATCCGCGCCGTCCTGATCGGAACCGCCGCCGTTTCCTTCGCCGTCGCCATCGCAACCGGCGCGGCGGTGGGTCTCGACTACTGGCTGGTCGTGGCGCTGCTGGTCGCCTGCGCGGTGCTCAACTACGGTCGAACCGGGCCGACCACGACGGGCGCGCTGCTCAACGCCGATCCCAAACTGCAGGGAACGACGATGGGAATCTTCGCCTTCATCGGCTTCGCCGGCGCGCTGGTCGGCCCGGTCGCCTTCGGCACCGCGCTCGAAGCCGCCGGCGGGCGGGAGGACCCCACCGCCTGGATCTGGGGCTTCGCCGCCGTCGCGATGGGCGGGGTCCTTACGGCCACCGCGGTCGCCGCCCTTGTCCGCGGAAGGGGGTGAAGCGCGGCCGCAAAATCGTGCTGGCCGCAGCGGGCCGGGATAAGCAAACTGGCGCCCGGTTCGAACGAAACCCCGGATGGAGCCCCGACGGGACGATGACGGCACAGGTTGAATTCCACTTCGATTTCGGCAGCCCCAACGCCTATTTCAGCCACTGCGTGATCCCGGAGATCGAGCGCCGGACCGGGGCCACCTTCGCCTATGTGCCGATCCTGCTGGGCGGGGTGTTCAAGCTCACCAACAACCGCCCGCCGATGGACCAGACCGCCGGCGTGAAGAACAAATCGGAATACGCGCGGATCGAGACCGACCGGTTCATCCGCCGCCACAGGATCGACAGGTACACCTGGAACCCGGACTTCCCGGTCAACACGCTGCGCCTCATGCGGGGCGCGGTGGCGGCCGAGATGGACGGCTGGCTCGACCGCTACGTGGCCGCGGTGTTCCGCCACATGTGGGAAGAGCCCAAGAAGATGGACGAGCCCGGGGTCATCGTCGCCGCGCTCGCCGAAGACGGCATCGACGGCGCGGCGCTGCTGGAACGCACCGGGGATCAGGCGGTCAAGGACAGGCTGCTCGCCAACACCGAGGTCTCGGTGGAGCGCGGCACCTTCGGCAGCCCGACCTTCTATGTCGGCGACGAGATCTTCTTCGGCAAGGACCGGCTAGGCGACGTGGAAGCCGAGATCGCGGAGGCATCGCGGTAGACCGGATTTCTCACGAGCGCCGGGCGCTTCTTGTGTCCAGCGCACGGGAATGATTACGCGACAAGGGTTTGCCCGCTCGCCGGCGGTTTCGGCGAAGCACGCGGTCTGTCGTTCGCCCCGTTGTCACCCCGGCCTTGAGCCGGGGTCCAGGTTTGCCCCGGACACCGATCCGGGGAAAGCCGGGCGAGAGCGGTGCCTGTGGCTCTGGACCCCGGCTCAAGGCCGGGGTGACAGGCTTGGGGTCGGCCGCGGTGCAGGCTCCTCTTCCGCCCTCGGTGAGAAATGCGGGCTAGACGCGGCGGGGTCGCCCTACGGCGCCTCCCCGCCCTCCAGCAAATAGCCGAACTTCTCCCGCGCCCGGCGCGCGATTTCCTGGGTGGGCGCGTTGACCGGCGGGAAGCTGTCCTTCCAGTGGAACGGCCGGCAGGCGTCGACGATCGCGCGGCTGTTGGTCATGTCGCCCCTCGCCTTTTGCTCGGGCGGGATGCGCGGGTCGAGCGGGGTCGACCAGGCGTCCTTGATGATGTCGATCGAGGTCGCGGGGTCCGACCGGGTGATCATCGCCCAGGTCATCTCTTCCAGGTTGGAGATGTCGACGTCCTCGTCGGTGACGACGACGTATTTGCCGGCATAGGCGCCGACATGGCACATCGCGGCGACATGGCCGGCCTGTTTGGCGTGGCCGGGATAGCGCTGCTTGATGGCGACGGCGAGCAGCATCCGGCTGTTGCCGACCTCGTGCGCCCAGGCGGCGCGCACGTCGGGGACGCCGGCCTTCTCGATCGCGTCGCGCAGCATCGCCGAGCGGGTGACCGCGCGGTAGCGGCACATCTCGTCGGGCGGGCGCTGCGGCGGGCAGCCGAGGATGATCGGGTTGTCGCGGTGATAGACCGCCTTGACGTGCATCACCGGCTCGTCGCGCATGTCGGAGCCGTAATAGCCGGTCCATTCGCCGAACGGCCCCTCGGGGCGGCGCTCCTCGGGATCGACGAAGCCTTCGAGCACGATCTCGGCGTCGGCCGGGAACGGGATGCCGGTGTGGCGCCCCTTTATCGTCTTCAGCGGCTCGCCCCGCATCGCGCCGACGATGTCGTACTCGCAGACGCCGGGCGGCATCTCGGTGCAGGCGGTGAGGAACGTCATGGGATCGCCGCCGACCACGATGACGGTCGGCATCGCCTCGCCGCGGGCGAGATACTTGTCGCGATGCACCCGCCCGTGCTTGCCGGGCGAGATGTAGTAGCCGACGGTCTTCTCGTCCTGCACCATCACCCGGTAGGTGCCGAGATTCATCCAGCCGGTGTCGGGATCGACCGTGACGTCGTAGCTGCCGGTGCCGATATAGTGGCCGCCGTCGTCGGGGTGCCAGAACGGCGCGGGGAAGCGGCCGAGATCCACGTCGTCGCCCTCCAGCACGTTCTCGGTGACCGGACCGTCCTCCACCGTGACATGGGGGATCGGCTCGAGGTCCTTGAGCTGGGCCTCGTAATAGGCCTCGCTGAGCTCGATCTTGGAGAGGTCGGTCGGGAAGCCGAGCGTCATGTTCTTGCGCTTGCCGCCGAAGAAATTGACCAGCACGCGATAGCCCGGCTCGTGCCCCGGGATCTCGTCGAAGACGACGCAGTCGGCCTCGTCGGAGTGCATGACGAGCTCCGCCGCCTGGCCGATGTCGGCGTCCTTGCCGAGCCCTTTGGCGACCGTGACCTCGCCGAGCTTCTCGGCCTCGGCCAGCCACTCGCGCAGATCGGCATAGGGCAGCACCGCCCGCAGATTGCCGCCCGCCCGGGCAACCGTTTCGCGCGCAGTCTCGGCCATGTCCGGCTCCTCGGATGTCGATGGAATGCTTCGGGGACGAAGGATTTTATAGGCGCGAGCGGGGCCGGCGGCAAGCGACGGGGGTTCTCCTCCTCGCGGCTCATCCGTCATGGCCGGCGAAGGCCGACCATCCACGTTTTCTCGCTATTTCCCATTGACCGGCACGGGTTTCCCTCCTTTGAGCACAACGCCCGGATACCGATACGCGGCACAGTCGCGCAGCTTGTCCGCGGGCCGCTGGACGCCGAACGTATGTGTTCGCCCGCCTCCGCGTTCGCCGGCTTTACTGCCCTCGTACTTCCAGTCCGCTTCGGTCAGAAAAACGACGTCAACCCGCCAGATCACCAAATTCAGACCGTTCTTTATGGTGCCGGTCGGATCTACCAGGTAACGCCAAACGATATACCATCCAGAGTGATTGTAGTGAGATTGAACGGCCCAGGGACGCTTGCTCGCTTTGCTCTCAAGGCAGTCTACCGGTCGGAGCGGTTCTTGTGCGCCTCGACGGCGCAGGTCCGGGAACCGTGTCTGGGCGGTGAAGCTGTGGCGGTGTTTCTCGTAATTGCTGACGCTGTCCAGCGCTTTCGTCCCGAACATGCCGACTATAGCGCTGAAGACATTGGCCTGCTCGAAATACAGGTCGATGAAGTCCCGATCGTTCAACGCCGTCTCGATGTATCCGATCGCACGGCGAATTGCCGCGGCGTCCAAGCCGGTTGGAAGCCTCACCGCCGAGTCGAACACAAATCAGACTTTCAGTTCCGCCAGACGTGAAATTGCGGAGATGCCCATTTCGTAATATTCGGGGTTCCGTTCCAAGCCGATGCTTTCGATCCCGCATGCGGTGGCCGCCGCCAAGGTCGATCCTGATCCGGCGAAGGGATCCAGGACGACCCCTTTGCCCAACGGAAGGCTCGACCGCACTAACGGCCTAAGAAAAGCCTGCGGCTTTAGCGAGGGATGCGGGGCGATTTCACGCTCTCGCTTGCTGGCCGGCGAAGACTTTACCAAGTCCTTGAAGGGCTCGCTCTCCGACAACCGGCGGAGACCGCCGGTGGACCAGCGGCGAAGGTTCTCCTGCACCGTTCCTTCGCACGGACGCCGAAGAATGCACCAAGGCTCGAAACAAGACTTCGGCATCACGGTGACATCCGAGAATTCTTCGTGCGCATTCTTTGGCCGGTCTCCACCGCGAAGCGTGTGGACGACCCGAATCAGCGTCCCGCGTATCTCGAAGCCGGACGATTCGAACGGCTCGATAACCAGATGCGTCAACAATGGATTCGTTGCCACGAAAACGTGAGCGCCCGGGACAAGCACCGGGTACAAAAGCGTCGCAAATCTTCCGAAGAACGAACGTATTCCTTCTTTGTCGCCGTCCTTCAGAACGGTGAACCGCGGTAAGGGCTGTCGTCGGCTGCCGTCGAACGACGGTGGGATACGCCACACGCCCCCCTTGCCGTTCCGGCGCTTTTCAAGTTGACCGGGAGAGTATTCCACGAGGCCGTAAGGCGGATCGGTCACAACGGCATGAATGGATCGTTCTTCCGCTCCGGCGAGCCAGTCGAATGCATCCACATGGAGAAATTCATGGAGCGGCACGTGCCTCGGATGGAGCGGCGCGGCGGTAGCCAAAGCTTCAGTCATGCGACCGACCCTTGCGGCGAGGCTGTACCGGGCTCCACCCCAACCGCAACTGCGTCGGAGAGCGCTTTGCGCCTAGCCCTGGGCATGTTTCTCCGCCGTCGCTCAATGAAGGCCCTGTCGATCTGGCCCTGCGTGGAGAATAAACGAGCCGATTCGCCGGCCCAAGCCTTCCCGATTCGCCTCGGCACGAACCGTACTGCTATCCGTGTCCATCCCGTGGCTTCGCGGATTCGGACACGACCCAAGCCGCACACCCGTAACGCCACCTCAAACCCCGGATCGGGAACCTGCGGGAATCGGAACATTCCATGAACATACTGCGTCCTTGGCGCACCTGCAAGGACCAACTGGCCTTCTTGTCGCTCCTCCTGTCGCGGGCGACCCTCGACGACAGCGACGAAGGCGGTGCAGCAGCCTCTCAATCGGCCGCGCCGATCTCGAACCCGCTGTCCTCTCCCGCGTAGCCCGCCGCCTCGGCAAGGTCGGCTTGCTCCGCCGCGTGGATGCGGTAGAGCGGCTCGCCTGCCTCGACCCGATCGCCGCGCTGCTTGAAGAGGTCGATGCCGGCGGATTTCTCCATCGGCGCGCCGGCGCGGCGGGCGATGCCGGAGATGCGGTAGCAGTCGATGGCGGCGACGGCGCCGCTTCGGTCCGCCGCGATCTCGCGGGTCAGCGCGCCTGGGTGGGGCGGGGCGGGATTGCGGCCCTGGGCGTCGATCAGCCGCTCCATCGCGTCCGCCGCCGCGCCGCTCGCGAGCAACTCTTCAGCGCGCTCACGGGGATCCGCGACGCCGCCGAATTCGAGCACCCGGGCGGCGAGCATCAGCGCCTTGTCGCGCAGATCGGCCGGCGCGTCCTTATCGCCCGCGAGCACCTTCATCGCGTCGCGCGCTTCGAGCGCCGGTCCGACGCCGCGCCCGATGGGCTGGCTCCCGTCGGTGATCTCGCAGCGCGCCCCGATGCCGAGCCCTTCCGCGGCGACCGCGAACAGCCGCGCGAGCTCCGCCGCCTCTTCCCGCGTGGCCACCTTGGCGGTCGGCCCGACCGGGATGTCGAACACGATATGGGTGACGCCGAGCGCCGCCTTCTTGGACAGGATCGAGGAGACGGAGAGCCGGTCCGAGACGATCCCGAGCGGGCGGGTGACGGCGTTCATCACGTCGTCGATGGGGGAATGGCTGAGCTTTCCGTTCCAGACGATGCAGCCGCCGACCTCCTGGACCACGCGCCGGACCTCGTCGGCGTCGAGATCGACCCTGGCCAGCACCTCCATCGCGTCCGCCGTGCCGGCCGGCGAGGTGATCGCGCGCGAGGCGGCCTTCGGGATGGTGAGCCCGTGCGCGACCACGATGGGGACGACCACCATGGTGACCCGGGTGCCGGGGATGCCGCCCATCGAGTGCTTGTCGACCACGATTTCGCGCGGCCACACGACCCTCGCCGAGCGCTCGGCACGCGCCCTTGCGAAGGCGATCACCTCGCCGTCGTCGAGCGTCCGCGCCGCCGCGACCAGGAACCCCGCCGTCTCGCGCCCCGCATAGCGCCCGGCCACCATGTCCTCGACGATGGCGTCGATTTCGGCGTCGCTCAGCCGCCGGCCCGCGATCCTCGCCCTGAGCGCCGGGCGGCTGGCGGGTTCGGGCGCGCGGCGGATCGAGACCGCTTCCCCCTCGGCGAGGCCGAGAAGGTCGAAGGCGTGCGCCGACAACGCGAGCGCATCGAGGGCGACCAGCGCGGCATCGTCGACGACGTTGAGCGCGCAGGTGACGCTCCGCCCGCCGCCCGACACCTCGACCTTGCGCGGGCCGAGGAAGCTCTCCGCGTGGCATTCCGGGCAGTCGCGGTGGAGATAGGCGACCGGCTCCCGCCAGGTGTCGATGGCGAGCCTAGCGAGCCTAGGCATCGGTTCCGGTCAGCGCGGCGAGGAAGCGTTCGATTCCTTCCTCCGGCGTGCCGTCGTTGACGACCCGCCGCAGCGCCACCCCGCCGGGCAGGGACGCGCCTTCGCGGGCGAGCCTGCGGGCGGCGTCGGCCTCGTCCTCGCGCGCGCGGTCGGCCAGGCGGCGGGCGCGGAGCTCGGGCGGCGCCATGACCTCCACGACCGCCATCGGAGACACGCGTTCGGCGACGTCCGCGACGATCGCCCGCGAGACATTGGCGACGACGTGCCTTCCGGACTCGAGAGTCCCGGAAATGCACGCGGGCAGGCCGTAATCGAGTCCGTGCGCCCGCCAGGTCGCGAAGAATCCGCCGGTCGCCTCGCGTTCGGCGAACGCTTCGGGCGACACGGCTTCGTGGTCTTCCCCGCCGGCATCGGAGGGCCGGGTGATCGCGCGGCGCGGAAAGACGTAGGCGCCGCCCGGCTTCAGCGCCGCCCGCGCGCCTTCGATCAGCGTGTCCTTGCCGGCGCCGCTCGGCCCGACGACGAGGAAGAGCGTGCCGCGCGCCATGCGCTCAGGCGGAGATGGTGACGTCGAGGCCGATATCGGCGGCGGGCGCCGATTGGGTCATCCGCCCGACCGAGATGTAATCGACCCCGCTCTCCGCCTTCTCGCGGATGGTTTCCAGCGTGATCCCGCCGGACGCCTCGACCTCGCAGCGCCCGTCGACGATCCCGACCGCCTTGCGCATCGTGGCCGCGTCCATGTTGTCGAGCAGGATCACGTCGGCGCGGGCGTCCGCCGCGTCGCGCACCTGATCCAGCGTGTCGCACTCGACCTCGATCTTGGTGAGCGACGGGGTGAGCGCCCGGGCCCTTGCCATCGCCGCGGCGATCGAGCCGCAGACCGCGATGTGGTTGTCCTTGACCAGCAGCCCGTCGTCGAGCCGGATGCGGTGGTTGCGCGCGCCGCCGACGCAGGAGGCGTATTTGGAGAGCGCGCGGTAGCCCGGGATGGTCTTGCGCGTATCGATCAGCGTCGCCCGGGTGCCTTCGACCAGCCGGGCGTACTCGGCCGTCCGCGTGGCGATGCCGGTGAGCAGCTGGAACAGGTTGAGCGCCGTCCGTTCCGCCGTCAGCATCCCCCGCGCCGGCCCTTCGACGCGGGCGAGCGTGGCGCCGGCCTCCGCCCGCGTGCCGTCAGGCGTCAGCGCCTCGGTCCGGCAGCCGGGCTCGTGGAAGCGCATGATCTCGAGCGCCAGATCGACCCCGCAGACCACGATGTCGTGGCGCGTGTTCATCGTGAAGCGCGCCTCGGCGTCGGCCGGGATCAGGAAATCGGTGGTGATGTCGCCCCGCCCGATGTCCTCGGCGAGCCAGCCCGCGTACATCCGCTCGCGCTCGGCCCTGGGCGGCAGCAGCGCCCGCATGTCGAGATCGTCCGGCCGCATCGCCCTCCCCCGAATGTCCCGGGAATACCTACGCGAACCGAATCGCCCGGTAAAGCGGGCGCCTCAGCGCGACACCGCCTTCGCCGCGTAGATCGAGACGATGCAGACCAGCGTGAACGCGCCGGACAGCCAGAAGATCAGGTCGGGCCTGCCGGCATCGGCGACGAGGCCGAAGATCGGGGGGCCGATGGCGGCGCCGACCGAGAACCCGGTGGTCACGAAGCCGAAGACGGTGCCGATGGTCCCCGGCGGGCAGATCCTGCGCACCAGCAGGTCGCGCGACGGGCTCATCAGCCCGATGGTGAAGGCGCTGCCGAGCATCGGGACGATCACATAGGCGAGCGGCAGCAGCTTGAGCGCGATGACCGCGAGAAAGGCGGCCGAGACGACGAAGCAGAGCGCGGCGAGGCCTTCCTGGTCCTCGACCCGGTCGGCCATGACGCCGCCGATCAGCACGCCGACGGCGGCGGCCGCGAAATAGCCCGTGAGCTGCGCGTTGGCGGCGGCGAGCGACGCATCGTACAGCTCGACCAGCCCGACCACGGCGAAGGCATGGATGCCGGACGTCCCGGTGGCGAGCGCGGTGAAGAAGAGCAGGAACAGCAGCACCGGCGGCGTCGCGAGGAAGCGGATCGTCGCGCGGAAATCGGCGACGGCCCTTCCCGTCCTCTCTTTCGACTCCGCCCGGATGGCCGCGTCGTCGAGCGCGTCGCGATTGAGCGCCGCGACGGCGGTGAATACGAGACCGATCAGCCCCGCCACCGAGACCGCCGCCGCCCAACCGAGCGCCGAGGCGAGCACCAGCATCAGGGGCGGCGCCACCACCCATCCGGCGTAGCCCGCGAAGATGTGGATGCCGAAGGCGCGGCCCTGGCGCTGCGTGCGCACCTGGGCGGCCATGATCGCGTAATCGGCCGGGTGGAAGACGGAAATCCCGACGCCGGAGACCAGCACGATCGCCATCAGCCCCCAGTAGCTCGGGAACAGCGCGACCAGCGCCAGCGGCGCGGCCTGCAGGACCAGCCCGGCGAACAGCACCGGCCTCGCGCCGATCCGGTCGACCAGGATGCCGGCGGGGAGCTGGGCCGCGCCGGTAGCGATCGAGAGCACCGCGAAGAGCAGGCCGAGATCGGTCCAGCTCACCGCGAGGTCCTGCTGAATCAGGGGAAACAGCGGCGGCAGGACCAGCATGTAGAGATGGCTGAACCCGTGGCCGACGGAGATCAGCCCGATGGACTTGAGCTCGCCCCGGGGGAGCGAAAGGACGCCCGCCATCGATGCGCCTTCCGCCGCCGCGCCCGGCTAGCGCGGCATGCGCACCTGTTCGAGGATGCGCGCGATCTCCGGATCGCCCTTCCCCATCGGGTCGACGCGGGCCATCTTGGCGCGCTCCTCGGCCCGCCAGGTGGCCGGCTTGGTCGCGTCGATCGCCATCTTCCCGCCGATCCGCATTACGGTGTACTCATCGCCGATCTCGGGGATCGAAACGTCGAGAGGGTGCAGCCGCGAACCCGGCATGATGTGCACCATGTCGGCCGGGTTGGTGCGGCACGAGATCGCCCACAGCACGTCCTCGGCATTGTAGATGTCGACATCGTCGTCCACCGCAATCGCCACCTTGACGTGCAGGTTGGGGCCGGTCAGCGCCGACATCAGCACGTCGCGCGCCTGGCCGTCCCACTTGGCCTCCATCTGCACGATCATCATGAACTGCGACGCCCAGGGCGGGACGAAGATGTCCTTGATGTTGGTGTTGCCGTGGGTGTCGCGCAGCCGGTTGTAGTAGGTCGCCTCCATCGGCAGCGTGATCAGCGGCTGGTGGTCGGTGAACCAGGTCGCCTGCATGTGGCGGAAGATCGGGTCGTCGCGGTGGGTGATGCCGGTGATCTGGTAGACCGGCGCCGGCCCCTCGGCGCCCGATCCGAAGGTGGTGAACTCGCCGAACGGCCCCTCCGGCATCCGGTCGTGCGGATGCACCAGCCCCTCGATGACGATCTCGGCATGGGCCGGCACCTCGAGGTCGATGGTGTCGCATTTCACCATCTCGATGTCCTCGCCAAGGATGCCGGCGCCGTATTCGAGCTCGTCGAAATCCTCGTGCCGCCCGGACCAGTTGGACATGATCTCGTAGACCGGGTGCATGCCGATCGCGAACGCCATCGGCATGGGCTCGTCCTTGGCGACGTATTTGAGGTAGTGCGCGTAGTTGTGCCTGGCCGCCATCCAGAAGGTCGCCTTCTGAGGGTCGTCGGTCACCATCATCCGGATGATCGATTCGTTCCTGATGCCGGTCTCGGGGTCCTTGGTGATGGTGAGCCCGGAGCCAAGATAGCGCCCGCCGTCGCCGACCGAATGCTGCGGGATCGGCAGCTTGTGGAGATTCACCTCCCTGCCGAGCATCTTGTTTTCCTTGACCGGCCCGTCCGCCACCATCACCGACTTGCCGCGCTGGGTCGCCATGCGCTCGGCGAGATAGGGGCAGACCCCCTTGGGGTCGTCGAGCCCGAACGCCGCCGCCTGGCCGTTGCGGTCCTTGATCAGGATGTCGGTGAGCCGCCAGCCGGGATAGCCGGTGAGGTTGTGGAAGGTCAGCGGCCCGCTGCTCTCCGAGCAGAGATAGCCGACCTGGCGCGCCGGATCGACCGGCTCGCGGATATGCAGCATCCGGTTGTCGATCGATTCGAGAAACGTCCTCAGGCTGTGCGGCATGGCGGGCTCCCGGGGTGGTTCAGGCCGGAAATGGTTTGTAGACGAACGGGTTGGCCCGCACAATCGGGCCGGGCAGGCAACGCCTCCTTCGGCCGATAACCGTAACGCACTGTTACAAATCCCCGGCGGTCGTGAAATACGCGGGCAAAGAAGCGCCCTTACGTTGGCCGTGCAATGCGCGGGCGGCGAAGTACCACGACGCGAGATTTTGCCATGCCGGAAACGAGGCTGGGCTACTCCACGGCGCAGATCGCGCTTCACTGGACCGTCGCGGTGCTGGTGGTCCTGCAGATCGTCCTGCATGACGGCATCGTCGCCGCCTACGCGGCCGTCCGGGGCGTCGGCGCGGCAACGGAGTCCGACCTGTTCCTCGCGGACCTTCACGCGGCGTTCGGCATCGCGGTCTTCGCGCTTGTCCTGTTGCGCATGGCCTTGCGCGTAAGGCGCGGCGTTCCGCAGCCGCCGCAAGACGAACACCCGGTGCTGCGAGTGGCCGCCCGGGCCACCCATCTCGCCCTCTACGCCCTGATCCTCGGGATGCCGGTGACCGGCGGCCTCGCCTGGTTCGGCGGCATCGACGCGATGGCCGAGCTGCACGGCGCCGGAAAGGCGGCGATCCTCGTTCTGGTGGGTCTGCACGTCCTCGGCGCCCTCTATCAGCATTTTTATCTCAGGACCGACGTGCTGCGCCGGATGCTGCGGCCCGAACGGTGAGATAATGGGGTCTGGAAACCGACCGGAGGACCGCATGCCCGCCCGTTCACGCGCCGCCGCCGGGATCGCCAGCGCCGCGGCGGGACTCGTCCTCTCGGCCTGCGCGTTGCTCGCGCCGCTGCCCGAGCGAAAGGACGTCGCTGGGCGTCTCGCGGCGTTCCCCACGCGCGGCCTGCCGCTGGAAGGGCGGGTGACGATTTACTGGAGCGAACGGCAGATCCCCTTCATCGAGGCCGAGACCGACGGCGACGCGGCGTTCGCGCTCGGCCTCGTCCATGCGCATCTGCGGCTGGGACAGATGGCGACGGCGCGCATGCTGGCGCGCGGGCGGCTGTCGGAGATGATCGGACCGCTCGGCGTCGATATCGACCGGGGCTTGCGCACCCTCTCCTATGCCCGCGCCGCCGCCGAGATCGAGCGCGGCATGGACGAGGCCGCGCTCGGCTGGGTCCGCCGCTTCGTGGACGGCGTCAACCGTTACCAGGACAGCGCCGCCGAGCTGCCGCACGATTTCGCCGTCCTCGGCCTCGAGCCCGAGCCCTGGACGGTCGCCGACGTGCTCGCCATCGGGCGTCTCGGCGGCACCGACGTGAACTGGCTGGTGTGGGCCGATCTGCTGAAGCTGCGCGCGCGGGACGACTGGCCCGAGCTCTGGGCGCGGATGGTGAAGCGGGGCAGGACGTCGTTCGCCAGCTTCGACGGCGGCGAGCGAACCGTCGCCGCGCAACGACTGCTGGCCGGGACCTCCAAATCGGGCAGCAACAGCGTCGCCGTCTCGGGGCGGCGCAGCGCCACCGGCGGCGCGCTGATGGCCAACGACCCCCATCTCGGCATTCTCGTTCCCAATGTCTGGCTGATCGCGGGCGTCAAATCGCCCAGCTACCACGCGGTGGGGCTGATGGCGCCGGGGCTCCCCATCTTCGCCATCGGCCGCAACCCGCATATCGCCTGGGGCGGCACCAACATGCGCGCCGCCTCCAGCGATCTCGTCGATGTCGGCGACCTGCCGGACTCGGAGATCGCGGAGCGGCGCGAGCGAATCGTCGTGCGCTGGTGGTTCGACAGCGAAGCGACCGTCCGCGAGACAGGCTGGGGGCCGATCGTGACCGACACGCCGCTGCTCGCGGATCTCGACCTGCCGCCGCTAGCGCTGAAATGGACCGGCCACGGGGCGAGCGACGAGATCGGCGCCATGCTGGCGGTGAGCCGGGCGCGCGACTTCGCCGGGTTCCGTGCCGCGTTCGACCGCTTCGCCGTGCCGGGACAGAACATGCTCTATGCGGACGCCGACGGGAATATCGGCCAGACGATGGCGGTGCGGCTGCCCGCGCGAAGCCGCGCGCCGGATGACATTTTCATCGACAGGCAAGCGCACGACGACGCCTGGGGGGAGATGCGGAGCGGAGCGGACTTACCCTTCGGCCTCAACCCGGAGCGGGGCTTCCTGGTGTCTGCCAACAACCGGCCGGCGGAGACGGACGTGCCGGTAAGCTTCTTCTTCTCCCCCGACGACCGGGTGCGCCGCCTGACCGCGCTGGTCGGGGGCGAGGCGACAGTGGATGTCGAGGCCCTGAAGGCGCTGCAGCGGGACGTGTACATGGCGTCCTCGGCGGCGCTGCGCGATCTGTTCGTCGCCAGGCTGGATGCGCTGGAGATGACGGCGAAGGCCGACGCAAGGGGCGCCGAGGCGATCGGCCGCCTGCGCAACTGGGACGGACACTATCGGCGCGACTCTCCGGGAGCGGTCGCGTTCGAGCAGTTCCGCGCCGGATTCGTCACCCGCTTCTACACGCTCCGCTACGGCGAGGAGCACGGCAAGTCCTTCGCATCGATGCGCCGGGGCACGGCGCTTATCCAGGAAGACATCGCCGCGGCCGACGAAGACACGCTGCGCGACGCGCTCGCCGCCGGGCTGCGCGTGGCCACCGGGGGTCTGGACAGATTCGCCGGCTGGGGGGACATGCACCGCCTCAGCCTCGCCCATCCGCTATCCCGCATCCCGTTGATCGGCGGGCGCTACCGGTTCGTCCAAGCGGGAGTCGGGGGCAGCTCGGAGACCGTGATGAAGACCGCGCACAACACCACCGCCGAACGCCACAACGCGACCTACGGTTCGAATGCGCGCCACGTCTCCGACATGTCCGACCCGGACGAGAACTGGTTCGTCCTGCTCGGCGGGCAGGACGGCTGGTTCAACTCGTCGACCATGCTCGACCAGTGGGAGCTGTGGCGCCGGGGCGAGTACGTTCGCATGCCGCTGACCCTTTCCGCGGTACGCGCGAGCTTCCCGCACGCGATGTCGCTGGAGAACTGAGCGGCGACGGGCCATGTACGACGCGACCTGGCTTCTCCGGCTCTACGCACGCAGGCGGCTCGGGCATCTCGCCCGGATGGACCCGCTCGCGGTCCAGCGCGGGGTTCTGTCGTCCCTCGTCCGGCGCGCGCGGGGCACGAAATTCGGGCGGGATCACGGATTCTCCACATCCTGGTCGCTCGACGATTACGGGTCGCATGTTCCGCTCAGGGATTACGACGCGTTCTGGGAAACCTACTGGGGCCAGCCGTTTCCCCGCCTGACCGATTGCACCTGGCCGGGCCTCATCCCGTGGTTCGCGGTGTCGTCGGGAACCGCCACCGGCGCCACCAAATACATCCCGGTGAGCCGCGAGATGCACCGGTCGAACGTGCGCGCGGGCGCCGATCTGCTGACCCACCACCTCGCCAACCGGCCGGACAGCCGGCTGCTGGCGGGGCGCGTCTTCATGCTCGGCGGTTCGACCGGGCTGGTCCGCCGCGCCCCGGGAGTCCACAGCGGAGATTTGAGCGGGATCGCCGCTTCCGCGATGCCGGCCTGGGCCAGGCTGCGCTATTTCCCGCCGCGCGATCTCGAGAGCATCGCCGACTGGGAGGAAAAGATCGCCCGCTTCGCCCAACGCTCCCTCGATGCGGAGATCGCGGCGGTGGCCGGCACGCCGAGCTGGCTCCTGATCTTCTTCGAGCGTCTGGCCGAAATCGCGGGCGGGGCGGGCCGGATCGCCGATATCTGGCCCGGCCTCGAAATGCTGTCGCATGGCGGCGTCGCCTGGGCGCCCTATCGCGACCGCTTCGCCGCCCTGCTCGAAGGCGGCCGCGCCGAGACGCGCGAGGTCTATCCGGCGAGCGAGGGGTTCTTCGCCGTCGCCGACCGCGCGGACGGCGAGGGCCTCCGGCTGCTGCTCGACACCGGGATCTTCTACGAGTTCGTCCCGGTCGACCAACTGGACGGCGCGAACCCGGACTGCCGCTGGATCGGCGACGTCGAGCCGGGCGTGAACTACGCGCTCGCGGTGACCACCTGCGCCGGCCTCTGGCGCTACCTCGTCGGCGACACGGTGACCCTGGTCGAGCGCGATCCGCCCCGCGTTCTCGTTACCGGTCGGACCAGCTACATGCTGTCGGCGTTCGGCGAGCACGTGATCGGCGTCGAGGTGGAACGCGCCGTGGCCGAGGCCGCGCGGGCGATCGGCGCGACGGTCAGCGATTTCGCCGCCGGAAGCGTGTTTCCCGGGGAACCCGGCGCGCGCGGCGGCCACCTCTACATCGTCGAGCTCGGCGCGCAACCGAACGGGGGCGGGCTGGATGCGGAGCGGCACGAACGCTTCGCCGAACGGCTCGACGCGATGCTCCGCCGCCTCAACGACGATTATGCCGCCCACCGCGCGGGCGGGTACGGCATGGACGCCGCGCGGGTGCGCTTTCTCGCCCCGGGCGGCTTCGCCGCGTGGATGAAGAGCCGCGGCAAGCTCGGCGGGCAGAACAAGGTGCCCCGCATCGTCAACGACCCGGAGCTGTGGGCCGCGCTGCGGGACTTCGCCGATGCCTACAACCGGACGAAGGCCTGACGCCCGGGCGGGGCTTCACACGGCCCGGCCGATCGCATACACACGCGCGTCCGGCCGGACTATAGTCGGGCCACGGGACGATTTCAGCGACCGACGAAGGATCGAGGCATGGCCACCAGGGTCGAGTCCGCCGGCGCGCACAAGCCGCGCAAATGGGGCAAGTTCAACTGGGAAGACCCCCTCCTGCTCGACAGCCAGCTCGACGACGAGGAGCGGCTGGTGCGCGACACCGCCCGGCAATACGCCAGGGACAAGCTGCTGCCGAGGATCGTCGAGGGCTACAACGACGAGGAGTTCCACCCCGAGATAATCGCCGAGCTCGGCGAGCTCGGTTTCCTCGGCTCGACCCTCCACGGCTACGGCTGCGCCGGCGCGAGCTATGTCTGCTACGGCCTGATCGCCAAGGAGATCGAGGCGGTCGATTCCTCCTACCGGTCGACGCTCTCGGTCCAGTCGAGCCTCGTGATGTGGCCGATCTACAACTACGGCTCCGAGGAGCAGCGGCGGAAATACCTGCCGAAGCTCGCCACCGGCGAGTCGGTCGGCGCCTTCGGCCTCACCGAGCCCGACCACGGCTCCGACCCCGGCGGCATGACGACCCGCGCGAAGTCGGTCGACGGCGGCTACCTGCTCAAGGGATCCAAGATGTGGATCTCCAACTCGCCGATCGCCGACGTCATGGTGGTGTGGGCCAAGGACGACGAGGGCGTCATCCGGGGCTTCATCCTGGAACGCGGCATGGACGGGCTGACGACGCCGAAGCTCACCGGCAAGCTCTCGCTCCGCGCCTCGATCACCGGCGAGATCGTCATGGACGACGTGTTCGTGCCGGAGGAGAACAAGTTGCCGCACGCGCGCGGCCTCGGCGGGCCGTTCGGCTGCCTCAACAACGCGCGCTACGGCATCGCCTGGGGCGCGCTCGGCGCGGCCGAATTCTGCTGGCACGCGGCGCGCGACTACACGCTCGAACGCACCCAGTTCGACCGTCCGCTCGCCGCCAACCAGCTGATCCAGAAGAAGCTCGCCGACATGCAGACCGAGATCTCCATCGGTCTGCAGGCCTGCCTCCAGCTCGGCCGCATGATGGACGACGGCACCTGCTCGCCGGAGGCCATTTCGATGCTCAAGCGCAACTCGACCGGCAAGGCGCGCGACATCGTGCGCGACGCGCGCGACATGCATGGCGGCAACGGGATCGTCGACGAGTACCACGTCATGCGGCATTTGATGAACATGGAGACCGTCGTCACCTATGAGGGGACGCACGACATCCATGCCCTGATCCTGGGCCGCGCGCAGACCGGCATCCAGGCCTTCATGTAGGCATGGCGGGTCCTCTATCGGGGCTGAGGGTCCTCGACTTCAGCCGCATCCTGGCCGGTCCCTGGGCGGCCCAGACGATGGCCGATCTGGGCGCCGAGGCGATCAAGATCGAGCGGCCGGGCAGCGGCGACGACACCCGCCAGTGGGGCCCGCCCTTCATTACCGCGGAGGACGGGCGCGAGATTCCGGACGCGGCCTATTTCCACTGCGCCAACCGGGGCAAGAAGTCGCTCACCCTCGACCTCGCGTCGGCCCGCGGGCAGGAGATCGCCCGCCGGCTGGCCGCCGCCTCCGACATCCTGATCGAGAACTACAAGCGCGGCGGGCTCGCCCGTTACGGGCTCGACTACGAGTCCCTGCGCGCCGTCAACCCGGGACTGGTCTACTGCTCGATCACCGGCTTCGGCCAGACCGGGCCCTATGCCGACCGCGCCGGCTACGACTTCCTGATCCAGGCGATGGGCGGGCTGATGTCGATCACCGGCGAGCGCGACGACCTGCCGGGCGGCGGCCCGCAGAAGGTGGGCGTCGCCGTCACCGACGTGCTGACCGGGCTCTACACCGCGATCGCCGCGCTGGCCGCCGTGCGCGAGCGCGAGAAGACCGGCGAAGGCAAGCATATCGACATGGCGCTGTTCGACGTGGCCGTGGCGTCGACCGCCAACCAGGCGATGAACTACCTCGTCACGGGCAAGGCGCCGGGACGGATGGGGAACGGGCACCCCAACGTCGTGCCCTACCAGTCCTTCGCGACCGCCGACGGCCATGTCGTCGTCGCGGTGGGCAACGATTCCCAGTTCGCCCGCTTCTGCGAGGCCGGCGGCAGGCCCGAGCTCGCCCGGGACGAGCGGTTCCGCACCAATGCCGGGCGGGTCGAGCACCGCGACGCGCTCATCCCGGCGCTCTCGGAGATGATGTCGACCCGGACGCGGGACGACTGGATCGCCGCGCTCGAAGCGGTGAGCGTCCCGTGCGGGCCGATCAACGACCTCGACCGGATCTTCGCCGACCCGCAGGCGCTCGCCCGCGGGCTGCGGATGGAGTTGCCGCATAGCGAGGCGGGAACCGTCCCCGGCGTCGCCAACCCGATCCGCTATGTCGACCGGCCGCACGACTATCCCGGCGGCGCGCCCGGCCTCGGCGAGCACACCGGCGAGGTGCTGACCGGCCTCCTCGGCATGGCCGAAGACGAGATCGCGGCGCTCAGGAAAGACGGGGTGGTCTGAACCCGCGAGTGAAACGGGCTTATCCAGATAAGTTGACGGGCGGGCGGTCCGCGACATTTCTTCCGTCATGCCCGGACTTGTTCCGGGCATCCACGTCTTGCGGCATCGCGGTGCGAGCTGCGCGTGGGCGAGGTGGCGGAGCAACGTGGATGCCCGGAACAAGTCCGGGCATGACGACCTGGGGGATAGGCGCGGGGCGGCGTTTCCGTCGCCGGACCGTGTCAGGCGACGGCCCGTCAACTTATCCGGGTAATCCCCCAACGAAACGGGACGCTGGACTTTCCGGTTCGCGACGACCGATCCACCCTCCCCCGGCCCCTCCCGCAAGCGGGAGGGGAGAAGGTACGGGAAAGATGCCGCCGCGAATCCCCCTCTCCCCGGCGGGGGAGAGGGCCGGGGTGAGGGGGGGCCCTAACCCGGATTTCTCAAGCGCTTGCTGCATCGGGGCTCCGGTTTTGGGATAATGCTTTTTGCGACAAAGGCTTATCCCGGACCGGAGGAAGTCCCCGATGCGCACACACTGTAACCCGGATCTGTTCGGTTTTGCACCCGTCGGGGACCGTTCGGTGGTCGCCGCGTTCGATGGCGGGGCGATGACCTCGGACGCCGGCGCGCTGCTGCTCGGCGCCGCCGACCGGGCGGTCGGGCTGATCGATCGCTTCGCCGCCTGCTTCGTGGATCGTCGCGATGGCAGGCTGATCGAGCATGAGCTGCGCACCCTGGTAGGCCAGCGGGTGCTCGGCATTGCGCTGGGCTACGAGGATCTGATCGATCACGATACGCTGCGCCACGATCCGGCGATGGCGGTGCTGGCCGGCAAGTTGCGGGCGAAGCGGCGGGGCTGCGCGCCGCTGGCCGGCAAGTCGACGCTGAACCGGCTGGAGCTGGGCGGCCCGCGACCGGGGCTGTATCACAAGATCGGCCATCGCCCGGCGGCGGTCGAGGCTGTGTTCGTGCAGCAGTTCGTGGCGGCGCATCGCACGCCGCCGGCGCAGATCGTGCTGGACCTGGATGCCACCGACGATCCGTTGCATGGGCATCAGGAGGGGCGCTTCTTCCACGGCTACTACGACGGCTGGTGCTACCTGCCGCTGTACATCTTCTGCGGCCGCCATCTGCTGGCGGCGAAGCTGCGGCGCGCGAACATCGATGCCTCGGCCGGCGCGGTCGACGAGGTGGCCCGGATCGTTCGCCAGCTGCGCCGGCGCTGGCCGCATCTGCGCATCCTGCTGCGGGCGGATTCGGGCTTTGCGCGCGAGGCGTTGATGGCTTGGTGCGAAGCCAACCGGGTCGACTACCTGTTCGGCCTGGCGCGCAATCCCCGGCTGGCGGCGGAGCTTAAGGGGGCGCTGGCGGCGGCCCGGGCCGAGGCCGAGGCGAAGGGTCGGCCGGCCCGGCGCTACAAGGATTTCCTGTGGTCGACCCGCGACAGCTGGTCGCGCCGGCGCCGCGTCGTCGGCAAGGCGGAGTGGACCGGCGGCAAGGCCAATCCCCGCTTCGTGGTGACCTCGCTGAAGCCTGCGGACGCGCGCTGCCGCCGGCTCTACGAGACGCTCTACTGCGCCCGCGGCGAGATGGAGAACCGGATCAAGGAATGCCAGCTCGACCTGTTCGCCGACCGCACATCGGCCCGCTCCATGCGCGCCAACCAGCTGCGGCTGTGGTTCGCCTCGATGGCCTATGTGCTGCTCTGCGCCTTGCGGCGGATCGGCCTGGCCCATACCCGTTTCGCCAAGGCAAGCTGCGGCTCGATCCGGCTCAAGCTGCTCAAGATCGCCGCCCTGGTGCGTATCAGCGTGCGCCGGATCAAGCTCGCCATGGCCTCGGGCTGTCCCTACCAGAGAGAGTTCCAGGCCGCCCACGACCGATTATCCGCCGCCGCGCCGTAAGCGGCCCAACCGAACCCACCCCCAGCAACAACACAGGCACAGCACCGGACAGACCACCCGCCAGAGCGCGGGCGCTGCAACGCGCCTCCAACCCGCCGTTCCGGACGTCCCCCACACAAACGCAAAAACCCCGCCCACAATCACCGTCCCGTTCCAAGGTTTGAGAAATCCGGGCTAAACCGCCGCGCCGCGGGCTTCCATCACCCCCGACTCCCTGATCGCGACGGGGATGGACGACAGCCCCACCGGGGCCATCAGGTGGACGCCGGCGACTCCCGGCATCCCGGCGAGCGCCCGGATCAGCTCGGCGCAGATCGCTATTCCCTCCGCCTTCTGGTCGACGGACGCTTCGAGGCGTTCGACGATCGAATCCGGGATCCGCACCCCCCACAGATTGTCGCGCATCCAGCGCGCCGAACGGGCCGAGGCGATGGGGCCGATCCCGATCAGCAGGAACATCCGGTCGGTGAGCCCCGCCGCCTCCAGAGCCGCGGCATAGCGCCGGACGATATCGATGTCCCAGCAGAGCTGGGTCTGAACGAACCCCGCCCCGGCCTCGACCTTGCGGGCGAGCCCGGTGGGACGCCAGCCGGGCTCAGGGTCGACCGGGGTGTCGGCGGCGCCGATGAAGAGGCGGGGCGCGGTGCCGATCTCGCGGCCCGAGGCCAGCGCCTCGCCGTCGCGCATCCGGGCCGCGATCTGGATCAGGTCGCGGCTGTCGACGTCGAAGACCGGCCGGGGCGGCGGGATCTCGTTGGTATCGGGATCGTCGCCGCGCAGGATCAGCACGTTGCGCACGCCGACCGCGGAGGCGCCGAGCAGATCGGCCTGGAGCGCGATGCGGTTGCGGTCGCGGCAGGTGAACTGGAGGATCGGCTCGATGCCTTCGCGAACCAGGATCGCGGAAGCGGCGAGCGCCGACATGTGGACCATCGCCCGCGGCCCGTCGGTGACGTTGAGCGCATCGACGAGGCCCCGGAACGGCTCGGCGAGGGTCAGCAGCTCGTCGGGCGCGCCCGAGGCCGGCGGGACGAGCTCGGCGGTGATCGCGAAATCGCCGTTGAGCAGGGTGCGCGCGAAGCCCGATTCCGCCGCCGTCTCGGGGGACAGGAGCATGCGCTCACCCCCTCCGCCTGGAGACGACGTAGGACTCGTCGTAGAACCAGAGCCCGCCGTTCCCGGCGAGCACCTCGCGCGTCGCATCGAGATAGCCGCCCTCGGCGATGACGTCCTCGAGCCGGTCGTCCTCGATCTGGGCGACGTATATGGCGGCGTTCCAGGCGGCGAACAGCGTCGACGTGCCGATGCTCTGCCCGCCGACCTCGCTCGGCAATGTGTGCATGTCGTAGCGGAAGATCGAGCGCTTGTCGGCATAGGCGTTGAAGTTGAGATCGCGCCCCTCGCGGCCGAGCGCGTCCTTGAGCGCCTTGAGGAGCTCGTGGCGGTTGGTGCGGAACGGATCCTCGCCCGGCCATACCTTGCGGACGATTTCGAGCCCGGGATCGCCGCCGCGCGAGTGGATGCCCAGGAGCCGCCCGCCCGGCGCCAGGCTCCTTGCCAAAGGCGCGAGGACCTTTTGCGCCTTGAACGAGACCGGCATGCGCGCGCGGTAGGGCTGGGAGGCGATCACCAGGTCGTAATCCGCCTTCACCGCGCCGGGCCGCGGGATCACCTGGTTGAGCAGGAATTTGTGGTCCTCGCGGTAGACCACCAGCACCGACGGGCGCACGTAGAGCGGGTTGCCGGTCTTTTCCGAGGGCCGGACCTGCCAGGTCTCGGCGAGCCGGGGCTGGAGAGCGGCGATCTGCTCGTGGAACTCGTGCGAGGAATCGCCCTCGAGCGCGACCTCGATCCAGTTGAGCGCCGCCGCCGCCGCCATCGAGCGCGGCATCAGCCACGGCGCCTCGGTGTAGTAGAGATTGGTCAGCACCAGCACCGTCGCCGGGTGCTCGTGGAACCGGTCGGGCATCCGCTCCAGCCCGAGGCGGACGTCCTCCAGGCTGATCTCCTTGCCGACGATGTAGAACGGCAGCGTCCGGAAGCGCCGGTGCATCTGGCGCATCACGCCGGTGAGCACGGTGCCGTCGCCCATGCCCGCGTCGAACACGCGGAGCGCCGGCGGCTGCGGGTGGACATGGGCGAGCTCCATGCCCGCGCGCTCGGCAATGACCCATTTCTCCGAGCAGGTGTTGACGAAGGCGAGGTATTTCTGGCGGTTGTCGTAGAACCGGAACGCGGTCCTGGGACCGTCCCGTTCGCCGTTCGAAGCCGCCGGCCGGGGTTGCCCGTCGGGCTGCGGCGCGGAGGGAGCCGGCTCGGGGGCAGCCCTTCCGTTCTCTTCCAGGAAGCGGAGCACCCGGTCGACCGTGGCGGTGGTCACGCCCTTCCCTTCGCGCAGACGGCCGACGAACTTGCCGTCGTTGACGACGATCCGGCCGAATGTGGTCTCGGCGATGCCCGCCTCGCGGCAATAGGCCTCGATCTCGCCGATCAGGTGGCTCTGGGCGTTCATCCGCGCGACCCGCGTTGGCTGGCGGAGTCCATCGCTATCGCGGCTTCATACCCGTGTCAAACGATTTTTCCCATTAAAGTTAAATATACGGAAAGTGGGATTATTCCCATTATAGCGTTGGAATGCGCGGGATGCCGGGGAAATCGGTCGTGGGATTCATCCCACAATCGGGAGGTGGGACAAACCCTTCAGGAACCCGACCCGCGGCTCCGAAGGCGCGCGGTTTCCGCTTCGTCGAGCGCTCCGGACTCGTCGAGCGCGACGCCGTAGAACTCGCGCGCCGCGCCGGGGGTGACGTAACCGTCGTCGATATCGGCGAGGACCAGCTCCGGGGCGCGCTCGAACGGATCGCCGTAGCCGCCCCCGCCGCTCTGGCACAGGCGGATCGAGGTGCCCGCGGTCATTCGTCTGGTCTCCAGCACGTCCATGTCCTCCACCCTGCCGTCGGGAAACGAGATCGAGGTCGAGGCGGGCGGCGGGCGGCCGCCGCCGAACAGCCCCCAGGCGGCGTGGCGGTGGTTGGCGGTCCGGAGCGTCAGCGTGCAATCGGTCAGGAAGCGATATTCGCGCGCGAAGCCGACGCCGCCGCGATGGGTGCCGGCGCCGGCGCTGTCGGGCAGCATTTCGAAGCGCCCGACCCGGATCGGGTACTCGGTCTCGACGATCTCGACCGGCGTTCCGGGCGCGAAATGGTTCATCGGCAGCACGACCGACGCGCCGTCGCCCGCGCTGGTGCCGCCGAGCGAGGTGGTCATCAGCTCGTACTGGACGGTCGCCTTGCCGGAGCGCCCTTCGGCGTAGCCGATCGCCATCGCGCCGGTGCCGAGCCCGGACGGCGCCACCGCGCGGTCGGGGTTGAGCGCGCCGAGCGCGGCGAGGACGACGTTGTAGACCATGTGCGAGGTGGGGAAGTAGTGGTTGACCGTCGCCGGGAATTGCGGGCTCACCATCCGGCCGGGCGGGATGACGAAATCGACCGCCTCGAATGCCCCGGTATTCATCGGAATTGTGGGATCGGAAGCGGCGAGGATCGCCTGCATCGAGACCGCCCGCGCGGTCGGCTCGGGGGTGTTGATCGGACCCGCGGTCTGCGGATCGCTGCCGCTGAAATCGATCGTCAGGCGGTCGCCCGACTTCTCCGCCCGGACGTGGATGCGGACCGGCCGGTCGCGGTCGGCGCCGTCGTGGTCCATCAGCCCCTCGGCCTCGGCGCTGCCGTCCTGCCAGGCGGAAACCGCCTCCCGCACCCGCCGGGTGGTCCGCGTCATCAGCGCATCCATCGTTCCGGTCACGGTGTCCGCGCCGAACGCCCCGCAGAGCTCCGCGATGCGCCTTGCGCCGAGCCGGGTCGCGCCGACCTGGCCGCGCAGATCGCCGAGCACCACGTCGGGCGCGCGGCTGTTGTTGCGGACGATCGCCTCGACCTCGGCGTTGACGCCGTCCGCGCTCCACATCCGGACCGGCGGCACCAGGATCCCGTCATGGAAGATCTCGCGCGCCGCCGCGCCGGACGAGCCCGGCACCAGGCCGCCGACATCCGCCTTGTGGGCGACGCTGACCCCGAAGGCGACCAGCCGGCCCTCGAAGAACGCGGGCGTCGCCACCACGAAATCGGGGACGTGGCTGTTGCCCGCCTTGTAGGGGTCGTTGCAGACGAAGCCGTCGCCCTCCCGCATGGTCTCGGGCGGGTAGCGCTCGAAGATGCTGCCGATCGACTTGGAATAGAGCAGCGAATGATATTGCAGCCCGCCGCCCACCATGACGACGCGGCCGGCGCCGTCGGTCAGCCCCGCCGTCCCGTCCTGGGATTCGCGGAGGATGGGCGAGTAGCCGCTGTGGAACAGCGCGTGCGCCATCGCCTCGGTGGTCTCGCGCAGGCGGCTCAGCACCACCTCGATGGTGATCGGGTCGAGGCTCATGACGGGTCTCCCGCGGCGACGATCAGGTTGCCATGCGCTTCCACCGTCGCGCTCTGGCCGGAGAGCACGACGGTCGTCGAATCGAATTGCTGGATGACCGCCGCCCCCTCGATCCGGTCGCCGGCGCGCAGCCGCGCCCGGTCGTAGACCTTGCAGGGCACGAACCCTCCGGCGTCGAAATCGTAGAGCTCGCGGGCGCCGGTCTCGGCCGCCGACGGATCGCCGTCGCCGGCCTCGACGGGGGGCAGTTCGAGCTTGGGAACCGCGATCTCGGCGATCGTCCGGAAGGTGACCGTCTCGGCGTCCTCGTCGGGCGCGCTCGCGCCGTAGACCCGGGCGTGGAGATCGTCGAAGCGGGTCTTGAGCGCCGCCTTCTCCGCCTCGTCGACCGGCCGCGCGAGGCAATCGACGGCGAGCTGGTAGCCCTGGTGCAGGTAGCGCATGTCGACCTGGCGCCGGAGCGTCGCCTCGTCCTCGGCGAAACCCTCTTCCCGCACGTCGGCGCGGGCGCGCTCTTCCAGATCGGCGAACTCGCTCTCCATCGCGTCGACCGAGAGCCCGGCGAGGACGCCGACGGAAGACTTGACGTAGATGTGCCGGACGTCGGTCTGGAGCAGCCCGAAGGCGCTGTTGAGTCCGGGGGCGAGCGGCACGACGACCCGCGCGATGCCGGTATCGCGGGCGAGCGCCGCGGCATGCAGCGGCCCGGCCCCGCCGAAGGCGACCAGCGCGAAATCGCGCGGGTCGGCGCCGCGCCTCTGAAAGGCGAGGCGGAGATCGACCGCCATGTTGGAGTTGACGATGCGGATAATGCCGGCCGCCGCCTCGATCGGGTCGAGGCCGAGGGGATCGGCGACCTTCTCCCTGACCGCGGCGCGGGCGAGCTCGGGGTCCATCGTCATCCGCCCGCCGAGCACGCTGCCCGCGCCGAGCGCGCCGAGCAGCAGGTTGGCGTCGGTCACCGTGGGCTCCGTCCCGCCGCGCCCGTAGCAGGCCGGGCCCGGATCGGCGCCGGCGCTGCGCGGCCCGACCTTCATCAGCCCGTCCCGGCCGATATAGGCGACCGTGCCGCCCCCGGCGCCGAGCGTCGCGACCGAGAGCATCGGCGTCCCGATGTCCTGCCCGGCGATCCGGCCGGAATCGGTTTCCTCGATTCGGCCGTCGGCGATCACGCTGATGTCGGTCGAGGTGCCGCCCATGTCGAAGGTGACCACGTTGGGGCGGCCGACCAGCGCGCCGAGCGCCTGGCCGGACACCGCGCCGGCCGCCGGCCCGGACAGCAGGGTCTGGTTGGGGAAGCGGGCGCCGAGCCCGATCCGCATCAGCCCGCCATGCGACTGCATCAGGAACAGCTGCGGGGTCTCGATCCCGGCTTTCTCCAGCGCCGCGCCGAGGCGCAGCAGGTAGGTCTGGACCTTGGGGCCGACATAGGCGTCGATCGCGGTGGTCGAGAGCCTCGGGTACTCGCGGATCGTCGGCAGGATCTCGGAAGAGAGCGAGACCCTGAGGCCGGGCGCCTCCTCGGCGACGATCTCCGCGGTGCGGCGCTCGTGCGCGGGGTTGCGGAAGCTGAACAGGTAGCACACGGCGACCGACTCGATGCCCTTCGCCGCCAGCCCGCGCACGGCATCGCGCAGCCCGTCCTCGTCGAGCGGCGTCAGCACCGCCCCGGTGAAGTCGAGCCGTTCGACCGCCTCGGCGGTGCGCGACTGGGGCACGAGGAGGCGGGGCTTGCGGTAGAACGGATCGAGCAGGTCGTCGACATCGGGCTGCGACCAGCCGCGGGCCTCGTAGACCGCGCGGAAGCCTTCGGTGATCAGGAGGCCGGCGCGGGCGCCGTCCTCCTCGATCAAGGTGTTGGTGGCGACCGTGGTGCCGTGGACGAAGAAGCCGATGTCGGACGGTGCGATGCCGGCCTGGAACAACTCCTCCAGCGCGTCGATCACCGCCCGCGAAGGGTCCTCCGGCACCGACGGAACCTTTACCGCGCGGCGTTCGCCGGTTCCCGCCTCGAACGCGATCAGATCGGTGAACGTGCCCCCGGTATCGACTCCCACCATCCATGCCGTCATGCCGTGCCGCGTTCCCTCGATTCCTGCCCCCGGTTCGGTGGGGCATAGTACCGTTTGGTGTCGGAGCGGGAAGGGCCGGCGTTGGGCCCTATGATTGCGCTCCTGGCGAACCGAGCGCGTCGGCGACGGTCGCGAGAGGAAGTATGAGCTTCATCGGATCGTCGAGGAGAGGCCGGGCGCCGAATCGTTCGTACCAGCGCGCGGCCCGTTCGTTCTTTGCGTCGATAGCAAGCGCGACGCCGCCGACTTCCGCCGCCACCGCCAGAGCCCGTTCGCCCGCGGCCAGGATCAGGTCGCCACCGATCCCTTCGCCCTGCAGCGACAGATCGACCGCCAGGCGGCCCAGCCGAAATACCGGAACGTCGTATCGACCGAGCTTCGCGGTCAAAGCGGCGGGAACGCGAGCGAATTCGATCGCTCCCGGGCCGATCGTGTAGAACCCGAGAATACGGGCAGGTTCGGGAGGAGAAACGGCAACGAATGTCTTGGCGCCGCCGGTTTCGTGGTTCTGGCGCGCGTACCGGCGGAGATACTCGTTGAGAGCCGGATCGCCGCAGTCGAACGCCTTGCGGTCGTGATGCCGGCCTATCGGCTCTTCACGCCAGTCGGGCAACGGGATTACACGCGGGCGAGGCGGCGCCGGACGGCGGCGAGAAGCGCGGCGGTAGGCTTCGGCGGATTTTCCAGAAGTTCCAGCACGCGCCCGGTATCGCGCTCCGACAATACGATGCGCTCGGACCGGTCGACGACCTCGCGCGCAACGGGCAGGGTATTGCGCAGGATGAAGCTGGTCAGGTCGAGTCTCTCATGGGCGGCCGCAATGGCCAAGAGGCGCTTCTCTTCCCTGGTGGTTCGAAGCTCTATTCGATCGGTGCGGGCGGCCGTGGCGGTCGTTGCCATGGGAGTCTCCATGTATTCGCAATTGCGTACGGACAAAATACGTACATACGCGAGATGTCAAGGCCAGGCGGCCGATATTCCCCTTGTGGGGCGGGCTTCGGTTGTGGGGCTTCCGGGGGGCGGCTAGGATCGATCCGAACCGGAGAACGGAGGACGGACATGGCCGCCGCGACACCGATGATGAAGGAACAGGACGCGCTTTCCCCGCTCGCTTCGCGTTTCGTCGACGTCGATTCCCTGCCCTGGAAGCCGACCCAGTGCGAGGGCGTCGAGATGAAGATCCTGCTGGAAGACCCGGACACCGGGCTGATGACGGCGCTGTTCCGCTGGCAGCCGGGGGCGAGGCTGCCGCTGCATGAGCATGTCGAGATCGAGCAGACTTACGTGCTGGAAGGCAGCATCCTCGACGACGAGGGCGAGGTGACGGCGGGCAACTATGTGTGGCGCCCGGCCGGCAACCGCCACGACGCAGTGGCGCCGAACGGCGCGCTGGTGCTCGGCATGTTCCTCAAGCCCAACAAGTTCCTCGACGGCGACCTCGAGGGCCAGGAACTGAAATAGCGCGCGCTCGACGGAGTAACGCATGGCGACATCGGACGGATCGCGGGTCATCGCGATCGAGGAGCACTATTTCGACCCCGCGCTGTCGGCGCTGTTCACCGGACGGGACGTGAGGACACCGCCGCCGATCAGGGACCGCCTCCTCGATGTCGGCGCGCTCCGTCTGAAGGAGATGGACGAGGGCGGGATCGACGTCCAGGTGCTGAGCCACGGCGCGCCGGCCACCCAGAAGCTGGCGGGCGAGACCGCGGTGGCGATGGCCCGCGAGGTCAACGACCGGCTGGCCGGCATCGTTTCCGCGAACCCGGACCGCTTCCAGGGGTTCGCCGCGCTTCCCACCGCCGAGCCGGCGGCGGCGGCCGACGAGCTCGACCGCTGCGTGAGCGAGTTCGGTTTCAGGGGCGCGATGGTGCACGGGCTGACCAACGGCGCCTTCCTCGACGAGCAGCGGTTCCGGCCGATCTTCGAGCGCGCCGCGGCGCTCGGCGTGCCGCTCTACATGCACCCCTCGATCCCGCACGAGGACGTCATACAGGCGTACTACGCCGATTACATCGAAACCTTTCCCGGCCTGCTGACCGCGGGCTGGGGCTTCACCGTCGAGACCGCGACCCAGGGCATCAGGCTGGTGTTGAGCGGCGTCTTCGACGCCTGTCCGGAGCTGAAGATCATTCTCGGCCATCTCGGCGAGGGCCTGCCGTTCCTGCTCTGGCGCATCGACCAGGCGCTGTCGCGCACCGAAACCCCGCTGGAGTCCTTTCGGGAGACCTTCCGGGAGCATTTCTACATCACGACAAGCGGCAATTTCTCCGACCCGGCGCTTTTGTGCAGCGCGATGGAGATGGGAACCGACCGGATCCTGTTTTCCGTCGACTATCCCTTCGTGGAGAACGAGGACGGTACCGACTGGATGGAGCGGATCCCGTTCTCGACCGAGGACCGCAAGAAGATCCTGCACGGCAACGCCGAACGGCTGCTCGGGATGTGATGGGCGTTCCCGGCGGATCCGTCTGTGCGAAGCGACGCGTCCTGGGCGCGGCGGCGATCCTCGCCGTCCTCGCGGCCGCGCCCGCCTCGGGATCGGAAGAAGCGGTTCCCGATGCCGACGACAAGCTCACGCTCGCCGAGCTCCGCTGGTGCGTCTTCGAACCCGTCCGGCTGGAAGGAGACGGGGGCGAGACGGACGACGCCGCGCAGTGGGAGATCGACGGCCACAACGCCCGCCTCCGCGCCTATACCGAGCGCTGTTCGAAGAAGACCTACAGGGTCAAGGACAAGACGGCGGTCGACGCCGAACTGACCCCGGCCAGGCGCCTGACGCTCCAGGCGGAGGGGATCGCGCGCGTCCGGCAGGCGAGAGCCGAGCGGGCAAAACGGCGGGTTTACGTCACGGCGGACGCGGCGGCCGTCCGCGCCTCGCCCGGGAGCGCCGCAGAGGAGCTGGGCCGGGTTCGGCGATGGGGAGACCTCATCAGGACCGGGCGAACGGACGGCGCGTGGTACGAGGTGGAATGGCGGGCGTCCCGACCGGAAGCGGCGGCGAAATCGGGCTGGGTTCTGGAAGGCCTCGTGCAAGGCGGGTCGGGTGAAATGGCGCGCTTCGATTTCTGCGAGAAGCATGCCGGGCAACGCGCGCGGCACAACGAGATCGTCAGGGGACGGACCGAACCGAGCCGGTTCGGCTCGATCCGGGTGAGGAACGAAACCGGCAAGGACGCCTATGTGAAGCTGGTGAACCGGCAGGGCAAGGTCGCGCTGGCCTTCCTTGCCGGGGACGGGCGGGAGACGGAGTTGAAGGGGGTCCCGCTCGGCTCCTACGAGGTCGCGTTCGCGACGGGCTCGAAGTTCAGCCGGGGCTGCGATTCCTTCTCCGAGCGCGGCAACGCCGGCAGGTTCGCCGAGCGCATCGACTACGACGCCGACAGCGGCGGATGGACCCTCTCGCTCCACAGCGTGAGCGGCGGCAAGGCCCGCACCAACGCGATGAGCTACGACGCCTTCGACAGGCTGTAGCCCGCATTTTCCGACCCTATCGGGTCAGGACGGCGCGGTTCACCCTCCCCCGGCCCCTCCCGCAAGCCCCGGACTGCGATCCGGGGCAAGCGGGAGGGGAGAAGATGAGGAAGGGCCGGCGCCGCAACTCTCCCTCTCCCCAGCGGGGAGAGGGCCGGGGTGAGGGGGTCCCACAACCGGGTGCGACCGCGCCCGGTCGGAAAGCGCCCTAGCCGTTGCCGCTCCTTCGGCGCGGCATTGCAAACCGCGCCGCCACGGTTCAGGATCGAGACCTTCGGGCCGCTCGCGGCGGCCCGTCCGTTTCGTCCTCACCGAAGGGAGAGCCGAGGATGCCGAAACACCTATCCAGAGGCGTCGCCATCGCTGCCGCCGCCGCCGTTTTCGCGGCCGGAGGAAGCGCGTTGGCGCAGTCGAAGCACACGCTGAAGGTCGCCCTGTTTTCGCCGAAACCGTCGACCGCCTCGATCTGGTTCGAAAAGACCAGAAAGGAGGTCGCGGACAAGTCCAAGGGCCGCCTCGAGTTGCAGATGTTTTACGGCTCGTCGATGGGGCCGATGCCCAGGCATTACGACCTCGCCAGGAAGGGCGTCGCCGACATGTCGTTCTTCCAGCACGGCGTGACGCCCGGCCGGTTTCCGCTGACCGAGCTGACCCATGCGCCCTATCTGTTCCCGCCGGGAGCCAAGGGGGCCGTGGTCGGCGCCAAGGTGGCGGGCGATTTGTTGCCCAAGTATTTCCAGGCCGAGCACGAGAAGGCCGGCACCAGGGGGCTGTGGATCGTCTTCAACCGCCCGTCCGGCGTCTACGATTCCAAGAAGCCGATCATGTCCGTGGCCGACCTGAACGGACGGCGCTACCGGGCCCCGACCCCAACCGACGTGCTGATGATGAAGGCGCTCGGCGCCGCCCCGATCGGAATGCCGGCGACCCATATGGCGGAATCGCTGCAAAAGGGCACGATCGACGGCGTGGTCACCGACCCGATGGGCATCTTCGCCTTCAAGCTGGGCGGCCTTGTCCAGCACTACACGCCGATGTTCGTCTCGGTGATCAGCTTCGGCCTGGCGATGAACCCGAAGGCCTATGACAAGCTGCCGGGCGACCTCAAGCCGCTGGTCGACGCGATGGGCACCAAGGACGCGGGCGTCGCCATGGCGACCTATGCCTGGGGCGGCGATCCGCCAGTGTTCACCAAGTACATGAACGGCCTCAAGCTCAACCGCGTCGCGCTCCCCGCCGCCGCGGACAAGGAGATGCGGGCGCTCGGCGAGAAGATCATGGACCAGCGGATCGCCGGGCTGGAGAAGAAGGGTCTGCCCGCGCGCAAGGTCTATGAGGAATTGAAGGCGCTGTCGGCCAAGTACTCCGCGATGTAGGCGACAGTCCGGCCGATGCACGGTCTCGCCCTCGCGGCGGCGCGGTTTCTCACCCGCGTCGCCGCGGTCTTTTTGCTCGCCATGATGGCGCTCAACGTCGTGGACGTGGGGCTGCGCTCCGGCTTGAACGCGCCGATTTTCGGCACTTACGAGATCATCGAATTCCTTCTCGCGGCGGCGGCGTTCCTGGCGATCCCGGAGGTGTTCCTCCGCGACCAGCACATCACCATCGAGCTGATCGACCAGGTGATCCCGGAGAGCGCGGTGCGCTGGCTCAAGCTCATCGGCACGTTCGTCGCGCTGGTCTTCGTGGCGCTGCTGACCTGGCACATGACGCAGCCGGCGCGTGAGTTCATCGAGTTCAACGACGTCACCATCGACCTGCACCTTCCCATTATCTGGAAGGCCTCGCTGGTGCTCGCCGGGTTCGCCTTCGCGGTGCTCGCGGTGCTGGTGATGTTCCTGCGCGAGGTTTCCTCGGTGCTCCGGCGGGCCGAATGACCACCCAGGAAATCGGCGGGATCGGCATCGTCGCCCTGGTCCTGTTGACCCTGCTCCGGGTGCCGCTGGGCGCGGCGATGGGGCTGGTCGGGCTGGCCGGCTACGCCGCGATCGACGGTTGGGAACGCGCCTTCATCGTGTTCGGCGAGACCCCGTACTCGCTGACCCAGTACGCGTTCTCGGTGCTGCCGCTGTTCATCCTGATGGGCGCGGTCGCGACCCGGTCCGGCATGTCGCAGGAGCTGTTCGTCGCCGCCAACGCGCTGTTCGCGGGGCGCCGGGGCGCGCTGCCGATGGCGACCATCGGGGCCTGCGCCGGCTTTTCGGCGATCAGCGGCTCGTCGCTCGCCACGGCGGCGACGTTCACCCAGATCGCGGTGCCGGAAATGCGCCGCTACGGCTACGACGAGCGCCTGGCGACGGGCTCGGTCGCGGTCGGCGGCACGCTCGGCATCCTGATCCCGCCCTCGGTGATCATGGTGATCTACGCTCTCGCCGCCGAGGAGTCGGTGCCCGCTTTGTTCGCGGCGGGCATGATCCCGGGCGTTCTGCTCGCGCTGCTCTTCATGGTGGTGATCTGGGTGATCGCCCGGATCCGGCCCGAATGGGCGCCCGCGGGACCGCGGCTCGACTGGCGCGAGCGGTGGCGCGCGGCGGCCGCGATGTGGAAGCTCGCCGTCCTGTTCGGTCTCGCGGTGGGCGGGATTTACACCGGCTGGTTCAGCCCGACGGAAGCGGCGGGAGTCGCCTCGTTCGCCGCCATCGTCATCGCCTTCGCGACGAGCGAGTTCTCATGGAGGGATTTCGTCGCATCGCTGGACGAGACCCTGCGGACCACCGGGATGCTGCTGTTCATCATCACCGGCGCCTGGATCTTCGCCTATTTCATCGTCCAGACGCGGCTCCCCGTCGCGCTGGTCGAGCTCATCGAGTATTTCGAGCTCGCGCCCTGGGCGGTCATCATGATCATCCTGGTGTTCTACATCATCCTCGGCTGCGTCCTCGACGCGGTGGCGATCATCCTGGTGACCGTGCCCGTGTTCCTGCCGGTCGTCACCGCGCTCGGCTACGACTCCGTCTGGTACGGGATCCTGATGGTGGTGGTGGTCGAGGTCGGGCTGATCACCCCGCCGGTCGGACTCAACATCTTCGTCATCCGGGCGCAGCTCCCCGACATCGCGCTCGGCACGGTATTCCGGGGCATCGTCCCGTTCCTGGCGGCGGACGCGGTGTTGATTGCCCTGCTGCTCCTGTTCCCGCAGCTCGCGCTATGGCTGCCGGGGATTCTTTACAACTGACCCCTCGACGGGTTGCGCGGCGGAACCGCCCGTGCGACGCTTTTTTCACGGAGAAACCGGGGGGTAAACCGATGAAGACCCTGACCATCGCCGTACTTTCGGCGGCCACCGCGCTCGCGCTGCCGCTCTCTGCCGCCGCGGAGACCGTCTCGCTCAAGTTCCTGACCGCCTGGGACCAGCGCTACCGGCCCTACGAGGCGGTGGTGCACGAGTTCGGCAAGTCGCTCAAGGACGCCTCCAGGGGCGAGATCGGCCTCAACGTCGTCGGGCCCGAGGTCGTCAAGCCGAAACAGCAGTTCCAGCCCACCACGCGGGGCGTGTTCGATCTGAACTGGTCGACGGTCGCCTATTTCGTCGGCTCGACCACGGTCGTCTTCCCGTTCTACGGCATGCCGCCCAAGCCGGCGAAGTGGCGCGAGTCCGGCGTGTGGGGCCTCGCCGACAAGGATTTCGGCCGCCACAACCAGAAGCTCCTCGCCCTGCTCGGCGGCGGGCACGAATGCAACCAGTTCCACTTCATGCTCAAGCGCCCGGTTTCCCAGGAACAGGGGATGAAGGGCATGAAGATCCGCGCCAACATCTTTTACCGGGACCTCGTGGTGCCGCTCGGCGGCTCGATGGTGAACCTGGATGCCGGCGAGATCTATTCCGCGCTCCAGAAGGGCGTGGTCGACGGGGCGGCGTGGCCGGTGACCGGCGCGGTCGATTTCAAGTGGTACGAGGTCGCCAAGTACATGATGCGGCCGCGCTTCGGCTGCACGGTCACGACGCTCGCGATGAATCTCGACCGCTACCGCAAGCTGTCCGCCGCGCACCGGGGAACGCTCGACGAGGAGACCCGGAAGCTTGAGCTCGCGGTGCTCGACCGCCTGACCAGGATGGACGCGGAGGAGATCGCGCAGCTCAAGCGCCTCGGCGTCAAGGAAACCTGGCTCGACAAGAAGAAGTTCGCCGAGCTCGCCCGCGCCCGGCGCAACGGCATGTGGGTGCTCGCCGCCAGGTTCAACAAGAAATCGGCGCCCTATATCGAGGAGTTGCACGCGCTCGCCAGGAAGCACGGGCTGGCCGAGTGACCGGCAGGAACTCTCAGACGGGAGGGCATCCGCGATGAAGCTCGAAGGCTCCTGCCATTGCGGCGCGGTGACCTTCACGGTGAACTCGCGCACGCCCTACCCGTTCAACCGCTGCTATTGCTCGAAATGCCGCAAGACGGGCGGGGGCGGGTATTCGATCAACATCATGGGCGAGTACCCGACCCTGGAGGTGGCCGGCGCCGACAACATCACGGTCTACCGCTCGAAGAACAACCATCGCGGCGCCTACGAGGCCGACGGGCTCGGCTTCTCGCGGCGGCATTTCTGCAAGCTTTGCGGCACGACGCTGTGGATCTACAACCCGAACTACCCGGAATTCGTCTATCCCTGCGCGACCGCGATCGACACCCCGCTGCCGCGGACCGACGAGACGAGCCACAACATGCTGGGATACAAGCCCGACTGGATCCCGGTCCCCGAAGGTCCGGCGCATGCGCACAATACCTACTACCCCGAGGGCGGTATCGAGCAGTGGCACCGCGACCGCGGGCTCTACGAGGAGGACTGACCGCGCCATGATAAAGACCAGGGGCGTCGCCCATTTCACGATCCCGGTCACCGACACGCGCCGGGCGGAGGCCTTCTACACCGAAAAGCTCGGCCTCGCCGTGGTCCAGAGCAACCACGAGCGCGGCATGGTGTTCCTCGATTCGGGCGGCGACTGCATCATTCTCGCGCGCGTGGACAAGCCGATCTCGACGGCGCGCGAAGACGACATCCACCACGCCTTCATCGTCGACCGCGAGGACTACGATTCGTCGGTGGCGGCGCTGCGGGAGAGCGGCGTCGAGATCCTGTTCGAGGAGGACCGCCAGGGCGGCGCGGTGAACGGCCCGCGCGCCTATTTCCACGACCCGGACGGCAACGTCCTCGAGATCATCGACCTGACGAGCTACAAGGGCGCGGTTTAGCGCAATCTCCGACCGGACGCGGTCCCCCTCACCCCGGCCCTCTCCCCGGTGGGGAGAGGGAGAGTTGCGCCGCCGGCCCCTCCTTACCTTCTCCCCTCCCGCTTGCGGGAGGGGTTGGGGGAGGGTGGCTCCCGAGGGACTTGCCCCTACCCCTCCGTTCCGGGCCGCGCCATGCGCCAGTAGTCGTGCGCCCTCTCCCGGGCGCGGCGGAGCAGCGTGCCTTCGGGATATTCGCCGTCCGCTTCGCGCTCGCCGGCCGGCATTCCGGTGAAGAGCGCCAGGGCCTCGTGGATGGTTCCGACCGCGTAGACGCCGAACCGGCCCGCCTCGCAGGCCGCCGCGACCTCCTCGTCCAGCATCAGGTCGCCGGCGTTCGCCTTCGGCACGATCACCCCCTGGGTTCCGGTCAACCCGGCCGTCTTGCAGACCGCGAAGAAACCCTCGACCTTCTCCGTCACCGCCCCGATCGGCTGGATATGGCCGAGCTGGTCGATCGCGCCGGTCATCGCGAGGTCCTGGCGCAGCGGCACGCCGGTCAGCGCGCTCAACAGGCAGCACATCTCCGCCCCGGAGGCCGAGTCGCCGTCGATGCCGCCATAGCTCTGCTCGAAGGCGACCGACGCCGAGAAGGCGAGCGGATGGCTGGTCTTCAGCAGGTGACGCAACAGGCCGCCCAGGATGTAGAAGCCCTTGGTGTGAATGGCGCCCGACAGCTCGGCCTCGCGCTCGATATCGACCACGCCCGCGCTCCCCGGTCCGACGGTCGCGGTAATGCGCTGCGGGAAGCCGTAGGTGAGCGGTCCCGTGCTCACGACGGCGAGCCCGTTGACCTGGCCGATCTCGGTTCCCGTCGTCCTGATGCCGATCGTGCCCTCGGCGATCATCTGGCGGAACCGGCGGGCCGGCAGGTCGGCGCGCCTCCGTCCGCGCCGGATCGCCTCCCGGACATCGTCCCGTTCCACGGAGCGCCGGTTCTCCTTGTCGGCGAGGAACGCCGCTTCGCGGGCGATGTCGGCGAGCCGGCCGAAGCGTGTCGTCAGACGGTCGCGCCGCCCGGCGATGCGGGCGCCGTGATCGACCAGCGCGACCACGGCCTCGCGCCTGAACGGCAGCAAATCCTCGTCCCGGGCAATGCGTGAGATCACCCCGGAGTAGTACCTGACGCCGGTGCGATCGCGGGGAATGGTGGACTCGAAATCGGCCAGCACCTTGAACAGCTGGCCGAAATCGGGATCGGTCCCGTTGAGAACCTCGTAAAGCCCGCCATCGCCGATCAGCACCACCTTGACATTGATCGGAATGGGGTCGGGCTTGAGGAAGGGCGCGCCGAAGGGCGAGGCGAGCTCGGCCGGCACGATCTCCAGCATGCCGGCCCTCAGGCTGCGCAACAGGACCTTCCAGGCGCCGGGCTCGGCCAGCACGTCGCGCGCTTCGAGGATCAGGAATCCGCCGTCGGCGTGCAGCAGCGAGCCGCCCTGGATCATCATGTGGTCGGCGTGCATGCCGCCCTCGGCCACGAACTCGCGCTCGATCTCGCCCAGGAGGTTCCTGAGCGTGGGCGCGTTCTCGATCACGATGGGGCAGCCGGCGCCGGCGCGATGTTCGAGGATCGGATTGACCCGGTACTTGCGGGTCGCCTTCCTGATCTGGTCGAGCGCACCGAGGCGCTGCACCAGGTCGGCCACCACGTCGGCGAGGAAGTCGCAGACCTCCGGGACGCCGAATTCGGACTCGATCGACTCGATGTAATAGCCGAGGAAACGGCGGGTCTCGGACTCGAGAAGCGCGCGCAGCTCCTCGCGATGTTCCAGCCGGCGCTCGGCGATCCTGTGGTTGATCTCCTCGAACTTTCGCGAAAAGGCACCGATCCGCTCGCGGATGCGCTCGACCTCGCCGGCTTCGACCTTGCCCTGGCTCCGCAACGTTTCCAGCGTCTCGAACGGCACCGGCTCGCCGTCGACGACCGGCAGGATGTCGGGCTGCACGCCGCCGGGGGTGGGCCGGGTGACCAGCGCAAGGCCGTTGGCCCGAAGCTCCTCTTCGAACGGCGCGCCGAGATCGCGCATCGATTGCTGGGCGGCCTGGTCGAGGCTGGCGCGCCTCGCCCGCATCGATTCGGAGTTGAGGGCCTGGGCGAGCTCTTCCTCGACGAACTCGATGAGGCGGTCGACGCCGCGGCGGAAAGCGCGGCCGCGCCCGCGCGGCAGGACGATCAGCCGGGGACGGCTGGGCTGGGCGAAGTTGTGGACGTAAGCCCGGTCGTCGGCCAGCGGGCAGCTCGGGCTTATGTCCTCCAGCAGCTGGCGGACCAGGGTCATCCGTCCGGTGCCGGCGATACCCCGCACATAGATGTTCTGGCCCGGCGCGAAGACTTCGAGCCCGTAGCGCAGCGCCTCGATGGCGTCGTCCTGGCCGACGACCCCGGTAATCGGCTCGACCTCGTCGGTGGTCTCGAAGGACGGCAAGACGTCGTCGCAGCACCAGCGCAGCGAACTCGCGCCGAGCGGGATGTCGGCCCGCAATTCAGCGGTCATGGCGGGTCTCCTCCACCACCGATTTGGGGACTCGAGCCCCGCATTTCATCGAAAAACGCGGTCAGACGGCGCTCGCCTGCCGCGCCGGCCGCCGATCCTGCTCCGCGAGCAGGCGATCGAGGATGCGCCGCGCTTCGAGCCCGCCGGCATCGGCGTTGATGTCGACCAGCGGGCGTCCGGAATCGCGGTCGAAGGCGCTTTGCTGGGCTTCCAGAAACGCCTTGTCCTCCATGAACGCCTCGTGGACCTGGTCGAAGAGGAGCTGCGTGACTTCGGGCCTGTCGATGTCGAAATTGTGCGCGTCGGCCCAGAAATAATGGATCGTGGTGTCGGTCTCGGGCGTCAGCGCGTTCAGGCTCTTGCGCTCGAACCCCTTGGAACGGTCGCCCTGGCGCGCGCCGGTTCCGGTCGGCGCGCCGCCGAGATCGAGCTTGACGAAGCAGGGCGGCGAGAAATCGATGATCTGCCAGCGGTCGATATTGGTGCCGAAATCGACCAGCCGGCGGTACATCGGCGGCGCCGGCACGTCGATCATCCAGCGGGTGACGCGGACGCCCGCGCCGCGCCGCTCGGTCCTGACCTCGGCCTGCTCCGCCACCGCCGCGTTGCCGAGCGTGGTCGCGTGCACGTAGGGCAGGTGGGTGAGGTCGAGCAGGTTGTCGATCCCGAGCCGGTAATCGCATTCCATCGGGATGCGGCAGCCGGCGGCCCGCCAGTCGGGATCGTCGAGCCAGTGGAAATCCTCGATCTCGGCCTCGTCGGCTTCTTCCGCGTCGCCCATCCAGATCCACACCCAGCCCCAGCGCTCGACGACCGGGTAGGCGCGGATCCGCGCGCCCGGCGGGACGGCGGTCTGGCCCGGCACCCGGACGCAAACCCCGCCGGTGTCGTATTCCAGGCCGTGATAGCCGCATTGCAGCCGGTCGCCGATCACCTTGCCGAGGGAAAGCGGCAAATGGCGATGGCAGCACCGGTCTTCCAGGGCGGAGACCGCGCCTGCGCCCGTCCGGTAGAGCACGACCGCCTCGTTCAGCAGGGTGCGCGCGAGCGGTTCGGCGCCGATCTCGTCGGAGGTCGCCGCGACATACCAGTAGTTCTTCAGGAACATGACCGCCCCCTCAGGAAATATCCATCACCGTAACCCAGACCGAGCGCCGGCGCCCCTGGTTTATCACCGTGAGCTCGACCTGGGCGCCGATTCCGGCCTGCGAAAGCTCGGCCGCGAATTCGGAGACCGAGCGGACCGGGGCCCCGTTCACCCGGACGATGACGTCGCCGAGCAGCTGGCGCTCCAGGTCGGCGGCCTTGAGCCCCGCCTTCTCCGCCTCCGACCCCGGCAGCACCCGCGAGACCACGAGTCCCGCGACGCCGAGTCTGGCGGCGGAGTCCTCGCGCATCACCACGATGCCGATGCCGGGCCTCGGCACCGCGCCGTCGCGGATGAGGCGCGGCACGATCCGGTTGACGATGTCGACCGGCACCGCGAAGCCGATCCCCGACGACGAGCCGGTATCGGACAGGATCGCCGTGTTCACCCCGATCAGCCGGCCTGCCGAGTCGAGAAGCGGGCCGCCGGAATTGCCGGGGTTGATCGCCGCGTCGGTCTGGATCACCCCGCGCACCTCGCGGTCGTTGGAAATCGGCAGGCTGCGGTTGAGCGCGCTGATCACCCCCGTCGTCAAAGTGCGCGAGAGGCCGAAGGGGTTGCCGATCGCGAACACCGACTGCCCGACCTTGAGGTCGCCGGAGGTGCCGATCGGGATCGGCCGGATACCGCCGCGCGTCTCGCGCAGCCGGACCACGGCCAGATCGGAGTCGGGCGCGGTGCCGATGACGGACGCCCGTACCGCCTCGCCGTCGTCGAGCCGGACCGCCACGGAATCGGCGCCCTGGACGACATGGAAATTGGTCACGACATGGCCCGCGCGGTCCCACACCAGGCCCGACCCGGCGCCGCTGCCGCGGGCGCCGCGGTTCCGGGTGAAGATGTAGACGACCGAGGGCGAGGCCTCTTCGAACAGCGTGACCGTCGACTGCTCGAACGCGGCTAGGTCGCCGCGCGGGGTCACCGCCCGCGGCGCGTCGTCGGTCAGGAACACGTCGCGGACGAACCGGTCGCCGATATAGATCGTCGCCAGAATCAGCAGCCAGATGACCGCAAACAGGCCCCAGCGCCTGTTCATCGCCGCCGCCCCTAACCCGGTTCGGCGCGTGCCGCCCGGGCGACCTCCGCCGGGGCGTTCGTAATGGCGCGGGGCAAGAGGAACATGATCGATGCGTCACGGACCTTCGGACCGCCGATACAATACACGATGGCCCGGGGACCCGTCACCGCGCCGGGCGTTGATCGGCCTTGCGCCGCCGCTATGATCGGCGCCGGCCAATCTCAGCTAGGGAGAACATCATGGGCAGGCTCGACGGACGGGTCGCGATCGTCACCGGCGCGGGGCGCGGGATCGGGGTGCATTACGCCAAGGCGCTGGCCGAGGAAGGCGCGAAGGTGTGCTGCAGCGACATCCTGGAGACCGAAAACACGGTCAACATCATCAAGCAGGCCGGCGGCGAGGCGATCGGCAACCGCTGCGACGTGACCGATCCGGATCAGGTCCGCGCGATGGTGGCGGACACCGTCGAGGCCTTCGGCAAGGTCGACATCATGGTCACCAACGCCGCGATCTTCGCCGACCTCCAGCAGCGCTCCTTCATGGAGATCCCGGAAGAGGAGTGGGACCGGGTGATGGCGGTCAACACGCGGGGCGTGTTCTCCTGCGTCAAGGCGGTGGTGCCGGAGATGCGGAAGAACGGCTACGGCAAGATTATCAACGTCGCGTCGGGCACCGTCTTCAAGGGGACGCCGATGATGCTCCACTATGTGAGCTCGAAGGGCGCGATGGTGGCCTTCACCCGCTCGCTCTCGCGCGAGCTCGGCGAGCACAACATCTCGGTCAACGCGATCGCCCCGGGCCTGACGATGAGCGAGAAGGTGGTCGGCGACGATCAGTGGCTCGACATCAAGGACGCCAACGCCCAGACCCGCGCCATCAAGCGCGACGAGGTGCCGGAGGACCTGCTCGGCACGCTGGTCTATCTCAGCTCGTCCGACAGCGATTTCGTCACCGGCCAGACCATCGTGGTGGACGGCGGCTCGGCGATGCACTAGGGCAGCAGCACCGCCAGCAGGAGCGGCAGGGTCGCGAAGGACAGCACGGTCGAGACCAGCACCATCCCCGCGACCTCCTCCGGCTCGCGCCCGTACATCTGGGCGAACAGGTAGCTCGAGACCGCGACCGGCATCGCGCTCTGCAGGATGACCACGGCCGAGGCGGTGGGGCCGAGCCCGAACGCCTCGGCCACGCCCCAGCCGATCGCCGCGCCGGCCGCGAGGCGGAGGGAAGCGAGCGCAACGCTCCGCCCGAGGCTCTTCACCCGCAGCCGGGCCAATGCGAGGCCGAGCGCCACGAGCAGGGTGGGAATCACGATCCCGCCCAGCAGCTCGGCGGTGTTGAACGCCCAGCGCGGCAGGTCGATGCCGGCGAGTTCGAGCCCGACCGCGAGGACCGCGGCGTAGAACACCGGCGTCCGGGCGATGCGCGCGAGCGAGACCGAGCCCGCCGCGATGGTGGCGCCGACGGTGAAGGTCCCGACCGCGCCGAAGACGAAGAACACCAGCGCGAGCGCGAGCCCCTCGTCGCCGAAGGCGAACAGACAGACCGGAAGCCCCATCGAGCCGCTGAGCGGGAAGATCGTCGCCGGCAAATACGAGGCGAGGCTGAGCCGCGCGGCGCGCAGCACCGCGTAGCCGACCGCCGCGAAGCCGAAATAGGCGGCGACCGACGCGGCGGCGATCTCGGCGAGCGCCGCGGCGCCGAGCTCGACCTTGGCGAAGGTGGCGAGGATCAGGCAGGGCCCGCCGACATTGAAGACCAGGGTGGTGATCACCGCGTTGTCGAAGGGGAGCCCGCGCTTCGCCCACAGGAAGCCGATCGCCGCGCAGATGAAGACCGGGGCGACGATCGAGGCGAGCTCGGAAATCAGCGTCATCGGAGCACGAACCAGAGGACCGCCGGGAGGGTGACGCAGGCCAGCAGGGTCGAGACGACGACCATGCCGGCGACCGTCTCCGGCGAGCGTCCGTAGAACTGGGCGAAGACGTAGTTGTGCACCGCGACCGGCATCGCGCATTGCAGGATCAGCACGCCGCGCGCGACGCCGGCGAGCCCGAACAGGTCGGCGAGCGCGACGCCCACGCCGAACCCCACCGCGAGCTCCAGCGCCGACAGCGCCGCCGCGCGCCCGATCCCGACCACCCGGATCTTCGAGATCGCCACGCCCAGCGAAACCACCATCAGCGGGATCGCCATGCCGGAAACCACGTCGACCGTGTTGGCGATCCAGGCGGGCGGCTCGATCTCGCCGATCATGAAGACCAGCGATATGGCGATGGCGTAGACGATCGGGTTGCGGAGCAGCGCTTCCGAAGCCGTGCTCCCCGCGTATATCCCGCGCCCCACCGTGAGACCGGCGAGCGAGGCGATGACGAAGCAGCCGATGCCGTAGGCGAGCCCCGCCTCGCCGAACGCGAACAGGCAGACCGGCAGCCCCAGATTGCCCGAGTTGCGGAAGGTGAGCGCCGGGATGAACGCCCGCGGCTCCAGCTTCAGCAGCCGGGTCAGCAGCGCCGCGAGAACCATGAACAGGACCAGCGCAAGCGTGTAGGCGCCGGCCATCGTGCCGAAGGCGACGGGCGAGATTTCGAGCTTGGTGAGCGTCGAGAAGACCAGGCAGGGAACCCCGAGATGAAGCGCGAGCCCGGTCATCATCTCGGCGTCGAACGGCTTGTCGAGCCTGCCCCAGACGAAGCCGATGCCGGCGCAGATGAAGAGCGGCGCGACGACGGAGAGGATTTCGGTCAGCAATTCGGCCTGGCCTGGCTGTGCGGGGCGGCGGGACTAAGCCACCGGAGCGGCCACGGCACAAGTCGCGGCGGCGCATCGCAAAACGTCCCGGTACAGACCGGATAGACAGGTAACGGATTGAACCGGCCGTTCGGTTGCGGGCCCTTCTGCGCCCGGCTAGACTCGCGCCGCCTTCGTAAATTTGCGCCGCCGACCTCGCTCTCGCTCCGAGAGCGAAGCGCCGCGTTCGTGAATTTTTTAATCGACCTCGCATCCTCGGGAGAGACGGATGAACAGCGGCGCCGACTTTTCGGGCATCAACGAAGCGAAAATCGACATGGGATCGATCTACGACCAACCCGACCCGCGGGCCTATTTCAATGCTCTGCAAAAGCTGGATTACGATATTCCCACCAACGCCAAGCCGTTGTTCCAAAGCCTCATTTCCCGGCTTCGTCGTCAGCGCGGACAGGAAGAAGTCTGCGTTCTGGATCTCGGCTGCTCCTATGGCGTGAACGCGGCATTGCTGAAACACGACCTCTCCATGGACGAGCTTTACGACCATTGGACGCAGGACGAGCTGGCACGGGCCACTCCGGAAGAGGTGATGGAAATGGGTCAGCAGTTCTTCTCGGAATTGCAGGATCCGGAAGACTTGAAAGTGATCGGTATCGATCAGGCCGAGAACGCCGTCGCTTTCGCGGAAGAGGTCGGGCTGGTCGACGAGGGATTGCCGATCGATCTCGAAGAGGAAACGCTGCCGGCCGACGCGCGCCGCGACATCGTGCCGGTCGATCTGATGATATCGACGGGTTGCGTCGGGTATGTGACCGAGAAGAGCTTCGAGCGGCTGATGCAGCCGTTGACCGAACGGCAGCCGGCCTGGATCGCCAATTTCGTGCTGAGAATGTTTCCCTTCGACGGGATCGAACGAGCCCTCGAGGATTGGGGTTACCGGACCGAGAAACTCGCGGGCCGGTACTTCCGGCAAAGGAAATTCGCCTCGGCGGCAGAGCAGGAACAGGTGGTCGAAGAGCTGAGAAGCCAGGACATCGATCCGACCGGCCTGGAATCGGAGGGCCGGTTCGTGGCGGAGTTTTATCTGTCCCGTCCCGAGGCGGAGGCGCGGGAACTTCCGTTGAGGCAATTGCTGGCGGCTTGACCGCCGGAACCGGTTCGCGCCGCGGGCCGGTCAGGTCGCGACGCGTTCCGCGGCCCATTTCCGGGCGTTGTCGAAAATCAGCGCCGGCCGCTTGTAGCGCTCGCGAACCAGACTCTCATAAAGCGCTTCTTCGCGCGTGCGATCGAACGGGCCGGGCGATCCGAATTTCTCCGCCAGAACCCGGTCGAGGGCGCGAACCGTCCCGCTGCCCTCGTCGAACTGGGCCTTCTCGCGCCATACGATCTCGGCGGGGAGCAGGTCCTCGCAGGCCTTGCGCAGCACCCATTTCTCCGTCGTCTCACGCGTTCTTTCGTCGGCCTTCATCTTGAGCGACGCCGGGATCGACTGGGCGAACGCGATGAGGTCGCGGTCGAGGAACGGGGTTCTCGCCTCCAGCCCCTGGGCCATGGTGATACGGTCGACGCGCTGAAGATTGATGTTGTACATGGTGCACAGCGAGCGTGTTATCTCGTCGGCGAGCGCGCGAGGGCTCGCCGCATAGTCGTGGTGATAGCGATAGCCGGCGAAGAGCTCGTCCGCCCCTTCGCCCGTCAGCACCGCCTTGACATGCCGCCGCGCGAGTACAGCGGCGAAATGGGTCGGAAGGGCGCTCCGCACGACGTCCACGTCGGCGCTCTCCAGGTGATAGATCGCGTGCGGCAGGGCGGCGGCCACGTCGGCGGCGTCGAATACCAGCTCGTGGTGGTCGGAGCCGATGTGACCGGCGACGCGCCGCGCCGCCTCCAGGTCCGGGCTCCCGGCGGTGCCGACCGAGAAGGTCTTCAGGGGAGGGCCGCTCGCACGCGCCGCGAGCGCGGCGATGATCGAGGAGTCCAGGCCGCCGGAGAGAAAGCAACCGACTTCGACATCGGCGACCATCCACTTGCGCACCGCCGTTTCGAGCACGATCCGCAACTCCCGCCACATCGGTTCCGGGTCTTCGCCGGGAAGCATCTCCGCCGCCCCTTGCGGCATGCGGTGCCAGCGGCGGGGCCCGGCGGCGCTGTCGTACATGACGCCCGGCGCGATTTCCTCGACCTCGTCCACCGGGATGCCGTCGAATGCCTTCAGCTCCGATGCGAAGACGATTCCGCCGCCGAGGCTCGCCTTGTAGAGCGGCTTGATCCCGAGCGGATCGCGTGCCGCGACGATGCGCTCCGGCGTCGCGAGAACGAACGCGAACATCCCGTCCAGCCGGGAAATCCACCGCGGTTCGCGCGAACGGAAAAGGTGCAGGATGGTCTCGCTGTCGCTGCCGGTCTCGAACGCGCTCTCGCCGAGAATCGCTCGAAGATCGGCGTGGTTGTAGATCTCGCCGTTGGCGACGAGCGCTTCGTCGTCGCCGTGGATCGGCTGGGTTCCGTTCTCGGGACCGATGATCGCGAGGCGGCAATGCGCCATCACCGCGGGCACGCCGGGGATGCGCCTCACCTCCAGCCCGTCGGGCCCGCGGTGGGCGATCTTGCCGATCATCCGCCGCGCCAGCGCCGGATCGTCCACCCGCCACAAACACACGAAGCCGCACATGGGTATCTTCCTTCGATCGCCGGACGCCCGGCCCGCCAGCGTATCCCAGTCCGGCCGCGATGGGGAACTCGGCCCCGCCCGGGACAACCCGTTGACAGCTCCCGCCCGCCCGGCTACCGTCCGCCGCCGCGTCGCCGGCTGCACCATCTGGAACCGTTGCCATGAAAGTGCTCAACTCGCTGAAATCGGCAAAGAAGCGCGACCGCGCCTGCCGCATCGTTCGGCGCCGCGGCCGGGTTTACGTGATCAACAAGAAGAACCCGCGCTTCAAGGCGCGCCAGGGCTGACCCGCCGGGGGGCCTGACCCCCTCGTTGCGCCGGGCGGGCCTGGCCGGAACGGGGATACCGCGATGAAGATGCCCGAGCCCGATGCGGAGGTCATCGCGCGCCGGGCCGGGATCGCGCGCGCCCTGGGCCAAATCGTTCCGGGCGAGGGGGTCATCGACGACCGCGCGGCGCTCCGGGCCTACGAATCCGACGGTCTCACCGCCTATCGCCAGCCGCCGATGATCGCCGTGCTGCCGGAGACGGTGGCCCAGGTCTCCGCGGTGCTGAAATACTGCCACGGCAACGGGATCAAGGTCGTGCCGCGCGGCGCCGGCACCTCGCTCTCGGGCGGCGCGCTGCCGCTCGCCGACGGGGTGCTGCTCGGCCTCGGCAAGTTCAACCGGATTCTCGACATCGACTACGCCAATCGCTGCGCCGTCGTGCAGCCGGGCGTCGCCAACCTCGCGATCAGCCAGGCGGTGGAGGCGGCCGGCTTCTACTACGCGCCCGATCCGTCGAGCCAGATCGCGTGCTCGATCGGCGGCAACGTCGCCGAGAACGCGGGCGGCGTCCACTGCCTCAAATACGGGCTCACCACCAACAACCTGCTCGGCGTCGAGCTGGTCCTGATGGACGGCGAGACGGTCCGCATCGGCGGCCGGCATCTGGATTCTGCGGGCTACGACCTGCTCGGCGTCATCACCGGATCGGAAGGTCTCCTGGGCGTGATCACCGAGGTCACGGTCCGCATCCTGCCCAAACCGCCATCGGCCCGCGCGGTATTGATCGGCTTCCCCTCGGCGCAAGCCGCGGGCGATTGCGTGGCGGGCACGATCGGGGCGGGGATCGTCCCGGGCGGCATGGAGATGATGGACAAACCCGCGATCGACGCGGCGGAGGACTTCGTCGAGGCCGGCTATCCGCGCGACGCCGCGGCGCTGCTGATCGTCGAGCTGGACGGCCCGGAAGTCGAGGTCGACCACCTGGTCGAGCGGGTCGCCGGCATCGCGCGCGAGTTCGGCGCGACCTCGATCCGGGTGAGCGAGAACGAGAACGAGCGGGTGAAGTTCTGGGCGGGGCGCAAATCGGCCTTCCCGGCGGTGGGCCGGATCTCGCCCGACTATTACTGCATGGACGGCACCATCCCGCGCCGCCGCCTGCCCGAGGTGCTGGGGCGGATGGCGGAGATGTCGGACGAGTTCGGACTGCGCGTCGCCAACGTGTTCCACGCGGGCGACGGCAACCTCCACCCGCTGATCCTGTATGACGCCAACAACCCCGGCGAGCTCGAACGGGCGGAGGCGTTCGGCGAGGCGATCCTCAGGCTCTGCGTCGAGGTCGGCGGCGTGCTGACCGGCGAGCACGGGGTGGGCGTAGAGAAGCGCGACCTGATGGGAACCATGTTCTCCGACGAGGACCTCAAGCAGCAGCAGCGCCTCAAATGCGCCTTCGATCCCGAACAGCTCCTCAACCCCGGAAAGGTGTTCCCGGTGCTGCACCGCTGCGCCGAGCTCGGCCGGGTCCACATCCACGGCGGACAAACCCGCTTCCCCGACATCCCGCGCTTCTGAGCGGCGCCGCGCTCCACCCTCCCCCGGCCCCTCCCGCCAGCGGGAGGGGAGAAGTGGAGGAGGTGCCGCGAATCCCCCTCTCCCCCCGGCGGGGGGAGAGGGCCGGGGTGAGGGGGAAGGAGAAAGCGGCGTGGACGCTTTCATGCAAAACTGATACGCCCTGACCGCATGGAAACCCTGCGCCCGGCGACCGAGGACGAGGCGATCGAGGCGGTCGGTTGGGCGTGCCGGGGCGAACACGCGCTGGAGATCGTCTCGGGCGGGTCGAGGCGCGGCGTCGGACGCCCCGCCGACGCCAAGGCCGCGCTCGACCTGTCGGGCCTCGCGGGGATTACGCTCTACGAGCCGGAAGAGCTGGTGCTGACCGCCGGGCCGGGGACGACGCTCGCCGAAATCGCGGCCCGGCTCGCGCAGCACGGCCAGACGCTCGCCTTCGAGCCGCCCGATCTCGGACCGCTTCTCGGAACCGCGCCGGGTCTCGCGACGCTCGGCGGCTGCATGGCGGCCAACCTCTCGGGGCCGCGCCGGTTCAAGGCGGGCGCGGCGCGCGATCATTTCCTCGGCGTGCGCGCGGTCAGCGGCCGCGGCGAGGCGTTCAAGTCGGGCGGGCGGGTGGTCAAGAACGTCACCGGCTACGATCTCTGCAAGCTGCTCGCGGGCTCCTGGGGGACGCTGGCGGCGATGACCGAGATCACCGTCAAGGTCCTGCCGGCGGCGGAGAAGCTGCGGACGGTGCTGGTCCACGGGCTCGACGACGAGGCGGCGATCGGGGCGATGACCCGCGCGCTGGGCGGGCCGTTCGAGGTCTCGGGCGCGGCGCATCTGCCGGCGGGGATCGCGGCGCTGTCGAGCGTCGGACGGGTCCGCGACCCCGGATTGCCGGTCACCGCGCTCCGCATCGAGGGGCCGGAGCCCTCCGTGCTCGCCCGCACCGAGTCCCTGCGCGCCCTGTTCGCGGACGGTTCCGGGATCGACGAGCTGCACGGGCACAACTCGGCCGCGTTCTGGCGCGAGGTGGGCGATGCCCGCTTTTACGCGGACGGCGAGGAGATCGTGTGGCGGCTCTCCGTGCCGCCCGCCGAGGGCGCGACGGTCGCGGGCCGCATCGCCGGAGAGCTGGACGCCAGGGTGTTCTACGACTGGGGCGGCGGCCTGATCTGGCTAGCCCTGCCGCCGGGGACGGAGGGCGCGGGCGCGGACCCGGTGCGCGCGGCGGTCGCGCCGACCGGCGGGCACGCGACCCTGTTCCGCGCGCCGGAAGCGGTCAGGCGCCGCGTGCCCGCGTTCCACCCGCAGCCCGCCGGCCTGGCTGCGTTGAGCGCACGGGTGAAGCAGGCCTTCGATCCCGTGGGGATCCTCAACCCGGGCCGCATGGACGGGGGGAGCTAGGTCGTGCCGGTCGGGGTTGGAACCGCTTCAACCGCCCTCCGCCGTCATGGTCGGCGAAGGCCGACCATCCACGTTTTCTTTTTTGTTTTCGGCGCCCCAAAAACTCGTGGATGGTCGGCCTTCGCCGACCATGACGCGGGGGAGGCGAGGACGGCGCCACTTCCATCCGAACCGGACACGCCATAGCCCCATGCAGACCCGGTTCACCGACGAACAGCGCGCCGATCCCGACATCGCCACGGCGGAGGGCATTCTCCGGGGCTGCGTCCATTGCGGGTTCTGCGCGGCGACCTGCCCGACCTACGCGCTGCTGGGCGACGAGCTCGACAGCCCGCGCGGGCGCATCTACCTGATGAAGGAGATGCTGGAGACCGGCGAGACCCCGTCGGCCAAGGTGGTCGGCCATATCGACCGCTGCCTCTCCTGCCTCGCCTGCATGACCGCCTGCCCGTCGGGCGTCCACTACATGCACCTGGTCGATCTCGCCCGCAAGCGGATCGCCGAGACCTTCCGCCGGCCCTTCGCCGACCGGGCGATGCGGGCGCTGCTGCTGGCCGTTATGCCGTCGCCGGCGCGGTTCGGCTGGGCGGTCAGGATGGGACGTCTGGCGCGGCCCCTCGCGGGGTTTCTTCCCGGCCCGCTCGGCCGGATGCTGCGGATGCTGCCGGCGTCGAGGCCGGGGCGCGCGCTGCCGGACGGAGCGGTCTACCCGGCCGGGGGCGAACGCCGCTACCGGGTGGCGCTGCTCGCCGGCTGCGTCCAGCAGGTGCTCGACGAGGCGATCGACCGGGCGACGATCCGGCTGCTCAACCGGTTCGGCTGCGAGGTGGTCGTCGCGCGCGGCTCGGGCTGCTGCGGCTCGATCGCCCACCACATGGGGAAGGAGGCGCCGGCGCTCGACGCGGCGCGGCGCAACCTCCGCGCCTGGCGGGCGGAAATCGACGGCGAAGGGCTCGACGCGGTGGTCTCCAACACCTCGGGCTGCGGGGTGATGCTGAAGGATTACGGGCATCTGTTCCGCGACGACGCGGCGCTTGCGGAGACCGCGGCGCGGGTGGCGGGGCGCGCCTGCGACATATCGGAGCTCCTCCAGCGCATCGGTCCCGGCGAGACGAGTCCGCCCGAGCCCCTGAAGATCGCCTACCACTCGGCCTGCGCGCTGCAACACGGCCAGAAGATCCGGTCCGGTCCCGTCGAATTGCTGCGCGAGGCGGGGTTCGAAGTCTCGCTGCCGGCGGAATCGCATCTCTGCTGCGGCTCCGCCGGCACCTACAACATCCTCCAGCCGGCGCTGGCCGATGCGCTGCGCGACCGCAAAACCGCCCACCTCGAAGCCCTCGGCGCCGACGCCATCGCCGCCGGCAATATCGGCTGCATGGTCCAGCTCAGGGGCGCGACCGAGACGCCGGTGGTCCACACGGTCGAGCTTCTCGACTGGGCGCATGGCGGGCCCAGGCCGCGGGCGTTGGAAGGCGAGGTATCACGCCGTTAAGCCCCGACCCAGCGTCCCTCCCACCGTCATGCCCGGACTTGTTCCACTGCTGTCCGGTTTAACTTCGGGACGGTCTCCGTGCCGATGGGCGAGACCGCGCCCGCCCCCTCGGCGTCATGGTCGGCGCAGGCCGACCATGACGGGAAAAGGCAGGGCAGCGATGCTTCCATCCGTATCGGATACGCTCCGGCGCCGATCTCCCGGCGGTCGAGACCCAAAGCTGTCACCCCGGACTTGTTCCGGGGTCCAGGCGTGCCCCGGACCGCGATCCGGGAAAGCCGGGCGAGGGCGGCGCCTGACAGTCTGGACCCCGGAACAAGTCCGGGGTGACAGCGGGGGGACAAGTCCGGGCATGCGGCCATACGCCGATCCTTGCGCGCCGCGGCCGGAAGCTCCACTCTATGTCAATCATTGATATAGAGGGTTCCGATGTCGACCAACGTGCATCTCACCCCGGAACTGGAAGCCTTCGCGCGCGCCTGCGTCGAAGAGGGCATGTACAACAACGTCAGCGAGGTCGTGCGCTCCGGACTGCGGCTGTTGAAGGAGCGGGAGGACCGAAGACGGGCGTTCGACGCCATGATCGCCGGGGCCGTGAGGGAAACCGACGAGAAGGGCGCGCGGACGATGGACGACGTTCTGGCGCGCGATGAGGAGGTGGGGGAGGAACAGGCGTTCATCCGCGCCGTGCACGCCGGGCTTACCGATATCGAGGCCGACCGGGAGGTCTCCCTGGCGGAAGTGAAGGCGAAGTTCGGCCGCGGCTAGCGGCGAGCTAGGAGCGCCGCGGGCGAATGGGGGACGATGAGGGCGGCATGCGCTCACCCACGGAGGACGACCCGTTGCGCCGGACCATGACGTGGATCGCCGGGGCGGCGGCGCTGAGCTTCGCCACCGTCGGGCTCGCCAACCAGAACGATCCCAGGCTGGGGCCGCTGTTCGACCGGCTGAAGGCCGCGCCGAGCGCCGAAGAGGCGGCCGACGAGGAACAGGCGATCTGGCGGATCTGGCACGAATCCGGCAGCGCGGAGATCGACGCGCTGATGGTGCGCGGCGTCCGGGCGATGGGATCGCGCGAGCTGCCGGCGGCGCTGGCCGCGTTCGACGAGATGGTCCGCCGCGCGCCCCGCTTCGCCGAGGCGTGGAACAAGCGCGCCACCGTCAACTACATGATGGGACGGTTCGCCGAATCCGCCGCCGACATCGACCGCACGCTGGCGCTCGAGCCGCGCCATTTCGGCGCGCTGTCGGGGCTCGGCCTGGTCCGGCTCGCCGAGGGGGAGGAGGAAAAGGCGCTCGAAGCCTTCGACCGCGCGCTCGCCGTCCACCCCAACCTCGCCGGCGCCGACACCCACATCCGCGCGCTGCGCGAGAAGCTGCGGGGGCGGAAGATCTAGGGCGGGCTGGCGTCCGGGGACTCTTAACCCCCGTTATTCGTGTCATAGGATGATACGAATAACGGGGGCGTTTCACCGGTCGGTTTCCGGAAATCGCGCCGGACCGGCCGTTCGCGTCCCCGGGGGACGGGAAACCGGGCGCCTGGCGCAACGATGTTTCGCGCGCGCGGGAAATTTGTCACTTAGGGCAGTTTCTTAAGAGACTGGATAAGTCAACAAGGTTGACCTTTGTTTCACGTGAAACATTAGCCGCCGGCGATCCGCGCCACCGCGTGGGCGAGGACCCGGCAGCCGAGCACGATGTCGTCCTCCGAGGTGTCCTCGATGACGGTGTGGCTGTGCCCGCCGATCGAGGGGACGAAGAGCATCGCGGACGGCATGTAGCGGCAGAGCACCATCGCGTCGTGGCCCGCGCCGCTCGGCATCCGCATGTGGGACGCGCCGAGCGCCCCGGCCGCCGCCTCGATCCGGTCGCCCAGCGCCGGGTCCATCGCCGCCGGCGCGATGTCGAGGGTGCGGAGCGCGGCGATCTCCTGGCCCGATTCCGCCGCACGGTCCCGCGCCAGCGCGCGCAGCCGGTCTTCGAGCGAATCGAGCACCGCCGGGTCGGTGTCGCGGATCTCGACGACGATCTCGGCCGCCTCCGGGATCACGTTGGCGGCGCCGGGGGTGAGCGTCAGGCTGCCGATGTTCCACACCGTGTCGGGCCCGGCCAGCGCGGCGAAGGATTCGAGCAGCCGGTTCGAGAGGCCGATCGCGACCGCGCCCGCATCCCTGCGCATCGCCATCGGGACGGTGCCGGCATGGCCGGCCTGCCCCTCGACATGCAGCCGGAAGCGCCGGATGCCGACGATGGCGGTGACCACGCCGATCCGGGTCTCCATGGCTTCGAGCCGGGGGCCCTGCTCGATATGCGCTTCGAGGAAGGCGCGGTAGCGCGCCGGGTCGAGCCGGCGCGGCGGGTTGCCGGCGAAGCCGCTGGCGGCGATGGCGTCGGCGAGGCGGTGGCCGTCGATATTGCGGGCGACGGAAATCTCGTCCTCGCTCACCGCGCCGAACAGGGTCCGGCTGCCCAGCGTCGGCAGATAGGTGCTCTCCTCGTCCTGGAAGGCGACCGCGTCGACCGGGCAGCGCTCGGCGAGCCCCGCCTCGATCGCCGCGCGCGCGATCTCGATCCCGTAGATCACCCCCATCGCGCCGTCGAGCCAGCCGCCGCCGGGGACCGAGTCGGAATGGCTGCCGATCAGGATCGCCGGGCCGTCGGCGGGCGCCTCGCCGATCACGTTGCCGACGTCGTCGATGGCGGCGGCGAGCCCCGCGTCTTCCATGCGCCCGCGCAGCCATTGCCGGGCCTCGATGTCGGGCCGGCTGAAGGCGAGCCGGGTCACCCCGGTGCCGTGCTTGCCGAAGGTCGCGAGCTGCCGGAGGTCGGCCATGAGCCGCGCCGGGTCGATTTCGAAGGCGAGGTCGGACATGGCTCGTGCGACGGTCCCTGTGTGGGCGGCGATCGGGCCGGAGGGTATCATCGACGCGGCCATGACCGAACTCTCTCCCTTCAGGACGCCCGGCGACGCGCTCGCCCACCAGGCGAAGACGCGCGGCGGCCGCGAGGCGCTCGCCTTCCCGGAGACCGGCGCGCGGCTCACCTGGGCGGCGTGGCACGAGGCGGCGGCGGCGCTCGCGCGCGGTCTCGTCGGGCGGGGGTTCGGGCCGGGCGACCGGGTCGGCCTGCTGGCTGAGAGCCGGATCGAGTGGCCGGTGGTCCAGATGGCGGTGGCGATGGCGGGCTGCGTGCTGGTGCCGCTCAACACGCATTACCGGCGCGACGACCTCGCCTACGCGCTGGGCCATGCCAGGCCGCGCGGGCTGTTCCTGTCGCGCGCGTTTCGCGGCAACCCCTATCTCGAGAACGTCGGCGCAATCCGGGACGGCGTTCCGGAGCTGGAGACGCTGGTCCCGCTCGACGGCCCGGACTACGGCCGGCTGATCGAGGAGGGGCGGAACGGTCGGACCGCGCTGCCCGAGGTGGACCCCGATGCGGTGGGCTCGCTGCAATACACCTCGGGGACGACCGGCTTTCCGAAGGGCGCGCTCCTGACCCATGCGGGCATGATGGCCAATGCGTGGGGCATCTCCGAACGGCTCCGGGTGACGGCGGAGGACCGCTGGACCTCGATCATCCCGCTGTTCCACTGCGCCGGCTGCATCATGTGCATCCTCGGCACCGCGCAGCGCGGCTCGGCCTATGTCGGGGTCTCGCATTTCGATCCGGCGGCGATGTTCCGCATCGTCGAGGAGGAGCGCTGCACCGTGCTGTCCGGCGTGCCGACCTCATACGTGGCGATGCTCGACCACCCCGCCCGCGCGGAGCACGACCTCACCACCCTGCGCGCCGGCACCTGCGGCGGCGCCGACACCGACCCGGCGCTGCTCGCGCGCTGCGCCGAGGCGTTCCCGATCCCGGGCGTGGTCCAGGTCTACGGCCAGACCGAGGCGAGCACGCTGGTCGCGCTCGCCGACTGCCAGGCGCCGGAGCGTTTCGGGACCTGCGGCCCGCCGCTGCCGGGAGCCCGGGTGCGGATCGCCGACCCGGTCACCGGCGCGACGCTGCCGGCGGGCGGGATCGGCCAGATCGAGACCGCCGGGCCGATGGTCATGCGGGGCTATTTCGACAACCCCGAGGCGACCGCCGAGACCGTCGGCGCGGACGGCTGGATGAAGACCGGCGATCTCGGCTACCTGACGCCGGAAGGGAACCTGGTGGTCGCCGGCGGGCGGCTCCGCGACATGATCGTCCGGGGCGGCGAGAACGTCTATCCGGTCGAGATCGAGAACCTGCTGCGCGCCCACCCCGGGGTGCGCGACATCGCGGTGTTCGGGATGGCGGACGACTATTACGGCGAGATCGTCGCCGCCGCGGTGGATTGCGGGGAGGCGCTCACGCCCGACGCGCTCGGCCGCTTCTGCGCCGGGCGGATCGCGAAGTTCAAGGCGCCGGCGCGCTGGTTCCGGGTCGAGTCCTTCCCGCTCACCGCCAGCGGCAAGATCCGCAAGACCGAGCTGCGGGAGATGGCCGAAGCAGGCGGGCTGGAGCCGCTATAGCGGAGTGTCCGGGGTCCGCTCCCAGGACCCGTGGCGCAGCCAGTGCTCGACCATCCACAGCCGGTCGACCCCCCAGACCGGCTGGCCGTCGACAATGAAGAAGGGCGAGCCGAACACCTTGCGCGCGACCGCCGCGTCGACCGCCGAGCGCAGCAGGTCCTTGACGCGTTGCTCGCCGAGCGCATCGGCAATTGTTTCACGTGAAACACCGAGCGCCGCCGCCTCGTCGGCCACGACCCCGGCATCGGTGATGTCGCGCCCCTCGACCCAGAGCCGCTCCAGGAGGCGCCGCGCCAGCGCCCGGGCCGCATCCTCGTCCGCCTCGGCGAGCCAGTAGAAGGCGCGCGAGGCGGCGACCCCGTTGACGCCGTCGAGATCGGGTATCGCGAGCGGCACGCCGAGCAGCTTCGCCATGCGCGGCCGGTCGACGACGAGATAGTCCGATTTGAGCGGCGTCTCCATCAGCGGCTTGATGCCCATGATCTGGACCACGGTGACGCCGAGCAGGAACGGGCGCCACTTCACGGGGCGGCCGTATTTCTCGCCGATCTCCCCGATCCGCGCGGCGGCGAGGTAGCCGTAGGGCGAGATGAAGTCGAAGTAGAAGTCGATCGGCGAGGCGCGGTCGCTCATGACGGCTCTCCGGCGTCGGGCAGCGAGACCCCGATCCTGAAATCGGGCTCGCCGCGGAACTTGCGGGCGAGGAAGTCGACGCAGGCGCGGACCTTGGCCGACAGGTTCCGCGCGTGCGGGAACACCGCATAGACCTCGTCGGCCAGGCCGGTGGGGTGGGCGCGGTATTCGCCGAGCAGGATCTCGGCCTGGCCCTGCTGGATCTCGCGCCCCACCATCCAGACGGGCAGGAGGGCGATCCCGACACCGGCGGTCATCGCCGCGGCGATGGCGCCCGAGTTGTTCGACGCGAAATTGCCCGAGACGGGCACCGCGAAATTGCCGTCCTCGCCGATCAGCTCCCAGACGACCTCGCCGGGGTGGCGGCGCAGCACGATGCAGTTGTGCCGCGCCAGGTCCTCCGGGCGCTCGGGCCGTCCGTGGCGCGCGAGATAGTCCGGGCTCGCGCACAGCACCCGGTCGATGGTGGCGAGCTTGCGCGCGATATAGCTCGACGGGCTGGGACCGCCGATGCGGATCGCGAGATCGGCCCCCTCCTCGATCAGGTCGACATAGTGGTCGGTCACGGTGAGCTCGACCCGCACCTCCCTGTGGGTCTCCAGGAACTCCCGCATATAGGGCGTGACGTAGCGCCGCCCGAAGACCACCGGCGCGTTGAGCCTGAGCGTGCCGCGCGGCGCCTCGCCGAGCTCGGCCACCGCCGCGTTCGCCTCGTCCACGTCGGCGACGATCCGGCTCGCGCGCTCGTAGTAGAGCCGCCCCGCCTCGGTCAGCCCGATATGGCGGGTCGAGCGGTTGAGCAGCCGCGTCCCCAGCGAATCCTCCAGCCTTCCCACCAGGCGCGAGACCGAGGACGCGTTGACGCCGACCTGGCGGCCGGCCGCGGAAAACCCGCCGGTCTCGACCACCTTGGCGAACAGGCGCATGCCGGACAGCGTATCCATCCCATCCCACCTTTGCTATTTGAGCAAAGAATATACTCTTTCTTGCCGTATTATCAAACATTGAACCGCTAATTACCTTGTCCCCAACGACACGACAACCCCGATCGAAGGAGACGAGACTCATGGCATCCCTGAGCGAATACCTGACGCAAGCCGCGTCCGCGGACCCCACCGCCCTCCAGGCCGACGCCCGGCGCCTGCGGGGAGAGGAAACGCGCCGGATGGCGGCGGCGCTGGGGCGCCGGATCGCCGCCGCGATCGCCCACCGCGCCGGGCGGCGCAGCGCCGGACGCCTGGTCGCTTCGGGCCGGTTCGGGCTGGCGCCTTAGAGCCACGACCCAGTCCCCGGCGCCCCCCTCACCCCGACCCTCTCCCCCGCTGGGGGAGAGGGGGATTCGCTCGCCGACCTTTCCCTACCTCCTCCCCTCCCGCTTGCCCCGGATCGCAGTCCGGGGCTTGCGGGAGGGGCCGGGGGAGGGTGGGGCTTCGGATACAGACCCGAAAGGTCGGAAAACTCTCCCGATCCATGCGTTTTTTGCAAGGCAGATAGACCGAATTCTCCCGTTATAAAGGCAGGCGCGGACAACCACCTCGTCTCCAACGACGGGAACGACCCCGAACCAAGGAGACCGAGATCATGTCCTATGTCAGCGAATACCTGCCGCAAGCCGCGCCCGCGAACCGCTGGACCATCCAGGCCCGCGCCGAGCGGATGCGGGGCGAAGTGATGCACCGGATGGCCTCGGCCCTCGGACGCCGGATCGCGTCCGCGTTCGCCGGGCGCGGCGCCGTCGGGCAGGCGGTGTAGGCCCTCCCCCGGCCCCTCCCGCAAGCGGGAGGGGAGAAGAGGAGGAGCGGGAGTCGGCGGGCGAAGCCCCCTCTCCCCGCCGGGGAGAGGGCCGGGGTGAGGGGGCCGCCTCCCCACCCTCACTCTCCGCCATCGGCATTGCGGCGCTGCCTTTCGCCGTAGGCGACGCCGAGCACGCCCGAGAAGACGACCAGGCCGCCGATCCAGGCCCAGGGGTCGGGGATCTCTCCGAAGATCGCGTATCCCAGCAGGCTGGCCCAGACCAGCTTGGTGAAGTCCATCGGCAGGACGACCGTCGCATCGGCCTCGCGGAACGCCTGGGAGAGCGAGATCTGGGCGAGCGTCCCGATGATCGAAATCGTCAGCAACAGGCCGAGCTGCTCCAACGTGGGCCATTGCCAGACGAACAGCGCGGCGACCAGCGCCATCGGCACTTGCAGGAACGCCGCGTAGAACGCGATGGCGACGCTGGTATCGGTGCGCGCCAGCGCCTTGATGCAGGTCATCGCGACCGCCCAGGACGCCGCCGAGCCGAGGACGAGAAGCGAGCCCGCGCTCACCGTCTCGAATCCCGGGCGCAGGATGATCAGCGCGCCGGCGAAGCCGAGCAGGAGACCGACGACGCGCGGCGTCCGCATCGCCTCGCCGAGCAGCAGCACCGCGAGCAGGCTCGCGAAGACCGGCGAGGTGAAGCCGAGCGCGGTGATCTGCGCCAGCGGTATCAGCCCGAGGCTGGTGAAATAGCCGAGGATGGCGACGAAGTTGAACAGCGCGCGAAGCCCGTGCATGCCGATGCGCCGGGTCCGCAACGGGCTCGCCCCCGGCCTCAACAGGACGGGCGCGAGCAGCAGCGTCCCGAACAGCTGGCGGAAGAAGACGACCTCGAAGACCGGCAGCTTGAGGATCAGGTCCTTGGCGATCGCCGCCATCGTCATGGCCATCATGGCGGCGAACGTCATCAACCCCATGCCGCGCAGCGGCGGCGGCACGCGATGCAGGATTTCCAACAGGCGCCGGACAAGCGCGGTCACGTCTTCACCCGCGCCGCCGGCGATGGGTACGGGGCTCCCGGATCGGGCCGTCCTATTCCGGGGTCGACGTCTCTTCGGATTCCGGGGCGCTCTCGCCGGACTGCTTCTCGGCCGCCTGGCGCTCCCGTCTCTTCGCCCGGGCCTCCTGCCGCGCCGCCTTCTTCTCGGCCTTGGCGAGCTCCCGCTGGCGCCTCTCGAAGCTGTAATTCGGCTTGCGGGCCATTCGGCACCCTCCGCTGGATCGGCCGGAATGCGGCGGCCGCGCCGCGCGACAATACACGGCGGGAACGGCCGCGCAAGCCCGCCACCCTCCCCCGGCCCCTCCCGCAAGCGGGAGGGGAGAAGATGAGCCGAGGAGGCGGCAACAGCGTTCCCTCTCCCCGGCGGGGAGAGGGTCAGGGTGAGGGGGGACGCCGGTCCGCCCAGGGCCGCGCGGCTTCGAGCTCGGCGCCGGCGCGGATCAGGCGGGGCTCGGCGTGCCAGCGGGCGACGATCTGGAGGCCCACGGGCATGTTTCCCGCCGTCCATCCGGCGGGAAGCGCGAGCGCCGGGTGGCCGGTGTGGTTGAAGGGGTGGGTGTAGGGGTACCAGTCGAAGCGCGGGTTGCCGTATTCGACGCCCTCGATCTCGACCGGGTCGAAGGCGAAGTGGTCGGCGGCGATCGCCGGGCGGGTCAGGCACGGCGTGACCAGCAGATCGTGCTCCGCCAGCACCGCCTCGACCTTGCGGAACAGCGCCGCCCGCCCGAACAGCGCCTTCTCGAGATCGGCCGCGCTCAGCTTGCCGCCCAGCTCGATGCCCATGCGCAGCGATCTGTCGATGCGGTCGCCGAACTCGGGCAGCTTGTCGGCATACGCCGCGCTCGCCAGCGCGCCGACGATGGCGAGCAGGATGTCGCACGCCTCCGACAGGTCGATCTCGACCGGCGCGACCTCGGCGCCGAGCGCGCGGAATGCATCGACCGCCTGTTCGCAGACCTCGCGCGTTTCGCCGTCGAGCGCGGCGTTGCCCACCGTGGGCGCCCAGGCGATCCGCGTGCCGGTCATGTCGCCGCGCGCACGCGCGTCGGGCATGTAGTCGCGCGGCGCGGCGCCGTGCGACCAGGGATCGCGCGGGTCCGGCCCGCCGCAGACCGACATCAGCGCCGCGATATCCTCGATGCCGCGCGCCATCGGTCCGATCACCGTCGTGGTGTCGAACAAATCGGGCGTCTCGGGGCAGGGGAAGACGCCGAGCGTGGGTTTCAGCCCGCACACCCCGGTCGCACCGGCCGGGATGCGGACCGAGCCGGCGCGGTCGGTGCCGAGCGCGAGCGCGCCGCAGCCGGTCGCCAGCGCCGCAGCCGCGCCGCCGGACGAGCCGCCCGGCGTGGTCTCGGGGTCCCACGGGTTGCGCGTCAGCCCCCAGAGCGGGTTCGAGTTGGTGCCCTTGTGGCCGCACTCGGCCATGTTGGTGATGCCGAGCAGGATCGCGCCCGACGCCCGGAGGCGCTCGACGACCACGGTGTCGGCTTCCGGCACGTTGTGCTCGAACATCGCCGAGCCGAAGGTAATCCGCACCCCCGCCACGTCGATCATGTCCTTGATCGTGTAGGGGACGCCGTGGAGCGGGCCGAGCGGGTCGCCCCGCGCCACCGCCGCCTCCGCTTCTTTCGCATGCGCCCGCGCCTCGTCGGCGCAGATAATCGTGAACGGGTTGAGCGGCCCCTGCATCGCCTCCGCGCGCGCCAGCACGGCCTCGACCAGGTCGACCGGCGAGAGGTCGCCGGAAGCGATGCGGCGCGCGGATTCGGCCCCCGACAGGAAGCAGAGATCTTCCGAAGTCACGATGCCTGCTCCAGGTTGACGCGGACGGTTCCGCCCTCCCAGAACACCACCCGGCGCTCGACGAAGCGCACCGTGGCGGTGCCGGCAACCCCCATCGCGGCGAGGATGATGACGCCGGCGAACATGTTGGAGACGGTGAGGCTGACCGCGGCCGAATCGATCATGTGGCCGATCCCGCGCTCCGACGCCACGAATTCCGCGACCACCGCGCCGATCAGCGCCAGCACCACGCCGATCTGGAGCCCGGCGAAGATCTCGCCCGCCGCCGAGGGCAGCTTGGCGTTGAAGAAGACGTAGCGCCGCGACGCGGAGAAGGCGCGGCAGAGGTCGAGCAGCTCCTGATCGGTCTGGCGGATGCCGACGACGGTGTTGACGAACATCGGGAAGAAGCAGATCAGCCCAACCATGATGATGCGGGATTCGATCTCGTGGCCGAACCAGACCAGGATCAGCGGCGCCAGCGCGACCTTGGGCATCGACTGGAGCGCCACCACGCAGGGATAGACGAACTTGTCGAAGGTGGCGGATTCGGCGACCGCCACGCCGATCAGGAAGGCGAGCCCGCAGCCCAGCACGTAGCCCAGCACCGTCGCCTCGGCGGTGGCCCAGAGATGGCCCACGAAACCGCCGGCGCGGAACCCGTCGGCGATCGAGGTCACCACCAGCCAGGGCTCCGGCAGGATGTAGTCCTCGATGCTGAACTCGCTCACCGCGACCTGCCAGCAGGCGATCAGGAAGGCCACGGTGATCAGCGGATAGATCGCGGTGCGAAGCCTGTCTCTCATGGGACCGTCCCCGGTGTCGTGTTCGGGAAATCCGTTTCATTCATGGCCCACCCTCCCCCGGCCCCTCCCGCAAGCAGGAGGGGAGAAGATGAGGAGCGGGAGCCGCCGCCGCGACTCCCCCTCTCCCCCGTGGGGGAGAGGGCCGGGGTGAGGGGGCTTGCGGAATCGCCACGCCGTCCCCCCTCACAGGTCGATCTGGAGCTCGCCGCGGAGCTCGCCGCAGAGATCGTTGAACCCGGGATCGGCCATCGTCGCGAGGTCGCGCGGCCGGCCGAGCGCCACCTCGTATTCCCGGACGATGCGGCCCGGCCTCGCCGACATCACCGCCACCCGGTCGGACAGAAACACCGCCTCCGGGATCGAGTGGGTGATGAACAGGACCGATTTGCCGGTGGTGATCCAGATGTCCTGGAGCTCGATCATCATGTGCTCGCGGGTCAGCGCGTCGAGCGCCGCGAAGGGCTCGTCCATCAGCAGCACTTCGGGGTCGTGGATCAGAGCGCGGGCGATCCCGACCCGCTGCTGCATCCCGCCGGAGAGCTCGCTCGGGTAGTTGTCGGCGAACCGCTCCAGCCCGACCAGGTTCACCAGCTCGGCGGCGCGGTCCTTCGCCGCCGCCATGTCGAGCTGGAGCGTCCGGGCCGGCAGCAGCACGTTCTCCATGACCGTCTTCCACGGAAACAGCGTCGGCCGCTGGAAGACCACGCCGACCTCGCGCCGGGGGCCGGTCACCGGCGCGCCGCCGAGCGCGATCGTGCCGGCGGTCTGCGGCAGAAGCCCCGCCGCCACCTTGAGCAGGCTCGACTTGCCGCAGCCGGACGGCCCGATCAGCGAATAGAACTCGCCCCTCCCGATGGAAAGCGCGAGGTCCTCGAGCGCGGTGATCGCGCCCCGCCGCGTGGGGTAGACGAGCGAGAGACCTTCGGCGGTGAGGATCGCGGGGGCCGGCGCGCCGGCCCCTGCCCGGGCCTCAACTCCGGTCGCGGGCTGGCTCACTCACTTGGCCGCGCGCGCCTTGGCCCTCACCTCGTTCTCGTCGAACGCGTTGATGTCGGCGATCAGGTCGTTGGTGTACATCTTGTCGATCTCGATATCGCGGGTCTCGATCCAGCCGCTCTCGAAATAGGCGTCGACGTAGTACTCGAACGACTTGCGCGGCCAGTGGCCGAGCTTGCCGACCGCGTTCCTGGCCGGAACCTGCATGAATTCGAGCCGGTTGTTCACCATCCGGATCGCGCCGGGCAGGTTCTTCGCCTCGTCGCCCTTGGGCTTCATGTTCGGGTGCTTGCGCCAGAACGCCTTGACGCAGGGGCCGGGATTCTCCTGGCAGGCGATCGACGACTTCGCCATGCCGCGGGCGAATTTCACCAGGGTGTCGCGCTTGGACTCGAACTGGTCGCGATGCGCCATGAAGCCGTTGGTGAACAGGTTGTGGAACTTGTCCTTGATCGGCAGGCGGCGGATCTTGGCGCCGGTCGCCTCGAACATGTCGTGCCAGGTGTTGTTGTAGTCGAGCGCCTGCACGCGGTCGCGCTTGAGCGCGAGCCAGCCGGCCCCGAGGATGCCGACCGCGGCGAGCTCCACGTTCTCGCCCACGACGAGCCCGGCGTCCTTGAGCCGCGCCTTGAGCATCGGAATGGTGCCCCAGGTGAGCGCCCCGATCCCGACCTTCTTGCCCTTGAGGTCGGCGACGGTCTTGATGCCGCTCGATTCGAGCGCGGCGAGCTGCAAGGTCCAGGTGGGCATGATGTTGTAGTAGTAGACCACCGGGAGCCGGGTGCGGCCGGGCTGGTAGGACTTGAACAGCGCGCCGGGCAGCGCCCAGCCGATATCGAGCTGCTTGGTGGCGACCTGCGGCACCATCTTGCCCGAGCCCTTGAAGACGATGATGCGGAGGTCGAGCCCCTCCTGCTTGAAGAAGCCGAGCTCGTCGCCGAACGCGTAATAGCCGAGATCGGTCAGCGTGACCGGGATCGGCATCCCGACCTTGACGGTTTCCGCCGACTGCGCCGGCGATACGAGCATGGCGGCCGCCGCCGCGGCGATGGCGGCGGAAGCGCCGCGCCTGAGGAGTTTCATCGGTTGGGCCTCCCTGTGTCTTGTCCGGCGAAAGAATAGCAGAGGGCGGCGGCGGCGCGTCAAACGCCGGCGGGAGAATACCCGTCCCGGTTGGAACCGATCCGCCGCTCCCTTGACGCGTCATGGTCGGCGGAGGCCGACCATCCACGAGTTTTTTCGGCGGTTCGACAACAAAAAACAAAACGTGGATGGTCGGCCTTCGCCGACCATGACGGATGGGTGGACTCAGGCGCGGAAAGCAGCCCCCATCACTCGAATCCCGGCGGGACGACGAAGCCGTGGTATTCCTTCTCCAAGAGCCCGGCGAAGGCGATCGTGGTGCGGTCTCCGCAATGGGGGCCGACGATCTGGACCCCGACGGGACGCCCGTCGCCGGTGAAGCCGATGGGGGCGACGGAGGCCGGCAGGTAGGAAACCCCCGCATAGCCGGACCAGAAGATCTGTTCCATGAAGATGCGTTCCTGCCCGTCCACCGTCATCGAACGCTCATAGGGCGGCGTGTCGGAATGCGGGAAGGCGGCGGTGCACAGCACCGGGCAGAGGAGGAGATCGTAGTTCCGGAAGTATTCGTGCCATTTCCAGCGCATGCGGTGGCGTTGCTCGTTGAGCAGCAGCCAGTCGCGGTGCGACAGCGTGATGCCCCGCATCATCCGCGACTGCTTGGTGTCGGTCCCGGGCGGCAGGGCGGCGAGGTCGCGGGCGATGCCGTCGCGCTCCCCGTCGCCGTGGCGCGCCGAGGTCGCCGAACGCAGCAGGACGTCGAAGGTCCGGTGAACGTCGTCGAGGTCGATGTCCGGCCGCGCGGTGTCGGAGACCCGGGCCCCCTGCCGGCCGAGGAAGTCGGCGAGCGCCTGGAGCCGGTCCACCACAGCGCCTTCCACCGCCGCGGTCGGGTGGTCGAGGACGATGCCGATGCGGAACTCGTCGAGCCGCTTCTTCTTCGGCGCCGGCAGGCTGAGGCGGTAGCCGCCGCCGTCGATCTCGTCGGGGCCGGCAATCAGCGAGAGCGACAGCGCGAGGTCGGCGGCGGAACGCGCGAGCGGGCCGATCACCAGGATGTCGAGCGGGGCGAGGTTTCCCCTCACCGTGTGGCCGCGGGTCGGGCAGATCCCGAAGGTCGGCTTGTGGCCGAACAGCCCGCAGAGCGCCGCGGGCGTGCGGATCGAGGACGCGATGTCGGAGCCCAGCTCCAGCCCGGTGAGGCCCGCCGCCAGCGCGGCCGACGCGCCGCCCGACGACCCGCCCGGCGTCAGATCGGGGTTCCACGGGCTCACCGTCCGGCCGTGGATCGCGTTGAACGCTTGCGCGTCGGCGAGCCAGATCGGCACGTTGGTCTTGCCGAACAGCACCGCGCCGGCATCGAGCAGCCGGTCGACCGAGAGCGCGTTCGAGGCCGCGACGCTATCCCTGAACTCGGGCACGCCCCAGGTGGTCGGCATGCCCTTCACGTCGAAGGAATCCTTGACGGTGATCGGCACGCCGTGCAGCGGGCCCCAGCTCTCACCCTTCGCAAGCGCCCGGTCGGCCGCCCGCGCGCGGCGCCGCGCCGCCGGGATGTCCGTCTCGACGATGGCGTTCAGGGCGGGGTTGAATTTCTCCACCCGCGCGAGATAGCGGTCGAGCAGTTCGAGGCTGCCGATCCGGCCCCGCCGGATCATGCCGGCGAGTCGCCTGGCCGGGGAAAACGCGATGTCGGTCATGCCGTGCCCTCCTGCCCGGGGGAGGATAGCCGCCGTCCCCGCGCCTTGTAACCGCCCCGCCATCGCGCGGGCCGTCCGAAAGATGCAGGAAAACGCCCCTTATTGCTCTCGCTCAATTGACAATCCTCTCGCATTTGAGTGAACCTGCCCGCGACACTATTCGACGGAAGGGACGACTCGGATGAAGACAGGGAAACTCCTCAAGACCGGCCTTTCGATCGCCGCGCTGAGCGTCGTGCTCGCGGCCTCGGGCGTCGGTATGGCGGACGCGGACGACAAGCGCATTCGTTGGAAGATGGCAAGCTGGTTCCCGAGCCAGCTCACCCAGCTCGGAACCCTCGGCAAAAGCATGGTGGACCGCCTGGAGCGGATTTCCGGCGGCAATATCCGCCTCAAGTATTTCGAGCCCAACGCGCTGATCCCGGCCAAGGAATGCTTCGACGCCGTGGCCAAGGGCTCGGTCGATGCGTGCTGGTCGACGCCGGGCTACTGGTACGGCAAGGAACCCGCGCTCGCGATGTTCGCGGCCGTGCCGTTCGGTCCCAGCGCCGGCGAGTACATGGCCTGGATCTTCTATGGCGGCGGCGTGCAGCTCTGGGATTCGATCTACAAGCCGCACGGCTTGAAGTCGCTCCCCTGCGGCGTCATCGCGCCGGAGGCCTCGGGCTGGTTCCGCAAGGAGATCAAGTCGATCGACGATCTCAAGGGCCTCAAGATGCGTTTCTTCGGGCTCGGCGCCAAGGTGATGGAAAAGATCGGCGTTTCGACCCAGCTGATCGCCGGCGGCGACATCTTCCCGGCGCTCGAGCGGGGTTCGATCGACGCCACCGAGTACTCGATGCCGGCGATCGACCTCAATCTCGGCTTCTACCAGGTCGCCAAGCACTACTACTTCCCGGGCTGGCACCAGCAGTCGACGGTGTTCGAGCTGCTGCTGAACCGCAAGGCCTGGGACGCGCTGAGCGACACCCAGCGGGCGCAGATCGAGGTCGCCTGCGGCGATGCGTTCCGCGAGGGCCTGGCCGAGGGCGAGGCGATCCAGGGCAAGGCGCTGGCCGAGCTCAAGAAGAAGGGCGTGACGATCCACCGCTGGCCGCAGGAAATCCTGGACACGCTCGAGGAGAAGTGGGCCGAAGTCGCTGCCGCGGACGTGGCGCGCAACGCCAACTTCAAGAAGGTCTGGGAGTCCTACACCAAGTTCCGGGCCGAATACGCGGTGTGGAAAGAGCTCGGATATCTCAAGTAGCGTAGAGTTCCCGTCTCAGATATAGAGGGGCGCCGGAGCCGCGCGGGTCGCGGCTCCGGCGTTCTTTGTGCGAACGGCCAGCCGGAACCGGCTTCGTCATGCAGCAACTCGTCGCGCTGGAGAAGTTCCTTTCGCGGATCGTGATGGGCATCGGCCGCGCCGGCGCCTGGATCGCCATTCCGCTGATGGTGATCATCATCTTCGACGTGATCACCCGGCGTTTCCTGGTGCTGGGCTCGACCAAGCTCCAGGAGGGCGAATGGCATCTGCATGCGATGCTGTTCCTGCTCTGCATGGGGTTCGTCTATCTCAGGGACGGCCATGTCCGCATCGACCTGTTTCGGGAGCGCATGACGTCGAGGACGCGGCACTGGGTCGAGTTCCTGGGCTGCCTCCTTTTCGCCATCCCCTACTGCCTGATCGTGGCGTGGTTCTCGATCGACTTCGTCGAGCGTTCCTGGCACCTCAACGAGGCGTCCGACTCCGCGACCGGCCTGCCCTATCGCTGGGCGATCAAGGCGTTCATGCCGATCGGCATGTTCACGCTCCTGCTGGCCGGAATCGTCGTCCTGCTGCGCCGCTTCATCGACCTGTTCGGACCGCCGGACATCCGCCGCGTTGTCGCGGAGGAGGAAACCCGGGAGCCCGAGGATATCGAGCCCGTCGCGCCGGGACAGGGGCGCTAGGCGATGTATTTCGAGGACTACCTGCCGATCCTGATGTTCGCCGTTCTGGCGATCCTGCTGTTCTCGGGGTTTCCGGTGGGCTTCGTGCTCGGCGGGGTGGGCCTCGCCTTCGGCTTCATCGGCATGTATTTCGACGTCTTCTCGCAGGTCGAGCTGTTCAACCTCGTGCTGCGGATCTGGGGCATCGCCGACAACCTGGTGCTGGTGGCGATCCCGATGTTCATCTTCATGGGGACGATGCTCGAACGCGCGGGCGTCGCGGCGGACCTCCTGCACTGCCTGCAGGTGCTGCTCCGCCGGACCCCGGGCGGGCTCGCGCTCGCGGTCACCGTGATGGGGACGATCCTCGCCGCGACCACCGGCATCATCGGCGCCTCGGTGGTGATGATCAGCCTGATGGCGCTGCCGGTGATGATCGAGCGCCGATACAACACCGAGCTCGCGACCGGGACCATTGCCGCTTCCGGCACGCTCGGGATCCTGATTCCGCCCAGCATCATGCTGGTCATCATGGCCGACCTGCTCGGCCGTTCGGTGGGCACGCTGTTCGTGGCGGCGGTGTTTCCCGGGCTGATCCTGTCGGGGCTCTACTTCGCCTACATCTTCACGCTCTGCCGCTTCAAGCCGGAATTCGCGCCGCCCTTGCCGAAGGAGATGGGCCCGCAGACGCTTGGTGAGCTGTTCCTGCTCCTCATGCGGGGGTTCATCCCGACGGTCTTCCTGATCCTCCTGGTGCTGGGCTCCATCGTGCTCGGCTGGGCCACCCCGACCGAAGCCGCCGGCGTCGGCGCGGGCGGCGCCGTCCTGCTCGCGGTCATCAACCGGAAGCTCACCTGGAAGGTGCTGAAGGAGGTGGTCGAGCGGACCGCCATCACCAACGGGATGATCTTCTTCCTGTTCGTCGGCGCGACCGCGTTCTCCTACGTGTTCCGCTCGCTCGGCGGCGACGACCTGATCGAGGACCTGATCTACGCGCTTGGGGTCGGCCCGTGGGGCATTCTCGTCATCCTGATGGCGGTGGCGTTCCTGCTCGGCTTCTTCTTCGACTGGATCGAGATCACCCTGATCGTGCTGCCGGTCTTCGCGCCGATCCTGGCCGGGCTCGATTTCGGCGAGCATCTGCCGCGGGCCGAGGTGGTCTACTGGTTCGCCATCCTGCTGGCGGTGAATTTGCAGACCTCGTTCCTCACCCCGCCCTTCGGCTTCGCGCTGTTCTACATGAAGGGGGTCGCGCCGCCCGAGGTCCGGATCCAGCAGATCTACCGCGGCATCATCCCGTTCGTGATGTTGCAGCTCGTCGGGCTCGGGCTGGTCATCGGCTTCCCCGACATCGCCATGTGGCTGCCGAGGACGATCCTCAACTGATCCTAGAGCACGTCTGTTTTCGTGGGAATCGCTTCATCCGTTCTCTCCCGTCATGGTCGGCGAAGGCCGACCATCCACGTTTTGTTTTTGTTTCCAGCGGCCCAAAAACTCGTGGATGGTCGGCCTTCGCCGACCATGACGATGAGGAGACAGGGGTAAAAACGCTTCTATTTAAAACGGACAGGCTCTAGTCGGCGTGGACGATGCCGTAGCCGATCGCGTATTCCAGCGTGTCGAGATAGAAATCGACGACCGGCGCGCCGCCGCCGCAGGCGAGATGCGCGGCCACGGCCCCGATCCAGCCGTGCACCTCGGCGAAGCCCATCCCGGCGGTCTCGAACAGCTCGCCGATATCCCAATCGTCGAGCGGGGCGAGGTCGCCGGATGCGAGGATTTCGAGGAAGGCGCGGTCGGTGTCGGGGTTGAGGCGGACCTGCGCCCTCGTCCGCCTCCCGTCGGCGAGCATACGGGCGCCCTCGGCGTGCATGTCGTAAAGGTTGCGGAACCACGCCTCGTCGGTGAACGTGCCGCCGGCGCTGCCCGCCATCTGCCATGCTTCGACCTCGGGCGAGCCTTCCCCGAGCGGCGGGTAGTACCGAGCGGGGTGGTGCGAGAGCCCGCCCGAGGCGAGGAACAGCACCCGCTTCCCGAGCCCCGCCGCGTAGCGGCCGACCGCCGCGCCGAGCTCGCGCGACCGGCCGAACGGCAGGAACGGCGTCGTCATCGCGCTTATGAACACCGGCACGCAGGGCCAGGCGTCGAGCGCGCCCATGACGTTCTTCATGGTCTGGGAGAAGCCGTGATCGACGGTCATCTTGAGCGATTGGGCCGGGTCGAAACCTTCGGCGCGCAGGTGCTCCAGCAGCCCGAGCGCGGCCTCGCCGTCCACGTCGAGCGGGCCGGGGAAGCCCCCGACATCGTCGACCGCCGCCGCCTCGCCGCGGCCGATGCAGAAGCTCGGCATCGCGTTCAGGTGGAACCCCGCATAGTGGTCCGCGCCGAACACGAACGCGATTTCCGGATCGAACGCCTCGACCGCGCGGCGGCGCTCGGCGAGCGTCGCGAAGATCTCGTCCTCGTAGTCCGGCTTCTCGGGGCGCAGATAGAGGATCGGGGAGTGCGACGTGCAGACGAGATGGGATTTCACGACCGCCTCACCTCCGTCCCGGCAGGCGCCAGTCGCCGGGGTCCGTCGCGTCGCGCTCGACCGGGTTGCTCAGCGTCCCGAGCCGGGAGATCGCGATATCGCACGGGCCTTCGAGCCGGGCGAAGTTGGCGGCATGGAGCGGCTTTCGCGCCTTGCCGCCGGCCCGGAAGGCGGTTCCCATGGAGATCAGGTCGCCGGGTTCCAGCGTCATGTAGCGCGAGATATAGGCGACGATTTCTTCCACCCGGTAGGTGTAATGGCGGGTGTTGTCTTCCGCGAACACCGCCCCGCCGACCGTACACCGGACGTCGAGGTCGTGCGGGTCGGGCACCTCGTCGCGGGTCGCCAGCCACGGCCCGGCGGGGCCGAAGGAATCCGCGCCCTTGTATCGCGCGGTATAGGACAAATGTTGCTCGCGCTTCTCCACCTCTTCCGGGTTGTCCGGTTTCGGGTAAAGCGCGTAGTAGTGCACCCGGTCCTCGGCGCGCATGTCGTTTCCGGTGACGTCGTTGACGATGGTGTAGCCATAGACATGGTCCATGGCCGACGCCGGGTCGACATTTCTGCCGATGCGGGAAATGACGACTCCGAGCTCCGGTTCCGGATGAAATCCCATGTATTGCTTGCGGGCGACAATGGGCTGACGGTGCCCCACCAGACAGGTGCTGGGCTTGAAGAAGAACATCGGATGGTCGGGCGAGGAAATCTTGCGCGCATCCGACGCCGAGTTGTTGAGCGCCACGCCGCAGATCTTTCCGGGGCGCGGGATCGGCGGACGCCACACGACATCGGCCATCGGTATGCGCTCGACATCCGCGCCCGCCGAAGCGGCCTCCAGCAATCCGGACGCGGCCTCTCGCGCCGTCTCGCCGCCCGAAACGACATCGAGCATCGTCGGGCAGTCCCACGCTCGGCCCAGCCTGTCGGCGACGTCGCGGAAATCGATCAGACGGTCGTCGTCGATCCGCGCGCCGACGCATTCACGGTCGCCAAAGCGGAAGCTCGCGAGATACATGATCGTCTCCGGGTATGCGGCCGGTGGATGGATCGAACCCGGTTTATACGGGCCTGCTCCCTCCGTTGTCTTCCCCGTCATGGTCGGCCCGTCCACCCTCCCCCGGCCCCTCCCGCAGGCGGGAGGGGGGAAGGCAAGGAGTCGCCGAGCGAGTCCCCTCTCCCCCGTGGGGGAGAGGGTCAGGGCGAGGGGGTCCCTCCGCAACCCGGTGCGACCGCGTCCGGTCGGATGTTGCTCTAGTCGCCCACGACGACCAGCAGGTCCTTGGTCTCCACGGTAGTGCCGGCGGGCGCGACGACCTGCGAGACGATTCCGCCCCGCCCGGCGCGGATCACGGTCTCCATCTTCATCGCCTCGATGGCGACCAGCACGTCGCCCTCCTCGACCGCCTCGCCCTCGTTGAAGAAGACCTTGACCACCATGCCGGGCATCGGCGCGCCGACATGGCCGGCATTGCCCTCCTCGGCCTTGGGGAGCGCCGCGCCCGCGGCGGCGGCGCTTCGGTCGGCGATACGCACCGTGCGTGGTTGCCCGTTGAGCTCGAAGAAAACGGTGCATTCGCCCTTCCGGTCGGGCTCGCTCCGCGCGAGATAGCGGACGATCAGCGTACGGCCGCGCTCGATGTCGACCGCGATCTCCTCGCCCGCTTCCATGCCGTAGAAATAGACCGGCGTCGGCAGGACGCTGATATCGCCGTAGTCCCGCTGCCGGGCGGCGTAGTCGGCGAAGACCTGCGGATACATCAGCCAGGAAGCGAACTCGGCGTCGGCGATCGGGCGCTCGGCGGCCCGTTCCGCCTCCTTTCGCCCCGCTTCGAGATCGGCGTCGGGCATCGCCGAGCCGGGCCGCACGGTTATCGGTTCCCGTCCCTTGAGGATCTTGTCCTGAAGGGCAGGCGGGAAGCCGCCATGGGGCTGGCCCAGCTCGCCGGCGAACAGCGAGACCACGGATTCCGGAAAGGCGATCTCGCGCTCCGGATCCGCGACGTCGTCCGGCGTCAGCCCGCTGGTCACCATCATCAGCGCCATGTCGCCGACCACCTTGGACGACGGCGTCACCTTGACGATGTCGCCGAACATCCGGTTGACCTCGGCATAGGTGCGCGAGACCTCCGGCCAGTGCTGGTCGTCGATGCCCATCGCGCGCGCCTGCTCGCGCAGATTGGTGTACTGGCCGCCGGGGATTTCGTGGTTGTAGACATCCGACGTGCCGGCGCGGAAGTCGCTCTCGAAGGCGCGATAGCCGTTGCGCACCTGCTCCCAGTAGGTCGAAAGCGTCATCGCCGTCCCGGGGTCGATTCCGGGATCGCGTTCGGAGTGGCGGAGCGCGGCGGTAATCGATCCGAAGCTGGGCTGCGAGGTGAGCCCGCTCATCGAATCCATCGCGGCGTCGACCGCGTCCACCCCCGCTTCGACCGCGGCCAGCACGCTCGCCGCCGAGATGCCGCTGGTGTCGTGGGTGTGGAAATGGATCGGGATGCCGATTTCCCGCTTCAGCGCCGCCACGAGGGTCCGCGCGGCGGCCGGCTTGCAGAGCCCCGCCATGTCCTTGATGCAAAGGATATGCGCCCCGGCCGCCTCCAGCTCCCTGGCAAGCGAGACGTAGTATCCGAGGTCGTATTTGGGGCGGGCGGGATCCATCATGTCGCCCGTGTAGCAGATCGCCGCCTCGCAGAGCTTGCCGGTCTCCAGCACGGCATCGATCGCCGGGCGCATGTTCTCGACCCAGTTGAGCGAATCGAAGATCCGGAAAATGTCGATCCCGTTCTCCGCCGACCGGCGCACGAAATAGCGGACGACATTGTCGGGATAGGTGGTGTAGCCGACGCCGTTGGACGCGCGCAGCAGCATCTGCGTCAGGATGTTGGGCATCGCCGCGCGCAGCCGTTCGAGGCGATCCCACGGGCACTCGTCGAGAAAGCGCATCGCCACGTCGAAGGTCGCGCCGCCCCAGCATTCGACCGAGAGGAGTTCGGGCAGGAGGCGCGCATAGGCCGGGGCGATCGCCGCCAGATCGTGCGTGCGCACCCGCGTCGCCAGAAGCGACTGGTGGGCGTCGCGGAACGTGGTGTCGGTCATCAGCACCGGCGTCTGCTCCAGCATCCACCGGGCGAAGCCCTCCGGTCCCAGCGAGTCGAGGCGCTGGCGCGATCCATCGGGAATGTCGGCGATCCCGGTCTCGGGCACGCCGGGCGGCTGGCGCGTCGGCGGCTCGGCGCGGCCGTCCACGGCATCGTTGCCGTTGACGACGACCTCGCCGATATAGCGCAGCAGCCGGGTCGCGCGGTCCTGGCGCTGGACGAAGTCGAACAGCTCCGCCGTTTCGTCGACGAAGCGCGTCGTATAGGTGCCGTCGAGGAAATGCGGATGGCCGATGACGTTCTCGAGGAAGGCGAGGTTGGTGGCGACGCCCCGGATGCGGAATTCGCGGAGCGCGCGGTCCATCCGCTGGATCGCCTCTCCCGGCGTCGGCGCCCAGGTCGTCACCTTTTCGAGCAGCGAATCGTAGAACGGCGTGATGCGGGCGCCCGAATAGGCGGTGCCGCCGTCGAGGCGCACGCCGAATCCCGTCGCGCCGCGATAGGCGGCCAGCACGCCGTAATCGGGAATGAAGTTGTTTTCCGGATCCTCGGTGGTGACGCGGCATTGCAGGGCATGGCCGTTGACCCGGATCGCGTCCTGCGCGGGAACGCCGCTCTCCGGCGTGCCGATCGTCGCACCGTCGGCGATCCGGATCTGCGCCTTCACCAGGTCCACGCCGGTCACCACCTCGGTGACCGTGTGCTCGACCTGGATGCGCGGATTGACCTCGATGAAGTAGAACGCGCCGGTGTCGGCATCGACCAGGAACTCGACGGTGCCGGCGTTGTTGTAGCCGACCGCGCGGCCGAGCTTCAGCGCGTCCTCGTGCATCGCGGCGCGGGTCGCCGGGTCGAGGGAATGCGCCGGCGCGCGCTCGACGATCTTCTGGTTGCGCCGCTGCACCGAGCAATCCCGCTCGTGCAGATGCACCAGGTTGCCGTGCTCGTCGCCGAGGATCTGGACCTCGACATGGCGCGCGCGGCGGATCAGCTTTTCCAGATAGACCTCGTCGTTGCCGAACGCCGCCAGGCACTCGCGCCGCGCGGCCTCGACCTGGTCGGCGAGCTCGGCCTCTTCCGCGATCGCCCGCATGCCGCGTCCGCCGCCGCCCCAGCTCGCCTTGAGCATGACGGGGAAGCCGACCTCGCGGGCGAGGCGCGCGGCCTCCCCGGCGTCGCGCGGAAGCGGGCCGGTCGCGGGAACCACCGGAACGCCGGCCGCTTGCGCGATCTCCCGCGCCGCGACCTTGTTGCCCAGCTTGCGCATGATCTCGGGGCGCGGGCCGACGAACGCGATGCCCGCATCGGCGCACGCCTCGGCGAACTCAGGGTTTTCCGACAGGAAGCCGTAGCCCGGATGGATTGCGTCGGCGCCGTTCTCGCGCGCCACCCGGATCGCCTCGTCGATGCTGAGATAGGCCTCGATCGGACCCATCCCCCGGCCGATGAGATAGGCCTCGTCGGCCTTGAACCGGTGCAGCGCGAACCGGTCCTCCTGGGAATAGATCGCGATGGTCCTGATGCCGAGCTCGACCGCGGCGCGCAGCGCGCGTATGGCGATCTCGCTCCGGTTGGCGACCAGGATTCGGCGGAAACGGGTTTGCGGCTGGCTGGTCATCGGGCTCGAAAATCGGTTCGGTATCTGGGCAGCCATCGCCCGTTAGTTCGAACCTTCGACGCGCGGGCGTCAAGTGTCGTCGGGGAACGCACCGGGTCCCCGCGATGCCCGACCGCCGGCCATGGCTGTCCGGTATAGACTTTGTCGGCCGGGCGAAAGGCTTGAGCACCCGGCCTCCCACTTCGTTATGCCCGGACTTGTTCCGGGCATCCACGTCTTTCGGCATCGCGGTGCGGGCGGGGAGCGGGCGAGGCGGCCGAGGGACGTGGATGCCCGGAACAAGTCCGGGCATGACGACAAAGGGGAGGAGGGCGACAGGGAATTCCGGACGTCAGGCTTCCCGGCGGCCCTCGACGAACATCACCAGCGCCGGCAGCACGAACAGGGTGAAGGCGCCCGCCGCGATGAGCCCGCCCAGCATGCTGACCACGAACGGCACCAGGAAGAGGAGCTCGTCGCTCCGTTCGTAGAGCAGCGGCGAAAGGCCCAGCACGGTGGTCAGCGAGGTCAGGAACACGGCGCGGAAGCGGTCGCGCGTCGCCGCCGAGGCGGCGGCGATCGCCGGGATCGCGTCGTTCTCGCGCCGGATCGTGTTGTAGCGGCCGAGCAGCACCAGCGCGTCGTTCACGATGACGCCGGCCACGCCGATCATGCCGAACAGGGAAATCGCCGTCAGATCCCAGCCCAGCGCCCAATGGCCGAACACCCCGCCGGCGAACGCCATGGGGACTCCGATCACCGCCACCAGGGGCTTCCAGTAGCTGCGCAGGAAGGCGGCCATCAGCCCGTACATCAGGATGAGCACGATGGGGACCAGCACCCCGAGGGTCTCGAGCAGCGCCCGTTCGTCCCGGGCGCCGGCGTCCCGCGCCACCGAAAGGCCCGGATACTTGGCAACCAGGCCGGGAAGGAAGTCTTCCGCGACCGCCCGCCTGGCCTGGATCGCGGTGATCCTGCTGAAATCGACATGCGCGTTGACCTGGGCCGCCCGCTTCCCGTCGATACGCGTCAACGTCGCGAGTTCGCGCCTCTCGACGACGCGGGCCACGGTGGAAAGGGGGATCTCCTGTCCGCCCGGACCCAGGATCCGTTCGCTGGCGAGCTCCCCGAGGCTGCGCCGGCGTTCGGCGGGATAGCGAACCACAACGGCGATCTCGTCCCGGCCGCGCTGGATCCGCTGAACCTCAAGGCCGTGGAAATTCGCCCTGAGCTGCTTGCCGATCGCCGCCGGCGTCAGCCCCGCCGCATGGCCGACCGGGGTAAGGCGGATCTCGAAATGCCGCTTGCCGGGCGACAGGCTGTCCGATTGCGCGTAGAGGCCCGGAACCGTGCGCAGATACGCCCCGAGTTCCAGCGCCGCGTTCCGAAGGGTTTCCGAATCGTCGTGCAGCAGCGCGTAGGCGACGCCCGGCCTGAACCGGAGCCGCGTGGTCTGGATGGAAACTTTCTCCAATTCCGCCACATCGCCGACATTCCGGCGCCACAGCCGTTCGATAACCTCGGGAGACGCCTGGCGGATCGGCCGCTTGTGAAGGTGAAGCCTCACCGAGGCAAGATGGCTCCTGTTCGCTTCGTCCTGACCGGTCCGGGACCCCGCGCCGCCGGCGAGATTGCCGACGATCAGGCTGATCGACTCGATCGCCGTCCCTTCGAGCTGGTCGTTGATCGCACGCGCGGCCCGGACGAAACGCTGCCCCGTGGCCACGCTCGCCTCGAACGGCGCGCCGACCGGCAATTCCAGGTCGGCCTGGATCGTGTTGCCGACATTGGCCGCGCTGTCCAGCACGACGACCCGGACGATCTCGGCCCGCAGCAACCAGAGAGCGGCGACCACGAAAACGACGCCCAGCAGGAACGTCAGATAGATGTGGCGGACCGACCAGGACACCGCCGGCACGACGACCGCGTCCCGCAAGTCGTCCAGCCAGCCGCTCACCCGCGCCTGGATGTCGCTCAGGGGCGAGAGACTCCAGCGACCCGCGTGAGAGAGGTGGGACGGCAGGATGCAGAACGCTTCCACGAGCGAAACCAGGAGGACGAAGAACGCGACCAGGGGAAACACCTTCACCATCTGGTAGTTCCCGGTCGTCACGAACAGCAGCGGCACGAAGGCCAGCATGGTCGTAAGCACGCCCACGGTGATCGGGCCGGCAACGGCGCGTGCTCCCGAAATCGCCGCGTCGAGCGCGCCCTTCCCCCTCTCCCTCTCGGCCGCGATGCTTTCGCCCACGACCACGGCGTCGTCGACCACGATGCCGATCAGCAGGAAGAACGCGAACAGCGTTCCCATGTTCAGTGTCAGGTCCGAGACGTCGAAGAACAGCAACGCGCCGATGAAGGAAATCGGGATTCCCATCGCGATCCACGTGGCGACGCGAAGGTCGAAAACCAGGACGAGACAGACGAAGACCAGGATCAGGCCGATGACGGCGTTCAGCAGGATCCCGGAAAACCTGTCCAGAATCCCGTTGACCCTGTTGCTCCAGACTTCGACCTCGACACCCGCCGGCGGTTGGTAGGTCCGGAGCCAGTCCTCGATGGCGTTGGAGATGCCGAAGATCGAGTGTGCCTCGCCCGCTTCCACGCGGACGAAGATCGCCGGTGTTCCATCGACCTCGGACAGGACGTCCTCGTCGACGAAGCCGTCGCGGATCCGCGCCACGTCGCCGAGCCTGACGACGGACCCGTCCAGCCGGGTAATCAGCGCGATGTCCTCGAATTCCTCGCCGCGCTGTCTCTTCCCGATCACGTTCAGCACCACGCCGCCGGCATCCGTGCGCAATTCCCCGAATGTCAGGTTGAGCGAGGCCCGCCGCACCTTTCGCGCCACCTCGGAGATGGTGAGATCGTTGCGCCGCAGCTCCTCCTCGTTCATCTCGATGGAGATTTCCCGGTCGCGGGTGCCCTTCAGCCGGACCAGTGAAACGGACGGCAGAGCCAGCAGATCGTCGCGAAGATTCTCGGCCGCGATTCGCAATGAGTCTTCCGAAAGGGTCGACGATGCGACCGAAATCGTCAGCACTTCGACGGACAGTCTCTTGTGCTCGATCCTGGGCGGTCTCGCGCTCGCGGGCGGAAAGTTCTCGATGCTGTCGACCGCGCCCTTGACGTCGGCAAGGACCGAATCGGCGTCGGCGAAGGTCTCGATTTCCACTTCGACCCGGGCGAGCCCTTCCGACGCGACGCTCACCACCCGGTCCACCCCCTCGAGTCCCAGCACGCTTTCCTCGATGCGGCGATTGATGTCTTCCTCGATTTCTCTGGGCGAAGAACCCGGCGAAGCCAGCGTGATGACGATGGTGCGGAAGTCGAGGTCCGGTATTTGCCGGACGTGCGTGTTGAGCCCGGCGAGAATGCCGCCCAGGATCAGAAAGAGCATCAGGAGCTTGGCGGCGACGGGGTTTCCGACGAAATATGCGATCAGTCCGTTTTTCACGATAGCCCCCGACGATGGCGCGTGGCTGGCGTTACGGTCTCGATTTCAGGACCGGTCTATTGCGACGACGGCGATTGGGCGGTGTCGACCTTCAGCCCTTCCCTTGCGGACGGCAGCGTGCCCACGACGACGCCGTCGCCGGCATCGAACGCCTCCACGATCCAGCCCGCGTCGGTGCGCCCGACCGTGACGGGCGCCAGCGAAGCGAGGGCCCCGTTCCTGACCACCCAGACCCGGTCGCGTTCCCTGGCCGCGGACTCGGGCAGCACGTAGACCCCGTCGCGCCTCGGACCCATGATTTCGACATGCGCGAAGCTCCCCGGAACCGGCAGGGATTGCGGCGGAGCGTCTTCCGCGAATTTCAGGAAGAGCGCCGCCAACCGTGTCTTCGGGGCGACCACGGAGGACACGCGCGCCACCTTCGCCTCCAACGTGCCGGCGACGGTGCGGACCCTCGCGGAACGTCCCACCGGCGGGTGCAGGGCAGCCAGATCGCCCTGCGCGACCGGCACGCGGACCTGCAACGCGCCCTGCCGATAGACGACCCCCAATGTCGATTGCCGCCCGACGTCCTCCGCTGGCCCCACCAATTCGCCGACCTCCAGATCCGAAGACACCACCCGGCTCGCATAGGGCAGCGATATCTCCGTACGCGCCAGCCGGCGTTCCGCCAGCGCGAGTTCCGCCCGCATGGATTCCAACCGGGCTTCCACCGCGCCGCGCGCCTCCCCCGCGGCGCCGGTTACGGCGTTCACGAGGGTTTCCGCCGCCTTGACCTTCGCCTGCGCCGCCTGGACCTCAAGCTCGTACTTGCTCGGATCGATCCTGACGAAGACCTCGTTCGCCGGGATCGAGCCGCCATTGCTGAAATTCGGCGACACCCAGACGACGCGGCCGACGACTTCGGAAACCACCGTGGTCTTTCGTTCGAGCGTGACCGTGCCGGTCAGCTTGAGCGTCAGCGCGTGCCCGGTCGCGGCCGGCTTGACGATGCTGACGACCGGCTTCGCCTGGGCGGGGCCGGCTATCGGACCGCGTTCCACCCGGTCCGGCGCGCGCGCGAAATACAGCGCCACGACTATCGCGAGAACGATCAGGGCAAGCTGGGCGAAACCCAGCCACCGCGGCCTCTCGGAAGCGCTGGCGGGGTTAGTGGATTCCTCTGGCATCGTTCCGTCCGCTTACTGGTTTGCCGGTTTCGCCATGCTTCGAAGCGCCAAGAAAGCGCACGCATGATGGTATCGCACGCCCGTGGATACGCAAAGGGAGGGATGCGGTGTCGTCTTGGTTCCCTGTGGTCCAGGAGCAAGAAGAAGTCGACCTATTTTATCGAATATTGTGTTATCCAATATTGAACCATAGAACTTTTGGGAAAAAGCGTTGGTCGAATAATGAACAAATCATATAGATCAGCGGGTTAATACCGGATAGGTGGCGGAGGGAGTGGGATTCGAACCCACGATACCGTTTCCGGTATACACGCTTTCCAAGCGTGCGCCTTCAGCCGCTCGGCCACCCCTCCGTCGCGCGCACTCTAGCACCGGGCGAGCCCCGTTCAAGGGCCGCCGCGCGGTTGACACGGCAATGCGCGGTTTCGATCATCGAACGACATTGAGCCTTCCGGTTCAGCAAAGAGGTTCCCCATGCCGACAAGCTTTTCCGCCGTATTCGGGGCTTTCCCGAGCGTCGCGCTCGCCACCGCCGCCGCCGCGGTCCTCTTGTTCGGCCCCGGCGCGAGCGCGAACGCCGCCGAGCTCAAGCTCGCGCATTTCATGTCGCCCAAGCATCCGATGGACCGCTTCATCATGCGCCCGTGGTCGGAGGAGGTGGCGACGCTTTCCGGCGGGGACCTGAAGATCAGGATCTATCCCGGCGGCGCGCTCGGCAAGGGCCCGGTCGCGCAATACAAGCGCGCGGTCGACGGGGTGGCGGATATCGCCTTCGGCCTGCCGGGCTTCACCTCCAAGCTGTTCCCGAGGGTGGGCGTGGTCGAGCTGCCGGGCATCGCCGCGACGTCGACCGACGCGACCGACGCGATGTGGAACGCCATGGGCGAGCTGGCGCCCGAGTTCCGCCGGGTCAAGCTGCTGGCGCTCTGGACCAACGAGCGCCAGGTCCTGATGACCCGCAAGAAGCCCATCCGTTCGGTCGCCGACATGAAGGACCTCAAGTTCCGGGTTCCGTCGAGGACCCAGGGCGAGGCGATCAAGGCGCTCGGCGCGGTGCCGGTCTTCATGCCGATCAACCGGGTCTACAACGCGCTCAACACCGGCGTCATCGACGGCGTGCTGACCGGGCCCAGCACGATCAATAGCTTCAAGTTCAACGAGGTCGCCAGGTACTACACCACCGGCTGGCCGCTCGGCCGGTCGCCGTTCTTCCTGGTGATGAACAACCGGGCCTTCGACAAGCTGTCCGGCGACCACAAGGCGATGGTGGAACGCACCACCGGACGGGCGATGAGCCTGCGCGCGGCGCGGTTCTACATGCGCGCCGGGAACAAGGGGCTCGACCGGGTCCGCAACTCCGACAAGCACGAGGTCATCGCGCTCGGCGGCGCGGCGCTGCGGGAAGGCGTCGAGCGGCTGATGGCGGCCCGCGAAGCGCAGGTCAGGGCGCTCGACGGCCGAGGCGTGCCGGCCAGCAGGATCCTGAAGGCGATGGGGGTGGCGGGAAGCTGATCCCGGCGCCGGCTGTTGCGCACCGGCCTGGAGCGGCTATCGGCAACCCTCGGCGCCGGCGTTCGCCTGATGGCGGTCGTCGGCGGGGCGGTGCTGTTGTGCCTGATGGCGCTCACCGTCGCCGCGGTGACGCTCAGGAAGTTCAACGATCCGATTCTCGGCACCCAGGACCTGTCCGAGGCGGGGCTCACCATCGTGGTGTTCTTCGCCATGGCCTATTCGGGCTGGACCGGCGGGCACATCGCGGTCGACCTGATCGGCAACTTCGTCTCCGCGCGAAGGCTCGCCGTCGTCGACGCCGCGGTCCGCATCCTGTGCGGGCTGTTCTTCCTCGTCGTCGCATGGCAGAGCCTCGCGCAGGGCCTTGACGCGCTCGAGTTCGGCGACGGCTTCAACCTCCTCGACATCCCGCACTACCCGTTCTATTTCGCGATCGCCTTCGGCTCGCTGGTCTTCGCCTGCGTTCTTGTCGTGCTCGGCCTGCGTTCGGCATGCGGCCTGCCCGAAATCGCGAGACGGCAGGCCGATGAGTGACTCGCTGATCGGCGTCGCCGGCATTCTCGCGCTGTTCGGGCTGCTCGCCATCCGCATGCCGGTCGGGATCGTGATGATGCTGGTCGGCTTCGTCGGCATCGCCGCGATGAACGGCTGGCCGGCGGCGCTGGCGACGCTGGGCAGCGAGCCCTTCGTCATCGCGTCCAATTTCGAGCTGATGATCATCCCGATGTTCGTTCTGATGGGGAATCTCGCCTCGATGTCGGGGATGAGCCGCGACCTTTACGGCGCGGCCTACGCCTGGTTCGGCCATTGGCGGGGCGGCCTCGCCTCGGCGACGATCGCGGCCTGCGCCGGGTTCGCCGCGCTTTCCGGCTCGTCGGTCGCTTCCGCCGTGACGATGGGCCGCGTGGCGCTGCCGGAGATGCGGCGCTACGCCTACCACCCTAGGCTCGCCACCGGCGCGATCGCGGCGGGCGGCACGCTCGGCATCCTGATCCCGCCTTCGACCGGGTTCGTGATCTACGCCATCCTGACCGAGGAATCGATCGGCCGGCTGTTCCTCGCCGGCGTCCTCCCGGGCCTGCTGCTCACCGCGCTGTTCATGGTCGCCATCGCGATCCAGACCCGGTTCAAACCCGCGCTCGGCCCGCCGGGACCGGCGCTCCCGATAGGCGAGCGGTTCCGGACGACCTCGCGCGCGGCCGCGATGATCGGCATCGTCGTGGTCACCATCGGCGGCATCTATTCCGGGTTCTTCACGGCGGGAGAGGCTGCGGGCGTGGGCGCTTTCCTTGCCTTTCTCCTGGCGCTCGCGCGCCGCAGCGTCACGCCGTCCTCGCTCAACTTCACCCTGCTGGAGACCGTGCGGACCAGCGCGTTCGCGTTCCTGATCCTGATCGGCGCGCATATCTTCAACCCGTTCCTCGCGCTCACCCAGATCCCGGGCGACCTCGCCGAGCTCCTGATCGGCACCGAGCTTCCCCGGCTCGGCATCCTCGCCATCCTGCTCGCGGCGTTCGTCGTCCTCGGCATGTTTCTGGAGGGCTTCGCGATCCTCGTGCTGACGCTTCCCATCGTTCATCCGCTGATCGTCGAGCTCGGCTACGATCCCATCTGGTTCGGCGTGCTCATGGTGATCGTGCTGGAGATGGGGCTGATCAGCCCGCCGGTCGGCGTCAACGTCTTCGTCGTCAAGGGGATCGCCGAGGACGTGCCGATGCGCGACATCTTCATCGGCATCCTGCCCTTCTGGGCGGCGATGGTGGTATGCATGGCGGTACTCGTCGTATTCCCCGAGATCGCGCTCTTCCTGCCCAACCGGATGATCGAGTAGCGCGGCAATCCCCGAAGGAAAGGCATCGCAATGACCCGTCCCGAATCCCGGTCCTACTTCACCGCAACCGCTTCCTTCGCCGCCGGCGAGGACAGCCCGCGCGAATTCCTCGAACGCTGCATCGCGCGGATCGAGGCGGACGACGGCGAGGTCGGCGCGTTCGTCGCCGTCAACCGCGAGGCCGCGCGCGCGGCGGCGGACGAAGCCTCGGCGCGGTGGAAGGACGGGCGGCCGCTGTCGGCCATCGACGGCATGCCGGTCGGCATCAAGGACATCATGGAGACCGCCGACATGGCGACCGAGCAGGGCTCGCCGCTGTTCGCCGGCTGGGAGGGCAAACGGGACGCGGCGGCGGTCGCGGCGCTGCGGGAGGCGGGCGCGGCGATCGTCGGCAAGACCGTCACCACGGAGTTCGCCGCCACCGAACCGCGCGGGACGCGCAACCCGTGGGATCTCTCGCGCACGCCCGGCGGGTCGTCGAGCGGGTCGGCCGCTTCGGTCGCCTGCGGCATGGTGCCCGCGGCGCTCGGCACCCAGGTGATCGGCTCGATCCTGCGCCCGTCGAGCTATTGCGGCGTGTTCGGCTTCAAGCCGAGCGTCGGCGGCATCAACCGGGGCGGCAGCTTCGACGTGTTCAGCCAGAGCTGCACCGGGACCATCGCCGCCACCATCGACGAGACCTGGGTCGTGGCGCGGGAAATGTCGGCGCGCTGCGGCGGCGACCCGGGCTATCCGGGGGTTTCCGGCCCCGCGGTGCGACCCGCGGCCCGGCGGCCGGGGCGGATCGCCGTGCTGGAGACCGCGGGCTGGGAGATCGCGGACGACGCCGCCAGGGCCGCGTTCTCGTCGGTTCGCGAGACGCTGGAGGCGGCGGGCATCGAATGCGCCGACCGCCGATCGGACGAGACGGTGGCGGGCGTCGAGCACGCCATCGCGGACGCCGTTCCGCTCGCCCGCAGCGTCAACGCGTGGGAGACCCGCTGGCCGCTCAACACCTATGCCAGGGACATGGACCGGGCAGGGCTCAGCGAGGTCTCGACCGACCGCCTCGCGGAGGCGGAGGGGATGACGCAAGAGCAATACCAGGGATTGCTCGCGGACCGCGACACGGCGCGCGCCGCCTGGGCCGCGCTGGGCGAGCACGTCGAAATCTGCATCACGCTCGGCGCCACGGGACCTGCGCCGGTCGGCCTGGGATCGACCGGCGATCCGGTGTTCAACGTCCCCGCCTCCCTCCTCGGCATCCCCGCCCTCACCATGCCGGTGATGGAAATCGATGGCCTGCCGCTCGGTCTCCAGGCGATGGGTTTCGTCAACCGGGACGCGGCGCTGTTCGGCGCGGCGGCGGGGCTGCTGACGGTGCTGTAGAGCAATTTCCGACCTTGTTCACGACGAACCGGCCCACCCTCCCCCGGCCCCTCCCGCAAGCCCCGGACTGCGATCCGGGGCAAGCGGGAGGGGAGAAGGTAGAGAAGGGTCGGCGCCGCAACTCTCCCTCTCCCCAGCGGGGAGAGGGCCGGGGTGAGGGGGGTCCCGTGTCCGGTCGGGTATTGCCGTGCCGCGGTCAGTCGTCGCCGATACGGAGCGCGTCGATGAACGCGGATTGCGGGATCTCGACCTGGCCGAACTGGCGCATGCGCTTCTTGCCCTCCTTCTGGCGTTCGAGGAGCTTGCGCTTGCGGGTCACGTCCCCGCCATAGCATTTGGCGGTCACGTCCTTCCTCAGCGCGCTGATGGTCTCGCGCGCGATCACCTTGCCGCCGATCGCCGCCTGGAGCGGCACCTTGAAGAGCTGGCGCGGGATCAGGTCCTTGAGGCGGACGCAGATCGCGCGGCCGCGCTGTTCCGACCGGCCGCGATGGACGATCATCGAGAGCGCGTCGACCGGCTCGGCGTTGACCAGGATCGCCAGCTTGACCAGGTCGCCCTCCTCATAGGCTTCGAGCTGGTAGTCGAAGCTGGCATAGCCCCGGCTGACCGATTTGAGCCGGTCGTAGAAGTCGAACACCACCTCGTTCAGCGGCAGCCGGTAGACCACCATCGCCCGCCCGCCGACATAGGTGAGCTCGATCTGGGTGCCCCGGCGGTCCTCGCAGAGCGCCAGCACGGCGCCGAGATAGGCGTCGGGCACCATGATGGTCGCCTTGATCCAGGGCTCCTCGATCTTCCGGATGCGCACCGGATCGGGCATGTCGGCCGGGTTGTGAATCTTCTCGACCTCGCCGTCATTGGTATGGACCCGATAGACCACCGACGGCGCGGTGGTGACGAGCTCGAGGTCGAATTCGCGCGACAGGCGCTCCTGGACGATTTCGAGATGGAGCAGGCCGAGAAAGCCGCAGCGGAAGCCGAAACCGAGCGCGGCCGAGGTCTCGGGCTCGTAATGAAAGCTCGAATCGTTGAGCCGCAGCCGGGCGAGGCTTTCGCGCAGATCCTCGTAATCCGCCGCGTCGACCGGGAACAGGCCGCAGAACACCACCGGCACGCTCGGCCGGAAGCCGGGAAGCGGCGCATCGGCGGGGCGGCGTTCTTCGGTGATCGTGTCGCCGACCCGGGTCTCGGCGACATGCTTGATGCTGGCGGTGATGAAGCCGATCTCGCCCGGACCCAGCGCGTCGGTCTCGACACGCTTGGGGGTGAAGGTGCCCACGCGGTCGATCTGGTGGACCGCGCCGGTCGCCATCATCCGGACCTTCATGCCGCGTTTGAGCGCGCCGTGGCGCACCCGGACCAGGATGATGACTCCGAGATAGGCGTCGTACCAGGAATCCACCAGCAGCGCGCTGAGCGGAGCGTCCCGGTCGCCCTCGGGCGGCGGAAGGCGTTCGATCAGCGCTTCGAGCACGTCTTCGATCCCCTCGCCGGTCTTGGCGGAAACCGAAATGCAGTCATCGGCTCCAAGGCCGATTACATCCTCCACCTGGGTCTGGATCCTCGCGGGTTCGGAGGCCGGCAGGTCGATCTTGTTGAGGACCGGGACGATCTCGTGGTCCGCCTCGATCGCGAGATAAGCATTGGCGAGAGTCTGCGCCTCGACTCCCTGGGTCGAATCGACGACCAGGATCGAGCCTTCGCAGGCGGCGAGCGAGCGGGAGACCTCGTAGGTGAAATCGACATGGCCGGGCGTATCCATCAGGTTGAGCTGATAGTCCCGGCCGTCCCGCGCCCTGTAGGGCAGCCGCACGGTCTGCGCCTTGATGGTGATGCCGCGCTCGCGCTCGAGCTCCATGGTGTCGAGGATCTGGTCGCGGAACTCGCGCTCCTCGACCCCGCCGCAGGTCAGGATCAGCCGGTCGGCGAGCGTCGACTTGCCGTGGTCGATATGGGCGATGATGGCGAAGTTGCGGATATGCGAGAGATCGGTCATCCCGGTCAGCCTCGCAGCACGGCCCCCGTCGCCTTGGAGACCGCGTCGACGATGCGCTCGCCGACGGCCTCGATTTCCGCGTCCGTCAGGGTCGCCTCGCGCGGCTGAAGGGTGACGCAGAGCGCGACGGATTTCCTGCCCTCCCCGAGCTCCGGGCCGCGATAGACGTCGAACAGCGCGACATCGGCGATCAGCGCCTTGTCGGCGCCGCGCGCGGCCATGGCCAGCGCCGCGCCGGGGGTGGGCTCGTCGACCACGAAGGCGAAATCGCGCTCCACCGGCTGCAACGCCGCCAGATGGAGCATCGGGCGGGACGCCGGCTTCGCCGCCTTGCGCGCGGGAACCTCGTCGAGCAGGACCTCGAAGGCGGAGGCCGGCCCCCTTACGTCGAAACGCTCCAGCATCGCCGGATGCACCTCGCCGAACCGGGCGAGCGGCTTCGGGCCGAGCATGAGCGCCGCCGCGCGGCCGGGATGATACCAGCCGGGCACGTCGTCGCCGATGCGAAGATTGTGCGCGGCAACGCCGGCGGCTTCGAGCGCCGCCAGCGCATCGGCCTTGGCGTGATAGGCGTCCACGCCGGCGCGGGTTCCGGCCCAGTGGCGCGGCGCCGTCCCGCCGACGCGGAGCCCGCAGGCGGCCTGGGACTGCTTCCCCTCGCCGCCCTCGAATTGCGGCCCGATCTCGAACAGGGCGATATCGGCGATGCCGCGCGCCGCGTTGCGCGCCGCCGCATCCAGCAGGTTGGGCAGGATCGAGGCGCGCATCTGGGCGAGATCGACGCTGATCGGATTGGCGAGGCGGAGCGAATTATCGGCGCCGAAGGCCTCCGCTTTCTCGCCCGACATGAAGGAGAAGGTCACCGCCTCCGTCAGCCCGCGTCCGGCCAGAGCGCGCCTGACGCGGCCGCGCCGGGATTGCGCCTGCGACCACGCCGCGCCCGGCACCGCCGTGGCGGCGCGGAGCGGCACCGCGGGAATCGCATCGAAGCCGTTGATCCGCAGCACCTCCTCGACGAGATCCGCCTCGCCCTCGATATCCGGCCGCCAGGGCGGCACGGCGGCGGTCAGGGCATCGCCCGCATCCTCGATCTCGAAACCGAGATCGCCCAGGATCCGTTGCGCGGCCCCGTCCTCGACCGCCACCCCGCCGAGCGTGGCGATGCGCGACTTGCGCAGCGCGATGCCGCGGCCGTGGTCGGGCATCGTCCCGGCCATCGTGAGAGCGCTCGCCTCGCCGCCGCAGATGTCGCGGATCAGCCGGGCCGCGATCTCCGCCCCCCAGAGCGCCGATGTCGGATCGACGCCGCGCTCGAAGCGGTAGCGGGCATCGGAAAGAATGCCGAGCTTGCGCCCGGTGGCCGCGGTCCGCACGGGGTCGAACAGCGCGACCTCCAGGAACACGTTCGTCGTGTCGTCGCCGCAGCCGGTGGGCTCGCCCCCCATCACGCCGCCGATCGCGAGAACGCCGCTGTCGTCGGCGATCGCCGTCATCGACGGATCGAGCGTGTAGCTCCGCCCGTCGAGCGCGGCCACGGTCTCCCCTTCCCTCGCGAACCGCATGGTGGGGTCGCTCGCCAGCTTGTCGGCGTCGAAGACATGGAGCGGGCGCGCGAGGTCGAAGGTGACGTAGTTGGTGATGTCGACCAGCGCGGAGATCGGCCGGAGCCCGATCGCGATCAGCCGGTCCTGGAGCCATTTGGGGCTCGGACCGTTGCGGACGTTGCGGAAGGTCCGCCCGACCACGAAGGGGCAGGCATCGCCGTCGCCGGACGCGAAATCGCGCCGCCACGAGAACGGACTCTCGAAGCCGCCCTCGACCGGCGCCGTGTCGAGCGGCCTGAGCTTCCCCATTCCCGCCGCCGCGAGGTCGCGGGCGATGCCGCGAACCCCCGCGCAGTCCGGGCGGTTGGGCGTCAGCCCGATCTCGATGACGGGATCGCCGATACCGAGCGCCCCGGACGCGGGGGAGCCGGCCTCGAAATCGCCGTCGAGTTCGATGATTCCTTCGTGCTCGTCGGACAGTCCGAGCTCGCGTTCCGAACAGAGCATCCCGCTCGACTCGACGCCGCGAATCTTCGACTTCTTGAGCTTCGCCCCGGTCCCGGGGATGACCAGCCCCGCGCGCGCGAACACGCCCTTCATGCCGGTACGCGCATTGGGCGCGCCGCACACCACGTCGAAGCGTTCGCCGCCGCCGATATCGACGGTGCAGACGCTGAGCCGGTCGGCGTTGGGGTGCGGCCGCGCCTCGATCACGTCGCCGACCACGAAATCGGCCAGCGCGGCGGCGGGGTCGTCCACCGCTTCGACTTCGAGACCGATCATGGAGAGACGTTCGCCCAGCGTCTCGAGCGGGACGTCCGTGTCGAGGTGATCGCGGAGCCAGGAGAGGGTGAATTTCACCGCGCGAACCCGGCGGCGACGTTCGGCATGTCGAGCGCCGAGAAGCCGTAATGGCGGAGCCAGCGAAGATCGGAGTCGAAGAAGGTCCGCAGATCCGGGATGCCGTATTTGAGCATCGCGACGCGCTCAACGCCCATGCCGAACGCGAAGCCCTGGTAGCGCGCGGGATCGATGTTGCAGTTCTCCAGCACCTTCGGATGGACCATCCCGGAGCCCAGAATTTCGAGCCAGTCGTCGCCGGCGCCGATGGTGAGCCCGTCGGCCGACCGGCGGCAGCCGATATCGACCTCGGCCGACGGCTCGGTGAAGGGGAAGAAGCTCGGCCGGAACCGCACCGGCAGGTCGTCGACGCCGAAGAACGCGCGGCAGAACTCGATCAGACAGCCCTTGAGGTGGCCCATATGGGTCTCCTCGTCGATCACCAGCCCCTCGACCTGGTGGAACATCGGCGAATGGGTGGCGTCGTGGTCGGCGCGGTAGGTGCGGCCCGGCACGACGATGCGGATCGGCGGCTCCTGGACCAGCATCGTGCGGATCTGGACCGGCGATGTATGGGTCCGGAGCAGCAGCCTTTCGCCGTCCTCGCCCTCCTCGAAGTAGAACGTGTCGTGGTCCTGCCGGGCGGGATGCTCGGGCGGGATGTTGAGCGCCGTGAAGTTGTGGAAATCGTCCTCGATGTCGGGTCCTTCGGCGACCGCGAACCCCATCTGGCAGAAGATCGCCACGATCTCCTCGATGGCCTGGCTTATGGGGTGGATGCGCCCTTCGGGCTCCGGCCTGGGCGGCAGCGAGACATCGATTGTCTCTTCGGCGAGGCGGGCGTCCAGCGTTCCGGCCTGGAGAGCGGCGCGGCGGGCGTCTATCGACTCGGTCACGACGGCCTTCAACGCGTTGAGCGCCTGACCGGCCGCCCGGCGGTCCTCCGGGGCGAGCGTACCGAGCTCCTTCATCAACGCGGTCACGCGGCCTTTGCGGCCGAGGGTCTCGACGCGGAGCGATTCCAGATCGTCGAGGCCGGCCGCCTCGATCCGCGTCAGCAAATCCGAACGAAGCTGTTCGAGGTCGTCCATCCCAAGACCCGCCGGTTTCGGCCCGCCGGAGAGCGGGCTCCCTCCCGCCTAGTCGGCCAGCGCCGCCTGCGCCTGCTCGACGATCGCCTTGAACGCATCGGGTTCGCGCACGGCGAGATCGGCCAGCATCTTGCGGTCGACCTCGATCCCCGCCCGCTTCATGCCGTTCATAAACTGGGAATAGGTGAGGCCGTGCTGACGAACGCCGGCGTTGATGCGCTGGATCCAGAGGGCGCGGAAATTGCGCTTGCGGTTGCGCCGGTCGCGGTAGGCGTATTGCAGCCCCTTCTCGACCCGCTCGATGGCGACGCGGAAGCTGGTGCGGTTGCGCTCGCGGTAGCCGGCGGCAAGGTCGAGGACCTTCTTGTGCCGGGCATGGGCGGTCACGCCGCGCTTGACTCTCGACATGACGCGCTCCTCAGGCGTAGGGCAGGTAGGACTTCACCATCCTGGCGTCTTCCGGCGCCATGATGCGGGTCCCGCGCGCCTTGCGCTTCATCTTCTGCGTGCGCTTGCGCAAATTGTGCCGCTTGAAGGCGAAGTTCGACCGGACCTTGCCGGTCGCGGTTGTGCGAAACCGTTTCTTCGCGCCGCTCTTGGACTTGAGCTTGGGCATTTCATCCTCCGTCCGGGACGTGAAGACGCGGACCGCCTCGGCATGCCCCGCGGTTCCGGACCCGGCCGGGTCCGGCCGCCTCGCCGGACGATCCCAAACAGACGGCGGGTTATAGCGGCGCGCGCCGTGCCGCGCAAGCGGATGGCGGTCCCTATTTGGGCGCCATCACCATGACCATCTGCCGGCCTTCCATCTTGGGAAGCTGCTCGACCTTGGCGAGCTCCTCGAGCTCGTCGCGCACCCGGAAAAGCACCTTCAGCCCGAGATCCTGATGCGCCATCTCGCGGCCGCGGAAGCGCATGGTGACCTTGACCTTGTCGCCCTCGTCGAGGAAGCGGCGGATGAAGCGCATCTTGACGTCATAGTCGTGCCGGTCGATCGCCGGGCGGAGCTTGATCTCCTTGACCTCGATCGTCTTCTGCTTCTTGCGCGCCTCGGTCTTCTTCTTCTGCTGTTCGTATTTGAGCTTGCCGTAGTCGAGGATCTTGCACACCGGCGGGTCGCTGTTGGGCGACACCTCGACGAGGTCGAGGCCGCGCTCGGCGGCGAGTTCGATGGCATCGGCGGTGGGGAAAACACCAAGGACATCGCCGTTGGTGTCGACGACCCTGACGGCCTGCGCCCGGATCGCCTCGTTGACGCCGCGTTCCTCGCGAACGGGCGGCTCCATAATCGGGGGTCTTGCTATGGACCGGTCTCCCTGTTTAACGACGCCGCCGGCACGGATGCGGCCCGCGCCGCCCGGCGCGGGCCGTGCCGATAAAGCAACAATTCAAGGTTTTCGTTGCAGTCACGCGTCGGCGTCTTGGTCCGGACCGGCAGCTTCCGCCGCAAGTCTATCGATCGCGGTATCCAGCGCAAGGACTTCTTGGCTCCTGCCTCCGAGCCGCCGCATGGCGACGGTGCGGGCCTCGACCTCGTTGCGCCCCACCACGAGCATGACCGGCACCTTGCGGACGCTGTGCTCGCGGACCTTGTAGCCGATCTTCTCGTTCCTGCGGTCGAGCTCGACCTGCAACCCGGCTTTCCGCGCGGAGGCGGCGACTTCCCCGGCGTAGTCGTCGGCATCGCCGGTGATCGTGGCGACCACCACCTGCAACGGCGCGAGCCAGAACGGCAGATGGCCGGCATAGTGTTCGAGCAGGATGCCGAGAAAGCGCTCGAGCGATCCGAACAGCGCCCGGTGCAGCATCACCGGCCGGTGGCGCTCGCCGTCCTCGCCGATATAGGCGGCGTCCAGCCGTTCGGGCAGGTTGAGGTCGACCTGGAGCGTGCCGCATTGCCAGTCGCGGCCGATCGCGTCGCGCAGGACGAATTCGATCTTGGGACCGTAGAACGCGCCCTCGCCCGGGTTGACGCCGTAATCCACGCCCATCCCGTCGAGCGCGTCCCTGAGCGCGCCCTCGAGCCGGTCCCAGACCTCGTCCGAGCCGATCCGCTTCTCCGGCCGGTCGGAGAACAGGATACGCACGTCCTCGAAGCCGAAATCGCGGTAGATGTCGACGATCAGGGCGATCACCGTCCGGCACTCGGCCTCCATCTGCTCCCGCGTGCAGAAGATGTGCGCGTCGTCCTGGGTGAACGCCCGCACCCGCATAAGCCCGTGCAGCGCGCCGGAGGGTTCGTAGCGGTGGACCCGGCCGAACTCGGCGACGCGGAGCGGCAGGTCGCGGTAGCTTTTCATGCCCTGGCGGAACACCTGGACGCCGCCCGGGCAGTTCATCGGCTTGACCGCGAACACCCGCCCGTCCTCCGTCTCGGAGGTGAACATGTGCTCGCGGAAGGTCTCCCAGTGGCCGGAGAGCTCCCAAAGCGAGCGGTCCATCAGCTCGGGCGTGGAAATCTCGACATAGCCGGCCGCGTCCTGGCGCCGGCGCATGTAGTCGATCAGCCGGAGATAGAGGCTCCACCCCCTCGGGTGCCAGAAGGCCGATCCGGGCGCCTCTTCCTGGAAGTGGAACAGGTTCATCTCGCGCCCGAGCCGGCGGTGGTCGCGCCGCTCGGCTTCCTCGAGCTGGTGGAGATGGGCCTTCAGCTCCTTCTCGTCGCGCCAGGCGGTGCCGTAGATGCGTTGCAACATCTTGTTCGCGGAATCGCCGCGCCAGTAGGCGCCCGCCACCTTCTGGAGCTTGAAGCCCTTGCCGACATGGCCGGTGGAGGGCAGATGCGGGCCGCGACAGAGGTCCGACCAATCGCCCTGGTGGTAGACCGTCACCTCCTCGCCGTCCGGCAGGTCGTCGATGATTTGCGCCTTGTAGAACTCGTCCCTGAACTTGAACCGATTGATCGCGTCAAGTCGGTCTACCACCTCGCGGACGAACGGCTCGTCGCGGGCGACGATCTCGTGCATCTTGAGTTCGATGGCCTTGAGATCCTCGTTCGAGAACGGGGTCGGCGGCGCGAAATCGTAATAGAAGCCGTTCTCGATCACCGGGCCGATGGTGACCTGGGTGCCGGGGAACAATTCCTGCACCGCCTCGGCCATGACATGGGCGGCGTCGTGGCGGATCAGCTCCAGCGCCTCGTCGGAACGCCGCGTGACAATCTCGACCGCGGCATCGCTCTCGATCGGCCGCGCGAGATCGCGGACCTCGCCGTCGACCTTGACCGCGATCGCCGCCCTGGCGAGGCCGGGACCGATCGACGCGGCAATTTTAGCGCCCGTCGTCGGGGCATCGAACGGCCGCCGGCTGCCGTCGGGGAGGGTGACGACCACGCGCGCCGTTTGCTGTTGGGTTACGGTTGCCATCGTTCCTTTCGCGAGTACGCCGCCGGACGAACCGCGCGCATTTAGCGCAATCCCGGCCCGGTCACAAGCGGGGGTTACCAGCGCTGCAACACGGCGGCGGCAAAGATATAGGCGCCCAGAGCAAGGATGCCCACGAAAAAGACGCGTCTGAACCGCTCTTCCGACAGGCGCCGGCGAACCCGCTGGCCGACCGCCATGCCGATCAGGGCGGGAACCAGGGCGGCGGCCGACACGATCCCGGTATCCCTGGGGAACAGCCCGGAACCGCCCAGCGCCAGGGCGAGCGCGAGCGCCGAGGCACCGAAGAGGAATCCCATCGCCTGCACCAGCGCGTCGCGGCCGAGCCCGATCGCCTGCAAATACATGATCCCGGGAACCACGAAGGAACCCGTCATTCCGGTCAGGATCCCGTTCACCGACCCGAACAACGGCCCCGCCCAGCCCTCGGCGCGCACCGGTATCGCGAACCGCCACCCGCCGAGGCCGAGGCCCGAATAGACCACCAGAATCAGGCCGAGCAGCGCCGACAGCAACGCGAGGTCGACCCGGGTGAGCGCCATCGCTCCGAGCCATACCGTGACCGTCGCCGCCAGCATGAACGGCCACAGCCGGCGCAGGATCATGCGCGCGTTCCCGCCGACCGCCGCCTGCCACACATTGGTCGCCGCCGCCGGCATGGTGAGCAGGGCCATCGCCGTCGTCAGGTCGAGGAAGATCGCCAGCAGCCCGAGGCTGACCGTCGGCAGGCCGAGACCGATGACCCCCTTGATACCCCCGGCGAAGAGGAAAACCAGCGCAATGGCGGCGATGATGAACGGGTCGGTCATGGCCGCACTCCCGAACGCACCCGCCCGCGCACGCCGTCGCGTCCAGAGCGGCCAGCTTTCGTGGCTTCGGCTTCGGTGATAGGGTCGGAAAACGCCGACGCCGACGATCCCCAGGAGCCAACGAAACCGGGAAATCCGCCTGTGAACGGGGACGGATCCGAAAGGGCCGCGATCTTATCACGCCCCGGCGGCGCGACAATCGCATACCGGCGCCTCGAAGGCCGCGAGCCGGGCGTGATGTTCATGGGCGGCTTCCGGTCCGACATGACGGGGACCAAGGCGATGGCGCTGGAAACCGCCTGCCGCGCGGCGGGGCGCGCCTTCGTCCGTTTCGACTATTCCGGGCACGGAGACTCCTCCGGCGATTTCCTCGACGGCACCATCGGAAGCTGGCGCGACGACGCGCTCGCGGTGCTCGACGAGGCGGCGCAGGGACGCCAGATCCTCGTGGGCTCGTCGATGGGCGGGTGGATCATGCTGCTGGTGGCGCTCGCGCGCCCGGAGCGGATCGCGGGGCTGGTGGGCGTCGCCGCGGCGCCCGATTTCACCGAAGACCTGATGTGGAACCGCTACGGCGAGGACATGCGCGCGGAGTTGGAGGAAAAGGGCGTCATCCACGTGCCCTCGGACTACGACGACGAGGACTATCCGATCGCCTACGGGCTGATCGAGGAAGGCCGCCGGCATCTCCTGTTGCGCCGGCCCATCGCCATCCACTGCCCGATCCGCCTGCTGCACGGCAAGCGGGACGCGGACGTGCCATGGATGACGTCTTCGCGCATCGCCGAACAGGTGCTGAGCCGCGACGTTCGCGTGTTCCTTGTGCCGGACGGCGACCACCGGCTGGCGCGCGAGCAGGACCTCGCGCGGATCTGGGCCGCGGTCGACGAGCTCTGCACCCCGGCCGGGGGCTGACCCCGGCATGGCGGCACCCGACAGGGGCGCGGCCGGACCCTGGCGCGACCTGATCCGCAAGGACCGCGCGACCTATTCGGCCATCGTCCTCTTGGGCACGCTGCTGCACGCCCTGCAGGTGCTGGTGATCTCGATCGTGATGCCGACCATCGTCGTCGACCTCGGCGGCGCGGTCTATTACGCCTGGACGGCGATCGTCTACGTCGTCGGCTCGATCGTCGGCGCGGCGACGGTGGAGCCGATCACCCGCGCGGTCGGGCGCCGGGTGGGCTATGTCGCGGTCGCGGTCGTCTTCATGCTGTCCACCGCGGGCTGCGCGCTCGCGCCCGATATCTTCACCCTGATCGCCGCCCGCGGCGTGCAGGGTTTCGCCGGCGGGCTGATCATCGGCGCCTCGATGGCGCTGATCGGGGTGCTCTTTCCGCCCCATCTGCGGGCCCGCATTCTCGCCGCCTATCAGGGCGTCTGGATGTTCGCGCAGCTCCTCGGCCCGGTCTTCGGCGGGGTGTTCGCGGAGTTCGGCTGGTGGCGCGGATCGTTCTGGTCGCTGATCCCGTTCATCGCCTGCTACGCCGCGCTGATCTGGTGGAAGGTCCCCGACACCCGGCCGCAAAAGGGCGAGCATGTCGGGAGGTTTCCCTTCTTCCGGCTGACCGTCCTGACCGCGGGGGTTATCGCGGTCGCGGCGGCCGGACCGATAGACGACACCTGGTTGCGGGCGGCCCTGATCGCCGCCGCGATAGCGCTCGTCTGGGCGACTTTCCGGCTGGACCGGAGGGCGCCGATTCCCCTGTTCCCGACGCGTACGCTCTCGCTTTCCGCGGTGGTCGGGCTCGGCCTGCTGATTCATTTCCTGGTAGGCAGCGTCCAGACCTCGATCACGCTGTTCGTGCCCCTGCTGCTCCAGGTCTTTCACGATGTGCCGCCGATCTATGTCAGCTTCGTCAGCATCGTGCTCTCGATCGGCTGGACGGTGGGAACCTTCATGGTCAACGGGTGGACCGGCCGCCGCGAGCACCGCGCGCTGTGGTGGGGGCCGGTGATCGTCGTGCTCGGGCTCGCGCTGATGACGGCGACCACGACGGCGCCGGGGCTGGTGCTGCTGACGGTTTCGGCATTCTTCATCGGATTCGGGGTGGGCATCCACAACGTCCATCTGATCACCCGGACCATCGCCCGGGCGGACCCCGGCGAAGAGGGTCTGACCGCGGCTTCGCTGCCCTCGGTGCGCTCGCTCGGCACCGCCTTCGGCGCGGCGCTTGCCGGGATGTTGACGGCTATCGCCGGTTTCGACGACTCGATGAGCAAGGAGGCGGTCGGCGAAGCCGTGACCTTCGTGTTCGGCTTCAACCTCGTTCCGGCCGTGCTGATGGCCTTGCTGATGTTCCGTCTGCTCGCGGTCGATGCCGGCGGTTCACGGCGCGGCGAGGCTGCGTAGTCCCTCGCGATAGGTGGGATAGCGGAGAACCACGCCGAGCTCGCGCTTGATGCGGTCGTTCCGGACCCTGCGGCACTCGGAATAGAAGCTCCGCGCGAGCGCGGAGAGCTCCGCGGTCTCGAAGGGCTCCTCCGGCGGCGGCGCGATCCCGAGCAGACCGGCGGCGAAGGCGATCGCCTCCTGCTGGGAGGAGGGTTCGTCGTCGGCGACGTTGTAGACCCGCCCCGGCCGCGTCCGGGCGATCGAGGCCCGCAGCACCGCCGCGACATCTTCGACGTGCACCCGGGAGAAAACCTGGCCGGGCTTGACGATCCGCCGAGCCGAGCCGGCGCGGAGCCGGTCGAGCACGTTCCGGCCGGGGCCGTAGATCCCGGCAAGGCGGAAAATGTTGACCGGCATGCCTTGCGCATCGCCGAAGGCGAGCCAGTCGCGCTCGGCGGCGAGGCGCAGCCTGGACCGTAGCTGGCGGGGATCGGGCGTGTCCTCCTCGCTCACCCAGCCGCCCTGCCGGTCGCCGTAGACTCCCGTTGTCGAAAGATAGCCGATCCATTCGACGCCGGAGAGTTTCGCGATGGCCCCGCCCAGGGTAGCCAGCACCGGGTCGCCCGACGCCTCCGGCGGGGCCGAGATCAGCAAGTGGGTCGCGCCGTCGAGAAGATCGGAGGCGTCGAAGGGAACGACCGGAAAACCGTTCGAGACGAGATCGCGTTTCCGTTCGGGCCGGCGTGTCGTACCGACGATCCCCGCGAACTCCCCGGCGGCCGCCCGGGCGAGCGCCCGCGCGCAATAGCCGAATCCCAGACAAACAAGCTTTCGCGCGGCGCGGGGCACGCTGGCTCTCCAGGGCGCGGATCGGAATGCGGCTCAGGCGGTCCGTTCCGCCGTTTCCTCGGCCAGCACCGGCCGGTCGTAGCGATGGACCATCTCGAACGGGACGACCTGCCAGAAGCGTTCCACCTCGCGATCCCAGTGGATCAGCATGCGCTCGGCGAAGCGCGACTGGGTCTCCCTGGCATGTTCCTCGACCAGGGTCTTGAGCGTATCGGCCCAGTACGGCACCTGGATGCGCTGGTAGAACACCGTGTCCTCGTTGACCCGGGTGGAGAAGCTGTCGTCCGGGTCGTAGACGAAGGCCATCCCGCCGGTCATGCCCGCGGCGAAGTTGTCGCCGGTGGGACCGAGAACGACCGCGGTGCCGTTGGTCATGTACTCGCAGCCGTTCGACCCGCAGCCCTCGATCACCGCCGTCGCGCCCGAGTTCCGCACCGCGAAGCGCTCTCCGGCCTGGCCGGCGGCGAACAGCTTGCCCGCCGTCGCGCCGTACAGAACGGTATTGCCGATGATGGTGTTCTCGTTGGAGGTGAGATTGCTCGCGGTCGTGAGGCGGACGACGATCGTGCCGCCGGAAAGCCCCTTGCCGACATAGTCGTTGGCATCGCCGAACACTTCGAGCTTCAGCCCCTGCACCGCGAAGGCGCCCAGCGACTGGCCGGCCGAGCCGCGCAGCCGCACGGTGATGTGGCCGGGCTGGAGCCCGTCCATCCCGTAGCGTCGCGCGATCATCGAACTCAACTTGGTACCGATCGCGCGATGCGTGTTGCGGATGTTGTAGGCGAGTTGAAGCTTTTCGCCCCGCTCCAGCGCGGTCGCCGCGTCCTTGATCATCTGGGCGTCGAGCGTCTCGGGAACTTCGTTGCGCCCTTCCAGCGTGCAGTAATGCGAGTCCTCGCCCGGGTCCGCCTGCACCAGCAGCGGGTTGAGGTCGAGGTCGTCGAGATGCGCGCTGCCGCGGTGGATCTGGCTCAGGAGTTCGGTCCTGCCGATGATGTCGGTGAGCCTCCGCGCGCCCAGCTGGGCCAGGATTTCGCGCACTTCCTCGGCGATGAAGCTGAACAGGTTGACCACCTTCTCGGGCGTGCCGGTGAAGCGCGCGCGCAGCCGTTCGTCCTGGGTGCAGACGCCGACCGGGCATGTGTTGGAGTGGCACTGGCGCACCATGATGCAGCCCATGGCGACCAGCGAGGCGGTGCCGATGCCGAACTCCTCGGCGCCGAGCAGGGCGGCGATCGCCACGTCGCGCCCGGTCTTGAGCCCGCCGTCGACCCTGAGGACGACACGGTGGCGGAGCTGGTTGAGGGTCAGCACCTGGTTGACCTCGGAGAGCCCCATCTCCCAAGGCAGCCCGGCGTATTTGATGGAGGATTGCGGGCTCGCGCCGGTTCCGCCGGAGTGGCCCGATACCAGGATCACATCCGCCTTCGCCTTGGCGACGCCGGCCGCGATGGTGCCGATGCCGCTCTGCGAGACCAGCTTCACGCACACCCTGGCGTCGGGGTTGATCTGCTTGAGGTCGTAGATGAGCTGCGCCAGGTCCTCGATCGAGTAAATGTCGTGATGGGGCGGGGGCGAGATCAGGGTCACTCCCGGCGTGGAATGCCGGAGCCGCGCGATCATCTCGGAGACCTTGATCCCGGGGAGTTGGCCGCCTTCGCCGGGCTTGGCGCCCTGGGCGATCTTGATCTCGATCTCGCGGCAGTTGTTGAGATATTCGGCGGTCACCCCGAACCGGCCCGAGGCCACCTGCTTGATCGCCGAGCACGCGTTGTCGCCGTTGGGGCGCGGCGCGTAACGCGCGCGATCTTCCCCGCCCTCGCCGGAATCGGACTTGGCGCCGATCCGGTTCATCGCGATGGACAGCGTCTCGTGCGCTTCGGGGCTGAGCGCGCCGAGGGATATGCCGGGCGCGACCAGATGCTTTCTGATCTCGGTTATGGACTCGACTTCCTCGATGGGCACCGGTTCGCGCTTGAACTGGAAACCCATGAGGTCGCGCAAGTGGATCGGCGGCACGTTCTGCGTGCCTTCGACGAACTTGCGGTAGGTGGCGAAGGAATCGTTCGCGACCGCCGTCTGCAGGATATGCATCTGGCGGCCTTCGAAAGCGTGCGCCTCGCCGTTCTGGCGATAGCGGTAGAAGCCGCCCACCGGGAGCGCGGTCACGCCCTCGGAGAAGGCGCGATGGTGCAGCGTCAGCACCTTGCGGCGGATTCCATAGAGCCCGATCCCGGAAATCCGCGAATTGAGCCCCGGGAAGTAGCTGTTGACCAGCCAGCGGCTCAGCCCGACGGCCTCGAACTTGTAGCCGCCCCGGTAGGACGAGAGGATCGAGATGCCCATCTTGGACATCACCTTGAGCAGACCCTGGTTGACGGCCTCCTGGTAGCGCCGGAGGCAATCTTCCAGCGCGCGGTCGCCGAACAGCCCGCGGCGGTGCCGGTCCGCGATGGTGTCGTTGGCGAGATAGGCGTTGACCGTCGTCGCGCCGACGCCGACCAGGACGGCGAAGTAATGGACGTCCATGCACTCGGCGCTCTCGACGTTGAGCGAGGTGAAGGTCCGGAGCGACTGCGCCACGAGGTGGCTGTGAACGCCGCCGACGGCGAGAATCGAAGGGATGGCCGCGCGTTCCGGGCTGATGTTCCGGTCGGTCAGGATCAGATGCACCGCGCCGCCGCGCACCGCATCCTCGGCCTGGCGCTGGATCCGGTACATCGCGCGCCTGAGCGAGAGGTCGTCGTCGTTGTTGCGGAAGGTGCAGTCGATCTCGACGGCGGCGTCGCCGAGATACTCGCGCATCGCCGCGAACTCGGCATTGGTCAGCACCGGGGAATCGAGCTGCAGCAGGTGCGTCTGGCTTTCGTCCTGCTCCAGCACGTTGCCGAGATTGCCGAGCCGCGTGCGCAGGCTCATCACCCGGTACTCGCGCAGCGAGTCGATGGGCGGGTTGGTGACCTGGCTGAACGACTGGCGGAAGAAATGGTGCAGCCCACGATAATGGTCCGACAGCACGGCGAGCGGCGTGTCGTCGCCCATCGAGCCGACCGCTTCCTTGCCGTCCTCGATCATCGGCTGAAGGAGGAGCTCCAGCTCTTCCAGCGTGTAGCCCGCCGCCACCTGGCGCCGCCTCAACTCGTCGCCGGTAAAGTCGATCCTGGGCCCGGTGCCGGTCTTGATCAGCCCTTCGAGCGCGGTGATGTTGCCGAACCACTCGGTATAGGGGTAGGCGTTCGCCAGCTCGTGCTTGATCTCGCGGTCGTGGTAGAGCCGCTTTTCCTCAAGGTCGACGGCAATCATCTCGGCGGGTCCGAGACGGCCCTTGGCGACGATGCGGGCTTCGCTGACCCGCACCATGCCGGTTTCGGAGCCGACCAGCAGCAGGTCGTTGTCGAGCACCGAGTAGCGCATCGGGCGAAGCCCGTTCCGGTCCATGCCGGCGACCACCCAGCGGCCGTCGGTGGCGGCGATCGCGGCCGGCCCGTCCCACGGCTCCATGACGCAGTTGAGATAGCTGTAGAAGGCCCCGATTTCGGGTTCGATATCGATTTTCTTGGACCACGCGGCCGGGATCAGCATGGAGCCCACATGGGGCGCCGAACGTCCGGCCCGCACGAGCAGCTCGAAGACGTTGTCGAGCGACGCGGAATCCGACCCGCCGGGCTCGATAACCGGCTTCAGGTCGTCGACGAAGCGGCCGAAGACCTCGGCGTCCATCCGGGTCTCGTGGCTCTTCATCCAGTTGACGTTGCCGCTCAGCGTGTTGATCTCGCCGTTATGCGCGAGCATGCGGAACGGCTGGGCGAGCCGCCAGGTCGGGAAGGTGTTGGTCGAGTAGCGCTGGTGATAGACCGCGAAGCGCGACTTGAAGCGCTCGTCCAGCAGGTCGGGGTAGAAGGCGGTGAGCTGCTCGGCGAGGAACATGCCCTTGTAGATCACCGACCGCGTCGACAGCGAACAGATATAGAAGTCGTTGATGTTCTCCGCCCGGACCTGGTTCTCGATCAGGCGGCGGATGATGTAGAGGTCGGTCTCGAACTTACCGGGCGGAACCTTGGCATTGCCCGCGATCATGATCTGCTCGATCTCGGGCCGGGTCGCGTTGGCCTTCTCGCCGATCACGTCGACGTCGATGGGCACCTGGCGCCAGCCGTAGATCTGGTAGCCCAGCTTGAGGATTTCCGACTCGACGATGCAGCGGCAGCGTTCCTGCCCGGTCAGGTCGGTGCGCGGCAGGAACACCATGCCGACCGCGAGCGGCCCGTCGCCGAGGCTGTGGCCGGTCCGCTCGATATGCTCCGCGAAGAAATCCTGCGGGATCTCGACATGGATGCCGGCCCCGTCGCCGGTCTTGCCGTCGGCATCGACCGCGCCGCGGTGCCAGACCGCCTTGAGCGCCTCGATCCCGGCCTCGACGACATCGCGCCGCGGAATCCCGTCGATCGCGGCGACCAGGCCGACGCCGCAGCTTTCGTGCTCCAGCGCGGGGTCGTAGAGGCCGACGCGGGCGAGCCGCTCGGCGTTCTCCCGCCAAAGCGCGACGGACCGGGCGCCATCGGGTACGACATTGCCGTTCATTCCATCCTCCCCGGCGCGCTTACGCCGCTGCCTCCGCGTCGGCGACCGCGTGGCGCTGCTCCACATAGGCATGGATCGCCTCGGCCGCGTCGCGGCCGTCGCGGATGCCCCAGACGACGAGCGATGCCCCGCGGACGATGTCTCCGGCCGCGAACACCCCGTCGATCGCGGTCATCATGGTGCGGTGGTCGATCTGGACCGTACCCCAGCGGGTCACCTTCAGCTCCGGCGCATCGAACAATGTCGGCAGGTCCTCGGGGTCGAAACCGAGCGCCTTGATCGCCAGATCGGCGTCCGTGACGAAGCTCGAACCCTCGATCGGCTCCGGCGTCTGGCGCCCGGCGGCGTCCGGCACGCCGAGATGGATCCTGAGCGCGCGGACGCCGGCGACCGTATCGTCTCCGACAAAGGCCTCGGGCGTCGCGAGCCAGGAGAACCGGACGCCTTCTTCCTCGGCGTATTGCACCTCCCGGCGCGAGCCCGGCATGTTCTCGCGGTCGCGCCGGTAGAGGCAGGTGACCGATTTCGCTCCCTGGCGCACCGCGGTACGCACGCAGTCCATCGCCGTGTCGCCGCCGCCGATCACCACGACGTCCTTGTCCGCCGCGTTGAGCCGGCCGTCGTCGAAGGCGGGGACCGCGTCGCCGAGGCCCTTGCGGTTCGAGGCGAACAGGTAGTCGAGCGCGGGCACGATGTTGCCGAGCCCGCCGCCCGGCACCTGGATGTCGCGCGCCCGGTACACGCCGGTCGCGATCAGCACCGCGTCGTGCCGGTCGCGGATTTCGTCGAGGCTCGCGTCCCGGCCGACTTCGAAGCCGCGGTTGAAGACGACGCCGCCTTCCTCGAGAAGCGCGACACGGCGCGCCACGATGGTCTTTTCGAGCTTGAAATTGGGAATGCCGTAGACCAGCAGCCCGCCCATGCGGTCGTGGCGGTCGTAGACCTGGATTGCGTAACCGCGGCGGCGAAGCTGCTCGGCCGCGGCAAGTCCCGCCGGCCCGGCGCCGACGATGCCCACCGAGCGGCCCAGCTCGCGCGCCGGGGTGGGCGGCCTGACCCAGCCTCGCTCGAAGGCGGTATCGGTGATGTAGCGCTCGACCGAGCCTATGGTCACCGTGCCGTGGCCGGACTGCTCGATGACGCAATTGCCTTCGCACAACCGGTCCTGCGGACAGATCCGGCCGCAGATCTCGGGCATGTTGTTGGTCGCCGACGAGACCTCGTAGGCTTCCGCGAGCCGCCCCTCCGCGGTCAGCATCAGCCAGTCGGGGATGTTGTTGTGCACCGGGCAGTGGATCTGGCAATAGGGCACGCCGCACTGCGAGCAGCGGCTCGCCTGCGCCGCCGCGCCGTCGGTCGTGAAGATGTCGTAGATCTCGTCGAAATCGGCGCGGCGAAGCTGGGCGCTGCGCTTTTCCGGCGTCGCCTGCGGCAGATCGACGAACTTCAACATGCGCCCGGACATGCGTGCCTTGTCTCCCCTCTGCGGCGGCGTTTGCCGTTGTCTCCGCCTGCCCGGTCAATCTAGCACAAAACGCCCAAAAGGCAAGGGAGAAAGGACAGTAATACTGTCCTAATTAAGATAAGTACCGGCGAAAATTGGGGAAAACTCCCCAGTTTGGCAAAACCGGCCAAATATTTAGTTCCAATATGAGACTAATTTGGCCGGCTTTGGTCCCGCCTTCCCGATTCCGCTATGATGGGCGATCCGCAAACCGGGGGAGCGGGCCTTGACGCTGCTTCAGCTCGCCGTGATCGCGGTGGTGCAGGGCATCACGGAATTCCTGCCGGTCAGCTCGTCGGGGCATCTTCGGCTGATCCCCCTGTTGAGCGACTGGCCGGACCAGGGGCTGGCGATCGACATCGCGGTCCATGTGGGCACCCTGTTCGCCGTCCTCGCCTATTTGTGGCGGGACGTTCTCGCCATGCTCGCCGGCGTCGTCAGAATCCGCTCGGGCATGGCGCATCCCGGCGTTCGCCTGATCGTCTACCTGTCGGTCGCCACGGTACCGGTGGCGGCGGCGGGCTATGCGGTGACCGGGTTCATCGGCGCGGGATGGCGCAACAGCCTCGAGGTTATCGCCTGGGCCACGTTCGGTTTCGGACTGCTCCTGTACCTGTCCGACCGCATCGGCCTGACGGTGCGCCGCGTCGAACACATGCGCCTGTCGACGGCGTTGGCGATCGGTCTGGCGCAGGCGCTTGCGCTGATACCGGGGGCGAGCCGCGCCGGCGTCACGATGACGGCGGCGCGGCTTCTGGGGTTCGAACGAAGGGACGCGGCGCGGTTCTCGATGCTGCTGTCCATCCCCGCCATCGTCGCCGCCGGCGCGTTCGCGGCACGGGAGCTCGTGGAATCGGGCGATCCCGTGCTGCAATGGAACGCCCTGGCGGCGGGCGGAATTGCCTTCGTCGCCGCGCTGATAGCGATCGCCGCGATGATGGGCTGGCTGAGACGCGCGACCTTCGCGCCTTTCGTGATCTACCGCCTGGTTCTCGGCGGGTTTCTGCTGGGCGCGGTCTACCTTTAGAGCCTGTCCGGTTTAGAGAGAAGCGCGTTTACCCCTGTCTCCTCACCGTCATGGTCGGCGAAGGCCGACCATCCACGAGCTTTTAAGGCGCTGGAAACAAAAACAAAACGTGGATGGTCGGCCTTCGCCGACCATGACGGAAGAGAACGGACGAAGCGGTTCCAACTAAAACAGATCCGCACTAGTCAGCCGTCCGCCGGGCGTCCTCCGCGGCGATAGCGCGCGAGGTAGCCCGGGGCCACCGCCTCCAGCGGCGTGGGCGGAAGGCCGAGTTCCGCAAGCCCGGGCGCATCCCCGGCGGCGACGTTGTCGCGGGCCAGCATGCGGATCTGGTCCCGGGTCAGCAGCGGCGGGAAAGGCGACAGCTCCATCAGCCGGGCCGGCAACATCGCGAGGATTCCGGGGACCGGAAGCAACAGCCTTCGCCGGCCGATTTGCTCCAGCATCGCTTCCATCAGGTCCCTGAAGCTGTACACCGCGGGGCCGCCGAATTCGTAGACCGCCCCGGACGTGCCCGGGTCCTCGACGATGCGCACGATCCCCGCCGCGACATCGCCGACATAAACCGGCTGAAACCTGGTGTTGCCGCCGCCGATCAGCGGGATGGCGGGCGCGAGGCGGGCGATCCAGGCGAAACGATTGAGAAAATCGTCCTCCACGCCGAATACGATACTGGGCCGGACGATGGCGGCATCCGGAAACGCCTCCCGCACCGCCTCCTCGCCGGCCGCCTTGCTGCGCGCATATTCGGCGGCGGAGTCGGGCGCGGCGCCGATGGCCGAGACGTGGACCAGGCGTTCGACGCCGGCGGCCGACGCGGCCCTCGCGATGCGCCCGGCGCCCTCGGCATGGACCGCATGGAAACGTTGCGGACCGGCTTCGTAGAGCACGCCGACCAGGTTGATCGCGGCATCGGCGCCCTCGACGGCGGCGGCCACCGATGCGTCGTCGCGGACGTTCGCCGCGACCGGCGTGATCTGACCGACATCCCCCAGGGGTTTGAGGAACAGCGCCCGGTCCGGCCGCCTGACCGCGACGCGCACACGGTAACCCCGGCGGGCCAGCTCGCCCACGGTGTAGCGGCCGACGAAGCCGGAACCGCCGAATACGGTCGCTGTGGGCGTAGCCATCGCGTCCCCCGCCGAACGGGCGGCTAATATCGGTTGGCGCGGAACCCGTCAATATCGGTGCGGCGCGCGCGCCCCCGGGCGGCGAAAGCGGTTGACAACCCGGCGGCCGCTGGCGTACGGACCCGCGCAGCGGGGGTCCGGTCGCCGATCAGCCCAGGTGGCGGAATTGGTAGACGCGCAGGTTTCAGGTACCTGTGACCGCAAGGTCGTGGAAGTTCGAGTCTTCTCCTGGGCACCACCGGATCCGACGCTTCCGGTTCCCTGGGGCCCGGACGGGCCGGCGGTGCTGCGCCTATGGCGATAGAGATACACGAGGGCGACCTGCCCGCGGGGCTCGGTTTCGGCCGCGCGGTCGCGGTCGACACCGAGACCATGGGGCTCAAGCCGGGCCGGGACCGCCTGTGCCTGGTCCAGTTGAGCGCGGGCGACGGCAACGCCCATCTCGTGCGTTTCCGGAACGGCGCCTACGACGCTCCCAACCTCGCGGGACTTCTCGAAGACCGCGCGGTCACCAAGATCTTCCATTTCGCCCGCTTCGATATCGCCGTCCTCGAACGCTATCTCGGCATCCGGACGGCGCCGGTCTACTGCACCAAGATCGCGTCCCGGATCGCACGCACCTATACCGACCGCCATTCCCTGAAGGATCTCGTGGCCGAGTTGATCGGTGTCGAGCTCTCCAAGGAACAGCAATCCTCGGATTGGGGCGCGGAGACCCTGACGGAGGCGCAGTGCGGTTACGCCGCGGCGGATGTCCTTCATCTGCACGCGATCCGGGAAGCGCTGGACGGGATGCTGGAGCGCGAGGGGCGGTCCGAACTCGCCCGGCATTGCTTCGATTTCGTCGGGCACAGGGCCGCCCTGGACCTCGGGGGCTGGGGCGAGGTGGATATCTTCGCCCATTGAGCGCGGCCCCGGGGCGAATGTCCGGTTTGGCTGCACGGTTCGCGGAAATCGACTAGGATGCAATATCGGGCTCAGTCGCGGACTGCCGCGGGTGAAATCATGCGGGGATGCATATGGCCGAGGTGAAGAACCTCCGATCCGCCCGTTCGCAGGAAACCGCGGACATCGCCGTCGCGCGCCGGGTGCTGGAGACCGAATGCGAGGGGCTCGCGGCGCTCGCGCGCTCCATCGACTTCGCCTTCGCGGAGGCGGTCGAGGTGATGTCCCGCGCGCATGGCCGGGGGCGGGTGATCGTCACGGGCATGGGCAAGAGCGGGCATGTCGGGCGCAAGATCGCCGCCACGCTCGCCTCGACCGGCACCCCGTCGCAGTTCGTCCATCCCGCCGAGGCCAGCCATGGCGACCTCGGCATGATCACCGCGCGGGACACGGTGCTCGCCATGTCCAACTCCGGCGAGACGCCGGAACTCTCCGACATCATCGCCTATACCAAGCGGCACGCCATACCCCTGGTGGCGGTGACGGCGCGCGCGGACAGCGCGCTGGCGGGCGCGGCGGACGTGCTGATCCCGCTGCCCGACACCGACGAGGCTTGCCCGCTCAACCTCGCCCCCACCACGTCGACCACCATGATGGTGGCGCTGGGCGACGCGCTGGCGGTCGCGCTGCTCGAGCGGGTCGGGTTCTCGCAGGAGGACTTCCAGCTGCGCCACCCCGGGGGGCAGCTCGGCACGCGGCTGATCAAGGTCGAACGGCTGATGCACAAGGGCGATCGTATTCCGCTCGCGCGACCGGATATCGCGATGGCGGAAGCGCTCATCGTGATGACCTCCCACAGCTTCGGCTGCATCGGGCTGGTGGACGGGGAAGGCGCGCTGGTCGGGGTCATCACGGATGGCGATCTGCGGCGGAACATGGGCGAGCGGCTGCTGGAAATGCCGGCGGCCGAGGTGATGACCGCGCGCCCGCGGACCATCTCGCCCGACGCGCTGGCCGATCAGGCGTTGCGGGTGATGAACGAGAACAGCATCACCAGTCTTTTCGTCGTCGAGGAGGACCGCCCGGTGGGAATCCTCCACATCCACGACTGCCTGCGCGCGGGCGTCGCCTGAAAGAGACGGGCATGGCAACCATCGCCCCGATACGGCTGGAGAGCGGCTATTCCCGTTTCGTGGCGGTGATGAAGGTGGCGCTGCCGCTGGGCGCGGCGGTGGTGATCGCGCTGGTGTTTTCGTGGTCGCAGCTCTACGACATGCCGGAACGGTTGCAGATCGGCGCGGCGGGCTTCGACGTCTCGGAGGCGGCGGGCGGTCACCGGATGATCAACGCGCGCTATTCCGGCACGGACCGCAACCGGAACCCTTATACTCTGGCCGCGGAATCGATCGTTCAGCAGAAATCGGATCCGGACAGAATCATGCTCAACAGCCCCGAGGCCGACTTCACGACCGGCGCCGGAGCCTGGGTGGCGGTATCCGCCTCGAGCGGGAAATTCGCGCGCGAGGCCCAACAGGTCGACCTGTTGGGCAATGTCAGCTTCTACCACGATTCGGGATACCAGTTTCAAACCAGCGCGGCGACCGTCGATTTCGGCGAGGCGATCGCCTGGGGGACTTCCCCGGTGACCGCCAGAGGCGCCTGGGCGGACATGGAGGCAGCCGGTTTCCGCATCGACCGCGACGAAAACCGGCTGGAGTTCGCCGGCCCGGCCCGCCTCGTCCTCTTCCCCGACCGAAAGGAAAAGCAGCCGTGAGCGCACCGGCCGCGCTGACTCTCCTGATCGGCGTTCTGGCGGGCGCGACCCCGGCCTATTCGCAGATCGGGGGCCTGCCGTTCCGGGACAGTTCCGGCCCCATAGAAATCGCCGTCGACGGCAGCGTGGAATGGCAGCAAAAGACCCGGGTCTTCGTTGCCCGCGGCAATGCCCGGGCAAAGCAGGGCGACGTAACCTTGCGGGCCGAGACGATCGCCGCGCATTACCGGAGCGGCAAGGACGGCGAAACCGAGATTTGGCGAATCGACGCCGAAGGCGACGTCCGCATCGAAAGCCCGGATCAGGTCGCCACCGGCCGCAAGGGCACCTACGACGTGGACGAGAAGCTGCTGGTGCTGACCGGCAAGCCGAAGTTCAGATCGGGAAAGGATCGGATCAGCGCCACGAAAAGCCTGGAATATTCGCAAACCAGGAATCGGGCCGTTGCCCGCGGCAGCGCGGTCGCGGTGCGGGAGGACCGGAAACTCGAAGCCGAGACGCTGACCGCGACTTTCGAACCGGATGGCGAGGGGGACGACAAGCTCACCAGGATCGTGGCGGTCGGCCGCGTCGTCCTGACCTCCCCGACGGAGGTGTTTCATGCCGACCGGGCCGACTATGATGTCGTTAACGAGCGCCTCAAGCTCCAGGGTTCGGTGCGGATCACCCAGGGGCGCAACGAACTCAGGGGCCGTTCGGCGGAGCTGGACCTGAAGACCGGCACCAGCCGGATGCAGGGCGGAGAAGGCGGGGTGCGTGGCCTGTTCGTTCCGAAGGCCACGCCCGCGCCCGAGGGCAAGACGACGCCGGGGAAGACGGAGAATTGACCGAGAATGCGAGCGGCGCACCGCGCCTGATCTCCCGTTCGAACGGCCTTGAGGCGTTCTCGCTGGGCAAGCGTTTCAGGAAACGGCCGGTGCTGCGCGATGTCAGTCTCCGGCTCGAGCGGGGCGAGGTTGTCGGCCTGCTGGGACCGAACGGGGCCGGGAAGACGACCTCGTTCTATATCCTGACCGGATTGATCCAGCCGGACTCGGGCGCCGTGACGCTGGACGGTCACGACATCACCCGGCTCCCGATGTATCGGCGCGCGCGCATCGGTATCGGCTACCTGCCCCAGGAGGCCTCGATCTTTCGGGGCATGACGGTGGAGAACAACATCCGCGCGGTGCTCGATGTCACGGAGCGCGCCTCGGAACTGCGGGAAAGCCGGCTCGAGGCGCTGCTCGGCGAATTCTCCCTCACCCATCTCAGGCACACGCCCGCGCCGGCGCTGTCGGGCGGCGAACGGCGGCGGGTCGAAATCGCGCGGGCTCTCGCCGGCTCGCCCGGATACATCCTGCTCGACGAGCCCTTCGTCGGAATCGACCCGATCGCGGTGAACGACGTTCGCGCCCTGGTCGGCCATCTCAAGGATCGCGGCATCGGCGTACTCATCACCGACCACAACGTCCGGGAAACGCTCGACATCGTCGACCGGGCCTACATCCTGCACGACGGCCGCGTGCTGATGGAAGGCGCGCCAAGCGACATTATCGCGGACGACGAAGTCCGGCGCGTCTATCTCGGCGAGAGGTTCAGCCTCTGACGGGGCCGGATTCGCGGCAGGGCCCTTTTCCACAGCCTGGGGAGCATCCGGGGGCGACGCGCCGCCGTCTTGTTGCGAACCGCCGGCAAAGGATGCAGACTCGTTCCCCGGTTCGTGCGTGCGCTTGACTCGACGGTGGACCGAACAATAGGTTCCGCGCCCGCGGAAATCCGGCGGGAAGCGGCGCCGGGGTGGCAGACCCGAAGGGAGCGCGTCCGGACGACGGGCGCGTAAGCGTTTGAAAATCGGACTGACCGGTCGACACATGGACGTTGGTGAGCGGCTCAGGCGGCATGTCGAGGCCCGCCTGAATGACGGTGTAGCCAAGTATTTCGACCACGCGCTCGATTCGCACGTGGTCTTCGAGCCGGAAGGGCCGCTGGTGCGGGCGGACATCTCGGTCCATGTCGGGCGCGGGATCCAGGTCCAGGGGCACGGCTCGGCCGAGGACGCGCAGAACGCGTTCGACCTGGCGATGGAACGGATCGCGAAACGGCTGCGGCGCAACAAGCGCCGGCTGCGCGACCATCACAGAAAGTCGGGGACGGCGCGGCGGGAGGAAGCGCTCACCGCCCAGCACGTGATTCTGGCGGATCCCGCCGACGGGCCGGACGACGAAGCAGATGCTGGCAGTCCGCTCGTCGTCGCCGAAACGGTTTCCGAGATCGAGTCGATGACGGTAGGCGAAGCCGTCATGCGCATCGACCTCGCGGCTCAGCCGGTCGTGCTCTTCCGCAACGCGGCCCATGGCGGACTCAACGTGATCTACCGCCGGGGCGACGGAAATCTCGGCTGGCTGGACCCGTCGGGCGCGGAAGGGGCCGAGTCCGGTCCGCGGAGAGACTAGGATGGAAATCAGCGACTTGCTGACCAGCGACCGGGTGGTCGACCGCCTGCCCGCGGCAAGCAAGAAACAGGTGATCCAAGAAATCTCCAGGCGGGCGGCCGAGGTCATCGGGCTCGACGAACGCACGGTGTTCAGCGTGTTGCTGGAACGCGAACGTCTGGGAACCACGGGCGTCGGAGAAGGTGTCGCCATCCCGCACGGCAAGGTTGCGGATCTCGACGGGCTCTGCGGCCTGTTCGTCCGGCTCGACCGGGCGGTCGATTTCGAATCGATCGACGACCGGCCGGTGGACCTGGTCTTTCTGCTGCTGGCGCAAGAAGGCGCGAGCGCGGACCATCTCAAGGCCCTGGCGCGCGTCTCGCGGCTGATGCGCGACCCGGCCGTCCGCGAAAGCCTGCGCGACGCGGCGGACGCCAACGCGCTCTACGCGGTCCTCACCGCCGACAGCCGCGACCGCGCCGCCTGATATATCGGGATCCGGTTTACGCCGGCGCGGGCGCCTGCCCGTTGCCGCCATCTTCGGCCGTGCGGATTTCGATTACCCTCTCGCGGTTGGACGGCGGCGGCCGCACGAGGTCGACATGGAGCAGGCCGTCGGCGAGCTCGGCGCCCACGACCTCGATCCCGTCCGCGAGAACGAACGACCGCTGAAACTGGCGCGCGGCGATGCCCCGGTGGAGATAGACCCGCCCGCCGGAGTCGGATTGCCTGCCGCGTATGGTGAGCTGCGACTCCGCCACGGTGATCGCCAGATCGTCGCGCCGGAAGCCGGCCACCGCCAGGGTGATGCGGATCGCATCGTCCCCGGTGTGTTCGATATTGTACGGAGGATAGCCGTCGGCGGCGCTCTTGGAGATCCGGTCGAGCACCTGTTCGAGCTGGTCGAAACCGAGCAGGAACGGGCTGTTGAACACCGACATGCGAGTCATTGCGGACCTCCTCCTTGCGAGCGGGGCGCGTTCGATTTCCCGGCGGGCCCCCAAGGCACCCGACGGAGCGGCCGGTCAAGCGCCGCCGGAAGAGATATGGCCCGGCCGGGCGGAGGCGGCAAGGCCGAAGGCGGGAACCGTCAGGGCAATCGGCGAAGGGCGAACCCCTGGCGGGGCTCGCGCGGCAGGGTGAGCACGACCCGGAGACCCGGGTCGTTGTCCTGGAGGTCGAGGGCGCCGCCGTGGCGCTCGACGACCGCCGCGACCAGGCTGAGCCCCAGCCCCGAGCCGGGCGCGTTGCGCGAGGCCTCTACGCGGAAGAAACGTTCCACCGCCCGATCCTTCATCGCGTCGGGGATTCCCGGCCCGCTGTCGGAGACGGTGATGGCGACATGGCCGTCGAGGCCGCGCGCGGCGATCGCCACCGTCTCTCCCTTGGGCGAGAACTTGATCGCGTTGTCGAGCAGGTTGGCCAGGGCCTGGAACAGAAGGTCGCGATCCGCCCCGATCCGCCCCGCCTGGCCGGTCCGGGCGTCAAGCTCGACGGCGCGTTCCTCGGCGAGCGGCGCGTAGAGCTCCGCGACATCCTCGATCAGGCGATCGATGCCGAAGTCCTCGATCTGTCCGGTTTCGACGCCGGCTTCGAGCCGCGCGATCCTCAACAGCGAGTTGAAGGTCTTCAGCAGCGCATCGGCTTCCTCGATGGTCCGGACGATGGCGCGGCGATAGGCTTCCTCGTCGCCCTGATCGGCGAGCGTCAGCTCGAGGCGGCTGCGCAACCGGGCGAGCGGGCTCCTCAGATCGTGGGCGATGTTGTCGCTGACCTCCCGCACGCTGGCGACCAGCTGCGCGATGCGGTCGAGCATCTCGTTGAGGTTCACGGCCAGCCGGTCGAACTCGTCGTCGGTGCCGCGCGCCGGGATCCGCCGGTCGAGCGCGCCTGCCATGATTTCCCGGCTGGTCTGGTTGATCGCGTCGATGCGGCGCAGCATCGGCCGGCTGACCAGCACGCCGCCGGCGATGCTGAGCACCAGGGCGAGCGCGATCCCCCATCCGATCGACTCGCGAAACCGTGCGTCGATCTCCAGCCGCTCGCGGATGTCGCGCCCGACGAGCAGGCGCAGCCCGCCGGTGAGCTCGAATATCCGTGCGCGGCCCAGATCGACGGCGCCGCGCCGGTCGGCGTATTCGAGCTCGAAGGTGATCCATCCGTCGGGCTGCGGCTCTTCGCGCGGCCAGGCGCTGAGATTGCCGGCAAGCGGCCGCAGATTGGCGTCGGTCAGCAGGTAAAGCCCGCGGCTCGCCCGCGCCTGCGAGGTCCGGCGGTTAAGCGCCCGCACCAGGCCGATCGTGCCGAACTGCGAATACTGCTCGGCGAGCCCGCGGATTTCCGCCTCGATCGCCTCGTCGGTCTGGCGCGCCATGAAGCCGGCGGTCGACCAGTAGAGAAATCCGACCAAAACCACCGCCGACACCCCGAACAGCCCGAAATAGATCAGGGTGAGACGAAACGTGGTGCTGCCGAGCAGCCTAGGCCGCATTTCCCGCTCCGGTCTCCCCGACCGTCGCCCGGAACAAGTCCGGGGTGACGCAACGGAGCGGAACGCTACAGCATTTTCCGGCCTGACCGGGTCGCGGCGGTCCGTACCCTAGGTCACGACCCTCCCCCAACCCCTCCCGCAAGCGGGAGGGGAGAAGGCAGGGAGAAATCGGCGAGGGAGTCCCCCTCTCCCCCCGCGGGGGAGAGGGTTGGGGTGAGGGGGCCTCTCGAGCGACGGCTGGCGGCGATCGTGCCCGGTCGAAAATTGCTTTAGACCCCTTCCGCACGGAGCCTGTATCCCGCGCCGCGCACGGTCTCGATGAGCGGGCGTTCGGCGCCGGCATCGACCTTGCGGCGGAGCCTTGAGATATGGACGTCGATGACATTGGTCTGGGGATCGAAATGGTAGTCCCAGACGCTCTCCAGCAGCATGGTCCTCGTGACCACGCGGCCGGCGTTGCGCATCAGGCTTTCGAGGAGCTGGAACTCGCGGCGCTGCAGATCGACCGGGCGTCCGCCCCGGGTGACCCGGCGCGCGAGCAGGTCCATCTCCAGGTCGCCGACCCGCAGCACCGTTTCCGGCATCGGCGCCGCGCCGCGCCGGAGCAGCGCGTCGACCCGGGCGCGCAGTTCCGAGAAGGCGAACGGCTTGACCAGGTAATCGTCGGCGCCGGCCTCCAGCCCGGCGACGCGGTCGGCGACCTCGCCCTTCGCGCTCAGGAAGAGGACCGGGGTCGCGCGGCCGGCGCTCCGCATCGCCTCGACGATGGCGATCCCGTCGAGCTCGGGCAGCATGCGGTCGACCACCGCGACGTCGTAGTCGCTGCCGAGCGCCAGAACCAGCCCGTCGCGCCCGTCATGCGCGACGTCGACGGAAAACCCGCCCTCGGCGAGCCCCTTGGCGATGAAGCCCGCCGTCTCGGTGTCGTCTTCGATGATCAATGCGCGCATCGCGGGACCGGCATCACCGAACGGCGGAAGCCGGGACCGCCCGCGCGGCCCCGGCCCCGACCGTCAGTGCGCGATACTCTACGCGTCGGCGAAGCGAACCGCCACGATGCGATCCTCGCCCTTGCGGTCGATGGTGAGCAGCACCGCCTTGCGGCCGTCCTTGCGGACCTGCTCGACCGCCTTGACGGCATCGGCGGCGTTCTCGACCGGGGTGTAGGTCACGCGCTCGATCACGTCGCCCGCACGCACCCCCCGGGACCAGGCCGGGCTGTCGGGCGCGACGTGGCGGACCAGCGCGCCCTTCGCCTTCTCGTCGAGCCCGAAGCGGGACCGCGCGGCGGGGTCGAGATCCGCCACCGTGATGCCGGTGCCGGCAAGCCCCTCCTTCGCGGGCTTGGCGGGCAGGCTCGCGACCTTCTCGGAGGTCGGCATCGACCCCGTGGTGACCGAGAGCGTCATCTCCTTGCCCTCGCGCAGGATCGCGAGCTCGACAGCCTTGCCCGACTTGGTGGCGGCGACGAGGCGCGGCAGGTCGCGGAACTTCTCGACCGCGGCGCCGTCCCACTTGAGGATGATGTCGCCCTGCTTGAGACCGGCATCGCGCGCCGGGCCCTTATCGACGACCGAGGCCACCAGCGCGCCGTTGGCGTCCTTCATGCCGAGGCTCTCGGCGATGTCGGGCGTGACCGGCTGGATCTGCACGCCGAGCCAGCCGCGCTCGATCTTGCCGTCGGCGCGAAGCGCGGCGATCACCTGCTTGGCGTCGTTGGACGGGATGGCGAAGCCGATGCCGACATTGCCCCCGGTGGGCGAATAGATCGAGGCGTTCACACCGATCACCTTGCCCCCGGCGTCGAAGGCCGGACCGCCCGAGTTGCCCTGGTTGATCGGGGCGTCGATCTGCAGGAAGTCGACCAGCGAGCCGCCGCGCAGGTCGCGCCCGCGCGCCGACACGATCCCCGCGGTGACCGAACCGCCGAGACCGAACGGGTTGCCGATGGTCATCACCCAGTCGCCGGCGCGGATCTTGTCGGAATCGCCGAACTCGACGAAGGGAAGCGCCCGCCCGGCGTCGATCTTGAGAAGCGCCAGATCGGTCTTGGCGTCGCGGCCGAGCAGCTTGGCCTCGAAGGTATCCCCTTCATGCAGCCTGACCCGGATCGAGCGCGCGCCGGCGACCACGTGGTTGTTGGTCACGATGTGGCCGTCGCTGTCCACGATGAACCCCGAGCCGACGGCCGACATCCGGTGGTCCGGCCGCATCGGCGGCATGCGGAAATCCGGCATGTTGCCGCCGAAGAACCGCTCCATGAACTCGCGGAACGATCCGTCGGGCTGTCCGAAGAAGGGGTTGAAGCGCGGCATGTTGTCGGACTTGCCCATGCTGGCGGGCGCGGAACCGCGGTCGGTCGCGATATTGACCACGGCGGGCGCGACCCGTTCCGCCACGTCGGCGAAGCTGGCCGGCGCGGGGCGCGCATGCGCGAGGCCGGATGCCGCGGTCACCATCGCCGCGGCCACGGCGCCGGGCAGGATCACCCGGTGCAGAACGCGTTTGTCGAGCGTCAAACTGGTTGTCATGGCTCACTCTCCCGAGAATTTCCTCGCCCGGGAGATAGCGCGTCAGCCTGAAGGGCGTCTTACCGCAACATGAAACTTGCGTAAGGTGGGGCGGCGCGCACCCGGTTTTGCCGGACCCGTTGTCTCCGCATTACCCCAACCGTCATGGCCGGCGGAGGCCGACCATCCACGTTTTGTTTTTTGCCGAACCGCTGAAAAAACTCGTGGATGGTCGGCCTCCGCCGACCATGACGGGAGCGGCTGGGACGCGGATTACCCCTTGGGGCGCCCCGCGTCGCCGACATAGCGGTCCATGCCGATATCGGTCTCCCAGCTCCTGTGCCAGGCTTCGACCAAATAGGGTCGGATCGTTTCGAACCGGGCCGCGACCGCGCGCTGGTCGGCGCGAAGGCCGCCGATCACGGCCTCGACCGAGTCGCGCAGCGCTTCGGCGTCGATCGACACCAGCCGGCCGCCCTCCACCACGACCCTGCCCTCCACCATCACCGTGTCGAGCGCCGAGCCGGTCTCGGTATAGACCATCTGGCGGGCCGCGCTGTTGAGCGGGAGCAGGGTCGGCCGGTCGAGATCGTAGAGGCAGAGATCCGCCCGCATGCCGGGCGCGAGCGCGCCGACTTCCCCGGCGAGCCCGACCGCCGCCGCGCCGCCCAGCGTCGCCGCGCGCATCGCCTCGGGCGCGTCCGGCGTATCGAGACTCGTGTCGCTGATCGCCGCCAGCCCGCAGAACAGCTTCATCGACTGGAACATGTTCTGCACGTCCGAGCACGCGCAGTTGTCGCAGCCGAGCGCGATCTCCACCCCGGCCTTCCGGTAGCGCTGGATCGGCGCCACGCCCGATTTCGACTTCATGTTGCTGGCCGGGTTGAGGACGACGCGGGCGCCGGCCTCGGCCAGCGCGGCGATCTCGTCCTCGGCGAACCAGATCGAGTGGGCGAGGGCGAGGCGCGGGCCGAGCAGCCCGGCGGCGCGGATGTATTCGATCTGCGAGCCGGAATGCGCGGCGAGATGGGTGCGCGACGCGACCACCTCGGGGCGGGATTCGTACATGTGGGTGAGCACCGGGAGGCCGTGCCGGTCGGAGAGCTCGGCGATGCCGGCCAGCAATTCGGGCGAGGACATGATCGCGCTGGTCGGGCCGAGCGCCCAGGAAAACCGTTCGCGTTCCAGGCCGACCCGGTCGATCTGCCGGGCCACCATGTCGAGCGGGCTCTCGCCGCCCGCCACGCCGATCGGCGAGCCGAGATACGAGTGGTATTCCTCGGGCACCAGCTCGCGCCAGTGGGGGATCCGGTCGACCGCGCGCCGGTCGCCGATCTGGAGCGAGAACACGGTGCGGATGCCGATCTCGTCATAGGCCTCCAGCACCGCGTCGAGCAGCGCGTCGTCGAACGGGTAGAGTGTCAGCATGTCCTGCACGGTGGTGATCCCGGCGAGCAGGCATTCGGCCGCGCCCAGCAGGGTCCGCGCGCGCACCTCCTCGGCGCTTCGGATCGGGTATTGCGGCGGCAGCGCGTTGACGAACCACATCTGCAGCGGCATCGGGTCGAACACGCCCTTCAAGAGCACGTCGTGCGAGTGGTAGTGCGCGTTGACGAAGCCGGGGACGACGAGCCGGCGCCGCGCGTCGATTGTCCGCTCGGGCGCTTCGCCGCCGGCGAGCGCGGTCCGAAGGTCCGGCCCGACGCGGGCGATCCGCGCGCCCTCGATCAGGATGTCGAGCCGTTCCGGGCGGTCGCAATCGCCGTCGTGGTCGTAGACCAGCCCGCCTTCGATGAGAATCCGTTCGGCGGCCATCCGCTCAGCCGCGCACGATGTAGTCGCGCAGCGCGTCCGCCTCGGCCATCACCCCGTCGATGCGGCTCTTGACCACGTCGCCGATGCTGACGATGCCGATCAGCCTGCCGTCCTCGACGACCGGCAGATGGCGGAACCGGCGGTCGGTCATCAGCGCGAGGATTTCACGGTCGCTGTCGCCGGGGGCGCAGGTCTCGACCGGGCTCGCCATGCAGCTATGGATGGGGCAATCGAGAAACGCCGCGCCCTGTTCGGCGAGGCCGCGCACGATGTCGCGCTCGGAGACGATGCCGGCCAGCGCCCCGTTCTCGTCGGTCACCACCAGGGCGCCGATCATGCGCTCGGTGAGCACCGCCACCGCGACCGCGACGGTCGTGCCGGGCGGCACGGTGGCGACTTCGCTGCCTTTCGTCTTCAGGATCGCGCGGACGTCCATGATCGGACTCCCGGAACTGTTGCTTGCGGGTCATGGAAATATCGGGCCCCCGCCACGGCGTGTCCAGCAGGGGGCGCGTGACACGGGGGCGGGGTTCGCATTGAATGGAAAGTCTCCGCACCCGCCGAGGAAGCCATGGCCGACCGCATCACCCTGGAAGCCGATGACGGGCACAGGCTGGAAGCCTGGCACACCGCTCCCGACCGCCCCGCGGGCGGGATCGTCGTGCTGCACGCGATCTATGGGATGACCTCCCACATGGCGGATGTCTGCGACCTGTACGCGGAGGCCGGGATCGCGGCGGTCGCCCCTTCGCTCTACGACCGGTCGGGCAGGGGCATCGTCTTCGGCTACGACGAGGCCGGGCGCGCCAGCGGAATGGCGCAGCGGGAGGGGCTGGCCGAGACGACCGTGCTTATGGATGTCGATGCCGCGCTCGATGCGCTTCGCCCGGCGGGGCCGGTGGCCGTGCAGGGGTTCTGCACCGGCGGCAGCTGGGCCTGGATCGCCGCCGCCCGCCTCGCCCTCGACGCGGCGGCGATCTATTACGGCAGCGACGTCTACGAGCATCGCGCGCTGTCCCCTTCCTGCCCGGCGATCCTGCATTACGGCGACCGCGACGTGGTGGTCCCGTTCGACGAAGTGGAGGCGATCCGCGACGCGCACCCGGCGCTGGAATTCCACATATATCCTGGCGCCGACCACGCGTTCTTCAACCCGGAGCAGGAGAGTTACGACGCGGAAGCGGCGGCAATCGCCCACCGCCGCACCCTCGCGTTCCTCAAGGCCCGTTTCGGCGATGCCCGCCGCTGACCGGGGCGGCCCCGCGCCGGACCCGCGATGAGCGAAACCGGGGAGGCGGCGCGCACCGGCTGGCTCGACCTGGTGCGGGGCGGGAGGGGCGTCTTCACCGTCCTTCTCAACCTCGCGATCGTCCTGCACGGGGTGAACACCTTCGTGCTCTCGACCGTGATGCCGTCGGTGATCGCCGATATCGGCGGCGCGGCGTATTACGCTTGGCCGGCGATGGTCTATCTGATCGGCACCATCGTCGGCGCGTCGGGCGGGGCGCCGGTGCGCGCCGTCCTCGGAAGACGGCACGGCTATGTCGCGTCCGGGCTGGTCTTCGTCGCCGGCAGCGCGGTGGCCGCGCTGGCGCCGAACATGGCGTTGCTGCTCGCCGGGCAGCTCCTGCAAGGCTTCGGCGGCGGGCTGCTGCTCTCGCAATCGATGGCGCTGGTGCGCGAGATCTACGAGGGCGCGCTGCGCGGGCGGGCGCTTGCGGTGATCAACGCGGCCTGGGTCGCGGCGGCGATGATCGGCCCGGCGGAGGCCGGTTTTTTCGCCGCTATCGGGTGGTGGCGGGGCGCGTTCTGGGTGGCGATTCCGGTCGCGCTGCTGGTCTGCGCGCTCGCCGCGCGCTACGTGCCGGCCTCCGGCGAGCCCGGCAAGCGGGCGGGCCTGCCGCTCGGGCGGCTGGGGCTGATCGCGGCCGCGGTGCTGTGCGTCGCCGCGGCGGGGCAGATCGCCTCGGTGCCCGCCGGGATCGCGCTGGTGATCGCCGCCTGTTTGCTGGTCCGGTTCACGGTCGGGCTCGACGGGAAATCCGACAACCCGCTCTATCCGCGCCGCGCGCTGTCTCCCTTCACCGATGTCGGCGCCGCGTACTGGATGTTCATGATGCTCGCCTTCACCCAGGTGGCGCCGTCGGTCTTCCTGCCGCTGCTGCTGGGCGTGCTGCACGACGTGCCGGCGCTCTGGATCGGCTACTACAACATGCTGATGTCGTTCGCCTGGTCGGCCGGATCGATCGCGGTCGCCCATGTGACCCGCCGCGGCACCACGAGGCGGGCGATCCTGCTGGGTTTCGCGATCGCCACAATCGGGCTCGCGGGAATGGCCGCCGGCGTGGCGTCGCATCCGCTGTGGCTGCTGGCGGTCTGGTCGATCGTCGTCGGGCTCGGCATCGGGATATCCAACGTGCTCGCGATCACCTGGCTGATGTCGATCTCGGCGGAAGGCGAGGAGAGCCTGACCGCTTCGGCGATCCCGGCGATCCGCTCCCTCGGCCTCGCCTTCGGCGCGGCGGCGATCGGGCTGATCGCCAACGCCTCCGGGCTCGGCGACGCGACGGATCCGGCCAAGGTCGCGCGCGCGATGACCGCCGTGTTCGCCTTCTGCGCGCTCGCCCCGGCGGTCGGCCTGGCGATGACCCTGGTGTCCTTCGCGGTGAACGCGCGGCGGCGCCCTACCGGATGAGCGACCCGCCGCGGCGCTCCTCCCGCCAGGTGTTGTACCAGGCGGCGCCGAAGATGATGACCGCGCCGATCAGGATCGGCATATCGAACGCCTCGCCGAACAGGACGATGCCGAGCCCGACCGAAAGCGGCAGGCGCAGGAAATCGAACGGGACGACGAAGCTCGCATCCGCCGCCGCCATGGCCCTCGTGACGCAGTAGTGAACCGCATAGCCGGCGAAGCCCAGCCCGATTATCGCCGGCAGGTCCACGAGGTCGGGCGTGCGCCAGACGAACGCCGCCGGGATCGCGGAGAAGACCAGCACGAAGACGCTCATGTAGAACACGACGACGTTGCCGGATTCGCTGGAGGACAGCCGCTTGGTCGCGATGAAGGCCGAGGCGTAGAAGAACGCGGCCGCCAGCACCGCGATCGGCCCGATGCCGAAGCCGAGCTCGGCCGGGCGGACGATGATGAGCGTGCCCACGAACCCCGCCGCGACCACGCCGATACGCGGCAGGTCGACGCGCTCGCCGAGCACGGCGACCGCCATGATCGCGACGAAGATCGGCATGGTGAACTGGAGCGCGGAGAGCTCGGCGAGGGTCACCATGGTGACGCCGAAGAACCACGCCACGTTGCCGGTGTAGAGAAGCCCGTTCCGGAACCCGTGCAGGACCAGCCGGTCGGTCCGCGCCGCCGACGGCCCGGCGCGCAGCATCCAGGGCGTCATCAGGCAGAGATTGACGACGCTCCTGAGAAAGATCAGTTGGAGCACGTGATATTCGGGCGTCAGAAAGCGGATCAGGAGCGCCATCGCGACCAGCGACGACGCCGCGCCGATCATGAACAGCGCGCCTTCGACCTGTTTGGAGACGATCGCCAAGACTGAAGCTGCGACGCGCTCGGCCGCCGCAGGCTATGCCTTCAAGGGCTCAAGCACCCTGACCGCGTTCTTCGCCGGGTCGTAGCGGTAGCGCAGCGTGCGGTCGAGGTCGCAGCCGGTCACCCGCACCAGCCGGGTTTCCAGCGGCCGGTCGAGGGAATGGATGACGCCCTCGTTGTAGACCTGCGCCTCGCCCTCGTTCAGCACGTATTTGCGCTCCACCGCGAGCTCGGCATGGCCCTCGCGCGAGCCGTCGTCGAGGCGCCGCCACTCGGTCATCTCGACGTGGTTCATCGCCATGCCGTAGACCACCCAGGAGGGGCCGTGGCAGTGCGGGGTGTTGTTGGACGGACCCCGGTTGGTGTGCGCCATCACGTGGAATCCGTGGGTCTCGTCGACATGGATGGTCTCGGCGCCGGAGGGCTTGTCGGGGCCGAGATGGGCGGCCACGAAATCCGGATCGACGAGCAGCTTCTCGAGGTGGCGCGCCACAAGCTCGCGCCCGCCGGGGCCCGAATCCCCGTCGAGCGCGGCGCGGGCGTCGGCGCAGAAGTCTTCCAGCGTATAGGCCACCGGCCCTCCTCCCCGAAGGCGCGCCGTCAATTCGCCCGGGCGCTCTCGGCGACCCCCCATTTGAGGCCCATCCCCTTGAGCCAGCGGCGGTAGGCGACCGAGAACTTGTCGGCGCGGATGTGGAGCTCGTCCTTGAGGTCGAGCGGGATCTCCGCCGGGCGCTGGCTCTCGACGATCCACTTGTCCTGGCTGAACACCTTGTCCTGGCGGTCGACGATCTGCTGCTCGGTTACCTGGTCGCCGAAATTGATCGCCACCAGCAGCCACACCAGGCAGTCGTCGGGCGCCAGCGGGGTGACCGTCAGCATCATGCAGAACATGTTGTCGTCGCCGGTCTCCTTGGCGAAATAGGCCGTGGTCGGGCGGAAGCAGCGATAGGTGTAATGCGTCATCGCCGGGATGCCGCGGTGGTCCGCGAAGGGCTGCCAGATCGGCACCCGCCCGGTGCGGATCCCGTCCTCGTCCTCGAACACGTCGTAGTCCTCCACGATGTCCGGCTTCGAGGGGTCGCCGTTGATCATCGGGTGGACGAAGGGGAAGTGCGGGATGTCGATGAAGTTCTCGACGGTGCGGAACGGGTTGGCGCGGAAGTTGTAGGGCCCGACGATCTGCTTGCGGTAGGCGTCGTCGGTCCATTCCGGGAACGGCGGCACGTCGCGCTCGGGCTCGCCCATCGACACCCAGAGGAAGCCGTATTCCTCCTTCGCGCGGTAGGCCTCGACCCGGGCGCCCTCCGGCGGCTTCAGCTTCGGCATCGCCGGGATGAAGGTGCAGCGGCCTTCCTTGTTGTAGTGCCAGGCGTGGTAGGGGCAGGTGAGCTGGCCGTCCTTGACCGCGCCGAGCGAGAGCCTGGTGCCGCGATGGGCGCAATGGTCCTTCCACGCCATCACCTCGCCGCCCGAGCGCCACAGCACGAGGTCGGTGCCGAACAGGCTGGCCGCCATCACCCCGCCCTCGCCGAGGTCGGCCGCCCGCCCCACCGCCTGCCAGTCGTCCCTGAGAACCGGATCGTCGATCATCGCCCCATTCTGCCGCCGACGGGCGGGCGCGTCCACGGGGGTTTGGGTGGGGGCGGGCGGCCGGCAAGAAGACCCGCCGGGCGACCGACTACACAACAGCGTCATGCCCGGACTTGTTCCGGGCATCCACGTCCCTCCACCGCCTCGTACTCTCCCGGCTCGCACCGCGATGCCGCAAGACGTGGATGCCCGGAACAAGTCCGGGCATGACGGAGGGAGGGATGCCGACGTGCCGAATTTCGTGGCCCGCCCCCCACCCTCCCCCGGCCCCTCCCGCAAGCGGGAGGGGAGAAGAAGAGGCGCAGAAGCCGGCGAGCGAATCCCCCTCTCCCCCGTGGGGGAGAGGGTCGGGGTGAGGGGGGAGCCGGACGGCCGTCCGGGCTTGCCGTTTGGTATAACCATTGTCATACTAACCGCATGAAGACGGCGATCTCCATTCCCGACGATGTTTTTGCCGCGGCCGAGCGCGCGGCGGAGGAGATGGGTCTGTCGCGGTCGGCGCTTTATGCCCGGGCCGTTTCGGACTTCGTCGCGCGGCACGACGACGCGCAGGTGACCGAGAGGCTGGATGCGGTCTACGCCGGGCGGGCCTCCGAAACGGCGCTCGACGAAACCCTGGCGACGCTACAAATCCTGTCCCTGCCCGACGAGGAGTGGTGAGGCGCGGCGAGATCTGGTGGGCCTCGCTGCCCGAGCCGCGAGGATCGGGGCCGGGCGGGCGCCGGCCGGTCCTGGTGATCCAGTCCAACGCCTTCAATCGAAGCCGGATCGCCACCGCGGTCGTCGCCGCGATTACCGGCAATCTCGAACTTGCCGGGGCGCCGGGCAACGTGGAGCTGCCGCGGCGCGGAACCGGGCTTCCGAGGAAGTCTGTCGTCAACGTCTCGCAGGTGCTCACCGTCGACAAGCGCTTTCTTACGACCCGCGCCGGGCGCGTACCGCAAACCCTGTTGGCCCGGGTGGAGCAGGGTCTGCGACTCGTCCTCGGCCTGTAGGCAAAGGCGGCCGTCCCGCAACATCGCCTCTTCTGTCGTCATGCCCGGAACAAGTCCGGGCATGACGGAGGGAGGGATGCCGACGTGCCGAATTTCGTGGCCCGCCCCCCACCCTCCCCCGGCCCCTCCCGCAAGCGGGAGGGGAGAAGAAGAGGCGCAGGAGCCGGCGAGCGAATCCCCCTCTCCCCGCCGGGGAGAGGGCCGGGGTGAGGGGGTCCCACCGCAACCCGATGCGGCCGCGTCCGGTCGGACGGTGCTCCAGCAACAGGAGAGCCGTCCGGGTCTGTCCCGGTCGGCGCTCTATGCCCGGGCCGTTTCGGATTTCGTCGCGCGGCGCGCCGTCTCGCAGGGCCGCACCTGACGCCGCCGCCCCTCTGCGTCATCATGGGCGGCATGGAGTCTTCGTTTCTCGGCGTGCCGGGCGTCGATGGGTGGGTGTTCGGCGGGCTGACCGCGTTTTCCTTCGTGAGCGCGTTCGTCGCATCGACCATCGGCACCGCCGGCGGGCTGATCCTGCTCGCGGTGATGGCGATCTGGTTTCCTCCGGCGGTGCTGATCCCGGTGCACACGGTGGTCATGCTGGGCTCGTCGTCGAGCCTGGTCGCGATGCGCTGGCGCTACGTCCTGCGGGGCACGCTGCTACCGTTCACGCTGGGGGCGGTGCTGGGCGCGCTGGCCGGCGCGCAGATCTTCGTGACGCTGTCGAGCGTCGTCCTCCAGGGCATCCTCGGCGCGGCGATCCTCGCGCTCGCCTGGATGCCGAAGTTCACCCGGTTCGGGCCGGAACGCGGCCGCTTCGCGGTGCTCGGCTTCGTCATGACCTTTCTCGGCATCTTCGTCAGCGCGACGGGAAGCCTGCTCGCCCCGTTCGTCGCCGGCGCGACCGAAGACCGCCGCTATCTGCCGCCGACGCTGTCGATGCAGATGACCGTCGTCCACGTCTCGAAGCTGGCCGCGTTCGGGGCGCTCGGCCTCACGGTCGGTGCCTATCTGCCGCTGATCGGGGCGATGATCGCGGTCTCGATGCTGGGCAATCTGGTCGGCAGCCGGGTCCTCGACCGGGTGCCGGAGCGCGCCTTCCGGATCGTCTTCCGGATCGCGCTGACCGGGCTCGGCATCCGCCTGCTCTGGGTGACGGCGGTCGAGGCGGGGCTGGCATGATGACTTCGAGCGTATCCAAACGGGATTTTCTCCAGGCCCTCGGCGCCGCCGCGGGGGTGGGCGCGGTCTATCGCGGCATGGAGGCGCTCGGCCTCGGCCGGACCGGAACCGCCGCCGCGGCGCCGCCCGACCTGCCGCCGGGCTCGGGCGCGGGAAAGAGCGTCGCGATCCTCGGCGCCGGCATCGCCGGCATGACGGCGGCCTACGAGCTCGCCCGGGCGGGCTATCGCTGCACGATTCTCGAAGCCTCGGGGCGCGCCGGCGGGCGCAACCTGACGGTGCGGGCGGGCGACGGCGTCGCGGAGGAGGACAGCCGCCAGCGCGTGACCTTCGCCGAGGGCGCGCATCTCTACGCCAATCTCGGCGCGGCGCGCATCCCCCACCACCACCGGACCATCCTGTCCTACTGCAAGAAATTCGGCGTGGAGCTCGAAGTCTTCACCAACGACAACCGCGCCGCTCTCTATCACGATCCCGGACTCTTCGGCGGGCGGGCGGTGACGGCGCGCCGGGCGGTCAGCGACATCCGCGGCTACATCGCCGAGCTGCTCGCCAAGGCGGTCGACGCGGCGTCGCTCGACGGCGCGCTGACCGCCGGGGAGAAGAAGCGGCTGGTCGAGATGCTGGCCGATTACGGCGATCTCGACGACGGGCGCCGCTACCGGGGCAGCGCCCGCGGCGGCTATCGCGGCCGGGTCAATGCGGGGCTCAGGCCGGGCGTGCCGGAAGACAGGCTGGATTTCGCCGAGCTGATGCAGTCCGGGTTCTGGCGCCACGGCTTGCGGACCGGCCATGCCCTCAACCAGAACCCGACCCTGCTGCAGCCGGTGGGCGGGATGGATGCGATCGCGAGGGCGTTCGAGGCGCGAATCGGCGGTCTCATCCGCTTCGGCAGCGTGGTCGAGGAAATCCGCCGGACCGGCCGGGGGGTCCGGATCGTCCACCGCGCCGCGGGCACGGGCGCGCGGGCGGCGCTGGAGGCCGACTTCGCGATCTGCACCATCCCGGCGCCGGTGCTCAAGGACATCGCCAACGATTTCGCCCCGGAGACCCGCGCGGCGATCGCCTCGGCCGCCTTCGGCGGGGCGGTGAAGATCGCCTTCCAGACGCGGCGGCGGTTCTGGGAGGACGATCTCGCGATCTATGGCGGCATATCCTGGACCGACCAGGACATCGCCCAGATCTGGTACCCGCCCTACGGCTACCACCGCGACAGGGGGGTGATCCTGGGCGCCTATATCTGGGGCGAGAAGCCCGCCCTGCGCTTCCAGGCGATGAGCCCGGAAGCGCGGCTCGCCGCGGCGATCGCCGAAGGCGGGCAGGTTCATCCGGGCTACGCGGAGGAGATCGAGGCGGGCGTCAGCCGCGCCTGGGGCAAGGCGCCGTTCCAGAAGGGGGCATGGCCGGAGGCGGACGAGGCGCCCGACGCGCTGCAACGCCCGGACGGGCCGGTCCACTTCGCCGGCGACCAGACGAGCGCGCTGCCGGGCTGGCAGGAGGGCGCGGCGCTGTCCGCGCATGCCGCGGTCGCGGCGATCGGGGGGCGGGTGGCGGGGAGGTAAGGGGCGTTTGCCGCCGACGGGGGACGGACGGTGCGCGCCAGCGGGGACCCAAAGGCTGTCACGCCGGGCTTGTTTCGGGGAATAAAAGATAGCCTATCCAAGCCAAGCCACGTTTCGACGTTCAGCGACGAATCTGCGATAAGTTCCTGCATACCGGCCGCCCCCGGCGGGTCCACTACCTGGGGAAAGGCCTCCGGGAAGCGCCCCAGCGCCACCGCCGGACTGGATGATTGTGGGTCGGTGGGCTTGGGCGTTAGAGATGGTCAGTCTTCGGCGTTGCCGAGCCTGCTTTTACTTTCCCGCCATCGTCGTGCAGAGCGTCACCTTGGATCCGATAGGCGTTCCGGATCGTCTAATTGTGGACATTCGGACACCCGCTCAAGGCAGCTTACCAAACACAGCCTAGCTAGACCTTCCGCTAGCTGCCTGTCTTCGCTCCAGTCCTGTCCCAATTTGTCACTCGTGCCGTGGACCGTCCTACTGCGCCCGTCACCGTAGATTCGCTCCAGGTCTTTGCTGAATTTAACCTCGTCCTTAATTACCAACCGGGTCCTTACCAGATTCAAAATACCTCCCTTCCCTCTACCACATGCCAACGCTTCCATCGCCGCACAGTACTTTACGATTGCCATGGCATCTGCCTGCTCGCGACAACCTTCATGGAACCACAATAGCGCCTGAAATAATGTGTTCAGAAGTTCGGATCGGGACGCCGTATCGCACCCATGGGTAACGTGAGTAATCACCTCTCCGACAGAATCGAAAATCGTGTTGAATTCCGCTAACAATTCAGCCCATTCGTTCTCCGGCAACCACGTCACGCCGCCTGGTGGGTGAGACCACGAAGATCTGTATCCGAAACGACCATTGGGATAGTAGACAAGATTCCTTTTGCGATGCGGTTCTTGGTCGAACACGAGCGTCATTACGTCCAAAACCGACGATGGCTTCTCCCAGGCAAGCGCTATCGAAGTCATCGCCAGCCGAGCTCCAATCGCCGCTTTTTGGAGGCCTGCCTCGGCGCCCACGGGGCCGACGAGGACACTGCACACAAATTTGCATCCCCCAATAGTGTCGAGAATTTCGTCCTCTAGAATTTGATCCCTTGAGGTTTTCCTCTTTCGAAGGCGTTCTCCATCCCATACCCTTGGGATACGTGACGACGATGCTTTAGATAGATGTCCATTGTCGGACTTCCTCTTCAGCCATGAATGTCTAGGCTCAAACCGAACAGGGCCTATGGACAACGGCTCTAGATTGGAGACGTTGCAAAAGTGACAACCAAATATATACTCTCGTCCGTGGATGTCATAGATCCTGTCACTAAGTTTCTCGCGCACAGCTTCCAACACCTCTTTCGAATCTCTCTCGACGATCACTTCATCGTCAGAATTTACGAGAACCAACCCAAACTCTTCTCTTACCATTTTGTTCCATTCGGAACTGGTAAAGTTTGACTTCTGAGATCGGAAGAATTCACTCATGACAGCCTTGGATAATGATCCAAGCATACGGTCTATTTTAGGAGTGATATAAATGTGCCTTCCGTCGCCAACGTCCAACATGATCGGGAAGGGATATCGCTGTTCCATGACGACATCCCGGATCCAAAACGGACCGCGGGGCAGGTCTTGGATTTCTGTAAGTATATTCTCGACAAGTTCTAGACAGATCTTCTTCTGGCTCATCGCTAACTGACCGTCCATTCGGCTTGTGAACCTTCTGCGTGCAAAGTCGGAAACGCCGTTCGTGCAGCCAAGCAGGGATTCCGACTACACATACCGATCACAGGCTGACCTTCGAATTCAAATGCCAACCTGCTTCCGCTCGGAATACGCAGCATGTTCGTAGGTCACTACGGTCCCTGCTTCGCCATTGCCGCTTCACCTCAATGTCTCCCGTCGACAGGGAGTGTGAACCAGAGAGCGCCGTCAAGAGCCATGGGCATCTTCATCGCCGATCCGCAATGAGGCGTCCAAAACAACAGCGCACCCGTACAGGACGCTCGGGTGAGAGAACGACGCGCGATCCCGCTTTACTCATCAGAGGGGATCGATTTCGAAAGTCCCACGACACCACTCCCTCACTCCAACCATCACTCTCCTCGCGTTCTCCGCTTCGTCTTGAGCACTCTTCAACTCACCTGTGAACACTCCATCGTCCGTGTATTCCAGATGCGCTTTCTCATGAACAAGTTCCCGTCTTGAGCCTTGAAGCTGCCCGGTCCAGTCAAGCAGCTGGTCATCGACGCAGCCCAGTAGGCGCAGCTTTTCTTTGAAGGATAGTCGCTTGTCGATCTTCTTGAAGCACTTGCGACCGAATTTCCGGACGATCAGGAGATGCAGAAGGGCCTCAAGCCAGATGCAACTGAACACAACTGAAATCATTGCATCCTTGAATGATTTTTGCTCTGGATCGAAAACCTTTACAGCTCTCGGACTCCCGTCGGGCATGGGGTGCACGTTCTTGACCATGTCCTCAGACATCCGTTCGTATGCCGCATCGGCAATCGCTCCGAAAATGTGGACGTTGGTGAAGACAGGTTTGGGGTCAGCTTTCATGGAAGGGCCGAACTCCCGTTAATTTCTATGCTCTACTGGAAAATAATGGTAGGTATCAGATGGACCGCCTTCGCCACGTCGTTCAACCAGTCTTCGGTTCACGAGCAAATTGCAGTCACTATTGACCCGTTGCTGATATCCGTCTTTCCCGAATATCGCCTGTGCCAACTCCGTCTCCGTCCGGCCAGGCCCGTTCTCGATCAAAAAAAGCAGCACGTCCGAAATCGTGGTCATCGTCTTTTCCCATCAACCTTCCCGAGACTTTCCCTGGTTTTCCTGCATCTGCACAGAGATCGTAGGCGATGCGCAACCAGTCTTCTACCGATGCCGCCGAGGACTGAACATCGCAATGCTTCAGCACCGCCGATGAAGTCCATGCCATCCTCGGTTTCTACACCCTGAGCGCCCGGTCGATCAACCTCGCCTCACTGCCCCAGCAACACTCGCGGAACGCGTATCCTAACATGTAGTTCTAGGCCCCGACGTCCTCCGGCACCACCCCATAGCTGCCAATTGCGGGCTCGACTTCGACCCACGACTCAACCACGCTTGGATGCACTCGCTCGCGCAAGCGAGCAACGTCCGCGGAAATTGTTGCGGAACGCCTAGTGCTCGTCTCCCGGTTTCGGCTCGAAATGGCAATCCGCCACCGCTGTTCGACAGCAAGAAACCTCTGTTTGAAAAAAACTGCATTTGGTTTGATGACTGATCCCGAAATTTCCGCCTCTCTGTCTAGATATCTCAGGGATTTGTTCAATTATGACAATGAATTAGTGGAAGAACACGGAGATTGCTCCCGCTTCGTTCGGGAGTGTCGGCCGGTTGAACGGCAGGCTGCGCGCGTCTCCGGTACCGCCGGCCGACGGGTAAGCCCTCGTCACGCAGCCGCTCTCCGTGGTTCGACACCCAAGGCGCCCGCTACTTGTGAGAGGTCTGGAATAAGACGCCACGGAGGCGGTTTGAACCGGTCGGCGGGGGCTGTAGACTCGCCGCAACTTCGAGGATGCCGCCATGCCGAGACTGAAGCCGCTTGCCCGCGACGAGGCGCCGGAGGCCGCGCACGAGGCGATGGACAAGGCCGCCCGCGCGTTCGACACGCCGATGACCACCGCCGGGATCCAGGCGCGCTGCCCGCCGATCCTCGAAGCCGGGCGGGCGCTCGGCGCGGCGGTGGCGAAGAGCGGCACGCTGCCGGCCGAGCTCCGCTTCCTGGTCTGCGTCCGGGTGGCGCAGATCGTCCGGTGTCCCTTCTGAATCGACACCAACGCTGCCGGGAGCAGCGCCGAAGGAAGCACCGACGAGAAGATTGCGGCGGTCGGCGCGTGGTCGAACAGCCCGCTCTTCGACGAAGCCGAGAAGGCCGCCTTCGCCTTCGCCGAGGGGATGACCGCGACGCCGGCCGAGGTGACGGACGCGGTCTACGAAGAGGCCGCGCGCCACTTCTCCGAAGCCCAGCTCGTCGAGCTCGCCGCGACGGCGGCGATGGAGAACTACCGCGCCCGCCTCAACCGCGCCTTCCTCGTCGAGGCGCAGGGCTTCTACAAGCCGGGGGCGGGGTCGGGCTGAAGAATTTCTCGACCGGGTACGATCGCCGCCGACCGTCGGCCGCGAGGCCCCCTCACCCCGACCCTCTCCCCGCGGGGGAGAGGGGGATTCGCTCGCCGACTCCGCTCTACCTTCTCCCCTCCCGCTTGCCCCGGATCGCAGTCCGGGGCTTGCGGGCGGGTTAACACCCGCTATTCGTGTCATGGCGTGACACGAATAGTGGGCGTGATCGGGGCGAGGATTCGCGCGATCGCCGCTTCGGGCCCGATTCGTGTCCCCGGGGGACGCGGAACCGGCCGCTCCGCGAAACGATGTTGCGCGCGCGGCCTCGTTTTGCCACTTACGGCAAGTTCTTAATGCGATGGATAAGTCAACAAGGTTGACCTTTGTTTCACGTGAAACATTAGACGCAGCGGACCGGCAGGGACTGGAGGCCGCGCAGCACGATCGACTTGCGGAAGCGGGGACGGCCGCCGCGCAGCTCGATCGAGGAGAAACGCTCCAGCAGCATCTCGAAGACGATCCGGCCCTCGAGCCGCGCCAGCGGAGCGCCGAGGCAGTGGTGGATGCCGCGCCCGAAGGAGAGATGGGCGGCCTCGCCGCGGCCGACATCGAGCCGGTCGGGGTCCTCGAACGCGTCGGGGTCCCGGTTGGCCGCGCCGACCAGAACGACGAGATTGTCCCGCCTGCGCAACGCGAACCCGTTCACCTCGCAATCGGCGAGCGCGCGCCGGAAGGTCGCCTGCACCGGGGAGTCGAAGCGCAGCAGCTCCTCGACCGCCGACGGGATCAGGCCCGGGTCCTCCCGCAGGCGCCGGAGCTGGCCCGGGTTGCGCAGCAGCGCCAGCATCCCGTTGCCGATCAGGTTGGTGGTGGTCTCGTTGCCCGCGATCAGCAGCAGGCGCAGCATGTTGAGCGTCTCGCGCTCGTTCAGCCGCTCGCCCTCGTCCTCCGCCTGCACCAGCGCGCTCAGGATGTCGTCCTCGGGCGCTTCGCGGCGCGCCGCGACGATTTTCCGGAAATAGGCGTCGAACTCCCGGGAGGCGACCAGGGCGATCGCGCGTTCGCGCGGGCTGACGGTGGGCTCCAGCAGGCGGGCGCGCTGCAGGGACCAGATCTTGAACCGCTCCCGGTCCTCCGGCGGGACGCCCAGCATCTCGGCGATCACGATCACCGGCAAGGGCTGGGCCACCGCCCGCATCAGGTCGAAGTTCCCGGGATCGCCGATGTCGTCGAGCAGGGAGGCGAGGATGCCGCGGATGCGGGGCTCGAGCGCTTCGACCGCGCGGGGCGTGAACGCCTTGTTGACCAGCGCCCGGAGCCGCCGGTGGTCGGGCGGGTCGAGGAACAGCATGGTGAATTCGTCCGCCGGCGGCAGCAGCGCTTCCTGCCGGGCGGAAAGCGTGCCCTTGCGCGGGTCGCTGGCGAAATTGCGGTGGTCGCGCAGGATCGCGTCCGCGTCGGCGTGGCGGGCGAACATCCAGGCGTTCATCAGCCGGCTGCGATGCACCGGGTCCTTCTCGCGCAGCGCGGCATAGACGGGGTACGGGTCCTGGGCGGTGCGGTCCGACAGCGGGTTGTAGGCCACCCCGGTCCGCCAGCGCTCCCCCAGCACCGCCGCGCCGGCGAACGCCGACCTCGCCGCGTCGCGGATCGACTCCATCGCCCCCGCCTAATGTTTCACGTGAAACATCAGAGCCCGAGCAGCCGCCTCGCCGCCGCGACCGTCGGGTGGCCGGCCTCGGCGAGGGTATCGAGCACGGTGAAGTGGTCGGTGCCGGGGACGATCAGCACCTCGGACTCCACTCCCTGCCTGCCCCATTCGTCGGCGAAGTCCCTGGCCTGGCGGCGGAACTCGTCGGATTCGTCGCCGCCCGCGACCACCGCCATCGGCGCCGCCGTCGCGGGCGCGAGGAAGATCGGGCTCAGCGCCCTCGCCTCCGCCTCGTCCATCCGCACCGCGTCGTTGAGCGGGGTGTGGCGCAGCGGCTCGATGTCGTAGACGCCGCTGATCGGCAGCCCCGCCGCGACCACGCCGGCCGGGAGGTCGGAACCGAAGGCGGGCCAGTCGGTCGCCATCGTCATCGCCGTCAGATGCCCGCCCGCCGAGTGCCCGGACACCACGATGCGATCTCGGTCGTAGCCGAAGCGGCCGGCCTCGCGCCACAGATACGCGATTGCGCGGCGGATCTGGTCGGTGAGCTCGGTGAGCGTCACCGAGGGGCAGAGCGCGTATTCGATGTTGGCGAAGGCGGCGCCCGCCGGCACCAGCCGCTCGGCGAGGAAGGCGAAGGGCTCCTTGTCGTTCCACTGCCAGTAGCCGCCGTGGATGAAGGCGAAGACCGGCGCGCCGTCCGCCTCGGGCAGGAACAAATCCAGCCGCTCGCGCGGGTGCGGGCCGTAGGCGAGGTCGAGGGCGGCGCGCTTCGCGGCCGCGCGGAGATCGTCGGACCGCTCGGCCTGGCGCGCCTTGATCGCGTCCAGCGCCTCGGCCGCGATCATGCCCCGGTTGTCGTACTGCGCGTAGAGCGAGTCCCTGTCGTAATAGTCGCGGTAGATCGCCTGTGCCATGCCTCTGCCCTCCCGGTTGGGGCGCGCATTCTGCGGGCGGGGCGGGCGCGGGACAAGCGGGCGGCATCGCTTGTCGGGCCCCGCGTTCTGCGCCAGACTTGCGCGCGGATCGGAGGAGGAACGCGGTGAAGGGAACCAGCTGGATACGCGAACAGGGAATGCAGGACGCGCTGCTCTGCGCCGCCATGCGCGACCGCGGGATGGACGACGTGCCGCTCTGGCAGCACCCGTTCCCGGAACGCGACGCGGCGATGAAGCACTGGAACGACCTGGTGCCGCAACGCGACGGGCCGGTCAATCCGGAGCGCGTGGAGGTCGCCGACGAGGCCGCGATGGCGGAAGAGATCAAGCGGCGCGCCCGGGCGCTGGGCGCCGCCGATGTCGGCATGACCGCGCTCAGGCCGGAATTCGTCGAGCTCGGCGTCGAGCTGCCGCACAAGAACGTCATCGCGGCGATCTGCTACGAGGATTACCGCAAGTCGGTCGAGAGCCCGCAGGCGGTCGATTTGGAGGCGATGAGCGTCTACGCCAAATGCGCCGACGTCGCGACCGAGCTCGCCCGCCAGATCCGCGAGGAGTTCGGCTACCCGGCGCTGGCCCACCACAACGGGTCGTTCCAGATCCAGGCGATTCCGGTGTTCTATGAGGTCGGCTTCGGCGAGCTCGGCCGGCACGGCAGCCTGATCCACCCCGAGCTCGGCGCCAATTTCCGGCCCGGCTTCGTGACCACCGACCTGCCGGTCGCCTATGACCGGCCCCATGAGTTCGGGGTGCAGGATTACTGCATGTCCTGCAATCTCTGCCGCAACAACTGCCCGGGCGATGCGATCCCGGACGGCTACATCGTCACCGACGGCATCAAGCGCTGGCTGACCGACATCGACAAGTGCTACCCGATCTCGCGCTTCCGCGAGGCCTACTGCCATATCTGCGTCGACGTCTGCCCCTATATCTACAAGGAGAACGGGGACGCCGAGAAACGCGACATCTTCCGCCAGTACATGAAGATCCGGAAGGAGGAGGGCTATAAGACCCCCAAGGGCGAGCGCTAGCGTCCATTCCCACCGCCGGATCGACGCCGAGGGAACGTCGACCCCGACCGCGCCGGTACTGACGGCGCTCGCCGAGGCGGCGCTCGCGGCGCTCGCGCGCGACGGAGAACGGGACGGGGCGGGCTGGCGGCGCCGCTCCGAAACCGGCGACGGCCAGGCGTTCGACATCCGCTGCGAGGGTCCCGACCTGCCCGCCACGATCCCCGGCGAAACCGTGCTGCCAAACCGGATTCCGGGAGACCCCAAGTGGCGCGGCAGCCACCGGCTGGTCGTCGCGCCGCCGCTGATCGCGCTGGACCTCTGCTGGACCCCGGGCGAGCCGCTCCGGATCATGACCTTCAGCCGGGGCGACTGGGAGGACGAGCTGCTGGCGATGGCGGGCCGGACCTCATAGAGTTTGCATACTCTGTAGAGTATAATCATTATTATACTCTAGGTCGTATATTGACACTTATACCTTTCGGCGTATAAGTTTCAATACGCTGTACCGTATATGTCCAGATTGGGACAACGTCCAATGGAACAAATTGCCCGCACCCCCAAGCAGATCGGGGCCGCGCTTCGCCGCCGCCGCCGCAGCCTCGACCTGCGCCAGGGCGACATCGGTTCCCACACGAATCTGCGCCAGGCAACCGTCTCCGCCCTGGAGAACGGCGAGGCCGGCACGCAGCTTCGCACCCTGATCCATGTCCTGGCGGCTCTGGACCTCGAACTGGTCATCCGCGAACGCTCGAACGCCGAAGAACGGATCGAGGATCTGTTCTGATGGCCCGGCGGCCCGCCCGCGCGCGCCTCGACGTGTTCCTGAACGCCCGCCCGGTCGGGCGGTTGCGCAGGCTGGGCAGCGGCGCCGTCGAATTTCGATACGATCCCGGCTGGCTCGGCTGGGAGCACGCGCTGCCGATTTCGAATTCGTTGCCGCTCCGCGAGGACCGCTATCTCGGCGATCCGGCGATCGCGGTATTCGACAATCTTCTGCCCGACCCCGAGCCGATGCGCCGCCGGATCGCCGAGCGGATCGGCGCCGAAGGCCACGACGCGTACAGCCTGCTCGGCAGGCTCGGAAGAGATTGCGTGGGCGCGCTCCAGATCCTGCCCGAAGGACAGGACCCCGGCCCCGCGGGAACGGTCGACGGGCGCCCGGTGGACGATGGCGAGATCGCGGAGAAACTCCGGAACCTCGCCATCGCGCCGCTCGGGCTGGACGAGGATGCAGCGTTCCGCATTTCGATCGCCGGGGCGCAGGAGAAAACGGCCCTCCTCTACTGGAGGGACCGATGGCACATCCCGCGCGGCGCCACCGCGACGACACACATCGTGAAACCGCAGATCGGCATGCCGCCGAACGGCATCGACCTGAGCCGGAGCGTGGAGAACGAGCATTTGTGCCTCAAGCTCACCGCCGCGCTCGGCCTCCCCAGCGCGGCGACCCGGATCGCGGATTTCGACGGCGTGCGCGTCCTGGTCGTCGAACGGTTCGACCGCCTCTGGACCGAAGACGGGCGTCTTCTGCGTCTGCCGCAGGAAGATTGCTGCCAGGCCCTGTCGGTGCCGCCGTCCCTGAAATACGACGCCGACGGCGGTCCCGGCATGACCGATATTCTCGATCTGCTGCGGGGAAGCGACGACCCGGGAGCGGACCGGCGCATGTTCGTCAAGGCCCAGATCGTCTTCTGGTTGCTCGGCGCGACGGACGGCCACGCCAAGAATTTCAGCATCTTCCTGAAATCCGGCGGACGTTTCCGGATGACGCCGCTCTACGACGTCATGTCGGCGCAGCCCGCCGTGGATGCCGGACAGTTGAGGGAGAACGGGTTCAGGCTGGCCCTCGCCGTCGGCGACAACCGCCGCTACGTCATCGGCACGATCCTGCCGCGGCACTTCGCGCAGACCGCCGCAAGAGAGGGCGTGCCCGCTCAACTGATCGACGAGATATGCCGGGAGCTGTCGGAGGAGGCCGAACCGGCGATGGCGACGGTCCTCGGTTCGCTTCCCCGGGACTTCCCCGCCGATGTCGCCGATTCGATCGCCAACGGCTTCCGAAGGCGCTTGCGAACGATGGAACGCGCCCTCGCCTGATCCGGTCCGGCGGGACCGCCGCCCCACCCGCCCATTCCCGTCATGCCCGAACTTGTTCCACTGCTGTCCGGTTCGGGACGTGTTCGCTTTACCATGGAGCGCTCCGCCCGCCTTTCCTCCACGTCATGGTCGGCGAAGGCCGACCATCCACGAGTTTTTTCTTTGTCGGCGGAACAACAGAAAACAAAACGTGGATGGTCGGCCTTCGCCGACCATGACGGAGGGAGGGATGGCGGGTTGCCGAAATTCGTGTCCCGGGTCGCGCGATCGGTCGGAAACCTGCTTGTGCCCAAGCTTTTCCCGGCCCGCCGGAATTAAACCGGACAGCAGTGGAACAAGTTCGGGCATGACGGGAATGGGCCAGGGACCGGAGAAGACAAGGCGGAGCCGCCGCGACTCCCCTCCCCTCCCCCGAACTGCCGCCTTTACAAGCCGGGCGCGGCTTGGTGTTCTTGTCCGACGAGATTCACAGGGAGAACCGACGATGAAGAGATTCGGTCTTGCCGCGGCCGCCGCCGCGGTCTCGATACTGCCGCTGGCCGGCCTCGGCGGAACCGCCGGGGCGGCGGAGGTGACGCTCCGCATGCACACCTTCATCCCGCCGGTGGCGAACCCGTCCAAGACCTTCCTGATCCCGTGGGCCAAGAAGGTCGGCGAGGCGTCGGGCGGCACGCTCAAAGTGCAGCCGTTCTGGGCGATGCAGCTCGGCGGCAAGGCGCCCCAGCTGCTCGACCAGGTGCGCGACGGGGTGGTCGACATCGTCTGGGCGCTGCCCGGGTTCACGCCGGGGCGGATGCCGAGGGTCGAGCCGTTCGAGCTGCCCTTCGTCCACAAGGACGCGCTGTCGACCACGCTCGCGCTGCAGGACTACCAGGAGAAGCATCTCCTGAACACCGACCTCAAGGACTACCGCCCGCTGCTGCTGCACGTGCACCAGGGCTTCCTGTTCCAGACCAAGAAGCCGATCCGCACCATGGCGGACCTCAAGGGGCTCAAGATCCGCGCCGCCTCGCGCGGCGGGGTGTGGCTCCTGAACGCGCTCGGCGCGACCGGCATGGGGATGCCGCTGCCGCGCATCCCGCCCGCGCTGTCCAAGGGGGTCATCGACGGGGTGACGCTGCCCTACGAGATCGCGCCCGCGGTCAAGACGCCGGACCTGGTGAGCCACTTCTCGAAGCTGTCGGGCGACCAGCCGCGCCTCGGCACCAACATCTTCACCTTCCTGATGAACAGGAAGAGCTACGACAAGCTGCCCAAGGAGGCGAAGAAGGCGATCGACGACAATTCGGGCCGCAACATCGCGAAAGCCGCGGGTCAGAACTGGATCGATATCGAGGAGCCGGGACTCAAGGTCGTGCAGTCGCGCAAGAAGAACAAGTTCTACACCATCTCGCCCGAGGAGACGGCCAGGATGAAGGCCGCCGCCAAGCCGGTGTTCGACCGCTGGTTCGCCGAGATGAAGAAGCTCGACATCGACGGCCCGGCGCTGCTGGCCGACGCGCGCGCGCTGATCGACAAGTACTCGAAGTAACCGGCGCCGCCGCCGGCGATGGCGGAGCCCGGTAACGGCGCGGGCCGGCCCACCGACCCGGTGGGCCGGCTGCTCTACCGGATCGCCCGCTGGTTGGCGATCCTGGGCGGGGCGATCCTCGCCGCCATGGCGCTGCTGACCACGGTCAGCATCGCCGGCAGAGCCGCCTTCTCGGCCCCGGTGCGCGGCGATTTCGAGCTCGTCGCCATCGGCACCGGGATCGCCGTGTTCGCGTTCCTGCCGTGGTGCCAGCTCACCCGCGGCAACGTCCTGGTCGACTTCTTCATGGACAAGGCGCCGGTGCGCGCGAAGGCGCTGTGCGATGCCGTGGGCGGCATCCTCTACGTGCTCCTCGGCGCGCTGCTCACCTGGCGCATGGTCCATGGCGGGATCGACATGCGCCAATACGCCGAGCTCTCGCTCACGCTGAACTTCCCGCGCTGGACGACCTTCCCGGTTTCCGTGGTCCTGATGGCGTTCCTGATCGCGGTCACCGCCTACACCGTCCACCGCAGCTTCCGCGAGGCGCGCGCGGGACGGTTCATCGACACCGGCGACGACGCCTGAGGCGATGAGCGGGCTGGTCATCGGCGGGATCGGCTTTGCGGCGCTTCTCCTGCTGCTCGCGATCCGCATCCCGATCGGCGTCGCCATGCTCACGGTCGGCGTCGTCGGCTACGTCTCGATCGCCGGATCGCCAGCGCTGCTCTCCTATCTCAAGACCGAGACCTACTGGCGGTTCACCAACGACGACCTCTCGGTGGTGCCGCTGTTCCTGCTGATGGGGCAGTTCGCCGCCAAGGCGGGGATCAGCCAGTCGCTGTTCCACGCCGCCAATGCGTGGCTCGGCCACCGGCGCGGCGGTATCGCGATGGCCGCGGTGGGCGGCTGCGCCGGCTTCGCCTCGATCTCCGGCTCCTCGCTGGCCACCGCGGCGATCATGGGCCAGGTCGCCCTGCCGGAGCTCCGCCGCTACAACTACGCGGGCTCGCTCGCCACCGGGGCGCTCGCCGCCGGCGGCACGCTCGGCATCCTGATCCCGCCCTCGATCGTGCTGATCATCTACGCCGTGATGGTCGAGGCCAACGTGGCGACGCTGTTCCAGGCCGCCTTCATCCCGGGCGTGCTGGCGGCGATCGGCTACATCCTCGCCATCGCCATCGTGGTCCGCGTCAACCCGGAGGCCGGCCCCGCCGGACCGAGGGCGGCGGCGGCCGAGCAATGGGCGGCGCTGGTCGACATCTGGCCGGTGCTGGTGATCTTCCTGCTGGTGATGGGGGGCATCTATGTCGGGATCTTCACGCCCACCGAGGCGGCGGCGGTGGGCGCCGTCGGCACCTTCCTGATCGCCGTCACCAAGGGGCGGATGCGCCTCGAGGGGACGATCGACGCGCTGCTCGGCACCGCGTCCACCACCGCGATGATCTTCCTGATCCTGCTCGGCGCGGCGGTGTTCAACGCCTTTCTCGGCTTCTCGCAGCTGCCGATCTTCGCCGCCGATTACTTCCAGAACTCGGGCCTCGCGCCGCTGGTCGTGCTCTTGGGCATGATCGTTCTCTACCTCGCGCTCGGCTTCGTGATGGATTCGCTCTCGATGATCCTGCTCACGGTGCCGATCTTCTGGCCGATCGTCGCCGGGCTCGATTTCGGCCTCGGCCCGGAGGAGACCAAGCTCTGGTTCGGCATCATCACCCTGATCGTGGTCGAGGTCGGGCTGATCACCCCGCCGGTCGGGCTCAACGTGTTCGTCATCAACTCGATGGCGCGCGACGTGCCGATGATCGAAACCTTCAAGGGGGTGGTCCCGTTCCTCGCCTCGGACGCGGTCCGGGTGGTGCTGATCGTCGTCTTCCCGACCCTGACGCTGATCATGCCGGCGCTGTTGGCCGATTGAGGCGGTCTCGGATAGGCTTCGGACGTCTACAGGAGGAGGCCGCCATGAGCCTTTCCTTCCGCCGGGTGGGCGCCAACCTGGCCGCAGAGGTCGAGGGCATCGACCTTGCGAAACCGCTCGACGACGAAGCGCGCGACGCGATCCTTGCCGGGCTCGCCGAGCACCAGCTGCTGATCTTCCGCGGCCAGGTCATCACCTCGGACCGGCTGATGGAATTCGGCCGATCCTTCGGCGAGCTCTCGGTCCATCCCTTCGCGCCGCATGTCGAGGACACGCCTGCGCTGATCCGCTTCGAGAACGACGCCGAGACCCCGCCCTTCGGCACCGACGTGTGGCATTCCGACGAGACCTTCCGGGCCGCGCCGCCGATGGCGACCGCGCTCTGCGCCAAGACGGTGCCGGAGGTCGGCGGCGACACCGTCTTCGCCTCGATGTCGGCGGCATACGAAGGGCTGAGCGAGCGGCTCAGGGCGCTGATCGACGGGCTCCAGGCGGTGCACGACATCAAGCCCTTCAAGGCGATCTTCGAGGACACGCCGGAGGACCGCGAGGAGCTGCGGAAATTCGAGGCGATCTACCCGCCGATGACCCACCCGGTGGTCCGCGTCCACCCGGTGACGGGGCGGCGGGTGCTGTTCGTCAATCCCCAGTTCACCATCCGCATCAAGGACATGGACGAGCGCGAGAGCGCCTCGCTCCTGGACACCCTGTTCCACCAGGCGCTGATCCCGGAATACCAGTACCGCCTCCACTGGCGCCCGCACACGCTAGCGATGTGGGACAACCGCTCGGTCCAGCACTACGCGGTGCACGACTACTGGCCGCAGGTGCGCATCATGGACCGGGTGACGATCAAGGGAACCCGCCCGGTCGGGCCGAAGGCGGCGGATCCCGCGACGGTGCGGCGGCCCAAGACGCTGATAACCGGCGCGGTCTCGCACGGCGCGCACAAGCCGCACATCGTCGAGGACGACATCCGCGAGGAGACCCCGGCGGCGGAGTGAGGCGGCCTCGAGCCTATCCGTTTCAGATTGAACCGCCTCCCCGGTCCACCCTCCCCCGGCCCCTCCCGCCAGCGGGAGGGGAGAAGGTGGAGCGGAGTCGGCGCCGCGAGTCTCCCTCTCCCCCGCGGGGGAGAGGGCCGGGGTGAGGGGGCCGCCCGCGGCGCGGGTCTTCGGCATAGGCTCGATAGGAAAACGATATTGGCGCGGACGCCGCGGGACCCCACATGTCGCCCGGGAGCCGTGACGCGATGAAGCCGGGACGCCCGATGAGCGAGATCCGCGCCCGCCGGGACGAAGACCTCCCGGCGCGGCGGATCCTGGCCGAGTATCTCGGCCCCGGCCGGCTGTTCCGGCGCCACCGCATCGGCGGCACGATCGTCTTCATGGGCTCGGCGCGGACACTGTCCCGCGAAGAAGCGGAAGCGCGCCTGAAGGGAGGCGGCGACCCCGAACGGGCGCGGATCGACCTCGAAATGTCGCGCTACTACGAAGCGTCCCGCGCCCTCGCGTCCCGGCTGACCGAGTGGTCGAAGGCGCTCGGGCGGAAACGGCCCCGCTTCGCCGTCTGCACCGGCGGCGGCCCGGGCATCATGGAGGCGGCCAACCGGGGCGCCTCGGAGGCGCGCGGCGCGCATGTCGGGCTAACCGTCTCGATGCGCAACGGGGAATACCGGAACCGCTACGTCCCGGCGGAGCTCGGGTTTCATTTCCGCCACTTCTTCATGCGCAAGTTCTGGCTGATCCGCCCGGCCCGCGCCGTGGTGTTCTTTCCGGGGGGGTATGGAACCCTCGACGAGCTGTTCGAGATCCTGACCCTTCTGCAAACCGGCAAGATCCGCCGCCGCCTCCCCCTCGTCCTGTTCGGGACCGGCTACTGGGACGCGGCGATCGATTTCGAGGCGCTGGTCGGGCACGGCTGCATCGACCGCGCGGATGCCGGCCTCATGTACCGCACCGACCGCGTCGACGAGGCCTACGACTACCTGGTCCGCGAATTGACGGCGCAGGAAATGTGACCGCTCACGGCAGGAGCGCCAGCGCCGCCTCCCGGTCCCCCGTTATCGCGACGGCCCGGTCGAAGCCGGAGGTGCGGAATGTCTCGCGGACATTCTCGTCGAGCCCGCACAGCACCACCCGGCCGCCCTTCCTGTCGAAGGTCGCGGTCAGCATGAGGACGACCCGGAGACCGGCGCTCGAGATGTAGTGGACGGCGCTCATGTCGAGGATCAGGTCGCGGACGCTGTCCTCGAGCCAGACCTCCAGGTCCTGCTGAAACCCGATCGCGGTGTGGCCGTCGAGCCGCCCCCGCACGTTGACGGTCATCAGCCGTCCCTCGCGCTCGATCCTTGCGTCCATCGCGAACCTTCCCCTCGCAGCGCGATGCGCGTAGCGGAAGCCCGACTATGGCCGATTTTTCGTGTTATTTGTGTGTTGTTTTGGGGTTTTAAGATAGTATTTCAGGGGATTCGGGACCGGCACCCCCTCACCCCGGCCCTCTCCCCGCTGGGGAGAGGGAGAGTTGCGGCCGCGCCGACCGCTCCCTGCCTTCTCCCCTCCCTCCGGGAGGGGCCGGGGGAGGGCGGGCCGCGTGAACCGACAAGGTCGGATGGGTTCCAAAACTTGCCCTTTCGATCCGGAAAACGTCCGCGCCCGCGGCGGCCGTACCGGGTACAATGGCCGATCTTCGGAGGGAGCGTCCTTGGCGCGACGTAACGAGCCGAACCCGGAATCCGACGCGCCGCGCGCGCGCATCTCCAGCCTGAGCGCGGCGGTCCTGCGCATCAGCGCGAGCCTCGACGTGGACACGGTGCTGCGCGAGGTGGTCGAGAGCGCCCGGGAGCTCATCGGCGCGCGCTACGGCCTGATCGCCACGATCGACGAGGCGGGCCGGCCGCAGGAGTTCGTCGTCTCGGGCCTGCCGCCGGAGGATGCGCAGCGGCTGGCGGCGTGGCCCGACGCGCCGCGCCTGTTCGAGCATCTGCGCGGCCTCGACGGGCCGCTTCGCCTGGCCGACCTCGGGGAGTACGTCGCCGCGCGCGGGCTTGCGCCCGGCCCGGTCCCGTGCCGCACCTTCCAGGGCACGCCGATGCGCCACCGCGGCCTCGACGTGGGGCATTTCTTCCTCGGCGAGAAGGAGGGCGGGGACGCGTTCACCGACGAGGACGAGGAGGTGCTCGCGCTGCTCGCCGCCCAGGCGGCCATCGCCGTCGCGAACGCGCGGGCGCACCGCGACGAGCGGCGGGCGCGGGCGGACCTCGAAGCGCTGGTGGAGACCTCGCCGGTGGGCGTGGTCGTGTTCGACGCGGCAACCGGCAATCCTCTGTCGGTCAATCTGGAGGCCAAGCGCATCCTCGGCGGCCTGCTGGACCCGGGCGGCTCGCTGGAGGATTTGCGCGAGGTTCTGACCGCGCGGCTCGGCGACGGCCAGGAGGTCACCCTGGACGATCTCGACAGCGCCGAGACGCTGCGCGCGGAGGAAGTCGAGATTTTCGTGCCCGACGGGCGCAGCGTCCGGGTTCTGATCAACGCGACGCCGATCCGTTTCTCCGAAGGCGAGACCGAGACGGTGGTGGTGACCATGCAGGACCTGGCCGCGCTGGAGGAGCTGGAACGGCTGCGGGTGGAGTTCCTCGGCATGGTGAGCCACGAGCTGCGCGCGCCGCTCGCCGCCATCAAGGGCTCGGCGGCGACGCTGATGGAGGAGGCGGGGCGGCTCGACGCGGCCGAGATGCGCGAGTTCCACCGCATCATCGTCGACCAGACCGCGCATATGCGCCGGCTCGTCGGGGACCTGCTCGACGCGGGACGCATCGAGGCGGGCACGCTGTCGGTCAACCCCGAGGCGATGGAGGTCGCGGCGCTGGTGGAGCGGGCGCGGACCACGTTCCTGAGCGCCGGGGGAAGGCTGGCGATGACCGTCGACCTGGCGCCGGACCTGCCCCGGGTGATGGCCGACGCACGCCGCATCGAGCAGGTGCTCGGCAACCTCTTCTCCAACGCCGCGCGGCACGCGCCGGAGTCCTCGCCCATCCATGTCGGCGCGGTCCGCCAGGGCATCGAGGTGGCGATCTCGGTCTCCGACGAGGGCCGCGGCATTCCCCCCGACCGGCTGCCCCATCTGTTCCGCAAATATGCCGACACCGCCGACGGAAAGCGGGGGGCGGCGGGGTTCGGCCTCGGCCTGGTGATCTGCAAGGGGCTGGTGGAGGCGCATGGCGGGCGCATCCGGGCGGAGAGCGCCGGGCCGGGGATGGGCACGCGTTTCACCTTCACCCTGCCGGTCGCGGGAGAGGGCGGCGCCGCCCCGGCCGGTTCTCCGGCGCGCGGTCCCGGACCGTCCGCCGCGGCGCGCGAGCCGGTCCCCGTTCTGGTGGTCGACGACGACCCGGAAACGCTGCGGCACGTCCGCGACGCGCTCGCGGGCGCGGGCTACGCGCCGGTCGTGACGGGCGATCCGGAGGCGGTGGCCGGCCTCATCAGGGCGAACCGGCCGCAGCTGGTCCTGCTCGACCTGATGCTGCCCGGCATCGACGGCGTCGAGCTCATGGCGACGGTGCCCGATCTCGCCGATCTTCCGGTGATCTTCATCTCCGCCTACGGCAAGGACGAGGCCGTCGCGCGGGCGCTCGACGGCGGCGGCGCCGACTATATCGTCAAGCCGTTCTCGGCGACCGAGCTGACCGCCCGGGTGCGCGCGGTGCTGCGCCGCCGGGCCGGCGCCGAGCCCTTCGTGCTGGGCGACCTCTCGATCGACTACGAGCAGCGCCGGGTGAGCGTGGCCGGCCGGGCGGTGCGGCTCACGCCGATCGAGTACGATTTGCTGCGCGTGCTGTCGCTCAACGCGGGACGGGTCACGACCTACGCATCGCTGCTGCGCCAGGTCTGGGGGAACGGGAGCGACGGCGACGCGGCTCCGGTGCGCGACTTCGTCAAGAAGCTCCGCCGCAAGCTCGGCGACGACCCGGCCGACCCCGCCTGGATCGTCAACGAGCGCGGCGTCGGCTACCGCATGCCGAAGCCCGGGGAGGCTTGACCGGACCCGGGCGGGCGGGCCGGCAGGATCAGGCGGACTTGTCGGCGGGCGGCCGGATCACCCGGTCGCCGTGCTCGGTTCGCGCGATATAGGCGCCGTCTCTACGGAAGCCGTAGAGCGTCCCTCCGGCCTCCAACTGGGCCGCAAGGTCCGCCTTGATGTGCTCGCGCCAATCCTTGGGTCGGCCGGGCACGTCCGGCATCGGCGCCCCCGTTTCCTTGCGCTTCGACATGCCAACCAATCTAGAGCGTATCCGTTTTAGTTGGAACCGCTTCGTCCGTTCTCTTCCGTCATGGTCAGCGGAGGCCGACCATCCACGTTTTGTTTTTGTTTCCAGCGCCTTAAAAACTCGTGGATGGTCGGCCTTCGCCGACCATGACGGTGAGGAGACAGGGGTAAATGCGCTTCTCTCTAACCCGGATTTCTCACGAGCGGCGGGCGCTTCTTGTGTCCAGCGCACGGGAACGATTACACGACAAGGGTTTGCCCGCTCGCCGGCGGTTTCGGTGAAGCACGCAGTCTGTCGTTCGCCCCGTTGTCACCCCGGCCTTGAGCCGGGGTCCAGGCTTGGGGTCGGCCGCGGTGCAGGCTCCTCTTCGGCCCTCGGTGAGAAATCCGGGTTAGTTGGAACCGCTTCGTCCGTTCTCTTCCGTCATGGTCGGCGAAGGCCGACCATCCACGTTTTGTTTTTGTTTCCAGCGCCTTAAAAACTCGTGGATGGTCGGCCTTCGCCGACCATGACGGTGAGGAGGCAGGGGTAAATGCGCTTCTCTCTAAACCGGACAGGCTCTAGTGTTCCGATCGGGACACTGGGTCGGATGCCCGCGACATTCAACCCAGTGTTGCAGGGTTCCCGCTCCCTACCAGAACCCCTCATGCGCCCTGGCCGACTCCTCCGCCAGCAACGGCCCGACGACCTCGACCTCGCGCTGGCCGGCGGCGAACACCGCGCGGCAAGGGAGGTCGAGGGTGAGGTTCTCGGGGTGCGGGCCGATCAGCGCCTTGAGCGCCTTCTCGCTCATCCCGTGAACCACCCGCCCGATGCCCGCCCAGTAGGCCGCGCCGGCGCACATCGCGCAGGGCTCTGCGTTGGCGTACAGGGTGCAGCGCGACAGGTATTCCGCGCCGTAGGCGATCGAGGCCCGGGTCATCAGGACGCGCTCGGCATGGCCGGTGGAATCGCCCTCGATCCCGAACGCGTTCATCGCCTCCATCAGCACCTCGCCGTCCGGCCCGACCAGGATCGCGGCGAAGGGATGGTTGCCCTCGCTTCGCGACTTCCCGGCGAGGGCGAAGGTCAGGCGCAGGAAACGCTCGTGGTCGAGATCGGGCAAGTCCCGCGTCACGCCCGCCGCTCTTCGCCGTGGAGGCGGCGGATCTTGCGCCGCATGCGGAGCAGCGCGTCGTCGGCCGCGATCGTGCCGCGCGGGTTGACGTCTTCCCCCTTCATCTCGGGGTCGAGGTCGATCGCCCGCTGCTGCGCCTCGTAGACCGCGAGGTCTTCGGCGATCACTTCCCTCATCTGCTCGGTGAACGTCGCCTCCTTGTCCGCCGGCACCATCGAGCGGGCGAGGGCGATCGCCCAGAACTGGTGCGTGGTGGTCTCGGTCTCGGGCGTGAGCGCGTGGTAGACCACGAAGCCCCAGCGCCCCAGGCTCTTCGGGCGCTCCTCCTGCGGCAGCCCCTCGCCGGCGGCGGTCGAGCCGTTGCAGATGTCGATATAGGCGGGCGGGATATATTTCGAGACCTGCCAGCGGTCGATCGGGGCGTCGTAGCCGCCGTACTCTGCATAGGCCGGCGCCGGCGGGATCCCCTCCATCCAGCGGGTGACGCGGACGAAATCGTCGCCGTCCTCGACGATCAGCGTCGCCTCCTCGGCGAGCGCGCGGTTGCCGGTGGTCGACGAATGGACGTAGGTGAGGTGCGAGAGGTCGAGCAGGTTGTCGAGCACCAGCCGGTAGCCGCCCCTGACCAGCGTCTGGCCGGAGACCGCGTACCAGTCGGGATCGGCGAGCCTGGCGTGGTAGTCGGGCACCAGGGAAGGGTCGGCCTCGTCGGGATCGCCCATCCAGACGAACACCCAGCGGTCGCGCTCGGCGACAGGATAGGATTTCACCCTCGCCCAGCCCGGCACCTCCTCCTGGCCGGGGACGTGGGTGCAGACCCCGTCGCGGCCGAACACCAGCCCGTGGTAGCCGCACTCGATCTCGTCGCCGGTCAGCCTTCCCTCGGAAAGCGGCAGGTTGCGGTGCGCGCAGCGGTTCTCCAGCGCGACCGGCGCGCCGTCGAGCCCGCGGAACAGCATCACGTACTCGTTGAGCAGCACGCGGCCGAGCGGCGTCCGGCCGACATCTTCCGACCACGCCGCGACATACCAGTGGTTTTTCAGCAGCACCGCGTCTTCCCCCGTGCATTCGAGCGCGAAAACCCTATGGGCGGCGCGTCGGGAGTGTCAACAAGCGCACGGCGTCGGTCCGGAACGCGGGGATCAGGCGGCGGCGAACTTGCGGACTTCGACAGGCTCGCGGTTTTGCTGCGCGTGCCAGAGGTCGTACTGCATCTGCTGGGTCAGCCAACTCTGGGCGCTTCCGCCGAAAGCCTCGGACAGCCGGATCGCCATCTCGGGAGAGATGCCGAGCCGACCGTTGAGCAACAGCGATAGCGTGTTGCGCGACACCGCGAGCCCCTTCGCGGCCTCGGTGACCGTCAGGCCGAGGGGTTCGAGACACTGGCGCCGGATGAAGGTGCCGGGATGGGGCGGGTCGTGCATGAGCATGGGCATCGCCTCGCTAGTGGTAGTCCAGGTAGTCGACATCGGCGGCGTGGCCGTCCTCGAACCGGAAGATCTCCCGCCAGTTGGCGCTGACCGTCACCGCCCAGAACGCGGAACGTAGTGGCACATGTCAACGGGGCGTTGGCTCGCAACGGTTCGACCCGGCGCGGAAATGGGCTAGTCTGGGGACAGGAAACATCAGGAGGAAAACGTCATGTCGCTGGTCGCGCTTGCCACCAAGGGGAACTACTTCCACGTCTACGATTTCCGGGTGAAGCCGGGCACCGGGGACGAATTCATCGAGAAGTTCGACGAGTTCGACTATTCCGACGGCAACCCGATGCACAAATCGTCCGCCCAGGTGAAGGACGGCGTGCTGTGCCGGGACACCGACGACCCGGACCATTTCTACCTGATCGGCGAATGGTCGGACATCGAGGTGCACGCGAAGATCCGCCAGCAGCTCGCCGCGATGAACCTCGAATTCACTTCCCTCATCGAGGACCTCGACAAGGGCGCGTTCGTTCCGACCTACGCCGAGATCGTCTCCTCGACGCCGCAGAGCGTGCTGGATTCGGCGGCGGAGTAGCGCGCGTCCCTCGATACGGCGCTTCGCGCCTACTCGGGATGAGGAGGTGTTGTTGATGCCCCCGCATCCCTCACCCTGAGTAGCGGCGAAGCCGCGTATCGAAGGGCGGTCGCTTGTTCGCGCGGTTTCGCGTCCGCTACACTCCGGCCGACCAACCGATCCACAGGGAGGACAATCATGCGTTTGGGAACCACCGGGACGGCGGCGCTCGCGGGCGCGGCGCTGGCCCTTTTGCTCGCGGCGCCCGCCGCGCAGGCCCAGAAGACGATCTCGCTCACCGCCGTCGACGGCTACCCGCCGCGCGCGCTCCAGGTCCGGACGTTCCTCGCCTACCTCATTCCCGAGGTCGACAAGCGGCTGGCCGCGAAGGGCGAGTACAAGATCGCCTGGAACAAGGCCTTCGCCGGGCAGATCGTCAAGGTCCGCCACGTCATGACCGGCATGCAGAAGGGGCTGGGCGACATCGGCGTGGTCACCAGCGTGTTCCACCAGGACAAGGTGCCGATGCAGGCCGTCGCCTACGTGACGCCCTTCGTGACCGCCGATCCGGTGCTGCTGTCGCGCACCGTCGACGAGCTCGCCGAGCAGTTTCCGGCGATGAAGGAGGCCTGGATGAAATACAATCAGGTCCTCTTGTCGAGCTTCTCGGTGATCGACACCTACCAGATGTTCTTCCGCAAGCGGATCACCAAGCTCGAGCAGTTCAAGGGGCTCAAGATCGCCGGCGCCGGCATCAACATGCGCTACCTGACGGGAACCGGCGCGACGCCGGTGATCGGCTCGATGGTGCACTACTACAACAAGTTCAAGACCGGCGCGATCGACGGCTCGATGCTGTGGACCGACGCGGCGGTGGCCTTCAAGCTGGTCGAGGGCGCCAAGTTCATGCTCAAGGCCGATATCGGCACCGCCAACTCCAAGGCGCTGACCATGAACGCGGGAGCCTACAAGCGCCTGCCGATGGCGGTGCGCGACGTGATCCACGCGGTCTCCGCCGACTATCGCGATCACACCGCCCAGCAGGCGGTCAACGACGCCGACAAGGCCTATGCGAACTACAAGGCCAAGGGCGGCGAGATCATCCAGATGTCGCAGGCGGCGCGCGAGAACTGGGCCAAGACGATGCCCAACATCGCCAAGGACTGGGCCGGCAAGCTGGATGCGCAGGGGCTTCCCGGCACCAAGCTGATGACCGCCTACATGGACAAGATGAGGGCGGCCAAGCAGCCGATCATCCGGCACTGGGACAAGGAGTAGCGTTTGACGGATAGCGCGCGGCGCGCCGGGGGGAGCACCCCCCTGGGCGCCGCGGCCCGCGCCTTCTCCAGGCTGGTCGGCGGCATGAACGCCGCCGGCTCGTGCTGGATCGTCGTGCTGATGATGCTGATCAACGCCGAGGCGATCAGCCGGTCCGCGTTCAACGCGCCGATCATCGGCGTGATCGAGATGATCGAGATCTCGATCATCGGGATCGTGTTCATGCAGCTCGCGGATTCGCTCCGCCAGGGCGTGCTGACGCGCTCGGACGGGCTGTTCAACCAGGTGATGCGGCGCAGGCCCAGGGCGGGTCACGCGATGGCCGTCGTCACCTTCCTGCTCGGCGCCGTCTTCATGGGGCTGATCATCTGGGGCAGCGTGCCCTTCTTCTTCGAGTCCTGGGAGAACGACTACTATGTCGGTGTCGAGGGCATGTTCACCGCCCCGGTCTGGCCGGTCGCGCTGATCATCGTCATCGCCGTGGTGGTCACCATGGTCCAGTTCCTGACGATGCTGGCCGAGCACTGGCGCGGCTTCGTCGCGCGCGCGGAGGGCTGAAGCGCGGTGGGCGTCGAAGTCGGCATCGCGTCGGTCGTCGCGATCCTGGTGCTGATCTACGCCGGCATCCACGTCGCGGTGGCACTCGGGCTGGTTTCGTTCATCGGGGTCTGGATCTATCGCGACTCGATCGACGTCGCGATCAGCCTGCTGGCCGCGGCCACCCACGACACCATCGCGCACGCGGTGTTCGCCAACATCCCGCTGTTCGCGCTGATGGGCATCATCGCGAGCGAGATCGGGCTCGGCGCCGACGTCTACCGGGTCGCCGACCAGATGTTCCGCCGGGTGCGGGGCGGGCTCGGCATGGCGACGGTGGCGGCGAACGCGCTGTTCGCCTCGATCACCGGCTCGTCGATCGCCTCGGCCTCGGTGTTCACCCGCATCGCGGTGCCGGAGATGCGCCGCTTCGGCTACACGCGGCAGTTCTCGGTCGGCGTGGTCGCGGGCTCGTCGGTGCTCGGCATGCTGATCCCGCCGTCCTCGATGCTGATCATCTACGCCATCGTCGCCGAGGTGTCGGTCGGCCACATGTTCATCGCCGGCTTCATCCCCGGCATCATCCTCTCGATCGCCTTCATCCTCGGCATCGTCCTGATGGCGCGGCTGATCCCCAAATTCATCTCCGAGGAGGAGCTCGCGGGAGTCGTCGAGGAGGGCGAGACGATGAGCCTCTGGGAGATGGCGTGGCTGCTGCTGCCGGTCGCCTTCCTGGTCGTCTTGGTGCTGGGCGGGATCTATACCGGCTGGTTCTCGCCCGAGGAGGCGGGCGCGGCGGGCTCGGCCGGGGCGCTCGCCATCGGGGTGCTCAAGCGCCGGCTCACCTGGCGCGGGTTCTGGCGCGTCCTCGTCGAGACCGGGCAGATCACGGCGGCCATCCTGTTCCTGATCATCGCGGCCTCGATGTACAGCCGCATGCTCGGCGTCGCCGCGCTGCCGACCCAGTTCAGCGACTGGCTCGCCAGCATGAATTTCGACATGACCGGGCTGATGGTGATCTACGTGATCCTGATGGTGCTGCTCGGGACCATCATCGAGACCGCCTCGATCATCCTCATCGTGGTGCCGCTGTTCCTGACCTCGGTGGAGGCGCTCGGCGGCAATATCGTCTGGTTCGGCATCGTCACCGTGATCGGCGCCGAGATCGGCCTCCTCACCCCGCCGCTCGGCATCTCATGCTTCACCATCAAGAGCACGATTCAGGACAAGTCGATCACGCTCGCGCACATCTTCACCGGCGCCTTCCCCTTCGCCTTCATCATGCTGCTGGTGCTGATCCTGATCATCGCCTACCCGGTGCTCAGCCTGGCGCTGTTGTAGGCGTAGGCGTCCGATCAGGTCGGAATCCACTGTTAACCCGTCATGGTCGGCGGAGGCCGACCATCCACGTTTTGTTTTTTTGTTCCACGGTTAAAAAATTCGTGGATGGTCGACCTCCGCCGACCATGACGATGGAAATTCAGTCCTCGCGCTACCGGGCTCGCCAGCGACTCACGCCAGTGCGTAGTCGTTCTCGTAGTGCAGGAAGATTCCGTCGAAATAGAACCAGCGCATCACCGCGCTCTCGCGCGCCCAGTGGATCGCCTCGTCCTTCATCTCCCGCGTCGTGCAGTGGCGCTCCAGCGCCTCGAAGCCGCGGTCGCCGTGCTCGATGTCGACCTCGGCGTGGAGCCAGAAATGCTCGATGGCGGGCTCGGGGTACTTGTAGACCTCGCGCAGCGCCGGCAGCACCTTGGAATAGAGCATCGGCGACTGCGACTCGGTGCCGATCCTGATCGCCGCCACCGCGCAATGCCAGGGCTGCTCCTTGGCGACCCATTTGAGCCAGGCGACCCACGAGCGCGTGGTCGGCAGGCCGCGCCCCGCTCTCACCGCGTCGAGATCGGCGCCGTTCGCCTCGGCGAAGCGCAGCACGATGTCGAGATGCGAATGCTCGGGGTCGGTCTCCTCGTGGAAGTTCTCGAGCTCGAGCTCGACCACGTCGGGCGGCGCCTTGGCGCAGATGTTGAACGAGGCCTCCTGCACCATGTTGGAGATCCAGTGCCAGTGCTCGACCGCCCAGCCCATGCAGGCGCGGCGCCCGAGCTCGCCCTTGGCCCATCTCTCGGTCATCGGGTGGTTGGCGCAGTGGCGCTCCAGCACCGCGGCTTCGAGCTCTTTCCGGAACGGGGTCTTGTCTGCCATCTCTCAATCTCCCTCAGTCGTCCACCACGGCGATGCCCTGGATCTCGACCATCATCTCGGGCTGGGCGAAGCCGGCGCAGGTGATCAGCGCGCTCGCCGGGTAGCCGCCGGTGAAGAACTCCTTGCGGATCTCGGTGAATTCGGTGCCGTAGCGCGAGTCGATGACGAACACGGTCATCGTCACCATGTCGTCCAGCGTGGCGCCGGCGCGCGCCAGCGTCTCGCCGAGCAGGCGGAAGGATTCCCGGGTCTGGGCCGCGAAATCCCCGGCGAGCGAGTTGCCGTCGGCGTCGACCGGCGCGCCGTGCCCGGCGGCCCACACCATGCGCCCGCCTTGCGTGGTCACGACGGGGGAGAACGAGCGGTTCTCCTGCCAGTCGCCTTTGTGGTGGGTGCGTTCCATCGCGGTCCCCTATTCCGCCGCCTGGGCCGACTCGATGCGCTGCATGTGCGCCCAGATGTCATCGTACATCAGGTGCATCACGTCGACCGTCGTCTGCACCGTGTCGATGACCAGCTCCAGGTCCTCCCGGGTGGTCGCGAACTGGTCGAGCAGCTTCTTGCCGACGCCGGAATGCTCCTCGTCGGCGGTGTCGTGCACCCGCCAGTAGGCGACCCCCTTCTCGTCGAGCCCGAAGCGCGCCTTGAGCCGTTCGGCGATCCGCCCGTAGGTGCCGGGAATCGGCGCCTCGCCGCCCAGCATGTGCGAGGCCACCCCTTCCAGAAACGTCTTGCCGCAGATATAGGAGAAATAGGCAAAGAAGGCGGTGGTGCCCGCGCAGTACTTGGTCGCGTACATCTCCTCCTTCGAGAGGCCGATCGCAGCGGCGTAGTTGAGGTAGAGCTTGTGGTGCGAGACGCCCTCGGCATGCAGCCGGCCGGTCGCCTCCTCGTAGGTCACCTCGGCGATCTCCTCGCGCCACGCGGGGTCGGGGCAGATGACGTAGAGCCGGCCGTGATAGTTGTGGTTGTTGAGCGGCAGGATGCCGTGCTGCTTGCAGAAATAGCGGATCTGCTCCAGCGAGTGGCTGTCGTCCAGCATCCCGGCCCATAGGGGATGGCCGTAGATCGGCTTCGCCTTGTGGATCCGGTCGATCTCTTCCAACACCTTTTCCGCGTTCAGCGCCATGTCGCTCCCTCCCGTCCTGCTTGCGGGTGGATGATCGTCCACGGCGCGGCGCCTGTCCAGACGCGCGGCCATTGTCCCTCGCCGTCATGGTCGGGCTTGGCCCACTGCCGTCCGGTTTAATTCCGGCAGACCGGGCGAACGGCCTTTGTAACGGAGGGTTTCCGACGGATCGGTCGGCTCAGGACGCGATTTTCGACGCACCGGTGCCTCCCCCGTCGCTGTTCCCTCTGCCACCCGCTTCCCCCTTTGTCGTCATGGCCGGACTTGTTCCGGCCATCCACGTCCCTCCGCCGCTTCGCCCGCTGCCGGCCCGCACCGTGATGCCGCAAGACGTGGATGGCCGGAACAAGTCCGGCCATGACGCAATGTGGGGAAGGCACCGAAGGACGCCGACACCGCCGGTCGAGGCTCGGATTACGGCACGCTCGCACTTGCCGTCCTTGCCTCCCAGTGTCACCCCGGACTTGTTCCGGGGTCCAGGGAAGCCCGGCAAGGACGGTGCCTGTGACCCTGGACCCCGGAACAAGTCCGGGGTGACGACGGAGGAACGCAGACGGTCTCGCTGATGAGCGCAGAGCCCGCGTCGAAAACCTGAACCGGACAGCAACGGGCTTGGCCCGACCGTCCACGAGTTTTTCTTCGTGGAGCGAGACACCGGATAGAACGGAAAAACAAAACGTGGATGGTCGGCCTCCGCCGACCATGACGTTGGAGAAGTCCGGGATTGTACATGGAAAACCGGGGGTCTCGACCGGGAGCGGGCGCGGGGCTAGTTTCGCGCGGCTCCTCCCACCCCCTGAGCTGGACGATGAAACCGGAAAGCCTTTCCCGGGTCGTGGCGATCGTGACCGGCGCGGCCGGCGGCCTCGGCGCGGCGATGACCGAAGCGCTCGTCGAAGGCGGCGCGCGCGTGCTCGCCGCCGATGTCGACCGGGGCGCGCTCGACTCGCTCGTGAAGCGCCTGCCGGATGGCCGGGTCGCCGCGCACGCTGCCGACATCCGCGACGCGGAGGCTTGCGCGGGAATCGTCGAACGCGCGGTCTCGGAGTTCGGCGCGGTCCATGCGCTGGTCAACAACGCGGGCATCGGACAGTCCAGCATCCGGGCGAGCTACTACGTCGACCGGGTGAAATTCTGGGAGGTCACCGACGAGCGCTGGCGGACCATCGTGGAGACCAACGCGATGGCGCCCTTCATGCTGGCCAAGGCGGCGCTGCCGCATATGACCGAAGCCGGCTGGGGCCGGATCGTCAACGTCACCACCAGCCTCGATACGATGACCCGCCCCGGCTGGACGCCCTACGGGCCGTCCAAGGCGGCGCTGGAGGCATGCACGGCGATCTGGGCCGGCGACCTCGAAGGGACCGGGGTGACGGTGAACGTGCTGATCCCGGGCGGGCCCGCCAACACCGCGATGGTGCCGCCCGACTCCTCGCCCGACCGGGACGCCATGATCCAGCCCGCCGTCATGGCCGCGCCGATCCGCTGGCTGCTCGGCCGCGGCTCGGACGGAGTGACGGGCAGGCGCTTCCTCGGCGTCCGCTGGGACCCCTCGCTGCCGCCGGAGGAAGCGGCGGAAGCGGCCTCGGCGCCCGCCGCGTGGTCGGGACTCGGACAAGAGGCTCGATGGCCCGGACAAGACCCGGGTGAGTGAGGCCGCCCCCGAACGGAGCGTCACGGCGCGGGACATCCGTATCGGCATCGTTCTGATGCTGTGCGGGACCGCGCTGTTCGGCTGCGGCGAGAGCGTGGTCAAGCTGCTGACGCGGCACTACGACACGATGCAGATCGCCTGGGGCCGCTACGTCTTCCACGCGGTCGTGTTCCTCGCGATCTTCGCGCGGACGGGAATCGTCGCCCAGATGCGCACCGCGCGGCCGTGGCTGCAATTCTCCCGCTCGGCGATCCTGCTGCTGGGGACGATCCTGTATTTCAGCGCGCTCCGGTATCTCGCGCTCGCGGACGCTGTGGCGATCAACTTCTTCGCGCCGCTCCTGGTGACCGCCTTCTCGATCCCGATCCTCGGGGAACAGGTCGGCATCCGCCGCTGGATCGCCATTCTGGTCGGCTTCGCGGGCGTGATGGTCATCATCCGGCCCGGCCTCGGGGTGATGCACTGGGCGGCGATCCTGCCGCTCGGCACCGCGGTGTGCTACGCGCTCTACCAGGTGCTGACCCGGATCGCGGGGCGCACCGACCATGCGCGGACCAGCCTGTTCTGGTCGGCCGCCGTCGGCACGGTGGTCATGTCCGTGATCGTCCCGTTCGACTGGACCGCGCCCGACGCGCTCGGCTGGGTCATGATGGCGGCGACCGGCTGCGTGTTCGGGCTCGGGCACTATCTGCTGATCAAGGGGCTCGAGCGCGCGCCCGCTTCGGTGCTCGCCCCCTTCATCTACAGCCAGCTGATCTGGGCCGTCACGCTGGGCTTTCTGGTGTTCGGCGACTTCCCGGACGGGTTCAGCATCCTCGGCGCCTTGATCGTGACCGGCAGCGGGCTCTATGTCTGGCACCGCGAAACGCGGAGGACGAGATGAGCGAGCGCTTCCCGGCCGGCGAGCTCGAACGCTTCATCGCCGGGGCGATGACGGCGGAGGGCCTGCCCGAGGGCGACGCGGCGGACGTGGCGCGGCTGATGGTCGCCGCCGACCGCACCGGCTTCGACGCGCACGGCATCTTCCGCCTGCCGGATTACCTGAAGCGCATCCGGAACGGCGGGATCAACAGGACCCCGAAGATCGGAATCTTGCGCGAAACGGCCTCGGTCGCGCTGGTCGACGGCGACAACGGGATGGGCCACCTCGCGGTCGAATACGCCGTCCGTACCGCGATCCGCAAGGCGTCCGAGACCGGCATCGGCTGGGCCGGCACGCGCAACGGCAACCACGCCGGCGCGGCCTCGGTCTATGCCGCGATGCCCCTCGCGCACGGCATGATCGGCATCTACGGCGCGGTCGGCGGCGGCAACCAGATGCCGCCCTGGGGCGGCACCGATTTGCTGCTCAGCACCAACCCGCTGGCGGTCGCGATCCCGGCCGGGGACGGCGCCCCGGTGGTGATGGATTTCGCGACCACCGTCGCGTCGATGGGCAAGATCAGGGCGACCGCCCAGCGGGGCGAAGCGATGCCCGAGGGCTGGATGGTCGCGCGCGACGGCAGCCCGCTCACCGATCCGGCGCGCGCTTCGGAAGGGCTGCTCCAGCCGATGGGCGGATACAAGGGCTACGCGCTGGCTCTGGTCATCGGGCTGCTCGCGGGCACGCTCAACGGCGCGGCGATGGGCGAGGATCTGATCGACTACGCCGCCGATGTCGACCGCGCCGCCAACACGGGGCAGTTCATCTGCGCCCTCGACCCGGGGGCGTTCGGCGAGGCGGCGGCGATCGGGGGAGCGGTCGGCCGGGTGGCCGGCCAGATGCGCGGCTCGGAGGTCATGCCGGGCTTCGATGCGGTCCGGGTGCCGGGCGACGGCCGCGCCGCGCGCCTGGCGGACCGCGAGGAGAACGGCGTGCCCATACCGGACGCGCTGCGCAGGATGCTGGACGGGATCGCCGGGGAGACCGGCATCGCGCCGCTCGACAACCGACAACTTGAAACCGAGGAGTAGAACCATGGCGGGCGAGGCGTTCGCGCTCAACGGAAAGACGGTCGTGATCACCGGCGGCGGGCGGGGGCTGGGCCAGGCCTACGCGCTCGCCGCGGCGGAGCTCGGCGCGCGCATCGTGGCGGCCGACGTGATCCCGACCGACGAGACGGTCGCGGCGGTCGGGGAGAAAGGCGGCGAGTGCATCGGCGTCCCGCTCGACGTGCGCGACGAGGAGTCCTGCCGGGCGATGGCGAAGGCCGCGACCGACGCCTTCGGCCGGGTCGACGGGCTGATCAACAACGCCGCGCTGTACGGCGCGCTCACCGGCGGACGGTTCGACGCGATCGACCCCGGCGAGTGGGACGACGCGATGGCGGTCAACGTCACGGGGATCTGGAACTGCTGCAAGGCGGTGGTGCCGGCGATGCGCGAGACAGGCGGCGGATCGGTGATCAACATCGCCTCGCTCGCGGCGCGCTTCGGCATGCCCTACGCCCTCCACTACACCACGTCGAAAGCGGCGGTGGTCGGGCTCACCCGGGGCCTCGCGCGCGAGATCGGCCGCGACAACATCCGCGTCAACGCGATGGCGCCGAGCGCGGTGATCACCGAGGGCACGCGCGAGTTCTTCGCCGCCAAGCTCGACAACGCGCTCGACGTGATCAAGAACGGCCAGATCATCCGCCGCAGCATGACCCCCGACGACGTGATCGGCACCGCGATGTGGCTGCTGTCGGACGCCAGCGCCTTCGTGACGGGCCAGACGATATCGGTGGACGGCGGGACTGTGCTGGCGTAGGGGGACCGACTCCCGCAACGAGTCCGGGGCGACAGGCCGTGCGGCTCCGCCCCCCCCCCTCACCCTAACCCTCTCCCCCGCGGGGGAGAGGGGATTTCGGCTCATCTTCTCCCCTCCCGCTTGCGGGAGGGGCCGGGGGAGGGCCGGCCGGTCCCCCTCACCCCCCGGGCTGGTGGCCGTCAGGCCGCCGTCGACGACGAGGCACCGGCCGGCGATGTAGGCGGCGGCGCTGGCGAGGAAGAGGGCGGCCATGGCGACGTCCCAAGCGTCGCCCATGCGGCGCATCGGGACGGTCGCGCCGCACGTCATCCGGAAAACCCTTGACCGCCAGCCACGGCAACTAGTTATACTACAGGTATGAAAACAGCCGTATCCATCCCCGACGACATTTTCGAACGCGCCGAACGACTGGCCTCGCGGGGACGGCGGTCCCGAAGCGAAGTCTATGCGGCGGCGCTCGACGAATATCTCGCGCGCCATGCGCAAGACGAGGTTACCGAAGCGATGAATCGGGTATGCGGCGAGGTCGACGGGAACGATGACGCCTTCCTCACCGCTGCCGGCAGGCGGGTGCTCGCCAACACCGAATGGTGATCTCCCAGGGCGATGTGTGCTGGGCCGAATTGCCGGAGCCGACGGGTTCGGGGCCGGGCTTCCGCCGGCCGGTCGTCGTCGTCCAGGGCGATGCGCTCAATCGGAGCCGGCTGGCCACGGCGGTCTGCGTCCCGCTGACGAGCAATCTGCGGTGGGTGGACGCGCCGGGAAACGTGCTGTTGACCGCCGCGATGACCGGTCTGCCGAGAGACTCCGTCGCGAACGCGACGCAGATCGTCGCTCTTGACCGGGCGCTTCTCGAAGAACGCACGGGCCGCATCGCGTCGGCCAAGCTCGACTTGCTGCTCGCCGGCATCGACACCGTCCTCGGCCGTTAGGACCGAAGGCGGGCTCGGCGGATCGCCCGGCGGCCGCGCGCCAGCGCCGTATCGAGGGACGCCCCTCACGCCCCCGGGCTGGTGGCGGTCAGGCCGCCGTCGACGACGAGGCACTGGCCGGTGATGTAGGCGGCGTCTTCGCTGGCGAGGAAGAGGGCGGCCCTGGCGACGTCCCAAGCGTCGCCCATGCGGCGCATCGGGACCGTCGCCGCCCGCGCCGCGTGGTATTCCTCGGGCGTCGCGTAGCCCTTGCGGATGTGGTTGGGCACCCCGTCCTTCTCGCGCAGGATGAAGGGGGTTTTCATCAGCCCGGGCGCGATGCAGTTGGCGCGGATGTTCTTCGCCGCGTACTGGATGGCGATGTTCTTCGTGAGCTGGTTGAGCGCGCCCTTGGCCGCCGAGTAGGAGGTCGAGGGCACGCCGATATGGGTGAGGCCGGCAATCGAGGAGATGTTGACGATCGCCCCGCCGCCCTCCGCCTCCATGTGGGGGATCGCCGCCTTCATCGCGAGGAAGGCGCCGGTGACGTTGCGCGCCATCGTGTCGTTCCAGTCATCCAGCGCCACGTCCATCAGCGCCGCGCCCGGCCCGGAGCCGCCCACGTTGTTGTGCAATATGTCGATCCGCCCGAACGCCTCGACGCAGGCGCCGACCATGGCGGCGATGCCGGCCTCGTCGGTCACGTCCACCTCATGCGCGATGGCGGTCCCGCCTTCTCCGGCCACGATGTCGCGGGTTTCCTCGGCCGCCTCCAGCCGATGATCGACGCAGAGCACCTTCGCGCCCTCGCGCGCGTAGAGCACCGCCGCCGCCTTGCCGTTCCCCCAGCCCGGCCCGATGGAGCCGGCGCCGGTGACCAGCACCGCCTTGCCGGCGACGCGCCCTCCCGGTTCCGCTGTCATGCGGCGGCGGCGAGCTCGGGAAGCAGCGGAGAATCCGCGTCGTAGCGGACGCCGTCCTTGAGCGCGAAGCGGGGCACGATGGCCCGGTCCGCCAGCACCGTCTCGCCCGAGTTGTCGCGGAGCTCCCACGGCCCCGGCACCAGGTCGACCACGCTGATATCGGCCACGCGTCCCTTCGCCAGCGAGCCGATCTCGTCCGCCATGCCGATGGCTTCCGCCGCGTTCGAAGTGACCGTGGCCACCACGTCCTCCAGCTCCATGCCCAGCGCGAGGAGCTCGGTCATCGCGTGGCACAGCCCGAACGGCGCCCGGTCGTTGGCGGGCAGCCCGATCTCGGCGGCGCGCGCCTCCGGCACCGCGATCGAGTAGCCGTGCAGGTCGGCGCCGAGGGTGAACGGCCGGATGCCCTGGCCGAGCGCGGCGCGCGCCAGTCTGAAGCTGAAATGCGAGCCGTGGCCGACATCGACGCGCACGCCGCGGGCGATCGCCTTCTTCACGACCGGATGGAGCTTGCCGGTCTTTTCCGAGACGAAGCCGCCGGGATGGCGGGTGAAGGGGTGGGCGAGGATGTCGCCCTTCTTCATCAGCGGCACCATCTTGCGGACCACCGCGTCCGGGTCCACGTCGGTCCCCTCGGTGGGCCAGAGCTGGCCGAGATGGACGTAGACGGGGAGCTTCGCCTGCTTCGCGATCTCGCGCGCCCGTTCGAGCACCTGGCAGCCCCAGCGCGAGGCGCCGCCCACCTCGGCATGCGCCTTGATGCCCTTGACGATGTCGCTGTTGTCCCTGGCGACCCGGGCGGTGCGCTTCACGTCGACCTGCTCGGGTCCGTAGAGCGAGGGGTAGCGGTGGCCTTCCAGCCCGCCGACCGTGTAGGTCGAGAGGAAGCAGAGCACCCGGGTCCTGGCCGGCTCGACGATGAACTTGCGGAAGCCGGGCAGCGTCATCAGGCTCGGCCCGCCCTGGTCGACCACGGTGGTGACGCCCGAGCGCACCCCGCAGAGATCGGCGTCGAGCCCGAACTCGCCCGTCACGTGGCGGTAGACATGGGCGTGGGTGTCGATCAGTCCGGGCAGCACGAGGCCGCCGCTCACGTCGATGACCCGCCTGGCCCCCTTGATCCCCGCGTTGACCGCGGCGATGCGCCCGCCGGCGATCCCGACATCGGCCTTGCGGTTGCGTCCCGAGGCCGGGTCGATCACCCGGCCGCCCCGTAGGATCAGATCGTAGCGCCTCTTTCGGCCCGCCATCGCCGCCTCCCGTTCAGCGCCGCGCGTAGTGGCTCTCCACGTACTCGTCGACCAGCTTCTGGAATTCTTGCGCGATGCCCTTGCCGCGCAGCGTAACCGCCTTCTTGCCGTCGATGAAGACCGGCGCGGCGGGCTCCTCGCCGGTGCCGGGCAAGCTGATCCCGATATTGGCGTGCTTGCTCTCGCCGGGGCCGTTGACGATGCAGCCCATCACCGCGACGTTCATCGTCTCGACGCCGATGTAAGATCTGCTCCATTCCGGCATGCGCCCGCGCACATAGCCCTGGATCTCCTCGGCGAGCTCCTGGAACACGGTGCTGGTGGTCCGCCCGCAGCCCGGGCAGGCCGCCACCAGCGGGACGAAGGCGCGCAAGCCCATGGTCTGCAGGATCTCCTGCGCGACCACGACCTCGCGCGTCCGGTCGCCGCCGGGCTCCGGCGTCAGCGAGATGCGGATGGTGTCGCCGATCCCCTCCTGCAGCAGCACCGCGAGCGCGGCGGTGGAGGCGACGATCCCCTTCGAGCCCATCCCCGCCTCGGTGAGGCCGAGATGGAGCGCGTAGTCGCATTGCCGGGCGAGCTCGCGGTAGACCGCGATCAGGTCCTGCACCGCCGAGACCTTGCAGGAGAGGACGATCTTGTCGGCGCCGAGGCCGAGCTCGCGGGCCCGCTCGGCGCTGCCGATCGCCGATGCCACCAGCGCCTCCCGGGTCACGCCGGCCGCGTCCCTGGGCTCCTCGCGCCGGGCGTTCGCGTCCATCAGCTCCGCCAGCAGCTCCTGGTCGAGGCTGCCCCAGTTGACCCCGATGCGGACCGGGCGGTCGTATTTCAGCGCGACCTCGATCATCGTCGCGAACTGGGTGTCGCGCTTGGCCCGGAAGCCGACATTGCCCGGGTTGATGCGGTACTTGGCGAGCGCCTCGGCGCAGGCCGGGTGCTCGGTCAGCAGCTTGTGGCCGATATAGTGGAAGTCGCCGACCAGCGGCACGTCGACGCCCTGGCGCTCCAGCTCGTCGCGAATACGCGGCACCGCCGCGGCGGCCTCGGCGCGGTCGACCGTGATGCGGACGATCTCCGATCCCGCGCGCGCGAGCGCCGCCACCTGGGCCGTGGTGCTTTCGACGTCGGCGGTGTCGGTGTTGGTCATCGACTGCACGACGATCGGACGGTCGCCGCCGACCGTCACGCCTCCCACGGTGACGGGAACCGACTTGCGGCGCGGCGCCGGCGCGTCTGCTCGGGACATCGACTGGCCTCACGGGTATCCAGCGGCACGCCTAAGGTTGTCGCCACGGGGTCTCCGGTCAAGCACGGATGCCCCCTTTCGTCATGGTCGGCGCAGGCCGACCATCCACGTTTTGCTCTTTTGTCGTTCGGTTGATACAGAAAAAACTCGTGGATGGTCGGCCTGCGCCGACCATGACGGAGGAGAGACGCACCGCATGTCCGACCGAAAGCCCCCCGTTGTCGCCCAGCGGCCCGTCTCCTCCACGCTGCACGGCATTGCCCGGCAGGACGAATACGCCTGGCTCAAGGACCCCGACTGGCAGCGCGTGATGCGCGACCCGGAGGTCCTCGACCCCGAAATCCGCGCCTATCTGGAGGCCGAGAACGAGTACAAGGACGCCTTCCTCGCACCCCATGACGATCTTCGCGCCGCGCTCTACGACGAGATGCGCGGACGCATCAAGGAGGACGACAGCACCGTTCCGGCGCCGGACGGGGATTGGCTCTACTACATCCGTTATGTCGAGGGCGGCGAACACCCGGTCCATTGCCGCGCGCGGCGCGACAACGAGGCGGCGGAACAGGTGCTGCTCGACGGCAACCGGGAGGCGGAGGGCGAGAGCTATTTCCGCATCGCCGCCTGCCGGCACAGCCCCGACCACCGCCGCCTCGCCTACGCCACCGACCTGAACGGATCGGAACGCTACCGGATCTTCGTTCGCGACATCGTATCGGGGGAAATCGTCGACGGGCCGGTGGAGGACGCGCGCGGCGACGTCGTGTGGGCCAATGACGGGGAGACCGTCTTCTACACCGTCATCGACGACAACCACCGGCCCTGGCAGGTGCGCCGTCATCGCATCGGAAACAGCGGCGAGGACGCGGTTGTCTACGAAGAGTCCGATCCCGGCTTCTTCGTCGGCATCGGCAAGTCGGAGAGCGGACGGTTCGTCACCGTCTCCGCGCACGATCACACCACGTCGGAAGTCCGGCTGATCGAGGCGGACGCGCCGGAAGGCGAACCGCGTCTCGTCGCGCCGCGCGATCCCGGGGTCGAGTACGACGTCGCCCACCGCGGCGACCGCCTGTTCATCCGGACCAACGCCGACGGCGCGGTCGACTTCAAGATCGCGACCGCGCCCGTCGAAGAACCGGGACGCCGCAGCTGGAGCGACTGGCTGGCCCACGAGGAGGGCGTCCATGTGCGCGCGCAACGCCTCTTCGCGGGCCACCACGTCCGGCTGGAGCGCGTGGACGGCCTGCCGCGCATCGTCGTCACCGATCTCGCGAGCGGGAAGGCGCACGAGATCGCCTTCGACGAGGAAGCCTACGACCTTTCGCTGCTGCCCGGTTACGAGTTCGACACCGCGACGCTCCGCTTCGTCTACAGCTCGATGACGACGCCGAACCGGACCTTCGACTACGACATGGCGACCCGGGAGCGGACGCTGCGCAAGACGCAGGAAGTGCCGAGCGGGCACGAGCCCGGCGATTACGTCACCCGCCGGCTGACCGCGACCGCTCAAGACGGCGCGCAAATTCCGGTCTCCGTCCTCCACCGCCGCGCCACCCCGCTCGACGGCACCGCGCCGCTGCTGCTTTACGGCTATGGCGCCTACGGAATGTCCATGCCCGCGTCGTTCTCGACCAATCGGTTGAGTCTGGTCGACCGCGGCTTCGTCTATGCCATCGCGCATATCAGGGGCGGCGCGGATCGCGGCTATGGCTGGTATCTCGACGGCAAGCGGGACCGGAAACCGAACACCTTCTCGGATTTCATCGCGGCCGGCGAACGCCTGATCGCCGAGGGCTACACGGCGAAGGGCCGGATCGTGTCCCATGGCGGAAGCGCGGGCGGGATGCTGATGGGCGCGGTCGCCAATCTGCGGCCCGACCTGTTCGCGGCGATCCTCGCCGAGGTGCCGTTCGTCGACGTGCTCAACACGATGTGCGACGCGGATCTGCCGCTGACCCCGCCGGAATGGCCGGAATGGGGCAACCCGATCGAGGACGAAGCGGCCTACCGGCTGATCGCGTCCTATTCGCCATACGACAACGTCGCGGCGCGGGACTATCCGGCGATCTTCGCGACCGGCGGGCTGACCGACCCCCGGGTCACCTATTGGGAGCCGGCGAAATGGGTGGCGCGGCTGCGCCGGCTGAACACCGGCGACGCTCCGGTTCTCCTTCACACCAACATGGAGGCCGGTCACGGCGGGGCGTCCGGCCGCTTCGACCGGCTGATCGAGGTCGCGATGGTCTATGCCTTCGCGATCGCCGTCACCAGGACGCGATGACGGCGAGCAGCGCCAGGATTTCGGCCAGCGCGAGCACCGCCGACAACGCCCGCGCCGCGGCGGTCGAACCGGGCCGCCGCGCGGCGAAAACGACGGCCCCGGTCGCCGCGCCCGCGAGGATCACCGCCGCGAGCCATCCTTGGGGCAGCACGAGGAGCGAGACCGCCGCGGCGATGGCGAGCCCCGCGGCGACGGGTCCGATGGGCGGCCTCGCCACGGTCTCCGTCTCGTCGTCGGGCGCGCCGTGGAGAGCGGCAAGCTGGCAGGCATAGGCGATCGCGGCCGCGCCGATCAGCACTCCGCCGACCGCCCCGGTTCCCGCCGCCGCCGCGATCGCGGTCGCGCGGAACAGGACCACCAGGGCCAACGCGATCAGCGTTCGCTCGGCTCCGGGGGCGTCGTCCGCGCCGCGCGGCGCGATGAGCGACCCCGCGGCCCGTGCGAGCGCGCGCTCGGGTTCCGCTCCGGTGGCGGCGAACGAGGCGGCCAGCGCGACGACCGCCGCCACGCCGTGCGCCAGGCCCAGCGCCTGAGCCGCGAGCCAGGCGACGGCCGCGACCCCGCCGATTGCCGCGCCCACCAGGGGATAGGCCCAGCACGCCTCCTCGAAGGTCCGCTCGTCTTCCGACGGGTCGGCGGGAAGCGGCAGCCAGGTCAACCGCCGCAGGCAGACCGCGATGTCGATGAGGTAATGCGCGAACGGCATGTCGATCCGGTTCCCGTTGGCACGGCGGGATGATAGTTCGATTGCGGCTTGCGCGACAGAATCATGACCCGGCGGGTTCGTCCGGACGCCGAAATCGACTAGCCTCCGGCCGTGACCCGGAACGTAGCACTGACGCTCGACGGCGCCGTGGCGACGATTTCCCTCGACCGGCCGGAGCGCTTCAACGCGCTGGCTCGCGAGGACTGGGAGGCGCTGGAGGCGCGCGTCGCGGAGCTGGAGGCGGCGCGGGGGATCGGCTGCGTCGTCGTCCGGGGCGCGGGCGGGCGGGCGTTCTCGACCGGGCTCGACATGTCGCGCTTTGCCGAGGAGCGGCGCGATCCCGCCTCGGCGCGGTCCTACAGCGAAGCGACGGAACGCGCGACGAGCCGGCTCGGCGCTCTTCCCATGCCGACGGTCGCGATGATCGAGGGCTATTGCATGGGGAGCGGCGTCGACATCGCCTGCCGCTGCGATCTCAGGATCGCCGCGGAGGACGCCATGTTCCGCGTGTCGCCGAGAACTATCGGCCTCTTCCTCGATACCGGCTTCGTTTCAGCCATGCTGAACGTCATGGGCCGCGCGCGCACGCTCGAGCTCGTCCTGGAAGGACGCACCTACGATGCGTCCGCCGCCGTGACGATGGGGCTTGTCGGACGAGCGGTGCCGGCGGCGGAGCTCGAAGGCGAGACCCGCGCGCTCGCCACCCGGCTGGCGGAGGCCTATGCCGCGATCAGCTCGAACCGGTCGACGTCGACCAGCCCGTAATCGGTGATCTTGAGATGCGGGATCACCGGGAGCGGCAGGAACGCGAGCTGTAGCAGGGGTTCGTCGAGCGGACAGCCGAGCGCCTTCACCCCGCGTCTGAGCGCCCGCAGGCCGTCGCGGACCTCCTCGAAGGGCCGGTCGCTCATCAGACCCGCCACCGGCAGCGGCAGCTCGGCGACGACCTGCCCGTCGGCGACCGCGACGAAGCCGCCCTGAATCTCGATCAGGCGGTTGATCGCCGCCGCCATGTCGGCGTCGCCGCAGCCGACGGTGATCGCGTTGTGGCTGTCATGCCCGACGCTGGAGGCGAGCGCGCCGCGCCGGAGCCCGAATCCCTTGACGAACCCGCGCCCGACATTGCGGTTCTTGCCGTGACGCGAGAAGACGCAGACCTTGAGCACATCGGCGTCGAGATCGCGCTCCCTGAGCCCGTCCGCGTAGGGGAGCGTGAGGGTGAGATGTTCGGTCAGCACCGTGCCGGGGACGAGGCCGATCACCGGGCCGGTCGGGCCGCCCGAAGGAATGGCGAAGGCGCTCTCGTCCACCGGATCGAGCTTGACCGAGCCGTATCCGACCGGCTCGCGCGCGTCGGCGCGGCCGGGGAACGAGGCGTCGGTGACGAGCGCGCCGGAGCGGATGACGCTTCTGACCCGGCAGGTCTCGAGGTCGTCGAGGAGAACGAGGTCGGCGCGGTAGCCCGGCGCGACCGCCCCGCGATCGTTGAGCCCGAAGCCCTTCGCCGCCGACCAGGTCGCGGAGCGATAGGCCGCCGCCACCGGAGCGCCGGCGGCGATCGCGGTCCGGATCACATGGTCGAGATGGCCTTCCTCGGCGATGTCGAGCGGGTTGCGGTCGTCGGTGCAGAACGCGATGAAGGGCGCGCTGGCATCGGTGAGCAGCGGCGCCAGCGTGGCCACGTCCTTGCACGCGCTGCCGTCGCGGATCAGCACCTGGAAGCCCTTCTTCAGCTTCTCCGCCGCCTCGGCGACGTTGGTGCTTTCGTGGCAGTTGTGAATGCCGCAGGCGGCGTAGGCGTTGAGCTGGTAGCCGGACAGCAGCGGCGCGTGGCCGTCGATATGCGCCCCTTCGAAGGCGATGAGCTTGTCCAGCGTCGGGCCGTCATGGGCGAAGACGTCGCCGAAGCTCATGAACTCGGCGAGGCCGATCACCGGCTCGCGGTCGCGATAGCGCAGGAGGTCCCCGGCTTCCAGCCGGGCGCCGGCGGTCTCCAGCGAGGTCGAAGGCACACAGCTCGAAAGCTGGACCCTGAGATCCATCGCCAGATCGCCGGCGGAATCGAGGAAATACTCGAGCCCCTCGGCGCCCAGCACGTTGACGATCTCGTGCGGATCGCAGACCGCGGTCGTCGTCCCTCTCGGCAGGACGCAGCGGTCGAACTCCGCCGGGGTGACGACGCTGCTCTCGACATGGACGTGGGTGTCGATGAAGCCCGGCACGACCACCGCGCCGCGCCCATCGATCGTCACCCTGCCGTCATAGGTCTCGTGCGTGCCGACGATGAGCTCGCCGGCGATGGCGACATCGCCCTCCTCCAGCGCGCCGGTGGCGAGGTTGAGGATGCGGGCGTGCTTGATCACCAGGTCCGCCGGCCGGCGGCCGAGCGCCTTGTCGATGCGCACCGCGAGCGATTCCCGTGTCAGCGTCATGCGCGAGCCCCGGTCAATACGGCACCCTGTCCGGTTTTTCCTCCCACTCGCGGAATGCGTCCGCCGCCTCGTCGGCCAGGATCCGGCGCATCGGTATCGCCCGGCGGTCGGGAGGAAGCGGGATCTCGCGATAGATGTGCTCGTCGTCGAACCCGATGCGCGCCGCGTCCTCGCGGGTGTTGGCATAGAAGATCCGGTCGAGCCGCGCCCAGTAGATCGCCGCCAGGCACATCGGGCAGGGTTCGCAGGAGGTGTAGATCTCGCAGCCTTCGAGCGAGAACGTGCCGAGCGCCTCGCAGGCCGCGCGGATCGCGGTGACTTCGGCATGGGCGGTGGGATCGTTGTCCGACGTGACCCGGTTGAAGCCCTCGGCGATCACCGCCCCGTCGCGAACGATCACCGCGCCGAAAGGGCCGCCGCGATTGGCGCGCATCATGCCGACGGAGAGCGCGATCGCGCGGCGCATATGCTCTGTTTCGGCCAACGGTCCTTCCGGGCAACGGCCGCGAAGCCCCGCTTCACCGCGGTTGCGGCACGATCCGGAGATAGGGCCGCGGCGCGTCCCAGCCGCCGGGGAATTTCTCCCTGGCGTCTTCGTCCGACACCGCCGGCAGGATGATGCAGTCGTCGCCGTCCTTCCAGTTGACCGGCGTCGCCACCGAGTGCCTGGCGGTGAGCTGGATCGAGTCGAGCAGGCGCAGCACCTCGTCGAAATTGCGCCCGGTGCTCATCGGATAGGTCAGCATCGCCTTGATCTTCTTGTCCGGCCCGATCACGAAGACCGAACGGACGGTCGCGTTGTCCGCCGCGGTGCGGCCCTCGGAGGTATCGCCCGCGCCCTCGGGCAGCATGTCGTAGAGCGTGGCCACCTTGAGCTCGGGATCGCCGATCAGCGGGTAGGTCACGGCGTGGCCCTGGGTCTCCTCGATGTCCTTGAACCACTCCCTGTGGTTGCCGACGGGATCGACGCTGAGGCCGAGAATCTTGGTGTTGCGCGCCGCGAACTGGGACGCCAGGCCGGCCATGTAGCCGAGCTCGGTCGTGCAGACCGGCGTGAAGTCCTTGGGATGGGAAAACAGGATCGCCCAGCCGTCGCCGATCCAGTCGTGGAAGTCGATCGTCCCATCGGTCGTCTCGGCGGTGAAATTCGGGGCTTCCGCGTTGATTCTCAGCGTCATGAATTCCTCCTTCGATCCAATCGGGGCGGCGCGGCACCCATGCCGTTCGTCCCGCATTGCGAACGCTCTTGCTCTACTTAGTATGCCGCGACGCTTCGCGCCATATCCGCATCCAAGATCGCGAAATATTGGCTATGGCGACGGGGAAGCGTCCGCTATACGATCCTGTTCCTTTCGGGAAGAGCCCTAGCCAAATGAGGGTAGAACCTGCCTCGATCGAGGCCGCCGCCCCGCGCGGCGGCAAATTTCGCGACCCCGACGTCACGTTGGACGGCGCCAGCCGCGCCTCCGTCGCGCTCGGCGCGCTCCGGACCCTGTGGTTCAACACCGGCACGCTCTGCAATCTCACCTGCCGCAATTGCTATATCGAGTCGAGCCCGACCAACGACCGCCTCGCCTATATCCCGCTGGTCGACGTGGTGCGCTTTCTCGACGAAATCGCGGAGAACGGCCTCCCGACGAGGGAAATCGGGTTCACCGGCGGCGAGCCGTTCATGAACCCCGAAATCGTGCCGATTCTGGAGACCTGCCTGGAACGCGGGTTTTCCGTGCTGGTGCTGACCAACGCGATGCGCCCGATGATGAAGCGGGCGGAGGATCTCCTCAGGCTGAACGAGGCCTATGGCAACAGCCTCACGATCCGCGTCTCGCTCGACCATTACGGACAGGCGATACACGAAATCGAGCGGGGCGGGCGCAGCTGGGAACCGGCCATCGCCGGATTCATCTGGCTGGTGGAGAACGGCTTCGACGTCCATGTCTGCGGCCGCACCTGCTGGAACGAGAGCGAGGAGTCGCTGCGCGCGGGGTTCGCCCGGCTGTTCGACGGGCACGGGATCGAGTTCGACGCCGACGACCCGGTGAAGCTGACCTTGCTGCCCGAGATGGACGAGGCCGCCGATGTCCCGGAGATAACGGAGGCCTGCTGGGACATTCTCGACGTTTCGCCGGACGCGATGATGTGCGCGACCCAGCGCATGGTGGTCAAGCGCAAGGGACGGCCCGCGAGCGTGGTCTCCTGCACGCTCCTGCCATACGAGATGCAGTTCGACCTCGGCCACAGCCTCGCCGAAGCGTCCGGCGACGTGAAGCTCAACCATCCCCATTGCGCCCGTTTCTGCGTCCTCGGCGGAGGCGCCTGCAGCCGCGGCTGAGGCGTTGCGGCCCTCCGCGCGGCGTGGTTTGCTTGGGCGTTCGCCCCTTGAAGCGAGGCCGGTATGCCGATCGCCGATGTCGACCGAACCCTGCCGTCGAACCGCATGATCTTCGAGGTCCGCAGGGACATGCGGCTGTTCCAACGCTTCCGCCAGGACATGGAGACCGTGTTCGACGAATACGGGCTGAGCGAAACCGAGAAGGCGGCGTTCCGCGATGTCGACATCCGCAAGCTCGCGGAGCTCGGCGTCCACCCCTATTTCCTGCCCCAGGTGAGCCGCTTCTTCCACGGCGGCACCTATAACCACAACGACAGCGACGCCGCGCGGACCTACGCCCGCAACATGGTGCCGGGCGCGGCAGACGCCTGACCCTGCCGACGCGGATGCCGACCGACTATTCGATCTGGGCGTTCGCCTACACGCGCTCCAACATGCCGCGGGATTTCTTCGGCGGCACGCTGCTGGAGAGCAACCAGGGCATGGTGCGCAATCCGATGATCTACACCGCCCTCCACGGCGGGCCCGAGGGCGGGAGAAGGCGGCTCGCGCTGATCGACACCGGAATGAAGGGCGGCTGGTCGCCGAGCGGCAAGACATACGAGGGGGTCGAGCACCCCGAGACCACGCTCGCCAAGATCGGCTTCGCGCCGGAGGACGTGGAAGACGTCATCCTGACCCACCTCCATTTCGACCACGCCGGCAATCTCGACCGCTTTCCGAACGCCCGCTTTCATGTCCAGCGGGCGGAATACGACGGCTGGCAAAGCGTGTTCGCGCTCCCCGAGGGGTTGGGCTCCGACACGCGCAAATGGCCGCTCTCCTCCATCAATCCGGACGATTTCGAGGTGCTGGAGGGGCTGATCGCGGACGGCCGGGTCGAATTTCTCGATGGAGACGGTGAGATCCTGCCCGGCGTGGCCGCCCGCCTCGCGCTGAATTCACACACCTTCGGTTCGCAGTGGCTGGAGGTCTCGACGCGTTCGGGGCCCTATGTCGTCGCCGGCGATTGCGTCTACTGGTATTCCAACATCGAGCGCATGTGGCCGCCCGCCTATATCCAGGGCGACGCCTGGAACCTGATCGACTGCTACCGCCGGATCAGGGATGTGGTGGGCGACGCGTTCGAGCGCATCGTCCCGGGCCACGACCCGCTGCTGTTCGAGCGTCACCGGAGCTGGACCGAGGGCATCAACCCGACCGCCGAGATCCATGTCGCCCGGGGCGATTTTTCGCGCGCGGAATCCGCCGGATGCTGAGGGCCGCCGACGGCGTTCGCGGGATGGTCGTCGCGCCGCACGGTCTTGCCGCCTCGGCCGGGCTCGCGGTGCTGCGCGAAGGCGGCAACGCGATCGAGGCGATGGTCGCCGCGGCGGCGGCGATCGCGGTGGTCTATCCGCACATGAACGGGCTCGGAGGCGACGGCTTCTGGCTGATCGCCGCCCCCGGCGCGGAACCCGTCGGCATCGACGCCTGCGGCGCGACCGGCGCGGCCGCGACGCCTGCATTCTATTCCGGCGCGTCGGCGATCCCCGCGCGCGGCCCGCTCGCCGCCAACACGGTCGCGGGCACCGTATCGGGATGGCGGGAAGCGCTCGCCGTCGCCGCCGAATGGGGCGGGACGATGAAGCTCGAACGGCTGCTGGAGGATGCCGTGTGGCTCGCCGAAACCGGCTTCCCGACAAGCGACAACCAGGCCGCGACGACCGCTCTCAAGGCCGACGAGCTGGCCCGGGTCCCGGGCTTCGCGGAGACGTTTCTGGCGGAAGGCGCGGCGCCGGCGCCCGGTGCCACGTTCCGCAATCCGGCGCTCGCCGAAACGCTTCGCTGCCTCGCCCGCGACGGGCTGGACGACTTTTACCGGGGCGGGCTCGCGCGGCGGATCGCGGCCGATCTCGGCCGTCTCGGCGCGCCGGTGGGCGCGGACGACCTTGCCGGGCACCGGGCGATCCGATGCGCCCCGCTCTCGGTCGGTCTCTCCTCCGGCACCGTCTACAACATGCCGCCGCCGACCCAGGGCGCGACCGCGCTGATGATCCTCGGATTGATCGACCGGCTGGGGCTGGAAGACGAGGAGCCGGACGGGTTCGCCCACGTCCACCTCGTCGTCGAGGCCACCAAGCGCGCTTTTCTGCTGCGCAACGCGCATCTCGGCGATCCGGCGACGATGGAGGCGGACGCCCGCGACTGGCTGACGCCGGAAACGCTCGATGACACCGCGCGCGGCATCGACCGCGGGAAAGCCGCCCCGTGGCCGCAGGCAGGACCCGACGGGGACACCGTCTGGATGGGCGCGATCGACGGCGCCGGCCGGACGGTCAGCTTCATCCAGAGCCTCTACTGGGAGTTCGGCTCGGGCGTCGTGCTGCCCGACACCGGGCTGCTTTGGCAGAACCGGGGTTCGGGTATGAGTCTCGGAGACAGCGGCCCGAACCGGCTGGCGCCCGGACGCAAGCCGTTCCACACCCTCAACCCGCCGCTCGCCCGGCTCGCCGACGGCCGGACGATGGCCTTCGGCACGATGGGCGGCGAAGGCCAGCCGCAGACCCAGGCGGCGCTCTACAGCCGTATCGTGACCTACGGCATCGACCCGCAGAAGGCGATCACCGCGCCGCGCTGGCTGCTCGGGCGCGCCTGGGGCGAGGAGACGACCTCGCTGAGGATCGAGGAGGGATTCGGCGGGGACGTGGCACAAGCCCTCGCCGCGGCGGGGCACGAGGTGGAGACGGTTCCCCCGCATAGCGACGTGATGGGCCATGCGGGCGTCGCGATCCGCCACCCCGACGGGCGCCTCTCCGGGGCCAGCGACCCGCGCAGCAACGGCGCGGTCGCCGCCTGGTGAGGCGTCCCTCGATACGGCCCTTCGGGCCTACTCGGGATGAGGACATTCTTTTTCCCTCACCCTGAGTAGCCGCGAAGCGGCGTATCGAAGGGGGCTTATACCGATTACTTGACAGCCGACCGTCGGGCGCGAATCGACGCTGGGAACGGCCTCCCGTCGCGACGGGCACGGGAACCGCCCAGCCTCCCTCCCGTCATGGTCGGCGTAGGCCGACCATCCACGTTTTGTTTTTCTGTCCGACCGCTCCAAAAACTCGTGGATGGTCGGCCTACGCCGACCATGACGGGGGAGGAACGGTGCGCCACGAACCGGATACGCCCCGGCGTTTCCCGGAACGCCTGTCGGCCTCGCGCCTGTCAAGTAATCGGTATAAGCGCCTATCGAAGGGCGGCGGCTCAGCCGGCGTTGACGCGGCGGAGGAAGTCGAGCGCCTGGGCGTTGAACCTGTCCGCGTGCTCGATATTGGGGCAGTGCCCGCAATTCTCGTACACATGGACCTCCGCGCCTTCGATGCGCGCGGCGAGCTTGGGCGCATAGCCGGGCTCGCGCAACGGATCGTCGGCGCCGGCCACGATCAGCGTCGGCACGCTTATGTTCTCGTAGGGCGTGTTGTCGGGAGTCCCGAAGCCGGAGCCGCCTCCGCTCTCCCGCGCGGGCGGCCTGAGCCGGGGCGCCGACTGGCATTCCCAGGCCCCCTTCATCAGCGCGAACTCCTGCCTCCGGGCGATGTGATCGTCGTCGTCGCCCCATCTGGGGTCGTGCAGCATCGCCTTGACCAGCGCCCGCATCGCGTCCTCGCTGCCGTCATAGGCGAGCAGGACCTTGCGCTCCTCGGTCTCGGGGGTGAACCCGCCGCCGCTGCACAGCACGATCGAGCGCAGCGGCAGGAGATCGGGCTCGGTCGCCGCGATCCGCGCGAGGTTGCTGCCGCCCATCGAGTTGCCCATGAAATCGGCTTCCTCGATCCCCATGATCTCGACGAAGCGCTGCATGTGGCGGTAGACGCGGCTCCGCGCGTCGCCGAAGTCGAACACCTTGTCGGTGCGCCCGAAGCCGAGCCAGTCGGGCGCGACGACGCGGAATTCGGGCGCGAGCGCCGGGATGGTGAACTGCCAGCTGATCTCGGCTGCGCCGCCGTATTCGCCCGAATGCAGGAGGACCACCGTCGGCCCCTCTCCCGCCTCCAGATAGTGGGTGCGGATACCGTCGACGTCGACGTAGTTGCTGGCGATCTCCGTCATCGGACCTACCGGACGAAAGCGAAGCCGAGATCGCCGAGCGAGGTCGCCTCGACGTCGGGAAGCGAGTTGCGCAGATGCGACATGCGGTCGGGGTCGTAGGACTCGGTGAGCTCGCGCAGCCTGGGATAGACCTCGTCGTTGAAGAGCTGCATCGAGGTCAGCGTATCGCCGTAGCTGAGGAACCCGGCCTGGCCCATCATCAGCAGGTGGCCGAAGCCGCCGGAATACTCCCAGAACGCCTTGATCTGCTCGTAGACCTTGTCCGGCGTGCCGGCGAACACGTTGCCGCGCGCCATCTGGTCGTCGAGCTGCGGGTTGAGCGGGACGCCGGCGCCGCCGCGCGTGCCCTTCATGATCATCGCCGCGACATGCGGCGGGTGGTAGCCGGGCGGGTTGTTCCACTGCGCGGCGACCTTGTTGGAGGTCATGTACCAGAGGATCTTCTCCGCCCCCTCGCGCGCCCGGTGCTCGTTCTCGCCGACATGGATCAGCGCGCAATAGGCGAGCCGGTCGAGCGGAGCCTCGGTGCCATGGGCCTCGCGGTAGCCGCCGCGGTAGCCGTCGAAGATCGAGCGGATGCCGTTATAGCCGGCGAGGAAGACCGCGCCGACATGCTTGTGCTTCGCCACCTGCACGCCGCTGCCCGCGCTGCCGATCGTGACCCAGACCGGCGGGTGCGGCTGCTGGTAGGGGCGCGGCCAGATATTGACCTGGCGCATGTGGTAGAAGCGGCCTTCGAAGTTGAACGGACCCTCGTGGTGGGTCCAGGCCTTCATGATCAGGTCGTGCGCCTCCCACAGCCGCTCGGTGCCGCGGAACGCGATCACGTTGGCGGGCGCTGACTCGTAGGGCACGCCGCGCACGAAGCCGCATTCGAGTCGGCCGCGCGACAGCACGTCGACCATCGCCATTTCCTCGGCGACGCGCACCGGGGTATTCCGGTTGGCGATCGGGTTGCCGAGGATCAACAGCCGCGCGCGCTTGGTCTCGCGCGCCAGGATCGCCAGCATCAGCGGCGCCGCCGGCACCACGCAGGTCGCCGTCTGGTGATGCTCGTTGAGCATGATCTCCAGGCCGATCTCGTCGGCCGCGCTCCACATGTCGAGATAGCGGTGGTAGAGGTCGGCGCCGATGTCGGGGTCGTAGTGCTTGTTGGGCAGGTTGACGCGGATCGACTCGTAGCTGTCCGGGTCGGGCAGATAGGGATAGGCGTCTTCGGTAAAGAACCAGGTCTTCAACGTCAGGCTCCTCGGTTAGGACGCGAATGCCAGAATTTCGGAGACGAAGGCCTCGGGCTGCTCGGCCTGCGGCGCGTGCCCGGCCTCGGGGATCACCACCAGCCGGGCGCCCGGGATCATGTCGCGGAAGGCGGCGCCGTATTCGGGGGTGACGAGGCCGTCGCTCTCGCCCCAGATCAGCAGGGTCGGGATGTCGATCCGGTGCAACAGTCCGGGAAGCTTCGGATTGTGCATGTAGGGATCGAAGGTGTAGAGCGCGAGCGCGATCCGGTTGCCGGCCATCGCGGCGAGCGCGTCCTCGTCCATTTCCGCGACGTTGGGCGCCTTCGACGTGTCGTGCCAGGTGATCTTGAGGAGCTCCGCCGGGTGCAGGGCGAATACGTCGGCGACATCCCTGGTGTCGCGGTCGCCCGGCTTGATGCCGACGGAATCGACCAGAACCAGCTTCGAGAATCGCGCCGTCGTCATCACCGCGATCTCGGCCGCCGTCCAGCCGCCCATCGAAAAGCCCATCAGGACGGCATCCCCGATCTCCAGCGCGTCGATGAAGTCGAGATAGAGAAACTTGAGATCGTGGATATCGTCGAAGCGGTCGGGGATCCGCGTGCCCGCGAAACCGGGATGGATCGGCGCGATGACGTCGAAATGCTCGGCCAGCGTGTCGACGAACGGCATCGGCGCTACCGGCCCGCCGCCGCCGTGCAGCATGAGGAGCGTCTGGCCGCTGCCGCGCCTGACAAAAGGCAGGTCGATTCCCTGCAGCGTGATCGTTTCCATCTTGCCTTCAGACACGGTAAACCCTCGTCCGCTTCCTCGTCCCGTTTCATGCTTGGCGCGGCTGATCCGGCGCGGAGCGCCGATGCTTGGCTAGCGAACGAACACTACGCACCGGCTTGCCGGTTGGCAACGCACGGCTTTGACCGTGGAATCGGCAAACGGTATCGTTCGCGAGCACCGGGAGAAGCCCCATGGAACGCGAGAAAATGCTGCCCGCGGTCGAGAATTTCGTGGCGGAAATGCGCGCGGCCTGCGCCGCCGGGCTCGAAGGGGAGGCCCGCTGGCGGCGCTGCGGCGAACTGCTCGCCGACCTCCTTGGCGACCCCGAGTTGAAGGCGCACGCGGAGGCCTGGCCGGTCGGCGGATATGACGGCCGGAAGGTCGACAACCTCCTGTTCTACGAAGATCCCGACTACGGCTTCGCGCTCAACGGACTGATCAAGAATCCCGGCGGGCGGGCGATGATCCACGACCACGGCCCGTCCTGGACGGTCTACGGCCTTCTCGAGGGGCGCGAGCGCATCGTCCGGTTCGGCGCGGTGACGGGCGAGGATGGCACGAGGCGGCTGGAAGAGACGATGTCGATGGAATGCGGCCCGGGCGATGTCGACATCGTGCCGCCGCGCGAGATCCACTCGGAATATGCCGGCGACCGGAAGACCGTCGCCTTCATCGTCCGCAGCCAGCGCACCGGCACCTTCGAGCAGAAGGGCTACGAGAACAGCGTCGACGGCGAGCCGGTCTCGGGCCCGAACCAGGTGCCCTACGCGCTGGGTTGAGCGGCGACGCGGCAAGGCTCTTGCCAGCGCCTCGAACCCGCGACAATATGTCAGGTATCGCCTGACGGGGATCCGGTTTCGCCCCTCTCGTACGCATGATCGGCAGCATCCGACACAAGGCGCTTCGCGACTATTGGACGAGGGGGCGGGGACGAGGCCTGAATGCGGAATGGATCGGAAGACTACGCCGGATATTGGCAGCGCTCGAAGCGGCGGATACGCCTTCGGAAGTGAACTATCCGGGATCGTATTTCCACCCTCTTAGGGGCGACCGGAAGGGCCGCTATGCGGTTCGTCTGACCGCGAACCTCCGGGTTACCTTCGGGTGGGACGAGGACGGTGCGGTGGACGTGGATATAGAGGATTATCACTAATGATCGAACGACATCCTTCCATCGATCCGGTGCATCCTGGCGAGATTCTCCGCGAGGATGTCCTGCCTGCACTGGCCGTCAGCAAGACATCCGTAGCCGCCGCTCTCCGGATTTCCCGGCAGACTCTCTACGATATTCTCAACGAGAAGCAGCCGGTGACGGCGGAAATGGCGGTTCGGCTGGGCAAGCTTTTCGGCAACGGCGCGCGATTCTGGATCGATCTTCAGCGGATTCACGATCTTGCCGTCGCGGAACGCACGGTCGATGTCTCTGCGATCCCCACGCTGGAGGCGCGACCGGGCTGAACCGGATCTCGCCGGCGCATTCAGGACCGACCCGGAAAGCCGGCACCGCAAACGGCCGGGGCCCGGCCGTTTCCGGCCGGGCCCCTGTTCTGGTGGAGCCAGGGGGAGTCGAACCCCCGACCTCTTGAATGCCATTCAAGCGCTCTCCCAACTGAGCTATGGCCCCTGTGTCTCTCCCCCGGCTGGCGAATGTGTCAGTCTTCTCCCTCGGCCACGGCCTCCGGAACGTCGTCGTCCCCGAGACCGGAATCGTCCTCGATCATACCGTCATCGTCTTCCGAGTCGATATCCGCGTCATCGTCGATGTCGGAGTCCTCGACTTCGACGATATTGCCCTCGGCATCCCCTTCGTCCGCGGACTCTTCCGTTGCTTCCTCGGCAGCCGGTTCCACGGGCTTGGCGGCGGCGGTCGGCGCCACGCGGCCGCGACGGGGCCTGAGAGTCGCCAACGGGTCGAACACCGCCTGGCAGCCCGGGCAGACGATCGGATCGCGGAGAAGATCGTAAAAGCGCTTCCCGCATTCGCGGCAGGTCCGCTTCAATCCCCATTCGGGCTTCGCCACCGCGTCCTCCGCAGGTTTCGAAACGCGGGAGCCATTGCCACGAACGCCGCGCTCTGTCAAAGCCAAGTTGCGGCCCCGCGACGACGCGGCGTCGCGCGCCCGCCCGCGGTGTGCTAAATCGGCTCCACCGATCCCAATCCCGATGCGATTATGGCGATGCTGGACTCGGGGTCCGCCGGATGCCTCTCCGGCACGGTGCGGGTCCCAGGCGACAAGTCGATCTCGCACCGCGCGCTGATCGTGAGCGCGCTCGCCATCGGCGAGTCGCGCATCGACGGCTTGCTGGAAGGCGAGGACGTCCTTGCCACGGCGGCGGCGCTGCGCGCGCTCGGCGCATCGGTGGAACGCGCCGGCCCCGGCCTCTGGTCGGTGCGCGGCGCCGGGATCGGAGGGCTGGGAGAGCCTGATACGGTCCTGGACCTGGGCAATTCGGGGACGGCGGCGCGGCTGCTGCTGGGCGTGCTCGGAACCCACCCGATCGCCGCGGTCGTGACCGGGGATGCGTCGCTCAGGACCCGGCCGATGGGCCGGGTCGCGGAACCGCTGCGCGCCATGGGGGCGTCGATCTCGGCGCGCGAGGGCGATCTCCTGCCTCTGACGGTGACGGGGGCGAGGGATCCGGTGCCGATCCGCTACGCGCTGCCGGTGCCGTCCGCCCAGGTCAAGTCGGCGGTCCTGCTCGCGGCGCTCAACACGCCCGGCGAGACGACGGTCGTCGAGCCCCGGCCGACGCGCGATCACAGCGAGCTGATGCTGCGCCATTTCGGGGTCGATCTGGCGGTGACGGACACCGATGGCGGCCGCGCGATCGCGCTGCGCGGGCAGCCGGAAATCGAGGGGCGTCCGGTGTCGGTTCCGGGCGACCCGTCATCGGCCGCCTTCCCCGGGGTCGCGGCACTGCTGGTGCCGGGCTCGAAAGTGGAAATTCCCGATATCGGCCTCAATCCGACGCGCACCGGGCTCCTCGACTGCCTCGCCGAGATGGGCGCGGCGGCGGCGGTGGAGCGCGGCGCGGCGGCGGCCGGCGAGCCGGTCGGCTGCCTCGTCTTCTCGCACCCGGCGGAAGGCGGGCTGAGGGCGATAGAGGTGCCCGCCGAGAGGACGCCCCGCATGATCGACGAATATCCGATCCTCGCGGTGGCCGCCGCCTTCGCCGAGGGCACGACGCGGATGCACGGTCTGGCGGAGCTCCGGGTCAAGGAGAGCGACCGGCTGTCGGCGATCGCCGGCGGGCTGCGGGCCGCCGGCGTCGCCGCCGCGATCGAGGGCGACACCCTGATCGTCGAGGGGGGGGCCGGACGACCGCCGCGGGGCGGGGCCGTCATCGATGCCGTGCACGACCACCGGATCGCGATGGCGTTCCTGGTGCTGGGCATGGCCTGCGAGCGCCCGATCAGGGTCGCCGGCACCGAGACCATCGACACCAGCTTCCCCGGCTTCGCCGCGGCGATGAACGGGCTGGGGGCGGCGATCGCGCCGGTGGAAGAGACGGATGCCTGACGCGCCGGTCGTCGTCGCCGTCGACGGGCCGGCGGCGAGCGGCAAGGGGACCCTGGCGCGGCGCCTCGCGGCGCATCTCGGCTTCGCGCATCTCGACACCGGGCTCCTCTACCGCGCCGTCGCCAGGCGGACGATCGATTCCGGAAGCGATCCGGCCGACGGCGCCGCCGCCGCGCGGGCGGCGCGCGACCTCTCCGTCGCCGAGCTGGCCGGCGAGGGTCTTCGGGACGAAGCGGTGACGGCGGCGGCGAGCGTGGTTGCCGCCGATGCCGCGGTTCGCGCGGCCCTGCTCGATTTCCAGCGGGCGTTCGCCGCCGCCCCGCCCGGCGGCGCGTCGGGCGCGGTGCTCGACGGGCGTGACATCGGCACCGTCATCTGCCCGGATGCGCGGGTGAAGCTCTTCCTCGAAGCGAGCCCCGAAGTGCGCGCGGAGCGCCGCGTTCGCGAGTTGCGGGAGCGGGGCGCAGACGGTATATACGCGACAGTTCTGCGTGATATGGAAGCGCGCGACGCTCGGGATCGGGGTCGCGCCGCGGCGCCGCTGGCGCCCGCCGAGGACGCCTTCGTGATCGACACCTCGACCATGGATGCGGACGAGGTGTTCCGGGAGGCGCTGGCGCACTTCGACGCGCGGACGACGTCCCGAAAGTAGTGCCGCCCGGAAGACGTGCCGCGCGCACCGTGTTCCGGACGGCCCCGGTTTTGGGGCTTGGAGCATTTGAACAGAGGCCGAGCGAGGCAGGAACGCCCATGTCGAACGAAGCAGCCGCCGAAACCCAGGCGGCGGACGCGTCCCCCCAACCGATGGCGGGAGAGAATTTCGCAACCATGCTCGAGGAGAGCTTCGCCGACGGCGAACCCACCGAGGGCTCCGTGGTCAAGGGAATCGTCCTCAGCATCGAGAACGACTCGGCGCTCGTCGATGTCGGCCTCAAGTCGGAGGGAAGGGTCGCGCTGAAGGAGTTCGGGGCTCCCGGCCGGGAGCCGGAGCTCAAGGTGGGCGACTCGGTCGACGTCTATCTCGAACGCATGGAGGACCGCAACGGCGAGGCGGTGCTGTCCCGTGAACGGGCGCGCCGCGAAGAGGCGTGGACCCTGCTGGAGAAGGCGTTCAACGCCAGCGAGCGCGTGAGCGGCACGATCTTCGGCCGGGTCAAGGGCGGTTTCACGGTCGATCTGTCGGGCGCGGTGGCGTTTCTCCCCGGCAGCCAGGTCGATGTGCGCCCGGTGCGCGACGTCTCGCCGCTGATGGGCACGCCGCAGCCGTTCCAGATACTCAAGATGGACCGGCGCCGCGGCAACATCGTGGTCTCGCGCCGCGCGGTGCTGGAGGAATCCCGCGCCGAGGCGCGCAACGAGCTCCTCGCGAACCTCAAGGAACGCCAGATCCTGGAAGGGATCGTCAAGAACATCACCGATTACGGCGCATTCGTCGATCTCGGCGGGGTCGACGGGCTGCTGCACGTCACCGACATCGCCTGGCGCCGGATCAACCATCCGAGCGACGCGCTCAGCATCGGCCAGACGGTCAAGGTGCAGGTCATCCGCTACAACCCGGAGACCCAGCGTATCTCGCTCGGCATGAAGCAGCTCGAAGCCGACCCGTGGGACGGCGTCGAGCACAAATACCCGGTGGCCGTGAAGTTCACCGGCCGGGTCAGCAACATCACCGATTACGGCGCGTTCGTGGAGCTGGAGCCCGGCGTCGAAGGGCTGGTCCACGTCTCCGAGATGAGCTGGACCAAGAAGAACGTCCATCCGGGCAAGATCGTCTCGACCAGCCAGGAGGTCGAGGTGATGGTGCTGGAGGTCGACTCCAACAAGCGCCGCGTCTCGCTCGGCATCAAGCAGTGCCGCGAGAACCCGTGGGACCAGTTCCTCGAAAGCCACCCGGTGGGTTCGATCATCGACGGCGAGGTCAAGAACATCACCGAGTTCGGCCTGTTCGTCGGCCTCGACAGCGAGATCGACGGGATGGTCCATCTCTCGGATATCGACTGGTCGCGACCCGGCGAAGAGGCGCTGCGCGACTTCAAGAAGGGCGACCCGGTCAAGGCGAAGGTGCTGGACGTCGACCCCGAGAGGGAGCGCATCTCGCTCGGCATCAAGCAGCTCGAGGAAGACCAGGTCGGAATCGCGATCGAGAACGTCAAGCGGGGCGATGTCCTGACCTGCACCGTCGCCAAGGTGCTCGACACCGGACTCGAGGTCACCGTGGCCAGCGGCCTGCACGGATTCATCCGCCGGGCGGAGCTCTCGCGCGACCGCGCCGATCAGCGCCCCGACCGGTTCGCGCCGGGCGACCGGATCGACGCCCGGGTCACCAGCGTCGACAAGCGCGACCGCAAGCTCGGCCTGTCGGTCAAGGCGCAGGAGGTGGCGGAGGAGAAGCAGGCGATGGCCGAGTACGGCTCGTCCGATTCCGGCGCCAGCCTCGGCGACATTCTCGGCGCCGCGATCCGCGAGCGTGCCCAGCGCGAGGCCACGGCCGGGGAAGAGGAGGACGGTACGGCCGAAGCGGCCGCGCCGGCCGACGAGGACGAAAGCGATGCCGGCGGGGACGATGCCGGCGCGGACGGTGAAGAAGCCGGCGCAAGCGGGGAAGAGACCGGCGCGGGCGAAGACGCTGGCGGCGGGGACAAGGACGCCTGACGCGTCCCGGCCCGCCTAGCTCCGCCGCGGCGGCGCAGCCATGGCACTCGACGCGGATTACCTGATCGACCGGCGGCGCCTGAAGCGGCGGCTGTCGTTCTGGCGGGGGCTCGGAATCCTCGCCGTGCTTCTCGCCGCGCTCGCCGCCTTCGGGCGCTTCTCGGGATTCGGCGGCGGCGACTACATCGCGCGCCACGCCGTTCAGGGTCTGATCGTCGAGGACGTCCGGCGGCAGCAGGCGCTCGCGGCAATCGCGGAGGACGACAACGCACGGGCGCTGATCGTCCGGATCGACAGTCCGGGCGGCACCGTGGTCGGCGGCGAATCCCTCTACCGCTCGCTCCGCGCCGTCGCGGGCCGGAAACCCGTGGTCGCCGTCCTCGGCGGGCTCGCGACCTCCGCCGGGTACATGGCGGCGATCGGGGCGGATCGCGTGATCGCCCGCGGCGGCACCATCACCGGATCGATCGGCGTGGTGATGCACACCACGGAGATCTCGGGCCTCCTCGACAAGCTCGGCATCGGCGCCGAGACCATCCGCAGCGGGCCGCTGAAGGCGATGCCGTCGGGCTTGGAGAAGCTTACCGAGGACGGGCGGGAGGTGTTGCAGGCGCTGATCGCCGACAGCCACCGGACGTTCCTCGACCTCGTGGCCGAGCGGCGCGGGCTGACCGGCGCCGGGCTGGCGAGGATCGCCGACGGGCGCGTGCTGACCGGACGGCAGGCGCTCGACGCCGAGCTGGTCGACGCGATCGGCGGGGAAACCGAAGCGGTCGGCTGGCTCAGCGCCGAGAAAGGCGTCGCGGAAGGGCTCCCGGTCCGCGATGTGGGAAGGCGCGGCAGGTTCGGCAAGATGCTCGACAGGGCGGCGTCGCTGGGCGAAAGAACCATTTTTTCTGAACGGCTTACGCTTGACGGTCTGGTGTCCGTCTGGCACGCTGGATTGCGCTGAGGCGTCCTGACGACAGCCGCCGGCCGCCCGCCGGAGAGGATGATCGAAGGCCAGCGGAGACGGAACGAGTCGGGGAACGGCCGCGGATGACCAAATCCGAGTTGATCCAGCGCCTCGCCGACCAGAATCCGAATTTGTTCAGGCGCGACATCGAGCGCATCGTTTCCACCATTTTCGACGAGATTTCCGACGCGCTCTATCGCGGAGGCCGCGTCGAGCTGCGCGGATTCGGCGCGTTTTCGGTCAAGGAGCGGGGCGAGCGCGTCGGCCGCAATCCGCGCACCGGGAAATCGGTCAATGTCGAGAAGAAATACGTGCCCTTCTTCAAGGCGGGCAAGGACCTGCGCGACCGGCTGAACGCGGACTCCTGAGCCGGGGCGGCGGCGCCCGGGCCGATCGGGGACGAGACCCCGGATGAAAATTTTCTACAGGCTGGTCTTCATTCCCGTCGCGGCGGTGTTCGTCGTTTTCGCCGTGGCCAACCGGCACGCGCTGACGCTGAACCTGTGGCCGCTGCCGCTGGAGATCGACCTTCCGGTCTATATCGCGCTGCTGGGCGCGCTCGCCGTCGGCATGGTTATCGGCGGATCGGCGCAGTGGATCTCGGACGGCAAGTGGCGCCGCCGCGCGCGGGCCGGCAGGCGCAGGGCGAGCGCGCTCGAGCGCCAGTTCACGCTGGTCGAGGCGGCGCGGGAATCCGGGGGCGAAGCGGCGGACCTGCCCCCCGAGCCGCCGGCGCCGAAGCGCGGAAAGCTGCCGAGAATCCGGCTGAGATCGCGGGCCGGATGACGACCCGGGTCAAGATCTGCGGCGTCAGCTCGGCGGGCGTCCTGGAGGCCGCGGTCGCGGCGGGCGCCAGCGATGTCGGGCTGGTCTTCTTTCCCCGCTCGCCGCGCAACGTGTCCGCAGAAGAAGCCGCCGCGCTCTCCGCCGCCGCGCCGGCGCACGTCACGGTCGTCGGCCTGTTCGTCGACCCGCCCGACGAGACGCTGGAGGCGGTGCTCTCGGTGGCCCGGCTCGACCTCCTGCAGCTCCACGGCAACGAGAGCCCGGAGCGCGTAGCCGCGATCAAGCGAAAGACGGGAAAGCCGGCGATGAAGGCCATCAAGGTGGCCGAGCCGGCCGACATCGAGGCCGCCCGGAGCTATGACGGGATCGTCGACCGCCTGCTGTTCGACGCCAAGGCGCCGTCGACCGAAGGGCGCTACATGCCGGGCGGCAACGCGCTCACCTTCGACTGGCGGATGCTCGCCGGGCTCTCCTGGACCTGCCCGTGGATGCTGTCCGGAGGGCTCACGCCGGAGACCGTGGCGGAGGCGATCCGGACGAGCGGCGCGCCGGGCGTTGATGTATCTTCCGGCGTCGAAAGCGCGCCGGGCGTCAAGGACACCTCCCTGATCTCCGCATTCATCCGGGCGGCGAAGGGGGCCTGAGGGCGCGGCGGAGAGAGTACGGTGGAACGCAACACCTATCGTGACGGTCCCGATGCCGAGGGACGGTTCGGTCTGTTCGGCGGGCGCTATGTCGCCGAGACCCTGATGCCGCTGATCCTCGAGGTCGAGCGGGCGTGGCGCGCGGCACAGCAGGACCCGGCCTTCGAGGCGGAGCTCCGCTACTACCTGGAGCATTATGTCGGCCGCCCGAGTCCGCTCTATTTCGCCGAGCGGCTGACCGCCCATCTCGGCGGCGCGAAGATCTACTTCAAGCGCGACGAGCTCAACCACACCGGCGCGCACAAGATCAACAACACGGTGGGGCAGATCCTGCTCGCCCGCCGCATGGGCAAGACCCGGATCATCGCCGAGACCGGGGCCGGCCAGCACGGCGTCGCGACGGCGACCGTCTGCGCGCTGTTCGACCTTCCCTGCGTCGTCTACATGGGCGAGACCGACATCGCGCGCCAGGCGCCCAACGTGTTCCGGATGAAGCTGCTCGGCGCCGAGGTGGTGCCGGTGACGTCGGGCAGCCGCACACTGAAGGACGCGATGAACGAGACGCTGCGCGACTGGGTCGCCAATGTGGACGACACGTTCTACGTCATCGGCACGGTGGCGGGGCCGCACCCCTACCCCGCGATGGTGCGCGACTTCCAGTCGGTCATCGGCAACGAGGTCCGCGAGCAGATTCTCGCGGCCGAGGGACGGCTTCCCGACACGTTGGTGGCCTGCATCGGCGGCGGGTCCAACGCGATGGGGCTGTTCCATCCCTTTCTCGACGACACCGGCATCGACATCCACGCCGTCGAGGCCGCCGGCGAAGGGCTCGACACCGAACGCCACGCGGCCTCGCTCACCGCAGGCGCCCCGGGGGTGCTGCACGGCAACCGCACCTATCTCCTGCAGGACGGCGACGGCCAGATCCAGGAGGCGCATTCGATCTCGGCCGGGCTCGACTACCCCGGGGTCGGGCCGGAGCATGCGTGGCTCCACGACGTGGGCCGGGTGCGCTACGTCTCGGTCACCGACCAGGAGGCGCTGGACGCGTTCCAGCTTTGCAGCCGGCTCGAAGGCATCCTGCCCGCGCTGGAGCCGAGCCACGCGCTCGCCCACGTGATGCGGATCGCGGGCGATTTGCCGCCCGACCACCTGCTGGTGATGAACATGTGCGGCCGGGGCGACAAGGACGTCTTCACGGTCGCGGACGCGCTCGGGGTCGCGCTGTGACCGGGGGCCGCGAGCGCATCGCCCGGCGCTTCGCCGCGCTGGCCGACGAAGGCCGGTCGGCCTTCATCCCGTTCGTCACGGCGGGCGATCCCGACCGCGAGACCTCGTCCGCCATCCTGTCCCGGCTGCCGGGACTGGGCGCCGACCTGATCGAGCTCGGCATGCCGTTCAGCGACCCGATGGCCGACGGCCCCTCGATCCAGGCGGCGGGCGAGCGCGCGCTCCGCGCCGGCCAGACGATGGCCGACACGCTCGCCATGGCTTCCGCGTTCCGGGCGGGCGACGCCGAAACGCCGCTCGTCCTGATGGGCTATTTCAACCCGATCTACCGTTACGGCGCGGAGGCGTTCGTCGCGGATGCGAGGCAGGCGGGCGTCGACGGGCTGATCGTGGTCGACCTGCCGCCGGAGGAGGACGAGGAGCTGCGGACGCCGGCGGAGCAAGCGGGGCTCGCCCTGATCCGCCTCGCCGCCCCGACCACCGACGACGACCGCCTGCGGCGGATTCTGGCGGATTGCGACGGATTCGTTTACTACGTTTCGGTCACCGGCATTACCGGGACCAAGTCGGCGATGACACGCGACGTGGCGGCCGGGCTCGCGCGAATCCGCAAGGCGACCGATCTTCCGGTCGCGGTGGGCTTCGGCGTCCGCACCGCCGACCAGGCGGCCGAAATCGCCGGCTTCGCCGACGCGGTGGTGGTCGGCTCGGCGATCGTGCAGCGGATCGAGTCGACCCTGGTCGACGGCCGCGCCGGCGACGGCACCGTTCCGGGCGTCGAGGCGCTGGTCCGCGAGCTGGCCGGCGGGGTGAGAAACCGGCGCGCGCCGCAAGCCGAGGGGGACGGCGGATGAACTGGCTGAACAACATCCGGCCGAAGATTCGGGCCCTCGTCGGCAAGAAGACCGAGGTTCCCGAGCATCTCTGGTCGAAATGCCCGCAATGCGAGCAGATGATCTTCCACCGCGAGCTCGAGGCCGCGCTCCATGTCTGTTCCCATTGCGGCCACCACCTCCGCATCGACGCCCGCACGCGCCTGGAATCGATCTTCGATCCCGAAAGCTGGGAGACCGTCGAGCTGCCGCCCTGCACGGCGGACCCGCTGAGGTTCCGCGACCGCAAGCGCTATTCCGAGCGCCTGCGCGACAGCCGCGGCCAGACCGGCGGCGACGATGCGATCCTGGTCGCGGCGGGAACGCTCAAGGGCGCGCCCGCGGTGATCGCCGCGTTCGATTTCCGCTTCATGGGCGGGTCGATGGGGATCGCGGTGGGCAACGGCATCCTCGCCGCCGCCGACCGCGCGGTGGCCGACAAGGCGGCGCTGATCGTCTTTCCGTCCTCGGGCGGCGCGCGCATGCAGGAAGGCATCCTGTCGCTGGTGCAGATGCCGCGAACCACCATCGCCATCGAACGGGTCAAGGAGGCCGGGCTTCCCTACATCGTCGTGCTGACCGATCCCACCACCGGCGGCGTCTCCGCCTCGTTCGCCATGCTGGGCGACATCGCCATCGCCGAGCCGGGCGCGACGATCGGCTTCGCGGGCCGGCGGGTGATCGAGGAGACGATCCGCGAGACCCTGCCGGAGAACTTTCAGCGCGCCGAATACCTGCTCGAGCATGGCATGGTGGACATGGTGGTGCCGCGCGCGGAGATGCGGGATACGCTGGCCGATTTGATCGACCTGCTGACCAACCCGGTCGGGGCGCCCGATCCGGAAGCCGAGCTCGAACTGCCCGCGCCGCCGGACGCGGACGGCCTGGACGCCGCCGTTGCGGAGTGACGCCGTTCTCGAACGGCTGACCCGCCTTCATCCCAAGCTGATCGATCTGAGCCTCGAACGGATCGAGCGCCTGCTCGCGGCGCTCGGCCATCCGGAGCGGGACTTGCCGCCGGCGGTTCATGTCGCCGGCACCAACGGCAAGGGATCGGTCATCGCGTTCCTCAAGGCGGTCTGCGAGGCGGCGGGGCTGAGCGCCCATGTCTATGTCTCGCCGCACCTGATCCGCTTCAACGAGCGGATCGCGCTGCGCGGCCGGCCGATCGGGGAAGCGCCGCTGGGCGAAGTCCTCGCGGAATGCGAAGAGGCGAACGGCGGCGCGCCGATCACCTTCTTCGAGATCACCACCGCTTCCGCCTTCCTCGCCTTCTCGCGGGTTCCCGCCGACATCGCGCTGATCGAGACCGGGCTCGGCGGGCGGTTCGACGCGACCAACGTGCTCGCGAACCCGGCGCTCTCGGTCATCGCGCCGGTCTCGCGCGACCACGTCCACTTCCTCGGCGAGACCGTCCCGGAGATCGCCTTCGAGAAAGCGGGCATCCTGAAGCCCGGCGTCCCGGCGGTGATCGGGCCTCAGGAACCGGGGGCCGCTGACGTCATCGCCGCCCGTGCGGCCGAGATCGGCACCCCGCTGCTGCGGCACGGCGTCGAATGGCACGCCGACGGCCGGGATTACCGCGACAAGACGGGCGCGCTGGAAATACCGCCGCCGGGGCTGATCGGCCCGCACCAGCTGGAGAATGCCGGCATCGCCGTCGCCGCCGCGCGGGCGCTCGGCTGGCCTTCTCTCGACGCGCGGGCCATCGGGGCCGGCATCGCCTCGGCGCGGTGGCCGGGGCGGTTGCAGCTTCTGCGGGGCGGCAAGCTGTCGGCGCGGCTCGGACCCGGCCACGAGCTCTGGATCGACGGCGGCCACAACCGCGCCGCCGGCGAGGCGCTCGCCCGGGTGGCGGAAGGCTGGTCCGACCGGCCTCTGCACCTGGTCATGGGGCATCTCGCGGTCCGCCCGCCGGAGGATTTCCTCGCCCCGCTCGCGGGCCACATCGCGAGCTTCCGCGGCGTCCCGGTGCCGGGCGCCTATGCCTGCCACCCCCCGGAGGCGCTCGCCGACGCCGCCCGCGCGCTCGGCGTCGAGGCGCATCCCTGCCCCACCGCCGCCGATGCCCTTGACGCCATCGCGCGGCGCTACCCCGGCCCGGCCCGCGTCCTGGTCTGCGGCTCCCTCTACCTCGCCGGCGCCGCGCTCGCCGAGGAGGGCGGGGAAGCGGCAACCGGGCCGTAACCCTCCGTCGTCATGTCGCCCTCACCCGTCATGGCCGTGTGTGGACACCCGTCCTTGGATGCAAGAGGTTTTTTCGACGGTTTGTGACAAGCGGTGGGGGGTGAGCCGCCGTGGCCGGTCACTCACCGGCTGGACGGGTGCGAGGACTATCTGGGAAAGATGAGGCTGCGGGGGTCCGAGCGACCGGTTTCTACTCGCTCGGCTTTATCTTCTCGATCGCGCTGAGAATGGCAGCCTGCCCCTGTTTCACCTCCACCTTCAGAGCCCTCACCTCGGCCCGCAGGTCCCGCTGGCCGTCCTCCAGTCGCTTCAGGCGCTTGCCGGTCTCCTCTTGCGTCTTCTGAATCGTCTCCAGCCGCACCTTGAAGACCGCGTTGTCGGCGCGTAGCCCCGAGGTCTGCGCCTCGACCTGGGCGTCCACCGCCCAGAGGAAGAGTCCGCCCACGAGGCCGATGGCGAGCACGCAGACCACGCCATAGTTCTTCAGCCACTCGCGCATGAGTTGAATTTATTCTCTCGGGCACCGACCGTCAAGGTGAGTGCGGGGAGTGCTTGCGGAGGATGGGACCATAAGTCGGGCACCACCTCCGGCGCTGCCGGGGGAAACGTCCGACCGCGTGTTACTCTCGTATATAATCCCAAAAGAAAAAAACAAACCGTGGACGGTCGGCCTTCGCCGGCCATGACGGTATAAAGGGCTCGACAGGCTGGGCGGCGACGGACGAGGCGGGATCATGGCGGAGACCGGGGACAGGAGCGCGGAACCGGTCTATCTGGTCGACGGGTCGGGCTACATCTTCCGCGCGTTCTACGGCCTGCCGCCGATGACCAACCCGGAAGGGGTTCCGGTCAACGCCGTCTTCGGTTTCTCCAAGATGCTGGCGAAGCTCTTGAGCGACGCCGGCACCAGTCGCTTCGCGGTGATCTTCGACAGCTCCCGGGTGTCGTTCCGCAACGACATCTATCCCGAATACAAGGCGAACCGCAGCGAGCCGCCGGAAGAGCTGGTGCCGCAATTCGACCTCATCCGGGACGCGACCCGCGCCTTCAACGTGCCGTGCATCGAGCTCCCCGGCTTCGAGGCCGACGACCTGATCGCCACCTTCGCCCGCATGGCGCGCGAGGAGGGCCACGAGGTGGTGATCGTGTCCTCGGACAAGGATTTGATGCAGCTCGTCAACGACGGCGTCTCGATGCTCGACCCGGCCAAGAACCTCACGATCCGGCGCGACGAGGTGATCGAGCGTTTCGGCGTCGGGCCGGAGAGCGTGATCGACGTGCAGGCGCTGGCCGGAGATTCGACCGACAACGTCCCCGGCGTGCCGGGGATCGGGGTCAAGACGGCGGCCGAGCTGATCCGGACCTATGGCGACCTCGACACGCTTCTCGAACGGGCGGAAGAGATCAAGCAGCCCAAGCGCCGCCAGAACCTGATCGAGAACGCCGACATGGCGCGCGTCTCCCGCGACCTCGTGACCCTCAGGATCGACGCGCCGGTGGAGCAGGCGGTGGACGATCTGGTCGTGTCGCCGCCCGACGCGGACACGCTCGGCGGGTTCCTGCGCGAGCACGGCTTCAAGTCGATGCTGGCCCAGATCGCGACCATGGTGGGCGCCGCCGGCATGGACGATGCCGCCGGAGAGCCGGAGCCGAAGCCGGCCGGGCGGGACTATTCGCTGGTCACCGACGCGGCGGACCTGCGGCGGTGGATAGAGGATGCGACGCACACCGGCGCGGTCGCGGTGGACACCGAGACCACCTCGCTCGATTCGATGCGGGCCGAGCTCGTCGGCGTATCGCTGTCGATCGAGCCGGGCCGGGCCTGCTACGTCCCGCTCGCCCACGTCCCGCCGGGCGGCGGCACGGCCGACCTGATCGAGGGAGAAAGCGAGGCCCCCGAACAGGTCGCGATGGAGGAAGCGCTCGCCGCGCTCAAGCCGCTGCTGGAGGATCCCGGAGTCCTCAAGATCGGCCACAACATCAAGTACGACATGGAGGTGCTGGCGCGCTACGGCATCGCGGTCTCGCCGGTCGACGACACGATGCTGCTGTCCTACGTGCTGGAAGCCGGGATGCACGGCCACGGGCTCGACGAGCTCTGCAAGCTCCATTTCGAGCACACCAACATCAAATTCTCCGACGTCGCCGGTTCGGGAAAGAAGGCGGTGACCTTCGCCGAGGTGCCGCTGGACGCGGCGCGCGACTACGCTGCGGAAGACGCGGACATGACCCTGCGGCTCCACAGCCTGCTCAAGCCGAGGCTGGTCGCCGACCGCATGGCGACGGTCTACGAGACGCTGGAGCGCCCGCTGGTCGCGGTGCTGGCCGGCATGGAACGTGCCGGGATCAAGGTCGACGTGTCGGTGCTGGGCGGGCTCTCGCGCGACTTCGAGCGAAGGGGCGCGGCGCTCGCCGAGGAGATCCACCGGGAGGCGGGACACGGCTTCAACATCGGATCGCCCAGGCAGCTCGGCGAGGTGCTGTTCGAGGAGATGGGGCTCGAAGGCGGCAAGAAGACCAAACAGGGCGCCTGGGGGACCGGGGCGGATATCCTCGAAGGTCTCGCCGCCCAGGGCCACGCGCTCCCCTCGCTGGTTCTCGACTGGCGCCAGCTCGCCAAGCTCAGGAGCACCTATACCGAGGCGCTCGCCGAGGCGGTCAATCCGGCGACCGGCCGCGTCCATACCTCGTTCGGCCAGGCGATCGCGTCCACCGGACGGCTGAGCTCGAACGAGCCCAATTTGCAGAACATCCCCGTCCGGACCGGGGACGGGCGCAAGATCCGCGAGGCCTTCGTCGCCGAGAAGGGCCACACTTTGCTCTCGGCCGATTATTCGCAGATCGAGCTCCGCCTGCTCGCCCATGTCGCCGACATCGAGCCGCTCAAGGCGGCGTTCCACGAAGGGGCCGACATCCACGCCCGGACGGCGGGCGAGGTGTTCGGCCTGCCGGTGGAGGGGATGGACCCGGCGGTCCGCAACCGCGCCAAGGCGATCAATTTCGGGATCATCTACGGCATCAGCCCGTTCGGCCTCGCGCGTCAGCTGAGGATCCCGCAGAGCGAGGCGCGGGCCTATATCGACGCCTATTTCGAGCACTATCCCGGCATCCGTGACTACATGGAGACCACAAAGGCGTTCGCGCGGACCAACGGCTACGTGACGACGGCCTTCGGGCGGCGCTGCCACACGCCGGCCATCGCCGACAAGAACCCGGCGCGGCGCAACTTCTCGGAACGCGCGGCGATCAACGCGCCCTTGCAGGGCGCGGCGGCGGACATCATCAAGCGCGCCATGATCCGCCTCCCCGGCGCGCTGCAGGACGCGGGTCTCGGCGCCCGGATGCTGCTCCAGGTCCACGACGAGCTCCTGTTCGAGGTCCCCGACGGCGAGGTCGACGACACCGCCGCCCTGGTCGCCCGGACGATGGAGAACGCCGCCCATCTGAGCGTGCCGCTGACCGTCGAGACCGGCCGCGGACGGAGCTGGGCCGAGGCGCATTAGCGACCCTCCCCCGGCCCCTCCCGCGAGCGGGAGGGGAGAAGGGACGGCGCTGCAACTCTCCCTCTCCCCAGCGGGGAGAGGGCCGGGGTGAGGGGAGAAGCGGCAGAACGCTTAATTCACTACTCTTGGGTAGTGAATTAAGCCGCCGGCGCCGCTCCGAACCCTTTTGTCAGGATCCCCCGGCAAGGCGCTGGCGCGGAAACGATATCGGCGGTCCAGACGGTTCCCCGGAGGGGTCGGTCCCGTCCCCGGGGGACGCGAAAATAGTCTCATATCGGACCAATGTTTCACGTGAAACATAGGTCAACAGTGCTGACCTTTGTTTCACGTGAAACATCAGCCCCGCCTGAACAGCCCCTCGACGCCTTCGCGGTGGCGCTGTTTTTTGTCGATGTCCTCGCGCACGCGGCGGATCTCGGCTTCGAGCTCGGCGATGTACTCCTCGAGCTCCCCGATGGAGAGCGCGTCGAGCTCGCGCAGCTTTTTGGGCCCCTTCTGGGGCGTCAGGTCTTCTTCGTCCACGCCGCCGGTCCCCCTGATCCGCCTTGCCAGTGTGTCGCCCAGCCGCTAGACAGGCAACCCGTTCGACCCACCCCCGAACTCCCGCGATGACCCGGAACGTTCCCGCCTCGATGAAGGCGATCGAAATCCTCGAGCCCGGCGGGCCCGAGATGCTGCGGCCCTGCACCCGCCCGGTCCCCGAGCCGGGCGAGGGCGAGGTGCTGGTGAAGGTCGCGGCGGCCGGCGTCAACTTCCCCGACGTCGCCCAGCGGCGCGGCAACTACCCGCCGCCGCCGGGGGCGAGCGACCTGCCGGGGCTGGAGCTCGCGGGCACCGTCGTGGCGCTCGGTCCCGGCGTCGTCGGGCCGGCCCCGGGCGATGCGGTCTGCGCGCTGGTGAGCGGCGGCGGCTATGCGGAGTACTGCGCGGTGCCGGTGCCGCAATGCCTGCCGGTCCCGGACGGGCTCGGCATGGTCGAGGCGGCCGCCCTGCCCGAGACCTTCTTCACCGTCTGGACCAACCTGTTCGACGGCGGGCGGCTCAAGGCGGGCGAGACGGTGCTGATCCACGGCGGCTCGGGCGGAATCGGCACCGCCGCAATCCAGATCGCCCGCGCCTTCGGCGCCCGCGTGTTCGCGACCGCGCGGACGGCCGAGAAATGCGCCTTCTGCGAGGAGCTCGGCGCCGAGCGCGCGATCAATTACAGCGAGGAGGATTTCGTCGCCGTGGTCCGGGAGCTGACCGGGAAGCGCGGCGTCGATTTGATCCTCGACATGGTGGGCGGGGACTACCTCGCGCGCAACATCCGGGCGCTCGCCGTCGAGGGGCGGCTGGTGCAGATCGCGGTCCGCGAGGGCGCCGAGGCGACGATCCCGCTCGGCCTGCTGATGGTCAAGCGGCTGGTGCTGACCGGATCGACGCTCAGGCCCCGGACCGTCGCCCGGAAGGGCGCCATCGCGGATGCCCTGAGGGAAAACGTCTGGCCGCTGCTGGCCGAGGGGCGCATCCGCCCGGTCATCCACGCCACCTTCGCCCTCGACGAGGCGGCCCGGGCCCACGCGCTGATGGAATCGAGCGCGCATATCGGTAAGATCGTGCTGACTGTTTGAAAACGCCCGGACCGCACCGGGCCGCGACGAAAGAAAGCGCATGAACAACCCATTGATGCCCAAGGCCACCGCGGTGTGGCTGATCGAGAACACCGCCCTCACCTTCGACCAGATCGCCGCGTTCTGCGGCCTCCACGAGCTCGAGGTGCAGAGCATCGCCGACGAGGAGGTGGCGATCGGGATCATCGGCTTCGATCCGATCGCCAACGGCCAGCTCACCCGCGAGGAGATCGAGCGGTGCAGCGCCGACCCGGCGGCGCGGCTGACGATGGCGGTCCAGGACATCCCGCGGCCCTCGCCCCGGACCAAGGGCCCGCGCTACACCCCGGTCGCCCGCCGCCAGGACAAGCCGGACGCGATCGCCTGGCTGGTGCGCCACTGCCCGGACCTCACGGACGGCCAGATCTCGAAGCTGATCGGTACCACCAAGCCGACCATCGTGGCGATCCGCGAGCGCACCCACTGGAACATGGCGAACATCAAGCCGCGCGAGCCGGTCGGTCTCGAGCTGTGCACCCGCGCCGATCTCGACGCCGCGCTGGAAAAGGCCGGCTACGTCCCCGAGCCGATCGACGACGAAGGCGTGTTTCCCGTCGAACAGCTCGCCCGGACCGAGCCCGATCCGCCCGAGCCGCCGGACCCCGACTCTCAGTTCGGATAGCCGGCCGCGCTCAGCGACGCCGCGATCTCGTCCAGCGCCGCCGGGTCCTCGATGGTCGCCGGCATCTTCCATTCCTCGCCGTCGGCGATCCGGCGCATCGTGCCGCGCAGGATCTTGCCCGAGCGCGTCTTGGGCAGGCGGGCCACCACCGAGGCCGACTTGAAGGCGGCGACCGGTCCGATCCGCCCGCGCACCATGCCGACCGCCTCGTCGACGATGATGCCGGTGTCGCGCTCGACGCCGTCCTTGAGGACCAGCAGTCCGAACGGGACCTGGCCTTTCAGCGCGTCGGCGACGCCGATCACCGCGCATTCGGCGACGTCGGGATGCTCGGCCAGCACCTCCTCCATCGCGCCGGTCGACAGGCGGTGGCCGGCGACGTTGATGATGTCGTCGGTCCTGGCCATCACGAACACGTAGCCGTCCTCGTCGATATAGCCGGCGTCGGCGGTCGCGTAATGGCCGGGGAACTCGGTCAGATAGGCCTCGCGGAACCGCTCGTCGGCGTTCCACAGCGTCGGCGCGCAGCCGGGCGGCATCGGGAGACGCGCGACCAGCGCGCCGATCTCGCCGGCCGGGCGTTCCCTGCCCGCCTCGTCGAGCACCCGCAGATCCCAGCCGGGCACCGCGCGGGTCGGCGAGCCGTGCTTGACCGGCGCGCGGCCGAGGCCGACGCAGTTGGCGGCGATCGGCCAGCCAGTCTCGGTCTGCCACCAGTGGTCGATCACCGGCACCCCGAGACGGTCCTCGGCCCATTTGACGGTGTCCGGATCGGCCCGCTCGCCGGCGAGGAACAGGGTCTCGAAGCCGGACATGTCGTAGGCCGCGCGGAGCGCGCAGTCGGGGTCTTCCTTCTTGATCGCGCGGAAGGCGGTGGGCGCGGTGAACAGCGCCTTGACGCCGTGCTCGGCGATTACCCGCCAGTAGACGCCCGCGTCCGGCGTGCCGATCGGCTTGCCCTCGAACAGGATGCTGGTCGATCCGTTGAACAGCGGGGCGTAGACGATATAGGAGTGCCCCACCACCCAGCCGACGTCGGAGGCGGCCCAGAACACCTCGCCCGGCGCGGTGTCGTAGATGTTGGGCATCGACCATTTCAGCGCCACCGCGTGCCCGCCGTTGTCGCGGACGATCCCCTTGGGCTGGCCGGTGGTCCCGGAGGTATAGAGGATGTAGAGCGGATCGGTCGCCGCCACCGGCACGCAGTCGACCGGAGACGCCGCGGCGACAGCCTCGTTCCAGTCGACGTCGCGGCCCGGGATCAGCTCCGCGGGTCCGGCCTCGCGCTGGAGGACGACGCAGAAATCGGGCTTGTGGCTGGCGATCTCGATCGCCTTGTCGAGCAGCGGCTTGTAGTGGACGACCCGGCCCGGCTCGATGCCGCAGGAGCCGGCGACGATGGCCTTGGGCGTCGAATCGTCGATCCGCACCGCGAGCTCGTTGGCCGCGAACCCGCCGAAGACCACCGAATGAACCGCGCCGATCCGTGCGCAGGCGAGCATGGCGACCGCCGCTTCGGGCACCATCGGCATGTAGATCACCACCCGGTCGCCGCGGCCCACCCCCCGCGCCGCGAGAGCGCCGGCGAATTGCGCCACGCGGTCCCTCAGCTCGGCATAGGTGAAGCGCTGCTGCGCGCCGGTGACCGGGCTGTCGTAGATCAGCGCCACGCGGTCGCCGATCCCCGCCGCGACATGGCGGTCGAGCGCGTTGTGGCAGGTGTTCAGCATGCCGCCGGCGAACCAGCGCGCCGCGGGCTTGGCGCCGTCGTCGATCACGCGGTCCCAGCGGCGGTCCCAGTCGATCGCCTCGGCGGCATCGGCCCAGAAGCTCTCCGGGTCGTCTATCGATTGTCGGTGGACTTGGTTGTAGCGCTCGCTCACGACACCTCCTCCTCGGTCGGGGCGGCAGCCTCCTGGCCGCCCGGCGGGGCGTTGCGCGAAGACGGCGGCGGCGGTTCTAGCCGGCGGCGACCGTCAGCTTGGCGAGTTCGTCCTTGATCCTGAGCTTGCGTTTCTTGAGATCGGAAATCGTCGCGGCGTCGGGCAGCGGCCGCGCGCGTTCCTGGGACAGCGCCTCCTCGAGCTCGGCATGGCGAGCCTTCAAGGAGGCGACCTGCTCTTCGACATTCATCGACCATCCTCCTCTTTCCCCTTGTGTGCGGGAATCAGGATACCCTGCCCGGCGCTCGATGCAATCGACTCTCGCGGAAGATCGGGCATCGAGTCGACAAATCGCTGCCGGGTCGACATTCGCGTCCCGCGGATGCCGGGCGGAAATGTCGACATTTGCCGACTCGACCCGCCGGTCGACATTTCGGTCGGCAAATGTCTGTCGGCAAATGCCGAACGCGCGCGGCACCGGGGAGTCGGCATATTCGATCCGCGGGTCGACCGTGTCGCGGCGGTGCTCGTCGCGGAACCCCTCCGCCGGCGGCCCGCTCCGGGTGACGGTCGCGCTGGCAACAATGGCGATTGGATGCACGATCGTGTCCTCCACATGGCCGGGCGATGTGCCCGGCAACGGAAAGGGGCGCCGAACTCTCCGGCGCCGTTCCCTCTCTCGCCCCGCTTTCGCCCACCGTCATGCCCGGACTTGTTCCGGGCATCCACGTCTTGCGGCCTCGCGGTGCGAACCGGGAGCGGGCGAGACGGCGGAGGGACGTGGATGCCCGGAACAAGTCCGGGCATGACGCAATAGAGCGGGTCTGTTTTGTTGGAACCGCTTCATCCGTTCTCTTCCGTCATGGTCGGCCCCCGCCTTCGCGGGGACAGGCTCCGGCCGACCATCCACGATTTGTTTTTGTTTCCAGCGCCCTAAAAACTCGTGGATGGTCGGCCTTCGCCGACCATGACGGTCAGGAGACGGGGGTAAAGGCGCTTCTATCTGAAACGGACAGGCTCCAGGGGCGGGCGCTGCGCGGGCCGTGACGGGCGGCGCTCCGGTCGCCGATCCGCGCCGGGCAACCCGGCCGCCTGTCGAGCGATCCATGTAAGCGGCAATGAAAAGGGCGCCGAACCCTCCGGCGCCCCCACTTCCCGACTGTGCAAAATATACCCCGAAACGCGTCCCGGGTCAAGCAAAAAATGATCGTTCAAGATAAATCAGTCGGTAAGTCACGGATTCCACGAGGTTTTTTCTCCCTTCCGATTCGACCCCGAAACCGCCTCCCGGACCCCCGATTCCGTCCCATGCGCGATTCCGGCGGGATTTCCCCTCACCCCGGCCCTCTCCCCGGCGGGGAGAGGGAGAGTTGCCGCGCCGACCCCTCCTTATCTTCTCCCCTCCCGCTTGCCCCGGATCGCAGTCCGGGGCTTGCGGGAGGGGCCGGGGGAGGGCTGGCGCCCCCACTTCCCGACTATGGGAAATATGGTGCGATTCGTGTCCCGGGTCAAGAGAATTTTTCTCTTTCAGACCATTTTCTGGCCGCTTCCGGTTTTCCGTCCGCCCCCTTTCTCGTCATGCCCGGACGGCAATGGCGATCGGGGGGCGAGCCGCGCCCTGGCCGCCTCGGCGACGGCGGCGGATTCGAGACCGTCGAAGGCGGGGCCGACGATGATCGCGGTCTCGGCGGCATCGGCGGCGTCGGTGTCGATCCCCTCCGCCCCGAAATAGGCCCGGGCATTGTCCAGCGCGTGGCCGAGCCGCGCGGCTTCCTCGAGGCCTTCGTCGGCGGCGCGGGACAGCGAGCCCGCCAGCATCAGCTGCTCGACATGCTCCAGATCGACTTCGATCTTGGCGAGACGGCGGCGCAGCGGTTCGCTGAGCGCGACCGGCGCCGCGCCGAACCCCCCTTTCAGGCGCTGGCGGACGCCGCGGACCGCGCGGACCACGTCCCGGTGCCAGGCCTCGACCGTCCGGCACACCGCGGCGATTTCGCCGTCGTCGAGCGCGCCCCTTCCGCTCGCGCCGAGCCAGCAGCAATAGAGCAGGACGTTCACGTCGATCCCGTGGCGCTCCTGCAGCACGAGGCAGGCCTCCGGCACGCCCTCGCTGCCATAGACCCGGAGCGAAAAGTCCCAGAACGGATGGTCGGGAAAGTCGGCCGCCACGTTTTTCTCCTCGATCCCGGGGAATCCGGTCCCCTCCAGTGATAACGATCCGGAACGGATTCTGCTATCGTGCGGTCCGATGGCCCAGGCTGATACCGGTACCATGGGAGAGCAGGACATCCTGCGGCAGCGGCTCGCCGATCTGGAGACCGAGCATCGCGATCTCGACGACGTGATCGCGCGCATAACGGAGGCCGTGATCTACGACCAGTTGCAGGTGCAGCGGCTCAAGAAGCGCAAGCTCCGGCTGAAGGACGAGATCGCGCGTATCCGCGCGCTGCTGGTCCCCGACATCATCGCCTGACGCCCGACGGAGGCGCCGATCTTGTCCGCCGAAAACCGAAACGACGGCGCCCCCCTCGTCGGCGTGATCATGGGCAGCCGGTCGGACTGGCCGACGATGAAACACGCGGCGGACGTGCTCGAAGAGCTGGGGGTTCCGGTGGAGACCCGCGTGGTCTCTGCGCATCGCACGCCCGACCGGCTCTACGCCTATGCCCGCGAGGCGCGCGGGCGCGGCATCAAGGCGATCGTCGCGGGCGCCGGCGGCGCGGCCCATTTGCCGGGCATGGTCGCCTCGATGACGACGCTTCCGGTGTTCGGCGTGCCGGTGCGCTCCGAGGCGCTCTCCGGCCTCGACAGCCTGCTCTCGATCGTCCAGATGCCGGGCGGCGTGCCGGTCGGAACGGTGGCGATCGGCAAGGCCGGGGCGCTCAACGCGGGCCTGCTCGCGGCCTCGGTGCTGGCGCTCCTCGACCCCGCGCTGGCCGCGCGGCTGGACGACTGGCGCGCGCGCCGGACCGCCGCCGTCCCCCTCGAACCGGCCGGCCCGGAAGCCTGACATGGCGGACGCGCCGGCGGGCCTGCCGCCGGGTTCGGTGATCGGCATCCTCGGCGGCGGCCAGCTCGGCCGGATGATCGCGCTGGCGGCCGCGCGGCTGGGCTATCGCTGCCACGTCTATTGCCCGGAAGCGGACGCGCCCGCCGCCGAAGTCGCCGCGTACGCAACCTGCGCGGCCTACGACGACGAGGCGGCGCTCGCCGCGTTCGCCGAAGCGGTGGACGTGGCGACGTTCGAATTCGAGAACATTCCCGCGGAAACCGTCATACGGATCGCCGAAACCGCGCCGGTTCGCCCCGACGCGAGGGCGCTCGCGGTCGCCCAGGACCGCGTGGACGAGAAAACCTTTCTCAACCGGATCGGCGTCGCGACCGCGCGCTTCTCGGCGGTCGCCTCGGCCGGCGACCTCCGCCGGGCGATGGCGGAGATCGGCGCGCCGGCGGTGCTCAAGACGGCGCGGCTCGGCTATGACGGCAAGGGCCAGCGGGTTATCCGCGCCGACGCCGACCCGGAGGCGGAGTGGCGGGCGCTGGCGACGGACCGCGCGATCCTCGAAGCGCATGTCGATTTCGAACGCGAAATCTCGGTGGTGATCGCGCGCGGCATCGACGGGTCCCTGGCCGCGTTCGACACCGTGGAGAACGAGCACGAGGACGGGATCCTGAGAACCTCGCGCGTGCCGGCCCGCATCGCCCCGGCGGTGAACCGCGAGGCCCGCGCGATCGCGGAGCGCATCGCCGACGCGCTGGACTACGTGGGGGTTCTCGCGGTCGAGCTGTTCGTCGCCCGCGGCGGCGCCCTGCCGGTCAACGAGATCGCGCCCCGGGTGCACAACTCGGGTCACTGGACGCTCGATGCCTGCGCCGCCAGCCAGTTCGAGCAAGCGGTGCGCGCGGTCTGCGCCCTCCCGCTCGCCGATGCGGCACGCCACTCGGACGCCACGATGACCAATATCGTCGGCGCGGAGGCGAAGGACTGGCGGAAGACCGCCGCCGAACCCGGCGCCTGCCTCCACCTCTACGGCAAGACCGAGCCCCGCCCCGGCCGCAAGATGGGCCACGTCACCCGCCTCAAGCCGCGCGGCGAGAACCGCGATTGACGTTTCACGTGAGCTCTTTATCCCCTTTAGAGCGGACCTGTTTTAGTTGGAACCGCTTCGTCCGTTCTCTTCCGTCATGGTCGGCGAAGGCCGACCATCCACGTTTTGTTTTTTAATTCCAGCCACTTAAAAACTCGCGGATGGTCGGCCTTCGCCGACCATGACGGTGAGGAGGCAGAGGTAAAGGCGCTTCTATCTGAAACGGACAGGCTCTAGGGCTCCCGACCGACAGCCCAACAATTGGATGGTGTCTTATGCCTCATAAGACGAACAAGTAGTCACCGCTCCGTTCAAGTTTCAGGTCGCCATTCCCGAGCACATCCCGACCCAGAATTGCGTCGAATTCACCGCCCAAGCTATGGATACACGGTGATTCAACACTCATGGGCTTGCTCCATTCTTTTGTCTTGTCGACGAATACGGCTACTCTGAGATCGTAGAGGCTCGTTTTATACGGGCCTGCTGCGGTTTGCATTTCGAAGTTCTCGCGCGACGGAGGAAGTGTTAGCGCGTCAACGACGGCGGTAGTGATGCATGTCCTGCGCGCTCCGGTATCCACGAGGGCCATACAGGCATGAATACGACCGCCACTTACCCGAGCGCCAGACGGAAGAAATCCCACCCTGAACAACAACCCTCGGGTCCAACTGAACCTTCCGGAGAGGCGCATCAGGATATAGGACCCAAATATGCAGTCTCATCACTGACCTTTTGGATTGACCAAATTCCGTCCGGGTATCTGTCCTCCGCGGCTTTTCGTGCCTTCCCGCGAGTGGTGAAATAGTCGACGATCTGCCCGTCGCGCATGAGCGCGATCTGGCCGCGCTTCGTCTTGAGAATCCCGGGCAGAAGTTCCCGGAACACTTCGAAGTTCCGGTCAACCTCATCGATGACCCGCTTTTCCCAATCCTCGTCCCGTTCCTGCTTCGGCGCCGCGCCGACTTCGTTTGGTGTCGGCCCCTCCATGGCCATTTCTCCCCTTGCATGCCGGTCATGACGAACCCAGCGTAAAGGGTGGGTTAGGCAGATTATACGCAGACGTCTGGGGAAATTTGTGAATCGCAGGGATATCCCGACTTGACCTCGGTAGAGCAGCCATTTCCCGACCGCCCTCTGAGCGATCTGGGGCATCCGGTCGGCGGTGTCCGATTCCGGGTCGTTGTGCCGGCCGGAGAATTCCACCACGTAGCGGTCCAGATGTTTCTTGCTCAAGTGGCGGTAGGTGCCAACTTAGCGTCAGAACAAAGGAAACCTTCGGCGTCTCAGCCCCGCAGGACCGCGGACGGTCCCGGTCAGCCGTTCCGACAGCCGCGTGGCGCCGGCGCGCAGCTTCCCGATCCGCATGACGTCGGCGAGCCTTCGCCGGAGGAAGGCGCGGGTGAGTTCGCCGCCTTCGGAGCGGTCCTCCAGCCAGACCAGCGCGGTCGTTCCCAGCACGCCGGCAAGCAGCGCGCGCTTGGTATAGAAGCTGAAATCGTGCGAACGGTCCCCGGCGGCGCGCCAGATGCGGTCGACGGTGCGGCAATAGCAGGCGAATCCGAGCGCGGCGTTCCGCGGCAATCCGGCGAAGGCGACGCCGCGCCGGACCGAATCGCGGTAGGGCTCGAGCGCCTCGAAGCGCGCCAGCACCGCCGTCTCCACCCGCTCGCCGAGGCGCGGGAGGCGGGCGCCGGCGCCGTCGAGCGCCCCGGCCATGCGCGCATCCGCCCAGTCGTTGAAGGCGCGGAAAAGCGCGCGGGGACCGCCGCGCAGGATCCTCATGGCCTCGACCTCGTCGATGCCGGTATCCGCGGCGCCGGCCCGGATCGCCGCGCGCGTCCACCCCTCGGCCGCGGCATGGCGGACCGCGGCGAGGACCAGCCGGTCGCGGAGATCGTCGCTATCGCCGGTCATCGCAAGGCTCAACCGTCTTCCCGCGCGGCTTCCGCGAAATGGCGCATCTCGTCGGAGAAGCACAACATGCGAAGGTCGTCCATCCGCATCGTGTAGAGAATGCCGTCGAGATGGTCGATCTCGTGCTGGACGACGCGCGCGTGGAAGCCTTGCGCCTCGCGCTCCACCGCCCGCCCGTCGGGCGCGGTGCCGCGGTAGCGGATGCGGGCATGGCGCGGCACCGCGCCGGTCAGCCCGGGGATCGAAAGGCAGCCCTCCCAGCCGAGCTCGATGTCGTCGCCGACCGGCTCGAAGGACGGGTTGACCAGGGCGGTGAGCGGCGTCCCGGCGTCCTCGCCGTCATCCGGCCCCGCCCGTTCAGGGGGCGCCCTGAACACGATGACCCGGCGGCTCACATGGACCTGCGGCGCGGCGAGACCGACGCCGTTGGCGTCCTCCATGGTCTCGACCATGTCGTCGACCAGCCGGCGGATCTCGCGCGCGGTCGGGTCGGCGACCGGCTCGGCCTGGCTGAGCAGCACGGGATGGCCCATGCGGGCGATCTTCAAGAGCGTCATGCGCCTAATATCGTTCCGCCGGCGGGGAAGGTAAACCGCCCAAGGATCGGTTGACGCGGCGAAGCGGGCGGGCTAAAAGCCCCTCCCCATCCGAACCAGGCAACGGATACGACCGATGGCGAACATCAAATCGGCGAAGAAGCGGACGCGCCGCAACGCCCGCCGGGCCGACATCAACGGCGCCCGCCGCGGCCGTGTCCGGACCTTCGTGAAGAAGGTCGAGGCCGCGCTCGACGACAACGACAGGGACGCGGCGGCCGAAGCCCTCAAGGCCGCCCAGCCCGAGCTGATGCGCGGCGTCAGCAAGGGAATGCTTCACCGCAACACCGCCGCCCGCAAGGTCGCGCGGCTGAACGCGAGGCTCAAGGCTCTGAGCTAGAGCATTGTCCGGCCGGACGCGGTCGCACCCGGCATCCCCCTCACCCTGACCCTCTCCCCGCTGGGGAGAGGGGACCCGCTTGGAGACTCCTCGCTACCTTCTCCCCTCCCGCTTGCCCCGGATCGCAGTCCGGGGCTTGCGGGAGGGGCAGGGGGAGGGTGGGACCCGGCGCGCCTCGAACTTTCCCCGGTTTCCACAGACCGCGGCTTTGCCGTCCGACCCCGCGCCGGCCCTTGGCATGCGCCCGCTTCGCGCCGTTCGAGCCGGCCGGGGGCCGCGATATTTTCGTAAAATTTCGCCCGACCGGCCAAGACGGCGTTGCATGATCCGTCCGGTCAAGCTACTGTTTTCGGGCAGGACAGCGTGGGGGTGTCCTCCAAGAAGAAGAAAGAGGCAGGACACTCCGTACACTTGCGAAATCTGTGCAATACTATCGCAATGCGCGGCGAATACTTGGCCCTTCGTGTCGTTTTACTTCCTCGAATGAGGGCGGGTTAGCTTTGGGGCCAAGGTGAGCGGATTGGTGAGGCCGATACGGAACGGGCCTGGGACGGCCCCGCCGCGCATCGGATCGACGCCGGGGCGGCGGCTTCGGACCGGTGCACATCGCATGGCGAACGCGCGCGCGTTTGTCGTTTTCCCGACAAACGAATCCTGACTTCGGAAGGTATGCCGATGGAATCGCGGATTTCTGCGCAATGGGCCCGTGTCAGGGGTCTGCTTCGCGCCGAGGTCGGCGACTCGTCGTACCGCAGCTGGCTCAAGCCGCTGAGTCTGGTCGGCGTCGACGGAAACGCGGTGCGGATCGCGACGCCGACCCGTTTCATGCGCGAATACGTGAGCGAGAATTTCGCCACACGCATCCTCGAGCTGTGGATCGACGAGAACGACGCGATCGAGAAGCTCGACATCGAGATCCAGGCCGAGCCGGTCAAGCGCGAGCGCAAACGGCTGGCGCCGACGCCGGCCGAGCCCCCGGCGCGGACCTCCAAACCGGCCCGGAAGGCGCCCGCCGCCGCCGCGTCCGGCCGCGGCGAAGCGGAAAGCAACGGCACGGAGATCGGCGGCCCGCTCGACCCCCGCTTCGTCTTCGACAACTTCGTCGTCGGCAAGCCCAACGAGCTCGCCTACGCAGCGGCGCGGCGGGTGGCCGAGTCGCCTCAGGCAACCTACAACCCGCTGTTCCTCTATGGCGGGGTGGGCCTCGGCAAGACGCACCTCATGCACGCGATCGGCTGGCACATCCGCGAGCGGCATTCCAACCGCCGGGTGGTGTACCTGTCGGCCGAGAAATTCATGTACCAGTTCATCCGGGCGTTGCGCTTCCAGGACACGATGGCCTTCAAGGAGCAATTCCGGTCGGTCGACGTGCTGATGATCGACGACGTGCAGTTCATCAACGGCAAGGAAAACACCCAGGAAGAATTCTTCCATACTTTCAACGACCTGGTCGGCAACAACAGGCAGGTGGTGGTGTCGGCGGACAAGTCGCCGTCCGACCTCGAAGGCATGGAGGAGCGGATGCGTTCGCGGCTCGGCTGGGGGCTGGTGGCCGACATCCACGCGACCACCACCGAGCTCAGGGTCGGCATCCTGCAATCCAAGGCGGAGCATCTGGGGGTGGAGGTTCCGCCCAAGGTGCTCGAATTCCTCGCCCACAAGATCACCGCCTCGGTGCGCGAGCTGGAAGGCGCGCTCAACCGCATCGTCGCCCATTCGACCCTGGTCGGGCGCGACATCACGCTCGAGACCTGTCAGGAGGTGCTGCAGGACCTCCTGCGCGCGCACGAGCGGCGCGTGACGATCGAGGAGATCCAGAAACGGGTGGCGGAACATTTCAACATCCGCTTCGCCGACATGCACTCGGCGCGAAGGTCGCGCGCCGTCGCCCGGCCGCGCCAGGTGGCGATGTATCTTTCCAAGCAGCTCACCTCCCGCTCGCTGCCCGAGATCGGCCGCAAGTTCGGCGGGCGCGATCACACCACCGTCATGCACGCCGTCCGCAAGGTCGAGGACCTCCGGCAATCCGATCCGAGCTTCGACGAGGACGTGGAGCTGCTCCGCCGGATGCTGGAGGCCTAGCGCGGATTTCCCGACCCGATGGCCCACCCTCCCCCGGCCCCTCCCGCAAGCCCCGGACTGCGATCCGGGGCAAGCGGGAGGGGAGAAGATACGGAGAACTCGCCAAGCGACTTCCCTCTCCCCCCGCGGGGGAGAGGGTTAGGGTGAGGGGGCGCCCGGTTCCCGCGTCCCGGTCGGGCGCGGTGGACGCTTGATTCTTCCCATCGGAGCAACAGGTTCTGCTATAATGGCTGCGGTGCGCGCGGCGCTTCGTTGGGGGCGAGAACGGGGTGTCGGACGCCGCCCGCCGGTCGGGCGAAACACGCCTCGCCGGGACGGAGTTTTTCCTCAAACGGGGAACCCGGGACGATGAAGCTCACGATCGAACGCGGGGCATTATTGCGGTCGCTGCAGCACGCTCAGGGCGTAATCGAGCGGCGCACGACGATACCGATCCTGTCGAACGTCCTGCTCAACGCCGACGGGGCGACGCTGTCGCTGACCGCGACCGACATGGATATCGCGATCGTCGAGCGGGTGCCCTGCACGGTCGCCCAGCCGGGCGCGACCACGGTGCCTGCGCAAACCCTGCTCGACGTGGTCCGCAAGCTGCCCGAGGGGGCCGAGCTGGAGATCGCGAGCGGCGGCGAGCAGAACCAGCTCGTGGTGCGCTGCGGGCGCTCGCGGATTTCGCTCGCGACCCTGCCGAGCGAGGATTTCCCGGTGATGGCGGGGGGCGACCTGCCGCATGCCTTCGTGGTCGGCGCCAAGGCGCTGCGCGACATCATCGACCGGACCCGCTTCGCGATGTCGTCCGAGGAGACCCGATACTACCTCAACGGCGTCTACGTCCACCCCGCGGACGGCGAGGACGGGGAGAAGCTCCGGATCGTCGCCACCGACGGCCACCGCCTCGCGCGGGTCGAGCTGGCGCTCCCCGAAGGGGCCGCGGGAATGCCCGGCATCATCGTCCCGCGCAAGACGGTGGGCGAGCTCCGCAAGCTGATCGACGACGAGGACGAGGACGAGGTCGCGATCACGCTGTCGGACACCAAGATCCGCATCGCGGTCGATACCACGGTCCTGACCTCGAAGCTGATCGACGGCACGTTCCCGGACTACGACCGCGTGATCCCGTTCGCCAACGACAAGACGCTGCAGGTCGATCCGAGAAACTTCGCGAAGGCGGTCGATCTGGTCTCGACCATCGCGACGGAGAAAACCCGGGCGATCAAGCTCAGCCTCGACGACGGCTCGCTGGTGCTGTCGGCGTCGAGCCCCGAGGCGGGCAGCGCCGAGGAGCAGCTCGAAGTGGATTACGCGGACGGACCGCTGGAGATCGGCTTCAACTCGCGCTACCTGCTCGACATCGCCCAGCTGATCGGCGATGACGGCGCCAGGTTCATGCTCTCGGACGGGACCTCGCCGACGCTGGTCCGCGACAACGCGGATCCCGGCGCGCTCTATGTCCTGATGCCGATGCGCGTTTGACCCTTCGCGCACAGGAAACGCGGGAGAACGCATACGCGGGGGCGGCGGCCATGCGCCCCAAGCTTGCCGTCAGGCGCCTGACGATGACGAATTTTCGCAATTACGGCTCCGCGCGGGTGACGGTGGACGAACGCCCGGTCGTGTTGACCGGCGCCAACGGCGCGGGAAAGACCAACCTGCTGGAGGCGCTTTCCCTTCTGGCGCCGGGCCGCGGTCTGCGCCGCGCCGCGCTGGCCGAGATCGCCCGCCGCGAGGGGCCCGGCGCCACCTGGTCGGTCGCCGCGACACTGAACGGCGCGGAAGGGCCGGTGGAGGTGGGAACCGGGATCGCGGAGGCGGGGGAGGACCCGCCGCGGCGGCGGACGGTCCGGATCGACGGGGCCGATGCCGCCTCGCAGGCCGATCTCGCGCATTACGTGACGATGAACTGGCTGACGCCCGAGATGGACCGGCTGTTCGATTCCGGCACGTCGGAGCGGCGGCGCTTTCTCGACCGTCTGGTCGGCGGCTTCGACCGCGACCACGCGGCGCGCGTCGGCCGCTACGAACGGGCGATGCGCGAGCGCAACCGGATTCTCAAGGGCGCGGGTCCGCGCGGCGACGACGCGTGGCTCGGCGCCCTGGAGACCGCGATGGCGGAGAACGGCGTGGCGGTGGCCGCCGCGCGCCGCGGCCTGGTCGGGCGGCTCGGATCGTATTGCCGCGCCCCGATGGGCGGTTTCCCGGCCGCGGCGCTCGCCGTCCAGGGGGCGGTCGAGGAAATGCTGGACGAAATGCCGGCCCTCGCGGCGGAGGACGGGGTGCGCGAGCGGCTGGCGGGACTGCGCGGCGTCGACGCCGAGGCGGGTCGCGCCACCTTCGGCGTTCACCGGAGCGACCTGGTCTGCACCCATGTCGCCGGGGATCGTCCGGCCGCGTCGTGTTCCACCGGGGAACAGAAGGCGCTGCTGATCCGGATCGTGCTGGCCGGGGCCGCGCTGCATGCCGACGAGAAGGGCAGCGCGCCGATCCTGCTGCTCGACGAGGCGGGCGCGCATCTCGACCGCGACCGGCGGGAGGCGCTGTTCGACGCCGTTATCGCGCTGGGCAGCCAGGCCTGGATCACCGGCACCGAGCCCGAGACGTTCGCCGCGCTGGGCGACCGCGCGCAGCGCTTCGCCGTCGCCGGCGGCACGCTCGCCGCTCTCGCATGACCCGTCAGGAAAGCCGATGACCGAGACAGTCGAAGCCCCCCCGACCGACCTCGCCGGCGACGCCTACGACGCCGCGTCGATCAAGGTCCTCAAGGGGCTGGAGGCGGTCCGCAAGCGGCCGGGCATGTATATCGGCGACACCGACGACGGCTCCGGCCTGCACCACATGATCTACGAGGTGGTCGACAACGCGATCGACGAGGCGCTGGCGGGCCATTGCTCGGAGATCGCGGTCACGCTGAACGGCGACGGCACGGTCACCGTGACCGATGACGGCCGCGGCATCCCGGTCGAGATGCACGAGGAAGGCATCTCGGCGGCCGAGGTGATCATGACCCAGCTGCATGCCGGCGGGAAGTTCGACCAGAACTCCTACAAGGTCTCGGGCGGGCTGCACGGGGTCGGCGTCTCGGTGGTCAACGCGCTGTCGGAATGGCTCGAGCTCCGCATCTGGCGGTCCGGCAGGGAGCATGCGATCCGGTTCGAGAACGGCGAGGCGGCCGGCCCGCTGGCCGCGGTGGGCGATGCCGGGGAGCGGACCGGCACCGAGATCACCTTCCGCCCGTCGCCCGCGACCTTCAGCAATATCGACTTCAGCCTGTCGACGCTGGAGCATCGGCTGCGCGAGCTCGCCTTCCTGAACTCCGGCGTCCGGCTGGTGCTCACCGACGCCCGCGGGGTCGAGCCCAGGGTCGTCGAGATGGCCTATGAGGGCGGCATCCGGGCCTTCGTCGAATATCTCGACCGCGGCAAGTCGCCGCTGTTCGACCCGCCGATCGCGATCCGCAGGGAATCCGACGGGATTACCGTCGAGGCCGCGCTGCAATGGTCGGACAGCTACCACGAGACCATGCTCTGCTTCACCAACACCATCCCGCAGAGCGACGGCGGCACCCACCTGGCGGGCTTCCGGGGCGCGCTGACGCGGACCGTCAACAACTACGCCGCCGCCAAGGGCATCGCCAAGAAGGAGAAGGTGACGCTGAGCGGCGAGGACGCGCGCGAGGGGCTGAGCTGCGTGCTTTCGGTCAAGGTGCCCGATCCCAAGTTTTCCTCGCAGACCAAGGACAAGCTGGTCTCGTCCGAGGTGCGCCCGGTGGTCGAGGGCGTCGTCGGCGAGGAGCTCGGCAACTGGTTCGAGGAGCACCCGCGCGAGGCGAGGCGGATCGTCGCCAAGGTGGTCGAGGCCGCGGCCGCCCGGGAAGCGGCGCGCAAAGCGCGCGAGCTGACCCGGCGCAAGGGCGCGCTCGACATCTCCTCGCTGCCCGGCAAGCTGGCCGACTGCCAGGAGCGCGACCCGTCCCGCTCCGAGCTCTTCATCGTCGAGGGCGATTCCGCCGGCGGATCGGCGAAGCAGGCGCGCGACCGCGCGTTCCAGGCGATCCTGCCGCTGCGCGGCAAGATCCTCAACGTGGAGCGCGCGCGGTTCGACAAGATGCTGGGCTCCGCCGAGCTCGGCACGCTGATCGCCGCGCTCGGGACCGGGATCGGCCCCGAGGATTTCGACATCGAGAAGCTGCGCTACCACAAGGTCATCGTGATGACCGACGCGGACGTGGACGGGAGCCATATCCGGACGCTCCTGCTGACCTTCTTCTTCCGCCAGATGCCGGCGCTGATCGAGCGCGGCCATCTCTATATCGCCCAGCCGCCGCTCTACCGCGCGCGCAAGGGCTCCGCCGGGGTCTATCTGAAGGACGACGGCGAGCTGGACGGGTATCTGGTCGAGGCAGGGTTGCAGGATTGCGTCCTCTCGCTGCACGGGGGCGAGCAGGTCGCGGGCGAGGATTTGCGGGAGCGCGTGGACCAGGCGCTCGCCGCGCGCCGCCTGATGACGCCGATGATGCAGCGCCTGTCCAACACCGACGTCGCCGAGCAGGCGGCGATCCTCGGCGCCTTCCGCCCGGAACTGTTGGAGGACGGCCAAGCCGAAGCGGTCGCCGAAGCAATCGCCCGGCGCCTGAACGGCTTAACGGTCGAGAGCGAGCGCGGCTGGCGAGCGGAGATCATCGAGGAAGGCGGCTTCGCCTTCTTCCGCACGCTGCGCGGGGTAACCGAACGGCACGTGATCGACGGCGCGCTGGTGAGGAGCAGCGACGCCCGCAAGCTTGCCGAGATGGCGGGCAAATTGCAGGCGATCTACGACCGTCCCGCGACGCTCATATCGGGCGAGCGTAAATTCCCTGTCAAGGGCCCGATCAAGCTGGTCGACGCGGTCCTCGAGCTCGGCCGCAAGGGGCTCAGCATCCAGCGCTACAAGGGACTCGGCGAAATGAATCCGGACCAGCTATGGGAAACCACGCTGGATCCGAACGCGCGGTCGCTGCTTCACGTCAAGGTGAGCCAGGCGCAGCAGGCCGGCAAGATATTCTCCACCCTGATGGGCGACGTGGTCGAGCCGCGCCGCGACTTCATCCAGTCGCGGGCGCTGGAAGTGGTCAATCTGGACGTTTGAGCTTCCCGCCGCCGGCCTCCGCAAGGCGCTCGAAGCGCGGACCGAAGGCGGCGCACAGCAACACCTCCCGGAGCTCCGGCGCGAGCGCGCGGTAGAACCGCCGCGCCCGCCGGTTCCGCCTGCGCACCGACCAGAACATCCAGCGCGCGCCCTGCGACCGGCCATGGGCGGCCAGCCCCTCGACCAGCGCCCGGCCCACGCCGCGCCGCCGGAACCCCTCCCGGACGTAGAGATCGGCGAGATAGATGCCGCGCGAGGCGCTGTCGGTGTCGTAGCCGGGATAGTAAATGGCGTATCCGGCGAGCCCGTCCCCGGTATCCGCGACGAGCGTCTCGAAGGCCCGGTCTTCGCCGAAACCGTCGTCCCGGAACCGTTCCGGCGTGAAATCGCTCGCCCGGCCGCTGTCCAGCCGGCCGAGCGCCTGCGCCATCGCGGCGACCGCGTCGCCGTCCCCGGGCCGCGCGGGCCTGACGACAAGCCCTTCGATCCGGTTCTCCGGCCGGGTTCGCCGCTTGCGCCACCACGGCATCGGTTCAGCCCGTCCCGGCCCGTTCGAGCGCCTCGGACGCGGCGAGCCAGTCGCCTTCGGCCGCCGCCTCGGCCCGTTTCGCTTCCGCCAGCTCCCTGCCCAGCGAGGCGATCCGCGCGCCGTCGTCCTGCCGGGCCGCGGAAGCGAGCGCCGCGTGAAGACGCCGCTGGGCTTCCTGGGCATGCGCGATCCGGCTCTCGGCATGGGCCACGGCGTCCTTGAAGGGCTTGCGCCTGTCGCGATCGGCCGCCGCCGCCCGCCGCGCGGCCTTGCGGCCGGAAGGCTCCCGGTCGCCGCCTTCCTTCCCCGCCGTGCCGGCGCCGTCCAAAAGCTCGGCCCGGTAATCCGCCAGATCCCCGTCATAGGGCCGCACCGTGCCGTCCCGAACGAGCCACAACCGGTCGGCCACGAGCTGGACGAGGTGCATGTCATGCGCGATCAGGACGACCGCGCCGGCATAGTCCTGGAGCGCATCGACCAGGGCGCGCCGGCTCTCCATGTCGAGATGGTTGGTCGGCTCGTCGAGCACCAGCAATTGCGGCGCCCGGCTGGTGATCAGCGCAAGGTTGAGCCGCGCCTTCTCCCCGCCGGAGAGCGCGGAAACCGGCACATCGGCCTGCTCTCCGCTGAAGCCGAAGGCGCCGAGCCGGGCGCGCACGCGCTCGGGCAGGGCGTCGGGCATGAGCGGCGCGAGGTGGCCGAATGCCGTGTCGCCGGACCGCAGCGTGTCGATCTGGTGTTGCGCGAAATAGCCGACCGCGAGTTTCCGCGCCCGCCTCACGGTGCCCCGCTCGGGCGGCAACAGATCGGCCAGAAGCCTCGCGAAGGTGGACTTGCCGTTGCCGTTGGCGCCGAGCAGCGCGACCCGCTCGTCCGGGTCGATCCGCAGGTTCAGGTCGCGCAGCACCGGACGGCCGGGCTCGTAGCCGACGGCGACGTCCTCGAAGGTCATGAGCGGCGGCTTGAGCCCGTCGGGCGCGGGAAACGTCAGCTCCACGGTGTGCTCGTTCGCCATGACGGGCAGATCGGCGAGCCTTTCCAGCGCCTTCACCCGGCTCTGCGCCTGGCGTGCCTTGGTCGCCTTGTACCGGAAGCGGTCGACGAATCCCTGGAGCCGGCGGCGTGTCGCGTCGATACGGGCCTGCTGGGCCCTGGTGGTCGCCATGCGCTCCGCATGGGTCTTCTCGAAGCTTGTGTAGTTGCCGGGATAGAAGGCGAGCGCCCCGCCCGCCATGTGGAGAATGCCGTCGGGCACCGAGTCGAGCAGGTCCCGGTCATGGCTCACCACCACGAGCGCCCGAGGGTAGCGTTTCAGATGGGCCTCCAGCCACATTGCGGCCTCGAGATCGAGATGGTTCGTCGGCTCGTCGAGCAGCAGGAGATCGGGCTCGACGAAGAGCGCGGCGGCGAGCGCGACCCGCATGCGCCATCCGCCGGAAAGACTCGCGAGCGGCGCCTGCTGCATCGCCTCGTCGATGCCGAGCCCGGCGAGCAGCCGCGCGGCCCGCGCCGGCGCCGCGTGCGCGCCGATCTCCGACAGCCGGACCTCGATCTCGGCGCGGCGCGCATCCGGGGCGCCTTCCGCTTCGGCGAGCAGGGCCGCGCGTTCCCCGTCCGCGGCGAGCACGGCGGCGCGCGGCGTTTGCGGACCTCCCGGCACCTCCTGATCGACCAGCCTGACGGACAGCCCCCGGGCGCGGACGACCCGGCCCTCGTCGGGCTCCAGCCGGCCCGCGATCAGACGGAGCAGGGTCGTCTTGCCGCATCCGTTGCGTCCGACCAGCCCGAGCCTGCGGCGCGCGCCGATCTGCGCGTCCACGCCCCCGAAGAGGAGGCGTCCCTCGACGCGGCAGGCGATGTTCTCAAGGGTCAGCATGGGCGGTCCGGCAGCCGACGGAGAAGCCGGTGCCCGTCATAGTCGCTGCGAAATCGCCGGACAAGCCATCGGGCGGGGCGAGGATTCGACATCGCCCGGCACGCCGGCCCTTCGATGACCTATGTTTGCCGGGGGTCGAATCCCGCGCCGAACGGCATTCTGGAACACGGTGGGCATGGCACGGCGCCGAACCGCGAAACGGAACGGAAAGGACGGGGCGAACCGCACGTCCGGCGGCGCGGCGAAGCGGCGCGGGTGGGTGGCGAGGCTCGCCCGCTGGACCCTAGTGGCCGGCATCTGGATCGGCGTCGCGGTGGCGGGGACGGTCGCCTGGTACGCCTGGGACCTGCCCGACCTGTCGACGCTGGAGACGCCGACACGCCGCCCGGCGGCGCTGCTCCGGACCGCCGACGGGGCGGTGCTCGCGCGCTACGGCCAGCTCTATGGCGGCGCGGTCCGCTTCGACGAGCTTCCTGGCTATTTCGTCGCCGCGGTGAGCGCGATCGAGGACCGGCGGTTCTTCGAGCATCCGGGGATCGACGCTTGGGGGATCCTCCGCGCGGCGGTCGCCAATATCCGCGCCGGCGAGATCCGCCAGGGCGGCAGCACCCTGACCCAGCAGCTTGCCAAGAACCTGTTTCTCACGCCCGAGCGGACGGTCAGGCGGAAGATCCAGGAGGCGATCGTCGCGCTCTGGCTGGAGGCGCGGTTCTCCAAGCGCCAGATCTTCGAGATCTACATCAACCGGGTCTATTTCGGCTCCGGCGCCTATGGCGTCGCGGCGGCGGCAAGGCGTTATTTCGGCGGAACGGTGCGGGACTTGTCGCTGTTCGAGGCCGCGGTGCTGGCCGGGTTGCTCAAGGCGCCGTCGCGCTATTCGCCGGTGCGGGACGCGGACGCGGCGAGGGCGCGCGGTCTCCGCGTGCTGCGCGCGATGGTCGATGCCGGAAAGCTGACCGACGCCGAGGCCGAGGCCGCGCGGCGGACTCCGCTCCGCCTGCGCGAGGAGACCGGGACCGGCGCGCGCTATTTCGCCGACTGGGCGGTCGAGCGGGCGGGCGGGTATATCGGACGGACCTCGCGGGATGTCGAGATCCGCACCACCCTGAACGCGCGGCTGCAGCGGATCGCCGAACGCCACGCCCGCGCCCTGCTCGCGAAGGAAGGGAAGGCCCGCCGCGTCTCCCAGGTGGCGCTGGTGGCGATGTCGCTCGACGGCGCGGTCAGGGCGATGGTGGGCGGGCGCGTCTATACCGCGAGCCAGTTCAACCGCGCCACCCAGGCGCGGCGCCAGCCGGGCTCGGCCTTCAAGCTGTTCGTCTATCTCGCCGGGCTGGAAGCCGGCCTCGCGCCGGACAGCGTCTTCGTCGACAGGCCGGTCAGCGTCGCCGGCTGGCGGCCGCGCAACTACGATGGCCGCTTCCACGGCGCGATGCCGCTCGAACGCGCCTTCGCCCGTTCCATCAACACCGTCGCGGTCCAGGTGAGCGAGCGCGCCGGCCGCCGCCGGGTGATCGACGCGGCGCGGCGCCTCGGCATCACCACGCCGATCGCGCCCCACCCCTCGCTCGCGCTGGGCGCCAGCGAAGTCACCCTGATCGAGCTCACCGCGGCCTATGCCGCCGTCGCCAACGGAGGGGTCGCGGTGTGGCCCTACGGCATCGCTTCGGTCGAGACGAGCGGCGGAAAGCGGCTCTACCGGCGGACCGGGGGGCCGCAGGCCCGAGTGATCGGGGAGGACCGGGTGCGCGCGCTCAGGCGCATGCTGCGGCAGGCCGTGCGGACCGGCACCGGCCGCGCCGCGCGGCTCGGCGGGGGAGAGGCCGGCAAGACGGGCACCAGCCAGAGCTTCCGCGACGCCTGGTTCGTCGGATTCGCCGGCGACCTGGTGGCCGGGGTCTGGGTCGGCAACGACGACGACCGGCCGATGAAGAAAGTCACCGGCGGCGGCCTGCCCGCGCGTATCTGGCGCGCCTTCATGCGGGACGCCGCTCCCTGAGAGCCCGGTTTATCGGGACCGGGCCGGCGCCGCTTCCCATAGCGGCGCGGAATCCCCATTTTATCGGCAACGTCACAGGGCCGGGCGGGGCGCCGTCCGGGAACGGCTTCATGGAACTGGCGCAAGTCACGCTCGACGACAAGTACACGCTCGAATCCGGCCGGGTGTACCTGACCGGCACCCAGGCGCTGGTCCGCCTTCCGCTGATGCAGGGGAAGCGCGACGAAGCGGCGGGGCTGAACACGGCCGGCTTCATCTCGGGCTATCGCGGATCGCCGCTCGCCGGCTACGACACAGCACTCTGGCGCGCCAGCGGCTTCCTCAAGGAGAACCGCATCCATTTCGAGCCCGGCCTCAACGAGGATTTGGCGGCGACCTCGGTCTGGGGCTCGCAGCAGGTGAACCTGTTCCAGGGCGGGCGCTATGACGGGGTGTTCGCGATCTGGTACGGCAAGGGGCCGGGGCTCGACCGTTCGATGGACGCGATGCGCCATGCGAGCGCCGCCGGCACCTCGCTACATGGCGGGGTTCTCGCCCTGGTGGGGGACGACCACGGCGCGGTCTCCTCGACCCTGCCGACGCAGTCCGAGCACAATTTCGCGGCCCTGATGATGCCGGTCCTGCACCCGGCCTCGGTGCAGGAATATCTCGATTTCGGACTGCTCGGCTGGGCGATGTCGCGCTACTGCGGGACCTGGGTGGGCTTCAAGTGCCTGACCGAGACGGTGGAGAGCTCGGCCAGCGTGACCGTCGACCCCGGCCGCCTGGAAATCGTCGTCCCCGAGGACGAGGAGCCCACCGACGCCGCGATCCGGCTCGGCGAGGACCGCCTCCAGATCGAGGCGCGGCTGCAGGAGGACAAGATCTACGCCGCGCTCCGCTTCGCGCGGGAGAACCGGATCGACCGCACGGTCTGGGACAGCCCCGACCGTCGCCTCGGCATCATGACCGCCGGGAAATCCTATCTCGACGTGCGCCAGGCGCTGGACGATCTCGGCATCGACGAGGCGGAAGCGGCCCGGCTCGGAATCAGCATCTACAAGGCGGGGATGGTGTGGCCGCTGGAGCGCCGGGGGACGCGCGCCTTCGCCGACGGGCTGGAGGAGATCCTGGTCGTCGAGGAAAAGCGCGCGGTGATGGAGAACCAGCTCCGCGCCGAGCTCTACAACTGGAAGGAAAGCGCGCGGCCCCGAATCGTCGGCAAGTTCGACGAGGACCGCAACTGGCTGCTTCCGGCGGCCGGCGAGCTCACCCCGGCCACGATCGCCCGGGTCATAGCGGGACGCATCGGGCGCTACCGTTCGAACGCCCGGATCGCCGACCGGCTGGACGAGATCGAGGCCAAGGAGCGCGCGCTCTCGGGTTACACGCCCGAGCTCCAGCGCACCCCCTATTTCTGCTCCGGCTGTCCGCACAACACGTCGACGAAGGTCCCGGAAGGCAGCCGCGCCGAGGCCGGAATCGGCTGCCACTGGATGGCGCTGCTGATGAACCGCTCGGCCGCCACCTATTCCCACATGGGGGGCGAGGGGGCGAACTGGATCGGACAGGCGCCGTTCACCGACCAAAACCACGTCTTCGTCAATCTGGGCGACGGCACCTATCACCATTCCGGCATCCTTGCGATCCGCGCCGCGGTGCTGGCGGGCGTCAACGTCACCTACAAGGTGCTCTACAACGACGCCGTCGCGATGACCGGCGGCCAGCCCCAGACCGTCACCCCGCAACAGATCGCGGCCCAGGTGCTGGCCGAAGGCGTCTCCAGGGTCGTCGTCGTCGCCGACCACCCGGGCAAGTACACCGCCCGCCCGCCCTTCCCCGGCAGGCTGAGGATCCACCGCCGAGACGAGCTCGACGCGCTCCAGCGTTCGCTGCGCGAGACCGAGGGGGTCAGCGTCCTGATCTACGATCAGACCTGCGCGGCGGAGCTCCGCCGGCGCCGCAAGCGCGGCACCGCGCCCGACCCGGACGTGCGCGTCTTCATCAACGAGGCGGTGTGCGAGGGCTGCGGCGACTGCTCGGTCAAGTCGAACTGCGTCTCGATCGAGCCGTTGGAGACCCGCTACGGCCGCAAGCGGCGGATCAACCAGTCCTCGTGCAACAAGGACCTGTCCTGCGTCAACGGCTTCTGCCCGAGCTTCGTGACGCTGACCGGCGCACGAATCCGGCGCGCGAAGGCGGGCGGCGACGCGCTCCCCGGGCTTCTCGCGGACCTGCCCGAGCCGGACCGGCCCGAGCTCGACGAGCCCTGGGACGTGCTGGTGACCGGGATCGGCGGCACCGGCGTGGTCACCATCGGCGCGATCCTCGGCATGGCGGCCCATCTGGAGCACAAGGGCGTGACGGTGCTCGACCAGTCCGGGCTCGCGCAGAAGAACGGGGCGGTGGTCAGCCATGTCCGCATCGCCGCCGCGCCGGAGGACTTGCACGCGGTCCGCATCGCGGCCGGAAAGGCGCGGCTGCTGCTGGCCTGCGACGCGGTGACCGCCGGGAGCTTCGATTCGCTGGCCAAGCTCGGGCGCGGGCGGACCCGGGCGGTGGTCAACCGGGACGTCGCGCCGACCGCGGCCTTCACCCTGGACGGCGACATGGTTTTCGACAACGACGCGCTGTTCGGCGCGATCCGCGAGGCGGCGGGCCACAACCTGACCGAGCTGGTCGACGCGACCCGGACCGCGACGGCGCTCTTGGGCGACGCCATCGCGACCAACATGTTCATGGTGGGCTACGCCGCCCAGCGCGGGCTGCTCCCGGTCACGGTCGCGGCGCTCGAACGCGCGATCGAGCTCAACGGGGTCGCGGTCGAGGCGAACAGGGAAGCACTCGGCTGGGGCCGCGTCCAGGCCGCCCGGCCGGAGGAGGTAGAGGCCGTGCTTTCCCGCGCGGGCGCAGCACTGGCGCCCGAGCCCGTCGCCGAGACCTTCGAAGAGATCGTGGAGGACAGGACCGCGCTGCTCACCGCATACCAGGACGCGGCTTATGCGGAACGCTACCGGGCCCTCGTCGCGCGCGCGGAGGCGGCGGAGCGGGCGCTCGGCGATCCCGCGCTCGATTTCGCCGCCGCGGTCGCGCGCGGAGCGGCGAAGCTGATGGCCTACAAGGACGAGTACGAGGTCGCCCGGCTCTACGCCGACCCCGCCTTCGCGGCGAAGCTGAAAGCGCAGTTCGAGGGCGATTTCCGGCTCTCCTTCCACCTCGCGATCCCGCTGCTGCGCCGCCCCGACCCGACCACGGGCGAACCGGGGAAGCGCAGCTTCGGGCCGTGGACGATGGCGGTCTTCCGCGCGCTCGCGCGGATGAAGCGTTTGCGCGGCGGGCCGTTCGACCCGTTCGCGCGGAGCCCGGACCGGCGTCTTGAGCGCGGACTGATCGACTGGTACGCCGCCCTCGTCGAAGAGCTCGCGGAGGGTCTGACCGGAGAGAACTACGAAATGGCGGTCGCGCTGGCGAGCTTGCCCGAGAAGATTCGGGGCTACGGGCCGGTCAAGGCGCGAAGCGCGGAGGAGGCCCGCCGCGAGGAGGACAGGCTGCGCCGGTCCTGGCCGGTGCCGCCGGCGCGCGAGGAAACGCCGGAACCGGCGGAAGAGCTCATTCCGGCCAGGTGACGACGCGGTCTTCGGGATCGTCGCCCCGGCGTTCCGGCACCGCCCGGCCGCGCACCGAGATGCCCGCCTTGTGCACGGTCTCCGGATCGCCCGAGACCAGCGGGTGCCACCAGGCGAGGTCCCGGCCCTCGGCGACCAGCCGGTAGGCGCAGGTCGAGGGCAGCCAGTCGAACCGCCGCACCTGCTCCGGCGTCAGGTCGACGCATTGCGGCACCAGCCGGAGCCGCTGGCGGTAGCGTGAACACCGGCAGGTCCCGAGATCGAGCAGCCGGCAGGCGATGTCGGTATAGGCGATCTCGCCTGTGTCCTCGTCCTCGAGCTTGATGAGGCAGCAGCGCGCGCAGCCGTCGCACAGCGCCTCCCACTCTTCGCGGGTCATCTCCTCGAGCGACTTGGTCCGCCAGTAGGGCGCGTCCGCCATCGCCGGCCTCAGGACACCAGCTCGCGCAGCCGCTTCGCCATCGTCTCGGGCGCGGTGCCGTGGCTGAAATGGGTGAGATAGCGCCCGTCGGGGTCCATCAGGTAGATCACCGAGGAGTGGTCCATCAGGTAGTTCTCGCCCGCCTCGGGATCGTCGACCCTGGCGTAGTAGACCCGGTAGGCGCGCGCCGCCTTGCTGACCTGGGCGGCGCTGCCGGAGAGCCCGATCAGCCGCGGGTGGAAGCTGGGGATGTAGTCCTTGAGCACCGCCGGGGTGTCGCGCTCGGGGTCGATGGTGATGAACACCGGCTGCACCCGGGCGGCGTCGGGGCCGAGCTCGTCGAGCGCGATCAGCATGTCGGCGAGCGCCGTCGGGCACACGTCGGGGCAGAAGCTGTAGCCGAAATAGATCAGCGCGTGCCGCCCCTTGAGGTCGGCTTCGGTGCGCTCCGTCCCGGTGTGGTCAACGAGGACGAACGGCCCGCCGATCCTGGCGATCCCGCCGCCTTGGTCCCGCCAGACATAGACCGCGACGATCGCCGCAACCGCGATCGCCATGAACAGGCTGGCGAGGATGATCGTGACCTTGCGATCGGACATGCGGCGCTCGCGGCGGGTTGGGGCGTATGGGGGAATTTAGGGTGCGGGGGGCGGGTTGGCTATGGGTCGGGGAAGCGAGGTCAGGGATCGCGGTTGACCTGTCGGATTCTGCGATCGCCGGCCAGCGTCGAGAGCCGGTCTCGGACGGTTCGGAACAGGCCCGCGGGCAACAGACCGTAGGCCCATTTCCCCGGCACGACAGGCCGGAGATCCAGACCGGGCCATTCGAACCGGTTTACCTCCGAAAGAACGATCCAGGACCGGTCCGCACCGAGTCCGAGGCGGCGCTTGGTCGCTATCGGAATCTCAATTGCCGTCTCACGGTCTTCGGGTGAGGTTCGCGTGATCGGGGCGACCCAGACCGTCTTGGTCTCATCGTCGGCGCCTTCCACCGCCACGACGATGACGGCGGGCCGGTCCTTGGACCCCTCTTCCCGACCCTGCGCTGCCTCGCGAAGCCACAGATAACCGTAGTTGATGACGAGGCCCGGTTTCGGGTCAGGTATCCGCGCCATGCCCGGGCATGAACTCGTGATCGTAAAGCTCGGCTTCGGGCGGCGGCTCGGCCCGGCGTATCGCTTCGAGCTCGGCGTCGGAAAGATCTTCGACGGCAATCGCCCGACGGTCCCGGCGCTTCAAGCGTTCGTATTCCTCGACGGAAAGAACCACGAGGCGATCCCGTCCGTTGCGGGTTATCGAGAGGGGCGACTTCAAGGCTTCGTCCTGGAAGCGCCCGAAATTCCGCTGGAACTCACGCGACGTGACCCGTTGCATGACAATTCCCCTAAGTCGTCTTTCCCGGACGATACGTATTGTCAGACAAGGTTTCAAGGATAGGGTGCGCGATGCGGAGCCCCTCTCAAAACGCCCGGTGGATCAGCGCGTCCCCTTCAAGAAAGCGCTTGAGGTTCTCCAGCCAGATCTCGCCGACGCGCGCGGTGTAGAGCGGCGTCATGCAGGCGGCGTGGGGGGAGATGAAGAGGTTCGGGATATCCCAGAGATCGCTGTCGGCGGGCCAGGGCTCGGTGGGGAGCACGTCGACGAAGGCCTGGGCGATGGCTCGGCGCGCGAGCGCGTCCCGGAGCGCCTCGATGTCGACCAGCGCGCCGCGCCCGACATTGACCAGCGTGGCGCTTGGCTTCATGCGGGCCAGCGCGGCGGCGCCGATCATGCCGGCGGTCTCGTCCGTGTTGGGGACGGCGAGGACCACGAAATCCGCCTCGGGCAGGAAGTCGGCGAGGTCGGCGAGCGTCCCCTGCCGGTCGAGCCCCGCCACCGGATCGGCGGAGCGGCGGATGCCGTGCACCGTCATCCCGAAGGCGCGCGCGTAAGTGACGACGCGGCCGCCGATGGCGCCGAGCCCGACCACCAGGATCGTCGATGCGCCGAGCGCCGCCTGCTTGAGCTGGTTCCATTCGTGCGCGCGCTGCTGGTCGCGGAACTCGGCCAGCCGCTTCGCGCCCCACATCACGCCGGCGAAGGCGAACTCGGCCACCTCGGGCGCGTTGGCGCCGGGGCTGTGGGTGACCGCGACCCCCTTGGCCCGCATGTCGTCATAGAACCGCCCGTCGATCCCGGCATCCTCGGTATGCGCCCATCGGGGCGGCGCGATGGCGATCGCGGTGTCGACGAAGGCGTCGGTATAGGCATCGCCGGCGTAGATCACGACGTCCGCGCCTTCGGGCGGCGCGGTCCAGTTGCCGGCCCGGTCGGTCAGCGCCCATTCGATCCCGGGGCAGATCGCCTCGGCCTCCGCCGCCACCTCGTCGTGGAAATCGTGCGCCGCGGCGATTTTCATGGTCTCGTCTCCGGCTTCCCCGACCGCATTGTACCGACGCCGGATATCGATTGCGCGACGGGACATGGCGGTCTATTGTGACCACAATGGTTACAAGGGGAAACGGCCCATGCGTCAGGTCCAGCTACGCGAGGCCAAGGCCAGGCTGTCGGCCCTGGTCGACGAAGCGGCACAGGGAGAAACGGCAATCATCACGCGCCACGGCAAGCCGCGGGCCGTGATCCTCGGCGTCGACGAATGGAACCGCCTGCGCAACGTCCCGTCCTTCGGGCGCCTGCTGCTCGCCTCGGAGCTGGAGGACGGGGACCTGCCCCCGCGCGACACCATCCCGCCGCGTGACGCCCCGCTCTAGGGACGCGTCGTGTACCTGGTGGACACGGACGTTCTCTCGACCGGGGCGCCCGGCCGGCAGGAACGATCCCCCGCCTTGGTCGATTGGATGGACGCGCGGTCCGACGCCCTGTTCCTGTCGGCGATCGCCGTGGCCGAGATCCATCACGGCATCGCCAGGCTGAAACGCACCGGCGCCGCCGAGAGGGCCGCCCGCCTCGCCGACTGGCTCGACCTCGTGCTCCACCTCTACGGCGACCGTGTCATCCCGTTCGACATCGAAGCGGCCAAGGCGGCGGGACCGCTCATGGACAAGGCGCGCGCGACGGGCCAATCCCCCGGCTTCACCGACCTCGCAATCGCGGCGACGGCAGCAAGCCGGAACCTGACGGTACTGACGCGCAACCTGCGCCACTTCGCGCCGCTCGATATCCTCGCGATGAATCCGTTTGAAGTCCTACCAGAATAACGGTGGCCGAGCGTCATTTTAACTTGTGCTGCCATTCAAGCGCTAATTGTGATAACAACACTTGCTCACGGACCGCCTCCCAGCTTATGCTCGACACGGAAACCTTAAGCCCTTTGGTAACCAGTGTATCAGCAGCATCAACTCTTTGATTCGCGTGTCGTCGTAAAATTGCCCGTCCATCTTTGTCTACCTGTAGACACGTCGAGAAAGGGACTAATTTAGTGCAATGGCAAGTGTCCTAAGGACTTTGGCTTGTTTCTCGTTCATCTTCCTTAGCACCCGCGGAGGATGGAAACTACGGTCTATCGCTCTCAATTGATCAATTCTGAGGGGCCGACGCTTTATAACATCTTTAAGGAAAAGTGCTAAACCTTGGCTGGCTCCAGCAAAATAACTGTCATAATCGGTTCGATCGATTCCTACATGGTTCTTACAAATATCCCACAACTCGGCGGGCGCTCCTTCAACAATTTCCTTAACGGTGGCCGATCCTACTATTGCGCCAAGAGGAAGTGTCGCATAAATCCACAAATTTGTGCCCGCTTCAATAGCCGGGATGCGTCTCCGAAGCTCAACTGTCTTTTCTCCGGCCAGTATCGCTTCTGCAAAACAAGGGTGTATAGAAATTATGGCGTTACTCACAGCGCTCATTTTGCCATCCATAATCCACTACCTGAGTTACAATGTCACCTGGGACTCCTTTGGCCGAAACTAAATTCGACCCATCTATCGCACCCATCGTTCGAAGAATATTGAGGGGAACCTGTTTTGGCAAAGAAAAGAGATTGCAAAATGTTGTCAATAGGATCTCATTTCCAGTCAATATTTCATCGATATCTTCAACTACTATTCGTCTCTGCTGATCGAGAGAAATTTCTCGTTTATCCAAAATAACCGAATCAACGATTCGGCCCACAGCAACAATACCGCCAGTTCCTCCGCTTCTCATTGACTCATAGAAGAGAATAGGCGCGTCAGGACGCATCACGCCTGCGGCGCGCGGTGTATTTACGTAGGCACGCTTTGACCGGAATGCCGCATCCCGGTCATCAGTTAAGCCAAGTGACAGTTGTCGACCTGGACCCAGCAACATTGTCGAATAAGCCCGGTTTATCGGTACGATAACTCCACGCTGGTTGGGCCGGATCAATAACGTTGGCCCCAGAAGGCCTTCGAGGCCATTCAGAGATACGTTTCTAGAACTACTGCTATTCGACCGAATCGTAAAGGCTTCGGCATCACGTTCGACCGGCATCTTTGTAGGAAGCCACAATCCTGTTTGGATTCTTATTTGTTGAATACAAGACGCCCAACTAGTTTGCGTAACGGGTCGACCCAAGACAATCTTTACTAAGTTTGTGCTGTTCGGTTGCCTTGTAAATCCTCGTGATTTGGCTACCTTCTTTAACGTGGTTTGACCTGTCAAACATTGCAACTCGACTGTTGTCACGTGTTCCTTGCCTGCCATCCTTAGGAAAATATCAATCAAATGGTCACAATAGAGTTCTCCGTCCAACGATCCGGATCGACAATAGATGAGCATGCGACAGACGGGTCGCATTTCCCGTGGTATCCTCAAAACACCGACGGCTACCGTTTGATCCTCTCGTCGAACAGATCAGCGTACCACGTCCACCAAGGGGCCGCCATCCACTCCAAATTCGTCTAACGTTGCCAACGGGAAAGACTCATGCCTCATGAATTCTCGGACTGCATTAGTACTCACGTCGTCGCATGAGAAGTTCCTTCCAAATTGAGGCCAAGCAATGAGCGTCTCCGGTTCCGTCGGTAGAATTGAGAGCAATTCTTCGACGGTTAAAACATCAATTCCGAACTTTGGTAGTATTTCTGTACGAGAAGCGGGCACACGGCGATCACGCGTAATGAACGCCGACGCTCGCGCCAAAATAGCATGCGCCAAATGGGCGGCGTCACTTAGCGGTTGATCGTCGGACGAAGGGACAGTACCTGTTTGCACGAAGATTAGATCATATAATTCATCTCTGAGAGTATCTTGCTCAGATTGAATTCCTTCAGGCAGTCTTGGAAGTCGCAAAGCAAGCTGCAAAACAGGATCGGTGGTCTCATCTTGAGACGTTCGCTTAAGTTCTTTTACAAATTCGTTCGCCACCACGAGTCGAATCTCGTGTGCGAGAGCAGCTCCGAATAATCGCCTCGCGGCTTCTGAGTGTTCCCTTTCTTTTACCAAATCCAAATAGACATTCAGATCTAGGGCATAGAACGGTGCCTCGCCCGCGCTTCGTTGACGAATCCCAAGATCGATCTCATGTTCTTCTTCTAGGTTTCTGTCAAACAATGTTTCAGTATTGAGGTTGCGAATGTGCACAACTATGGTTCGTTGGCGAGATACGCCACCCGCATGTGTTCGAATAGGCTCAAATCCATTGCTTGCATAAAATGCAAGAGCTACCTTCAGGTCCGACGCAACATCCGCTCTAATTGTCATATACTGCAGCTGTTCGAGCGCCTGTACCAAGCTATGGATCAAAGCTGATCCAATCCCTTGTTTTCTTCGGGACCTTACAGTAGCGATTTGTTGAATCTTGGCATGTGGAAACACACCGCTGTGGAGCAAATATCCTAACAGTTTATTTGGGATACTACCTTGATCCAAGAGTATCAGCATCTTTTGCCGATATATAGAATCCAGTAAAGCTTGTTGGCGTAAGAATCCTAGACCGTCTTTTTCTGAATCGGCGAGTGCCTTTATTTCTTCAAAGTAACGAAGAATTTGCTCTGGGTCTTTCTCGATGAATGTGTTTGGGAGCATCATTCAAACACCTTTCGGTTGGAAAATTGATGTCATGAGTCAATGCGTTCTAACATAATGGAACCAGCGTCCAGGTAGTTCTGTAAAGAATTGGTCGACAAAAACATAGTGCGGCGCCAATAAGAGTTGCCATTCTTGTGTTTGTCCGCATTTTGATGTTATCTGGAGCTCGAAATTAGTACTATAAGTTTACGAGGATCGGCCAGATAGTGGAGTGTTGAGTTTTCAATGGATAGGCTGGACAAGTATCTCTAGACGATCACCCCTAGATGTGTATTCGCCCGACCTACCGCTCCACCCCCGCCAGCCCCTCCAGCACGCCGCAGACGCACGCCGTGTCCTCCGCCACCCGACCCTGCGCCAGCGCCGCGTTGTAGATCTGGCCCGAGGCGGCGAAGCACGGCGCTGCGCAGCCCAGCTCGGCGAGGAAGTCGCCGATGACCTTCATGTCCTTGAGCTGCATATCGATCGACGCGGACGCGTTGGAGTAATCGTTCGCGACCATCTGGGGGCCGCGGATTTCGAAGATGCGCGAGGTCGCCGCGCTGTTGGAGATCACCTCGTAGATCGTCTCCGGGTCGAGCCCGGCCTTGAGGCCGAGCGCGAAGGCCTCGCCGGCGGCGACGTTGTGGATCGCGACCAGCAGGTTGGCGACGAACTTCATCCGGCTGCCGTTGCCGAATTCGCCGAGGTCGTAATGGGCGCGGGAGAACCCCTCGAACACGTCGCCGAGCGAGGCGATGGCGGCGGTCTCCCCGCTTGCATAGACCACGAGGTCGCCGGTCGCGGCCTGCGCGCCGGTGCCGCTCACCGGCGTGTCGAGCAGGATCTGGCCGGCCTCCGCCAGCGCCGTCCGGCCGGCCTCCTTGACCGGGATGGGGAGCGTCGAGGTGTCGAAGGCGACGAGGCCGGGCCGGCCGGCCGCCGCGAGCCCGTCTTCGCCCGCGGTCACCGCCTCGAAGGCGGCGATCGTGGGGAGCGAGGTCAACACGCAGTCCGCCGCCTCGGCCACCGCGCGCGGGCTCCCGGCCGCCTGCCCGCCCATCGCCGCCAGAGCGTCGGCGCGGGCCGGGTCGGTATCGCGCCCGACCACCGTGAAACCGGCCGCGATCAGGTTCTTCGCCATCGCCGAGCCCATCCGGCCCAGACCCACGATTCCGACCGTCTTCGCCATCGCCCCTCTCCCGCGCCGCGAGGCGCCCTGTGCTATAAGAACCGCCGCGCACCATAGCGGCTCGGGGAAGGCGGGGCATGGCAAATCAGGGTGTGGGCGCGTCCATCGCCCGCAAGGAGGACGACCGCCTGATGCGCGGGCGCGGCCGCTTCGTCGGCGATTTCGGCCTCGCCGGCCAGCTTGAGGCCGCCTTCGTCCGGAGCCCCGTCGCGCATGCCCTCATCAAGGGAATCGACATCCCGGACGACATCCGGTCGCGCGTCTTCACCCACGCCGACATGGAAGGCGTCAAGCCGATCCGCGCGGTCTCGGCGCTGCCCGGTTTCAAGCCCTCGTCCCAGCCGGCGCTGGCGTCCGACAAGGTGCGCCAGGTGGGCGAGATGGTCGCGATCTGCGTGGCGGAGACCCGGGCCGAGGCGGAGGACATGGCGGACAGCGTGGCGGTCGATTTCGACATCCTGCCGGCGATCTCCGACATGCTCGCCGCCCGCGACGCCGACGCGCCGCTGATCCACGAGCACTGGGGCGACAACGTCTTCCTGGAGACCGTCGTCGAGGACGACATCGCGGCGGTCGCCGCCCGCGCCGCGGTCAAGGTGACGCGCGAGGTGCGCACGGCGCGCCAGTGCATGGCGCCGATCGAGGGCAAGGGCGTGCTCGCCGAGTGGGATTCGCGGCTCCGCCAGCTCACCGTGATCTCGGCCGCGCAGTTGCCCCATATCGTCCGCAACGGGCTCGCCGAATGCCTCGACATGGACCTCGCCAGCATCCGGGTGATCGCGCCCGACGTGGGCGGCGGGTTCGGCTACAAGGGGATTCTCGCGCCCGAGGAGGTCTGCATCGCCTGGCTCGCCCGGCGGCTGGAGCGCCCGGTGCGCTGGCTCGAGGATCGGCGCGAGCACCTGACCGCCAACGCCAATTGCCGCGAGCACCACTACATCGTCACCGGCTATGCCGATTCCGAGGGCAGGCTGCTCGCGATCGACGCCGAGGCGACGGTCGATGCCGGCGCCTATTCGGCCTACCCGTTCTCCGCCTGTCTCGAAGCCGCCCAGGTCGCTTCGATCCTGCCCGGGCCCTACATCATGGACGCTTTCCAGTGCCGGACCTGGTCGATCGCCTCCAACAAGCCGCCGATCCTCCCCTTCCGCGGCGTCGCGCGTCCCGGCGTCTGCTTCGCGCTGGAGCTGACGATCGACGCCATCGCGCGCGAGGTCGGGCGCGAGCCGCACGAGGTCCGGCTCGACAGCCTCATCGGGCCCGAGCAGATGCCGTTCGACAACATCACCGCCAAGCATTACGACAGCGGCGACTATCCCGAGAGCATCCGCCGCACCGCCGAGGCGATCGACGTGGCGGGGGTCCGCGCGCGGCAGGCGCGCGGCGAGCCGGACGGGCGGCGCGTCGGCGTCGGTTTCTCGATCTTCTGCGAGCAGGCCGGGCACGGCACCGCGGTCTATTCGGGCTGGGGCATCCCGATGATCCCGGGCTTCGAGCAGGCGACGGCGCGGCTCACGCCGGACGGCGCGCTGGAGCTCCGCGTCGGCGTCCACAGCCACGGCCAGGGGCTTGAGACCACTCTCGCCCAGGTGGCGCACGAGATACTCGGCATCGACACCGACGACGTCCGCGTGGTGCTGGGCGATACCGCCTACACCCCCTATTCGACCGGCACCTGGGGCTCGCGCTGCATGATCATGGCGGGCGGCGCGTCGGCCGAGGCGTGCAGGCTGCTCGCCGAGCGGATCCGCCAGATCGGCGCCGGGCTGCTGCAGGTCGATCCCGCCTCGGCGCGGCTGGAGGATGGAAGGGTGGTCAGCGCGTCGGGCAGCGTGTCTCTGGAGGAGGTCGGCCGCACCTGGTATCTGCGCCCGCAGGACCTCACCGACGACGTGGACCGGCAGGGGCTGGAGGTGGTCGGCGGCTACAAGCCGGAGCGCGATTCCGGCACCTTCAGCTATGCCTGCCACGCCGCCGTGGTCGCCGTGGACACCGCGACCGGCGAGGTCGAGATCCTCGACTACGTCGTGTGCGAGGACGGCGGGGTGCTGGTCAACCCGATGATCGTCGACGGCCAGGTGCATGGCGGCACCGGGCAGGGGATCGGCACCGCGCTCTACGAGGAAATGCCCTACGCCGAGGACGGCCAGCCGCTCGCGCCCACGCTGGCGGACTACCTGCTGCCGGGGCCGACCGAGATCCCCGCGATCCGGGTCGACCACATCGAGACCCCTTCGCCCTACACCACCTTCGGGCAGAAGGGCATTGGCGAGGGCGGCGCGATCGGCCCGCCGGCGGCGATCGCCAACGCGATCAACGACGCCCTCGCGCCGCTCGGAGTCGAGGTTTCCGAGTGCCCGATCACGCCGCGCCGGCTGCTCGCCGCCATCGCCGCGGCGGGAGACGCCGACCGGTGACCGCCCTGCCCCGTTCGGGCGGGGAGGCCGGGTTCGTCCTGCCCGAGCCTTCCGCGGCCCTCGACCTCGCGATGGACGACGGCGCGCCGATCCGCGTGGTGCGCCACGGCAACCCGTCCGGCCCGCGCGTCGTGCTGAGCCACGGCAACGGCTTCGCGAGCGACAGCTACTTCCCGTTCTGGCGGTTCATGCTGGACCGGTTCGACCTCTGCCTGTTCGACTTCCGCAATTGCGGGCGCAACCCGTTCCACGCGGCCGAACCGCACGATTATCGCCGCTTCGCGCGCGACAACGCGATTGTGCATGGCGCCATCGCGGAAGAATGGGGCGGGAAGACCACCATCGGCGTCTTCCATTCGATGTCGGCGATCGCGGCGCTCCTCGCGGTCACGGATGGCGTGTGGCACTGGGACGCGCTGGTGCTGTTCGACCCGCCCGTGGTTCCTCCGGAAGGCAACCCCCTGCGCGACGCGCTGTTGACCGAAGGCGAGGCGCTGCGCGACGCCGCCCTGATCCGCGAGAACCGGTTCCCCGACCCCGAGGAGCTGGCCGACGTGTTCCGTTACCTGCACCGGTTCCGGCGCTTGCGGAAAGGGGTGCCGGAGCTCAACGCGCGCTCGACGCTCCGCTTCGATCCCCCCTCCGGCGAGTGGCTGCTGGCCTGCCCCGGCCCGGTGGAGGCGGATCTGTATGTCGAGGTCGGGGAGCTGCCGATCTGGCGGAAGCCCCGCCCGCCGACGCGCCCGCTGACGATCGTCGGCGCCGACCCGGAGCCCGCGGACGCGTCGAAGACCGCGCTCTGTTGCAGGCTGTACTGCGAGACGTTCGGGATCGACTACGCCTTCGTGCCCGACACCAGCCACCTGTTGCAGCTCGAAGAGCCGGAACGGTGCTTCGCTCTGGTGGAGGATTTTCTGTCCCGGAACGGGGTCGCGGCATGAACGCGCCGCCCGACAACTTCCGCGTTCCGGAGCCGCTGGAGAGCTTTGACGCGGAAATGGAGGACGGCGCGCTGATCCGGGTGCGGCGCCACGGCAACCCGGACGGGCCCAGGCTGGCGATGGCGCACGGCAACGGCTTCGCCATCGACGCTTATTACCCGTTCTGGCGGTTGCTCGTGGACCGCTACGATCTCGCGATCTACGACCAGCGCAACCACGGCCAGAACCCGCGCCACGACGTCGACCGCCACGACGTTCCCGCCTTCGTCGCCGACATGGACCGGCTGGTCGACCTCATCCCTCGGCATTTCGGCGCCAAGCCGACGGTGGGGGTGTTCCATTCGATCTCGGCGGTCACCGCGATCTGGCACGCGCTGGACCGTGGCTGGAAGTGGGACGCGCTGGCGCTGTTCGACCCGCCGCTGATCCCCTCGCCCGGCCACCGCGCGCACGAGGTCGCGCGGACCTTCGAGCTCGGCCTGGCGGACTGGGCGGCGACGCGTCCCGACCGCTTCCCGGACGCGATGGCGCTCGCCGCCCGCTTCGCCCGGTCGAAGAGCCTCGCGCGCTGGGTCGAGGGCGGGCACGCGCTGATGGCGCGCTCGATTACCCGCGAGGACCCGGCAACCGGCGACTACGTGCTGTGCTGCCCGCGCGAAGGGGAATCTCGGGTCTACCGGACCAATGCCGGGCTCGACCTCTGCCCGCGCCTCGGCGAGCTTGCCGGGCCGCTCGTCTTCATCTCCTCCGACCCGGACGCGGCCGGCGCGCTGGCTCCCGGCAAGGTGGGCCGCGCGATGCGGGAAGACCACGGCATCGAATGGACACCGATCGCGAACACCAGCCACCTGCTCCAGATCGAACGCCCCGACGCCTGCCGCGCGGCGCTGGAATCGTTTCTGGCCCGGCAGGACCTGGGCTAGGGCGGGCGACCCGACGGGGAAGCGATCTTGAGTCGCCGCGCGGGCCCTCGGGACGTTGCCGGGCGCGGCGTGGAACGGGACGGGACAGAGTCATCGGCACCTTGGACACGGACGACTACGAAGAATTCCAGTTCGACGAACGGCTGACCCCGCTCGCGGATCTGATCGGCTCGGTGAACCGGCCCGGCGACTATTGCGTCCAGGGCCGGCGCTTCGCGCCCATGCCGCGGGTAGAGGTGGGCACGATCGGCACGCTTTCATTTCCGATCCCGCCCGCCCAGACGGAGGCGCTGATCGCCGAGGCGACGCGCGCGCCTTACGGCCGCGGGCAGGAGACGATCGTCGATCGATCGGTCCGCGACTGCTGGCAGATCGCGGCCGACCGGGTGGACGTGGCCGGCGGGGCATGGGCCGGGACCTTCGGCGACATTCTGCGACAAACGGCGGAAGGGCTCGGATGTCCGGCGGATGCGGTCTCGCCGGTGCTGTACAAGCTCCTGATCTACGAGCCCGGCGGGTTTTTTGCACCGCACCGCGATACGGAGAAAGCCGACGGCATGGTGGCGACCCTGGTGATTTCGCTGCCGACGGCGGGGGCGGGCGGCGAGCTCGCGATTCGTCATCGAGGCCGCGAGACCGTCGTCGATATGAGGACCGATGAGCCGTCGGAGCTGATCCACGCGGCTTTCTATGCGGACTGCGAACACGAAATTCTCCCCGTCACCGAGGGGCACAGGGTTTGCCTCGTCTACAATCTGGTGCTGACGGGCGACATGGCGATCCCGACGGAAGCGCCGGATTACGGCGCCAAGGTCGCGGCGATCGCCGCCGAGCTCGAAGCCAGATGCGGCGAGCCCGGGACGTCCGGGAAGCTGGTCTGGGTGCTGGAGCACGACTACAGCGAGGCAGGCCTCTCGTTCGGAACGTTGAAGAATGTCGACGCCGCGATCGGGCGGGTGCTCGCGGAGGCGGCGGAACGCGCCGACTGCGCCCTGCACGCGGCGATCCTCCATGTCGAGGAGTACGGCGCCGCCTGGTACGACGGCTACGTGCGCGAGGTCGAGAGCATCGAAGACGACGAATACGAACTCGTGGAAATCGTGGACTTCGATTGCTGGCTCGACGGCTGGGTGGGCACCGACGGCACGCCGGCGGACTACGAAGCGTTGCCCCTGATGCGCGGCGAGCCGATGCCGGCCGGGCGCCTGGATGGCGAACGGCCCGACTCGCAGCGCCTGACCGAAGCCAGCGGCAACGAAGGCGCGACGATCGAGCGGCTCTATCGCCGGGCCGCCCTGGTGGTCTGGCCGAAGAGCGACAGCGTCAGGGTTCTGTCCGGCGCCGGCGCGGGCGCCGTGGGGGCCTTCCTGGCGGCCGAGTGGCGGCGGGAAAGGACCGGCGCGCCCACATGCGGCGCCGTCGCGGAAACCGCGGCTCAAGTCGCGCGGGCCTGGCCGGCACCCGACCCCGACGAGACGCGGACCGACCGGGACCGGTGGCTGCAACAGAGCGCGGAGGTGCTGGAACTGCTGGGTGCCATCGGCAGCCGCGCCGCGACGATGCGCTTTCTGGACAATGTCGTCCTGCCGCATTACGGCGCGCCGATGAACGATGCGCTCCTCGGCGTCGCCGAGGACGCCGGCGCGGAGGCGTTTCGCGACATCCTGGTCCGGCTGGTCCGCCGCAACCTCGCGCGGCAGACGGACGGCATTCTCGACCTCGTGCACCGCCTTTGCGAACGGCTGGACGACGGAAGCGAGGCGGCGTGGCGGGAGACCCTGCGGAACGCCGTCCTGGCCGTCCGTTCGACGCTGCCGCTCCTCGGCTCGCCGCCGGACGACGACTCGACGGTGCCGCCCGCCACCCTGTCCGTCGCCAGCCTCGCAACGATCTTTCGCCTGGTCTGGCGATACGATCTGGCGGACGAGGCGGACGAAGCGGCGGCCTTCCTCATCGGGCGGCCGGACCTGGCCTCGCCGGACCGCACGGTTCCGGCGCTTCTGGCGGCGTTGCAGGCGGAACACGGGAGCAGGATCGGAGAAAGCGCTGCGTTCGCGGCGCTCTGGCGCCAGGGGGCCGGGTTCTTGCTGTCGCGGAGCGGGAGCCCGCCGGAACCGCCCGCGGATTGGACCGTCCCGACGGACGCCCTCGCCTGCGATTGTCCGCATTGCGCCGAGTTGCGGCGGTTTTGCGCCGATCCGGAGGCCGGGATTCGCCGCATCCCCCTCCGCAAGGAGCTGAGGAGGCACTTGCGGCAGGAGATCGCGCGCAGCGGGATCGACATGCGTTGCGAGACCGAACGGCAGGGCCGCCCGTTCACGCTGATCTGCATCAAGACCCGCGCGAGCCATGAGAGGCGGCTGCGAGAATATGACGAAGACATCGCGGAAATCGGCCGGTTGATCGGACTGGCGGAAGCGGTTCCCGGTTCCGACCGCGTTACCGAGAGTTTGCGCACCGCCGTGGAGCGGTCGAGCGCATGACGGCTTCGCGGGTCCGGACGACGGGCGTCGCCCCCGCGATCGCGCCGAATGGGCGTCTACGCCGCGCGGAAGACCGCCGTCAGCGGCCCTCGACCCGCATGTCGTCGGGCACGATGCGGCCGGCGTCCACGATCGTCTCGCCGTCGAGGGTGAGCGTGCAGCCCTTGAGCGGGATGTCGATGTGGCACAGCGTGTCGTTGTCGCCGCCGACCTCGGTATTGGGGCCGGTGGAGAACAGGACGTTGCCGTAGAACGCGCGGCCGTCCTGGCCGGTGGAGTCGGCCGCGGCGGGATCGGTGCCCATGAAGTCCCAGCGCGCCCGCGGATCGAGCCCCCAGCCGATATGCGAGACCGCGTAGGCGCGCGGATCGTCGTAGCCCGCCATGAAGCTCCGCAACAGCTCGGCATCGAGGCCGGGGCCGGCGATGTCGGTGATCATGCCGCTCTCGATGGTGAGCGTGATCGGGTCGGTGACGTAGCGCATCGTCGGCAGCAGCAACTGGTCGCCGGTGTCGATCACCACGGTGCCGTCGACGCCGTCCTCCACCGCCGCGGTGTAGAGGAACACGCCCGGCCAGTGGTCCCAGCGCCCGGCCCGGTCCGTGTAGCCGTATTGCTCGCCGATCCGGTAGCCGCCGAAGCGGTATGTCACGTCGGTGCCGCCGGGCGAGGTGATGCGCATCTCTTTCGCCTTGGCCAGCCTGGCCGAGCCGGCCTCGATGCGCTTGCGGTCGCCCGGATTCGAGACCATCCGCTTGAGCACGTCGATCGGCTCGATGACCAGCAGCATGCGCGGCCCGGCATCGGTGATCTCGGTCTGCTCCTTCGACCACAGGAGGCCGACCAGATCGACCACCATGTCGACGCTCTTGAGCACGGCTTTCGCGGGCTCGTTGCCCTGGAGCGAGTTGCCCGGCCCGAAGAAGCTGCCGGGCTTCTTCCTGATGTTGACCTGGAATGCGTCCGCCTCGAGCTCGTCCGCGGCGGCGAGGAACGCCGTCGCATGCTCGGCCCGGACGTCGCCTTCGGAGAGCACGGCGAGGCTGGTCCCCGCGCCCACGTCGCAAAGCTCGAGCTGTTTCCTGAACAACGCGACTGTATCGGCATCCGTAATCATCGTTCCCTCCGCCTTCTGCCGCCCCTCCCGGGCGTTTTGCGAAAACGCTATCACCCGCCGTTCGTGGCGGCAAGAAAAGCGCGCGTCAGACCGGCTTGGCGAGGAGGGTGGGGATCGAGAACGTGTCGAGCACCACCAGGCGGTCGACGAATTTGAGCGCGCCGCCGAAGAACCCCATCGTGTCGCGGTAGCAGCCGACCGCGAACAGCCGGGAGACCCCCTCGACGTCGGTCTGGTAGAGCGCGTAGTTGGTCTCGGCCTCGATCCGGTCGCCGCGCTCGGCGGCAATCCGGGGCGGGCCGGTGATGTGGCGCGTGGTGTGCGGGTTGAAGGTGTTGGCCCTGAGCAGCGAGACGATCCGGTCGCTCAGCGCCTTCTTAGTCTCGCACAGCATGACGCTGCCGGGCAGTCCCTGCTGGAGATTCTCCAGCGGCACGATGCGATAGGCGCATTCGTCGTGGAACAAATCGAGCCAGGCCTGCCAGTCCTCGTTGTCGAGCGCGGCGGTGGCTTCGGCGATCAGGGTTTCGACCCGCGCCCGGAGCTCGAAATCCACGCCTCAGTCCTCGTCCGGATCGAGGCCCATGATCTCGCAGTAGTGCGACCAGAAGCCGCGGATCATCACGTCGTCGAGCTTTTCGTCGCCGTCGCGGATCGGCCCGCGCCCGCCCATCTCGACCACGGAGGCGTCGCCGCCCCCGGCGCGGTGGCCGGTCTGGCAGGATTCGAGCGCTTCGGCATCCTCCAGCGAAACATAGCCCGCCGGGCCGGCCATGTTGGCCTGGCGCAATCGGTGCGCCGTCATCTCCTCGCTGTCGTCCTCGTAGCCGAAGATCGTGAAGACGAGGTCGAACGCGCCGGGTCCCTTGGGCCGGATCTGGCGCGCGGCGAGCGCGTTGCGGATCTGCTGGAAGGTGCTGTTGGGGAAGATCGAGCACATGGTGGTCGACCGGTCGTCGTCGAACTCGCGGTCGAAACGGAGCAGCGTCGGGTCCTGAAGGGAGAGGCGGCTTCCCTCCGCCGCCTCCGCAAGCGGTCGCGGCGGGCCGGGCTCGGCCGCCGGCGCGGGCGCGTTCTCGTATTCCTCGGACGGCTGGCGGACGAAGAGGAGGCTGTGGCGGCGCTTCGGGTCCATCCGCGAGCCGCAGTCGTGGGTCGAGCGGTTGATCCCGAACGTGCTCTGGAAACCGTGCAGCAGGGCGCCGTGATAGTGGTCGCGGACGTTCTCCAGATAGGCCTTCCAGTTGCTGCGCACCGACTGGCGCTGGTAGCCGAGAATCCGGACGGGGCCGCGGAACAGGCGTTCCAGGTGGGCGACATGGGTGGGGCCGAGATAGCCACGCAACGGCTCCACGGTGTCGGAGAAGGTCGCGAACAGGACGCCGTTGACGCCGTCCACCCTGAGCTTCCGCAGCCCGTGGCATGACATGTCGAAGTCGTCCGGCATCCCCGGGCTGCCGCCGACGCCGTGACGGTGCGGAACCGCGACCAGATCGCCTGTCAGGTCGTAGGTCCAGCTGTGATAGAGGCAGACATGGGCCGGGACGTTGCCGAAATTCTCGCGCTGGATCAGCGCGCCGCGGTGCGAGCAGCGGTTGACGAAAGCGTGAACCCGTCCGTCCTGGGCGCGGTTGAAGACGATGGGCGCCTCGCCGACGAAGGTGCGGCGGAAATCCCCCGCGTTGGGAATCTCGGCTTCGAGCCCGAGGAACGACCAGGTCTCGCCCTCGAAGATGCGCTCGATCTCAAGCCGGTAGAGCGCCTCGTCGTGATACCAGGCGTAGGGGATGCGGTCGAAGGCGGTGCCGGGACGATCCATGGCAGGTCCCCGAAGTCTGCGGCAGGCCGGAGTCTAGAACCTATCGGGTCCGGTTTGAACCGCTGTCGCTCAAAGGCACTCCGCGACCGCGTCCTCGGTCAGCACCTCGATCAGGTGTGCGCGGTAGGCGGCGCTGCCGTGGAGATCGTCCGTGAGGCCGTCCGCCGGCATGGTGAGACCGGCCAGCGCCCCGGGATCGAATGAGTTGGACAGCGCCTGCTCGAATGCCTCAACCCGAAACACGCAGGGGCCGGCGCCGGTGACGGCGACCCTGACGGCGCCGTCGGCGAGGCGGGCGAGGAAGACGCCGACGATGGAAAACCGCGACGCGGGGTTGGGGAATTTCCGGTAGCTGGCGGCGGCGGGGACCGGGAAGCGCACCTCGACGATCAGCTCGCCGGGTTCCAGCGCGGTCTCGAACATGCCGAGGAAGAAATCGCCCGCCGCGATGCTCCGCCGGGCGGTGACGATCTCCGCGCCAAGCGCGAGCACCGCAGAGGGGTAGCAGGCGGCGGGGTCGTTGTTGGCGAGCGAACCGCCGATGGTCCCCCGGTTGCGCACCAGCGGATCGCCGATTCCGCCGGCCAGCGCGGCCACAGCGGGGATGGCCTCCCTCACCGTCCCGGAGGCTGCCACCGCCGCGTGCCGCGTCATCGCCCCGACGGCAAGCGTGCCGGACTCCACGGCGATTCCCGCCAGATCGCCGAGCCCCGCGAGGTCTACGAGATCGGACGGCGCCGCCAGGCGGTGCTTCATCACCGGGATCAGGCTCATCCCGCCGGCGAGCGGGCGTGCATCCTCGCCCGCCGACAGAAGGTTCCCGGCTTCGGAAATCGTCGAGGGGCGATGGTAGCGGTACGGGTACATCAGCTATCCGCCATCGCCGCCGCGCCGGCGAGGATCGCGGCGACGATGTTCCGATAGCCGGTGCAGCGGCAGAGATTGCCTTCCAGCCCCGCGCGCACCGCTTCCCCGTCCGTCGCCTCGCCGCGCCGGATCATGTCGAGCGCGCTCATGATCATGCCGGGGGTGCAGAACCCGCATTGCAGCGCGTGATGCTCCTTGAAGGCGGCCTGCAGCGGGCTCAACCCTTCCTCCGGCGAAACCCCCTCGATGGTGGTCACCGCATGCCCCTCGGCCTGGGCGGCGAAGACGGTGCAGGACTTCACCGCGATGCCGTCGAGATGGACGGTGCAGGCGCCGCACTGGCTGGTGTCGCACCCCACATGGGTGCCGGTGAGCCCGGCGCGGCGGCGGATGAACTCGACGAGCAGCATCCTCGGGTCGATCTCGGCCCGATGCTCGCGGCCGTTGATGTCGAGCGCGACGGGAATCATCGCGCCGCGTCCTCGAGCGCCTGCCACACCGCATCGGGCGTGTAGGGCTGGCGCACATGGCGGACGCCGAGATCCCAGAGCGCGTCGACGACCGCGTTGCCGATCGCCGCCGGCGCGCCGATGGTGCCGGTCTCGCTGCCGCCCTTGACGCCGAGCGGGTTGGACGGCGCCGGGGTCTCCTGGAACGTCATGCCGACCTCCGGCATGTCGGAGGCGCGCGGCAGCGCGTAGTCCATCAAGGTGCCGGAGAAGAGCTGTCCCGCGCCGCCGCCGTCATAGACCACGCGCTCCATCAGCGCCTGGCCGAGCCCCTGGGCAAGCCCGCCGACGACCTGGCCCTCGACGATCAGCGGGTTGACGATGTTGCCGCAATCGTCGGCGGTGAAGTAGTCGCGCACCGTAACCTTGCCGGAGCGCGGCTCGACCAGGACCACGGCGAGATGCATGGCCTGGGGATCGTTGGTGTCGGGGGGCTCGTAGAACACCGTTTCCTCCAGCCCGGGCTCCATCGAGCCGTCGGCCGGCAGCGCCGCCCCGTGATAGGCGGCGTCGGCCACGTCCTCGAAGGTCAGGCGGCGGTCGGTGCCCCGGACGGAGAACGCCGCGTCCTCGTAGAGCAAATCCTCCTCGGCGCATTCGAGCATGTGGGAGGCCAGGCGTTTCGCCTTGTCGATCACCCGGTCGGCGGCCTTCATGATCGCGACCCCGCCGACCGAGAGCGAGCGCGAACCCCAGGTGCCGTTGCCGAAGGGGACGCTCGCGGTATCGCCCTCGACCAGCGCGATGTCCTCGATGGGGAGCCCGAGGCGGTCGGCGGCGATCTGGCAGAACGTGGTGTCGTGGCCTTGGCCGTGGCTGTGCGAGCCGACGAAGACCGTCGCCTTGCCGTCCGAATGGACCCGCACGATGGCGCTCTCGTACCCGCCGTGGAGGCCGCCCCGGCTGGCCAGATTACGGCTCGACCCGGTGCCCGACTTGTCGAGGAAGCAGGCGATCCCGATGCCCATGCGGACGCCCTCTTCCCTGAGCCGTTTCTGCTCCGCCCGCAGGCCGTCGTAATCGGCGATCTCCAGCAGCTTGTCGAACAGCGCCGGCGGGTCGCCGCAATCGTAGGGGCGGCCGACCGGCGTGGTGTAGGGGAAGGCCTCGGCCGGGATCAGGTTGCGGCGGCGGATCTCGGTGACGTCGATGCCGAGCTCGCGCGCGCCGTTCTCCAGCAGCCGCTCGTTGACGAAGGTGGCCTCGGGCCGGCCGGAACCGCGATAGGCGTCGATCGGAACGGTGTTGGTGTAGGCGCCGCGCACGCGCAGATGAAGGTTGGGCGTGGTGTAGAGCCCGGTGACGGTCTGCGGGTAGGAATTGCCGGGAATGCTCGGCGCGAAGTTGGAGAGATAGGCGCCGAGCGCCGCGATGGTGTCGATTTCGAGCGCGAGGATTTTTCCGTCGGGATCGAACGCCATGCGCGCCTTGGTGTGGTGGTCGCGCGCCTGCGCGTCGGACATCAGCGCCTCGGCGCGGGTCGAGGTCCACTTGACCGGGCGCCTCAGCAGCATCGAGGCCCACACCACCGTCGAGACCTCGACGGCGAAATGGCATTTGAGGCCGAACCCGCCGCCGACATCGGGCGAGATCACGCGGAGCTTGTGCTCGGGAACGTGGAGCGCGTACTTGGCGAGCCAGCGCTTGAGGTAATGCGGCGTCTGGCTGGTCGCCCAGAGCGTGATGTCGCCGGTCGCCTCGTCGAATTGGGACAGGTAGGCGCGCGGTTCCAGCGGGCTGCCCGCGACGCGGTGGGTATCGAGCGTCATCGAGACGGTGCGATGCGCGGACGCGAACGCCGCTTCCGTCGCCGCGCGGTCGCCGCGCTCGATCTCGAAGATCAGGTTGGAGCCGAACTTCTCGTGCAACACCGGCGCGTCCGCGTCCAGGCTGCGCGCGATGTCGGTGACCGCGGGCAACGGTTCGTAGTCGACCGCGACCGCCTCGGCGCCGTCGATCGCCGCGTAGCGGTCCTCGGCGACCACGGCGGCCACCACGTCGCCCACGTGATGGACCTTGCCGGCGGCGAGCGCCGGGCGCAGCACCTCGTTCATCGGCCGGCCGTCGGAGAACGGCATCGGGTGGACGCAGGTGAGCGCCCCGAGTCCCGCCGCCTTCCAGTCCTCGGCGGTGAGCACCCTCAGCACGCCGGGCAGCGCCCCTGCGGCGCTCGGGTCGATGCCGAGGATCCGGGCATGCGCGTGGGGCGAGCGGACAAAGGCGACATGGGCGGTTCCGGCGGGCTCGATGTCGTCGACGAACCGCCCGCGCCCCTTGAGAAACTTGTCGTCCTCGCGGCGCCTCAACCTCTGACCGATATACATCTGTGCCATCCGGCTTCCCCGTTCCCCGGGGATCAATAGCGGGGGCCGCTGGCGCCGAGTGTCAAGTGCCGGAGGTGACAGCAATTGATACCGATGCGTCGCGCCTTATTTCTTGGGCGGGGTCGGACGTGGCGGAGGCGGAGGAGGAGGCACTTTTGGAGAGCGGGGGGGCGGAGCGCTCTCCTCAATGTACTCGGGTTTAGGATGTGGTCTCGGCGCACTCGGTTTACCCGGCGGCATATCTCTGCTTCTCCGACTCAAATGCTTCACTTTGGCACTGCTCGTTCAGCGCAGCGTCCACTTCTACGTCCAAACCGCGTAGAAGGTTCAGCGACGCAACACGTAGCGTCTCCGTCCGTTCGCGGGCTTCCTGTTCGGTCAGGGAATCATCGTTGACCTCGTCCCACAGTGAGCGGTGGCGGTCCGCTAGTTCGCTCAGACCTTCGACTGCCACCCGAAGGGCCGCAACCGTGCGCCCGTAATCATGGACGAGGTCCCACACCACTAAACCCACGACACAAAGGCCAGCCACGGAAGCGACTGTTCCGGGAACTACTGGGATTAGAGGCAAGGCCGTGATCACAGCGGCCACACCGAGTGTGTAGCGTACCCATTTGTGTTTTTGCCGGTATTTCTGTTCCAAGGCACCGTAGTATCGAGTGTGCCGGACGATATCGAGTTGGCCTTGCCAGACAAGGTTTCTGGTTGCGTCGTTCATCGCTTGCGACACCCCTTCCATTCGGGCCAGGGGCGATCCCTCGCTCTCCTCATCTGCTCTACCATCATAATGGGACATTTCCATAGATATTCAATCCTGAAGGAGCCCAGCAAATGGAGCAACCAGAGCCCGACAGCTAGTCAACCCGGCCTTGGCCGTGCGCGGGCCGTTACGCTATCGTGCGCCGGAGCAGGAAGGGAACCCGGATGGGCGAACTGTTTGTCATCCTCGGCTTCATGGTGCTGGGCGGCGTGGCCGCCTTCATCTGCGCCGAGATCGAGTGGCGGATCGCGGGAAAACCGCGAATGTCGGACCGGTAGAGGCTCCGCCTCTCGCGTCACCCCAACCGCGTCGACGCGTTTTCGTGGCCCGCCCATTTGGGCAGGGCGTCGTCGATGTCGAGCACCCGCGCGCCGTAGAAAATGTGGCAGCGCGGCTTGAACGCCTCGGGAATCGAAGGCGGATCGCCGAATTCGAACAGCGACGGGAAGGCGAGCCACATCCGACGTCCCTCGTCCGCGACAGGGGTGCCGCAGCGGCCGCAATCGATCCTGCAGGGGAGCACGCGTTCGGGCGAGTCGGTCCCGCTGCTGTAGAAGCGGAGCAGATCGAGCCCGGCGGTCAGCCGCACGTCGCGCTTGCGGAAGATCGCCGCCCATTGCATCGGCGCGCCGTGCCGGCGCTGGCAATGGGCGCAGTGGCAGATCTTGGCGTTCAGAGGATCGGCGGAGACCTCGTAACGGACGGCGGCGCAGTTGCACCGGGCCCGGTGCAGGGCCGCGAAATGCGCATCGTCTCGTACATAGAGCCGCGCGAAATCGTCCATGACGGCACCCGGCAAGTTTCGCGCGAGCCTATCGCGCGGGCGGAGTGGCGGAAAGCGGAGGAACGGGTTTCTGGACTTCCGCGCCGTCGGCACGATATTACGCCCGCCATGGAGCGACCCGAATTCATCAAGATGCACGGGCTCGGCAACGACTTCGTGATCGTCGATGCGCGGCGCCGCGACTTCGCGCCCGACGCCGACCGGGTGCGCGCGATCGCGCACCGGCGCACCGGCATCGGCTGCGACCAGCTGATCGTGCTCCATGCGCCGGCGGACGGCGCCGCCGACGCGGCGCTTGCGATCCACAACGCCGACGGCGGCGAGGTCGAGGCCTGCGGCAACGCGACCCGCTGCGTCGCCTGGATGGCGATGGCGGAGTCGGGGCGCGATACCGCCCTGCTCGAAACCGCGGCCGGGACCCTCGCCGCGCGGCGCGCGGGTCCGTTCTCGGTGACGGTCGACATGGGCGAGCCGCGCTTCGACTGGCGCGACATCCCGCTCGCCTCCGCGCAGGATACGCTCCATCTGCCGCTGTCGCGCGGCACGCTCGCCGACCCGGCGGCGGTCGGCATGGGAAATCCGCACGCCGTGTTCTTCGTGGGCGACGCGGACGCGATCAATCTCGCCGCGCTGGGTCCGTCGCTGGAGCACGACCCGATGTTTCCGGAACGCGCCAATATCGGGGTGGCCGAACCGCGCGGCGAGGACCGGATGCGCCTCCGGGTATGGGAGCGCGGCGCCGGGCTCACCATGGCCTGCGGCACCGGAGCCTGCGCGGCGCTGGTGGTCGCGAACCGGCGCGGGCTCATGGGGCGCCGCGCGACGATGGAGCTCGACGGCGGGCCTCTCGATATCGTCTGGGGCGAGGACAACCGGGTGACCATGACCGGCCCGGTGGCGGTCAGCTTCCGCGGGACGATAGACGGAGCGTTGCTGGCATGACCGCGCCCGAGATCGTCACCTTCGGCTGCCGGCTGAATACGGTGGAATCGGAGATCGTCCGCCGCAGCGCCGCGGAAGCCGGCATGGCGGACGCGGTGATCGTCAATACCTGCGCGGTGACGGCGGAGGCCGAGCGCCAGGCGCGCCAGGCGATCCGGCGCGCGCGGCGGGAGGCGCCGCACAAGCGCATCGTAGCGACCGGCTGCGCGGTGCAGCTCGATCCCGACCGCTACGCCGCCATGCCCGAGGTCGATCTGGCGATCGGCAATCGGGAAAAGCTGCTCGCGCGGAGCTATCGCGGCGGCGCACCCGACCGGCAGGTCGGCGACATCATGGCCGCCCGCGAGGGCGCGTCCCACCTGATCGACGGAATCGAGGGCCGCGCCCGCGCCTTCGTCCAGATCCAGCAGGGCTGCGACCATCGCTGCACGTTCTGCATCATCCCCTTCGCGCGCGGCCCCAACCGTTCGGTGGCGCCGACGGACGTCATCGCCCAGATTCGCCGCCTGACCGGGAACGGATACCGCGAGGTGGTGCTGACCGGCGTCGATATCACGGACTACGGCAGCGATCTCAAGAGCGGGTTCGAGCTGGGCGCGCTGGTGGAGCGCATCCTCGGCGAAGTCCCGGAGCTGCCGCGGCTCAGACTCTCCTCGCTCGATCCGGCGGAGATCGACGACGCATTGCTGCGCGCCATCGCGGAACACGACCGGCTGATGCCGCATTTCCACCTGAGCGTCCAGGCGGGCTCGGACCTGATCCTCAAGCGCATGCGCCGGCGCCACGGCCGCGCCGACGTCATCCGGTTCTGCGATCGGGTGCGCGGCCTCCGGCCCGACGCGGTCTTCGGCGCCGACCTGATCGCGGGCTTCCCGACCGAGACCGAGGCGATGTTCGGCGAGACCGAGTCGCTGGTCGGCGACGCCGGGCTCACCTGGCTCCATGTTTTCCCGTATTCGGAGCGGCCCGGCACGCCGGCGGCGCGCATGCCCCAGGTACCGCGCCCGGTCCGAAAGTCGCGCGCGACCGCGCTGCGGCGCCTCGGCAAGCAACGGACGACGTTCCATCTCGATACGCGGCGGGGCCGGCGCGAGCACGTCCTGATGGAGACACCGGATTGCGGCCGTACCGAGCAGTTCGCCCGGATCGCGCTCGACCGGGAGGCGGCGCCGGGCGGCGTCGTGATCGCGCGGGTGACGGGACACGACAACGGCGTGCTTCGGGGCGTCCTGGAGGGATGAACCAGGGGGGGTGGCTCGGGCGGCTGAGCGCGGGGCTCTCGCGCAGCTCGGCGCGGCTCACCGGCGGCATCGGAAGCATATTTTCCGGCCGCCGGCTCGACGAAACGACGCTCGGCGAGTTGGAAGACCTGCTGATCGGCGCCGATCTCGGGGTGGAGACGGCGGCCAGGCTGACCGACTCCCTGTCTCGCCAGCGCGTCGACAAGGGGCTGGACGGAGACGAGGTGCGCGCGCTGCTGGCCGCCGACATCGCGCGCATCCTGGAGCCGGTCGCGGTGCCGCTGGCGGTGGAGCCAGCCCACGCGCCGCACGTGGTGCTGGTCGTCGGCGTCAACGGAACCGGCAAGACGACGACCGTCGGCAAGCTCGCCAAACGGCTCAGGGACGAGGGAAGCCGGGTGATGATGGCCGCGGGCGATACCTTCCGGGCGGCGGGCGTCAGCCAGCTCGAGCTGTGGGGCGAGCGCGTCGGCTGCCCGGTGGTCTCGCGCCCGACCGGCGCGGACGCGGCGGGGCTGGTGTTCGACGCGCTGGAACGGGCGAGAGACGAAGGGGCGAACGTGCTCCTGGTCGACACGGCGGGTCGGCTGCAAAACCGCGGCGACCTGATGGCGGAGTTGCAGAAGATCATCCGGGTGATGAGGAAGCTGGACGCGTCGGCGCCGCATAGCTGTCTTCTCGTGCTCGACGCGACGACCGGCCAGAACACCCACGCCCAGGTGGGCGTCTTCCAGGAGATGACCGACGTGACCGGGCTGATCGTCACCAAGCTCGATGGGACGGCCAAGGGCGGCGTGCTGGTGGCCCTCGCCGAGCGTTTCGGGCTTCCGGTGCATGCGATCGGCGTCGGCGAATCCGAAGACGACCTGCAACCCTTCGACGCCGGCGCCTTCGCCGACCGGCTGATGGGGCTGGCCGAGTAGCTACTCCATGTCGCCCAGCTCGCCGGGCGGGTTGGCGCGCGGCGCGTCGAGAGGCCTCCCGGCGCTCTCCCGGTAGTGCCCGAGCGCCCATTTCACGGAAGGAAAGGCGATTTCGTCCCACGGAATGCCGTCCCACGCGAACAGCCCGACTTCCTGGCTCTCCTCGCCGGCCGCGACATCGGCGGATTCCAGCCGGGCGCGGTAGATCAGCTGCACCTGGCTGATGCGCGGGATGTTGTAGACCGCGAGAAGGCCGTCGATCGCGATCCGCGCCCGCGCTTCCTCCCAGGCTTCCCGCGCGGCGCCGGCTTCCGTGGTCTCGTTGAGTTCCAGATAGCCCGCGGGAAGCGTCCACAGCCCGACCCTGGGCGGGATCGCACGCCGGCAGAGGAGGATTCTTTCCTCCCAGACCGCCACCGAACCGACGACGACCTTGGGGTTGTCGTAGGAGATGAAGCCGCAATCGGGACAGACCAGCCGTTCGCGGCTGTCGCCATCGGGAATGGAGCGTACGGAGGGGCCGGCGGGCTTGCTCGCCATGGCGCGAATCTGCCGGGCGGCCGCGTTCCGCGCAAGCCGCGCCCCGTCCCGTTCAGGACGCGCGCAGGGCTTCGAGGCCCGGCGCCGCGATTCCGCCGGCCCATCCGGATTGTCCCCGGCGGTCGAGCTGCCTCGCGATCCACGCGTCCCGCCATTCCCCGGCGGGGGCGACGGCATCGATGCTGACCAGATGGTCGTAGCGGTCCGCGCATCGGTCCATCGGAAGCGGGATCCCGCCGTCCAGCGCCTCGGTCAGCATCCTGCGCGCGGCGACGATCGCCTTGTCGGTATAGGCGAGGTTCTCCTTGCTGCGGTCCTGGATCGCGCCCTGGCCCTCCAGGATCATCGTGTCGTGGATGTTGAAGTCGTAGCCGACGCCGGCATAGGTGCCGGTCCGCTGTTCCTCGGCGGAGAAACCGTACTGGTTCTCACGGTTGCGCTTCGGCAGGTAGCCCGGCACCTCGTAGGTCTTGAGCTTCTCGGCCCGCAGCGCCGCGCCGTCGATCGGCTCGCGGAAGTCGTAGAAGATGTCGTAGCGCCAGTTGCTGACATCGTCGATGGGCACGTGGATCTGCACCAGCGTCCAGTCGCCGATCGCCACCACGGCGGTGTGCGGAAAGAGGTAGTTGGTCACCCGCACATAGGTGAAGTCGCGCCAGTCGCGCAGCGCGAAGATCCTGATCCCGAAATCGGTGCGCGCGATTTCGAGCCGGGGGTTGGGCACCTCGCGCAGGATGGTGGTGACGGAAACGTCGGAATCGTCCGCCGCCGCCAGGAACTGCTTGAAGCCGTAGGTGCCGTCCCCCTCGGCCTCGTCGTCGAGATAGCGGTGCAGGTAGGAAAGATGCGCCGGGTCGATCTCGCCTTCCACCGCCTGCAGCCAGTTGGCCCGCTGCAGCGCCTTGAAGACGAAACAGTGGCTGGCCGGCGCGTCGTACCAGTCGAAGCCGGGCAGCGGGGGCGCTTCGCCGCCGCCCATATAGCCGTAAACGATGCCGTTGCGCTCGACGCAGGGATAGGCGGGCTGGCGGACACGCTGGTGATAGGTCGAGCCGGCAGGCTCCGCGGGTTGCTCCAGGCAGCGCCCGTCGAAGCCGTAGAGCCAGCCGTGATAGGGGCACCGCAGCCCGCCGTCCTCGGGGCGCCCGAAGGCGAGGTCGCCGGCGCGGTGCGCGCAGCGCCGGGCAAGCGCGCCGTAGCGCCCCTCGTCGTCGCGGAAGACGACCAGGTCCTCGCCGAGCACGCGGATGTCCCTGACCGGGCGATCGTCGGGAAATTCCTCGACCAGCGCGAAAGGTTGCCAATAGCGGCGCATCACCGCGCCCATCTCCGTGCCGGGGCCGGTACGGGTCAGGCGCTCGTTCTGTTCCGCGCTCAGCATCGTTCGATGCTAACCGGCGCCTGCCTGCGGTCAACCGCGCGGGTCAGTCGCCGGCGAGCCGATCCAGAACCCGTTCGCGCTCCTGCTCGTCGATGATGCCGAGCAGCACCTTCCGGTAGCCCTCGACCGCCTCCGCGCCGGCCTCGCGATAGGCGCGCGCGATGCGGCTCCGCTGGTTTTCCGACAATCGGCGTTCGAGTTCCCGCCCCTTCTCGGTGAGCTCCAGCATGCGCTTGCGCCGATCGCGCGTTCCGGTCCGCGAGAACACGTACCCCTCCGCCACGAGCTGGCTGAGCACCCGCGATACGCTCTGCTTGGTCACCTTCAGGATGTCGAGCAGTTGCGAGACGGTGATCCCGGGATTGCGGCCGATGAAATAAACCACCCGGTGATGGGCGCGCCCGAAGCCGAGCTCGGTCAGGATCGTATCCGGCTGGCCGGTGAAATCGCGGTAGGCATAGAACAGGAGCTCGATCCCCTGGCGAAGATCCTCCTCGCGCAGAAACAGCGGATTGAAGCCGGATTTTAAGTCAGCCATGTTGACATATATGCCGACCGCTGATACGCCGGGCAAGCAAAACACGCACAGAATTCGACTCGAATGCGGCGCGAAACCCGGCACGCGGGCGGGTGCCGGGCGGTGGTGGGAAATGATCAATTTCGACGACCGGGACGGTCAACTCTGGTTCAACGGCGCGCTCCGGGAGTGGCGCGACTGCAGGCTTCACGTCCTGAGCCACGGGCTGCACTACGCGAGCTGCGTGTTCGAGGGCGAGCGGGTCTATTCCGGCAAGGTGTTCAAGCTGCGCGAGCACACGCAGCGCCTGCTCGATTCCGCGGCGGCGCTGGGTTTCGAGCTGCCCTACTCGCTGGAGGAGCTGGAACGGGCCACCGACGAGACCGTGGCCGCGCAGGGCTACGCCGACGCCTATGTCCGTCCGGTCGCCTGGCGCGGCAGCGAGATGATGGGGGTCTCGGCGCAAGCGACGAAGATCAACGTCGCCATCGCGGTCTGGGAATGGCCGTCCTATTTCTCGCCCGAGGCGCGGCTCAAGGGGATCCGCCTCAAGCGGGCGCCGTGGCGCCGGCCGTCGCCCGAGACCGCCCCGGTCCATTCCAAGGCGGCGGGGCTCTACATGATCTGCACGCTGTCCAAGCACGAGGCCGAGGCGGACGGTTTCGACGACGCGCTGATGCTCGACTGGCGCGGCCGGGTCGCCGAGACCACCGGCGCCAACATCTTCCTCGTCCGGAACGGAACCCTGCACACGCCGACGCCCGACTGCTTCCTCGACGGGATCACCCGACGCACGGTGATGGGGCTCGCCAAGGACCGCGGGATCGAGACGATCGAGCGCACCATCATGCCCGACGAGATCGAGAAGGCGGACGAGATCTTCGTCACCGGCACCGCCGCCGAGGTCACCCCGGTCGGCCAGATCGACGACCACCACCTCCAGGTGGGACCCGTCACGCGCACGCTGATGGACGCCTACGACGCCGAGGTGGGGAAGACGTAGGGCGCGCTATCCTACCGAGACCAGGCCGGGCGGGATCCAGACCCTCAAGCGCCGTTCCATCGCCCCGCTTCCGAGGTGTGATGTCACGCAAGACCTTTGCGGGCCGGATCGGCTACCTTGACAATCGCCGGGCTAGGCTCTACCTATTCGCCGAGTGAAATGGGCTGGTCTATTTTCGCCGATATGGCTCAGGCAGGAGTCTGGATGATGTGTGGACCGATCAGGCCGATCTTCTTGAGTTGATCCCTCCGCCCCATGAAGGCTGGCGCGTAGCGCCTCAACCAGACATTCTTGGTTTGCGCTAGTGTCCTGATTCCGAAGTTTTGATGATTTTCTTTTGCCGTTCGGCGGTTTCGAGGGTCCTCAGGCAGAAGCGTTTGATGGTTGCGAGGATGTCGTCTGCGGACTTGGTCCAGCGGAAGGGTCTTGGGTTGGCGTTGACGGTGTCGATGTAGTTTCGGATCGCCTGTTCGAGTTCCTCGGTCGAGCGATGGACCCCGCGGCGGAGTTGTTCTCGGTCAAGGCGGCGAAGAAGCGCTCGACCTGGTTGAGCCAGGAGGCGCCGGTCGGCGTGAAGTGGACATGCCAGCGTGGATGTCGGGCCAGCCACCGCTGGACGGCGGCCGTCTTGTGGGTTGCGTAGTTGTCCATCACCAGATGGACGTCGAGGTCGTCGGGGACCCGGACCTCAAGGGTGCGCAGGAAGGCGAGGAACTCGCGGCTGCGGTGGCGCGCAAAGCACTGGCCGACGATCTTGCCGGTGGCGATGTCGAGCGCCGCGAACAGAGTGGTGGTGCCGTGGCGCACATAGTCATGGGTCCGCCGCTCGACCTGCCCGGGCCGCATCGGCAGCAGCGGCTGAGAGCGATCGAGCGCCTGGATCTGGCTCTTCTCGTCGACGCACAGCACGAGCGCGCGCTCCGGCGGGTCGAGGTAGAGGCCGACGATGTCGCGCACCTTCTCCACAAACAGCGGGTCCGATGACAGCTTGAAGGTCTCCGAGCGATGCGGCTGCAGGCCGAAGGCCTGCCAGATGCGGTGGATCGTCGACGGCGCATAGCCTGCGGCGCGGGCCATCGAGCGCAGGCTCCAATGGGTGCCGTCGGGTGGCGTCTCTTCCAGAGTGCGGGCAATGACCTCTGCAATCTGCTCATCGCCGATCTTGCGCGGCGCCCCGGGACGCGGCTCGTCGTAGAGCCCGTCGAGCCCGCGCTCGGCGAAGCGCCGGCGCCATTTGCCGACCGTGTTCGCGTCCGCCCCCACCCGCTCGACAATGGCCTTGTTTTCCAGCCCGTCCGCCGCCGCAAGCACAATCCGAGCCCGCCGCGCAAGGCCCTGGGCCGTCTTCCGCCGCCGCGCCAACCCCTCAAGCTCACGCCGCTCCGCGTCTGACAATACGATCGCTACCGCTGCTCTGCTCATCCGTCAGTCCTCCAACGCAACCCACGGACATATTCTAATAAACTTCTCGATCAGGACACTAGTTGCACTCGTCGAGGAGCTGTCTGAATTTCGAACGGATTGGCACCTTGCCTCGCCCCCTGCGCGAACCCCGTGTGGTACCTAGAATTGTTGTCGGACATGCTGGCGGTCTTCATCCCCGCCTTGATCGCAATTCTTGGAGCCGGATGGTCTTACTATCGTGCCAGGAGGCATCGACAAATCGGCTTGTCTCAAGCCCTGCTAGCCGAAATGACAGTTCGTGTCGAGCACGACAAAACGAGTTTGCACGGATGGCGTGAAGCCATTGAAGATCGCATCGTTCAAAAAGAGAAACCTTTTGTAACCCTTGGATCCAAAATGGATTTTCTGGCGGGTAGTGTACACAGCGAATTGCATTATCTTCCCGGAAGGGTGTTGAAAACTTTGGTGCATTACAGGGAACTTGAACAGTCAATCACCGAGTCGTTCGCCAAAATTGGTTCCGACGAGTTCATGAGCCTCGCAGATTCGAGAAAACGTGGCTTTGCCGATAGTATTGTGAAGGATGTGGACGATTACCTCGTGGTCGGCGATGAGGCGAAGAGGATTTTGGAGCGCTATGTGACAGCCCGCCGAAAAGCAGGGGCGTGGCGCGACTTGTTTCAAGACAGATGGACAGACTGGGAATAGTACCGACTCCCCGGCCGGTTTATGGCCGGACAACCGAGCGACATTCGGTTCAGGCGTCAAGAGGGCCTGCGGAGCGAAAGACACTATAGGCGAAGCTGCGCTCCTCACTCCCGCTCCGCCACCACCAGCATACCGACCAGCCTTCCCTCCTCACCGGAGCGGATGCTGTTGAGCAGGCGTTCGCGCAGGTCTTCTCCAAGGGCGATCCCGGCGCCGAGGCCGGGGCGCGGGCGCTGGCCGCGCTGGCCGCCGACCGCGCCTTCCCCACGGTTCTCCACGATCCGGAACCCGGCGGAGGTCAGCCCCTCCAAGAATTCCTCCGGCGTGCCGGGGAAGCTGTAGGTCGGGTCCGCCGCCCAGGGAAGCGGATAGTGCGGCTCTCCCGCCGGCCCCCGGGCCGCGTGGCTGATCGCGTAGCGCCCGCCGGGGGCGAGAACGCGATGGGCCTCGGCGAACATGCGCGCCTTGTCCGCGACGTTCATCGAGACGTTCTGGCACCACACGAGATCGAAGCTTCCGTCGGCGTAGGGGAGGTCGGTGACGCTGCCTTGCCGGGTGGAGATCGGCCCGTCCAGCCCGCAAAGCGCGTTCAGGCGTTCCGCCGCGGCGACGTATTCCGGGGTGAGGTCGATCGCCGCCACCGCGCAGCCGTGGTTGTGCGCCAGATAGCGCGACGACCCGCCGATCCCGCATCCGGCGTCGAGAACGCGCATCCCCTCGGCGACGCCGGCGAGCTCGGCCAGCACCTCGGTCTGCGCCAGCCCGCCGCCGTGCAGCTGGTCCACGAGCTGGAACATCTCGACGGTCGGATTCCCGATGTCCTGACCGTCGGCGTCGAGCGCGGCAAGAATGCGTTCGACCAGGCGCTCCGACCCGTAGAGCGCCCGGATCGCCGCCGTCGGCTCAGCCATGGCCGCGCTTGCCTTCGGGCGCGGTCCATCTCTCCTCGGCTTCCGTGTCCTCGGGGTCCGCGTCGACCCAGCGGTCGCCCTCGGGCGTTTCCTCCAGCTTCCAGAACGGAGCCTTGGTCTTGAGCCAGTCGATCAGGAAGCTGCACGCGTCGATCGCGGCCCTGCGGTGCGCCGAGGCGGTGGCGACCAGGACGATGCGCTCGCCGGGCTCCAGCCGGCCGTGGCGATGGACGATGAGCACCGCGTCGAGCGGCCAGCGCTCGCGCGCCTCGGCCTCGATCTTGCCGAGCTGGCGTTCGGTCATGCCCGGGTAGTGTTCGAGCGTCATCGCGCTCACCGTCTCGCCGCCCGAGAAATCGCGGACCAGACCGACGAAGCAGCTTACAGCGCCGGACCCGCGGGCCTGTTCGCCGAGGCGTTCGAGCTCGTCGCCGACGTCGAAGTCCTCTTCCTGGACCCGGATCACCGTCAGCCTCCCGTCATCGGGGGGAACAGCGCCACCTCGTCGCCGGCGCCCACCGGGGCGTCGAACTCGCAGAGCTCCTGGTTGACCGCGACCCGCAGCGCCTCCCGGTTCCGGAGCGCTTCGGCGTAGGCATCGCTCCTGCCGCTCAGCCAGTCGATCAGCCCGTCGACGTCCCTGACCTCGTCGGGGGGAGCGACGGTCTCGGCCGGCAAGCCGATGCGCTGGCGGACCCATCCGAAATAGAGCATCTGCATCAACTCACCTCGCTGAACGGCAGGAAATCGACCATTGCCCCCTCCTCGACCGCGGCGAGTTCCTCGGGCAGTTCCAGGAGCCCGTCGGAGCCCACCATCGAGGACAGGATACCGGCGCCGTCGCGCGGAAACTTGGTGACGTAGGGCATCCCGGCCTCGTCGGTATGCAGGCTGACGCGCAGCCATTCGCGGCGCGAGACCTTCTTGCGGTAGGCGAAGCCGGCGCGCACCGGAAAGGTCTTCGGGGCGGCATCGGCATCGGCCGCCCCGGCGAGGCGGAGGATCGCCGGGCGGGCGAAGCGCATGAAGGTCACCATCACCGCGACCGGGTTGCCCGGAAGCCCGATGAACGGCACGCGGCCGACCTGGCCGAGCGCGAGCGGGCGGCCGGGGCGGATCGCGAGACGCCAGAAATGGATCGCGCCCAGCGCCTCGACCGCGGCGCGGACGTGATCCTCCTCGCCGGTCGAGACCCCGCCCGAGGTCATGATCAGGTGGTGCGCCGAGGCCGCGTCGCCGAGCGCCGAGCGCACCGCCGCGACGCTGTCCTCGAGGATGCCGAGGTCGTCGACCTCGCAGCCCAGCTCGTCGAGCAGGCCCGCCAGCGCGTAGCGGTTGGCGTCGTAGACGCAGCCCGGCGGCAGATCGTCGGTGACTTCGCGGATCTCGTCGCCGGTGGAGAACAACGCGACGCGGAGAGGGGCGTAGACCTCGAGCTCCGCGCGGCCGATCGAGGCGGCGAGCCCCACGTCCTGGGCGCGCAGACGCCGGCCCTTCCGGAGCACCGTCGAACCCGCTTCGATGTCTTCCCCGGCATGACGCCGGTTGGCGCCCCGCTTGATTCCCGGCGGGATCACGACGCTGTCGCCTTCCCGGGCGCAATCCTCCTGCATCAGCACCGTGTCCGGACCCGGAGGCATGGGCGCGCCGGTGAAGATGCGCACCGCCTCGCCGCGCGGTGCCAAGCCGTCCGAGCTCTGCCCGGCGGCGATCCGCCCGCCCACGGGCAGCCTGGTATCGCTTTCCCTGTCGAGGTCGTCGAAATAGACCGCGTAGCCGTCGACCGCCGCGTTGTCGTGCGGCGGAACCGGGAACGACGCGGTCAGATCGGCGGCGAGGATGCGGCCTCGCGCCTTCCTGAGCGGAACGGTCTCGCGTTCGGCGACCACGTCGAGCCGCTCCGAGAGCAGCGCGAGCGCCTCGCCGGCGGTCATCAGCGTGCCGCCGAAGGCGAAGCAGTCGTCGGAGAGCTGGGCCATCGTCAGGCCGCTCCCCTGGCGGCGGGTCGGAGTCCGCAATGATCGACGATGAAATCGGCGATCGCGGCGGTGTCGTTGAGATCGAGCACGGGGATTCTCGCGTCGGCCGCGTCCCCGTCGGTGGCGAGCGCCACCACGTCGGGATCGCGCGGGTAGAGGGCGGGCTTGCCGACCGCCGGGCGGTGCACTTCCAGCTTGTCGTGCGGCTCGCTCTTGAAGCCCTCGATCAGCACCAAATCGACCGGCGCCATGCGGGCCAGCAGGCCGTCGATCCGGGGTTCGGGCTCGTCGCGGTTCTCGTGGATCAGGGCGAAGCGATTGACCGAGGAGACCACGACCTCGCGCGCGCCGGCCTCGCGATGAACGTGCGAGTCCTTGCCCGGCGTGTCGATGTCGAAGCCGGCATGGGCGTGCTTGATGGTGGAGACCGAAATGCCGCGCCCGACCAGCTCGTGCAGCAGCCGCCTGACCAGCGAGGTCTTGCCGCTGCCGCTCCAGCCGACGATCCCGAGCACCGCCCCGTGCGACATCTCCGCCTATTCTCCCGCGCCGCCTTTCGACGCCCGGCCACCCTCGTCCGTCTGTCCGCGGACGATGTGGCGCAGTGCCGACCGAAGATAGTCGTATCCGGTGACCAATGTCAGCACGGCCGCGGCCCACAGACCGATCTCGCCGATCGTCACCCACGGAACGCCCCACGGCCCCGCCTCGCCGAGCAGCAGGATGGCTATGGCGGTCATCTGGATCGCGGTCTTCCATTTGGCAAGACCGCTGACCGGCATGCCGACATCGATCTCGGCGAGGTATTCGCGCAATCCGGATACCAGGATCTCGCGGCACAGGATCACCAGCGCGGGCAGCACCGCGAGCCCGGCGATGTGGCCGAACCCGACCATCATCAACAGCGCCGCCGCCACCAGGAGCTTGTCGGCGACGGGATCGAGGAAACGGCCGAGCGCGGATCGCTGGTCGAACCTGCGGGCGGCGTAGCCGTCGAGGAAGTCGGTGACGCCGGCGAGCACGAAGATCGCGCAGGCGATCCGGTTGGCCGCATCGCCGCCGACATAGAACGACACCACCAGCACTGGGATCAGCGCGATCCGGAACAGGGTGAGAAGGTTGGGAATATTGGCCATCGACCGGTCAGGGCTCGCCGTGGAAATGGTCGTAGACCCGCTTCGCGACAGACCTGCTGATCCCTTCCACCGTCTCAAGGTCCGCGAGCCCCGCCTTGGACACGCCCGCGGCCGAGCCGAAATGGTTGAGGAGAGCGCGCTTGCGCCGCGCCCCGATGCCGTCGATCTCGTCGAGCGGCGAGCGTCTGATCGCTCTCGACCGGCGCGCGCGGTGCGAACCGATCGCGAAGCGGTGCGCCTCGTCGCGCAAGCGCTGCATGAAGTAGAGAACCGGGTCGTCGGGAGGCAGGGTGAAGGGTTCGCAGCCCGCCATGTAGAACCGTTCCCGCCCGGCGCGGCGGTCCGGACCCTTGGCGATGGACACCAGGGGCAGCGCCTCGATGCCGAGATCGGCGAATACCTCGGCGGCGGCGGAGAGCTGCCCGGGCCCGCCGTCGACGATCGCGAGGTCGGGCCAGGCGCCGCTTTCGCGGCCGGGATCCTCGCGCAAGGCGCGGGCGTAACGGCGCCGGAGAACCTCGCGCATCATCGCGTAGTCGTCGCCCGGCGCGATGTCGGTCGACCTGATGTTGAACTTGCGATAGGCGCCTTTCCCGAAGCCGTCCGGCCCGGCGACGATCATCGCGCCGAGCGCATCGGTCCCGGAGATGTGGCTGTTGTCGAACACCTCGATCCGCTGGGGAGGCCCGTCGAGCCCGAAGAGGTCGGCCACCCGTTCGAGCAGGCGGCGCTGGGCCTCGCTGCCGGCAAGCCTCCTCCCGAGCGAATCCCGGGCGTTCAAAACCGCCTGGTCGACCAGCTTGCGGCGCCCGCCGCGCTGCGGCGTCGCGATGCGGACGCGGCGCGCGGCGCGCAGCGAAAGCGCTTCGGCGAGGAGTTCGACGCCCTGCGGGCGGTGGCTCGCGAGGATCAGGGGCGGGGGAGGCTTGTCGGTGTAGAACTGGCCGAGAAAAGCGCCCAGCACGCGATCGGCCGGTTCGTCCCTGGCCTGGGCGGGGAAATAGGTCCGGTTGCCGAAATTCTGCCCGGAGCGGTAGAAGAAAACCTGGATGCAGGTCTGCCCGGCCTGCTGGGCCGCCGCGAAGACATCCGCGGTGCCGAGCGAGCGGACATTGATGTCCTGATGCGCCTGTATCTCGGTCAGCGCCCGGATTCGGTCGCGGTAGACCGCCGCGGCCTCGTATTCCAGCGCCTGGCTCGCCGCCTCCATCTGCCGCGACAGGCGTTGCTGGAGGCCGCGGCTCTTGCCGCTCAGGAAGGCGCGCGCCTGCCCGACGATCTCGTCATAGGCGCCGGCGCCGATGCGCCCGACGCAGGGCCCCGAGCATCGCTTGATCTGGTATTGCAGGCAGGGCCGGGTGCGCGAGGCGAACACCGCATCCGAGCACGAGCGCAACGGAAACACCTTCTGGAGGGTGAGCAGCGTCCGGTTGACCGCGCCCGCCGAGGCGAAGGGGCCGAAATACTCGCCCTTGCGGTTCTGCGCACCGCGGTGCTTGAGAAGCTGCGGCCAGTCGTGGTCGGCGGTCAGCAGGATGTAGGGGAACGACTTGTCGTCCCGCATCAATATGTTGTAGCGGGGCTTGTGCTCCTTGATCAGGTTGGCCTCGAGGAGCAGCGCCTCGGCCTCGGTGTGGGTGGTGATGACCTCGAGCGACTGGGTCTCGGCGATCATCCGGTGCAGCCGGGGCGGCAGGCGGCCGGGCCTTGTATAGGCGTTCACCCGTTTGCGCAGGTTCTTCGCCTTGCCCACATAGAGCGCCGCGCCGGCGGGATCGAGCATCCGGTAGACCCCCGGCCGGGCCGGCAAAACCCGGACCTCGGCGGAGATCGCCTCGACGCCGCGGGCGAGCGTCTCGGCCCAGCGGATCTCGAGCGGGCCGTCTATCGCTGCCCGCCGCCTTGCCTCCAATCCGATCGCCTCTTGCGCCATCGCGACCCTATCTGCGGTCCCCGGCCAAGGCCTCCGCGATACGCATGGAAACGCCCCGGGCCAACGCGAGTGTCCACCGAAGCTGTGGAAAACTTTGTTGACAAAACGCCGTCTCCGGCGAGTCCGTCAACAAAATCAATGCGCTTACCCATTTTGCCCAAAAAACAGGCAGATTCGGGAAGTCATTGATTTAAAACAGGAAATCAAAAGTCAAGTGTTAAAGAAACGCTACACGGTACAAAATTCGTGCAAATTGTAACCGGTTAGGACGGAAATGGCCGGGCTGTGAAAAAAACCTTCGGTAAATCCCGCCTCCATCACGGAATGCTATGAGGAGCATTACAAAGCGGCATTTTCCCGCTCGATCTCGACGCCGACGCTCTCGGTATCGTCGAAAACGTCGAGCTTCTCGACCCTGACGGTAGCACGGCGGACCCGGAGGTCTTCAAGACAGATCGACGCGACGCGCTCGGCAAAGGTCTCGACGAGATTGACATGCCCGTCCTGGGCGAGCGCGCGGATCCGGACGACCAGCGTATCGTAGTTGACGACATCGGCCAGGCGGTCCCGATCCGCCTCGCCGGTCTCTAGCACGTCGAGCGACAGGTTGATCCTCACCCGTTGGCGTCCGTCGCGCTCGTAACGGTGGACGCCGATCAGGCAGTCGAGCACCAGATCGCGGACGAACATCCGCCGCGTCCCTGTCGCCGCCCCGGCGGCGGAGCGGCGCGCGGTGTGGAGCACCTTCATTCGGATACCGGGGCCGCGCCCGTCGGCGGCTGCGCCCAGCCGAGATGCTGCCCGCCGTCGAGCGCGATCATCTGGCCGGTCATCGACGGCGCCCGGAGAATGAATGCGACCGCCTCGGCCACCTCCGCGGGAGCGCTGCCCCGCCCGAGCGGCATCATTCCCGCCTGGCGCTCGAACTGCTCCGGGCTCTGCCGCGGGCTCGGCAGGGTCGGTCCCGGACCGACCCCGTTGACCCGGATGCGCGGGGCGAGCGCGAGCGCCATGGTTTGCGTGAGAGTCCACAGACCCGCCTTGGTCAGGGTGTAGGAGACGAAGTGCTGGGTGAGGTTCCACACCCGCTCGTCGAGGATGTTGACGATATTGCCGGTCCGGTCGGCCGGCAGCACGGCCGCCATCGCCTGCATCAGCACGAAGGGCGCGCGCAGATTGGTTTCCATGTGCCGGTCCCAGCTCTCCCTGCTGGCGGTGGCGACGCTGTCATGCTCGAACACCGAGGCGTTGTTGACCAGGACGCATACCGGCCCCAGCGCCGCCTGCGCACGTTCGACCAGCGACCGCGTCTCGGACTCGTCCCGTAGATCGGCCGCAAGCGCGACCGCGCGGCCGCCGGCGCGTTCTATCGCGTCCACCGCGCGGGCGGCCTCGTCGCCGGACGCGCGGTAGTGGATCGCGACCGGATGACCGCTCTCCGCGAGGGTTTCGGCGATCGCCCGGCCGATCCGCCGCGCGGCGCCGGTAACCAGCGCGGCACCCGGTTCGTTTCCCGACATTGCCGCAAGATCGCCTGTCGGCTGCCGCGGATCAAGCGGCTGCCGCGACACCGGGATGGGTGCCGCTCATCCCCCAGAACTGGCAGGCGACATAGGCGCCGTAGAGCGCCAGCAACAGCGCCGCCTCTCCGCGCGCCAGCTTCCAGCCGGTGAGCAGGAGCGGGATCAACAGCAGCGTCACCCCGCCAAGCACCCAGAGGTCGAAATCGACGATCTTGTCGGCGAAAGGCACCGGCACCGTCAGAGCCGTCACGCCGAGGATGCCGAACAGGTTGAAGATGTTGCTGCCGATCACGTTGCCGATGCAGACGTCGGCATGGCGCCGATAGGCGGCGACGATCGAGGTGGCGAGCTCCGGCAGCGAAGTGCCGACCGCGACCAGGGTAAGCCCGATCACCTCGTCCGGCACGCCTGCGTCCCGGGCGAGCGCGGTCGCGCCGTCCACCAGCAGGTCGGCGCCGTATCCGACCGCCGCGAACCCGCCGACGATCAGAATGACCATCTGCCAGAGCCGCGTCGGCAGCCCGGTCACCGATTCGGCCTCTTCGCGGTGAAGTTGCGCCGATCCGCCGTTGACCCGCGCATCGTGCCACAGCGACAGCGCGATATAGCCTCCAAGCGCGGCCAGCATCAGCGTGCCTTCGTAGCGCTCGGCCGAACCGCCGAGGGCGACGACGATGAAGATCGCCGTGACCGAAGCCATCACCAGCCCGTCCCGGCGCACCGCGCTCGGGTTGACCGCGATGGGAAAGATCAGCGCGGCCACGCCGAGAATCAGCATCATGTTGGCGAGGTTGCTGCCGATCACGTTGCCGACCGCGATGCCCGGCGCGCCGGTCAGCGCCGCGTTCAGGCACACCAGCAATTCGGGCAGGGAGGTGCCGAAGCCGACGATAGTGAGGCCGATAACCAGCGGCGAGACCTCGAAGCGCCGGGCCAGCGCGACGGCTCCCCGGACGACCATCTCGCCTCCGAAAAAGAGCAGAACGAAACCCGCGGCAAGGAACAGATAGGTCATCGATCGCAAATCGCGGCAAGTTGAGGAGAGGACCGGCGCGCGCGGTCCGCGCATGGCGGTCCCGCCACCGGGAGCCGCGCCGGGCAAGGACCGATATGGGGTTCGGGCAAGCGTGGTTCCAGACCGCCGCCCATCAATGCTTGCGCTTGCCCCGGGCGTATTTCCGGCCGCGCCCCTTCGCCCCCTTGGCCGCGCGAACCCTGGCGGCGAGCCTCTTTTCGCCGGACGGGATGCCGAGCTCGGTCGCCTCGAGGCGCCTGATCTCGTCGCGCAGCCTGGCCGCCTCCTCGAATTCGAGATTGCCGGCCGCTTCCTTCATGCGCTTGTCGAGATCGGCCACATAGCTTTGCAGGTTGTGCCCGATCATGTTGGGCATGTCCTCGTCGAGCGTGCCGACGGTGACGCGGTCCTGCTCGTAAACGGTATCGAGAATGTCGGCGATATCCTTCCTGACGCTTTCCGGCGTGATCCCGTTGGCCTCGTTGAAGGCGGTCTGCTTGGCGCGCCGCCGGTTGGTCTCGCCGATCGCATAGTCGAGCGACGCCGTGACCGAATCGGCGTAGAGCACGACGCGCCCGTCGATGTTGCGCGCGGCCCGGCCGATGGTCTGGATCAGCGAGGTCTGGGACCGCAGGAAGCCCTCCTTGTCCGCGTCCAGGATCGCCACCAGCGCGCATTCCGGGATATCCAGCCCCTCGCGCAGGAGGTTGATGCCGACCAGGACGTCGAACGCGCCGAGCCTGAGGTCGCGGATGATCTCGATCCGCTCCAGCGTGTCGATGTCGGAGTGCAGGTAGCGGACCCGGATACCCGATTCCTGGAGGTATTCGGTCAGATCCTCGGCCATCCGCTTCGTCAGGGTCGTCACCAGCACGCGCTGGTTTCGCGCCGCCGCGTCGCGGCACTCCGCCATCAGATCCTCGACCTGGTGCTCGACGGGGCGGACCTCGCAGACCGGATCGGTGAGCCCGGTAGGCCGGATCACCTGCTCGACGAAGACGCCGCCGGTCCGCTCCAGCTCCCAGGGTCCGGGCGTCGCGGAGACGAAGATGGTCTGCGGACGCATCGCTTCCCACTCCTCGAACTTGAGCGGGCGGTTGTCGACGCAGGACGGCAGCCGGAAACCGTACTGGGATAGCGTCGACTTGCGGTTGAAGTCGCCCCGGAACATGCCGCCGAGCTGCGGCACGGTGACGTGACTCTCGTCGACGATGAGGAAGGCATCCTCCGGCAGGTACTCGAACAGGGTCGGCGGCGGCTCGCCGGGCCGGCGGCCGGTGAGAAAGCGGGAGTAGTTCTCGATGCCCGCGCACTGGCCGGTGGTCTGCATCATTTCCAGGTCGAAATTGGTCCGCTGCTCGAGTCGCTGGGCTTCCAGCAGTTTGCCGCTGCCGCGGAACCATTCGAGGCGTTCGGCGAGCTCGATCTTGATGTGCTTGATCGCCTGCTGGAGCGTCGGGCGCGGGGTGACGTAGTGGCTGTTGGCGTAGACGGTGACGCTTTCAAGCTCCGCCGTCCGCTCGCCGGTCAGCGGATCGAATTCGTGGATCGACTCGATTTCGTCGCCGAACAGCGACAGCCGCCAGCCGCGGTCCTCGTAATGGGCCGGAAAGATCTCCGCTGAGTCGCCGCGCACCCGGAAGGTGCCGCGCACGAAGTTGGCGTCGTTGCGCCGGTATTGCAGCTCCACCAGCCGCTTGAGCAGCGCGCCGAGCTCGACCCGCTGGCCCTTTTCGAGCCGGATCGTCATCTCCGAATAGGTCTCGACGGAGCCGATGCCGTAGATGCACGAAACGCTGGCGACGATGATCACGTCGCGCCGTTCGAGGAGCGCCCGGGTCGCGGAGTGGCGCATCCGGTCGATCTGCTCGTTTATCGAGGCGTCCTTCTCGATATAGGTGTCGCTGCGCGGTACATAGGCCTCCGGCTGGTAGTAGTCGTAATAGGAGACGAAATACTCGACCGCGTTGTTGGGGAAGAAGCCGCGCATCTCGCCGTAGAGCTGGGCGGCGAGCGTCTTGTTGGGGGCGAGGATCAGCGTCGGCCGCGCGATCTCCTGGATGACATGCGCCATGGTGAAGGTCTTGCCCGAACCGGTGACGCCGAGCAGCACCTGATCGCGATCTCTCTTGTCTATGCCCGCGACGATCTCGGCGATCGCCTGCGGCTGGTCGCCGGCCGGCTGGAAGCCGGAGACGATTTCAAAGGGGACGCCAAGATCGGCGCTGTGGCGTTCGGCGACGGCGACGGTCATGGTCCGAATATAGGCGCCGCGCGGGCGGGTTGAACAGGAGTCGCGCCCGACCTAGGTTGCGGACGACCGGTCCACGCCCCGGAGCAACCCGATGTCGATCCTCGCCGAGCGCCTTTCCCGCATCAAGCCGTCGCCCACCAACGCGCTCACCGGCAAGGTGCTGGAGCTCAAGGCGGCGGGCCGGGACATCATCGGCCTGGGCGCCGGCGAGCCCGATTTCGAGACTCCTGACAACGTCAAGGAAGCGGGTATTCGGGCGATCCGGGAGGGCGACACCCGCTACACCCCGATCCCCGGCACCATGGCGGTGCGCGAGGCGATCTGCGGCAAGCTGGATCGCGAGAACGGACTCGGCTACGCCCCGGACGAGGTCATCGTCTCCTGCGGCGGCAAGCAGGTGCTCTACAACGCCTTCGTCGCCACCCTCGACGAGGGCGACGAGGTCGTCATCCCGACACCGTACTGGGTTTCGTACCCCGATATGACGTTGCTGGCGGGCGGCACACCCGTTTTCGTGGACGGCAAGGAGGAGCTCGGCTTCCGGATCACGCCGGAAGACCTGGAAGCGGCGATCGGCCCGCGCACCAAGTGGGTGCTGATCAACTCGCCCAGCAACCCGAGCGGCGCGGCCTATACTGCGGACGAGCTGGCCGCGCTCTGCGCGGTCGTCCGCGGGCACGAGCATGTCTGGATCCTGACCGACGACATGTACGAGCACATCGTCTATGACGGTTTCAGCTTCGCCACCCCGGCCGCGGTCGACCCCTCGCTCAAGGACCGGACGCTGACCGTCAACGGCGTCTCCAAGGCGTATTGCATGACCGGCTGGCGGCTCGGCTACGCGGCGGGGCCGAAAGAGCTGATCCGGGCGATGACGGTGGTGCAGTCGCAGAGCTCGACGCACACCTCCTCGATCAGCCAGGCGGCGGCGGTCGAGGCGCTCAACGGACCGCAGGATTTCCTCGCGGAGAACGCACGCGTGTTCCAGCAGCGGCGCGATCTCTGCGTCTCGATGCTCAATCAGGCCCGCGGCCTGCGCTGCGGCACGCCGGAGGGCGCGTTCTATCTGTACATCTCCTGCGCCGGGACCATCGGCCGCAGGACGCCGGACGGCGCGGTCATCGGCGACGACACCGATTTCGTCACCTACCTGCTCGAATCCGAGGGCGTCGCCGCAGTGCAGGGGGCGGCCTTCGGACTGTCGCCATATTTCCGTATCTCCTACGCAGCCTCGAACGAGGAGCTGGAGGAGGCGTGCCGGCGCATCCAGAGGGCTTGCGCGGCGCTCGCCTGACCCCGGCCCGACACCCGCAAGGGTCTTGATTCGGGCCGGCCGCGCTGAAACATTACGGCGTTCGCGGACGAACGAGATGCCCGCCTTGCGAAGGCGGTGGGGCACGCTTCCAAGAACGCTTTTCGGCCAAGGGAGAACAACATGGCGAGCGCTTCCGGGCCACGCTGCGTGGCACTAGTCGGACCCTATCTGAGCGGCAAGACCAGCCTGATGGAGAGCCTGCTCTCCGTGTCGGAAGGGATCCACCGCAAGGGTTCGATCAAGGAAGGCAACACCGTGGGCGATTCCGCGCCGGAAGCGCGCGCCCGGCAGATGTCGGTCGAGATCTCGGTCGGGTCGACCGCGTATCTCGAAGACGAATGGACCTTTCTCGATTGCCCCGGCTCGATCGAGATGCGGCAGGAAGCGTTGAACGCCCTGATGGTCGCCGATCTGGCGGTCGTGGTTTACGAACCCTCGACCGAGCGCGCGATGACCCTGGCGCCGCTGTTCAAGGTCCTCGCCGACCGCGGCATCCCTCACATGGTGTTCATCAACAAGATCGACACCATCACCGAGCCGGTCTCCGCGGTCTACGAGGCGCTGCGTTCCGTCGAGCACGCGCCGCTGGTGCTCCGCCAGATTCCGATCCGCGACGGCGAGACGGTGTCGGGCTATGTCGATCTGATCAGCGGGCGGGCATACAAGTACACCGCCGGCGCCGGTTCCGAGCGCATCGAGATGCCGGACTCGGTCGCCGAGGAATACGAGCTGACCCGGGAATCGATGCTGGAGGCGCTGGCCGATTTCAACGACGAGCTGCTGGAGAAGCTCCTCGAGGACGAGGTTCCCGACATCGACGAGATTTACGGCTATCTGACCGAGGGCGTGCGCGCCGCCGATGTCGTGCCGGTGCTGATCGGCTCGGCCGAGCAGGACTACGGCGTCAGGCGCCTGTTCAAGGCGCTGCGGCACGAGGTGCCCGGACTCGACGCCGCGATCGAGAGGCTCGGGATCGGGACCGGCGACGGGACCGCCGCGCAGGTGTTCAAGACCTACCACGCTCAGCACGCGGGGAAGCTCTCGCTGGCCCGCGTCCTCTCCGGATCGGTCAACGAGGGAATGAGCCTGAACGGTCAGCGGGTCGGCAGCCTGCAATCGCTGATGGGCGGTCAACAGAACAAGATCGCGAGCGCCGGGCCGGGCGCGGTCGCCGCGCTGGGGCGGATGGACGAGGTCAGGACCGGCGACCTGCTTGTCGACGCAGACGGCGACGCGAACGGCGTCGACTGGCCCCAGCCCATCGGGCCGGTCTATTCGCGCGCCATCTCGCCCGAGAACCGCAACGACGAGGTGAAGCTCACCGGCGCGCTCCAGCGCCTGAACGAGGAAGACCCCTCGGTGAGCTACGAGCAGAACGCCGATACCCGCGAGATGGTGTTGTGGGGCCAGGGCGAGATCCACCTCCAGGTCGCGCTGGAAAAGCTGAAGGGGCGCTACAATGTCTCCGCCGTCGCCTCCCCGCCGAGCGTGCCCTACAAGGAGACCATCCGGAAAACGGTCTCGCAGCACGGCCGCTTCAAGCGCCAGACCGGCGGTCACGGAATGTTCGGTGACGTCCATGTCGACATCTCGCCGCGGCCGCGCGGCGAGGGGTTCGAGTTCACCGACAAGATCGTCGGCGGCGCCATCCCCAAGCAGTTCATCCCCGCCGTCGAGTCGGGCGTCAAGGAATACGCCGAACGCGGGCCGCTGGGCTTCCCGGTGGTCGACTTCGCGGTGCGGCTGACCGACGGGCAGTTCCACCAGGTCGACAGCAACGAGATGTCCTTCAAGCTCGCCGCCCGGGTGGCGATGACCGAAGGCATGCCCAAATGCGGCCCGGTCCTGCTCGAACCCATTTCCAAGGTCGAGATCGACGTGCCGGCGGATTCCACCAACAAGGTGCACGGGCTGATCAGCGGCCGGCGCGGCCAGATCCTCGGCTTCGCGCCCAAGGAGGGCTGGAAGGGCTGGGATACGGTGGAAGCCAATATCCCGAGCTCGGATATCGTCGACCTGATCATCGAGCTGCGCTCGCTGAGCCAGGGCGTCGCCACCTTCCGGTCGTCCTTCGACCGCCTGCAGGAACTGACCGGGCGACTCGCCGACCAGGTGATCGAGGCCCGCAAGGAGGCCGAGGAGGCGAACTAGGAAAAGGCGGGGCCGGGAACTCCCGCCGGAGGACGGAACGATGGCGATAAGGACCAAGCGAGGCTGGGAGCTGCCCGAGTCCGCGGCGACGCCGGAGGACAGGTTCCGGCAACGGCGACAGTTGGTGAAGGCGCTCGCCGCCGGGCCCATCCTTGCGGCGTCGGGGATCGGGCTCGCGGGGCCCGCCTGGGCGGCGACCGGGCTCTACCCGGCCAAGCGCAACCCGCGCTACCGGCTCGACCGCGCGGTGACCGACGAGAAGATCGTCACCACCTACAACAATTTCTACGAGTTCGGGTCGCACAAGCAGATCTGGAAGGCCGCGCAGAAGCTCAAGACCCGGCCCTGGACGGTCACCGTCGACGGCATGGTGGAGAAGCCGTTCACGATCGACGCCGAGGAGCTGATCCGGAAGATGCCGCTGGAAGAGCGGCTCTACCGCCACCGCTGCGTCGAAGCCTGGTCGATCGCGGTTCCGTGGAGCGGCTTCGCCCTCGAGGCCCTGGTCGCCATGGCGCGGCCCTCGGCGGGCGCGAAGTATCTGGAAATGCGCGGGTTCCACGACGCCTCGGTCGCCACCGGGCAGCGCCAGGTCTGGTATCCGTGGCCCTATCTGGAGGCGCTGACGATCGAGGAGGCGACCAACGAGCTCGCCTTCATCGCGACCGGCGCCTACGGCAAGCCGATGCCCAAGCAGAACGGCGCGCCGCTCCGCCTCGCGGTGCCGTGGAAATACGGCTTCAAGTCGATCAAGTCGATCACCCGTTTCACCTTCACCGACAAGCGCCCGGTTAGCTTCTGGGAAGAGATCGCGGGCAACGAGTACGGCTTCTGGGCCAACGTCAATCCCGAGGTCGACCACCCGCGCTGGAGCCAGGCGACGGAGAAGCAGCTCGGCACCGGCCAGCGCGTCCCCACCCTGCTCTATAACGGCTACGCCGAGCAGGTCGCCCACCTCTACAAGGACATGAAGGGCGAGGCGCTGTTCAAGTAGGGGCCGCTGTCGGCGAGGCTACGAGCCTTCCCACCTCCTCAACTCTTCTTCGGGCAGCGGTTCGAGGAAGTCCTCGGGAACGACGATCTTCCCCTTGAAGACATCGGGCTCCCTCTTGCTCGGGCGCTTGCCGGCGACGAGCCGCGTCAGCAACCGGGAGAGATAGCTTCTGGCCTGATGGACATTGACGATCTTCATGCCCCCTCCTCCGGCCTACCCGCCATCATCCGCACCGCGCGGTAGGTAATTACCTTATCCCCGTTCTGGTTGATGACGTCGTTGGTGGTGGTCACGATCCCGCGGTTGCCCTTGCTGGTCAGGCGGATCGCGGTGACCTCGACCTCGGCGTGGACGGTGTCGCCGGCGAAAACGGGCTTCAGAACCTTTTTCTCGACCTCGAGCAGCGCGAGTCCGGTGGTCTGCATCGCCGCCTGGCACAACAGGCCCTCGACGATCGTGTAGGTGCAGGCCGCCGGCACCACCCGGCCCTGGATCGCGCCGTGCCCGGCCTCGTTGAACGAAAGGTCGGTGAAAATCGTCTCGACCATGCCGGTGACGCCGATGAAGCCCACGATATCGGGTTCGGTGATGGTCCGGTTGAGGGTGCGGAACCGGTCGCCGACCGCGAGGTCGTCCCAGTAGAAGCCGATGCCGATGGTCTTCATTCTTCGCTCCCTCCTGCGTCGTTGCGCCCGTCGATCGAGGCGCCGGTGGCGAACAGGGCCGCGATCTCCTCTTCGCTCAACCCGCCCTCGGCCAGTACTTCGGCGGAATGCTCGCCGAATCTCGGCTGCAGGCGCCTGATGCCGTCGTCATCGCCGGCCCCGGAAAACCGGACCGGCGGGTCGGTCAGCACGATCCCGCCCTCGCTCGGATGTTGCAGGCGGCGGAAGAACCCGACCGCGTCGAGATGCGGGTCTTCCATCAGCCCTTCGAGCGTGGCGACCGGCGCGGCGGGGATTTCGAGTCTTTCGAAGACTTCCTCCCATTCGGCGCTCGTCCGTTCGCCCAAACACTCCCCGGCGGTCCGGTAGACCTCGTCGATGTTGTCGCTCCGGCTCTGGAGCGTGTCGAAGCGCGGATCGTCGATCAGCTCCGGCCTGCCGACCTCGCGCCAGAAGCGCCGCCATTGCTCGTCGGTATAGGCGAGCATGCAGATATAGCCGTCCGCCGTCGGGTAGGGCCGGCGCCACGGCACCAGCACCCGTGGATAACCCATCTCCGCCTCCGCCGGGTCGAAGGCGCGGCCGTAGATGTGCTCGGTCAGGTTGAAGGCCGCCATGGTCTCGAACATCGGGATCTCGACGAACTGGCCGCGCCCGGTGCGCTCGCGCGCCAGCAGCGCCGCGATCACCGAATAGGCGGCCACGAGCGCGCAGGTCTTGTCGGCCATGATGGTCGGCATGTAGCGCGGCTCGCCGACCAGCCGCGCCATCAGATCGGCGCTGCCGCTCCGCCCCTGGATTACGTCGTCATAAGCGGGCTGGCCGCCATAGGGGCCGTCGGTCCGATAGCCGTGCAGCCCGGCATAGACGATGCGCGGGTTGCGGGCGTGGAGGCTCTCGTGGTCGAAGCCGAGCCTGGCGAGCTTCTGCGGCCGGATCGAATGCAGGAACACGTCGGCGCCGTCGATCAATCGCCACAGGGCGTCCCGCGCGGGCGCCTGCTTGAGATCGAGGACGACCGAGCGCTTGTTCCGGTTCACCCCCATGAACAGCGCCGCCATGCCGGGCGAGCGTTGAGGTCCGGTACGCCGCGTGGTGTCGCCCTCGGGCGACTCGATCTTGACCACCTCGGCGCCCAGATCGCCCAGCACCTGGGTAGCGAGCGGGCCGAGCACGACTGAGCTCAGGTCGAGCACGCGGAAACCGTCGAGCGGGAGGGTCATCCGGCCCCGCCCGTGGGCTCGGGTGTATGGGACATCGTCGGATCCACGATGGAGAGCGGGGCGATTGTCGTCATCGGGCGCGGCGTCCGCAACGCCCTCACCCGGCGTTCAGCTCTTCCAGCGGCCAGCGCGGCCGGGGCGCGAAATCGAGCCCGTCGGAAAGGCCGAGCGCCAGCCGCTCGACCCCGGCCCAGGCGACCATCGCCGCGTTGTCGGTGCAGAGTCGGGCCGGCGGGGCGACGAAGGAAAGCCCGCGTTCCGCCGCGACGTCTTCGAGCCTCGCCCGCAGGGTCCGGTTCGCCGCCACGCCGCCCGCCGCGACCAGGGTTGTGCCATCGGGACAACGGTCGTGGAAAAGCGCGATCGCGTTGGCGCAGCGGTCGGCCATCACGTCGGCCACCGACTCCTGGAAGGCGGCGCAGAGATCGGCGACATCCTCTTCCGCGAGGGGGCCGGGGGGTAGTCTTTCGACGGCGTGGCGGACGGCGGTCTTGAGCCCGGAGAAGGAGAAATCGCAGCCCTCCCGGCCGCGCAAGGGACGGGGCAGGTGGAAGCGCTCCGCATCGCCGCCCGCTGCCGCGCGCTCGACCGCCGGGCCGCCGGGAAACCCGAGCCCCAGCATCTTGCCCACCTTGTCGAAAGCCTCGCCGACCGCGTCGTCGACGGTGGTGCCGAGAAGCCGGTGTCGCCCCACCCCCTCGACGGCGACGAACTGGCAATGTCCGCCCGAGACCAGAAGCGCGAGATAGGGGAACGCGACTTGATCCGTCAGCCTCGGGGTCAGTACATGGGCTTCGAGGTGGTTGACCGCGAAGAACGGCAGGCCGTGCGCGGCGGCGATCGCCTTTCCGGTCATCACGCCGACGATGACGCCACCGATCAGCCCCGGCCCGCCGGTCGCCGCCACGCCGTCGAGCGCGTCGAACCCGATCCCGGCATCGTCCATCGCGCGCGCGACCACGCGGTCGATGACCTCCAGATGCGCGCGCGCGGCGATCTCGGGCACCACCCCGCCATAATCGCGATGCGCGTCGAGCTGGCCGCGCACGATGTCGGCCAGGATCGCGCGGCGGTCGTCGACCACCGCCGCCGCGGTCTCGTCGCAGCTCGTCTCGATGCCGAGAACCAGGCTCATGGTGCTTCCCGCCGTCCCGTCACCTTCTTGGACTTGTTTGACATCGATTCGCCTATGATCCCATTTGACGAGGGATTGTCTGCGGTCTGCGATGAGCGCCCGGATCAGAATCGGAACACGCGCCAGCCCGCTCGCCCGCGCCCAGGCCGACGAGGTCGGCCGCCGCCTCGTCGCGGCCGATTCCGCGCTCGGGGCGGACGGCGCGCTCGCGGTCGAGGTCATCCATACCACGGGCGACCGGATGTTGCAGGGCCCGCTTTCGGCGATCGGCGGCAAGGGCCTGTTCACCAGGGAGATCGAGGAAGCCCTCAAGGAGGGGCGGATCGACGTTGCCGTGCACTCGATGAAGGACATGCCGACCCGGCTGCCCGAAGGGCTGGTCATCGGCGCGGTCCTGCCGCGCGCCGATCCGCGCGACGCGCTGATCGCGGCGGACGCGGAAGCGGGTTCCCGCGGGCTTGCGGGGCTCGCCGAAGGCGCGGCGGTGGGCACCGCGTCGCTTCGCCGGGGCGCGCTGGTCCGCCACGCCCGCCCGGACCTCAGGGTGGTCGCGTTCCGGGGCAACGTGCAGACCCGGCTGCGCAAGCTCGAGAACGGCGAGGCGGACGCCACCCTGCTCGCGCTCGCCGGGCTCGACCGGCTCGGACTGGCCGACCGCGCGCATGCCGTGCTGGACCCGGAGGTCATGCTGCCCGCGGTGTGCCAGGGGATCATCGGGATCGAATGCCGCGCCGACGATACCGCCATCCGCGAGCTCCTGCGCTCGGTCGACGACGAAGACAGCGCCGATGCGGCGGCGGCGGAGCGCGCCCTGCTCGCCGGACTCGACGGGTCGTGCCGGACCCCGATCGCGGCGCTCGCCCTCCCTGAAAGAGAAACCATGTCGCTGCGCGCGATCCTGGTCCGCCCCGACGGCAACGATCTGCTGGAAGCCGAGCGCAGCGGCAGCCGGGAAGACGCCGCCGCCATGGGCAGCGATGCCGCGCGCGAACTCCGCGCACGCGCGACTCCGGCCCATTTCGCGGGCGCGTGAGGCCGCGATGACCGATCCGCTTCGTGCCCTGGTGACCCGGCCCGAGGAAGACGCCGCCGATACCGCCGCGCGGCTGGAGGCGATGGGGATAGAGCCCGTCGTCGCTCCGGTGACGAGGATCGAACGGGTCGCGCGCGGGCCGCTCGACCTCGACGGAGCACAGGCCCTCCTCGTGACGAGCCGCAACGGGGTGCGCGCGCTTGCCGACGCGACCGCCGTTCGCGACATCCCGCTGCTCGCCGTCGGCGAATCCACCGCCGCGCTCGCCCGCGAGGCCGGGTTTCGTTCGGTCGCAAGCGCCGACGGGGCATCGGAGGATCTGGTGCGGCTTTCGGTCTCGATGCTCGATCCGGCTTCCGGGCGGCTGGTTCACGCGGCCGGCGAGGCGGCGGGGAACGCGCTCTGCCAGGCGCTCGCGGCCCAGGGTTTCGCGGCTAAGCCCGAAGCGTTGTACAGGGCAATCCCGGTGGCGCTCCCGGAACACGTGCGCGAACTGCTGGCGGCGGGCGGCATCGCGTTCGCGCTTTTCTTCTCCGCCGGCGCGGCCCGGGCGTTCGCGGAGCTCCTGAGCGAGGAGCGCGCGGAACGGTGGTGCGGCCGCATGACCGCCATCTGCCTGTCGGATCGGATCGCCGAGGCCGCGGCGGCGCTTCCCTGGCACGGCGTACGCCACGCGGCCCGGCCGGACCTGCCTTCCCTGCTGGAAGCGATTCCGATGGCGCGCGGCGAGCACGCGCAACCCGACCGGATGAAGGTCTGACATGGCCGAGCCCGACGACCGCAACCGTTCGCCTGACGACCCGCCCGATACGGACGGCGACGCGCCCCAGGCCTGGGGCGCGGGCGCCGCGCCGCCGGGAGCGCGCTGGCGGCGTCGGGCGCTCTGGGCGGGAGCGGTCGCCGTCGCGGTCGTCGTTGCCGTGGCGGTCGGCTGGCCGCTGGTCGCGCCGCTCATGCCGCGCGCGGTGACCGCGATGTTCGAAGACGCGGAACCCGCGCCGGATCCGGAACTGGCATCCCTCGGAGCGCGCATCGAGGCCCTGGAAAGCGCGGTCGCCCGGCTGGACGGGCGCATTGCCGCGACGGCGGCGACGGCGAGAGCCGCCCTGCCGCAATCCGAAGCGGCGGGACTGGGTACGCGCATCGAGGCGCTTGAAACCCGCCCGGCGCCCGGCCCGCCGACGCCGGACAAACGCATCGATCCGCTGGTGGAGCGGGTGGACGCACTGACGGGCCGACTAAATTCACTCGAGCGCGTGGCGGCAGCGACCGCGGGAGCGCCATCGGGAGTCGAAGGATCGGGATCTTCTCCAGCGCTTGCCGCCCTGCTGGCGGAAAATGCGCGCCTCGCCGCTGAGCTGGGGCGCATGACGGAGAGGATCGCGCGGCTCGAAACCGCCGGCGACCCGGAACTCGCCAGGAAGGTAGAGTCCGCGGGCACCAGGGTCGCGGGGATCGAGGCCGATCTGAAACGGCTCTCGGAGTCCGACCGGACGCGCGAGGGAGACGCGCTGCTGCTGGCCGTCGGACAGCTGCGCGAGGCGGCCGCAGGCTCCCGCCCCTTCGACGTCGAACTCCAGCTCGTTCTCAAGGCGGCCGGTGGCGATGCCGGGATCGAGGAAACCGCCCGCCCGCTCGTGGCGTTTTCGCGCAAGGGCGTCCCGACACGGACAGCGCTCGAAGCGCAATTTCCGGAACTCGCCGCCAGGGCCGCGCAGGCCGATCTCGCATCGGAGGAAGGGGATTGGCTGAACCGGACCGCCGCACGGTTCTCCCGCGTCGTGACCGTCCGACGGGTGGGCGAGGGCGCGGAAGAGGGCGACGGCGCGCTCGCGGCGATCGCCCGGGCGGAAAACCGGCTGGCGGCAGGCGATCTCGCCGCTGCCGCCGCCGCGCTCGAAGCTCTCGACGGCGCGCCGGGAAAGGTGTTCGACGCGTGGCGCATGGACGCCGGGGCCCGTGCGGCGACCGACGCGGCCATCGCCGGGCTCAGCCGCCGTGCGGTCGAGCGTTTCGCCGCCGCCGGAGGGGCGGGATGACACGGCGCCTCATCCTCTGGGCAATCGGGATCGCGGCCCTGATCGCGGGCGCGGTCTGGCTTGCCGACAACCCGGGCTCGGCGACGCTGGAATGGCGGGGATGGAGGGTCGACAGTTCCGTCGCGGTGCTGATCGGCACGGTCGCCGCTGTCGCCATCGCGGCGGCGATCCTCTACCGCGGCGCCTGGGCGTTGTGGGGCGTGCCGCGGCGCATCCTGTTCTGGCGGCGCATGTCGAGACGCGAGAAGGGATACCGCACGCTGACCCGGGGGCTGGTCGCGGTCGCCGCCGGCGAGGCGGAGGAAGCGCGCAAGCTCGCCGCCCGCGCGGAAAAGCTGCTCGGCGATCCGCCGCTGACCAAGCTGCTCACCGCGCAGGCGGCCCAGCTGATCGGCGACGAGGCCGCCGCGCGCAAGCACTTCGCCGACATGCTGGACCGGCCGGAGACGGCGTTCCTCGGGCTGCGCGGCCTGATCCTGGCGGCCCGGAAAGAGGGCGACGAAGCGGCGGCGCTCGAATACGCGAAACGCGCATACGCGATCCGGCCGAAGACGCCCTGGGCCGCGACTACCTTGCTCGATCTCCAGATCGGGCAGAATCTCTGGCGCGAGGCGCTGACCACGCTGGAGGCGGCGATCCGGCACGGCATCCTCACCGGCGGCGACGGCCGGCGGCGACGGGTGGTCGTGCTCCTCGCCTGTTCCGGCGCCGCCGGGGAGGCGGGCGAGGCCAAGTCGGCGCTGGACTTCGCGAAACGCGCGAGCGGCCTCGACCCCGACTTCCTGCCCGCGACGCTGCGCCACGCCGGGCTCCTGATGGGCAGCGGCCGCAAGCGGCAGGCGGGGAAGCTGATCCAGGACGCCTGGACCCACAACCCGCATCCCGAGCTCGCGCGGCTCTACCTCTCGGCGCACGCCGCGGAGGACGCGATCGGCCGGATGCGGCGGATGGAACGGCTCGCCGCCCACAATGCCGGCCATGCGGAAAGCCACCTCGCGCTGGCCGCCGCGGCGGTCGAGGCGAAGCTGTGGGCGACCGCGCGCAGGCATTTCGACCGGGCCGAGGCGGCGGGGCATCGCGACGCCCGGCTCTGCCGGCTCCGCGCCGATGCCGAGGAGGCCGAGCACGGCGACACCGAAGCGGCGCGGCGATGGCTGGTCGCGGCCGCCGAGGCGACACCCGATCCGGCCTGGGTGTGCGGGGACTGCGGCGCGGTGTGGCGCCACTGGACGCCGGTCTGCGGCCGCTGCGAGAGCTTCGCGAGCCTCGCCTGGGCAACGCCCGAACATGTCCGGGAAGGCCTGCCCGCGGAGCCAGCGGCTCCCGTCGCTGGCCGCGACACGGCGATGGTGGAAGCGCGGACGCCTCCGGTACCGACCGGGGACGCCGCTTTCGCCGAAACCCGCCCGTCCGGCAGCTGACCGCCGGGCGCCGGGTTTCGATCTGGACCGCCCAGCCGATTTACTGTAACACCGCCCCGCCGCCGCCTTAGCTCAGCCGGTAGAGCATCGCATTCGTAATGCGGGGGTCGTAGGTTCGAGTCCTACAGGCGGCACCACCTTTCCCTTGCAAGCTGTTGCGCTCGACCGGGCTCGTGGAGCGGCGCCGCGACATCGCCATTTCCGCCGCGCCGGCTTGATTCAGGTCAATGTCCTTGCCGGGCTCCTCGACGAGGATAGGGTCGGAATGCCCGGCACCGAGAGGAGGGCGGCGATGCAGGCGAAGGACATCATGACGACCCGGGTGGTGACGGTCGGCCCGGACGTGTCGGTCACCGAGATCGCGCAGAAGCTGACCGACCACCACATCAGCGCGGTCCCGGTGGTCGGGGAGGACGGCGCGCTGCTCGGCATCGTGAGCGAGGGCGATTTGCTGCGCCGCCCCGAGCTCGGCACCGAGAAGCGGGCCGGCTCGTGGTGGCTCAACCTGTGGCGCGACCCTTCCGACCTGGCCGACGACTTCACCAAGGCGCATGGCAGGACGGCGCGCGACGTGATGACCGCGCCGGCGATTTCGATGGGACCGGAGGCGCCGCTGTCGGAGATCGCCGAGACGCTGGAGCGCAACCACATCAAGCGGGTTCCGATCGTCGACGGCGGCAAGGTGGTGGGTCTGATCAGCCGGGCCAACATCATCCGCAAGATCGCCTCGGCGGGCACGGTCTCGATCGCCAGCGACGCGGACGACGAGGCGATCCGCAAGGCGGTCGACAGGGCGTTGTCGGCGCAACCCTGGGCGAGCTACGGCACCACCAGCGTGACGGTGAACGAGGGCCGGGTGGAGTTCTGGGGGGTTGTCGGCTCGGACTCCGAGCGCGCCGCGACCAAGGTGCTGGCCGAGGAGATCGACGGCGTCAAAGGCGTCGCCGACCACCGCGCGCTCAGGTCACGGGTCAAGACGGTCGTGCCGTAGTCCCGGACACTTGATCGGGCGCTCGCGAACGGGCTTGATCGCGCCACCACCTGAAGGAGGCGCGGGCCCATGACGGCCGACATCGACATCTACAACCCCGACGCGCTCGGCGCGCCGCTGGGGCAGTACACCCATGTGACGCGGGTAAAGGCGTCCGAATTCCTGTTCATCGCGGGCATGCTGTCCGCCGACCCGGACGGGAACATCGTCGGCGAGCGCGATTTCGACGCGCAATGCGCCCAGGTCTTCGCCAACATCCAGGCGGCGCTGGAGTCCGCGGGCGCGGGGTGGGGCAACGTCGTCCAGTTCACCACCTATATGGTGCATTCGCAGTCGATCCCGGAGTTCATGAACTTCCGGCTGCGCGAATTCCCGAGGATGTTCCCGGACGGCAAGTATCCGCCGAACACGCTGCTCTTCGTGGACAGGCTGGTGCAGGAGCCGTTCCTGATCGAGGTCCAGACGATCGCGGCGGTTTGAAGGCGGGGACAATGCCGGGCGGCGTGGGCGACATCCCGAGCTTCCCCCTTTCTCGTCATGCCCGGACTTGTTCCGGGCATCCACGTTTTTCGACCGGCTCGCCTGCTCCCGGTCCGCACCGCGATGCCGCAAGACGTGGATGCCCGGAACAAGTCCGGGCATGACGGGGGAAAGGGTCGGACGACGCGAGGGCCGCCGCGGTTCAAACGAGAGCGGACACGCCTTACAGCGGCACCACGAGCAGTGTGTCCACGCTGCGCGAGTCGCAGACGACGACGCGCTCGGCGAATTTGAGCGCGCCGCCGTCCTCGACGATGCGGTCGAGGTAGCGGCCGCAGGCGAACACCGACATCGCGCCCGACTGCATGGTGCGGACGACGACGAAATTGGTCCGGGCGGTGTGGACGCCGTCTCCGGCCCCGGCGATCTCGCCCGGGCCGACGGTGTGGCAATAGCTGTGCGGCTCGAAGATGTTAGCCGACCGCATCGCGCGCACCCGGTCGCGCATCATCGCCGCGCCGTCGCAATAGACGATGGCGAGCGGGAGGCCGGCCTCGTGGTTCTCCCGCGTGACGATGCGGTAAAGCCCGTCTTCGGCGAAGAAGCCGGGCCAGTCCTCCAGCCGGTCGTCGTCGATGGCGTGCGCGTAGGCGGTGTTGAGTTGGCCGATCCGCGCGGCCAACGCCGCTTGCTCCGCCTCCCTCACAGCGCCATGCAGTCCCGCCAGGCGCGCCAGAAGCCGCGCACCGCCGCCTCGGTGACACGGGACGCGCCGGCGGGCTCGACCGCGGTTCCGCCCATCCGCATGAAGCTCCGCTCCCCGGGCGCGCTCCTGGTGGCGGTCTCGATGAAGCCGCCGATGCAGCCGTCCTCCATCGAGACGTAGCCCGCCGGGCCGACCAGGTTGTTGACCTTGAGCCTGAGCGCCTCCAGCGGCTCGTCGTCGTCCTCGAACCCCAGCACGGTCCATTTGAGCTCGCATTCCTCCGGCCCTCTGGGGACGAGCTGGCGAACGGCGAGCGCGTTCAGGATCTGCTGAACGACCAGGGTGGGGAAGATCGTCTGGATCGAGTTGGTGATCCGGTCGCCGAGCTCGAGCCGGTGCTCCATCAGCGACGGGTCCTCCAGCGCGTATTGCTCCTTCAAGGACCGCACCGCCTCCGCGCCCTCCCGTTCGCTGCCGTCGGCCGCGCGCTCGGTGAAGCTCAGGTGATGCCAGCCGTTCTCGCTCAGCGCGATGCCGCCGCCCATGGTGAAGCGGACGATGCCGAAGGTGTTGTGGAAGACGTGGAGCAGGGTCGCGTGATAGCTGTCCTTGGTGTTCTCCGCGTAGAGCTTCCAGTTGTTCGGGAGAACCTGGCTGTGATAGCCGAGCACCCGGACCGGCTTGACGAACACCCGGTCCATCGCGGCCAGCATGGCGGGGCCGATATAGGTTTCGAGATCGGGCGCCTCGTCGGAGAAGGTGGCGAAGACCAGCCCGCTCCTCGTGGCTGTGCGAAGCCGCTGGAGGCCGTGCGCCCCCGGCTCGAACCCCTCCTCCATGCCGCCCTCGCCGCGCACCCCGCGCCGGAACGCGACGCCGGTCAGCCTGCCGTCGAGGTCGTAGGTCCAGTTGTGGTAGACGCAGGTGAATTCGCTCACCGTGCCGCGCGGCTTGTAGCAGACCAGCGCGCCCTTGTGGGCGCAGCGGTTGACCAGCGCGTTGACGCCCCCGTCCCGGCCGCGCACGACGACGATCGAGGCATCGCCGATCACGCTTGTCCTGTAATCGCCCGGCTCGGGGATCTCGGCTTCGAGGCAGAGGAAATGCCAAGTCGGGCCGCGGAAGATCCGCTCCTGCTCGCGCGCGTAGAGACCGGGGTCGGTGTAGACCCCGTAGGGCACCCGGGAAACGTCGTCGTCGGGCCAGATGGGGGCTGTGCTCATCGGTGCCGATCCCGCGTGGAGGATAGGCCATCGGGGTCGGCATGTCATACTGGGACGGCAGGACGGGAGAACGGGAAATGGGCGGGATACGAAGCGTCGCAATCGCCGGCAGGTCGCTCGATGCCCATGCCGCGGTCCACCGCAGCGGGAGCGGGCCCGGCCTCCTCCTGCTCGCCGACGAGGCGGGGCTGGACGAGGGGATCAGGGCGCGCGCCGAGCTGTTCGGCGAGGAGGGGTATGCGGTGCTCGCGGTTGCCGGCCTGTCGGACCCGGGCGAGGTGCGGGCGGCGGCGGAGACCCTGCGCGCCATGCCGGAACGCTCGGGCGGCATCGCCGTGCTCGGCCACGGTTTGGGCGGGGAACTCGCCTGCCGGGCAGCGTCCGCCTTCGACGCGGCGGTCGCGTTCGATCCGACGGGGCTTGCCGATGCATCGGATGTCGCCGCAGGGTGCCCGGCGCTGCTGGTTTTCGGGGCGCGGGACCGCGCGGAGGCGGAGACTGCGGCGGGACGCATCGAAAGCGGGCTCGAGCGGCGCGACGGCAGCGCCGTCATTCGCTATGCAACGGCCGCGCCCGGCTTCGCCATTCCGCACCGCGCATCCTTCGACAAGCGCACCGACAGCCTCGCCCACAGCCGGGCGCTCGGTCTGCTGCGCCGCGTGCTCGGCCCGAACTACGACCTCGTCGCGCTGTTCGAGGAGCATGTCCGCCACGAATTCGAGACCCGCGACGTCGACGCCACCATGGCGACGATGATCGACGAGCCATACGTCAACCACGTCCCGACCCTCGCGGGCGGCGTCGGCCACGACATGCTGAAGCGGTTCTACAAGTACCACTTCGTCGACCAGAACTCGTCGGAGCGGTCGAGCACGCTCGTCTCGGAAACCGTCGGACCCGACCGCATCGTGCTGGAGACGGTGGTGCGCTTCCGCCACGACCGGGTGCTCGACCGTTACTTCCCCGGCATCGCGCCGACCGGGAAGATCGTCGAGATTCCGACGCTCCTGCTGGTCAGGTTCCGAGGCGACCGAGTGTGCCACGAGCACATCTACTGGGATCAGGCGTCGGCGCTCAAGCAGATCGGCGCGCTCGATGCGGATGGCCTGCCCATCGCCGGCGCGGAAGCGGCGGCGAAGGTGCTGGACGAGACCCGTCCGTCCAACGTCTTCATGCGGGACTCATGGGCGGAGAGCGAGGGCAAGCCGATTTGAGCCCGCGCCCGTCTCTGCTACGGTTTCGCGGTCAATGAACGAACTCCGGCCCAGACCGGAAAGAGGGAGACTCCAGATGACAGCACGAAAACTTCTCGCCGCCGCACTCGCGGCGGGCTTGCTCACGGGCGCGGCGGCGACCGCCGAGGCCAAGCTCAAGCGGATCACGATCGGCAGCAACCCGGCGGGTTCGGTCTATTTCCTGCTCGCGGGCGGTTTCGCCAAGCATTTTCAGCAGGACCTCAAGATCCGCTCGACCGCCCAGCCGCATGCCGGCTCGTCGGTCTATCTGCCGCTGATGAACAAGGGCGAGATCGTGATGGGGCTCAATTCGAGCCTGGATTCGGGGCTGGCGGTCGCCGCAAAGGGGCGGTTCACGCAGAAGATCCGCAATGTCCGCCTGCTGGCCCGAGTGTGGATCCTGCCCTACGCCTATATGGTCAAGGAGAACTCGGGCATCAAGACGCTCGACGATCTGCGCGGCAAGAAGGTGATCGTCAACGTCAAGACGAATGTCTCGCTCGCGATGACCAACCAGACGGTGCTCGCGACCGCGGGCATGTCGGAGAAGGACGTCAACCCGGTCGACTCGGGCGGCGTTGTCGTCGGAATCAACATGGTGGTCGAAGGCCGCGCCGACGCGGCGCCCGTGGCGCTCGCCATGCCGGCGATGCGCAAGGCGCATGCGACGGTGCCGGGCGGGCTGCGCATCCTCGGCCTCGGCAAGATGGCGAACGACGAGATGCTCGCCAAGGGGATCGCCGGGCTCTATTCGATGAAGGTCAAGCCCAGCAAGCGCTATGCCTTCGTGCGCGAGCCGCTCACCATCGGCGCCTTCGACACCTATCTCAATGCCGGGAGCCAGGTCGGCCACGACGACGCCTACTTGCTGGTCAAGTCGCTGCACACCAACTGGAAGAAGCTGCAGAAGGACTACGCGCCGCTGCGGGGGACCCCGGTGAACGGGCTGGCCCCGGCCAACACCTCGATGCCCTACCATCCGGGCGCGATCAAGTATTACAAGGAAGCGGGCCTCTGGACGGCCGGACACGATGCGGGCCAGACCAGGGCGATGAACGCGGTGAAGTAGCCGACGACGCCGGCCAGGCCGGGCGGCGCGCGGCAACGGCAGCCCGATGGAACGGCTGACGAGCCTGTTGCTGCGCGCCTGCCTCGGCGCGGTGCCGATCATCGGGATCCTCTGGATCTTCTCGGTCGCCGACCGGTTCGGCTTCGCATTCACCTTTCAACAGGCGATCGGCGTCGTCCTCGGGCTGTCGATCGCCGCGGCCTATCTCAAATACCCCTACGGTTCGCGGGCCGGGCTGCTTGAGATCGCGCTCGTCGTGGTCTCCTTCGCAACCTGGTTCTGGATGTCGTGGAACTTCGAGAACTGGATCGTCGGCATGGCCGACCGGACGCCCGACAAATGGGTGCCGGGCGTGGTCGCCATCCTCGCCATGTTGGAGGCGCTCAGGAAAGCCTGCGGGAAAGTGATCACCACCCTGGTCTGGGTGATGATCGTCTACGCCTTCTTCGGCGACATACTGCCGGGCGCGCTGGAGGCCGAGGTCTTCCCGCCGACCAAGACGGTCCTCTATCTCTACGCCGACAACAACGGCATCCCCGGCCTGGTGCTGCGCGTCGTCACCGAGCTCGTGCTCGCCTTCATCATCCTCGGGAAGTTGCTCGAAGTCTCGGGCGCGACGCGGTTCTTCACCGACCTCGCCATGGGCATGATGGGCCACCGCCGGGGCGGTCCCGCCAAGGTCGCCGTCGTCGCGTCGAGCGCTTTCGGCACGATCTCGGGCTCGTCCGTCGGCAACATCATGTCGACCGGGATCGTCACCATCCCGATGATGAAGCGCACCGGGTTCGAGCCGCGCTACGCCGCCGGTATCGAGGCGGTGGCGTCCAACGGGGGCCAGATCGCTCCGCCGGTGATGGGTGCGACGGCGTTCATCATCGCCGAGTTCCTGGAAGTCCCCTATATCGACGTGGTGATCGCGGCCGCGGTCCCGGCGGCGCTCTACTATCTGGTTCTGTTCCTCCAGGTCGACGCCATCGCCGCGCGGTTCGGCCTGCTCGGCCTGCCGAAGTCGGAACTGCCCCGGGTGCTTTCGGTGCTTCTGTCGGGCTGGGTGTTCCTGATCCCGCTCGGGGTGCTTCTCTATTTCCTGTTCGGGCTGGGCTACAACCCGGGCCTGTCGGCGATGTATGCCGCGACCTCGCTGTTCGTGCTCTACCTGCTGAAAATCCGACGCCTGCCGAGCCGCGCGGAATGGGCCGATTTCATCTTCGGCTCCGGCGAGAACCTGCTGCCGCTGATGCTGATCGCGGGCGGGGCGGGCGTCGTGATGGGCGTCCTCAACGCGAGCGGGCTCGCCTTCCAGCTCTCGATCATCCTCGCCGAGCTCGGCCAGAGCGCCGGAATCTTCTGGATGCTGGTGGTGACGGCGCTGGTCTCCATCATCCTCGGCATGGGGATGCCGACGGCGGCGGTCTATATCGTTCTCGCCACCGTGATCGCGCCCGCCCTGATCGAGATCGGGCTGAAGCCGATGGCGGCGCATCTGTTCCTGTTCTATTTCGGGCTGTTGAGCATGCTGACCCCGCCGGTCGCGGTGGCCAGCATGGTGGCGGCGGGGATCGCGGGCTCCGACATGTGGCGGACCGGTGTCGTCGGCATGCAGCTCGCCGCCGCGGCCTACTTGCTGCCTTTCCTGTGGGCGTTCAACCCGGCGCTGGTGATGCAGGGGTCGTGGATCGCGGTGGTCTATGTCAGCCTGACCGCGCTGGTCGCGGGATTCCTGATCGCGGAATCGGTGATCACCTGGGGCGACGGCGGGCTGGCGAGGATGGGGCTCGCCCTGTTCTACTTCGCGGCGGCGATCGCGGTCGGCGGATCGACGATCTGGCTCGGCGCGGAATCGCCCCTCACCCTGCTTGCCGGCGCGGCCGGCGCCGTCGTGGCGTTCCTCGCCCGGCGCAGCGCGGCGATGCGCCTGAAGGCGCGCGCGCTATAGAGCGTATCCATTTTCGATGTAAGCGCCGACTTGGCCGAGCCGCATCCTTCGCGAAGTCCTGTAGCCGGCCTGCTTTCCGCGCTTCGAAAAGCGTTGGCCGACCGTTCACGCCCTATCCGTGGACGTGAAGCGTCGAAGGCCATACCATGTGCGGGCCGTCGCAGGGAGATGGGTGTTGGGGAAAGCCGTCCCCGGAGCTGTAACGCAGCGACCGGGGACGACCTCCCCCCTAGACCAACAACACGGGTGGTTGCCACCGCACCTCATACCTCCTTTCGCTGGTGTCCGCTTCGCGTGGGATGCTCAAGACAAGCCACGCGAGGCGCTCGAAGCTCTAGGCGGCGGAAGATCACACGATGTCTTCCGCCGTCTTTATTTCCGATCCTTGACCCTCAATGGTTATCGTCCCGTTACCTCGATAGATCAGGTCAAAGCATGTTGCGGCTGCCTTCAGCCAAGCTACGCGGCCCTCTATCGCCCACACTGTATCCGGGTCGGGAAGAGTTTGGAGCAAACCCTGAACAAAGGGATGCCGGGTTCCGTTTCCACCATCGCCGCTACCCGCCTCGGGGGCTGTGCTAGGCTCTGCTGGCGGCGCCTCTAGTGTCGATTGGCGTTTGGTCTCCGCGAACCCAGGCCGAACCAGCCTATCCCGTCCTTGGTTGAAATAACCGGCGGATTGAGCTGACCGCTCGAACGCCCAGCGGGCCTTGTTGGTTTGTTTCTCGGCTACCCCAAGCGCGCGGAACTCACTTTCGAGCGCCGCCGCCGGAGGAAGTGCGGCTCCACGAAATCTCTCGTAGATGGCGCCGAATAGCGGTACCTTCATGAAAGCGTCGGATTTCGCCGCCGCTTGTCGATCTGGGTCAACAATCCTCTGACCTAGTTCTGTAAGCCGATATCTGCCTGTCGATGGACTGTCGATGAGATCGAACATTTTGGCCGTCGAAATCCGTACGCGGTATCCGCTGCTCTTAGGACTCAACTTCAACCACGCAGCTAGCTGATCGTCTTCACAGTCCCCGAGCGCGACGTTCGAGTACAATGCGCTCGCTACGTCCAGCGCCTCGTCTAGAGCCAAATACGGAAACTGGATTCGTGATCGCTCCCGCTTTGTGCCAGCAGTCTCCGCCTCAGCGCTCGCGGCCTGCGATTGTCCTTGAGTAGGGCCATCCATCGGACTGTGCCTCTTCCATTGAGTGGCTGTTCGCCCCGCCTTAGCTGGCGGGCTTAATGAGAATCGAAGGATAGGCCCCATATCTGTTCGTGTCAATTGGCTATAAGTGGATAATTGTGGATAGTGGTGGTTGGTCTCGGGGGCGTGGGGACGCCAGGTATCACGTGATACCTCAGTCCGGGCAGAGTCAGAGAAGGTCTCACTCGTGTCCCTAGGGGACAATTCCAAACGAGACTGGCGGGAGGGTGCCGAACGTGACGGCGCCGGCTTTTGTCGTTGTCGGAAAATTCCTCGACCTACGCCGCCTCGACCTCGGCCGCTAGGCGCTCCTCGAGAATTCGCCGGCCCTGGAAGGCGGCGTTGTCGACGTTGATGTCGATCAGCGGCCGTCCTGCGGTCCGCGCCATGCTCTTCTGCTGAGCTTCGATCGCGACCGTGTCTTCCTTGAGCGCGGAGGAGAACATGCCGCGCAGCTCCTCGGTGAAGGCCTCGTCGTCGAGCCGGAAATTGCGCGCGTGATGCCAGAAGTAGTGGGTCGAGACTTCCGTCTCGGGGGTCATGGTGTGGTTGGAATAGACTTCCGCCGCCCGGCTGCGGTCGCCCTCGCGCGCGCCGGAGCCGGCGATTGCGCTGCCCGCGTCGATCACGATATAGGACGGCGCGCGGAAATAGACGTTCTGCCAGCGGTCGACATTGGCGTTGGTGCCGAGCGCATGGGCATAGAACGGCGAGGGAGGGGTGTCGAAGGTCCAGCGACTGACATGCACCACGTCGGGGCTGCGCCTGACCTCGATCTCGGCGTCCTGGTCGCCCGGCGCGCCGAGCGTGTTCACGTGCAGGAACTGGATGTGCGACAGGTCGAGCAGGTTGTCGTTCATCAGGCGGTAGTCGCCCGCGACATGGTAGACGTCGCCGTAGGACGTCCATTCGGGGTCGTCGTTCCAGTGGTAGTCCGGGATCAGGTCGGGATCGGCGGCTTCCGCGTCGCCCATCCAGATCCACACCCAGCGCCAGCGCTCGACCGCCGGATACGCGCGCACCTCGGCGCCTGGCGGGACGGTCGACTGGCCGGGCACCTTCACGCAGCGCCCGTCGAAGGCGAATTCCAGACCGTGATAGCCGCACTGCACCGTGTCCGCGAGCAGCCGGCCCCGGGACAGCGGCATCGACCGGTGGCAGCACCGGTCCTCCAGCGCGCGCGGCTTCCCGTCGGCGGCCCGGAACAGCACGACCGGTTCGTCGAGGATGGTGCGCGCCAGGAACCCGTCGTCCAGCTCGTGGTCCCAGGCCGCGACATACCAGCAATTGCGCAGGAACATCCGAACCTCCCTCGTGGGCGGCGGCGTCAACCGGAGCCGTCGCGCGTCCCTTGCATAGCACGCCAGACGCGCTCGGCGGTCAGCGGCATCCCGATATCCGTTACCCCGAAGGGCGCGAGCGCATCCAGCACCGCGGCAACCAACGCCGCCGGCGCCCCGATGGAGCCCGACTCGCCGCAGCCCTTGGCGCCGAGCGGGTTATGGGTGCAGGGCTGGCTTTCGTCGAGCTCGGATACGAAGTCGGGCAGGTCGCCGGCGCGCGGCATGGCGTAGTCCATGAACGACCCGGCGAGCGGCTGGCCGCTTTCCCCGTCGTAGACCACGTCTTCCATCATCGCCTGGCCAATCCCCTGGGCGAGACCGCCATGGATCTGCCCTTCGACGATCATCGGGTTGATGACCGTGCCGACATCGTCGACCACGCGGTAATCGGCGATGGTCGTGGCCCCGGTCTCCGGGTCGATCTCGACCTCGACGACATGCGCGCCGTTGGAGAAGGCGAAGTTGGGCGGGTCGTAGAACGCCGAGGCGACGAGGCCCGGCTCCAGCGTCTCGTGCGGGAAGTCGTGCGGCACGTGGGCACGTTCGGCGACGGCCTCGAAGGTCACGCGCCGATCCGTGCCGGCGACCGAGAAACTGCCGTCCTCGAAGGCGATGTCGTCTTGCGCCGCCTCCAGCATGTGGGCGGCGATGGCGCTCGCCTTCTCCAGCACCCGGTCGGCCGCGCGATGCAGCGCCGAGCCGCCGACCGCGATCGAGCGCGAGCCGAACGTGCCGGTGCCGAAGGGGACCGCGCCGGTGTCGCCCTCGACGATCTCGACCTTGTCCAGCGCCACCCCGAAATGCGTGCTCAGGATCTGGGCGAAGGTGGTGGCGTGGCCCTGGCCGTGATTGTGCGTGCCGAGCAGCGCCTGCACGCAGCCCTCCCGGTCGACGCGGATCTCGGCCGACTCGAAGAACCCGACGCGGGCACCCATCGCTCCGGCCAGCCGCGACGGCGCGACGCCCGAGGATTCGACGAAGCTCGCGATCCCGATGCCGCGCAGCCGCCCTTCCGCTTCGGACGCGGCGCGGCGTTCGGCGAAACCGCCGTGGTCGGCGCTTACGAGCGCGCGTTCCATGATCTTGGGAAAGTCGCCGCAATCGTAGGTCGGACCGATCGGCGTCTTGTAGGGCATCTCCGCGCCGGGGATCAGGTTGCGCCGCCGGATCTCGACGGGATCGACGCCGGTGGCGGCTGCCGCGCGGTCCGCGAGCCGCTCCAGGATGTAGCAGGCCTCGGGACGCCCGGCGCCGCGATAGGCGTCCGTGGGCACCGTGTTCGTAAAGACACCGGTGACCTCGACATAGACCGCTTGCGTGCCGTAGACGCCGGCGAGCAGCGCGGAGTAGATCGCGCTCGGGATCGCCGCGCCGAAGGTCGACAGATACGCCCCGAGATCGGCGACGGTCTCGACCCTGAGCCCGAGGAAGCGGCCGTCCGCGTCGAGCGCGAGCCGCGCCCGGGTACGGTGGTCGCGCGCCTGGGTGTCGGTGACGAAGGCCTCGCTGCGCGAGCCCACCCACCTGACAGGCCGGCCGAGGCGGCGCGCCGCCCAGCAGACGACGATCTCCTCGGGATAGTGCTTGCCCTTGTAGCCGAACCCGCCGCCGACATCGGGGGAAACCACTCGTACCTGACGGTCGGCCATGCCGAGCTGGGTCGCCACCGACCGCCGGACCAGATGGACCGCCTGGGTGGTGTCGTAGAGCGCGATCGTCTCGCCGAGGGGATCCCAGGTCGCCAGCGCGGCGCGGGGTTCGAGCGCGGCACCGGCGATCCGGTTGTTGTAGATGTCGATCTCGACGGTGCGGGCGGCCGCTTCCATCGCGCGGTCGACCGCCGCCTCGTCGCCCCGGCCCCAGACGTAGCAGACATTGCCGGGCGCCTCGTCGTGCAGCACGACATCGACGCCGACGGCCGCGCGCGAGCCGATCGCCGCCGGCAATTCCCGGTATTCCGGCGCGACCAGTTCGGCCGCGTCGTCGGCCGCCGCCTGGGTTTCCGCAAGCACCGCCGCGACCGGCTCGCCGACATGCCGGACCCGGTCCCGCGCGAGCGCCCAGCGCGGCGGCTCGGCCATCGGCGTTCCGTCCTTGGTCGGAATTTTCCAGAGGCAGGGCATCGAGCCGACCCCGTCTTTCGCCATGTCGGCGCCGGTCAGCACCGCCGCGACGCCCGGAACGGCAGATGCCGCGCTCGTATCGATCCCCGATATCTCCGCATGCGCACGGTCGGACCGCACGAAGCGGCAATGAAGCGCGCCGGGCACGGCCCGGTCCGACACGTACTGCCCCCTGCCGGTCAGGAACCGCCGGTCCTCAAGGCGCAAAACCGATGCGCCGATACCCGAATCCGGTGTCATCGCCGTCCCTCCCCGCTCAGCCCAGCTCGTCCCGCATCAGGTCGAGGCTCTCGCGCGCCGGGCGGTCGGTGACCACGAACAGGTCGGCATCGCCGTCCAGCGCCTCGTGCCGCGCCCAGCTCCATTGCGGGACGGTGAACACGTCGTGGCGGGACCATTCGAAAGTCTCCTCGCCGACGGTCGACAGGCCCGAGCCCGACACCGCGAGGCAGATCTGGTTGCACAGCATTCTTCGCGGGCGCGTCGGTTCGCCCCCGGACAGCCGCCTCGCATAGCAGTCGAGGCTGGGCATCACCGGCCCGCCGGTGGCCGGGTTGACGTAGCGCACGGTCCTGGCGCCACCCGCTCCCAGGGGAGCCGCGTCCAGCAGCCGGCGCGTCGCCGCACCCGGGTAACGGAATTTCGGGGAATGGGCCGCCTCGTGCCCGTGATCCTCCGCCTGAAGCCCGGCCTCGCGCCACAGCCGCTCGTCGCCCTCGTCGACTTCCCAGAACGCGTTGTCGGCGCGCGAGCCGGGCTCGAAGAAATTGGCGTGAAGCGTGTTGACCAGCGGGATGTTGGCGGCGTCGAACCACACCGTCCGGTCGCCGCCCTCGTTGATGTGGCCGTGCCAGCACATCGGGGGCGTGAGCACCAGATCCCCCTCCAGCATGGCGCAGCGCCGGCCGTTGACGATCGTCACCGCGCCGTCGGCTCGGGTCGCGAAACGGATCGCGGATGCGGTATGGCGGTGCGGCACCGCGCGGTCGCCGGGCTCCAGAACCGTGAAGGCGGCGATCAGGTTGCCGGTTGTCACCGTCTCGCCGCCGAAGGCCGGGTGGGCGAGGATCAGCGCGCGGCGCTCGATGTCCTCGACCGCGACTTCCCTGGCCGCCCGTTCCGCGAAGGGCTCGATGTCCCGCCAGCGCCAGACCGAGGCGCCGTCGGGCGCGTCGGGCAGGACGGGCGTGATTTTCTTGTAGCGGTCCCAGAGCGGGTGGATGCGGGCCGCTTCGAGCGCCTCGATCAGCTCCGCATCCGCCCGCCGGGCCATCGGTGCGTCCCGCCTACTTCTTCTTCGGCCGGATGAACTTGTCGACGTTCGACTTGTCGACGAGGACGTGCTCGACATAGACGCGCGGGTCGTGCTTGCGGCCCTTGAAATGCCCGTCCATCGTGTCCACCCCGAGGATGCCCCACTGGACCGGGTTGAGCGCGACGGTGAGGTCCATCGCGCCGCGCTTGACCGCCCGGACCGCCGGCGGGATGCCGTTCATCCCGGTGACGATCACGTCCTTCTTCTTGCCTGCCGCGGCGACCGCCTGGGCGGCGCCCATGCCCAGCTCGTCATTGGCGCCGTAGATCGCTTTCAGGTCCGGATGGGCGACCAGCGCGTCCTCGCCGTGCTTGAGTCCCATCTCGCGGGTCAACGCGAGCTCCTGCCTGAAGACGACCTCGATGCCGGGATGGCGCGCCATGGCGTCCTCATAGCCTCGGGCGAAGTTCATGAAGGCCTGCGCCCCGGACGGGCCGGCGAGCATGGCGATCTTGCCCTTCTTGCCGATCTTCTGCGCGGTCCATTCGGCGATCTCGCTGCCGATCCGGTGTTCGTCGGAGGCGACGTGCAACACCTGCGACTTGCACGCCGAGCCCCGCGCGATCGACATCATCGGGATGCCCGCCGCCTTGGCCTTGTCGTAGGCGCTGCACAGCGCCTTTGCGTCGATCGGCGAGACCAGTATCCCGTCGACGCCCTTGGCGATCAGGTCGTTGATGCCGTTGAGCTGCCGGGCGACGTCCTCCTCGGCGGTGACCACGCTCAGCTTGTAGCCGAGCTTCTTGGCGCGAATCTCGATGCCCTTGAGCATCGCGATGTAGAACGGGTTGGTGTCCGAGGCGAGCGCCACGCCGATCGTCTTGGCGTGGGCGGCTCCGGCGAGCCCGATCGTGGCGACGGCCGCCAGGGCGGCCAGCGATTTGCGCATTGTCCGTTTCCTCCCGCTTGAGATCGTTTCCGCCCCAAGCTTGCGCCCAAACGCGCGGGGAGTCGATGGCCCCGCGCGGCTCAGGGGGCGGAGGAGGGCGGCATCGGGCCGCCCGCCAGCATGGGCCCGAGACGCTTGCCGGCCAGGATGTGGAAATGGAGATGCATCACCTCCTGGTGCGCGTCCGGACCGGTATTGGTGAGCAGGCGGTAGCCGGGCTCGACCACGCCGAGCGCCTCGGCCGTCGCGCCGATCGCGCGGAACAGGGCGGCCTGTTCCTCGGCGCTGGCCTCAGCCGCGAAGTCGGCCATCGAGACGTAGCGTCCCTTGGGAATCACCAGCGCGTGCACCGGCGCCTGCGGGGCGATGTCGTGGAACGACAGCGCGTGCTCGTTCTCGTGAATCTTGTTGCACGGTATTTCGCCGCGGACGATTTTGGCGAACACGTTCCGGTCGTCATACGCCATCGGCGTTTCCCTTGCTGCGCACGCGCTTCTCCGCGATCCCCGACACGCCCTCCCGCCTTGCGAGCTCGGCCCAGACATCCTCCGGTGCGACGCCGGCCTGAGCCCAGGCGACCAGAAGGTGGTAGAGCAGGTCGGCGCTCTCCGTGACGACCTCCGCGCGCCGGCCCGCGGCGGCGGCGATCACGGTCTCAACCGCCTCCTCGCCCAGCTTCTGGGCGATCTTCTCCGGTCCGCGTTCGAACAGGCGCGCGGTGTAGGACTCCTCCGGATCGGCCTCCCTGCGCGCCTCGATTGCCGCGTAGAGCCGCCCGAGGACGTCGGCTTCGTCGGTTTCGGCCATGCGCCCTGCAATAGCAGATCGGCTGCCGGAGGTCACGGACGCACCGGGACGCCGGCGCCCGCCATGTGGGCCTTGGCCTCGGCGATGGTGTGGGTGCCGAAGTGGAAGATCGAGGCGGCGAGCACCCCGGTCGCGCCGCCCTCGCGCACGCCCGCGACCAGATGGTCGAGCGTGCCCACGCCGCCTGAAGCGATCACCGGCACCGGCACCGCGTCGGCGATCCGGCGCGTGAGGCCGATGTCGAACCCCTCCCCGGTGCCGTCCCGGTCCATCGAGGTCAGCAGAATTTCGCCGGCGCCGTTTTCGGTCATGCGCCGGGCCCAGTCCACGGCGTCGATCCCGGTGCCTCGCCGCCCTCCGTGCGTGAAAATTTCGAACCTGTCGGATCCCGCCGCCTTGGCGTCGATCGCGACGACGATGCATTGCGAGCCGAATTTCCGCGCCGCCTCGGCCACGAATTCCGGGCGGTGGACGGCGGCGGTGTTGATCGAGACCTTGTCGGCGCCTGCGATCAGGAGCTTGCGGATGTCGTCGACCGTGCGCACTCCGCCGCCGACAGTGAGCGGCATGAAGCACTGCTCGGCCGTCCGGTTGACCACGCCGAACAGGGTATCCCGGTTCTCGTGCGAGGCCGTGATGTCGAGAAAGCAGAGCTCGTCCGCGCCCTGCTCGTCGTAAATCCGGGCCTGCTCGACGGGATCGCCGGCATCGACCAGGTCGACGAAATTGACGCCTTTCACCGTGCGTCCGTCCTTGACGTCGAGACAGGGGATGACGCGCGCCTTGAGCATGGTCAGCCCGACAGGATGGCGACGGCCTCGGCGGGGTCGATCCGCCCGTCATAGAGCGCGCGGCCGCAGATCACGCCTTCGATCCCGGCCCGCTCGTTGGCCTTGAGCTCGAGCAGGTCCTGGGTCGAGGAGACGCCGCCCGACGCGATGACCGGCGTGGTCAGCGCGAAGGCGAGGTCGACGGTGGCTTCCACGTTGAGGCCGCCGAGCGCGCCGTCGCGGCCGATATCGGTGTAGATGATCGCGGCGAGGCCGGCGCCCTCGAAGCTGAGGGCGAGGTCGAGCGGCTTCACGTCGCTGGTCTTGTACCAGCCCTCGGTCGCGACCCGGCCGCTCCTGGCGTCTATGCCGAGCGCGATCCGGCCGGGATAGCTCTTGCACGCCTCGCGCACGAAATCGGGATCGGCGAGCGCCGCCGTGCCGAGCACCGCGCGCGCGACGCCGGCTTCCATCCAGTGATCGAGGGTCGCCCGGTCGCGGATGCCGCCGCCGAGCTGGACCGGCAAGTCGACCGCGGCGAGGATCGCCGCGACCGCGTCGGCGTTGACCGGCCGCCCTTCCACCGCGCCGTTGAGGTCGACCACGTGCAGCCATTCGAAGCCGGTCTCGGAGAACTCCCTCGCCTGGTCCGCCGGGTCGTCGTTGAACACGGTCGCCGCCGACATCTCGCCCCGGAGAAGGCGGACGCAGAGCCCGTCCTTGATGTCGATGGCGGGGTAGAGGATCACGAGTCTTCCCCGGCGGGATCGGGAAGCGTGGCGAGGGCCTTGGTGTAGTAGTACCCGGCGATCAGCCTGCCGTCGGCGATGGCATAGGTCGGGTTGGTTCCCCAGCGGACGTAGCCGAGCGATTCGTAGGCCGCGATGGCCGCGTCCTGGGTCGCCCGGACATCGAGGTTGAGGGCGGAGAACCCCTGTTCCCGCGCCGCGTCCTCGACCGCGAGCGCGAGCATCCGCGCGAGCCCGTGCCCGCGCGCCCAGGGCGCGACGAAATGGGTGGTGGTCGACGCCGCGAAGCTCTGGGCCTCGTTGTTGCGCGGCGGTCGGACGAGCTGGGCGGAGCCCGCGATCGTGCCGCCGAGCCGGCCGACGAACAGCTCGCGCTCGGGCACCAGCAGCACGCCCCGCCAGTACCGCTCCATGATCCTGCGCGGCGGCGGGGTGAGCCAGCCGAAGCCGCCGCCTTCGAGGATCGCCGTCTCGGATGCATCGCAGAGATCGGCGAGATCGCGCCCGGCGAAGCGTTCGACCCGTTCGACCGCGATATCGGGCGATGTCCCGTTCATGGCCGCCACTGGAGGAAGCGGGAGATCAGCGCGAGCCCGTTGCGCTGGCTCTTCTCCGGGTGAAACTGGGTGCCGAGCACGTTGTCCCGCCCGACCACCGCGGAAACCGGCCCGCCATAGTCGGTCACCGCGAGCACGTCGCCGGGCTCGTCCGGCACCATCATGTAGGAATGGACGAAATAGGCGTGCGCGCGGCTCTCCATCCCAAGAAGGACCGGATGGTCCCGGCGCGTCTCGATCTCGTTCCAGCCCATATGCGGGATCCTGAGGTCTCCGCCCGGGGGCAACGGGACTACCCGTCCGGGAACCCAGCCGAGCCCCCGGTGGATACCGTGCTCCTCGCCGACCGTCGCCATCAGTTGCATCCCGACGCAGATGCCGAGCAGGGGAACGCCCGCGCGCACCCGTTCGTGCAGGGCGTCCACCATTCCGGGCAGGCGCGCGAGACCGGTCATGCAGTCGACGAAGGCTCCGACGCCCGGCAGCACGATGCGTTCCGCCCGCGCCAGAGCCGCCGGATCGGCCGTCACCTCGACGCCGGGCCGCCCGGGCGCTTCGGCCGCGGCGCGTTCGAAGGCCTTGGCCGCCGAACGCAGGTTCCCCGACCCGTAATCGACGATCGCGACGCTCATGCGACCGCCCGTTCGAAGTACCGCCGGGCCGCGTCTTCCGCGTTGCGCCCGGCGACGACCGCGACCTGCCGGCGGCCCCGGCGTTCGAGCGCGCGGCCGCGCCAGTCGTTCGCGGCCCCGCCGACACCGGCCGCAATGGCAAGAACGAAGAGCGACCCCGTCGCGCCGTCGGCGCCGGCGGCCGCCAGGATCGCGGGAACCGCCAATACCGCCGCCAGGAGCGCAAGCGCGGCCCACCACAGCCCGTGCCACGCCGCCCACAGGAAGGAGAAGAAGAAGGCCGGCCAGCACATCCCCTCCTTCACCAGCGTCAGCGCGCGGTCCCGCTCCAGCGAGGCGGGATCGAGATAGGCCGCGTAGATGCGCATCAGGCGCCGCCGAGCGTGCCCTTGGTGGACGGGATCGCGCCGGGCGCCCTGGGGTCGGTCGCGGCCGCGGTTCTCAATGCGCGCGCGAGCCCCTTGAAGCACGACTCGACGATGTGGTGGTTGTTCTCGCCGTAGAGGTTCTCGACATGCAGCGTCGAGCCGGAGGCCTGCGCGAAGGCCTGGAACCATTCCTTGAACAGCTCGGTATCCATCTCGCCGAGCTTGGGCCGGCTGAAGGCGACCTTCCAGATCAGATAGGGGCGCCCGGAGATGTCGATGGCGACCCGCGAGAGGGTCTCGTCCATCGGGATCAGGGCGGAGCCGTAGCGGACGATCCCGCCCCGGTCGCCCAGAGCCTGCGAGACCGCCTGCCCGATGGCGAGCGCAGTGTCCTCGGTGGTGTGGTGGAAATCGATGTGCAGGTCGCCCTCGGCCCGCACCCTGAGGTCGATCAGGCTGTGCCGCGACAGCTGTTCCAGCATGTGGTCGAGAAAGCCGATCCCGGTCGCGACGTCGTAGCTGCCGCTGCCGTCGAGACCGACCGAGACCTCGATCCGGGTCTCACGCGTCTCCCGCGCGAGCGAGGCCGTGCGCATCGTACCGCTCCTGTTCCGGGAGGCGGTTGTTTAGCAAATCGGCCTTCGCAAGGCCATCGTGGAAGCGCAAGAAATCCGGACCCGGCGATCAGCCGCCCAGGCGTACCCGTGCCGCTTCCGCCAGGAACCCCGAGCGGTTCGAGGCAACCGCATCGATGCGGGCGATCAACTCCTCGTCCAGGGTGATCGAGATAACCCTGGACCTCCCCGGCAGATGGACCGGCACCAGGGTAACCAGCTCGGCGCCGTCCCGGTCTTCCAACGGAATGTCCGCGATCGCGGTCGCGGGAGGGATCGGCTCCCTGGAGCGCAACAGATCCTCAAGGACTTCGGCGATCACGATCTCGGCATCGGCGACCGCCGCTTCGACCGAAGTGCCCCCGGCGTGCACCGGGAAATCGACGAACGAGACCCCGAAGGTCTCGCCGTCGTCGGTGTGGACGATCGCCGGGTAAAGCCTGCGAGGCATGACGTATCCTTTCTCAGGGGCGCAGCCTGACCCCTGTCTGTCGCTCTATCGCGCGCACGGTGCCCGTCGGGATTTCGGCATGCCGGCCGACCACCGTCCAGCGGCCGTCGGGATGGGTCATCCTGGTATGGTTCGCACCCTCGGACGCACGAAACCCCGCTTCGGTCAGTTTCCTGATGATGTCCCGGCGCTTCATATGGACATTATATGGAGCGCACGACGAACATCAATAGAAAATATGGATAGACGGTGTCGAGGGAATCCCACAGGAGAGTTTGACAAGGCCAGGCTGGCCGCCTATCTCTCATTTGAGATACGGGAGCTCGACATGACAGAGCGAAGTTCCATGCTTCATGTCAGGATGGACAACGATCTGAAGCGCCGGGCGACCGAGGCGCTTTCCGCCATGGGGCTGACGGCTTCCGAGGCGGTGCGCCTGCTCTTCCATCGCATCGCGGTCGATCAGGCGTTTCCGCTGGAACTCAAGGTGCCGAATGCCGAGACCCGCTCGGCGATGGCCGAGGCGGAAGAAATCCTGAACGCCGGCAAGACGCGCTTCGCCACGGCCGACGAGATGTTCGCGGACCTTGAGAAGACCGGCCGCCGGTAAGCGGACCGGCCTGCCGCGCCAGGTCGAAATCACCAGATCCTTCGTCAAGGATTGGGAGAGGCTGTCGCGATCCGGGCGCTACGACATGAGGCGCCTGAAGAGGGTCATGCTCCTCTTGGTGGAAAACGATGCGCCGCCCGGGCCCGAATGGCGGGATCATTCCCTGAAAGGCGAATGGTCGAAACACCGGGAATGCCACGTCGGCGGGGACTTTCTGCTGATCTATCGGCTCGAGGAAGCGGTCGGCCCCGGCGGCGCCGTCGTATTCGTCCGCGCCGGCACCCATGCCGACCTCTTTCAATGACCCGCAAGCGGCTTGGTGTCACGCGATGCCGCCCCCCGCCCGGCCTTGACCTCGCCGGGCCCCGCCCCACATTGTGAGCGGCGATGGGGCAGCCTCGGAAACAGGGCCGGGATGGACGTGACGGATAACCGCTACGCGCTCGACGGCACGACGATACTCTCGGTCCGCAAGGGCGGGGCCACGGTCATCGCCGGCGACGGGCAGGTCAGCCTCGGCAACACGGTGATCAAGTCGGGCGCGCGCAAGGTGCGCCGCCTGGGCGGCGGCTCGGTGATCGGCGGCTTCGCCGGCGCGACGGCGGACGCGTTCACCCTGTTCGAGCGGCTGGAGGGCAAGCTCGACCAGCACCCGGGGCAGCTGATGCGCGCCTGCGTCGAGCTGGCCAAGGACTGGCGCACCGACCGCTATCTGCGGCGGCTCGAGGCGATGATGGCGGTGGCGGACGCGGATACCTCGCTCATCCTGTCCGGCACCGGCGACGTGCTGGAGCCCGACGACGGGGTGATCGGCATCGGGTCGGGCGGCGCTTACGCGCTCGCCGCCGCCCGCGCGCTGATCGACGTCGAGGGCCTCGACGCCGAGGCGATCGCCCGCAAGGCGATGGAGGTCGCCGCCGGAATCTGCATCTACACCAACGACAACATCGTCATCGAGAGCATCCAGTCGCCTTGACCAATTTCAGCCCCCGCGAGATCGTCTCCGAACTCGACCGCTACATCGTCGGCCAGGACGACGCCAAGCGCGCGGTCGCCATCGCGCTGCGCAACCGCTGGCGGCGCCAGCAGCTCGACGACGACCTGCGCGACGAGGTCCTGCCCAAGAACATCCTGATGATCGGCCCGACCGGCGTCGGCAAGACCGAGATCGCGCGCCGCCTCGCGCGCCTCGCCCAGGCGCCGTTCCTCAAGGTCGAGGCGACCAAGTTCACCGAGGTCGGCTATGTCGGCCGCGACGTGGAGCAGATCGTCCGCGACCTGGTCGAGATCGCGATCCACATGGTGCGCACGCGCCAGCGCAAGGAGGTCGAGGCGAAGGCCGAGATCGCCGCCGAGGAGCGCGTGCTCGACGCGCTGGTGGGCGAGAAGGCGAGCGCCGAGACGCGCCAGAAGTTCCGCGTCCTGCTGCGCGAGGGCAAGCTCGACGACAAGGAGATCGAGGTCGAGGTCTCGGAAGGCGGATCGTCGATGCCGACCTTCGAGATCCCCGGCATGCCGGGCGCCCAGATGGGAATGGTCAATCTCGGCGACATCTTCGGCAAGGCGTTCGGCGGGCGCACCGCGCCGCGCAAGATGACGGTCGCGGACTCGCACGACATCCTGGTCGAGGAGGAGGCCGACAAGCTGCTCGACGAGGACGCCGTGGTGCGGGAAGCCATCGACAGCGTCGAGCAGAACGGCATCGTCTTCCTCGACGAGATCGACAAGATCTGCGCGCGGACCGACCGCTACGGCGCCGATGTCAGCCGCGAGGGCGTGCAGCGCGACCTCTTGCCGCTGATCGAGGGCACCACGGTCCCCACCAAGCACGGCACGGTCGAGACCAACCACATCCTGTTCGTCGCCTCGGGCGCGTTCCACCTCGCCAAGCCGTCCGACCTCCTGCCCGAGCTGCAGGGCCGGCTGCCGATCCGGGTCGAGCTCAAGGCGCTCACCGAGGAGGACTTCCGGCGCATCCTCACCGAGCCCGAGACCAGCCTGATCCGGCAATACGTGGCGCTGCTCGGGACCGAGGACGTGGCGCTCGACTTCGCCGAGGACGCGATCGTCGAGATCGCCCATGTCGCGGCCGAGGTGAACCGCGCGGTCGAGAATATCGGCGCCCGCCGACTCCAGACGGTGATGGAGCGCCTGCTCGACGAGATCAGCTTCACCGCCACCGACCGGTCCGGCGAAACCCTCAGCATCGACGCCGACTACGTGCGCGACCGCGTCTCCGACCTCGCCAAGGACGCGGACCTGTCGAAGTATATTTTGTAGAGACTTGGCCACAAGGTAACCCGATGCGTTTGTGGGCGCTGTCGGACCTTCATGTCTCTCACGCGGCGAACCGGGACGCGCTGGAGAGCTTTCCGGCCCATCCCGAGGACTGGCTGATCCTGGCGGGAGACGTCACCGACGGCCCGCAATGGCTCGACTGGTGCTTCGCCCGGCTGACCCCAAAGTTTCGGAAGCTCGTCTGGGTTCCCGGAAACCACGAGCTCTGGACGAAGCCCGGCGGGGCGGCCGGGCTGCGCGGCGTGGCGCTCTACGAGGAGCTCGTCGGGATCGCCCGCGACCACGGCGTTCTCACCCCGGAGGATCCCTACCCGGTGGTCGAACACCCGCGGGGAACGGTTCTGATCGCGCCGCTGTTCCTGCTCTACGACTACAGCTTCCGGCCCGGGCATGTCCGGCGCGACGAGGTCGTGGGCTGGGCGGAGGAGACCGACTCGGTATGCTCCGACGAATGGTTGCTGCATCCCGACCCGTTCCCGGATCGGGAATCGTGGTGCGCCGCCCGCTGCGAGGAAACCGCGCGGCGGCTGGAATCGTGTCCGGCGGATCTTCCGAAGGTCCTGATCAACCACTTTCCGCTGGAGGAGGAACACGCCGTGCTGCCGCGGATTCCGCGGTTCGCGCCATGGTGCGGGACACGCCGCACCCGGGGCTGGCACCGCCGCTTCAACGCCTGCGCGGTGGTCTACGGCCACCTCCACATCCGGGGCCTCCGGTGGCTCGACGGCGTGCCGTTCCACGAGGTGTCGCTGGGGTATCCGTGGGATTGGGACCGCCAGGAGGGTGTCGGAGCCCATTTGCGGGAAGTGACGCCGGCGCTCGGGAGCGCGACCGTCCGATGACCGGCGGCGGCGACACATGGTGGAGCACGTGGCGCGAGAGCGCGGACTCGCAAATCCTGCATGTCGACCTCGCGCCCGACCGGGAGCGCGAGGAACGGGCGTTCGCGACCCTCGACGACCACGAGCGGGCGCGCTGTGGCCGCTTCGCGGTCAAGGGCGCTAAGCGGCAATACGCGCTTTGCCGCGCGGCGCTCAGGATCGAGCTCTGCAAGCGACTGGGATGCGCCAACCGGGAGCTCTCCTTCGGCACCCTGGAGCACGGCAAGCCGTTCGCGAGACTGAACGGTGCGCCGTCGGGCGCGAACTTCAATGTGAGCCACAGCGGCGCGCACGGGCTGATCGCGTTCGCCGAGCGGGACGGGCTCGGGGTGGACCTCGAACTGCGCGTGCCCGGCAGGGATTTCGACGGGATCGGGAGCAGCGTTTACGGCCCGCGGGAGCGGCGCGCCCTGTCCGCGGCCGGCGGGCGCGAGAAAATCGACCTGTTCTACCGGCTGTGGAGCCTGAAGGAGGCGCTCATCAAGGCCCTCGGCACCGGCTTCTCGCTGAGCCCGAACCGCTTCGAGGTGCCGCGGGCGATGCTGGAAGGCGAGCGGAACGCCGTATTCCGTTTCCCGCACTTGCCGTCCGATCCCTTCCGGCTGGAGGATCTGGGGGAAGCCAGGTTTGCCGCCGCGTGCGCCTGCCGGCTTCCCCGGGGGACGGGAAAATAGTCCCATATCGGAACAATGTTTCACGTGAAACATACGTCAACAATGCTGACCTTTGTTGCGCGTGAAACACTACCGACGCTTCCGCAAGAGCACGTAGAACGCGCCGGCGCCGCCGTCTTTGGGCTGGGCCTCGGCGAAGGCGAGGATGCGGGGGCGCAGGCGGGGCTGGTTGAGCCAGCGCGGGAACTCGCTCCGGATGGTGCCGCCGGTCCGGCCGATATTGCCCTTGCCGGTGATCACCAGCACGCAGCGCCTTCCGTCATGCGCGGCGCGGCCGATGAACCCGGCGAGCGCGCGGTGGGCCTGATCGAGGGTGTGGCCGTGCAGGTCGAGACGGGCCTCGGGCCGCGTCTGGCCGCGCCTGAGCCGCGCCACGGCACGCGCATCGACACCGGCCGCTCCGCCGGGCTCCAGCTCGGGCGCCGGCGCGGATTGGACGGGCGGAGACGCCGGAACCGGTGTCCTCGTCCGCTGCTCCGGCGGGTCGGCGGCGGGTTCCGGATCGTCCTCGCGGGGGAGCCGTTTCGCATCGCCGAGCGCGGCCTCGAACAGCGCGCGGTCGGCGGCGCTCGCCTCGCGGCTACGGCGCCTGGCCGGCATCGCACACCACCACGTGAAGCGTCCTCGGCCCGTGCACGCCGATCTGGAGGATGCGCTCGATGTCGCTGGAGCGCGACGGCCCGGTGATCAGGGTCACGTTGCGCGGCATCGGCGCGCCGCCGGCCCGGAGCAGCGCGAAGGCGTCCTCGTAAGCGCCGACGATGCGGCCCGCGTCGACCACCGCGACATGGGTGTCGGTGAGGAAGTGAAGCGCGTTGGCGACATCGGGCCCCGAGCGCACCATCAGCGTCCCGGTCTCGGCGATGCCGGCCACGGTCCCGGTGATCGATACCGCATCCCCGGGATCGGGAACGCCCCGGCGGAGACCGGACAGGCAGTCGAGGCCGCAGCGGTCCAGCATCGCGTCGTCGGACGCGACGATGGGGCCGGCCGCGCCGAGCTGCCGCAGGAAGCGTTCGATCTCGGCGGCGACGTCGGGCCAGCCCGTCACCGTGGCATGGCTGACCCCGGCGGCGTCGAGCCCGCCATAGAAGCGCTGGTGCAGCTCGGCCGGGCCGCCCCGCCCCCGCGCGGGGATCGGGCCGGCCGACACCGCGACCGCCGCACCGGGGTTGGCCGAGCGGATCCGGGCCAGGATGTCGTCGCGGGCCGTGCTCATTTGCCGCGCCGTCCGTGCCATTTGCCGACGAAGGTCCCGCCCTCGGGAACCGGGAGGTCGCGCCCGCCGGTCCACTTCCCGGCGAAGGGGAGCCGGGTCAGCCTGCCGCGCCCCATCGCCATCAGGCGAAGGATCCGGCCCCCGACCGCGCCCCCGGTCCGGTAGGCCCAGGGCCAGGCGGTCAGCGCCGACCAGGCGAACAGGCCCCAGCGCATGACCGTCGGTCCGAGATGGGCCTGGAAGGAGTCCTCGCGCCACATGCGCAAGAGCCGGGGCAGCGGAATGCGAACCGGGCAGACCGCCTCGCAGGCGCCGCAGAACGACGAGGCCTCGGGCAGGTGCTTCGACTTCTCCAGGCCGGCAAGCGCGGGCGTCAGCACCGATCCCACCGGGCCGGCATAGACCGCGCCATAGGCGTGGCCGCCGACCGCGCCGTAGACGGGACAGACCGTCTGGCAGGCGCCGCAGCGGATGCAGCGCAGGATCTCCCGCTTGGGACCGGCGAGCAGGTCGCTTCGGCCGTTGTCCACCAGCACCACGTGGAAATTCGCGGGGCCGGCCGCGTCGTCGTCCCGTTTCGCGCCGGTCGCGAAAGTGGTGTAGGCCGAAATCTCCTGCCCCGTCGCGGAGCGGGCGAGCACCCGGACCAGGGTCAGCGCCTCCTCGACGGTGCCGAGCGCCTTCTCGATACCGGTGACCACGATATGCGTGCGCGGCAGCGACTGGGCGAGGTCGCCGTTCCCCTCGTTGGTGACGATCACGACGGACCCGGTCTCGGCGACGAGGAAATTGGCGCCGGTGATCCCGACATCGGCGCGCAGGAAGACGTCGCGGAGCGCGCCGCGCGCCTCGTCGGTGATCGCGCGGGCCTCTTCCAGGGGACGGTCTCCGGGGAGGTCGTCATGCGCGCCGCGGAAGGTCTCCGCGAACTGGTCCTTGGTCAGGTGGATCGCGGGAATCACGATATGGCTCGGCGTCTCGTCGCGGAGCTGGAGGACGTATTCGCCGAGATCGGTCTCGACCACGTCGAACCCGGCGCCGAGCAGCGCCGTGTTGAGGTCGATCTCTTCCGAGACCATCGACTTGCCCTTGGCGACGGTCTTCGCGTCGGCCTCGCGGCAGATCCGGGCGACGGCCTCGCAGGCCTCGGCGGCGTCGCGGCACCAGTGGACCGCGCCTCCGTTGGCGGCGACGTTCTCCTCGAACCGCTCGAGATTGGCGGCGAGGTTGGCGAGCGCGCCGTTGCGAATCTCCTTCGCGGCGTCGCGCAACGCCTCGAACTCGGGCAGCTTCGCGACGGTTTCCGCGCGGCCCGCCCGGGCGTCGCGCTGCAACCGGCCGAGGGCGCCAAGAAGCGTCGCATCCTGTCGCGCGGCAGCCACGTTCTCGGGGAAACGGGCGCTGTCGGCGTGCATCGTCAGCCCTTCCCGGCGTCGAGCAGTTCGGCGACGTGGCGGGTGCCGGTCGCCGATCCCCGGCGCGACAGCCTCCCCTCGATATGGAGGAGGCAGCCGAGATCGCCGCCGACCACCGTATCGGCCCCGGTGGCCTCGATGGAGTCGATCTTCTTGTCCGCCATCGCCTCGGAGATCGCGGGATACTTGACGCAGAACGTGCCGCCGAAGCCGCAGCAGATATCCGACCCTTCCATCTCGCGCAGCTCCGGCCCGCCCGCCGCGGCGAGGAGCGCGCGCGGCTGTTCGCGGATGCCGAGCTCGCGCAGCCCGGAGCATGAATCGTGATAGGTGATGCTGCCGGCCCGCGCTCCCGCGGGCTCCGGTTTCCAGCCCGCCACCCGGGACAGGAAATCGACCAGCTCGTACGTCTTGCCGGCGAGCGACCGGGCCCTTTCGGCCCATTCCGGATCGTCGGCGAGGAGGTCGGGGTAGTGGCGCACGAACATCGCGGCGCAGGAACCGGACGGGGCGACCACCCGGTCGAATTCATGGAACGCGGCGACGGCCCGGCGCGCCGCGCGGCGCGCGGCCTTGCGGTCGCCGCTGTTGTAGTTGGGCTGGCCGCAACAGGATTGCGCTTTCGGCACCTCGACCCTGAAGCCGGCCCGCTCGATCAGGCGCGCGGCCGCGAACCCGACCGAGGGCCTGAACAAATCCACCAGGCAGGTCGCGAAGAACCCGACCGCCGGGCGCGTCCGCGCGTCGTCCGTCATACTCCGGCCGCCTTTCCGGGGGGCACCGGCACCAGCACATAGTAGCGTCCGGGCGAGCGCATGCGACCGGCGCGTTCCTCGGCCTCGCGCCCCGCGCCCCAGAACAGATCCCCGCGCACCGCGCCCCGGATCGCGCCGCCGGTGTCCTGCGCGATCACGAGGCGGCGCAGCGGGCGCGCGGTGTCCAGCGGGTCGACGGTGTCGATCCAGAGCGGCACGCCGAGCGGCATGAGGCGGAAATCCACCGCGAGGCTTCTGCCCGGCGTGAGCGGAACGCCGAGCGTGCCGATGGGTCCCTCGCCCGCGATCTCGCGGAAGAACACGTAGGACTCGTTGCGGTCCATGATCCGGCGCTGCTCGTCCGGATTGGCGCGCAGCCAGGCGCGGATCGATTGAAGCGAAACCTTCTCCCGCGCGAGCGCGCCCTCGGCGACCAGCACCCGCCCGATCGCCGTATAGGGGCGCCCGTTGGTGGCGGCGTAGCCCAGCCGCACGATCTCGCCGTCCGGCAGCCTGACCCGTCCCGATCCCTGGATCTGCAGGAAGAAGGCCGCAATGGGATCGGCGACCCAGACGATCTCGATCCCCTCGCCGTGGAGCGCGCCGCCGACGATCCCAGCGCGGCTGTGATAGGGCCTGAGCCGTCCGTTCTCGACCCGCCCGGCCAGCCGTTCGCCGCCGAAACCGCTGCCGAATTCGGAGAGGTCTACCGTCACCAGGTCGCCGGGCCTGGTATAGAGCGGCACCGGGTAGGCGTCGCTCCGCCGCCTCGCGCCCGCCAGCTCGGGTTCGTAGTAGCCGGTGATCAACCCCGTTTCGCCATCCTCGCCGACCGCCTGGAACGGCCTGAAACGGCGCTCGAAGAAGGCCCGCGCCGTGGCGCCGTCGCCGGCGGCGATCCCGGCCGCCTCCCGGCAAACGGATCGCCAGTCTTCCGGGCGGCCGAAACGCTCGGTCCCGCCCTTGGCCTCGGTCGGGTAGCGGATCGGCTTGGCGCAGCTCCGCACCAGCGCGGACAGGGCCTCCGCATGACGGTCCCCGGCCCAGCCGGGCAGGTCGGCGAACGAGAGAGGCTTGAGGATCGGGTTCCCGGCCCGCTCCTCGTCGGGCGCGCAGCCGGAAGCGGAAGCCAGCATCAGGGCCGCGAGGGTCGCGGAAACGGTGGAGCGGACCGCGAGGGGACGCAGGCCTCGGGCGCGCGGACGGGAAGGCGTCTCAGTTGGGGCTCCGCGTCTCAATCAGCTTCCAGTTGGGATCGCGGGAACGGGTGTTTCGCGAGAACGTCCAGATGTCGGTCACGTCGGTGACCTGGGTCGGGTCTCCCTCGATCGCCTCGCCGTCGGCGTCGCGGGTCACGTTGACCTGCTCGGAGACGAAGGTGACGGTGACGTTCGCGTAGCGGCCGCTCATCGAGGCCTCGACGATCTCGGCCGACTTGATGCCGACGACGGTGGTTTCCAGCGTCTCCGCGGCTTCGAGCCGCTGGCGGATGGCCTGCTCGAAATTGTCGTAGACGTCGTCGTCCAGCAGCGCGCGGAGGGTCCCCGTATCGGCGGTGGCGAATGCGTGGACGATGGCCTCGAACGCCGCCGTCGCGCCGGTTTCGAACGCGGCCGGATCGAATTCGCGATCCGCGGCGCGGATCCGGGCCAGGCCGCGCGCCACCGGGTCCGCTTCGTCCTCGGGGTCGAAATCCGCGTCGTCGTCGAACGCCGGCTCGTCGTTCACGGCGGTGCGGTCCGGCAACTCTATGACATTGCCTTCGGCCTCGGCTTCCGAATGGCGTTGCGACATGTTGTCGGGCGGGCGCGACTGATGCCCGGTGCGGCGGCCGAGAACGCTGCGCAGCCTGAACACCAGGAACGCCGCGATCATCGCGAAGAAGATGATGTCGAGAAACTGGAAGCCTTCCATCGGCGCGTCCTTTGACGCCTCGCCCCTGCGGCACTCCGTCCGACCGGACCGTCCCGATCGCGGATACGCGGCGCATGCGTCGGGCCAAGCCTTGCAGCGGAAGTCTGTAAATAGGCTTAACGCGGCCAAAGCGCAAGCGGGAGAGCTTCTTTCTCGACTCCCCAGGCGGCACTATCCTCGAAGCGCGGAGGAAAGACCGGCCCGGCGACGATGATCCTGATCCGACACGGCCAGACGATCTTCAACGTCATCTTCAGCGTGACCCGGATCGACCCGGGGGTTCCGGACCCTCTGCTCACGTCGCGCGGGCGCGGCCAGGCGCGGGACATCGCGGCCGCCCTCGCCGGGGAGGACATAGACCGCATCGTCGCGAGCCCCTACCGGCGGGCGATCCAGACCGCGGACACGGTGGCCCGCTCGCTCGGCGTTCCGCTGGGCATCGACCCGGATGTCCGCGAGCGCTTCAGCTTCTCCTGCGATGTCGGAACCCGGTCGTCGGAGCTCGCCCGGACCTGGCCGGAATACGATTTCGCGCATCTCGAAGAGCGCTGGTGGCCGGCTTCGGAGGAAAGCGAGGCGTCGTTCGAGAAGCGCTGCGCCCGCTTCCTCCGGCGCATGGCGGACGACCCCGGCGCCGCGCGGACCGCCGTCATAACCCATTGGGGCGTGATCCGCGCGCTGACGGGAGAGCGGGTGACCAACGGCACCCTCGTGCGCCTTGCGCCGGCCGGGCGCTGACCTTGTACGCCCCGACCTGCCGTGCTAGACGCCGCGCGGGCGGGACGAGGAGAGGCAGATGGCTGACGAATCCGCTGAGCCGCAGCAACGGGAGAACGGCTCCGCCGCCGCCGACCGGCCGATGCTCGCGATCGGCGCGCAGTACATCAAGGATCTCTCCTTCGAGAACCCGCTCGGGCCGGAGGGGCTCGCGAAGCTCACCGAGAACCCCAAGGTCGAGGTCGAGGTCAACACCAGCGCCCGGCTGCTCGCCGAGAGCGCCTACGAGGTCTCGCTGTTCATCCGGGCGGAGGCGCAGAGCGGCGACGCCACCGCGTTCATCGTCGAGCTCACCTATGGCGGGATCGTCATCGTCGGCGACGTGGCGGAAGAAGACATCCAGCCGCTGGTCCTGATCGAGGGGCCGCGCCACCTGTTCCCCTTCGCCCGCTCGGTGGTGGCCAACGTGACCCGCGACGGCGGCTTCCCGCCGATGATGATCGACCCCATCGACTTCGCCGCGCTCTACATGGAGAACGACGCGGCCCGCTCGGGTTTCGACATCTCCTGAACTCCGGACCGGCCTCGCCGGGAAGACGCCCAATGTTTCACGTGAAACATCGGGTCGAAACAAAGAGAGTCCGGACGTCGCCAGTGCAGCTTGCCCACTCGAATTCACCTGGTTGATTTTAGATCAACCTTCGCGCATATTCGCCGAAGTCACCGGTTGCCCGTGAAGCTCTTCCCGATGGACCGGCCAATCCGATATCCCCTTTCAAAGGACATAACGATGCCGGGACCCGCAAGACAAAGACCGCGCGGCCCGCGGAGAGACGATCATGGCGGCGAGAGGACCGAGCGACCGAGACATTTCGTCGTTCAGGAATTTCTTTCGTGACTTTCCCGACTACAACATTCGATTGACGAACCACGCGCGACAGCGGATGGGGCAGCGGGAAATCCGCTTGCCGCAGATACGGCGAATTCTGGGAGCCGGGACGGTCAGAGAGGTCGAGCGCGATATCCGGAGCGGGCAGAACAAGTACCGGGTGGCCGGGCGGGACGCGGACGGGCGGGACCTTCAGGTCGTGGTCACGCTGGGCCCCGGACGCCGGGTCACCGTCGTCACCGCCATCTAGTTTCGGACGCCGCCCCGGTTGCGGCCGTGCCGCCACGGAGCAAGCAAGCCATGAAGAAGACATACGATGCGACAGATGAGCTGGGCGTCCCGGTCACGCTGATCGACACCGTATCGGAGGACGGCGAGGGCACGATCGAGATCCCCGATCTCGACATGCTGCTCGCGACCGTCGCCGTCACGCGGGCCCTCGATCCGGCCCGGATGGTCGGCCAGGAGCTTCGCTTTCTTCGCCACGTCCTCGACCGCACGGGAAGCGAATTTGCCGAGGCGCTCGACCTCAGCGACAAGACCGTCGTCTCCCGCTGGGAGAACGACAAGACGCGACCGGGCGGCTTCACGGAGAAAGTCGTTCGGCAACTCGTGCTGAACCTTCTCGCCGGGCGGGCACCGGGCGTCGAGATCGGGGAAAACGCCGTCCCCGGAATGAAGATCCGCCCGCGCGGCGAGGCGCTGCCGTTGGCGTTCGCCTATCTGGAACGAAAGGGGCCGGATGGCCGGCCTGTTCGATGCTACGTCCCCGTCTCCAGCAACCGAACGACACCGGAGACCGGCGTTCCGGCTATGGCGAAAGCGTAGGAGCAACCGCCGCGCCGCGCAGTACGACGACCCGCACCCGCGCGCTCCCAGCCGCTCGGCTCCCTCGCTGTCGATGACGTTGAGCTTGGCTGCATTCGCGCGAAAAAGGCCGGAGGCCGAAGACGCGCCTTGACGGTATCACGCGATACCGTGGCGGGAGATGACTGAGTCAGTCATCGCGACTGTGGTGCGAAGTATATATACGCCCTAATCGAGCCAGATCGGGTTCCTGATCTTCTTCAGGAACTCGGCGTGGGCGGCGCTTTCTTCCTCGCTCGGCGCGTGGCTGCGCGGGGCGCGGGGGGCGCGTTCTTCCCTCGCCTCGGTTTCCGCCCGCCTCGCGGCGCCGAGACCGAGCGAGGGCTGCCTGCCGCCGATCAGCTCGAGATAGACCTCGGCCAGCAGCTCGGCGTCGAGCAGCGCGCCGTGCCTGGTGCGCGCCGCGTTGTCGATTCCGAAGCGGCGGCACAGCGCATCGAGGTTCGCCGGCGCGCCGGGAAACTTGCGGCGCGCGAGGCCGACGGTGTCGATCGCGCGGGATTCCGGCAGCGGCGCGCGGTCGATCCGGCCGAACTCGGCGTTGAGGAACCCGAGATCGAACTGGGCGTTGTGGATAACCAGCATCGAATCGCCGAGGAAGGCGAGCAGGTCGTCCGCCACGGCGGCGAACAGCGGCTTGTCGGCAAGGAACGCGTCGGACAGTCCGTGGATCTCGAACGCGCCGGACGGCATCTCCCGCTCGGGATTGAGGTAAGCGTGATACGTCGCCCCGGACGGGATGTGGTTGATCAGCTCCAGACAACCGATCTCGACGATCCGGTGGCCGCTCTCAGGATCGAGACCGGTGGTTTCGGTGTCGAGGACGATTTCGCGCATGGCGGCCCGGCTGCGGTAGATGCGCGCGCGGCGGCCAGAACCTGCCGCGGCGGCGGGACATCACTCTGACGATCCATTCGAGTCGGCGCAAGGTAAAGGCCCGCCCGAGACCGGTCTCGACCACGAAACCGGCCCGCCGGCGTTTCTCGCGGTCGGGAAGCTGGTTGGCGAGGATGCCCGCGAGGGTCTCGCGCGTCATGCCGGGCCGCGCGAGGACGCGCGCCCTTTGCAGGAAAGCCGGCGCGCTCACCACCACGACGGCATCGCATTGCGCGGCGAGCCCGACCTCGAACAGCAGCGGGACGTCGAGCACCACCAGCCTCTCGCCCCGCGCGGCGGCCCGGCGCAGATACCGTCGCTGAACCTGCCGCACCCTGGGATGGACGATGGCCTCCAGCCGGCGCAGCGCGGCGGCGTCGCCGAACACGCGTTCGCGCAGCACGGCCCGGTCGACCGCGCCGTCCCTGACCGCGCCGGGAAAGGCGGCTTCGACGTCGGCCACGGCCGCCCCGCCCTTGGCCAGAAGACCGTGCACGGCGGCGTCGGAATCGTAGACCGCCACGCCGAGCTCGCGGAACATGTCCGCCGCCGTCGTCTTTCCCATGCCGATGGAACCGGTGAGCCCGACGATCACCATGCCCGTCAGTCCAGGAGATCGGCGGCGACGTGTCTTCGGAGCGCGTCGTCGACGGTGGGCTCGGCGCCGTACCAGCCCGCGAAACCGGGACGCGCCTGGTGCAGCAGCATTTCCAGCCCGTCGACCGCCCGCAACCCGCGCGCGTGGGCCGAGGCGAGGAGCCCGGTTTCCAGCGGCGTGTAAACGATGTCGTTGACCACCGCATCTTGCGGCAACGCGTCGAGCCGGATATCGAGCGGTTCCCCGCCGGCCATGCCGAGCGCGGTCGTGTTGACCAAAAACCCCGCGCCGTCGAGCGCCTCTTCGCGGTCTTCCCAGTCGACCGCGACGACGGGATCGCCGAACCGGTCGCAAAGCGCTTCCGCCCGCGCGGCGGTGCGGTTGACCAGCCGAATCTCGCTCACGCCCTCGTCCTGCAGCGCCGCGACGATCGCCCGCGCCGCGCCGCCCGCGCCGAGCACGGTTGCCGCGATCCCGGCGCCGGACCAGCCGTCGATGCGGCTCCGCAGGGCTTCGGCGAAACCGAAGGCGTCCGTGTTGCTGCCGGCCAGACTGCCGTCGCCGCGAACGAAGACGGTGTTCACCGCGCCGATCCGCCGCGCGATCGCGTCGGTCTCGTCCACCGCGGCGAACACCGCTTCCTTGTGCGGGATGGTCACGTTGGTGCCGGCGAAGCCGAGCGCGGGCAGCGCGCGCAATGCCCGTTCCACCCCGTCGGGCGGCACCGCGAACGGGATATAGGCGCCGTCGATACCGGCGCGCGCCAGCCAGAAATTGTGCAGGATCGGCGAGCGCGAATGCCCGACCGGCCAGCCCATGACGCCGGCGATGACCGCCTTGCCGCTTATCGTCATCGGTTCATTCCGCGATCGCCCCGCGGCGGCGGAGATACGCCAACAGCGGCAGCATCGGCAAGCCGAGAATGGTTGAATGAGCGCCTTCGATGGACTCGAAGAGCTGGATCCCCAAACCCTCCACGCGATAGGCGCCCGGGCCGGCGAACGCGGTCCCGCCGATGCGGTCGAGATAGTCCCGGACGAATCCCTCGCTCAGCTTTCGCATGGTGAGGCGCGCTTCCTCCGTCCGCCGCCATACCGGCTCGCCGTCTTCCACGATGCAGGCGGCGCTCGCCAGACGGTGCGTCCGCCCGCTTAGCGCGGCGAGTTGCGACGACGCCTCCTCGCGGCTCGCCGGCTTGTCGAAGACCCGGGATCCCAGGAGCAGGACCTGATCGGCGCCGAGAACCGGCCGCCCGGGCTCGGGGATGCTCCGCGCCTTCTCCTCGGCCAGGCGTTCCGCCAGCGCGACGCCATCCATGCCCTCCGCCCGAAGGCCTCGCTTGACCTCCTCCTCGTCGATGCGGGCGGCCCGGACCTCCACGGGAACCCCCGCGTCCCTGAGCAGACGCGCGCGGGTGGCGCTGGAAGACGCCAGGACGAGGCTCTTGGCGGTCATGCAAGCCCGGCGCGCTCAGCCGCCGGCCGCCGCGCCGCCGGCCGCTTCCTGTTCCGCCTGCCGGTTCCGGTAGAGCTGGTAGATGGCGGTCGCGGTTTCCTCGATCGAGCGCCGGGTCACGTCTATCGCCGGCCAGCCCTGATCGGCGAACAGCCGCCGCGCCGCCACGACTTCGTCCTTGACCGCCTCGATATCGGCGTAGTCGCCGAGCGATTCCTGCCGCAGCATCAGCAGACGGTTGCGGCGCACCTGCACGAGCCGCTCGGAGGCGGCGGTGAGACCGACGCAGAACGGATGTTTGAGCCGGAAGAGCTCGTCCGGCAGGTCGATGCCGGGCACCACCGGTACGTTCGCCGCCTTTATCCCCCAGTGGTTGGCGAGGTAGATGGAGGTCGGGGTCTTCGAGGTCCGCGACACCCCAACCAGCACGATGTCCGCCTCTTCCAGGCTCCAGACGTTCTGTCCGTCGTCGTGCGAAAGGACGAAGTTCATCGCCTCGATGCGGTCGAAATACTCCGCGTTGAGGAGATGCTGGCCGCCGGGCCGCCCGCTCTGCTCGCGGTGGAAGTAGCGCGCCATCGCCTCGATCACCGGATCGATCACCGAGACGCAGGGCAGGTTGAGGTTGCGGCATTCCTCCTGCAGGGCGGATCGCGTCACGTCGTTGACCAGGGTGAAGATCACCACGCCCGGCCGCTCGCGGATGCCGGCGAGGACGCCGTCGAGCGCCTCGGCGGTGCGGACCATCGGCCAGAGATGCTGCTCGACATCGACGCCTTCGAACTGCGCCATGCAGGCGCGAACCACGCCTTGCGTGGTTTCGCCTGTCGAATCGGAAACCAGATGCAGATTGTAATCGACCATTTCGCCTCTTCGACCGCGCTCCGCTCGGGGGTTTGCAGGAATAGCCGGGATAAATCCAGCAAATGCCGCCATCGCCGGGAATCGGTCCCCGATCAGTCGTTTCCGTTCTCCCACTTGCCAACCTCGGGACAGATTATCCGCGCACGTCCGATCGTCGGAAACAGGCGCCCGCCGCACACAATAATCCCAAGGTTTTTCCATAAGGAAGCAAACCGATCAACCCATTGAACAGTCGCGATAAAAATCAATCGATCCTCGATTTGCGAGCCGGTGAAGGACGGTTATTCACAACCTGAAGGAAATTGTGGAAAAATGGTCTATCAACCCTTAATCCCCGGAATTGGGGCGGACAACAAACACTACAACCTAATTTATTTCTTTTTGAAGTAGAGTCGGCACACAAGCGTTTTCGTGAACCGGCCCTCACCTTGCCGCCATCCGCCAAACCGTTGATCGATGCCCTCTCCGGCATTCCGGGCGATGCGCCGCCGATCTGGCTGATGCGCCAGGCCGGACGGTATCTGCCGGAATACCGGGCGCTGAGAAGCCGGGCAAGCTCGTTCCTCGAGTTCTGTTACACACCGGAGCTGGCCATCGAAGCCAGCTTGCAGCCGCTGCATCGCTTCCCGCTCGACGCGGCGATCGTGTTCTCAGATATCTTGGTCGTTCCCGATGCGCTCGGCCAAAAGGTCTGGTTCGAGGAAGGCCGGGGACCGAGGCTGGAACCCCTGTCGACCGCCGGGGATATCGCGGGTCTCCGGCGAGACGGTCTTTCCACGCGGCTCGCGCCGGTCTACGAAGCCGTGGCGGGGGTGCGCGAAGGCCTTGCGGACCATGTCGCGCTGATCGGTTTCGCCGGAGCCCCCTGGACGATCGCCACCTACATGATCGAGGGCGGGACGAGCCGCGATCACGAGCGGGTTCGGAGACTGGCTTACGATGCGCCCGATTTGCTGGACCGGCTGATCGCCGTCCTGACTTCGGCCGTGACCGAGCACCTGATCGCGCAGAACCGGGCCGGCGCCGAGATCGTCCAGCTCTTCGACAGCTGGGCGGGCGCTCTGCCGGCGACGCTCCGGGAGCGGTACTCGTTGCAACCGATGGCGCAAATTGCAACGGACGTGCGCGCCGCCTGTCCCGAAGTACCGATGATCGCTTTTCCTCGCGGGGTCGGGGCCGCCTATGCCGACTACGCCGGGGTGTCCGCGTTCAGCGCCGTGTCGATCGATCAGACCGTGGACGTTCGCTGGGCCGCCGCGGCGCTCCAGGGCAGGACCGCGGTTCAGGGCAATCTCGACCCTCTGGTTCTCGCGGCCGGCGGGGCGGCAATGGACGATGCGGTCGACGGGATCCTGTCGACGCTCGGCGGAGGGCCCTTCGTGTTCAACCTCGGTCACGGCGTCGTGCCCAGCACCCCGCCGGAGCACGTCGCCGCCCTGATCGCCCGCGTGAAGGGTTCCGGCAGGTGACGGACCGCGTCGCGGTCGTCCTGTTCAACCTCGGCGGACCGGATCGGCCGGAGTCGATAAGGCCGTTCCTGTTCAACCTGTTCAACGATCCGGCCATCGTCCGTCGACCGAGGCCTTTGCGGTGGCTGCTCGCCAAGGCGATTTCGCGGCGGCGCGAACCCGAAGCGCGGCGCATCTACCAACGCATCGGAGGCCGGTCGCCGCTGCTGGAGCAGACCGAGGCACAGGCACGGGCGCTCGAAGACGCGCTGGCGGACCCCGGTTTCAAGGTGTTCGTCAGCATGCGCTACTGGCATCCGATGGCGGCGGAGGTCGTGGCCGAAGTGGCGCGCTTCGATCCCGCCAGGATCGTCCTCCTGCCGCTCTATCCCCAGTTTTCCTCCTCTACCACCGCATCGTCTTTCCGGGATTGGGAGCGGGCGGCGGAGGGGAAGCTGGGTGCGATGACGACCCGGGTCTGCTGTTATGCCGAAGACCGGGGTTTCGTCGAGGCCGCGGCCGCGCGGATCGCGGACATCCTCCAACGCTGGGCCGGGCCGGAACCGCGGATCCTCTATTCCGCGCACGGCGTGCCCAAGGCGTTCGTCGAGGCCGGTGACCCCTACCAGGGCCAGGTCGAGCGCAGCGTCGCCGCCATTCGGCGGACGCTCGGGAGGGAGGATCTCGATCACGTCGTCTGCTACCAGAGCCGGGTGGGTCCGCTGGAATGGATCGGCCCCTATACGGACCGCGAGATCGAACGGGCCGGGGCGCAGGGAAAGCCGGTGATCGTTGCGCCCGTGGCCTTCGTCTCCGAGCATTCCGAGACGCTGGTGGAGCTCGACCGGGACTACCGCGACCTGGCGCGGGAGAGCGGCGTTCCGGTATACGGACGCGCGGCGACCGTCGGCACGCATCCCCGCTTCATCGCGGGCCTTGCCGCCCTTGTCAGACGCGCCGCCGCGTCCGGCGAGGGCGTGCTGGCGGGTTCCGGCGAACCGGTCTGCGGCGGCGGCGATTGCCCGCTGGCCGCGGGGATAACGGCATGACCTGGCTCGCCGATGCCTATCCCTGGATTCTCGCCTTCCACATCGTCAGCGTGATCGCCTGGATGGCCGGAATGCTCTACTTGCCGAGGCTCTATGTCTATCACTGCGGCCGGGAGCCGGGTTCCGAGGCCGAGGAGATGCTCCGGACCATGGAGCGCCGCTTGCTGCGCGCTATCGTGAACCCGGCGATGTTCGCCGTGTTCCTCACCGGTGGGTTGTTGCTGCTCACCCCCGGTGTGGTCGACTGGTCGTCGGGCTGGATCTACGCGAAGCTCGTGCTGGTGCTCGCCCTGTCGGCCGTGCATGGGGCTTTCGCGGCCTGGCGGCGCGCGTTCGAGGAAGGGCGCAACCGGCATTCCGCCCGGTTCTACCGGACGGTCAACGAAGTCCCGACCGTGCTCATGATCGGGATCGTCATATTCGTCGTGGTAAAACCGTTCTGAGCGTCGCGGAGAGGCCTTCAATCGGGGTTTGACTTGGCGCGCGCCATTCGTTAAGTGGTTGAATCACGGTTCGTCCCGAAGCATACCGCCCCATAGAAAATCAAGAAAAGCCACTCCCGAGGGCGGCAGCGCTTCCTTACCGTGCGTCCTCTGAAATCCGCGTGTGGACGTTTTTCTCTTACGAACACCCGGTATTCGCATGAATCTGCAAGAACTGAAGCAGAAGTCGCCAGCCGACCTGCTGACCTACGCGGAAGAGCTGGAGATCGAAAACGCATCGACCCTGCGCAAGCAGGACATGATGTTCGCGATCCTCAAGCAGCTCGCCGAGAACGACGTCGTCATTTCCGGCAACGGCGTGCTGGAGGTCCTCCAGGACGGTTTCGGCTTCCTGCGCTCGCCCGAGGCCAACTACCTGCCGGGTCCGGACGACATCTACGTCTCGCCGAGCCAGATCCGCCGCTTCGGTCTCAGGACCGGCGACACGGTCGAGGGCCAGATCCGCTCGCCCAAGGACGGGGAGCGCTATTTCGCCCTGCTCAAGGTCAATTTGATCAATTTCGAGGAGCCGGAACGGATTCGCCACCGGATCAATTTCGACAACCTCACCCCCCTCTACCCGGAGGAGAAGATCGGCCTCGAGATCGACGATCCGACCCGGAAGGATCTGACGACCCGGATCATCGATCTCATCACGCCGCTCGGCAAAGGGCAGCGGGCGCTGATCGTCGCGCCGCCGCGCACCGGCAAGACGATGATGCTGCAGGGGATCGCGCATTCGGTCGCGGCGAACCATCCCGAGGCTTACCTGATCGTGCTGCTGATCGACGAGCGGCCCGAGGAAGTCACCGACATGCAGCGCTCGGTGAATGGCGAGGTCATCAGCTCGACCTTCGACGAGCCCGCGTCCCGCCACGTCCAGGTCGCCGAAATGGTGATCGAGAAGGCGAAGCGGCTCGTCGAGCACAAGCGCGACGTGGTGATCCTGCTCGATTCGATCACCCGGCTCGCCCGCGCCTACAACACCGTCGTGCCGAGCTCCGGCAAGGTGCTGACCGGCGGGGTCGACGCCAACGCGCTGCAACGCCCCAAGCGGTTCTTCGGGGCGGCGCGCAACATCGAGGAAGGCGGCTCGCTCACCATCATCTCGTCGGCGCTGATCGATACCGGCTCGCGCATGGACGAGGTGATCTTCGAGGAGTTCAAGGGCACCGGCAATTCCGAGATCGTCCTCGACCGCAAGCTCGCCGACAAGCGCACCTGGCCGGCGATGGACATCACCAAGTCGGGCACGCGCAAGGAAGAGCTGCTGGTCGACCGCGGCACGCTCTCCAAGATGTGGGTGCTCCGGCGCATCCTCAACCCGATGGGCGTCACCGACTCGATGGAGTTCCTGATCGACAAGATCAAGGACACCAAAAACAACCCCGATTTCTTCGAGGCGATGAACCAGTAGGCGCCGCCGGCGCACCCTCCCCCGGCCCCTCCCGCAAGCCCCGGACTGCGATCCGGGGCTTGCGGGAGGGGAGAAGGTGAGGAGGGGTCGCCAAGCGAGTCCCCTCTCCCCCGTGGGGGGAGAGGGTCAGGGTGAGGGAGCCGGTCGCTGCCCTACGGGATCAGGACCGTCGAGCCCGTCGTCTTCCGCCCCTCCAGATCGCGATGCGCCTTGGCGGCGTCCTTGAGCGCGTAGGTCTGGTTGACCTCGATCTTGACCGCGCCGTTCTTCACCACCCGGAACAGATCGTTCGCCGTGGTCACCAGCTCCTTGCGCGAGGCCGTGTAGTGCGGCAGCGACGGCCGGGTGAGGAAGAGCGAGCCCTTGGCGGCGAGCATCCCGGTCTCGAACGGCGGGACCGGCCCCGAGGCGTTGCCGAAGCTCACCATCGTGCCGCGCGGCCGGAGGCAGTCGAGCGAGCCCTCGAACGTGTCCTTGCCGATCGAATCGTAGACCACCGGCAGGCCTTCGCCCCTGGTGATCCGGCGGACCCGGTCGGCGAAGTCCTGCTCGGTGTAGACGATCGCGTGGTCGCAGCGATGCGCGCGGGCGAGCTTCGCCTTGCTGCGGCTGCCCACGGTGCCGATCACGGTCGCGCCGAGATGCTTGGCCCACTGGCAGAGGATCAGCCCGACCCCGCCGGCCGCGGCGTGGACCAGGATGGTGTCGCCCTTTTTCACCCGGTAGGTCTCGCGGATCAGGTAGCGGACGGTCATGCCCTGGAGCATCATCGCCGCCGCGGTCTCGTCCGAAATGTCGCGCGGGATCTTGACCACCCGGTCGGCCGGGATCAGCCGCTCCTCGGAATAGGCGCCGAGCGGCGCGGTCGCGTAGGCCACCCGGTCGCCCGCCTTGAGGCCGCTCACGCCGCGGCCGAGCGCCTCGACGACGCCCGCGCCTTCCATGCCGAGCGTCAGCGGAAGGGGCAGCGGGTAGAGCCCGCTCCGGTGGTAGACGTCGATATAGTTGAGGCCGACGGCGGTGTGGCGGATGCGGATCTCGCCCTTGCCGGGCTTGCCGACCTCGACCTCCCGCCATTTCATCGCCGAGGCGGGGCCCGGCTTGTCGATTTGTATCGCGCGCGGCATTTGACGACCTCCCTTAACCGAGATTGGCCTTGAAGAACTCGGCCGTCCGCCCGTTGGCGAGATCGGCCGCTTCCCGGTCGAAATGCTCGCCGCCGATCCGGGCGAACGCATGGTCGACGCCCGGATAGACGTGGACGGTGAACAGCGGGTTGTCGGCGAGCGCGTCCTGGATGGTCTTCTGCGCTTCCGGCGGGCAGTAATCGTCCTCGGCGGCGATGTGGAGCATGGCCGGCTTCGAGGCGCCGGCGGCCTTGTCCATGTTGCCCTCGATCTGCACCGGGTAATAGCCGACCGACGCGTCGGAATCGGTGAAGCAGGCGGACATGTAGGCGAGGCTCCCGCCCATGCAGTAGCCGACCGTGCCCACCCTGCCGGTGCAGCCGTCGAGCCCCCGCACATGGCCGATGGTGGCGGCGATGTCGCCCACCCCCTTCTCGAAGTCGAAGCCCTGGAGATAGCCGAACGCCTTCTCCCACTCCTCTTCCGTCTTGTCGGTGAGCTGGACGCCCGGCTCCTGGCGCCAGAACAGGTCGGGCGAGCAGGCGATGTAGCCCTCGGCGGCGAGGCTGTCGCAGATGTCCCGCATCACCCGGTTGACGCCGAAGATCTCCTGGATGACGACCACGCCCGGGCCGGAGCCGGAGGACGGTGTCGCCAGATAGGCCCCGAAGCTGCCGCCGTCGGCCGCGGCGATGTCTATGTCAGGCATGTCGTATTCTCCCTGTTAGCGATAGGTCGGCATTTGGCCGGCAAGATAGACATTCGGTTATGTCGAGTCATCGCCGAACGCCCCGTATGGCGCGCCAGACCGTCTCCGGCGATGCCGGCATGTCGATCCGGTCGATGCCGAGCGGGGCGAGCGCGTCGACGATGGCGCTGGTGACGGCCGGCAGCGCGCCCACCGTGCCGGCCTCGCCCGCTCCCTTGACGCCGAGCGGGTTGGTCCCGGTCGGCACCGGATTGGCCTCCACCTTGAAGCCGCACATGTCGTCCGCCCGCGGCATCGCGTAGTCCATGAACGAACCGGAGAGGTTCTGGCCCGAGTCGCGGTCGAAGACGATCCGCTCCATCACCGCCTGGCCCAGCCCCTGGGCGACGCCGCCATGGATCTGGCCCTTCAGGAGGAGCGGGTTGAGCACCGTGCCGACATCGTCGACGACGCTGTAATCGACCACCTCCACCGTTCCGGTATCGGGGTCGATCTCCACCTCGCAGACATGGCAGCCGTTGGGAAAGTTCTCCACCCTGGCGACATAGCCCGCGCCGGCTTCGAGGCCGGGCTCGACATCGGGCGGGAGCTTCGCCGGCAGATAGGCGGCCTGCGCGACCTCGACGAGCGGCACCGACCGGTCGGTGCCGGCGACCCGGAAGGCGCCGTCGGCGAACTCGACATCCGCTTCCGCCGCCTCCAGGAGATGGGCCGCGACGGGCTTTGCCTGGTCGACGATCTTCTCCGCCGCGCGCAGCACCGCCGAGCCGCCGAGCGTCGCCGAGCGCGAGCCGCCGGTTCCCCCGCCGATCGAGAGCGCGTCCGAATCCCCTTCCTCGACCCGCAGCGTCGCCGGGTCGATGCCGAGCGTCTGGGCGACGATCTGCTTGTAGACCGTCTCGTGTCCCTGGCCGTGGCTGATCGTGCCGACGAACAGCGTCGCGGTGCCGGTCGGATCGAAGCGCAGGAGCGCGCGTTCCTGGCTCGGCGCGCCCGCGCGCTCGATGGTGTTGGAAATGCCGATGCCGCGCAGCTTGCCGTTCGCCCCGGATGCCGCGCGCCGTTCCGCGAATGCCGCGTGGTTCGCGATCTCGAGGCCGCGGTCGAGATTCTTCTCGAAGGCGCCGCAATCGTAGTTGAAAACCAGCCCGGTGCGGAACGGCATCGCGTCTTCCGGGATGGTGTTCCGGCGGCGGAGTTCGACCGGGTCGCGGCCGAGCTCGCGGGCGGCCGCGTCGATCAGCTGCTCGATGACATAGGCCGCTTCCGGCCGGCCGGCGCCGCGATAGGGGCAGGTCGAGTTGGTGTTGGTGAAGACGCCGGCGGTCTCGACATGGATCGCCGGCGTGACGTAGGTGCCCGCGAGCGTGCCGAGATTGGCCGTTGCCGGCCCGCCCGCCATCGACGCCACATAGGCGCCGATATTGACCCGGGTCCGCACCCGCATCGCGAGGAAGTTGCCGTCGGCGTCGAGCGCGAGTGCGGCGTCGGTCACGTTGTCGCGGCCCTGGTGGTCGCTGATCAGCCCTTCCGAGCGCTCGCAGGTCCATTTCACCGGCCGGCCGACCTCGCGCGAGGCCCAGAGGACGAGGATCTGCTCGGGATACATGCCGCCGCGCAGGCCGAAGCTGCCGCCGACGTCGTTGGCGATCACCCGCACCCGGTTCTCCGGCAGGCGGAAGATGTCCCTGGCGAGCCCGCTCCTCAGCCGGTGGGGGTAGTGGCAGGCGGCGTAGAGCGTATGCCGTCCCGACCGGTCGACATCGCCCAGGAAGGCGCGCGGCTCCATCGTGTTCGACGTGACCCGCGAGATGACGAAGCGGCGTTCGACGACATGGGCGGCCTTGGCGAAACCGGCGTCCACCGCGTCCCGGTCGCCGAGGAGGTGGACAAAGCTCTCGTTGCCGGGCGCTTCTTCCCAGAGCGGCGGCACGGTCCCGGTGTCGGCGAGCGCGGTGTCGACATTCGCCTCCAGGGGCTCGAAGTCGACAAGGATCGCCTCCCCGGCATCCTTGGCCTCTGCCAGCGTGTCGGCGACGACGACGGCGACCGCCTCGCCGACATGCCTCGCCCGGTCGATCGCGAGCGGGGCGAAGGGCGGGCGGATCATCGGCGTCCCGTCGCGCGCCTTCAGCACGAGCTGGGCCTGGATCGTGCCGAGGCCGGACGCCGTGTAGTCGGCGCCGGTGAGCACCGCATGGACGCCCGGCATGGCGCGCGCCCCGGCGGCGTCGATCCCGCGTATCGCCGCGTGGGCGTGGGGAGAGCGCAGGATATGGGCGCGGCAGAGGCCGGGGAGGTCGATGTCGTCGACATACCGTCCGCCGCCCGACAGAAGCCGCGGATCCTCCGTCCGCGGCACCGAATTGCCGATGTCGAACTCGCCCATGCCCGCCCTTCTCCTGATTGCCGGGAAACCGCGCTACACTGCGGCGCCAAACTAGCAGCGGGGAGAGCGCGGGTGAAACTTGAGGGGCAGGTGGCGATCGTCACGGGCGCGGGGCGCAATATCGGCGAGCGGATCGCCGAGGTGCTGGCCGGGGAAGGAGCCAGGATCGCGGTCGTCGATCTCGACCGGGAGCGTGCCGAACAGGCCACGCGGAAGCTCGTCGACGCCGGCCGCGACGCCGAGGCCTTCGTCGCCGACGTGTCGGACAACGGGGCCGTTCAGGCGCTGGTCGCGGCGGTGGTCGAGCGTTTCGGGCGGATCGACATCCTGATCAACAACGTCGCCATATCCGACAACCGCCACGTGCTCGAAATCACCGAGAAGGAATGGGACGACACCATCCGGATCACCCTCAAGGCGCCCTTCCTGATGGCGAAGCATGTCGCGCACCACATGGTCGACAACGGGATCGCCGGCAAGATCGTCAATATCGGCTCGACGTCGGGCTATCGCGGGCGCGGCAGCGCCTGCGCCTACTCCGCGGCCAAGGGCGGGGTCGCCAACCTCACCCGGTCGCTCGCCTTCCAGCTCGCGCCGCACGGGATCCGGGTCAACTCGGTCTCGCCCAACCGCACCGGATCGCCGGTCGGCATTCAGGAGGTCGACCCCGACCGCTACTTCAAGAACCTGGTCGACCGGCCCGGCGTGCCGGACGACACGGCACAGGTCGTGGCGTTCCTCTGCACCGAGGGCGCGAGCTTCATCTGCGGCGAAAACATCTTCGCCGACGGCGGGGTGATGGCGATGGAGGCGGGCTGACGCCCGTTCCCGCCGTCGATGCCGGCATCGGGTCGGCAAATCGCCACCGGGTCGACATTCGCGCCCCGCAAATGCCGGGCGGGAATGTCGATCCCTGCCGACTCGACCCGCCTGTCGACATTTCCGCCGGCAAATGCCGACCGTGCGCGGCACCGGGAGGTCGGCATATTCGATCCACGGGTCGACCGTGTCGCGGCGGTGCTCGTCGCGGATACGGGGCGGGTCGGTAACGATGGCGGTCGCATGATGCACGATCGTGTCCTCCACATGGGCGGGCGGGCGGCCCGCGGCGTTACCCGCCCTCTCGGCGTCATGGTCGGCGGAGGCCGACCATCCACGATTTGTTTTGTTTCAGCGCCGCAAAAACTCGTGGATGGTCGGCCTCCGCCGACCATGACGGGAAAAGGCAGGGCAGCAGCCCGGATTTCCCGGCGGTCGACTCCCAAAGCTGTCACCCCGGAACAAGTCTGGGGTGACAAAGGGGGGAGCGGGGCGGCGCGCGGCCTCTTCGACCGAAATCCTGCCTTGCATCGCCATCCCGGCCTCCCACTTCGTCATGCCCGGACTTGTTCCGGGCATCCACGTCTCGCGGCGTCGCGGTGCGGGCCGGAGTGGGCGCGAGCGCCTCTCTCTCGTATGGCCGGGCGGTGCGCCCGGCAACGAAAAGGGGCGCCGAACCCTCCGGCGCCCCCACTTCTCGACTCTGGCAAATATACCCCAAATCGCGTCCCGAGTCAAGCAGAAAATGCGTGTTCAAGGTAAATCGGTTGCTAAGTCACGGATTTCACGGCCTTTTTTCTCCCTTCCGATTCCGACCTAAAATCCGCCGCCGGACACCGGAATCCGTCCCATGCGCCGTTTCGGCCGGAATCGTTCCGAACACCCCCTCACCCCGGCCCTCTCCCCGCTGGGGAGAGGGAGAGTTGCGGCGCCGACCCCTCCCTGCCTTCTCCCCTCCCGCTTGCCCCGGATCGCAGTCCGGGGCTTGCGGGAGGGGCCGGGGGAGGGTCTACGCCGTGCTACGGTCCGGACAGATCGGCGACGGAAACGGGGGCGCCAGCATCTCCTCCGGCGCCCCCATTTCTCGACTATGGGAAATATGGTGCGATTCGCGTCCCCGGTCAAGGGGAGTTTCCTCTTTTAGATCATTTTCGGCGGTTTGCGGTTGTCCGGCCCCGGAACCAAGTTCGTATTCACGAGAATCATTCGAGGTCGACCGGGCGGCCTGGAGTGGCGTCGCGTTGCGCGAAGCCCGCGGATTCCTCATTCGTCAGCCCGGCGCGGCGGCCGACGGCGGTCAGCAGGGACCCCAATCCGATCCGCCCTTCCGGCAGGACCGTTTCCTCAAGGATGGCGCGCACCTCCGCCTCGGTGCTGCGGCCGCGAAGGGTTGCCCGGACGCGCAAGGCGCGGTGGACCTCGTCGGGCACGTTGCGCACGGTCAGTACGGCCATAGTCGTGAACCCGTCCTGCTTTCAATGCTGTCTTAATGCCACGATGACAGCAATCGAGCAAGCGCCGGTGTGAGCTACCCCGGCTGCCGGTCCTTCGGCACCGCGCCTTCTCCCGACCAGTCGGGCGGGTCGCTCGCCTTGATGCGCCGGGCTTCCTTGACCATCTCGCGGATCTGGCCCGCGAGCGGCATGGATTCGCCGAGGGAGTCGGCCATCTGCGAGACGATCTGCATGTCCTTGAGCGCCCAGGTGAAGGTCATGCGGTCCCAGTCTTCCAGCGTCGCCGACTTCGCCGAGCTGATCAGCAGCGCCTCGCGCAGTTTGACGAGATCGGCGCCGAAGGATTCGGCGAGCCGGCCCGCCTCGATCAGCCCGACGCCGGTAATCCACATCAGGAAGTTGTTCATCGCCTTGCCGAACTGGCCGTGCCCGACCGGGCCGAGATGGGCGATGTCCGAACAGAAGGCCTCGAAGACCGGGCGCGAGCGCTCGACCGTCGCATCGGTGCCGCCCACCAGCGCGAGCAGCGTCCCCTCGTCCGCCGCCCAGCGGCCGCGGCAGATCGGCGCGTCGAGCACGTCGATGCCCTTCCCGGCGGCCCGGCCCGCGACCGTCCGCACCGTTTCGGGCGAAGACGTCGAGCAGACCGCGATGCACGATCCCGGGGCCATCGCACCGATCAGCCCGTCCGCGCCCATGGTGACCTCGACGGTCTCGGCGTCGAACCCGACCGCGACGATCGCGTAGTCGACGTTCCGGCCGAGCTCGGCCGAGGAAGCGAAGGGGGCCGCCCCCGCCTCTTCCGCCCTGGCGAGCCGGGCCGGGTCGATATCCGTCGCCGATACCGGGAACCCGGCCTTGACGAGGTGCCCGATCATGGCGAGGCCCATCCGGCCCGGTCCCACGATGCCCACGCGTTCCATCCCGTTCGCTCCCGTGCTTGCCTTCAGCGTTCGTAGTCGCGCTTCGCCGCCCGTTCGGTGACGTAGCCTTCGGCGATGTCGCGGACGACCGCCGCCGAGTCGCGCGCCGCCGGATCGCCATAGCCGCCGCCCGCCGCGGTTTCCAGCAGGAACCGTTCGCCGGAGGCGAGCTCGAACCGTCCCGCCGGCGGGGTCTCCTCCTCGGTCTCCGAGCCGTATCGGATGACGAACCGGCTGCCCTGGCCGTCCTTGCCGCCGCCGAGCCCGACCGGCGGGAACCGCGCCCGGTCGTAGCGTCGGATCACCACCGCGTCCTGCAGCAATTCGTATTCGCGGCGAAGTCCCAGACCGCCCCGCCAGGTTCCCGCCCCGCCCGAATCCACCATCAGCTCGAAGCGCGGGATCCGGCAGGGGAACTCGGATTCGATGATCTCGATCGGCGTGATGTGGAGGTTGGAGAGATGGGTCGCGCAGGCCGAGGCCCCGTCATGCCCCGCCCCGCCGCCATAGGCCGAGCCGATGATCTCGTATTGCAGGCTGGCCTGGCCCTCGCGCCCGCCTTGCAGCCACTGGATCATCACCGCCCCGCTCGACGCCGCGTTGGCCACCGCGCGGTCCGGCTTGAAGGCGGAAAGGGCTTCGAGGATCACATCGACCAGCTTGAGATTGGCCATCTGGTAGCTGGAGACCGGCGCAGGCGCGGTCGCGTTGGTGACGGTGTCCGGCGCGTAGACGAAGCGGACCGCCTCGCGCATCCCGTCGTTGAACTGGAGGTCGGGACCGAGGCAGCCGATCAGGGCGTAGAAGCAGCACGCCTCCACCATCGAGGGGCGGAGATTGATCGGGCCCTTCGCCTGACGGTCGGCGGCGCTGAAATCGAAAGTGGCGGTTTCGCCCTCGATCGTGACCGTGCAGGCGAAGCGCACCGGACGGTCGCGTTCGACCCCGTCGGAATCCATGAAACCTTCCGCCGAAGCGGTCCCGTCCGGCAGCGCGGCGATGGCGTTCTTGAGGGAAGCCGCCGCGCTCGCGAGGATGGCGGCGAAGGCTTCCCTGACGGTATCGCCCCCGAACCGGTCGCAGATGTCCCGGATTCGCTCCACGCCCAGCCGGGTGGCGGCGATCTGCGCCCGCATGTCGCCCCGCACGAGCTCGGGCTGGCGGCTGTTGGTCAGGATCAGCCGTTCCAGATCGTCCTTGTAGCGTCCCGCCTCGGCGATGCGGATCGGCGGCAGCAGCAGGCCTTCGTGATAGATCTCGGTGGCGTTGGCGGAGGTGCTGCCGGGGTTGGTGCCGCCGATATCCGCCTTGTGGGCGACCGATCCGGCGAAGCCGATCAAGGCGTCTTCCGCGAAGATCGGCGCGACGAAAGCCATGTCCGACACATGCGGCAGCCCGCCTTCGTAGGGATGGTTGCAGACGAACATGTCGCCGTCCGCGAGCCCGTCCGCGCCGTAGATCTCGAGAATCCGCCCGACGAGGTGCTTGTAGACCGGAGCGTGGAAGAACATCGGCGGCGGAACGATCAGCCCGCCGGCGGCATCGACGATGACGCAGCTGAAGTCGCGGGATTCGCGGATGATCGTGGAGTAGCCCGACCGGTAGAAATGGTAGTGCATCTCCTCGACCAGGCCGGCCACCTTGTTGCGCAGGATCTGGACGGTGACCGGGTCAGCCATGGCCGCGCTCCAGGACGAGGTTGCGATGGCCGTCGACCCTCGCGGTCCAGGCCGGGGGCACGACCGTCGTCGCGTCGAACTGTTCCACGATGGCGGGGCCCGCGAACCGCACCCCGGGGGCCAGCGCGGCGCGGTCGACGAGGACGGTATCGGTCGGATTTCCGGCATCGAAACGGACCGCGCGCCGGCCCGCGACCGCCGCTTCCGGAAGCCCGTCCTCCGCGGCATTTTCGGCGTCGGGGCGATATTTGGGGACGTCGACCGTGACCCGGAGCCGGTAGCTCACGATCTCGACGTCCTTTTCCCGCGCCGCGTGGCCGTGGATGCGGGCATGCGCGGCGTCGAAGCGGTTCCGCGCCTCCGCCATGGCGGCATCGTCGAGCCCGCCTTCCCCCAGCCCGTCGAGCGGAACCCGCAGCTCGTAGCCCTGGCCGACATAGCGCAGGTCGAGCTCGCGGCGGTGGCGCGCCGCGTCGGGGTCGAGGCCTTCGGCGGCCAGCTCTTCGGCGGCGCGGGCCTCCAGCTCGGCGAACACCGATTCCGCGTGGGACGGGGCCACCCGCGCGAGCGGGCGCAACTCCGATCGGACGTAGTCGTGAACCACGTCGCAGCACAGCAGTCCCAGCGCCGAGAAGGCGCCCGGCCTCTCCGGCACCACGATGCGCCGCATTGCCAACTCCTCCGCGACGGCGGCCGCATGGACCGCCCCGGCGCCGCCGAAGGGCAGCAGGGCGAAATCGTGCGGATCGACGCCGCGCTTGGCCGCCACGACGCGGATCTCGTCGGCCATCCGCATGTCGACGATGCGCCGGATGCCGAGCGCCGCCTCGTGGAGGTCCATGCCGAGCGGTCCCGCGATCCCGCCGTCCAGCGCTTCGCGCGCGGCATCGATGTCGAGCGTCTGCGCCCCGCCGAGCAGATGGGCCGGGTTGAGGTAGCCGCAGAGGACATCGGCATCGGTCACCGTCGGGTCCGCGCCGCCTTTTCCGTAACAGGCCGGGCCGGGATCGGCGCCGGCGCTTCGCGGCCCCACGGCGAGAAGCCCCGCCCCGTCGACCCAGGCGATCGATCCGCCGCCGGCCGAAATCGTGGTGAGGTCCAGCGTCGGGACGGCGATCGGCCGCCGCCCGATCTCGCTCTCGGTGACTTCGAGGGGCGCGCCGCCTTCGATGAACGCGATGTCGCAGCTGGTTCCGCCCATGTCGAGCGTGACCAGCCCGGCGCCCGCCTCGTCCGGGCCGAGCCACGCGCTGGCCCGCGCGCCGGCGGCGGGGCCGGAGAGCATCGTGTGGACCGTCTTGCCGCCGGCGATGGCGGCCGAGAACGGCATCACCCCGCCGTTGGATTGCATGAGAAAGCGCTGCGGCGTCGCGACTCCGGCGGCGTCCAGCCCGTCGGCGAGATCGCCGATATAGCGCGCCAGGACCGGCTCGAGATAGGCGTTCAGCAGCGTCGTCGACATGCGCGGCCATTCCCGGAGCCGCGGCAGGACGGTGCTGGAAAGCGATATCGTCGCCTCGGGGAATTCCTCGCGCAGGATCCGCCCGGCGGTTCTTTCGTGGGCCGGGTTCATGAAGGAGAACAGGAAACAGACGGCGACGGACTCGACGCCCGCGTCCCGCAGCGACCGCGCCGCCTCCCGGACCGCCGCCTCGTCGAGCGGTGCGAGCTCGTTGCCTTCGTAGTCGATGCGGCCCGGGATCTCGCGGGTCAGGCTCTGCGGCGCGATCGGGTCGGGGCGCTTGAAAAAGTAATCGAAGGGGTTGCCGTCGCGCGCCTGCGACTGGACCTCCTGGACCGCGCGGTAGCCTTCCGCGATCAGCATGCCAACCCTGGCGCCGCGCATCTCCAGCAGCGCGTTGGTGGTGATCGTGGTGCCGTGGGCGAAGAAGCCGATCCGCTCCGGGGCGACTCCCCGCGCGACGAAACGGGCGAGACCGTCGAGCACGGCGAGCGCCGGATTGGCCGGGGTGCTCGGGACTTTCTCGATCAGGATGCCGCCGCTGCCGGCGTCGAGCAGGACGAGATCCGTGTGGGTTCCGCCGACATCGACGCCGAGCCGCCAGGGCGCGCCGCCGCTCACCCCCCGGCCCCGCGCCTGATGCGGGTCTGTTTTAGAGCATTTTCCGACCCGATCGGGTCAGGACGGCCGGTCCACCCTCCCCCGGCCCCTCCCGCAAGCGGGAGGGGAGAAGGTAAGGAAGGGTCGGCGCCGCAACTCCCCCTCTCCCCAGCGGGGAGAGGGCCGGGGTGAGGACTCCCCACCATTTGTAAAGAGGGCTGTTGCACGCGTGAGTACGCGTGCTGCGCATCGGGTGTCGATCCTGCGTCACGCCGCATCGGCCTGTCTCGCGCGGGCGGGATCGAACAAGGTCTGGCTTTCGAGCATCGCGCAGGCGACGCCGAGCAGGCGGTCGGCGACGCCGCGCAGCGCACGCGCGTGGCCGTGGCCGCGGGCTCTGAGGGCGGTGTATTTCGCCTTGCTGAGGGGGTCGCGCTGTATCGCGATCCTGGCCCAGTGATAGACCGCGTTCTGGAGCCGGTTGTGCGACGCGAGACGCCGGATCACGATCAGCGACTTGCCGGACCGCTTGGTCACGGGAGCGACACCGGACAGGCAGCGCAGGGCCTGATAGTCTCGCCGGCGCAGGGCATCGTGTGCTTCTGCGAGCAGCGTGGCGAGGACGATCCTGCCGACGCCGGGAAGCGATCTCAGGATGTCCACGTCACGCTGCGCTTGCCCTCCCGGCGCGTCCTCCGGGGCGGCCGCCGATCGGGCCAGCGCCGCGGTCAGGCGGTCGATCTCGCGACGGGCCCTGGCGAGCTGCTGCGCGGCGACGGCGAGCTGGGCGAACACGACGTCGAGCTGGGCGATTGCGGCCTCGGCGGTGCCGGGCGCGACGGAGACCGCCGGCTCGCGCAGGATGCGGAGCGCGGTTTCGGCATCGATCCGGCGCACCCGATGGTGCTTCAGCAGCTTGGCGACGGTGGCGGAACGGACCCGCCGCGCCTTCGCGGGCGTCGGCGCAAGAGACCAGAGTTCGCGGACCCAGGCCTTGGCGAGATCGCTCTCGAGCTCGAGGAGCTGCGGGTAGTAGCGCCAGAGCTGCTGGCGGGCCCGGTTCGCCAGCCGGGTCCGCTCGCGGGTCAGGTCGCCGGCGATGCGCGACCAGGCGCGCAGCTCGACGATCTCCGGCGCCGCCGCATCGAGACGCCGGAACGCATGGCGGTCGGTCCGCAGGGCATCGCCGAGCACGCGGGCGTCGCGCCGGTCGTCCTTGGCGCCGGCCGGCGAGAAGCGGTCGCGGAACCGGTCGAGCTGCTTCGGGTTGACCGCGTGCACCGCGAAGCCGCGCTCCATCATCGTCTCGACCACCGGCCCGTGCGGCACCTCGATGGCGACCCCGATGACGTGCGCTTCGACGCCCGCCGTGGCAAGCACCCAGCCCGCCATCTCGGCCAGCCCGGCCCCGCCGTGACCGAAGGCGCGCTCCCCCAGCACCGTGCCGACGCCGTCGACGATGCAGACCCGGTGGCTCTCCGAGCCCCAGTCGATGCCCGCAAAATACTCAAACATGTCCATCGCATTCCCCTCGCGCCGTTGTGCCAACGGACCGCCACGATGCCCGCCAATCCCTGTACCGGCGCTCCAGGCGCAAACTCCCCACCGGGCGTCCATCGTGGCCAGGGACCGGGGCACAGGTCCTCACCAGGCGCTCAAGGCGCAGGGGGCAATCGGTCGCTCCCGATCCCTTGGCCCGTCCCGTCCGCAATGGACGGAACCCCACAATGGCAGGGCGCTTCGATCGACGACACCCGGCCACTGGCTTCGCCTCCGCGCTACGCGCTCCGGCAAAGCCAGTGGCCAGCCGGCACCGCCGCAATCAAGGTCACGGAAATCGCCAAGCAACGCCTGCACCCCAAACGGCCAAAGCGTTGTGAGAGGTACAGGGGGGTGCCGCAACCGGGTGCGACCGCGTCCGGTCGGAAAATGCTCTAGTTGGAGCCGCTTCGTCCCTTCTCCTCCGTCATGGTCGGCGGAGGCCGACCATCCACGTTTTGTTTTTCGATTCCAGCGCCGCAAAAACTCGTGGATGGTCGGCCTTCGCCGACCATGACGGTGAGGAGGCAAGGGTAGCGACGCTTCTGTCTGAAACGGGCGGGCTCTAATGGTCATGGTGGTGGTGATGACGGTCGGTCTTCACCAGGGCGGAGCGGGGCAGCGCGCGCTCGATTTCCCGGTGGAGCGCGGCCAGCTGGGGTTGGGTGACGGTGAAGCCGAGATCGAAGCCGAACATGCGCGCGACCAGGATCACCTCGCCGTCCTCCAGCCCGCGTACCAGGCCTATATCGGAGGTCTCGATGGGCTCCGCGAGAACCCGGTCGGTATTCCCGAAGAAATTGGGCGTGACGTCCGGTCGCCGCGCCGCCGCCTGCCCGCCGAGCCCGGTGAGATACGCGATCATCCGTTCGAGGTCGTCGGTGCGGCACTCGATTTCCACGCCTTCGCCCGCCGCGCCGCATACGCGAAAGGAAACGCTGTCGCCGTCCGTGGCGACCGAAGGTTTCTCCAGCCGGTCGAGTGTTATTCGCGTCAGCTCCGACATATCATCGCCGTTCCCTGGCTTGTGCGGGCGGGAGTGTGCCGGGCCGGAACCGGCGGTTCAACGGCCCGCCCGCCCTTTCACGCCCCGCCCCGCAAGGTCGTCTTGAATCGCTCGGTCGCGCGAACCAGGGCCGCGCGGATGCCGGGGTCCATCGCGGAATGGCCGGAATCGGGCACCACGACATAATCCGCCTCCGGCCAGGCGCGGCGGAGCGCATCGGCCGTAACGATCGGACAGACCATGTCGTAGCGGCCCTGGACGACGATCCCGGGGAGATGGCGGATGCGGTCGACGCCCGCGAGCAGCGCGCCGGGCTCCAGAAACACGTTGTTGACGAAGTAGTGCGCCTCTATGCGCGCAAGGCCGACCGCCATCGAGTCCTCGCCGAACGCGGCGACGGTTTCGGGGCTCGGAAGAAGGGTGGAGCACGCCCCCTCGTAGCGACTCCACGCGCGCGCCGCCGGCAGCAGCACCGCCGGGTCCCGGCTCGAAAGGCGGCGGTGATAGGCCGCGAGGATGTCGTCCCGTTCCTCTTCGTCGAGTATCTCGGTCAACGCTTCCCAGGCTTCCGGAAAGACATTGCGGATGCCGTACAGGAACCAGCGGATCTCCGCCTCGCTTCCGAGGAAGACCCCGCGCAGGATCAGGCCGAGCACGCGTTCCGGGTGGGTTTGCGCATAGGCGAGGGCAAGCGTGCTGCCCCAGGAACCGCCGAACAGCAGCCATTTGTCGATCCCCATCGCCGCGCGGAGGCGTTCCATGTCGGCGATCAGGTGCCGGGTGGTGTTGTCCCGGATTTCCCCGGCCGGCGTGGACCTCCCCGCGCCGCGCTGGTCGAAGATCACGATCCGGTAATGCGCCGGATCGAAGAACCGCCGGTGCGCCGGGATGGCGCCCGCTCCCGGGCCGCCGTGAAGGAAGACCGCCGGCGTTCCCTCGGGGTTGCCCGAGACCTCCCAGTACAGGCTGTGCAGCGTATCGACGGCGAGGCGTCCGCTGTCATACGGTTCGATGGGAGGGAAGAGCTGCTCACGCGCCATCTGAGATTTCCGCGCCTCGACCGGTTGCCCGGCGGCGTCGGCCGGGAGCCTGGCCCGGCGGCGGGCGCGGCATTCTACCGACGCCCCGCGGCATGGCAAATCGCGGCGCTCGCGGCGCTGGCCCCGTGCTGGCCCGAACCGGTTGCCGCGGAGACCGTGCGCCGGGGGGTGGTGAGCGCCGTGATCGACGGCGACACGGTGGTTCTGCAAAGCGGCGCCGAGGTCCGGCTGGTCGGCATCCAGGCGCCCAAGCTGGCGCTCGGACGCCCGGGTTTCCGGGACTGGCCGCTCGCAACCGAGGCCAAGGAATTGCTCGAAGCGCTCGTCCTGGGCGGCCCGGTCAAGCTGGTCTATGGCGGGCGCCGGGTCGACCGGCACCGCCGGATCCTTGCCCATCTGGAGCGCAAAGCCGCACCCGGCGCCGCCGCCTTCTGGGTGCAGGGCGAGATGCTGAGAACCGGCCTCGCGCGCGTCTACACTTTCCCCGACAACCGGGCGCGGGCGGAGCGGATGCTGGCGCTGGAGCGGGAGGCCCGTTCCGCCCGGCGCGGCATTTGGCGGCTGCGCTACTACCGCATCCTCGCCCCGGAAGAGACGCGGCGCTATATCGGCAGCTTCCGGCTGGTGGAAGGGACGGTGCTCGACGCGGCCGTCGTGCGCGGGAAGGGCTTTCTCAATTTCGGTCCCGACTGGCGCACCGATTTCACCATCTCCATCGCGCGGAAGCATCGCCGGCGGTTCGCCCGCGCCGGAATCGATATCGCCGCTCTCGCCGGCCGCCGGGTGCGTGTGCGGGGCTGGCTTGCATGGCAGAATGGGCCGATGATCGAGGCGACCCATCCGGAACAGCTGGAGGTAATCGAGCCATGAGGCGCGGGCGGCTGCTCCTCGCCGCCGTCGGGACGGCGGCACTCCTGGGGATCGGGCTGGGCGGTTGCGCCGTCAACCCCGCCTCCGGAGAGAAGGTCTTTACCGGCGGCGTCAGCGGCGCCCAGGAAAAGGCGGTCGGCCGCAAGGCGCATCCCCAGGTGCTGAGCGAGTTCGGGCCGGGCTTCGAGAACGAGGAGCTCCAGAGCTACGTAAACTCGGTCGGCCAGCTTCTGGCGCGCACCACCGAACGCCGCGATCTCGACTACACCTTCACGGTCGTCGATTCGGACATGGTGAACGCGTTCGCGGTGCCGGGCGGCTACATCTACATCACGCGCGGGCTTCTGGCGCTGTTCGGCGACGAGGCGGAGCTTGCCGGCGTGCTCGGCCACGAGCTCGGCCACATTACCGCCCTGCACTACGCGCGCGGCCAGGGCCAGGCCATCCTGGCGCAGATCGGGGTGCTGGCCGCGGATATCCTGGCGCAGCAGGCGGGCGCCGGCTCCGCCGTCAGGAACGTGCTGGGCGACCTGACCGGCACCGCCGCCTTCGCCTATCTGCGGAGCCACTCGCGGGAGAACGAGTACGAATCCGACGACCTCGGCATTCGCTACATCGCGCGGGCGGGCTACGACACGCGCGGGGTCGCCCGCATGCTTGCCAAGATACGCGCCCATGCCCGCCTGCAGGCCCGGCTCGCGGGCAGGTCGCCCGACGAGATCGACCGGTTCGACTACACCGCGACCCATCCCGCCCCCGCGAAGCGGGTTCGCCGCGCCCTGGACAACGCCGCCCGGACCCCGGTCCGCGATCCCATGGTCGCGCGCGCGATTTACCTCGGAAAGATCGACGGGCTGTATTACGGCGGCAGCCCGGAGCAGGGTTTCGTGCGCGGCCGGGAATTCGTCCACCCGACCCTGCGGTTCCGGTTCTCGGTGCCGGAGACCTTCACCCTCCACAACACGCCCAAAGCCGTGATCGCTTCCGGCAGCGGCGGCGCCCAGATATCGCTGCGGCTGCACGGGCGCGGGCAGACCCGTTCGGCGGCGGAATTCCTGCGCGGCAGGTGGGCGGGCAAGCTTTCGCTCGGACGGGTTCGCGAGTTCACCGTCAACGGCCAGCCGGCGGCGACCGCGCGCGCGGCCGCGCAGGGTGCCCGCGGAGCCGTGGACGTCCGGATCCTCGTCGTGGGGTCGCGCGAGGACAGGGTCTACGAGGTGGTCTTCGTGGTCCCGCGGGCCCGGGGGTCGCGGCTCAATGCCGCGTTCCGGGAGGTCGCGGGCAGCCTGCGCGAGCTGAGCGCGGGCGAGGCGGCGCGCTATCGCCCGCGGCGGATAAAGGTGGTCGAGGCGCGTCCGGGCGATACCCAGGAAAGCCTCGCCGGGCGGATGGCGATCGAGAAACGGCCGCTCGAACATTTCCGCGTGCTCAACGGCCTGGAGCCGCAAGACAGGATCGTGGCCGGCCGCCTGTTCAAGCTGGTCGTCGAGTAGGCCCGCCCCCCAGAACGAGGCCGATCGCCCCGCGCGTCCGCTCGTAAGCGTCGGCCCGGCCGCTCGCCCGCGGCCCGGCCACGTTGAGGGACGCTATCGCTTCCTGGGCGATCCAGGCGCAGGTCCTCGACGCGGCGGTGTCGTCGTCGAGCTCAGCCATATCGAGCACGAGGCAGGGCTTTTCCAGCTCGCGGGCGCGGTCCACCGTGGCGAGGGTTCCGCCCGACGGCGCTCCCCAGGCGAGAACCAGCGTGCCATCCGAATCCTCCACGTTCCGCCCCGTCCGAACGATGTAGCGGGAGGAAGAGGTCTCGCGAAGCGGGTAGCGGTCGGGGATCCGCCCGTCCTCGGCCCGGCGCCCGCGCGGGCACCAGCCGCCGCACGGGAACCCGGCATCCAGCGCGGCATCGAGCGCGCCGCGGTCGACGCCGGTCTGTCCGCCGGAAAGGATTCGTTCGAGCACCGCGTGGGTAGAGTCGCCGTCGTGGCGCTAGGCGGGTTTGGCGAGCACCGCCTCGAGTTTTTCCGCCGCCGCGTCGCGGTCGATCTTCTCGACCAGCGCCAGTTCCTGCGCCAGACGTTCGAGCGCGGCCTCGTACATCTGCCGTTCCGAATAGGACTGGTCGGGCTGTCCGGCGGCGCGGTGGAGATCGCGCACCACCTCGGCGATCGAGACCGGATCGCCGCTGTTGATCTTGGCGTCGTATTCCTGCGCGCGCCTCGACCACATGGTGCGCTTGCCGCGGGCGCGACCCTTCAGCGTCGTCATCGCGGTTCTCATCTTGGCGCGCGAGCTGATCTTGCGCAGCCCCGAATCCTTCACCTTGTCCACCGGAACGCGGAGCGTCATCTTCTCCGACTCGAAGGAGATCACGAACAGCTTGAGGTCGAATCCGGCGACCTCGCGGTCCTCGATCCCGAGCACCTTGCCGACGCCATGCGTCGGGTAGACGACGTAGTCGCCTTTGGAAAAGGCCAATTTGGTTGCCATCGGCCGGTCTCTACCTCATCGAAACGGGATGTCGCCGGGCGTGCCACGCGCCGGCTGCCCGATTGCGCGCGGTCCTAGTCGAACCCGCCGGGCGACGCAAGAACAATCGGCAGATCGAGTCGAAAGCGCGGGCGAGGCCGCCGGCTCCCGGTCAGGTCCCCTCTCCCGGGTTCTCGGAGAAGTGCTCGGCGAACTTGTTCTGCGTCTCGCGCCAGTCGTCGGCGTCGGCGGGAGACTCGCCCTTGCGGGTGATATTGGGCCAGGAATCGGCGTATTTGCGATTCATCTCGACCCATTCCTCCGCCCCGTCGTCGGTATCGGGACGGATCGCCTCCACCGGGCATTCGGGCTCGCACACGCCGCAATCGATGCATTCGTCGGGGTGAATGACCAGCATGTTCTCGCCCTCGTAGAAACAGTCTACGGGACAGACCTCAACGCAGTCCATGAATTTGCACTTGATGCACATTTCGTTGACGATGTAGGTCATATTCCCGTCACTCCCGAAGCCGTTCGCCGGCCCACCGATTTCGAAACGACAGGGAACTTAGTACCCAAGCCCCTGTCAGCCAACCTCTTTTCACTCCGCCCGCGCGGCCGCCCGGCGCCGGGCGATCGCGCTGTCCCGGTCCGACACGTAGATCAGCCCGCCGATGCGGCGCATCAGCTGGGCCTCGTGCGCGTCGATCCGGCCGTCGGCGAGCACCACCTCCCACAGCATCTCGACCAGCGCGATGCGCTCCTCGTAGCTGTAATTGTCCTTCACCTCGCGGGTGAAACCGAGGATCTGCACCGCGCCGTCCGCCTTGTCTTCGGCCGCGGCGAGCAGGGTTTCGGCTTCGTCCCGTTCGAGCGAAAAGCGGTCGAGCAGGATGTCGAGGATGCGGCGGCGTTCGACCTCGTCGAAGCTTGCATCCACGCAAGCGGCATGGACCAGCAGGGCGGCCGCGGCGATCTGAAGGCCGTCATGCGCCGGCGGGTCCTGCGCCGGGCGCGCCCGCCCCCCGCGGTCGCCGAGGAGGTCCCTCAGCCGGCCGATCACGGCGCGCCCGCCCCCGGCGGAATGGTCTCGTAAAGCGACCGGGCCTCCGCAGGCGGTCCGCGCCGGGTCCCGACCGCGAGCACCCGAACCACCCGGATGTCCCGCGCGGTCGGAACGGTGAGAACGTCGCCCGGCGCCACCCGGTGATCGGCCTTTCTGACGATCCGTCCGTCCACCCGGATCCGCCCTTCCCGGCAAAGCCGGCTCGCCCTCGTCCGGCTCTTGAACAGCCGGGCGTACCAGAGCCATTTGTCGACCCGTATCGCGTCGTCGGTCATGCGGGTTTCCCGAGCTCCTGGAGCTTGGCGAAAGGCGAGGACGGGTCGCGCGTCCGCCGGGGCCGCTTCGCCGCCGCCCGCTTGCGCTCCGCGCGGGCGAAGCGGGCGCCGTCCCCGCCGTTCCGCGCGCGGTAGCCGAGATCGCCCAGTATCGGACCGGCCTGCTCCTCGGTGATCCCGACGAGCGAGAGCATCGCCGGGGTGAGCTCGAACGGCCCTTTGCGCGCGGCACGGGCCAGCGCGATCGCCAGGCGGTCGAGCATATCGACCCGGACGGCCCTCCCGCCGACGACGGGATAGCCGCAAGCCGCGTAGAACGAGGGATCGACGCCGGTATCGGGGGCCACGGAACACAGCCCCGGCGGAGGGGCCGGGCGGACCGGAAATCCTCTATGGATCGACCAGAGGAGCGCGCGGAGTCCCGCCGGTTTGGGTTTGATCAGAGCCGGAAGATAGATCGCCTCCATGCCGAACCGGACGCCCAGCGCGCGCATGCGCCGTCTGTCTCCTGAATCCAGATCCGCCAGCAGCGAGCGGACGGAACGCCGCGGCAACGACCCCAGCGCCTCGACCAGCTGGTAGGCGAGCCCCCGCGCCGCCCGCGAGAACCCGGCGTCGCGGAGCGCGAAGAGCGGCGCGAACCCGGTTGCCAGATGGGCGGAAAGCCAGCGTTCGAGCCGCTGGCGCGCGCGCATCGCGGAATCCTTGCCGAGTCCTTCATCGGCCCTCAAGGCGATTTGCGGTTCGAGAACGCCCGCCCCGGCGGCGAGCCGGGCGACGGGCGCGCTGCGCCAGAAGATCGAGCCGTCGTCGCGGAGCGTAAACGCATCGTCCGGATCGGCGGCGAGGGAGGCGGCGGTATCGCGGAGGCGTTGGCGCAGCAGGTTGCCGGCCAGGGCCATCGCTTCGCGTTCGGAAAACGCGCTCTCCGGACCGTTGGAGACGAAGCGCAACCCCTCCAGCCGCCCGACGATCTCCCCGGCGACCCGCACCGTCCCGTCCGCATCGACCGCCGCGCCGCGCGAAGGCTTGTCGCGCGCCCGGTTGAGGAGCGCCGCCCGGCGGTCGACGAAGCGCTGGGTAAGGCGTTCGTGCAGCGCGTCCGACAGGCGGTCCTCGATCCCCCGCGCCCGCGCCTGCCACGCCGTGCCGTCGTCCACCCAGTCGCCGCGATGGGCGATATAGGTCCAGGTGCGCACATGGGCGATGCGCGCCATCAACGTGTCGATCTCTCCCTCGGTCCGGTCGAGGCTCGCGATCTGGCCGGCGATCCAGTCGGTCGGCAGCCGCTCCGCCGGACCCGACAGATGGCCGAACACGGTGGCGAGCAGCCTTGTGTGCTCTTCCGCCATCGTCTTGCGGTAGTCGGGTATCTGGCAGACGTCCCAGAGCAGCCCGAGAGAGGCGCGGCCGGCGGCCCGGCTCCGGATGGCCTCGTCGCCCAGAAGCGACGCCAGCGCGCGCCGGTCGTCGCTCTCGCGCGCCCGCACCAGCTCCGGCCGCGGCGGCGCGGCATCGAGGCTCTCGAGCAGCGCCTCCGGAGAGCGGAAATCGAGCTCCGCGTTGCGCCACTGGAGGGCGGTCAGGGGCTTGAAGCTGTGGCTCTCGATGGCCTCGACCGTCTCCGGCTCGAACGGGTCGAGACCCGCCGTCGTCCCGAACGTGCCGTCGTTCATGTAACGGCCCGCCCGGCCCGCGATCTGGGCGAGTTCGGAGACCGCGAGCGCGCGGTGCAGCCTGCCGTCGAACTTCTTGCGTTCGAAGAAGGCGACGTGGTCGACCCGCATGTTGAGCCCCATGCCGATCGCGTCGGTGGCCACCAGGAAGTCGACCTCGCCCGCCTGATACATCGCGACCTGGGCGTTGCGGGTGCGCGGGCTGAGCGCCCCCAGCACGATGGCCGCGCCGCCGCGCTGGCGCCGGAGCAGTTCCGCGATCTCGTACACCCGTCCGGCCGAGAACGCGATCACCGCGCAGCGCGGCGGCAGACGGGTGAGCTTCCGGGTTCCCGAATAGCTGAGCCGGGACAGACGGGGACGGCCCACGAATTCCGCTTCCGGCACCAGCTTGCGGATCAGCGGGCGCATGGTGTCGGCGCCGAGCAACATGGTTTCCGCCTCTCCCCGCGCGCGGAGCAGCCGGTCGGTGAAGACATGGCCGCGCTCGGGATCGGCGCACATCTGGATCTCGTCGATGGCGAGGAAGTCGAAGCGGCGCTCCAGCGGCATCGATTCGGCGGTGCACAGGAAATAGCGCGCCCGGGCGGGCACGATCTTCTCCTCGCCGGTGACCAGCGCGACATTGCGCGCGCCCTTGAGGCGGACCACGCGGTCGTAGTTCTCGCGTGCCAGAAGCCTGAGCGGAAAGCCGACCACGCCGTTCGGATGGCCGAGCAGCCGCTCGATGGCGAAATGGGTTTTTCCGGTGTTCGTCGGACCGAGAACGGCGGTGACGGAAGCGCGCGGCCCGGTAGCGGACATATCTCTAGAATCGATAATTGCGGCCGCAAAAGCAAGGCCTTGCGGGTCTTGCAAGTGACCGGGCGCTTGCGCATATGTTCGCCTGACGCGGCCGGCCGGGGCCGCCGCTCAGTCGGACGGGGTGGAGAGGAATCTATGGGCGAGGAGAAGCTGAGCTTCCAGACGGAAGTCTCCCGACTGCTCCAGATCGTCGCCAACTCGCTCTACAGCGAGAAGCGGATATTCCTGCGCGAGCTGATCTCGAACGCATCCGACGCGTGCGACCGGCTGCGCTACGAGGCGATCACCGAGCCGGCGCTGACCGAAGACGATCCGGAGTTCCGGGTCCGGATCGAGCTCGATGCCGCCGCGCGGACCATATCCGTCGCCGATAACGGGATCGGCATGAACCGCGAGGGGCTGATCGCCGATCTCGGCACCATCGCGCGGTCGGGCACCAGCGCCTATCTGGAAGAGTTGTCGGGCGACGCGGCCGGGGACGTGGCCCTGATCGGCCAGTTCGGCGTCGGCTTCTACTCGGCGTTCATGGTGGCCGACCGGGTCGAGGTGGTGAGCCGGCGCGCCGGCGAGGAGCAGGCCTGGCGCTGGGCTTCCGAAGGGCTCGGCGAGTTCACTATCGGCGAGGCCGAGCGCGAAGGGCGCGGAACCACGGTGACGCTCCATATCCGCGACGGCGAGGACGAGTTCCTCGAGCCCGGGACCCTGCGCGGCATCGTCAAGACCTACTCCGATCACATTGCCCTGCCGATCGTGCTCGTCGAAGGCGACAACGAGGACACGGTCAACGAGGCCTCCGCGCTCTGGGCCCGGCCCAGGCCCGAGATCACGGAAGACCAGTACAAGGAGTTCTACCGCCATGTCGGCCACGCCTTCGACGAGCCGTGGCTGACGATCCACTGGCGGGCCGAGGGAACCCACGAATACACCACGCTGGTCTTCATTCCCTCGCAACGGCCGTTCGACCTGTTCAATCCCGAGCGCAAGCACGCGGTGAAGCTCTACGTGAAGCGCGTGTTCGTTACCGACGACTGCGCCGAGCTGATCCCGCAATGGCTCCGCTTCCTGCGCGGGCTGGTCGACAGCGAGGATTTGCCGCTCAACATCAGCCGCGAGATGCTGCAGAACAACCCGCTGCTGGCGCGGATGCGGACCGTGATCGTCAGGCGCGTGCTGGGCGAGTTGTCCAGGAAGGCCGAGGCCGAGACCGAGGGCTACGCGGCGTTTTGGGAGAATTTCGGTCCGGTGCTCAAGGAGGGCGTCTACGAGGACCCGGAGAACCGCGACGAAATCCTCAAGCTCGCCCGGTTCCACAGCACGACCGGCGAGGGACCGGTGGGGCTCGACGGCTATGTCGAGCGGATGAAGGAGGGCCAGGAGGCGATCTACTACATCGCCGGCGAGGACCTCGACGCGGTTCGCCGCAGCCCGCAGCTCGAAGGGTTCCGCGCGCGCGGGATCGAGGTCCTGCTGATGACCGACCCGGTCGACGAATTCTGGATTCCGGCGGTCGGAACCTATGCCGACAAGGAATTCAAGTCCGCGACGCGGGCGGGCGCGGACCTCGCCGACATCGCGGTCGAAGGCGCGGACGGGGCGGAGAAGGACGAGGAGGCCGTCGACCAGGGGCGGGTGGACAGCGTGATCGCGATGTTCAAGCTGGCGCTCAAGGACGAGGTCAAGGACGTGCGCGCGTCCGACCGCCTGACCGACAGCGCCGCCTGCCTGGTGGCCGACGAGGGCGATCTCGACATCAATCTCGAACGCCTGCTGAAGCAGCACCGCCAGCTCGACACCGGCTTCAAGCGGATCCTGGAGATCAACCCGAGACACGCCCTGATCCGCAGCCTCGCCGAAGCCGTTGGCAGGGACGCCACCGCCCAGCGGCTCTCCGACACCGCGTGGCTGGTGCTCGATCAGGCGCGCATCATGGAGGGCGAGAAGCTGCCCGACCCCGCCGCCTTCTCCCGCCGCTTGTCCGAAGCGCTGGCGCGGGGGCTGGAGACCGGCTGAACGGCGGCCGGTTTAGAGCGTATCCGTTTTACCTGGAACCGTTCCCGCCGCGCACTAGTCCGCATTTCTCACCAAGGGCCGAAGGGGAGCCCGCACCGCGGCCGACCCCAAGCCTGTCACCCCGGCCTTGAGCCGGGGTCCAGGCCCGCCCCGGACTGCGATCCGGGGAATCCGGGCGGGAGCAGTGCATGTGGCTCTGGACCCCGGCTCAAGGCCGGGGCGACAGCGGGGCGAACGACAGACTGCGCGCTTCGCCGGAACCGCCGGCGAGCCGGCAAGCCCTTGTCGCGCAGCCATTCCCGCGCGTCCGACGCAAGAAGCGCCCGCCGCTCGTGAGAAATGCGGGATAGCCTCTCCTTTACCCCGTCATGGCCGGACTTGTTCCGGGCATCCACGTCCCTCCGCGCCTCGTCCGCTCCCGGCCCGCACCGCGATGCCGCAAGACGTGGATGCCCGGAACAAGTCCGGCCATGACGACATGGGGGGGGGAAGCTGCCCAAGGACGCCGACACCGCCGGTCGAGGCCCGGATTACGGCATGCTCGCACCTGCCGTCCTTGCCTCCCGGTGTCACCCCGGACTTGTTCCGGGCATCCACGTCTTGCAGCAGCGCGATACGAACCGGGGAATAGCGGGCCGGCAGTTCCACGTGGATGCCCGGAACAAGTCGGGGCATGACGGGGAGGCGGTTCAATCAGAAACAGATAGGCTCAGGCCGCTTCCAGCATATTGCGGATCACGTATTGCAGGATGCCGCCGTGGCGGTAGTACTCGGCCTCGTCGAGGGTGTCGATGCGGCAGGTGAGCGGGATTTCGACCGCCGATCCGTCGGCCCGGACGATACGGCAGCCGACATCCATGCGCGGCGCGATGCCGCCCGAAACGCCGGTGATGTCGAAGCTCTCCGAACCGTCCAGCGCGAGCGTCTTGCGGGTCGTGCCCGGCTTGAACTCCAGCGGCAGCACGCCCATGCCGACCAGGTTGGAACGGTGGATGCGCTCGAAACTCTCCGCGATGACCGCCCGGATGCCGAGGAGCCGTGTCCCCTTGGCCGCCCAGTCGCGCGACGAGCCGGTGCCGTATTCCTTGCCGGCGACGACCACCAGAGGCACGCCGGCGTCGCGGTAGCGCATCGCCGCCTCGTAGATCGGCTGCGCATCGCCGCCGTCGATGTGGCGCGTCATCCCGCCCTCGATCCCCGGCACCATCTCGTTGCGAATGCGGATATTGGCGAAGGTCCCGCGCATCATGATCTCGTGATTGCCGCGCCGGGACCCGTATGAATTGAACGCCGCCGGGCGCACCTGGCGTTCCAGCAGGTAGTCGCCGGCCGGGCTTTGCCGGGCGATGCTGCCGGCGGGCGAGATGTGGTCGGTGGTGACCGAGTCGCCCAGCATCGCGATGGCGCGCGCGCCCCTTATGTCGTCCGTCGGCGCCGGTTCCGGGGCCATGTCCTCGAAGAAGGTCGGATGGCGCACATAGGTGCTGGAATCCTGCCAGTCGAAGGTTTCCGAAGGCGTCGAGGAAATCGCCCGCCACGCGGCGGGACCTTCCGAGACGTTGGCGTAGCGCGTGCGGAACATCTCCGGCGTGAGCGCGGTCGCCAGCGTATCGGCGATCTCCCTGTTCGAGGGCCAGATGTCTTTCAGATAGACCGGTTCGCCGTCCGGGGTTTCGCCGAGGGGGTCGTTGACGATGTCGGCCTTGAGGGAACCCGCGATCGCATAGGCGACCACCAGCGGCGGGGAAGCGAGATAGTTGGCGCGGACCTGGGCATGGACCCGCCCCTCGAAATTGCGGTTGCCCGAAAGCACCGCGCCCACCACCAGATCCCCCTGGTCGATCGCCTCGGCCACCGGGTCGGGCAGCGGACCCGAATTGCCGATGCAGGAGGTGCAGCCATAGCCGACGAGGTTGAAGCCGAGGGCGTCGAGGTCCTCCTGGAGACCGGCCGCGGCGAGATAGTCGCTCACCACCTGGCTTCCCGGCGCGAGCGAGGTCTTCACCCAGGGTTTCACCTTGAGCCCGAGCGCGCGCGCCTTGCGGGCGGCAAGTCCGGCGCCCACCATCACCGACGGGTTGGAGGTGTTGGTGCAGCTGGTGATCGCCGCGATCACGACATGGCCGTCCTCCACCGCGAAATCCGTGCCCTCGGCGGGCTGCGCGCGATCCGACCCCCCCAGCTCGGCGAGCGCGGTCGCGAACGCGTCCGCCGCGCCGGACAGCGCCACCTTGTCCTGCGGCCGCTTGGGTCCGGCGAGCGACGGTTCGACCGTTCCGAGGTCGAGAGCGAGCGTGTCGGTGAACTCCGGATCGGGCGTATCCGCGTCGCGCCACAGCTCCTGCGCCCTGGCATAGGCCTCGACGAGGGCGATCCGTTCGTCGTCGCGACCGGTCAGCCGCAGATAGGCGGAGGTCTCCGCGTCGATCGGGAAGAAGCCGCAGGTGGCGCCGTATTCGGGCGCCATGTTGGCGATAGTGGCCCGGTCGGCGAGGGTGAGCTCGTCGAGGCCCGGCCCGTAGAACTCGACGAACTTCCCGACCACGCCGCGTGCGCGCAGCATCTGCGTCACGGTCAGCACGATATCGGTCGCCGTCGTTCCCTCGCGCGGCGTGCCCTCGAATCTGAACCCGACGACCTCGGGCAGCAGCATCGATATCGGCTGGCCGAGCATCGCCGCCTCGGCCTCGATCCCGCCGACGCCCCAGCCGAGCACGGAAAGTCCGTTGATCATCGTGGTGTGGCTGTCGGTTCCCACCAGCGTGTCCGGATAGGCAAGCGTCCGCCCGCCATCCTCGCGGGTCCAGACGGTCTGGGCGAGATATTCGAGATTGACCTGGTGGCAGATGCCGGTGCCCGGCGGCACGACGCGGAAATTGCTGAACGCCTTCGAGCCCCAGTGGAGGAAGGAGTAACGCTCCTGGTTGCGCTCGAATTCGCGGTCGACATTGGCGGCGAACGCATCGTCCGAGCCGAAGCTGTCGACCATCACCGAATGGTCGATCACCAGGTCGACGGTGGCCAGCGGGTTGATCTTCTGCGGATCGCCGCCGAGATCGGCCATCGCCTGGCGCATCGCCGCAAGGTCGACCACCGCCGGCACGCCGGTGAAGTCCTGCAACAGGGTGCGCGCGGGGTGGAACGCGATCTCATGCGTCGAGGATCGGGTTTCCAGCCAGGCGGCGCAGGCCTCGATGTCCGCGACCGTCACCGTCCTGCCGTCCTCGTGGCGCAGCAGGTTCTCGAGCAGGACCTTCATCGAATAGGGCAGCCGGGAAATGTCGCCGATGCCCGCTTCGCGCACGGCGTCGAGCGCGTAGTAGTCATAGCTCCGTCCACCCGCCTCTATCACGCGCCGTGCCCTCAGCCGATCCTGTCCAGTACCGCTCACCGCCGGTTCCTCCGCGTCGCGAAATTCCTCGTCCGGCCCGATGGATAGCCTGCCGACGCCGCCATGGCGAGGGCTTATTCGCCCGCGTTTCCGCCCGCGAAATCACAATATTGCCCTATTCCCGGCCAGCGGCGGCCACATTCGCCCTCCATATCCTTCAGCATTCTAGCCCCTCGGACGCCGACCCCGGGCGTCCACCCGGCCAACAGGCCCAACTCACCGGGCCGCCGGAGCCTCTGCCGGCGGCCCTTCTTTGTGTCCGCGGGGGCGGTCCGGCGTCAGGGCCGGTATGCTTGGACATGATCGGAAGCGACCGCGTGGACGTGACCGCCCGCCTTGCCGCTGTCTTCCTTCTTGTCTTTTCGCTCGCGGCTTGCGGCGCGCGAGCCGATGGCGTGGGCTTCCGCGACATCGCGGTCGAAGCCGAAGGCGAAAGGCTGACCGTCGCGCTGTGGTATCCGACCGCCGGGACCGCCGGGCGTACCGTCGTCGGCCCGTTCGCGATGGCCGCCGCATCTGGAGCGCCGGTCGGCGCCGGTCGGTACGGCCTCGTCCTGATTTCGCACGGGACGGGCGGCGGACGGCTGAACCATCGCGGCACGGCGATCCGGCTCGCCCAAGGCGGCTACATCGTGGCGGCGCCGGAGCATGCGGGCGACAACTGGCGGGACGGCCGGTATAGCGGCACGTCCGCGAACTGGGTCCGCCGCTCGCGACAGTTGAGCGCTATTCTCGACCGTTTGCTGGGCGATGCGGAGTTCGGCCCGCGCATCCACCCTTCCCGCATCGGGGCCGTCGGGCACTCCGCCGGCGGCTACACCGTGCTTGCCCTGATCGGCGGCAAGGGGGATACGCGGCTCCTGGCGCGGCACTGCACGCGAAATCGCCAAGAGGATGCCGCGTTCTGCGCCTACGGCCGGCCCGGCGAACGCGGCGGCGGCCGGTTGCCCGACTTGCTGGACAGGCGGGTCCGCGCCGTCGCGGCCGTCGCTCCGGTGGGCGCGCTATTCGGCGAAGGCGCCTTCGCGGGCGTGACGGCGCCGGCACAGATCCACCGTCTCGATGCGGACCTGGTCCTGCGGAGGCCGTGGCACGCAGACAACATCGTGCCGCTGATGGGAGACAAGGCGCGGCAGATCGCTCATCCGAAGGCCCATCACTTCGCCTTCATCTCGCCCTTTCCCGCCGCGATGACCGGCGAAATCGGCGCTCCGGCGAGAGATCCCGAGGGGTTCGACCGGCGCGCGTTCCTGTCCCGCATCGACCGGCAGATTCTGGGCTTCTTCGATACGGTTTTTGCCCGATGACGCTCGGGAGGGACGGGAAGAGCCCGGCGGCTCAGCCGATGCCGAGGTCCTTGAACCGCTTGTTGAATTTCGCCACCTGACCGCCGGTATCGACCAGCCGCTGCTGCCCGCCGGTCCAGGCCGGGTGCGTCTTGGGGTCGATGTCGAGTTTGACCGTGTCGCCTTCCTTGCCGTAGGTCGACCGGGTCGTGTAGGTGGTTCCGTCCGTCATCACCACGGTGATTTCGTGGTAGTCCGGGTGGATGTCCTTCTTCATCGTCGCGTCTCCGGCGGGGCCGCGGGTATATATCGGAAGGCGTTTGGGTTTACAAGCCTCGGAGGCGGGAACTGGCCGAGCGTGAAACCGACAGCCCGGACGGGCGCGGCCGCGGCAACATCGGCAGCCTGCGCGCGCTGGTGCCTTGGCTCGCGCCGTACCGGGTGCGGATCGCGGGCGCCGGTCTGGCGCTGATCGTGGCCGCGGGGTCCGTCCTGGTTCTCGGGCAGGGTCTCCGGGCGCTGATCGACGAGGGGTTCGGGGCCGGCGACGGCGCGCTGCTCGACCGCGCGCTCGGCGGGCTCTTCGTCGTCATTGCGCTGCTGGCCGCCGCGACGTTCGGGCGCTTCTACCTGGTCGCCTGGGTCGGCGAGCGCGTGGTGGCCGACATGCGGCGCGCGGTTTTCGAGCGCATGCTCGCGCTCAGCGCATCCTTCTTCGAGTCCGCGCGGGTGGGCGAGGTGCTGTCGCGGCTGACCACGGACACCACGCTTCTTCAGGTCGTGGTGGGCTCCTCGGTATCGGTGGCGCTGAGAAACGTCCTCCTGTTTCTCGGAGGCACGGTGCTCCTGTTCGTCACGAGCCCCCGGCTCGCCGGCCTGGTCTTCCTGATCGTGCCGTTCGTGGTGCTGCCCATCGTCTTCTTCGGCCGCCGGGTGCGCCGCTTGTCGCGGGCGAGCCAGGATCGCGTGGCCGACATCTCGGCGCATGGCGAGGAGACGCTGAACGCGATCCGCACCGTGCAGGCCTTCGGCCACGAGCCGATCGACGGACAACGCTTCGGCGCGCGGGTCGACGACGCGCTCGCGACGGCGCTCAGGCGCAACATGGCGCGCGGGTGGCTCACCGCGTTCGTGATCGTCACCGTGTTCAGCGCCGTCGGCGTGATCCTCTGGATCGGCGGGCACGACGTGATGGACGGGCGGATTTCGCCCGGGGAGCTGTCGGCCTTCGTGTTCTACGCGGTGGTGGTCGCCGGATCGGTGGGTGCGGTGAGCGAGGTGATCGGCGACTTGCAGCGCGCCGCGGGGGCGACCGAGCGCCTGCTCGAGCTCATGCGGATCGACTCCGAGATCGCCGCGCCCCCGGAGCCCGTCCCCCTGCCCGATCCGCCCGTGGGCACCGTCTCTTTCGAAGAGGTCCGTTTTCATTACCCGTCCCGCCCCGACACGGCCGCGCTGGACACGGCGAGCTTCGATGTCGCGGCGGGCGAGCGGGTTGCGCTCGTCGGGCCTTCCGGCGCCGGCAAGTCGACCGTCTTCGAGCTGCTTCTCCGGTTCTACGACCCCGCGGCGGGGCGGGTGCGGATCGACGGCGTCGATCTGCGCGAGGCCGATCCGGCCGAGCTCCGCGCGCGTATCGGTCTCGTGGCGCAGGAGCCGTTCGTCTTTTCCGCGAACGCCTGGGAAAACATCCGCTACGGCCGGCCCGGCGCGGCCGCGGACGAGGTCCGGGCGGCCGCCGAAGCCGCGGCCGCGGCGGAATTTCTCGACGCTCTGCCGGACGGCTTCGACACGTTCCTCGGCGAGAAGGGGGTGCGCCTGTCCGGGGGTCAACGGCAGCGCATCGCGATCGCGCGGGCGCTCCTGCGCGACCCAGCGATCCTGTTGCTCGACGAGGCGACGAGCGCGCTCGATTCCGAAAGCGAACGTCTGGTCCAGGATGCGCTCGACCGGCTGATGGCGGGGCGGACGACGCTCGTCATCGCGCACCGTCTGGCCACGGTGCAGGCCGCCGACAGGATCGTCGTCCTCGACGAGGGCCGCGTCGACTCGATCGGCAGCCACGCCGAGCTGATCCGCGGCAGCCGCCTCTACGCCCGGCTGGCCGCGCTTCAGTTCGGCGAATCCCCTGCCGCCGGCCTCGCTCCGGTCAGCGCTGGGTCAGCTTGAACTCGATCCGCCGGTTGCGCTTGAAGGCGGCGATCGTGCTGCCCCGGTCGATCGGCTGGAACTCGCCGAACCCGGTCGCGGCCAGCCGGGTGGCCGGGACGCCGCGCTCGATCAGGTACTTGACCACCGCGATCGCGCGCCCGGTCGAGAGCTCCCAGTTCGACGGATAGGCCGGGGTACTGATTGGCAAGCGGTCGGTGTGGCCGTCGACCCTGAGCACCCAGTCGATGTCGGTCGGTATCTTCGCCGCGATCTCCTTGATGGTGTCCGCCAGCTTGTCGATCTGCACGCGGCCGCCGGGCTGGAGCCTGGCCTCGCCCGAGGGGAACAGCACCTCCGACTGGAACACGAAGCGGTCGCCGACGATGCGGACGTCGCTGCGGTTCCCGAGCGCCTTGCGGAGCCGGCCGAAGAACTCGGAGCGGAAACTGGCGAGCTCCTGCACCTTGCTGGCCAGCGCCGCGTTGAGGCGCCTGGACAGGTTTACGATCTGGACGTTCTGTTCCCTGGCCTTCTTCTCCGATATCTGGAGCGCCTGTTCGATGCGCGCGAGCTGCTGGCGCAGCGCCGCGATCTGGAGGTTGAGGATGCGGACCTGCTCCTGCGCTTCCGCCGAGACCGCCTCCTCGGCGCTGAGCGCTTCCTCGGCCCGGCTCGCGCGCGCGCCGAGATCGCGCAGCCTCACGTCCCGCTCGTCGATGTCGCGCTGGGCGAGCCGGGTCCGCTCCTCGGACGAGGCAAGCTCCGCGGCGAGCTCCTTCGACCGGTCGCGCAGCGCGCCCAGCTCCCGGTCGCGGGACTGGAGCGAGTCTTCCAGACCCGCCACTTTCTTCTCCAGCGCATCGCGGACTTCGCGCAGCGCGGCGATGTCGCGCTCCAGGCTTGCGAGGCGGCGGAGCTGAAGCTCGATCTTTTCCCTGTCCGCGCCGATCGTCTTGTAGGCCTCCTCGAGCTCCGCGGCGGTCTTGGCCGACGCGGTCTTGAGCGCGTCGCGTTCCGCCGTGAGCGCCGCGACCTCGTTGGTCAGCATGTCCCTTTCCGGCAGAAGCTCGGCAAGCTGGCCTGACAGCCTGTCGCGCTCGGCGGTCAATTCCGCGAGCTGAAGGGTGAGCCGGGAGACCGAAGACTCGAGCTCCACATTCTCGGCCTGTTCGAGGGACAGCATCTCGGTGAGCTGCGCGACCTGCCGGTTGAGCCTGTCCAGCGCCCGGTCGCGGCCGGTCAGGATATCGCTCAGGAAATACTGGGCGAGGGTGAACACCATCAGCAGAAAGATGACGATGATCAGGAGCGCCGCCAGCGCATCCACGAAGCCGGGCCAGATATCGGCGCTCGATTGTTGTCTGGTTCTGCCGACGGCCATCGTTCGGCTCTATTCCGGCTGGCTGCGCCCGATCGCGGCGATCGTGCGCGACAGCACGCGGATTTCGGTTCTCAGCTCCTGCACCATTTCCGAACGCCCCGATGCCAGCTGCTCCATGAGCCGCGCCAAATGGAGATCGATGTTGCGTATGTGCTGTTGCAGGATTTCGTCGAAATTGCCGCTCGTCCGGGTCTCGGCGAGCTTGGCCAGCACCGGCCTCAGCTCCAGCTGGCCTTCGGCGAGCTGCTCCATGAGCGCCTGCTCCGCGCGCATCTGGTCGGTCAGCGCAGAAAGGTTCTCCGCCAGCACCGCCATCGACTGGTTCGCCGAGATACGGCTCTCCTCGCCACGATCGATGGTGCGTTGCAGGCTCTCCAGACTGTCGGCGGTCTGTTCGAGCAACGCCTGCACATAGGCCGGAACCGCCTGGTCCTGATCCATTCCCGCGGCGCCGCCGCCGCTGGAGAGGCGGGTCTGCCCGGCGAGCCAGTCCTCGAGGTCGTTGAAGAAGCGGTTCTGCGCCTGGCTCGCCTGGAGTTCCAGAAATCCCAGCACGAGCGAGCCGGCAAGGCCGAAGAGCGAGGACGAAAACGCGGTTCCCATGCCGGCGAGCGGCGCCTGGAGACCGGCCTTCAGGTTGGTGAAGACCGCGTTCAGATCGCTGTCGCCGCCGACGCTGAGCCCGGCGATCACGCCGCCGACCGAATCGATGGTCTGGAGCAGGCCCCAGAACGTCCCGAGCAGGCCGAGGAAGATGAGCAGTCCGATGGTGTAGCGCGCGATATCGCGCTGTTCGTCGAGCCGCGCCGAGATGCCGTCCAGCAGCGAGCGCAGCGCGAGCGCGGACAGGCGGAACCGGCGGGTCTGCTCGCCGAGGATCGCGGCCAGCGGGGCGAGCAAACGGGGCGCGGCCTGGACCGAGATGCCCGGCCTGCCCGTGCGAACGTTGACGATCCAGTTGACCTCGCGCCGGAGCGTCAACACCTGGCGGAAGCTGTAGGCGATGCCGAGCACCAGCACGCCGACGATCAGGCCGTTGAGGGCCGGGTTCGCGTGGAACGCGTTCAGCAGCGGTTGCGACAGCGCGCCCGCGACCGCTGCCACGGCGAGCACGAACACGATCATCCTGGTCAGGTAGCGTCTGGGACTCGTCATCTCACGCCGTATTTTGGCATCGCGCGAAGTCTAAGTCCCTCGGCTCGCAAGCGCGAGATCGGATGGTGAGCTGCAAGCCCCGTCGAATATCGCATCGCGCAATTCCATCGCGAATGGATGCTTTCGGAACCAGAGGATTGTCCGAGTATCTTGGTGAAGAGCTTGTGCCGGGATGGTTGCGCTGCTCTTTGAAGCTCGACCGGGAGAGTGCTACCGAAACAAATGGGCAAAATTGCGGCATTCGCGGGACCGGTCGGTGGCGTGACACCTGACGTCCGACGGTCCCGAAACCGAGCGGATAGGGTCGGCCGAGGCACTGGGGTGCCCTGAAGAAGCGTCGAAAACCGTACTTCATCCGATCAGATTGTTGACAATCTTGCCGCGCGGTCCCTGCTCGCGTTGAAGTCTGCCCCGACTTTCCAGCCGCCGACAGATCTGGTTAACCTGTTGGCGTGGCGTGACACCGGTCAGCCGCGACAGTTCGTCATCGTCCAGCCCAGGTTGCCGGCGCAGCGCCGCGACGATCCGTTCCTCATTCGTCATCGTTTCTTTCCTTGACTCCCTATTTCTGCCAGCGGTCTGGTCGCCACGCACATCGCGGTGATCGGTGGACGACTGCTTGGCGGGGCGCTCGCAACTCGCGTTGCGGGCGACGGGCGACAGAGCCCGGGAATTTGGCGGCACGTTGTCGCGCAATTGCGCCTCCTGCGCAAAATCCCCGTCGGATTCCTTCAGGCTGTCGCGCAGCATCCGCCGCACCGGGCCGTGCAGCCGGTCGTTGGCTGCCACGATCGACGCGCCGTGGATCGCCGCCGGGCGGCCGAGAACGTCGGTAACGAACCCGCCCGCTTCCCGGACCAGAACGATCCCCGCCGCGACGTCCCACGGCGAGAGCCCGAACTCCCAGAAACCGTCATAGCGCCCCGCCGCGACATAGGCGAGGTCGAGGGCCGCGGAGCCGAAGCGCCTGACGCCGGCCGTGTTGTCGATCGCCGTCTCGACCGTGGCGAGAAAGGCTTGCTTGCCCGCCCGGCCCTTGAACGGAATGCCCGTGGCGAGCACCGCCTCCGGTAGCCGCCGGCGCGAGGACACCCGGAGGCGACGCCGGTTCAGGTAGCAGCCCACCCCCTTCTCCGCCCAGAACAGCTCGTCGCGCAGCGGCTCGTAGACCACGCCCGCCACCATGGCGCCGTCCTCCTCGAGCCCGACGGAAATGGCGAAATGGGGGATGCCGTGAAGGAAATTCGTGGTTCCGTCGAGCGGGTCCACGATCCAGCGGCGGCGCGGATCCTCGCCCTCGGTCTCTCCCGATTCTTCCATCAGGAAGCCGAAGCCGGGCCGCGCCTTGAACAGTTCCGCGCGGAGGATGCGCTCCGCCCGGCGGTCCGCTTCGGTGACGAAATCCGCCGGTCCCTTGCGCGAGACCTGGAGGTTCTCGACTTCGCCGAAATCGCGTATCAGCCCGCGCGCCGCCTTGCGCGCGGCGGCTTCCATTACGTTGATCGTCGCCGACGGCATGGCGCCCGTCCCGTTCCGCGCCGGTCAGCCCTTGGCGCGCTCGACATAGGTGCCTTCCTCGGTGTTGACGACGATTCTCGTCCCCGCCTCGATATGGGGCGGCACCATCACCCGCTCCCCGTTCTCGAGAACCGCCGGCTTGTAGGACGAGGACGCGGTCTGGCCCTTGACCACCGGCTCGGCCTCGGTGACCGTCATCGTCACCTGCTGCGGCAGCCGGGCCGAGACGGGCTTGCCGTCGATCAGGTCGAGCATGATCGTCATGCCGTCCTGCAGATAGGCCGCCGGATCGCCGATCATGCCGACCGGAAGCTCGAACTGCTCGTAGGTCTCGGCATCCATGAGCGTCACCGCGTCGTCGGCGCGATAGAGATAGGTGCAGGACTTTTCGTCCACCAGCAGCTTCTCGACCGATTCCTGGGTGCGGAAGCGCTCGTTGCTCTTGATGCCGGTCATCACGTCGCGCATCTCCACCTGGACGAACGCGCCGCCCTTGCCGGGCTGCAGGATCTGGATCTTGAGCACGCTCCACTGCTTGCCGTCGTGCTCGATCACGTGGCCGGGCCGGATCGTGTTTGCGTTGACCTTCATGGGACTCGCCGCGCCGCCGGGGGAGGCCGGAACCTAACAACTCGCCCATTGCGAGGCAACGAAACGGCTATTCCGCCGGCGCGTCGTGAACTTCTCCCCGCCAGTCGCGCAGCGCGCCGCATCCGTCCCGGAACGCAGGGCCGACGGGGACCTTGCCGTAGCCGCCGGGAATGTCGACGACATAGGTCGGCTGGCACAGCCCCGAGACCCGCCCGCGCAACGCGCGCATGAGCGCTTGGCCTTCCTCGATCGGCAGCCTGAAATGCGCGGTGCCCGGCGCGAGGTCGGGATGGTGCAGGTAGTAGGGCCGCACGCGGTGGCGCACCATCGCGCGGAAGAGCGCTTCCAGCGTCTCCACGTCGTCGTTCACGCCCCGCAGCAGCACCGTCTGGCCGAGCAGGGGGATTCCCGCCTCGGCGAGCGCGGCGAGCGCGCCGGCCGCCGCCGGGTCGATCTCGCGCGGATGGTTGCAGTGGACGAGGACATAGACCGGGACGTCCTGGCGCAGCGCCGCGATCGTCGCTCCGTCGATGCGTCCCGGGTCGGCCACCGGAACGCGGGTGTGGATGCGGAGGACTTCCACGGTGTCGATTGCCGCCGCGCGCCGCAGGATCGAGCCGAGGCGGCGGGCCGAGAGGATGAGAGGATCGCCGCCGGTCAGGATCGCCTCCCGGATCCCGGGCCGGGCGGCGATATAGGCCAGCGCCTCGTCGATCTCCGCCGCCGACATCGTCGTCGCGCCGTGGCCCACGCGCTCGCGGCGGAAGCAGAACCGGCAATAGACCGGGCAGGCCGTCGTCGGCATCAGCAACACCCGGTCCGGATAGCGGTGGACGAGGCCCGGGAGCGGCGAATGCGCGTCGTCGCCGATGGGATCGTCGCGCTCTTCCGGCGTGCGCGCGAGCTCGCGCGGATCGGGGAGATATTGCCGGGCGATCGGATCGTCCGCCGCGCCGGGATCGATCGACCGCGCCACCTGCGGGGTGACCGCGACCGCATAGCGCTCGGCGACGGAATCGGCTTCGCGCACCCGCTCCGCCGGGATCAATCCGGCCGCGTTCAGCGCGCGGCCGCTCCGCATGGTTTCGTCCGCCACCCTTACCCCGCTCAGCCGGAGCGGGCATTATCGCGCCATGCCGGAATTCGCGAAACGCCATGGTTGAGCCGACCTGGTGGCGTCCCGACCGCCACGCGGAGAGGCGTCCCAACCTGCTCATGCGGGCAAGGATCGTCGCGGCGATCAGGCGGTTTTTCGACGAGCGCGGCTTCGTCGAGGTCGAGACCCCGGCACTCCAGGTTTCGCCCGGCCTGGAACCCCATCTCAACGCCTTCGAGACCGCGATAAGCGAGCCGTTCCGCGACGGTCCCGTGGCGCCGGTCTATCTCCACACGTCGCCCGAATTCGCGATGAAGAAGCTGCTGGCGGCGGGCGAGGAGAAGATCTTCCAGATCGCCCGCTGCTACCGCAACGAGGAGCGCTCGCCCACCCACCATCCCGAGTTCACCATGCTGGAATGGTACCGGGCGGGCGCCGGCTACCGCGACCTGTGGGCGGATTGCGAAGACCTGCTTGCCACCGCCGCGGAGGCCGCGGGGAGCGCGCGTTTCACCAGGGCGGGCCGAAGCGCGGACCCGCGCGCGTCCTGGACCCGGACGACCGTTTGCGAGGCTTTCGCCGAACATGCCGGAATCGACCTGGCCGCGACGATGGACGACATGTCCGATCCGGCGGCGCTGATCGAGGCGGCGCGGGCGGTCGGCGTCTGGACCGGCCCCGGGGACCGTTGGGAGGACGTGTTCTTTCGCATCTTCCTCGCCAAGGTGGAACCGGCTCTCGGCGTCGGCGCGCCGGCGATTCTCTACGATTATCCCGCCCCGATGGCGGCGCTGGCGCGGCTCGGCCCCGACCGCCGCTTCGCCGAACGTTTCGAGGTCTTCGTGTGCGGGCTGGAGCTGGCCAACGGCTACGGCGAGCTCACCGATTCGGTGGAGCAGCGCGCGCGTTTCGACGCCGATCGCGCGCTCAGAACGGAGCTCCACGGCAGCGCCTATCCGGTCGACGAGGATTTTCTGGCCGCGCTGGGATCGGGAATTCCCGATTGCGCCGGGATCGCGCTCGGCGTCGACCGTCTGGTCATGCTGGCCACCGGCGCGGCGCGGATCGAGGACGTGCTCTGGTCGCCGGTGGCCGAACCCCGCTAGCCGTCTGAAAGCGCCGTCCTTATCGCCGTGTCGTATGCCTGGACGGCCGCCGCCGGTCCCTCCGGGTGCGCCCAGACGCCGGAGGACACCGCGAGAAAATCCGCGCCGGCGGATGCGACCGGGCCGCAATTCTCCGCCGTGATGCCGCCGATCGCCACGCAGGGGACGGTTGCGACGGATTGCCAGGTACTCAGGAGATCGAAAGGCGCCCGCGTCGTGGTTTCCTTGGTCGCGCTCGGAAAGAAGGCGCCGAACGCGACGTAATCGGCGCCGTCCTCCGCCGCTTCCATCGCCAGGTGGTAGGACGCCTTGCAGGTGACGCCCACGATCGCGTCGTCGCCCACGGCCCGGCGGGCTTCCTCGCAGGGCGCGTCCTCGGCGCCGACATGGACCCCGTCGCATCCGGTCTCGACGGCGAGGTCCGGGCGGTCGTTCATCACGAAGGCGACATCGCGCGATTGCGCGACAGGGGCGAGGATTTCGGCCGCGCGGCGGATCTCGTCGTCCCCGGCTTCCTTCAGGCGAAGCTGGACGCAGGCGACTTCGCCGGCGTCGAGCGCCGTGCCGAGCGTGTCCGCGAAGGCCCGCGCGCCGCCCGGGCCCAGGTCAGGCGGCGTGATCAGATACAGCTTGCAGGTTCGGATTGGCCCTGCCCCGGTAGATCCCGACGATGCCGTCGAGCATGGCGAGCGCGTCGGCGCGCGGCCGCTGGAAGGTGTTGCGGCCGATGATCGAGCCGCTGCCGCCGCCGTCGCGGATCGCCCTCACCTCGCGGTGGATGCCCTCCAGATCCTTGGCCTCGCCGCCCGAGAAGACGACCAGCCGGCGCCCGTTGAAACAGGACTGCACGACATGCGCGATGCGGGCCGACAGCGTGCCGGTATCGATCTCCTGCTTCTCGTAGACGCCCTTGGCCGCGTCGAGGAACAGCGCGTCCGTCGGCGGCTTCACCTTGACGATGTGGGCGCCCATCAGGCAGGCGATGTGGGCGGCGTAGGCGCAGATGTCCATCGCCGTCTCGCCTTCCTTGGTCAGCATGCCGCCGCGCGGGTAGGACCAGACGACGACGGCGAGCCCCACCGCCTTCGCCTCCTCTGCGAGCTCCCGGACTTCCTCCATCATCTCGTACTGGTCCTCGGAGCCCGGATAGATCGTGAAACCGATCGCGGAGCAGCCGAGCCTCAGCGCATCGCCCACGCCGCCATGGACCGCCTGGTCCTTGTCCGTCGCCAGGCTGTTGGCGCTGTTGACCTTGAGGATGGTCGGCACCGCGCCGGCGAAGCTGTCGGCGCCGGCCTCGATCATTCCGAGCGGCGCGGCATAGGCGTTGAGTCCGGCATCGATCGCGAGCTGGAAATGGTAGTGCGGGTCGTAGGCGTCCGGGTTGGGGGCGAAGCTGCGCGCGGGTCCGTGCTCGAAACCCTGGTCGACCGGCAGGATCACCATCCTGCCGGTTCCGCCCAGCTTGCCGTGCATCAGGATGCGGGCGAGATTCGCCTTGGTCCCCGGATTGTCGCTCTCGTAACCGGCAAGGATCTTCCTGACCTTTTGCGTCACTCTCATACCGGACTCCTTTCCGAACAAGGCAACAGCGGGAGTTGCACCATAACTAACCCAAACCCGGCCGGCGTGCCACCGGCGAGGGACGAATCAGGCCGTGCGGGCGGCCGCGATCCAGGCCCGGCAGGCCGCTTCCGGGTCCTCTTCCCCGGCGAGGTCGAGGGCCGGTGCGGCTTCGCATTCGACACGCGCGCCGGAAGCCTCGGCGATCGCCTCCAGCTTCTGTCGCAGCGCCGGGGATCCGGTGAAAAGGACCGCCTCCACCGAACGGCGGAACGCCGCAAGGACCAGCCCGGGCGAGTCGCCGCAATCGAGAACCGCGTCGATGCGGACATCCGGATGGGCGCGGCGGGCGGCGTGGACGATTTCGGCGAACCATGCGGCCCCCGCATAGCCCGCCGCCGCCGGCCCGCTCCTCAGGCAGACCGCCGCGCCCAGCGCTTCCGCCGCGCGGCAAGCGGCCAGCGCGTGATCGAGGCCGTGGACGACGATTGCGGGCGGGCTTTCGGCCATCGCGCAACACTGGCCGGAGCGCGGCCGGGGATCAACGGTCGAGGCGGCTCCGATTGACGCTCTTCCGACCGCCGGCGTATGGTGCCGGGCGGTTGTCGCGCCGAACCCAGCTCACCGGTCGTTCATGCCACGCCTCGACGACGCACAGAACAAGCTCGAAACCGCTCTGACCAGGCTGGAAGAGGCCCTGCGCGACCGGCCCGACCCCCGGCCCGGGCTGGAAGCCGCGCGCGACGAGGCCCGCGCCCGCTACGAGCGGCTCGAAGGCGAGACGCGGGCGGTCTCCGACCGGCTCGACGCCGCGATCGCCCGGCTGCGCGCGCTGATCCCGTCGGAATAGCGAAAGGCCGATCCCGATGCCCGAGGTCGACGTCACCATCAACGGGCGCAGCTACCGGGTCGCCTGCGAGGCGGGCCAGGAAGAGCGTCTTGCCGGGCTCGCCGCCTATATCGACGACCGGGTCGAGACGCTGGTTTCCAGCCTGGGCCAGGTCGGCGACACCAGATTGCTCGTCATGACCAGCCTCATGATCGCCGACGAGCTGGCGGAAGCCTACGCGGCGCTGTCCGAAGCGGGGCTTGCCGCGCCCGACCAGGACGACCCGCGTGCCGCGATCGAAGAGGCCCGGGAGTCCGTCGCCACCCGAATCCAGGACGCGGCGGCGCGCATCGAAGGCATTGCCGAAGAAGTCGCGCGGTCCTAATTATCGCCCGGGCGGCGCTGCGCGGTGCGCGATGCCATTTGTCCCTGGGGCCAATACAATCCTCTTGGGAGCTGTCCCTGTCGCGGTCGTGGCCGTGGCACACGGCGCCCACCTGCGTGTTGCAGGCCGCGGAGGACATGTATGGCGGGACGGCCGGCGCGGCGCCGTCCGGCAGGTTCGATCGACCGGCGGCGGTGTGACCCTCCCTCAAGCCAAGAAACTGTTGCGCGCGGAGATGGCCGGAATTCGCGCCCGCCTGGCGGGCCGCGCCCGGGCGGCGAACGCCGTGCGCGACCGGTTCCTCTCGCGGTTCGGCGACAGGCTTCAGGGGACCACGGTTTCCGCCTACTGGCCGATCCGCGACGAGCTCGATTGCCGGCCCCTTCTGCACGCGCTTGCGGAAAGCGGCGCGATCTGTGCGTTGCCGGCGGTCGTCGGGCGCGGTCGACCGCTGGTCTTCCGTCGCTGGCGACCCGGGGATACGCTGATCGAGGCCTGTTTCGGGCTGCATGAGCCGGCGGGCTCGGCGGCCCCGCTGACGCCGCGGATCGTGGTCGCGCCGCTGCTGGCGGTCGATCCCGCCGGTCGCCGGCTGGGCTACGGCGGCGGTTACTACGACCGCACGATCGCGGCGCTGAGGCGCGACGGCGAGGTCGTGGCGGTCGGGATCGGCTACGATGTCCAGATCCGGCCCAGCGTGCCGGCGGGTCCCGGCGACGCGCGGGTCGACTGGGTGGTGAGCGACCGACGGATCGTCGATTGCGCCGAAGAGGCATGACGGAGGGGCGATGCGCTTGCTGATTTGCGGCGATGTCGTGGGGCGGTCCGGGCGAACCATCGTGTGCGAGGAGCTTCCCCGGCTGCGCGAGCGGCTCGACATCGATTTCGCCATCGTCAACGGCGAGAACGCGGCCGGCGGGTTCGGCATCACGCCCAAGATCTGCGAGCAGTTGTTCGAGGCCGGGGCGGATGTCATCACCACCGGCAACCACGTCTTCGATCAGCGCGAGATCATCCCCCATTTCGACCGGGAGAAGCGGCTGCTGCGGCCCGACAACTATCCGGCGGCGACGCCCGGCCGGGGCTGGGGCGTGTTCCCCGACCGCCGCGGCCGCAAGATCCTCGTGCTGCATGCGATGGCGAGGCTGTTCATGGACCCGCTCGACGACCCCTTCGCCTTTGCCGCGCAACGGCTCGCGGAAGACGGGCTGAAGCGCACGGTGGAAGCGATCGTCGTCGATTTCCACGGCGAAGCGACCAGCGAGAAGATGGCGTTCGGGCACTTTCTCGACGGCCGCGTCTCGATCGTCGTCGGGACCCACACTCATGTGCCGACGGCCGACGCGCAGATCCTCCCCGGCGGCACCGCCTACCAGACCGATATCGGCATGTGCGGCGACTACGACTCGGTGATCGGCATGAAGAAGGCGACCTCCGTCGAGCGCTTCGTGCGCAAGATGCCGACCGCGCGGCTCGAGGCGGCGGACGGACCCGCGACCCTCTGCGCCACCTACGCGGAGCTCGACGATTCGACCGGATTGGCCGTGCGCATCGATCCGGTGCGAATCGGCGGCCGGCTGAGCGGCTCGATCCCCGACCTCTGATCCGGCCGTCCCGATATTGCTTTTGCCTGCAATAACTTACGGTTAGTCAAAATCTCGCCACATTGATCGGCCACAAGGAGCGGTCGTTCGTGGCGCGTTCCACTCCATCGGCGGCTGCTATAGGGTTCGCGGTGTTCGATCCCGGGCACGACGCCTATCGGATTTGGCGCACAGGGGTTGCATGGCCGGCCATTCCAAATTCAAGAACATCATGCACCGCAAGAGCGCCCAGGACGCCAAGCGCTCGAAGCTGTTCACCCGCCTGATCCGCGAGTTGACCGTCGCCGCCCGTTCCGGGCTGCCCGATCCGGAGCAGAACCCCCGGCTCCGCTCCGCGGTCGCCGCCGCCAAGGCCGCCAATATGGGCGGGGAGACCATCGACCGCGCGATCCGCCGCGGCTCCGGCGCCGAGGACGGCGAGCAATTCGACGAAATCCGTTACGAGGGTTACGGTCCCGGAGGCGTCGCGATCATCGCCGAGGCCCTGACCGACAACCGCAACCGCACCGCCGCCGAGATCCGCGCGGCTTTCGCCAAGCACGGCGGCAATCTCGGCGAGACCAACAGCGTTTCGTTCATGTTCGGGCGTGTGGGCGCCGTCCGCTACCCGTCCGGGACGGCGTCGGCCGACGAAGTCTTCGAGGCGGCCCTGGACGCGGGCGCGGACGATGTCGAGTCCTCCGAAGACGGCCACGAGGTGCTGTGCGCGCCGGAGGATTTCAACGATGTGCGCGAGGCGCTGGAGGTGCGGTTCGGGACGCCGGAAGCGGCCGAGCTGACCTGGCGTCCGGCGAGCACGGTGGATGTCGACGAAGCCGGGGCGGAAAAGCTGTTCCGTTTGCTGGAGGCGCTGGAAGAGAACGACGATGTGCAGTCGGTGGCGGCCAATTTCAGCGTCGCCGACGATGTCATGGCGAGATTGACCGGTTGAGGGATTCCAGAATCCGCCTTCTCGGCCTCGATCCCGGCCTTCGCGCGACGGGCTGGGGCGTCATCGAGGCGGACGGCAACCGTCTGACGTATGTCGCGGACGGGGCCGTTCGGCCGCCCGTGGACGGATCTCTCGCCGCGCGGCTGGCCGCCCTTCGCGCCGCCCTCGCCAAGGTGATCGACACCTACCGGCCGGACGAGGCGGCGGTGGAGGAAACCTTCGTCAACCGCAATCCGGCTTCCGCGCTGCGGCTCGGCCAGGCGCGCGGCGTGGTCCTTCTCGCCCCCGCCGAGGCGGGCCTGCCCGTCGCCGAATACCCGGCCAACCTGATCAAGAAATCCATCGTGGGCGCCGGCCACGCCGACAAGAACCAGATCGCGACCATGGTCCGCGCCCTGCTCGCCATCGGCGGAATCTCGTCGTCCGACGCGGGCGATGCCCTCGCGGTGGCGATCTGCCACGCCCATCACCGGGCCACGCACCGCCGCGTCGCCGACTTCGCGTTGGGTGCGCGGCGATGATCGCGAGGCTGACCGGGCGCATCGATTCCACGGCCGAGGACTCGGTCGTGATCGACGTCGCCGGGGTCGGTTACCTAGTCTATTGCTCCGCGCGCACCTTGGGCGCGCTGCCGCCCGCCGGAGAGGCGGCGAGCCTCCATGTCGAGACCCATGTGCGCGAGGATCACATCCACCTCTACGGTTTCGAGAACCTCGCCGAACGCGACTGGTTCCGCCTGCTGACCACCGTGCAAGGCGTGGGCACCCGGGTGGCGCTGGCGATCCTCTCCGCGCTGAGCGCTGAGCGGTTGTCCGACGCGTTGATCGCGGGCGACGGGGATATGCTGACCCAGGCGCCGGGCGTCGGGCCCAAGCTCGCCGGGCGCATCGTGGCCGAGCTCAAGGACAAGGCGGTTCCCGCGGGAGAGTCGTTTGCCCGAACCGGGGACGGCGCTCGCACCGGCGATCCCGACGCGCTCGACGACGCGGTGTCGGCCCTGGTCAATCTCGGCTATCGCCGGGGCGAGGCGTTCGGTGCGGTCAGCGAAGCGGCCCGGGCGCTCGGTTCGGACGCCGAGGTGGAGACCCTGATCCGGGCCGGGCTCAAGGAGCTTTCGTCATGACGGCGGAACGCCAGAGCGCGGCCGCCTTCGATGCGGACGGGGATGCCGGCGAAGCCGCGCTCCGCCCGCGGCGGCTGGATGCGTTCGTGGGTCAGGAACGCCTGTGCCTGAACCTGTCCGTCTTCATCGACGCGGCGCGCTCGCGGGAGGAAGCCCTCGACCACGTCCTGCTGCACGGCCCGCCCGGCCTCGGCAAGACCACGCTGGCCCAGATCGTCGCCCGCGAGCTCGGAGTCGGGTTCCGCGCGACCTCCGGCCCGGTGCTGGCCCGGGCCGGCGATCTCGCGGCCGTGCTCACCAATCTCGAACGGCACGACGTTCTCTTCATCGACGAGATCCATCGCCTCAACCCGGCGGTCGAGGAGGTTCTCTATCCCGCGATGGAGGATTTCCAGCTCGACCTGATCATCGGCGCCGGCCCCGCGGCGCGGTCGGTCCGGATCGACCTGCAACGCTTTACGCTGATCGGGGCGACGACGCGGGCCGGTCTGGTCTCGAATCCGCTGCGCGACCGTTTCGGCATCCCGCTCCGGCTCGACTTCTACACCGACGCCGAGCTGGAGGTGATCGTGAAACGCGGCGCCGGGCTGCTCGGCATCGCGATCACCGCGGACGGCGCGGCGGAGATCGCCCGCCGGTCACGCGGCACGCCGAGGATCGCCGGCCGCCTCCTGCGCCGGCTGCGCGATTTCGCCGCCGTCGCCGGGGCTGGCGAGATCGACGCGGCCGAGGCGGACAGCGGGCTCGCCAGGCTCGAGGTCGACCGTCTCGGTCTCGACCTGATGGACCGGCGTTATCTGGACTGCATCGCGACCAACTATGGCGGCGGGCCGGTCGGGGTCGACACCCTGGCGGCGGCGCTTTCCGAGCAGCGCGACGCGATCGAGGAGGTGATCGAGCCCTTTCTGATCCAGCAGGGGCTGGTCCGGCGGACGGCGCGCGGGCGCATGCTCGCGGACCAGGCGTTCCGCCATCTGGGCGTGGCGCCTCCCGAGCGCGACGCGGGCCAGCTCGATCTGCTGCGCGCCGGAGAGGAGCCCGGCGATGGCTGAGCCCGCCCCGGGACCGTCGAGCGGCGTGCTGAACGGGATCGAGCACGTCTACCGCCTGCGTGTCTATTTCGACGACACGGACGCCGCCGGCATCGTCTATTACGCCAACTATCTTCGCATGGCCGAGCGCGCGCGGACCGAGATGATGCGCCTTCTCGGCGCCGACCATGCCGGCATGATGCGGAACGACCGGCTGGTCCTCACCGTGCGCGAGTGCGCGATCGAGTATCTCGCCCCGGCCCGGCTCGACGACGTGCTCGAGGTCCGCAGCAGCCTTGTCGAGATCCGCGGCGCAAGCCTTCGGGCGCGCCAGACGATCCACCGCGATGGCGATCTCCTGGCGCGGATCCGCCTGAGGCTTGCCTGCGTCACCGAGGCCGGCCGTCCGGCGCGGTTTCCGGCGCGGCTTCGCGCCGCGCTGGCCGGGTCCGGCGGCGCGCCTCCCATGCAGCGATCCAGCGAGTCCGACCATGTCGTTTCTTGAATCCGCCGACCTTGCCGGCTCGGTCGCCGGCGACCTCTCGATCTGGGGGCTGTTTCTCCAGGCCGATATCGTCGTCCAGGTCGTCATGATCCTGCTGATCGCGGCCTCGTTCTGGTGCTGGGCGGTCATCTTCGAGAAGGTGTTGCGGATGCGCCGCCTCGATCGGCAGGCCGGCGATTTCGAGGAGCGGTTCTGGTCCGGCGGGTCGCTCGACGATCTGTACGAGCGCGTGGGACAGCGTCCCGAGGACCCGATGTCCGCGATCTTCGTCGCGGCGATGCGGGAATGGCGGCGCTCGACCGAGCGCGGCGCCATGGGGGAGGATTCGCGCCTGACCCTGACTGGCCGCATCGACCGGGTGATGGAAATCGCGCTCGCCCGGGAGCTGCACCACCTGGAGCGCTACATGACCTTTCTGGCTTCGGTGGGCTCCACCGCGCCGTTCATCGGCCTGTTCGGCACCGTCTGGGGCATCATGAACAGCTTCCAGGCGATCGCGCTGACCAAGAATACGTCGCTTGCCGTGGTCGCCCCCGGCATCGCCGAGGCGCTCTTCGCCACCGCGCTCGGCCTGATCGCCGCGATCCCGGCGGTGATCGGCTACAACAAGCTCAACAACGACATCTCGCGCTACGCCGCCCGGCTCGAATCCTTCTCGGGCGAGTTCTCCGCCATCCTGTCGCGCCAGGCCGACGCCAAGGATTGACCGGTGGCGATCCCCGTCGGCAACGGCTCAGCTACGCGCCAGTCGCGGCGGGCGGCGCGGTACCGCCCGATGAGCGAGATCAACGTCACCCCGTTCGTGGACGTGATGCTGGTTCTGCTGGTGGTGTTCATGATCACCGCGCCGCTGCTCACCGTCGGCGTCCCGGTCGACCTGCCCAAGACCGCCGCCTCCCGCATGGTCGGGCAGGACGAGCCCTTGGTGATCTCGGTGCGCGCCGACGGCAAGGTCTATATCCAGGACACCGAGATCGAATTGGCGCGCCTGGTCCCGCGCCTCCAGGCGATCACCGAGAACAAGAGGGATACCCGCATCTTCGTGCGCGGCGACAAGGCGGTCGACTATGGCCGCGTGATGCAGGTCATGGGAACCGTCAACCTGGCCGGCTTCGAGCGTGTCGCGCTGATCACCCAGATGCCAACGCGGGACGAGGCGAAGTCCCCGGATCGGGCGGAGCGTTGACCGTTGCGCGCCGGAATCTCGTTGTCGACCGGGCTTCACGCGGGGGTTCTCGCGTTCGCGGTGCTGGGATTGCCTTCGCTCTTCGACCCGCCGCCTCCCGCCGAAGCGGTTATCGCGGTAAGCGTCGTGGCGGAAGCGGCCGAGCCCAGGCCCGAGCCGAAGCCGCCGGAACCCGAAAAACCCCCGCCTCCGGCCGAGAAACCGGCGCCCGAGCCGCCCAAGCCCGAACCGCCCAAGCCGGCGCCGAAGAAAGCTCCGCCGCCCGAGCCTCCTCCTCCGCCTCCGCCGGAGCCCGAACCGGAACCCCCGCCGAAACCCGAGCCGGTCCCCGAGGCCGAACCCAAGCCCGAACCGAAGCCGGAACCCAAACCGCAACCGAAACCCGAACCCAAGCCCGAGCCGAAACCGCAACCGAAACCCAAGCCGCAACCGAAGAAGGTCGAAAAGCCGTCGCCGCCGCAAGCGAAACCCAAGCCCGCTCCCCGGAAGCTCGCCAAGGCGGTTCCGGCGCCCAGGCGCAAGCCGAAACCGCCGCCCGACAAGTTCGAGACCCTGCTTCGGAACCTCGAGCGCCGCAAGGCCGCGGCCCCGAAACCGCGGAGCGAGCAGGCCCGGCCGGCGCCCCGCCCCGCCCCGCCCCGGCAGGACAGCCTGACCCGGAAACGACTGATCTCCGTGCTGGTGCAGCAGATCCGGGACCGGGTGGTGCCGTGCTGGAACCCGCCGATCGGCATCAAGGACGCTCACAAGATCCAGGTCGAGGTAAGCATCCGGCTGAACCCCGACGGGACGCTGATCGGCAGCCCCAGGATCGTCGATCGGCAGAGACTCGCCGCCGATCCTGTCTTCCGGGCCTATGCGGAAAGCTCCGTGCGGGCGCTCCAGAATCCGCGCTGTCAGCCGCTTCGCCTGCCGCTCGACTCCTATAAGGTCTGGCAAGCGATCTCGTTCAATTTCGATACCAGGGAGTTATTGCGATGAAGAACTCTCGCCTGCGTGGCCCGTCGCGTTCGCTCGTCATCACCGTGCTGGCGCTTGCCGTCTTCGCGGTGGGGGCGCCCGCCAGCGCCCAGCTGAAGGTGGACATCACCCGTGGTCAGGTCGAGCCCCTGCCGATCGCGATACCGGACTTCCAGGGCGCCGATTCGAGGAGCGCGGGATACGGCAGGCAGGTCACCGAGGTCATCGCCGCCGATCTTGCGCGTTCGGGGCTGTTTCGTCCGATCGACAAGAAGGCGTTCATCCAGTCTCCCGCCGATATCGGGATCCAGCCGCGCTTCGGCGATTGGCGGCTGATCAACGCCCAGGCGCTGGTCAACGGCAGGGCTGTCGTTTCGCCCGACGGCCGGCTTACCGTCGAGTTCAGGCTTTGGGACGTCTTCGCGCAGCAGCAGATGATCGGCACACGCTACCGTACCGCGCCGGATAACTGGCGCGTGGTCGCGCACCGCATCGCCGACAAGATATACCAGCGCATAACCGGCGAGAGCGGCTATTTCGACACCCGGGTCGTCTATGTCGCCGAATCGGGTCCGGTCGAGCGCCGCATCAAGCGGCTGGCGATCATGGACCAGGACGGCGCCAATCACCGCTATCTGACCGGGGGCGAACACCTTGTCCTGACGCCGAGGTTCTCGCCGACGGAGCAGGAAATCACCTTCCTGTCTTTCGTCAACAACCAGCCGCGCGTCTATCTCTATCACATCGACACCGGTCAGCAGGAAGTGCTTGGCGATTTTCCCGGCATGACCTTCGCGCCGCGCTTCTCGCCCGACGGGACCAAGGTCGTCATGAGCATGGCGCGCAACGGCAATTCGGAGATCTACGCGATGGATCTCCGGACCCGCCAGGTACGAAGGCTCACCAACCACCCGGCCATCGACACCTCTCCCTCCGTTTCACCCGACGGCAAGCGCGTGGTGTTCAACTCGGACCGGAGCGGCCAGCAGCAGATCTATGTCCTGGACATGGACAGGGGCAACGCGCGCCGCATGAGCTTCGGCGAAGGGCGCTACGCCACGCCCGTCTGGTCGCCCCGGGGCGACCTGATCGCTTTCACCAAGATCAATCGCGGCCAGTTCTCGATCGGCGTGATGCGTCCCGACGGTACCGGAGAGCGCATCCTGGTGACCGACTTCCTGGTCGAGGGGCCGACCTGGGCCCCCAACGGTCGGGTGCTGATGTATTTCCGCCAGCAGCGGGCGCGGCCCGGGCAGAAGAAACCCGGACCCAAGCTCCATTCGATCGACCTTACCGGGTATAACGAGCGCGAGATCGAGACGCCGCTCGACGCATCCGACCCGGCCTGGTCGCCGTTGAAGCGCTGAGGCGGGGGATCGCGGGTCCGTGACCGCCCGGTCCTCGGCGTTTGTTGAATTCCGCCCGGCCGGGCGGCATATTGCGCCGGTCGAACAGCGTCCTCGTCGGATCGCGGCGGGCGCCTGACTCTCGAAGGAGTATCTAAATGCGATTCAGGATTCTCACGGTCGCCATCGTCGCGGCCCTGATGTGGGGGTGCAGTTCGACTCCGGACGAACAGGCGTCCACGTCCGCGACCGGAGATTCCGGCGCTCCCACGACTTCGACAACGGCGAAGGTCGAGGGGGTGACATCGTCCAATCTCCCGGCGAGCCCCGCCATTCCGCCCGGAACGCCGGAGGACTTCGTCGTCAATGTCGGAGATCGCGTCCATTTCGGCTTCGACCGGTTCGATCTGACCAACGAGGCGCGCGATATCCTGGGCCGGCAGGCGGAGTGGCTCAAGCAACACGGCTCGATCGCGGTCACCATCGCCGGTCACGCCGACGAGCGGGGCACGCGCGAATACAACCTGGCGCTCGGCGAGCGGCGCGCCATCAGCGTACGCAACTACCTGATCGCGCTCGGCATCGATCCCGGACGGCTCCGGACGGTCAGCTACGGCAAGGAACGTCCGGTGGACCCGGGCTCCAGCGAAGATGCCTGGTCCAAGAACCGCCGGGGCGTGACGCAGGTCGACGAATCGACGCTGAGCCTGTCCAACTGATCCGGTCGCCGGCCGCCGTCGAAAAATCGCCATAATCCGGGTCCAATCTGGGCCGCGTCCCACGGCCCAGGCGGTCGACCGGACGGAGGGGTTAGGGTCCGATGAAAGGATTCCAGGCGGGGCTGAAGCTTCCGGCACTCGCGCTGATTGCGCTGGGGATGGCCGCCCTACCCGTGCCGGCGGCGGGCCAATCGGCGGACCTGTACGAGCTTACCGACCGGCTGGACCGGCTGCAGCGCGAGGTCCAGACGCTGCAGCGCACGATCTCCCGCGGCGCTGCGACGGGCCGGGCTGCCGATTCCGCCGCCAATGCCGAGGTTCGGCTGACCGAGTTCGAAGCGCTGCTTCGCGGTCTGGAGCAGCGGATAGAAACGCTCGAGAACGAAAGGCGCCGCGATTCCGGGCGGCTCGAAAAGCTCGCCACCGATCTCCAGCTCCGGTTGCAGACGCTCGAACAGGGGGCGCCGGCGCCGGATACCGCCGATGCCGCCGCCGCGACCGGGATTCGGGACCCGTCCATTATCGGCGGAACCGCCGCGCCCGACGCTCCGCCCCGTCCGCTCGGGACCCTCAAGCTGCGCGACGCGGCGGCGGCCAAACCGGCGCCTGAGCCCGAGGCGCCCCTGCTTCCCCCGGGCACCGCCAAGGAACAATACGACTACGCGCTTTCCCTGACCCTCAAGGAGGCGGACTACACCAAGGCCGGAACCGCGTTCCGCGCGTTCATCGACAAGCATCCGAAACACCAATTGACCGGCAATGCCTATTTCTGGCTCGGCCGGACCTTTTTCGTGCGGAAGGATTACGAGAACGCCTCCTTCGCCTTTGCCGACGGCTACCGGAAGTTCCCCCGTGGACCCAAGGCGCCGGACAGCCTCTACAATCTCGGCGTGTCGCTTCGCCAACTCGGCAAGAAGCGGGAGGCATGCACGGCTCTGGCGCGCCTGCTCGACAAGTTTCCCAACGTGAACCGCACCCTGAAGACCCGGGTGTCCCGGCAGCGCAAACGCCTCAAATGCAGCTAGCCGCATGGATACGGCCGACGACGAGGCGCTTGACGGCGCCGCCTTCGCCCGTCTGATCGAGCCGCTCGGTCCGTTCGAGTCCAAACCCGCCGTCGCCGCCGCCGTTTCCGGCGGACCGGACAGCCTCGCTCTCGCTTTGCTGGCAGCGCCCTGGGTGGCCGGGCGCGGCGGGACCCTGACCGCGCTGGTCGTCGATCACGGGCTGAACGAAGGGGCGGCCGCGGCGGCGAAGCGCGCCATGGCGTGGCTGGCCGCGCGCGGGATCGCCGCCGTCGGGCTGCGTTGGGAGGGCGCCAAGCCGAAGGCCGGAGTCCAAGCGGCGGCGCGGGACGCGCGATACCGGCTGCTCGGCGAATGGTGCGCGGCGAACGGCGTGTTCCACCTGCTGACCGCGCATCACCGCAACGATCAGGCGGAGACCCTGCTCCTCCGCCTCGCCGCGGGGAGCGGCTTCGACGGGCTCGCCGGCATGCCTCCCGTTCAGGAAACCCGTTGGGGCCGCATTCTCCGTCCGCTGCTCCCGGTCGACCCGACGCGCCTGCGGGCGACGCTCGATTCGGCGGGGCAAGGCTGGATAGAGGATCCCGCCAACGCCGACCCGGCATTCGCCCGCGCCCGGCTGCGGCATTCGGCCGGCGTGCTCGCCCGCGAGGGGCTGACCCCGGCCCGTCTCGCCGCGACGGCGAGCCGGATCGCCGCCGCGCGCGCAGTCCTTGAAGGGGAGACCGCGGCTCTGCTCGCGCGCAGCGTGTCTGTGTATCCCACCGGCTACGCCCTGGTGGACCGGGAGGCGCTGGCCGCCGCGCCGTGGGACCTTTCCCGGCGCGCGCTGGAGCGCATCCTCGGCTGTATCGGCGGCCGCCGTCATCCGCCGCGGCACAACAGGCTTGTCCCTCTGCTCCAGGCCTTGCGATCCGGCGGCGTCGTGAAACCCCGCACGCTCGGCGGCTGCGCGGTCAGGCCCGCGGGAGATGCGATCCTGTTCGTCCGCGAGGCCGGCGCGATCCGGGATACGACGCCCGTCATTCCCAACGGCGACACGCTATGGGACGGTCGTTTCCGCGTGGTCTTTTCGGGCGGCGCGGCAGGGCGGGATCGGACCCATCTCCGTGCCCTGGGCGATGCGGGCTGGCGCGACGTTCGCGGCCGTCTCGACCGCCCTTCCGCGATGCCCGACCGGGCACGCCGCGCCCTTCCGGCGGTGTACGACGAAGAAGGCGTTGTCGAAGTGCCCCACCTCGGATACCGCCGAAACCCGGAATCGGGCGGAGAACCCGTCATCGCCCGGCTTGCGTTCGCGCCCGCGAGACCCCTTGCAGCCAGCGAGTTTGCGGTTGTTTAATGCGATTGCCGCATTATCTATTCAATCTGTCCATCGGCTGGACGGCCCGCGGGCGCGGAATGCGGGGATCGAACCGGGCCTGCACGATTCGGGAAGCTGGGCTTGAGTAACTTCGGACGCAATCTTGCCCTTTGGGTGATCATCGGTCTGCTGCTGGTTGCGCTGTTCAACCTGTTCCAGCAGCCGTCGAACCGCGGCGCCGGCGAGGGGATACCGTTCTCCGAGTTCCTCGCGCAGGTCGAGAACGGCCAGGTCAGGGAAGTCACCATCAAGGGGCACGAGATCTCCGGCTTCTACGGCGACGAACGCTCCTTCAAGACCTACGCGCCGGACGATCCCCAACTCGTCGAACGGCTCAGGTCGCGCGGCGTGGAGATCAGCGCGCTGCCGGTCGACGACGGGACGCCGTCGCTGTTCCAGATCCTGATTTCCTGGTTCCCGATGCTGCTGCTGATCGGCGTCTGGATATTCTTCATGCGCCAGATGCAGTCCGGCGGCGGCAAGGCGATGGGCTTCGGCAAGTCCCGCGCGCGGCTGCTGACCGAACGTCTCGGCCGCATGACCTTCGAGGACGTCGCCGGGATCGACGAGGCCAAGCAGGAGCTCGAGGAGGTCGTCGACTTCCTCAAGGACCCGCAGAAGTTCCAGCGTCTCGGCGGCAAGATCCCCAAGGGCGTCCTCCTGGTCGGGCCGCCGGGGACCGGCAAGACATTGCTCGCGCGGGCGATCGCCGGCGAAGCCAACGTGCCGTTCTTCACGATCTCGGGCTCGGACTTCGTCGAGATGTTCGTGGGCGTCGGCGCGAGCCGGGTGCGCGACATGTTCGAGCAGGGCAAGAAAAACGCGCCCTGCATCATCTTCATCGACGAGATCGACGCGGTGGGCCGGCATCGCGGCGCCGGGCTCGGCGGCGGCAACGACGAGCGTGAGCAGACCCTCAACCAGCTTCTCGTCGAGATGGACGGGTTCGAGGCGAACGAGGGCGTGATCCTGATCGCCGCGACCAACCGTCCCGACGTGCTCGACCCGGCCCTGCTCCGTCCCGGCCGGTTCGACCGGCAGGTCGTCGTCCCCAACCCGGACGTATTGGGACGCGAGCAGATCCTCAAGGTCCATATGCGGAAGGTCCCGCTGGCGCCCGATGTCGATGCGCGGATCATCGCGCGCGGCACTCCCGGTTTCTCCGGCGCCGACCTCGCCAACCTGGTCAACGAGGCGGCGCTCCTGTCGGCGCGCAAGAACAAGCGCCTTGTCACGATGGCCGAATTCGAGGAGGCGAAGGACAAGGTCATGATGGGCGCCGAGCGGCGCAGCATGGTGATGTCCGAGGACGAAAAGCGCCTGACCGCCTATCACGAGGCCGGGCATGCGCTGGTCGCGCTGCACGTGCCGAAACACGACCCGTTGCACAAGGTCACCATCATCCCGCGCGGCCGCGCGATGGGCGTGACCATGTCGCTGCCCGAGTCGGACAAGTACAGCTACTCCAAGGTCGAGCTCGAATCCCGCCTCGCCATGGCATTCGGCGGGCGCGTCGCCGAGGAGCTGGTGTTCGGGCCCGAGAACGTGACCACCGGGGCCGGAGACGATATCCGCAAGGCGACCGAATGGGCGCGCCGCATGGTCACCGAGTTCGGCTTCAGCGACAAGCTCGGCCCGCTGCGTTATTCCGACAACGAGGAAGAGGTTTTCCTCGGCCATTCGGTGACCCAGCGCAAGAACGTCTCCGACGCCACCGCGCGGATCATCGATGAGGAGATCCGCACGCTGATCGACCACGCCGAGGCGACCGCCCGCCGGGTCCTGACGGACAACCGCGAGGGGCTCGACGCGGTAGCCGAGGCGCTGCTCGAGTTCGAGACGCTGAGCGGCGAAGAGGTTCAGTCGGTCCTGGAAGGCGGATCGGTGGTGCGCCCCTCGGAAGAGGAATACCGGGCCGAGGCGGGCCGCCGGTCGAGCGTGCCGAGCTCCGGCGGCGCCAAAGCCCGCGACGAGGGCGACGAGCCGGACCCCGGGATGGAGCCGGAGCCCCAGCCCGGATCGTGACCGCGCACGCTCCGCCGCCGCGACCCCTGACCGTCGAATGGAGCCCCGGCCTCCCCCGGGGCTTTTGCTTGCCGCCCGATGCGGCGGGCGGCGCGGCGTTGCTGCCGAGCGGGCTGCTGATCGGCGATGCGGCGGCGCGCGCGATCGGGGCCGGGCGGGCAAGGCCGCTGGCCGGGGGGCCGGTCGCGTTCTCCGCCGGTGTCGCGATGCTGTGCGACGGGCGGAGGCTGGTGCGGACGGCGGCGGCCGGGCTCGACGAGATCGAAGACTGGGCGGCAGGCGAAGAGGCGGCCGTTCGTCGCGCGATCTCCGACAGATTGGAGCGGATCGTCCGGACGCGTCCGCCATTCGCCGGGCTCACGCTCGACCGGGCGCGGCTGATCGGGGTCGTCAACGCGACGCCGGACAGCTTTTCCGATGGCGGCGACAATTTCAGTGCCGGAGACGCGATAGACGCCGGGCGCAGGCTGACCGACGCCGGGGCCGACATGGTCGATGTCGGCGGGGAATCGACCCGGCCCGGCGCGGCGCCGGTGAACGCGTCGGAAGAGAGCGGCCGGGTTCTGCCGGTGATCCGGGCGCTCGCCGGGGACGGCATCCGCGTTTCGATCGACACCCGCCGCGCCGATGTCATGTCCGCGGCGCTGGAGGCGGGGGCGGTCGTCGTCAACGACGTAAGCGCGCTCTCCTTCGACGAAGCGTCTCCCGGGACCGTGGCCGCCCGGCAGGCCGCGGCCATTCTCATGCACATGCAGGGCGATCCCCGGACGATGCAGGACACGCCCGCCTACGCGGATGTTCCCTACGAGGTGTTCCGGTATCTCGATTCCCGGGTCGAGGCGGCCGTCGAGTCGGGGATCGCGGCCGGCTCGCTGGCGGTCGATCCCGGCATCGGCTTCGGCAAGAACGACGATCACAATTCCTCCCTCCTGGCGGAGATCGGTCTGCTGCACGCGACCGGCTGCCCGGTGGTCCTCGGCGCCTCGCGCAAGAGCTTCATCGGGCGGTTGTCGCGGGACGAACCCCCGAAGGCGCGGCTGCCCGGATCGATCGCGGCCGCCGCCGCGGCGGCGCTTCAGGGCGTCCAGCTGTTCCGTGTGCACGACGTTGCCGAAACGCGGCAGGCTTTGGCCGTTCTTGCGCGGATCGGAGGGCTCGGCGTAATTTGATCCCGAGTCTTCCGATCCGCGCAAGGATGGCCATGACACGTCAATTGTTCGGCACCGACGGCATCAGGGGCTTGGCGAACGCCGAGCCGATGACGGCCGAAACGGCGCTGCGGGTCGGCATGGCGGCGGGCGCGTTGTTTACCCGCGGCGATCATCGCCACCGGGCGGTGATCGGCAAGGACACGCGGCTTTCCGGCTACCTGCTGGAGCCCGCGCTGACCGCCGGGTTCATCGCCATGGGAATGGACGTGATCATGGTCGGACCCATGCCCACGCCGGCGGTCGCGATGCTGACGCGGAGCCTGCGCGCCGATATCGGCGTGATGATCTCCGCTTCCCACAACGGCTATCACGACAACGGAATCAAGCTGTTCGGACCCGACGGCTACAAGCTGTCCGACGACACCGAAGCCGAAATCGAGGCGCTGATCGATTCCGATCTCGGCAAGTACCAGGCCGCGCCCGCCGCGCTCGGCCGCGCCCAGCGCCTCGACGACGCCCAGGGGCGCTATATCGAGTTCGTCAAGAACACCTTCCCGCGGGGGAGCCGGCTTGATGGGCTCAGGGCGGTGATCGACTGCGCCAACGGCGCCGGGTACAGGGTCGCGCCGGCCGCGCTCTGGGAGCTCGGCGCCGAAGTGATCCCGTTGGGCGTCGAGCCCGACGGCTTCAACATCAACCGGGAATGCGGCAGCACGGATACGTCCGCCATGCAGGCGGCCGTGCGCCGGCACGGCGCGGATATCGGAATCTCGCTCGACGGCGATGCGGACCGGGTGCTGATCGCCGACGAGGAAGGGGCGCTGCTCGACGGCGATCAGCTGATGGCGGCGATCGCGCGATCCTGGCACGAGACCGGCCGGCTCAAGGGCGGAGGGCTGGTTGCGACCGTGATGTCCAATCTGGGCCTCGAGATCTACGCCGAGGGCAGCGGCCTCAAGGTCGAAAGGACCCGCGTCGGCGACCGTTATGTCGTCGAGCACATGCGCCGGCACGGCTTCAATGTCGGCGGCGAGCAGTCCGGCCACATCATTCTCAGCGACTACACCACGACAGGGGACGGGCTGATCGCCGCGCTGGAGGTGCTGGCGGTGGCGGTCCGGTCCGGGCGCAAGGTGAGCGAGGTCGGGCGCGTGTTCAGGCCGCTGCCGCAGCTCCTCCGGAACGTGCCTTTCGCCGGCCAGTTCCCGCTCGACAACGCTTCGGTGCAGAGCGCGGTCAGGGAAGCCGAGACCCGGCTCGGCCGGGACGGGCGGGTGCTGATCCGCAAATCGGGCACGGAGCCGCTGATCCGCGTGATGGCCGAGGGGCGGGACGAGACCCTGATCGCCGACGTGGTCTCGAAGCTCGTCGACGCCATCGAGCGGGTTGCGGCCTGAAGCGCCGATGCCGGCCCGGATACTGATCGTCGCCGGCTCCGACTCGGGCGGCGGGGCGGGCATTCAGGCGGACATCAAGACCGTGACCGCGCTCGGCGGCTACGCGGCGACCGCGATTACGGCGCTAACCGCCCAGGACACGCGCGGCGTGCATGGCGTCGTACCCATAGACCCCGCCTTCGTCCAGCAGCAGATGCGGGTCGTCATCGACGATATCGGCGTCGACTGCGTCAAGACCGGCATGCTGCACGACGCCGAGACAATCGAGGCGGTTGCCGGCGTGCTCGACACCCTGGACGGCCTGCCCGTTGTCGTCGATCCGGTCATGGTGGCGAAGGGCGGGGCCGCGCTTCTCGAACCGGACGCGATCGGCGCGCTGCGCTCCCGCCTGCTGCCGCTGGCGAGCGTGCTGACCCCCAACGCACCGGAGGCGGAAGCGCTGACCGGGATCGGCGTCGTCGACCGTGCGTCCATGGAACGGGCCGGGGCGCGGCTGATCGATATGGGGTGCGAGGCGGTCTACCTCAAGGGCGGACACCTTCCCGGCGCCCGGATCGAGGATTTGCTGATCGCGGAAACCGGGGTGGAAACGCTGGCAGCGGTTCGTGTCGACACGGTCCACACGCATGGGACCGGCTGCACCCTCGCCTCCGCGGTCGCTACCGGGCTGGGCCAGGGACGCCCGCTCCGGTCGGCCTGCGCGCGCGCGCAGGCCTACGTCCAGGCGGCGATCGCTGCCGCGCCCGGCATCGGGAGCGGGCACGGCCCCACCTGGCACGGCCACACCGTGGCGCCGTTCGAGCCGTCCTCGTAGGGAAATCGCGGTCCGCGACTCAGGCGAGCTCGCGCGAGCGCCGCGTGGCGGCGGCGATGGCGCGCTTCATCAGCGCCGCCATTCCGTCATCCGCCATCAGCACGCCGAGCGCCGCTTCCGTCGTGCCGCCCGGGCTGGTCACGTTAACGCGGAGTTGCGCGGCGTCCTCGTCGGAGAGCCGCGCGAGCTCGCCCGATCCGGCGACCGTCGCGCGGGCAAGCCTTGCAGCGATGTCGGGGGGCAGTCCCTCCGCGATTCCCGCCTCCGTCATGCACTCGATCAGCAGGAAGACATAGGCCGGCCCGCTGCCGGAGACCGCGGTGACGGCGTCGATCAGCGACTCGTCCTCCACCCAGACCACCTCCCCGATGGCGGTGAGCAGACGCTGGCAGAGCGCCCGCTGGTCGTCGCTGACATTCGGGTTGGCGCAGGCGGCGGTGATGCCTCGCCCGACCGCCGCCGGCGTGTTCGGCATCGACCGGACGACCGCGGTCTCCGTTCCGAGCGCCGCCTCGAAAAACCCGATCGGACGCCCGGCCGCGATCGACAGCGCCACCGCGCCGTTCGTCGCGGCCGGCGCGTAGGCGGCCGCCATGTCGGGCAGGGTCTGCGGTTTGACGGCGAAGACGATGACGGCCGGGGGATCGCCCGGGAGATCCGACGGGTCTTCCAGCACCCGGACCCCGTGGGCCTCGCGCGCGGCGGCGGCGGACTCGGCGTGCGGCTCGATCACGGCGATGTCGCCCGGATCCGCGCCGCGCTCGATCCAGCCCGAGAGCATGGCGCCGCCCATCTTGCCGCACCCCACCAGAAGCAGACGATCCCCCATCGCCCGTCTCCCCGATCAGGCTTCCCCACAGGTCTCCAGCATAGCAGCCTCGACCGCTCCGGCGGGGTCTTTTCCACCCCAGATCACGAGATGGAAGGCGGGGTAGAAGCGCTCGCACTCGTTGTGGGAGACGTCCATCAGGTCTTCGAGCTGCTCGACGCTGGCCGAGGACACGCCGCGCAGCATGAGCGCGTGCCGGAAAACCACGAGACCGTCATCCAGCCAGAGGTCGAAATGCCCGATGATCAACCGCTCGTTGACGATCGCCAGCAGCTCCGCGACCTCGGCGCGGCGATTCTCCGGCACACGGAGCTCGAACGCGCAGGCATGGAGAAGCGCACGGACGTCCGGGTGCCAAGTGAGGAACACGCGGTAGCTGCACCAGTGGCCTTCCATGCCGAGCGCGAGGTCCTGCGGTCCCGAACGGTCGATGCGGCAGTCGTAGCCGCTCGCCACCTCTTCCATCAGGTCGAGCGGGTTGGCTTCCAGATCTTCCAGCGGCTCGATTTCCATGACCGCCACCCTGTTGCGCCCCACAATCGAACTGGAACGCATATATATGGGGGTCCGGTAGAACGCAGCTACAAGATATAGGATGCCAGACGGAACCTGGCCGTGCAAGGACAATTCCCCCGAAGAGCGCGCGGGAAGGCGTTCTATCCTTCCCCGGGGTTCGTCTTCGGGGTTTCCCCCTTGCCGGCGACAGTGGCTTCGAGCGCGGCGACCCGCTCGGCGAGCCTTTCCTGCTCGGTCCGGGCGTTGACCGCCATCTCGCGCGCGGCCTCGAATTCGTCGCGCTTCACGAGGTCCATGCCGGAAAGGATGCGTTCGAGCTGCGCCCGCACCAGCGCCTCGACTTCGCGCTTGAAGGCAACGGCGGTTCCCATCGCGCCTTCGGCCAGCCGCGCCGCGTCCTCGAAGATGCGGTTGTTGGACTGCATGTTCGGACTGTGCCGCAATCCGCCTGGGGCGGCAAGCCGCGGGCGGCGCGTGACGCTCCGGCCTTGCCGCCGGCCCCACCCCTTCCTATTCCTATGGCAACGCGGCGTTCGATTCGCCCTTCCTCCCGGTAGAAGACGGTGTCGAGCGGGATGTCCGGGATTCTCCGTCGCATGACGAATCCTGTCTGTAGGCAGGAATGACGATGTACGCGATCGCCTTTCCCGTCATCGACCCGGTCGCCGTCGAGATCGGGCCGCTTGCCATCCGCTGGTACGCGCTGGCCTATGTGGCGGGCATCCTTGTCGGCTGGCGCTACATGGTGGTCCTCGCGCGGCGCTCGCCGGCCGGAGTCGCGCCGCGCGACATCGACGATTTCGTGTTGTGGGCGACGCTCGGCATCGTGCTCGGCGGGCGGCTCGGCTACGTAATTTTCTACCGGCCCGGCGATTACCTGGAGGATCCGCTCGCCGCCTTCGCGCTCTGGCAGGGCGGGATGTCGTTCCACGGCGGGCTGTGCGGGGTGGTCCTCGCGGCGGCGCTCTTCGCGTGGCGGCGCGGCATACCATGGCTTGCGCTGGGCGATCTCGTGAGCGCCGCCGCGCCCATCGGACTCTTCTTCGGTCGCCTCGCCAATTTCGTCAACGGAGAGCTCTACGGGAGGCCGACGACGGTTCCCTGGGGCATGGTGTTCCCCAACGCGGGGCCCGAGCCCCGTCATCCGAGCCAGCTCTACGAGGCGGCGCTCGAAGGGCTGCTGCTGTTTGCGGTCTGCGCGGCGTTGGTTTTCTTCGCGCGCGGCCTGCTGCGAAGCGGGCTGATCAGCGGCGTATTCTTCGTCGGCTACGCGGTCGCGCGCGGCTTCGCCGAATTGTTCCGCCAGCCCGACGCCCATCTCGGCTTCCTGTTCGGCGGGGCGACGATGGGTCAGCTTCTGTCGATTCCGGTCCTGCTCGTCGGGGTCTGGCTGATCTGGCGGGCGTTCCCGCGATGACTCCGCTCGGCAAGAAGCTGCGGGAGCGAATCGCGCGTTGCGGGCCGATTCCCGTCGCCGGTTTCATGGCGGCGGCGAACGGCGATCCCGAACATGGCTACTACGCCCGGCGCGACCCGCTGGGCCGGGAGGGCGATTTCATCACCGCGCCCGAGATCAGCCAGGTGTTCGGCGAGTTGATCGGCGCGTGGTGCGCCGACGTCTGGCACGGGATGGGAAAGCCCGGCCGGGTCGTGCTGGTCGAGCTCGGTCCCGGGCGCGGCACGCTCATGGCCGACCTTCTGCGCACTGCAAGAGGCATCGCGGGCTTCGCCGACGCGCTCGATATCCATTTTGTCGAGACCAGCCCCGCGCTTGCCAAGCTCCAGAGGGTCGCGCTCCACGGGGCGACGGTGTCCTGGCACGGAACGCTCGACACCGTGCCGGACGGCCCGCTTCTCCTGATCGCAAACGAGTTCTTCGACGCGCTCCCGGTCGAGCAATATGTCGCGCGCCACGACGGCTGGCATCGCCGGGCGGTCGACATCGACGGGGACGGCTTCCGCTTCGTCGACGGTCCGTGCGTTTCCGACCCGCCATGGGCGGGCCGGGTGGGTGTGGAAGAAGGAGAAATCCGGGAGACCAATCCCGAGACGGTCGCCGTCGTGCGACAGATCGCCGGACGGCTCGCGGTCGGGCGGGGCGCCGCGCTGATCGTCGATTACGGCTATGCGAGCCCGAGGGCTGGCGAGACGTTGCAGGCGGTGGCCCGGCATCGCTACGCCGACCCGCTGGCCGCGCCGGGCGAGGCCGATCTGAGCGCACATGTCGATTTTGCGGCCTGCGCCGAGGCGGCGCGTTCGGCGGGCGCGCGGAGCCACGGCCCGGTGACGCAGGGGCTGTTTCTCCGCCGTCTCGGGATCGATATCCGGAGAGACCGTCTGCTCGAAGCGGCGGCGCCGGAGCAGCGCGAAACGATCCGCGCGGCCTGCCGGAGATTGACCGACGGCGAAGCGATGGGAGAGCTTTTCAAGGTGCTGGCGCTGACTCATCCCGACATGCCGGCACCGCCCGGTTTCGAGGGTACGCAGCCATGACCGCCCCGTTCTCCACGAGCGAAGTCCTGGCCGGAGTCGAAGGCGTCCGCCACGGTTTCTTCGGCCGCGCGGGTGGCGTTTCCGGCGGGGATTACGCCTCCCTCAACTGCGGACCCGGGTCGGCGGACGATCCCGGCGCGGTCGCCGAGAACCGCGCCCGCGCGATGGCGGCCCTGGGACTGCCCGCCGATGCGCTCTACACCGCCCGGCAGGTGCACGGCACCGACGCAATCATGCTCCGCGCGCCGGGTACCCCGCGCCGGCGGGGCGACGCGCTGGTTACGTCCACCCCCGGCGTCGCGCTTGGCATCCTCACGGCGGATTGCGCGCCGGTGCTGTTCGCCGATCCCGACGCCCGGGTCCTGGGCGCCGCCCATGCCGGATGGCGGGGCGCGCTCGACGGCGTGCTCGGCGCGGCGGTGCTGGCGATGGAGGCGCTGGGAGCCCGGCGCGGGCGTATCGTCGCTGCGGTCGGCCCCTGTATCGGACAGGCGTCCTACGAGGTCGGACCCGAGTTCCGTGACCGGTTCGAGAGGGAGGACGAAGGCAATTCGCGCTGGTTCACGCGTCCCCGATCCGCCGAACGCCCCCGTTTCGACCTCGAAGGCTATCTCGGGGCGAGGCTCGCCGCGCTCGGGCTGGCGCGTATCGCCGTCTCCGGCGCCGATACCTGCGCCGAGGAAGACCGGTATTTCAGCTACCGCCGCGCCCGTCTGCGCGGGGAAGCCGGTTACGGCCGGACCCTGTCGGCGATCGCGCTGGCGGAGTGAGAACCGGTGCCGCACCTGATTATCTTCGCTCTGTTCTGCCTGCTGGGATTGCTGGTGACGTGCGCCCTGTGAGCCGGAGGGCGGCGACATCCAGCCGGGTCTGCGCCGCCCTGGCGATCGCGCTTACCATTCTGGCCGCCTGTCAGCCGCCTCCCAGGCCCTTCGCCCCCACCGACCGGAGCGGCGGCGTCCCGTTTACCCCGGCGGCGGACGCCTATGGGATCGCGCTGCGCCCCGTCTCCGGGATGCCGCCCGCGCTTGCGGCGGCGTTCGTCCCCGCGCTGATCGAGGCGCTGGCCCGCCGGGAGGTCCCGGCTGTCGTGTCGTCGGAACGGGCGCCCGGCGCCCTGGTCTATGGCGCGGCCGAGGCGCGGCCCGCCGATGACGGTCGGCTGGAAGTCGCCATCGAGTGGTGGGTGATCGGGCGCGACGGGCGCGGGCTCGGCCGGCACTGGGTCTCCGCCGGGCCGCTCGAGCATGATTGGGAAGGCGCTTCGGAGCCCCTGGTCCGGCGGCTCGCGAGCGAGTCCGCGGACGGGATCGCGTCGCTTCTGCGTCCCGCCCCGCCCGCTCCGGTGCGCAAGTCTCCCTCGGTACGCTTCGGCGCGGTCGCGGCGCCGCGGGGAATCGACGGGAATGCCCTGCGCCGTGCGATGATCGGCGCCATGCGCGCAGCCGGTATCGACATCCTGCCGGACGGCCGGGCCGGGCCGCTGCTCACCGCCACGATCTCTCTCGGGCCGGTCGTTGGCGGAATGCGTCCGCTCGGGGTGGAATGGCGCCTGGAAGATGAGTCCGGGGAAAGAATCGGCGCTTTGGTTCAAGGGAACGATGTCGTGAACGAGACTCTGATCGCGGACTGGCCGGAAGTCGTGCGGCTCATCGCCCGCGCGGCGACCGGCGAGCTCCACATACTGCTGGAAAGAGCGGCCCGCAAGGTCTCGGTCCGGCCGGTTGACGGAGCCCCGCGCCGCCCCTAGATTGCGCCGTCCCAGCGTTCGGGTGAAGAGATCAGCGCCCCAGGGTGTCCGCCAGTCCGCGCGATGCGCGCACTGGCGCGTAGCGCGTTGGGCCGGGGGAAGCGGCAGTGTTCGACGGTCTGAAGACCAGGTTCGAGGACGTATTCGACCGCCTCAAGCGGCGTGGCGCGCTGTCCGAGGAGGATGTCTCCGCCGCCATGCGGGAGATCCGCATCGCCCTGCTGGAAGCCGATGTCGCCCTCCCCGTGGTCAAGGACTTCATCGAGACGGTCGGCGCCGAGGCGGTCGGGCAGGAGGTGCTGCGCTCCATCAACCCCGGTCAGATGGTCGTCAAGATCGTCAACGACCGGCTGGTCGAGATGCTGGGCGCCAGCTCCGCCGACATCGACCTCGCCGCGGCCCCGCCCGTCGCGGTGATGATGGTCGGGCTCCAGGGCTCGGGCAAGACGACCACCACGGCGAAGCTCGGTCAGCGGATCCAGCGCCAGGACCGGAAGAAGGTGCTGATGGCCTCGCTGGACGTCCGGCGGCCGGCGGCGCAGGAACAGCTCGCGGTGCTCGGCGCCCAGGCCGGGGTGGCCACGCTCCCGGCGATCCCGTTGCAGACCCCCCGGATGATCGCGGACCGGACGATGGATACGGCGCGCAAGGAGGGCTACGACGTCGTCCTCCTCGATACCGCCGGCCGGCTGGCCATCGACGACGAACTGATGAACGAGGCGGCGGCGATCGCCGGCGCCGCGTCGCCGAAAGAGACGCTGCTGGTCGCCGATGCGATGACCGGCCAGGACGCGGTCGCCACGGCGACGGCGTTCCATGAACGCCTCGGCCTCACCGGCATAATCCTGACCCGGATCGATGGCGACGCCCGCGGCGGCGCCGCGCTCTCGATGCGGGCGGTGACCGGCTGCCCGATCAAGCTGCTCGGCACCGGCGAAGGGCTGGATGCGCTCGAAGCCTTCCATCCCGACCGGATCGCGTCGCGCATCCTCGGCATGGGCGATGTCGTCAGCCTGGTGGAAAAGGCGCAGGAGACGATCGCCGAGGAAGAAGCGGAAAAGCTTGCCCGCAAGATGCAGAAGGGCCAGTTCGATTTCGACGATCTGGCCAAACAGCTCCGCCAGATCCGCATGATGGGCGGTCTCGGCGGGATCACGCAGTTGCTGCCGGGCATCGGCCGGATGCAGAAGCAACTCGCCAACGCCAATGTGGACGAGGCCGTGCTGGTCCGCCAGGAAGCGATTATTTCGTCGATGACGCCGACCGAGCGGCTCAGGCCGGAGATCATCAAGGCGTCGCGCAAGCGGCGCATCGCGGCCGGTTCGGGCGTCACCGTTCAGGACGTCAACCGGCTGATGAAGCAGTTCCGGGAAATGAACCGGATGATGAAAAAGATGAACAAGCTCGGCAAGAAGGGACTCATGCGCGGTGAAATGCCGCCCGTGATGCCACCGAGATAGTTTCGGGAAAGGAGAGAGATGGCCCTCAAGATCAGACTTGCGCGCGGCGGCGCCAAGAAGCGCCCGTTCTACCGGATCGTCGTCGCCGACTCGCGAAGTCCGCGCGACGGCCGCTTCATCGAGCGGCTCGGCACCTATAACCCGATTCTCGGCAGCGACCACCCCGAGCGTGTGGTGCTCAAGGAGGAGCGGATCCGCCACTGGCTCGACCGGGGCGCGCTGCCGAGCGACCGCGTGGCGAAGTTCCTCGGCCAGGCCGAAATCATTCCAATGCCGCCGCAGCGCGACAATCCGATCAAGAGCCGGCCCAGGAAAAAGGCGCAGGAGCGGATGAAGGCGGCCGAGGAAGCGGCGGGCGATGCGGACGCCGGTGCCGACGGATCGGCCGAAGCCTGAGACGGCGGCACGCCGCCGTGCTGCCGAGGTCTCCGCGCTCGCCATCGAAGGCGCCGCCCGGACGGGGCGCATATGTGTCGGCGCGGTGGCCGGGGCGCACGGCGTTCGCGGTGAGGTCCGCATCAAGAGTTTTACCGAACGGCCCGAGGACATCGCGTCCTACGGACTCCTCGAGGACGAAAGGGGAGACAGAATCTTCGCCCTCACGGTCCACGGCCGGACGCGCGGCCAGTTGATCGGCGCGGTCGAAGGCGTCAGCGACCGCAATGCCGCGGAGGCGCTCAAGGGTGTGCGGCTCTACGTCGATCGCGCGAAGCTGCCCGCGCCGGAGCACGAGGATGAGTTCTACCACGCCGATCTGTTGGGGCTTTCCGCGTGCGACGGCGACGGGAAACCGTGCGGCCGTGTCGTCGCGATCCTGCCGGCCGGCGACGCGGCGGTACTGGAGATCGATCCCGGCGGGGGGCGGGAGACAATCCTGGTGCCGTTCACCCGGGAGCATGTGCCGGAGATCGACGTCGCGGCGGGGCGCATCGTGATCGAACCGCCCGCGGAGCCCGTCGAAGAAACCGGAGATATCGTGCCGGAAGAGAAGGACGATGAACGGCGATGACAAGACGCCCTTCGCGGTTCGCGTGCTTACCATCTTCCCCGAGATGTTTCCCGGGCCGGTCGGCCACTCGCTCGCCGGGAGGGCGCTTCGGGACGGACTCTGGACTCTCGAAACGGTGGACATCAGGGACTTTGCGCGCGATAAACACCGCTCCGTCGACGACACCCCCTTCGGTGGGGGCGCGGGGATGGTGATGCGGCCGGATGTGCTCGGGGACGCCCTCGCGGCGGTTTCCCACGCCGAAGCGCCGCTGATCTATCTCAGCCCGCGCGGACGGTTGCTCGATCAGGCGCGGGTTCGCGCGCTGGCCTCCGGGCCGGGGATGAGCCTGCTCTGCGGCCGTTTCGAGGGCGTCGACGAAAGGGTGCTCGAGGCGCACGAAATCGAGGAGATCAGCCTCGGCGATTTCGTGCTGTCCGGCGGCGAGCCGGCGGCGATGGCGCTGATCGATGCCTGCGTGCGGCTGTTGCCGGGCGTCGTCGGTCAGGCGGGATCTCTGGCCGAAGAGAGCTTTGCCGGCGGGCTGCTCGAATACCCGCATTACACGCGCCCGCGGGAATGGCGGGGGCGGAGGGTGCCCGACGTGCTGTTGAGCGGGCATCACGAGCGGGTCCGCGAGTGGCGCCTGGCCGAGGCGGAACGTTCGACGCGGGAACGCCGGCCGGATCTGTGGCGGCGCTACCGGCGGCCGATGGAAGGGGACGACGATGAACGTGATTGAACAGATCGAAGCCGAGCAGATCGCCAGGCTCACCGAGGAACGGCCGATCCCTGCTTTCGCGCCGGGAGATACGGTGCGCGTCCACTTCAAGGTCGTCGAAGGCAGCCGCGAACGGATCCAGGTCTATGAAGGCGTGGTGATCGCGCGCACGTCGAGCGGCGTCAGCTCCGCCTTCACCGTGCGCAAGATCTCCTACGGCGAGGGGGTCGAGCGTGTCTTCCCGCTCTATTCGCCGCGCATCGACCGGATCGAGGTCGTCCGCCGGGGCAAGGTGCGGCGCGCCAAGCTCTACTACCTCAGAAGCCGGCGCGGCAAGCGCGCCCGCATCGCCGAGAAGGTCGATCGCAGGCCGGACGCGGCGGAAGCCCCGCCCGAAGCCGAAACGCCGCCCGAGGCGGATTCGGCGGAGACCGACGGAGAATAGCCCAAGTTCGCGGCCTTTCGCGGCCTCGGGCCAATCGAGGGAGGCGCTCGATGGCGCAACCGAAGACGCTGTTCGACAAGATCTGGGAAAGCCACGTGGTCGACGTCCAGGAGGACGGCACCTGCCTGCTCTATATCGACCGCCAGATCATTCACGAGATCACCAGCGCCCAGGCTTTCGAGGGGCTGCGCGCGGCGGGCCGGACGGTGCGCCGGCCGGAAGCCCAGCTTCTCGTCCCCGACCATAACGTGCCGACCACGGACCGTTCGCTGCCGATCGAGAACGAGGAGTCGCGCATCCAGATCGATCTCCTCAAGGAAAACGCCGAGACGTTCGGCCTGCCCTATATCGAGCTCAACGACATCCGCCAGGGCATCGTGCACGTGATCGGCCCGGAGCAGGGCTTCACTTTGCCCGGGCTGACGATGGCGTGCGGCGATTCCCACACCTCGACGCACGGGGCCTTCGGCTGCCTCGCCTTCGGCATCGGCACTTCCGAGGTCGAGCACGTGCTCGCCACCCAGTCGCTGATCCAGCGCCCGGCGAAGAACATGCGGGTCACCGTCGACGGCGCGCTGCCGCCGGGGGTGGTCGCCAAGGACCTCGCGCTTGCCATCATCGGCGCGATCGGCACCGCCGGCGGCACCGGATGCGTCATCGAATACGCCGGCAAGGCGGTCGAGGATTTGTCGATGGAAGGCCGCATGACGCTCTGCAACATGACCATCGAGGGCGGGGCGCGGGCCGGTCTCGTCGCTCCCGACCAGACCACCTTCGACTATGTGAAGGGCCGCCCCATGGCGCCCAAGGGCGCGGAATGGGAACAGGCCGAGGCCTATTGGCGCACGCTGCCCTCCGATCCGGGGGCGGCGTACGACAAGGAGGTCACGATCTCCGCCGACAGCATCGAGCCGCAGGTGACGTGGGGCACCAGCCCGGAGATGGTGCTGCCGATCTCGGGCTCGGTGCCCGACCCCTCGGGCGAAGACGACGGCAACCGCAGGCGTTCCCTGGAGCGCGCGATCGCCTATATGGGCCTCTCCGCCGGCCAGGCGCTGACCGACATCCGGGTCGACAAGGTGTTCATCGGGTCCTGCACCAATTCGCGGATCGAGGATTTGCGCGCCGCCGCGGCGGTCGCGCGGGGGCACAGCGTCGCCGACGGCGTCCAGGCGATGGTGGTGCCGGGCTCCGGTCTGGTGAAGCACCAGGCCGAGGAGGAAGGGCTCGACGCGGTGTTCAGGGAAGCCGGGTTCGACTGGCGCGAGCCCGGCTGCTCGATGTGCATCGCTATGAACGGCGACATGCTGCAACCGGGCGAGCGTTCGGCGTCCACGTCGAACCGCAATTTCGAGGGCCGGCAGGGGCCGGGCGGGCGGACCCATCTGATGAGCCCCGCGATGGCCGCCGCCGCCGCGGTCAACGGCCATCTGAGCGATCACCGGGATCTGTTGTAGGGAGCCAAGGGCAATGGACAAGTTCACCACGCTTCAGGGCATCGCGGCGCCCTTCCCGATGGTCAATGTCGATACCGACCGGATCATCCCGGCGCGGTTCCTGAAGACGATCAAGAAGACCGGGCTCGGAAAGAACCTGTTCAACGAGCTGCGCTACGACGAGGACGGCTCGGAGAAGCCCGACTTCATCCTCAACAAGCCGGCCTATCGCGAGACCAGAATCCTGGTCGCGGGCGACAATTTCGGCTGCGGCTCGTCGCGCGAGCACGCGCCCTGGGCGCTGATCGATTTCGGTATCCGCTGCGTGATCGCGCCGAGCTTCGCCGACATCTTCAACAACAACGCGTCCAAGAACGGCATGCTGCTGATCGCGCTGCCCCAGGAGACGGTCGACAAGCTGATGGAGGATGCCGAGAAGGGCGGCAACGCGCGTCTCTCGGTCGACCTCGAGAAACAGGAGATTGTCCGCCCGGACGGGGAAACGATCGACTTCGACATCGACCCGTTCAAGAAGCACTGCCTGCTCAACGGGCTCGACGACATCGCGTTGACCCTGCGGAAGGACGACAAGATCGGCGCCTTCGAGGAGACGCGCAAGACAGCCCAGCCCTGGGCCTGACGCTCCCATGGCCGCCAACAAGAAGCTGCTGATCCTCGCCGGGGACGGAATCGGCCCGGAAGTGATGGGCGAGGTGCGCCGGGTCGTCGACTGGATGGACCGGCGCCGCCATGTGAGCTTCGACATCGCCGAGGCGCTGGTCGGCGGGGCGGCGCTCGACGCCGAGGGCGGGCCGATCTCCGACGCCACGATGGACGCGGCGATGGGCGCGGACGCGGTCCTGCTCGGCGCCTGCGGCGGTCCCAAATGGGCCGATGTCCCCTTCGAGATCCGGCCCGAGGCGGGGTTGTTGCGTCTGCGCAAGGATCTCGAGCTGTTCGCCAATCTGCGCCCGGCCCTGGTCTTCGACGCTCTGGCCGAGGCCTCGACGCTGAAGACCGAGCTGGTCGCGGGGCTCGACATCCTGATCGTCCGCGAGCTCACCGGCGGGGTCTATTTCGGCGAGCCGCGCGGCATCGAGGACCTGGATGACGGCGAGCGCCGGGGCGTCAACACGCAGGTCTACACCACCTCCGAGATCGTCCGGGTCGCCCGGGTCGCCTTCGATCTCGCCCGCAAGCGGGACAACCGGGTCTGCTCGGTCGAGAAGGCGAACGTGATGGAGAGCGGCCTCCTGTGGCGCGAGGAAGTGACCCGCCTGCACGAGGCCGAGTACGCCGATGTCGAGCTTTCCCACATGCTAGCCGACAATTGCGGCATGCAGCTGGTCCGCGCGCCCAAGCAGTTCGACGTGATCGTGACCGACAATCTGTTCGGCGACATGCTGTCGGACGTCGCCTCGATGCTGACCGGCTCGCTCGGCATGCTGCCGTCGGCGTCGCTCGGCCCCGCGGACTCCTCGGGGCGGCGGCGCGCGCTCTATGAGCCGATCCACGGCTCCGCGCCCGACATCGCCGGCGAGAACAAGGCCAACCCGCTCGCCACCCTCCTCAGCTTCGCGATGATGCTGCGCTATTCATTCGACATGGAGGAGGATGCGGCGCTGGTCGAGAAGGCGGTCGAGGACACCCTGGCCCAGGGCCTCCGAACCGGCGACATCATGCAGCCCGGAATGACCCCGGTCTCCACCACCGGCATGGGCGAGGCGGTCACGGCGGCGCTGGAGGCGCTGGCGGCCTAGTTTTTGGTCATCTGCTGCGGCAGGTAGGTCGCGATCTCGGGGAACACCACCAGCAGGACCACGCCGATCTGCAACAGCAGGAAGAACGGGAACGCCGCGCGGGCGATTTGCAGGATGTTGCGCCCGGTGAGCCCCTGCAGAACGAACAGGTTGAAGCCCACCGGCGGCGTCACCTGCGACATCTCGACGACCAGCACCAGGTAGATGCCGAACCAGATCAGGTCGATTCCGGCGGCCTGGATCATCGGCAGGATGATCGAGGTGGTGAGCAGCACCACCGAAATGCCGTCGAGGAAGCAGCCGAGCACGATGAAGAACACCGTGAGCGCGGCGATCAACCCGTAACGGCCGAGCTCCATCTCGCCGATCCATTGCGCGAGCGAGCGGGGGACGCCGGTGAATCCCATGGCGATGGTGAGGAACGACGCGCCGACGAAGATGAAGCTGATCATGCAGGTGGTCCGCGTCGCCCCCATCAGGCTGTCCGCGAGCACCCGCCGGTTGAGCCCGCCCGTGCCCAGGGCAAGCGCGAGCGATCCGAGCACCCCGACCACCGCCGCCTCGACAGGAGTCGCGATACCGAGATAGATCGAGCCCAGCACCGCGACGATCAGCAGGATGGTCGGCAGCAAACGGCGCGACTCGTAGATCTTGCGCAGCAAGGAGAGACGTTCGTCGCTGTGCGGGATTCGGCCCGGGTTCACCAGCGCCCAGAGCATGATGAAACCCATGAAGAGCGCCATCAGCATCACGCCCGGGAGGATGCCCGCGATGAACAGCCGCGCGATCGAGAGCTCCGCGGCGACGCCGTAGACGATAAGGATGATCGAGGGCGGGATGAGGAATCCCAGCGTCCCCGAACCCGCCAGCGTCCCGATCGACATCCGTTCGTCGTAGCCGCGCCCGTGGAGCTCGGGGATCGACATGCGCCCGATGGTCACCGCGGTCGCGGCCGAGGACCCGGATATCGCCGCGAAGATGCCGCAGGCGACCACGTTGACGTGGAGCAGGCGTCCGGGAAGCCGTGTCACCCAGGGCGCGATGCCGCGGAACATGTCTTCCGACAGCCGCGTGCGGAACAGGATCTCTCCCATCCAGACGAACAGCGGCAGCGCGATCAGCGAGAACGGCGTAGTCGACCCCCATGTCGTCGTCGCCAGCACCGAGCCCACCGGCGCGGTGGTGAAGACGGTCATCGCGAACACCGCGACGCCCACCAGCGACAGCGCCACCCAGAGCCCGGCGCCCAGAAGCAGCAGGAGCACGAAGGTCAGGATCAGAGCGATCGAGAGGATGTCCACCGCGCTAGCCCTCGCCGCCGGTCCTGAGCGCCCGCGCGGCCTCGTCGCCGTCCCGTTCGGCGTATTGCGGCGTTCGCCCGCTCAGCATCGTCACCAGCTCGTCGACGAAGGCGATCGCCAGCACCACCAGGCCCAGCGCCAGACCCGATTGCGGAATCCAGAGCGGGGTCTTGATCAGCCCCTGGCCGACCTCGCCGAACACGAAGGTCTCGTAAGCAAAGGCGCAGAAATGCCAGGCGAAGTAGATGCTAAGCGCGGTGCCGAGGACGAGGCAGAAGAGCTCCAGCGCGTGCCGCGCCCGCGCCGGCACCCGGAGCAGCAGGATGGAAACCCGGATGTGCTCGCCGCTGGTCAGCGTGTAGGCGAGGCCGAGGAAGATCGCCGAGGCGAGGCAGTAGCCGGCGAACTCGGTCGCGGCGGGAATCAGAACGCCCGCCATACGGCCGACGATCTCGGCGAGTATGGCGAGCGCGATACAGACGATGAACGCGGCCGAGAGCACGCCGCAGCCGTAATAGAGCCCGTTGAGCAGGCGTCTCACATCTTCACGCGCGGACCCGCGGTCGCTTCACCCGACTTGCCGCGTGGTCAGTTGGACGCGCGATAGGCGTCGAGGATCTTCTTGCCGTCCGGCCCGGCCTTCGAAAGCCAATCCTGGACCATCCGCGCGCCGGCCGCGCGCAGCCCGTTCATCAGTCCCGGCTTGGGCGGCACCACGGTGAGCTTTTCCGCGAGCTTCGCGGTCATCTTGGCGGTCTCGTTGGCGCTCATCTCCCAGCCCCTGGGCTCCGCCCGGGCGGCGGCATCGGTCACCGCCTTGCGGGTCGCATCGCTCAGGCGCTTGAAGGCGCGGGTATTGACGATGACCATGTTCTTGCCGAGCCCGGCGCGGGTGTCGTGGTAATGGGAGAGGTAGTCCCACGACTTGGTCAGCACGCCCGTGGTGGCCGAGGTGATCATCGCGTCGACGATCCCGGTCGAGAACGCCTGCGGGATGTCGACGAGCTGCACGGTCGTCGGCACCGCGCCGACCGCGGCGGCGTAGCGCGAGATGGTCGCGTTGTAGGCCCGGAACTTGAGGCCCTTGAAGTCGTCCGCCGACTTCAGCTCCTTCTTCGCGTAGAAGCCTTGGGGTGGCCAGGGGACGGAGTAGAGGAGGGTGAGCCCCTTCTTGGCCAACCGGCTCGCGATGAAGGGCTTGGAGACTTTCCACAGGCGCTTGGCCTGATCGTAGCTCTCCGCGAAGAACAGGAGCGAGTCGACCTCGTAGACGCGGTCCTCGTTGGCCAGCAGGGAGACGATCGTCTCGCCCATCTGGATCTGGCCGCTCTGCACCGCGCGATGGATCTCCGGCAGCTTGTAGAGCGACTGCGCGCTGTGGACGGTGATCTTCAGATCGCCCTTCGACGCGTCCGCGATCTCCTTGACGAATTGGTGGATGTTCTTGGTGTGGAAGAACGGATCGGGATAGGCCGTCGCCATGTTCCACTGCTGCGCGGCGAGCGCGCCATTGGCCGCGAGAAGCCCTGCGACTCCCACCGCGACCGCCGAAATCCTGTACTTCATTTCCGATCCCTTCGCTCCGTGATGCCTCGAACGAGTCTTCCATCGGCACCGTACGGCGTCAACCGACGCAGCCCATTGCCCGCCGGCGGGACCCGGGCTATCCTGCCTTGGTCATGAACCTCTGCTGGGGTGCGTATCGATGAAGAAGATCCTTGCGATCATCGCGGCCGGAGGCCTTGCGGCCTCGGTCTCCACGTCGGCGTTGGCTTGCATGTACAGCAAGATGGTCTCGACCGAGAAGCCGGCGGAGATCACGACCGCGCTCAAGAGCGGGCCGTCGACGCCGGCGCCCGAAAGCCAGCCGATCGAGCCGAAACCGGCCGTTCAGAAACCCGAGGTCAAGTCGGACAGCTAGAGCCGGCGCGCCTCGGCGCGCTCCGGGGATCGGCGGCGGCTCCGCGCGGGCGGTAAGCCGCAGTCTGTGCCACGACTCGCCGGCGGGCGAGAGAACAGAGAGTTTTCCCCATGGGTTACAAGGTTGCCGTGGCCGGTGCGACCGGCGCGGTCGGGCGCGAGATATTGCAATGTCTGGACGAGCGCGCCTTTCCCGTCGATGACGTGGTAGCGCTTGCCTCCGAGCGGTCGGTCGGGCGCGAGGTCTCGTTCGGCGAGGACGAGGAGCTGCGGGTCCGGGACCTTTCCCACTTCGACTTCGCCGGCTTCGACATCGCGCTGTTCTCGCCGGGCGCCAAGGTCTCCGCCGTTCACGCGCCGCGCGCGGCCAAGGCGGGCTGCGTGGTGATCGACAACACCTCGCGGTTCCGCATGGAGCCGGACGTGCCGCTCGTCGTGCCCGAGGTCAACGCCCACGCGCTTGCCGGGAACAAGCGCAACATCGTCGCCAATCCCAACTGTTCCACCATCCAGATGGTGCTGGCGCTGAAGCCGCTGCACGATCTTGCCCGGGTCAGGCGCGTCGTCGTCGCGACCTACCAATCGGTTTCCGGCGCCGGCAAGACGGCGATGGACGAGCTGTTCAACCAGACCCGCGGCATCTACGTGAACGAGCAGGTCCGCAACGAGGAATTCACCAAGCAGATCGCCTTCAACGTCATTCCCCATATCGACGTCTTCATGGAAGACGGAGAGACCAAGGAGGAATGGAAGATGGCGGTCGAGACGCGGAAGATCCTCGATCCCGACATCCGGGTGAATGCGACCTGCGTGCGCGTTCCGGTCTTCGTCGGTCACGGCGAAGCGGTCAACGCCGAGTTCGAGCGGCCGATCCCGGTCGACGAGGCGCGGGCGGCGCTGTCCGACATGCCGGGTGTCGCGGTCGTCGACCACCGCGCCGACGAGGGCTATGTGACGCCGGCGGAATGCGCCGGCGAGGACCAGGTCTATGTCAGCCGTATCCGCAAGGACCCCACGGTGGAGAACGGGCTGAGCTTCTGGGTCGTCGCCGATAATCTGCGCAAGGGGGCGGCGCTCAACGCGGTCCAGATCGCCGAGCTGATCACGGAATCGCGCCAGCTGCTGCCCGCCGCCTGATCCGGGAGGGAAGAATGGTCGTCGAAATCGCCACCATCTACGTCAAGCCCGAGGACGAGGCCGCTTTCCTCGACGGTTTCGCGGAGGGTTCCGAAATTCTCCGCCGACAGCCCGGCTGCCAGGGACTCCGCTGGGGCAAGCGGGTCGAGCCCGAGCTCGCCTACATGATCTCGGTCGAGTGGGACCGGATCGAGGACCACTTCGCCTTTCGCGAGACCGAGGACTACAAAACCTTCGGCTCCAAGTTCCGCGACTGTCTGTCGAAGCCGCCGGAGGTTTTCCATTTCGAGCCGCGCGGCTGAGCGCGGCTTGCGGCCCTGCCCCGCGACCGCATCGCCGGACTGCTGCTCGCGGCCTCGCTGCCGCTGCTGATCGCCGGTCTGGTGGTGCCGGCGGTCTCCGTGACCAGCTTCGTCCTGTTCGGCGAGACCTATTCCATCGTCGACGGCGTGCTCGCCTTCTGGTCGGACGAGCGCTACGGCCTGTTCGTGCTGGTCTTCCTGTTCTCCGTGGTGCTGCCGCTGGCCAAGGTGCTCATCGGACTCTGGGCGTGGATCGGCGGCGTCCGACCCGGATCGCTGCCGGAGCGGCTGCTGCGCGCGGCCGCCTGGGTATCCCGCTGGTCGATGCTCGACGTGTGTATCGTCGCGCTGCTGGTGGTCGCGCTCGAAGGCAGCCTGCTGACCACGGCAGACATCCACGCCGGGCTGGTGCTGTTCGCCGCCGGGGTCGTGGTCTCGACGATCGCGACCCACCGGCTGGTGAAGCGGTAGCGCGTCAGCCCGCCTCGGCATGGCGCGCGATCAGCTCCCGCATCGCGGCCGCCGCCGCGGCGCCCTTGCGGGCGCGGCGCCACAAGTCCTCCGCCGTCTTCTCGTGCAGCGCGAGCGCTTCCGGCGCCGAGGTGATCATCGCCACGCCCGCATGGATATTGGGCTGCTCGCCGAGCCGGAACGGGCTCAGGGTCAGCACCCGGCGGCCCGGCTGGCGGAAGATCTGGAAGCTGGTCGGCGGCAGGGTGGACGGAACCAGGCCGATCTGGACGCCGATCGGCTCGTCCTCCATCAGCCGCACGAGGTGCTCCGCCTCCCTCCGCGCGCGTGCGAGGCGGTCTTCCCGCACCGGCCCGGGCGGGTCGAGGCGCCCGACCAGCCCGTTTCGCAGGAACCGCCCCATCTCCGCTTCCGAGATCAGGTTGAGCACGCCCGGCCGGCGCTCCCGGTAGGTTTCCTTGCGTTGGCGCAGGATGGGCATGAGCTCGCGCACCTGGTCGAGGCCCCGCGCGCGGCCCTCGGCGCCCTCGGGAATGCTCTCGCCCAGCACCTCTTCCAGCGTGTCGACGAAGGCATCGCTCGAAAGAAGGAACGAGACGGGTCCGGCGAGGACGACGATATGCTCGGCCGCCGCCTCGATCTGGCGCAGCCGTTCGAAGAAGCTGACGGCCGAGCCGACATATTCGACGCCGACGCCGAGCAGCGTCGGCAACGACACATCGAGCAGGTCGGCGAGCTTTTCCAGCGCGTCGATCTTCGCCACCTGCCCCTTCTCGAAACGGTATAGCGCGGTGCGCGAGATGCCGATGCGGGCGGCGATCTCGTCGGCGCTCAGCCCCGAGCCGAGACGGAAGGCCCGCAGGCGCTCGCCGATCTCCTCAAAGCGAATGGTCATGGGCGAGCTTCCCGATATCGGCCGGGGCGAGCGGCGTCCGGTTCACCGTACCGCCAGGCAGCCCCAGCGCGTCCTCGATCGCGGCGGCGATGGCGGCGGCGGTCGGCACGGTGCCGCACTCGCCGACCCCCTTTACCCCGATCGGGTTGAGCGGGCTGGGCAATTCCATGTGAACCGTATCGATCCTCGGCACGTCGAGCGAGCCCGGCAGCAGATAGTCGGCGAGCGTGGCGGTGAGCGGCTGCGCATCCGCATCGAACCCCATCCATTCGTAGAGCGCGTTGCCGACGGCATGCACCGCGCCGCCGACGATCTGGCCCTCGACGATCGCCGGATTGACGATCCGCCCGCAATCGTGCGCGACGACCAGCCGGGCGAGCGTCGCGTGCCCGGTCTCGCGGTCGATCTCGATTTCGGCGACGGCGGTGCCGTTGGCGAACGGCATGTCGTCGAGCACGGTGTTCTCCTCCGCGGAGAGCCCGGGCGCGACGCCGTCCGGAAAGGTCACCCCGGGGGTGCCGGCGACGGTCTCGGCGAGGCGGCCCAGCGCCACCGAAAGATCGGGCGCGCCGCGCACCCGGACTTCGCCGCCGGCGATTTCCAGGTCCTCCTCGGCGGCCTCCAGGCGGCGGGCGGCGATGGCGAGCGCCTTGTCGCGGACCTTGCGGGCGGCGTTGAACGCCGAGCTCCCCGCCGTCACCGCCTGCCGGCTGTTGAACCCGCCGATGCCGAGCGCGACCGCCGCCGTGTCGCCGGCGGTCACCGAGACGAGGGCGCGGTCGCAGCCGAGACCTTCCGCCACGATGTCCGCCAGCATGGTCTCGATGCCCTGCCCCATCGCCGCCGCGCCGGAGGCGACCGAGACGGCGCCCGACGGGTCGATGGCGACCGAGGCGGATTCGAACGGGCCGCGCCCGGTGCCCTTGACGAAATTGGCGAGCCCGATGCCGCGCGCGAGCCCCCGCGCCGCTGCCGCGTCGCGCCGGACCGGAAACCCGTCCCAGTCCGCGGCTTCGAGCGCGGCTCTCATACAGCCGGGATAGTCGCCCGAGTCGAGCACCACCTTGCGCCCGCCCCGGCTCTCGAGCGGGCGGGTACACGGCATGCGATCCGGGCCGATCAGGTTGCGCTCCCGGATCGCCACGCGGTCGATACCGAGCCCGTCCGCCGCCGCATCCAGCAGCCGTTCCATGGCGAACACCGCCTGCGGGTGCCCGGCCCCCCTGACCGGCGTCACCGGGACCTTGTTGGTCAGCGCCGCGCGCGCAACGAGCCGATAGGCCGGCACGTCGTAGGGCAACGTCACCGTGAGCGCGGATTCGTAGGGCAGGTTGGCGCCGCGCGCGGTATAGGCGCCGTGATCGTGCAGCATGGTTCCCCGCACGCCCCGGATGCGTCCGTCGGGCTCGAACGCGGCCTCGATCTCCCAGAACTGGTCGCGCTCCTGGGTGCTGGCGACGAAATGCTCACGCCGGTCCTCGATCCACTTGACCGGCCGACGGAGCAGGAGGGCGGCGAGCGCCACCGCGACTTCCTCGGGATAGGTGACGAGCTTGGGGCCGAACCCACCGCCGACTGCCGGCGTGACCACGCGGACGCGCCGCGTCTCGCGGTCCAGCATGCGCGCGATCAGGTTGCGCCCGGCATGCGGCGTCTGGGTCGAGCTCCAGAGGGTGAGCAGGTCGTCGACCGGATCGTGGCGGGCAAGCGCGCCGCGCCCCTCGATCGAATGCCCGCCGCCGCGATGGACGGAGAGCCCGGCGGAGAAGACCCGGCCTCCGGCGAAGGCGGCCTCGACGTCGCCGAATTCCATGACCAGCTCGGCGAGCAGGTTGTGGCCGCCGCCGCGGTGGACCGGCGGCGCGCCCGGCGCCAGCGCATCGCGGCAATCGGCGACGACGGGAAGGGGCTCGTAATCCGCCTCGACCAGCGCCGCCGCGTCCTCGGCCGCGTAGCGCGACGCGGCCACGACCATCGCTACCGCTTCGCCGACATGGACCACTTCGCCGGCGGCGAGCAGCGGGCGGTCGCGTTGCTGGCGGTAGGCCGGGCTCGGCAGGCCGACGACCAGGCGTTCCTCCGCGAGATGGGGTTTCAGGTCGTCGAGCGTCCACACCGCGCGCACGCCGGGCATCGTCTCGGCCGCGCGCTTGTCGATCCCGGAAATCGCGGCATGCGCCAGCGGACTCCGCGCGAATGCCGCGTGCAGGGTTTCGGGCAGATGGATGTCGTCGACGAAACGCGCCCGCCCGCGCAGCAGCGGTGGATCTTCGATTCTAAAATCAGAAGCATTGACGCGCTTCATGCTGCAAAAGCGGAGACCGACACTTTTTGTGGCCTGCGTTTCTCCTCATCAAACCTAAATCACTAAACTCGCTTCTTAACACTCACCTTCGTACTAGGCATATACACGAAAACGCCTCAGTCACTTCACAAAAATCAGAACATGACCGCGCGCCAAATCGGATGTGTAGAATGAAAAGTGTTTTCGAATAATGCCAAGAGCTCCCTTGTAAACCGATGACCCTCATTCTTTATGTTTCGAAACTCTTTGTTGTCTTTATTTTCAGCAGATAAACTTTCTAACATACGCCTAGTGTCTTCGTCTTCCAAGGTTCCCAAGAAATTGTTGTATCGCCGCAATAGCGATCTCGTCTCAGTCTCGCCACATATTTCCACCACCCTATCCATCACTGGCAAACTGAACAAGTTTTCCAGCACATTGATCTTTTCGTTGCGTGTCCGATCAACCGTTCTTGCAATACTAAACAAACCACTCGCATATAGCAACTTCCTAGAGAACACCAATTTTATATTTCGTATTGCCCAGGCTTTGCCAACAGCGCCTGAAATTTTGTACTCGTAGTCCACCGCGATGGTACGGCAATATCTTATGATGTCATTTAGAAGAAACAGCGCCAGCTGATGATCTGCCATATCCTCTTGAATATATCGACTAAGAATTTGTCGCCTAAAGTCCTCGAAGCCTTGTCTGTTATAAAGCCATTCGCCTTCTAGAAGAAACAATATTCTCCGCGTTATGTTCATGTTACTATCATCTTCACCGCCGATATGCTTCAATATGTCGTCGCGATCTACGGGCTTAGCAAAGGCACCGTCGCTCGCCGGGGGATTAGGGACGACACTAGAGACCACACTTTGGATTCGCTCAGCGGTGAAACGTTCGCCGTGTCCATTTTCGGAAACTATAAAGTAATCAATATCCGAATTACTCGAGGCTTCCCTGCGGGCGAATGAGCCGCAAGTGAGGACCAAAACATTTTCAAATTGGAATTCACTTAAATTGTGCCGAATTGTGTCGATTTTGCAGTTAGAGTATTTCTTACTGCGCTCATAGGGTGTCGTCACGAAATAGAACTCCCTTGGAATTGCTTGCTGCGTCTTCGTCTGGCATGTCCATTTTGGGGTGAATATCCAGCATACGCCTGACACGCGTTTGTTGGTATCTCGTACTATCTTCTCTGAGAAAGAAATCCGCATTGTCGTTAATGGAATACGCCCGATCTGTAAAATAAATCGGCTTCCGTGCGACGTCCATGGCATAGCTCGCAAAAGCACCGCTCGTCAAGAGTTCTTTTAATCCAGGGAAAACTTCGAACAGAGTTGACTCTGTGCCATAATATATTTCTGAAGTCAGCCTTCCAGCATTTTCTCGCAAAAACAGATCACAGGCGAGATCAGAAAGAACGCCGTCTTTAGTATTAATGATATTCTTATACACAAAATTCTTGAGCTTCCAAAAGTCATCGACCAAAGCCCTATCGTCATTATCAATTCTCGCTATCGCTGCCTTTGTCACTACGGCCGGATTGGAGGTCCCGGGTATAATTCGCCTGTAATTGTGACAACGAAGAATGCCTTCAATTGTATCAAAATTGATCGGACCACCAAAAAAACCATCAAAGGCTTTTGTTTTGCCAGAAATCAGGAATATCAGTCTTTCTACGTCGACGGAATAGCGGGTAAGTATCGAATACACGTCCTTACCGAGCGAAACGCGCGCACAAATGATATTCTCTGCGGCGGTGTGGTGATTTAAGCCAAGTATGTCTTGAAATACGGCCTCAATTGAGTGCGACAAGGGAGAATGGCCAATGTCGTGGAGCAACGCTGCTGCGCATATCAGGCGCCGCGTTGATGGCGGCAGATTCTTGGCAGAGCAATATTGGAGCGCCAGTTGCATGACGCCGAGACTGTGTTGATAACGAGAAAATCGAGTAACGCCTCGTTTGCCGTTGGGTCGGGGTATACGGCAATAATCGATTGCTCCAAGGAAACGAACATCTTTCAGTCTCTTAAAGGCGTCGGTGTTGATTAGGTCCAACAATAATGGATCATTCCCAGTGGCGGAACAGATATCCGCCGGTTCCCGGAAAACATGCATGACGTCGGATGCTATCAACCGAAGCTGTTTGCCCAGTACTCTCACTCCCTAGTAGGTAGGATTTCGGAAAAAAAGCTGGACGCTAGCATATGCAATGCTTGTTGGTGATCGCAAGCGTGAAAGGGAATCACAGACGTGTAGAAATTCGCTCCTTGCTGCCTTTGGGCACTTGGCGCAGAGGAAGAGAGAGGCGCAATCATGTTTCTTCCGCTGGCAGGTCCAGGGTGCCGAGGAAGATCTGCATGCCGTAGTGGAAGGCGATGAAGGCGCCGAGCTCGACGATCTGGGCCTCCGAATAGTGGGTCTTGCCCTCGTCATAGAACGCCTTGTCGACTTTCTCCGGCACGCGGTACATCGACCAGCCGTAGCGGAGCGCCCATTTCTCGGCCGGGGTGAAACGGTCGTCGGTCTCGAAATCGCCGCACCCCGCCTCGATGCGCTCCTCGGTGAGCCCGTCCGCCAGCGCGCGTTTCGACCGGAAAGACGCGAAATAGGGATCGCCGGCGAGCCGCGCGAGCTGGATGCGGAGGATCTCCTTCAGCCCGTGGTCGACCTCGCCCTCCATCAGCGAGCGGTCGAGCGCGTCGTGCAGCGCCTCGGCATAGCCCGGCACATGCGCCATCAGCCGGACGAAGCGCGAATCCGCGATCCCGGTCTCCTCCGAGCGCGCGATCAGCGCCTGGAGCCCGGGGTCGACGATCTCCGCGCGGGGGACCGGCGGGAGGGTGGCGCGGGCGCTCATTCGGCGGCTTCCGCCGTCGCGCGCCGGATCGCCCCCTTGTTGAGCGAGATCGGGGTCTCGCCGTAGATCCGCCGGGACTCGTCCTGGTCCACCAGCCGCCCGTCGGGGGTGAACATCGGGTAGAAGTCGAGCGTCCCGAAGAACGTGTGGTAGCCGACGTTGAAGCCAACGAAGGCGCCGAGTTCCACGATCTCCTCGACCGAATAGTACTTCGCCAGCTCGTCGTAGAGCGCTCCGTCGATCTTCTCCGGCGCCGTCCCCATCAGCTCCGAGTAGCGGAGCGCGATCTTCTCCGCCGGGGTGAAGCGGTCGCTCGACGCGTAGGCTTCGATGCCCTCGTCGATGGCCTCTTCCGTCAATCCTTGCTGCTTCGCCGAAGCAGACCGGACGTTGCCTCAATAGCGGCACGCGGCCATCCGCGACAGCTGGACGCGGATGATTTCCTTGAGCTTGTGGTCGATCCGCCCGGTGTTGAACACCGCGCCCCAGGCGAGATACATCGAGCGCGCGATGTCCGGGCTGTGGCCCAGCATCGCGTGGAAGGCGGGGTCCGGCGCGCGGTGGCGCAGCGCCTTGGCGACCAGCGGGCGGAGCTTGCCCGCCTTGAGTTCGTCCAAGTCGAGCATGCGGATATTGGGCATCGCTGGATCCTCGTGAAACCGGCGGGATTATCGCTGCTCGCCCGCCCCCGGCCAACCGGCAAGTTGGCGGGTTGGGGGGCGGCCGATCGGTCCTACGACAGGGGGGTGGACCAATCCTCCAACTTCAGCCCGTCCACCCGCTCGAATTCGCGCGTGTTGGCGGTGACCAGCATCAGGTCGCGCGCCCGGGCCTGGCCGGCGATCAGCACGTCATAGGGGCCGATCGGCGTGCCGCGGGCCTCGAGATCGGAGCGAATCGCACCCGCGGCGCGCGCGTCGGCCGCGTCGAAGGGGACGATCTCGAACGTCATTCGGTCGATGACAGTCAGATTGAGCTTCGGCCCGCGGCTCTTGAACGCGCCGAAGTAGAGCTCGAAGGCCACGAGAGAGGGCACGCCGATCTCTTCGGGCCGGTGCCGGCGAAGCCGGGCCAGCAGCGCCGGCGAGGTGTCGTTTATCAGGGCGATGCAGGTATTGGTGTCGAAGAGATAGCGCATCAACAGAACAGTTCGTCCAGCCCCGGCCGGGGCGGCGGCATCTCCGGCTGGTTGCGGCCGTCGGGGAAAAAGTCCTCGGCCTTTCCGACGACGTCATCGAGCCATTCCCAGTCGTCCGCGATCGGCTCGAGCACGACCGCCGCGCCCTGGCGGCGAATCCGGACCTCCTTGCCGGGCATGCGGAATTCCTTGGGGAGACGCACGGCCTGGGATCTTCCGTTCCAGAACAGCTTGGCGGTCATGGTCATCGCCGGAACTCCCCCGGTTGATATCGCTCAATGGTATATATCATCGCGGCGCGGGGCTCGCAACCGGGCCGCGGCCGGAAACAGACCGGAAATTGAGGGACGGGGCTGCGCGGGCTATGGTCGCCCCATGGCGGAGAACGGCATAGATCCCCGGAACGATCCCGTGACCACCGAGCTGGTGCGCAACGGCGTCATGGCGGTGACCGAGGAGATGAAGACCAACCTCATGCGCACCGCCTACAACATGATCATCTACGAGGCGCTCGACTTCACCGTCGGGCTGTTCACCGCGAAGGGCGAGACGGTCTCGATCGGGCTGGGGCTCCCGATGTTCATCCGCGGCATGGCCGAGACACTCCGCGCCAAGCTCGCGCATTTCGGAACCGACGGGATCGAGCCCGGCGACATCCTGGTCACCAACGACGCCTATGTCACCGGCAGCCATCTCAACCACATCACGTTGAGCCTGCCGATCTACCACGAGGGCGAGCTGGTCGGGTTCTCCTGCTGCATGGCGCACTGGCTCGATATCGGCGGCACGCTGCAGGGCATCACCACCGACATCTATGCCGAGGGGCTGCAGGTTCCCATCCTGAAATTGCAGCGCGCGGGCGAACTCAACCGGGATCTCGTCGACATCATCGCGATGAACGTCCGCATGCCGGAACGCGCGCTCGGCGATCTCCGCGCCCAGCTCACCGCCGTTCGCACCGGGGAGCGCGGCTTCCTCGCGCTGATCGAACGCTATGGCAGGGATGCGGTGCTGGACTCGATCCGGCGCATCATGGACCAGTCGGAGCGGTCCGCGCGCGAGCGCACAAGCTCGATCCCCGACGGCGTATACGAGGCCGAGGCCTTCATGGACGACGACGGGATCGATATCGGCAGGGAGATCCCGATCGTCGTCCGTGTCGCGGTCGCGGGCGAGGAGATGACCATCGACCTCACCGACGTCTCGCGCCAGGTCAAGGGGTTCTACAACTCCGGCATCACCACGGCCCACGCCTGCTCCCAGGTCGCCTTCAAGTGCATCGCCTCGCCGACCGACTACCCGATCAACGACGGCAGCTTCCGCCCGCTGAAAACGGTCATCCCGCCCGGGCGGATCGTCAGCGCCGAGCGCCCGGCGGCGATGCGGAGCTGGATGACCTTCCCGATGACCATCGTGGACGCGGTGTTCAAGGCGCTGGCGCCGGCCATCCCGGAGCGCGTCGCGGCCGGCCATCACGCCGACCTGGTGATGGGGCGGATGAACGGCATCGATCCGCGCGGGAACAAGCTGTTCATCGGCGCGATCGGGCCGACCGGCGGCGGCTGGGGCGCCAAGCACAACGAGGACGGCATGCCGGCGACGGTCTGCCTCAACGACGGCGACACCCATAACAGCCCGTCCGAGCTGATGGAGGTCAACTATCCCATCGTCATCGAGCGGCACGCCCTGATCCCCGATTCCGGCGGGGCGGGGCGCCATCGCGGCGGGCTCGGCATCGAATACGTCGTCCAGGCGCGCTCGCCGCTCAACTTCAACAGCCAGGCCGACCGCGCGAATTGCGAGCCCTGGGGTCTCGAAGGCGGGCGCGCCGGGCGCGGCAACCGCGTCGGGCTCAGGGTGAACGGCGAGCCCGGACCGGAATTCGCCAACGCCAAGCTGTTCTGGAAGCGGATCGAGACCGGCGATGCCTTCATCGTCAATTCGGGTGGAGGCGGCGGGTTCGGCTCGCCGCTGGAACGCCCGGCGGAGAAGGTGCGGGACGACGTGCGCCAGGGCTATGTCTCGCCGGAGGCCGCGCGGGCGCTCTACGGCGTGGTGATCGACCCGGAGACGCTGGAGCTCGACGCCGGGGCGACCGAACGGGTCCGCGCGGCGATGGCGACGCTGGAAAGCGCGGGAGGGCATACGTAATGACCGACGAGCTCATTTTCCTGTCGCATGCCGAGACCCTCGACCTCCTGAGCCCGGCCGAGGCGATGGCGGTGTGCGAGGACGTCTACCGCATGCACGCGGAGGGGACGGTAAGCTGGACCGACCCGCCCGCCTTCCGGCTCGACGACGACCGGTTCCACCACCACTGGCACGTCAAGGGCGCGCTGCTCTCCGAAATCCCGATCTCCGGCGTCAGGCTCTACGCCTATTACGAGGACGCCGAGCGCTCGACCGTCGGCACGCTCGATGCGACCCGCTACATCGTTCTCAGCGATCCCGTCACCTCGGTCGCACTCGCCATCGTCGAGGAGCACTGGACCTACGCGATCCGCTCGACCGCCGCCGCAATCCTCGCCTGCAAGTGGATGGCGAACCCCGACCCCCGCGTGCTCGGACTGGTTGGCGTCGGCACGATGGGGACGACAGCGCTGCAATGCCTCGCCGAGCTCTACGATTTCGAGGAGATCCGTTGCACCTCGCGCCGGGCGGAGACCCGCGAGGCCTTCGCCGACAAGTGGTCGTCCGCGCTCGGCGTGCCGGTGACGCCCGTTGCGTCGATCGAGGAAGCGGTGCGCGGCGCGGACATCGCGGTCGGCGGCACCACGTCCAAGGATATCGTGAGCCGCGAGGAATGGCTGAAACCGGGCGCCACCTTCGTCTCGCTCGCAAGGCGCGAGCTCGACCCCGCCGGCTGGCCGAAGATGGACAGGATCGTCGTCGACGATTTCGACATCAACATGCTGACGCCCGAGTTCCGCAAGACCGTCGCCGACGGCCTGTTCTCGCGCGAGGCGATGCACGGCGAGATCTCGGACCTCGTGGCGGGGAAGGCCGGCGGTCGCGAGAGCCCGGACGAACGCAACCTCATCCACACCGTCGGCCTGGTCAGCCAGGACATCGGCGTGGCGCACCACGTCTACAGGAAGGCGCTCGACATCGGGGCAGGGCTCAGGCTGCCGCTGCCGCATGCTGTGGCGAGGGGGTAGGGATCTTCGGGTGGATCCGGTGGAGCTTGAACCGTTTTAATGTAGTAACATAAATTGATGCCAATCGAGTACGATCCGGCAAAGTGGTCGGCCACCCTCGAAGGCAGGGGGCTGGACATGGCCCGGGCGGGAGAAGTGTTCGATGGCGCGACTCTAACCGTGGAAGACGATCGGCGGGATTACCGGGAAGATCGCCTCATCACCATCGGATTTCTCGACGACGCGATGGTGGTGCTGGTCTGGACGCCGCGCGACGGCGCGCAACGGGTCATAAGCATAAGGAAGGCCAATGAACGGGAACGACGGCTCTACGCCCCGCGACTTCGACCCGGATGACGCGCCCGATCTCTCTCGGGACGGCTGGCCCGACAAGCTCGCCCGCGCGTCCGTTCGCCGCGGCCGTCCGCCCGTGGCCCGGCCCAAGGTTTCGACCACCATCCGCCTGTCGCCGGAGGTGATCGACCACTTCAAGGCGGGTGGGCGCGGCTGGCAAACGCGGATCGACGCGGCGCTGCGCGACTGGATCGCGAGCCGGGAGGCCCCGAGATAGCTACCCCGCCACCGGCGCCGCGACCCCGTCGATCTGCACCCGGTAGCCGGAGCGCACATTCGGCAGGTAGTCGGAGATCGCGCGGTGCTGGGCGCAGCGGTTGTCCCACATGGCGATGGAGTGCGGGCGCCGACATGCCGGCCCACGGTCCCGAAATATCCGGCGACCTTGGCATGGTCGTCGAAATCGATCTCCGTGTCGCGAAAGAACAGCACGAGGCGATCCGTGAAGGCGCGGCGGAGCTCCGCGGTTTGGGCGCTAGGTCGCTGCTGGCTTCTCGCCACAGGGAGGAACCCGCGCGCGAATGGTTTCCCCGTTCTTGACCAGTTCTCTGGACAATTCTACGAAGATCGTTCGAGACAACCGCACAACCGATTTCGTCGAGCGTTAATTCTCAGTATTGGCCAACTTCTCTTCTATACCTTACTGTCGGACCCCTTGGTTTTCTCGTAGTCGGCCCAACAGCTCTCGATCTTCGTCGTTTGGCGGATAACGCCCATGTCCCGGTTGCCTAGCATGACATTCGACGCAGAGAGCTTGTAAGTTTTCAGGTTTATTGTCGGAGATGACCCCGTTTCTATGATGACAGTGCAGTAGTCGGCGATGTTCTCTTTCGTCAAGGCAGACTCGGCACTCCTCGCAAGTCCAGCGCTGTAGCTCCTTGTAGGCACGCGAGATAAGCTCCCAGTTTCCCGGGTAACCGCCTGGCGGCGCTGTCGCGTCCGTATGCCGGGGCAGATCGGAAAAGAACGTTTCATGGTCGCGGAAAAAGGCTGCCATAGAAAACGCTGGCCAATTTGAACGATCATTTCTCAAATCCAAAGCTTTCAAGCAATTTTTGCAAACATACAATTCGACTTCGAGTTCTTCTATCGTTCCGATGTTGGGGTCGGTTGCTTCAACCTTGAAGTTGCTTTCAATCCGATTTTTCATGACATATCGTTCAAACCGATTGCCTCGGCGCATTTGCTCAATAGTCTCACATTCCGCTACATGAAACCTTGGAGAGTTCTCAGGGTCATGAATTAAAGTGTGGCGATCCAAACGTGTATCCTTGATGTACAGGAGGATCTGTTCGCCTCGATAGACGAGAGGGCCGACTCCGTTTAGAGGAACAATCTGATCGACTTCTTGGTGAGACACCCTCTGTTCGAATGGCTCCAATTCCGCCGTTTGTTCCCGCCGGGGCGTCCAGGCCGACATCTCCGCGCCCATGGTCTCGCGTACTTGGCGGAGCGGTTGAAAGTCGACAGGCAACCTCATCCCGGCGACTCCAATATCTCCAGAGTCTCGATAATCCTCACGATTTGCCGCTTGGCATTGGTCAATACTCGGAACTCGACTCTGCGTGATCGGGCGGCATTCTCAACGCCGTTGCTAGTCAAAATGAGCCGGCTCGACGACAGCCCTGTCGCCGTCAGGTGACGGAGCGCCCATTCCCGAAACTTCTCGGAAGCAGGTAGCAGCAAGCCGAATTCCAGCACCGAGCGCGTCCTTGCCTGGGAGAGCGCCATATTCTTGAAATATGCTTCTTCCGCGTTCGTCGCGCCCTGCCAAACAGAGGACGTATGGCCTTCGACGCGAACTTCCTCGATGGCATCCCTGAAAGCGTATAGGACCCGCAGGTAGCGCGGAAAGAAATCAGCAAGTATAGTCTGGAATTTCGGTTTCAACTCAGGTGTTGCGGTGTCGAAAAGCACTTTGGGCGCTTTGAAGCGAACGGTCAACGTCTCCCGGTCCAATTCAGCATTCCAGCGGTCCAGATCGTCCTTGAATTCTCTCTGCAGCGCGGCGTGTATATCGGCCTCCGATTCGTTCCATGTCGCCACGATGGTTCGTATTGCCTCTTGGGTATTCTCAATGGGGCGAATGTAGGAGATTGCGATGAAGAGGAAAATGACCATTAATCCCGCCATCAGGTCGGACACGGATATCCAATGATTTTCGTCGCGTTGCCCGCTCCGGCCAAAAATGCGTGCAACGCTCATTGTGCTCTCCCGGGCGTTCCGCGTCCTACCGTGTCAAGTAGGGTGCGCAGCTTCTCTGTGAGCGGTCCGTAATCTGCAACGAATTTCTCGGACAGGGATGCCAGTTGTTGTCCCATGATTTCGAGAACTCGTGTGAGTTCCTGCTGCATTTGTTGGTCAAATGCTCGAAACTGCTGTCCAATCAGGTCTTGAATTTGGCTTAACTGTGCCTGATGTTGCTCTTGCATAGCGCTGGCGGAATTCTTGATGATTTGAGTATGCGCATCGATGGTGTTGTTAAGATTCTCCGTCAACAATGTGATGTTTCCTTCGATCCTTGGAAATGCATCCAGGGCACGATCCTTGAGACTCGCCACGGCGTCCAGATGAGCGTTTAATTCTCGTGTTGCTGTCCCGTGAGCATTCAGAGATTGTTGCAGCGCTTCTACGTTTGCAGACAAACGTTCCAGCAGAGGCTGCAACATCGCATGCGTCTCGTGGACTTGGACCGCATCCGCTCTAATAGCACCGAGGGCGGCTTCGGAAGTCTGGAGGCCGGTCACGGCTGTTTCTATACGTTCTTCCATCGTTTCGACATGTATTCTGTATCGCTCCTGCCATTCCAGCAGCGCTCCAACCGCTTCATTCAACTGTTTGAAATTCTCTCCGAACTGCTCGTTCAACTGCGTGTTGAAGTCCCGGACCACCTGCTCTAGCGCTTCGATCAGGGCGCGGGAGTTATTCTCTGCCATGGTTTCGGCGAATTGCTTGAACTCAGCGATCAGTTGACGGTTTCCGTCTTCGACGGATATCCGCAGCTTTTGCGTTTGCGTCACGAGGCTACTGTCGCTCTCCGCCGAGATGGCGTTGCGGACTTCGGCAAGAGCGGCGGCTTGCCGTTCAGAGAATTGCGAAATTGTATCGTCGATCTGGCTTAGCGTCTGATGGATCGCCTCCGGCGTGGTTTCTCCCGCAGCTTCGGGGCGGGACGCCACCAACGGTTCGACGACACGCAGCAAAATGGCGGCTCCCATGCCGACGATACTGGTGGAGAAGGCGATCTTGAGCCCCGCCAGGAGTTTCGGGACGCTGGCATCGATCTTGGCGACATCGAATTCGAGCAAGCCAAGAAAGATGCCTGTGAACGTCCCCAGCACGCCGAGAGTCGTGCAAAGCGCGGGACCGTGTTGACCGAACGCCGATAGCGGCGAAAGGCGCAGTCCCAGAATTCCGAGCGCAAAAGCGCCGCCAACTAGAATGCAGAAGAATCGGGCAATGTCGTTTGCCCAAATGTCTGTAACGAGTTGCGAAAACTCCATCGAACATTATCCCAGCCAATTATCGGCGGGCATTCTATTGGAGTATGACATACTGCGCGACTGGATCGCGAGCCGGGAGGCCCCGGGATAGCTACCCCGCCACCGGCGACGCGACCCCGTCGATCTGCACGCGGTAGCCCGAGCGCACATTCGGCAGGTAGTCGGAGATCGCGCGGTGCTGGGCGCAGCGGTTGTCCCACATCGCGATCGAGTGCGGGCGCCAGCGGAAGCGGCAGGTCCATTCGGGCTGGGTGCAGTGCTCGACCAGGAAGGCGAGCAGGTGCCGGCTCTCGGTGGGCGGGATCTCCTCGATGCGGACGGTGAAGGACTCGTTGACATAGAGCAGCTTGCGCCCGCTCTCCGGATGGCGGACGACGACCGGGTGGGTCGCCCGAGGCGTGCCCTCGCCGAACACGCGCACCCCGTCATGCAGCGCCGTGAGCCCTTCGAGATGGGTCTTCATGCGGTCGGACAGCGCGTCGTAGGCGGCGTACATGCTGGCGAACAGGGTGTCGCCGCCGCCGTCGGGCGGGAGCGTGTGGTTGTAGAGGATGCTGGCGAGCGGCGGGACCGGGGCGCAGGACTGGTCGGTGTGCCAGACATTGCCCGAGACGTCCTCCGAATGCTCGTCGAAATGGAAGCGGCGCACCCGGTCGTCCTCCGACGGCTGGCTGTGGGTGCGGACGCCGACATGGCGGCCGATGGTCCCGAAATACTCCGCCAGCCGCGCATGGTCGTCGAAGCCGATCTCCTGGTCGCGGAAGAACAGCACCAGGTGTTCCGTGAAGGCGCGGCGGAGCTCGGACAGCTGCTCATCCGCCAGCGGCCGGGTGAGGTCGATATTCCCGATCTCGGCGCCGACATGCGGGCTGTAGGGGCTGACCTCGATAGTCCGGTAGGGCATGCCGCGGTGGCCGTCCATGTCCGCCTCCCGGTTGCGGCTCCAGCCTACACCAGCCGCGCGGCTTGTTCCAAAGGTGCGCCTGGCTATGATCGCCCGGACGATTGGAGAACACTGACGGGAGCGACAGCATGCGTTGGATTCACACTGCCCTCGGGGCAATCGCCGCGGCCGCCCTGGCGGGCGCCGCCTCGGCGCAGACGGTCGGCATCGGCGCCACCAAGGCGGGCGCGGTCTCGCAGATCACCGCGACCATCTCGAAGGCCGTGTCCGAGCACGCGCCGGGCGTTCAGATGCGCAAACAGACGATGGGCGGCACCCAGCAATACATCCCCGTGGTCAACGCGGGCGAGCTGGAGTTCGGGATCTCCAACATCCCGCAGTTTTCGATGGCCTTCGAAGGCACCGGGCTGTCCAAAGGCAACAAGTACGACAATCTGCGCCTCGTCTCCACGATCATGAAGTTCACCGTGAGTGCGGTGGTTCCCAAGAAGTCGGGCATCACCTCGATTGAGCAGCTCAAGGGGCTGCGCATGCCGGTCGGCTTCAAGGGCGCGCCGCTCTTCGTGCACATTTTCAACGGCTCGCTGGCGACGGTCGGGCTCACTCCGGCCGACATCAAGCCGGTGCCGCAGGTCGGGCTGGTGCAGCACTGGCGCGCCTTCATGGCGGGCAAGATCGACTGGGCGATCGCCGCGGCAGGGTCGGGCTTCGTCAAGCAGATGGACGCCAAGATCGACGGCGGAGTGCGGCACATCTCCTATCCCAACACGCCCGAAGCGCTCAAAGGGATGCACAAGTGGTTTCCGAAGAGCGAATGGAGCGTCGTCAAGCCGGCCAAGGGGCTGACCGCGGTGGTCGAGCCGACGGTATTCGTGACCTACGACTTCCTGCTGTGGACCCACAAGGGCGTGTCGGACGACATCGTCTACAAGGTCGCCAAGGTGATGCATACCCAGGAGAAGCAGCTCAAGGAAGGCGGGCCGCTGTGGCGGTCCTTCAGCGCCGACAAGCGCCTCGCCAAGCAGCACGGCTACCCCTATCACCCGGCCGCCGTGAAGTACTACAAGGAAGTCGGTCTCTGGCCCGCCGGCTGATCCGGCTGGCCGCATAGAACCGCCGGAGACGCCCGCGTTCCTCCAGGGGCGCGGGCGTCCGTCCGGCGGCGGGGTTTTCCGAGATGGCCGAGCAGTCGACCGGAACGGACGCCGGCGGTCGGAAGGACAGGGGCGCGCAGCTCCTCTCCGCGCGCCGCGAGGGCCGCTTCGTCACGCTGTCGACCCGGGTTCTCGGCGCGGTCATCACGGTGATCGCACTGACCTGGGCGATCGAGTTGTGGCTCAGGATGGGTTTCCAGTGGTTCGACGAGCAGGCGCTGGTGGCCTGTTTCGGGCTGACGCTCGCCATCGTCTTCATCCGCTTTCCGTTCGCCGGCGGTCGGGACCGGCCGTCGGTTCCCTGGTACGACGCGGTATTCGCCGTGCTCGGCCTCGGCGCGTCGGCCTATCTCATATGGATCTACGGCGACATCGAGCTCAACCCGTTCGCCATGCGCGGCAAGATGTTTTGGATCAGCGTCGTGCTGATCCCGCTGATGTGGGAGGCGCTGAGACGCACCGCCGGCTGGAGCCTGACCGCGGTGCTCTCGGCGTTCCTCGCCTACGCCTTCGTGGGGCATCTCGCCCCCGGCATGCTCAAGGGCTACGAACAGGACAGCTACCGGCTGATCGCCGAGCTCGGCGTGACCAATGTCGCGCTGCTCGGCCTGCCCCTCAAGATCATCGTGCTGACGGTGGTGCTGTTCATCTGGATGGGGCAGCTCCTGCTCCACACCGGGGCGTCGGAATGGTTCACCGAGCTCGCCGCCGCGATCATGGGGCGCTCGCGCGGCGGCTCGGCCAAGATCGCGGTCGTCGCCTCGGGGCTGTTCGGCTCGATCTCGGGCTCGGCGGTCTCCAACGTCGCCTCGACCGGGGTGATCACCATCCCGCTGATGCGCCAGGCGGGCTACGACCGCAAGAGCGCCGGCGCGATCGAGGCGGTGGCCTCGACCGGCGGGCAGATCATGCCGCCGATCATGGGCGCGGCCGCCTTCCTGATGGCCGAGCTGCTGGAGCTCGAATACACCGAGATCATCCTTGCCGCGCTGATCCCCTCGGTCCTCTATTACCTGGCGGTGTTCGTGCAGGTCGATCTGGAGGCGGCGAAGAACGGCATCGCGCCTCTGCCCAGGGACCGGATCCCGCCGATCGTCCGCGTGCTGAAGGAGGGCTGGTTCTTCACGCTGCCCTACGTCGTGCTGGTCTACGCGCTGTTCACCCTCAACCTGCCGGCCCAGGAGGCGGCGTTCTGGGCGGCGATATCGGTGGCGGCGGTCAGCATCGTCTTCGGCTACAAGCGGCACCGGATCACGCCGCGCCAGCTCTGGGAATCGATCGCCGGCTGCGGCCGCGCGTCGGCCGACATCGTCGTCATCGGGGCGATGGCCGGCATCATCATCGCCATCCTCGACCGCACCGGGCTGGGCCAGGCGCTGACGCTGATCCTCGCCGCGGTCGGCGAGGACAGCCTGTTCCTCCTGCTGGTGCTGACCGCGATCGTCTCGATCCTGCTCGGCATGGGGATGCCGACTTCGGCGATCTACCTGCTGCTCGCGACGATGATCGCGCCGTCGCTGATCAAGCTCGGCGTCCACCCCATCGCGGCGCACATGTTCGTGCTCTATTTCGGGCTGATGTCGATGATTACCCCGCCCGTTGCGATCGCCGCCTTCGCGGCGGCATCGTTATCGGGCGCCCGGCCGATGGAGACCGGGGCGACGGCGGTTCGCCTCGGCTGGATCGCCTATGTGATCCCGTTCGTGTTCGTGCTGTCTCCGGCGCTGATCGGCCAGGGCACGGCGCTCGAGATTATCTCCGCCGCGGCCACCGCGATGATCGGCGTCTGGATCGCCTCCTGCGGGCTGATCGGCTTCATGTTCGGCCGGCTGGGAATAGCCGAGAGGCTGCTCTCCTTCGCCGCCGGCATCCTGCTCCTGCTGCCCGCGCACGCGATCGACTACGGGCTGTGGCTCAACGCCATCGGGCTCGCGCTCGGCGGGCTGATCGTGGGCAAGGACTATCTCGCGCGCCGCAGGAGGGCCGTTCCGTGACGCTCTACAAGTACAACTCCGCCGACAACCACCTCGATCAGCGCTGGATCCCGGCGCGGCTCTGGCAGGACCGGGTCGCCGCGAAGTTCCGGAAGGACGCGCCCAAGGTGGTCGAGCACGAGGGCGCGCTGCTCTGGAGCTGGGAAGGCAAGATCGTGGGCGGGCGCGACGGCGGCACCGCCGACGGTCCCGACAACCGCGCGCTCCTCGACCAGTTCTTCGGCCGATCCGGCGCGCGTATCCCCGACGGCAGCCTGCCTCCCTCCGATCCCGAGCTGCTGCTGGAGCACATGGACCACGGCAGCGTCTACGGCTATGTCGGGTTCGGCTCCACCCGCAAGTGGGACATCGACGACCCGGCGCTGCGCCACGAGGTCCACCGCGTCTACAACGACTGGGCGATGGAGCTCAACGCCCGCGATCCCGACCGGCTGATGATCCTGCCGATCCTGCCGGTGTTCGACCCGGACGCCGTGCCGGGCGAGATCCGGCGGCTCGCGGCGATGGGCTGCAAGGCGGCCGAGTTCGTGCCCTTCGACGGGCCGCACCCGATGTTCCACGAATGCTGGGAGCCCGCCTGGACCGCCTTCGAGGAGACCGGGACGGTGTGCGCCTGCCATATCGGCGGCCACGTCAAGACGACCATCCCGCCCGCGGACCGCGGCGAGCGGATGGCCTATTTCTCCTGCGCGCCGTTCTCGCTGTCGCGTCCGCTCGCCGACATCGTCTATTGCGGCGCGTTGCAGCGCCATCCCGGGCTCAAGCTGCTGTTCGCCGAATGCCGGGCGGGCTGGGTGCCGTTCCTGGTCTACTGGATGGACCGTCAGGCCGAGGAGCGCCCCGGCCTGTTCCGCGATACCGGCCTGGAGGAGCTCCCGAGCTTCTACGTCCGGCGACAGATGCTGGTCACCTTCGAGGAGGACGCGATCGCCGCGCAGGGGATCACGCACGAGGACAACGTGCTGCGCGACATCCTGGTGTTCGGCGCCGACTACCCGCACCCGCAGGGCACATGGCCCGACCCCTCGCCGATCTTCTACGAAATGTTCAGGGGCTTGGACCCGGCGCTCCGCCACGAGATCGTCTACGAAAGGATGCGCCGGTTTTTCGGCCTCCAGGGCCCGCCGGCCGAACAGGTGGCAACGCCAGAAATGATCGCCGAAGACGGCGCCGGCAAGTCCCGCGCCCATGCCGATTACGAATAGGGTGGGCCAAGACGAGTCCGGCCTTGTTTGAACCGTAACGTCGGGCCGTCCCTCGATACGGCGCGAACGCGCCTACTCGGGATGAGGGTTCAATTGGAGGCTTCCCTCACGCTGAACAGCCACGAAGCGGCATATCGAAGGGCGGGATACCCCCTACTCCGCCGCCGCCATCCGGCCGCGCGAGGTCAGCCGGTCGACCTCCTCGCGATAGATGTCGTCGTCGACGAAGCCGATCGGGCCCGGCTCGCCGCTGCCGATCATGATCTGGATCAGCGCGTCCTTGTCGCCCTGGTTGACGAAGCCGTGCGGGATTCCGGCCGGGCACAGCGCGACCTCGTACTGCCCGAGCGTATTCCCGGCCTGACGTCCGGTCTCGTCCTGGAAGAACACGGTGAGCTCGCCCTCCAGGACGACGAACGCCTCCTCCACCTCGTGGGTATGGGCGGAGCCGCCCTGGCCCGGCGGGACGATCAGCATCGAGAGCGTGAACCCGCCCGCCGGAAGCGCGTGGGGGTCCGGCTTGCCGGACCCGCCGACGCCGATCAGGCGATACTGGGCCCGGCGGCGGCCCTCGATCTGGGAATCGGCGAAGGCGTCCCAATCGGGCTCGAGCTCGCCGTAGCGCACCACCTGGCGCTCCGCGAGCTCGTCGATCGTCACGTCCCGGTAGTCGCTCGGAATCTCGTGCTTGACGCGCTGCATGTCGGGCTCTCCCTCGACCGTCGGCTGACGGATCGTGGCCCAGCCGGCCCCCGCTTGCAAGCGGCTCGCGCGGTCAGGCCGGATCGACGCGCATCTGCGCCTCGACCTCGATCGCCACGCCGAACGGCATCCCCGCCACGCCGACGGCGGTGCGGGCGTGGCGGCCGCGGTCGCCGAAGATCTCGATCAGCACCTCGGACGCGCCGTTGAGGGTTTCGGCGATCTGGATGAAATCGGGGTCGATATTGATGAAGCCGCGCACGTTGACGATGTCGCGCACCCGGTCCAGGTCGCCGTCGAGCGCCTTCCGCGCATGGGCGAGCATGTTGAGCGCGCTGAGCCGCGCCGCCGCCTGCCCCTCTTCCAGCGAGAACTCCCGTCCCACCTTGCCGACATAGCGGATTTCGCCGTCGAGCCTCGGCACGGCGCCGGAAACGTACATCCAGTCGCCGGAAATCTTTGCGGTCAGGATCTTCGCCGCCCTGGGCGCGCCCGCCTCCGGCAGCACGATCCCCAGCTCCGCCAGCCGCGCCTCGATCCGTCCCGCCATGTCCCGATCCTCCGAATGCAGGTTCCGCCGACTCCACGGGCCATCTTGCCAGACGGGCCGGCCTTTTGCGCGCCGCCGCGCGTCCCTACAATCCGGGCCGAACGGACCGGAGGTACGATGAGCAACAACATGGGCAGCGAGGTCAAATCCGACCTCGAGATCGCGCGCGCGGCGACGCTGACGGAAATCTCCGAGATCACCGGCTCGCTCGACATCCCGGACGATGCGGTCTACCGCTTCGGCCCGCACAAGGCGAAGGTCTCGCTCGACTACATCGACACTCTCGCCGGCAAGCCGGACGGCAAGCTCATCCTGGTCACCGGCATGACGCCGACGCCGGCCGGCGAAGGCAAGACGACGACCACGGTCGGCCTCGGCGACGCGCTCAACGCGATCGGCAAGCGGACGGTGATCTGCCTCCGCGAGCCCAGCCTCGGCCCCTGCTTCGGCGTCAAGGGCGGCGCGGCCGGGGGCGGCTATGCCCAGGTCGTGCCGATGGAGGACATCAACCTCCACTTCACCGGCGATTTCCACGCCATCGGATCGGCGCACAACCTGCTGTCCGCGCTGCTCGACAACCACATCTACTGGGGCAACGCGCTGGGTATCGATGCGCGCCGGATCTCGTGGCGCCGGGTGGTCGATCTGAACGACCGCGCGCTGCGCTCGATCGTCGGCTCGCTCGGCGGCGTCGCCAACGGTTTCCCGCGCGAGGACGGGTTCGACATCACCGTGGCTTCCGAGGTGATGGCCGTCTTCTGCCTCGCCGAAAGCCTCGCCGACCTCAAGGAGCGCCTCGGCAACATCGTCGTCGCCGAGACCCGCGGCCGCGAACCGGTGTTCGCGCGCGACCTCATGGCGCCCGGTCCGATGACCGCGCTGTTGAAGGAGGCGATCCTGCCCAACATGGTGCAGACGCTGGAAAAGACGCCGGCCTTCGTCCATGGCGGGCCGTTCGCCAACATCGCGCATGGCTGCAACTCGGTGACCGCGACCCGGACCTCGCTCAAGCTCGCCGACTACACCGTGACAGAGGCCGGGTTCGGCTCCGATCTCGGCGGCGAGAAATTCATCGACATCAAGTGCCGCAAGGCGGGGTTCGAGCCGGACGCGGTGGTGCTGGTCGCCACGATCCGCGCGCTCAAGATGCATGGCGGGGTCGCCCGCGACGCGCTGGGCGAAGAGAACGTCCCCGCCGTTCGCGAGGGTGTCGCCAACCTCAAGCGCCATATCGAGAACATCCAGGGCTTCGGCGTCCCCGTCATCGTCGCCCTCAACCACTTCAACGCCGACACCGCGGACGAGGTCGCGGTGGTCACCGAGGCCTGCGCGGCCTACGGCGTCGAGGCGGTCGATTGCACCCATTGGGGCGAAGGAAGCGCCGGGGCCGTGTCGCTGGCCGAGAAGGTCGTCGCCGCCGCCGAAACCCCCAATGAAGGGTTCCGCTTCCTCTACCCCGACGAGATGCCGCTCTGGGACAAGATCGAGACCATCGCGCGGGACATCTACAAGGCCGGCACGGTCAGCGCGCCCGACCGGGTCAGACGCCAGATCGACGGCTACCAGGAGGGCGGCTACGGCGCGCTTCCGGTGTGCATGGCCAAGACTCCGCTCAGCTTCTCCGCCGACCCCGCCTTGCGCGGCGCGCCGGAGGGTCACGACCTGCAGGTTCGCGAGGTCAGGCTCGCCAACGGCGCCGGTTTCCTGGTGGCGATCTGCGGCGACATCATGACCATGCCGGGACTTCCGCGCGTTCCCGCCGCCAACAACATCACCGTCAACGACCGGGGCGAGATCGAGGGGCTGTTCTGAGGGTCCGCCGGGCGGCGGAACGGATTTCGCGATGAGCGTCACCCGATCCGGATTGCAACGCCGGACGCTGACCGTTTCCGGTCACCGCACCAGCGTCGCGCTCGAACCCGTGTTTTGGGCGGAGCTTTCCGCGATCGCGGATTCACGGGGCCTGAGCGTCGCCGCGCTGATCAGCGAGATCGACGCGGCGCGGCTGGGAAGCCTCGCTTCGGCCATCCGGGTCCATGTCGTCGAGCAATTGCGAACCGCCGCCCCGGCGACGGGTTAGAGCAACATCCGACCGGACGTGGTCGCACCGGGTTGCGGTGGGACCCCCTCACCCTGACCCTCTCCCCCGTGGGGGAGAGGGGACTCGTTTGGCGACTCCTTGCCTTCTCCCCTCCTGCTTGCCCCGGATCGCAGTCCGGGGCTTGCGGGAGGGGCCGGGGGAGGGTGGACCGGCCGTCCTGACCCGATAGGGTCGGAAAACGCTCTATCCTCCGATCCGGACGAACGCCCATTTGAGGGTTGCCGTGCCGCCCCGCTTCGCGCCGGTGATGACGATCTGGAGGGTCCGCCGGGGCCGGCCGCGGAAGCCCAGATAAACGCTTTCCTGCAGATCCACGACACCGCCCTCGGCGCGGAAGCGCCAGCCGTCCCCGTCGCGCAGGCGAAGCAGGACCGACTCTTCGTTCTGCGCCAGCGACGCGGTAACCGACGGATGAAGATGGAACCGGGCGACGAAGCGATGCTGGCGCTTGCCCGAAAGGTTGTCCTCGCCGCGGAGATTCGCCCCGTTCGCGGTGAGATAGAGCCGGCGTTGATGGCTGAGTCCCGAGATCCCCGCGTAGTCGTCGATCGTGGCGTCGAGCCACAGATTGCCGTCGGCCTCGTGACGGTCGATCCGGGAAATCCGGGGGCGGAACCCGATCATCTCGGCGTTCAGGACGTCCGCCGAATTGTAGTCGTCGATCGTGACGGTCGAATGGGCGGAAGTCGTCCGCTGGGCGAAACGCCAATCTTCGCGCAGCCCCGAATAGGCGCCGCAGTTGACGATCATCCTCTGGCGGCCGACGCTCATCTCGAAACTCAGCGCGCCGGCGTGGGCGTGGCCGTCGAATCCCGGCGGCGGCGGCGGTCCCGCATCCATCATGACGATCGTCCGGTTCGCCGACAGGCGCTGGAATCCCGCGTCTTCCGGCGCCGCGGCGGCGGGGTGCCCCAGCGCGTCCGCCCGGCTCAGCACCAGATCGATCAGCCAGTTCTCTTCCTCGTTGCTGTCGTTGAACAGGCACAACCGGCCGTCGCCGTGGCGCAGCAGGCGCAACGCCGCCCCCATCCGGGCGATCGTGCTCTCGACCGGCTGGGGCGTGTCGATCCCGGCGTCGCGGAGCACGCCGTTGAGCTCGACCAGGCGGCGCAATATCAGGAAATGCATCGCCGGGCTTCGTGTGACGTGGACGCCGTCGGTTCCGATCTGGGCCATCGATTCCGCGCTCAGCATGTCGAGCCAGCGGGGGAGGTTCCGCGCCTGCGCCGGCATGCATACGCTCGTCAGGACCAGCGCGCACAGCGCCCGCATCCTGTCGCTCCCGGGATCGAGCAGACCGACCACGCGGCCGAGATGTCTCGACTGGCGGATCAGGCTGCCCAGGAAGGGCTTGGCGTCGAGCGGTTCGTCGACGGGGTAGAAATATTCGGCCGCCATCAGCCAGTTGGTCAGCCGTTCCGCGACCACGTCGGGCCGCCAGCTCAGCGGATGCCAGCGATCTTCCCGTTCGAGCCAATCGACGATCATGGCCCGCCCGTGCTCGCGGGCCGTCTTGCCGCCCACCGCGCGGAGATCGCGCAGCCAGTCGAAGCCGTGCAGCGCCGCCTGCCAGGCCTCGGGAGCGGCCTTGTTGCGCCACAGGTTCCGGGGTTCGGTCTCGGCGTGTCCCGCGAAGACATACTCCTTCTTCAGGACGGCCGACCCGCGCCGCGCGTCGCCCAGCCAGACTTCCTGAGGGGCGTGGACGAGTCCCTGGCCGTAGCGGCCGCCCAGCGTGCGGCGGTAGAACAGCCCGTTGAACCAGAGCGTCGCCAGGGAATAGACGACGCGTCTGAGGGTCAGGCGGTCGAGCCGGTGAAGCGCGAGCCGGACGGCGTTGCGCGGCCATCTGCGCACCGGCCGGGTGTCGGCGGACCGTGCCGGAACCGCGCCGCCGTCAGGCATTGCCGCGCAGCCGAAGGATGTTCTCCGCATACGCTTCCTCGCCCCCGGCGAAGGCGGCGGTTCCGGCGACCAGGATGTCGGCGCCCGCCTCGGCCGCGCGCCTGCCGGTCTCCGCATCGATCCCGCCGTCGACCTCGAGCGCGATGTCGTGTCCGCCGTCGTCGATCATCCGCCGGAGCCTGTCCAGCTTGTCGAGCTGGCTGGCGATGAAGGATTGCCCGGCAAAGCCCGGGTTGACGCTCATCACCAGCACGAGGTCGACCGCGTCGAGCACCGGAGCGACGGCCTCGGCCGGGGTCGAGGGGTTGAGGGAAACACCCGCTTTGCAGCCCTGGTCCCGGATCAGGGCGAGGCTCCGGTGGAGATGCGGTCCCGCTTCCGCGTGGACGGTGATGATATCCGCGCCGGCCGAAGCGAATTGCGGGATGAAGGGATCGACCGGCGCGATCATCAGGTGGACGTCGAATGGCAGGCGGGAATGCGGCTTGAGCGCCTTCACCACGCCGGGGCCGATGGTGATGTTGGGGACGAAATGCCCGTCCATGACGTCGATATGAATCAGGTCCGCCCCGGCATCGGTGACGGCGCGCAATTCCGCGCCCAGCCTCGCGAAGTCAGCCGAGAGGATGGACGGCGCAATTCTGAGAGCCCGGGGCACCCGGCTTTGGTATCAGCTTCACAGAGTCGCGGCAACAGATTAGGCGCGGCGGGGCGCGCCGCCGCGACGTTCCAGTCGGCAGATATAGAATCCGTCAATCCCTCCATGCTCCGCGAGGTGGCAGGGAAGCGTCCGGATGTCGCCTTGCGGGGTCAGGAAAGGCTCGACTCCGTCCACTTCGTCCGCCCCGATGGGGAGGCGACGGAAATCCCGCGCGTCGGCGAGGAACCCTTCGACCGCCTCGGGCCCCTCCTCCGGCTGGAGCGAACAGACGGAATAGACCAGCCGGCCGCCCGGCCGCACCGCCTTCGCCGCGGCGTCGAGCAGCGCACGCTGGAGCGCGGCCATGCGGGCCACGTCGTCCGGGGTCTTGTTGCGCGCGATGTCGGGGTGGCGCCGGATGGTCCCGGTGCCCGAGCAGGGCGCATCGAGCAGCGCCGCGTCGAACGGCGCGGGGGGCGTCCAGCCGAGGAGGTCCGCCTCGACGAGCTCGGCCGGGAGCCGCAGGCGGGCCATGTTCCCGCCCAGCCGTTCGAGGCGCGCGGGCGAGATGTCGAGCGCCGTCACCCGCGCTCCGGCGGAAGCGAGCTGCGCGGTCTTGCCGCCCGGCGCGGCGCAGAGATCGGCGACGCGCGGATCCCTCAGCCCCGCGAGCAGCACGCGGGCGGGCAGCGCCGCGGCGGCGTCCTGCACCCACCAGCCCCCCTCGCGGAAGCCCGGAAGGTTCTCGACCGGCGCCGGCGCGCGCCGCAGGCTCCCGGTGGGAAGCATCTCCGCATCGAGCCGGCCCGCCCACTCGCCGGGCTCCGACGCCACGCTGATGTCGAGCGGAGGCTCGGCCAGGTGAGCCTCTGCCACCGCCCGCGCCGTGCTCTCGCCATAGGTTCCGGCCCAGCTTTGCCAGAGCCAGTCCGGCGTGTTGAGACGCGCTGCGTCCTGCTCCCCCGCCAGCGCGCCGCCCTCGCGCGCGAGGCGGCGGAGGACGGCGTTGACGAGCCCGCGATAGCGCCGCGCCGATGGCGTGCCCAGCAGCGCAACCGCCTCGTTGACCGCCGCATGATCGGGGGTGCGCAGGAACAGGATGTCGGCGGCGCCCAGCCTGAGCGCGTTTCGCGCCGATGCGGCGCGGTCCGGCAGGGGACGGTCCATGAAATTGGCGAGCAGGACGTCGATCTGACCCAGCCGGCGGAGAGTCGTCGCCGTCAGGTGGCGGACCAGCGCCCGGTCGCGTTCCGCCAGCGCGACGAAACCGGGCGAGTGGGCCAGCGCCTCGTCGAGCGGATCGCGGCGGTGGAGCACGGTGTCGAGCAGCGCATGCGCGACCTCGCGCGGTCTCTGTCGTCGAGTGGATTTCGTGCCGCCCATCGCGTTCCGTATTCGGGAGTTGGCAGCCCGGCAAGCGCCGAGCATAGTGCCGCGATGACGGCAACAGACCCCAAGACCGTGCCCAAGTCCACCGGCAAGGCCGGGGAAGAGGGAAGCGAAGACACCCGTCCCGACCCCGACACCGTCCCCGAGATCGGCGGCCGCAAGGGACCGGACCCGACCCGCTACGGGGACTGGGAAAAGGACGGCCGCTGCATCGATTTCTGAGCGTGCCGCCGCGATCGGGGAAGCGGCCCGCGGGCTTGCCTCGCGGCGGCGGGGAGTGACAGGATCCCGGAGGTCCCGGCCGGAAGGAGCCCCGCCATGGTTTCGCGCCGCCGCTTTCTCGCGACCTCCGCCGCCGCGGCGCTGCTGTCCCCGGTGGCCCGCGCCGCCGGCGCGCCGATGCCGATCTTCGACGCGCACGTCCATTTCAGCCACGACGCGGCCGAGCTCCTGTCCGCCGGTCAGGCCGTCGCCATTCTGCGGAAGGCGGGGCTGAAGCGGGCGCTGGTGTCGAGCTCGGGCGACGCCGGCACCCGCGCGCTTTACGCCGCCGCGCCGGACCTCGTCCTGCCCAGCCTCCGCCCCTACCGCCGGCGCGGCGAGATTAACAGCTGGGTCGACGATCCGTCGGTGGTCGACTTTCTCGAGGACCGTCTGAAGCGCTTCAAGTGGATCGCGGTCGGCGAATTCCACCTCTTCGCTTCGCAAATCGGCAAACCCGTGCCGCGGCGCATGATCGAGCTCGCGCGGCGGCACAATCTCCTCCTGCACGCCCATTCGGACGCCGGCGCGGTCGACGGCATCTTCGCCCAATGGCCGGAAGCGCGGGTGCTGTGGGCCCATGCCGGCTTCGCCGGTCCCGATGTCGTCGGCCCGATGCTCGGGAAGCACGCGAATTTGTGGACCGACCTCGCCTTCCGCAGCGAACACGCGCATGGCGGCCGGGTCGACGACGACTGGCGCGGCCTGTTCGCCGCCTTCCCGGACCGCGTCATGGTCGGCAGCGACACCTTCACGCCGGAGCGCTGGCATTATGTCGTCATGTCGTCGAGCACGCCGACTGGACCCGGCAATGGCTGGCCGACCTGCCGCCCGACCTCGCCGAAAAGATCGCCTGGCGCAACGGCGAGGCGATGATCGGGCCGCATCTGGCTCAACTGCGGTAGGGTCTGTCCGTTTTGGTTGGAACAACTCATCCGTTCCCTCCCGTCATGGTCGGCGGAGGCCGACCATCCACGTTTTGTTTTCAACGCCGTAAAAACTCGTGGATGGTCGGCCTCCGCCGACCATGACGAAGAAGAGGCAAGGGCAGAAATGCTTCTATCCGAAACGGATACGCCCTAGCGCGATGACCCGGCGGCGCCTCCGCGGACCCGCCCTGGCGGCCGCGCTCGCGCTCGTCCTCGCGGCCGGCGAGGCGGCGGCCTGCGACCGTCCGGAGGGCTGGACGGGCGGCGCGAAAATCGCCGGCAAGCTGTGGACGGCCTGGTGGCGGTCCGAACCCGCCGCCATCCCGGTCGGCGCGCATTTCACCGTCCGCTTCCATCTGTGCGGGCCGCCGGTCGGCCGGGTCGCGGTGCGCGGCTGGATGCCGGACCACCGGCACGGCATGAACTACCGGCCCGCGGTGACCCTGAACGGGCCGTCCGGAACCGCCGAGGGCCTGATGTTCCACATGCCTGGGCGCTGGCAGCTGATCCTCGATGTCCGCGGCGCGGCGGGCCGGGAGACGCTGACCGCGGAAACGGTGCCCGAGTGACGCTCCGGCCGGTCGTCGGGCTCGCGGGGCTTTCGATCGCGATCTGTCTGCTTTCAGGCATCGCCGCGCCGGCGCTGGCGCTCGACTTCACCGCCGGGGAAAAACGACGGATCCTGCGCCACGGGCCGTGGCCGCCGGCCTCGCTGCCCGATCCCAGCAACCGGGTTTCCGGCAAGCCGGCCGCCATCGCCTTCGGACAGAGCCTGTTCTTCGATCCGCGCCTGTCGTCCTCCGGCGCGGTGTCCTGCGCGACCTGCCACAAGCCGGACCGGGCCTGGACCGACGGCCTGCCGCGCAGCCGCGGGCAGCGGATCGTCGACCGCAACGCGCCAAGCCTGTTCAACCTCCGCTTCAACCGCTGGTTCGGCTGGGACGGCGGGCGGGACTCGCTGTGGGCGCAGAACCTGCGCCCCCTGCTCGATGCGCGCGAGATGGGCGTCGGCCCCGGCGGCGCGGCGCGGCTGGTCCGCTCGGACGAGCGGCTGTCCTGCGGCTACCAAAGTGCCTTCGGCGAAGCGCCCGGCGCGGACGACGAACGGATCTTCGTCGATCTGGGCAAGGCGCTGGCGGCGTTCCTGGAAACCGAGGTCACCGGCCGCACGCCGTTCGACGATTTCCGCGACGCGCTCGCGCGTGGAGATGCGGCCGGCCAGGCCCGCTATCCCGCCGCCGCCCTCAGCGGCCTGCGGCTGTTCGTGGGCCGGGGCAACTGCGCCTTCTGCCATTTCGGCCCGGCCTTTACCAACGGCGAGTTCGCCGATGCCGGCGTGAAGCATTTCGTCGAGCCCGGAAGAGTCGATTCCGGCCGCCACGGCGGCATCCGCAAGCTGCGCGCGAGCCCCTACACCCTGCTGGGCCGCTTCAACGACGATGCTGAACGGTCCACCGCCGCCAAGACTCGATACGTCCGCCCGAGGCAAAGCAATTTCGGCGAGTTCCGCGTGCCGGGGCTGCGCAACGTGGTGCTCACCGCCCCCTACATGCACGCCGGCAGCCTCGCGACGCTCGCCGACGTCGTCGATCACTACTCGACGATCGACGAGGAAAGGCTGCACGCCGGCGGCGAGCGGATCCTGCGCCGCCTGGACCTGAGCGCGCGCGAACGGGCCGATCTCGTCGCCTTCCTCGAAACGCTGACCGAAAAAGACCCGCGTCCCCGACCCGCAAGGGAAACCGGCAACGCCGTCTGCCGGTAGGCGCCGCGCCCTGATGTCTCCCCCACCTCGTCATGCCCGGACTTGTTCCCCGGCCTTTCGCCCACCCTCCCCCGGCCCCTCCCGCAAGCCCCGGACTGCGATCCGGGGCAAGCGGGAGGGGAGTAGATGGAGCGGAGTCGGCGCCGCGAATCTCCCTCTCCCCCGTGGGGAGAGGGTCGGGGTGAGGGGGTCCCGATCCGCCACGGCAAACGCTCCCTTCGTCTCGTCGCGAGAAAGCGCAAGCCGGCGTCAAGGTCCGCTCCGGCGGAAGGGCGCAGTCTCCGGGTCGATTGCCGGATCGCCAAGAATAATATCAAATAAGTATTAAATTTTCAAATATAGATACACAATAGATGGACAATATCTGCTATTCGACCGTGGCGACGCTCCGTCGGGTCGCCCACTGAATGGCAGAACCTTCAAGCGGTGAAAGCGGCACCATGAGGCTCCTCGCAGCCGACCGTCTCCGCGCCCCCGGTCCCCCTGCGGTCGGGCTGCACAGACACCGTGAGCTACGGCTGCCTGACCGATGCGGAGCGCGCGGCCAAGCTCACGGAGCTGTCGACGGGCGGACACCTCTCGCTGGCCGCCGGCGCCGCGACGGTGGCGATGCGGGGTGGCAGTGGGCTCGGCGTCGCGGCGTTCTCCACCGAGGGGATGGAGGGGCGGTCCCCGGTCACTGGCGCGGTGCTGTCCTGGCAGCCGGGATCTTCCCCGATCGAGGCGCGCGGCGGATGGCTGGGCGAGCGCGAGACGCTGGTCGGCAGCCGGGCCTCCGGCGCGTTCGGTCGGATCGGCGCGAACTCGGTCTTCCTCGGGCTCGCCGGCGACAGCGCCCAGGGCGCATGGCGCCTGGCCGCCGACGCGGAGCTGGGCGTGGCGCTCCCGTCCGCGCATGGCGGCATCCTGGCCGGCGTGTCCCCGCTGGTGAGCAGCGCCGCGGCGGTCCGGGCCGAGCGGGTTCTCGGCGGCGGAACGCTCCGGCTCTCGGCGTCCCAGCCGCTCCGCGTCGAACAGGGCGCGGCGCGGCTTTCGGTGCCGGTCGGGCGCACCCCGGGCGGTGCGGTGCTGCGCCGGAGCGTCTCGGCCGATCTGGTCCCCGCGGGCCGGCAGATCGACCTGTCCGCGCAGTGGCTCCACGCCGCGCCGGGCGCCGGCGAGCTGCGGCTCGGCGGCACCTGGACCCGGCACCCCGGCCACGACGCCGAGGCGCCGCCTGAGGTCAGCCTGCTCGCCGGCTGGCGCCACGCGTTCTGAGTCCGGTCGACGCCGGGGGTTTCCAGATCCGCTCCGGCGGAAGGGTGCGGTCTCGAGGTCGATTACTGAATCGCTCGGAATAATATGTAATTACTATTAAAGATTCACCTATTAATACACAATAAATAGACAATATCTGCTATTCACCTGCGGCGATTCAGTCGGTTTCCTGCCTGGAAGGCGCGCCGCTTTCGGGGCGGAGGGAGGCCTTGTCCGCCTCCACCGGCGCAACCGCTGGACGGTGGAAGTCGGCGGTGCGGAGCATGACGACATGAAACGCGTGGCGGCGGAGGCGAAAGGAGACCTCGCCCGTGGAGAGGGAAAGCCGGGGTTGCCGTGGCTCTCCGGATGAGCAGGCCCCGCATGACCTCGCTCCGCTACGCGCTCCTGATCGTGCTGGCCCTCGCCTTGGCGCCGGTCGTGGGGATCGGTCTCGGCAAGGCGATCGTCTGGGCGGCGAGGCTTTAGCCTTGCACCGGTTTCGGCGGGGCCTGCCTCCACCCGCGGTGGCGGTTCTCAATTCCCCGCCGGAAGGCCCCCGGGGCGGTCTGCAGGACGCCCCGGGGGTTCCCTCACTGGAACGGAGTGAACATGGACATATCGTTTGAGCGCAGCGACGGCGTGGCGGTAGCCGGCATCGAGGGGCGGCTGGACGACGGCAACGCGCGGACGTTCCAGGAAGCGCTGATCGGGATGCTGCGCTCGGACGACAGGGGCCTCATCCTCGACTTCTCCGAGATTACCTTCATCGGCAGCGCCGGGCTCCGGGGCGTGCTGCATCTCGTCCGGCAGCTCGACAAGACGGGCGGCAAGGCGCTGCTGTGCGGGCTCAACGAGCAGGTCCGCGACGTGTTCCGCGTTTCGGGCTTCGACAAGATCGTCGCCATCGCCGAGGACCGGGAGACGGCAAGGACCGCCATCCCATGACGAACTTGGACGGCCTTTGGGCCATGCGCTTCGACGACTTCGAGAATTGCGGCATCAGGAACGGCGGCGCGGTCGTCATCATGGGAACCCGCCTCTACGGCGGCGACGGACATTTCTACTATCTCGGCGAGTTCGAGATCGCCGGATCGCAGACGATGGGCCGGGGCAGCATCACCCACTACAGCGGGCGCAACCTGTCCGCCTACGGCATCCCGGTAGACGACCGGCTCGAAATCGAGTTCGCCTGCGACATCAGGAACGACCGGATCGTCGGTCACATGTGGCCGGCGGGACGGGAGCAGCCGATGTTGAGCATCACCCTGCGGCGGCTGGCGGAGCTGGGGTGAAGGCAAGAAACGGAACGATGGCGAAAGCCAGTGCCCTTTTCCCGTCGCGCGCACGTCCTGAGCGCTCTTGAGACCGCCGTCATGCTCTGGACCGTGCCCCGGCCGCTCGATGTCCACCGGACCGTCGCCGCCGACGGCGCTCCGATCTTCGTCCGGCGCCACGGCAACCCGGACGGCCCGCGCCTCGTGCTGAGCCACGGCAGCGGCCTCAGCGCCGACGCCTATTTTCCGTTCTGGTCCCGCTTCCTCCTCGGCTTCGAGGTGATCGTGTTCGACATCCGCAACCATGGGTGGAACCCGGTCGGCCCGCGCGAGACACACAACTTCCCGACCTTCGTCGACGATCACGATCGCGTGCTGCGGGACATCGACCGGCATTTCGGCGAGAAGCCCCGGGTCGGCATGTTCCACTCCCTCTCGTCCCTGGTCGCCTTGTTCGACGCGCATGAGAGGCAGCGCTACGACGCGCTCGTTCTGTACGACCTTCCGATCGTGCCCAGCGGCGGCCTGCCGCCGGACCTCGAGGGCGTCGGACACCGCCTGGCGCAATCCGCCGCCACGCGCCGCGAAAAATTCGCCTCCCTGGAGGAGTTCGCGGACAGGCTGTCCGGCATCGGCGCCTTCGGCCGGCTGTGCTCCGGCGCGCCGGAGCTGCTGGCCCGGACCACGCTGCGCCGCGCCGCGGACGGCGGCTACGAGCTACGGTGCCCGCGGGAATACGACGCCCAGGTCTGCGAATACATCTATTGCTGGGCGATCATGCCCGACCTGGAGCGGCTGTCCTTCCCGATCAAGGTGATCGCAGCCGATCCCGTGGAGCCATACTCGTTCATGCCGGGCACCGACCTCTCGACCCTGATCTACTTCGACTACGACTTCATCCCCGAGACGACGCATCTGCTCCAGCTGGAAGAACCCGGGACCTGCGCGGCAATGGCGCTGGACTTCCTGCGGAGCCGCTTGACCGGGTTCGGGCCCGTAAGACAGGGAGGACACGACGGATGAACGACATCGAAGGCCTGTGGGCGCTCCGCTTCGGCGACTTCGACGATCCGAGCGACAAGAATGCCGGGGTGGTGGTGTTCATGCGCTCGAAGATTCTCGGAGGCGACGCAAGATTCCACTATGTCGGCGAGTTCGAGGCATCGGACGACACGGTTACCATCCACGCCACCGTCACCCACTTCGACGGTTCCGATCGCAACGCCTTCGGGCTGCCGGTCGCCGGCCCGCTCCGGGTTGCGTTCGAGGGCCGGCGGGACGGGGACAGGATCAGGGGGCGGATGTGGCCGGAGGACGATCCGGGCAAGCCGGCCCAGGTGAGCCTTCGGCGTCTGGAAGACCTGCCCTGATCCTTTTCGCCTACCCCCGGCGGGGCGCGCTCGTCTCGCGCCAGGTCCGGCGGAAACGCAGGCGGCACTCGGCGGGATCCCAGTTGCGCTTGTAGTCGGCCGGCGGTCCAGGCGCGACGCGAACGCAGACGAAGCGCGGCCCCGGCGCGTTCTTCAGGAACGCCGCCGCCGCGCCGAGCCCGGCGGCATCCGCGGCGGTCATCGTCGAAGGCAGCCCCGCGCCTTCGGCGAGCTTCGCGAGATCGGTGCGCCGCGCGGTATGGCTGAGCTGCCCGCCGGTCTCGCCGTGGCGGCCGTTGTCGATACAGACGATGGAGAGGTTGTCCGGCATCGTGGAGGCGACGGAAGCCAGCGCGCCCGCGTTCATCAGGAGCTCGCCGTCGCCGGTGACGACCGCGATTTTCCTGTCCGGCGCCGCGAGCGCCATGCCGAGCCCCATCGGGACCGCCCCGCCCATCGCCCCTCCGAAGGCGAAGAGGGTGTCGGCCTCGCCGGTCAGCGCCGCCGCGTCGCGCGCCGAGCCGGCGAGCCCCGCGACCATCAGGTATTCGCCCGGATCGGGGAACAGCGCGCCGAGCACCTCCCTGCGGTCGAGCGACGGTTCGGTCATATCCTCACGTCCACGCGTCAGAACGGCTTGGCGCCGAGGAATTTCTGCGACAGCACCAGGGCCGCGCCCTGACCGCCGCGCCAGGCCGCGTCGACCGCCGCCTGCGCCGCCGGTTCGAGATCGTCCTCCCGTTCGACCCGGTAGGTCACGACGCCCATGGCTTGGAGGACGGGTTCCACCGCCTGTCCCATCGGGTACTGCCACGGGTTCATCTCGCCGTAATCGCCCCGCATTGTCACGATCAGCAGCATCGGGAACCGCCCGCCCTGGACCAGCGACAGCATGTTGGGGCAGTTGCCGACGCCCGAGGACTGCATGCAGACGACCGCCCGCGCGCCCACGAGGTCGGCGCCGGCGGCGAGCGCGATCCCCTCCTGCTCGCTCGACAGCAGGACCGCCCGCGTGTCGTTATGGGCGTCGGCGAGATCGACCAGCGCCCGGTTGCCGGCATCCGGCACGTAGGCGAACAGGCTCACCCCCGCCTCGACCAGGAGGTCGAAGACGCGTCGCGACCAGTCCGGCGTTGCGGGTCCGGCCACGCGGCGCCGCTAGCGGTTCATCCGCTGCTCGACCAGGTCGTCGACCACGGCGGGATCGGCGAGCGTGGTGGTGTCGCCGAGCTGGTCCTGCTCGTTGGCCGCGATCTTGCGCAGGATCCGGCGCATGATCTTGCCCGACCGGGTCTTGGGCAGGCCGGGCGCCCACTGGATCAGGTCGGGCGTGGCGATCGGGCCGATCTCCTTCCTCACCCAGAGGACAAGCTCGCGGCGCAGCTCGTCGGTCGGGTCCTCGCCGAGCACAAGGGTGACATAGGCGTAGATCCCCTGCCCCTTGATGTCGTGCGGGTAGCCGACCACGGCCGCCTCGGCCACCCTGCCGTGGGCGACCAGCGCGCTCTCGATCTCGGCGGTGCCCAGCCGGTGGCCGGAGACGTTGAGCACGTCGTCGACCCGGCCGGTGATCCAGTAATAGCCGTCCTCGTCGCGGCGGCAGCCGTCGCCGGTGAAGTAGCGGCCGGGATAGGTCGAGAAATAGGTCTCGACGAAGCGCTTGTGGTCGCGGAACACGGTGCGCATCTGGCCCGGCCAGGAATCGGCGATGCAGAGATTGCCGGTGCAGGCGCCGTCGAGCGTATTGCCTTCGGCGTCGACCACCTCCGGCCTGACCCCGAAGAAGGGCCGCGTCGCCGAGCCCGGCTTGAGCGCCGTCGCGCCGGGCAGCGGGGTGATCAGGATGCCGCCGGTCTCGGTCTGCCACCACGTGTCCACGATCGGGCAGCGCCCGCCGCCGACCACGTTGTAGTACCAGAGCCATGCTTCCGGGTTGATCGGCTCGCCCACCGAGCCCAGCAGGCGGATCGAGGACCGGTCGGTCGCCTTCACCGGGCCGTCGCCCTCGCGCATCAGCGCGCGGATCGCGGTCGGCGCGGTATAGAAGATGTTGACCTTGTGCTTGTCGCAGACCTGCCAGAAGCGCGAGGCGTCGGGATAGTTGGGCAACCCCTCGAACATCAGCGTGGTCGCGCCGTTGGCGAGCGGGCCGTAGATGATGTAGCTGTGCCCGGTGATCCAGCCCACGTCGGCGGTGCACCAGTAGACCTCGCCGTCGTGGTAGTCGAAGACGTATCGGTGGGTCATCGAGGCGTAGACCATGTAGCCGCCGGTGGTGTGCAGCACCCCCTTCGGCTTCCCGGTCGATCCCGAGGTGTAGAGGATGAAGAGCGGGTCCTCGGCGCTCATCGCCTCGGCCGGGCAGTCCTCCGACGCCCCTTCCATCGCCTCGTGGTACCAGACGTCGCGGCCGTCCCGCCAGCCGACCTCGCCCCCGGTATGGCGGACCACGATGCATTTCTCGATCGACGGGCAGGATTCGAGCGCCTTGTCGACATTGCCCTTGAGCGGGATCAGGCGCCCGCCGCGCAAACCCTCGTCCGACGTCACGACGACGTTGGAATCGCAGTCCTGGATGCGCCCGGCGATCGAATCGGGCGAGAATCCCCCGAAGATCACCGAATGGACCGCGCCGATCCGCGCACACGCCAGCACCGCGACGGCGATTTCCGGGATCATCGGCAGGTAGATCGTCACCCGGTCGCCCTTCTTCGCGCCCTCGGCCTTGAGCACGTTGGCGAACTTGCAGACCTCGCGGTGGAGCTCGTTATAGGTGATGCGTTTCGAATTCGCGGGGTCGTCGCCCTCCCAGATGATCGCGGTCTGCTCGCCGCGCGCCGACAGGTGCCGGTCGAGGCAGTTGGCCGAGGCGTTGAGCGTGCCGTCGTAATACCAGCGGATATGCACGTCGTCGGGCGCGTAGGAGACGTCCCTGACCTTCGTGTAGGGCTTTATCCAGTGGATCCGCTTGCCGTGCTCGCCCCAGAACGCCTCCGGATCCTCGATCGAGCGCCGGTACATCTCCTCGTAGCCCGCCGCATCGACATGGGCGCCTTCGGCGACGCTGTCCGGAACCGGGAAAAGCTCGTTATCGGCCATGGCCGTGACCCCCTGATCGTGGCGCGGCGATTATGGGGTCGATCCCGGAGAGTGACAAGGAGACGGCTCTTGCTGCGTCCGGTCATTCTGTCGCGCCCGCAACGGGTCCGGGTTTGACTCGCGGCACCGCGCGGGTCAAAATCAAGTCAGACAGACCTACAACATTTTCCGACCTGACCGGGTCGCCGCCCTCTCCCCCGTGGGGGAGAGGGCCGGGGTGAGGGGGCTCCCCGAGCGACAGATGACTGCGATCGTGCCCGATCGAAAAATGCTTTGGACCGTGGGGACGCTGAAATGACCGCCGCTCGGGACCGTCTCATCCGGGAAGCCGCGTCGCGCGGCAAGTATGCGCCGCTCTACCGCTACCTTGCGTCCAGGGCGGGGTCGCGCTGGCGAACGTCGTTCGTCGAAATCGAGACCATTCTGGGCTTCGACCTGCCGGACTCGGCCCGGCTCTACCGCCCGTGGTGGTCGAACCAGAAAAGGGACGGCGGCCACAGCCACGCTCTGGCATGGCAGGCGGCGGGATGGAAAACGCGGCAGGTGGACCTGGAGGCGGAGGCCCTCGTGTTCGTGCGTGCCGAAGGGGAACCGGCCCCGACCGCCGCGACGGCAAGGGAAAAGGCGTTCGATCTCGACGAATTCTGGCCCGCGATACCGGGCGGCGCCTGGCCGGAGGACTTCGCGGCGAGTCGGGAGCAGATCTACGACGAGGCCGGGCGTCTGACCGGCGGGCCGCAGGACGAAGCAGGGGGCCGCCGCCGGGATGTTTCTTGACACCAACGTCCTGGTTCTTGCCCGCTTCGAGGCCGCCCCGCGCCATGCCCTGGCCCGCCAGCGGATGCGGGAAGGCGGCGACAGCCGCGAAGCGTTGCGCATCAGCCGGCAAGTACTCCGGGAGTACCTGGCGACCGTGACCCGGCCGCAGCAGTGGTCGCCGCCGGTCGTCATGGACCACGCCCTTGAACACGTGGCGGCCCTGGAAGCCCGGTTCGAAATCCTCGAAGACGGCCCGGAGGTCGCCGAAGAGCTCAAGCGGTTGTGCCGCGAGGTTCCGGTCGCGGGAAAGCAGGTGCACGACGCCAATATCGTCGCGACCATGCTGGCGCATGGCGAGACCCGGCTCCTGACCTTCAATGCCGGCGATTTCCGCCGCTACGGAGAGCGTATCGATTTGATCGGCGAGCAGGAGGCGTGATGAGGCGCCCCCTCAGCTTTCCACCACCATCCCGCCGGCCACCGCGACCGAGACGGGGCGGAGCGCGTTGCCGAGGCACGGGCCGGACAGGCATTCCCCGTCCTCGATGCGGAAGCGGGCGCCGTGGGTGGAGCACTGGATGACCGTCTTGTCGACGCTCAGGAACACGTCGGGCCGCCAGTCGAGCGGCACGCCCTGGTGCGGGCAGGCGTTGAGGTAGCCGTGAACCTCCGCGCCGCGGCGGATCACGAAGATCCGGCGCCCGTCGTCGAGCACGAACCCCTTGCCGCCCGGGTCGCCGATCTCGTCGAGCGGGCAGAGGACGGCCCGGCTCACGCCGCGATGCCCGCCATCTTGCAGAGCAGCGCCCATTCCCCGTCCGAGACCGGGCTCACCGAGAGCCGCGACTGGCGGACCAGCGCCATGCCCGACAGCGCGGGCTCGGCCTTGATGTCGGCGAGCGTCACCGGCGATTCCACCGGCATCAGCGCCTTCACGTCGACCATGCCGAAGCGGCCCTTGGCGTCGGTCGGGTCGGGATAGTGCTCGCGGACGATCTCGACCACGCCGACGATCTCGCGCGCGTTGACCGAGTGGTAGAAGAACCCGCGATCCCCCACCTTCATCGCCTTCATGTTGTTGTCCGCCTGGTAGTTGCGGACCCCGTCCCATTCGGCGGTGCCGGCCTTCACCTGGTCGTCCCACGACCACGCGCCCGGCTCCGACTTGAACAGCCAATACGCCATCTCATCCCTCCCCGTCCGGTCCGGCCCTATCATGCCTCGGCGCGGCGCGGTCTGGCGAGCAGCCGCGCGACCGCCGCGCCGATGTCGGTCCCGTCATGCAGGATCGCCGCGACCGCTTCCGCGATCGGCATCTCCACGTCGTGCCGCCGTGCGAGGCTGACGAGCGCCGCGCTGGTCGCCACCCCCTCGACCACCGCGCCGCCGTCCGGCCGCAAGCCGGCGCCGAGGGCGACGCCGTGGCTGTAGTTGCGCGAGGTCCGGCTGGCGCAGGTCAGCGTCAGATCGCCCAGCCCGGCGAGCCCCATCATGGTCTCGGCCCGGCCGCCGCGCGCGCGGGCGAGCCGCGACATCTCGGCGAGACCGCGGGTGATCAGGGCGGCGCGCGCGTTCTCGCCGAGCCCGCGCCCCTCGACGATGCCGCAGGCGATGGCGAGCACGTTCTTGACCGCGCCGCCGATCTCCGCGCCGGCCACGTCGTCGCTGTGATAGGGGCGGAAGGCGGGCGTCGCCAGCGCCCCGGCCAGCGCCTCGGCGATGGCGAGGTCGCGGCAGGCGAGCGTCACCGCGGCCGGCTGTCCGCGCGCGACCTCGGCGGCGAAGGTCGGCCCCGACAGGATGGCGGCCGGGTTGCCGGGAAGCGCCTCTCCGACCACCTCGCTCATCGTCTTCGCGGTCTCCCGCTCGATCCCCTTGGCGCAGACCGCGACCGGCGCCGAAGGGGCGAGATGCGGAGCAAGGAGCGCGCAGGTCCCGCGCACCGCCTGCGCCGGAACCGCCAGCAGGACGGCGTCCACCGCCGCCGCTTCCGCCGGGTCGGCGGTCGCGGCGATCTCCCGGTCGAGCGCGACGCCCGCCAGGTATTCGTCGTTGCGGCCGGTCTCCGCGATGCTGCGCGCCAGGCTCTCGCGCCGCGTCCACAGCGCGACCTCGCGCCCCGCCGCGCGCGCGACGACGGCGAGCGCGGTGCCCCAGGCGCCGGCGCCCACGACGCCGATCCGCCTCACGGGGAGCCGCCCTTCCGGCTCAGAGGTCGCGGTGCTTCCTCAGGAATTCGAGCACCGGCGGGTTGTAGTCCTCCGGCAGCACCATGGGGACGAAATGCCCGCCGCGCTCCAGCACCACCGTTTCCGCGTGCGGAATGCCGGCCGAGAGCTCGTCGGTCATGTGGATCGGCGTCACCATATCGTCGCGGGCGACGATGATCTGGGTCGGCATGGCGATCTCGCCCATTCGCGCGCGGCGGTCGAAGGCCATGATGCCGTCGATCCGGCCGATCATGATCTCGACGGGGGCGGCGTTGTCGAGCGCCGCCCTTGCGCCCGCCGAAATCGCCGCGTCGTTCTCCGCCACCCAGAAGGGCGGGTTGAGGACGAGCGCGGTCATCTCGGTGTAGCGCTCCAGCCCGAAGGTCTCGAGCAACGCCTTGCGCAGCTCGAAGGAGCGGCGGAAGAAGGGGTCCGACCCCGCCCAGGTCGCGCTCAGTCCGAGGGTCACGAGCCGGTCGGGGCGATCCTGCGCGATGGTCTGGCCGATCGCGCCGCCGGTCGAATGGCCGACGAAATGGGCCCGGTCGATATCGAGCGCGTCCATCAGCTTGAGCACGTCCGCGGCCATCTGGTCGACCGAATAGCGGATCGGCGAATGGGTGCTCTGGCCGGCGCCCCGGTGGTCGTGGATTATGACCCGGAAGTCGCCCTTGAACGCCTCGACCTGCCTGGCCCAGAACGAGCCGTGGCCGCCGAGGCCGGGCACCAGCATCAGAGGCGGGCCGCTGCCCGCCTCCTCGTAGTAAATCTCCGCGTCGCCGATATCGACCTTCGGCATCTAGGCCTCCGCCGCGGTGGCGTTCATGCCGCTCCGGCTGTCGATCGCGTCGGTGTCGACCGGGCGCGCGAAGGGTTCGGGCGCGGGTTCGCCTTCCTCGCGCGGCCGGCCGATGGTCTCGAAGAACTCCTCCAGCCCGGCCGGCGCGATCGCCCACACCATCACCAGATCCTCGTCGGTCTCGTTGATGATCTGGTGCTTGACGTCGTAGCCGAGGAAGCAGGTCGTGCCGGGTACCATCGGGTGCGGCACGCCGTCGACCTTGACCGTGCCGCGGCCGGAGAACCCGACCAGCATCTCGATCTGGTTGTCATGGCTGTGCTCGCGCACATAGCTCCCCGGCGCGATGGACTGGAAGCCCAGCGACACGCCTTCGAATTTGGTCTCGCCCGGCACCAGCCGGGGCTCCGCGAACCCGTTGGCCGGCACGGGCTGCCAGAACGACTTGCCCTCGCCGGGCTGCAGAACGACCTTGCGGCCGCGAACGGCCTCCGATTTCTTCATCTTCCGTCCCCAGAAAATTGTTTCTGCCCCGACTCTAGCGCGAAGGCGCGGAATGCCAAACGGCTTATTGGGTGGGGCGGGGCGGAGCGGAGAAATCCTGCCGGCGCGGCACCGGGTCCGACGTCGGAGATTTCTCCGCTCCCTGCCTCGCGGCGCTGCGGTCGGGACGACGAGCGCCGCAGGCGAGGGTCACGACCGATCGGTGTCGGTTCCCCACCTCGTCTTCTCGACCTTCGCGCGGAAGTCACGGGCCACCACGTACCCCAGCGCGATCTGGTCGGCCTTGAGCGTCTTGCCCAGTTCGGTCTTGAGGCGCCGTGCCGGGGCGAAGCCCTGCGAATCCGCGACGTTCAGCCAGGCCATGGCCAGGATGTCGGAAAGCCAGGAGCCGCTCGGCTGGCCGCACCACGTCAGGATGGCCAGATTCACCTGCGCCTGCGCGAACCCGGCCCTCGCCGCTTCCTGGTACGCCGTCTCGACCGCATTCATGTCGCCGCGGGGGAGAGAGATGCGCTTCCCGCGGAAGTCGAACTTCTTCGCCGGCTCGGCCTTCACCGGCTCGGCGCTCCGATTTTGGACCGCATCCTTGTCGCGGAACTCATAGTAATTGCGGTGCGCCATGAGGACGCGCATCAACGGCGGGAACCGCCGCCATCCCGTGGCGGCCCGCTTCAGCTCGCGCAATTCCCGCCGGAACGTCTCCCTCGTTTGCGCCTCTCTCCCCGGTGCTTCTCGCCACTTCGGGAACTTCACCTCCGCTCGGAACCCCGACGCCTTCTCGTGCTCGGCGTCGAACAGGCGGTCCAGCAGGCGCGGATCGACATCCGCTTCGGCGAATCTGCGGATTTTGCCGCAGGTCCCCGATGCGTCGCGGTCGCGGTCGCCGTCGACCGGGCCGTAGGCCAGGTTCGATGTCGGCAGAACGGTCAGTAGGTTCATAGAAGGACCCGCTTCGGAATTCCCGCCGCCAGTTTCCAGAAAGCCAAGGAGAGCGGGCGCGGTTCTGTTTCCTTGTGCCGCGGCGCGGCGCAGCCAGAATGCGGCTTTGCCGGGATCCCGGGGCACGCCTCTGCCGTAGAGAAATGCGCTGCCGAGCAACACCTGGGCGGGGCCATAGCCTCGCTCGGCCGCCGCTTCGGCCAGCGCGACCGCCAGATAGTGGTGTTTCGGCCGGGTTTCGACGATCAGGCCCAACTCGGCGAAATTCGTCAGCGCCGCGAAATGGCCTTGTTCTATGGCTTTGGAAAACAGCGCGACCGCGCGGGCGTCGTTCTCGTCGTTCTTGGGGACGCCGAGGCCGTCGCGAAGCATTTCGCCGAGCCGGTTTTGTGCATCGGCGTTGCCTTGCCGGGCCAACCGATCGAGTATCTCGATGGCGCGCGGATAGTTGCCTTCGTCGATGGCCTTGATGGCGTCGAAAACATCGGGGGCCGTCGCTGCCGCGCCCGGCGCCAAAGGCGCGATCGCGAACAGCGCGATCGCCACCGCCAACCCCTTGAGGCGTCGCATGGTCATCCTCCCATTGTCGTTGACCCTTCGATATGGGCATCGTTGAGATGTCGGACAAGGGGATCGGGCATTCGCCCGGGACGCCCTGACCTTGCAAATCCGGCATAACATTCCATAATTGCAAGGATGATACCGCGACGCCAATTGCAGGTCGTGCTCGACCGGCTGGAGCAGTTTCCCGCCGTCGCCTTGCTGGGTCCGAGACAATCCGGCAAGACGACCCTGGCCGGGCACATCGCACGGGAGGGCCTGAGCGGACGCGAGACCGTCTATCTCGACCTGGAATCCGCTTCCGACCGCGAGAGGCTCGTCGATGCCGAACTGTACCTGGCGGGTCACGAGGACAAGCTCGTCATCGTCGACGAAGTGCATCGGATGCCCGAGCTGTTCCGGCCGCTCCGCGGCCTGATCGACCGGGGCCGGGCCCGGGGTGCGAGGGCCGGCCGGTTTCTTCTGTTGGGGTCGGCTTCCGTCGACCTCCTGAAGCAATCGGGCGAAACCCTGGCGGGCCGCATCGCCTATGTGGAGCTCGGCCCCTTCGATGCGATGGAGGTCGACGGCCGGGATCGGGACCGGCTGTGGATCAGGGGCGGTTTTCCGGACAGCTTTCTGGCGGCGAGCGACGAGGCGAGCGCCGTCTGGCGCGAGAATTTCATTCGCACCTATCTCGAACGGGATATCCCGCAGCTGGGTCCGCGCGTGCCGGCCGAGACGCTGCGCCGGTTCTGGACCATGCTCGCGCATGTCCAGGGCGGCGTGCTGAACGCCGCCCAGCTCGCCCGCAGCCTTGCCGTGGACGGTAAGACGGTTGCCCGCTACCTCGATCTCCTGGTCGATCTGCTATTGGTGCGACGCCTGCCGCCGCTTCACGCCAATGTCGGCAAGCGCCTGGTCAAGTCTCCCAAGGTCTATGTGCGGGACAGCGGCATCGTCCACGCCCTGCTCGGGCTGGACGACTGCGAAGCGGTCCTCGGACATCCGGTGGCGGGCGGAAGCTGGGAAGGGTTCGTGCTCGAAACCCTCGTCGGCAGCGCTCCCGAGCGCGCCCGCGCGAGCTTCTACCGGACCTCGGCGGGCGCCGAAATCGACCTCGTGCTGGAAATGCCGGGCGGCAGGCTGTGGGCCATCGAGATCAAACGCGGCCTCGCGCCGAAGCTCGAAAGAGGTTTCCATTTCGCCCGCGAGGATTTGGGGCCCCAACGGTCCTTCGTCGTCCATTCCGGGGAAGACCGTTACGCCAGGGGCGAAGGGGTCGAGGCGATCGGGCTGCGCGAAATGGCGTCGCTTCTGCGCGGCGGCTAGGGTCGCTGCCGGCTGGCGCTATTCCCCCGCCGGGAGGGGCGGGTCGGCAAGGCCGCCGGATCCGTACGGATCGAGCCGTCCTTCGATCCTGGAGACCCGCTCGGCGAGGCTGTGAACGCGCTCGGAGAGTCGGTGAAGTTCCTTTCGCAGGTCGCCGATTTCGGTCCGCACGTCGCCGATCTCGCTTCGGACATCGCCGATCTCGCTCCGCACGTCGGCGATCTCGCTGCGTATCTGTGCGAAACCGTTATGCATGGCCAGCCAGACCGCGCCGAAGCCGAGCACGAAGGCCGGCACCAGTACGGCGGCAAAGGGCACGGCGATGTCGAGCGCTTGCGCCAAATTCATCGGTCGACCGGGTCTCGCATGACTTCGATATGATACACGCTCAGATTGAAAATGCCGGACTTTCCGCGGGGATTCCGTTTCGCGCCGGTCCCGGGCTTGCCCCTGCGCGGCCCTATTTCTTCATGTCGGCGACCATGGTCTCGATGCGATGCAGCGCGTCGCGGGCGCTTGCCGCCTCGTCCCGGATGGTCCTCAGCGTGTCCTCGCCTTCGGCGAGCGAGACCTCCAGCCGCGCGTCCTGCAAATTATTGATCACCACCGCGATCACCAGGTTGATCATGATCACCGCCGCCAGCATCACGAAGGAGACGAAGAACAGCCACGCCATCGGGTGGAGCTCCATCGCGGTGTACATCACGTCGGTCCAGTCCTCGAGCGTCATCACCCGGAAGAGCGTGAGGAGCCCGATGCCGAGCGAGCGCCAATGGGTCGGGTCGTGGTCCTGAAACAGGTGCACGCCGGCCACCGCGTAGACGTAGTAGAGCACCGACAAGAGCAGCATCACGTTGCCGAGCCCGGGGAGCGAGCGGATCAGGGTGGCTATGATGAGGCGGAGCTGGGGCAGCACGGTGGCGACGCGCAGCACCCGGAGCAGCCTTGCGAGCCGCGCGATCAGGGCGAAGTCGCCGGTCTCCGGCAGGAAGGCGAGCACCAGGACGATGAAATCGAACAGATCCCAGCCGTTGCCGAAATAGCGTCCGAAGCGGGGCGCGACGGCGGTGAGCTTGATCGCCGCCTCCACCACGAACACGGCGAGCGCGACGTCGTAGGCGAGCAGGATCGCGCTTCCCCACTCGGCGCCGAGCGACCGGCTGGTCTCGAGACCGAGGCCGAGCGCGGTGATCAGGATCATCGCGACGATCAGGATGTTGAAGGAACGCGCGTCCACGATGCGCGCACAGGTCCGGGTCAGGGGGTTCATGCAGAAGGGCTCCCGTCCAGCGAAACGGCGGCGGTTTATTCGCCGACAACGCCGCCCGCCGCAAGGGTGCCGGGGGAACCGGCGATCCCCGGGAACCCAGCCCTCACGCGTCATGGTCGGCGGAGACCGACCATCCACGTTTTCTTTTCGGTTTCTTTTCTGTTTTTCTTGTGCCGCGTTGGACCGCGGGAAAAACTCGTGGATGGTCGGCCTCCGCCGACCATGACGAAAGGAGAGAGCGGCGCGCCATGACGATCATCTCGGTCGAAGGCTTCATCGACACCCATGTCCATACCGGACCGGCGCCGTTCCGCCGGATCGGCGACTCGATCGACGTCGCGCGCTGGTGCCGCGAGGCCGGGATGCTGGGGATCGTGGTGAAGAGCCACTTCGAGGCGACGATCGCCAAGGTCTACCACGCCCGCAAGGAGGTCCCCGATCTCGGCCTCTATGCCGGGATCGCGCTCAACCGGGGGGTCGGCGGCATCAACCCCGGCGCGGTCGAGCAAGCCTTGAAGCAGGACGCCAAGGTGGTCTGGATGCCGACCATCGACGCCGAGAACCACGTCCGGGTGTTCGGCGCGCCGGGCGCGTTCGGGGCGATCGGGGCGGGAAGCTACTCCAACGAATCCAAGTACGGCATCGACGGCACCTATACCGTGCTCGCCGGCGGAAAGCTCTCGGCGGACGCGAGGACGGTGATCGACATCGTCGCCGACTATGACGTCGTGCTCGCGACCGGGCATCTGAGCGAGGCCGAGATCCGCGCCGTCGTCGATTACGCGCTCGGGCGCGGGCACGGGCGGATCATCGTCACCCATCCCGAGATGCAATGCCCCGACCTCTCGATCGACACCCAGGTCGAGCTCGCCGGCGCCGGCTGCCTGATGGAGTACTGCGCGGTCAACTGCATGCCGATGTTCCAGGCGGTCACCTCCGACCAGATGAAGGAGGCGATCGACGCGGTCGGGCCGGAGAACGCCGTCATCGCCACCGACTCCGGCCAGCCGTTCAGCCCGAAGCTCCCCGACATGTTCCGCAGCTTCGCCCAGGTGCTGCACGAGAAGGGGGTTTCGCTGGAAGCCATCGCGACGATGGCGATCCGCAACCCGGCGCGGCTGTTGGGGATCGCGCCCCGCAACACCGACGTGGTGCTCATGGAGGAGCTGTTCGGGGTGGCGCAGGAATAGCCCGCATTCCCCGCCGGCGGGAACGAGGCTCGGCCACGTCGCGCTCGCCGCCGCGCCCCGGAGCGTATCCGTTTTACCTGGAACCGTTCCCGCCCCGCCCCGCCCTCTCCCCTAGCTCGTCATGCCCGGACTTGTTCCGGGCATCCACGTCCCTCCACAGCCTCGTCCGCTCCCGGCTCGCACCGCAATGCCGCAAGACGTGGATGCCCGGAACAAGTCCGGGCATGACGGTGTGGGGGGACAGCGGGCCGGCACAAAGGCCAAGGACGGGGAGGCGGTTCAACCTGAAGGCGGGCGACAAGCTGGAGGTGATGATGTCGGCGTCCAACCCGGCGGCGAAGATCTGCATCGAGGCGATCCGCCCGAAGGGCGAGCCGCTGGTGCCGGCGATCGTCTTCTCGATGATCGAGTAGGGCGGCCCTTCGATACGCGGCTCCGCCGCTACTCAGGGTGAGGGACAGAAATATCCCCTCATCCCGAGTAGGCGCGCAGCGCCGTATCGAGGGACGACCTACTCGGCCGCTTCGGGACGGGACGCGGCGGCCTCGATCCTGGCGATCATCCCGTCGACGGTGAGCACCTGGGCGAAGCAGGCGCCGAGCGTCGTCAGCGTCGCCTTCTGGATCTCTTCCTTGGACAGCTCGCCCATCGCGAAGGTCGACGTGCCGTCCGACAGGAAGAAGACCCGGAAGTCGCGCACATTGGCCTCGCGCGCGGTGGTCTCGCAGCAGACGTTGGTGGCGATGCCGGTGACGACGATGGTGTCGATGCCGCGCCCGCGCAGCACCATCTCGAGGTCGGTGCCGTGGAAGGCGCCGAAGCGCGGCTTGTCGAGCAGGATGTCGCCGTCTTCCACCGCGAGCCCGTCATGCAGCGCCGCCGAGCGGGAGCCCTTGTCGATGATCCCCTCGCGAACCGGCGGGAGGATCTCCCCCATCACGCCGACATTGGAGCCGTCCGGGCGCACCACGTGGCTGCAATGGACCACCGCGATCCCCGCCGCGCGGCACGCCGCGGCGAGCCGGTTGATGCGCTCCTGCAATTCGAGCCCGTCCGGCGCCGAGACCTCGTAACCGTCGACGAAGCAGTTCTGCATGTCCACGTTGATCAGCGCCATGCGCTCGGGAACGACCGGGAAGTCCGCACCGAACATGGGGTTTCTCCTTCGGGGGATGTGTGGGGAGGACGCTAGCAAGCGGGTGGGAGGGGGGCAAGGACTGGGGACGGTATCCCCCAGCCCGTCATGGTCGGCCCCCGCCTTCGCGGGGACAGGCTCCGGCCGACCATCCACGAGTTTTTCACGGCAGCGCCTGAATTCTTGCCCGATCCCAAACAGGACTCGCCATGTGGTTGAAATCGCTCCATGTTGAGGTCGCGGCGGGCGAAGGAACCGAGGACATGAGCAACGTTGCCGATCTGCACGAAAAATGGAGCAGGGACCCGGAGTACCGCGCAGCCTATGACCGCCTCGGCCCGGAGTTCGAAATCGTCGCCGCGCTGATCGAAGCGCGAGCTCGCCGAACGCATGGAAACGACGCAATCCGTGGTGGCGCGGCTCGAAAGCGGCCGGGCGCGCCCTTCCACCCGGACGCTGGAGAAATTCGCCCGGGCGACCGGCACCCGGCTCCGCATCGCCTTCGATCCGGCGTGAGGGAGTAGCCGCGATGACCGGACACGACAAACCGCTGACCCCGGACCGCATCGTAACGGTGCGGGACGAGGACATCGACTTCAGTGACATCCCGGAACTGGACGAAACCTTCTGGCGCGAGGCGGAACTCGTCGAACGAAACCCCACCGAACGTATTGCTGGCCTCACCAAGCGACAGGTTCCGGATGAATCGCGGTAGAGGAGCAAACCGGTAGCCGTCTCGGGTCGGCTGCAGACACGTTAGTCATGTCCGGACGCTACGGGACTTGAACTAGGGTATATCGCGCAAAGATGCCGAGTTCAGTCAGCGACGGACGTTCTCAAGCCCCTGCGTCCGGTTCGATCCTTCTTGCTTGTCTGATGAACAACTCTATTTCTTGTCGCTGGCGCTCTATATCGTCAATAATTGCTTCCTTATGTACTTCATCAAGCTGATCGAGAATTGTTTGTGCGCGATCCACGAGCGCTTGTTCGCCTGATAAGAGAAATGCTTTTCGGGCGCGTTCGAAGGCGATGGCACAGTCCATTCGTTCTGCATCCAATGCAATTTCCAACTTAATCTTCTCAAATTCTACCAAGGAAAAAATTTCTTGGATCGCCTGTTCAATCTTAACCCTAAACTCTCCCTCGTTATATTGATCGTACTCGATCCAGTCGGTTCTCGTGAGATCCGATGGTGCGTCGGCTCCTCTTGGCTTCATGATTACCAATGGTTTGCCGCACATAGCGGCAAATCCGAGTTCCAAGGAAATATTGGCAAATGCGGTTCGTCTCGTCGAATTGCTGAATACCGCTGCAACGAAACCTGCCCCCCTTATCAATCCCAAAATACGTTCAAGAAAATCCTTCGCGCCGGTCGACGAAGTGGCATCCATGACGTTAAATTCGGCGTCGCGAAAAACATCTGTAGCCAATTCCACCATCCGTCCATCAAGGTCAGGTGGTGCACCCAGTTGGCGCATTATGAAAACCGATCTTGGAAAAAGACTACGTGGACCCGGATCCAGGATTTCTTCAGATAATGGAGAAAATACTAAGGGCATCAGCAGGGAATCACTTCCTTCGAATGCCCTTGTATGGTCCTTTAGTCTTCTTGTAAGCGACAATACGGCCAGTTCTTGTATTAATTTTCACATACCGGCCTGTCACGGGATTTTTGACTTGGATGCGGTTCTTTACCGTTCCCGATCTAGACCCCTTGCCGGTATTCTTGCCCATTATTCTGCTCTTCAGGTTCCTCGAAACGACGTGCCCCAGAACACCTGCTGGAGCCCTCGCTCCCAAATGTGGCCGCCAAAGAGATCGATTGTCAACGCCGTCCGAGCTTGGGACGACCGACTTGGCTCGCGGGGACTGGGATTTTCATTGCGCCTCCCAGCATAAGAGCTTGTGGATGCTGGTTTGGAGTTGAGCGCATGCTTCGAGCGGCCCAGCCGCGCTTTGCATGCGACGTCCAATTGTCGCCTCGCGCTGCCTCGTCCAGCTCCTCTGTGGGAACGCGGCGCCAAGCGTGTACGGCACCAGAACTTGGAGCAGTCGTCCGCCGGACTCGGGGGTGGCCTCACATGCCTGCATTAGGAAGAACCCGACGTCCTACCCCACGCCCGCCCCCTCCAACCGCAGCAGGAACCGCTTGGTTTCGGCCCCGCCCTGTCCCGAGTAGCCGCCGAGGGCGCCGTTCGCGCCGACGATGCGGTGGCAGGGTATGACGATGGGGATCGGGTTGCGGCCGCAGGCGTTGCCGACCGCCTGGGCGCCGGAGCCGATGGCTCGGGCGATGTCGCCGTAAGTGCGGGTCTCGCCGGGCGGGATGTCCTGCATCGCCCGCCAGACCTTGCGGTCGTGCGCCGTGCCCGCGGGCGCGACGGGGAGGTCGAAGCTGTACGGTTCTCCCGCGAAATAGGCCGCGAGCTCGGCCGCCGCGCGGTCCAGCAGGTTCGACACGTCCTCGCGGGCCGCCCGGCCCCAGCGGAGCCGGGTGAGCGCGCCGTCTTCGGCGACCAGCGCGAGCGGGCCGAGCGGGGAGTCGACCGTTCGTTCCACCGCCCTACCCCCGCGCCATCGCCGTGCGCAGCCCTTCCGCGTCGGTCACGGGAAGCGAGCAGGTCTGGCCGACGCAGACATAGGCCGCCGCCCGCCCGTCCACCGCGCCCTTGCCGTGGGCCGGGTGGGTGGCGGGCAGTTCCGTCCCCGGCGGGACCACCGTCACCACCCGCGCCACCGCCGGCGCGCGGATCGCGGCTTCGAACAGCGCCCGCGTGTCGTCGGCGCCGGGCTCGCCCGCGATGACGATCTGCGCGCCCTGTTGCAATAGCTCGCTCGCGTTCATCAGGGTGGCGAGCGGGAAGAAGTTGCGCTCGATCTGGCCCGAGAAGGCGGCGATCGCGGCCTCGGCCCGGTCGCGGTAGCGCGCCTCGCCGGTGACCAGCCAGAGCCGCGCCAGCGCCTCCGCCGCGAGGCCGTTGCCGGACGGGGTCGCGTCGTCGTCGGCCGACTTGGTGCGGACGATCAGCGCCTCGGCGTCGTCGGCGGTGAGGAAATAGCCGCCGCCGTCCGCGTCCCGGTAATGCGCGTCGAGCGCCTCGACCCAGGCGCGGGCCCGGGCGAGGCAGTCGGCGTCCCCCGTCACCTCGTGGAGCGTGAGCGCCGCGCGCGCCATCGCGGCGTAGTCGTCGAGCGTCGCGGCGTGCTTCGTCCGCCCGTCGCGGTGGGAGTGGTGCAGCCGCCCGTCCGCCTGCATGGTATCGCAGACGAAGCGGAAGGCGGTCTCGGCGGCGGCCAGCCATTCCGGCTCGCCGAACACCGCGGCGGCGTTGGCCATCGCGCCGATCGCGAGCCCGTTCCAGTCGGCCAGCACCTTGTCGTCCCAGCCCGGCCTGATCCGTTCCGCCCGAAGCTCCAGCAGCGTCTCCCGGCAGCGCGCGAGCCGTTCCTCGTGCGCCGCCTCGAACGGCCCCGCGCCGTGGTTGCGGTGGAGGATCGCCTTGCCCTCCCAGTTGCCCGAGGGCGTCACGTCGTAGGCCGTCTTGAAGAGCGCCGCGTCGGGCCCGAGCGCGGCGTCGATTTCGGCCTCGGTCCAGACGTAGAACTTGCCCTCCTCGCCCTCGGAGTCGGCGTCGAGCGTGGCCGCGAACCCGCCGCCGTCGGCGATCATCTCGCGCAGGATCCAGCCGACGGTCTCGCGGATGCGCGCCTCATACAGCGGCTTTCCGGTCTCCTTCCAGGCGGCGGTCAGCAGGTCGAGGATCTGCGCGTTGTCGTAGAGCATCTTTTCGAAATGCGGCACCAGCCAGCGCGCGTCGGTCGAATAGCGCGCATAGCCGCCGCCGAGATGGTCGTAGATCCCGCCCTGGCTCATCTTGTCGAGCGTCAGCAGCACCGCGTCGCGCGCCGCCGCGTCGCCGTTCCGCAACCAGGCCCGCCACAGCAGCTCGAGCACGCTCGGGTTGGGGAATTTGGGCGCGGTGCCGAGCCCGCCCTCCTTCATGTCGAACTGTTCGGCGAGGCGTCGCGCGGCCTCGTCGTTGACCCCGACCGGGATATGCGCGCCGGCCTCGGACCGCGCCATCTCGGCGATCCGGCCGCGCAGGGACTCCGCCGCCTCGCCCGCCTTCTCCGGCGTCTCGCGCCACACCTTGGCGAGCCCTTCCAGCACGTCGGTGAAGCCGGGCCGCCCCCAGCGCCCGGTCGGCGGGAAATAGGTGCCGCCCCAGAACGGCTCGCCGTCGGGCGTCAGGAACATGGTCAGCGGCCAGCCGCCCTGCTGGCCCATCATGTGCAGCGCCCGCATGTAGATGGTGTCGATGTCGGGGCGTTCCTCGCGATCGACCTTGACGTTGACGAAGTGCTGGTTCATCAGGGCGGCGATCGCGTCGTTCTCGAAGCTCTCATGCGCCATCACATGGCACCAGTGGCAGGCGGCGTAGCCGATCGAGAGCAGGATCGGCTTGTTCTCCGCCTTCGCGCGCGCCAGCGCCTCCGTCCCCCAGGGGTGCCAGTGGACCGGGTTGTCGGCATGCTGCAACAGATAGGGGCTGGTCTCTTCGGCGAGGCGGTTCATTTGCGGGTCCCGCGCGGAAAGGGGACGGCCAGTGTGCCGCCGGCGTCCCCGCGCGCGCAAGGCGGGCGGGATTCCACCCTCCCCCGACCCCTCACGCCAGCGGGAGGGGGGAAGATAAGGCGGCGTGGGCAAAAGAATCCCCTCTCCCCCGCGGGGGAGAGGGTCAGGGTGAGGGGGGATGCCGGAGCCGCGCGGCAGTCGGGATGGGTTCCCGCGACGGTCGGGTTACTGGGCGGCGGCGCGGGCGACAATGGCCTCGCGCAGCCCTTCGAGCAGCCCTTCGAGCCTGGCCTGGCCGTGCTCCACGGCGGTGAGTCGCACCTCCATGGCCGCGACCCGCGCCTCGAGGCGCTCGAAACGGTCGCTGATGCGGTCCTCCATCCGGCCCATGTCCAGGCGCATCCACGCGAAGAGAGCCACCATCAGGGCGGCGAGACCGATGAAGCCGGCGAGTTCGGCGATCATGCCGTCATTCTATCCGATGCATGGCGAGATCTCAACCTTGACGGGTGGGTGCGGTGAGCTCCACCACCGTCTTCGCGCTGTCGACCGCGCCGGGGCGGGCCGCCATCGCGGCGTTCCGGATCACCGGGCCGCTTGCCGGGGCGGCGCTCGAACGCCTGACCGGGCTTGCCGCGCCCGAGCCCAGGCGGGCGGTGCGCGTGGAAATCCGCGACCCCGGGACGGGCGAGGTCCTCGACGACGGGCTGGCGATCCGGTTTGCGGCGCCGGCGAGCTATACCGGCGAGGATCTGGTCGAGCTCCACGTGCATGGCGGGCGCGCGACGGTCGAGGCGGTCGGGCTCGCGCTCGGGCGGATCGACGGCCTCGCCCCGGCGGAACCCGGCGACTTCACCCGCCGCGCCTTTCTCGCCGGCAAGCTCGACCTCACCCGGGTCGAGGCGGTCGCCGACCTGATAGACGCCGAGACCGAGGCGCAGCGCCGCCAGGCGATGCGGCAGGCGGGCGGCGCGCTCGCCGCGCTCTACGACGGCTGGCGCGCCGACCTGATCGGCGCGCTCGCCCATCTGGAGGCGGTCATCGACTTCCCCGACGAGGATTTGCCGCCGGAGACGGAGGCGGAAATCGCCGGCACGATCGCCGCGCTCGCCCGCGGCGTCGCCCGCCACCTCGCCGATGCGCGGCGCGGCGAGCGGCTGCGCGCGGGCGTGGCGGTCGCGGTGCTGGGCCCGCCCAACGTGGGCAAGTCGAGCCTGGTCAACGCGCTCGCCCGGCGCGACGCCGCCATCGTGGCGCCGCAGGCCGGCACCACGCGGGACGTGATCGAAATCCATCTCGACCTCGGCGGCTACCCCGCGATCCTCGCCGACACGGCGGGGCTCCGCGAAGCCGCCGGCGAAGTCGAGGAGGAGGGGATCCGCCGCGCGCTCGCCCGCGCGGAGGACGCCGATCTCAGGCTGGTCATGCTGGACGCGCGCGAGCCCGTGCCCTCCCCCGCCCTCGCCCGGCTGATCGGCGGCGACGCGCTGGTGGTGCTCAACAAGACCGATCTTTGCGGCGATCCGCCGCCGCCGGAGGTCGCCGGCAGGGAAGCGCTCGCGGTCTCGGCGAAGACCGGGGACGGGCTGGACGCGCTGACCGGGCGCCTGCGCCTCGCGGTGGAGGAGCGCGCGGCGTCGGGCGCCTCCCCGGCTCCCACAAGGCTGCGCCACCGGCTCGCGCTCGAAGCCTGCCTCGCCGCGCTGGAACGCGCCGGCGAGCAGGCGGTTCCCGAGCTCCGGGCCGAGGACCTACGCGCCGCCGCCGCCGCGCTCGGCCGCCTCACCGGACGGGTCGGGGTCGACGACGTGCTCGACGCGATCTTCCGCGATTTCTGCATCGGGAAATGACGAAAGAGGGCGGACCCCCTGCCGCCCCCCGGCCGGGAGATGCGCGTCGAGGAATTCGTCGATCGCGCCGCCGCGATTTCAAGCGGGTTGCGGGCGGGCGGGGGAATGCAACCGGCGGGGAGAGACACTTCTTTCGTCATGCCCGGACTTGTTCCGGGCATCCACGTCCCTCCGCCGGCTCGTCCGTTCCCGGCTTACACCGCGATGACGCAAGACGTGGATGCCCGGAACAAGTCCGGGCATGACGAGAAACGGGGCGGACGCTGGGCAGGCCATGACGAGCGGCGCTCCGGCAGCCTCCATATGAGCGCGGGTGGAACGACCGGACTCAGCGATCCCCTTCCCGCCCGTGCAGCCGGCCGAGCCCGTCCAGCACCGCCGCCCCCCGCGCCGCATCGCCCCGGGCGGCGCGGGCGCGGAAGCGCATCTCCGTGTCGTGCTCGGCGAGCGCCCGGACGGCGAGCTCCTGCATCGGCTTGTTGAGGCTCACGCCGCGATGCGCCGCCATCGCCGCCAGCCGGTCGCGCTGCGCATCGGGAAGCCGGATCGTGAGGGTGGCCATGTCGGTTCTCCGCTTTCAGCCGGTCGGCCGCGCGGGCGCCTTCATGGCGCTCCAGCCTCGGCGCCGCCCCCTGTGTCGCCCCGCTTTCCCCTTTCCGTCATGCCCGGACTTGTTCCGGGCATCCACGTCTTGCGGCATCGCGGTGCGGGCAAGGACTGCCCTTGTGTGTGGAGGTCCTTATAGGCCAAATTCAGACCGGAACGGAGGGGTGCCCATGAAGCTTTCCAGCCGGATCGTGCCGATCGGCTACCTCAAGGCCCACGCCTCGGAGATCGTGCGCACGCTCGGCGAGCGGGGAGAGCCCCTGGTCATCACCCGCAACGGCGAAGCCAGAGCGGTCCTGCAGGACATCGACAGCTTCGAGAAGACGCGGGAGACGATGGGACTGCTCAAGATGCTCGCCCTCGGCAACCGGCAGATCGAGGCCGAGCGGGTGACACCAGCGGCGGAAGCGATCGCGCGGCTGCGGGAGCGCTGATGGCCCTTCGGTTCCGCCGACCGATGACGCGGTCCGCGACCTGGAGGAGGTCCGCGACTGCATTGACGCCCGCGAATCGCCGGCGCGCGCGGACGACGTGCTGGACCGGATCGAAGAGGCATTCCAGGGCCTGTCCGAACACCCGCATTGCGGGCGCTACTCGGGGGAGCTGCATGCCGTCCTCTCGCGAGGTCGTCTGCCGGATCGCCGCGCCAGCGGTCAAGAATGTCCCGACCCACAACTGCCGTCACGGCTTCATCTGTGCTCATTGCGTACCGATCGGACCTAGCCACAGTCGTGAGGTCTTCGATCACGGTCAGACTAGGCATGTGTACTGCACGCAGGAACCGAGAGAGCCCGGCATCGTGGAATGATCGTAGCGATTCTTGCGTACTTCGGCCAAACTAGGCACAACTTTCATTGTTCGCCGCCTCTTTGACGCCCTTTAGTGGTAGCCGGACCTGAAACAGCAAAATCGACCGAGCGTTACGAAGACAAGATGGACCCTTACTACAGCACAGAATTGGGCACGGCGTATTGTGGCGCTGTTGAGGAATTTCTTAACAGCGCAAGGGCTGAGGCGATCCGTGGTGAAGTCGATTTGATTTTCACTTCGCCGCCGTTCCCGCTTGTCAAGAAAAAGAAATACGGCAATCAGACAGGAGAAGAATATCTTGAATGGATTGTATCGGTGATCACTGCGCTGTCGGAGTTGCTACGCAATGACGGATCGTTAGTAATTGAGATCGGCAACGCATGGATTAGAGGTGCTCCAATAATGTCTACATTGCCATTGGAGACTCTCTTGGCGATTCAAAAAAATACCAATCTCAACCTATGCCAACAATTCATCTGTCACAATCCTGCGAGGCTGCCAGGTCCTGCCCAGTGGGTAACGATTGAGAGAATCCGGGTCAAAGACAGTTTTACGCATATCTGGTGGTTTTCACCAAGTGATCGTCCAAAGGCCAACAATCGAAAAGTCCTCCAGCCTTATGGACCATCGATGATGCGGTTGCTGGAACGCAACAGCTACAACGCAGGTCCGCGCCCATCCGGACATAGAATTAGCGAAGACTCTTTCTTTTGTGATAATGGTGGTTCAATTCCACCAAATGTGTTGGAGTTCGCCAATACTGCATGGAAGGCAACCTATACCAAATGGTGCAAGAAGCACGATGTGCCCTTACATCCTGCGCGCATGGCACAAGGTCTCGCGGAATTCTTCATATTATTTCTAACTGACGAAGGTGATCGCGTGTTGGATCCGTTCGCAGGTAGCAACACAACGGGCGCAACTGCTGAGAGAATGGGACGATACTGGCACGCTATCGAGCGTGATGAAGCATATTTGCTGGGATCGATGGGACAATTTGAAGATCCAGAGAATTTGTTTTCTCAAAAAAATATCGCGCATTATCGAGCAACCGAATGAATGCTCCGTTTCTTCGTGTAGAGCCCCGAGACTGGCAGAAGAAGGCGCTGCATGCATGGAAGAATGCTGGGAGGCGTGGGATTGCCAAAGTGGCGACAGGGAGCGGTAAAACCATCTTTGCAGAACTGTGCATGAACGAAGTCCTGAAAGCCGAAGAAGCCTCTCGCTTTATTATTCTTGTTCCAACTTTATCTCTTCTAGACCAGTGGACTTTGAGTTTGGAGGACGAGTTTAATGTAGAGTCTGGAGATATTGCTTTGTGGTCGGGCGGCAAAAAGCCCAAAGAAGCAAAGACGTTCAACGTTGCGGTGATCAATTCGGCGCGCACCCTTATAGGAACAATAGCGGACGGTTGTCGTCCGACTATGCTAATTGTGGATGAGGTGCATAGGGCAGCAAGTCCAAAAAACGCGTTGGCTCTTGAGGGTTCTTTTGTTGCGACATTGGGCCTTTCAGCTACCCCAGAACGGCAATTTGACGATTTGTGTGAAGAGGTCCTTTGGCCACGCATCGGGCCAGTGATATTTGAGTATGATATTATTTCCGCTTCTAAGGATGGAATCGTTTCCCGTTTTGAGACCATTAACGTTGAGTTTGAATTACTTGCTGACGAGGCAGCCACATACAAGGATTTGAGCAAACGCATTGCCCGACGACGAGCAGCAATTCTGAGTGATGACGACGAAATTTTAGAAGTATTGCTACGTAAGCGTGCCCGTGTTTCGGCGATGGCCACAATGCGTGTGCCGCTTGCTGTTCGGCTGTGTGAGCAACACAAAGGCGCACGGACACTTATATTCCATGAAGATATTGCGGCTGCTCAAATGATCTATAGTAACCTCATTGGGCGTAATCATGCCGCTACGATGTATCATAGCAGGATCGCGGGGCCACGCAGACGCGAAAACTTACGTATGTTTAGAAAAGGCATTTTCGACGTTTTGGTTTGTTGCCGTGCGTTGGATGAAGGGTTAGATGTCCCGGAAGTGGAGGTGGCCATAATTGCAAGCTCAACCTCAAGTACGCGTCAACGGATTCAGCGGTTGGGTCGCGTGCTGAGACCCCATATGAATAAAGAAAGAGCCAGCGTCTATACTCTGTTTGCAACGAAAGCCGAAAAAGGACGCCTAGTTGATGAGGCGTACCGGCTTCAGGAAATCGCTGATATCCGCTGGGCGAAGGTGCACAAGAGCGATGGCTAGGTTGCTGGTTGATGGACAGTGGTTCGATCCGGTTCAAGCAGACTCGATCTACGAGTCCGACTTGGAAGATCTCATAATGGCCCAGGCGGCTGTTCTGTATGCCAATTATTGGGTGATTAAATACAAACGAATAATTGAGTCCGAGTACGGCGCAGCTGTACCTGATCTAGCGTTTATCGATAAGAATTACCGCGGCTGGTACTTGTGCGAGGTAGAGCTTGGCTCGCACGATCTGTTTGCGCATGTTGTCCCGCAGGTTTCGGTATTCTGTAATGCTAGGGTGGGTGTCTCCGAGGCGACTTACATTGCCGGAAAAGAAAGCGTGCTCGATGAATCACAGCTTGGAGCAATGATGAGGGGCGTTCCGCCGGGGGTACTTGTGTTGGTTAACACTTTCGATCCTCTGTGGCGGCGAGCGCTCAGTCAATGGGGCGCTCTGGTAGGTTTCATTGAGCTTTATCGAGATTCAGCCCAGCGCTTGATCCTGCGGATCAACGGTGATGACCTAAGTATTCCTAAAGAGCTGGTCAGCGAATGCACACGAGATGAACTGCTACCGAATGCGCTTCGCGTCGCGTCCCCGGCACCCATCGATCAACTTGCAAGTCCAGATCTAGAGCTCTGGTATGAGGGCGGACGTACGGTTTGGAGGGTATTGCGCTCGGGCGGATCGTGCTGGCTCCTACCCAAGGAGCGTTGTCCGCTAGGACACAAAGATCAGCGCTTTAAGATTACACGTGATGCCAATGGGCAGATGAAACTGGAAAGAGCAAGCAAGACATGAGCCTCAATTTTGTAATCGAGAACGGCGTTGTGCTTTCATATCGTCGTTTGGCCTACACACACTGGCACGCGCTAGCTGAATTCGTCGACAATTCTACACAAGCCTACTTTGACAACAAGGTTGCATTGGATAAACGGCTTGCTGGAGAAGGCGAAACCCTTGAGGTGCGGATTACGTACGACCGAAATGTCGATGAGCTGCGCATCACCGATAACTCTATCGGCATGTCTTATGTCGAGTTGGAGCGCGCCCTGAAAATCGGGATGCCTCCACCGAATACGTCAGGTCGCTCGCAATATGGCATGGGCATGAAGACAGCAGCATGCTGGCTGGGCGAAGCTTGGGAAATCGTTACCAAAAAGCTCGGCGACGATGTGGAACACCGTGTCTTTGTTGATGTCTCAAAGGTGGCAGCCGGAGACAATGCGCTAGACTACAGATTTATTCGAAAACCGAAAGAAGCTCATTATACGTACATTACAATAACGAAGATCCATACTAAGATATTCGCGCGTACAATCGGGAAAATCAACGATTTCCTGCGTTCAATGTACCGAGTGGATTTACGCGATGGAAACTTGCGCCTTTGGTTTCAAGACCAAGAACTGACTTGGGAAGATGAAACAATTTTCTTAGAGAAGCCCGATGGTAGCCAGTACAAGCGGAGCTTCGAGTTCGACGTATATGGCAAAAGCGTTCATGGTTGGTTCGGCATTCTTGGAGAGGGACGCCGGGGGCGTGGCAACGCAGGATTCTCAATCTTGCGACGAGGCCGAGTAGTACGGGGCCATCCGGCGGCTTGGCGGCCGGAAGATATTTTTGGTGTCGGCGGAAGCAACGATTTAATCAACCAAAGGCTTGTTGGTGAAATTCATCTGAATGAGTTCTCTGTGTCGCACACGAAGGATGACATTCAATGGGAGAATGACGAAGAAGAGAAGGTGGAAGCCAAATTGAAGGATGAATGTGCTGATTTCACCGCCTTCATCCGCGCCTCAGGAAATAAAAAAGGGAGAGACACACGGGGACCGACGCCGGTCGAGGTACAAACCGCTACGGACGAATTGCGGGAAGAGATGCAATCCAAGGAGTTCGTAGACTCAATCACCATTGATGATGCTCCTCCACCCGAAGTAGTCGCTGCTGCGAATGCCCAGCTTGTCGCCAAGACGGCTAAGCGTGATCCAAATCTCACGCTTCGGATTGGAGAGTACATTTGCGAGATCTTTATCTCTGACGATTATTCTGTAAACGATCCCTATTATGTACACGAAATAACGAAAGAAAGCATGGTCGTGGTGGTAAATCAGAACCATCCACATTGGATAGAGTTGCAAGGTTCGGAAGGCGTGTTGAATTATCTGCGTCATTGTGTGTATGACGCAATAGCGGAATGGCAAACTTCATTGCGGACTGCTACAATTCTACCAGAAACCGTTCGCACGTTTAAAGATAGATTATTGCGACTGCCTGCTGAAATTGAAGATACTACGCGTTTTGAAGGAGACGGTGGAAGTATATAGTAGTAGGAGACTATTTGAGGAGCGCCGTCGCGGAACCTGTGCCCATCGGCGGCCACAATCTCCCTTACCTCCGATACGGCATGTTCTTCTGGAGCGACCGCAGGCACAACGCGATGATGGGCCATAGTGGCCAGCAGACCCTGATCGAGCCCACGGCGACCGGGTCCCGGTCGCGTTCGCAATACGCGACGACTACGCGCCCGTATGGACGGTCAAGGCGCTCTTCGACCAAGGCCGCGTTTCAGAAGTTCCAGCGATAATGTCTCCGCGCCCCGTCGCGTCGCCCCGGACTTGATCGGGAATCCAGGCCCCCGACGGCGTTCCGCCACCCCAGGGGATTGCCCGATGACTGCGGCGGCAGGAATGCCGCTCTGGACCCCGGCTCAAGGCCGGGGTGACGGCGGGGGAGATCGAGGCGGCAGCGGAACAGGTCCGGCCTTGAGGGGTCGGGGATGAAATCCGCTGTTGCAAGGTGCATAGAAATTTACTAAGTAAAGATTATAACACCTTGGAGGCCCCCCATGCCCCTCATCCGCGTCGCCGACGAGGTCTGGATCGCCGCCGCCCTGCTCCACCGGCGCTACCCCGACCGCGAGGACTTCACCGTGGGCGAGATCGTCCGGCGGGCGGGCGAGGAGCGGGTCGCGGGGCTGGCGGAGCTGCGGCCGGGGGTGCAGAGCCATGCCTATCTCCACTGCGTCGCCAACCGGCCGCCCAACCCCGGGCGCTACCGGATGCTGGTGGAGACGGCGAAGGGGCGGCGGCGGCTCTACCGGCCGGGCGATCCGTGCCACCCGCTGCGCGCCTCGGGCAAGGACGCGCCCGCGCCGCGCGACGTGCCGGCGCCCTGGCGCGGGCTGATCGACTGGTACCGGCGGGACTACGCCCCCGGGGCCGGGGACGGCGCGGCCGATCCGATCCTCGCGCTGCGCGGCGCGGGCAGCGGGGCGGGCGAGGACCCGGATGCCTGGCTCGCGCGGTCGCGGCGGGGGACGGGATGAGCCGGATCTTCTGGGACACCCACCCGTTCCTCTATCTGGCCGGGGACCGGGGCGCGCGGGCCGACCGGGCGGCGGCGCTCCGCGAATGGTCGCTCGGGCGCGGCGATCTGCTCTACACCTCGGCGCTGACCCTGGGCGAAATCCTCGCCTGGGCGGAGGCGGCGGGAGGCGGGGCGCTCGCGCTCCGCTGCGAGCACGCGATCCACGCCGCGGCGACGGTGCTGCCCTTCGACCGCCGCGCCGCCGCGCGCTTCGCGGAGATCCGGCGCGACCCCGCTTCCCCGGTCGGGGCGGTGGACGCGGTCCAGCTCGCCTGCGCCGCGGCCGCGGATATCGACCTGTTCGTCACCGGCGACGGCCGGCTCGACCGGGTCCGGGTTGCGGGCGTCCAGTTCATCCGCTCGCTGGAGAAGGCCGCGCCGTGACCGGGCCTAATGTTTCACGTGAAACATAGGTCAACAATGCTGTCCTTTGTTTCACGTGAAACATTGGTCAATAGTGCTGACCTATGTTTCACGTGAAACATTAGGGGGGCGGGTGACATTCCGGGCCGCGCGCCCTAAGTTCCGCCCGATGAGAGACTACGACGTCATCGTGGTGGGCGGCGGCCATGCCGGGGCGGAGGCGGCGGCGGCGGCGGCGCGCATGGGCGCCCGGACCGCGCTGGTCACCCAGCGGCTCGACCGCATCGGCGAGATGTCCTGCAACCCGGCGATCGGCGGGCTCGGCAAGGGGCATCTGGTGCGCGAGATCGACGCGCTCGACGGGGTCATGGGCCGCGCCATCGACCGCGCCGGGATCCAGTTCCGCGTCCTCAACCGCCGGAAGGGCCCGGCGGTGCGGGGGCCGCGCGCCCAGGCCGACCGGGCGCTCTACCGCGGGGCGGTGCGGGCGCTGCTCGACGGGGCGCCCGGGCTCGACCTGCTCGCGGGTTCGGTGGCGGACATCCTCCGCGACGCCGAGGGGCGGGCCATCGGGGTGGAGACCGAGGCGGGGGAGGCGATCCGCGCCCGCGCCGTGGTGCTGACCACCGGCACCTTCCTGCGCGGCGTTATCCACATCGGCGAGGACAGCCGCCCGGCCGGACGGGTGGGCGATGCGCCGTCGATCGCGCTCGCCGAGACGCTGGAGCGCGCCGGGTTCGCGCTGGGCCGGCTCAAGACCGGCACGCCGCCCCGGATCGACGGGCGCACCGTCGCCTGGGACGGGCTCGAACGCCAGACGGGCGACGACCCGCCGGCGCCGTTCTCGACCCTGACGGAGCGGATAACGACGCCGCAGATCGACTGCCACGTCACCTGGACCAACCCGGCGGTGCACGAGGAGATCCGTGCCAACCTCCACCGCTCGCCGATCCATTCCGGGCGGATCGCCGGCAGGGGGCCGCGCTACTGCCCGTCGATCGAGGACAAGGTGGTGCGCTTCGCCGACCGCGAACGCCACCAGATCTTCCTCGAACCGGAAGGGCTCAGCGACGACACGGTCTATCCCAACGGCATCTCGACCTCGCTGCCGGAGGACGTGCAGGAGCGCTTCGTCCGCGCGATCCCGGGGCTCGAGCGCTGCCGCATCCTGCGCCCGGGCTACGCGGTGGAGTACGACTTCATCGACCCGCGCGAGCTCGAGCCGACGCTGGAGACCAGGCGCATCCCGGGCCTGTTCCACGCCGGCCAGATCAACGGCACCACCGGCTACGAGGAGGCGGCGGCGCAGGGGCTCATCGCGGGCGTCAACGCGGCGCTCGCGGCGGGGGGAGGCGAGGGGCGCTTCGTCCCCGACCGGGCGGACGGCTATCTCGGGGTGATGATCGACGACCTGGTGACCCAGGGCGCGCCCGAGCCCTACCGCATGTTCACCTCGCGCGCGGAATACCGGCTGCTGCTCAGGGCCGACAACGCGGACCTCCGCCTGACGCCGAAGGGGCTCGCCGTCGGCTGCGTCGGCGCGGCGCGGGCGCGGGCGTTCGGGGACAAGGCGCGGCGGATCGACGACGGGCGGGCGCTGGTCGCATCGCTCGAAGCGACGCCGTCCGAGCTCGCCCGGCACGGCATCCGGGTGGCCCGGGACGGGGAGCGGCGGACGGCGGCGCGCCTCCTCGGCTATCCCGGGATCGATTTCGCCCGGCTCGCCGCGGTCTGGCCCGAGCTCGCCCGGATCGCCCCCGACGCCGCCGAGCAGATCGGGATCGCGTGCCGCTATGCCGGCTATCTCGACCGCCAGGAGGCCGACATCGAGATGTTCCGCCGCGACGAACGCCTCGGCCTGCCGCGCGCGCTCGACTACCGCGCCATCGGCGGGCTCTCGGGCGAGGCGGTGGAGAAGCTCGATCTGGCGCGGCCCGCGACGATCGGCCAGGCGGCGCGCATCCCCGGCATCACCCCCGCGGCGGTGACGGCGCTCCTGCGCCACGTCCGCCGCGCGCCGGCCGCCTGACCCTGCCCGAACCCCTCACGCCGGAAGCCTGCGCGGCGGCGCTTAATGTTTCACGTGAAACATTGGCGCGGTTGGAGGCCTATGTGGACCTGCTTCGCCACTGGCAGCGGCGGCGCAACCTGATCGGGCGCGGCACGGTCTCCGATATCTGGCGCCGCCACGTCCTGGACTCGGGCCAGCTCGCGGCGCACCTGCCGGAGGGGACTCGCCGCATCGTCGATCTCGGCTCCGGCGCGGGTCTGCCGGGGCTGGTGCTGGCGATCCTGACCGGGGCGGAGACGACGCTGGTCGAGTCGGACGCCGCCAAGGCCGCGTTTCTCACCGAGGCCGTCCGGGTGACGGGCGCGTCCTGCACCGTCCGCCGGGCGCGGATCGAGGAGCTCGCGCCCTGGCCGGTCGACGTCGTGACCGCCCGCGCGCTGGCCCCGCTCTCCCGCCTGCTCGCCTGGGCCGCGCCGTTCCACGACCTGACGCCGGACCGCCCGCCGGTCTGCCTGTTCCCCAAGGGCGCGGGATGGCGCGGGGAATTGACCGAATCGGCCGCAGCGTGGCATATCTCGGTCCGCTGCGCGCCGAGCGCCACCGACCCCTCGGCGCGGATCCTCATCGTCGAGCGCTTCGCCGGGACCGACCGATCCGCATGACAGACGACGGCACGACGGCACGGCGGGCCAGCATCGTCGCGGTCGCCAACCAGAAGGGCGGCGTCGGCAAGACCACCACCGCGATCAACCTCGCCGCCGCGCTCGCCGCGATCCGCAAGCGCGTGCTGGTGCTCGACCTCGACCCCCAGGGCAACGCGTCCACCGGGCTCGGCATCGCCCGCGCCGACCGGACGGTGGGCAGCTACGACGTGCTGGGCGGCCGCGCCGCCATCGCTCAAGTGGTCCGCGAAACCGAGATCCCGGGGCTCGGCATCGTGCCCGCGACCGCCGACCTCTCGGGCGCCGAGATCGAGCTCGCCGCGGCGCACCGGCGGGTCTACCGGCTGCGCGACGCGCTGGAGGGCGAAGGGGGGGCCGCCCACGACTACATCTTCATCGACTGCCCGCCGGCGCTGGGCTTGCTCACGCTCAACGCGCTCGCCGCCGCCGACCGGGTGCTGGTGCCGCTGCAATGCGAGTTCCTGGCGCTCGAAGGGCTGAGCCAGCTGGTCGGGACGGTCGAGCGGGTGCGGGCGAATTACAATCGGGGCTTGCGCATCCAGGGCATCGTGCTCACCATGTACGACACCCGCAACCGGCTCTCCGCGCTGGTCGCCGACGACGTGCGCGGCTATTTCCGCGACAAGGTCTACGACACCGTGATCCCGCGCAACGTCCGCGTCTCCGAGGCGCCCTCGCACGGCAAGCCGGTGCTGCTCTACGACCACCGCTGCCCGGGCGCCCGGGCCTATATGCACCTCGCGGGCGAGATATTGAGGCGCGAACAGGGAGAGGCCGCATGACCGAAGACCCCGGATCCAAGCTCGGCCGCGGGCTCGACGCGCTGTTCGAGGACAGGGAGCCCGGAACGCCCTCGCGCGCCTCGCCCGGCGCCGGGGCGGCGAAGCTCTCCGTCGCCGACCTGGTCCCCGGCCCGTTCCAGCCGCGCGAGACCTTCGAGGACGGCGCGATGGCGGCGCTGATCGACTCGGTGCGCGAGCGCGGCGTGATCCAGCCGCTGATCGTCCGCGCCGACCCGGACGAGGAGGGGCGCTACCAGATCGTCGCCGGCGAGCGGCGCTGGCGCGCGGCGCAAGCCGCGGGCCTCGCCGAGGTGCCGGTCGTCATCCAGGAGCTCACGGACGCCGCCGCGCTCGAGGTCGCGCTGATCGAGAACATCCAGCGCCAGGACCTGACCCCGATCGAGGAGGCCGAGGGCTTCCGCCGCCTGACCGAGGATTTCCGCCGCACCCAGGACGAGCTCTCGCGCGCGCTCGGCAAGAGCCGGAGCCACATCGCCAACGCGCTCCGCCTGCTCCATCTGCCGGACACGGTCAAGGTGCTCTTGAACAACGCCGCGATCTCGGCCGGGCACGGGCGCGCGCTCTTGAACGCGCCGGACCCGGTGCGTCTCGCCCGCGAGATCGTGGACCGCGGCCTCACCGTGCGCGAGACCGAACGGCTGATCGCCCAGGAGGCGCACCCGCCCGCGCGCCGCGGCCCGCGCCCGAGGACCGAGAAATCGGCCGATATCCTCGACCTGGAACGCCACCTGTTCCGCATGCTCGGCGTCAAGATCACCGTCACCCCGCGCGGCGACGAAGTCGGCGACCTCACGATCCGCTACACCACGCTGGACCAGTTCGACGATCTGATAAGGCGGTTGACCGAGGGGGTGTGGGAAGGGGGCACGGTGACCCCGCCGGAATGACCGCTTAAGGCGTGTAGCGCTACAGGTTACAAAAAGCGATGAAGAACCGGCACGGCCCGCGCGTGAAACCGATGGCTAACCCGCCGCATCTCGGCGAGCTGGTCCGCGAGAGCATGGACGCGGCCGGCTGGACCGTGACCGAGCCGGCGGCCCGCCTCGACTGCGAGCGCGGCACGCTGTCGCGCTTCCTCAACGGCCATGCGGGCCTCTCCGCCAACATGGCGCTGGCGCTCGAAGACATCGGCTGGGGCACCGCCGATCACTGGATGCGCATGCAGGCGGCCTACGAACTCGCCCAGGCGCGGCGGCGGCGGAAGGGGAAGGGGCGGGCGAAGAAACGGGCACGGCGGTGAAGACGGGGACCGCGCCGGCATTCGTTCAGCTCATCGAGCGCCTGCGCGAAACCGGCGGCCTCAAGGATACCGACATCGCGAATTTCGCCGGGGTTTCACCGGCGACTGTGTCGCGCTGGGAGACCAGCCGCGAGGCGCCGCGCCCGAAAACGCAGCTTCTCGTCTCCGATCTCGCCTTCGTAGTGACGCGCCTCGAAGAGTGTTATCGCCCGGACGAGATCCGCACCTGGCTCTATGCGCGGCATCCGCAGCTCGACGGCGACCGCGCCATAGGCCTGATCCACGACGACCGCACAGAGGACGTGCTCACGATCCTCGACCGGCTCGACGCGGACGCCCATCTGTGAGCGTAAATGAATTGGAGAGTTCGTATTTGGCAAACACTAGCCCAAGGTGAGTAATCGGCGTATACACCTGCATAGGACTCCGATCCGAACCATATGTCTTCGGCCAGTTCTTATACAGACAATACTCAATCGATGTATCGTGCCCAACTAGAGCGTATCCGTTTTACCTGGAACCGTTCCCGCCGCGCCCTAGTCTCTCCCCTACCCCGTCATGCCCGGACTTGTTCCGGGCATCCACGTCTTACAGCAGCGCGGTACGAACCGGCGAATAGCGAGCCGACGGTTCCACGTGGATGCCCGGAACAAGTCCGGGCATGACGGGAAGATGGATCAATCTGAAACGGGCAGGCTCTAGTGGACAGAAAAGAGGAAAGAACAAATGACAAATGGAAACCACCGAACTTCTGATCCTCAAAATGATGAACCCCAAGATAATAAACAGAAGGGCGAATGGATTGCCGTTGAGCACAAGAACACAGAAGGAGAGCCGATAATTCCGGAGCATCTGATACGCTCCACATGGATGGTAAAATATAAAGATCGAGAAAAGAATACTGCACCGGGGATAATTATTTTGCAGGGATATAACCCCAAACCGATTGTTTTGGTGAGCAACAAAATATATCAGGCAGACAAATTCGGCATAGCCGGTTGGCGTCGCAAGGCAGACGTAAGAATAGAGATTGAACCGCAACGGCCGCACGAAGAAGAGTGGTTCAAGGAAATGGATGGAATGCCAGTCCAAGTGCGGAATCCAGGCACGCCCGGAACCATATCCGACGAATATAGTATGGAAGTAATTGAGACCGGCTTTACCCGCAAGATAAATGAAGTTTTTGACGAAACCGGACAGAACAAGAAAATTCTCAGCTTCGAGGGTAAATTGATTTTGCGTGAAACACTACGGTCCGTTTGGAGAAGAGAAAGAATTGAGTTTTTTAGGAAATCAACCACGTTCGTGGTGACAGCAATCGTGTCGGCTGCTATAACTGCAATCGTGACGTTATGGGTGGCTACCTAAAGCGTATCTGTTTTGTTGGAATCGCTTCATCCGTTCTCTTCCGTCATGGTCGGCGAAGGCCGACCATCCACGAGTTTTTAGGGCGCTGGAAACAAAAACAAATCGTGGATGGTCGGCCTTCGCCGACCATGACGGTCAGGAGACGGGGGTAAAGGCGCTTCTATCTGAAACGGACAGGCTCTAGGTATTTAAGCAGCTGCGTGGATCGAGTAATTGTCTAGCTGTTAGCGCGACTGCTGACGATAATTTCGCTCAACGGCGATAATCCCGAATCGCCGCCCCCTCCAACACTGCCGCCGGAACCAGCCGATAGTGCCGCTCCTCCACAACCCGCACCTCGTCGTCCTTCAGCGTCAGCTCGAACAGCGCGATCTCCCCTTCCTCCATAAACTGCGCCGCCACCGCGCGGCAGCGCATGCCGGGGAATTTCTGGTCGACGAAGCCGATGTCCTGCATCACCTGGACGACGCCGATGCGGTCCTTGCCGCCCTTGGCCTGGACGGGGACGATGTGGTGGCAGCCGTGCTTGTCGAGGCCGATATAGAGCTCGTCGATCTCGATCTGGCCCATGCCTTCGACGGTCGTCCGCAGGTGGTTTTGCAGGCTGTAGGTGGTGAGCCCGAGGAAGGTGTCGATCAGGCGGTTGTAGCGGACGATCGCCAGCAGGGCCTGTTCGTCGCCCATCGCGTGGAAGCGGATGAGCTCCGGGGTCGCGTCGGGAATGTCCGTCACGACGAGCCCTTCGCGCGGCTGGATATTGGCCTCGCGGAAGAGCTTGAACCGGTAGCGCCCCTTGCCGGCGCCGAGGATGATCCATTCGCGCCCTTCGGGCTGGGTCGAAAGGATGCTGTCCGGCAGCCTGTTGCGGTAGCGGAAGGAGTAGGGGACGTCGCCGATATTCTTGACCCGCGCGAAACCGAGCGCGGCGGCGCCGTCCTCCAGCTCTTCGCGAACGAACTCGAACTCTTTCGTCCCCGGCGTGTAGCGGTCGAAAAATACCTTCTGGATCAGCTTCTGGTAGCGGTTGAGCTCCCTAGGCATGGGCCGCAAGTTCGCCCATCCGCTCGCGCTCGATGTCGATCTGCTTGCGCTTCCTCGCCCCGCTCTTGCGGTCGCGGCGGCTGGGCGGGGGCTCGACGCCGAAATGCCGGGCGGCGGCGGAGAGGTCGAGGGCGAGCAGCGCGGGATCTCCGAGCTCCAGTGTGCCCTCGGCCGGGAGCGGCGCCTTGCCGAGCGCAACCGTCACGCCGCCGGCGACCGCGCGCGCCAGCGGCGGCGGGACGGCGTTGCCGATCTGGCGCGCGCCATGCCACTTGGTCGCGTTGAAGCGGAACCAGTCGGGGAAGCCGTGCAGCCGGGCCATCTCGCGCACGGTCACGCAGCGCTCGAAGCGGTAGTGGATCGGCCGCGGGCTGGTGAACGCGCCGCGCGCCCCGTCGGTGCCGGCGCGGAGCGTGTTGCTGACGCCGGTCTCGGCGAGCTTGAAGAACCGGCTGATCGGTTCGGTCTCGCCGGGCCCGGTCTCGCGAAAGCGGCGGCGCGAGATACCGGTGTGCGCGGTGCGCGCGCTCGACGTGAGCTCGGCGGGGTTCCACTGCCGCGCATGGCCGCAATGCCAGGCGTCGTTGGCGAGGCAGCGCAGCCGCGCCGCATAGGCCGAGGGTTCGCCGAAATCCCCCGTCCGGACCGAGTCGGAGCCCGCCAGCGCCGCGAACCCGTCGGCGTCCGGCAGGTCGCCCAGCGCGTCGCCGCAGGTTGGCCCGTCGGGCAGGTTGCCGATGCGCCGGCGCCCCCCGGCGATATTCGTCGTCGGCTCCGGATAGTCGGGCAGCGTCCCGCCCTTGCGCGCGCCGAGCAGGATCAGGCGCTCGCGGTGCTGCGGCACGCCGAAATGGCCCGCGTTGAGAACCCGCCAGGGCACCCGGACGTCGTATCCCGCCCCGGCGAATTCCTCCACGATCTCGTCGAGGAACGCGCGTTGCCGGCCGACCGTCAGCCCCTTGACGTTCTCGAACACGAAGGTCCGGGCGTCGAGCTCGGCGACGATGCGGACGAACTCGCGGACCAGGCGGTTGCGCGGGTCGTCGAGCGCGCGGTGGCCGATCAGCGAGAAGCCCTGGCACGGCGCGCCGCCGAACACGCAGTCGACCGGGCGCCCGCCGAGCCCGGCCGCCTCGGCGATGTCCGCGCCCGAAAGCGTCTCGATCGGGCGCGGGAGGATCGCCGTCTTCGGGAAGTTGAACTTGTGGACGGCGCAATGGACCGGGTCGATCTCGACCGCCGCGGCCACGTCGAAGCCGGCCTGCTCGAACCCGAGGCTGAGCCCGCCGGCCCCGGCGAACAGGTCGATCCCGATGGGCCTCATGACGCCGAACCCCGATCCTCGCCGTCGTCGCCGCCGATCCTAGCACCCTCTATACCAGATGTCGATCGCGTTTTGCCGTTGTCCACAAAATCTTGTAGGCGTGTGGCAAGGGTTTCCAGATCCGCCGTCTCGCATTGCCAGATCGTGAGCACGCTCCACCCCAGGTTTTTCAGTTGTTCCTCTTTCGTTCTATCGCGTTCGCGGTTTTTGTCAACCTTGGGTTGCCAGTAATCGAGCCGCGATTTCGGGAGACGCCCCTTGGAGCAGCCGTGGCCGTGCCAGAAACAGCCGTGGACGAAGATCGCCTTGCGCCTGGGGCCGAACGCGATGTCGGGCCGTCCCGGCAGGTCCTTGCGGTGCAGCCGGTAGCGGTAGCCCATGCCGTGCAAGAGCCGGCGCACGACGAGCTCGGGCCCGGTGTCCTTGCTCTTGACCGACTGCATGATGCGCCGGCGCTGTTCCGGGGTGCGCGTGTCCATCGCCAGAGGTTTTCCGCGTAACGCTTGCCATCCCGTGCCGAAAGGATATCTGTACCCCATCGCCGCGCGCGCCGCGAGTTCGCCCGGCGGGAGGAACCGCCGCGCTTGCGGGGAAAAGGGGAAGGGAATAGCTTGCCACGACAAGCCGGTTCCCCGGCGTGGACCGCCCCCGCTGCCCGTACGGGGAATTGTCGCACGACACCGACGCAACGAGCATGCCGTGATTGGGCCAGACGAATTCCTGCTGGAGGACGTGCGATGCTTTCGCGGCGAGCAACGCGCTCGCCTGCGGCCCATCACCTTGCTCGTTGGAGAGAACAGCACGGGCAAGACAACATTTCTTGGATGCTACGACGTCCTGCACCGACTGCTTGCGAGCGGTTGGATTCGCCGCGGTCGGCTCGACTTCAATCGGGAACCGTTTTCCATGGGCTCGTTCCGCGAGATCGTGCGATCGCGACGCGGCCGGCTCGGGCGCATCGACGAATTCGCGCTCGGATTTTCGGCTTCCCCGCGTCCCCGCGCGGATTCGGAACGCTTCCTCACACGGATCGGTTTTTCGGAAGGCGGCGCCCAACCGATCACGTCCTCCGTGCATTGCGAGTACGGAAAACACTCGTTCTCGCTGCGGCGCGGGACCGATCCCGAACGAACGGTTTTCAAAACCGCGGAGTTCGAGACCGAAATCGGTTATGTATTCGACGACAATTGGATGTACTTGGTGGATTACCTAAGTCGCGACAGAAATGCAAATCTCGACGAATCCGAAAACACAAATCAGGTGATCGATTACTTGGCCGAAACAATCGGCCTGGACGGCGGGACCGCCGAAGCGCATCCGTTTTTCAACTGGTGGACCGAACAGTTGCCGATACCCATACCGGTCGCCCCGCTGCGCTCGAAACCGAAGCGTACCTATGACCCCGTTCAGGAAACAGCGTCTCCTGAAGGCGAACATATTCCGATGCTGTTGATGCGGCTGGATCGGACGGAAAAAGGCGAGTGGGACGAACTTCACGACGATCTTGTGGCGTTCGGCAAATCTTCCGGAATGTTTTCAGATATCGCCGTCAAGCGTCACGGAAGGCAAATGAGCGATCCTTTCCAGTTGCAGGTCAGAGTTCGCGGCGGCTCGCGCGCGAACATCATGGACGTGGGATACGGCGTCAGTCAGAGCCTTCCGATCCTCGTTGACGTGCGCAGCCACAGGCAGAGCGTTTTCCTGTTGCAACAGCCCGAGGTTCATCTGCATCCACGCGCCCAGGCGGAACTGGCCTCTCTGTTCGTCGCGTCCTACAAGAAGAACGGCAACCACTTCATGATCGAGACGCACAGCGACTACATCATCGATCGCATTCGAATCCTCGCGAAGAAACAGGTGATCGATCCCGACGATGTCTCGATCCTCTACTTCGCGCCCGAGCGCAACGCCGTCAAAATCCACAACATCGGCCTCGATGAGAACGGAGATCTGGAGGGCGTTCCCGAAGGCTATCGCGACTTCTTCATCAGGGAATCCGACCGGTTGCTCGGCTTCGCGGATTGAGTGCTCCCCTTCATGTGCATCATCATCGACGCCAATGTGCTCGGGAAGTTCTTGGCCGACCCGCCGGATGACGACGCAGTTCCGGTTCACGACTGGCTGACAAGGCGAAGAGGCAAGCTGGTCTATTCGACCGGTGGGAAATTCGCCCGTGAGATCGACGGAAAAGCGCGACAGAGACTGGCGGATTATGTTCGTGCCGGTCTGGCGGTCGAGGAAGTCAGGCGGGAGAGGCTGGACGAGGAAGAGCAGGGGCTGGCGACAGCGATAAGGTCCGACGATCCCCACGTGCTGGCGCTGGCCCGCGTGAGCGGCGCCCGCCTCCTGTACACGGACGATGGCGATTTGATGACCGACTTCAAGACCAAACGGTTCATCGACCGACCGCGGGGCAAGGTGTATTCGAGCGTGGCCAACCGGAATTTACTGAGCAGGACCAGATGCGTGCTCAATCCCCCATGACCAGACTCGACCCCGTCCACCCCGGCGAAATCCTCAGGCACGACTGCATGGAACCCTTCGGCCTCTCCGCCACCGCGCTCGACGCCATCCGGCCGCGCGAGGCGGGGTAGGGGCTCGGGGCGACGCCTGGACGGCCGGCTTGCGCCGCCCGGAACGACGGGTCCATTTTGACATGTAATAACATTGCATTTTCCCGGATTACGGTTTATGCTCTCCCGTACCGCTTGAGTACAGTGTTTAGCCTCTTTCCTTGGCCCCCCGGATGCCTCGCCGGCTTCCGGGGGTTTTCTTGTCCGGTCTGTACCGACGCCCCCACCCTCCCCCGGCCCCTCCCGCAAGCGGGAGGGGAGAAGATGAGCCGAGGAGTCGGCAACAGCGTCCTCTCCCCCGTGGGGAGACGGTCAGGGAGAGTTGTAGCGCCGACCGCGCCCTACCTTCTCCCCTCCCGCTAGCGGGAGGGGCCGGGGGAGGGCCGGACCCTACCGCGCGCGTTTCAGCGCCGTTTGCGTGAAATCGCCGAGGTCGAGGTCGGTGCCGAACTTGTAGTCCTTCCAGTTCAGCACGGTGCTCTTGCCGGTCAGGTGGTTGGTCATCGATATGGTGCCGGCGCGCCAGAACCGGTCGAGATACTTCTTGTAGTCCTCCACCGCCATCGTCTTGAGATGCTTGTCGCGGCGGTCGAAATACTGGATCCGGATGTTGCGGAGCTCCTCGCGGTCGAGCCAGACGAGCTGGCGGGAATAGCCCGAATCCTTGTTCTTCGGGATGCGCTCCAGGACGAAGCATTGCAGCTTGCCGCAGGCCTCCTCGCGCACGAAGCGGTGGGTGAACTTTCCGACCTCGACGGCGCCCATGTCCTCGTAGGAGAACTCGCTGCCCATGAAGGAGCCCGACTGTTTCGACGAGCTGATCCGCTTGACCCGCTTCAGCGCCGGAAGATAGAGCCACTGGTCGTCCGGCCCGGTCTTGTGGGCGTGCACCAGGAAGCCGGTTCCCCTGACGTTGCGCGGGCGGTCGAAGACGAAGAGGGTCCGGTCGCCGTCGTCCTCGACCTCGATGACCTTGAGGCGGAGCTGGCGCTTGCTCTCCTGCCCCCGCTTGTTGCGCAGCGTCATCGTCAGGTCGGCGGTGAAATTGCCGAAACCCTTGTCGTTCTGGCGGGCCTCGGTGGCGATCCTGAGCCCGCGCTCCTCGGCGCTCTCGGCCGCGCGCGCGCCGGGCGGCCCGGCCGCCAGGGCGAGGATGACGAGACAGACGCCGGACAGCGCCGGCGTCGTGCGGGGGAGAGAAATGCGGGTCACCGTTTCCTCCTGTCGTGGGCCGCCGAGTCTACCCGATCGCGCGCTTCAGCCGTTCCCTGATCTGCGCGGTGGTTTCCCGGGTGCCGTCGAGCGCCATCAACAGCGGCGGCAGGAACAGGAAGTCCGCCACCAGGGCGACGATGACGGTGATGCCCATCAGCAGGCCGAGCGCCTGGTTGTTCGCCATGCCCGACGCGCCGAACACCATGAAGCCGAGCGCGAACACGACGGTCGTCGCCACCAGCGCCTTGCCCACCGTGCCGAACGCGGACTGCACGGATTCGGACGGCAGCAGCCCTTCCTTCCGGCCCCTCAGGTACTTGGTCATGAAGTGGATCGTGTCGTCCACGATGATGCCGAAGGCGAGCGCGGTCACCACCGACGCGGCGACGCCGACCTCCTTGACGGCATACCCCCAGAGACCCATCGCCATGGCGGCCGGGACGAAATTGGGGATCAGGCTGATCAGGCCGAACCGCAGGCTCCTGAAGACGAAGACCAGCAGGAGCGAGACGATGCCCATCGCGATGACGGTGCCGATCAGCATGTTCTCGATGTTCCGCACGATCGAATAGGCGCCGACGATGGTGACGCCGCTCGCCCCGGTTTCCATGCCCGGCGCGTTCTCGCTGAGCCAGGCCTGCGCGCGGTCGTCGAGGGCGATCTTCTCGCCGACCGCCAGATTCCTCAGCACAACCGTCATGCGCGTCGCCGAGCGTTCGACGTCGATCAGGTTGTTGAGGTCGAGGCCGACCGGCAGGGAAAACTCGTACAGCAGTAGATATTGCGCGGCGAGGTCGGAGTCGTCCGGCACCCGGTAGAACTCCGGCTTGTCGCCGTTCAGGTTCTTGTTGAGCCGCTTCACGATGTCGGCGATGGAGAACACGTGGGAGACTTCCGGCTGCGACCGGAGCCACGCCGCGAACGCATCGACCTTGCGCAGATAGTCCGCCTCCGCGACGCCGTCCGCCTTGCCCGCGCGGAGCGAGTACTCGAACGGTTCCAGACCGCCGAAATTCTCGCCGATGAAATCCGCCGACCGCCGGAATTCGTAGCTCCTGTCGAGGAGCTCGTTGTGGTTTTCGTTGAGCTCGACGCGCGAGATGCCGGCGATCGACACGACCACCACGATGGCGAACGACCAGAGCAGGGTCAGGTGGCGGGAAACCACGAACCGTCCGAAGGAATCGAAAATACTCCGTTTCCCTTCGCCGCCGCGCCCCGCCCGCATCGGCATCAGCGAGATGAACGCGGGCAGCAGCGTCACCGCGTAGACGAAGGCGCATATCGAGCCGAACGCCACGATGTTGCCCATGACGCGGAACGGCGGCATTTCCGAAAAATTGAGGCTCAGGAAGCCGATCGCCGTGGTGAGCGAGGTGAGGAAAACCGGCCAGATGTTGAATTCCACGGCATGGATCGCCGCCTGCCTGCGGTCCATCCCCCGTCTCAGCCCGGCCCGCACCGCCTCGATGATGTGCACCGCGTGCGCGACGGTGACCGCCATCAGCACGAACAGCGCCGCGCCGCTCTCGCCGTAGAGCCTGAAGCCGGTCCAGCCGACGAAGCCGAGCGCAGACAGCAGGACCGCGACGACCATGACGACGATCGACACGAGCCCCCACAGCGAGCGCAGCATGATTATCGCGACGACCAGCATCGTGCCGAACGCGACCGGTCCGAGAACGCCCATGTCCTCGTCGAGCGCGTCGCGGATGGAGCGGTTGAGGAAGAGCTCGCCGGTCAGGTGGTATTCGAGAGTCGAATGCTTCGCCCTCTCTTCCGCGGCGACCCCGTGGAGGAAGTCGACGACCTCGGCCTTGGCCGCCTGCCGGTTCTCGTCGGGAAGCGCCATGCTGACGATCAGCGCGGCAACCCGGCCGTCGCGGGCAACCAGGCGGCCCGAGACCTCCTCGGTCCCGAGCGCGATCTCCTCGATCCGTTTCAGATCCTCGGCGCCGAGCGACCCGGCGTCGTCGAACAGCGGATCGACGATCAGCTCGTCGCCGACGCCCCTGCTGTGGGAATAGTTCGCGATCGAATCGACGCGGGTGACATAGGGCGTCCGCCAGAGCCGCCCGGTCAGCTCCTCGACGGCGACCAGCGCTTCGCGCGTGAAAACCGGGCCGTCCTTCGGCGCGACCGCGACGAACGCCGTATCCGAAATCGCGTAGGTGTCTTCCAGCCGGTCGAGCGCGACAAGGTGCGGGTCGTCCTTGTTGAAATGATTCCGGAAGTCGACATCGACGGGAACGATGAACTGCGCGCCCGCGGCGAGCGCCGCCACCAGGACCAGCGAAAGCAGGACGGTCAGCCACCGGCGGGCCATGATCGACGCCGTGAAAGAGTGCAAATTCATCTCGACATGCCGGACGGTGACCAGGCGCGAAGTATACCATCCGCCGGCCGCCCCGGCACCGCCGATTCAGCGCCCCGCGCCCGCCTCCCGCGCGATCCCGAGCAGCGCCTCGGCGCAGAGCGCGTCGGGCATTGCGCCCGCCCGCTTGCACGCGGCTTCCGCCTCTACCAGCCGTTCCAGCGCCTCGCCGGCCCTCGCCGCGCTCCACAGGCGGAGCGCCGCGCGGAACGCAGGGGCGCGCTTGAAGAACACCGGCGGGCGCAGCGCCTTCACCGCCGCGTCGGTCGCGGCGCCGGCCTCGATCCGGGCGGCGGTGAGCTGGAGCCGCGAAAAATGCCGCTGGGCGCCGCGCAGGATCGCGACCGCCTGCACGCCCTCGCCGGCCAGCGTGTCGAGCCCGGCCATCGCCGCCGCCGGACGCCCCGCGGCGGCCGCGTCGCAAAGCTCGTCGAGCGTGAGCCCCGCCTGCGCGCCGCACGAGGCCGCGGCGTCCTCCAGCGCGATCGACCGGCTGTCGGCGGCATACAGCACCAGCTTGTCGAGCTCGGAACGGGTGATCTTGCGGTCCGCGCCGAGACGCTCCGTGAGAAACGCCATCGCGTCGGGCGTGACCGAGATCCCCGCGTCGTCGAAGGTCGCGCGGATCAGGCGGGAGAGCGCCGCCTCGTCGTCGGTGTAGCAGGCGATGGCGGCGGCGTTCGGCGCGCCCTCGAACAGCTTGCGGAGCTTCGAGCGCGGCGGAAGCTCGCCCGCCTCGACGATCGCCAGCGCGTCGCCGCCCTCGCGCTCGAGCAGGATGCCGCAGGCCTCGGCGGCGGCATCGCCCGCGCCCTCCAGCCGGACCAGGCGGGTCTCGCCGGTGAGCGATAGCTGCGCGGCCTCGTCGGCGAGCAGGCCCGGCTCCTCGGCGAGCGCCGCGAGGGAGACCGCCGATACCCGGAACGGATCCGAGAGGTCGCCGACATGCCTTGTTCCGAGCGCCGCCGCGCGTTCGCGCACCAGACCGCCGTCCGGGCCGTAGAACAGCACCGCGCGCAAATTCTCCGGCGGGGCGGCGAGGAAGCGGTCCGCCCGGGCCGGGGCGATTTTCATCCGCGCTTGCTGAACCAGGCGGCGAGCCGCGCGGTCAGCCCGTCGGCGACCTCGCGCACCGCGCGGGCGCGGGCGTTCCGTTCCGCCGCCAGCGTGCCGTAAGGGGATTCGAGGATGTTGTAGCTGTTGACCGAGCGCAGGTCGCCCGACAGCACCGGCTTGTCCGTCGCGGCGTCCTCAAGCGTGTAGGAGGCGGTCAGCGTGAGGTTGGCGCGGGTCGCCACGTCCTGCTTCTCGACGCCGAGGTTCCGCTTGTGTTCCGTCAGCGCGATCCTGAGGCGCCACGCCGCCGGCGCGTCGGGATCGCCCGGCGGGAAGGAGAGCAGCAGCGCGTTGCGAAGCTGCTGGCCGGTGCGGTCGGCGATCCGGTCGATGTGGATGCGGGCGATCTCGCCGCGCGCGCTCCCGTCGGTGGCGTAGAGCGGCTGGAAGCCGCAGCCCGCGGCGGCGGCCCCGATCAGCGCCAGCGCGAGCCCGGCGGCGGCTGGCTTAAGCCACGACATTGAGGATCCGGTTCGGAACGAAGACGATCTTGCGGATCGGCCGGCCGGCGAGCGCCGCCGTCACCGTCGGAAGCGCGAGCGCCGCCGCCTCGGCCGCCTCCTGCGCCGCGTCGCGTTCGAGCTCGACGGTGCCGCGCGTCTTGCCCATCACCTGAACCGCCACGGTGACGATCTCGTCGCGGGCGAGCGCGGCGTCGGCCTCCGGCCAGGGGGCGTCGGCCAACAGGGTGTCGTGGCCGAGGAAGCGCCACAGACTCTCGCCGAGATGGGGCACCATCGGCCCGGCGAGAAGCGTCATCGTCTCGTAGGCCTCGCGCCGCACCCAGGCGGCTTCCGCGCCGCCGCCGTCGAAGTCGCCGAGCAGATTGACCAGGCCGTGGATGCGCGCGACCGCGCGGTTGAAGCGGAAATCCTCCAGATCGCCGGTCACCCCGCCGATCGCCTTGTGGACGGCGCGGCGGATGCCGGCCAGCCCCTCGTCGCCCGCCACCCCCGTCGGCATCGCCGCGCCCGGCGGCGCGAGCGGGCGGCCGGGGTCGGTCGCCAGCCGCCACATCCGGTTGACGAAGCGCCAGGCGCCGGCGACGCCGGCCTCGGTCCATTCGAGGTCGCGGTCGGGCGGCGAGTCGGACAGCATGAACCAGCGCGCGGTGTCGGCGCCGTAGGTCTCCATGATGTCCTCGGGATCGACCACGTTGCGGCGCGACTTGCTCATCTTCTCCGACCGGCCGACGATCAGCGTCTCGCCGGTGGCCGCCCGGACCGGCGCCTTGTCGGGGCCTTCGGCGACCTCGATCGGCGGCACCCATTCGCCGTCCCCGGTGCGGTAGGTCTCGTGGCACACCATGCCCTGGGTGAACAGCCCGGCGAACGGCTCGTCGAGCGCCAGCTCGTCGTGGTCGGTCATCGCGCGGGTGAAGAAGCGCGCATAGAGCAGGTGCAGGATGGCGTGCTCGACCCCGCCGATATACTGGTCGACCGGCAGCCAGTACGCGCCCTCGTCCCCGTCCACCGGGTCGCCGGCGCGGGGCGAGCAGAAGCGCGCGAAGTACCACGACGAATCGACGAAGGTGTCGAGCGTCGAGGTCTCGCGCTCCGCCGCGCCGCCGCAGGCGGGGCACCGCGCGTGCTTCCAGGTCGGGTGGCGGTCGAGCGGGTTGCCCGGCGTCTCGAAGTCGATGTCGTCGGGAAGCTCGACCGGAAGCTCGCCGCGCGGCACCGGCACGATGCCGCAATCCGCGCAGTGCACCACCGGGATCGGGCAGCCCCAGTAGCGCTGGCGCGACACGCCCCAGTCGCGCAGCCGGTAATTGACCTCGCGCCTTCCGCTGCCCTCTTCCTCGGCGCGGCTTGCGATCGCCTCCTTGGCCTCCTCCACCGTCATGCCGTCGATGAAGTCCGAGTTGGCGAGGATCCCGTCGCCGAGCCAGGCCTCCTCGCCGACCGCGAAGCCGGCGGGGTCCTCGCCTTCCGGCACCACCACGGGCAGGACGGGCAGGCCGTATTTGCGCGCGAAGTCGAGGTCTCGCTGGTCGTGCGCCGGGCAGCCGAAGATCGCCCCGGTGCCGTATTCCATCAGGATGAAGTTGGCGACATAGACCGGCAGCGTCCATTCCGGGCGGAACGGGTGGCGGACCCGGAGCCCGGTATCGACGCCCCGCTTCTCGGCCTGCTCGATCGCCGCCTCGCTGGTGCCGGTGCGGCGGCATTCCTCGACGAAGGCGGCGATCTCCGCGTCGTCCCGCGCGATCTCGGCGGCGAGCGGATGCTCGGGCGAGACCGCGCAGAAGCTCGACCCGAAGATCGTGTCGTGCCGCGTGGTGTAGATGTCGAGCCCGCCGCCGCGCCCGACCATCGGGAAGGTGAGGCGGAGCCCTTCCGAGCGGCCGATCCAGTTCTCCTGCATCGTCCGCACCTTGTCGGGCCAGCGCTCCAGCCCGGCGAGGGCGGCGCGCAGGTCCTCGGCGTAGTCGGTGATGCGGAGGAACCATTGCGGCATCTCGCGCTTCTCGACCGGGGCGCCGGAGCGCCAGCCGCGGCCGTCGATCACCTGCTCGTTGGCGAGCACCGTGCGGTCGACCGGGTCCCAGTTGACCCAGCCGCTGGCGCGGTAGAGCAGCCCGCTCTCCAGGAAGTCGAGGAACATCGCCTGCTGGTGGCGGTAATAGCCGGGATGGCAGGTGGCGATCTCCCGGCTCCAGTCGATCGACAGCCCCATCGAGCGCAGCTGGGCGCGCATCGCCGCGATGTTCTCATAGGTCCACGCGCCGGGGTGGACGCCCTGCTCCATCGCCGCGTTCTCGGCCGGCATGCCGAACGCGTCCCACCCCATCGGGTGCAGCACGTTGAAGCCGCGCGCCCGCTTGTAGCGCGCGACCACGTCGCCCATCGTGTAGTTCCTGACATGCCCCATATGGATGCGCCCCGAGGGGTAGGGGAACATCTCGAGCACGTAGTATTTCGGGCGCGCGGGGTCCGGCGCGACGACGAAGGTGCCGCGCTCGTCCCAGACCGCCTGCCAGCGGGCTTCGCTCTCCTTGGCGTCGTAGCGCCGGGGGGCGGGGCCGTCGTCCATGCTATGCCGGGCGGCGTGGGTGCGTCAGCCGGAGGATGCCCGGGCGACGCGGAGCTGGCGGGCGCGGCTCAGGATCTGGTTCTCGAGATCGGTCGCGGTCTTCGGCTGCACCGCGGAATCGGCCCACCCGCCCTTGTCGTCGCGGGTCTGGCGGAACACCGAGACGCGCAGCCCGTCGGCGCGGAGCTGGCGGCCGAGGATGTAGATGTTCATCTTGAACCGGTCGCCCGGCGTCTCCGGCGGGGAGTACCAGTCGGTGATGATCACCCCGCCGAACGGATCGGCCGAGCTCAACGGCATGAACGAGACGGTATCGAGCGCGGCGCGCCACAGGAACGCGTTGACGCCGATCCCCGGCCCGCCGGTCTCGCGGTCGCTCTCCATGAAGCCGAGCAGGTTGAAGCCGCCCTCGCCGAACAGGGTCGATTCGGGAGGATCGCTCTTGTAGCGGTGCGGCGCGTTGGAATCGATCGGCGGCTCGGGATAGTCCTGCTCCAGCTGGCCGCACGCGGCAAGCGTCAGAAGCATCGCGCCGCCGGCCAGCGCCGCGACGGATCGGCTCGAACGAAACGCCATCATGACCTGCTCCCGCGGCACCCCGCGCCGTCACCCGTATCGTGGCCGGGCCGCATTCCTGCAAGACGGCGCACTATAGATAAGCCGCTGTTTCGGGGCAACGCCGGATGGGGGCGGGGGCGGGTTTCAATTCCCCGCCGCCGCCCTATGTTCCGTAACGGTCGGCGAGGGAGGGCTACCATGGCACGCGAACCGATCCACCCCGGCGAGACCCTGCGGGAGGACCTGGAAGCGCTCGGGATGAGCGCCGCCGAACTGGCCCGGCGGATCGGTGTCCCGGCCGACCGGATCGCGCGAATCCTCGACGGCCGGCGCGCGGTCACGAGCGATACCGCGCGGCGGCTCGGGCGCCATTTCGGGACCTCCGGCGAGTTCTGGCTCAACCTCCAGAAGCTCTACGAATCGCGGCTGGCCGAGCGGGAGAAGGATGACAATAGATAACCCGCCGTCGACGAGAGACAGGTATTTTGAAACGGCCGCAACCGGAGGGGCAGGGGCAGACGCAACCCGAAATCAGCCCCACCTGTCTTGTCTACCCCGAACCTCGGAAATAAAGGCATTCAGCGACCAGAGCCAGCCTTGCTGAAGCGGTGTATAGCTGCTCTGGATCGATGTCGGTACAACGAGTTGCAGGTCGAACGCCTTCATTTGTTCCGTCTGGCCCTCGGAAATACCCGGTTCAAGTGTCAGCAGGTGTTTCCGGGGAATCTTCTCCGCTTCAGCGAGAACTTGTCTCCAGCGGTCTTTGCAGGTGGACTTCGCGCCTAGCATCGTCAGGCGGGGGTCACCTTCCGGCGGCGCCGAACAGTAGGCGGCAACGCTTGGAAACAGGAAGTCCGGCTTTTGGTTGTTTTCTGTTTTGGCGCCCCGGTCATGTCTGATCTTACAAGCTCGGAAAACCGCTTCCAGATGATGTTCCAGCGAATGTCCCCGCCGCACGCTGCGCCGATTGTGCACGCTCTTCGAGTAGCTGAGAAACCCGTCCACGTCGGTGTCGTTCCCGTCGATAAAGCCCTTCTCGATACGAGCTGCCACGATGCGCCGTTCAAGACGGCGGAACATCGCTTCTTCGTGATCCAGCCATGCTACCAAGGCAGCGTCAGGATCGTCTTCTGGCCGAACTTCGTTCAGGGTGCGGCGAGCGAGAGCGGAAAATTCAGCCGTCAACGGGTATGTGGTGTCGAACTCCTCGATAATGCTGTCCAGCTTGTCGGCTTCCGGTTCCTCAAGCTCGATACCAAGCTCGTCGAGGATGAAGCGGGCCGCAAAATCAAGTTCCGGTTCTTCGTCAGAAAACTCCCGGAAAGCGAATTTATCGTCGGAGAGCGCTCGGGAGGCGAAAAGATCTTCTTCTCTCGGCGGGACCCCGAACAACCAAGAAAGTTGTTGTTCGCTCGTGGACTCTTTTGCGGTCACAATGAAGTAAAGAACGTCATTTCTGTGCTTTGCGAGGAAAAGCATATCGCCCTCCTGCATCACCCTTGTCACAGGATTTGATGGGTAGTAGAGCCTCCATTCAGTCCTCTTGGGATGGTTGGAGCGCGCGTCATAGTGGGTGGCACTGCCCTCAACCGTGAATCCATCCTGTTCCTCACCGAGCCAGATATAGACGACGCTAAGGCGTTCACCTTGCGTCTTGCCGAGAAACTTCATCTCCTCAGTAGAGTTGATTTCGTGCTGATTCGATTTCTCTGGTTCCGCCTCTACGGCAGACAGGCGCTTGGCGCCAACGCCAACGAAATAGTCAGCCAGTTGTCCCCGCTTCATCGCCTCTCAACTCCAATATTGCCTTTTCTGACATCAGCCAAGCTTCGCAGCCTTCGACAATCATTTCGAAGGGCAGCCGCGTGCGGCCTTTCAAAGCGCATTCCCAGATCGTTGCGACACGCCAGCCGCTCTCCAGAAGTGCCACCTTCTGCCTCCGGTCACGCTCTGCGTTTGCGCTGATTTTCTCCCGCCAGAAGTCTTCACGTGTCCGGGGCCAGCGAAATAGATGACAGTCATGGCCGTGCCAGAAGCATCCATGGACGAAAATCACTGCGCGATAACGGGCAAACACTATATCGGGTTTGCCTGGCAAATCTTTGCGATACAGATGGAATCGAAAACCTCGTCGATGGAGAGCTGACCGGATCGCCAGTTCGGGCTTTGTGTTTTTGCCTTGGATGCCCGCCATCATCCGGCTTCTGACCGCAGGCGTCACGACATCGGCAGGCATGGCTCAGGCGGCGACACTCGGTTCGGGTAGAGGCAGCTCCCACTGTCTGGCGTAAGAGGATGTACGTCCTTCCAGCGCTAGGACTTCGGCGATGCTCGGCTCCAAAAGCTTTGCCACAACTCGAACCACCGGGACGACAACCGCGTTGCCGAATTGCCGATAGGCCTGCGTGTCCGACACCGGAATCTTGAAGTCGGTGCCGCCCGGCCCGTCGAAACCCATCAGCCGGGCACATTCGCGGGGAGTAAGCCGGCGCGGGCGCTTGCCCTTCTGGCGCACGAGGATTTCCGATCCATCCTTGTAGTAACGAGCCGAGAGTGTCCGGGTGACGTCTTCCGGCCCGAACAGGGAATATCCGAATCCATTGCCGGCGCTCCGGTGTTTTTCCTTGTAGCTGCGCAAATAGTTCCACATGTGAACGGACAGTGTGTATTTCGGATCGACCTCTTCTTCGAGTATCGTTCCCAAGACCGGCCCGTCGCCTTCGGGGAAAGAAAGTCGTTCGAAATCGAACGCGATCCTGTGATCGCGAAACCCGACAATGAAGATCCGTTCCCGTTTCTGCGGCACCCACGGAGCCGAACCGATGACCCGATGGCTAACCCTGTATTTCAGTTTGTTCTCCAAGACATGCATGATCGTGGCGAAAGTTTGGCCGCCGTCGTGGCGCTCAAGGTTCCTGACGTTCTCTAGGAGGAAAACGGGCGGCCTGCGATAGGCGATGATTTTGGCAAGATCGTAGAAGAGTGTTCCCTGGGTGTCGCAAAGGAACCCGTGCGGGTGACCGAGAGCGTTTTTCTTCGACACGCCCGCAATGGAGAAAGGCTGGCACGGAAACCCGGCAAGCAGAACATCGTGCTCGGGCACCCTGTACGGCTCGTCCGCATAGGGCTTGATGTCCCCGGCGAAGACATGATTGCTGTCAGCCGGCTCCGGGAAGTTCGCAGTGTACGTTTCCTTGCAGAACCGGTCCCACTCCGAAGTGAAGACGCACCGCCCGCCGATTTCCTCGAAGGGCCGCCGCAATCCCCCGATCCCCGCGAAAAGATCGATAAAGCGGAAACCGTCGGGACGGTCGCCGGGACAGCGCGCGTTCGCTATGTCGCGGAGCTTTTCAAGTTTGAGCCGGTCGATGCGCTTCGTCTCGCCCTTGACGTACCGACGGATGGTCCGAGCACTCATCCCAAGCAACTCGGCTGTCTCGTCAATGCCGAGACCGGCCCGATCCATCAGGTCGCAAAACTCGGTCGGGGAATGTCCCCCCATAGCCACCTCTGTGACAGTCAATGACAATATGTCAGAATCTATCCCAGAAAACAACCGAATTTCACGGATTGTTCACTTTATGTTCCGAACACCCCGATGTCAAGCGATGCAAATGAAGGCAAGTCGCCGGTCTCAGCCATGTCATGGTCTGCTGGTTCGGACCATAGCAGGTGGGCAGGCAGGGTTTTCGTCCAGTACCCCCCCTCAAACATTCGCCTCCGGGGCGGTCTTGCTGAGCTTGGCGTGGCGGTGTTGCCAGGCGGTGACGGGGGGGTGGCGGGGGGTTTCGCCGTCGGCGAGGCAGGTCGGGATGCAGGCGATCCGGGCGTCGTAGTTGGGCTGGACGAAGAAGGCGATCGACTGGCGCCTGGTGCCGCCGGTGGGCCCGGCCGGCGGGTTGACCACCCGGTGCAGGTTGGAGAGCCAGCGGTCGTTGGTCCACACCATCATCAGATCGCCGATATTGACCACGAACGAGCCGGCCGGCGGGCTCACGTCGATCCAGCCGCCGTCGCGGGCGCGCGCCTGCAACCCGCCCGGCGCGTCGTCGATCTGCAGGAGCGTGTGGGTGCCGAAATCGGAATGCGCGCCGCAGCGCAGCTGCCCCGGCGCCGGCGGCGGGTCCTGTTCGGGGTAGTTGATCGCGCGCAGCACGCTGGCGTGGCGGTCGAAGCGGTCGAGGAAATATTGCGCCTCGATGCCGAGCGCGGCGGCGAAGATGCGGAGCAGGCGGCGGTTCAGCCCCTCCAGCGCGGCGTAATACGCGCGGACCGTCTCGCCGAGCCCCGCCACCCCCCCGGGCCAGATATTGGGCTCGTAGGCATAGGCCGCCTCGGGCCGGCGGTAATAGGGATCGTCCGGCAGGTCGACGCGGCCGAAGGCGAGCGCCTCGCGGTAGTCCGGCGGGGCGTCGGCATCGTGCGAGGAAGCGACGAACTCGTCGCCGAGCGGCACGTAGCCCCGGTTGATGTTGCGCGCCGGGTTGGCGGCGCGGCGCTTCTCCGCCTCCGGCCGGTCGAAGAAGGCGGCGAACCGGTCGGCGATGCGCCGCATGAGATCCGGATCGACGCCGTGGCCGGTCACCGAGAGGAAGCCGATGCCCTCGACGGCTTCGGCCACCTCGCCGGCGATCCGTCTCCGCGCGGCCGCGCCGCCGGACTCGAACCCGGAAATGTCGATCAGCGGGACTTCGGAGACCGTCATCGCGCCGTCCTTTCGCGCGGAAGACTATATCGCATCCCGTTCGGGTGGAACCGCGGCCCGGCGACAAGCCTAGCCCGGATTTCTCACGAGCGGCGGGCGCTTCTTGTGTCCAGCGCACGGGAATGATTACACGACAAGGGTTTGCCCGCTCGCCGGCGGTTTCGGCGAAGCACGCAGTCTGTCGTTCGCCCCGGTGTCACCCCGGCCTTGAGCCGGGGTCCAGGCTCGCCCCGGACCTCGATCCGGGGAAAGCAGGACGAGAGCAGTGGCCTGTGGCTCTGGACCCCGGCTCAAGGCCGGGGTGACAGGCTTGGGGTCGGCCGCGGTGCAGGCTCCTCTTCGGCCCTCGGTGAGAAATGCCGGTTAGGGGCTCCGGCGCGCGGTTGCTATCCTCGGTAACGGGGCCGCGACGGGTGGACGGGCATGGCAGCGCGGGCGGAAGCGGGGAACATGCACGGGCGCGACGTTTTCATGGAGAGCCTGCTGGCGCACGGGGTGCGGCACCTGTTCGGCAATCCCGGCACCACCGAGAGTCCGCTGATCGACAGCCTTGCCCGGTATCCGGCGATCTCCTACGTGCTCGCGCTGCACGAGGGCATCGCCATCGGCGCCGCGAGCTACTATGCCCAGGCGAGCGGCCGCACCGGTGTGGCCAACCTCCACGTGGCCCCCGGCCTCGGCAACGCCATCGGGATGATGTACGGCGCGCTCCGGGCCAACTCGCCGATGGTCGTCACGGCGGGACAGCAGGACACGCGGCTCCGGCTGCGCGATCCGCTCCTGGGACACGATCTGGTGGCCATGGCCGCGCCGGTGGCGAAATGGAGCGTCCAGGCGGAGAGCGCCGACGAGATCGCTCCGATCATGCGGCGCGCCTTCAAGACCGCCCACGATCCGCCCTCGGGCCCGGTGTTCGTGTCCCTGCCGATCGACGCGATGGAGCAACGGACCGATGTCGCCGCGGCGGGTTCGGGCACGCTGTTCCGTGCGCCGGCGCCGGATCCCGAGGGGATCCGGGCCGTCGCCCGGCAGTTCCTCGACGCCGCGAAGCCGGCGATCGTGATCGGAGACGACGTCGCGCGGGCGGGCGCGGGCGATGCCGTCGTCAGGCTCGCCGAAGCGGCCGGCGCCGCGATCTGGACGGAACTCCTCCACCAGCACCAGCCGGTTCCCAACGCGCATCCCAACTACCGGGGCCGCCTCCCGTCCGACGCGGCGGGAATCGCGGAGAGTCTGGGCGATGCCGATCTCGTGCTGCTGGCGGGCGGCCCCTTCTTCGAGGAGGTCTGGTACGCGCCCGCCGGGCCGTTCCCGCCCGGCGCGGCGGTGATCCAGATCGAGGAGACCGCGGAACGGCTGGGCCGCAACTACGGGCTCGCGACCGGCCTGATCGCCGGCCTCCGGCCCGCCCTCGACGCGGTCTGCGCGCTGGTGCTGTCGGACCGCCCGGCCGCGTTCGCGTCGGCCGCCGACAGCCGCAACGAAGGCTTCGCGGCGCGGCGGCGGAAGGAAGAGAAATCGCGGCGGGCGCTGCTGGAGGCGGGGCGGGAAAGGCGGCCGATGCCGGTCGCCCTCGCGCTGGAGACGCTGGCCGCCGCGGCGCCGGAAGAAACCGCGGTCGTGGAGGAGGCGATCACCGCCAGCCGCGAGATCCCCCGCGCTTTCGGGTTCCGCGGCCCCGGCGACTTCTTCACCGGCCGCGGCGGCGGAATCGGCCAGGGCATCGCCGGCGCCCTCGGCGTCAAGCTCGCCTGTCCGGAGCGGCCGGTGCTCTGCATCTCCGGCGACGGGTCGGCGATGTACTCGATCCAGGCATTGTGGACGGCGGCGCATCGCGGGCTGCCGATCCTGTTCGTCATCCTCGCCAATCGCGAGTACCGGATTCTCAAGCACAATCTCGATATCTACAGGCATCGCTTCGGCGTCGCCTCCAACCGGCCCTACAGCGAGATGGACCTGATCGAGCCCCCTCTGGGCTTTGTCGAAATGGCCGCGGGCATGGGCGTCGCGGGGACCCGCGTCACCGAGCCCGACGCGCTGGAGGCCGCGGCGCGCGGCGCGTTCTCTTCCGGTGCCCCCCACCTGATCGAGGTTGCCGTCGAGGGCAAGACGTAACGGAAACACCGGAGAACCGACGACGATGACCGAGCCGCTGCTGCCGGAATCCTTCGAGGACCTGGCGCCCTTCATGGACTGGGCGCTGGAGCCCGAGCGTGCGCGAACCGAAAAGAAGGCGGGGTCCTCGATGGAGGAAATCCGTGCCTTCTACGACGCGACGATGCCGAGGCTGAACGACATACTGAGATACCTGGAAGACTATTTCGGCAAGGACCTGCCGGCCCCGGCGCACCGGCTCTATTTGATGTCGCTGTCGCTGGTGGAGGTCTCCACGCTCGTCGAGCTCTACAAGCGGCGCGAATCCGTCGACGCCTGCGATCCGCTGCGCTTCGTCCCGCAGCGCTGAACCTGTCGGAGAGGGGTCGACCCCTCCACCCTCCCCCGGCCCCTCCCGCAAGCGGGAGGGGCCGGGGGAGGGCGGACCGGCAGTCCTGACCCGACTGGATCGGAAAAATGCTCTATCGGTAGAACCCGACCTGGTCTTCCATGACCTTGTGGAAATGGCGGATCGGGATTTCGCTGTCCTGCAGGACGACGTGCGGCCTGGCGCGGGACGCGAGGCCCTGCTGCACGGTCTCGTGCGCGGCCGCGTCTTCCTGCAAGGTGTCGACCGAGACGCGTTTGAAATATTCCTGCCTGAGCTTCTCCCGCATCGTGAGGGGCTCGGTGAAGTAGAGGCTGGTTTCCCAGACGGTGCGGTCGACCGAGAGCGGCCAGAACCGGTATGTCAGGTAGGCCGCCGTGGTTCCCAGGCTGTAGAGCAGGATGACGAAGTTGGGAAACAGGGTGAAATAGTCCATGTCCCCGATCATCTGCGGGATCCGGAACGAGCGCAGGATTCCGTCGAACGTGTAGAGCTTCTTCGTGAGCGGGGTCGGCTTCAGCTCCGGGTTGTACTCGCAGGACCACGTGCTGTGGCGTTCGAACAGGGTGACGTCCAGGTAACGGGACTGCTTCGCCTCGTTCGTCATCACCTGGTTGCCCAGGGCGCGGCCATGCAGCATCGGGAAATGATAGAGCTCGTTCTGCGCGTCGAGCGCGACCTTCCAGTTGGCGCGCTCCTCGATCCGGTAGGTCTGGAAAAGCTTCATCCCGTCGAAGGGGCAGCCGTCCAGCCGGTCCGCCACGCCGCCCAGATACTCTCTCAACGGCTCCGGGGGTTCGGGATCGAGGCAAACGAAGACGAACCCCTCCCAGACATCGAGATTGACCGGCGTCAGCCCATGATCCCGCTTGTCGAGGTCGTGGAAATTCTCTTCGTCCGGGACGAAGGCCAGGGCGCCCCCGTCATCGTACGCCCAGTTGTGGAAACGGCAGACCATGAGCCCGCGGCACGAGCCCCGTTCGTCCTGCACCAGCCGGTTGCTGCGGTGCGAGCAGACGTTGTGAAACCCGCGCACCGCGCCGTCCGAGCCCCGGATCACCAGCACCGAGGCGCTGCAAACCGCGATGTCGCGGACGAAATAGTCCCCGGCCTCCGGGATCTCGTCGACACGGCCGACGTTCAGCCAGCACCGGCGGAAGACCCGGTCGCGCTCGAGCTCGAAATACTCTTGCGAAATATAGGGTTCGGTGGGGATCGGGGCGGTTCCCTGTTCGGGATATTTCTCCGCCCACCGCTTCGCGCGCAGATCGGTTTTCATCGCCCCGGCCCGTCGGGTTGAACGTCGGCGGCAACGTAGCACCGCGATCGGAAACGCCTCAAGGTCGAGCCGCGCCCGTCCCTACGCCCGCCGCTCCAGCCGGAGCCTGAGCCCCGGTCTCTCCACCGCGATCAGCGCCCTGTCGCCGCGTTGGGCCAGTCGGTCCACAAGCTCGACCACCGGGTGGCGGCCGCTGTTGTAAGGCTCGGGCGGGCCGGCGCGGCGCTGGGCCTCGACGGCGTCGGCGCCGAACAGCCAGCGCAGCAGCATGTCCTCGTCGGCGACGCCCCTGCCGCCGAAGCGTTCGCGCAGATCGTCGATCGTGGGCTCGTCGCGGCGGCGGAGCTCGTCGGCGCGTTTGCGGTCGAGGATGCGGGCGCGGATGCCGGGGTCCATCGCTTCGATGGCGGTCTCGCCGTAATGGCCCAGCGCGTATTCGATCGCCTGGTCGGTGACCTCGCGGTAGCGCTCGCCGGTAATCGTGTTGATCGCCGCCTGGCTGCCGACGAACTGCGAGAGCGGCGTCACCATGACCGGATAGCCGAGCTCGGCGCGGACGCGGACGGTCTCCTCCAGCGTCTCCGCCAGCCGGTCCTCCATCCCCACCTTGCGGAGCTGGAAGGCGAGGTTGGAGATCATCCCGCCCGGAATCTGGTGGCGGTGCTGGCCGGCGTCGAACGCGACCGGCCGGCCGGCCGGGAAGCCTTCCCGCGCGGCCACGGTTCCGAAATGCGCGGAGACCGGCCGGAGCGACTCGAGATCGAGATCGGGCCGGTGGCCGAGCGCGCTCGCGTTCGCCGCGACGTCGAAGGTCGACGGGTTCGATGAGCCGTCCGACAGCGGCGGCAGCGCCGTGTTGACGATCGTCACCCCGCCCTCGATGGCCTCGAGCACGCAGTGCGGGCCGAGCCCGGTGGTGCAGTGGGTGTGGAATTCGACCGGGGTGGACCCCGCGTTCTCCAGCATGACCGGCACCAGCGCCCTGGTGCGCTCGGGCGTCAGCAGCCCGCCGGGATCCTTGAAGCAAAGCCTGTACACGCCGAGCGAGGCGGCCTGGCGGCAGCGCTCGGCGTAGTAGGCGTCGGTATGGACCGGCGAGATCGAGTAGACCAGGTTGAGGATCACGCGGAGCCCGGCGGCGTGCGCGGCATCCACCCGGCGCTTCCAGCCGGCGTATTCGTTCCACGGATCGGAAATCCGCACCTCGGCGATGCCGTTCCGCGCGGCGAGCTTGAGGAACAGCGCGAACGCCTCGGGCGGCTCGTACTGGAAGGTGGCGATGCGGCCCGCGATCAGGCGGAGCGGGGTGTTCGAGGCGCGCTCGGCGACCGTGCGGATGCGCTCGAACGGGTCGTCCTTCAGGTCGCGGACCGCCTTTCCCATCTGGCCGTCCGACAGCACCTCGATCGCGTCGAACCCGGCCCCGTCCAGGGTTTCCGCGGCGGGGAGCATCATCCCCGTGGTCATGCCGGACGCCCACAGGCTCAGATGGCCGTCCCGGATCGTGGTGTCGACGAAGCGGATCGCCGCCATCGTTAATTCCCGTCGGGGCTGAGCCGAAATATCCAGTCGTCATGGTCGGCGCAGGCCGACCATCCACGATTTGTTTTTTGTTTCCGGCGCCGCAAAAACTCGTGGATGGTCGGCCTGCGCCGACCATGACGGTGGAAGACAGATGGGAGATCGCGTCCAACCGCTACGAACACGCCCTACCCCCCGTCCGGGCGGACCAGGAACAGCGGCTCGCCGTACTCGACGCCCTGAGCATTCTCCGCCAGCGCCTCCTCGATCGTCCCGGCGATTCCGGCGGTCACGGCGGTGAAGACCTTCATCACCTCGATCAGACCGACCGTGGTGTCGGGCTCGACCCTGTCGCCCGGGCTCACGAAGGGCGGCGCGCCGGGCTGCGGGGCGGGGTAGAAGGTGCCCACCATCGGCGCCGGGATCGCGGCGAGCCCGTCCGGGATGTCGCGGGTCTTGCGGGGGGCTTGCGCGGGGTCCGGGTCCGGCAGGGGCGCGGATGCCGGGGGCCGGGCGGGCGCCGCGGCGAGGGGCGTCTTGCCGACCGTGAGTTTGAGGCCGCGATACTCGATCTCGAAATAGTCGAATTTCGACTTGTCGATCAGATCGAGGATCTCGCGGACGTCCTCGTCGGTCAGCTCCATCGCGAGGCCCCTACAGCACCTCTTCGGCGAGCACGCGGAGCGCCTCCGGGTCCGAGCGGTTGGCGATCAGGGTCGACACGTGGCCCTTCGCCGCCGCGTCCTTCCACACCGACAGGCGCTCCCGGATGCGCTCGCGCGGGCCCACCAGCGCGATGTCGTCGACGAAGGAATCGGGGATCGCGGCCGCGGCCTCCTTGCGCTTGCCGCCGAGGAACAGGTCCTGCACCTCGGCCGCCGCGTCGGGGTAGCCGAGCCGGACCGCGTAGTCGTTGTAGAAATTCTTCTCGCGCGCGCCCATCCCGCCGACATAGAGCGCGAGGTGCCGCTTGACCTCCATGCGGCAGGCGTCGAGGTCGTCGCCGACATGGACCGGGACGAAGGGCGCGATCTCGAACCCGGCGAGGCTCTTGCCGCCGCCCGCCGCCGCGAACCCCTCGTTCAGCGGGCCCTCAAACAGGTCGAAGCGCTCGGGGTTCATGAAGACCGGGAAGAACCCGTCGGCGATCTCGGCCGCGGTGCGCACCCCGGCGGGGGTGAACGCGCCGGTGAAGATCCTGAGCCCCGGTTTCGCGTGCAGGATGCTCTTGAGCGGCCGGCCGAGCCCGGTGACGCCGGGGCCCGCGGCGGGAATCGTGTAGTGCTCGCCCTCGTGCACCAGCGGCGCCTCGCGGTCGAGGATCTTGCGGACGATCGCGATGTATTCGCGGGTCCGGGTGAGCGGCTTGCCGTAGGGGACGCCGTACCAGCCTTCGATCACCTGCGGCCCGGACGGGCCGATGCCGAGCACGAAGCGGTCGCCCGAGAGCGCCTGCAGCGTCATCGCGGCCATCGCGGCGGCGGTGGGCGTCCGCGCGCCCATCTGGACGATCGCGGTGCCGACCGTGATCCGTTCGGTGTGGGCGAGCGCCCAGGCGGCCGGCACGATCGCGTCCGAGCCGTAGGCCTCCGAGGTCCAGACGGAATCGTAGCCGAGGCTCTCGATCTCCCTGAGCTCCTCCGGCGGCACCGAGAAGCTGGAGCCCGAATAGCCGATGGTCACGCCGATCTTCATGATGTCCCTCCGCTCGCACGACTGCGCGGCCTGCATAGCGGCAGCGGGCGGTGGGGCGCAACCCGGCCTCCCCGATCCTTCGATGGGGGCTTAGCCAGATAAGTTGACGGGGGGCGGTCCGCGACATTTCTTCCGTCATGCCCGGACTTGTTCCGGGCATCCACGTCTTACGACATCGCGGTGCGAGCTTGGAGCGGGCGAGGCGGCGGAGGGACGTGGATGCCCGGAACAAGTCCGGGCATGACGATAAAGGGGGAAGCGCTGGAGGACGCCGGCACCGCCCGACACTGTGCCCGCCGTCTCGCCGAACCAGGTCCGGGGCGACAGGAGGGGAACGGGGATGGTCGCACCCGTCGGCGCAGGACCCGATTCAAATCTAAACCGGACAGCAGTGGATCAAGTCCGGGCATGACGACCTGGGGGATAGGCGCGGGGCGGCGTTTCCGTCGCCGGACCGCGTCAGCCGACTGCCCGTCAACTTATTCCGGGTAAGCCCCCTTCGATACGCCCCCTTCGGGGGCTACTCAGGGTGAGGGTTCTGCTTGTGTGTCCGACAACCCTCCCTCATCCCGAGTAGGCGCGAAGCGCCGTATCGAGGGACGCGGCGCCCGTTCCCCGTTGCGGCGGGCCCGCGCATGGGCCAAAATCGTCCCACTCAATACCAGCCACGGAGCGGATTGATGGCCAAGCTGCGCCACGTCGCGATTCAGGTGCCGGACCTCGAGAAGGCCGCGCAATTCTACGAGAGCGTGTTCGAGATGGAGCGGGTGTGCCGCGGCGACACGCCGTTCGGCAACGTGATCATGCTGTCGGACGGGGTGATGAACGTCGCCCTTCTCAACTTCCCGGAGGGGACGAAGGGGCTGATGAACGGCCCCGACTGGGCGGGCATGCACCATGTCGGCTTCGTCGTGGACGACGCCGAGGCGACGGCGAAGAAGATCGAGGAGGCCGGCGGGTCCTACTACTACACCCTGGAGGGCGACTACGAAGGCCTCCAGGCGGAGGAGAAGTACAAGGACATCAACGGCGTCGTGTTCGACATCTCCGAGCACGGCTGGGCTACCGAGCCGGTCGGAAAGCTGCGCAAGGAGAAGGAGGAGCGGGAAGCCCGGGCGAAGGAGGTCGTCCCCGCCGAATAGCCCGGCGCCCCTACGCGATCTCGAACACCGCGTCGATCTCCACCGCCGCGTCGAACGGCAGCGACGGCGCGCCGACCGCGAAGCGCGCGTGCCTGCCGGCCTCGCCGAAGATCTCGACGATCAGGTCGCTGGCGCCGTTGATCACCATCGGCTGGTCGGTGAAGTCGGGCGTCGAATTGACGAAGCCGCCGAGCTTGACGCAGCGCCTCACCCGGTCGAGGTCGCCGCCGCACGCCGCCCTGAGCTGGGCCAGGATGTTGACCGCGACGATTCGGGCGCAGTCCCTTCCGTCCTCGACCGTGAACGCGTCGCCCAGCTTGCCGACATGGCTCAGCGCGCCGTCCCTGAACGGCACCTGGCCTGAGATGAAGACCAGGTTGCCGGTCACGACCCAGGGCACGTAGTTGGCCGCCGGGGCGGGCGCGTCGGGCAGCGCGATGCCGAGTTCGGCGAGGCGGGAGTCGATGGCGCCGGTCATGGCGGATCCTCCGGTGTTCGCGACGTTGAGTAGCGTCCCGGGGCGGATGCCGCAAGACCGGCCGCCGCTCAGTCCCGTCCGGCCTCCACGATCTTCCCGGCCAGCAGGCCCGGGTTGGTGAAACACGCCTCGTGCCCGCCCGGCATCTGCACCAGCCGGCACAGCCCGAGCCTGGCCGGGAAGCGCGGGCACCAGGCGAATTCGCCGGGCGGCATCGCGATGTCCTCGGTGCAGTTGAGATAGGACCGCGGGGTCCGCAGATCGGAGAAGGACTTGAGCGGCACCGGGTCGGTCAGCGTCCGCAAGGGGTGCGGCGTGGTCAACTCGTAGGTCTTTTCGGCGAGCGCGAGGTCGGCGTCGTTCATGAACGCCTCGCGCCACACCGGGAAGGGGAGCTTGACCGCGCCGGGGCCGTAGGCGCCGGACTCCGCGATCGAGTCCATCAGCCCCTTGTAGTGCGGCGGGCTGACGCCCTCGATCGACTCGCCGTCCTCGAGCACGAAGGCGTTCCAGTAGATCAGCCGCCGGATGCGGTCGGAAAGCTCCTCGGCCATGCGGGAGATCACGGTGCCGCCGTAGGAATGGCCGAGCAGCACGAAATCCCTCAGATCCTCGCCGCGCACATAGTCGACGGCCGACGCCACGGCGTCGGCGTGCCCGACCGTGCGGTCGATATCCCCGCCCGGCCCGTTGCCCGCGAGTGTCGGCGTGTGGACCTCGTGGCCCGCCGCGCGCAGCGGCCTCGCCACCTCTTCCCAGAGCGCGCCGTAGTGCCAGGCGCCGTGGATCAGCACGAAAGTCGCCATTTTCGCCTCCTCCGTAGGGGACCGCCGGAAAAAGAGGGAATTGCCGCCGGTTCTCCACCCGTTCTATCGTGGCGGCGGTGCGGCGTTCTCGGTCCATAGCGCACCGCAACGGGACTCGAGGGAACCGCCATGGCCCGAGAGGCCGGTGAGACCTCCCGCGCGCGCAAGCGGCAATACGGCGTCTGGCGCACCGCCGACGTCGCCGAGTCCGAGCGCTACGCCTATTTCCGCGAGGCGGTATGCGAGGCCTTCATGGACCTCTCGCCCGAGCACGACCGCGCCGGCCCGTTCGACGCCACGGTCGAATCGATCCCGCTCGCCCAAGGCGCGGTGAACCGGGTCAGCGGCACGCCGCATCACGTGCGCCGCACCCGGGCGCAGATCGGCCGGTCTTCCGAGCAGTGCTATTTCCTCAACCTGCAGCTCGAATCCGAATGCACCATCGAGCAGGGGGACCGGTCGGTCAGGCTCGCGCAGGGCCAGGTCGCGCTGTTCGCGAGCGATCTGCCGTTCCGGATCTTCCACCCGCCGGCCGCCGACATGAGCGTCGCCTCGTTCTGGCTGCCGCGCGACCTCGTGGAAGAGGCGCTTCCCGGGGGCTCGGCGCCGCCGATCTGCCGGGTGTCGGACCATCCCTTCCTCGGGCCGCTGATCGGCGCCGCCGCGCGGACGCTCAACCGGGGCGCTCTCGCGGTCGATGCCGGGGAGGGCGGGCTGTTGCTGGAGAGCCTGATCCGGCTCTCGGCGGGAGCTTCGGCGCCACGGGGCGATGTCGATCCGCGGAGCGCGCGCCCGGCGCTGCTGGCGGCGGTGCTGGAGCATGTCGAGAGCCGGCTCGACGATCCCGGGCTCTCGGTCGGCTCGGTCGCGGCGCGGTTCGGCATCTCGAAGCGCTACCTGCACAAGCTCCTGGAGCCGACCGGCGACAGCTTCTCGCGCCATGTCCTCAGACGCCGGCTGGAACGGGTCGCGTCGGAACTCGCGGCGCCGGAGCGGGCGCGGACCCCGATCGCCGAGATCGCCTACCGCAACGGCTTCTCCGACCTCTCCTGGTTCAACCGCGGCTTCAAGGCGCAGTTCGGCGCGACGCCGCGGGACTACCGCCGGGCCGCGCGGTTCTGATCCCGGGGCGCGGGCTCACCCGTTCGCGAGCGTCGCCGTCACGATCTTCCGGTCGGCCACCATGGGCGCGGTGTCGGCGCGGTAGGCGGCCATGTGGGCGGTCTGCATGTGGTGGTCGACCGCCGCCTGGTCGTCATAGACCTCGTAGAGATGCACGACGTCGCCGGCGCCGTCCGGAACCACGATGTCGAAGCGCTGGCAGGCCGGCTCGTTGTCGAGCACGAGCTGGCGGTGCCGCTGCACGCGGGCGATGAAGTCGTTCCGCCTGCCTTCGGCCATCTTCAATTCCACGAGCAGAACCACGGCGCTCATCCGGATCTCCTTCGGTTGCGGGTTGGGGTATCGGTCCGTTCGGCGGCGATGCGCTCGCGCAGCAGCGCCCGCATGGCGAGCCCCGGCGCATCGACGTTGATGTCGATCCACTCGACCGCCGGCGCCCGGTCCAGCGAGGCCTGCTGCGCCTCGACGATCGCCACGTCCTCCATGAAGATCCGGTAGAAGTCGCGGCGATAGACCTCGTCCATCTCGGCGCTGCCGGTCTTGAAGAGGCGCGCATGGGCGTAGAAGAAATGGGTCGTCGTCGCGGTCTCCGGCGTCGGCGCGTTGAGCGCGTGATAGGCGATGCCCTGCATCCGTTCGCCCTCCAGCGCGCCGCCGCCGACCTCCGCGCTGCCGACATCGACATCGATCAGGGCGGGAAGCGCCGCCTCGACGATCATCCAGCGGTCGACATTGCCCGCGAACCCGCCGGCCATCCTATGGAACGGCGGCGGCTCGACGTCGGGCATCAGCCGGGTCATCACGACCCCGTCGGCGCGCCGCTCGGTGCGCACGGGAAACTCGACCACCGTCTCGCTGCCGATGGTGTCGGGATGGACATAGCCGACATGGCTGAGATCGAGCAGGTTGTCGGTGATGAGCTCGTAGTTGCTCCTGGTGTGGATCGGCTTTCCGCCGTTGCCGGGGACCACCTTCCAGTCGGGATGGTCCATGAACCACCAGTCGGGGATCGCGGTCTCGTCGGCCGCTTCCGCGTCGCCCATCCAGATCCACACCCAGCCCCAGCGCTCGACCAGCGGGTAGCTCCGGACCGCGGCGCCCGGCGGGATCTGGCTCTGGCCGGGAACGCCGGTGCAGCGCCCCCGGGCGTCGAAGCTGAGCCCGTGATAGCCGCACTCGATCCCGCCATCCACGACCCTGCCCATCGAGAGCGGCAGCTGGCGGTGGCAGCACCGGTCCTCGAGCGCGACCGGCGCGCCGTGCGCGATGCGGAACAGCACCACCGGCTCGCCCAGCAGCGTCCGGGCGAGCGGCGCATCCGTCACCTCGCCGCTCCAGGCCGCCACATACCACGCGTTGCGGAGAAACATCGCCGCTCCGTCCGTCGTTTGCCGGACCGGGACTATAGCCGAGCGCGGCCCTCGCCGGGGAAACGCCCCCGGCCCCTTCCGGCGGGACGGCTTCGGTGGTTTAGTGCGCGCGCCCGCGACGGAGAGAGACGTGACCCCGCCACTGCCCGCGATGACCGATGCCGACCCCGCGCTGGTCCGCCGGATCGACGCGCTCAACCGCGCCTATGCGCACGCCATCGACGAGGATTCGCTGGAGGAGTGGCCCGGCTTCTTCACCGAGGACGGCATCTACCGGATCACCACGCGGGCCAACCACGCCGCCGGCATGCCGGTCGGGCTGATGCTGTGCGAGGGGCACGGCATGATGGGGGACCGGATCAAGGCGCTGCGCGAGGCCAACGTCTTCGAGCCGCACCATTACCGCCACCTTGTCGACCCGCCGACCATCGCGGCCGCGCGGCCGGGCCGCTGGACCGTGCGGACCAACTTCGCGGTGTTCCGCACCATGCAGATGGCGGCGACGGAGCTGTTCTGCGCCGGGCGCTATCTCGACACCGTGGTCGAGGCCGCCGCGGAGCTGCGCTACGCCGAACGGACGGTGGTCTGCGATTCAGAGGTGATCGACACGTTGATCGTCATCCCGCTCTGAGGGGGTGCGCCGCATGGACGTGACGCCTTCCGCCTTCCGCCCCGGCTGGGTATCGGACGCGCTCTACCCCTTCGAGAGCCGGATCTTCGCCGAGCCGGGCGGCCAGCGCATGCACTTCGTCGACGAGGGGAAGGGCGAGCCGGTGGTGTTCCTGCACGGCAACCCGTCCTGGTCGTTCGAGTTCCGCGGCCCGATCGCCGGGCTCCGGGGGGAGTACCGCTGCGTCGCGCCGGACCATGTCGGGTTCGGCCTGTCGTCGCGGAGCGGCCGGGCGGAGGATCACCGGCCGCAAGCCCATGCGCGCCGCTTCGAGGCGCTGATGGACCGCCTCGGGCTCGACGGCATCACGCTGTTCGTGACCGACTGGGGCGGGCCGATCGGCCTCGACTTCGCGCGCCGGCATCCGGACCGGGTGAAGCGCCTCGTGGTCGCCAATTCCTGGTGCTGGCCGGTCGGCGGCGATTTCCACTTCCGCTCGTTCTCCTTCCTGATGTCGAGCCGGCTCGGGCAATACCTGATCCGGCGCCGCAACGCGTTCGTCGACCGCGCGATGCCGATGGCGGTGGGCGACAGGCGGGCGCTCACGCCGGAGATCATGGCGCATTACCGCAACGCGCTCCCCACACCGGACGCGCGCGCGGCCTCGGCCGCCTTCCCCGGCCAGATCGTCGGCGCCGGCGAATGGCTGGGCGATATCTGGGACGATCGCGCGAAGTTCGCCGACAAGCCCGCGCTGATCCTCTGGGGCCTCAGGGACATCGCCTTCCGCCGCAAGGAGCTGGAGCGCTGGAAATCCGCCCTCTCCGGCTGCGAGGTCCACGAGTTCGCCGATTGCGGCCACTTCCTCGCCGAGGAGGCGCCCGACCGCGTGCTGCCGCTGCTGCGGGATTTCCTGGAACGCTAAAGCGCGCGGATCGGCCCGGGGTAGCGGGCCAGCGTTCTGTCTGCGGTCAGCAGCAGGATTCCCTCGACGCGCGCCTGGGCGATCAGGATGCGGTCGACGGGATCGCCGTGGATCGGCGGCAGCACACCCGCCTCGACCGCATGGGCGCCGGTGACCGGAAGCTCCTCATAGCCGTTGTCCATGAGACCCCGGCGCAGCAGATGCGGGTCGACCCGGAAATCGGCGCGCCCGGGCCCGTTCTCGATCGCAACCTCCCAGAGCGACGCCGCGCTCGCGACCGGCTCGGTTCCGGGCGCCACGATGAGGGCGCGTGCTTCGGCCGGCAGCTTCGCCGACCCGCTCGCGGCCCAGAGCAGCAGATGGGTGTCGAGCAGAAGCTTCACGCGCCGTCCGAGAACATCGTCCGGATTTTCTCCGCGCCCATGCTGTCGAAATCGTCCGGCACCGAGATCCGCCCCGCCAGGAAGCCGATCCGGTGGCCCGCCTCCGGCGCGTCGAGCGCGACGACCTTCACAACCGGCTTGCCGGCGCGCGCGATGATGAACGGCTCGCCCCTGGACGCGGCCTCGACGAGGCGCGACAGATGCGTCTTGGCTTCGTGCATGTTGACGGAGCGCATGGGAGGATTCCCTTATAGCTTAGTCATATAAACTTAGTCTATTCTAGCCGCCCGCGCAATTGCAGAGTGCGGGCCTTCCCTTTTCCGGATCGTCATGCCCGGAACTGTTCCATTGCTGTCCGGTTCGGGTGAGTCGGACGGGGTGCAAGGCCTCGTCAGGGGCGGGGTATCGGCGCATCGGTCGGATCGAGACACGGAATGCGGCACGCCCGCGCCTGCCGTCCGATCGTGTCCCCTTTGTCGCCCCGGAACAAATCCGGGCATGACGGTGGGGGAAAGCGGGGCGAGAGAGGGAACGGCGCCGGGGGTGTTGCATGGGACGGATTCGAGAGTCCGGGAGGCGGTTTCGAGGTGGAATCGGAAGGGAGAAAAAACCTCGTGGAATCCGTGAGTTAGCGGATGATTTTGCTTAAAAAACCATTTTCTGCTTGACTCGGGACGCGTTTTGGGGTATATTTCCTACACTACGCGAAATGGGGAAGAGGGGCGCCGGAGAGTTCGGCGCCCCTTTCCATTGCCGGGCACGCCGCCCGGCCATGTGGAGGACATGATCGTGCATGCGACCGCCATCGTTACCGACGCCGTCGTCACCCGGAGCGGGCCGCCGACCGAGGGGTTCGGCGACGCGCGCCCGAGCGACATGGTCGACCGGCGGATCGAATATGCCGACCCCCCGGTGCCGCGCGCGTTCGGCATTTGCCGACAGACATTTGCCGACCGAAATGTCGACCGGCGGGTCGAGTCGACAGGGATCGACATTCCCGCCCGGCATCCGAGGGACGCGATTTGCCTACCCGACATGACATCGGTCCCGGTTCGTGCCGCGAACGCCGCCGGACGCCGGGACGCGAATGGAATCGATACCGGAGAGACCGCGTACCCGGCCGAACGCATGCGAATGAACTTCCGAAACGGAAAACTAGCGTCCCTCGACCGCGCGCCGCACCGCTTCGGAGTCCTCTTTCTTGTCGATCCGGGGGCGTTCGGTCTTGGCGTAGGTGTGCTTCTCGACCAGCTTGCCGTCGCGGAAGTGGAGCAGGTCGAGCCCGCGCCAGCCGCCGGCGCGGTCGCCGCTCTCAAGCGTCAGCAGCCAGCTGATCATCGCCTTGCCGGCCTCCACGTCGAGGAACATGTCCTCGGTGTGGAAGCGCATCCGGCCGTACTTGCCCTCGAATTGCGGCTCGAAAGCGGCGCGGATCGCGTCCTTGCCGACATGGCGTTCGCCGTGGAACTCGTCATAGATGGCGTCGTCCGCGAAATAGGCCATCACCTCGTCGATGTTCTCGCGGTTGAAGGCCTCGGTGAAGTCCGCGACCCACGCTTCCAGTTGTTCCCGGCTCGCCGCCATCGCGTTCTCCCCTTCGGGCTAGCGCCCGGTGGTCAGCACCATCTTCCCCTTCACCCCGTGCTCCTGGAACATCGGGATGACCGACTGGAAATCGTCCAGCGGATGGACGCCGGTCACCTGCGGGTTGATCTCGCCGCGTTCGCACATCGCCATGACCTCGGCCACCGCATCCGCCATCAGCTCCGGCCGGTGGCGGAAATGGAGGTCGAGCGCGACGCCCATCATCGTCAGGTTGCGCACGTTGAAATAGCCGGCCTTCGCTTCCGGGATGCGCCCGGCGGCGAAACCGACGGCGAGGATGCGGCCCGAGAAGGCGAGCGCGCGGATCGCCGCGTCGAAGAAATCGCCGCCGATCGGGTCGAGCACGATGTCGACCCCGCGCTTGTCGGTGACCGCGTAGACCTGCTCGCGCAGCGCGTCGCGCACGTTGTCGCCCGAGAGGTCGATCACGTGGTCGGCGCCGTGCGCCTCGATCAGCGCGATCCGCTCGGGCGACATCGAGGTCGACCCGGCGATCGCCGTGGCTCCTTTCGCCTTGGCGATCTCGATCGCGGCGAGCCCCACCCCGCCCGATGCGCCGAGCACCAGGACCGTATCGCCCGCCGCGAGCTGGGCGCGCACGATCAGGGCGACATAGGAGGTCAGATAGGTCGTCATCATCCCGGCGCCGGTCACGAAATCGACCTTGCCGGGCAGCGGCCAGCAGCGCTCCTTCGGCACCACCCGCCGCTCGGCATAGGCGCCGAAGGTGTAGACCGAAGCCACCCGGTCGCCGGGCCTGACGTGGCCGACATTGGCTCCGACGGCCGCGACTACGCCCGCCGCGTCGCGCCCCGGCACGAAGGGGGTTTCGGGCTTGACCTGGTAGCGGCCCTGCATCATCAGCGTGTCGGGATAGTTGAGTCCGATGGCGTGGATGTCGATCAGCACCTCGTCCGCCCCGGGCACCGGGTCGTCGACCTCTTCCAGCCGGTGCGTGTCGAGCGGCCCGAATTCGCGTATCACCACACCACGCATCGCCCTCTCCCCTCGGAAATTCCGGCGCGAAACTATCACCCGGCCCTGCCGGGCGGAACCCCGGCGCCCGGCTTGACCCCCGCGGGTCGCCCGACGACTATCGCGCCGAATTTCCGGAAGACGGGGTATCCGGCATGACGCAGCGCGTGGGCGGGACGGAGCCGGGCGCGGAGCACGATCTGGCGATCCCCTTCACCTCGGTGAGGGCGCTTCTCGATTCCTACAAGGCGCGCGATCCCGACCGGATCGCGCTGGTCGATCTCGACCAGGAACGCTCGATCGCCTGGGGCGAGCTCCACGCCGAGGCGAACCGCATCGCCAATTTCCTCGCCGAGCGCGGAATCGGGCGCGGCGACCATGTCGCGGTGCTGTCGGACGAGCGGCTGGAAAAGCTGATTATCTGGATGGGGGTGTGGCGCGCGGGCGCGGCGATCTGCCCGATCAATGTCGAGATGAATATCGGCTATATCGCGCCGATCCTGCGCGGCATCGGACCCCGGCTCACGCTGTGGCACGAGGCGATGGACGGCGCGCGCATGACCGAAGGCGTGGACGGCGAGATCGTCCGCTTCGGACGCTGGGAGAAGGGCGGGAAGGGCGATCCGGGGGCGGACGAGTTCTTCGCGCGGCTGGCTGCGGTGCCGGCCGAGCCCGAGCTCGATTTCGACAACGCGGCCGACGACATCGGCAGCATCTACTGCACCTCGGGCACCACCGACACGCCCAAGCTCTTCGTCTGCGACATGCTGGGGCACTGGCTGTTCGGGCTGTCGACGATCGACTTCCTCGGCCTGACCGAGGACGACCGGACGCTGGAATACCGTTCTTTCGGCTGGAACTCGGCCCAGGGCGCAAGCCTGCTGCCGTGGATGCAGACCGGCTGCACGCTGCACTTCGCGCGGCGCTTCTCGCACAGCCGGTTCTTCGACTGGGTCAGGGACAACCGGATCACCTTCTCGATCGGGATCCCGACGGTCATCAACATGCTGCTCGACGACCCGGTGGACATCGACCGGGAGGAAATCGCCTCGCTCCGGTTCATGAGTTCCAGCACGGCTCCGCTCGCGCCCGAGCGCTGGCGGCAATTCGAGGACCGCTACGGGATCAGGCTGCTCCAGTTCTACGGCTGCTCGGAGGGCGGCTGGGTGTGCGGGAACCGGCACTACTACAACCGCAAGGGAACCGTCGGGCCGCCCGCCAAGCACCAGGAATTCCTGATCCTCGACGAAGACGGCAATCGCTGTCCGCCCGGCGTCGAGGGCGAGGTCACGCTGGGCGGCCCGCAATGCGCGGTGGCCGCGATGTCGGTCGACGGGGAGCGCGAGGATCTCAAGGGCCGGCGCATCCATCTCGGCGATCTCGCGGTGATGGACGAGGACGGCTTCATCACTGTGACGGGCCGGCTCAAGGACCTGATCATCCGGGGCGGCGTCAACATCGCGCCCGCCGAGATCGACAACGTGCTGCTCCGCCATCCCAAGGTGCACGAGGCCGCCGCCGTCGGCGTGCCCGACCCGATCTATGGCGAGGAGGTCGTGTGCTATGTCGTCGGCCGCACCGGTGAGACCCTGACCGCGGGCGAGATCGCCGAGCATTGCAGGGCCGACCTGCCCGAATACCGGGTGCCCAAGGAGGTCCATTTCGTCGACGCCCTGCCGAAGAACGACCGGGGCAAGGTGCGCCGGCCCGACCTCCGCGCGATGTGGGAAGAGGCGCAGGCCGGGTAGAGCGAATTCCTGCCGTTGCCCCTCGTCCGGTGTGTTTTCGTTATGGCATCCGGTGATCGATTGTTTCGCGGAAACCGGCGGTTTTCTTTGCAATTCGCGGCCAACGCCGTAGATTTGCCCCGGAATCCGGGCCGCGGCCCGGGTTGCTTCTTGCATGAGAGCAAGGCGCGTGGCGGCGGGATGGGCCCGCCGCTCGTTGACGCCGCCGACGAACGCGGCAACACACCGCTCCGGCCGCCGACAAACGCGGTCATACGGAGACGCCAGGAGGAGACCTCATGAGCACCGCCAAGAAAGAAGCGCTCGGCGCGCCCGTCGACGCGATCAACGACCTGCGCAATTCGCTGGAATGGCTCAGGTCCGAGGGCGACCTGATCGAGACCGACAAGGAGGTCGATCCCGATCTGGAACTCACCGCTATCCAGAAGCAGATGGATGGCGGCTGCCCGATCCTGTTCAACAACGTCAAGGGCAAGCCCAATCACCGCCTGGTCACCAATTTGTTCGGCGACATCGAGGTGATCAACAAGATGTTCGGCTGGACCGACAACACCGACCGCACGCGCAAGCTCGCGCATGCGCTGTCGCACCCGCTCCCGCCGGAAATCGTTCCGCAGGACCAGGCGCCCTGCCAGCAGCACGTCATCGAGAACCCGGTCGACGTCAACGAGCACATGGTGCCGATCCGCCACACCACCTACGAGCCCGAGCTCACCGTGGGTTCCGGCAACCGGGTGGTGACCGGCGAATATTTCGACGGCGGGTCCGACCTCGGCTACAACCGGATGAACTTCCGCTGGGGCAATGTCGGCACGTTCCAGATCTCGCCCGGCTCGCATATGTGGCAGGTCGTCTCCAAGCACTACAAGGACGACAAGCCGGTGCCGATCACGATGTGCTTCGGCGTGCCGCCGTCCTGCACGCTGCTCGCGGGCGCCGGCTTCGACTACGTGATCCTGCCGCAGGGCTGCGACGAGATCGGCGTCGCCGGCGCGGTGCAGGGAGCGCCGGTCCGGATGGTCAAGGCGCGCACCGTCGATGCGCTCGCGCTCGCCGATTGCGAGCTGGTGCTGGAAGGCTATGTCAACCCGCGCGACCGCCGCTACGAGACCGCGGAGGCCGAGGAGGCGGGCGTCCAGGGTCGGTTCCACTTCCATCCCGAATGGGCCGGCTACATGGGCAAGGCCTACAAGGCGCCCACCTTCCACGTCACCGCCGTCACCATGCGCGACCCGGCGACCAAGCCGATCATCTTCGCCCTCGGCGTCCATACGCTCGACGACCACAATATCGACACCACGGTCCGCGAATCCGCGATGTTCGAGCTGTGCGAACGCATGCAGCCCGGCATCATCCAGGACTGCGTGATCCCCTACTGCATGACCGACTGGGGCGGCGCGATCATCCAGGTCAAGAAGCGCAACCGGATCGACGAGGGCTGGCAGCGCAACTTCATGTCGGCGATCCTGTCGACCTCGCAGGGATCGCGGCTCTGCATCGCGGTTTCCGAGGACACCGACCCCTACGACATGGACGACGTGATGTGGTGCCTGACCACAAGGGTCAACCCGCATACCGACATCCTGAACCCGATCCCGGGCGGGCGCGGGCAGACCTTCATGCCGGCCGAGCGCATGACCGCCGGCGAGCGCGAGTGGACGGCGTCCAACACGCGGTTCGAGGGCGGCATGGGGATCGACGCGACGGTGCCGTTCGGCTTCGAGAGCGACTTCCTGAGGCCGGTCTACCCGATCGAGAAGGTCGATCTGGACGACTTCTTCACCGGCGACCAAATCGCCAACGCGAAGGGCCGCATGAAAGGCTGGGTCCACTCGTTGGCGCGGACGGGACGCTGAGCCGACGCCTGACGGCTAAAGTACGGAAGAGGCGGCCTTCGGGCCGCCTCTTTCTTATTTCAGCTCTCGCGAACGGCCTGATCGTCCCCCCCTCACCCTGACCCTCTCCCCGGTGGGGAGAGGGGACGCTTCCCGACCCTTCCTTGTCTTCTCCCCTCCCGCTTGCGGGAGGGGCCGGGGGAGGGTGGGACGGGCCGCAGTGAACGCATAGAGTCGGAAATTGCTCCAACCCGAACACCAGCCCCGATCATGTGCTCTCGATCTCGCGCCGAGCCGCCGTCGCCAGGAAGGCCGACCGGGTCATCCGGCGCTGCCTCGCCTCGTCGTCGATGGCCTCGAGCAGGCCGCGGTCGAGGGAAATGTTGACCCGCCGCGAGGATCCGCGGTCCAGGAGGAGCGGGATCAGCACGAAGTCGGCGCCGCGCCGCCATTCGGCGAGGTCCGGATCGGCCTTGATGGCGTCGATCGAGCGGGGCGCCGGAATCGGCTCGCCGTCGTCGCGGAGTCCCTCCACGTGGAACGCGAGGGCTTCGCCGCCCCGCCTCACGGCGTCGTCGACCGTGTCGCCGACCGAGACGCAGCCCGGGAAGTCGGGGAAACTGATCCCGTAGCCGGCATCGTCCCGGTGGATGAAAGATACGTAGCGCATCGGTTCGTCCATGGGCTTCGACCCATTCTGCGTCGTCTTAGTTCGGCTGTACCGGCCGACGTTCTTTTTTCACCCCTCCCGCAGCCGAAACCGCTGGATCTTGCCCGTCACCGTCTTGGGCAGGGTGTCGACGAAGTTGAACCAGCGCGGGTACTTGTAGTGGGCGAGGGCGGCCCGGCAGTGGGCCTTGAGCTCGTCCTCCAGCGTCGCGCCCGCGTCGCCGGCGTCGTTGAGGACGATATTCGCCTCGGGCTTGATCAGGCCGTCGTCGTCGGGACGGCCGACGACCGCGGCCTCCAGCACCTTGGGGTGCTCGATCAGCCGGGCCTCGATCTCGAACGGCGAGCACCAGAGCCCGCCCACCTTGATCATGTCGTCGCCGCGCCCGCAATTGATGAAGTAGCCGTCCTCGTCCCGGTAATACATGTCGCCGGTGTCGAGCCAGTCGTCGCCCAGCATGGTGGCGGCGGTCTTTTCGGGGTTGTTCCAGTAGAGCTTCGCGGCCGACTCGCCCTGCACCAGCAGCGTCCCCATCTCGCCGTCCGGCACGTCCCCGCCGTCCTCGTCGACCAGCCGCACGTCGTAGCCCGGCACCGGCCGGCCGGACGAACCGGCCTTCCAGTCGTCCTCGGTGTTGGAGACGAAGATGTGCAGCATCTCGGTCGAGCCGAGCCCGTCCAGGATCAGCGTCCCGGTCCTTTCCTTCCAGCGCAGCATGACGTCGCCCGGCAGCGCCTCGCCGGCGGAGATGCAGATCCGGATCGACGACAGGTCCGGGTCCGCCTCCTCCATCGCATGGAGCTGCTGGGCGTACATGGTGGGCACGCCGAAGAACACGGTGGGGCGCAGCGCCTCGATCGCCTCGAAGGTCATCTGCGGCGTCGGGCGCCGGTCGCTCAGCCCGATCGTCGCGCCGACCCAGAGCGGGAAGGTCATCGCGTTGCCGAAGCCGTAGGAGTGGAACAGCTTGCTGACCGAGAACACCGTGTCGTCCTCGCGGAGCCCGGCGATCAGGCGGCCGTAGCGCTCGCTGGTGCAGACCATGTCGCGGTGGTGGTGGACGACGCCCTTGGGGTTCCCGGTGGAACCCGAGGAATAGAGCCAGAAACAATCGTCCATCGCCGCCGTCGGCGCCGGCGCGAGATCGGCGGACGCCGCCGCGGCCCTGGCACTCAGCCCGTCCGCGCCGTCGACCCGCAGGATTACCGGCGGCTTCTCGTTCACGGTGTCCAGCCCGCCTTCGACCGCCTCGGCCCATTCCCGGCTGTAGACGATGCCCCGGCAGCCGGAGTCCTCGATCAGGAACCTGTAGTCCTGCGGCCGCATCATGGTGTTGACCGGCACCGGCACGATCCCCGCCTTGACCGCGCCGAAGAAGCAACTCACGAAGTCCGGGCTGTCCTTGACCACCATCAGCACCCGGTCGCCGGGCGCGATCCCCGCGCCGAGCAGCGCGTTGCCGGCGCGCGCGACCTGTTCGGCGAGCGCGCCGTAGCTGGTCTCGCCGTCGACGGTGCGGATCGCGGTCTTGCCGCCGCGCCCTTCCTCCAGGTGCCGGTCGATGAACGGGATCGCGGCGTTGAAGACGCCGGAAAAGACGAGGTTCGAGGGTGTCGCGGTCTCGTCGATGCGTACGGTGTTGTCCTTCACGTCCCCCTCCGGCGCCCGTTCGCGTCGCGCGCATCTTCGGTTCTTCCGTCCGGCCGGGCAAGTCGCGGAAGACGGCGGGCCCCGGCTTGACGCCGCAACGCAAAATCGTATTGATAGCCCCCGAATCCGCACCGTCTTCAGCGCGCGATTTGGAGGCGCCCGATCGCCGAAATCCGGGCGCGACATCGGAACATTCGAAAGGCGGCGGCCTGCGGCGGGACGGCCTCGGCGGGAAGAAGGAAGCGATGAGTCAAACCCAGGAAAAATACGTCGGGCAGCCGGTCGACCGGGTCGAGGACGCGGCGCTCCTGACCGGAAGCGCGATGTTCTCGGACCACCTGCCGACGCGCACCGGAACGCTGCACGCCGCGATCCTGCGCTCGCCCCACGCCCATGCCGAGATCGTCTCCATCGACGTCTCGGCGGCAAAGGCGATGCCGGGCGTGGTCGAGGTCCTGACGGGCGAGGACCTCAGGGACATTTCCGATCCGTTCCTGATCGTCCTGCGCGAGCCGATCCTTCAATGGGCCCTCGCGGTGGGCAAGGTCCGCTATGTGGGCGAGCCGGTGGTCATCGTCGTCGCGGCGGACCGCTACCGGGCGGAAGACGCGCTGTCGGCGATCGAAGTCGTCTACAAGACCCTCAAGCCCGCCATCGACCCCGAGGAAGCGGCGAGGGACGACGCACCGGTGGTCCACGAGGATGTCGGGTCGAACGTCGTCTCGACCCGCGACTTCGTCTACGGCGACCCCGACGCGGCGTTCGCCGAGGCGGACCGGACGGTCAGGCTGAAGGTCTCCTATCCGCGCAACTCGCACACGCCCATCGAGGGCTTCGTGGCGACGGTCGCCTACGACGCGGCGACCGAATCCTACGACGTGCAGTCCAACTTTCAGGGGCCGTACTCGACCCACACCGTGATCTCGAAGGCGCTGCGCGTCTCCAGCTCCAGGCTCCGCATGCGCACGCCCAACTACTCGGGCGGCGGGTTCGGGGTGAAGGTCCAGATCTTCCCCTACATCGTCCTGATGGGGCTCGCCTCCCGGGTCACCGGCCGGCCGGTCAAGTGGATCGAGGACCGGCTCGAACACCTGTCCGGCGCGACCGCCGCGCCCAACCGGATCATCTCCATCGAGGCCGCGGTCAAGAACGACGGAACCATTACCGCGTTCAGGTTCGACCAGCTCGACGACTACGGCGCTTTCCTGCGCGCGCCCATGCCGGGGCCGCTCTACCGCATGCACGGCATCCTGACGGGCGCATACGACGTCAAGAACCTGTCGGTCACCAACCGGCTGCTGCTGACCAACAAATGCCCGTCGGGGATGGTGCGGGGCTTCGGCGGGCCGCAGATGTACTACGCCATCGAGCGCCTGGTGCAGCGGATCGCGATCGAGCTCGGCCTCGACCACTACGAGGTAATCCGCAAGAACCTGGTGCCGGCCGGGGTCTTCCCCTATCGCGCTGCCGCGGGCGCGCTGCTCGATTCCGGCGACTACCCCGCCGCGCTGGAGAAGGCCGCGCGCGAAGGCCAGCTCGAAGAGCTCCGGAAGCGCCGCGACGAGGCCCGCGCGGAAGGCCGCCTCTACGGCATCGGCTATGCCGCGATCGTGGAGCCGGCGCAATCCAACATGGGGTATCTCTCCAACATCCTCCCGCTGGCGGAACGCCAGAAGAACCCCAAGGGCGGCGCGGTCTCGAACGCGACGGTCAATATCGACCCGCTCGGCACCGTCAACGTCACCGCCGACTCGATCCCGCAGGGCCAGGGCCACATGACGGTGCTCTCCCAGATCGTCGCCGACAATCTGGGGCTCAAGCCGGGCGACATCCACGTCAACCTGGAGCACGACACGGCGAAGGACGCTTGGTCCATCGCCACCGGCAACTATTCCTCGCGCTTCACCTCGTCCACCGCCGTCGCCGCCGACCGCGCCGCCAAGAAGGCGCGCGCCAAGCTCGCCAGGATCGCGAGCCAGACGCTCAACGTGCCGGCGGAAAACCTCGAATTCGGCGACGGCAGGATCTACGCCGCCGACAACCCGGACAATTCGGTCAACCTCTACCGCGTCGCCGGCTCGGCGCACTGGACGCCCGGCAATTTGCCGGACGACATGGAGCCGGGAATCCGCGAGATCGGCTCCTGGTCGGCGCCCGAGCTGGAACCGCCGAACGACAAGGACCAGATCAACTCCTCGCTGACCTACGGCTTCGTGTTCGATTTCTGCGGCGTCGAAATCGACCGCGACACCGGCGAGGTCAGGATCGACAAATACGTGACGATGCACGACTCGGGCACGCTGCTTAATCCCAAGCTCGCCGAGGGGCAGGTACACGGCGCGTTCGCCTGGGCCGTCGGCTGCGCGCTCTACGAGGAATTCGCCTATGGCGAGGACGGCAGCTTTCTGAACGGCACCTTCGCCGATTACCTGGTGCCGACGGCATGGGAAGTGCCGGAGCCGCAAATCGTCCACATGGAAACGCCGTCGATGGTCACGCCGCTCGGCGCCAAGGGCGTCGGCGAGGGCAACTGCATGTCGACTCCGGTGTGCATCGCGAATGCCGTGTGCGATGCGCTCGGCGTCGAAAATGTCACCTTGCCGCTCAGCCCCAACAAGGTGTCGGCCCTGATTCACGGCGAGGAACGGCCGCCGCCCGAGGGCTCCGAAGCCGCGCCGGCGGCGAAGGGCGACGCGGACCGTGTCATCGCCGGAGCCGGGGAGGCATTCGTCCCGGCCGCGCGGGAGGAAGTGTGGGATGCGCTCCTCGACCCGGAGAAGCTGGCGGCGGTCATCCCCGGCTGCCATTCGCTCGACCGGGTGGGCGAGAACGACTACCGCGCCGAGGTCTCGGTCGGCGCCGGCCCGGTCAAGGGCCGCTTCAAGGCGACCGTCTCTCTCAGCGACATGGACCCACCCAACGCGGCGACGCTGACCGGCGTGCTGACCGGCCTGCTCGGTCTCTCCGAGGGAACCGGACGGGTGACGCTGACGCCAAGGGACGGCGGCACCGCGCTCGCCTACGACTATAGGATCGAGGTGTCGGGCACCGTCGCGGCGGTCGGCGGCCGGATGCTCGAAGGCGCCGCCCGCGCGCTGGTGCGGCAGTTCTTCGAACGTCTGGCCTCGGTCCTCGTGGACAAGCCCGCGGAAGCTTCGGAAGCGGGTGCCCCCTGGGCGTTGTGGTGGCGACGCCTGCTCGCCGCGGTGGGGATCGGCCGATGAAACCGAGCCCGTTCGACTATATCCGCGCCGTGTCGACCCTGGAGGCGCTGCACGGCCTCGCCGCCGCCGGCGACGACGCACGCATTCTCGCCGGCGGGTTGTCGCTGGTGCCGATGCTCAACTTCCGGCTCGTCGAGCCGTCGGTGCTGATCGACATCTCGGGCATCGACGACCTCGATTATATCCGCCAGGACAACGGGGTCGTCGAAATCGGCGCTTCCACCCGCCAGAGCGCGCTCGAGCGCTGGGACGGCATCGCCGGCAGGCTGCCGCTGGTGGACGCGGCATTTCCCCATATCGGGCACTACCAGACCCGCAGCCGGGGAACGGTGTGCGGCTCGGTCGCCCACTCGGACCCGAGCTCCGAGTTGCCGCTCTGTCTCGCGACGCTGGGCGGCGACGTCGTGCTGCGTTCGGCCGCCGGCGAACGCCGCGTCGCCGCCGGGGATTTCCAGACCGGGATGCTGACGACATCGAAGCGAGGCGACGAGATGGTCGCCGCCGTCCGCTTCCCCGTCGCCGAGCCCGGCTGGGGCTACGCCTTCGCCGAGATGGCCCAGCGCCGCGGCGACTTCGCCATCGTCGCCCTCGCGGCGGCGGCCTCCGCCGACCGGATCAAGCTCGGCGTGGGTGGGGTCGCCGACCATCCGACGGTGCGCGAATGGGACGCGCTGGAGGGGGATTCGCTCGACGACGCGCTCAACGCTTTCGCATGGGAGCTCGGCGGGTACGACGACGTGCACGCCTCGGCGCGGTACCGCCGGGAGCTGGTGCGCCGGCTCGGCAGGAAAGTCATCGAGGAGGCCAGGTCATGCCGCAGCTGAGCCGGGACACGCGGCACGCGGTTTCCTTCACGCTGAACGGCAAACCGGCGAACGGTCATGCGGAGCCGCGCATGCTGCTGTCGGATTTCCTGGTCCACGAGCTCGGCCTGACCAGCGTGCATGTGGGCTGCGAGCACGGCGTGTGCGGCGCCTGCACGGTGCGTATCGACGGCGTCGTCGGCCGGGCCTGCCTCACCTTCGCGGTGCAGGTGGACGGCAGGCGGGTCGATACGGTGGAAAGCCTCGCGCCTGCGGAAGGCGGGCTCAACGACCTCCAGAAATCCTTCCGCAAGAACCACGGTCTGCAATGCGGCTACTGCACGCCCGGCATCCTGATGTCGCTCAGCGCCTATCTCGAAGAGAACCCGAGGCCGGACGAGGACGCGCTGCGCGATATGCTGAGCGGTCATCTCTGCCGCTGCACCGGCTATGTCAACATCGTCCGCGCCGTGATGGAGCATGTCGGCAATTCGCCATAGCGCGGCCCTTCCGACCGCGATCGAGGACCGCGCCGTCTATGACAGCGCCGTCCGCCACCTGCGCGACGCGAACGTGGTGCTGCCGACCTTCGAGGAACTCGCAGATCCGGCGTCGATTCCGGGCGACATCGCCGCGCGGACGATGCAGATCGACCGCGACGCAGCCGATCCCGCCAATCTGTTCCGCGTCCACTGGTTCAACGACATCGGAACCGGCGGCATCCGGCCGGTCCCGCCACACGTGGTTCTGCCCAGGGCGCTGACCGGCGTCGACGCGCCGATCGCCGTGGCGCTCGGCAACAGCTTCCCGATGATCGGCGCGCACAAGGTGCTCGCCGCCTATGCCTGCCTGGTCTCGCGGCTGGTCACCGGCGGCTTCGATCCGGCGCGCCACAAGGCGGTGTGGCCGTCCACCGGCAATTACTGCCGCGGCGGGGTCGCGATTTCGCGCATCATGGGGGTGCGCGGCGTGGCGGTGCTGCCGGAGGGTATGAGCGCCGAGAGGTTCGACTGGCTGCGCGAATGGATCGAGCACCCGGACGACATCGTCCGCACGCCGGGCTCCGAGAGCAACGTCAAGGAGATCTACGACGCCTGCGACGAGCTGGAGCGCGATCCCGCCAACGTGATCCTCAACCAGTTTTCCGAGTTCGCCAACTATCTCGGCCACTACCGCTGCACCGGCCCCGCCTTGCAGGCGATCTGCACCCATCTCCGCCGCGAAAACCCCGATCTCGCGCTCGCCGCTTTCGTCGCCGGCACCGGTTCGGGCGGGACACTCGGCGCCGGGGACCGTCTGAAGGAAGCCGAGGGAGCGCGGATCGTCGCCGTCGAGCCTCTCGAATGCCCGACCATGCTCTATAACGGCTATGGGGCGCACAACATCCAGGGGATCGGCGACAAGCACATCCCGCTGATCCAGAACGTCATGAACACCGACGCGGTGGTGGGGGTATCGGACCGCAATTGCGACCGGCTGAACGCGCTGTTCAATACCGAAGCGGGGCGGTCGCACCTGAACGGACGGTGCGGCGTGGATGCCGGGACCGTCGCACGTCTCCCGGATTTCGGCCTGTCGTCGATCGCCAATGTGCTGGCCTCGATAAAGACCGCGAAACACTACGGTCTCGGCCCCGACGACCTGATCGTGACGGTCGCGACCGACGGGGCCTCGATGTACGACAGCGAGCGGGCGAAGACTGTCGATGCCGAGTTCGGCGGCGACTTCGACGGCGTCGCGGCGGCGGAAGCCTTCGGCCGCGATCTCGCCGCGACCGGGGCGGATCACGTGCTCGAGACCGGCCACGCCGAGAGCACGCGCATCTTCAATCTCGGCTATTTTACCTGGGTCGAGCAGCGCGGCGTGGACCTCGAGGCGTTCGACGAGCGCCGCGACCAGGGGTTCTGGACGGGGTTGCACGACGTGCTGCCGCCGTGGGACGAAGCGATCCGGGCGTTCAATGCCGAGACCGGCGTCAACCGGCCGGGCTGAGGAGAAGACGACGTGATCAAGCCCTATGGGGATCTCAGGCGCGAGACCGAGGCGCGGGACCGCAGCCTGCGCGAGAAGGTGATGTCGCTGGAGGAAGCGGCGGCGCTGGTCGATGACGGCGACCATGTGGCACTCGGCGGCTGCACCCTGTCGCGCACGCCGATGGCGATGGTGTGGGCGCTGATCCGGGCGCGCAAGAAGGACCTCGTCGTCTCGCGCAGCATCACCTCGACCGAGGGCGATTTGTTCTACGGCTCCGGCGCCAGCAGGCACGTGCTGACGAGCTGGTTCTCCCAGGGCATCGTCTGGGGCGTCTCCAAGGTGATGCGCCACTACACCGAGACCCGGCAAGCGGTCTTCGAGGAATGGAGCCACATGGCGATCGGCGTGCGCTATCGCGCCGGCGCGATGGGGGTGCCGTTCATCCCGGTGCGCAGCATGATAGGCTCGGATCTCACCGGCCGGATCGACGGGCCGAAAGAGATGGACTGCCCGTTCACCGGAGAGAAGCTGCTGCTGGTGCCCGCGCTCAACCCCGATGTCGCGCTGATCCACGTCCAGCGCTGCGATCCTTACGGCAACGCGCAGATGGACGGGCTCCCCTTCATGGACGCCGACATCGCGATGGCCGCGAAACGGGTCATCCTGACCGCCGAGCGGATCGTCTCCAACAACCAGATTCGCCGCGCGCCGGACCGGACGAAGATCCCGTTCATCACGGTCGACGCCGTGGTCGAGGCGCCCTATGGCTGCGCGCCGCATGAGTGCTACGGCGTCTACGAGCCTTTCCTTCCCAACCTCGACGCCTATGCGGCCCTGATAAGCCGTGACGCCGAGGCGGGCGTGAAGGAGTATCTTGAACGTTACGTCTACGAACCCAAGGACTGGGTCGCCTATCTCGATCTTCTGGGTATGGACAACGTGATCGACGCGGCCCGGCGCGGCAGGAGCGTCTACAATGACTGACAACGGATCCCACAGCGCGTCCGAACTCCTCGCGGTGATGAGCAGCCGGGTGCTGGAGGACGGGCAGACCGTCTTCGCCGGCGTCGGAATCCCTCTCCTCGCGGCGACGCTGGCCCAGCGCATCCACGCGCCGGGGCTCACCATCCTGTTCGAGGGCGGGGTGCTCGGGCCCTTCATCGTCCCGGGCGAGTTGCCGCCGTCGACCAACGAGCAGCGCTGCACGCGGCAGGCCAACATGGTGCTCTCGAACACCGACGTGCTGCTGCTGTTGCAGCGCGGCTATGTCGATATCGGCTTCATGGGCGGCGCCCAGATCGACCGGTACGGCAACCTCAACAGCTCGTTCATCGGCGACGCGGAAGACCCGAAGATCCGCCTGCCCGGAACCGGCGGCGGCAACGACATCGCCAGCCTGACCCGGATGATCGTCTCGATGATCCACGAGAAGCGGCGCTTCGTGGAGAACGTCGACTTCGTGACCTCGACCGGCTACTGGCACGGCGGCAGCACGCGCAGCGATTCCGGTTTGACGACGGGCGGCCCCTACCGGGTGATCACCGATCTCGCCGTCCTCGGCTTCGACGAGGAGACCAAGCGGATGAAGGTCGAGGCGCTGCACGACGGCGTGGAGCCGGAGCAGGTGCAGGACGCGACAGGTTTCGAGCTGATGTTCGACGACGAGATCGGAACGACCGAGGCGCCGACCGCGGAGGAGCTCGCAGTGCTGCGCGAGATGGACCCCGACCGGGTCTATATCGCCTGAGCGAAGCGCGCCCGGAAAACCAGCACAGGGGAGAGACATGGCGAGCAAGATCGTCGGCATCGCGATGCAGAATTTCACCGCCGCACCGGAGATGCCCGATCCGCAGGGGCTGATCGATTTCGCGGTCCGGATGGAAGAGCTGGGCTACGAGTCGGTCTGGGTCTGGGATCACGTCCTCCTGGGCGTCGATCCCTATTTCCCGATCCTCGATTCTCTCACCGTGCTGACGGCGGTGGCGGCGCGGACCACGGATATCCGCATCGGCACCGGCATCCTCGTGCTGCCCTCGCGCAACCCCGTCGTGCTCGCCAAGCAGCTCTCCAGCCTCGACCAGATCTCCAACGGACGGCTCACGCTCGGCATGGCGTCCGGCTGGTACAAGCGCGAGTTCGACGCCATGGGCGTGCCGTTCAACAAGCGCGGCAACATCATGGATCAGAACCTCGAGATCCTCACCCGGCTGTTCACCGAGGACTCGGTGACCGGCGACTACCCGCCCTACGAGCTGCGCGAGGCGGTGATGTCGCCCAAGCCGGTGCAGAAGCCGCGCCCGCCGATCCTGATCGGCGGCTATGTCGACCGGGTGCTCCGGCGCGCGGCGATCGCCGGCGACGGCTGGCTGACCTACTACTACACCGTCGACGGGTTCGTGAAATCCTGGGACAAGGTGCGCCGCTTCGCCGAGGAGGGCGGCAAGGACCCGGATACGCTGAAGAGCATCAACCAGCTTCCGATCATGGTCGGGAAGTCGCGCGCCGAAGTCGAGAAGCCGATGTATGAGTGGCTGACCACCGAATGGGACTTCGCCGGCTGGAGCGATTCCACCACCGAAAGCGCGGTGCTGGGGACCGCCGAGGAGTGCATCGAGCAGCTGCGCGCCCATCTCGACGCGGGGGTGCAGCAGATCACCCTGGTGCCCTATCGCTTCGACATGGAGCAGATCGAGCGGATCGCCGAGGAAATCCTGCCGGAGATCGGCTGACGTGTCGGCGGGCGGCGGTTTCGCGGTCCCGGAAGCGACGATCGGGGACATTCACGCGGCCTACCGCGCCGGCACGCTGACGGCGCGGGCGCTGGTCGAGACCTATCTCGCCCGGATCGAGGCCTACGACCGGAACGGCCCGGCGATCAACTCCATCGTCTCGGTGAATCCCGGGGCGGAGGAACAGGCCGCCCGCCTCGACGCGGCCTTCGAGAGAGACGGCCCGGTCGGACCGCTGCACGGCATCCCCGTCATCATGAAGGACCAGGCCGATGTCGACGGCATGCCGACGACGATGGGCTCGGTGCTGTTCAAGGACCACTATCCGGGCCGCGATTGCTTCGTCGCCGCACGGCTCAGGGAGGCCGGCGCGATAATCCTCGCCAAATCCACCCTGGGCGAGATGGGCGCGGGCGACACCCACGGCTCGCTGTTCGGCTCGACGCGCAACGTCTACGACCTCGCCCGAACCGCCGGCGGCTCGTCGGGCGGGTCGGGCGCGGCGGTGTCCGCCAATCTCGCCGCCGTCGCGATCGGCCAGGAGGGGTTCGCCTCGATCCGCCGGCCGGCGGCCTGGAACGGCGTCGTCGGCATGCGCCCCACGGCCGGGCTGGTAAGCCGGGGCGGCGTCTACGCCGGCTGGCCGACGATCAACGGCTCGCTGGGGCCGATGTGCCGGACCGTCGCCGACGCCGCCCGCCTGCTCGACGTCATGGTGGGATACGACCCGGCCGACCCCATCACCGCCCGCGGCGTCGGCCGCGCGCCGGAGAGCTACACCGCCGGTCTGGACGAAGACGCGTTGAAGGGCGCGCGGATCGGCATCCTGCGCGAGCCGATGGGCTTCAACACGGAACCGGACTCGGACGACTTCGCCAAGGTCGATGCGGTGTTCGACCGCGCGGTGGGCGAGCTCGCCTTGTGCGGCGCGGAGATCGTGGACCCTGTCGTTATCCCGGACCTTGCGGAACTTCTCGCCACCCGGGTCAACGACCGGGAGGAAGAGGACGCGTCGTTCCGCGAATACGTCTCGGGCCTGATCGACCCGCCGTTCTCCTCGCGCGCAGACGCGATGGCATCGCCGCTCTACGCGAATACCTTCCGGGGCGTCCGCACCCGCTGGGCCGCCAATGCCGACGCCGAGGCGCGGCACGCGTTCCTCGCCGCGCGTGAGCGTTTGATGACCAACCTTCTCGCGGTCATGGCCGACCATCGGCTCGACGCCTTCGTCCACAAGGCGGTGGAACACCAGCCGACCCTCATCGAGGACGGCGTCAACCCGCCCTTCGTCGACCAGAAGGGCGTGCCTTACCTCAACACCTTCGTGATCTTCGTGCCCTCGATCGTGGTTCCGGCGGGCTTCACTTCGGACGGGTTGCCGGCCGGCATCACGTTTCTCGGCCGCGGCTACGACGATGCGCGGACGATCCGCTACGCCTACGCCTACGAACAGGCGACGCGGCACCGGAAACCGCCGCAGTCAGCACCCTAGAGCCGGTTCGTCGACCGCGCGCTTTCTTCGGGTCCGGAAGACATGCCAGCCCATCCAGAGGACCGCGGCCGCGATGGCCGGTCCATAGAGCGTGCTGTCGTTGGAGATCACCAGAGCGGCGAGGGCGAGCCTGAGCCCGACCTCCCATAGCGGCAGCGCGTCCCGGTCGAAGCGAGCCAATGCGCTCGCCAGCAAATAGAGCGCGAAGACCAGCCGCGCCAGCAGCCCCAACAGCGGCAGCAGCGCCACCGTGCCGTCATATCCCGGCAGATAGGCGATCTCGGCCCCCGTGGATGTCGGGTCCACGACCGCTTCCTCGATCAGCAGCAGTTCGGGATAGACCGCGAAGACGAACGGTATGACGAAGATGACGATTCCCGACCTGACCGCCGAAAACCCGGTCGACATGGGCTCGGCCTTGGTGATCGAGCTCGCCGCGAAGGCGGCGAGCGCCACTGGCGGCGTGATCGCCGACGCCACCGCGAAATAGAAGATGAACATGTGGGCGGTGAAGATCGAGACCCCGAGCCCGGCGAGGACGGGTCCCATCAGCAGGGCCACGTTGATATAGGCCGGCACCGCGGGCATCCCCATGCCCAGCAGGACCGCGAGCAGCATGGTCATCGCCAGCGCCATGAACTGGAACACGACCGAACCGCCCGCGCCGAGATTGAGGCTCTTCAGCCATTGCAGCACGTCGAGCGAGATGAAGAAGGGGAGGCCGGTGAATTTCAGGCAGAAGTCGATGATCGAGACCGCCAGGAACATCAGGTAGAGGGTCGAGATCAGGACGCCGGCGTCCGAGAAGGCATCGAGCAGCTTGCGCGGCCGGACCCGCATTTCGGGATCGAGGAACAGGAGGACGCAGAGCAGCGCGACCGCCCACCACCCGGCGCTTCCCGCGTCGCCCGCGGCGTTCTGCAGCATCTTCAGGAACCACGGCAGCTCGGAGACCTTGCACACCCCGTCGGCGAATACCCGCTCCGCGCCCAGCAGCCCGTCGAACCAGCCGCAGCCCACGTTCTCCTTCGAAGTCAAGAGCAGGAACAGGATCACCAGGATCGGCCCGAAAATCATCATCAGGTTGTAGATGTCCTGCCGCGAGAGGTGCATTTCGGCCGTCAACTGGCCGAACGCCTCGATGTTCTGTTTGCGCGACTGGAAGATCGCGGACAGGAACAGGCAGAAGAAATAGGCGATGGCGGGGATCGCGGCGGCGACGATCACCTCGCTGTAGGGCACCGCGGTGAGCGCGGCGAGCACGAAGGCGGCGACCCCCATGACCGGCGGCATGATCGAGCCGCCGGACGAGGCGGCGGCCTCCATCCCGCCGGCGAATACCGGCGAGAAGCCGCGCCTGATCATCATCGGAATCGTCAACACCCCGGTGGACAGAACGTTGACGATCGGCCCGCCCGAGATCGTCCCGAACATGGCGGACGAAACGATGGCGGCGTGCGCCGGCCCGCCCCGGAGGCGCCGGGTCCAGCGGAAGGCGAGCTTGATCAGCGACTTGCCGCCCGCCGAGGCGCCGAACAGCGAGCCCAGGATCAGATAGGGGAAAATCTCGTTGAGGATGATGTCCATGAACCGGCCGAGCAGGCCCGACGCGTTGTTGGTCAGGATGTCGTGGACGCGCGGCCGTCCGTCCCACAGCGACCGGGGATCGCTGCCGAGCTTGGTCACCACGTACTTGTCCATGCCCTCGGGACCGAAGAAGTACCAGATGAGCACGGTGACGATGGTGTAGGCCGCGATCAGCAGGGCGACCAGGACCAGGGGGAAGCCCCAGACCTTGATGTTGTAGGAGAGGAAAACCACCACCGCGAGCCCGACGATGGCCACGATCCAGCCCTCGGTGGTGTGGAGGCATTGCGGGTCTTCCACCGTCTCCGGCTCGGGCAGGCCGAAGATCGCGGCGTTTTCCTTCTCGATCTTGAGGCTCTCGGCGATCAGCCGCGCGCGGTCGCCGGTGACCTGGTCGATCAGGCAAACCGACTCGATCTCGATGATGTAGGTGAGCGAGATGGCGATCGCCATGGTGACGAGCGCCAGGTCCATGAACAGGCCGAAACCGCGGCGCAGGCGGCTCTTGTCGGCCCAGGAGCGCCACATCGAGTGGTGCAGCGCCACCGTCAGCATCATCAACGCGAAAAAGAACGGGTAGTAGTACTCGAACCGGAACTTGCGGATGACGAACCGGGGGTCGCCGGTGAGGTCCCTCGCGAGCTCGTCGAGGCCGGGGATCCCCGGCGTCGCGTTGACCAGGCCGATCAGGACGAGCGCGGCCGCCAGGAAATAGACGATGCGATCGCTCAGGCCCTTGCGATGGGAGCGCAGGGGTTCGGCGTCGTTCACTTGACTATTCACCCGCTGCGAACCGGAGGGCCGCGGCGAAAGGCGCGGCCCTCCATATCGTAACCGGCTACGGCTTGGCGCAGTCGGGGATCTTGCGGCCCGATTCCTCCCACGCCGCCACGGCGCCGGGGTGGTATTTCAACGGCACCGGACCGCACATGCCGGTCTGCGCGGGATCGGTCTCGCCCACACCCGAATACGCCATGTAGGGCGCCTTCTTCACGTAGGCGTCGAGGTTGTCGAGGAACACCTTGGTGAGCGCCTTGGCCAGCTTGAAGTCCATCGAGGTCTGGACCAGCTCGGCGCCCAGCGTCGCCGGGCTGCGCCAGGTGTCGTCTTCCGAGACGATGGTGAGCCCCTTGATCGGCTTGATCCTGTTCAACTTGACCACCAGCGGGCCGGTCCCGGGAGACTTGAGGTATTTCTGCATACCCTTGGAATTCCAGGCTGCGACCGGCGTCGACCAGAGGGTCATGCTGCCCGAACCGAGAGAGCGGACGATCCGGCTGTCGGGGAACGTGATGGGCAGCACCATCGCCTCGCCGGTGCCGTCGGTTATGGTCTTCACCATCTGGCCCCAGTTGGCCTGCACGCCCTTGTAGTCCTTGCCGTCGACATAGCCGGTGATCAGCCTGACCATCGCCCGCGCGTTGGTCAGCGCCGCGCCGCGCGGCGGGCCGTTGACGACCGTCTTGCCCTTGATGTCCTTCCAGCCCTTCACGCTCGAGCTGTCATAGGCGTAGAGCGCGTAACCGCCGTAGCGGTAGGTGTAGAGAACCGAGCCATTGGCGACGAGCTCGGCGCCCTTCTTCTTGCCGAGCTTCGCATAAGGTCCCGCCCCCTTCGACAACAGGAAGGGAAGGATGATGGGCGCCGCCGTCAGGTCGGTTTTGCCCTGGACCACGTTCTGCACCGAATTGGTCAATGTCTGACTGTCGGCGACCTGGAAATTGGCGATTCCCGCGCCGGCGGCGAGCTCGGCGAGGGTGGCGACCGCGGTGTGCGGCGCGCCACCCGGAGGGCCGGTTTCCGCGGTCAGGTTGACCTGGGCGTTGGCGGACGCGCCGAACGCGAGCGCGGCCGCCAGGGCGGGCAAAGCGAGCTTTCTGGACATTGTGCCTTCCTGTTTCGTCGTTTCGGAGTTCAGCCGGTTACGGCTTCGCGCAGGCGGGGATCTTGTAGCCGGCCTCCTCCCACGCCGCCACCGCGCCCGGGTGGTAATCGACCGGTGTGGGGCCGCACATCCCGGTGAGCGCGGGATCGGTCTCGCCGACGCCGGTAAACCGCATGAAGGGCGCCTTGTTCCTGTACACGTCGAGATTGTCGAGGAACACCTTGGTCAATGCCTTGGCCAGCTTGAAGTCCATCGAGGTATTGACCATCTCGGCGCCGAGCGTGGCCGAGCTGCGCCAGACGCCGTCTTCCGAGGAGATGGTCAGCCCCTTGACCGGCTTGACGTTCTTGAGATCGACGACGAAAGGCCCGATCCCCGGCGCCTTGAGGTATTTCTGCATGGGCTTGGAGTTCCACGCCTTCAGCGGCACCGACCAGACGGTGATGCTGCCCGATCCGAGGGAACGGATGATCCGGGCATCGGGGAAGGTGACCGGCAGGACCATCGCGTCGCCGGTGCCGTCGGTGATGGTTTTCACCATCTGGCCCCAATTGGCCTGCACGCCCTTGTAGTCCTTGCCGTCGACATAGCCGGTGATGAGCCGCACCAGGGCGCGGGCGTTGGTCAGCGCGGCGCCGCGCGGCGGTCCGTTGACCACCGTCTTGCCCTTGATGTCCTTCCAGCCCTTCACGCTCGAGCTGTCATAGGCGTAGAGCCCGTAGCCGCCGTAGCGATAGGTGTAAAGGACCGCCGTCTTCGCCGCGAGCTCCGGGCCCTTCTTCTTGCCCAGCTTGGCGTAGGGCCCGGCGCCCTTCGAGAGCAGAAACGGCAGGATCAGGGGGACCGCCGCGAGGTCGGTCTTGCCCTGGGCCACGTTCTGCAGCGAGTTGGTCAACGTTTGCCCCTGGGCGACCTGGAAATTGGCGATTCCCGCCGCCGAGGCGACCTCCGCGAGAGTAGTGACCGCGGTGTGCGGTGCGGTCCCTGCGCCGGCGGTTTCCGAGGTCAGGTTTTGCTGGGCGTTCGCGGAAACGCCGAACGCGAGTGCCGCCGCCAGGGCGGGCAGCGCGAGAATTCTGGACATTGTGCCTTCCTGTTTCATCGACTTCGGTTTCGCTCTCGGTACGCGGGCGCCGTCCGGTTACGGTCTGGCGCAATCGGGAACCTTGTAGCCGGACTCCTCCCACGCTGCTACGGCGCCGGGATGGTATTTCACCGGGACCGCGCCGCACATGCCGGTCTTCGCCGGGTCGATCTCGCCGACACCGGAATACGACATGTAGGGAGCCTTGTTCCCGTAAGCGTCGAGATTGTCGAGGAACACCTTGGTCAGGGCCTTGGCCAGCTTGAAGTCCATCGAGGTATTGACCATTTCCGCGCCCATCGGCGCCGGGCTGCGCCAGATACCATCTTCCGAGACGATCGTCAGCCCCTTGACCGGCTTGACCTTCTTCAGATCCACGACGAAGGCGGCAATACCGGGAGCCTTGAGGTATTTCTGCATGCCCTTGGTGTTCCACGCCTTCAGCGGCACCGACCACAGCGTGATGTTGCCGGACCCCAGCGAGCGGATGATCCTGGGGTCCGGGAACGAAATCGGCAGCACCACCGCGTCGCCGGTGCCGTCCGTGATGGTCTTCACCATATGGCCCCAGTTGGACTGCACGCCGTCGTAATCCTTGCCTTCGACATAGCCCGTCACCAGCCGGACCAGCGCGCGGGCGACGGTCAGCGCGCTGCCGCGCGGCGGGCCGTTGATCACCTTCTTGCCCTTGATGTCCTTCCAGCCTTTGACGCTGGAGCTGTCATAGGCGTAAAGCCCGTAGCCGCCATAGCGATAGGTGTAGAGCACCGCCGTCCTGGCGGAGAGCTCGGCGGCTCTTTCCTTGCCGAGCTTCCCGTATGGAGCCATGCCCCTCGACAACAGGAAGGGCAGGATGAGGGGCACCGCCGCGAGATCGGTCTTGCCCTCGGCCACGTTCTGCAAGGAGTTGGTCAGGGTCTGCCCGTCGGCGATCTGGAAATTGGCGATACCGGCGGACGAAGCGAGTTCCGCAAGGGTCGTGACGGCCAGATGGGGCGCGGCGCCGGGGCTGCCGGTTTCCGCGGTCACGACCTGCTGGGCATTGGCGGAGAGAGCGAACGCCATCGTCGCCGCCAAGGCCGCCAGGGCAAATCTACCGGACATGACTCCTCCCCTTATCGTTGATTGTTCGACGAGAAGGCATATTACAGCGGCGTTCCGCCGCTTGGGAAAACTTCCCGGATTATATACTTGACCGAACGACGGGCCGGCTGGCTTTCGCCGGACTCTTCCTTCCGGCCGCCGTTTTCGGCTGGTGCTTGAGCAGCGCCTTCCCCACCATCTCCGGCGTCGCGCCCGCATAGCGAGGGTTGAGGACCGGGACGGGCTTGGGTTTGGGCTTCATTTCGTCGCCTCCTAGAAGGGGACCTCGTCGTCGAAATCGGAATCCCCACCACTCTTCTTGGCGGCCGGCGGAGGGGTCTCAGGACGATACATCTCCAGCTTCCTCGCTTCTCGCAAATCGTTTTCTTTCGCGCAACCCATCAGTTCTGCCAAATAAGCCTGCATTGCCTTTGCGCTGTCATCGTTCGCAAGATCTACTTGTGGGATCCTAATACGATCTTTTTTGAGAGAACCGCGCAAGGCGTCAACGGCCTGCTCTACTTTCGGCAGTTCGGCGTAGGCCTCCTGTGGCACATAACCGTTGTAGTCGGTATGCGTGATGACGGATTTGCGATGACCGCACAGTAGGTCTGTTGCACTGCCAATCGCGTCCACCTTCTCTCCAAATCTCCACTTTGGAAAAAGAAGACGAAGATTCTTGAACATCTCCTTGAGCGGCTCAATGCACCGCGGAACGCACCCGGCACCAAAGGAGATTGTCAGAATGGTATAAGTGCCGGAAGCTGCGTTCGGGTGGTTCAACGAAGTCAGCCATGCCGCGATTTGACCGGCACCCGCAACCGTCCAGTCGACCAGCGTTCCTCCTTCGCAGGCCAGGCAAAAATAGAAACCGGCCGTCCCGCGTAGACCCGTCAACCACTCCAAGAATGCTCTCATCGACACCCTCTTTCAGGAAGCGGAGAAGGGAGTCGACGTGCCCGCACGGCGCACCTTAACACCAAATCCTGCCGGTTTTACGGGGAGCAGCCCTCACTGGAGTGCTGGAGCGTGGCGGGTTGAGAACCTTCACGGACTTGCGCTCCGGCTTCTTCGCACTCATACCTTCATCTCCATCTGGGCTTCGCGGAAGCGCTTCACGGCTTGCATCGTGGGCGGACAGTCGATATTCGCACCTTCGATGATTTCATAGGCTGTGAGAATCTGAACGCAATCGTACTCCTTCGGCGGCAAATCCGGTCGCTGTTGGTAGGAGAGTGTCTTGGCCTTCTGCGCGGCCTCTTCCATCTTCGTCGTTGGCTCTACATCGAGGATCAAGACGCCGATCTGCGCAGACTTGCCACGCATGGTCCCGATTAGTTCGCGAACGTGCTCCGGCTTGCGCTGTTTGCCGGTCTTGACCGAGAAAATGACGCGGCCCCATTGGTCGCGGCCGTCCGCGTCCATGCCAAGGTGGATGCTAAGCTCGCCATCGACTCCCTCATCGCCGGACTTGCGTGGGTTGGGCAAGCCATTTAACCGCCGGATGAGCCAATCCTGTTTCTCATAGGCATTGAGGCGGTTGTACTCCGCCATCGTCTCCGGGCTGCCTTCCAACAGGTCGTAATGCGTCTTGGCGTACTGCCCGTGCTTGCCGAACCGGTTCTCGATTTCGTCGATTGCAGGACCGCTGATGTCTATCCCGATCCACCGCCGTTTCAGCCGATGCGCGACCTCGATAGCCGTCCCGCATCCACAGAAGGGGTCCAGCACAACGTCACCCTCGCGGGTCGACGACAGGATGATCCGCTCCAACAACGCATTCGGCTTCTTGGTCGGGTAGTCGGTGGCCTCGCGCTTCCGAACGATGTCGGTGATGACATCCTGGACGGACACGCCCTTCGACTCGTCGAGATACGTCTTGCGCCGGGGGATGCCACCGACCTTCTTGGGCCAGTGGATTTCGTTGTTCGCCTCTAGTTCGTCTAGGCGGTGTTTCGGGAACTTCCATATGTCCCGGATGCCTCGCCATTCGTAGTCGTAGCCGCCCCCTGACAGGCTCCGGGCTTGCAAGGGAGAATCCATGTAGCGACCGCGCTCGTCCTTCCAGCGGTATTTTGTAGCGATGTAATCCTGATCGTAGGGAACCCGCGCTTCGTCGGTCCAAGTGAACTTGTCCGACATGGTGTAGAACAGGATGGTGTCGTGGATCTTGCCCCACCGCTTCGCGTCGTTGTGGGAAGACATGCGTTTCCAGACGACTTCGTTGCGGAAGTTCCCGAACCCGAAAATCCCGTCCATCAGCACCTTCACGTAGTGGCTGACCGTGGGATCGCAGTGCATGTAGATCGAGCCTGTCGGCTTGAGCACCCGCTTGAGCCGCATGAGCCGCTGCGTCATGTACATCAGATAGTTGAGCAGCTTCTTCTCGTCCGACGAACTTTGTTCCAGCATGCTCACCCACAGCAGAATGAACTCCTTGAACGCCTCGGCAAGTTCCCACCTTTCAATCTCGGTTCGAAAGTCAAGCACCAACTGGCGCGTGCTGTCCGTGAAGTCCCACATATCGTGGTACGCCTTCTGCTGGGCAGTCACGCCGTTCTGCTGGAACAGCATGGAATAGGTGCGATTGGAGTTGAACGGCGGGTCGAGGTAGATCATATCTACCCGCACATTCTCCGCGATCAGATTGTCGATGACGGCCTTGCAGTCGGCCCGGTATAGCCGGTTCCGCACCGCAGGGCGCCTAAGACTGCGCCCCGGACGACAGCCCATTGTCGGCGATCAGGTCGCCGTACATGAGCCGCTTGCCGACCATCCTGGCAACGACCGCCGCCATCTGATCCCCGGTGTTCGCCTCGCGGACATTGTGGCGGGCCGCAAATTCCCGGACATACCGATCAAGATGCTTGGAACTGATCTTGTGGAAGGTGCCGGTGTAGCCGCGCTTCAGGAGAGCCCAGAAGGACTCCATCCCGTTGATTTGCGCCTGCCCCCGAACATACTCCCCTACGCCGTGCCGCACCGCCTCATGTTCGAACGGCATCCCCTGATAGGAGCCGTGCTCGTCGGTGTAGACCGTGGCGCCATCGGCGGCGCGACCAGCGATGAAACCCTGCAATGGCGGCTTGTCGGTTCCGGGGATGACGGAAGTGCTGCCCCGGTTGGTGCCCCGATCCTTCGCCCCCGCGACGATTGACTTGCCCACCGCACCCCGGCCAGTCAGCACCTCGCGCTTGGCCTTCGGCATGTTCTTCCGCCGTCCCCCGATGTAGGTCTCATCGACCTCCACCGGATCAGAAAACGCCGAATCGATCTCGCTTGTCCATGCTTCCCGAATTCGCATCAGCATGAACCACGCCGTCTTCTGGGTGACTTTCAGGTCGCGATGCAGCCGCATCGACGACACGCCCTTGAGATTCACCATCTCCAGATAGATCGCGAACGCCCACTTGCGCAGCGGAACCTTGGACCGCTCCAAGGCCGTCCCGATCCGAACCGAGAAGCCCTTGCGGCATGCGCCACACCAGTAGGGCTGGCCCTTGGACTCCGGGGCTTCGATGGTCTCTGCGTTGCCGCACCGCGGGCAATGGCGACCGTCCGGCCAGACCAGCGACTCAAACCATGTCGTCGCGGTGGCCTCGTCGGGGAACATGTCGGTCAACTCGATTAGGGAGATGCCTTGCCTGTATGCCTTCCCCGAAGCCTTCTTCGCCATCACGCAACCCCTTGTTTCAACTGCCTAATCGCAATATAGGGATTGCTCTCTGTTCGGTCAAGTATATAATTCCGAAAACTTCCTGCCCCGCCGGCGTCCTCCCGCTCGGTCGGAGCGAGCGCGTGTCGGAAAAGGCGCCGCGGGCTAGGCGGGCGGGCCGTAACCTCCGCCGCCCGGGGTCTCGATGACGAAGCGGTCGCCCGCGTTCATCTGCGTCATGTCGGTGCCGGTGAGCTCGTCGATCGTGCCGTCGGCGCGCTCGACATAGTTGTGGCCCGTCTTGCCCGGCCTGCCGCCGGCCGCGCCGAAAGGCGGCACGCGGCGGTGGCTGGAGACGATCGCCGCGGTCATCGGCGCCTGGAACAGCACCCGGCGGACGATCCCGTTGCCGCCCCGGTTCGCGCCGTCGCCGCCCGACCCGTCCCGGATCGAGAACGATTCCAGCACCACCGGGAAGCGCCATTCGAGGATTTCCGGGTCGGTCGCCCGGGTATTGGTCATGTGGGTGTGGACTGCGTGCGCCCCGTCGAAACCGGGCCCCGCGCCGGCGCCGCCGCAGATGGTCTCGTAGTTCTGGTAACCCGCGTTGTCGCCGAATGTGAAGTTGTTCATCGTGCCCTGGCCGGCGCCCAGGATGCCGAGCGCGCCGATCAGCGCGTTGGTCACGGCCTGCGAGGTCTCGACATTGCCGGCGACCACGGCGGCCGGGTATCTCGGCGCCAGCATGCAGCCTTCCGGGATGATGACGTTGAGCGGCTTCAGGCAGCCCGCGTTCAGCGGAATCTCGTCGTCCACCATCAGCCGGAACACGTAGAGCACCGCGGCCATGCAGACCGAGGACGGCGCGTTGAAATTGCTGTCCTGCTGCTCGGACGTTCCGGTGAAATCGACGATCGCCTCGCGGTTCTCCCGGTCGACCTTGATGTCGACGCAGATCTTCGCGCCCGAATCCATCTCGTATTCGTAGGTCCCGTCGGTCAGCACGCCGAGCACCCGGCGAACGCATTCCTCGGCGTTGTCCTGGACGTGCTTCATGTAGGCGTGGACGACGTCGAGCCCGAAATGGGCGACCATCTTGCGCAGTTCCTGGACGCCCTTCTCGTTGCCCGCGATATGCGCCTTGAGGTCGGCCAGGTTGTTCTTGAAGTTCCTCGTCGGGTACGGCGCGCCGGTGAACAGCGCCTCGGTCTCCTTTTCCAGCAGCCGCCCGCCGGAGACCAGCTGGAAGTTGTCGATCAGGACGCCTTCCTCGTCGATATGCTTCGAATCGGGCGGCACCGATCCCGGCGTGGTGCCGCCGATATCGGCGTGATGACCGCGCGCGGCGACCCAGAACAGGATGTCCTTGCCGGCCTCGTCGAACACCGGGGTGATCACCGTCACGTCCGGCAGGTGGGTGCCGCCGTTATAGGGCGTGTTCAGCATGAACACGTCGCCCGGGACGATGGTGCCGGCGCGCTGCTCGGCGACGGTGCGCACGCTCTCGCTCATCGAGCCCAGATGCACCGGGATATGGGGCGCGTTGGCGACCAGGCTCCCGTCGGGGCCGAAGATCGCGCAGGAGAAGTCGAGCCGCTCCTTGATGTTGACCGAATAGGAGGTGTTCTGGAGCACCACCCCCATCTGCTCGGCGATCGACATGAAGAGGTTGTTGAACACCTCCAGCATCACCGGATCGACCTCGGTGCCGACCGAGGCCTGGCCGGGCCGCGGCACCACGCGGTTGAGGATCATCTGGTCGTACTGGTTGATCTCGGCCGCCCAGCCGGGCTCCACCACGGTGGTCGCGTTGGCCTCCATGACCACCGCCGGGCCGTTCACCCTGCAGCCGGGCTTCATCGCCTCGCGGTCGTAGAGCCTCGCCGCGTGGCGTTCGCCCGCCATGTAGGTCTCCACCTCGTCGACCGGGGCCGGCGCCTCCGCGGCGCCCATGGCCAGCGCCGGGTCGACCACGTCCGGCGCGCCCGAGATCACCTCGACGGTGACGGCCTCGACGATGTGGTTCTTCTCCGGCGCGATGAAGCCGTATTGCAGGTGATGCGCCGCCTCGAACTCGGCCACGATGCTCCGGCGGTCGGCGAAGTCGACGATCAGCGGCGAATCCGTGCCCTCGTAGCGCAGATGCACCTTGCGCAGCGCGTAGGTGCGCTCGGCGTCGCCGCCCTGGCGCGCCATCTCGGCGCGGCCCTGTTCCTCCATTCCGTCGAGCGTCGTCCCGAGCTCATCGAGAAGCGGGTCGTCGAGGATCGCCTCCACCGCGCGCTCGCGCATCACGCGGAGATCGGCGAGCCCCATGCCGTACGCCGAGAGCACGCCGGCGAACGGGTGGATGAAGACGCGGCTGATGCCGAGCGAATCCGCGACCAGGCAGGCGTGCTGCCCGCCCGCGCCGCCGAAGCAGTTCAGCGTGTAGCCGGTGACGTCGTGTCCCCGCTGGATCGAGATCTGCTTGATCGCCTTGGCCATGTTCTCGACCGCGATCATCAGGAAGCCGTCGGCGACCTCGACCGGCGAGCGCCGGTCGCCGGTCTCGCGCTCGATCTCGGCGGCCAGCGCCGCGAACTTCTCGCGCACGATGTCTTCGTCCAGCGCCTCGTCGGCGTTGGGGCCGAACACCTTGGGGAAGAAGCTCGCGCGAATCTTGCCGACCATCACGTTGGCGTCGGTCACGCAGAGCGGCCCGCCCCTGCGGTAGCAGGCCGGCCCCGGGTTGGCGCCGGCGGAATCCGGGCCGACGCGGTAGCGCGTGCCGTCGAAATGGAGGATCGAGCCGCCGCCCGCCGCGACGGTGTGGATCTGCATCATCGGCGCGCGCATGCGGACGCCCGCGACCAGCGTCTCGAAGGAGCGCTCGTACTCGCCGTCGTAGTGGGCGACGTCGGTCGAGGTGCCGCCCATGTCGAAGCTGACGATCTTGTCGTAGCCCGCCATCGCGGAGGTCTGCACCGCGCCCACGATGCCGCCGGCCGGCCCCGACAGGATGCTGTCCTTGCCGCGGAAGAAGCGCGCATCGGCGAGCCCGCCGTTCGACTGCATGAACATCAGCCGCGTCTCGCCCAGCTCGTCCCGGATGCGGTCGACATAGCGCTTCAGGATCGGCGAGACATAGGCGTCCACGACCGTGGTGTCGCCGCGCCCGACAAGCTTCATCAGCGGGCTCACCTCGTGCGAGACCGAGACCTGATCGAAGCCCACCTCGCGGGCCAGTTTGGCGACCTGGATCTCGTGGTCGTGGTGGCGGTAGCCGTGGACGAACACGACGGCGACCGACTCGATGCCGTCGTGCTTGGCCTGCTCCAGCGCCGCGCGGGCGCCGTCGAGGTCCACCGGGACCAGCTCGTCCCCGTCCGCCGAGTAGCGTTCGTCGATCTCGACCACCCGCTCGTACAGGAGCTCGGGCAGGACGATTTCGCGGGCGAAGAGGAGGGGCCGGTTCTGATAGCCGATTCGGAGCGCGTCGCGAAACCCTTTGGTGATCAGGAGAACCGTGCGGTCGCCCTTGCGCTCCAGCAGCGCGTTGGTCGCGACCGTGGTGCCCATCTTCACCGTGTCGATCGCCTCCGCCGGAATCTTCGCCGAAACGTCGATGCCGAGCAGGTCGCGAATGCCCTGCAGCGCCGCGTCCTGGTAGCGCTCCGGGTTCTCCGACAACAGCTTGTGGGTGACCAGTTCGCCGTCCGGCTTTTGCGCGACGAAGTCGGTGAACGTACCGCCCCGGTCGATCCAGAACTGCCAGCGGCCATTGCGCACGGAAACATCGCTCACGTCAGCACCCCATCGTCCCAAGGCGGTGAATTGGCGGCGGCGCGGTCCTGCCGTTCCGCGCCCGGCGCTCTGATACTATCTTTGCGGCGATGATACAATTTTCCCTCCGCCGGCGGGACGGGGTTCGCGAGGCGAAACATGGATGACATCGCGCGATCCGCGCCGAACGGTTCCTGGGTCGATGCCGCGAACGGAACCGTCGATCGGGAAGCCTTCGTCGGCGAGGACGTCTTCCGGCTGGAGCTCGACCGGATATTCCACCGGCTCTGGATGTTCCTCGCCCACGACACCGAAATCCCGAACCAAGGCGACTACGTGGTGCGCACCATGGGCCGCGTTCCCGTGATCGTGGTGCGCGGGAGCGGCGGCGAAATCCGCGTCCTGCTCAACTCCTGCCGCCATCGCGGCACCAAGCTCTGCCGGGGAGAGGCGGGCAACGCGCGGCACTTCGTCTGTCCCTATCACGGCTGGAGCTACGGGATCGACGGCCGGCTCATCACCACCAGCTACGACGAGCACCTGCCGCCCGGCATGGACAAGGCGGATTGGGGCCTGGTGCCCGCGCCCAGGGTCGAGACCTACAAGGGCCTCGTCTTTGCCGCCTGGGATCCCGGCGTCTCCGAATTGCGGGATTATCTCGGCGACATCGCCTGGTATCTCGACGCGCTGTTCTGGCGCACGCCGGAGGGGATGGAGGTGCTCGATCCGCCGCATCGCTGGCGCACCCGGGCCAACTGGAAGATCGGCGCGCTCAACTTCATCGGCGACAGCCAGCACGTGCGCACCACCCATGCCGGGCCGGTCACCCTCGACCGCGTGCGTTCCGAGAAGGAGGGGTTCTACGCGCGCGGCGGCGACAGCTTCCAGGTCGTCACCGACGAGGGCCACGGCTGCACCCTCACCTATCTGGCGCCCGGCATGCCGGAGGAGAACTATCTCACCCACCCGCCGGCGCTCAGCGATGCCTACGCGGAGCTGTTGAGCGCCGAGCAGCTCTCGATGCTCCACCATCTCCGCGTGATGGTGGGGAACGTCTTCCCCAATTTCTCGTTCATCGAATCCCAGGTCGCGCTCGGCGAGAAGGCGGTCATCATCCGCCAGTGGCAGCCGGTGAGCGGCACCGAGATGGAGGTGCTGAGCTGGGTGCTCGCCGAACGCGAGGCCGGCGCCGGGTACAAGGATCGGGCGCTCAAGCACGGGTTCCACAATTTCGGCGCCGCCGGCGTGTTCGAGCAGGACGATCTCGAGCTCTGGACCTCGGCCACCCAGGCGAGCGACAACCCGATCGCGCAGCGCTTCCCCTACAGCTTCCATTCCAGCCTCCCCTTCGACGACGCGCCGATCGACAACGCGAAGGGTCCGGGCCGCGCCTTTCAGCCAGCGAATACCGAAGTCGCCCAATTCGCCTTCATGCGACACTGGGACGCCGCGATGCGGCCGCCGGCCTGACGATGAACGAGGTGACGTCCATCGCCCATGGCGATCCATGGGTCGATGCCGCGAACGGCACCGTGAGCCGCGAAATCTTCGTGAGCGAGGACGTGTTCGGTCTGGAGCTCGACCGGATATTCCATCGGCTCTGGATTTTCCTCGCCCATGAAACCGAGATCCCCAACCGGGGCGATTACGTCGTCCGGACCATGGGTCGCGTCCCCGTGATCGTGGTGCGCGGGAGCGACGGCGAAATCCGCGTCATGCTCAATTCCTGTCGCCATCGCGGGACCAAGCTGTGCCGGGGAGAGGCGGGCAACGCGCGGCACTTCGTCTGTCCCTACCACGGCTGGAGCTACGGGATCGACGGCGCGCTCATCACCACCAGCTACGACGAGCACCTGCCGCCCGGCATGGACAAGGCGGATTGGGGCCTGGTGTCCGCGCCGAACGTCGAGACCTACAAGGGCCTCGTCTTCGCCGCCTGGGACCCCGGCGCGCCGGCGCTGCGCGACTATCTCGGCGACATCGCGTGGTATCTCGACACGCTTTTCTGGCGGACGCCCGGGGGGATGGAGGTGCTCGCTCCGCCGCATCGCTGGCGCGCCCGCGCCAACTGGAAGATCGGCTCGCTCAACTTCATCGGCGACGGCCAGCACGTGGCGACCACCCACGCGGGCCCATCCACCCTCAACCGGCTGCATTCGAAGAAAGCGGGGTTCTTCGTGCGCGGCGGCGACAGCTTCCAGGTGGTCACCGACGAGGGGCACGGCTGCACCCTCACCTATCTCGCGCCCGGCATGCCGGAGGAAAATTACGTGACCCATCCACCCCGGTTGTGCGACGCCTATGCCAAGACGTTGAACGCCGGCCAGCTTGCCATGATGCACCATCTCCGTGTGATGGTGGGCAACGTCTTCCCCAACCTGTCCTTCATCGAAAACCAGGTCGCGCTCGGCGAGAAGGCGGTGCTGATCCGCCAGTGGCAACCCGTAAGCGGCACCGAGACGGAGGTGCTGAGCTGGGTGCTCGCGGAACGCGAGGCGCCGGCGGAGTACAAGGACCGCGCGCTCAAGCACGGGTTCCACAATTTCGGCGCCGGCGGCGTGTTCGAGCAGGACGATCTCGAACTCTGGGCGTCCGCGACCCAGGCGAGCGACAACCCGATCGCGCAACGCTTTCCGTTCAGCTTCCATTCCAGCCTTCCGTTCGACAGCGCGCCAATAGAGAACGCGAAGGGCCCCGGCCGCGCCTACAAGCCCTCCAACACCGAAGTCGCCCAGCTCGCTTTCATGCGGCGCTGGGACGAAGCGATGCAGGGTTGAGCATGGACGACGAACGCGGGTTTGCGCCTGTGGACGACGCGGCCTTCCTGGAGGTGCAGCGCTTTCTCAACCGGGAGGCCGCGCTGCTCGACCGGCGCGACTACACGGCCTGGTTCGAGCTGCTGACGGAAGACGTCAAATACGTCGTGACCGCGCGCGTCTCGCGCCCGGCGGAAACCGGCCCGCTCGACTACGCCATCATCGACGAGGACGCCGACACGCTCAGGTTGCGCGTGCTTCAGATCGGAGATCCCAAACTCACCCGGGCGGAAAACCCGGCCACGCTGACGCGGCGTTTCGTCTCCAATTTCGAGGTCGGGGCCGCCGCGCCGCCCGACGACTATGTCGCTCACAGCAATCTTCTGGTCTACCGCCAGCGCGGCACCGCGCCCGACGGCGATTTCTATGCCGGCCGCCGGCGCGACCTGCTGCGCCGCGACGGCGACTCGCTGCGCATCGCCGACCGGCTGGTCCGGCTCGACCACAACGTCCTTTTCGACGGCTCCCTCAGCATCGTTCTCTAGCCGCCCACGGCGTGGCATAGTCGTTCCGCGACCCCCTTTCCCCGGAGGCTTTCCGCATGTCGGCCATCGACTATCGCGACGCTCCCGTCCCGATCCGCGAGGACATCGCGGCGGCTCATGACCGCGCATGGCGACGGATCGCACGCCCGGGGGCGTGGCATTCGGGAGAAATGCGGGTCCGGATCGCCGCGGAGACCCGCAACGCCGGGGCCTGCCGGCTCTGCCGCGCCCGCAAGGAAGCGCTTTCCCCCTACGGCGTCGAGGGCGAGCACGACAGCCTGGGCGGCCTCCCCGACGCGACGGTGGAGGCGATCCACCGGATCGCCACCGATCCGGGCCGGCTGACGCGCAAATGGTACGCGGGTCTATTGGACCAAGGCCTGACCCCGGAGGCGTATGTCGAGACGGTGGGCGTCGTCTGCACGACGATCTCGGTCGACACCTTCGCGAAGGCGATGGGGATGGAGCCGTTGCCCCTTCCCGAACCGGCGGCGGGCGAGCCGATCCGGGTGCGCCCGGCGAGCGCGGGCCAAGGGGCGGCCTGGGTGCCCTGGATCCTGCCCGGCAACGCGGCGGAAGACGAGCTCGACCTGTTCGGCCCCGACCGCGCCAACATCCACCGCGCGATGAGCCTGGTTCCGGCGGAAGCGCGCGGCTTCTTCGACCTGGTGGAAACCCAGTATTTGCAACAGAAGCAGATGCGCGATTTCGACAACGAATTCCGCGCCATCACCCACGCGCAGATTGAGCTGATCGCCGGGCGGATATCGGCGATCAACCAATGCGTCTACTGAACCACCAGCCACGCGATGCTGCTCCGTGCGAGCGGCGAGCACAACGGACAGGCGATCGATCTCGACACGGTCATCGGCAAGGCCGACGGCGACGGCGGGATACCGGAGGGCGCCCTGTTGGCCGCCTTCGCCGAGGCGGTGGTGGGGGATGACGACGCGGCGCTCGCGGAAGCGCGGAAGGCGGTGCTCAATGCGCTCGGCGGTGCGGCTCTGGTCGATGCCTGCGGCGTCGCGGCGACCTTCAACGCGATCGACCGGGTGGCGGATTCGACCGGAATCCCGATCGACGAAAAACGGATCGAGCCGAGCGCCGGCCTGCGCGACCGCCTCGGGATCGACCGCTTCCCGTCCCGCTTGCAGGGTTAGAGCAACATCCGACCGGGCGCGGCCCCCCCTCACCCCGGCCCTCTCCCCGCTGGGGAGAGGGGGAGTTGCGGCGCCGACCCCTCCTTATCTTCTCCCCTCCCGCTTGCCCCGGATCGCAGTCCGGGGCTTGCGGGAGGGGCCGGGGGAGGGCGGACCGGCCGCGGATCAGCCCGGTTCGTCCAAGGCGATGGGCACGCCCGGCGCGTTCTTCGAGCTGCGCACGGCGAGCGCGGATCTCACCACGTTGACGTTCGGGGCGGCGGTGAGCCGGGTGGTCAGGAAGCGCTGATAGGCGTCCCAGTCGGTCGCCACGATCCTGAGCAGGAAATCGGTCTCGCCCGCCAGCATGTGGCACTCGCGGACCTCGGGCCACGAATCCACCAGCGCCTCGAATGCCGTCAGATCGGGCTCCGCCTGGCTGTGGAGGCCGACATGGGCGAACACCGTCACCCCGAAGCCGAGCGACTCCGGGTCGATCTCGGCATGGTAGCCGAGGATGCAGCCGGTCTCCTCCAGCGCGCGGACGCGACGCAGGCAGGGCGGCGGCGAGATGCCCGCCCGGCGCGCCAGCTCGACATTGGTCATGCGCCCCCGATCCTGCAGGTCGCGCAGGATCCGAAGATCGATGCGGTCGAGCTTGACCCGGGCCATGGATGAGCCTCCAAGTCGATGGCGCCGTCGCGTTGCGCAATTATATTAGCAACTTTTGCAATTATATTTCAAGCATGAGGATACGGACACGAGACGCGTCGGCTCCGAACGACGATCGGCGGCTGGAAAAGCCGGCCGCGAGTTTTTATTTTCCGATTGCTTGAATTGCGCGCCGGAGCGGATCGAACATGTCCCAGACACACCACGCGAAAGTCCTGATCATCGGCTCCGGCCCGGCCGGATACACGGCCGCGGTCTACGCGGCCCGCGCCGCGCTCGAGCCGGTCCTGGTCACCGGTATCGAGGTCGGCGGACAGATGTCGATCACCACCGACGTGGAGAACTACCCGGGATTCGCGGACGTCATCCAGGGGCCCTGGCTGATGGAGCAGATGCATCTTCAGGCGGAGAACGTCGGCACCGTGCTGATCAACGACCTGATCGCCGATGTCGATCTCTCCCGGCGGCCGTTCCGCTGCACCGGAGACGGCGGCGATGTCTATCTCGCCGAGACGATCGTGATTTCCACCGGCGCGCAGGCGCGCTGGCTCGGCCTGGAGAGCGAGGCGGCCTTCCAGGGGTTCGGCGTTTCGGCCTGCGCGACATGCGACGGTTTCTTTTTCCGGGGCAAGGATGTCGCGGTGGTCGGCGGCGGCAACACCGCCGTCGAGGAAGCGCTCTACCTCACCAACCACGCGTCCAGCGTGACGCTGATCCACCGGCGCGACGCGCTCAGGGCGGAAAAGATTCTGCAGAGCCGCCTGTTCGCCAACGACAAGATCGAAATCGTCTGGAACACGGTGGTCGAGGCGGTACTGGGCACCGAGAACCCGAAGGGGGTTACCGGGCTCCGGCTGCGCAACGTGTCGACGGACGAGGTTTCGGAGCGCGCGGCCGCGGGCCTTTTCGTCGCCATCGGGCACGATCCCGCGACCCGGCTCTTCCGCGGCCAGCTCGAAATGGACGCGGAGGGCTATATCTGGACCGCCGCCGACTCGACCGTCACCAGCGTGCCCGGCGTGTTCGCCGCCGGAGACGTGCAGGACAAGGTCTACCGCCAGGCCGTCACCGCGGCCGGCACCGGCTGCATGGCCGCGCTGGAGGTGGAGAAGTTCATCGCCGAGCACGCCGCGGCGGCGGCGGAATGACCGGCGGATGAAGGACTGGGACAAGCTGCGGGTTTTCCACGCCGTCGCCGAGGCCGGCAGCTTCACCCATGCGGGCGAGACGCTGAAGCTGTCCCAGTCCTCGGTCAGCCGTCAGATCGGCGCGCTGGAGGAGAGCCTGAACGCGCCGCTTTTTCACCGCCACGCGCGCGGTCTCAAGCTCACCGAGACCGGCGAGACCCTGTTCCGGACCGCCAAGGAGGTGTTCGCGAAGCTCGCCATGGCCGAAGCGATGGTGAGCGAATCGCGCGATCGCCCCACGGGGCCGCTCCGGATCAACACCACGGTGGCCTTCGGCTCGATCTGGCTCACCGCGCGACTCAAGGCGTTCATCGATACCTATCCGGAGATCGCCGTCACCCTGCTGGTCAGCGAAGACGAGCTCGACCTCAGCATGGGCGAGGCCGACGTCGCCATCCGCATGACCCCGCCGCGCCAGCCCGACCTGATCCAGCGCCGTCTCGCGACCATGCGCCACCACGCCTTCGCCGCGCCGTCCTACCTCACGGAGTACGGTACGCCGCACCGGATCGAAGACCTCGACCGTCACCGGCTCATTGCCTACGAAGGGATACAGCGCCCGCCATACACCCAGATCAACTGGATGCTGCGGGAAGGGCTGGCCCCCGGCCAATCCCGCCGTCCGGTGCTGGAGGTGAACACCATCTATGGCATGTACCGGGCGGCGGCCAGCGGACTCGGCATCGCCTCTCTGCCCGACTATCTGGGACAGCTCGCGCGCGACCTGGTTCCGGTGCTGCCGGAGTCGGAAGGTCCCGCCTTCGACGTTTATTTCGTTTATCCGGAAGAGCTCCGCAATTCCCAGCGGATCGCCGCCTTCCGGGATTTTCTCGTCGGGAGCGTGGGCAGCGGCGGCATCTACTGAAGGCGCGCGTATCCCCAGCTATGCACTCGGCGCATGGCTGGATTGTAATTCTCGACATGGAATTTGCGCGCCGCTCGTCACATTTATGGGTCACGCGTCGGCGCGATGGTGGGCGGTCCACCGTCGCCGTCCCGCCGGCAAGTCCGGGCGGATCGCTTCGCCCGGTAGGGTCTTCGGACCCGACGTCTCCCAGACGTGAAGCCTCCCTGTTAGACTGGCCCGGAAATCGCCGATTTCCGGGCCCTCTTTTTTCGCGCCCCGACCGCAGCGACCGGAGGTGGGCATGCGCGCCATGGTGTTCCGCCGCGTCGGTCGGCCCCTCGCCCCGGAAGAACGCCCGATCCCCGAACCCGGCGCGGTCGTTCGGGGACTCTGTGTCGATGGTTGGGGACAAGGTTGGACGACGTCGATGTCCTCCGGCACTTTCCCCCATTGTCGTCATGCCCGGACTTGTTCCGGGCATGACGACAATGGGGGAAAGCGGGGCGACACAGACTACGGCGGCGAAGGAGAGGCCGAAGCGAGGGCCGCTGCGGTTCAAACAACACCGGATAGGCTTTTTAGCGCGCCCCCCGCACCCGGTCGATCAGCGAGTCGCAATCTCCCGGCAGGCGGTCGCCGCGCCAGGCGACATGGTGATCGGGCCGGACCAGCACGAGGTCGGCGCCATAGATTTCCCGGGCCCGGGCGTCGTCCAGCACCGTCTCGGCCAGCGGCACGCCCCGCGCCTCGGCGCTCGCGCGGAGGGGCGCGGCGTCCGCGCCGCGGCCCAGGCGCAGCAGCGTGAACTCGGGCCCCAGCCGGTCGTAAAGGACCCCGCCCGCCAGCCGCACATGGGGCGCGCGGGCGCCGGGGCAGGCGTTGGCGAGGTACTCGTTCGGCCGGTCGGGAGGCGGTAGCACGCCGTCCGGAACGACGATGGGCGAGCCGGCATAGGACAGGCCGAGAAAAATGCCCGGAATGGTGAACTCGTAATGCGCATGCGCCTCGACGAGCGGCTTGAGCGCGGCCCGGGCGGCGCGGCCGGCGGCGCTGTCCTCCTCGATCGCCGCACCGACCGGCATGCCGCCGATCGAATCGGCGAAACGGCTGGCGAACGCGGTGTTGCGCACGCCGATGGGACGCCGTTCCGCCTCGTATGTGTCGATCAGGCCTTCGCCGCCCCAGCCTCCGATTACGGCCGCAAGCTTCCAGGCGAGATTGACCGCGTCGTCGATGCCGGTGTTCATCCCCATCCCGCCGGTCGGCGTGAAGAGATGCGCGGCATCGCCGGCGAGGAAGACGCGCCCCCGGCGGTAGCGTTCCGCGACCAGCGCGTAGCCCGCCGTCCAGTTCTGCGCCGAAATGACGCGCAGCGGAAACCTCGCCCCGGCGGCGCGGTGGATCATCCCGGTCGGGTCGCGCACGCCGCCGTCCCCGGTGCCGAGCGCCGCGATGAACAGGAATTTATCCTTGCCGTCCACCGGGATGAATAAAGCGCGGATGTCCGGGTTGAGAATCCAGTACTGCCACGCCGGGTCCTGCGCGAACCATCCCGTGTCGGGATCGGCCTCGAAATAGGTGGCATACATCGGCCCGCCCATCATCGGCCGGATCGCGCCGGATTCGCCCATCAGCTCGATCCCGAGCGCCGCGCGCACTCCGCTGGCCGCCCCGTCGCAGCCGATCAGGTTGCCGGCCTCGTAGACCGTCTCCCTTGCGCCGCCGTCCTGCCGCGCGAGAACCGTTACCCGGTCGCCCAAATCGCGGAATTCCTCCAGTTTCCAGCCGAACCGCACCTCGACCGAGGGCAGCGAGTCGACCGCCTTCTTGAGCTCGGCCTCGAGGAAGAGCTGGGAGCAGCGGTGCGGCGGTTCCGGCGAAGCCCAGCGCCCGGTGCCCGCCTTGGCTTCGGCAAGCGCCTCGCGCCGCGACGGCTGCCGGTAGCGGCCGATCTCGTAGCCGGTGAGCCGCGTGAAATAGGCGAGGTCGGTCGGGTGGTCGTCGTCGAGCCCGCGCGCTCGCACCGCCGTCGCCAGGCCCAGACGGCGGAGATGCTCCATCGTCCGGCTCGAAATCGCATTGGCCTTGGGGTGGGTCGCGGTGGTCGGCCGGTCGTTGAGCAGCACGCAGCGAATGCCGCGGCGACCGAGCTCGATCGCCACGATCATGCCGACCGGCCCGCCGCCCGCGATGACCGTGGGAACCCGCTTCGCGTCGACCGGCGGCATCACCTTTCCTTGCGGAGCGTTTCGATGCGCCTTTCGACGCCGGCGCGTTCGGGCGACCCTTCGGGCAGGAGGCGTGCGAGGGCAACCAGGGCGTCGCGCTCCTTTTCCCGCTCGCCGAGCACGCGCCAGGAGCGCGCGAGCCTGGCCCAGCCCTCCGCGTCGTCGGGATTTTCCTCCAGCCTGGCGGCCAGCCCCTCGACCATGCCGCGGATCATCCGAGCGCGTTCCTCCGGCGGCATTTGCTGCGCCGCGGCGATGTCCTCCCGTGTCGGACCGGGCGGTGTTTCGGCCTGGGTCCCCGGGGCGAGACCCGCGATACGCCGGCGCAGCATCGGCAGCCATTCGGCATCTTCCGGAGAGTCGCCCTCCAGGGCCCGCCAGCGCGCGAGCGCCCCGTCGCGGTCGCCCTTCTGGAGCGCGGCCAGGCCGAGATAAAACCGGGCGCGGGGCTCCTTCGGATCGATCCGTAGGGCGGCGGCGAAGGCCCGCCCGGCTTCCGGCGCGATCCTGCCCTGGCTCGCCGCCGCCAGCGCCTCGCCGTGGAGCGACCGGAGACCGGCGTCGGCGGGAAGCAGCTCGGACGCGCGGCGATAGGCGCGCGCCGCCTCCGAAAATCGTTCGAGCGACGAAAGCGACCGGCCCAGCAGGCGCCAGCCCCGCGCGTCGTCGGGCCGTTCCTTCAGGCGTTCCGCGAGACGCCCGACCAGCGTCGTCATGTCCGCGTCGTGCTCGCCGGGACGCGCTTCGGCGCTTCCCGGTCCCGGATCTTCGGGCATGAGCGGCGCGCCCTGCCAGAAATAGAGCCCGCCGGCGGAAAGCGGCAGCACGGCGGCAAGGACGACGGCGAGAATCGCCCGCACATGCGGAGCGTCGCGGGCCCCGGCGCGTTCCTGCCTCTCGGTATCGGCGGCAAGCAGCCTGCGGCCGATCTCCGTGCGCGAGGCTTCGAGCTGGCTTTCGCTCACCAGGCCGCGGGCACGATCTCGCTCCACCTCGGCGAGCTGGTCGCGATAGATCTCGATATCGTGCTCCGCGCGCGGCCGCGGCTCCGCCCGTGGCCGCAGCAGGGGGATCAGGACGCAGAGAACGGCCGCCAGCGCCATCGCGGCGAGGGTCGCGAACAGGATCACGGAGCCCCGTCCCGGTCGAGCAAACGGTCGAGCCTCGCCCGGTCCGGTTCGCTCAACGCCGATGCGTCGCCGGACCCGGCGATGCGCCGCCGCCGCAGGAACGCCGCGGCCGCCGCCGCCCCGATCAGGAGAATCGCCGCCGGGCCGAGCCAGAGCGCGTAGGTCGTCGCCTTGAACGGCGGCGACAGGAGCACGAAGTCGCCGTAGCGCTCGGCGACGAACCGGACGACCTCGTCGTCGCTCGCGCCCGCCGTCAGACGCTCGCGAACCACGATGCGCAAATCCCTGGCGAGCGGGGCGTCGGAATCGTCGATCGACTGGTTCTGGCAGACCAGGCAGCGGAGCTGCTTGGAGATCGCCCGCGCCCGGTTTTCCAGACCGGGATCGGCCAGGATTTCATCCGGTTCGACCGCGGCGACGGGCGCGGAGAGAACCGATGCCAGCACGGCCAGCAGCGCGGCGCGGCGGATCATCCGCCAAGCTCCTCCAGGAGCGGGACGATCCTGGTCTCAAGGTCGTGGGCGAGGATCGGGCCGACATGCCTGTAGCGGATACGCCCCTCGCGATCGACGATGAAGGTTTCCGGATAGCCGTAGACGCCCCAGTCGATCGAGACCCGCCCCGACAGATCCGCGCCGATCCGCCGGTACGGGTTGCCGAGCCGCCGGAGGAACGCGCGCGCGGCCTTCGGCTTGTCCTTGATGTTGATCCCGTAGACCGGCACGCCGGACCGCGCGAGCCGCATCAGGAAGGGATGCTCCTGCTGGCAGGGCGGGCACCATGAAGCGAACACGTTGACCATCGCGACCTGGCCCCGGAGGTCCGCCGTCTTGAGCCCACCCTCCATGCCCTCGATCGGCGGCAGGTCGAATTCCGGCGCCGGCTTGCCGATCAGGGCCGAGGGCACCTGGGCCGCGTTCTTCTCGCCAGTGCCGATCTGTTGCAGGTAGAAGCCGAAAACGGCGGCCAGCAGGGCGAAGACGGCGACGGGAACGAGCGTGGCCGGGCGGATCATGGCCGGGCGCCGGCTTCGGCCGCCGGACCTCGCCGCGCCCTGCGCGGCGCGCCGATGCGGAGCCTGCGGTCGGTGAGCGAGACCGCGCCGCCCGCCGCCATGACGATGGCGCCGATCCAGATCCACGGCACCAGCGGGTTGTGATAGAGCCGCGCGGTCCACGCGCCGCTCGACGCGCGATCGCCGAGGACGGCGTAGATGTCGGCCAGCCAGGTGGTGTGGATCGCGGCCTCGGTCGTCTGGGACCGCTCCGCCGGGTAGTCCCGCTTCTCCGGCCGCAGCACCGCCAGAACCTCTCCGCCGCGTTCAAGGTCGAAGCGACCGGTCACGGCGCGGTAGTTGGGGCCTTGGGTCTCCGCCGCGCCGCGAAACACCAGCGTGTAGCCCGCGACCTCGACCGCGTCGCCCGGAGTCACCGATTGTATCCGCTCGGTTTGCCAGGCGGACGACGCGGTGACGCCGGCGACGACGATGCCGAGCCCGGCATGCGCCACCGTCATCCCCCAGGCGCTGCGCGGCGTATTGGCCGCGCGCCGCAGCACGTCGCCGGGCGGAAGCCGGCCGACCCCGATCTTCCCGGCGAACTCCACCAGCGCGCCGAAGAACAGCCAGGCGGCGAGGCCGAGCCCGAAGGCGGCGAGGAGATCGCCGACGCCGGCGCGCCACGCCGCGAGGACGGTCACCGCGGCCGCGGCGACGAGCGCGATCCAGAGGCGGCCGAACACGCCGGAGAGATCGCCCCGCTTCCACGCCAGCGTCGCGCCGATCGCGCAGGCGATCAGCAGCGGCACCATGATCGGCACGAACGTCGCCTCGAAGAAGGGCGGGCCGACGGAGACCTTGCCGCCGCCGAGGGCATCCAGGATCAGCGGATAGAGCGTGCCGAGGAGGACGACCGCCGCCGCCGTCGCGAGCAGCAGGTTGTTGAGCACCAGCGCGCCCTCGCGCGAGACCGGCGCGAACAGCCCGCCGCCCTTGAGCCCCGGCGCGCGGAGCGCGTAGAGGACGAGCGCCCCGCCGGTCACCACGACCAGCAGGCCGAGGATGAAGACGCCCCGGTCGGGATCGGTGGCGAAGGCATGGACCGAGGTGAGCACTCCCGAGCGCACCAGGAAGGTGCCAAGGAGGGAGAGCCCGAAGGTGAGGATGGCGAGCAGCACGGTCCAGCCCTTCAGCGTGTCGCGCTTCTCCACCACGATCGCCGAGTGGAGCAGGGCGGTGCCGGCAAGCCACGGCATGAAGGAGGCGTTCTCCACCGGATCCCAGAACCACCAGCCGCCCCAGCCGAGCTCGTAATAGGCCCACCAGCTGCCGAGCGCGATCCCGATGGTGAGCGCGCACCAGGCGAGCAGCGTCCACGGCCGGACCCAGCGCGCCCAGGCCGGATCGACGCGGCCCTCGATCAGCGCCGCGACGGCGAAGGAAAACGAGATCGAGAACCCGACATAGCCGAGATAGAGGAAGGGCGGGTGGAAGGCGAGGCCGGGATCCTGCAAGAGGGGGTTGAGCCCCTGGCCCTCGGCCGGCGCGGGGGAAAGGCGGACGAACGGGTTCGAGGTGAACAGGATGAAGGCGAAGAAACCCGCCGCCACCAGCCCGTGCACGGCGAGCACCCGGGCCCGGAGCGCCGCGGGAAGGTTGCTGCCGAAACCCGCGATCATGGCGCCGAAGAGGGCGAGGATGAGCACCCACAGCACCATCGAGCCTTCGTGGTTCGCCCACACGCCGGTGATCTTGTAGATCAGCGGCTTCAGCGTGTGGGAATGGCTGGCGACGAGCGCGACCGAGAAGTCCGACACCACGAAGGCGTGGATGAGCGCCAGGAATGCGGCCGCCGTCAGGCCGAGCTGGAGCAGCGCCGCGGGCTTCGCGACCGCCATCATCGCCGGGTCGCCCCGGGCCGCGCCGATCATCGGCACCGTCCCCTGGATCAGGGCCAGCAGGAAGGCGAGGATGAGCGCGAAATGGCCGATCTCGGCGATCATTTTCCGCCCTTCGGCGCGCCGCGCCACCGTCCCGATTCCTTCAGCGCGTCGGCGACCTCCTTGGGCATGTAGGTCTCGTCGTGCTTGGCGAGCACCTCGTCGGCGCGAAACCGCCCCTCCGCGTCGAGCCGCCCCTCGGCGACCACGCCCTGGCCCTCGCGAAACAGGTCCGGGAGGACGCCCGTATAGGCGACCTCGATGGTGTTCAGGGTGTCGGTAACCCGGAACCTGACGCTCATCGCATCGGCCTCCCGGACCACGGAATCCTTCACCACGATACCGCCGATACGGAAACGGCGGTCCGGCGGGGGCTTGCGCTCGGCCACCTCGCTCGGGCTGTAGAAATAGACGATGCTGTCCTCGAACGCGCTCAGGACCAGCGCCGCCGCCGCGCCCAGCGCCACCATGCCGCAGACGACGAAGGCCATCCGGCGCCGCTTAGGCCGCATCGCCGGCGGCCGGCCGGGAGCGCGCGCGCCTCGCCCCGACGGGTTGCTCTTCTTCCAGCGCGGCGACCTCTCTCCTCAAGGCGCGCAGGCTGCGCACGCTCTGGACGGCGAGCCCGCCGATCGCGATCAGCGCGACCCCGTAGGCCGGCCAGACGAAGCCCGCGTAACCGCCCATAGCCAGGAATTCGTATATTTCAGCCATGCTCCGCGATGTCCGCATCGGCGACCGGCAGGTCGGCCCATGCTTCTAGGACAAGGTGGTTCCGGTGTCCATTCCGCCGGCCGGCGGGGCGTGCGCGCGGGCGTGCCTGAGCGCGCGCAGCCGCCGCTCCAGAAGCGCCGCGCGGACCCGGATGAACAGGAGCGTCGCGAACAGGCACATGAACCCCGCCGCCATCAGCAGCAGCGGCGTCAGCATCGACGAATGGATCGCCGGCGCGCCGATCCGGGTCACGCTGGCGGGCTGGTGCAGCGTGTTCCACCAGTCGACCGAGAACTTGATCACCGGCAGGTTGACCGCGCCCACCAGCGCCAGGATCGCCGACGACCGGTCGCCGCGCGCCCGATTGTCGAACGCATTGGCGAGCGCGATATAGCCGAGATAGAGGAACAGCAGGATCAGGACGGAGGTGAGCCGCGCGTCCCAGGCCCACCAGCGGCCCCACATCGGCTTGCCCCACAGCATTCCCGTCACCAGGCAGACGATTGTGAAGCAGGCCCCGATGGGCGCCGCGCCGTGCGCGATCACGTGCGCCAGAGGATGCCGCCAGATCAGCCCCGCGGCCGCGCATACCGCCATGACCGCATAGCAGAACATGGCCATCCATGCGGAAGGCACGTGGACGTACATGATCCGGACGGTTTCGCCCTGCTGGTAGTCCGCCGGCGAGAACCCGAACCCGACCACCAGCCCCGCGCCGATCAGCAGCGCCGCCGCCCAACCCGTCCAGGGCTGGACGCGATCCGCCAGGCGGGTGAACCGCGCCGGGCTCGCGAAGCGGTGGAGGCGTGACACGAAGCTCTTCCGCTGCCTTCCAGGAGTTCGAATATACGGCAATTTCATTCGAGCGCCTGCCTGACCGCGGCGGCGGCGGCCCAGGGGCAGAGCGCGGCGGCGGCGAGGAACATAGCGCCGAGCACCATCAGCTGCTGGCGGACGGCGTGTCCGGCGATAGCGGCATCGACCGCGCCGGCGCCGAAGATCAGCACCGGGATCAGCAGCGGCAGGACCAGGATGGACAGCAGCATCCCGCCGCGCCGCGCGCCGAGGGTCAGTGACGCTCCCACGCCGCCGATCAGGCTGACGATCGGCGTGCCCAGCGCCATCGCCGCAATCAGGACGAGATAGCCTTCGGCGTCGAGATCGAGGAGGAGCGCCATCAGCGGGGTGGCCACGATCAGCGGGATGCCGGTGGTGAGCCAATGCGCTAGCGTCTTTGCTCCGACGACGAGGGAAAGCGGCAACGGGGAGAGCGCCAGCACCTCGAGGCTGCCGTCCTCGTAGTCGCCGAGGAACAGACGCTCCAGCGACAGCATTGCGGCGAGCAGCGCGGCCACCCAGAGGATGCCGGCGGCGATCCGGGCGAGCAGGTTGGCCTCGGGTCCGACGCCGAACGGAAAGAGAATCGCCGCGAGCACGAAGAACATCACCGCGGCCGCCGCCTCGCCGGGCTCGCGGACGGCCAGCCGGAGCTCCCGCCCGAGCGCGGCGGCGAAGGCGGTCATTCCCGGCTTCCCATGTCGAGGCGATGCGCGCCCGAAAGATCGAGCGGAGCGTTGGTCGACACCACGCACGATCCGCCTTCCGCGCAGTGGCTCCGGATCGCCTCATGCACGGCGGCGACGCCCTCGGTGTCGAGCGCCACCGTCGGTTCGTCGAGCAGCCAGAGCGGCGCCTCCGACACGGCGATGCGCGCCAGCGCGAGCCGCCTCCGCTGCCCGGCGGAAAGGAACCGGGCGGGCAGGTCGGCGAGGGTCGAGATTCCGAATTGCTCGAGCGCCGGCCGGACGTCCGCCCCGTCGGGGCGAAGCGCGGCCCAAAAGCGCAAATTCTCCGCAACGGTCAACGCCAGCTTCACCGCGTCGAGATGCCCCACATAGTGCAGCCGCGCGGCGTGCCCCTCGCGGTCTTCCGCGATGTTCGCGCCGTTCCACTCGACGGCCCCCGAAACCGGTGGCAGGAGGCCGGCCATCATCCGCAACAGGCTCGACTTGCCGCTGCCGTTCGGCCCCGTCAGCACCAGCGTTTCGCCGGCCCCGAGAGCGAAATCGAGACCGGAGAACACCGCCCGGTCGCCGCGTACGCAGGCAAGGGCGCGGCCGGTGAATCGTGTCGCCGGATGGGAGCCCGCGCGGTTCACCGCGAAGCGGAGATGCGCCGGCCCACCCTCCCCCGGCCCCTCCCGCAAGCGGGAGGGGAGAAGGTAAGAGCGGGTCCCCTCTCCCCCGCGGGGGAGAGGGTTAGGGTGAGGGGGGGCATTTCGCGAAGCCTACCGGTGAGGTCTCCGGCTAGCGCCGTTCCTCGTAGGAGGGGCGCAGGTTCTCGATCATTTCGGCCAGCCCGTCGAGCGCGGCGTCGATGAAGGCTTTGCCCTGCCCGGCGCTCGCCACGTGCGGGTTGCCGAAGATCGAGGCGTGGTTGGTCTCCGGGCTCGGACGGCGGCGATAGGTGCGCGACGGCTCGACCCTGGCGACCAGGTCCCAGCCGACCAGAGGCGTGTAGACCCCCTCGATGCGGTCCATCTTGACCAGCTCCGGCCGAGTGGCGAGCTGGAACGAGGTCTCGAACTCCCCGCCATGCCCCATCCCGCCGATCTCCGAATTGCGCATCGCGTCGATCCGGGCCGCGCCCGGCTCCCAGTAGCTGACGGCCGTCACCTGGAAGTCGTAGGACGCGTCGAGATCGTCGACGAGGCGGCGCGCCACGGCATCGTTCGAGGTGCCGTTGGGCCGGTTGCCGTTGAGGATCAACAGGTCCTCGAAGCCCTGTCCGATCAGCGCCGCGCCGACCTCGTAGACCAGCTCCTGATAGGTCGGGATGGAGAGCGAGACGGTGCCGGGAAAGTGCTCGAAGGTCTTGGAGACCGCGTAGGGCACGGCCGGCGCCACCACCGCGCCGATCCGCTCGGCGAGGCGGACGGCCATGTGGTCGGCCTGATGGGTGTCGGTGTCGCAGGGCATGTGGGGGCCGTGCGACTCGGTGGCGCCGGTCGGCAGGATGACGAGCTTCTTCGCCTCGATCGCCGCGCGCACCTCGTCATAGGTCATGTGGGCGATGCGGACTTCCATTAGCGCGACCGCGCGTCGGACAGCAGCCCGTGGATCATGTCGGGCGACATCGGCGATTCCCGCACCGGCGCGATGCCGAGCGGGGCGAACGCGTCCTCCATCGCCGAGGCGATGACCTGCGAGACCGGGATCGTGCCGGCCTCGCCCACGCCCTTGATGCCGAGCGGGTTGAGCGGCGACGGCGTCTCCATGTGGAGGATCTCGGCGTCCGGCACCTCGGTCGCGTAGGGCATCAGGAAATCCATGAAATTGGCGGCGAGCGGGGTGCCGTTCTCGTCGAACGCGCAGCGCTCGTAGAACGCCCCGCCGATTCCCTGGCCGATGCCGCCCATCACCTGGCCCTCGACGATCATCGGGTTGATCATGTTTCCGCAGTCGTGGATGCAGAGATAGCGCTCGATCTCCATGCCGCAGGTGTCGGGAAAGAACTCGACGATCGCCGCGTGAACGCCATAGGCCCAGGTGGCGTGGGACGGGCTGAAATAGTCGGTCTCCTCGATCCCCGGCGCCGTGCCTTCGGCGAGCGGCGGGCCGTCATGCGTCGATGCCGGGGCGAACTGGGTCGCGGTCTGGGAGGCCTCGTTGAAGGCGTAGCGCAGCGGGTTCGACGCGGTGGCGATCTCGGCGAGCGAGACGGAACGGTTGCCGTCGACGATCCAGGCGCGCCCGTCGCGGAGCTCGATCGAGTCCTCGCCGGTCTCCAGCATGTTGGCGGCGGCGGCGACGATCCGGGCGCGCGCCTTGACGGCCGCCTTGTGGATGGCGTTGCCGCTGACCACCGCGGCGCGGCTCGCGAACGTCGCCACCCCCCATTCATGGGCCTGGGTGTCGCCTTCGACGAAGATCACGTCCCTGACGTCGCAGCCCACCTGGTCGGCCGCGATCTGCGCGAAAACAGTCTCGTGGCCCTGGCCCTGGCTGGTCAGGCCGGTGGTGACGTAGACCTTGCCGGTGATCGGGTGGACCTTCACATGGCCGCCCTCATAGGGTCCGAGCCCGGTTCCCTCGACATAGAAGCCGATCCCGAAGCCGAGATAGCGGCCCTCGGCGCGGGCCGCCTCCTGCTCCTTGCGGAAGCCGGCGAGGTCGACGGTCTCGGTAATCAGGTCGAGCGCCTTCTCGTACTCGCCGGAATCGTAGTTGACGGCGAGACCGTCGGCGAAGAGCAGCCCGTCCCGCTTGTACGGGAACTCGCCCGGGCCGATGAAGTTGCGCCGGCGGATTTCGGTCCGGTCGATGCCGAGCTCGTCGGCGAGCTGGTCGAGCGCGCGTTCGACCGCGAAGCAGGCCTGCGGCCGGCCGCAGCCGCGATAGGGGGTGACCTGGACGCAGGGCGTGTAGACCAGCGTCATCTCGACCCAGATGTCGGGAATCCTGTACGGCCCGGCGATCGAGGTCGACGCGACCTGGGCGATCGCGATGCCGTAGGGGATGAAGGCGCCGGTGTCGTGGATGAACGAGTCCCGCAGGCCCAGGACCGTCCCGTCCTTCTTCGCGGCCAGCGAAATCTCGTGGATCTGGGCGCGCTCCTGGCTCGCGCCGACGAAGTTCTCCACCCGGTCCTCGATGTATTTCACCGGCCGGTCGAGCTGCATCGCGGCGTAGGGGACGAGGATCTCGTCCGGGTGGAACATCATGATCTTCTGGCCGAACCCGCCGCCGACATTGGGCGCGATGACGCGGATCCGATCCTCGTCGATGCCGAACAGGGAGGCGAGCCCGCCGCGCACCGAGATCGTCGCCTGCGTCGAATCCCAGACCGTGAGCTCGCCCGACACGCCGTCCCAGCGGGCGGCGACCGCGCGGCATTCCAGCGGCGCGGCGCTCGATCTTTCGAGCCGGACCCGCACCGTGGTCGTGTGCTCGGCGGCGGCGAAGGCGGCGTCGGCATCGCCGCTCTCCTGGATGAAGTGGGCGGCGACGTTGTTGGGAATGTCGTCATGGACCAGAGGCGCGCCGTCGGCGACCGCCTTCTCCAGATCGAGCTCGACCGGCAGCGGTTCGTACTCGACCTCGACGAGCGAGCACGCGTCCTCCGCGGTGTAGCGGTCCACGGCGACCACCATGGCGATGCACTGGCCGGCATAGAACACGTCGTCGCGGGCGAGCGGGCGCTGGGTCTTGCCGCCCGAGGTAATGCAGGGATGCGGAATCAGCATCGGCAACTCGACATCGAGCGCGCCGATATTGCCGGCCGTGTAGACGGCGACGACATCCGGCAGCGATTCGGCGGCGGAAATGTCTATCGAGCGGATCCGCGCGCGCGCATGCTGGCTCCTGACGAATGCCGCATGCAGGGCGCCGGGCAGCGAAATGTCGTCGATGAACGCCCCCTCGCCCTTGAGAAGCGCGGGATCCGCATTGCGCTGGACCGGCTCGCCGAATTGCCGTGTCGACATTCGCTCCTCCTCAGCCCGCTTCCGCGTTCATCAACTCGACGCCGCGGCGGAACGCCTTGACGATGTTGGCGTAGCCGGTGCAGCGGCAGAGATTGCCCGACAGCACCTCGCGGATCGCCTTTTCCGAAAGGTCGGGCTCCGGCGTTTCGTCCAGATAGCTCAGCATCGACATCACGAAGCCGGGCGTGCAGTAGCCGCATTGCAGCCCGTGGCATTCCATCATCGCCTGCTGGATCGGATGCAGCGTTCCGTCCTCCGCGGCGACGCCCTCGATGGTGCGGATATCGGCGCCGTCCGCCTGGACCGCGAAGGCGAGGCAGGACCGCCCGGCGCGGCCGTCGATCATCACCGTGCAGCAACCGCACACCCCGTGCTCGCAGCCGACATGCGTTCCCGTCAGGCCGAGCTCGTGGCGGATGAAATCGCTCAGCAGCATGCGCGGGCTGGCGTGGCGGGTGACGGTCTCGCCGTTGATCGTGAGCGTCACCGCGACCTTCGGATCGGACGAGGCGGCGGGGATCGCCTTCTTCAACACTGTCTTCGCCATGGTCCAGCCCCTATCCACGCTCGATCGAATTGCGGCGTCCCTCGATACGGCGCTTCGCGCCTACTCGGGATGAGGAGAAAGAAAAACCACCCTCATCCTGAGTAGCGCCCGAAGGGCGCGTATCGAAGGACGGGCCGAATCCATGCAAATCCCGCACGCCCTAGCTCCCCGCCCGATCCGCGGCGGTCGCCACCGCCCGCCGCACCAGCGCCGCCAGCAGGTCCTTCCGGTAGGCGACGCTCGCCTGCATGTCGGCGGGCGCGGTCATGTACTCCTTCGCCGCCTCGCCGGCCGCCGCGCGCGCGGCGTCGTCGACCGCGCGGCCCCTCAGCGCGTCCTCGGCGGCGGCGAGACGGACCGGCCGCGCGCCGATGCCGCAGGCGGCGATCCGCGCCTCGCCGCAAACCCCGTCCTCGACGGTGAGCAGGGCGCAGACCCCGGCGAGCGCGTAATCGCCCCGGCGCCTGGCGAACTCCTCGAACGCGTATCCGGTGGCGGGCGGCAGCGCCGGGATGCGCACCTCGGTCAGAATCTCCGTCTGGGCGAGGGTCGTGGTCATGTGGAACCGGAACAGGTCGTCGGCGCCGATGTTGCGGATGCCGTCCGGCCCCTCGACGGAGACCGAACCGCCGCTCGCCACCAGAAGGCAGGGGAGTTCGGCGGCGGAATCGGCATGCGCGATGCTGCCGCCCACCGTGCCCCGGTTGCGGATCGCGATATGCGCGACGTTGTCGAGCACCTCGGCGATCAGCGGGTTGGCCGCGTTGGCCGCTTCGTGGGTCTCCAGCTCGCGGTGCCGGGTCATCGCGCCGACGCGGATCGTCCCGTTCTCCACGGCGATCCCGCGCAACGACTCGATTTTCCGCAAGTCCACCAAACGGCCCGGCGTCGACAGCCGGAAGTTCATCGTCGGGATCAGGCTTTGCCCCCCGGCGAGCGGCCGCGCGGTCTCGTCGCCGGCGAGCGCCGCGACCGCTTCCTCGACGGTTTCCGGCGCCACGTACTCGAACAGCGCGGGCTTCACTCCGCCGCCTCCGCCGCGGTTTCGGCCCACCAACCGGCGTCCGGGTCCCGCCAGCCTTCCGGCCAGTCCAGACCGCCCGCCGCGCGCGCCGCCTCGACATAGGGGCCGCGGTCGAACATCGGCAGCGCCCCCCGCCTGGCGCGGAGCTCCGCACGCCGCCTGTCCGTCGCGGCCTCGTCGACCTCCGGACGCGTGCCCGCCATGTTCAGGACGACGCCGTACTCGTCCGCCGCCGATTCTTCGGAAACCAGGCCGCATTCGACGTCATAGGCGACGAGCGCGGGCTCGCGCAGCAGGGGATCGCCCCAGCCCCCGCCGCCGGTGGTCCGGATGCGGACGGTGGAACCCGCCGGGACCTCGATATTGTCGGCCATGCCCGCGATCTCGCGGCGCTCGCCGGGCGCGTCCTCGACCGCGATCCCGTAGGTCGAGCCGGGCTTGCCGCCGTTGACCCCGTAGGTGTTGACCAGCGCGCGGTCGGCGTTCGACAGCAGCCGGCAGGATTGCAGCGTACGGATGCGCTTGTCGTAGCCGAAACCGCCGCGCCGGAACCCCGCCCCGCCGGAATCGCGGGCGAGCCCCAGCTTCTCGACCAGCACCGGGTAGCGGGTCTCCGAGAACTCGGCCGGCAGGTTGCGCGAGTTGGGCACGATGTGCACCACGTCGGAACCGTCCGCCCAGGGCCGGCCCGGCCCGCCGCCGCCCAGCACCTCGCGGAACAGGAAGAAATCCTTGTTCGACGCGCCGCCGTGCAGCCCCCAGATGCGGATCGTCTCGTGATCCGCCGGCATCTGCCCGCCGGTCGCCTTCGACAGCAGCGCCGCGAAAATGCCGAGCGAGCGCAGCAGGATGAAGAACCGCATGCCGGTCGCCTTGCCGAAATTGGGCGTGACCAGCGTGCCTTTCTCCGGGAACTTCACGTCGATGACGTCGAGCACCCCCTCGTTCATGTCGATCTCGGCCGCGCGCTCGGGCGAGGAGGCGAGCGAGCGCAGGACGGGGCCCATCCACTTGCGGACGAACTTGCCGTCGGAATAGTCGATCGCCCAGTTGATCGGCCCCCTGGCCTCCGGGCCGGTGCCGGTGAAGTCGAGCAGGATCCTGTCGGCGGTCTTGGTCATGGTGACGCGCATCGCGTGCAGCCGGGGCGCATCGACGCCGTCGTTCTCGACATAGTCCTCCCAGGCGTAGACGCCGTCCTCGATCCGGGGCAGGAGCTCGCGCCGGATGGCCTCGGCGCAATTGTCGATCATCGCGTCGAACGCCGCTTCCAGCGTGTCGGCGCCGTAGCGCTCGGCGAGCGCCACCACCCGCCTCGACCCCAGCAGGGCGGCGCCGATCTCGGCGTCGAGGTCGCCCCGGAGGTGTTCCGACAGGCGGGAATTGCGCTCGATGATGCGGAACGCCGCCTCGTTCACCTTGCCGCCCTCGTAGAGCTTGATCGGCGGGATCACCAGCCCCTCGGTCCACATGTCCTCGGCATGGACCGGGAGGCTCCCCGGCACCGACCCGCCGACATCGTCGTGGTGGCCGAACACCTGGGAGAAGCCGATCAGCCTTCCCTCGTGGAAGATCGGCAGGGTGGAGCAGAGGTCGGGGATGTGGCCGATGCCGCCCGAGGAGTTGTAGGGGTCGTTCCAGAAGAACACGTCGCCCGGGTGGATGTCGTCTTCCCCGAAATACTCGAACACCGGCTCGACCAGCGCCGAATAGGAGCGCCCGGTAAGCTTGCGCCCTTTGGCGTCGAACAGCGCGACCCGGTAGTCGTGCTGGTCGCGGATCATCGGCGAGCGCGACGTGCGCTCGACGGCTGCTTCGATCTCCAGCTCGGCGGAGCGGATGGTGCCGGTGATGATTTCGAGCTCGACCGGCCCGAGCTGGCGGGCCTCGTTTGCGGGCTTGCTCATGAGGATTTCTCCAGGATGAGATTGCCGTATCCGTCGACGGTCAGTTGCCAGCTTTCCGGCACGACTGTCGTCGATCCGTACTCCTCGACGATGGCCGGGCCGGTTATCGACTCGCCCACGCCGAGATCGCCGCGCCGCCAGATGCCGCACTCGATCCAGCCGCTCGCCCGCCAATAGACCCGGCGCGAGGCGACCGGGGCGGCGTCGCCCGCGGCGGAGTCGAGAGGGCGGATCTCCGGCCGGTGCACGCGCCCGACCGCCTGGACCCTGAGACTCACCACCTCGACGTCCTGGCGGCCCTCGTAGTGGAAGCCGAAGGTGCTCTCGTGCACCTTGTGGAAGTCGCGCCACATGGTTTCCACCGCATCCAAGCCGCTGGTTCCGGGCGGGATCGGAACCGGGACCTCGTGGCCTTCGCCGACATAGCGGACGTCGGCGCTTCGCACCAGGTCGATGGCTTCGCGGGCGACCCCTTCCGCCGCGATCTCTCCCCGCCCGGCTTCCTCGAGCGACGCCCACAGGGCTTCGAGCTCGTCCGCGTCGTGCGACGATTGCTGGCGGACGCAGGTCCGGACGTAGTCGCGCTTGACGTCGGAGACGTGCAGCCCGAAGGCGGACAGATTGCCCGGGTTGGGCGGCACCACCGCGGTGGCGATGCCGAGGAAATCGGCGACTTCGGCCGCGAACAGCCCGCCGGCGCCGCCGAAGGCGACCATCGCGTAATCGCCCGGATCGAGGCCGCGCGTGGTGGTGACGCGCCGGATGCCGTGCACCTGGTTGGCGGAGGCGATTTCGAGCACGCCGGCGGCGGCTTCCTCCGGCGCGATTTCCAGCTTGCGGCCGAGCTCCTCGTAGGCCGCCCGGGCGGCGCCGGCGTCGAGCTCGAGCCCGCCGCCGATCAGCGCTTCCGGCAGTCGGCCCAGAACGAGTCCGGCATCGGTCACCGTCGGCTCGGCGCCGCCCCGGCGATAGCAGATCGGACCCGGGTCGGCGCCGGCGCTTTGCGGCCCCACCTTGAGCGCGCCGTAATCGTCGATCCAGGCGAGCGACCCTCCGCCGGTCCCCACGGTCTCGATGTCGAGCATCGGCGACTTGACAGGGTAGCTCTCGATCGTCGCGTGGCTGGTGAGCTGGGGCGTCAGGTTCTGGACCAGCGACACGTCGGTCGACGTGCCGCCGACATCGAGGGTGAGCACGTTGCGGTAATCCGCGAGCCGCGCCATGTGGGTCGCCCCGAGCACGCCGCCCGCCGGGCCCGAGACCAGCATGGTGACCGGCTTCTCCCCCGCTTTGGCGCTGGTCACGATGCCGCCGTTCGACTGCATGATCAGGAACGGCACGTCGCCGGAGCGTTCCCGGATGCTGCGCTCGGCATGGCCCAGATAGGTCTTGCAGTAGGGCTTCACCATGACGTCGATCAGGGTCGTCATGGCGCGCTCGTATTCGCGGTATTCCGGCAGCACCACAGAGGACAGCGAGACGTGGATGTCCGGGTGCCGTTCGGCCACCAGCTCGCCGACCCGGTTCTCGTGCGCCGGGTTGGCGTAGGAATGGAGCAGGCAGACCGCGAGCCGGTCGACCCCGAGCGCCGCCAATTCGTCGGCCGCGGCGATCGCGCTGTCCTCGTCGAGCGGCGCCAGCTCCGAACCGTCATGGCGCATCCGGCCGGCCGCCTCCCGCACCAGATGCAGGGGCACGAGGCGTTTCGGCTTCACCCAGAAGAACGAGTTGCCGTAGCCGTCGGGCACGGACTGGCGGGCGATCTCGATCAAATGGCGGAAGCCGTCGGTGACCAGCAGCCCGAGCCCCTCGAACTTGTGCTCCAGCACCGCGTTGGTCGCCGTCGTCGTGCCGTGCAGGATCCGGTCGATATCGGTCCGCGCCGCGCCCGCCGCGTCCAGCACCTCGTCGATCCCGTTGAGCAGGCCGAGGCTCGGATCGGACGGCGTGCTGGGCGTCTTGATCGCGAACTGATCGCCCGTCACCTCGTCGAGCGCGATCACGTCGGTGAAGGTGCCGCCGGTGTCTATGGCTATGCGGAGCGACATTTTTTATTCGCTATTTCAACAGTCTATCAGTCGCGCGGCCACGATATTGTCAGCCGCCCACGGCGTCAAACAGGCGCGGTTCGACCTGCGAGGCCCATTCCGCGAGCAGGTCGGCGGAATCCATCACCAGCCCCATGTGGATCGAGACCATCTTGAGCGCGGCATCCTCCATCTCGTCGTTGGTGCCGCGCACCAGGTCGCGCAGCACGACGACGCGGTAGTCGCGGTTGCTGGCATCGAAGGCGGCATTCAGCACGCAGCAATCGGTGAAGCCGCCGTTCAGCACGACCGTCCGGATGCCCATGTTGCGCAGCAGGAAGTCGAGATCGGTCGGGTAGAACACCGACAGCCGCTTCTTGGTCTGCACGATCTGGTCGCCCGGCTCGACGCGGGTCTCGAACTCGGTCCAGCGGCTGCCTTCGATGGCGTGCGAGTCGGCATTCGGAATGTCGCCGACATAGAGCGGGAAGACCTGCCGCCACGCCGAACGCAGCCCGTTGACGTCATCGACGCCGCCTTTCCGCAGCACCGTCCTGACATGGACGACCAGAATGCCGAGTCGGCGCGCCTCGTCGTGGAAAATGTCGATCGGGGCCACGATCTCGCGCGCGCGCGGCGCCGGGCACGGGCAATCCGGCGTGTCGGCAAGATGGCCCTGGTGCATGTCGATCGAAATGACGGCCGATTTGCCGGGGTCGGCATACAGGTCGAACCCGTCCGGCAGGACCCGGCGTTCGCCGTAGACATAGGCCTGCATATCTGTCCCCCTCAGTGTCCCCCGCCGTTCTCGCTTTCGGCATAGGCGGCGATCAGGCGGCGGATTCGCGCGTCGCGGTCGGCAGCGTCCTGGTGGGCGCCCTCGATGTTGATGTCGGTGATCCGCTCGCCCACCCGGTGCAGCAGCGCGTCGTCCTCGCCATTGCCGGCGGGCGGGATGCGGACCACCGTGTCGTGGCAATAGGTCGGGATCCGGCCGTCGGCGCGGAAGCGGGGCGCCTTCGGATCGCCGCCCGCCGCCACCCGCCGGATCTCGGCCCGGAGGAGCTTCCGCAGCATCAAGACACCCTTGTCGGTGGCGGTCATGTGTTCCAGCGCATGCACCGCGATCGGGCGCTGGCTGGTCTGGGCGTCGAAATCGCCCGGGATGCGCTGGCGGTCCTCGTAGCTCCTTGCGCCGTCCTGGCCGAAGAAGTCGACTTTTTCCGGGCCGCATTTGCCTTCGTCGGCATTTTTGCCGGGGTCGCCGTCCGGGTGGAAATGCCGCCAGCCGATGATCCGGCATGTCTCGTTGTCGACCGGAGTCGTCCAGCGGGTGATGCCGACCCTGAGATAGAGCTTCGGCTCCTGCCCGTCCTCCCAGATATGGCCCACCTGCGCGATGTTGCCGAAGACGATGTCGTTCGAGCGCACCCAGACATTGTCGCCCCAGCGCCTGGTGGTGATGTAGATCATGCCGGTCGGCGTCTCGCGGAATTCCGTCACCGGAAGCTCGCCCCACGCATCGGCGAACTGGGAGAAGCTGATCCGGGTGTGCAGGAACACCGCGTGCGCCGGGTCCATCACGTTCTCCTGCACCTGGAGCCAGTTGCAGGGATAGGTGATGTAGTAGGGCACCAGCCGGTCGTCCGGCATCGCCAGCGTGTCGTAGGGCGCGAATTCCGGACGCTTGCCGGGCGGTCCCATATAGGCGAAGACCAGGCCGTCACGCTCCTCGACCGGGTAGGCGCCGTGATAGAGCCGGTCCTTGAGCGTGCTCGCCGGCGGTTCGCCCGGCGTCTCGAGGATCCGACCGTCCGGCGCGAACAGCCAGCTGTGGTAGCAGCAACGGAGGCCCCCGGGCTCGACGACGCCGTATTCCAGCGAGGTTCCGCGGTGGCTGCAATGGAGGTCGAGCAGCCCCCAATCGCCGGCGCGCGTCCGGAACAGCACCAGGTCCTCGCCAAACATGCGCACCTTGAGCGGCAGCTCTCCGACCTCGGAAGCGATGGCGACGGGCTGCCAGAAACGGCGGAGATACTCGCCGCAGGCCGAGCCGCGCTCGACATGGGTGAGCTCGGTGTCCTCTTCCGGCGTCGGCGGGTTGTGATACGCGCCGTAGGGCGTGCGCAGGAAATGCTTCTGCCCGGCCATCGCTGGTCTGCCTCCTCGGTCGCGCGGGACGAATGCTAGAGCCTATCCGTTCGGGATGGAACCGTGGCATCCGCGGTAACGGAAAGGGGCGCCGAAACCTCCGGCGCCCCCATTTCGCGTAGTGTAGGAAATATACCCTAAAACGCGTCCCGAGTCAAGCAGAAAATGCTTGTTCAGGGTAAATCAGTGGGTAAGTCACGGATTCCACGAGGTTTTTTCTCCCTTCCGATTCCACCCCGAAACCGCCTCCCCGACCCTCGAATCCGTCCCACGCAACGCCGCTACTCCTGCTTCCCCATTGTGCGAAATATGCCCTCAAATGTGTCTAAAGTCAAGATTTTTTTCTTATTTTGACTATTTCTAGCCGTTTCCGGTTTTCCGTCCGCCCCTTTTACCGTCATGCCCGGACTTGTTCCGGGCATGACGAAGCGGGAGAAACGGGAACACCGCTCCGCTCCGCCCCGCCTCCCCCGTCATGGTCGGCGGAGGCCGACCATCCACGTTTTGTTTTCTGTCGTTCCGCTGACAAAGAAAAAACTCGTGGATGGTCGGCCTTCGCCGACCATGACGTGGAGGAAAGGCGGGCGGAGCGCTCCATGGTAAAGCGAACACGTTCCGAACCGGACAGCAGTGGAACAAGTCCGGGCATGACGAGGGGGATGTGGGCGTGCCGGAAACCGTGTCGAGGGTCCGCGCCCGACCGGCCCACCCTCCCCCGGCCCCTCCCGCCAGCGGGAGGGGAGAAGGTAAGGAAGAGCCGCCAAGCGATTCCCTCTCCCCGCCGGGGAGAGGGTAAGGGGGATGCCAGCGGGGGGACGCGGATGAGCGAGACCGTCTCCGCCTCCCCAGTTGTCACCCCGGACTTGATCCGGGGTCCAGAGCCACAGGCACCGCCCTTGCCCGGCTTCCCTGGACCCCGGATCAAGTCCGGGGTGACAACAGGGGGACAAGGACGGCGCGGGATGGTGGCGGCGGCTGCTGCGCGGCAGAGGCAAATTGCCCGCCCGGAGCCCGGCTGTTAGCGTTCGCCGGGCGCGGCGGGGCGTGGAGGCGGGATGGAACGGCGGCGGATCCGGTTCGGCACTTTCCTCGCGCCGTTCCATTCGGTGCGCGAGAACCCGACGCTCGCCCTCGACCGCGACCTCGCTCTGGTCGATCATCTCGACCGGCTCGGCTTCGACGAAGTCTGGGTGGGCGAGCACCATTCGGGCGGGATGGAGATCGTCGCCTCGCCCGAGATCTTCATCGCCGCGGCGGCGGAACGCACGCGGCGGATCCGGCTCGGAACGGGCGTCGTGACGCTGCCCTATCACAACCCGTTCCTGGTGGCCGAGCGGATCGTCCAGCTCGATCACCAGACCAAGGGCCGGACGATGTTCGGCGTCGGCGCCGGCGCGCTGCCCTACGACGCCGACATGCTGGGCATCGACGTGGCGCGGATCCGCGACATGATGACCGAAGCGCTCGACGTCATCGTTCCCCTGCTCGACGGCGAGACGGTGAGCCGCAAGACGGGCTGGTTCGAGCTCCGCGAGGCGCGGCTCCAGCTCGCCCCCTTCACCCGGCCGCGGGTCGAGCTCGCGGTTCCCTCCGTGGTGTCGCCGTCCGGCCCGCGCGCCGCCGGCAAGTACGGCATGAGCCTGCTGTCGACCGCCGCCACCACCCGGGCCGCGTTCGAGGCCCTGCCGGAGACGTGGGAGATCTGCGCCGACGAGGCGAAGGCGCACGGCCGGGCCGCGGACCGCGCGAGCTGGCGGCTGGTCGGACCCGTGCACATCGCCGAGACCCGCGAACAAGCGCGCGCCAACGTCCGTTTCGGGCTTCAGGAACGGCTGCATTATTTCGCCTATGTCGGCCACCTGCCGCTCGACGCGACCGGCGAGGGCGACGTGGATGCCGACATCGACGCGCTGATCCAATCGAGGATCGCGGTAATCGGGACGCCCGACGACCTGATCGCCCAGATCGAGCGGCTGGAACGCCAGTCGGGCGGTTTCGGGGTCTTCCTCGACATGGCGCATAACTGGGCCGACTTCGCCGAGACCGGGCGCAGCTACGAGCTCATCGCGCGCTATGTCATGCCCCGTTTCGACGGCCGCGCCGGCCGGCAGGAGGAGGCCTATCGCCGGGCGATGGAGAAAAAGCCGGAACTCGCGGAACGGCGCCAGGCGGGAATCGACAAGGCGATCCGCGACCTCAGCCCTCGAAAGTAATCTCCGCCGACTGGGCGATCTCGCCGGAAGGAGTGAGCGCCCACAGCCGGCCTTCGCCTTCGCCCGGCCCCGGCGCGCCCGCCACCGTGAACGGAGCCCCGTCGAACAGCGGCGCGAGCGCGCGCACCGCGTAGGTCCTGAGCGTCGCCTCGGGCCGCGCGCGCCGGAACAGGTCGAGGAGCAGCGTGGTGATCAGATTGCCGTGGACCAGCAGGCCCGGATAACCCTCGACCCCGGTCACGTAGTCGCGGTCGTAGTGAATCCGGTGGCTGTTCATGGTGAGCGCGGAATAGCGGAACAGCAACACGGTGGTCGGATCGACCTCGCGCGACCAGACCTTCTCGATGTCCGGTGCTTCGCGCGGCACCGCCGCTCCGGCCGCGCCGCTCGCATCGGCTTCGCGATAGACGGTGGTGTGTTCCTCGTGCGTCGCGAGACCGTCCTCGCCGAAGATTTCGTGGCGCACGGTGACGAAGCAGAGCGTCCCCGACCGTCCGCTCTTGGGCGCCACGTCGGCGACGGTGGAAACCCGCCGCGCTTTCTCGCCGACGCGAAGCGGGCGGTCGAAGCGCATCCGGACGCCGGCCCACATCCGGCGCGGCAGAGGCACCGGGGGCATGAAGCCGCCCTTGGCCTTGTGGCCGTCCGGCCCGGTCTCCGAGAGCCTCACGACCTCCGGGAAGTAGTACCAGTGCCAGCCCGGCGGAATCGGATCGCCCTCCTTCAGCGGCGGATCGTCGCGGTCGAACGTGGCGGCGAGGATGTCGGCCGGCGCGGCGGTGATCGGCCCGGTCGCGGTCTCGCTCCGCCCGATCCAGCCGCGCGCCCGTTCGAGCGCTTCGTCCAGCGCGCTCATGCCGCGAACTCCCTGCGGATCGCTTCGGAATCGGCGCCCGCGGCGGGAACCGGTCCGAGGTCCCGCGAAGCCCCGTCGATCCGCGCCGGCGGCGCCACGATGTCGATCGCGCCGCCCGGGATGCCGATCCCGCCCCGGCGAAGCGCCGGGTGGCGCGCGAGGCCGCCCACGTCGTTGACCTCGCCGAAGGCGATCTTCGCCTCGCGCAGCCGTTCGATCAGCGCGTCCCGTTCCATCGAGGTAAAGACCTCGCGCAGGATCGCGTCGAAAGGCTCCCGGTTGTCGAGCCGCGCGACGTTGCTCTCGAAGCGCGGGTCGGAGGGCAGAGCCGGGCGCTCCAGCACCTCGGCGCAGAGGCGGACGAACTCGCGCTCGTTCTGGATCGCGATCAGGATCGGCGCGCCGTCCCTCGTTGGGTAAGCGCCGTAGGGGTGGATCGAGGGGTGGTTGAGCCCGATCCGGGGCGGGCCCTCGCCGTCGGCTTCCCAGTGCAGCAGCGGCACCGTCATCCAGTCCGCCATGCCGGAGAACAGCGAGGTCTCGATGGCGCAGCCCTCCCCGGTGGAGCCGCGCGCGATCGCCGCCTCGAGGATCGCCATGTAGCTGTACATGCCGCAGGCGATGTCGCAGACCGAGACCCCGACGCGTCCAGGTCCTTCAGGTCCGCCGGTAACCGAACAAAGGCCCGACTCGGCCTGGACCAGGAGGTCGTAGGCCTTCATGTCGGCATAGGCGCCTTCCGACCCGTAGCCGCTGATGTCGACCGCGATCAGCCGTGGGTTGCGTCGGCGCAGCTCGTTCGAATCGAAGCCCGCCCGCGCCGCCGCGCCCGGGGCGAGGTTCTGGATGAACACGTCGGCCTTGTCGAGGATGCGGTAGAGCAGCGCCCGGTCTTCCGGGTCCTTGATGTCGGCGGTGAGCGATTCCTTGCCGCGGTTGAGCCAGACGAAATAGGCGCTCTCGCCATTGGCGAACCTGTCGTACTGGCGGGCGAAATCGCCGCCCTCGCGCTCGATCTTGATGACCCGCGCGCCGGCATCGGCGAGGCGCGACGAGCAATAGGGCGCCGCCACCGCCTGTTCCATCGACACCACGAGCAGGCCGTCCAGCGGCCGCATCGCATCGCCCGCCATCAATAGGACCTCGGCAGGCCGAGCACGTGCTCGGCGATGTAGGAGAGCACGAAATTGTTGGAGATCGGCGCGATCCGGTAGAGCCGCGTTTCGCGGAACTTCCGCTCGACGTCGTACTCCTCGGCGAAGGCGAAGCCGCCGTGGGTCTGCATGCACATGTCGGCCGCCTGCCACGACGCCTCGGAGGCGAGGTACTTGGCCATGTTGGCCTGCTCGCCGCAGGGCTCGCCCACCTCGAACAGCGCCGCCGCCTTCCGGACCATCAAGTCCGCCGCCTCGGTCCTGGCATAGGCCTCGGCGATCGGGAACTGGACGCCCTGGTTCTGGCCGATCGGGCGGTCGAACACGCGGCGCTCGCCGGCATACTCGCTGGCCTTCTGGATGAACCAGCGCGCGTCGCCGATGCATTCCGCCGCGATCAGGATGCGCTCGGCGTTCATCCCGTCGATGATGTAGCGGAAACCCTTGCCTTCCTCGCCCACCAGGCTGTCGGCCGGGATGCGCAGGTTGTCGAAGAAGATCTCGGTCGTCGCGTGGTTGATCATCGTCCGGATCGGGCGGATCTCGAGCCCGTTTCCGAGCGCCTTCCGCATGTCGACGATGAACACCGAGAGCCCCTCGGTGCGCCGTTCGACCTCCTCCTTCGGCGTGGTGCGGGCCAGCAGCAGCATGAGATCGGAGTGTTCCGCCCGCGAGGTCCAGACCTTCTGCCCGTTGACCACGTAGCCGTCATTGCCGTCCCGCACCGCCGTGGTCCGGAGGCTCAGCGTGTCGGTGCCGCTGGTCGGCTCGGTGACGCCGAACGCCTGGAGGCGGAGCTCTCCCGAGGCGATCTTCGGCAGGTATTCGCTCTTCTGCGCCTCGCTGCCATGCCTCAGCACGGTTCCCATCGTGTACATCTGGGCGTGGCAGGCAGCCCCGTTGCCGCCCGATTTCTGGATTTCCTCGAGGATCGCGGCGGCGGCCGATATGCCGAGCCCGCTGCCGCCGTATTCCTCCGGGATCAGGACGGAGAGATAGCCGTTGTCCGTCAGGTCCTCGATGAACGCCGTCGGATAGGTCCGGTCGCGGTCGAGCTCCCGCCAGTACTCGCCCGGATAGTTGGCGCACAGCCTGGCGACGGCGTCGCGGATTTCCGTGTACTCTTCCATGTTGTCCCGAACCGTCCAACCGATCCTGATCGCGCCCGTTTGTACGCCGATAGGCAGGCCGATCCAAGGCCCGGGACCGGCACCTGCAGCCTCGTGCGATGCCGGAAGCCGGTGTCCTGTTTCCGAAATTCGCTTGCTTTCGTATCCCGCCCCACTACGTCATGCCCGGACTTGTTCCGGGCATCCACGTCCCTCCGCCGTCTCGTCCTTTCCTGGCCCGCGCCGCGATGCCGCAAGACGTGGATGCCCGGAACAAGTCCGGGCATGACGGGTAAAGTGGTTCGGCATCGCAGTGCCGGCGACTTCGGAACCAGGCTAGACGAATGGGACACGGGACGATGCTGGTGTCGAAATGGGGCAACGGACTCGCGGTCCGGCTGCCCAAAGCGGTGGTCGACGGCCTCGACCTGAAATCGGGCGACCGCCTGGAGATCGTCTCCGTCACGCCCGAACGGGTCGTGCTGGCGAAGGATCGGCGGCGGGCGCGGGCGGTCGAACGGATGCGCGCCCGCGCGTTGCCCCTACCGGCGGACTATGTCCTGGACCGCGACGACGCCAACCTCCGGTGACCGCACCCCTCGACACCGACCTGCCGGTCTATGCGCAGTCCGCCGACCCGAGGGCCGCGCGCCCCGCCCATCCGCTTGACAGCGCCCCGCGCCGCGGGGACCATCCGGCATGCCTATCATCAACCGCATCGCCGAGTTCCACGAGGAGATGACGGGGTGGCGCCGCGACATCCACGCCCATCCCGAGACCGCCTTCGAGGAGCACCGCACCTCGCAATTCGTCGCCGACCGGCTGACCGAGTTCGGCATCGAGATCCATCGCGGCCTCGCCGGGACCGGGGTGGTGGGCACGCTCGCCGGCGCGCGCGGGGACGGGCCGTCGATCGGGCTCCGCGCCGATCTGGACGCGCTTCACATCGAGGAGAAGAACGACTTCGGGCACCGCTCGCAGGTTCCCGGAAAGATGCACGCCTGCGGGCATGACGGGCACACCTCCATGCTGCTCGGGGCCGCCAAGTATCTGGCCGAGACGCGCAATTTCGCCGGCACCGTCCGGTTCATCTTCCAGCCCGCCGAGGAGAACGAGGGCGGCGCGCGGGTGATGGTCGAGGAAGGATTGTTCGAGCAATTCCCGATGGAGCAGGTCTTCGGCATGCACAACATGCCGCGTGTCGAAATCGGCGAGATGGCGGTCCGCGCGGGTCCGATGATGGCGGCGTTCGACATCTTCGAGATCCGGGTGACCGGCCACGGCACCCACGCGGCGGCGCCCCATCTCGGCAGCGACGCCATCGTGGCCGCGGCCGAGATGGTGACCGCGCTCCAGACCATCCCCAGCCGCGTCGTCGATCCGCAGGAATCGGTTGTCGTCACCGTCACCCAGATCCACGGCGGGGATACCTGGAACGTGATCCCCGAGGACGTGGTCCTGCGCGGCACCGTCCGCGCCTTCCTGCCCGAGATCCAGGAGCTCGCGGAAGCCTCGCTCCGGCGCATCGCCGCCGGCATCGCCGCGACCCACGGGCTGGAGGCGGCGGTCGATTACGAGCGGCGCTACCCGCCCACCATCAACCACGACGCGGAATCGGAGCTCGCCGCCGGCGTCGCCGCCGAAGTCGTGGGCGCGGACAACGTCCATCGCGGCCTCCATCCCAAGATGGCGGCGGAGGATTTCTCCTTCATGCTCAACGAGCGGCCGGGCTGCTATGTCTGGCTCGGCAACGGGCCCGGCGACGGCGGCTGCCTGCTGCACAACCCGCACTACGATTTCAGGGACGAGGCGCTGCCCATCGGCGCGAGCTACTGGGCCCGCCTGGTCGAAACCCGCCTCGCGCCGCAATAGCCGGCGTCGCGAGGCGCTCGACAAGCTGACGGCCCGCGACCGGGAGCTCGGCCTGCAGTAGACGATGGCCCGCCCGACGGCGTTGCTCGACGCCATACAGACACAATTCGATCGTGGGGGTGCTCGCGGACAGAACGCCGCCAGGACATGTCCCGACCATATCGGGTCAGGATGGTCCACCCTCCCCCGGCCCCTCCCGCAAGCCCCGGACTGCGATCCGGGGCAAGCGGGAGGGGAGAAGGTGAGGAGGAGTCGCCAAGCGAGTCCCCTCTCCCCACCGGGGAGAGGGTTAGGGTGAGGGGGTCCCCCGGCAACTGGGTGCGACCGCGTCCGGTCGGAAAACGCTTTAGCCCGGATTTCTCAAGCGCTTGCTGCATCGGGGCTCCGGTTTTGGGATAATGCTTTTTGCGACAAAGGCTTATCCCGGACCGGAGGAAGTCCCCGATGCGCACACACTGTAACCCGGATCTGTTCGGTTTTGCACCCGTCGGGGACCGTTCGGTGGTCGCCGCGTTCGATGGCGGGGCGATGACCTCGGACGCCGGCGCGCTGCTGCTCGGCGCCGCCGACCGGGCGGTCGGGCTGATCGATCGCTTCGCCGCCTGCTTCGTGGATCGTCGCGATGGCAGGCTGATCGAGCATGAGCTGCGCACCCTGGTAGGCCAGCGGGTGCTCGGCATTGCGCTGGGCTACGAGGATCTGATCGATCACGATACGCTGCGCCACGATCCGGCGATGGCGGTGCTGGCCGGCAAGTTGCGGGCGAAGCGGCGGGGCTGCGCGCCGCTGGCCGGCAAGTCGACGCTGAACCGGCTGGAGCTGGGCGGCCCGCGACCGGGGCTGTATCACAAGATCGGCCATCGCCCGGCGGCGGTCGAGGCTGTGTTCGTGCAGCAGTTCGTGGCGGCGCATCGCACGCCGCCGGCGCAGATCGTGCTGGACCTGGATGCCACCGACGATCCGTTGCATGGGCATCAGGAGGGGCGCTTCTTCCACGGCTACTACGACGGCTGGTGCTACCTGCCGCTGTACATCTTCTGCGGCCGCCATCTGCTGGCGGCGAAGCTGCGGCGCGCGAACATCGATGCCTCGGCCGGCGCGGTCGACGAGGTGGCCCGGATCGTTCGCCAGCTGCGCCGGCGCTGGCCGCATCTGCGCATCCTGCTGCGGGCGGATTCGGGCTTTGCGCGCGAGGCGTTGATGGCTTGGTGCGAAGCCAACCGGGTCGACTACCTGTTCGGCCTGGCGCGCAATCCCCGGCTGGCGGCGGAGCTTAAGGGGGCGCTGGCGGCGGCCCGGGCCGAGGCCGAGGCGAAGGGTCGGCCGGCCCGGCGCTACAAGGATTTCCTGTGGTCGACCCGCGACAGCTGGTCGCGCCGGCGCCGCGTCGTCGGCAAGGCGGAGTGGACCGGCGGCAAGGCCAATCCCCGCTTCGTGGTGACCTCGCTGAAGCCTGCGGACGCGCGCTGCCGCCGGCTCTACGAGACGCTCTACTGCGCCCGCGGCGAGATGGAGAACCGGATCAAGGAATGCCAGCTCGACCTGTTCGCCGACCGCACATCGGCCCGCTCCATGCGCGCCAACCAGCTGCGGCTGTGGTTCGCCTCGATGGCCTATGTGCTGCTCTGCGCCTTGCGGCGGATCGGCCTGGCCCATACCCGTTTCGCCAAGGCAAGCTGCGGCTCGATCCGGCTCAAGCTGCTCAAGATCGCCGCCCTGGTGCGTATCAGCGTGCGCCGGATCAAGCTCGCCATGGCCTCGGGCTGTCCCTACCAGAGAGAGTTCCAGGCCGCCCACGACCGATTATCCGCCGCCGCGCCGTAAGCGGCCCAACCGAACCCACCCCCAGCAACAACACAGGCACAGCACCGGACAGACCACCCGCCAGAGCGCGGGCGCTGCAACGCGCCTCCAACCCGCCGTTCCGGACGTCCCCCACACAAACGCAAAAACCCCGCCCACAATCACCGTCCCGTTCCAAGGTTTGAGAAATCCGGGTTAGCGTCCCGATCGAGAAATTCGAGTGCATCCCCCATCACGTCATGCCCGGAACAAGTCCGGGCATGACGGGGAGGCGGTTCAATCCGAAACGGACCGGCGCCAGGCTGGATCGGCCCGGACCCGCCCGGTATGCTTGGATTCTTCCGACAGGCAACCTGCCGATCCCAACCCGTCAAGAGCATACGCCCGCGCAACAGGTGACAGGGACAATGGCGAAGACAGACAGCTTCGCGGGGGCGACGGTCTCCCGCTCTCCGGTTTACGGCACCAGGGGGATGGTGGTCTCGGGCCATTCGCTGGCCTCGCTCGCCGGGCTCCGCGTGCTGGAACGCGGCGGCTCGATGGTGGACGCGATGATCGCGTGTTCCGCCGCGCTCTCGGTGGTGGTGCCGCAGGCGACCTCGCTGGGCGGCGATGCGTTCATTCTCTACCGCCGGGCGGAAGACGGCCGGACGATCGGCATGAACGCGTCCGGCCACGCGCCGGCGGGAGCCACGCTCGATGTCTACGGCGCCGGCATCCCGCATCGCGGGCCGCTCGCCTTCAGCGTGCCGGGGATGATCCGGGGCTGGGAGCGGATGCACGCCCGCTACGGCAAGCTCCCCTGGGCCGACCTGTTCGCCGATGCGGCGGCGCTGGCGAAGGCCCACCCGCTGTCGCGCGTGCTCGCAGGCGCGCTCAACCTGTTCCGCGAGGACGTCGAGGGCGATGCCGGCTGCCGCGACGTCTACTACCCGGACGGCGAGCCGCTGCCCGCGGGCGCGATCGTCCGCCAGCCCGCGCTCGCCCGCACCGTGGGCCTGATCGCCGAGCAGGGCAGTTCGGTGTTCTACGAGGGCGAGATCGCGCGATCCATCGCCGCGTCCGCCCAGGCCCAGGGCGGGGTGGTCGCGGCCGACGACTTCGCCGGTTACGAGCCGGAATGGGTCGAGCCCCTGGAATCGCGCTATCGCGGCCTCACCGTCCAGGTCATGCCGCCCAACTCCTACGGCGTGTTGATGCTGATGCAGCTCAACGCGCTCGACGGCGTGGATCCGACGGAATTGAGCGGCGACGAGAGCAGGCGGCTCGCCCATCTGATGCGCGCCCAGCGCGCCGCCTTCGCCGCCGGGCAGAAGCACATCGCCGATCCGCGCACCGACCCCGCGCCCGTCGACCGCCTGCTGGGCGACGAGACGACGGCGGCGCTGCGCGCCGAGGTTTCGGGTGCCGCCGAGCCCGCTCCCGCGATGGCCCATCCGGCGGCCGGGACTTCCTGCATTACCATCGCCGACGGCGAGGGCAACGGCATCTCGGTGGTGCAAAGCGTGTTCCACGTCTTCGGCAGCGCCTTCCTCGACCCCGGCACCGGCATCCTGATGAACAACCGGATGACCGGCTTCAGCCTCGATCCGGAGAGCGCCAACGTGCTGGTGCCCGGCAAGCGCCCGGCGCATACCCTCAACCCGGTCGTGGTGCTCGACGGCGACAGGCTGCGCTATCTGATGACGACGCCGGGCGGGCCGAGCCAGACGCTTTCCCACGTCCAGATCCTCAACAACCTGGTCGACCGGGGGATGGAGCTGACGGCGGCCATCGAGGCGCCGCGCTGGTCGATCACCCTGCAGGGCGAGACCCTGCTCGACGAGGCCTTCGACGACGGCGTCGCCGACCGGCTGGCCGAGGACGGCTTCCCGGTCAAGCGCGCCGCCGGCGCGGCCTATTTCGGCTCCGCCAAGACGATCGAGGTGGCGAAGGACGGCGTGCTGATGGGCGCCGCGGACAGACGCCGCGAGGCCTTCGCGGTCGGCGCCTGATGACCGCGCCCGCCGACCTGGCGATCGTCCGGGGCAAGGCGATCGCGGTCGATGCAAGGGGCACCGTCGCCGAGGCCGTCGCGGTCGCCGGGGACCGGATCGCGGCCATCGGCTCGACCGCCGAGATCGAACCCCTCATCGGTCCGCAAACCACCCGGATCGACGCCGGCGGCCGCGCGGTCGTGCCGGGGCTCATCGACGGCCATGCCCATCTCGACCGCGAGGGGCTGAAACCGGTCTTTCCCTCGCTCGCGGGCTGCCGTTCCATCGACGACGTGCTCGCGAAGATCGAGGCTCTGGCCGCCGAGGCCGAGCCCGGCGAATGGATCGTCACCATGCCCATCGGCGAGCCGCCCTATTACTGGGGCGTGCCGGATAACCTCGCCGAAAAGCGCTTCCCGACGCGCTGGGAGCTCGACGGCGTATCGCCCGGCAACCCGGTCTATATCCGCCCGATCTGGGGGTTCTGGCGCCATATCCTGCCGCTCACCTCGGTCGCCAACTCGGCCGCGCTGGAGGCCGCCGGCATCGGCCGCGACACGCCGAACCCGTCCGCCTCCATCGAGATCGAGCGCGATCCCGGGACCGGCGAGCCGAACGGCATCGTGCACGAGCACACCTACATGCCGGTGATGGAGCTCAGCCATTTCAACCGGGCGCCGCGCTTCACCCATTCCGACCGGGTCGCCGGAATCGAGGCGGCGATGGCGATCTACAACCGCACCGGGACCACCAGCGTCTTCGAGGAGCACGGCGCGGCCCAGGAGCTGATCCAGGCATACCAGGCGGTGCACGCGGCGGGCGAGGCGACGGTGCGCGCCAACCTCGTCTTCAGCCCGTCATGGGGGCCGGAGCGCGACATCGACTACACCCACGCGCTGCGCTCCTGGTCGGGCTGGCTCGGCGGCCGGGGCCTCGGCGACGACTGGCTCGCGGTGGGCGGGCTCTATACCGAGTTCGGCTTCGATCCCGACGCGCTGCTCCGCGCCCGCGCTTCGCCCTATACCGGCTGGTCGGGGTTCAACTACGACTGCGGCGTGCCGCGCGACCGCATGGTCGATTTCCTCGTCGAGGCCGCCCGAAACGGCATCCGCGTCTGCGCCCTCTGGCGGGAATTCCTGCCGCTGTTCGAGGAGGCGAACCGGCGGGTTCCGATCGGCGACATGCGCTGGGTGCTGGGCCACATCAACACGCTGAGCCCGGACGAGATAAAGCGCGTCGCCGATCTCGGCCTCGTGCTGACCACGCACACCAACCGCTACATCCACAAACAGTCGCATATCACGCGAGACGAGATCGGCCGCGAGCGCGAGAACGACATCGTGCCCATCAAGAGCCTGCTCGAAGCGGGCGTGCACACCGCGCTCGCCACCGACAACGTGCCGACCAGCCTGTTCTTCCCGGTCTGGCAGTCCATCGCGCGGGAGAACCTGCACACTGGCGAGCGCATCGCCCCCGACCAGGCGCTGTCGCGCGCCGAAGCGCTTCGCTGCGCCACCATCGAGGGCGCCTGGCTCACCTTCGAGGAGGACCGCAAGGGTTCGCTGGAGGTGGGCAAGCTCGCCGACATGGCGGTGCTCTCGGAGGACCCGCTCACCTGTCCGGAGGACGCGATCAAGGACATCGTCGCCGAGACCGTCATCGTCGGCGGCAGGATCGTCCATGAGGGATAGACGATGAAGATCGCGGAACTCGACACCCCGGTGCTGCTGGTCGATGCCGACGCCTTCGAACGCAACGTGGCGCGGATGGCGAAGCTCTGCGGGGATGCCGGCGTCGCCTGCCGGCCGCACGCCAAGGCCCACAAATCGCCGCAGGTCGCGCGGATCCAGATGGAGGCGGGCGCGGTCGGGATGTGCTGCGCCAAGCTGGGCGAGGCCGAGGTGATGGCGGCGGCGGGCATCGAGGACCTTCACATCACCACGCCGGTGGTGGGCGCGTCCAAGATCGCGCGGCTGCTCGAGGCCGCCCGGCAGTCGCATGTCTCGCTGGTCGTCGACGACGCGGACAACATCTCGGACCTTGCGGCGGGAGCGCAGACCGCGGGCTTGAGGCTCGACGTGCTGGTGGAGGTCGACGTCGGGCAGGGCCGCTGCGGCGTGCCGCCCGGGCCCCGCGCGGCGGAGCTCGCGCGGCTGATCGACGGCCATCCCTGGCTCCGCTTCCGGGGGCTCCAGGCCTATCAGGGCCGGATCCAGATGACGGAGGACGTGGCGGAGCGCCGCGCCGCCGCCGCCGAGGCGCTGGAGAAGGCCGAGCTCTCGGCCCGGTCGGTGCGCGAGGCCGGGCTGGAGATCGAGGTGCTGACCGGCGGCGGCACCGGGACCTCGGCGATCGACGCCGCGGCGGGCGGGCTGACCGAGCTCCAGCCGGGCTCCTACATCTTCATGGACACCAACTACAGCGCCATCGAATGGGAAGGCGCGCCGGCGCCGCCGTTCGAGAACGCGCTCACCGTGCTCGCCGGCGTGCTCAGCAGGCCCGCCGCCGACCGCGTGATCCTCGATTCCGGCATGAAGGCGATCAGCGGCGACGGCGGCGCGCCGCGCCCGGTCGAACTCGCCGGGGCCGAGTTCCGCTTCGCCGGCGACGAGCACGGCCAGCTCACCTTTCCGGGCGAAGCGCCGCTCAAGGTCGGCGACAAGGTGACCCTGCTGCCCAGCCACTGCGACACCACGGTCAACCTGCACGACCGCTTCATCGTCACCCGGGGGGACGAGGTCGAGGAAGTGTGGGAAATCGCCGCGCGGGGACGGTCGCAATAGGGGGGCGCGTAAGGGCGAAACCCTGGGGTCTACCCGCCTACGCCTTCCAGCATGTCGGAAAATGCGGTTCGCAGCGGCGTTCGTACGAAAGCGGGAGCCTTCTCGATATAGCGAATGGCCTTCTCCCGATCGTCGTCTCGCAGGGTGTCGAGATATCGCATCGCCGCACCGACGGAAAAACGCTCCCCGATCTTGTCTTTGAAGTTGTTGGGCAAATCGGTCCAGATCACGCCATCCAGGCCCCGTTCGCCGGCCCAGACTTCGATCGCGGCGATTGCATTGGCGTCGCGGCCGGACCGGTCGCCGGCAACCGAGTACAAGCCGACACGCATGCGGGTGGTATCTTCGCGTTTCCTCAGATCTTCCACGGCGTCGTCGATCCGGTCACGTCGACTCAACGACCATGCGACCTGCGCGTCCATCCCGTTTTCGGTATCGATCACCAGAGTAAGGGCGCCGCCTCGGCTCTTGGATATACGGGAGAACTCTAGCTTGAGCGTGGGTCCATCGAAGCGCCAACGCCCGTGACGATTATCGAACTCCCCGTCCTCGTCCCATAGGAGCGACCCCCAACCGAGCAGAGCGATTCGTTCCGTCATTCGGCATCCCTTGGCCGGTGCGGCATGGACGATGGAGTCAGCTTTCGCCAACTCTCCGCCTACAATGCGTTAGGGCGTATCCGTCCTAGTTTGAACCGCTGCCCCGATCGTCATGGTCGGCGCAGGCCGACCGTGACGGGGAGACAACGGGAGTGGAAAGGGATTCAAGTTTAACGGACATGCTCTGCGGTTCCCGCCGCCCCATACGATCATGCGCTCGGAAAGCGCCGTCGATGCTCTTGCGTCGCGGATCACGCACGACCCTTCGGCGGAGTCTCCCCGAATTCGTCGTCGATCGTTTCGCGAACCCGGCGATGATCCTCGCCCAGGTCGGACAGACCGCCGAAGCCGGCCATCCATGGCGGCTCCGCGTTCTCGCTGGCATCCACCCTGGCACCGCGCCCAAGCCGTTTCTTCAGCGCGACGCCGCGCGCGAGGGCAGATGCCTTGGCCTGCTGAAACAAAGCGGCGGGGAACTCGATTGCGGTCTTCACCCGTCAATATGACGGCAAGCCCAAGCCGTTTACAACCCTGGATTGTTCAACCTCACAACCGCGCCTCCAGCCAATCCAGCATCATGGGCACGTTGTGGGCCCATGCGTCGTGGGCGCAGTGGGCGATGCCGCCGAGTTTGGGGTCGTCGTAGATCTTGAGCGTCTTGTCGGCCGCGCCGATCTCGGCGAACAAACGCTCGGCGCCGCGCACGTCCATCAGCCGGTCCGGGCGCGGGTGGACGATCAGGGTGGGGCAGGCGATGTTCCCGGCGATCCCCTCCATCGTGTAGGTCTTGAGGAGGTCGAGCGCTTCCTCATGGCTCACGCCGCCCAGCAGCCGCCTCAGCGTCGGCTTGAGCCCGTCATAGAAGAGATAGATGTCGTCGAGCAGCGAGTAGCAGCCGCACCAGGCGATCAGCGCCTTGATCCGCTCGTCGAAGGCGGCGACGCGCGGCGCGTAGTAGCCGGCCATCGAGATTCCCATCAGGCCGATCCGGTCGGGGTCGACCTCCGGGCGCGCCGCCAGCCAGTCGATCGAGGCCATGCCCGGCACCTCGTAATCCGGCCGCGTCGGGATGCCCTTGAGATACATCGACGAGCCGCGCCCCGGCGTGTCCACCAGCAGCATCGCGATCCCGCGCTCGCACATCTGCCTGCCGGAGAAATAGATCTCCTCGGCGTAGGCGTCCGCGCCGCCGATGAAGAACACCGCCGGCCACCTCTTCCCCGGCGCCGGGTCGGCCGGGTGGCAGAAATACCCGGCATAGGTCTCGTCGCCGCAAGCGACCTCGATGACCTCGATCCGGGGCGAATGCAGCTTCGCCGCCTCGCGGAAACAGGCCTGCGCCTTCGAGAACCGCTCCGCCCGGTCGGCCGCGCGGTCCTCGCCGAGGAACACGTCCGCCATGCGCCAGTACTGGTTGGCGTGGAAGAAGTACTTCATCGCCGTCGTGTTCCGCCCGTCCGCCAGGGCTTCGCGCGCGAGCCCCTCGATGCGCTCGGCGAGCGCCACCCACGCCCGTTCCCAGCTCGCGGTGTCGCCCTCCTCGATCTCGCGGCAGCAGCGCGCGATGTCGAACACGTCGCCGCCGCCCTGCTGGGCTTCGGCGACCAGGCGCAGGGTCTGCGAGCCGAAGGCGTGGCTCGGGAACAGGAAATCGAACACGTCGTCCTCCCTCGATTGGCGCGCCGCCATATTCTCCGTAGACTCCGGCGCGCGCAAACCGGGGAGCCGAAGGCGGGGAAGGACGATGTTCCTCAGGAACTGCTGGTACGTGGCGGCGTGGAGCCACGAGGTGGGGCGAGAGCCGCTCGGCCGCACCCTGCTGAACGAGCCGGTGGTCCTCTACCGCACCGGAGACGGCGTTCCGGTCGCGCTCGAGGATCGCTGCTGCCACCGCGCGCTGCCGCTCTCCCTCGGGACGGTGGAGGGCGGCAACCTGCGCTGCGCCTATCACGGCCTCCTGTTCGACCCGGACGGCGCATGCGTCGAGGTGCCGGGCCAGACCCGGATGCCGCCCGGCAGCGCGGTCGGGTCCTACCCCTTGGTCGAGCGCGCCGGCTGGATCTGGATGGGCGAGGAGGCGCCGGACGAGAGCCTGCTGCCCGACTGGTGGTGGATGGACGATCCCGACTGGAAGACCGTGCCGGGCAACAATGGAACGCCGCTCTATTCCCGCTGCGGCCACCGGCTGATCGTCGACAACCTGCTCGACCTCTCGCACCTCGCCTTCGTCCACACCGACACCATCGGCAACGAGGAGATCACCCGCTTCCCCTGCCGGACCGGGCGGGAGGGGCGGACGGTGCGCATGGAACGGTCGATGCCCGCGGTCGAGCCGCCGCCGTTCTACAAGGCGGCCGGCGGCTTTGCGGGCAAGGTCGACCGCTGGCAGATCGTCGAGGCCATCCTGCCCTGCTATGTCGACGTCGATGTCGGCTGCACGGAAGTCGGCCGTGGCGCGCTCGACGGCGACCGCGTGCAGGGAACCGCGTTCCACGTCCCCAACTGCCCGACGCCGGAGACCGAACGCACGACCCACCATTTCTACGCCCATACCCGCCTGTTCCGGACCGACAGCGCGGAGATGGACGACGTGTTCCGCACCGACTTCCTGCGGGTCTTCCACGAGGACCTCGCGATCATGGAGGCCCAACAGCGCGTGTTCGATTCCCGGCCCGACGCGCCGCTGGTCGACATCGCCGTCGATGCGCCCGCCCTCGCCTTCAAGCGGATGCACGAAGAGGCGCTCGAAGCGGAGTCCGGGGCGAGGACCGCCGCCTGAGCCGACAGGGAGAAGCCCCATGCCGATGAAACCGCTCCGGGACCTCGCCCGGGACCTGGCCGAGGGCCGCACCACCTCGGCCGCGCTGACCGCCGAGTGCTTCGACCGGATCGACGACCCGGACGGCGAGGGTTCTCGCGCCTTCATCCGCCTGTTCCGGGACGCCGCGATGGATGCGGCGCTCGCCTCGGACCGGGCGCGCGGCCACGGCGTCGTGCCCTCGCCGCTCGCCGGGATCCCGGTCTCGATCAAAGACCTCTGCGACGTGCGCGGCTACACCACGCTCGCCGGATCGAAGGCGCTGGAAGGCCGCCCGCCCGCGGCCGAGGACGCGCCGGTCGTCGCCCGCCTCCGCGCCGCCGGCGCGGTGATTCTCGGGACCACCAACATGACCGAGTTCGCCTTCGGCGCGCTCGGCCTCAACCCGCATTTCGACACGCCGCGCAACCCGTGGGACCGCGCGACCGGGCGGATTCCCGGGGGATCGTCCTCGGGCGCGGCCGTGTCGGTGAGCGACGGCATGGCGGCGGTCGCGCTCGGCAGCGACACCGCCGGATCGGTCCGCATGCCGGCGGGCTTCTGCGGCATCACCGGCTTCAAGCCGACCACCGGCCGCATCCCGATCGACGGGCTCGTGCCGCTCGCCGCCACGCTGGACAGCGTCGGCCCGCTCGGCAACAGCGTCGAATGCTGCGCGCTGGTCGACGCGGTATTCGCCGGGGAGACGCCCGAGCCGGTCGTGGTCCACCCTGTCGAGCACGCGACGATCGCGGTGCCCAAGACCCTCGTCTGCGACGACCTCGACGAGGCGGTGGCGAGCGGGTTCGAATCCGCGCTCGACCGCCTTTCGGACGCCGGCGCGCGGATCGTCGAGATCGCGTTCGCCGAGCTCGACGAGATCGCGCCGCTCAACGCCGGCGGCACGCTGCCGATCATGGAGGGGCATGCCTGGCACCGCGAATTGCTGGCCGGGAGGGGCGACCTTTACGACCCGATCATCGCGCAGCGCTTGCGGAACGGCGCCGGCATCCCGGCCCATGTCTATATCGATCTGCTGGCGGCCCGGCGCGACCTGATCGCCCGCGCCGACGCCGTCACCGCGCCCTACGACGCCGTCGCGATGCCGACTCTCGCCTGGGTCGCGCCGCCGATCGCCTCGATCGGCAACAGCGCGGACGAGTGGCTCGCCGCGAATTCGCGCACGCTCCGCAACACCTTCGTCGGCAATTTCCTCGACCGCTGCGCGATCACCATGCCGTGCCACGAGCCCGGCTCCGGGCCGGTCGGGCTGATGCTGATGGGCGCGCGCGGCGGCGACGCCGCGCTGCTGAGCCTGGCGGCCGGGGTGGAGGCGGCGCTGGCGGGCTGACGGTCGGGCGGGGGCGAGTAACCCCGTGTCGAACTCGTCGCGTCAATCGTTCAAGGAACGCCGTGCGCGAGCCTCCAGCCGTTCCAGCCAACCGCGAAAGTGAGGGCATTCGGCGCGGATTTTGTCGAGACCGATTTCCAGCGCGGCCACGTTTCCCATCAGCGGTTTCTGGTATCCGGGAAGTACCCTGCCAATGCGCTTCGACGGCGCTCCTTCCGGAGAATCGTCGATTGCTTCGGGGTCCGAAAACCCTCTGCGTATCGCAACGAGGTCCGGGACTATTTCGGGGTGCCCGATCGCCCTGCCGAACGCAGCGCAGTCGCTGAACAGCATGGCCTCGAACTCGTGCATCATCACGCAGGGCAGGAAACGGCGCGGATCGAAACCGTCACCCAACAGTTCCGAAATTCGCCCGGAGAGGGACGTTTCGACAGTCACGGCCCCCTCTTGGGCGCTTCTGCCGGGCCAGGCGCCTTCTCCGGCCTGTGGCAGCCCGTAATAGTCCACCATCAGGGCGACCGCGACTTCCCGATCCTCCCTGAGGTGGCGGACGATATCCTTTTCCGCGGATCGCCATGGACGAATACCGCCGCGCCGCGAGCGCTGCCGGGCGTTGCCGAACAATCGCGCGGAAACGACCGTGTAACCCTGGCAATAGAGATGCGGGGCCAGCACATCGTTCACGAATGTCTCTTCGGTCTGGCCCTCGACCAGCACGAACAACCGCGTCATTCCCGGGCCGGCTTCTCTCTCGATGGGCGGCCCCCGAAATGATTCTTCTCCCAGAGTTGGCCGAGGCTGTAGTCTTCGAGCCATCCGCTCAGCCCGTCGGCATCGAGGCGCTCGATCCGGGTCTCCCCGTCGACCCGGTCGGCGACCAATACGTGTTCCGGCTCGAAGCAGTCGAGGAGAATGGGCGATTGCGTCGCGAGCACGACCTGGGTCTCATGCGCGGTCGCGCGGACCATCGCCGCGAGCATGGATATTGCGTATGGGTGTAAACCCAGTTCCGGTTCGTCGATCAAGACGAGCGCGGGCCGCAGCGCTTTCGGCTGGAGCAGCAGCGTAGCCAAGGCCATGAAGCGCAAGGTTCCGTCGGAGAGAGCGGAAGCATCGAAATAGTCGTCCGACTTCCTGTGCTGCCATTGGAGGCGGATGGTTTCCCGATTGAGCGCGCGCGGCTCCAGCACGAAGTCGTCGAAGAAGGGAGCGACCTGCTGTACGGCGCTACGTATCGCGCGGTACTCGGTCCTGTGTTTCTCGCGCAGGAGATATAGGAACGCGGCGAGGTTCGAGCCGTTCCATCTCAGATTACGATTGTCGTCTACGTTGGCGGTTTTCTTGATGGGGGAATCGATGCCCGTGTCGAGGAAATGATACTTACGCCAGGAACGGAAACGACCTACCGTGTCCCTTACTTGGTCTCCCATATCGGGATATCTCGGCATTCCAAGCGCAATGAAATCGTCCTTTTCGGCAAACAGACGATCATTCTCTCCAGAATAGAAGGTAACGGAATATCCATCGGTATCGTCGAACGTAACGCGAATTGACATCTCTTTCGTCGTTCGAGAGCCGAAATGCAGCAGCCGGTCCGCACCGCCCACCTTGTCGACATAGCTGTCGATCGGTTTCCTGGACATGGCGCGCAGCAACGAAAACGCTTCGAGAAAATTGGACTTGCCCGCGCCATTCGCGCCGATCAGGACGTTGAGCGGTCCCAGCGGCACCTCGGCCTCTTCGCCGAAGCTCCTGAAACCCTTTATGGCGATGCTCTCAAGCCTGCTCATCGAGCGGAGTGCCGGTTGGACTCCCGAAGAAAGCGTCCGTTGCCTATATCATGGCTCAACCGGGGCTCCAAAGACTCGCGCCGCGAACGCCCGTCGCTCACCTGCCGGTGAAGTTCGGCTTGCGCTTCTCGACGAAGGCGGCCATGCCCTCGCTCTGGTCGGCGGTGCCGAAGGTCGCCTGGAACAGCCGGCGCTCGAAGCGCACACCCTCGCTGAGCGACATCTCGTAGGACCGGTTGACCGCTTCCTTGACCATCAGCGTCACGGGCGGCGACATGCCGGCGATCTTCTGGGCGGTCTCCACCGCCTCGTCGACCAGCCGGTCCGCCGCGACGACGCGGCTCACCAGCCCGGAGCGCTCGGCCTCGTCGGCGTCCATCGTCCGCCCGGTCAGGCACATCTCCATCGCCTTCGACTTTCCGACGAAACGGGTCAGGCGCTGGGTCCCGCCGGCGCCGGGGGTGACGCCGAGCTGGATCTCGGGCTGGCCGAAGCGCGCGGTGTCCGCGGCGATGATGAAGTCGCACATCATCGCGAGCTCGCAGCCGCCGCCCAGCGCATAGCCCGCCACCGCGGCGATCACCGGCTTGCGGCAACGCAGGATGTCTTCCCATTCCGCGGTGATGAAGTCCTCGCTATAGGTGTCGGGCCAGTTCCTGGACTGCATCTCCTTGATGTCGGCGCCCGCCGCGAAGGCCTTTTCCGAGCCGGTCAGCACCATCGCACCGATTGCCGCGTCGGCCTCGAAAGCGGCCAGCGCCGCGCCCAGCTCGCGGACCAGCGGCGTCGACAGGGCGTTCAGCACGTTGGGGCGGTTCAGCACGATCAGTCCGACCGATTCGCGGGTTTCGACGATGATGTTCTCGTAAGCCATGGACGCCTCGTTGGTTCGGTGGGGAGTTATCGGGTGATCAGGAAACGCGCCGCAGTCTCGCCGCGGTCGGGAGACAACGCCAGCTCGAGCACCTGGCCCTCGCGGCGGTACCGGTCGGGCGGGGCGCAGTCGCGCGCGGCGCATTCGGGCACCCAGCCGAGCGGCGGCAGGGTGCGGCGGTAGAACTGCCGGATCGCGGCGGGCTCCACCGGCCCCGACGCGACCGCCGTCGCGACCTGTCCGGTCGCGTGGTCGAACACCACCGCGGCCTCGGGGCGTTCGGTGAGGCCGGGCATCAGGGGGAGATCGGGGAAGCCGTCGAAGAAATCGCCGGCCCGGGCGCCCGACACGGCCAGGAGTCCGGCGAGCGCGACCACGGGCGCCAGGCGGGTGCGGGCCATTCCCATCCGTCAGCGCTGCCGCTGGGCGCAGTAGAAGGTGGAGCGCCCGGACTGGACGATCCTGCGGACCGCGCCGCCGCAATCGCAGCCCGGGCAGGGCTCGCCCTCGCGCCCGTAGACCCTGAACCGGTGCTGGAAATAACCCAGCTCGCCGTCGGGCGCGATGTGGTCGCGGAGCGTGGACCCGCCCGCGTCGATCGCCGAGGCGAGCGTCCCCCGGATCGCGCGCGCCAGCCGTCCGGCACGTACCGGACCCACATTGGCGGCGAGGCGCCGGGGCGAGATGCCGGATTCGAAAAGGCTCTCGCAGACATAGATGTTGCCGAGCCCGGCGACCACGCGCTGGTCCAGCAGGGCCGCCTTGATCGGGGTGCGCCTGCCTTCCAGCAGCCCCCACAGCCGGTTCCCGTCGAACTCCGCGCCGGTGGGCTCCGGGCCGAGATGGGCGAGCAGCGGGTGGTCCGAAAGCCCGCCCTCCGCGACCCAGTCCATCATCCCGAAGCGCCGGGGATCCGCGAAACGGACGAAGGTGCGGTTGCCCAGCACGAAGGTGACGTGCTCGTGATCGGCGAGCCTGTGGGAGCTCGCCCCGTCCTCGTCGACGATCATCCGCCCCGACATGCCGAGATGGGCGAGCAGCACACCGCCGTCGTCGAGGCCGATGGTGAGATACTTCGCCCGCCTCCCGACCGCCGTCACCGTCCGCCCGGTCAGACGCTGCTCGAAATCGGCCGGCAGCGGGCGCCTCAGGTCGCGGCGCGCGACACGCACGCCGTCGATGCGCCGCCCTTCCATCGCGCGCGCGAGGCCGCGGCGGACGGTTTCGACCTCGGGAAGTTCGGGCATGGCGCAAACTAGCGCATTTTCGGGCGGTGTCGAGTGGGCCCGCCGGGCCAGAACCTCGTTGGCGGCACCGCTCGCATGGGATTATGGTCGCCGCGATGGCGGAAAAACCCGGCACTCCCGAGGCGGGCGAGGCGCTCTTCGGATACCGCAGGGTCGGCGCGCGGGAGCACGCCGAGCGGGTGCGCGGCGTGTTCGCGGCGGTCGCGCCGCGCTACGACCTGATGAACGACCTGATGAGCGGCGGCCTCCACCGGGTGTGGAAGGCGCTGATGATCGACTGGCTCGATCCGCGGCCGGGCTGGACCGCGATCGACATCGCGGGCGGCACCGGAGACATCGCGCGCGGCATCCTTCGCCGCGTCGAGGCCGAAATCGTGGTCTGCGATCCGAGCCTCGAAATGCTGAACGTCGGCATCGACCGCGCGGTCGACGGCGGGCGGCTTTCCGGCATCCGCTTCGTCGCGGCCCGCGCCGAGGCGCTGCCGTTGCCGCCCGCGACGGCAGATGCGTGCACCATCGCCTTCGGCCTCAGGAACGTCACCGACCGGGCGGCCGCGCTGGCCGAGGCGAGGCGGGTTCTCAGGCCCGGCGGAAGACTGCTCTGCCTCGAATTCAGCCGGCCCGCCGCGGCGCTGCGTCCGCTCTACGACGCCTATTCCTACCGGGTCCTGCCCCGCCTCGGGGCTGCGGTGGCGGGCGATGCCGACGCCTACCGATATCTCGCTGACAGCATCCGCACCTTCCCCGACCAAGAAACGCTCGCCGACGAATTCCGCGCCGCCGGGTTCGGGGCGGTGCGCTACCGCAATCTGAGCGCCGGCATCGCCGCTTTGCACTCCGCCTGGCGGACCTGAGCGATGTTTCACGGGCTCCGGAATCTCCGGCGTATCTGGCGCATCGTGCGCACGCTCGCCCGGCACGACGCGCTCTCGGCGTTCGAGCCGGTCAAGGCGCATGCCGGCATCCGGATCGCGATCTGGCTCCTCGGCAGGCCCCGGATCGGCGGCGCGCGGTCGCGGCGTCCCGGCGAGAAGCTGTCCGCGGCGTTTCAGGAGCTGGGTCCCGCCTTCGTGAAGCTGGGCCAGGCGCTCTCCGTCCGCTCCGACGTCATCGGCGAGGAAATGGCCGCGGATCTCGCCCAGCTGCAGGACCGCCTGCCGCCCTTCCCCAGCGCCGAGGCGCGCAAGACCGTCGAGGCCGAGCTCGGCTGCGGGCTCGACGAGGTCTTCGCCGAATTCGACGACGAGGCCGTCGCGGCGGCCTCGATCGCGCAGGTGCACCGCGCGGTGACCGCCGAGGGCGACGAGGTCGCGGTCAAGGTGCTGCGGCCCGGGATCGAGGCCGCGTTCAACCGCGACCTCGACCTGATCCGCTGGCTGGCGGGCATCGTCGCCCGGCTTCACGGCACCTTCGACCGTCTCAAGCCGGTCGAGGTGGTCGAGACCTTCGCCGAATCGGCGCGGATCGAGATGGATCTCCGCCTCGAAGCCGCGGCGGCGCAGGAGCTCCAGGCCAATTTCGAGGAAATGGACGGGTTCGAGGTGCCGACGGTGGACTGGCGGCGCACCGCGCGCCGCGTGCTCACCTCGAGCTGGGTCGAAGGCGTGCCGATCCACGACCGCGAACGGCTGGAGGAGGAGGGGCACGATCTCGCCGAGATCGTCGCCCTGATGGCCTCGGTGTTCTTCTTCCAGATCTTCCGCGACGGTTTCTTCCATGCCGACCTCCACCCGGGCAACCTGCTGGTTGACGGCGAGGGCCGGGTGCACGCGGTCGATTTCGGCATCATGGGGCGGGTCGACCGGCCGACGCGGCGCTACCTCGCGGACATGCTCTATTCGTTCCTGGTGCGCGACTACAACCGGGTCGCCGAGATCCACGTCTCGGCGGGGCTGGTGCCGGCGGACCAGTCGGTGGACGGTTTCGCCCAGGCCGCGCGGGCCATCGCCGAGCCGATCCTCGGCCTGCCGCTCAACCGGATCTCGCTCGCGCGGCTGGTGGGCCAGCTCTTCCAGGTCACCAAGCGCTTCAGGATGGAGGTGCAGCCGCAGCTCCTTCTGCTGCAGAAGACCATGCTGGTCGCCGAGGGGGTGGGGCGGCGGCTGCACCCCGAGACCAACATGTGGGAGCTCGCCCGGCCGCTGATCGAGGAGTGGATGGCCGAACAGATGGGTCCGCAGGCGCGCGTCCGCGAGACCGTGGAAACGCTGTCGGACGCGCTCGCCCGCCTGCCCAAGGCGCTCGGCGATCTCGAACGGACGGTCGACGTGCTCGCCCAGAACCGCATCCAGCTCGACCCCGAAACCGTCGCCGCGCTGCGCTCCGAGATGGCCGGGCGCCGCGATGCGCGCGGTCCGTGGATCGCCGTCGCGGCGCTGGCGGCCCTCGCGGCGGTGCTGGTCTGGACCCTGGCCGGCGGGTAGCGGCGGGGTTCGGTTTCCGGTCTCCCACCTCACCCCTACCTTCTCCCCTCCCGCTCGCGGGAGGGGCCGGGGGCCGGGGGAGGGTCGTGCGTCGGATAACCGGATTGCATTCCCCAAAATACTAGATATATATCTGTACAACGCCCATATAAAACCGGATAACCGGCATGATCTTCGCGGAACCCGCGCTTTCGGAAGCCGATCATCGGGTGCTGGGGTTGCTCGAAGGGCAGAGGAACCGCCTGAAAATCGCGACGCAGAACAACCCGCGCCGCTGGTTCGGGACCGTCAGGAAGAGCGCGCTCGCCCGGGCGATCCAGGGTTCCAACGCCATCGAGGGCTACAACGCCTCGATGGACGAGGCCATGGCCGCGGTGGAAGACGAGCCCGCGCTCGACGACAAGACGGAAACCTGGCTTGCGATCAACGGATACCGGGATGCGCTGACCTACATCGTGCAGGCGGCGGAGGACCCGTATTTCGAATTCAGCAAGCAATTCCTCAAGAGCCTGCATTTCATGATGACGAGGTTCGACCTGTCGTCATATCCCGGTAAATGGCGGCCCGGGACCGTTCTCGTCGTGAATGAGGAGACCGGAGACGTCGCGTACGAAGCGCCGCCGGCGGAGGAGGTGGACCTTCTCGTCGGGCGGCTGGTCGGCTATCTGGACGAGGAAGTCCGTCAATCCGCTCTCGTCACCGCCGCCATGGCCCACCTGAACCTGACCATGATCCACCCGTTCAGGGACGGGAACGGGCGCATGGCCCGCGCGCTTCAGACGCTGGTTCTCGCGCGGGAAGGGGTGATTCATCCCCTGTTCTCGAGCATCGAGGAATGGTTGGGACGCAACACGCGGGATTACTACAACGTGCTCGCCGAGGTCGGGAGGGGAAGCTGGAACCCGGCCAACAGCGCGCTGCCGTGGGTCAGGTTTTGCCTCACGGCCCACTACCAGCAGGCCAACACGACGATTCGCCGCCATGAGGAATACGAGGCGGTCTTCAACGCCATCGAGGACCTTGCCAGGCGCCGGAGCCTTAACGAGAGAATGACAATTCCCCTGTTCAACGCCGCGCTGGGCATCAGGGTCACCAATTCGAGATACCAGAAGGAAACGGAAGTCAGCGCCCATGTCGCCGGCCGCGATCTCAAGACCCTGGCGGACGCGGGCATTCTCGTCCCGCACGGCGAAAAGCGCGGCCGGCACTATACGGCGGGCCGCGAGCTGGCGACGGCGAGAGCCAGGGCAAGACGTCCGGAAACCCCGGTCGACCCCTACGGGTTGCCAGGGATATCGTCGGATGGGACGTCGTGAATTCCAGCCCGGCTCCGCTGCTGTCCGGTTTGGATTCGCGATGGGCTCCCTGCCGATGGGCGGGACCGTGCCCGATCCCCTCGTGTCGCCCCGGAACGAGTCCGGGCATGACGAGACGGCGGTTCGATCTGAAACGGACGGGCTCTAGAGGTCGGTGCCCAGGTAGTACTGCTTGACGAGCTCGTTCTCGCGCAGCGCGTCGGCGCTTTCGCCGGCGAGCGCCATCTCTCCGTGGACGATGACGTAGCCGCGATCGGCGATCTTGATCGCCTGGTTGAAGTTCTGCTCGGCCATCAAGACGGTCAGCCCGTGCTCGTCCTTGAGCTCCTTGATCTTGGCGATCGTGCGGCTGACCAGGATGGGCGCGAGCCCGACCGAGGGCTCGTCGATCAGCAGCAGCCTAGGGGACGACATCAGGGCGCGGGCGATGGCGAGCATCTGCTGCTCGCCGCCGCTCATCGAGCCGGCGAGCTGGCGGCGGCGCTCGGCCAGCACCGGAAAGGCCTCGAAGCTGAAGGCGAGGTTGTCGGAAAGCCGCGCCCGCGCCGCGTTGCGGAAGGCGCCGAGGTGGAGGTTCTCCTCGACGGTGAGGCGCGGGAACAGGCGCCGCCCTTCCGGCACCAAGCCGATCCCGCGCTCCACCACCTCGCGCGGGCCGAGCCCGACGAGGTCGATTTTCTCGCCGTCGATCTCGACATCGATCCGCCCGCTCTCGGGCTTCACGATGCCCATGATGCATTTGAGCAGGGTCGACTTGCCGTTGCCGTTGGTGCCGAGCAGCGCCACGGTCTCGCTGTCGCGGACGTTGAGCGAGACCCCGTGCAGCACGCGCACCGTGCCGTAGCCGGCCTCCAGCCCCTCGACGTTCAGTTCAATCGCCAAGATACGCCCTCTCGACCCCCGGATCGGCGACCACGCTCTCGGGCGCGCCATCGGCGATCTTCTTGCCGGCGTCCAGCACCACGATGCGTTCGGAGAACCGCATCACCGCGCGCATGATGTGCTCGATCATGATGATGGTCACCCCGTCCTCGTTGAGACGGAAGAGGATTTCCAGCAGCTCGTCGACCTCGCCCGAGGAGAGGCCCGCCATCGCCTCGTCCGAGATCAGGAGTTGCGGCCGGGCGGCGAGCGCGCGGGCGAGCTCGAGCTTGCGCATCTCGATCTGCGTGAGCCCGGCCGAGATCGCGTCGGCGCGCTCGGCGAGCCCCATGGACTGGACGACTTCTTCCGCCCGGTCGTCCCGCTCCGCGCCGCTGGCGCCGGTCGCGTATTCGATGGTGATGGCGAGGTTTTCCCGCACGGTCTGGCTGCGGAACGGGCGCGGGATCTGGAAGCTGCGGGCGATGCCGAGCCGGGTGCGGCTGTGCGGCTTGAGCCTGCCGAGATCGCGGCCGCGGAAGCGGACCGTCCCGGTATAGTTGCCGAGCGCGCCGGAGACGCAGTTGATCATCGTCGTCTTGCCGGAGCCGTTGGGGCCGATCAGCCCGAGCCGCTCGCCCTCGAAGACGTCGGCATCGACCGAATCCAGCGCCACGAAGCCGCCGAAGCGCATCGTGAGGTCGCGGACCTCGAGGATGGTCTCGCCGCTCATCGATCGCGCCAGAAATACTTGCGCACCAGACCGATGATGCCCTCGGGCGCGAGCGTGACGAACAGCACCAGCACTAGGCCCACGATCAGCAGGTTGAGCTCGGACGAGATCGTCACATTGGCGATCTGCTGCGCCGTGCCGAGGAGGACCGCGCCGATCACCGGCCCCGCCCACATCGTCGTCCCGCCGATCATCGGCATGGCGATGGCGTTCACCGCATAGGCGAGGTTGAAGGCCGATACCGGCTCGACATAGCCGACATAGAGCGGGAACGGCGCGCCGGCGACGCCCATCAGGAAGCCCGACAGCGTGGTCGCGACGAGCTTGAGCCTGAGCGTCGGGATGCCGGCGCATTCGGCGGCCAGCTCGTCGTCGCGGATCGCGTGCAGCCCGCGCCCGAACTTGGCGCGCTCGATCCAGCGCGCCGCCGCCACCGCCGCCACGGCGAGGACCAGCATCACGAAGGTCAGGAATTTCACGTAGTCGCCGAACGGCTCCATCGTGCGCGGGCGGATGACATAGGCGCCCGTCGCGCCGCCGACATAGTCCCAGTTGACCATCAGGGTCTCGAGCACCACGGCGAGCGCCAGCGTGCCGATGGCGAAATAGACCCCGCGCAGCCGGAGCGTGAGGTAGCCCATGCCGAGCCCCATCAGCGCACACACGATGCCCGAGATCGGGATCATCACCAGGAGCGGCGCCTTGATCAGGTTGTACAGCACGATCGCGGTATAGGCGCCGATGGCGAAGAACCCGGCGCTGCCGAAGTTCACGTAGCCCATATAGCCGCCCATGATGTTCCAGGCGGTCGCCAGCACCACGTATTGCAGCACCACGTAAGCCGCGAAGAACCAGAAGCTGTTGGCGATGATGTCGGTCGTGGCCAGCAGCAGGCCGATGGCGATCACCAGCCCCGCGCCGATCCAGAAACGCGTCATTCCCGCCACCGGTCAGCGTCCGAACAGGCCCTGCGGGCGTATCGCGAGCGCCAGCAGGAGGACACCGAAGGCGACCGCGGGCGCCCAGGACGGCCCGTAGAAGGTCGACACCAGGCTCTCGGCGACGCCGAGGATCAGCGCCGCCACCAGCGTGCCGGTGATCGAGCCCAGCCCGCCGAGCACCACGATCGCGAAGATCTGGCCGATATAGAGCCGGCCGACCGAGGGCTCGATGGGGATGATGATGATCAGCAGCGCGCCGGCGATCGCCGCGGTGCCGATGCCGAGCCCGAAGCCCACCTGCTTGACCCGCACCGGGTCGGCGGCCATCAGCTCGAGCGCCAGCCGGTCCTGCGAGACCGCGAGGATGGCGCGCCCGGTGAAACTGCGCGCGAGATAGGTGTAGACGGCGAGGAACATGACGATCGAAACCATGCAGGGCACGAACATCCGCGTCGGGATGCCGATCGCCCCGATCTCCCAGTTCTGGCCGATATAGGGCGCCTGGACCGAGCGGAAGTCGACGCCATAGGCCATGATCAAAGCGACCTCGACGATGAACATCACGCCGAAGAAAAAGGCGAGGCCGCGCAGCGCCTCGTCGTCTCGTCGTTCGAAGGCTTCGTAGTAGAAGCGGTAAACCCCGACCCCGACCGCGTAGAAGACCGGCGCGGCCAACACCCCGGTGAGAATCGGATCGAGCCCCCACCACTCGTTGCCCATAAAGGCGATATAGGCACCGAGAATGACGAAGGCGGGATGGGAGATGTTGACGATGTCGAGCTGGCCGAAGGTGATCGACAGCCCGAGGCTCACCGCCGCGTAGAACCCCCCGAGGAGCACGCCCGCGACGAGCGCGTTCCACAACAGATCGAACGTGAACACGTGAGGCCCGGCCCCCCTCCCGCCGTAGAAACGGGCGTCCCGGCCGCGGCGGACGTCAGCGCCCGCCGCGGCCGTTCGGCTTTACCTGGCTTCGGTATAGGGGTAGCGGAGCTTACCCGAAACCCAGTCCTTGGGATAAAGGACCACCCGGGTCCCCGCCTTCGTGAAAGTCTCGATCTTGTTGTCCTTGATGTCCTGGTACTGGACCATCAGCGTCCGGGTCTTGGCCCATTCGCCGTTCGGGGCGAACTTCACCTGGCCGACCACGGTCTTGAAGGTGGTCTTGCGCATGTACTCGGCGAGCTTGCCGTGGTCGAGGCTGTTGGTCGCCTTCACCGCCTGGCCGAGCACGTCGATATAGGCATGCGCGTAGGGCGGCAGGTAGTAGCCGAGCTGGTCGATGCCCTTGCCCTTGGCCGCGGCCTGGTACTTCTCTAGGAACGCCTCGACCCCCTCGAACTTGAGGGTGGGTTCCGGCACCCAGAAGTCGTAATTGACGATGCCGTTCAGCTTGGGGCCGAGCGACTGCATGATGCTGGTGTATTGCAGCCCGACCATGCCGCCGCCGAACAGCTTGGTCTTCAGCCCGATTTCGGTCGCCGCCTTCACCATGCCGACCGAGTCCGGCGGGTAGGAGGCGACATAGACGACGTCCGGGTTGCGCGCCTGGATGGCGCGGACGATCGGCGAGTAATCGGCGGTCCTCGGCGGGTAGCTGCCGTCATAGACGATCTTGAACCCGTAATTCTTGGCGTGGGTGCGCGCGCCCCGCATCGCGTTCTGCGCGAACTCCGCATCGGCCCCGACTATCGCGATGGTCTTGGGCGTGGGCTTCTGCGCCTTGGCCAGCTCGAAGAAGCCGCGCGACCAGTCGGTCACCGGCTCGGGACCGGCCGGCAGGATCTGGAAGTAGCGGTCGTAGTTGAACTTGTCGTTCACCGCCAATCCGAACAGCGCGACGAAGGTCAGGTTGCGCTGCACCATGATCGGCATCGCCGGCGCGATCAGGTTGGTGCCGTAGCCGGACACCACGAGGTCGACCTTGTCGACGTCGAGCAGCTTGGTGTAGATGCCGGGCACCGTCGCCGGGTTGCTCTGGTCGTCGTAGTAGACCAGCTCGACCTTGCGGCCGAGCAGCCCGCCGGCAGCATTGGTGTCGTCTGCCCAGATCTGCATCGCGATTACGGCCGCCTTGCCGGCGGCGGCGAGCCCGCCGGTGAGCCCCATCGAGAAACCGATCTTGATCGGGTCGGCGGCCTTGGCCGGCGTGGCGGCGATCATCGCGGCCGCGCCGAGCGCAGCGGCGCCGGCCAGCAGGCCGCGCCTGTTCATTGAGAGCATCCTCTCCCTCCCGTTTGGACCCTTGGTCGATCCGATATTAGGCGACAAGCGAGGGGAATGGGAAGGGGGGCTGGCGCGCCCGGCACGATTCGAACGTGCGACCTCTGGCTTCGGAGGCCAGCGCTCTATCCACTGAGCTACGGGCGCGGCGCGGGTTGTTCCTGCGGGACGGCGACCATAGCGTCAAGCGGACAGGGAAGCAATTTGGACGGGGACGGCGAACGGCTTGCGGTGACGCGGATGGCAAGAGACTGCTAACACTGCGGCGAGCGGCCGGCGCGAACCGAGGAGAAAGGGATGGCGACGCAGGAAGGGCGGATCCCCGTAAGCCACATCGGAAGCCTGGTGAGGCCCCCGGCCCTGATCGAATTCCTGGAGAGCGAGCAGCGGGGCGAACCGTACGACCGCGACGCCTACGACGCCTGTCTGACCGAATCCGTCGTCGAGGCGGTGCGGCTCCAGGCCGACGCGGGAATCGACATCGTGAGCGACGGCGAGTACGGCAAGTCGATCAACTGGGCGTTCTACATCCAGAACCGCCTGAACGGCGTGGAGCGGCAGGCGATGACGCCCGACGAGGCCGCGGACCCGATGAGCCATGCCATCGGCGGGCGCGACCGCGAGGCGTTCCCCGAGTTCTACGGCGAATACGACAGCCGGGTGCTGAGCAACGCGCTCGCGCCGATGCGGCCGGTGGTGACGGGGCCGATCTCCTATGGCGGCCACGAGGAGTTGCGGCGCGATATCGCGAACCTGAAATCCGCCCTCGCGGCGGCGGGCGATGTCGAGGGTTTCCTGCCGGTGGTGGCGCCGGCGAGCGCGCTTCCCAACGCGAGGGACGACCATTACGGCGACGAGGAGAGCCTCCTTTTCGCGCTCGCCGACGCGCTGCACGAGGAATACGCGGCCATCGTCGATGCCGGGCTCCATCTGCAAATCGACGACGCCTTCCTGCCCTACATGCACGAGAGGCTGGTGCCGCCGATGACGCTCGCCGAGTACCGCGGCTGGGCGGAACTCCGTATCGCCGCGCTCAACAGCGCGCTGGAGGGGCTGCCGCTGGAGCGCACCCGCTATCACATCTGCTGGGGCAGCTGGAACGGCCCGCACATGTTCGACGTGCCGATGAAGGACATCGTCGACATCGTCCTCAAGGTGAATGCCGGCGCCTACGCCTTCGAGGCGGCCAACCCGCGCCACGAGCACGAATGGCAGGTGTGGAAGACCGTCAAGCCGGCGGCCGGGCGGAAATTGATGCCGGGCCTGATCGCCCACTCGACGAACGTGGTCGAGCATCCGGAGCTGGTCGCCGAGCGGCTGCTGCGCTACGCCGATCTCGTCGGCGGGGAGAACGTGATGGCCGGAACCGATTGCGGCTTCTGCCAGAGCCCGCTCGCGGGGCGGGTCCATCGCAGTATCATGTGGGCCAAGCTCAAGGCGCTGTCGGAGGGCGCGGCGATCGCGTCGGCCCGGCTTCGGGGCTGACGGACTATCGCCGATGAGGCCGTCCGCCAGGTAGATCGCACAAAGGAATAACGCCAATGATCGGCCCTATCCATCCGGGCGTAACCCTTCGCGAAGACTTCATGGAGCCGTACGCGCTCAGCGCCAACGGCCTCGCCAAGGCGCTAGCGATTCCGCAAGACCGCATCAGCGACATCGTGCGCGGCCGTCGGGGAATCACGGCGGACACCGCCCTGAGGCTCGAACGGGCCTTCGGCGTGTCCGCGGCTTTCTGGCTCAACCTCCAGTCCCACTACGAGCTGGAAGTCGCAAAGCGCGACAGTGGAGCCGCGATCCGGCAGGCGGTGAAGAGGCATCCCGCCGCCGCCTGAGCCCCCTGTTCCCGATTGATCCGCGGCACGGGCGCGCTATCATCCGGCGCCTCTCGCCAAGGGACCCGTCCGCCGATGCCACAACCGATCGAACCGCCCGAGATCGTCGAGGTCGAGACGAGCGAGGTCTCCTGCGACGGCGGCGGCGCGCTGGGCCACCCCAAGGTGTTCCTCAGCCTCGCCAATGACGGGCGGGTGGAATGCCCCTATTGCGACAGGATGTTCGTGCTCAAACCGGCGGACGGCTGACCCGCCGTGCCGCCCGCCTCAGAGGGCGGAGCGGATCCACTCGACGATCTTGGACTTCGGCAGGGCGCCCACCTTGGTCGCGGCGAGCTCGCCCTCCTTGAAGATCATCAGCGTCGGGATGCCGCGCACGCCGAACTTGGACGGGGTCATCGGGTTGTCGTCGATATTGATCTTGGCGACCGTGAGCTCGTCGCCCATCTCGTCCGAAATCTCCTCGAGAGAGGGTCCGATCTGCTTGCACGGACCGCACCATTCGGCCCAGAAATCGACCACCACCGGCCCTTCCGCCTGAAGAACGTCGGTGTCGAAAGTATCGTCCGAAACCGCCTTGGTCGCCATCGAATACCCCCACTACGCCATATTGCCGGCCTCTTCCTAAGTAGGCCGCGCCGGTCGGCCGGTCAAGACAGGGCGCTGTGGAGAAGTCCGTCGGGAACCGCCATCGCGACCGGCCCGACGGTCCAGACCAGGGTGCACGCGATACGCTTGCCGGGATAGATCTCCGTCAGCAGGGCGCGGTAGGCGGCGATCTGGCGCAGGTATTGGCGCGGGATATCCCCGGGCGTGGCGGGCGGGTCGCGGTCGGTCTTGAATTCGACCAATTGCACCGTCTCTTCGCCCACCGCGAGCCGGTCGATCCAGCCGGAATAGTCCCGCCCGCCGATGCGGCCGACGATGGGGACCTCCGCCATCGATCCGGGCGCGAAGACGGCGGAAGCGGCGGGGTGGGCGAGCATCGCCAGGACTTCGTCGGCGATCGCGCGCCGCTCTTCGGGACCGAGCGACAGCACCGGCCGGGCGAGATGGGCCTCGATCGCCGGGCGCGGATCGGCGGGCGGGGGCGCGGGGATGCGTTGCAGGATGTCGTGGACGATCCGGCCGCGGCGGAAAGCGGCGTCTCCGCCCGGCGAGCGCGCCGGCGTCCCGTCCTCGTCGAGCCGGGACGGGCTGAGAACGGGCCGGGCGGGCCGTTCCGCGGGAGCGCTCCGCTTCGCCCAGGCGGGAAGGGGCTCCTCCGCGGGCGCCTCCTCTTCCGCCCGTTGCACCCGGTCGGGCGGTTCGGTCTGCGGATCCTCGAGCACCAGACCCGTCCCGGCGATAACCACGTCCTCTTCGGGCGCTTCGAGCGTCATGTCCCGGACTTCCGCGCTCGGCCTGAGCGCGCGCTCGACCATCGCGTACCAGCAATCCTCCGGAACGGTCTTCTGCCGGGTATGGCCGGCGATGTAGAGCCGGTCCTCCGCCCGGGTCATCGCCACGTAGAGCAGGCGGCGGTATTCCTCCTCCGCGCGCGCCTTCTGAGCCGCCGCGAGAGCGTCGGAAACCGCGTCCCGCGCGTCTTGGCGGCGCTTCCAGACCAGAACGGGCGGCTCGGTTTCCGACCACAGCAGGGGGTCGCGCTCGACCGGCGCCTGCATGGTGTCGGCGAGGACGACGACGGGCGCCTGGAGCCCCTTGGCGCCGTGCACCGTCAGCACCCGCACTTCGTCCCGGGCCGCCTGTTCGAGGTCCCGCTTGACTTCGGCCTGCGCGCCGCCGAACCACGAAACGAAGCCTTGGAGCGAAGGCGTGTGCTCGCGCCCGTAATCGAGGGCGAGCGCGAGAAACTCGTCGATCGGGTCTTCCGCGTCGGGGCCGAGCCGGGCGACGATCCTCTCGCGCCCGCCCAACGGCCCCAGGATGCGGCTGAAGAACTCGTAGGGCGGCACGAAGTCGGCCATCCCGAGCACTTCGTCGACCAGACCGCGCGCGCGGTCGTAGCGCGGATCGCCTTGCCGGCGCGCGAGCGCGGCGGCCAGGGTCGTCTCGCCGCGGCCGTGAGCGAGGTCGAACAGCGCCGTCTCGCCGAGCCCCGCCAGCGGCCCCTTGAGGACCGCGGCGAGGGTGAGATCGTCGTCCACCATCAGCGCCGCCTCGGCCAGCGCGAGCAGGTCCATCACCGCGAGCTGGGTCGACAGCACCAGGCGGTCGATCCCGGCCACGCCGACGGATCGCTGCTTGAGGGCGCGGACGAGATGGTCGACGAATTCGCCGCGTTGGCGCACCAGCACCATGATGTCGCCCGCGCGTACGGCCCTCTGCCGGGATTCCAGCCGCTCGCCGTTCCGGATCCAGCCCTGGATCCTGGCGGCGATCGCCTCGGCCAGGCGGTACGGCGCGGTCTGGTGGGCGAACGGTTGGTCGACGGGCAGCCACGGATCGACCTCGACGGGCTCGCTGGGCCGGGCCGGCGGCCAGAGCTCGACCCGCCCCGCCTGTCCGATCCGGCTGGCGGCGTGGGCCACCGGCCTGTCCCCCAACCCGCGCCTGGCATCGCGGTCGGCGAACACCGCGTCGACGGCGCGCAGCACCGCCGCCGTGGAGCGGAAGGAATGGCCGAGCTCGACTCCTTCCCAGGCCGCGCCGGAGTCCAGGACACGGGCGCGAAACTCCTCCCGCATCGCCGCGAACGCGCCCGCCTCGACGCCCTGGAAGCTGTAGATCGACTGTTTGGGATCGCCCACCGCGAAGAGCGTGCGAGCGCCCTCTTCCGCGCTCTCGCCGGCGAAGAAATCCGCCGCCAGCGTCCGGACGACCGCCCACTGGCGGGGATTGGTGTCCTGCGCCTCGTCGATCAGCACGTGATCGATCCCGCCGTCCAGCTTGTAGAGCACCCAGAGAGCCGCCGCCTCGTCTTCGACCAGCCTTTGCACGCCCGCGATCAGGTCGTCGTAGTCGAGCCGCCCCTGGCGCGCCTTCTCCTCGCGATAGGTCGAGAGCAGCGCGGCGCCGATGCGCGCGAGGGAAGCGCTCTCGGCGGAAGCCGTGGCGGCGAGAAGGCGTTCCCGGACCGCCCGGACGCGCTCCGCCTCCGCCTGCCAGGCTTCCGCCGCCTCGGGCGCGGTGGCCGCCACGGTCTTGGTGGGAAGGTTCTTCCGGATGTCGCCCTTCTGCGTCAGGAAGGCGCGCGCGTAGTCGGCGAAGGCCTCGGGGGTCGGAATTGGATTTTCGAGCCAGGCCGCGATCGCCGTCCCGGATTCGAAATCGGTCTTCAGCCCCCCGCGGAGAACTTCCGCCGTGCGCGTCAAACCCTCCCGGTCGAAGGCGCCCTCCGCGCAGGCGGCGGCGAGAATGGTTTCCCGGGTCTCGTCGGGGGCGAGACCGAAATAGCTCCGCGTCGCCGCGTCGATATCGGGAAACGCGGCCCGGGCCAGCGCCTCCACCTTGTCGCGGTCGCCGGAAAGGGAGGTCATCAGGGTGTCGAACCCGGCCTCGCCGCCCCGCACGGCAACGGTGGCGAAGGCGCCGGAAAGCGCGGAATCGGGGATCCGTCCCGCCTCCGCGATGACGGCGTCGCGCGCATGGCGCAGCGTCTCCCTTTCGGTGCGCTCGTCCATCACGCTGAAATGCGGGTTCACGCGGGCCTCCAGCGGGAAGCGGCCGAGCACGGATTGGCAGAAGGCGTGGATGGTCTGGATCTGCATGCCGCCCGGTGCGTCGAGCACCTGGAGGAAGAGCGCACGCGCCCGGACCAGGACTTCCGTGTCGGGCGCTTCTTCCAGCAGATCGGCGAGCGCGTCCGCGAGTTCGTCGTCGGGCATCGCGGACCAGCCGCCGAGCGCCGCGAATATCCGGTTTGCCATCTCCGCCGCCGCCGCGCGGGTGAAGGTAAGCGCGAGAATCCGCTCCGGCGGCGTACCGCCGAGCAGCAGCCGCAACACCCGGTCGGCCAGCACCTTGGTCTTGCCGGTCCCGGCGGACGCGTCGACCCAGGCCGAGACGGCGGGCCGCGACGCGACGGCCTGGCCTTCGGGGACGCCTACCATTGCCGCCTCGCGGTTCTTCCGGGGGCGTATTCGGCCAGCCTTTCGAGATGTTCGTAGTCGCTGAACGCCGGCGCGCGGTCGGCATGGGGCTGCGGAACGTAGGGGATCGCCTGGTCGTCGAAGCGGCCGATCAGGCGTTCGAGCCCTTCGCGGGCGTACGCCGGATCGGAATCCACCCGCGACTCCTCGCCCGGAGGATCGCCGCCGGAAAGCTTCCAGTAGACGAGGTCCGGATCGGGCGTGGCTCCGATCCCCTCGAACCCGTCAGCGGCCAGGATGGCGGCTTCGAGCGGGAGCTGCGGCGCGACGCCGGCCCTGACGTCCTTCCTGGCCGGCACGGCGCCCGTCTTGTAATCGATTATTTCGGCGCGGCCGTCGGCCATCGTATCGATCCGGTCGGCCCGCGCGGTGAGCGTGAAGCGGCCGGCGGGCGCTTCGAATTCGAGCCGGCCCGTCAGCTCGGTCGCGCTGTTTGCGATACCGGGCCTGCGCCGGCGCTCGTGCTCCACGAACCAGCGCGCCACGCGCTCGAAGCGGGGCCACCAGAAGGCCCGCACGCCGGGACGGTCGGCCATGCCGTGCAGCGCCTCCCGCCCGATCGCGGTCAACCTTTCATAGGCATCCTCCGGCAGCACGTCAGGGAATTCCCGGACGAAGACATCGAGCGCTTCGTGGACGAACCGGCCGCGCTCGGCGCCGCCGGGATCGGCGTCGATCGGTTCCAGCGCTCGGAGGTCCAGTACATGGCGCGCATAAATCGCGTAGGGATCGCGGATCAGGGTTTCGATCTGGGTGACCGAAAGCCGGCGCGGGCGCGCGGCAACCGGCGGGGTCGGCGCGGGCGCCTGGATTTGCTCCAGCATCTCCGGCCGGTCGAGCGCCGCCTGCCAGCCGGTCCAGCGCGCCGCGCCGCTCGCCAGCGCGCCGGCATCCCGGCCGAGCGCGTTCTCGAGCCGCAGCAGCCAGCGCGACGGCACCGTGGGCGTTCCGGCCACCCGCGCGGCGCGGGTCAGGAACACTTCGGGTGCGGCGAAGAGTTGGCTGAAGTCGTGCGCGGCGAGTCCGATCCGGCGTTCGTGCGGCGGCAGCCCGAAGGCGGCGCGCATCGGGCGGCTCATCCACGGGTCCGCCGGCGGCTGGGCCGGCCAGGCGCCCTCGTTGAGCCCACCGAGGATCAACCGGTCGGCGCCCTGGAGACGCGCCTCCAGCACGCCCCAGATCCGCAGCCGGGGATGGCGGCCGTAGCGCGGCCGAACGACGCGTCCGCGCATCAGGGTGTCGAGCAGATCCGGCCAGGCACGCGCCTCGACCGGGCCGAGACCGCGCGAGGCGCCCCTGAGTTCGTCCATGAAACCGGCCGCCGAGGCGCCGTCCTCCCCCGACCACAGCCGTTTGGCGCCGCCTCCCTCCGCGCTCTTCGCCAATTGCTCGGCGGCAGCGATCTGGGCGTCGGCCAGTTTCTCGATTTCCACCCTCCCGCCGCTCCCGAGGAGGCTGTCGAGAGGCGCCAGCGCTTCGACGACCGAGTCGAGCCAGCGGGACAGGTCGGGATCTTCGTGCAGAGCGCGTTTGAGACCGTCCGCGCCGGGCGCCGGCCGGGGGCCCCGGAGCACCTTGCGTTCGAGCTGCCGCACGCGCGCGCGGAAGTCCCGGGTTGTCATTCCACAGGCGGCGAGCGGGTGCTTGAGCACCGACAAGAGCGGCACTGGCGCCCATCGCTCGGCAAGCGCCCGTGCCAGGAGGAGGAGGAACGCGCCCGGCGGGGTGAGCGCGAGCGCGGTGCCGCCGGAATCGTCGATGTCCACGTCCCAGCGCGCGAGCTCGGCCGCGACCCGGCGCGCGAGTCCGCGATCGGGCGTGACCAGCGCGGCCGTCTTGTCCGGCGTCTCCAGGGCTTCGCGCAGCAACAACGCGACGGTCGCCGCCTCCTCCCGCGCCCCAGCGCAGTCGATGCGGCAGACGCCTTCGACCGCCGCGGCCCGCGTTGCGTCGTCCAAGGCCGGCGCGTCCGTGCCTGCGGGGCGCATAGCGGCGGCGAGCAGGCCGGCGCGGGCGGAAGCGGCCGGCGCGGTTTCGGTCCCCGGCCAGGGCGCGACGTCCGAGGGCTCCACCCCCAACTCATCCAGGACGAGCTTGAGACCGTATTGCGGGTGGCCGGCGTCGAGCGCGTCCCAGATTTCCGGCTGCGGTTCGCGGTCGAGTCCGGGAAGGACGACCGCCCCGCCGGGAAGCCCCGCCACCGCCGCCATCAGGGAGCGCGTCGCCGACACGCTTCCCGTCGAGCCGGCGAGGATCACCCTCCCGTCGGGCGGGTCGCGCCGCCAGGATTCGATACGGGAGTCGATCAGCCTGTTTCGCCTCTCGGCGGGACCGATCGCCCCTTCGTCATTGAGCACGGCGGGCCAGGAGTCGGTCACGATGCGCAGGAAGTCGAGCGTGGTCTGCCAGTGCTCGGCCAGCGCCTCGGGCACCAGATCGGCCAGCCGGTCGAAACCGAGCTTCTCCGTCTCGACCTGGTCGAGCAGGCGCGCGAGCTCGGAGGCGAGACCCGCGATACGCGCGGGATCGTCCTCGCCGGAGGCGTCCTCGCGCGCCCGGATCAGCTCGGCGAGCAGCAGCTGGCGGCGGAGCGGCGGGATCGCGGGGGGCAGGTCGAGCGCCGCCGGCGCGGCGACATCGTCGGCCTCGAAGTCCTCGTCGAGCCCGATATCGCCGATCGGCAGGATCGCCGGCAACAGAAGCGCCCGCCCCGGGCTCGCACGCAACATGGCCTCGCCCAGCGCGCGGCAGGCGCGCCGGTTGGGCAGCAGCACGGTCGCGCGGGCGGCCTCGCTTCCCTCCTCCTCCGCCAGAATTCCGCGCGCGAGCGCGTCGAGGAAGGGGACCCCGGCGGGGATGGTGAAGACGCGCGGGCGCGCGGGATCCGCGCCCTTCATCCGACGTGAAAGTCGTGGGCGCCGGGACGGCCGAGCAGACGGTCGTCCGCCGTCTTGAGCGCCGCCGGCGTGCCGACGTGGAACCACTCCCCATCGTGCACGATGCCGAACAGCCGCTCCGCGCTCTCCGCCCTGTCGTAGAGCAGGTTGAGCGAAAACGGACCCTCGGGCGCGTCTTCGAACAGACCCGGGCGGAGGATCTGCACGCCGGTGAAGACATAGGGCGAAACGTCCCGGTCCGCGCGCCGGTGAAGCGCGCCGTCGGCATCCATGAAGTAGTCGCCTCGCCCGTCATAGCCGTGGGCCGCGACGCATCGATGCATCAGAAGAAGCGCGTCCATCGCGGCATCGTCCCAGCCCTGGGCGAGCCGCTCCAGCGCGGGCGTCGGACCGTCGAGCCAGGCGATGTCGGCGTTGACCGCGAAAAATGGAAGATCGCCCAGCCTGTCGAGGGCTTTGACGACGCCGCCGCCGGTGTCGAGCAGGATCTTCTCCCGGCTGACGGTCGATTTCGGGCTGGGCCGGGCCGCGAGATGCGACTCGACTTGTTCGGCGAGATAGTGGCTGTTGACCACCGCCTCTTCGATCCCGAAGGCTTCGAACCTGTCGAGCGCCCGGTCGAGCATCGTCTGGCCGCCGACCTCGATCAGCGGCTTGGGCACGGTCTCGGTCAGCGGCCGCATGCGCTTTCCGAACCCGGCCGCCAGCACCATGGCGCGGCGCGGCCTCACGCGTCCGCCCCTGGGTCGGGGACCATCCGCGCGGCCGCGGGAATCGTTCCGTCTAGCCAGTCCCGGATCGGGCGGAGCACCGGATGCAGGACGGCTTCTTCCAGGAGGCGCCAGACACGGGGGATGTGGCGAAGGTAGCCGTCCTTGCCGTCGCGCCGCGACAAGCGGGTGAAGATTCCGATCACCTTGCAATGCCGCTGGGCACCGAGCACGGCGCAAGAGCGGTCGAAATCCGCCGGATCGAGATCGGGGAAGGCGGCGAGGTAGCGGTCCCTCAGCGCGCGGACCAGCGCCGGCGCCACGTCGCGCCTCGCATCCTGGACCAGGGAAACGAAGTCGTAGCTTGCCGGCCCGGCTACCGCGTCCTGAATGTCGACCAGCCCGCAGGAATCCGTCCCCGTCCGCCCTTCGAGCCGTATCAGGTTGTCGACGTGGAAATCCCTGAGCACCAGCGTTTCCGGCACCGCGCGGGCCTCGGCGAACGCCTCGCGCCAGCGCGCGCCGTAGGCGGACCGCCGGTCGGAGTCGACGGCGAGGCCGATGGCGGGCAGATACCAGTCGATCAGGTGATCGGCCTCCGCCATCAGCAGGTCGTCGGAATAGGGCGCGAGGCCCGGCGGAACGGCGGTTGCCGGAGGAAGGCGGTGGAGCGCGATCAGCGTATCGACGGCGAGCCGGTAGAGCGCCGCCTCGTCCTCGCCCCGGGCCAGCAGTCGGGTGAAGGTGTCGTCTCCCAGGTCTTCCATCAGCAGCAGGCCGGCCGCCCGATCCGCCGCCGCGATGCGCGGGGCGCCGAAACCGAGCGAGACGAGGTGTCGCGCGATGGCGGCGTAGGGCTCGACGGGCTCGCGGTCGGGCGGGGCGTCCATCAGCACGGCGGTCTCCGTTCCGCGGCGGACCCGCAGGTAGCGGCGGAACGAGGCATCGGCGGCAAGCGGCTCGACGGCGGCGTCGCGCCATCCGGCGCAAGCGAGGAAACCGTCGATCTCCCGACTACGGGCGGAAACGGTCAAGCGACCCTCCGATCCGCTCCCGCCAGGCCGGGCCGACCCCGATTTCCGCTTCCCGCGCGTCCTCGCGCGCGCCCTGGAAGAAGGTGACGATGAGCGCGTCTTCGGGCAACAGCGGACCCAGCCGGTCGGGCCATTCGACCAGCGAAATCCCGGTCGCGAAGGCGTCCTCGATACCGAGTTCCAGCGCATCCTCTGGAGCGTCCACCCGGTAAAGGTCGAAATGGTGGATGGTCGGCCCGCCGAAATCGTATGGCTGAACGAGGGTGAATGTAGGGCTCGGAACCTCGATGGGCCCTTCGCCGGCCGCCGCCGCCCGCGCGTTGACGAAGGCCCGCGCGAAGGTCGTCTTTCCGGCGCCGAGAACGCCCGCCAGCCCGATCGTATCGCCCGCCCGCGCCGCGCTGGCAATCGCGCCGGCAAACGCCCGGGTCGCGTCGAGATCGGGAAGGGCGAGGCGCGCCAGCGCGCAAGGCGGGGAAGGCGCCGACATGGGCGCCGTTCTAGCCGCCGCCGCGGCGCCCGGCAAGCGCGGCGCCCCCTCAATAGCGGTAGTATTCGGGCTTGAACGGCCCTTCCCGCCCGACGCCGAGATAGTCCGCCTGTTCCGGGGACAGCGCGGTCAGCCTGACGCCGAGTTTTTCCAGATGGAGCGCCGCCACCTTCTCGTCGAGGCGCTTGGGCAGGACATAGACCTCGTCGCCGTAATCGGCGTGGTTCCGCCACAACTCGATCTGCGCCAGCACCTGGTTGGTGAAGGACGCGCTCATCACGAAGCTCGGATGTCCCGTCGCGCAGCCGAGATTCACCAGCCGTCCCTCGGCGAGGACGATCAGCCGCTTGCCGTCGGGGAACTCGACCTCGTCGACCTGCGGCTTGACGTTCTCCCATTTGTAGTTGCGGAGCGCCGCGATCTGGATCTCGCTGTCGAAGTGGCCGATGTTGCAGACGATCGCCCGGTCCTTCATCGCCCGCATGTGGTCGATGGTGATCACGTCGATGTTGCCGGTGCAAGTGACGAAGATGTCGCCGGCGGGCGCGGCGTCGTCCATGGTCACCACCTCGTAGCCCTCCATCGCCGCCTGGAGGGCGCAGATCGGATCGATCTCGGTCACCAGGACCCGCGCGCCCTGGTTGCGCAGCGAGGCGGCCGAGCCCTTGCCGACATCGCCGAAGCCGCAGACCACCGCGGTCTTGCCCGCCACCATCACGTCGGTCGCCCGCTTGATCCCGTCGACCAGGCTTTCGCGGCAGCCGTAGAGGTTGTCGAACTTCGACTTGGTCACCGAGTCGTTGACGTTGATCGCGGGCACACGGAGCGTACCGTTCTGCGCCATCTCGTAGAGCCGGTGGACGCCCGTGGTGGTCTCTTCCGAGAGGCCGAGCACGTCGTCGAGCAGGGCGGGAAAGTTCTCGTGCATCACCTTGGTGAGGTCGCCGCCGTCGTCGAGCAGGAGGTTGGGTCGCCAGCCGTCCGGGCCTTCGATCGTCCGGTCGATCGCCCACCAGAACTCGTCCTCCGACATCCCCTTCCAGGCGAAGACCGGCACGCCGGTCGCGGCGATCGCGGCGGCGGCGTGATCCTGGGTGGAGAAGATGTTGCAGGAGCTCCAGCGCACCGTGGCGCCGAGCGCGGTCAGGGTCTCGATCAGCACCGCCGTCTGGACCGTCATGTGGAGGCAGCCCGCGATCCGCGCGCCGTCGAGCGGGCGCGACGAGCCGAACTCTTCCCGCAGCGCCATCAGCCCCGGCATCTCGGTCTCGGCGATGGCGATCTCCTTCCGCCCCCAATCGGCGAGGGCGATGTCGGCGACCTTGAAGTCGTCTGCGGCACTCATGCGGGTGTCCCGGTTGTGGAAGCGGATGCCGGTCAGGCGGGCGGCGCCATATAACAGGTCGCGAAAGGATGGGGCAACCGGAGGCGGGCGATAGACAGCCGGACTCCGGGGCGGTCGAGAACAATGAGCGGTGCTGCGTTTCCAGGAGAGCGAAATCGACCGGGAAGCCGGCTCTTCCGCGATAAGCCGGGCTAACTGCTCGGCTATTTGGCCTTGACCGACGGCTCCTTCGTCGTCCCCGGCTTGGCATTCAGGGGCGATAGAGAAATCGTCAGCGTTTCCGGATACTTGTTGAGCGCGCCCGTCGAATAGTCGGTAATGCACAGATCGATCAAAAAACAGCCCACGACGCCCCAGCCGGACGCCGAAGATTCGATCTTTACGAACTGCTCCTCGTAACCCGGCGCATTGCACGTAAAGAGCAGGTCGTCTTTGCTCTTGGAGACGTTTAGCGAGCGATGGGAACCCGAGATTGTCGCGACACTCACTCCCTTGCGCTTCACATCGCACGTCGCCTCTTTGGGCGACAGATCGACGATCAATGTCTGATCGGTACCTTCGACGATGGAAGCGCAACCATAAAGTGAAGACATGATAAGTACTAATATACCAATAGTCGAACGCTTCATTTTTCGTTCCAGTCCTTGAGCGTCCACAGAAAAAGGGAAGTCGACGCCATATAGCAAGTAGCATCGGTATTGAGCAATCGCGGGTGGTATTTCAATTCGGAAGCCGACGCCCACGGCATGTCTTCGAACGGTCGGGAGTTAGGGCCGGCGTTCGATCGCCTCGCCGGTGTGTCGAACGGCGGATCACGCGGAAAGGATCCGGACCATGACCTACCGCGCCACCCCCGCCGACATCGAGGCCTTCGACAGGGACGGGGCCGTCCTGTTGAACGGCGTCATATGCCCAATTGGCTGGACCGAGTTACCACCGTCATCGAGCGGGAAATCGAAAATCCCGGTCCTCGTCTTCCACGGCTACGACATCGTCGCCTGAGACATGGAGGCCGGCCGGGGAGCGCGCGACAGGGCTTTCGACCCACCCCGCACGCGTGGGAACCGACAAAACCGGAAAGTATTGGGAGCGATGGGTATAGTATAACATTCCGGTGAAATCGACGCGCCGCTTGTCGGAACGCGACGGCGCCGGGCATTCAAGGGGGAGAGCGGTGGGCTTCATCCGCAAGACACTGGTTTTCGCCGCCCTGTGCGTGCCGCTGGTTCCCCATGGGCTGAGCGCGCAGACCCCGAATGTCGTGGTCAGCCTCAAGCCGATCCATTCCCTCGTCGCCGGGGTGATGGGCGAAGCCGGAAAGCCCCGGCTTCTGCTCAAGGGCGCCGCGTCGCCCCACACCTACCAGATGCGCCCGTCCGATGCCCGGGCTCTCAGCGGGGCCGACCTGATCGTGTGGGTCGGCGAGGAGATGGAAACCTTCCTCCATCGCGCCGTCGAGAATCTCGGCTCCCGTTCCAGGGTCGTGACCCTTCATGAGGTGCCGGGAATACGCCTGCTGCGCAATCGCGAAGGGGGAATATGGAAGGACCACGACCATGAGGAGGCCCATGTCGACGAGCACAAGGGCCACGGCCATGACCATGCCGAGTTCGACATGCATATCTGGCTCGATCCCGGCAATGCCGCGCGGATCGTCGACGAGGTTGCGGAGGCGCTGGTTCTTCTCGACCCCGGCCGCGCCGCGACCTGGCGCGCCAACGCCACGGCGACGCGCAAGCGGATCGCCGGCCTGAACGCGTCCCTCAAGGCCCGCCTGGCGCCCGTGCGCGGAGACGCTTTCATCGTCTTCCACGACGCCTACCAGTATTTCGAGCGCGCCTACGGGCTGAACGGCAAGGGCGCGGTCGCCGTCGACCCGGCGCGGGCGCCGAGCGCCAAGCGGCTCGTGGAGCTGCGCGCCGCGCTTGCCGAGCACAAGATCCGCTGCGTGTTCACCGAACCCCAGTTCGAGCCCGATCTCGTCCGGACCGTGATCGAGGGCAGCGACGTCCGGACCGCGGTACTCGATCCGGTCGGCGCCGACATCGAGCCGGGCCCGGATGCCTGGACCGAGATCATGCGCGGCCTGGGCGATGCGATGGCAGGCTGTCTCGGCGGGCGGTGACCGCCGCTCCGGGACGTCGGAGCCACGGCAGGTTCCCGAATGACCACCGCACCCTCCCACGATCCGTCCGAGGCCCCGCCGCTCGTCGAGGCGCGCGGCGTCAGCCTGCGCTTCGGCCAGCAGAGCGTGCTCGACTCGGTGAGTCTCGCCGTCCGCGCCGGGGAAATCGTCACCCTGGTCGGGCTCAACGGCGCCGGCAAGTCGACGCTCATTCGCGTGATCCTGGGCATCGTTGAACCCGATGGCGGCGAGGTGTCGCGGCGCCCCGGCCTGCGCGTCGGCTACGTGCCCCAGCACATGGAGCGCGATCCGGTTCTGCCGATGACGGTGAAGCGCTTCATGACGCTCGGCGCGCCGGCCCCGCGCAGCGCGCTCCGGCGGGTGCTCGACGAAGTTGGCGCCGATCCGATCCTGGGATATCCCCTAGCCGAGATCTCCGGCGGAGAGATGCAGCGCGTGATGCTGGCGCGGGCGCTGCTGCGCGAGCCCCAGCTCCTGGTGCTCGACGAACCGCTGGCCGGGGTGGACGTCACCAGCCAGAGCGATCTCTACCGGCTCATCGCCGGCATCCGCGACCGGCGCGGCTGCGGCATCCTCCTGGTCTCGCACGATCTCCACCTGGTGATGGCCGCGACCGACACCGTGGTCTGCCTCAACCGGCATGTGTGCTGCACCGGCCGGCCCCAGGCGGTCTTGCGCGATCCCGAGTTCATCTCCCTTTTCGGGCCGCATTTGTCGGAGACGCTCGCGGTGTACCAGCATGCGCACGACCATCGTCACGACGCGCTTGGCGAGCCGCTGTCGATCGAATCGGGCTCATCGGAGCAGTCAAGACCGGGCGACGGGCGTCCGTGATGGAAGATTTCCTGCTGCGCGCGCTGGGCGGCGGGATCGGGGCGGCGCTCGCCGCCGGGCCGGTGGGATGTTTCGTGGTATGGCGGCGCATGGCGTATTTCGGCACCGCGCTCGCGCATGCGGTGCTGCTCGGGGTTGCGCTCGGATTTCTGCTCGACATCGAGCCTATCGTCGCGGTTTTCGCGATATGCCTCCTGCTCGCGTTCTGTCTCCTTCTGCTGGAGCGCCAGCGGGTCATTTCCGTCGATGCCCTGCTCGGGGTTCTCGCGCACGCGGTGTTCGCGGCCGGACTGGTCATCGTCGCGTTCATGGAGCGGGTGCGGGTCGATCTGATCGGCTATCTGTTCGGCGACATCCTGTCGGTCGGCGTCGTCGATCTCTGGCTGATCTTCGGCACCGCGACCGTCGTCACCGCGGCGCTTGCCTGGCAATGGAGCAACCTCCTGGCCGTCGCCCTCAACCGGGATCTCGCGGCGGCGGAAGGCGTGCCGGTCGAGCGGGTCCGTTTCCTGTTCCTGTTCCTGCTCGCCGCGGTGATCGCGGTCGGAATGAAGATCGTCGGCATGCTGCTGGTCGTGGCGCTGGTCATCGTCCCCGCCGCCGCGGCGCGCCGCATGGTGGCGACGCCCGAGCAGATGGCGGCGGCGTCGACGGCGATCGGAATCGCCTCGGTCGTCGCCGGTCTGTTCGCCTCCGTGAACTGGGACATTCCCGCGGGGCCGGCGATCGTGCTGGTGGCGACCGGGATCTTCGCCGCCAGCCTGCTGATCCCGGTTCGGGGACAATCCCGCGGGGAGGGCTGACCCTCCGCGAGCGCCGCCCGAGCGAGAACTTCGCGGGCTTCTCTCACCCCTCCTCGAAGCCGTTGGCGAACATCGCGGCCATCGCCTCGACCGCCGCTTCCGCCTCGCTGCCCGACGCGACGACCTCCAGCCGGGTTCCCTGCGTCGCGGCGAGCATGAGGAGGCCCATGATCGAGAGCGCGGAGACCGTCTCGTCTTTGCAGGCGAAGCGGATATCGGCATCGAACTTCTCGGCGGCGGCGGCGATCCTTGCTGCGACCCGGGCATGCAGGCCGCGCTCGTTGACCACCTCGACCTCGCGGCTGACGGCCTGCGGCTTCGCGGTCATTCGTCCTTGTCGCCGAGCAGCCGCGACGCAACGCTGATGTATTTGCGGCCGGCTTCCTGCGCGGCGACGACCGCGTCCTCCAGGCTCTCGCGGGCGCGCACGCTGGAGAGCTTGACCAGCATCGGCAGGTTGACGCCGGCGATGACCTCCACATGGCCGTCCTTCATCAGCGAGATCGCGAGGTTGGACGGCGTACCGCCGAACATGTCGGTCAGCAGGATCACCCCGCCGCCGCTATCGGCGCGCGCGACGCTGTCGGCGATATCCCGGCGCCTGGCCTCGACGTCGTCGTTGGGGCCGATGCAGACGGTCTCGGTCCTCTCCTGCGGCCCGACCACGTGTTCGAGCGCGGCGACCAGCTCCTTCGCCAGATCGCCGTGCGTCACCAGCACCATGCCGATCATGCCCATCGCGGCATCCTGTCACGACGCGTCCCGCGTGGCGAGGTCGCGATGCGTCGCGGCCGCCGACTGCCCTTCCCCGGCGAGCCGGGCGGCGAGCTTCTCGACGACGAAGACCGAGCGGTGCCGGCCCCCGGTGCAGCCGACCGCGATGGTGAGGTGGCTCTTGCCCTCGGCCCGGTAGCGCGGCAGGACCGCCGCGAGGAGGCCGGTCAGGGACTCGAAGAACGGTCGGAAAGCAGGATCGGCTTCGATGAATTCGGCAACCGCCGCTTCGCGCCCGGTAAGCGATGCGAGGTCCGCTTCGTAATGCGGGTTCGCGAGGAAACGGACGTCGAAGACGATGTCCGCGTCGGGCGGCAGCCCGTTGCGATAGGCGAACGAGACCAGCGAGATCGCGGGGGCGGGCGCGTCCCCCAGCCCGCAGGCAGTGGCGAGCCGGCGCTTGAGCCCCGCAAGGGTGAGGGTGGAGGTGTCGATCGCCTCGTCGGCGCGTTCGCGGAGCGGCGCGAGCAGCGCGCGCTCCCGGCCGATCGCCTCGGTCAGCCTGCCTTCTCCCGCGAGCGGATGCCGGTGCCGGGTCTCGGAATAGCGCCGCCCGAGCACTTCGTCGCCGCAATCGAGGAAGACCAGCCGGACCGAAGCGCCCGGCGGCGCGACGAGCGCATCCAGCCGCGCCGAGAACCGGGCGACGGAAAAATCGCGCGTCCGGATATCGATGCCCAGGGCGAGCGGCCGCCCGCTTTCGCGTTCCGGGCCCACCAGCTCGGGGACCAAAGCGAGCGGCACGTTGTCGACCGCCTCGTAGCCGAGATCCTCCAGCGCCTTCAACGCCGCCGTCTTGCCGGCGCCCGACATCCCGGTGACCACGACGACCCGCGCCGGACCGGCGGTCATGGGGCGCCGCCGAGGTCGGGGACGCTATCCGCGGCGCGCGCGGCAAGGCGGACCTTCGCGGCGGCCGAAGGCTCGAACGGAGCGAGCCGGATCAGGGGGATCGCGATGCCTCCGAAACGCCATTCCGCGGGATCGGGAAGACGGGCGGGACGGGTGTCGGGGAGGAGTTCGACCGCGAGTTCCAGAGTCGCGGCGGGCCGCCAGTCGACCGCGAGGATGCCGAGCCCGCGGACTTCGATCCTGCCGGCCAGCGTGTCGGGCGGAGAGGCCTCGAGCCGCCCGCCGACCGCCCGGATCCCGACCCGGTCGTCGGCGACGAGGACCGCGCCGCCGTCGATCAGGCGGAGCGCGAGGTCGGATTTTCCGCTGCCCGGCGGGCCGAGCAGCAGAACCCCGCGCCCGTCGACGGCAACGCAGCTCGCGTGGACCGTCGCCATCGCTCAGCCCGCCGGCAGGCGGACGGTGAAGCGCGCGCCCGCCACGCCGCCGTTCCCGTCATAGCGGTTGGAAGCGGCGATCGAGCCCCTGTGGGCCTCGACGATCTGACGCGAGATCGCGAGGCCCAGACCCGAATGGCCGCCGAACTCCTCGCTTTCCGGGCGCTGGCTGTAAAACCGTTCGAACACCGAATCGAAGTTTTCCTCCGGGATGCCGGGACCCGCGTCGTCCACGGTGACCGCGAGCGTCCCGTTGTCCCGCACCGCCCGGATCCGGACCGGCACGCCGGGCGGGCTGAAGGAAAAGGCGTTGTCGAGCAGGTTCTGGAACACCTGGACCAGCCGGCTCTCGATGCCGGTGGCCAGCAGCGGACCGCCGTCGAGCGCGAGCTCCAGCCCGTTGCCGCCGCTGGCGCCGGCCGCCCCGTGGACTTCGACAAGCGCCTCCAGCAGGCGGCCGAGATCGACCTCCGACATCTCCGCGCGGGCAAGCTCGGCGTCGAGGCGGGAAGCGCTCGAGATGTCGGAAATCAACCGGTCGAGCCGGCGCACGTCCTCCTGGATAATCGCCATGAGTTGCCGCTGCTGCGCCGGGTCGGAGACGCGCGCGGCGGTCTCGACAGCGCTGGAGAGCGAGGTGAGCGGGTTCTTGATCTCGTGCGCCACGTCGGCCGCGAACCGCTCGACGGCCTCCATCCGGTTCCACAGATCCGCCGTCATGTCGCGCAGCGCCGCCGACAGATCGCCGATCTCGTCGCGCCGGGCGGTGAAGTCGGGGATCTTCCGATGTTCGTGCACGCCGCCCCTGACCTGCCGCGCGGCCTCGGCGAGCCGGTTCACCGGACGCGTGATCGCATTGGCGAGATAGAGCGACAGGATCACCGTGATCCCGAGCGCGACGGCGAACGCCTTCAGGATCCCGAGACGCACGTCGCGCACGGCTTCGCGGATATCGGCGCCGTCGGCGGTGAGCATCAGCGCGCCGAGCACCCGCTTGAACCGCTGCACGGGAACCGCCGCGATCAGCACCATCTCCCCGCGCGCGTCGAAGCGGAGCGCGGTCCGCGCCTCCCCGGCCAGCGCGGTCCGGGCTTCCGGGTAGTCGCCGGCGCGCTGGACCGCGCGTTCCGCATAATCGCGCGGCCGGTTGCGGGCGGGCAGGAGGCCGAGCACCCATTCATAGGCGGCGACGGCAAGACGCCCGGCGAAGTCCTCCTCGCCGGGCGGCGGGAGCGCCTCCTCCTGCACCGGCGCGCCCGGGCCCACCATGTCCCGGCTGTCCACGATCAGCGCGCCGCTTGCGCCGAACAGGCGCGCCCTTGCCCGGGTTGGGTTGACGAGGCGGCGCAGCATCGGCCGCGCGGTGACCGGAAGCAGGGCCTGGCCCCCGCCGGCCGCCTCGCCCGCCGCGCCTTCGCCGAGCGCGCCGGCGAAGATCTCCGCCTGGGTGTGGAGCGAGGCGAGTTCCGCCTCGACCAGCCCGTCCTCGTACTGGCCGAGATAGAGCAATCCGGCGACGAGCGCCCCGAGCGCCAGGACGTTGACCGTCAGCACGCGCCGCGTGAGGGGCGAAATCATCGCAACACCCCCGATCGTCGGGACGCCGCGCCGGCGGTCGCGACCGGTGCGGCCCGGCGGATCAGTCCTCCCTGTAGCGGTAGCCGATGCCGTACAGGGTTTCAATATGGCCGAATTCCTCGTCCACCAGCCGGAACTTCTTGCGCAGACGCTTGATGTGGCTGTCGATCGTTCGGTCGTCGACATAGATGTGCTCGCCATAGGCCGCGTCCATCAGTTGGTCGCGCGACTTCACGTGGCCGGGGCGCGCGGCGAGCGCCTTGACGATCAGGAACTCGGTGACCGTGAGGTCGACCGGCCGTCCGCGCCAGGAACAGAGATGACGCGACTGGTCGAGCGTGAGCTCGCCCCGCGTCAGAGCCGCCTCGGCGCCAGCTTCCCCCGGTCCGGCGGCGCCCTTCCGGTGGCGCCGCAATACGGTGCGGATGCGCTCGAGCAGCAGGCGCTGGGAAAACGGTTTCTTGATGTAGTCGTCGGCGCCCATGCGCAGCCCGAGCACCTCGTCGACCTCGTCGTCCTTCGAGGTCAGGAAGACGACGGGAACGTCGGACCGCCTGCGGAGACGTTGCAGGAGCTCCATCCCGTCCATCCGCGGCATCTTCAAGTCGAGCACGGCGAGATCGACGGGATCGGCGCCGAGGCCCTGCAACGCCGAGGCGCCGTCGGTGAAGCAGCGCACGGCGAACCCCTCCGCCTCCAGCAGCATGGAGACCGAAGCGAGAAGGTTGCGGTCGTCGTCGACCAGCGCGATCCGTTCCTTCACGATGCCCCCGCTGTCCCTGCCGGCATGCCGATGGCCGCGACCTGTTAGATGGGGTCTCGCGCCGCCGCGGCAAGCCCGGCGGAAAGGACCCCGCCCGCCCTCCGGGGCCGGTTGAATCGGCGCAACGCACACACTAGTTTGCCGCCTGACACGAGCCCCCGCCATTCGCCCCGCCGCCGGGGCCGCGCGCGTTCCCGCCAATCCCGGGAGGTCGAGAGTGCAAGCTGACGGATCCGCCGCAAGTTCATGGGGGCTGGAGAATCACGGGCTCGTGAACCCCGGCCCCGTCCACTGGAACCCGGACGTGCCGGCGCTCTACGAGCACGGGTTGAGAAGGGGCGAGGGGGTTCTGGCCCGGGGCGGCGCCTTCGTGACCGAGACCGGCGAGTACACCGGCCGTTCGCCCAGGGACAAGTTCATCGTCGACGAGCCCTCCTCGTCGCACGACATCTGGTGGGGCCCGGTCAACAACCGGATCTCGCAGGCGCATTTCGAGGCCGCCCACAAGCGGATGGCCGCCTATCTGCAGAACCGCGAGGTGTTCGTCCAGGACGTGTTCGCCGGCGCCGATCCGGACTATCGTCTGCCGGTCCGGGTGGTAACCGAGCAGTCCTGGCACAGCCTGTTCGCCCGCAACATGTTCATCCCGCCGAGCGATGCGCAGAGGGCGGCATTCTCGCCCGAATTCACCGTGCTGCACGCGCCCAACCTGCACTCGGTGCCGGAAATCGACGGCACCCGGTCGGAGGTGGGCGTCCTGCTGAACTTCGCGAAGCGGCTGATCCTGGTGACCGGGTCGCACTACACCGGCGAGATCAAGAAGACGATCTTCTCGGTGCTCAACTACATCCTGCCGGGCAAGGGTGTGCTGTCGATGCACTGCTCGTCCAATATCGGTCCGACGGGCGACACGGCGATCTTCTTCGGGCTCTCGGGGACAGGGAAGACGACGCTGTCGGCCGATCCCACGCGGACGCTGATCGGCGACGACGAGCACGGCTGGTCCGACAACGGCGTGTTCAACTTCGAGGGCGGCTGCTACGCCAAGACCATCGCGCTGTCGGCCGAGGCGGAGCCGGAGATCCACAACGCCTGCTTCCGCTTCGGCACGCTCTTGGAGAACGTGGTCATCGACCCGGTCACGCGGGAGCCCGATTTCGACGACGGCTCGCTCACCGAGAACACCCGCGCCTCCTACCCGCTCCATTTTCTGGGCAACGTGGACATGTCCGGCATGGGCGGGCATCCGGCCAATATCGTGATGCTGACCGCGGATGCGTTCGGCGTGCTGCCGCCGATCAGCCGGCTCACCCCGGAACAGGCGATGTACCACTTCCTGTCGGGCTACACGGCGAGGCTCGCCGGCACCGAGCGCGGTCTCGGCAGCGAGCCCGAGGCGACGTTCTCGACCTGCTTCGGCGCGCCCTTCCTGCCGCGCCACCCGACGGTCTACGCGAAGCTGCTGGGCGAGAAGATCGCGCGCCACGGCGCGACCTGCTGGCTGGTCAATACCGGCTGGAGCGGCGGCGCGTTCGGGGTCGGCGAGCGGATGAAGATCGCCCATACCCGCGCCATGGTGCGCGCGGCGGTCGAGGGCAAGCTCGCCTCGGTCGCGGTCGCGCCGGACCCCAATTTCGGCGTGCTGGTCCCCGAGAACGTGCCCGACGTGCCCGACGAGGTGCTGAGCCCGCGCAACACCTGGTCGGACAAGGGCGGCTACGACACCACCGCCCGCGGCCTCGCGCAACGCTTCGAAGCCAATTTCGAGCAGTTCGAGAACGCGGTAGACGACAAGGTGAAGGCGGCGGCGATCCGGGCGGCGGCGTAGGGGGCACTGCCTGCATTGGGTTTACACAGCACGATCAACCAGCTGTCACCATTTAATGGCCGACAAGCTTCAGATAAAGAAAGACCGGTGGCCAACATCGTTCAATTATATTCTGCACCCTCACCCAATAAGCAATATTTTCATCAAGGAAGTTTCATAATGATGGCCTACGCGACCGAGTCCTCACCAAAAGCACGGTGCCCATTGAGACGACGAGGAATCCGTATTTGACGACCGCGTGACCAATGGAACCTTTACACCGTTACACATGTCTGCCAATCACCGAACGTAGCCTAGTGACCAAATACCTATCTTGGGGTGCTTCTAAAGTCTGAGCAATTAGCGTCAAGAAGGTCTTCATCGGAAGATTGCATTTGAATGTTTTACTGACCAACAAATTAATGAGAGGAAAAAGATAGTCTTTACCGGACACGAATCGATAAACGCCTATTTTATCTGCTCGCGCCCTTATTCTATTGTATACCGCCCGTGTCTCTTCTTTTCCACGCTGTTGTCTTACGGAGCGATAGAGCGTGATTATTCGGCTGTATACCATACTTCCACATAAGTCTCCATTTCTGTTCTTCTTGTTTATTAAACGGTGTACGCTATAACTAATTGTATCATTGGCACTGGCCAATTCAAAAGTTACCGCATAACATATAAACAATGCAGCTAACAACTGCTCATTCCTCAATAACCAAGCGTCCAAATTAAGCGAATGGAATACCTGCTCTTCGACTATATCCGGCTTGATGACTGTAATTGCCGAAACTATTGCCCGTGGTTCAATCAAGTAATTCTCAACACAATACGCACGAAGTCGGTACAAATGCCTTAATTTTGGTTTTGGTATCCCTCTAAGTAGATCAAGGTCAGAGTCAATAATGTATAGCTTCTTTCGCTCATCAAGCCTCTGATCTAGCTTGCAGGCTTCAAGAACAGCGTTTCTTGATCCTAACATGTTTACGCTGTTAAGCCTAATGTGTTTGGGTAAGTAAACACGCAACAACTTGATCCACACATTTTGGGCAGAGGTATCTTCAACATATATTTCAATGTCATTATGGCTGGACTTAAGATATCCGAGCGCTCGGGCCGCCTTGGCGGGCAATAGAACGGATGTGGTCATTTCGTGAGCTCAACACAATGGTCCACTTTATCCAAAATGATTGATGGCGAATGTGTGGCCAAAATAAATTGAGTGCTTTCGGAGGCTTCGATAACGGCATCGACGAATTTTTCTTGCCATTCTACATGGAGCGATAACTCCGGTTCATCGATAATGAAGACGTTTGCCCGCTCAACTTCAGAATTAAAATATAGGTGCGTGAGAATGACCACCATTTGTATTTCTCCAGATGAAAGTGTGCGTATATGTCTTTCTTCATTCTTGTCGCCTAACGTAAACCGAAGATTTCCTACCGCGTTAAATTTAATTTTCTTTCCGCTATCTTCTACGAATTGGTTTACGGTGTGGAGGTAGTTATTTACACGTCTCTTAATTTCGCCGACCTCATCATTGTATTCTGAAATCAGTTCGGAAATCTCTGTTACTTTGTCAAGATTGTTTTTGTTGTAGGACCAGTCGATCAATGCTTCAATTTGTTTGCGCGATGGATTGTCACCTTTTCTTTTTGAGCCTTTACGAATAATATCAAGTCGCCCCTCAAGAAAATCAAATAGAGGGTCAACTTTAGATGAGATAGTCTCTTGTCCTACGCTCAATAAGGTGGCTAGACGATGCAAATTGGATCGCGCTTCACGAAATCGCTTTTGTTCTTGCAGTGGTGGCTCCTGCATTCGTCCGAAAAAAGAAACAGGAGGAAAATCAATCAAAGTAAGAACTAATTTCTCCCGAAAGGCTTCGTCCAGTGCCACCTCCTGACGTCTATCTTCTTGAAATTGCTCTCGCGCAAAATATAATGCGTCCGCCAAACCCTCTTCTAGAGAACGTCCAAAAATGTTTCTGCGTAGTCGCTCGCGTGTAGGCGGCCTACGTTCATACCTTCCCCTGTCTCCTCCTGTTGAAAGTGATCGCCGATCAAGACCCAAATACATTGGGGCTGGTAAACTTTCAATGTATTCTAGTATCCTGTCTCATAAGTTCTTTATCAATAGATGGGCGTGTGCTACCGTCTGTTCGGTTGATTTTGCAGGGGACGGACGATGGCGAACCATCATACCCGAGCCATTCCGCGGCTTACGACGGACGAGCGCGCGGAGCTGGAGCGCTGGGTGCGCCGGCGCAACACCGCGCAGGCGCTGGCGCTGCGCGCCCGCATCGTGCTGGCCAGCGCGGCCGGGGAGAGCGACATCGCGGTGGCCGAGCGGCTGGGCACCACGCGGGTCACGGTCGGCAAGTGGCGGCGGCGGTTCGTCGCGGCGCGCTGCGACGGCCTGCTCGACGAGGCCAGGCCCGGCGCGCCGCGCAAGATCGGCGACGCCGATGTGGAGCGTGTGGTGACGATGACGCTGGAGTCGATGCCGCGGGACGCCACCCATTGGAGCACGCGCTCGATGGCCAGGGCGAGCGGGCTCAGCCCGGCGACGGTCGGGCGCATCTGGCAGGCCTTCGCCCTCAAGCCCCACCGTGTCGAGACCTTCAAGCTGTCCTGCGATCCCCTGTTCGTCGAGAAGGTGCGCGATATCGTCGGCCTCTACCTCCATCCGCCGGAGCGCGCCGTGGTCCTGTGCGTCGACGAGAAGTCGCAGATCCAGGCGCTCGACCGCAGCCAGCCGCTGCTGCCCCTGAGACCGGGCCTGGCGGAACGGCGTACCCACGATTACAAGCGCCACGGCACCACATCGCTGTTCGCCGCCCTCAACGTGGCCACCGGCGAGGTGCTCGGCCAATGCCATCGCCGGCATCGCGCCGTCGAGTTCCGCAAGTTCCTCCGCGCCATCGACAAGGCGGTGCCCGCCGACCGCGAGGTCCATGTGGTGCTCGACAACTACGGCACCCACAAGACCGCCATGATCCACCAATGGCTGGCCCGCCATCCCCGCTTCCATCTCCACTTCACGCCGACCAGCGCCTCCTGGCTCAACCTCGTCGAGCGCTGGTTCGCCCTGCTGACCGAAAAGCAGATCCGGCGCGGCACCCACCGCAGCACCGCACAGCTCGAGACGGCGATCGCCGAGTATCTCGACATCTACAACCAGGACCCCAAGCCCTTCCTCTGGACCAAGACCGCAGACCAAATCCTCGATACACTCAAATCATACTATAAAGTAATTTCAGATGCAGGACACTAGGATCGGATTGCCAGCGTTTCGGCTTAATATTTCTCTGTAATAGTCTTCTTCGTAGTCTCTTGTCTGTGCTGGTCCAAACCTGCCAATATCCTGTAACGGAGAAATACTCAAATGTTTCTTGGGAAATTTTGAGCAGGCAATCCGAATTAGGCCTTCGTTCTTTGATACAGATATACGGACTCTTTTTCTTTCTTCCTGTAATTCAACCGTAAATCTGTCAAAGTGAATGGCCGAAAAGTACTCGAAGCGGGGCAGTAGTAACGCTGCGATACAATTCAGTACCGAGGTTTTTCCGGTACCGTTAATTCCTGTTACGAATGTCAGTTGGTCATGAAAATTGACACTAAGGTTTAAGTGACCGTTCAACGACTTTGCCAGAAAGCGCCTGATTTTCATCTCGTTCTCCCAGCCTGGACAATCTGATCAAAATATTAGACGGCTGATCGATGTCCTCGCGTGCCGTTGTCCCACCTACACCGCCTCGATCCGCTCCACCTCGATGGTCCGTTCGAGGTGACGCGAGTGGGCGAGGTCGAAGGCGAGTTACATCCCGAGCCACGTCTCCGGAGGGGACCCGAACGCCGTGGAGAGCCGGTAGGCCATTTCGGTAGAGATCGACGCCCTTTCGTTGACCAGGTTGGAGAGCGTCGGGCGTCCCACGCCGAGCCGCTTCGCGCCTTCGGTCACCGAAAGCCCGAGCGGTTTCAGGCTGTCTTCGTGCACGATCGCGCCGGGATGCGCCGGTTTCTTCATCGCCATCTCTCGCCCCTCCGACGACGATGGATGCAGCCGGCATCGGTTGAAGTCAAGCGCGTTGGAGGAGACCGCCCCCAATCCAACCTCACCCCCGCTTCACCACCAGGTCGATCTCGATCCTCGCGTCCAGCGCCAGCGCGGTGACGCCGATGCAGGTGCGGGCGGGGCGGCGGTTTTCGTTCCAGTAGGTGGCGTAGACCGCGTTCATCCGGGCGTAGTCTTCCTTGAAATGCGTGAGATAGACCCGCGCCATCACGACGTGCTCGAACCCGAGGCCGAGCGAGGCGAGGACGGTCTCGAGGTTCGCCATCACCGCCCGGGTCTGGCCCTCGATGTCGGGCGGCAGCGGCGCGTCCTCGTTTCCGGGCTCGTTCGGCATCTGGCCGGTGACCAGGACCCAGCCGTCGACCTCCACCGCATGGCTGAAGGGCGCCACCGGGCGGGGCGCGCCCGCGGCCATGTGGAAAACCGGTCCGGCCATCGCTCTCTCCCTCTCCGTCCGCGCGCTCAGCCGTCGAGCACCTGGTCGAGAATCCAGTTGTCGATCGCGTGCACCAGCGGCTCGCGGTGCGAGAACCGGCCGGGCCGGGCGAGCGGGGAGGCGAGCCCCGCGAACTGGCGCTCGGCGATCTCGTTGTCCTCGGCGATCGCGGTCTCGAAACGGCGGTAGTAATGCGCGGCCACGGTCTCGAAATCGGCCCGCGCCGCGGTCTCGCGCGGGAAGCAGATCGCGACCACGTTGCGCACCCGGTCCGGCGCCTCGGGCAGCATTTGCTTGAACCACATCGAATCGACGTCGCAGCCGATCATCGTCGCCGGGTAGACCAGCAGATACTGCGAGCCCCTGGCCGCCGGCCCCGTCAGCGTCGGGATCGGCGGGAATCCTTGCGCCCCCTTGAGCAGCGCGCGGGTGCGCCCTCCGGAATCGGACTGGACCAGCACGTATTCGCCCGGCGCGCCGCGCACCACCTTCTTCTTGATGGAGGGGTCGTTGACCGAATTCCGGTGCACCGTCGCATGGTGGAAGGACTCCATCGAGTTCTCGACATAGCTCTTCCAGTTGGTGCGCACGACGTAGTCCTCGCGCCGGACCGTCGCCATGTCGTCGAGGCGATAGGAGGCGAGGTGGTCGCCGAGATCGCCCAGGTAATCCGCCAGCGGTCCGCAGCCCGGGTCGAAATTGACGAAGACGAAACCGGCCCAGCATTCCAGCCGGAGCTCGACCAGACCGTACTCCGCCGGATCGAAATTGCGTGCCCGCTCCATCCCGTTGGCGAAGTCGAGCGCTCCGTCGAGGCGATAGGTCCAGCCGTGATAGGGGCAGACGATGCGCTCGCACCGCCCCTCCCCGTCCAGCAGCTTCGCGCCGCGGTGCCGGCACGAATTGGCGAAGGCGCGGAGCCGCCCCTCCCCGTCGCGCAGCACGACGTATTCCGCCCCCGCCAGCGTCAGCGCCGCGTAGTCGCCGGGCTCCGGCCAGTAATCGGCGCGGCCGATCAGGTTCCACTTGCGGAGGAAGATGCGCTCGACCTCGCGGCGATGGAACGCCTCGGAGGTGTAGCATTCGGGCGGCAGGGTCTCCGCCTCGGCGAGCGGCCGCCGCACCGCCTCGAAATCCGCTCTCTCCATCGGCCTCCCCCCGCGACCGCCTCAGGCTAGGGCAAATCGGCCCGGGGTGGAATGGGCGGGCCGCCCCGCCCCGCCGCCCGAGTTGACATCCCCGCTGCGCTGACGCACCTCTCCGGGCGGAGGTGTGCATGGCTGGTTACGACTACGATCTCTTCGTCATCGGCGCGGGTTCGGGCGGGGTGCGGGCGGCGCGCATGTCGGCGTCCTACGGCGCGCGCGTGGGCATCGCCGAGGAGCGCTTCATGGGCGGCACCTGCGTCAATGTCGGCTGCATCCCCAAGAAGCTGTTCGCCTACGGGGCGCATTACCGCGAGGATGCGGAGGACGCCGCCGCCTTCGGCCTGACGTTCGAGGAACCGGCGCTCCACTGGCCCACGCTGATCGCCAACAAGAACAAGGAGATCGAGCGGCTCAACGGCATCTACCGGCGCATCCTCGGCAACAACGATGTGCGCATCCATGAGAGCCGCGCGACATTCCTCGACGCGCACACCCTCGACGTGGGCGGCGAGCGGGTGACGGCCGAGACCGTCCTCGTCGCAACCGGCGGCCGGCCGCAGCGCCCGACGATCCCGGGCGGCGATCTCGCGATCACCTCCGAGGAGGCGTTCTACCTCGAGGAGCGGCCCGAGCGGGTGCTGATCGTGGGCGGCGGCTATATCGCGGTCGAGTTCGCCGGCATTTTCAACGGTTACGGATCTCGGGTGATCCAGGCCTATCGCGGCCCGCTTTTCATGCGCGGCTTCGACATCGACATCCGCACCCACCTCGCCGAGGAAATGGCGAAGAAGGGGGTCGACATTCGCTGGCGGACCACCGTCGAGCGGATCGACCGGACGGAGGAAGGGCTCGCCGTGGCGCTGTCGGGCGGCGAGACGGTCGTCGTCGACCAGGCGATGTACGCGATCGGCCGGGTCCCCAACGTCGCCGACATGGGGCTGGAGGCGGTGGGCGTCGAAATGCGCGGGAACGGCGCCATCGCGGTCGACGACCGGTTCCGCACGAGCGTCCCCAACATCTATGCGCTCGGCGACGTGACCGACCGGCTGCAGCTCACCCCGGTCGCCATCGCGGAAGCCATGGTGCTCGCCGCCAACCTCTATGACGGCAAGGACCTCCGGATGGACTATGCCGACATCGCGACGGCGGTGTTCTCCAACCCCAATGTCGGGACGGTCGGGCTGACCGAGGAGCAGGCGCGCGAGCGCTACGGCGCCGTCGACGTCTACCGCGAGGTCTTCTGCCCGCTCAAGCACACGCTGACGCTCGCCGGGGACCGCACGATGATGAAGCTCGTCGTCGACCGCGCCTCCGACCGGGTGGTCGGCTGCCACATGGTGGGGCCCGACGCGGCCGAGATCACCCAGGGCCTCGGCATCGCGCTCAAATGCGGAGCCACCAAGGCGCAGTTCGACGCCACCGTCGGAATCCACCCGACCGCGGCCGAGGAATTCGTCACCATGCGCAGTCCGGTCCCCGAGCCAGAGGCGCAGGCGGCGGAGTAGAGGGCGGCGAGGCTATAGGAGCGGTGCTTGCCAATTTTTGCCAACACCGCTAGCGTGGCGCCATGACCACGATGAACATTTCGCTGCCCGACTCCCTCAAGTCTTTCGTCGACGATCAGGTCGGCGCACGCGGGTACGGATCGTCGAGCGAATATGTCCGCGAGTTGATCCGCAAGGATCGCGACCGTCAGCGCCTGCGCGACCTGCTTCTGGAAGGGGCGGAATCGCCGCCCGCGGTCGCCGCCGACGAGGATTACTTCGACCGGCTCCGTGACGGAATCCGCGAGTCCGGATCGCGGTGAGCGGCAAGCCCGTCGTTCTGCGCGAGCGGGCGCGGAACGATATCGACGACGCAGTCGCACGCAACATCGACGAGGCCGGCCCGACGGTCGCGCTTGCCTTCGTCGATGCGCTGGAACACGCTCTTCGCGGCATCGGCGAACACCCGGCGGCCGGTTCGCTCCGCTATGCGCAAGAGCTTGACATTCCCGGCCTGCGTTTCCGCCCTGCCGGAAAATTTCCGTACCTCGTCTTCTATGTCGAGACGGGAGCGGAAATCGACGTCTGGCGCGTGCTGCACGGCGCGCGGAACATTTCGGAATGGATGCAGGAGCCGGGCGAGGCCTGATCCCAGGCTGCGAGCCTCGCCTCCGCCATTTGAATGGCCGACGATTTGCTGGCAATTTCGGCGGGGTTCGCGTATAGGGCGGCCCTTCCGAAGACGACTCGAGACGGGGAGTGCCGCGCGATGAGCGGGGAATGGACCCCAGACGGCTGGCGGTCGAAGCCGATCCGCCAGGTCCCTGAATATCCCGACGCCGCGGCGCTGGCCGAGGCGGAGGCCCGCCTGCGCGGCTATCCGCCGCTGGTCTTCGCCGGCGAGGCGCGGCGTCTCCGGGCGCAGCTCGCCGAGGTGGCGGCGGGCAAGGCCTTTCTGCTGCAGGGCGGCGACTGCGCGGAAAGCTTCGCCGAGTTCCATCCCGACAACATCCGCGACACCTTCCGTGTCATCCTGCAGATGGCGGTGGTGCTGATCTTCGGCGGCGGCCGCCCGGTGGTGAAGGTGGGGCGCCTCGCCGGCCAGTTCGCCAAGCCGCGCTCGGCCGACTTCGAGACCGTCGACGGGGTCGACCTGCCGAGCTATCGCGGCGACATGATCAACGACATGCCGTTCGACGAGGCCGCGCGGGTGCCGGATCCCGGGCGCATGGTGCGCGCCTACAACCAGTCGGCGGCGACGCTCAACCTGCTGCGCGCCTTCGCCCAGGGCGGCTATGCCGATCTGCACCAGGTCCACAAGTGGAACCTCGACTTCGTCTCGGCCGGGCCGGAGGCGGCGCGCTACGCCGATCTCGCCGACCGGATCGACGAAGCGCTGCGCTTCATGGAGGCTTGCGGGGTGACGTCGGAGACCGTGTCCCAGATCCGCGAAACCGATCTCTACACCTCGCACGAGGCGCTGCTGCTGGGTTACGAGGAGGCGATGACCCGGGTCGATTCCATCACCGGCGACTGGTACGACACCTCCGCCCATCTGCTGTGGATCGGCGACCGCACGCGGCAGCTCGACGGTGCCCATGTCGAGTTCCTGCGCGGCGTCGCCAACCCGGTCGGGCTCAAGGTCGGCCCGAGCTCGGAAGCCGACGATATCCTGAGCCTGATCGACCGGCTCAACCCGGACGACGCCCCGGGCCGGCTGACGCTCTATGCGCGCATGGGCGCCGACAAGGTGGCCGGACTGCTGCCGCCGCTGGTCCGCGCCGTGCACCGATCCGGGCGAACCGTGGTCTGGGCCTGCGATCCGATGCACGGCAACACGATCAAGGCGCAGAACGGCTACAAGACCCGGCGTCTCCAGGCGGTTCTTTCCGAGGTGCGGGATTTCTTCGCCATCCTTCGCGCCGAAGGCGCGCATCCGGGCGGAATCCATGTCGAGCTGACCGGTCAGAACGTCACCGAATGCATCGGCGGCGCGCGGGAGGTGACCGAGGCCAATCTCGCCGACCGCTACCACACCCATTGCGACCCGCGGCTGAACGCCAGCCAGTCGCTCGAGCTCGCCTTCGAGGTCGCGGAGGCGCTGAAGGCCGAGCGCGACAGGATCAACGGCAACGCCCGATCCGCCGCCGCGGCCGAATAGGCCGCGCGCCGCCGCGAACGGCAATCCCGGGATGACCGACGCGCTCAGCATCGCCCTCGCGCAGCTCAACCCGACCGTGGGCGACGTGGTCGGCAACGCCGCGCGGCTGCGCGATGCCCGCGGCGAGGCGGCCAGGCTCGGGGCCGATTTGGTGGTTACCTCGGAGCTCGCGCTCTCGGGCTACCCGCCCGAGGACCTCGTGGTCCGGCCGTCCTTCCAGGAGACCGTGCACCGCGAGCTGGAGACGCTCGCGGCGGCGACCGCCGAAGGCGGGCCCGGGCTCCTGGTCGGCGCGCCCTGGGCGGAGAACGGGACGGTCTACAACGCGGCGGTGCTCCTCGACGGCGGTGCGATCGCCGATGTCAGGCGGAAATACGATCTGCCCAATTACGGCGTGTTCGACGAGAAGCGCGTGTTCTCGTCGGGGCCGCTGCCCGGACCCATCAATTTCCGCGGCGTCCGCCTCGGCGTGATGATCTGCGAGGACATGTGGACCGACGAGGTCACCGAATGCCTCGAGGAGTCGGGCGCCGAGATCCTGGTCGTCATCAACGGCTCGCCCTTCGAGGTCGACAAGGCCGACGAGCGCCTCAACCTCGCGGTCGCGCGGGTCACCGAGTCGCACCTGCCGATCGTCTACGTCAACCAGGTCGGCGGGCAGGACGAGCTGGTGTTCGATGGCAGCTCCTTCGTGCTCGACGCCGACGCCGCGCTCAAGGGGCAGGCGCCGAGTTGGCGCGAGGACATATTGCCCACGTCCTGGCGGCGCGAGAACGGCGCCTGGCTCTGCGACACCGCGGACCGCCACCCCCCGAAGGAAGGGCTGGCCGCGATCTACGCGGCGATGACACTGGGCCTCCGCGACTACGTGACCAAGAACGGGTTCCCGGGAGTCATCATCGGCCTTTCGGGCGGCATCGATTCCGCGCTCACCGCCGCGGTCGCGACCGACGCGCTCGGCCCGGAACGCGTGCGCTGCGTGATGATGCCCTCGCCCTACACATCGACAGAGAGTTTGGAGGACGCCGCCGGGACCGCGCGGCTGCTGGGCGTCGCGCTGGACGAGGTCTCGATCGAACCCGCGATGGGCGCGTTCGACGCGATGCTGCGCCCGCTCTTCGGCAATGCCGAGGCGGACACGACGGAAGAGAACATCCAGGCGCGGTCGCGCGGCATGACCCTGATGGCGCTCTCCAACAAGACCGGCAGCATGGTGCTGTCGACCGGCAACAAGTCGGAGATGTCGGTCGGCTACGCCACGCTCTACGGCGACATGTGCGGCGGCTACTCGGTGCTCAAGGACGTGTACAAGACGACCGTGTTCGCGCTCGCCCGCTGGCGCAACGAAAACCGCTTGCCGGGAATGCTCGGGCCCGAGGGTCGGGCGATCCCGGACCGCGTCATCGTCAAGCCGCCGTCGGCCGAGCTTAAGCCCGACCAGCGCGACGACGACACGCTGCCGCCCTACGACACGCTGGACCGCATCCTCGACGGGCTGGTGGAGCGCGACATGGGCGTCGACGCGGTGGTCGAGGAGGGGTTCGACCGGGCGCTGGTGCTCAGGGTCTGGCGGATGCTGCTCGGCGCCGAGTACAAGCGCCGCCAGGCGCCGCCCGGCGTCAAGATCACCCGCCGGTCGTTCGGCCGCGACCGGCGATATCCGATCGTCAACGCCTTCCGGGGCCGGGACTGACCCGGCGCGCGGCGATGGCGATCTCGCTCTACAACACGCTGAGCCGGCGCAAGGAGGCCTTCGAGCCCATCGATCCGGGCAACGTCCGGATCTATGTCTGCGGGCCGACGGTCTACGACTACGCCCATATCGGCAACGCGCGCCCGGTCGTGGTGTTCGACGTGCTGTACCGGCTGCTGCGCCACGTCTACGGCAAGGACGCGGTGACCTATGTGCGCAACATCACCGACGTGGACGACAAGATCATCGAGGCCGCGCGCCGGACGGGCGAGCCCATCGACGCGATCACCGGGCGCTACGCGGAGGTTTTTCAGGCCGACATGGCGGCGCTCGGCGCGCTGCCGCCCGATGTCGAGCCCAGGGCGACCGACCATATCCCCGAGATGATCGCGATGATCGAACGGCTGATCGGGAAGGGGCACGCCTACGCGGCGGAAGGGCATGTGCTGTTCTCGGTCGCGACCATGGCGGATTACGGCAGGCTCTCGCGCCACGGCCGGGACGAGCTGATCGCCGGCGCGCGGGTGGAAATCGCCCCCTACAAGCGCGATCCGGCCGATTTCGTGCTCTGGAAGCCGTCGGAGGCCGACCAGCCCGGCTGGGACAGCCCGTGGGGGCACGGCCGGCCCGGCTGGCATCTCGAATGCTCGGCGATGTCGAAAAAGCATCTCGGCGAGACCTTCGACATCCACGGCGGCGGGCAGGACCTGATCTTCCCGCACCACGAGAACGAGATCGCCCAGTCGACCTGCGCGCATGACGCGCCGTTCGTCAATCTCTGGATGCACAACGGCTACGTCACCGTCGACGACGAGAAGATGGCGAAATCGGCGGGCAATTTTCACACCGTCCACGACCTGCTCGACCGCGCAGCCGGCGAGGCGATCAGGCTCGGGCTGCTCACCGCGCAGTACCGCCAGCCGCTCGATTTCTCGCTTGCCGCGCTGGACCGGGCGAAGAGCGCGCTCGACCGGCTCTACACCGCGCTCGCCGGCGCGAGCGATCTCGCCGCGTCCGACGACACCGGGGCTGCCGCACCGGTCATCGAGGCGCTGTCGGACGACCTCAACACGCCCAGGGCGCTGGCCGAGATGCACGCGCTTGCGGGCGCGCTCAACCGCAGCGCTTCGGCGGAGGAACGCGCCCGCGCCAAGGCCGGGCTCCTGTTCGCCGGCGGGCTGCTGGGGCTCCTTGCGGAGGAACCAGAGAACTGGTTGAAGGGCAGACATTTCTCGGTTGATGCCGATCCCGTCCGCGTCCATTTCGATACCCCGGAGCCGTCCGTGACAAGGCGTTCCAACGTCGTCGACGAAAATGTGATCGAGGCCTTAATCGCCGAGCGGTCCCAAGCACGCTCGGAACGGGACTTCGCCGAGGCCGACCGCATTCGGGAGGAACTCAAGAAAGTTCACAACGTGGTCGTCGAGGATCGGCCCGACGGCAGCAGCGAATGGCGGCGGACATGAGCGAGCGTATCTGGCTGTTCGATTCCACCCTGCGCGACGGCGCGCAGACGCAGGGAGTCGATTTCGGTGTCGCCGACAAGGCGGCGGTCGCGCGGGCGCTCGACCGGCTCGGCATCGACTATGTCGAGGGCGGCTGGCCCGGCGCCAACCCGACCGACGATGCGTTCTTCGCCGAACCGCCGGCTCTCGCCAGGGCGAAATTCACCGCCTTCGGCATGACGCGGCGGCCGGGCCGCAGCGCCGCGAACGATCCGGGGCTGGCGGCGCTGGCGAACGCGAAGGCGTCGGCGGTCTGCATCGTCGGCAAGACCTGGGATTTCCATGTCGAGCAGGCGCTCGGCGTCAGCCTGGATGAGAACGTCGCGATGATCGCCGACTCGATCGCCCATCTCGCGGCCACCAAGGACGAGGCGATGTTCGACGCCGAGCATTTCTTCGACGGCTACAAGGCGAACCCCGGCTTCGCGCTCGCCTGCGTCAAGGCGGCGCACGAGGCGGGGGCGCGGTGGGTGGTGCTGTGCGACACCAACGGCGGCACGCTGCCGCACGAGGTCGAACGCATCGTGGGCGAGGTCGCGCGGGAAATTCCCGGCAGCGCGCTCGGCATCCACTGCCACAACGACACCGAGAACGCGGTCGCCAACAGCCTGGCCGCCGTGCGCGCCGGCGCGCGGCAGGTGCAGGGCACGCTCAACGGCCTCGGCGAGCGCTGCGGCAACGCCAACCTGATCTCGCTCATCCCGAGCCTGATGCTCAAGATGGGCTACGAGACCGGGATCGACGAGGCGGGGCTGGCCGAGCTCACCCCGGTCTCGCGGCTGGTCGACGAACGGCTCAACCGGGCGCCGCTGCGCAACGCCGCCTATGTCGGGGCGTCGGCCTTCGCGCACAAGGGCGGGCTGCACGTCTCGGCCATCGAGAAGGACCCCCGGACCTACGAGCACATCGACCCCGCGCTGGTCGGCAACGAGCGCCAGATCGTGGTCTCCGACCAGGCCGGACGGTCCAACATCCTCGCCCGGTTCCGCAAGATCGGGCTCGACATCGACCCGAAGAACCCCAAGGTCCCGCGCCTGCTGGAGGAGGTGAAGCGGCGCGAGTTCGAGGGCTACGCCTATGACGGAGCGGGGGCGAGCTTCGAGCTCCTGGCCCGGCGCACGCTCGGATCGGTGCCCGAATTCTTCCGGCTGCACAGCTTCCGGGTGTTCGACGAGCGGCGCTGGAACGCGCGCGGCGAGCTGATCACGCTGTCCGAGGCCACCGTCAAGGTCGACATGGGGAACGACCGCCACATGGCGGTCGCCGAGGGGAACGGGCCGGTCAACGCGCTCGACGGCGCGCTGCGCAAGGTGCTGATCCCGTTCTATCCCGGGCTCGGCGCGCTCCGGCTGGTGGACTACAAGGTGCGCATCCTGACCCCCGGCGACGGCACCGCCGCGGTCACGCGGGTGATGATCGAGAGCGGCGACGACGAGGGCGAGAACTGGTCCTCGGTCGGCGTCTCGACCAACGTGATCGACGCCTCCTTCAACGCGCTCAACGACTCGATCACCTACAAGCTGATGCGCGACGGCGTCGGCGCCGCCTGATGGCGGGAACCGACCGCAGCCGCCGCGCGGTCTCGGTCGCCGATCCCGAAGCGCCCGCGGTCGTCCTGGTCGAGCCGCAGCTCGGCGAGAATATCGGCGCCGCGGCGCGCGCGATGCTCAATTTCGGCCTGACCGACATGCGCCTCGTCGCGCCGCGCGGCGACTGGCCCAACCAGAAGGCAATCAATACCGCATCCGGGGCCGAAGCGGTGCTTGGCGACGCGCGCGTGTTCCCGACCGTCGAAGAGGCGATCGGCGACATCCGCCACGTGCTCGCCACCACCGCGCGGGTCCGCGACATGGTGAAGCCGGTTCTCACCCCGCGCGCGGCGGCCCGCCGGCTGCGCGAATTCCATCGCGCTGGTGAGCACGCGGCGCTCCTGTTCGGGCGCGAGAAGAGCGGGCTCCACAACGACGACGCGGCGCTGGCCGAGGCTTTGGTGATCGTGCCCGCCAACCCGGCCTATTCCTCGATCAACCTCGCCCAGGCGGTGCTGCTGATCGGCTATGAGTGGTTCCAGGCCGACCCCGCGCTCGAAGAGGGCGACGACCGGCTTGTCCGCAAGGGCGCCCAGGCCGCCACCCAGCAGGAGATCCGCGACCTGTTCGCCCATCTCGAGGCTGAGCTCGACGCGTGCGGGTTTCTCTACCCGCCCGACAAGCGCCCACGCATGGTGCGCAACATCCGCAACATCTTCACCCGCGCCGACCTGACCGACCAGGAAGTGCGCACGCTCAGGGGCGTCGTCGCCGGGCTCACCGGCCGGCCGGCGGGAGGCGGGGCCCGGGATGAGTGAACTGGCGCCCGGCATGCGCGTTCGCCATCCGGGACGGCCGGACTGGGGGCTGGGGCAGGTCCAGTCGGTCGACGGCGCCCGCGTGACGGTCAATTTCGAGCATGCGGGCAAGCTGCTGATCAACACCGAGGTGGTCGCGCTGGAAGTGGTGGACGGGCTTCCCTGAACGACGGCCCTCGGCCGCGGCTCGCTTTACCGGGACTCCTCTCTGGCGTAGCATCGCCGCCCGGACTGGAGGACCATGCGATGGCGAAGGGCGAGGAGGTTCGCGCTGCCCTGACCTTGAAGCTCGGGCCGGACAAAGTGCCGGCCCAGGTGTTTCTCAGGGCCGTTCGGACCTTTACCGACATTTTGACCGATCTCGCGCGCGAGGCGAGGTCGGACGCAAGAGCGGTCGGATGGGAGGTATCCGTCGAGCAGGGCAGCCAGGTCCTGAGAGCCGAAATGGGTCGGGACGCCGCAACCGATGTCGCGCGAAGCGTTCTTGCAGCAATCGAGCGTCCACCTGCCCGGGTGAAGCGACGGTTGCGGGAATTGTCCAGGCTTCCCATCGAGGACACGCAGCTTTGGGCAGGAGACAACCGCAACGACCTGTTGCAGGATGTCGACGCGGAACCGCCCGAGCCCTTCCACGAATATGGAACCGTCGAAGGCGAGCTTTCCACCCTGAGCAACAGGGGCGGGCCCCATTTCACGATCTACGAGCCGATCTGGGATGCCGGCGTGCGCTGCACGGTCCCCGACGGGCTCGTCGCCTCGATGCAGGAAATGTGGACCAGGCGCGTCGCGGCGCACGGCCTGATCCATTACGATGCCGAAGGCCATCCACTCAGCATCAGGGCCGAACGGGTCGAGGCCTATCCCTACGACGCGACACCCATAGAAGAGTTTCGCGGGCTGCTCTCCACCGATTGATGGTCGAGCGCAGGTATTGGGACTCGGACTGTTTTCTCGGCTGGCTGCAGGACGAGCCGGAGAAGGCCGACAAATGCGGCGACGTCCTGGCCCTCTGCGAGCGCGGCGAAATGGAGATCGTGACCAGCGCCCTCACCATCGCGGAAGTCCTGATGCTGCGGCCCAGGGACGCGCTTCCGAAAGAGCGGCGCGCCAGGGTCGAAGCCCTCTTCGCCAGGAAATTCATCCACACGATCGCGCTCACGCGCCGCATCGCCGAATCGGCGCGCGATCTGGTCTGGGATCATGGCATCGCCCCGAAGGACGCCGTTCATGTGGCCTCGGCGGTCGCGGCGAGGGCCGATGTGCTCAACACCTTCGACAGGGCGCTGATACGCAAGAGCGCACTGACGGGCGACTCGCTGGTGATCGAAGAGCCGAGCGTGCCGGAACCGGAGCTCGACCTCGAATGATTGCCGGCAATGCCGGAGTGGACACCGACAACGAAGAGTTCGGGCGAGTGATCGGGGAGCGGGCGATGAGCAAATGGAGCTGTTGGCGAACCTTCCCTGATCCAAAGTCGAACGGTTACCTGTCTGCGCCGTTCGGACCGGGCGTGTACGAACTGCGCGATCAGAAAACGGGCGAGTTGGTTCTGTATGGCAGAGGCAAGAACGTCGCCTATCGGATGTCTTCTCTCTTGCCGAGCCCTCTCGGAACGGGCACCCGCAAGAGTCTTGAGAAACGGAAGTACGTTCTGAAGCATCTTTCCCGCATCGACTACCGCACCAAAGCATGCGCGGATCAGGACGATGCGTTGGCCGAAGAGCGCAAGTTGCGGGTTAACAAAGACAACTATCGATTCCCGACGTGATGGCGGCTGGCCCATAAGTGGTGTGAAGTATGTGAGGACCAAGATTTTGACGGCGGCCGGTGCGAGCCGGTAGGTTCGCGGCGGGACGGGTTTCAGGGCTTCAGGAGCGCGACGGGAACATGGCGGAACGCGCGCGGGTGGTTCGCGCATACGGGCATCCCGGTTCGGCACGGACCCGGGCGCGGCCCCAGACCAAGGGACGCCAGGTCGATCCCGGCACGGCGGAACGGGTGCGCGCGCTGCTCGGCGACCGGCCGCGCCGGCGCGACCTCCTGATCGAGCACCTGCACCTGATCCAGGATTCGCAAGGCTGCCTCGCGCCGGACGACATGGCGGCGCTCGCGGACGAGATGAAGCTCTCCCTCACCGAGGTCTACGAGGTCGCGACGTTCTACGCTCATTTCGACGTGCTCGGCGACGGCGAGCCTCGCCCGCCGCCCGTCACCGTCAGGGTCTGCGACTCGCTCACCTGCGAGATGATGGGCGCCGATGCGCTGATCGAGGCGCTGGAGAAGAGCGTGGGCGAAGGGGTCCGGATCGTCCGCGCGCCCTGCATCGGCGCCTGCGACCGCGCGCCGGCGGCGGAAATCGGCCACAACCAGATGTCGGACGCGACGCCGGAGCGGATCGCTTCCGCGATCGCCGACGGCAGGACCGGATCCGAGATTCCGGCCTATACCGGGTTCGACGCCTACGTCGCGGGTGGCGGCTACGCCATGCTCCGGGAGTGCCGGGACGGCGCCCGCACCGTTGAGAGCGTGATCGAGGCGCTCGATGAATCGAGCCTGCGCGGGCTCGGCGGCGCCGGGTTCCCGACCGGGCGCAAATGGACCTTCGTGCGCGCCGAGCCGGGCCCCCGCTATCTCGCGGTCAACGCCGACGAGGGCGAGCCCGGCACCTTCAAGGACCGCTACTTCCTCGAGACCGATCCGCACCGCTTCCTCGAAGGCACGCTGATCGCCGATTGGGCGGTCGAGGCGGAAGAGACCTATATCTATCTCCGCGACGAATACCCCGTCGCGCGGGAGATCCTGATCGAGGAGATCGCCCGGCTAGAGCAGGAAGGCCTGGCGAAGCCCGGCTCGATCGTGCTCAGGCGCGGCGCCGGCGCCTATATCTGCGGCGAGGAATCGGCGATGCTCGAGAGCATCGAGGGCAAGCGCGGACTGCCGCGGCACAAGCCGCCATTCCCCGCCCAGGTCGGGCTGTTCGGCAAGCCCACCCTGATCAACAACGTCGAGACGCTCTACTGGGTGCCGGATATCCTCGCCAACGGCCCGGAATGGTTCGCCGGCAAGGGCCGCAACGGGCGCAAGGGCTTGCGCACCTTCTCGGTCTCCGGCCGGGTCAGGGAGCCCGGCGTCAAGATCGCCGAGGCCGGGATCACCGCGCGCGAGCTGATCGACGAATATTGCGGCGGGATGGCGGACGGCCACGTCTTCAAAGGCTATCTCCCCGGCGGCGCCTCGGGCGGCATCCTGCCGGCGAGCATCGCGGACATCCCGCTCGATTTCGGCACCCTCGAAGAGCATGGCTGCCTGATCGGATCGGCCGCGGTGATCGTGTTGTCGGACCGCGACTCGGCGGCGGATGCGGCGCTCAACCTGATGCGCTTCTTCGAGGACGAGAGCTGCGGCCAGTGCACTCCCTGCCGCAACGGCTGCGAGAAGTCGGTCGGGCTGATGCGCCGGCCGAGATGGGACGAGCCGTTGCTCGAGGAGCTCAGCCGGGCGATGATCGACGCCTCGATCTGCGGCCTCGGCCAGGCGGCGCCGAACGGGCTGTTGTCGACGCTGAAGCATTTTCCGCAGGACATACCGGACGGTTAGGCCATGCCAAAGGACCAGGAAGCCGGGATCGCCTTCACGCTCAACGGCGAGCGGGTGGTTGCCCAGCCGGGCGAGACCATCTGGCAGGTCGCGCATCGCCTCGGCGTCGAGATCCCGCATCTCTGCTACTCGCCGGAGCCGGGCTACCGCGCCGACGGCAATTGCCGCGCCTGCATGGTCGAGATCGAGGGCGAGCGCGTGCTCGCCGCGTCCTGCATCCGCACCCCGAGCGAGGGCATGACGGTCGACACCGCCTCCGAACGCGCGGCATCGGCGCGGCGCATGGTGTTCGAGCTCCTGATCGCGGACCAGCCGGGGCGCGCCGACGCGCACGACGCGGACTCCAGGCTGTGGCGGTGGGCCGACAGGATCGGGATCGAGGACAGCCGCTTCGATCGCAAGGCAGCGCCCGAGCCCGATCCCAGCCACCCGGCGATGGCGGTCAACCTGGATGCCTGCATCAACTGCACGCTCTGCGTCCGCGCCTGCCGCGAGGTGCAGGTCAACGACGTGATCGGCATGGCCCATCGCGGCAGCCACGCGAAGATCGTCTTCGACTTCGACGACCCGATGGGCGACTCGACCTGCGTCGCCTGCGGCGAGTGCGTCCAGGCCTGCCCGACCGGCGCGCTGATGCCGGCGGCGATGATGAACGAGGACCGCCCCGGCGCCGTCACGCCCGACCGGACCGTCGACAGCCTGTGCCCCTATTGCGGCGTCGGCTGCCAGCTCACCTACCACATCAAGGACGACCGGCTGGTCAAGGTCGAGGGACGGGACGGTCCCGCCAATCACGGCAGGCTGTGCGTCAAGGGCCGGTTCGGGTTCGACTACGTGCACCATCCGCAGCGCATTACGACGCCGATGATCCGAAGGGAGGGCGTGGGCAAGGACGACCTCGAAAGCCTCGACCCGGCGAACCCGCTGGCCCTGTTCCGCGAAGCGAGCTGGGACGAGGCGCTCGACGTCGCGGCGGCCGGGCTCGCCCATATTCGCGACGCGCGCGGCGGCAACGCGCTCGCCGGGTTCGGCTCCGCCAAGGGCTCCAACGAGGAGGCCTATCTGTTCCAGAAGCTGGTGCGCGCCGGGTTCGGGACCAACAACGTCGACCACTGCACCAGGCTCTGCCACGCCTCATCGGTGGCGGCGCTGATGGAGACCATTAACTCCGGCGCCGTCACCGCGCCGTTCTTCGAGTGCGCCAATTCGGACGTAATCATCGTCATCGGCGCCAACCCGACGGTGAACCATCCCGTCGCGGCGACCTTCTTCAAGAACGCGGCCAAGGCCGGCAAGACCCTGATCGTCATGGACCCGCGCGGCCAGGCGCTCAGCCGGCACGCGACGCACATGCTCCAGTTCAAGTCCGGCACCGATGTCGCGCTCCTGAACGCGATCATGAACGTCATCGTCGCCGAGGGGCTGCACGACCCCGACTACATCGCTCGCCACACCGAAGGGTTCGAAGCGCTGAAGGCCCATATCGAAGCCTTCACCCCGGAGGAGATGGCGCCGATCTGCGGCATCGACGCCGAGACCATCCGTACGGTCGCGCGCAAATACGCCACCGCGCCGGCCTCGATCGTCTTCTGGGGCATGGGCATCTCGCAGCACATCCACGGCACCGACAACGCGCGCTGCCTGATCTCGCTCGCGCTGATGACCGGCCAGGTCGGCCGGCCCGGCACCGGGCTGCACCCGCTGCGCGGGCAGAACAACGTGCAGGGCGCCTCGGATGTCGGGCTGATCCCGATGTTCTATCCCGACTACCGCTCGGTGGCGGGGGAGGACATCCGGGAGGTCTTCGAGACCGCGTGGAAGACCTCGCTCGACCCCAATCGCGGGCTCACCGTGGTCGAGATCATGAACGCGATCCACGAAGGCGAGATCCGCGGCATGTACATCATGGGCGAGAACCCGGCGATGTCCGATCCCGATGTCGGCCACGCCCGCGAGGCGCTTGCCATGCTGGATCATCTCGTCGTGCAGGAGCTGTTCCTGACCGAAACGGCCTATTTCGCCGACGTGCTGCTCCCCGCATCCGCCTTCCCCGAGAAGGACGGGTCCTACACCAACACCAACCGCCAGGTGCAGATCGGCCGCGCCGCGCTGCCCTTGCCGGGCGATACGCGCCAGGATCTGTGGATCGTGCAGGAGATCGCGCGCCGCCTCGGGCTCGACTGGTCCTATGACGGCCCCGCCGACGTGTTCGCCGAGATGCACGAGCTTATGCCGTCGCTCAACGGGATCTCGTGGGACCGTCTCCAGAGCGAGGACTCGGTCACCTATCCCACCGCGTCCTTCGACGTGCCGGGCGACGACGTGATCTTCGGCGACGGCTTCCCGACCGCCAGCGGGCGCGGCAAGTTCGTCCCGGCGTCGGTCTCGCCGCCGGACGAGGTGCCCGATACGGACTACCCGATGATCCTGACCACGGGACGCGTGCTGGAGCACTGGCACACCGGCGCGATGACCCGCCGCGCCGGCGTGCTCGACGCCATCGAGCCGGAGGCGATCGCCCATCTCGCGCCGGCCGATCTCGAGCGGCTGGGGCTCGCCCCCGGCGCCAGGATCCGGGTCGAGACGCGGCGCGGGGCGATCGAGCTGATCGGCCGGGTGGACCGGGACGTGCCGAGCGGCGTGGTGTTCATCCCGTTCTGCTTCACCGAGGCCGCCGCCAACCTGCTGACCAACGACGCGCTCGACCCGTTCGGCAAGATTCCGGAGTTCAAGTTCTGCGCCGCCCGGGTCGAGGCGGTGCCGTCGAACGAGCCCGTGCAGGCCTGGAGCTGAACGCCCGCCCCTGCGCCGGCCGGTCCGTGTTGGTATTGGAGGGGTAACCGCCATGTACTTGCGCGATTGCTGGTATGTCGCCGCGTGGGACCGCGAAGTCGGGCGCGAGCCGCTGGCCCGTACCTTCCTCGGCCAGCCGGTGGTGCTCTACCGCCGCGAGGACGGAACGCCGGTCGCGCTGGAGGATCGCTGCTGCCACCGGAACCTGCCGCTCTCGATGGGGAGCGTGCGGGGCGACAACCTCCAATGCGGTTATCACGGGCTGACCTTCGATCCCACCGGCAGATGCATCCTGGTGCCCGGCCAGAGCACGATTCCACCGGGCGCCGAAGTGCGGAGCTTCCCGGTGCGCGAACGGCACCGCTGGATCTGGATCTGGATGGGCGATCCCGCCCGCGCCGACGAGACGCGGATCCCCGACCTGTTCTGGAACGACGGGCCCGACTGGAGGACGACCGGCGACTATCACCCGGTCGCGGCCGAATACCGGCTCCTGACCGACATCCAGCTCGACGCGACGCACGTGACCTACGTCCACCCCGATACGCTCGGCAGCGACGCCGTGCAGGCCACCCCGCCGAAGGTCGAGCGCAAGGACGGACGGATCGCCATCTCGCGCTGGTTGCTCGGTGTCGAGGCGCCGCCGATCTGGAAGATCGCCGGCGGCTTCACCGGGCCGGTGGACCGCTGGATCCTGGCTACCTTCGTGCCGCCCACGGGCTGCATCTTCGACATCGGCGCCGCCGAGGCCGGCACCGGCGCGCCGGAGGGCGACCGAAGCCGCGGCATCACCAACCGGACCTCGCATTTCTCGACGCCGGAAGGCGAAGCGTCGTGCCACTATTTCTGGCTGTTCGCGCGCAACTACCGGCTGGACGACGACGATCTCGACGCGCGCCTCCATCCGGGCGTCCGACAGACCTTCCGGGAGGACGTCGACGCGGTGGAGGCGCAGCAGCGCGGGATCGACGCGCGTCCCGGCGCCGCGCAGATCGACGTCAACGCCGATAAGCCGACGATCCAGGCCCGCCGTCTGCTGGCGACGCTGGTCGCGGGGGAAGCGGCACCCCCCTCACCCTGACCCTCTCCCCCGCGGGGGAGAGGGGATTCGCTCGCCGACCCCTCCTGGCCTCACCTTCTCCCCTCCCGCTCGCGGGAGGGGCCGGGGGAGGGCCTATGCCGAGTAGACCTCTTCCCCGGCCAGGAAGGTGCGCAGCGGGCGGGTCTCCCTGATCCCGTCCTCGGGGCAGGTCAGCGGGTCGCGGTCGAGCACGATGAAATCGGCGTCCATGCCCGGCGCGATCGTCCCGCGCCGGTCCTCGTCCCAGGTGAGCATCGGACCGGTCCGGGTCATCAGCCGCAGGGCCTCTTCCCGGGTGAGGAAGCTTTCCCCCAACCGCGTATCCAGGTCGGCGGCGTAGCGGGTGAGCGCCGACCACATCGCCCAGAACATCGAGACCGGCACGTTGTCCGACGAGAGCGCGACCGGAATGCCGGCATCCAGCACCCGGCGGATCGGCGTCCCCTCGGCGCCGAGCTCCGCGAGGCCGAGGCGGGTCGTCGCGTGGTACATGAAATTGGGCGTGATCGTGACGATTGCTCCGAGTGCCTTCATCCTCTGGAGCTGGTCGTCGGTCGCCCGGCTCAGGTGCATGATCACCCATCGCTTGTCCGCGATCGGAACCTTGGCGTTCACCGCCTCGTAGGCGCGCAGCAGCGCCTCGATGTCGTAGGCGATGCAGGCGAGCCGGATGCCGAGCCCGGCGGCGAGCGTTGCGATCTCGACCAGCCGGTCGAAGGCGACGGACTGGTAGAAATGCCCGGCCCACTGCTCGTAGGGATAGCCGGTGGCGACGATGCGGGCGACGTCCGGATCGCCGAAATCGAGACAGATTCCGTCGAGCGCGAGGTTGCCTTCCCGCGTCCCGGGCGCCGCGATCCGGTCCGCCCATTGCCGCAGATACTCGCCCAGCTCGCGGTCGTCCATCGCCGCGCTCGGCACGCTGAGCGCGGTCGCGAGGCGAACCGTGAGATCGCCCGCCTCGTCCGCCCGGCGATAGCTCTCGACGATGGAGGGTGTCAGGCCGTGGCCCTCATAGCCCGCCGTCGTGCCCGCCGCGTTGTAGAGGCGCGGCGCGGTCCGCGCGGCGGCGAGCCGGTCCTCGAACGTGAGGCGGGGCAGGCAGCCGAACAGCGTGTATTCGAGGATCGGGGCGCGGTTGGTTTCGCGCATAACTCCGGTCGGCTCGCCGGAAGCGTCGCGTTCGATCCCGGTTCCGTGCGGCGCTCTCGTGTCGCGGTCGATGCCGGCGAGCGCGAGCGCGGCCGAGTTGGCGACGGAAGGGAAGGGCGGCACGCCCCACCAGCCCCAGATGCTCCGGATCAGCACCGGATGATCGGGCGCCGCGGCGTCGAGGTCGCGCCGGTCGGGAAAGCGGCCCTCCGCGAGCTGGCCCGGCTCGCTGACATAGCGCGGCATGCCGTGCTCGGGCGCGAGCTGCATGGGCATCAGGACGATCCATTCCCCGGCGGGCGTCCGCGACGCCGCCTCGCGGACGACCTCGACGATCTCCGCGACCGAGGCGAGACCCTCGATCGGTATTCCGCCGCGGGCCTTCAGCCCCTCGCGGTCCATGTGCGGATGGGCGTCGAAGAGGCCGGGCGTCACCGTGCGGCCGCCCGCGTCAACGAGCCGGGTCCCCCGCCCGCGCCCGCGCAGGATTTGGGCCGAGGCGCCGACCGCCTCGATGCGCCCGCCCCGGACCGCGAACGCCTCGGCGTCGGGCCGCGACGAATCGAGGGTGAGCACCTGCCCGTTGTGGAGGATGAGGTCGGGTTCCGCCACCGTCAGGTCCCGCCGTCCTTGACACGCCACTGCCTGTACCTGGCATCGGTGGAAGCGCAGGGCGCGAGTCCGAGGTCGCGGGACATGTACGGACCGGCCGATCTTCTGGCCGCGCCCACGGCGAGGCAAAGCGCCCGGTCGCCGCCGGGCCGGAACGCCAGCGCCTCGGCGTCGTAATCGAAGCTCTGGCGGGCGGAGTCCTTCGAACAATCCACCAGCCCCAGCGACACCCCCGCGGCGGCCGGCGCCGTCAGGGTCGCGCACTTGCCCGCGAATGTCGCCGATGCGATCCGCCGCGACGCCGCGTCGTAAGCGAACTGCACGTCGCCGCCCCGGGGCTTGCAAGAATGAGCGTGCAGGCGCTCGCCGAACCCCCGCCCGACGGTGTCGATGCACCATCCGAGCCGGTCCTGTTCGTCGAGATTGTCCGCGAGGTAGATCACGGGGGCCGGGGTCTGGAGCGACGGCGGCGCCGCCCCGGCCCACGGGACGACGCACAGCATACCGAGAACCGCGATGGCACCGGCCGCCGCGGACCGCGCCCGTTCGGGCTTTACGTCCCTCGTCTCATCCATCGTTCCCGCCCTCCGATCGGTACTTATATTGTGGATAACTTTAGCCGCTCCGGCATCCCCCTCACCCCGGCCCTCTCCCCGCTGGGGAGAGGGAGAGTTGCGGTGCCGACCTCGCCTCTTCTTCTCCCCTCCCGCTTGCCCCGGATCGCAGTCCGGGGCTTGCGGGAGGGGCCGGGGGAGGGCGGGCCAGCGGGCGCGTCAACGGGGTTGTGCACACCGGGCGTCAGCGGCCAGAATCGGCGGACCACGGAGGGGGAGGAGAGATGTTCCTGCTTAACGCCTGGTATGTCGCGGCGCTGGCGCGCGATCTCGGCGAGGAGCTGGCGGCGCGGACGATCTGCAAGGAACCGGTCGTCCTGTTTCGCACCTCCGGCGGGACGCCCGTGGCGCTCGCCGACCGCTGCTGCCACCGCTATCTGCCGCTCTCGCTCGGCGTCCGTCTCGGCGACCGGATCCGCTGCGGCTATCACGGGCTCGAATTCGACGCGACGGGCGCCTGCGTCGCGGTCCCCGGCCAGTCGACGATTCCGCCAGGCGCGGCGGTCCGGTCCTATCCGGTCGTCGAGCGGCACGGCTTCATCTGGATCTGGATGGGCGATGCGGCGCTCGCCGACCCGGCGGCGATCCCCGGCTACCGCTGGAACACCGATCCCGACTGGGCGCCGCCCGGGGAGGACGCCATCGGCGGCGCGGCGGAGGTCGGCTGCCATTACATGCTGTCGATCGACAACCTGCTCGACCTCACGCACGAGATCTACATCCACGCCTCCACGCTGGCCGCGGATTCGATCACCGAGAACCCGATGAAGACCACCCGCACCGACTCCTCGGTCTCGATCGAGCGCTGGATGATCGGCGAAGACCCCGGCGTGCTGTGGAGCAAGGCGATCTGGGGCGATGCGCCGCCCGAGGCCAGGCGCGCCGACCGCTGGCAGATCGTCCACTACTTCCCGCCGTCGCACACGCTGCTCGATGTCGGCGCGGCGCCGGCCGGCACCGGCGCTCCGGATGGCGACCGCGCCGGGGCGGCGGAGGCGCGGATCGCGATCACGCTGACCCCGATCGACGAAAAGCGCTCGGTCTATTACTGGATGTTCCCCAACAACTTCACCCGCGACCGGAAGATGGCGGAGTGGTTGCAGACGGCGATCTCGGGCGCCTATGTCGAGGATTTCACGGCGCTCGAAGCGCAGCAGAAGTCGATGAACGGCCGCCCGGATGCGTGGAAGATCGACGTGAACGCCGATGCCGGACAGCTCGCCGCGCGGAAGCTGCACGACCGCCTGATCGCGGAGGAACAGGCCAGGGTGAGCGCGGCGGCCTGACGGTGGCCAGGCTCGCCCTCACCGTCAACGGAACGCTCCGCGAAATCGAGGCGGACCCGGACACGCCGCTGATCTACGTGCTGCGCAACCGGCTCGGTCTGGTCGGCGCGAAGCTCGGCTGCGGGCTCGAGCAATGCGGCGCCTGCGCGGTGATCGCCGACGGCGAGAAGGTGCTGAGCTGCGTCCGCGCCGTATCCGAGTTCGAAGGAGCCGAGATCGTCACCGTCGAAGGGCTCGCCCGTGACGGCGAGCTCGACCCCGTGCAGCGCGCGTTTCTCGACGAGAACGCCGCGCAGTGCGGCTATTGCACGAGCGGGCTGATCGTCGCCATCGCCAGTTACCTGGAGACCGCCCCCGATCCCGACCGGGCCGGAGCGGTCGAGGCCCTCGACGGCCACCTCTGCCGCTGCGGCGCGCATCCCGACGTGCTCAGGGCGATCGACCGTCTCCTCGCGGAGGGCGCCGGTGGCGTCTAACCCGAGCATCGCCAACAACCCCGCGCTCGACCGCTGGCTCGCCATCGGCCCCGGCGAGACCGTCATCGTGCGCAGCGGCAAGGTGGATATCGGACAGCGCATATCGACCGCGGTGACGATGCTGGTCGCCGACGAGCTCGACGTCGACCCGGCCCGGGTGGAGACGGTGCGCACCGAGACCGGGCTTTCCCCCGACGAGGGGATCACGTCGGGCAGCTACTCGATGACCCAGACCGGCCACGCCGTCCGGCTGGCGGCCGCCACCGCCCGGCGGCACCTGCTGGAGCGCGCCGCGCGGGCGCTCGGCGTCGATCCCGCCACGCTGGAGGTCGACGACGGGAGGATCCACTCGCGCGCCACCAACCGGACGACCAGCTACTGGGAGCTCGCGGAGGGAAAGCCCTTCGGCATCGACATCGATGCGGACGCGCCGCTCAAGCCGCGCGGGGCGCTGCGCCATGTAGGGGCCGCCGCCGAGGCGCGGGGCATGGAGGACATCGTCCGCGGCCGGGCCTGGTTCCTGCACGACATGACCCTTCCCGGCATGCTGCATGCGCGGGCGGTGCGCCCGCCGCACTACCATGCGCGGTTCGCCGGAATCGATCCGACGGTGCTCAACCGGCTCCGCGAAGAAGACGTCCGGGTGGTGCGCGACGGCAGTTTCCTCGCCGTGGCCGCCACCGACGAATATCGCGCGGTGAAGGCGGCGGAACGCCTCGGGTCCGCGATCGTATGGGACGGGGGCGACGGGCTTCCGGTGCATGACATCTACGACAGCCTGCGCGCCAACGAGCGGGTCAGCCTTCCCGTGGTCGACGGCGCTCCGGTCGAGGCCCCGGTGCCGCCGCTCGCCGACCCGCCGGAAGATGCCGGGGTCACGCTCGAAGCGCGCTACGAACGGCCCTACCAGATGCACGCCTCGCTCGGCCCCTCGGCCGCGATGGCGGAATACGCCGACGGCCGGCTCACCGTCTTCTCGCACAGCCAGGGGCTCTATTTCCTGCGCGCCGCGCTTGCCGAAACCTTCGACATGGCGGACGAGGATATCCGCATCGTCCACGCCCCCGGAGCCGGCTGCTACGGCCATAACGGCGCCGACGACGCGGCGCTCGATGCCGCGATCGTGGCCCGCGCCATCCCCGGCGCCCCGGTGCTGCTCAAGTGGTCGCGCGAGGAGGAACATGCCTGGGAGCCCTACGGGACCTGCATGTCGATGGACCTGCGGGCGAGCGTAGATGAGGGCGGAAAGATCGCCGCCTGGTCGCATGAGAGCTTCGGCGACACCTTCATGATGCGGCCGCGTTCGGGACCCGGCAAGGCCGGCCCGGCGCGCCTCCTTTCCACGCGGTTTCTCGCCGAGCCGCTGGTCCCGCCGGTCATGGGTCCGGCGATGGGGCCGCATGTCGGCATCCACCGCAATCTCGACCCGCTCTACGACCTGCCGGGCAAGCGCCTGGTCAAGCACCTGGTGCGCGGCATGCCGCTCCGGGTTTCCGCGCTGCGGTCGCTCGGCGCCTACGCCAACGTCTTCGCCATCGAGTCCTTCATGGACGAGCTGGCCGAGGAGGCGGGCGTCGATCCGGTCGAATTCCGGCTGCGCCATCTGCCCGACCCGCGCGGCCGGGCGGCGATCGAGGCCGCGGCCGAGCGTCTCCACCCTGCCGGAGCCGATTGCCCCGAGGGGCGCGGACGCGGGATCGCGTTCTCCCGCTACAAGAACATCGCCGCCTATGCCGCGGTGGTCATGGAGGTCTCGGTCACGGACGCGGCGGAAGTCAGGCTGGAGCGCTGCGCGATCGCCGCCGATGCGGGGGAGATCGTCGACCGCGCCGGGCTCGCCGCGCAGCTCGAAGGCGGGGTGGTCCAAGCCGCGAGCTGGACCCTCCACGAGGCGGTGACGTTCGACGGCGGCGGGGTCACCAGCCGCGACTGGGAGACCTATCCGATCCTCGGCTTCGACAACGTGCCCGCGTTCGAGACGATCCTGGTCGATCCCGGACGCGAGCCCTTCCTCGGCGCCGGCGAGGCCACCGCCGGCCCCACCGCGGCCGCCATCGCCAACGCGGTTTACGCCGCGACCGGACTCCGGCTGAGGCGGATCCCCTTCACCCCCGACGCCGTACGCGCCGCCGCGCTGGCGTAGGGCCTGTCCGTTTCAGACGGAGCCGGCCTCCTCCGCCACTACCCCATTGTCGTCATGCCCGGAACAAGTCCGGGGTGACATGGGGCGCGGGACGGGGCGCGAGAACTTCCGGTTAATCCGGTTCGGCTTCGTTGCCGACCGCGTCGCGCACCGCGTCGAGGCCGACCGGCGCGCCGTCGAACTCGGTCATGGCGTCGGTGAGCACGCCCCAGGCGTAGGAGGCCGAGGCGCTGTCGCCCAACAGGTGGAAGGCGGGGATTTCGCCGAGCGAAACGGCGATGACGATCATCGACATCCGCGCAACCGAGGTCTGGGCGACGCTCCCCGCGGGGAAGATTCGGGGCCTGAGGTCGACGCCGCAGAGCGTCGCCATCGCATCCGCGGCGTGCGCGCCGCCGAGGACGAAGTGGAAGCTCCCGTCCCGCCGCATCGCCTTGTAGCAGCCGGGCGGGGGATCGGCGTCGTGCGCTGCTTCGAGCCGGTCGCAAAGGTCGCTCCGGCCCTTCGGGGCGCCGAGGATCAGCGCTTCGGTCGGCGCCAGCCGGGCGACGAGCGCCCCGCTCCGTTGGATATCCGCCCGATTGTCCCGGTCGAGCCCGCGAACCCGCCTCGCGCGCAGCCAGTCGAGCGCGGCGGGGCCCTTGAAGCCGATCCGGGGGAGCGGCGAGAAATCGCACAGCCCGAGCCTCTCCAGCGCGCGCCGTTCTTTCTCGGGATCGCCGAAATCCTGGGCCACCGCGGCTCCGGCGATCCTGCGGAAGCGCGCACCGCGAGAGGCGAGCTCGCGGTAGACGAAGCTGCGGCGCGCATATCTCGCGGGCTCCGCCATCAGATTTCCTGGCGCGCGTTGTCGGGATCGTAGAATGGCAGCGGCACGACCTCGGCGGATACGGATTCCCCGTCGGGCCTCCGGATCTCGAAGCGCTGGCCCGGCTCGGCGTCGCCGGGCGGCAGGAAGACGAGGCCGATGGTCCTGCCGAGATGGGGAGACCGCATCGCCGAGGTCACGCGCCCCGCGATCTCCCCGTCGCGAACGACCAGGCAGCATTCTTCCGGCGGCGGCGCGGCGGCATCGCTCAACACGAAGCCCGCGAGCTTCCGGGTCATCGGGTTCCTGTCGTGGACGTCGAGCGCCCTCCCCCCGACGAAGAACGGCTTGCTCCGCGTGACGGCCCAGCCCATATCGGCCTCGGCCGGGGTGGTCAGCCCGTCGGTATCCTGGCCGACGATGATGTGGCCCTTTTCCAGCCGCAGCAGGCGCTGCGCCTCGACCCCGAAGGGCCTGATTCCCGCCGCCTCGCCCGCCTCCATCAGACGGTCCCAGAGCGCCTCGCCGAACCCGGCGGGGACGTGGATTTCGTATCCCAGCTCACCGACGAAGCCGACGCGGAGCAGGCGCGCGGGAATGTCCGCGACCCGGCCCTCGCGCACGGCGAGATAGGGAAAGGCCTCGGGCGACAGGTCGATCTCGGGCGCGACCCCGCTCAACACACGCCGCGAGAGCGGACCCGCGATGTTCACGCCGCACCAGGCCGCGGTCACGTTGGCGAGATCGACATCGAGACGCCATTGGGCGTTGTGCCACAGCATTTCGCGATAGACCCGGTCGGCCCCACCGGTGGTGGCGGTGACGTAGAAATGCTCTTCGCCGAAGCGGCACGCGACGCCGTCGTCGACGATCGTTCCCGCCGCGTCGCACATCAGCACATAGCGAACGCGCCCGGCCTGCTGACGCCGATACGCGAAGGTGTACATCCGGTTCATGAACTCGGCCGCGTCCGCGCCGCGGATTTCGATCCCGCCGAGGGTCGAGACGTCGATCAGCCCGACCGCGCTCCGGACATGGGCCGCCTCCTCCTCGACCAGCCGTTCCCGTTCGGCCTCCGGACCGTAGAAAGCGGGGCGCATCCAGTCGCCGGCGACCATCATCTGCGCGCCCGCTTCGACGTGGCGGTGATGCATCGGGGTGTGCCGCACCGGCTCGAAGTTGCGCCCGGCCAGGACGCCGAGCTTTTCCCCGGTGACCGGGGGGCGGACGGTCGTCGCGCCCATCCCGGCAAGACCTCCGCCGGCGCTGTCCGCTGCGATGCGGAGCGCGTTCGCCGCCGAATACCGGCCCTGCGACGGACCCATTCCGACGGTCGAATAGCGCTTCATCAGCTCGATATCGGCGTAACCCTCGTCGACCGTATCGGTCAGGTCGCGAACCGTCAGATCCTCGTCGAAATCGACGAATTCCCTGCCCCTGGGGTGGGGAAAGATCGGCCAGGCATGGTTGCGTTTCCGGCCCGGATCGGCCGGGAGGGGCGGCGCGTCGCCGGACGCAAGACCGAGCGCCTCCGCCGCCGCCCGGCCCGCATGGCGGCCTTCGGCGATCGCGCCGGCGAGGTCGTGGCGGCCATTGACCGCGCCGGCGGCGAGGATGCCGTCCGGCATGCGGTCGATACGGAGGCCGGAAAGCGCGCGGTCGTAGACCAGTCGGGCGCCGGCATGACAGGCGATGTGGGCGGCGGGCATGAAGCCGGAGCTCATGCACAACAGGTCGCAGGCGATCGTCTCTCCGCCCCTGCCGAACTTCCCGGCGCCGATGATCGGGGAGACGGTGACCGAGCGAATGCGGCCGTGACGCGAATGCTTGCGGGCCTCGGACGGGGTATGCCCCGCGACGATCCTGATCCCCCGCTCCGCGACGGCGCCCGTCTCGGGCGACGGGTCGGGGTGCCGGCGAAGATCGACCACCGCCGCGACCTCGACACCGGCCTCCAGCAGGTCGAGGGCGGCGGCGTATCCTTCCCGGCCGGCGGTCGCGACCACGGCCCGGTTGCCGGGCCGGACCCGGTAATGCCGGATCAGCCGCTGCGCCGCCGAGAGGAGCATTACTCCGGGCAGGTCGTTGTTGCGGAACACGATCGGCTGCTCGACCGCACCGGTCGCCATCACGACCTGTCTCGCGCGAACCTTGTGCAGACGCCGGCCCTCGACGATGGCGAGCCAGTTGTCGGCAAACCGGCCCTCGCAGACGGCGCCGGTCATCGCATCGACGGTCCCGGCCCGCTCGACCGCAGCGACGAGCGCGCGAAGCTCCTCATCCTGCGCCGCGCGATCGACCCCGAACCGAACGTAGGTGAGCGCCCCGCCGGGCGCGGGCTGATCGTCGACCAACAGGACCTCCGCCCCGGCTTCGGCGGCGCTCGCCGCGGCGGCCAGCCCGGCGGGGCCCGCGCCGACAACGACGACATCGTAGAAGCCGTATTTCTTGTCGAACCGGCCGGGCTCGGCGGCCGGATCGACCCTGCCCAGGCCGGCGCGGGCCCGGAATACGGGCTCCCAGCGCTGCCACGCGCCGGGCGGGCGATAGAACGCCTTGTAGTAGAACCCGGCCGGCAGAAAGCGCGAGAAGAGACCGATCCACGCGCCCCGGTCGCGCTTCAGGCTGCCGGTGTAGTTCTGCCCCAGAACCTCCAGCCCGTCCTCGATCTCACGGGTGGCAGCCGACACGTTGGGCTCTCCCGGAAGCTGAACCAGCGCATTGGCGTCCTTGTCCGCGAGCGCGAAGATGCCGCGCGGGCGGCGATACTTGAAGGAGCGCGAGAGGACGGAGACGCCGTTGGCGGCGAGCGCGCTCGCGATGGTGTCGCCGGCGAAGCCCTCGAACTCCCTGCCCTCGAAAGAGAAGCGGACGACCCGCGAACGGTCGATCCGCTCTCCGGGCAGGGGCGGGAGACGATGCGGACCGCCGGTCATGCGCCCTCGCCCGGGTCCCGGGCGAACAGTTCGGAGGCCGGATAGGTTCTCAGGATCTCGTCGGTGCCGGTGTCGCGCTCGGCGATGAACCAGTAGGCGGTGGGCACGTGGAACCACCATTCGCGCACCACGCCGCGCGCGTTTTCGTGGCCGAAGACATAGTCCGCCCAGTCCTCGTCGGTCGCGGCCGCGGGATCGGGCATCTCCACGACCTCGCCGCCGGAGACGAATTCGGAGATGTTGCGCGGGCCGTTCAGCGGGCAGTGCAGGATCTTCATCTTGCCGCCTCAGTGCCCCACCGACGCCGCGCCGCGTTCGCCGAGCTGGCGAAAGGCGGCGAACCGGTCGAGGGCGAAAGGCTCGATCGGCGCCGGCGGCTTGCCGCTCGCGATGGTCTCGGCCATGCGTTTGCCGCAAACCGGGGTCGCCTTGAACCCCCAGGTTCCCCAGCCGGCATCGATGTAATAGTTCTCGACCGGCGTCAGCCCCATGATCGGGCTGAAATCGGGCGTCATGTCGGCAAGCCCCGCCCATTGGCGGAGCACCTTGACCTCCGCGAGGAAGGGGAAGAGCGCCAGCATCGGCGTGGCGAGGCCTTCCTTGAACTCGAGCGTCGAGCGCTGCGCGTAGAGCGCGTAGGGGTCCGTCGCGCCGCCCATCACCAGCTCGCCGCGGGCGGATTGCGAGACGTAGACGTGGAGACTGCCCGACACGACGATGGGGTCGAGAAAGGGCTTGAGCGGCTCGGTGACGCAGGCCTGGAGCGGCACCGTGTGGATCGGCAGGCGGAAACCGGCCATCGCCGCCAGCAGCGAGCTCGATCCCGCCACGGCCTGTAGAACCTTGCCGCAGGCGATCCGCCCCCGGTCGGTCTCGACCCCGGTGACACGGCCCTTCTCCGTCAGGATGCCGGTCACTTCGGTGTTCTGGTGGATTTCCACGCCGCGCCGCGCCGCGGCGATCGCGTAGCCCCAGGCCACGGCATCGTGACGCGCGATGGCGCCGGGCTTGTGATGGAGCGCGCCCAGGATGGGAAACCGGACGCCGCGGTCGAGGTTGAGATGCGGGCAGATCCGCGCCAGCTCGTCCAAGCCGACCATCTCCGACTCGACCCCCAGATGCTTGTTCACCTCCGCCCGCCAGCGCATCGTCCGCAGCGCGGCGTCGGTGTGGGCGAGCGTCAGGTGGCCGCGCTCGGAATAGAGGATGTTGAAGTCGAGCTCGCCGGACAGGCCCCGGAACAGGCGGATCGACTCGTCGTAGAACCTGACCCCTTCCGGCGTCAGGTAGTTGGAACGGACGATGGTGGTGTTGCGCGCGGTGTTGCCCCCGCCCAGCCAGCCCTTGTCGAGCACCGCGACGTCGGTAATGCCGTGATCTTTGGCGAGATAGTAGGCGGCGGCGAGGCCGTGCCCGCCGGCGCCGACGATCGCCACGTCGTAGCGCGGCCGGAGCCGGACGGCGGGCGGCAATGCGCGGCGCGGCCGGCGCTTGCCCCGGAAACCGTGCTTGATCAACCCGAGCGGCATCGCCCCGACCGCTCCCCGCGTCCGCCGGGCGCTAGGCGTCGAGCGTGTGGTCGAACTCCCATTGCGAGAGCGTGGTGGCGTAGCTCCGCCATTCGTCCAGCTTCAGCTTGACGTAGCTCTCCACGAACGCATCGCCGAACGCCGCGCGCGCCACCTTGTTCCTGTCGAACAGGCGGAGCGCGTCGAGCAGGTTGAGCGGCAGGCGGCGGATGCGGCGGAGCCGATCTCCCTCGGTATACATGTTGATGTCGAGGCGCTTGCCGGGGTCGCGCCCGTTCTCGATGCCGTCGAGCCCAGAAGCGAGCACGCCCGCCTGCGCCAGATAGGGGTTGGCCGCCCCGTCCATCAGCCTGAGCTCGAACCTGCCGGCGTCGGGGATGCGGATCATGTGGGTGCGGTTGTTGCCGGAATAGCTGATCGCGTTGGGCGACCATGTGGCGCCCGACAGCGTCACCGTGGCGTCGATCCGCTTGTAGCTGTTGACCGTCGGGTTGAACAGCGCGCACATCGCGTCCGCCGAGTGGACGACCCCGCCGAGGAAGCTGTAGGCGAGCGCCGACAGCCCCAACTCGCCGTCCTCGTCGAGGAACAGGTTGTTTCCGTCCCCGTCCCACAGCGACACATGGGTGTGGCAGCCGTTCCCGGTCAGGTTGGGAAACGGCTTGGGCATGAACGTCGCGCGATAGCCGTGCAACTCGGCGACCGACTTGACCATGTACTTGAAGAACGCGTGGCGGTCGGCGGTGACCAGGCAGTCGTCGTATTCCCAGTTCATCTCGAACTGGCCGTTCGCGTCCTCGTGGTCGTTCTGGTACGGCTTCCAGCCGAGCTCGATCATCGCGTCGCAGATCTCGGCAATGACCTCGAAGCGCCGCATCAGCGCGGTCTGGTCGTAGCAGGGCTTTTCCTGGGTGTCGCGGGGATCGGACACCGCGACCTCGTCGGGCGACAGCAGGAAGTACTCGCACTCGACGCCGGTTTTCATGCTGTAGCCGGCGGCTTCGGCGCGCTCGATCTGGCGTTTCAGCACGATCCGGGGCGAGGCCTCGACCGGCGCGCCGTTCATCCACAGATCGGAGGCGAGCCAGCCGACCTCGGGGTTCCAGGGGAGCTGGATCAGGCTGTCCGGATCGGGGATCGCGAACATGTCGGGATCGGCCGGCGTCATGTCGAGCCAGGCCGCGAAGCCCGCGAAGCCGGCGCCGTCGGCCTGCATTTCGGCGATCGCGCGCGCCGGCACCAGCTTCGAGCGCAGCACCCCGAACAGGTCGACGAAGCTGATCAGGAAGTACCGGATCCCCTTGTCCTCGGCCACGCTGGCGAGATCGACGCTCATGTCATTCCTCCCTGTTGCTCGGGCAAACCCGCTACCCGCGGCCCGGTATCCAGTCGGTCCCGGCGAGCGGCACGCCCGCCATCGCGGCGGCCTCGACGGTCAGCGCGACCAAATCCTCGGGCTCGAGATTGAGCACGTGGCTCTTGCCGTTCGCCCGCGCGATGGTCTGGAGCTCCAGCACCAGCACGGTGAGATAGTTCCTCAGCCGCCGCGCGCCCTGTTCGGGGTCGAGACGCGCTTCCAGATCGGCATCCTGGGTGGTGACGCCGACCGGGCAGCGGCCGGTGTGGCAGTGATGGCAGGCGCCGGGCTCGGTGCCGATCGCGTGATAGTCCTCGACATAGACCGGGCGGTTGCAGCCGAGCGCGACCATCGCGGCCGAGCCGATCGACACCGCATCCGCCCCCAGCGCGAGCGCCTTGGCGACGTCGGCGCCGGTCCTGATGCCGCCCGACACGACGAGCTGTACCTTGCGGTGCATGTCGAGCTCCTGCAGCGCCTCGACCGCCCGGCGGACGGCGGGCAGGAGCGGGATGCCGACATGCTCGATGAACACGTCCTGGGTCGCCGCGGTGCCGCCCTGCATGCCGTCGAGGACGACCACGTCGGCGCCCGCCTTGACCGCCAGCGGCACGTCGAATTGCGGGCGCGACGCGCCGATCTTGATGTAGACCGGCTTTTCCCAGTCGGTGATCTCGCGCAGCTCCCGGATCTTGATCGCGAGGTCGTCGGGCCCCGTCCAGTCGGGATGGCGGCAGGCGCTGCGCTGGTCGATGCCGACCGGGAGGTCGCGCATTTCGGCGACCCGCTCGGTGATCTTCTGGCCCAGCAGCATGCCGCCGCCGCCGGGCTTGGCGCCCTGGCCGACCACGACCTCGATCGCGTCCGCCCGGCGCAGATCGTCCGGGTTCATGCCGTAGCGCGACGGCAGCACCTGGTAGACCAGGGTCTTGGAGGATTGCCGCTCCTCCTCGGTCATTCCGCCGTCGCCGGTGGTTGAGCTGGTTCCCATCGCGGTGCAGGCCCGGCCGATCGCCTCCTTGGCGTTGGCGCCGAGCGCGCCGAAGCTCATCCCCGCCACGGTGATCGGGATCGCGAGCTCGATCGGCCTGGAGGCGAAGCGGTCGCCGAGCACGACGTCGGTGTCGCAGCGCTCGCGATAGCCTTCGAGCGGGTAGCGCGACATCGAGGCGCCGAGAAACAGGAGATCGTCGAAATTGGGCAGATGGCGCTTGGTGCCGAAACCGCGGATCTCGTAGACGCCCTGGTCGGCAGCGCGATGGATTTCGGCCAGCACGTGGTCGGGAAAGGTGACGGACGGGCGCAGCGTGCGGCGGTCGACGCTCATCGATAGGCGTCTGCGTTGTCGATATCGAAGTGGTAGAGCCGCCGCGCGGACCCGAAGCGGCGAAAAGCGGACGGATCGGCGTCGATTCCGGCCCGTTGGAGGAGCGCGGACAGGCTCTCGCGGTGCTCCGGCGTCATCTCCTTCTCGACGCAATCGGCGCCGAGGTCCCCGGTCCCGCCGCCGACATAGACGGTCGCTTCGTAGATCGAATCGCCAAGATCCTCGCCCGCGTCGCCGCACACCACGAGATTGCCGGACTGCGCCATGAAGGCGCTCATATGGCCGACCGATCCGCCGACCACGATATCGACGCCCTTCATCGAGATGCCGCAGCGCGGGCCCGCGTCGCCCTCGATCACCAGTAATCCGCCATGCCCCGAGGCGCCGGCGCATTGCGAGGCGTTGCCGCGGACCCGGACCGACCCCGACATCATGTTCTCGGCCACGCCGGTGCCGCAATGGCCGTTGATCGTCACGCTGGCGGCCTGGTTCATCCCGCCGCAGTAGTAGCCGACATGGCCGTCGATCTCGACCGAGACGGGAACCGTGAGCCCCGCCGCGACCGCATGCGCCCCCTTGGGCCCGGCGACGCGCCACGCGGTCTCGTTGGTATCGGCGGCGAGCGCGTGGAGCCGCGCGTTGAGCTCCCGCACCGAGCTCGTCGACAAATCGACCGTGGTCATGCGGCCCCCGCGTGCGACCAGGTGTAGACGATCGAGGGTTCGGGCTCCCAGATCGTCGCCCGGTCGATGCCGGGGAGCTCCGCGAGGGAGCGGAATTCGGACGCCATGGCGACCCAGTCGTCGGTCTCGGCGAGCACCGCCGGCTTGCAGGCGAAGGCATCGCGCAGCACCGCGAAGCCGTCGGCCGTGCCGACCGCGAAGGTATAGAAGCCGTCGAGATCGTCGAGACCGGCCTCCATCGCCTCCTTGAGGCTCGCCCCCTCGCTCAATCGGTGGGCGAAGTAGCGCGCCGCGACCTCGGTGTCGTTGTCCGACTCGAAGTGGAGCCCCCTGCGTTGCAGCCGCAGGCGGAGGCGGTTGTGATTGCTGAGCGAGCCGTTATGCACGAGGCACACATCGTCGGCCGCGATGAAGGGATGCGAGTGTTCGGTCGTCACCGCGCTTTCGGTCGCCATCCGCGTGTGCCCGATCGCGTGCGTGCCGCCCATGTCTTCGACGCCGAACCGTGCGGTGATCTCTTCCGGCAGACCCTTGTCCTTGAAGACCTCGATTAGCCTGCCATAACCCATGACGCGGATATCGGACCGGTTGGCGGCGAGCCACTGGACCGCCCGTTCGGCGGTTCCGCCGATGCGCAGCACCGCGTGGTTCGAGCGCACGTCGATACGGGGAGACGATCCGAGCGCGGCGGCGAGGGCGCTCCCCAGCGCATCCCAGTCGTGTTCCGGTTCCGCGGAGAACAGGGTGAGCTTGCTCCCAGGCTCGGGCACGGGGTCGTGGAAGACGGCGAGACCGGCGCTGTCGGGACCGCGGTCGGCCATGCCGGCGAGCATCGTCGCGAACCGGGCACCGAGCCGGTCCCGGAGCGCCGGGTTCTTCAGAAACAATCCGACGATGCCGCACATCGGCGCCTCCCGAGCTGGGAACCGGAAACCTAGCCCGCGTCCCGGAACGGCGCAAACCGATGTACAGTGGCGCATCCGCTTCCGACGGGCCGTGCGAAGTGGAGATCGTGGACTATCACTGAGGGGTGAGCGGCATGAACCCGAAAAACGGCATGAGGCCGGTGCATCCGGGCGAAATCCTGCGCGACGAACTCGACGCGCTCGGGTTGTCGGCGAACGCGCTGTCAAGGGCGCTGGGCGTGCCGGTCAACCGGGTGACGACGATCCTGAACGGCCAGCGCGGCGTGAGCGCGGACACGGCGCTCCGGCTGGCGCGGTATTTCGGAACGTCGCCGCAGCTGTGGTTGAACCTGCAGAAGACCTGGGAGCTTCGCCGGGCCGAGATCGAGTCCGGCCGCGAGATCGCCAAGCGCGTGACTCCCCGACAATCGGCGGCGTAGGGCATTTTCCGACCGGACGCGGTCGCGCCCGGCATCCCCCTCACCCTGGCCCTCTCCCCGCGGGGGAGAGGGGACTTGCTTGGCCATCCCTCCATACCTTCTCCCCTCCCGCTTGCGGGAGGGGCCGGGGGAGGGTGGGCCGCACGGCACGGACCGGATAGATGGGTGACGGCTGGCCGGGCGCGCCCTCCCGGCCTCACCCCGCGCACGAGACGCAGAGGGCGACGGCGGGATCGATTTCGAGGCGGCGCGGCGGGATGGGCTCGTCGCATTCGAGGCAGTCGCCGTAGCTTCCGTCGTCGATCCGCTTGAGCGCCGCGTCGATGCGCTGCAGCCGACCCCGGCGCCGCGTTTCGGAGGCCTCGGCCATCGCACGGACCTGCATCGCGTCCATCCGCGACAGGCGGCCCACCGCCTGCTGATCGAGTTCGACCGGAGCGCGGTCTTCCACGGTCTCGGCGCTGGCGCGCAGGAGAGCCTCGCGCTCCTCGATGAGCAGCGTCCGCATCGCCTCGACGTCCACTGCCTTGTCGCCGGCCATCGCCCGGTCTCCGCCCCGGTGGCGCGGGGCACGGATGGACTCTAGCACGGCTGCGGCGATTGCAAGCCGAATGTTCGCGCCGGGCTGGACCGGGCGGTGCGAACGCGGCAAGGTCGCGCCGCGGCGGGATGGGGCCGAGCGGTGAAGGATCGGGTTCTCAAGGACATCTTCGGCTTCGACTCCTTCCGGCCCGGCCAGGAGAAGGTGATCGATACCGTCCTCGCCGGCCGCGACGCGCTGGCGGTGATGCCGACCGGCGGCGGCAAGTCGCTCTGCTTCCAGGTTCCGGCGCTGGTCCGGGGCGGGCTTGCCGTCGTGGTCTCGCCGCTGGTCGCGCTGATGCAGGACCAGGTGGCGGCGCTGCGGCTCGCGGGCGTCGCGGCGGATGCAATCCACTCGCTGAATTCGCGCGAGGAAAACGTCGCGATCTGGCGCCGCGTCGCGGCGGGCGAGATACGGCTGCTCTATCTCGCGCCGGAACGCCTGATGACCGAACGGATGCTGGCGGCGCTCTCGCGCCTGCCGCTTTCGCTGATCGCCGTCGACGAGGCGCATTGCGTCTCGCAATGGGGTCCCGCCTTCCGGCCGGAATACGGGGCGCTTTCCGCTCTCCGTTCCCAATTCCCGGAGGTGCCGATCCTCGCGCTGACGGCGACGGCGGACGCGGTGACGCGCGAGGATATCGCCGCGAAGCTGCTGTCGCCGGACGCCGCGCAGTTCGTCGCCGGCTTCGACCGGCCCAACATCCGCCTCGCCGTGGAGCCGCGGCGGGCGGCGAAACGCCAGCTTCTCTCCTTCGTGGAACGGCGCCGGGGCCAGAGCGGCATCGTCTACTGCCTGTCGCGCCGCAAGGTGGAGGAAACGGCGGCGATGCTGGAAGGCGAAGGGATCCGGGCGCTTCCCTACCACGCGGGCATGACCGCCGAGGCGCGGACCGCCAACCAGGAGATCTTCGTCGCCGAGCCGGGCGTGGTCATCGTCGCCACCATCGCCTTCGGCATGGGGATCGACAAGCCGGACGTCCGCTACGTCTTCCACACCGACATCCCGTCGGGGATCGAGGCCTATTACCAGGAGATCGGCCGCGCGGCGCGCGACGGCGAGCCCGGCGACGCCTGCATGCTGTACGGGCTGGACGACATCCGCATGCGCCGGATGTTCATCGACGACGAGGACAGCGGCGACGACCACAGGCGGCGGGCCCACAAGCGGCTCGACGCGCTGGTCGGCTATTGCGAAGCGCCGGGCTGCCGGCGGGTGACGCTGCTCTCCTATTTCGGCGAACGGATCGAGCCGTGCGGCAATTGCGACACCTGCCTCGACCCGGTGGAGCTGGTCGAGGCGACCGACGATGCCAGGCTCGTGCTGTCCGCCGTGATGCAGACCGGCCAGCGCTTCGGCGCGGCTCACATCATCGACGTGCTCGCCGGCACGCCCACCGAGAAGGTCCTGAAATTCGACCATGACGGGCGCGAGGCGTTCGGCGGCGGCGCCCACCACGCCAAGACCGTCTGGCGCAGCATCGTCCGCCAGCTCACCGCCGCCGGGCACCTCCATCTCGACATCGCGGGCTATGGCGGGCTGCAAACCACCGAGAGCGGCCGGGCGCTGCTCCGCGGCGAGGGCGCGTTCCAGCGCCGGGCCGAGACGCCGGGGCGGAAGCGGGAGGCGGCGAAGTCGAAGACCGCGCTCGACCCGAGTCCTTTGACGGACGGCGATGCCGCCCTCTTCGAGCGCCTCAAGGAGCTCCGTCTGCGGCTGGCGAGGGAGCGCGGCCTCCCCGCCTACACGATTTTTCCCGACCGCTCGCTGACCGAGATGGCGCGGAAGCGACCGCACGATCGTGAGAGCTTCTCCGGAATCCACGGCGTCGGAGAGGCGAAGCTGAAGGAGTTCGCCGACATCTTCCTGGCCGAGATCGGCGCCGGCGCATGACCGGGCGGGAAAGGCTCTTCTTCGCGCTCATCCTGGGCATGGTCGTCGGGCTCGATCCCCTGTCGATAGACATCGCGCTGCCGGCGGCGCAGGAGATGGCGTCCGATCTCCACACCGACCTCGCCTCCATCCAGCTCAGCCTCAGCCTGTTCGTCTTCGGCATGGCGGCGGGCCAGCTCATCTACGGGCCGATGTCGGACCGGTTCGGGCGCCGGCCGGTGATGCTGTTCGCGCTGTTCCTCTACACCGCGGCCTCGGCCGCCCTCGCGATCGCTCCGGGGATCGAGATGCTGGTGGCGGCCCGGCTGGTACAAGGCCTCGCGGCGGCGGCGACCCAGGTGCTCTCGCGCGCCATCGTCCGGGACCGGCTCGATCGGGAAGCCGCCTCCCGCGTGCTTTCCCACGTGTTCCTCGTGCTCGGCATCACGCCGATCGTCGCACCGGTGATCGGCGCGTGGCTGACGGAGTCGGTGGGGTGGCGGTCGGTCTTCGCGGTGATGCTCGCCTACTCGGCGGTCGCGCTCCTGATCCACGCGCGCTGGCTGCCGGAGACCAACGAGACGCCCGACCGGAGCGCGCTGGAGCCCGCTCGGCTGCTCGTGGCGTTCTCCCAGGTCGCCCGCAACGGACTGTTCTGGGCCTATGTCGGCTGCGGAGCGGCGGCGTTCGCCGCGCTCTTCGCGTTCCTCGCCGGCTCGCCCGCCGCCTTCATCGTCCATCTCGGAGAAACGCCGAAATCGTTCGGCTGGTTCTTCGCGCTCGTGATGGTGGGAAACCTGATCGGCTACCCGGTCGGCGCCCGTCTGGTCCTGCGTCTCGGCATCGACCGCCTGCTGATGCTGGGCACGCTCGGAGGGCTCGTATCCGCCCTGGTCCTCGCCGGACTCGCCGTCGGCGGGCTCGCCAGCCCCTGGGCGATCGTCCTGCCGGTCTTCGCCTACATGTTCTCCTTCGCGCTGATCCTGCCGCCCGCGACGGCGGGCGCGTTGTCCCCGTTTCCCCGGGTCGCCGGCGCGGCTTCGTCGTTGCTCGGAGTCGCCCAGCTCGGATGCGGCGCGCTGGCTGGCGCCGTCGTCGCGGGATTCGACGACGGGACCCAGATGCCGCTCGTCACGGGCATGGCAGCCGCTTCCGTGGCCGGGCTTGCGGCGCTGTTATGCGTCGGAGCGCTCGTCGCCGGCAGGCGGCGCTAGGACCTTATCGGGTCGGGACGGCCGGTCCACCCTCCCCCGGCCCCTCCCGCAAGCGGGAGGGGAGAAGGCAAGGAGTCGCGAGACGAGTCCCCTCTCCCCGTGGGGGAGAGGGTCAGGGTGAGGGGGACCCACCGCAACCCGGTGCGACCACGTCCGGTCGGATGTTGCTCTAGTGTCCTGATCGAGAAGTTCGAGTGCATTGGCGAGGTACCCCTATCACGTCATGCCCGGACTTGTTCCGGGCATCCACTTCTTGCGGCATCGCGGTGCGAGCCGGGAGAGGACGAGACGGCGGAGGGACGTGGATGCCCGGAACAAGTCCGGGCATGACGAATGAAGCGGTTCAATCTGAAACGGACAGGCTCTAAGCCCCGGGGTGGAGCGATACGCAGATCGGCTCGGCGTCCGGGTTCCGCTCGCGGCCCATCGTCTGGAGGGCTTCCTCCGCGTCGCCGAGCGCGAATTCGTGGGTGTGCAGCCGTTCCAGCCGGTACTTGTTCTCCGCCAGCATGCGGAAGGCCTCGACATAGGCGTCGCGGGCCTGGGAGTAGACGCCCTTCAGCACGAGCTCCTTGTAAATCACCGCCTCGACGTCGAGCGCGACGGTCTGATCCTTCGCCTTGATCCCGCTCAGGACGACCGTTCCGCCGATCCGCGTGGCCGCGATGGCGTCCTCGACCGCCGCCGCCGCGCCCGGCACCACGTCGAGCGCGACATCGACGCCCTTGCCCCCGGTGATCGCCATGACGCGTTCGACCGTGTTCTCGCGGTCGGCTTCGATGGTGTGATCGGCGCCGAGCGCCTCGGCGAGGCGGAGCTTGTAGGCGCTGCGCGACGTGCCGGTGACGACGATCGTGCTCGCACCCGCCTCGCGCGCCGCGACCACCGCGCCGAGCCCGCGCTGGCCGTGGCCGAGGATCAGCACGGTGTCGCCCATCGCCGTCGCCGGCACCTGCACCGCCCAGCGGATCCCGGCCGCGATGGGCTGGTAGAGGAGCGCCAGCGCGAGCGGCATGGTCTCCGGCACCTTGTGCAGCATCGTGCGCTCGTGCAGGTGGATGTATTCGCTGTAGCCGCCCCACAGCCCGTGGCCCACGTCGCGCGGGGTGTAGCCATAGCAGGGCGGCGCGCCGGGCGGCATCAGCGACCGGCAGTTGTGGTAGGCGCCGCCGAGGCAGAGCTCGCAGCGTCCGCAGGAGAGGTGGGGTTCGAGCGCCACCCGGTCGCCGACCGAAACGCCCCACGAGCGCGCCGCGTCGGCGCCGATCTCGGCGATGCGCCCGACCGGCTCGTGCCCCGGGATGACGGGGTAGCGCATGATGCCCTTGGCGGCGAAGTTGCCGCGGTACTGGTCTACGTCGGAGCCGCAGAGGCCGCATGCCTCGACCCGGAGCAGCGCTTCCTTCGGACCGACCGGCGGCACCTCGTGCTCGTCGGGCTCGATCCGCCGGTCCGCGACCTGGACCATCACCCTGGATTTCATGCGGCGTCCGCCGGCCGCACGCGTCGGGCGATCTCCGCGCCGCGGTCCCGTTCGACCCGTGCAATGTCGTACTGGCTCTGGAGACCGATCCAGAACGAAGCGCCGTTGCCGAAATAGAGACCGAGACGCACCGCCGTGTCGGCGGTGATCGAGCGGCGGCCGTTCAGGATGTCCGTCACCCGGCCCGACGGAACGCCGATATCGAGCGCCAGCCGGTTGGCGCTCAAGCCCCGCGCGTTGAGCTCGCGCTTCAGCAGCCGTCCGGGATGCGAAATCGGGAGCATGGCTTCATCCCCTGTGGTAGTCGACGATCTCGACCTCGTAGGCGTCGCCCGCGCGGAACTCGAAACAGATCCGCCAAGGCCCGTTCACCGTCATCGCCCATTGATCCCTGCGTGTTCCTTTGAGCTTGTGCAATCCGACGCTCTTCAGCGGGCTCAGGTTGCGGAGCGCATCAGCAGCATTGAGGGCAAGCAGCAGGTCGATGGCAGCCTCGAAATCCAGGCCGCGAAACCGGTTCGGCGTCTCGCCGTCCCAGACCTTTCGGCTGGCCGCGTTGCGCCAGGAACGGATCACGGCGGAAACGTACTACGTTATCCAGTGCAGTACAATATTCATCGGGCGCGAGTGTGGGCTTCCACGAGGCCCTGGAATTCATGCGCCGCCTCCCCGCGTCGCCCGAACCGAGCCTATCGGCTGGCGGACAGGGCAACAAGAAAGCACAATCCCGCGATGGAACCGGTATCTCTCCCCCGCCTCAGCCTGACCGAACGCGACCGCCGTTACGCCGCCGTGCGTGCGGCGATGGCGGAGCACGGCCTCGACTGCATCCTCGCGCCGCAGAACACCGGCGAGTGGGACGCCTGCCAGCCGGACGTGCGCTACCTGACGACCGTCGGCGGCGGGGGCACCGCGGCGGCGGCGGTTTTCCCGGCCGAGGGCGAGCCCATCGCCATCGTGCGCGAGCCGCGGCGGGTGGCGTTCTGGCGAGCGGCGCAGGGCTGGGTCGGCGATATCCGCGCGACCCGCGAAGGCCGCTGGGGCGAGGCGATGGCGGCGGCGCTGGGCGAGCGTTGCGGCGGACGGGCGCGGGTCGGCATCGCGGGGCTGGAGGGCGTGCTGCGATTTCCCGACGGCACGATGTCGTCGGGCGAATTGCGCGCGCTGGAGTCGGCATTTCCGGAAGCGGAATTCGTCGACGCGACCGCGCTGATGCACGATATCCGTCAAGTGAAGAGCGCCGAGGAGATCTCCCTGATCGAGCGCGCGCAGGTTTGCGCCGATGCGATAAGCGAAGCGGCGTTCGCGCACGCCCGACCGGGTGTGACCGAGCACGAGCTCTATGCCGAGATGACGGCGGCCCATATCCGGAACGGCGGCGAAATGCCGGCCATGCTGCTGATCGGCATCGGCAAGGCGCCCGACCGGACATTTCTGATGCCGACTTTCCACGCGCTGGAGCGGGGCGACATTCTGATCTGCGAATCCGAGATCAAATATGCCGGCTACATGGCGCAGAGCGTCGAGTCGGTGTCGCTCGGCCCGCCGGGGACCGACTACGAACGGCTGTTCGATGCCTCGCTCGCCTGCTTCGAAATGCTGATGGACGCGATCCGGCCCGGCGTGCCCTATGCCGAGCTGATCCGCCTGTGGGGCAAGCACATGGAGAAGGCGGGCCTCCGGGCGGCGCCGACCATGGGGCACGGGGTCGGGCTCGGCCAGGACGGGCCGACCACGCGGCCGGGCGGCGACGCGCAGGGCCGCGTGGTCGAGGCGGGGCATTGCTTCATCCTCAAGCCCTGGGCGACGTCGGCCGACGGCGAGCGCGCGATCCGCGCCGGCAACACCATCGTCGTGGAAGAGCACGGCGCGCGCCGGCTCGGCCGCCTGCCGATGGAATTCCGCGCGCTGGGGTGAGGCGCGCGCCCTCCTTTGTCGTCATGGCCGGAACAAGTCCGAGCATGACAAGGGATGGGCGGACGGAAAGTCGGAAACGGCGAAAAATGGTCTAAAAGATAAAATTCTTCTTGACCCGGGACACGAATCGTACCATATTTTCTACAGTCGGTAAGTGAGGCGCCAGCCCTCCCCCGGCCCCTCCCGCAAGCGGGAGGGGAGAAGGTAAAGGGCAGTCGGCGCCGCAACTCTCCCTCTCCCCAACGGGGAGAGGGCAGGGGTGAGGGGGAAATCCCGCCGGAATCGCGCATGGGACGGATTCGGGGGTCTGGGAGGCGGTTTCGGGGTGGAATCGGAAGGGAGAAAAAACCTCGTGAAATCCGTGACTTACCAAGTTATTTATCTTGAACGAGCATTTTTTGCTTGACTCGGGACGCGTTTTTGGGTAAATTGGCCACACTACGCGAAATGGGGGAAGGGGCGCCGGAGGTTTCGGCGCCCGTTTTCGTTGCCGGGCGCGCCGCCCGGCCATCCAAAGAGAGGCGCTTATCCGGATCGCTCGACGGGCGGTCGGCTGGCGCGGACCGGCGAGGGGAACGCCGCCCGTCATGGCCGACGCCCTGGCCTGTCCCCTACCTCGTCATACCCGGACTTGTTCCGGGCATCCACGTCTCGCTGCATCGCGGTGCGGGCCGGGAGCGGACGAGGCGGCGGAGGGACGCGGATGCCCGGAACAAGTCCGGGCATGACGGGATGGGAGAAGCCGGGGCCAAGGACGGGTCGGCATTTGCCGACGGAAATGCCGACAGGCCGGTCGAGTCGGCAAAGGTCGACATTCTCGCTCGGCATCCGCGGGACGCGAATATCGACCGGGTAGCGATTTGTCTACTCGATGCCCGATGACATCGACCTCCGTTCGTGTCCCGAACGCCGCCGGACGCCGGGGGGGTGCGGTTTCGACGAAGGAGCCGTCAGATGTTGAAGATGTCGATGGGTCCGACGATGCGGTCGTCGAGCACGTAGACGGTCTTGCGCGCGATCGCCAGCCCGGTGTCGGTGCGGCGCAGCGTGTAGGCATAGCGGCCCGCCCGGAGTATCGGCGGCTCGACTCTTCGGAAGCTGTTGACCAGCCAGGTGGCGGAGACTTCGATGTCCGCGCCCCCGGTCTCCGCGGCCCGGACGTTGCTCACGACATGCGCGGTGTGCGGCAGCGGCGCGTTGGCGAGGGAATCCCGGCCCTCGATCCTGAAGATGCGCGCCTCCAGGCCGGCGCGGTCGAGATAGATCAGGCTGACATCGTTGTCGGGGTCCTCGCTGAAGCCTTCCTCGCCCGCGATGGCCGGCGCCCAGAACACGGCATCGTCGGTGTAGAGGGCGAGCCAGGCCTCCCATTCCCGGTTATCGAGATGCCAGGCCTCGCGGTAGAGGAGATCGGCGGCCTCGGCGGTCAGCGCCGCGTCGAAGCCGCTCACGGACCGTCCATCCGGCGCCGCCACTCGCGCCAGAAGGCGTAGAACGGGGTTTCGCTCTCGCGCCCGGGATTGCTGTGGAGCGGCGCGGCGCCGAGCTCGCGGGCGGCATCGTCGGCGCCCTCGATCATCGTCGCGTAGCCCAGCGCGAGATCGTTCCACGCCTCCCCGCCGGCGGCGAGCGAGCCGTCATGGGCGACCTCCATCGCGCGCACGTCGTCCGGCACGGCGATGCTCGAGGGAAGGAAGAAGTCCTCGTATTTGCGGATCCGCGCGCGCCGCGCCTCGGCGCTCTCGCCGACCGGCGCGAGGCACCAGGTGTCGATCTCGGTGAGGTCGACGGCGATCGGACGCCACAGGCGTATGCAGGTCGAGGCGACGTCGTTGAGGAAGAAATTGGGGAAGATCGTCACCGTTCGGCCGCGGTCGATCATCCAGCGCGCCTTGCCGGCCCCGAAGCGCGCGGCAATCGCCTCGCGCGCCTCGTTCAGAGGGGCGGATTCGGGCGAGCCCCGGTCCGACCAGTTGATCATATGCCCGTTGCCGACGTCGTAGCCGCCCGAGGAGATGCTTTCGAGATCGAGGATGCGGCTCGCCTCGGTCTTCGCGCGGGCGTCTTCGGCCTCGCCCGTGAGCGCCTCGCGCTGGCGCACCGTGTGGGCGAAGTTCCGGTGCACCGTGGCGACGTGGTAGCCGTCGGTCGAGTTCTCGGTTTGCAGCTTCCAGTTGGCCCGCATGACGTAGGTGCTCTCGCCCTTCAGCACCTCCATGCCGTGCTCCGACTGATCGGCCATCAAGTCGATGAACGGGCGCGCGCCGCCGAGGAACGTTTCCAGATCCTCTACATCCGGATCTAGAGAGGCGAAAACGAAGCCGCGATAGGACGCAACCCGCGCGACCGGCTTGAGGTCGGTGCCGAGCCGCTCCAGCGCTTCCCGGCTATAGCCCGCGTCGCGCCCGCGCACCCGGATGCATTTGCCGTCGGCGTTGAACGACCAGCCGTGATAGCGGCAGGTGATGGTCGGCTGAACCCCGGAGCGCCCGCGCGTCAGCATCGAGCCCCGATGCGGGCACGAATCGTGGAAGCAGCGGATTTCGCCGTCGAGCCCGCGGATCGCGAATACCGGGTAGCGCCCGATGGTGCCCCGCACGTACCGGCCGCGCTCGCGAAGCTGGCTGTCGTGGCAAATATAGATCCAGCAGCGCCGGAAGATCCGCTCCATCTCGCGCTCGAACAGGCCGGGCTCGACGAAGGCGCCGCGCCTGACCCGGAATATGCCGTCCCCGGGGCGGTCGTCGACGAAGGCCTGTGCGGAAATCCCGGTCATCGCGGGCGCGATGGTCCGGCCCGCCGTGCCGCCTGTCAACTGGACGGCGCGGGTCGCGTGACTAAGATGCGCCCCTGCTGCGGAGGGGAGGGACAACCGCGTGAATCCAAGCGGCGAGGCCGCCGGCGCCCGAAAGCCGGTCGCGTTCGGCGACATGCGCGGCTGGATCGAGGCGCTGCGCGCGGCGGGAGAGCTGCGCGAGATCGACGCCGAGGTCGACTGGGATGTCGAGCTCGGCACGATCTACCGCATGGCGCAGGGCAAGGGCGACCGCCCGGCCTTCCTGTTCAAGAACATCAAGGACTACAACGGCGCGGACGCAAGCTGCCGGGAGATATTCGTCGGCGGACAGGGCGCCTATTCGCGGCTCGCCATGATGTTCGGCCTGCCGCAGGACACGCCGGTCCGCGACCTGGTGTGGATCTGCCGCACCATCTTCAACGAACGGATTCCGCCGGTCACGGTCGACAGCGGCCCGGTGAAGCAGAACGTCATCGCCGGCGACGACATCGACCTGTTGTCCTTTCCGGTGCCGAAGTGGAACCGGCTGGACGGCGGCCGTTACGTGCTGACCTATGCCGGCTGCGTGACCAAGGACCCGGATACCGGGCTGCACAATGTCGGCATCTATCGCGGCATGGTGGGCGGCAGGGACTCGATTCCCGTCCTGATGTGGCGGGCCCAGCACTGGGGCGGGCATTTCACCAAATACGAGGCGCGGGGCGAGAAGATGCCGGTCGCCTTCGTGCTCGGCTGGGAGCCCTCGCTCGGTTTCACCGCCGGCGCGCCGGTGCCGCGCCAGATCTCGGAATACGACGTGATGGGCGCGATCCGGGGCGCGCCGGTGGAGCTGGTGCCCTGCGAGACGGTGCCGCTGATGGTCCCGGCCTCCGCCGAGATCGTCATCGAGGGCTGGATCGACCCCGACCCCGCGACCTTCACGGAAGAGGGACCCTACGCCGAGTTTACCGGCTACTACGCCACCGAACGGACGCCCAAGCACACCGCGAAGGTGACCTGCATCACCCACCGCGACGATCCCATCTTCCGCGGCACGGTGGAGGGGGCGCTCTCCTACAGCTATGCCGAGAACGCGATCATGAGCTCGGTCCAGCGTTCGGCGACGGCGTGGAACGCGCTGGAGCGGGCCGGCGTGCCGGGGGTCACCGACGTGTTCGGAATGCCGATCCATGCCGGGGTCAACATGGCGGTCCAGATCCGCCAGACCTATCGCGGCCAGGCCAAGCAGGTGGCGGCCGCGCTGTGGGGCGATTCCTCGTCGCATGTCCGCTACAAGCACGTCATCGTCGTCGACGAGGACATCGACATCCACGACTACGCGGCGGTCGACTGGGCGCTCGCCTGGCGGGTCAACGCGGGCGAGGGCGACATCGTGATCTTTCCCGCCACCTGGGGCGCCGGGCTCGACCCCTCGGTGCGGCGGCGCGACGCCGACGTGCACCTGTTCGGCACCGGCAAATGGCACCGGGTGCTGATCGACGCGACGATCAATCTCGATTACCCGCCCGAGCGCGACGGCCGCCGCTACCCGCCGACGGTCGAGCCGATGGAAGAGGACAAGCGGGCCGCCCTCGCGCGCTGGTCGGCGCTCGGCCTCGACGATCTCAGATAATTTAGTTTCGGATCCAAAGGGAGTAATTTGCGATGGACCAGCCCGAAGGTCTTTCCAACCGCCTGCAGCCGCGCCAGTTCGGCGATTTGCGCGGCTGGATCGAGGCGCTCGACATCGCGGGCGAGCTCCAGCGTATCGGGGCGAAGGTGGACTGGGACTGCGAGCTCGGAACCATCGCGCGCAAGACCTTCGGGACGGGACACGGCCCGGCGCTCCTGTTCGACAATATCGACGGCTACGGCCCCGACGACGACGTGTGGTCGCGCGCGGTCTTCACCGGCGGGCTCTCCAACTATACCAGGGTCGCGATGACGCTCGGCCTGCCGCGGGACGCGCCGGTCCGCGACCTGGTGCTGGCGACCCGGCACTACCTCCAGCAGCGCGTGCCGCCCACCGAGGTCGGGACCGGCAAGGTCAAGCAATACATCGTCACCGGCGACGACATCGACATCTACAAGGTGCCGGTGCCGCGCTGGCACCGGGAAGATGGCGGGCGCTACATCAACACCTACTCGGCGACGGTGACCATGGATCCCGACACCGGGGTCCACAATATCGGCATCTATCGCGGCATGCTGGGACAGAAGGACACGCTGCCGGTGCTGCTCTGGCGGGCGCAGAACTGGGGCGTCCATTTCCAGAAATGGGAGGACCGGGGGATGAAGATGCCGGTCGCCCATGTCTACGGCTGGGAGCCGGCGATGCCCTTCTGCGCCTCGGCGCCGGTGCCGACGGGGGTCTCGGAATACGACGTCATGGGCGCGATCCGGGGCGCGCCGGTGCCGCTGGTGAAGTGCGAGACCTCCGACCTGATGGTGCCGGCGGACGCCGAGATGGTGATCGAGGGCTTCATCGACCCCGATCCGGCGACCTTCGAGCAGGAAGGACCGTTCGGCGAGTACACCGGCTATTTCGGCGGCGACCAGGGACCCAAGCACGTCACCAAGGTGACCTGCGTCACCTACCGCGACGGCTCGATCCATCGCGGCACGCTCGAGGGCACGCTGCCCAAGATGCTGAACGAGAACTCGATCACCTCATCGATCCAGCGCGCCGGCGTCGCCTGGAACGTGCTGGAGCGCGCCGGCGTGCCGGGCATCACCGACGTCCACTGCTCGCCGGCCAATAACGGCACCACGCTGATGATCCAGATGCGCCAGACCTATCGCGGCCAGGCCAAGCAGGCGGCGGCGGCGATCTGGGGCTCGAACGCGTCCCATCTTCGCTACAAGAACATCTGGGTGGTCGACGAGGACATCGACATCCACGACTACGGCGCGCTCGACTGGGCGTTCGCCTACCGGGTCAACGCGGACGAGGACGACATCGTGTTCTTCCCGGGCTCCTGGGGCTCGTTGCTCGATCCCTCGACCCGCCTCAAGGACCGCGACCCGATGCTCTACGGCACCGGCAAGTGGTGCCGGGTCCTGATCGACGCCACGGTCAACCTCGATTTCGAGCCGGAGGAAGCCTATGGCGGCGAGCGCTACCCCCCGATGGTGACGCCGCACGACGTGGACATGGACCTCGTCAACAGCCGCTGGGAGGAATACGGCTTCGACCCGGAGGGGTGAGGTCCGGGGCATGTCCGGCAACGCCCCGACTCCGCCTCCGGCCCGGCCGGCCGAACGGTCGGGTGGCCGCCCGCCCGCGAAGTCCGCGCCGGCGATGTACAACACGGAAGTTCCTGCGCTACCTTGCGGCCCCGGGACGGGATCGATCGCTATTCAGGAGCAAAGGACCATGGCGACAATTGATGACGTTTCGATCGTCGATTCGAACACCGTGGAGTCCAGAGCGGTCGAATCCGGGCTCGAAAGGACGATATGCAGCCGGAGTCTGTGCGGTTCGAAGACACTGACCGTCTACCGGCGAACGGTGTCGGAAGGCCGCCGGTTCGAGCCCCGGGCAGACGACGACTATCACCTGGTTTACGTCATGGCGACGCCGAAGGACGGCCTCATCGGCTTCAACGGCGAATCGCACGCGGCCGAGGAAGGCGCCGGCGTGCTGCTCGCCCCGGGCGAATCGGCGCGATTCGAGGCGTCCGGGTCGGACATGGAGCTGCTGCACATGGTGACGCCCAGGCCTCCGGCCGCCGTCGAAGGGGAGTTGTCCGGCGGGCCGGGCTACTTCTTCAATCGGCGGACGCTTCGCGCGCTCAGCGACGCGAGCGGCGGCCGGGTTCGCCGCTTCTGCGCCGAGTCCACCGTCAGGCTCCTCGACGGCAGCAGGCTCACGCCGACCAATGCGATCCAGGCCGGCGAAATGCACTACCGCGAAGGCGGCTCGTCGCCCTATCACCAGCATGTGGGCACCGGCACCAACCCGGACGGCGCCGCCCATTGCTACATGACCTTCAAGGGCCGCGGCGTGGTCGAGGTCGGGGATACCTCCCAGGAGCTCGATCCCGGCACTCTGGTTTATTTTCCGCCGGGCGTGCCGCATCGGCTTCGCGCCCATGGCGGTCCGCTCGACTATTTCGAGATCCAGGCCTGGAGGAGCTTCAAGACGAACGTGCTCAGCGAGGAGAAGCTCGGGCTCAAGTGGTACTACGAACCCGAGACGCCGGGCGCCGCGCCGGTGGAGTGGGACCAGAGCTGACGCGGTCGCACCCGGTTGCGGCGTCCCCCTCACCCCGGCCCTCTCCCCGCTGGGGAGAGGGAGAGCTGCGGTGCCGACCCTTCCTTACCTTCTCCCCTCCCGCTTGCGGGAGGGGCCGGGGGAGGGTGGACCGCCTGCTCGACCCGGAGAACGAAGGCGTGACCCTGCACACGCTGAAACGCGCCGCGGCGGCGGTCGGGATGCGGCTTGAACTCGAACTCCGCCAATCCTGACGCCAGGCTACCGCCGCTCCCGGAAAAAGTCCCGAAGCAGCGCCGCCGCGCGGACCTCCCCGATGCCGCCATAGACTTCCGGGCGGTGGTGGCAGGACGGCTTTTCGAAGACCCGCGCCCCGTTCTCGACTCCTCCGCCCTTCGGATCGGCGGCGCCGAAATAGAGTCGGCGGATGCGGGCGAAGGAGATCGCCTGGGCGCACATGGGGCACGGCTCGAGCGTGACGTAGAGGTCGCAGCCGGAGAGGCGCGGCCGGCCCCGGACGCGTGAAGCGGCGCGGATCGCCAGCATCTCCGCGTGGGCGGTGGGATCGGCGTCGCGCTCGGTGCGGTTCGCCGCCTCGGCCAGCAAATTGCCTGACTCCGCCTCGACGATCACCGCGCCGACCGGCACCTCGCCCGCCTCGCCGGCCGCCTCGGCAAGCGCGAGCGCACGGTCCATCCAATTGTGGCCGGTATCGGGCATCGGCGAAACATCCGGCGCGGCCGGCGGCCGGTCAAGCCGGCGATTCGGGCGGCGCGGCAATCGGCGGTAGAGTGCGCCCCATGAAACGACCGGTGATCGGCCTCACCCTGGATTCGGAACCCGCCGGAGGCTATTCCAGCCTGCCGTGGTACGCGATCCGGGAGAATTACTGCGGCGCGGTGACCCGGGCGGGCGGGCTTCCGCTCCTGCTGCCGCACGAACCGGAACACGCGGCCGAGTATCTCGACAGGATCGACGGGCTGATCGTCACCGGCGGGGCGTTCGACGTCGATCCGGCACTGTTCGGCGCGGACACCCGGCACGCCAGCGTGACCACCAAGGACCGGCGCACCGAATTCGAAAAATCGGCCACCGAGGGCGCGCTGGAGCGCGACATGCCGGTGCTCGGCATCTGCGGCGGGCAGCAGCTGCTCAACGTCGTCCTCGGCGGCACGCTGATCCAGCACATCCCGGACGAGGTGGAAGGAGCGTTGGCGCATGAGCAGCCGAACCCGCGCACCGAGCCCGGCCACACGGTCTCCATCGCGCCGGGCAGCCTGCTCCACAGGATCGTCGACACGGCGGAAATGGCGGTCAACAGCGCCCATCACCAGGCCGCGCGCGACGTGGGCGGCGGCGTGCTGGTCGACGCGGTCGCGCCCGACGGGGTGATCGAGGGGATCGAGAGCACGCGGCACCGCTTCTGCCTTGGCGTACAATGGCACCCCGAATACGGGATCGACCGGGGGGATGCCAGAATCTTCGAAGCCTTCATCGAGGCCTGCCGCGAAGACGCCGGCTGAAGCGAAGAGCGGCGGCGAGCGGATCGCCAAGTATCTCGCGCGGGCGGGCCTCTGCTCGCGCCGCGAGGCCGAGCGCTGGATCGCCGCCGGACGCGTTTCGGTGGACGGCGCGGTGCTGTCTACGCCCGCCACGCTGGTCGACGAACGGAGCGCCGTCGCGGTGGACGGCAGGCCGGTGGGAGCACCCGGCCGGCTGCGCGTCTGGCGTTATCACAAGCCGCGCGGGCTGATCTGCACCAACGCCGACCCGCAAGGCAGGCCGACCGTGTTCGACGCGCTGCCCGCCGGACTGCCGCGCGTGGTGTCGGTGGGCCGGCTCGACATCAACTCGGAGGGGCTGCTCCTGCTCACCAATGACGGCGCGCTCGCCGGTTCGCTGGAACGCGGCGACTGGACCCGGCGCTACCGGGTGCGCGCGTTCGGCAGGATCGACGAGGACCGGCTCGCGGCGCTGGCCGACGGCACCGTGGTGGACGGCATCGCCTACGGCCCGATCGGCGCGCGGCTCGACCGGATGGAGGGGCGCAACGCGTGGCTCACCGTCAGCCTGACCGAAGGCCGCAACCGGGAGATCAAGCGCGTGTTCGAGAGCCTCGGTCTCGCGGTCAACCGGCTGATCCGGACCGGCTACGGACCCTTCCTGCTGGGCGGGCTCGCCCGGGGCGCGGTCGCGGAGGTGAAGGAAAAGGTGCTCGGGGAGCAGCTCGGCCGTGCGGATCGTCGGCGGTAGGCATCGCGGGCGGCGTCTCACAGCGCCGGAGGGGAAAGCGATCCGGCCGTCGAGCGACCGGCTGCGCGAGGCGCTGTTCAACATCCTCGCCCACGGCGATTTCCCGGACATCGAGGGCGCCCGGGTTCTCGACGCCTTCGCCGGCACCGGCGCGTTCGGCCTGGAGGCGCTGTCGCGCGGCGCGGCGGAGGCGACATTCATGGACCGCGATATCGGCTGGGTGCGGCGCAACGCCAAGGAACTCGGCGAGGACGACGTCGTGTTGCTTGCGGGCGACGTGCTGTCTCCGCCGCGAACGGGAGACCCGGTGGACATCGCCTTTCTGGACCCGCCCTACGGTCTCGGGCTCGCCGAACCGGCGCTCGATGCGCTGCGGACGGCAGGCTGGATCGATCCGGCGACATGCACGATCGTCGAGATCGGGCGCGGGGAAACGCTGGACGCGGAGGGCTTCGCGGCGGTCAGGCAGCGGGACTACGGCGCCGCGCGGCTCCTGTTTCTGGAGGTCCGGCCGGAACGGACTTCTAGAGCCACACCCTCCCCCGACCCCTCCCGCAAGCCCCGGACTGCGATCCGGGGCAAGCGGGAGGGGAGAAGGTAGAGAAGAGCCGGCGCCGCGAGTCTCCCTCTCCCCCAGCGGGGGAGAGGGCCGGGGTGAGGGGGGGCGCCGGGTGCGGTGGGGTTTGGCTCCCGAACCCCTCACCGGAGGCGCGGCGGCACGCGGACCCTTTCGGGCACCGGCGTCCCCAACCCCGCCGCCTCCGCCCGGGCGAGGACCTCGATGCCGAGCGCGAGATCGGACATGCCCATGCCGACCGCCTTGAACAGGGTGAGGTCGCAGCCGGCGGGGCGGCGCACGTCCTCGGCGATCAGTCGGGAGATGGGGCGCACCGTCTCCCAGCCGGCATCGTCCTCGCCGAAACGCTCGCGGAACTCGGCGGACAGCGCGCGCACGCCGTCCACCGTGTCGACGGCGACGATGCCGCAGCGCTCGAACACGTCCTGGGTGAACTCGACCCGGACCGGCACGATCGCCCCCATCGCGTTGACATGGGCGCCGGGCGCGATCGTCGCGGCGGAGAGGAACGGCTCGGTCGCGTTGGTGATCGCGGTGACGATGGGCGCATCCGCCACCGCTTCTTCGACGCTCCCGGCCGGGACGGCCGGGATTCCGAGCTCGTCCTCGATCCGCGCCGCCAGCGCTTGGCGCGCGTCGGGACGGCGGCTGTAGACCCGGATTTCCTCGATGCCCCGGACCGCGGCACAGGCCGCCGCGTTGGGCAGCGCCTGCTTGCCGGTGCCGATCAGGGCGAGGCAACGCGCGTCCTCCGGCGCGAGCCGCGCGGTCCCGACGCCGGTCATCGCCGCGGTGCGCATCTGGCCGAGCGCGGTCGCCTCGACCACGGCGCGCAACCGCCCGTCCTCGAGGGAGAACAGGATCAGCACGGTCTGCGACCTGCCGCCGACATTGACCCAGGTCTTGGTGCCGCAGATCCCGGCGCCCGGGACCGCCGCGCCGATCGCGTGCATCGCGTCGTTGGCGGCGACCATCAGGTGGGTCTTGGGCAGGTTGGCGGCGGCGCCGTCGGCCTCCATCGCGAGGATCCGTTCGAGCGCCTTTATCGCGTCGGGCAACGAGATCGTCGCGGCGACTTCGGCTTCGGTGATCCAGAGCGGGGCGTCGGTCATGCGGTTTCTCCGGCCTCCCTGGGCGCGGCGGGGAGTCTAGCCCAGGACCGGGCGGCCACGTGAATCCTGCGCGGCGCGATTGCGCCCAGGCGGCGGGCGTTCCATAGTCCCTGCTGCGGCGGGCTGCCCCGTCGCGGACCGTGGAAGAACAACGACAGGGGGACTCCATGAAGCACATTGGCAAGACCGTGGCACTGGCCGCCGCAATATCGCTTGCGGCCGGCGCCGGAACGCTCGCCGCCTCGTCGGACGCGGCGGCGGCGTGGAAGCCGAAAAAGCCCGTCGAATTCGTCATCATGGCGGGCAAGGGCGGCGGGGCCGACAGGCTGGCCCGCTTCATCCAGGGCATCATCAAGAAGAACAAGCTCGCGGCGCTGCCGCTGGTGCCGATCAACAAGGGCGGCGGGTCCGGCGCGGAAGCGCTGCGCTACCTCAAGGACAAGCAGGGCGATCCGCATGTGATCATGGCGACGCTCAACAGCTACTACACGACGCCGCTGCGCAACCCGGGGCTCGGCGTCGACATTTCCAAGTACACTCCGATCGCGCGGCTCGCCGAGGACACGTTCCAGCTCTGGGTCCACTCCGACACCAAGATCATGTCGGTCAAGGACTACGTCGCCGCCGTGAAGCAGGCGGGGCCCAAGAACTGGAAGATGGGCGGCACCGGCAAGGGCCAGGAAGACTCGCTGGTCACCGCGATGCTGGAGGGCGCGTACGGGATCAAGGTCACCTACGTGCCGTTCAAGGGCGGAGGAACGGTGGCCAAGCAGCTGATCGGCAAGCACATCAACTCGACGGTCAACAACCCGTCCGAGCAGATCGGCTTCTGGAAGGCCGGAAAGTCGCGGGCGCTCGCGACCTTCACGCCGAAACGGCTGAAGGCGTTCCCGGACGTCCCGACCTTCGCCGAGCTGGGACAGAACCTGGCCTATTTCATGCAGCGCAGCGTGGTCGCGCCGGGCGGCATCCCGGCGGACGCCGAGGCCTATTACGTCGATCTGTTCGACAAGGTCTACAAGTCCGAGGACTGGCAGAACTACCTGACGAGCAAGGGGCTCCTGCCCGGCTGGCTGACCGGCAAGGCGCTCCAGGACTACTTCGTCAAGGAGCGTGAGGCGCATCGCAAACTGCTGATGTCGATGGGCGAGATCAAGTAGCCGGGAATTCGGCGATCCGGCCCGGCGCGCCGTCGCCGGGCCGGATGTTTTCAGACTTTCCGTCCGAGGAGTTGGCCCGGATGCGTCGCGCGGAGCTCGTCATGGCGTTGTTCATGGCGGCGTTCTCGCTCTACATAATGTGGAAGTCGGCCGAGCTTCCGGTCGGCTGGATCGAGGGCGAGGGGCCCGGCGGCGGCGCGTTCCCGTTCTGGCTCGCCGCGGGGATGCTGGTGTGCTGCGGCTGGATCGTGCTGCGCTGGGCGCGGCGCCAGAGCCCGCCGTCGCGCTCCGAAGAGCCCTACATGGACCGGACGGCGCTCCGCGTCTTCGCCATCGGCGCGGGCTCGCTCCTGGTGATGATCGGGCTGATCCACGTGGTCGGCGTTTATGTCGTGATCCCGCTTTACCTGATCTTCTACATGCGGGGCATCGGGCACCACGCCTGGTCGGTCACCGCTCCGCTCGCCATCGCCATGCCGGTGGCGACCTTCCTGTTCTTCGAGATCGCGCTCAAGATCACCCTGCCCAAGGGGTACACCGAGCCCGCCTTCTACCCGCTCTACGAGATGCTCCTCTGATGGAGATCCTGGGGCTTCTCCTCGAAGGCTTCGCGGTCGCGCTGGAACCGATCAACCTCGCGCTCATCGTGGCGGGATGCATCGCGGGGCTGTTCATCGGCGCGATGCCGGGGCTGGGATCGGTCAACGGGGTGGCCATCCTGCTGCCGATGACCTTCCTGGTGCCGCCGACCTCGGCGATCATCTTTCTCGGCTCCCTCTACTACGGCGCCATGTACGGCGGCGCGATCAGCTCGATCATGCTCGGCATCCCGGGCGCCTCGACGGCGGTGGCGACGACCTTCGACGGCCGGCCGATGGCGCTCCAGGGCAAGGCGGACAGGGCGCTGGTCGCGGCGGCCACCGCGTCGTTCGTGGGCGGGACCATCTCGGTCGTCCTGTTCACCCTGTTCGCCCCGCCGCTGGCCGATTTCGCGCTCGCCTTCGGACCGCCGGAGGAGTTCGCGCTGCTGCTGCTCGCCTTCGCGACCTTCATCGGGCTCGGCGGCGACGATATCCCCAAGACCTTCTTCTCGATCTTCATCGGGCTGATGTTCTCGGCCGTCGGGCTCGACATCGTCAGCGGCAATCCCCGGCTGATCTTCTTCGACCTGCCGGGCTTCTATCACGGCATCAATTTCCTCGTGCTCGCGATCGGCATCTACGGCATCGGCGAGATCCTGTGGACCGTGGAGACCACGCGGGGCGAGATGGTGGTGAGCCGCGCGGCGGTGACGATCCGCGGCGTCGTCCGCGCGCTCGCCGATCTCAGGCACAACATCCGCTCGATGCTGATGGGATCGTTCCTCGGCTATTTCGTCGGCATCCTGCCGGCCGCCGGCGCGACGCCGGGCTCGCTGATGGCCTATGGCGTCGCGCGGACGATGTCCAGGAACCCGGAGACCTACGGCAAGGGCAATGTCGACGGCGTGGTCGCGCCCGAATCCGCCAACAACGCGGCCAGCACGGGCTCGATGCTGCCGATGCTGACGCTGGGCATCCCGGGCTCGCCGACGACCGCGATCCTGCTGGGCGGCATGGTGATCTGGGGGCTGGAGCCCGGGCCGCTGCTGTTCATCGAGCACAAGGAGTTCGTCTGGGGGCTGATCGCGAGCCTCTACGCGGCGAATTTGTTCGCGCTGCTGATCAACATCGCCTTCATCCCGGCCTTCCTGATGGTGCTCCGGATGCCGTTCACCATCCTGGCGCCGGTGATCTTCATACTCTGCGTCGTCGGCGGGTACGCGCCGACCCAGGACATGCACGACGTCTGGCTGATGCTGATCTTCGGCGTGATGGGTTACCTGATGCGGAAGCTGGATTACCCGCTCGCGCCCGCCGTGCTCGCCATCGTGCTCGGGCCGCTCGCCGAGGCCTCGGTGCGCCAGTCGCTGATCATGGCGCACGGCTCGTTCGGCATCTTCTTCGAGCGCCCGATCTCGGCGATCATCATGGCGATCGCCATCGGCCTGTTCGCCTGGCCCCTGTTCATCGCGGTCCGGCGGCGCCTGAGCCCCGGAAATGCGGATTGAGCCGGGCCTGTCTCCGGCCGCACCGGACCCGTGACACTGCACCTGCTCGCCATCGGCGAAGTCATGGCGGAGATCCGGCGGGAACCGGTCTCCGGCTTCCGCGTCGGGTTTGCCGGCGATACGTTCAACACGGCGGTCTATTGCGCGCGGGAGTTCGGTCCGTCGGCCCGCATCGGCTATTGCACGCGCGTCGGCCGCGATCCTCTGTCCCGGGCGTTCCTGGACGCGGCGCGGGACGAGGGCATCGACGTTTCGCAAGTCGGATTGGACGGGGAACGCAATATCGGCATCTATGCCGTGTCGACCGACGACGCGGGCGAGCGCAGCTTTCACTACTGGCGCGGCGACTCCGCGGCGCGCGGTCTGTTCGCGTCCGGCGAAACCCTCGATTCCCTGCCGGCGGCGGGCGTCGTCTATCTTTCCGGCATAACGCTGGCCATCCTGCATCCTTCGGCCCGCGCTCGCCTCATCGCGTATTTGCGCGACCTGCGCGCGCGTGGCGCGTGCCATGTCGCCTTCGATTCGAACTACCGGCCCCGACTCTGGGAAAATGCGGAAATCGCGCAACGTTCGGTCGGTGACATGTGGCGGATTGCCGACATCGCCCTGCCCTCGCTCGACGACGAGATGGCCCTGTTCGGCGATGCGGACGAGGAGGCGGTCATCGCGCGGTTCGCCGCTTCGGACTGGCGTGCCTGCGCCATCAAGCGGGGGGCGCGCGGCCCGGTATCGCCGGGGCTTCCCCGCGACGCGCATCCCGAATTCGCCCCGGCTCCCGACGTCGTCGACACCACCGCGGCCGGAGACAGCTTCAACGGCGGTTACCTGGCGGCGTTGCTGCGCGGCGAAGACGAAACGCGATGCCTCCTCGCCGGTCACAATGTCGCTTCCCGCGTGGTCGGCGCGCCGGGCGCCCTGATCGCGCGCAACATCGAAAACGATGGCCGATAACGTATCGAATGTCCTGGCGCGGCTCGGCGAAGCGAGGGTATTGCCCGTCGTGGAGCTGGACACGAGCGAAGCCGCGCTGCCGCTCGCGGAGGCGCTGACGGCGGGCGGTCTGCCTGTGGCCGAAATCACCTTCCGGTCGGAAGCGGCGGCGGATGCGATCGGGATCCTCCGCGCGCGGATTCCGGACATGCTGGTCGGCGCCGGGACCGTTCTCAACATCGAGCAGGTGGAGCTGGCCCATCGGGCCGGCAGTCAGTTCGTCGTCACGCCCGGCTTCAATCCCGCGGTCGTCGAGGCCTGCCTCGAGCTGGGTTTGCCCATCCTTCCCGGCATCAACAATCCAACGGGCGTCGAACGGGCGATGGGCTTCGGCCTCGAGGCCGTCAAGTTCTTTCCCGCCGAGGCCAGCGGCGGCGTGTCGTTCCTGAAAGCCCTGCACGGCCCGTACCCTTCCATCCGGTTCCTGCCGACCGGCGGCATCGGTCCGGACAACCTCGGAAGCTATCTGGCGCTGCCCAATGTCCTCGCATGCGGCGGGAGCTGGATCGTAAGCCCCGCGCTGGTTCGGGCATCGAGGTTCGACGAAATCGCGCGACTTGCCGAAGAAGCGGTCGCGCTGGCGGCCGAGACCGTCTGACCTGCCGTATTCCCTCCGGTCGGGGGCTTCCGATGTTTCACGTGAAACATTGTTCCGATATGCGACTAATTTTCGCGTCCCGGCGTCCGGCGGCGTTTGCGGCACGAACCGGGATCGATGTCATGTCGGGTAGGCAAATCGCGTCCCTCGGATGCCGGGCGGGAATGTCGATCCCTGTCGACTCGACCCGCCGGTCGACATTTCGGTCGGCAAATGCCGGACGCGCGCGGCATCGGCGTGCCCGGGAAAGGAAAGGGGCTTGTAGGGACAACTCGACGAACGAGAGGCTCGCGACCCTTCTTACGTCATGCCCGGACTTGTTCCGGGCATCCACGTCCCTCCGCCGCCTCGCCCGTTCCCGGCACGCACCGCGAGCAGCAAGACGTGGATGCCCGGAACAAGTCCGGGCATGACGAAGTGGGTGGCCGGGATAGCGATGCAAGGCAGAACCTCGCTTGAAGAGACCGCGCGCCGCCCCGCCTCCGCCGACCATGACGGGAAAAGGCAGGGCAGCAATGCTTCTATCCCTATCGAATACGCTCCGGCCCGGATTTCTCGGCGGTCGACTCCCAAAGCTGTCACCCCGGGTTGGGCTGAAACGGCGCGGAGCACACTCCGAAAACCCGAACCGGACAGCAATGGAACAAGTCCGGGCCTGACGGAATAGGGGCGGGCGCGGCGCGGGCCGTGACGGGCGGCGCTCCGTCCGCCCCTCCTCTTGTCACCCCGGAACAAGTCCGGGGTGACAGTGGGGGCCGGCGGCGGCAGCCGACGCCTACCCCCAACCGGTCATTTCGATCGCGCGAAACGCGGGATGACCTTCTCGCCGAACAGCCGGACCGAGCGCTCCGCGAGCGCGTAGGGCATGTCGTTGAAATTGACCTGCATCGAGGCGTGGTCGCACCCGCCCATCGCCCGGTCGAATTCGTGCAGCTGCTCGACGATGTCGTCCGGCGTGCCGACGAAGGCGGCCATGTGCTCGACCTGCGACTCGAAGGTCTCCGCGGCCATCCGGGCGCGCATCCTGTCGTAGTTCGCGTAGGTCGAGGGCGGCTTGCCCTCCGCGTAGCCCGCCGTGGCGTCGACGATCGATTCGAAATGCCGCTCGATCAGCGGCTTGGCGATGCCGATCGCTTCCTCGCGGTCTTCGCTGCAATACATGAAGACCGCGAGCATCACGGTGGGTTTCCCCGGATGTCCGGCGCGCTTCCAGGCCTCGCGGTAGACCCCGACCAGCTCCGACGGCGTCGAGCCAACGCCGGGGATCGCCATCACCGCGTGGCCCAGCGTTCCGGCGCGCTCGAACGAGGCCGGGGTTCCGACCGCGGCGATGTAGATCGGCGGGCGCGGCTTCTGGGTCGGGCGCGGCAGCGAGGTGACGTTGGCGAAGCTGTGGAATTGCCCGTTCGCGGTGACGTTCTCCTCCTCAAGCAGGCGGCGGACCTGGTCGAGCCCTTCCTCGAAGCGGGAGACGCTCTCCTCCATGTCGATGCCGAAGCGCTCGTATTCGTGATGCAGGAAGGCGCGCGCGAACCCGACATCGAGCCGCCCGCCCGAGATCGCGTCGAGCATGCCGATCTCGCCGGCCAGCTTGAGCGGGTTGTTGAACACCGGCAGCACCGCGCCGGTCACCATTCGCGCGGTCCTTGAGCGCTGCGAGGCTGCGGTGAGAAACACGATCGGGTTCGGGCTGTATCCGCCCCAGTGGTGGAAGTAGTGCTCGACGATCCGCACATGGCTGTAGCCGTAGCGGTCGCAGAGCCCCACCAGGTCGAGCGACTCCGCGAAATACCGCGCCGCCGGCTTTTCGCCCGGCCGCACGTCGGGAAAGAACTGCATGCCGAACCGCACCGGCGCCTCCAGACCTTCGCTCGCCTCGCCCCATGTTACTCCAACCCCGATGCGGCAGGGCGCATGACGGATTGACGCGGCGGACGCGCTTCGGGCATGTCTCCGCGCGGACGAGCCAAACCTGCCGGGGGTCCCGAATGAAGGTCTACTACGCTCCGAACACCCGTGCGGTTCGCACGGTGTGGCTGTTGAACGAGCTCGGGCTCGACTACGAGCTCGAACGCTTCACGCTCGGCGAAAAGGCGATGCGCTCGCCGGAATACCTGGCGGTCAATCCGAACGGTCGCGTGCCGACGCTCGACGACGGCGATGTGCGGATGTCGGAGAGCACCGCGATCGCGCAGTATCTCGTGGCGCGCTACGGCGACGGCTCGCTCGCCCGCGCTCCCGACTCCCCGGAATTTCCCGCCTATCTCCAGTGGCTGCATTACGCCGAAGGCATGATCATGCCGCCGATCAACGCCTATGTGGTGGAGACGATCCTGTTGCCGCCCGACCGGCGCAGCGAGACCCACGCCGACCGCGCGCTGCGCCTCCTCAACCGCACCCTGGGGCCGGTCGAGGCCCAGCTGGAAGGGCGGGACTATCTCCTGGAATCGTTCAGCGCCGCCGATACCATCACCGGCCATGCCTGCGTCATGTCGGAAAAGTTCGGCGTCGACTTCTCCGACAAGCCCAACCTCAAGGCCTACAACGAGCGTCTCCTCGCCCGCCCGGCGCTCCAGGCCGCGTGGGACGCCTGAGCCGGGGCGGCGAACCCGGATTGTCCGGACGCGTTCCCCCGTTTACTCCCACCGTCATGGTCGGCGAAGGCCGACCATCCACGTTTTGTTTTTCATGTTTTCTCGGGGTTGCGACCGCCGAAAAAAACTCGTGGATGGTCGGCCTTCGCCGACCATGACGAGAGAGAAGAGGCGCCCCCGCTCTATCGCGTCGCTCGCCCGCATGCACTACGGTGCCCCCGGGGGCCGAGCATGACCGAGACAGGCCGCAATCCGAACGGGCAGGAACCGGCGGGCCAGTTCTACATACTTGCCGCTTCCGTGCTGACATTGCTGATCGGGTCCGGCGCCATGTTCCTGGTGGTGGTCGCGCTCAAGCCGATCGCCGCCGAGTTCTCGTGGCCGCGCCAGGTACCGTCGCTGGCCTTTTCGCTCCAGTTCCTCGGCGCGGGGTTCGGCGGCTTTTTCATGGGCCGTGTGCTCGACCGCTACGGCATGGGGCCGCCCGCCCTTGTCGCCGCGCTGATGATCCCCTGCGGCGCGATCCTGCTCAGCCGGTTCGACGCCGCATGGCAGCTCTATGCGATCTACGGGCTGATGATCGGGTTCTTCGGCACCGGCGCGCTCGCCGCCCCGGCGATGGCGAATATCGCGCGCTGGTACGTGCGCCGCCGCGGGATGGCGGTCGGCATGGTGGCCGGCGGACAGGCGCTCGCCGGGATCATGTGGCCGCCGATCTTCACCCTGGTGATGGAGGCCCATGGCTGGCGCACGATGGCGCTCGCCTTCGGCCTGGTCGCGCTGGTTTTCCTGCCGCCGCTCGCCTTCGTGCTGCGGCGGAGGCCGGAGATGCCCTCGGGGACGCCGGGAACGCATGCGGTGCCCGACCGGCGAAGCGTCGCCCGGCCCGGCTCGCCGATATCGGTGCGCGCCCTGCAATCAGCGCTCTGCGCCGCGATAATCGGCTGCTGCGTGGCGATGGGGCTGCCGCTCGGCCACCTCGTCTCCTATGTCACCGATCTCGGCCACACCGCGAGCAGCGCGGCGGGCGTGCTCTCGGTGATGCTGATGTCGGCCTTCGTCAGCCGCGCGGTCTGCGTGGGCTTGCTGGCCGACAGCATCGGCGGGCTCCGGGCGCTGTTCATTTTCTGCGCCGCGCAGGCCGCGATGCTCGCCGCCTTCACCACGGTCGACGGGCTGGTGGCGCTCTACGCGGTCGCGGTCCTGTTCGGGCTCGGCTATGGCGGCATCTTCCCGGTCTACGCGGTGGCGATCCGGGAGCTGATGCCGGTCGCCGAGGCGGGGCGGCGGACCGGGCTGGTATTCCTGTTCGGCGCCCTCTCGATGGGGTTCGGAAGCTGGATCGGCGGCGTCCTGTTCGACATGACGGGGACCTACGTCTCCGCTTTCCTGCTGGGCGTCGCCTTCAACGTCGCCAACCTCGTCGTCCTCGCCGTGCTGATCGCCAGGATCGGCCCGAGGCGGCTGCATCCGGCGGCGGCGTAGCCCTGAACGACGCGACCTTCACCGGCTACGAACCGGTGCGCGATGGTGGAGGATGCCTGCCCCGGCTCCCGGGGCCACGGCGCGTCAGACAGGCAGTTCGTGCCTCAGCTCCGCGACGCGGAAATGCAGCTTCCTGCTCGGTTTCATCGAAGGAAACGGGCTGATCCGGAACTTGTAGTTCGCGGGCGACACCTCGAAGGAGAAGTAATGCGCAAGCATCAGCACGTTCACCGCCAGTTGCAGTTCCAGCCAACGGGAGCCGAGGCACCTGTGCGTGCCCAGACCGAACGCAGCGTATCCGGAGCCTTGCTGTTCATTGCGTGGCGGCAGATAACGGTCGATATCGAACGAGAAAGGGTCGGGGAAAACATCGGGCATGTAATGCGTTGCTGCCTGGGCAATGTAGAGCCGTGAGCCCACCGGCAGTTCGTAACCCTCGACGACGCACGCATTCATCACGTCTCGTATGGCCGCCGGGACGATCGGGTACATCCGCAGGCACTCCATGAGGAAGCGGTGCGTGACGTCGATGGCGGATGGGGTGAGCTCCTCGGCAGCCGGATCGCCGTCGGCAAAGAGGGCGTCGGCCTCGCTCCGGATTTTGTCGTGGAGCGCGGGCCGCGTCACCATGGCGTAAAGCACGAAGCTGATCGCATCCCCGATATACATGCTGGTAAGCAGATGCGCCGACAGGCCGAAGGGCAGATTCGACTCCGGCACCAACACCGGATCGCTCGCGTTCAGGCCCAGAAGATCGTCCGCGAGATTCCGCGGGCAGCCGGCGCGCTGGGCGGGTGTGTGGGTACTCTGAACCCGTTCCATCAACGTCAGGACGCTCTTCTCCCGGCGTTTCATTGCCGGGGTATTCGACAGGAATTTGGGCAGGATCTTCAGGACGTGAACATTAAGCACCCGCGACTTGTGAGCTATCAGATCGTCGATGAGGTCCTGCGACTCGACGTCGAGGGCGAGAGATGAGGTTTGCGCGTTGACCATTCGTCGAAACGTGCTCGTCGCCTGAAAGCGGTCCCCAACGGTCCAATCCGCCATGAACGTTCGGGCATGTCGATAAAGTCGATCCAATTGACCTTCCAGCCTCGCGCGTGAATACGCCGGCGACATCGCCTTGCGAAGCCGAAAATGATCGGTGCCGTCGAGGGACGACAAAACACCCGATGCACCGTAAGTGTTCTGGAAGGGCACAAAATAGTCCCAGGCTCTCAAGTGCATGCGCCCGCGCTTGTTCACCCAGCGATTGGTTTGGGGGCCCGCCAGGAAGGTCATGGGTTTTCTGAACGGCGCACGGACCTGGAACACCGGACCGTACTCGTTTGCGAGGTCCGCAAAAAGCGCGGGAATGTTGCCGGTGCGAAGATGGGGATTGAGCAGCAGGCGAGGCAGAGAGACGGCCGGAATCCGCTTGGTCAGGGTGGATCGCCGAAGCATTGGACCGGCCAGGTTGTGGGAGATCGCTTCGGCGATGGAACGGCCGATCAGGTCCATCCGGCAGATTGCCGCGATGCGTTCTTCCGTCTCTTCATCGATGTCGAATATGTAGCGAAAGACGTCGCACGTATTGACGAGACAGACGACGATGATGTCTCTCGGATGGGGTATCGCGTCGAAAAAGAGGACCCTGGTGATGCGCGTCTTGATTAACTCGCCGACGGTGTCTTCCACGGAGGTGCCGTAGCTGTCGGTGTGCCACCGCACCGGAGCCAGCGTCCAGAACTCGCCGTCGTGGTATTCCAGAATCTTCAGATCGACCAGGCGGTCCAGGGTCAGGTCGATGATCGACTCCGCGTGGACGGTGAGCCGCTCGATCCAGTATCCGGCGTTCCGTTGAACCGGCTCGTCCGCGATCTGCCGGAGAATGGGATCCAGGGTGGGGTTGCCCGTCGGCGTCGCGTCCAGAAGGTGCAGCGACTCCATGTCCGTATCGATGCGCGACAGGAGGGAAAGTTCCGCGAGTGCCGCGCCCACGACGGTGCAATTCAGTTCCCACCCGGGGACTTGGTGAAAGTAACCGGTCTGTTCGTTCAAGAGCATCAGAACGAGCTCGTCGGGCAAGCTGAGCGGCTGGGTCGTCAATCCGTCCTTCGGAGCATCCATCAGACTCGACCTCCCTGATCGCCACGAGCGCCAACCGGGCGCCGCCGCTTGCAGACCCGCTCGTCCGTGAGGCCTCCCGCCCCACATCTCCCATCGACCGCGGACTTCACGTCATCGGGAGCGAGATCCGCGAGGGAGCAGGATCCCGATCGTCTGGAAGCACTCGGTTCGCTCGAAAACTCTACCAAAAGCGCGCGATTTTCCCAAGAATGGAATGTAGCGGGGGGTCGGAAGCAGGCAGTCTGTCCGGCACCGGGGGCGTCCGGGACGATCCTCGTGCCGGAGATATGAGGCGCCGCCGCCCCTTCGCGCAAAATCGCGCTCTTGGGAAATTCTCCCACCTCTGTCACAATGTCCGGATGACCCGCTCCTCCGCCAAACGGTCGAGTCCCCGTTCGCTCTCCAATCTCGCTCCGGACGAAGTGAAGTCGGTGGTCGAGGGATACACCGCGATCTATGACGCCGGCGAGAAAGGCAGGAGAGAGCAATATCGCTCGCTGGTAAATCACTATTACGACCTCGTGACCGACTTTTACGAGTTCGGCTGGGGCCAGTGCTTTCATTTCGCTCCCCGGCGTCGGGGCGAGAGCTTCAAGGCGTCGCTGCTCAGGCACCAGCATTATCTCGCCGAACGGCTGTCCCTGAAGCCGGGGATGCAGGTGCTCGACGTGGGGTGCGGGGTCGGGGGGCCGATGGGCAATCTGGCGCGCCATTCCGGGGCCAGCTTCGTCGGTATCAACAATAACGCCTACCAGATCGAGCGCGCGAAACTGCACACGAGGGATGTCGAACCGTTGTGCCGCTTCATCCACGGCGATTATATGCGGATTCCCGAGAACGACGAGCGCTACGACGCCGCTTTTGCAATCGAATCCATGCCCCACGCGCCCGACAAGGCCGGGGCGTTTCGGGAGATCGCGCGTGTTCTGCGCCCGGGGGCCTGTTTCGCGGGTTATGAATGGTGTCTTACCGATGACTACGATCCCGCCAACGCGGAGCACCGGCGGATCAAGAACGCCATCATGGTGGGGGATGCGCTGCCGGAAATCGCTTCTACATCGGAGATCTGCGCCGCGTTGCGCGCAGCCGGGTTCGAGCTCGTGGAAGCCCGGGACCGTGCATCGGAGTCGGACCCCCGGACGCCTTGGTACCGCGCCTTGCAGGGTCGTGACCTCACTATTTCGAGTATTCCGCGCACGCCTTTCGGACGCGCCTTGACCAATTTGACGTTGCGGGCGGGGGAGAAGTTGCGGCTGTTTCCCGAGGGCTCCCGCGCGGTCAGCACGCTGTTGAACGCGGCGGCGGACGCGCTGGTCGAAGGCGGCAGATCCGGCATTTTTACGCCTATGTTTTTCTTCCTGGCCCGTAAACAGGGACGTTGGGAAGACTGAAATAAGCCCGGCCTCGGCCCTGCGATCTTCCACGAGGCCGCCGCCGCTCAGGCTAGGGAACAGCACGGGTCTATCTCACGCGACGGCGGCGGTCGCTTCGGCGGCGACAAGAGCCGGGCTCGCCAAACCCAGCCGATCCCGGCGGCGGCGCTCGTAGAGGCCGAGCGCGTGCAGCGGGAAATACTGGCGGTAAAGCACGTAGTCGAGCAGCGCGGTCCGGAAGAACACGCCCGCCATGTCCTGCCTGGGCCAGCCCCCGTCGGCTTCCTGCGTGTCCAGCAGGAATTGCGCGCCCCGGGAAATCGCGGTCCAGCCCGGATCGCCCGCCTCGATCAGCGCGATCAGCGCCCACGCAGTCTGGATGACCTGGCTCTCCCGGTGGGGCACGTAGCGGCCGGTCAGGCAACCGCTGTGGTGCTCGCCCCAGCCTCCGTCCTCCCGCTGGCGGTCGAGCAGCCAGCGGCAGGCCGAACGCAGCGCCGGATCGCCGGGACGGGCTCCCGCGGCAAGGAGACCCCTGATCCCGAACAGGGTGCCGTAGATGAACTGAACGCCCCACACGCCGCGCCATGAGCCATCGCTTTCCTGGGTCCGGCGGAGCCAGGCGTCACCCCGCGAGATGGCGCCCGTCACCGCCCGGTCCGCGATTTGCGGAAAGTGTCCCCCGCAAGCGGCAAGCGCCGCGAGGCAGGACGCGGTGCACTCGACGAAGGAATGCTCGGTCATCGAGTCGCCGAACATCTCGGCCGGATTCAGCCACTCCAGACCGAAAGCGGAGCGTCGCGCTTCGTAGCTGCCGAAACCCCCGTCGCGGTTCTGGCCGCGCAGCATGAACCCGACCGCGTCGCCCAGCGCGTTCGTATCCGTGGCCTCGCCGTGGGCGGCGATAATCCCGAGCACCGCTTCGGCGGTGCAGTCGCTCACCGGCCAGCCGTGCCATCCCCCGGCAAAGCACCATCCGCCTTTGGGGTCGGTTCGGTGCGCTTCGCGAAATCCGTCGAAGCTGGTGACGATCTGGTTCCGGAGCAGGAAGTCGGTCCCGTGCCGTCGGGCGTTTCCAACCCCGTCCTGTTCAGGCACCGCCGCCAGCGCCTGCAGCGCGAAACCGGTATCCCAGGAGGCGCTTCTGGCTCCGACGACTCGCGCTCCCTGTTCCTCGTCCTCCCAGATCCAGCCGTCCAGCTTTTCCAGCGCCTGGCGCAAATCGGCGTCGTTCGGATCGTGCAGCCACAGAGCCAGGATGTTGAGGAGACCGCTGACCGGGGAGATGCTGGTATGGCTGGAGGTTTGCAGCTCCCACTTGATCCGCCGGACCACGGCGTTCGTACACCGGGCGCGCAGACGTTTTCCATGGAACCGGTCGAACAACCGCGCCAAACCGTATCCGGCCTGGAGCCACACGCTCGGCCGGGTGTAAAGGTCTGCGTCCCGCAAGCGATTGCGGGACGCCGAAAAATCGACATCGGCAAATCCCTGCGGAAACAACTCCTCCCGCAGCGATGCGATCAGGGGCGTCACGGGCGCCTGGAACCGGTGGGCGTAAATCGCCGCCATCGCCATGTAGATGAGCCGCGTGTGGCAGTACCAGTTCGAGGGATGCAGCGGTATCCGGCGCGGCAGGCTCCAGAGCTCCGGCAGTAAGGCGTTCACCCCGCGCCAGTCGTAGAGGTTGAGGAGCGCCAGCCAGAACTTGCCCCAGCTCGGAATGCCGAGAACGCCCTCGGCCCGTATGAACCGCCCGGCCGGCCCGACCAGGGGATCGTCCCGCTCGATGCCGAGCAATCTGGCCGCGACGTAGACCAGGGCGGTGACGAAGAGATGGGGCGGCGAATGCTCGTGCAACCCCCATGCGCCTCCCGCGAGGCGGGTCCGCTCGAAGCAGCGCAGCACGCGCCGGCGCCGGCCGGGTTCCAGCGGGCGCCCGAGGATGTGGTGCAGCAGCACGTATTGCGCGGTGAGCATCGGGCACCAGACCATCTCGCCTTCCCAGGCGCCGTCCTCCCGCTGGAGACCCAGCAGGCGCGTCGTCGCGCTTTTCAATGCCGGGCCGGCATCGGGCGATTCGACCTCGTTCCCGCGGATCGACCGTGGATCGCCGGCCCCGCGTGGCATGGAGGTCAGAAACGCCCGCGCCAGGGCGTTCCGGGCTGCTTCGTCGTCCCTCCCGCTCCTTTTCTTCGCCGTGTGCAACTTCAGGACGCCTTGCACGAGCCACCAGATACGAACGAGGAGGGCATTGGCCAGGCCGACAGCCCGACGCGCGGCCGGTCGGCGATGAAATCCCGGAATCTCCCTGGCAACCGCCCGGGCCATCGTCGAGCAGAACGCGACACCGAGCTGAAAGGCGGATCGGTCTTCGCAAGCAAGTATGCGCGTGGTCCGGTCGCGGTAGCCGGCATTCGCCCGCCAACCCCGGTAGATGGCTTGTCTGAGCGCCACCGCCTCGGCCCGGTGATCGGCGAACACCTCGTAGAGCCCCATCGCGAGGAATTCCGGGCTGCTGGTCGCCCGGAAACGCCTCGCGACGAATTCGCGAAACTCCCCGCCTTCGGCGAGCGCGAGCGCATCGCCGAAACCCAGCGTCATGCCAACCGCCGTCATGGGATGGTAGTGCCCCACCGCATCGCCGATAAGCACGCGACGCGAGTTCCCGTAGGAGACGCGCGGCCTCAGCTGATTGGTCGCGGCGTCGAATTCCCCCTTCCGCAGCGCTTCGACAAACGCCGGTCCCAGAGGCTCCGGCAACAGGCCGGCATAGGCCTCCGTCAAGAAACCGACCCGGTCCCGGGGCGACCAGCGGTCGAGGGGGACATCGACGATGATGCGGACGCAACGGTCGGTCAGACCGTAGACGAGGATCGGACCCGGCCCGCCGAGCACCACGTGGCCGAAACCTTCGAACGGCAGGCTCGCATCGTTCAACGTAATCCCCAGCATGCGCGAGCACAGCATGGGTTCGGTCGACAGGCCCAGGGACTGACGCACGACGGAAGCCCGGCCGTCGGCGCCGATGATCCGCCCGGCTTCCAGGGATCGATCGGCTCCGTTCAGGGCATAGGTGAGCCGCTTGTCTTCGACTCCGTTGACCCGCGCGCGGGGAATAAAGTCGACATCTGTCTCGTTCTCGATGGCTTCGCGCAGCTTCGAGACGAGCACCGCGTGATCGCATGCCAGACCCCGGGAACCGTCCAGATAGGGCAGGACGATGGGCTCCGAGCCGTCTTCCGGAAACACCACGAAGCCCTTGCCCGCGCTGCTTCGGGGCAACGCGTCGACCCCGATTCCGACGTCGCGCAATATCCGTACGGCGGGCGGATGCAGCCATTCGCCCGCCAACCGTCCGGAAGCCTTCGGATTCGCTTCGAGCAGGGCCACCCGGGCGCCCTTCCGCGCGTGAGCGAGCGCGCAGAGGCTGCCGACCGGACCCGCGCCGACCACGGCCATGTCGTAACGCGGCGAAGCGGCGCCGCTCATCGGAAGACGCTCGGCTGGGAGCGGCGGCGGTAGCGGACCCGGCACGGCGTTTCGGGACCGGTCACCCAGCTGCCATAGTTCGGACGCGGAAACTCCGCTGCGAAAGAGAAGTCGAAGCGGTCGAGCAGGACGGTCCAGATCGCCTTGAGCTGCTGGTAGGCAAAGTGCTTGCCCATGCAGGCATGCTTGCCGCCGCCGAAGCCGATCAGGGCGTAGTGGTGCTGCTTGTCCTCCGACGCGGGCGGCGCGAAGCGGTCCGGCGAGAACCGCTCAGGGTCGGCGAAGACGTGAGCTAACCGGTGAGAGACCGCCGGCGACACCATGGCCATGGTGCCGGCGGGCACGAGACGGCCGCCGTAGCGCAGGGGTTTGAGCACCTTGCGGATCAGCAATATCAGCGGCGGGTGCAGCCGCTCGCATTCGCGCACCGCGCGGTCCAGCGCCACCTGTTGCTGGAGGCCGTCGAAGCTCATGGCGCCCGACTCGCGGTAGACGCCCCGCGCCTCGTCCCTCACGCGCGCCAGATAGGAGGGCGCCCGCAGAAGCTCCAGGCCGGTCCAGGTCGCGAGCACCGCGCTGGTGTGCTGGCCGGCGAACAGGACAGTCAAGAGGATTCCGGTGATCTCGTCGTCGCTCAGCGCGCGCCCGTCCTTGTAACGGGCCTGCATGAGCGTCTGCATGAAATCGTCGGGCTCGGCCCCGGAACGCCGGCGTGCCGCCATGATCCCGCCGAACAGCGCGGCCACTCTTCGCCTCGCCTTGTCGCGGCTCCGATGTGCCGCGGTGGGAAGTCTGGGAAGGAAGAATCCCAGCGTGTTAATGCCGTTTTGCAGCTCGTGGTAATCCTCGGCGAAGCCCGTATCCACCCGGTCGCGGACTTCCTGCCCGATGAGGCACCGGCTGGCGATCCTGACGGTGAGCTCGTTCATCGCGCGCGGCAGATCGATTTCCCCGTCCGCGCCGAGGGCGTCGGCGAACCGTTTCGTCTCGTCGAACATGATGAGGGCGAACTTGCGCATGGCGGCTTCGCGGAGCGCCGGATACAGGAACCCGAGCTGCTCCGCCATGATCTCGGGCGAGGTGTCGTAGGCCACGCCGCGTCCGAAGATGGGCACCGTGAACCGGTAGACCGGCTTGGGATCCAACCGATCCTCCGGCGCCCTGAAATAGAAGTCGTGAGCTTCCGGTCCGGTGAAGAGAACGAATTTGCGGGGGCCGAGCCGGAAGCGGAAAAGCTCGCCATGCTCCTGCCAGCCGCGGCTCAACATCGCGACCGGATCCCTCTGGAATTCCGGCAGATTGCCCAGCAGCGGCCACCCGCCCGAGAGCGCCGGAGCGGCTTCTTTCGGCGGCGGGCGCTCCGCCGGGTGCAGGATTGCCATGCCGTGAGCCCGGTTCGTCATCCCCGTCCTCAATGGATATACGGCAGCATCGAAAAACGCGCCTTCTGCGTGTAGCGGTCCCACAACGCGCCGTACTTGGCGCGGCAGCGGCGCTCGTCGCGCCTCGAGCGGTGCCACAACAGGCCCGCCAGCCACGCCGGCAACAGGAAGGGGAACCAGGACGTCAGCCCGGTGGTGAGCGCGAAAGCGGAGTAGACGCAGATCTCGCCGGTATAGTTGAGATGCCGCCCGATGCCCCAGAAACCGGAGACCAGCAGGCGCCGGTCGAGGGTCCGGGCCGGTTTGCCCCAGATCGTGACGTCGGGATCGCGCTTGAAGCGGTGCTTTTGCTGGTTGGCGCCGCGGAACAGCCAGAAGCCGAACACGAACAACAGGACGATCGCGGCGGCGGCGGCGGGCGACAGCGGTTCCGGTGCATGGACCAGCCACCAGCCGGGAAGGCAGTAGAAAAACGGCACCAGCACGTAGTCGCCCCAGACCAGATTCCATCCGAAGCGCTCGCTCACGATGTCCCAGGTGTGGATCATCCCCTGTTCGAACTGGAAGTAGTTGAGCACGTAGAGGAACGTGAAGATCTGGTAGAGCGCCATCCCAAGCGTCAGCCCGCCCTGGGTTTCGTACTGCACGGCGGCGAAGGAAGCGTTGAACAGCGCGAGACCGATGAGCGAGGGGCAGTAGCTGAAGAGCTTCAGGTCCAGCCCGAACCAGGTCGGGCCGGCTTCCACGCCCATGAAGAAATCCCGCCAGGAAACCCGTGACGCTTTCCGGGCCCGCGCGCCCAGGAAAAACAGCCAGCCGGCGAAGGCGAAGGCGAATACGTTCGCCACCACGAACAAGGCAAGAAAATGCGTGTGCAGCACCGACAGGGAGAACCAGCCGGAGAGCTGACCGAGACCCGCCGCGACCGCGACCATGAGGAAGAGAGCGAGGCCGTTCAACTTGTAGACGCGCCGGTTTCCCTCGGCATCCGGTCCCGGGATGCGGCGACCGGGCAGGAGTGCCGAACCGACGAACAGCACCGCGACAAACGCGAGCAGCATCGCCGCCGCCTCGAGCAGGATGCCGCCCGACAGCGCGGAAACTTGCGAGTACGGCTCAGGCGCCGACATCGGCGTTCTCCCTCCCGCGGGACAGGTATTCCTGCCACTTGCGCACGGTCACTTTCTGAAACGCCTGCACCGCCGGGTTGAACTCGACGGGGCGGGCGTCCCAGTGACTCTCGTAACCCTCCTGCTCCGCTTCGAGCGCAAACCCGTCCTGGGACAGCAAGGGGCCGATGAGCACGCGGTTGGAAATCTTCATCACCGCGGTCATCGCGAAACGGGGAATATGCACCGGCAGGAAAGGAATCTTCAGCGACTTGAAATAGAACAGGAAGAACGCCCGGGTGGTGCGCTCGTCGACCGGCAGCACGAAGAGCCAGTGCTTTATCGCGTCATCGGTGTTCGACCGCTGGTAGGGGTATTGATAGCAAAGCTCCATGCGATTGGTGTTGAGCCGGTCGTGATCCACGAACAGCCCGGAGATGCGCCCGCGTCCGACCCTCGTGTCGTAGGCGACATGCACGTCGTCGCCCACCGTCTCGCAACGGGTGAGGGTGGCGCCGTCGAAGGGTCGGTACCGGCGGTGCAGATGGGCGTGGGTGAAGTCGCTTACATTGTCGATCACCATCGAGTGGTGAGCCGACCAGGTGAAACGCAGCGGCACGCAGGCCCACCGCCCGCGCCCTTCGAGCTCGGGGATGTCCGGGATCTCGCGCCGCTCCGCCTGCTCGGGATCCCCCGGGAAGAGCCAGATCAGGCCATAGCGGATTTTCACCGGATAGGTCTTGAGCGCGAGCCGCGGGAAGCTTCGCCCTTCGGGGTCGTAGGGGATCCCGGCCTCGCGTCCTTCCCCGCCGTATTCCCAGCCGTGGTAGGCGCATACCAGCCGGCAACCCTGGACATCGCCGAGGGACAGCTTCAGCTGGCGGTGCGCGCAGCGATTCTCGATCGCCTGGAAGGAGCCGTCCGTTCCCCGGAACAGCGCGATCGAGCGCTTCCAGAAAACGACCTCGGTCACGGTGCCCGGCTTGACGTTGCGCACTTCCTCGACCGCGTACCAGTAATTCGGGTCCATGCCCGCGGCGCGCGCCTGCTGGCGCAGGCTGCCGGCGTCCTCGAAGCCCGGCGGTGCACCCGGCGCCGTGCTCATGTCGGGCTCCCGCCGGGCGTCATCCGCATGCCCCGGCCCGGTATGGGATCGGCCGCCGCGCTCGCGGAACATTGCCGCGCGGCGTTCTCGCGCGGACGTTTCGCGCGAGGATTGGAGATTGCATCGCGGCCGTGGTGAAAGGCGTACGCCTCATGGACCGCGTCGCGGATCGTGGTCGGGCGATAGCCGAGCTCCCGCCGCGCCTTGCCGGTATCGGCGTGACGCCGCTTCTTCAGCAGGCGGATGGCGCCGGGGGTGAAACGCTGCGGAAAATCCGGATGAAACCGGCTCAGATAGAAGCTCGCCAGTTCCGAGAAGACGAGCATCGCATGGACCGGCATCCGCCGGCGCGGCCGCGGGACGCCGGAGACCTCCTCGAACAGGTCGAGGATCTCGGAGATGGTCTTGTACTCGCTGGAGAAGATGTACTTCTCTCCCGAACGACCCTTTTCCATGCACAACAGGTGTCCTTCGACGATGTCGCGCGCCGCGACGAACTCGAAGCCGCCATCGACATAGGCGCGGAGCTTGCCGTTGGTGTAGTCGCACAAGGTTCTTCCCAGACGCGAGGGGAAGTAATCGGCGCCGCCGACCACCGCGCAGCACGTTGCCACCACGACATCCTGTCCCGCCGCCGCGGCGCGCCAGCATTCCTGCTCGACGAGCGACTTGCTGCGCTCGTAGGGCATCGTGCGCTCCATCGGATAGAACATCATCGTCTCGTTGCTGGGAGACGACGGATCGTCCAGATCGTAACCGACCGCGCTGAAAGAGCCCGTCACCACCACCCGGCCGGCGTCGGCCTCGCGCGCCGCCCGCAGCACGTTGCGGGTGCCGAGCACGTTGCACTCGAACACTTCCCGGCGGTGGGCGCGGTTGCCCTCGATGGTCGAGATCTTGGCCGCGACGTGATAGACGCCGCGACAGCCTTCGAGCGCCCGTCTGGTGGCGCCCGGATCGCGAATGTCGGCGAACGCGCGTTCGACGTCGAGACCTTCCAGCCCCTCGTTGTTGTCCTCGTGTCTCAGCAGCACCCGGACCCGTACGCCGTCGTCGAGCAGCCGGCGCACCAGATTGGCGCCGACATGTCCCGCCGAGCCGGTGACGAAAACGGGGGACGGCGAGGAGCCGGCCGATATGTTGGATGCCGAGATCATCCAGGGTGACTTCCGTTAAGGGGAACGCGCGTCGGTATTATATCCGTCTGATTTCCATATGGATTCGCCGACAATGACGCGAGTTCGCCGATCGGCATCGTAAGGCGCTTACAAGGAAAGGTTGACGTTGGCCGCCTGCCTCCTGTCGTCATGCCCGGACTCCCGCCCGTCGACTTATCGATATAAGCGCCCATCGTAACGGCGGGGGAGGCTATCCGACACTGTCCGCGTACGGGCTCTCCATGCGCCGAACCGTTCATGTCCGTACCTCCATCTTCGGCAATCCCGCGATGCCGACCGGCCGATGCGAAACCGGACAAAGCGAAGGCTATTCGGGAAACGATTATTATGTCTAAGACGATTTAATCATCTTTTTCATAAGAAATTCTAATTAATACGGCGCCGCAAAGGAACCCGGGCAACCCCTAGAACGGCACCGAGAGGGTCTCGAACACTCCGTCGCAATTCACCAGGTCGACGCGCTTCCAGGCGATCTCGAAACCGCCATCCGTCCCGACGCGCAGCAGGTGACGGCAACGCCCGCCATAGACGGTCTGCTTGTCGAGGCGGAATTCGAACATCGTCAGGTTGGACCGCACCAGCACCTCGCCTTCCCCGCCGTAATCCTCGTCGATCTCGATGTTCGACAGAGCGTGCATCGTGCGGCTCGCCGGCTTCTGGGAGTGAATCCTCGGATGGTCCAGGCGCTCCAGGCGGGTCTTCATGATCCTCCGGTCGTCGAAGAAGATCGACACGCCCTCATAGGGGTCTTCCCGGTCGGGCGCGGCCGGCACCCAATACCAGCCGTCCTCGGCGAACAGGTTCATCCAGTCCTCGAACCGGCGCTCGTCCAGCAGGCGCGCTTCGCGGTAGAGGAATTTTTCGATCTCGGCCCGCATCGGATCGGCCCGTCGTCAGGCCCCGCCGCACATGTAATCGAGCCAGGCCGCGTGCTGGTGACGGGCGTTCGCCTCCGACGTGCCGCGCCCCTCGAACGATCCCCGGTTGTCGGTTTGCTCCTCGTTCATGCCGCGGGCAAACACGACCCATTCCCGGCCCGGGGTCGCGAGTCCTCTCTGGCAGCGGACCCAGACCTCCATGTCGTCCGACATGACCATGCCCGAGGGCGAATGGCTGTTGTTGTTGCTGCGGAGCGCCGCCCGCCACATCTCCTCCGGCGCGCCCTTGAGCCTGAGCGGGATGATGACGTTCTCGGTGCAGTCGACGGAAACCGGGTTCATCACCCGGATATGCTGGGTCAGGTACTGGATCGACCATTGCGGGTAGAATATGCTGTTGTGGTGCTTCACCTTCATGGCCTCGGCGGCGCGCTCGCCGTGGCTCGCCTCCATCGCTTCCCGGTAACGCTGGTGGACCGGACCGCTCTGGCCCTTGTCCATCGGGAACATCTCCATCCACGTGTGGCCGTAGCGGTGCCCGCCGATCGCCAGCTCCTCCCATTGCTCGTTGAGCGCTTCGTTCTCCTTCAGCAGCCTGACCCGGCCCGCCTCGTCGTCCTCGGCCCCGTGGCGGCGGAACTGGGTGCCGTCCCGCGCGGTGGTCGAGGCATGCGTGAACATCGGGTGATAGAGGTCGTTCTGGTTCTCCATCTGGATCTTCCAGTTGGCGTCGAAGCGATAGCGGAAGATCCCCGCGCAGGCCTCGACCTCGCCGTCCGGCGCCCGGTCGACCATGTCGTCGATGTGCGACTTCATGGGGCCCAGGAATTCGTCGAGGCTCGGCCCGTCGGCGCTCAGGCAGGCGAACACGAAGCCCCGATAGACCGCCGTCCGCGGCACCTTTGCGAGATCGAAACCGCCGCCCTTGAGAAACCCCTTGGCGTAGCGCCCGGGATAGGGGGCGCCGGCGTGCCGCCCGTCGGTCTCGTACACCCAGCCGTGATAGGGGCACTCGAAGCGTCTCGCGTTGCCCCTCGGTTCGGTGCAGACCTGGGCCCCGCGATGGGCGCAGCGGTTGAACATCACGTGGACCTCGCCGTCGCTGTGCCGGCTCATGATCACCGGGTGGCGGCAGAGCGTCGTGGTGACGAAATCGCCGGAGTTCGGCACCTGGCTGTCATGGCCGACGATCAGCCAGGCGCGGCCGAAGATGCGCTCCATCTCGAGCTCGAACACCCCGGGGCTCGTATAGAAGTCGCGATGCACCCGGTCGGATTTGACGAGCTCGCGCAGGGCGCGGTTATCCAATGCCGCCATGGCCGCTCCCTCCACAAGGGGTCATCGGGTTGTCCGACTATATCCAGCAAGCGCCGGCCATTGCCAGCCGCAGGGTGGCGCGGTCACGCTGGATTTTTTGGTTGATATGTGTACCGGTACGCGGTACATCAATTCATGATCCGGCGGATCCGGCGAAGCGCGCAGCCTGCGATTCCCCCGTGTCACCCCGGCCTTGAGCCGGGGTCCAGGGAGGCCGGGCGGGAGCGGTGCCTGTGGCCCCCGGATCGGTGTCCGGGACAAGCGTGGACCCCGGCTCAAGGCCGGGGTGACAGGCTTGGGGTCGCCTGCGGTGCGAGGCCCTCTTCGGCCCTTGGTGAGCAATGCGGGTTAGCAGGAGGCGGCAACATGACGATGAGCGATCCCCCGCATCCCGGGCGCGGCATCCGGGAGAACTGCCTGGTGCCGCTCGGTCTGAACGTAACCGAAGCGGCCAAGGTGCTCGGTGTGGCCCGTCACACCCTCTCGCGGGTGCTCAACGGGCACGCGGCCATCTCCCCGGAGATGGCCATTCGGCTGGAGAAGGCAGGCTGGTCCAATGCGGAGTTCTGGTTGCGTCGGCAGACCACCTACGATCTCGCGCAGGCCCGCAAGGAAGAAGATCGAATCGCCGTCGAGCGACACGAGCCGCAGCCGGCGGCCTGAAGCGCATTCGCGCGCTCTGGCACCCCGATGTCCCAGCCCCTAAGCTTGTGGGCGCGGATATCGTGCGCGGTCGCGGTTTCCGCTCCCCTGACGGAGTCGCGCCGGCCGTGACACGCCCCATTCACCGCACCGAAGATCGCGAGGCCGCGTTTCACGCGCGGATCGGCGCGGAGAACTTGGGCGCGCTCTGGGTGGGACGGCGGGGGGTCGACCTCACCCGGCCGAACACGCCCGCGCGGCCCGTCCTCTGGCGCCACGAGGATGTGCGGCCTCGGCTGATGGAGGCCGGCCGCCTGATCGGCGCCGAGGACGCCTTCCGCCGCGTGCTGGTTCTCCAGAACCCCGGCTTCGGCGGCGCCATGCGGGCGACGCAGACGCTCTATGCGGGCATCCAGCTCGTCCTCCCGGGCGAGATCGCGCCCTGCCACCGCCACAGCCAGACCGCGATCCGCTTCGTCATCGAGGGGACCGGCGCGCTCACCACCGTGGACGGCGCGGCGACGGCGATGGCGCCCGCCGACATGGTCGTCACCCCGCAATGGACATGGCACGACCACCGCAACGAGGGCGACGAGCCGGCGATCTGGCTCGACATCCTCGATACGCCGCTGATCGACGCCCTCGACACCGTCTTCCGCGAGACGCACGGCGAGACGCTGCAACCGCTGACCCGGCGGGAGGACGACGCGCGGCCGGTGCTGAACCGCCGCGCCGGCCCCGCGCTCGCCGCGCTCGATGCCATCGCGCGCGACGCCCCGCCCGACCCGTGCCTCGGATGGCGGTTCCGCTACGACGATCCGGGGCCGACGATGGCGGCGTTCCTGCAACGCCTGCCCGCCGGTTTCGAGGGCGCGCCCCGCCGCGCCACCGACGGCGCGGTCTATTGTGTCGTCGAGGGGGAGGGCGCGACCGAAACCGGGGACGGGATCCTGGAATGGGGCGCCAACGACGTGTTCGCGGTGCCCGGCTGGGTCCGCCACCGCCACCTGTCCGATTCAGGCGCGGTCCTGTTCAGCGTCAGCGATCTTGCCGTGCAGGAACGGCTCGGGCTGTGGCGCGAGCAACGTTTCGAGGGAGGGGATTCATGAACGGGGCGGAGCGGCGCGCGTTCGTCCGCGAGCACCGCACGGCGGTCTTCGGCTATGCGCGAAGGGCGGACGGGCCGTCGATGTCGGTCTGCTATTACGTCATGGACGGCGACGACATCCTGGTTTCCACCATGATTCGCCGGGCCAAGGCGAAGGCGGTCATGCGCGATCCCAAAGTCTCGCTCTGCATCCTCGACGAGAACTGGCCGCCCACCTATTTGCTGGTCTACGGCAACGCCCGGATCGAGCGGGAGGGCGGCGACGACCTGCTGATCCGGATTTGCGAGCTGATGGCCGAGCAGCCGATGCCCGAAGCCGAGCGTGTGGACCTCCGCAAGCTGGCCGAGGAGGAAGGCCGCGTGGTCGTCCGCATAGAGCCCTATGCGACGTTCGAGACCCCGCCGCGCCACGTCTACAACCCGGACGACGTGCAGACCCTGACCCACGGCTACGGCGCCACCCTCCCCTGGGACGCCGGTTAGGACGGGCGCGATGAAGGGCGGCCGGGACATGGTGTCGGCGCGAGAGCTCGTCGCCCGCGCGCGCGGGATGGTGCCGACGCTCCGCGAGCGCCAGGAGCGCACCGAGGCGGACCGGCGGGTCTCCGACGAGATTTTCCGGCAGTTGGTCGACGCCGATCTCTACCGCCTGCTGCTGCCCCGGCGTTTCGGCGGCTTCGAGCACGGGCTCGACAGCTATGTCGACGTCGCTTTCGAGATCGCCCGCGGCTGCGGTTCCACCGGATGGGTCTATTCCGTGACCGCCAAGTACCACCTTTTCCTCGGCATGTTCCCGAAGCACGCCCAGGACGAGGTGTGGGGCGAAGATCCCAACGCGGTCCTCGTCGTCTCGATAGCCCCCGCCGGCACCGCCGTGCCGGTCGACGGCGGCTACAGCCTCTCCGGCCACTGGATGTACTGCTCGGGCATCGACAACAGCGCCTGGACCGTCGTCGCGACCACGGTTCCCGATCCCGACGGCGGCGAGGGCATGAAGGGCTATGCGCTCGCGCCGACCTCGGATTTCGGCATCGAGGACAACTGGTCCGTCGTCGGCCTCGCCGGCACCGGTTCGAAGACCGCCTGGAGCGACGGCCTCTTCGTGCCCGCCCACCGCTTCCTGCCGCTCGCCGACACCATGTCCGGCAATCCGCCCGGCGCGGCGGTCAATCCCGGCCCGATGTTCCGGATCCCCCTGTTCTCGATGATCTCGATCAGCCTGTGCGCGCCGATCCTCGGTATGGCGCAGGGCGCCTACGAGGAATTCGTCGATGCGACGCGTGAGCGCGTGACCCGCGGCGCCGCGCTGTCGCGGCCCGTGCCGATGGCCTCCCTCCCCAACATCCACATGAAGGTCGGCGAGGCCGCCGCCGCGATCGACGCCGCCCGCCTGCTCGTCGACCGCGACTGCAAGGCGCTGATGGCGACGGTCGCGGCCGGCGACGAGCTCACCGTCGAGGCGCGCGCCCGCAACAAGCGCAACCTCGCCTTCGCCGCCCGCCTCTCCACCCGGGCGGCCGACCTGATGTTCGAGGCGGGCGGCGGCGGCGGGTTGTTCACCTCGTCGCGGATCCAGCGCTACTGGCGGGACATCCACGCGGCCGCCATGCATATCAGCATGAACTTCGATCCGGTGTCCGCGCTCTACGGCCGCATCGCGCTCGGCCTGCCGCCCGGCCCGGCGCAGTTCTGAACCCCGCGCGATCCGCCCAGCCGGGCCGCAACCCGCCTCCCACGTCTTCCGCGCCACGGTGCGATCGGCCCCCCGAATGTTGAAAAACTTATGGTTGATCTTTGAAAGAATTATCCGAATAAAGAAATAATATGTTCATATGTCATGGATTTCGACCTTGAAAGAGTATCTATTGTATCCCAAGTGCAAACCGATGGAACAGGAGGCGAAAATGCTCAGGACATTCGCTGGATTTCTGGTCTTCGCCGCGGTTTGCGCGTCGACCCTGGCAGTCGCCCATCCGGTCCACTACGGGATGGCGGTCGCCGGTACGAAACAGGCCTCGCTGGCGGTCTCGGAAACGGTCTATACGGCGCTGGCCGGCGATCCCGCCACGGCGCGGGACAAGGCGCTCGCGCAATGCCGGAAAGCGACGAACCGCGACTGCGTCGTCATCGGCGACGGGGCGGCCTCGCACGTCCACAAGTAGCGATCCGCTTCAAGCGTCACGAAACGCCGGAGCCCGTGAAACGCCGCGGGTTCCGGCAATTCGCGTCACCCTCGCCGGCGGCAATCCGGTTCGATCGAATGCCGCGTCGTCACGATGCGCGGGGTCGACAAATGCCGAGACCGCGCGCGACTCGGCATTCCCGACGGTGCCGAAATGTCGAATCCGGCCTACTCGTACGGCAGCCCGACATATTGCTCGGCCAGCGTCGCCATGGCGTTCTCCGAACGGGCGACATAATCCAGCTCGTCCTCGCGGGTCCGCTGGTCGAACGGGTTGTCGTCGGGGAACAAATGCAGCAGCCGCGTCAGGTACCACGACAACCGGGCCGCGCCCCAGACCCGGCGGAGGGCGGTGTTGGAATAGTTGTCGAGATACGTGTCGTCGCGCTGCTTGTAGTGCCGGATCAGTCCGCGCGACAGGTAATAGACATCCGAGAAGGCGAGGTTGAGGCCCTTGGCGCCGGTCGGCGGCACGATGTGGGCGGCGTCGCCTGCCAGGAAAAGCCTGCCGTAACGCATCGGCTCGGCGACGAAGCTCCTGAGCGGAGCGATGGACTTTTCGATCGTGGGGCCGGTCTCGATGGCGTCCGCCAAATCTCCGGGAAAGCGCGCCTTGAGTTCCTGCCAGAACAGATCGTCGGGCCATTCCTCGACGTCATGGTCGAGAGGGCACTGGATATAGTAGCGGCTGAGACGTTCGCTGCGCTGAGAGGCGAGAGCGAAACCGCGCTCGCTGTTGGCGTAGACGATGTCCGGAAGGGGGCGGGTCTCCGACATGACGCCGAGCCAGCCGAAGGGATAACTCTTGCCGTAGGTCTTCAGGACCGATCGCGGGATGCAGCGCCGGCTGACCCCGTGAAACCCGTCGCAGCCGATCACATAGTCGCAATCGATCTGTTCCGTGTCGCGGTTCTTGTCGAACGTGACGAAGGGGGCGTCTGTGGTGAGGTCGTGCAGCGCGACATTGGCGGCCTCGTCGATAACGATCCCGTCCGCTGCGTCGCGGGCCGCATAGAGATCCTCGGTGATCGCGGTCTGGCCGTAGGCCAGCATCTGCTTGCCGGTATATCTGGCGGTATCGATCAGGATTTTCCGCTCGCCCTTCCAGACGATATAGGCGCCATCATGGGGATGACCCTCCTCGTCCATCCGCTTGCCCAGCCCGACATCCCGCAGCAGCGCGACCGAACCGGCCTCCAGGACGCCGGCGCGAATGCGCCGGAGGACGTGCGCGCGCGAATGTTTTTCGAGGACAATGCTGTCGATGCCCTCAAGATGGAGAATATGCGACAACATCAGCCCCGCCGGGCCGCCGCCGATGATGGCTACTTGTGTCCGCATCCCCGATTCCGGAAACGCCTTGTCCCGCCGGTCGCGGGCATCAGCTTACGGGTTGCGTTCCGGCATGTCGTCAGGAACCTTGCGTCGGGACCCGGGGAACGGGCGGGAAGCCGAACCCGCTAGTCGAACACCGTATCGTCGTAGTGCGTCGGGTCGACGAAGGCTTCGATCACGCGCGGTCCGTCCGCCGCGAGCGCGTCGGCGAGCGCCCCGGCGAGCGCCCCGGGCGTCCGTACGCCCACCGCCGGCACCCCGAAATAGTGCTCCGGCGTCGATCCTTCGTCCGGACCCGAGGCGGTGCCGAGCGCGGTCCCGACATAGGCGTATTGGCGGCGCATCTGCTTGACCTTGATCAGGCCGAGCCAGCCGTCGTTGAGCACCACGACCGGGAGGGCGAGCCCCATCCGCTTCGCCGTCGCCAGCTCGCCGCAGGTCATCTGGAAGCAGCCGTCGCCGATCAGGCAGACCGCCGGGCGGTCGGGCGCCGCCAGCTTGGCGGCGATGGCGGCGGGGAGGCCGAACCCCATCGACGACCACCCGTTGGTGATCAGGAAGCTGCGCGGCGCGTGCGCCGTCCACTGGCTTGCGATCTGGTGCGTGTGGGCGCCCACGTCGAAGGCGAGGATCCCGTCGGCCGGCAGCGCGCCGCGCACGACGTCGATCGCCCGATGCGGGGTAAACCCCGGCGCGTCGGGCCGCAGCGACGCCTGAAACGCGTCCCGGTGGGCGGCGATTTCGGCCTCCGTCCAATCGTTCGCGGCGGGCGCCGCCCGGTTTAGATCGTTTAGAGCCGCATCCAGATCGCCTATCGTCTGGTGGACGATATCGACCGACCCGTCGGTATCCGCCGGCTCGATGTCGACATGGACCAGCGGCGCGGTGCCGATCCACGCCTCGTACTCGACTTCTATCGGGTCGTATCCCAGCCCGACGACGAGGTCCGCGCCGGCGAGGAAGCGTCGCTGCATCTGGCGGCAACCCCGTTCGATGCAACCGATGGAGAGCGGGTGATCCTCGTCGATCGTTCCCTTGGACATCGTCGTCGTCGCGAACGGAAGATTGTGCCGCTCGACGACGGCGCGCGGCAGGCCGGGGTCGCGCAGGCGCATCGCGGTCGTGCCGATCACCGCCACGGGGCGCTTCGCCTCCGCGATCCGCGCGGCTGCGGCGGTCACCGAGTCCGCGGAAGGCGCGTCCGGCGCGGAAACGTCGTCCAGTGCCGGCAGCCCTTCTTCGGCGGGGGCCAGGGCGACATCCTCCGGAAGGTCGAGATGGATCGGGCCCTGCGGTTCGGTCAGCGCGATCCGGATCGCCGCCGCCACCGTCTCGCCGATGCGTCCGGGGCGCAGCGCGAAGCTCGCCTTGGTGATCGGCCGGAACAGTGCGTGGTGGTCGATCCACATCTGGATGCGCCGGCCGAGCAGATCGCGGTTGAGGTTGCAGGTGATCGCGATCATCGGCGAGCGGTCGAGAAAGGCGTCGCCGACGCCGGTCGCCAGGTTGGTGGCGCCGGGCCCGAGCGTCGCGATGCCGAGGCCCGGGCGGCCGGTCATGCGGCCCATCACGTCGGCCGCGAACCCCGCCGAACCCTCATGCGCGGTGAGCACGAACTCGATCCCGCCCTCCCGCATCGCCTCGATCAGCGGCAGCACGTTGCCGCTCGGGATGCCGAAGCCGTGATCGATCCCGGCGGCCTTCAGGGTGGCGACGATCAGGTCGGCGTTGTTCATACCCCGGACCTTGGCCGAGCCGGCGATGTCTGGCAAGGTCCGCACCCCTGCGTGAACGAGGGCGGGCGCGATGGCGGACCCACGGATCAAGACCACGCTGGTGGGCTCCTACCCTTGGCCGGAATGGCTGCACGCCCACCCGACCGCGGAGGCCATCGACGACGCGACGCGGGTGGTCATCCACCTCCAGGAGAAGGCCGGGATCGACGTGGTCTGCGAGGGCGAGTTCGTCCGCTTCGACCCGAACCATCCAGAGACCAACGGAATGATCGAGTATTTCGTGCATCCGATGGGCGGCGTCCGCGCGCGGATGGCCTTCGAGGAGATCGTCGCGTTCGAAGCGCAGCCGACGATGGGGTTCAGGACGCGCCCCGCTGCGGTCGCCGAGGGCCCGATCACGAGCGGGACGCTCAACCTCGCCGCGCCCTGCCGGCGGGCGAAGGAGCTGGCGACGGGGCCGCTCAAATTCGCTCTGACCGGCCCCCACATGCTCGCCAAGACGTTGATCGACCGGCATTACGGCGACCGGGTGGCGCTGGCCGAGGCGATCGCGCATGTGCTCGCCGAGCAGGTCGCGCGGCTCGACGCAGACATCGTCCAGATCGACGAGGCCAACCTGCCCGGCGCGCCCGAGGAATGGGAATGGGCGGCGCGGACCATGAACATCGTGCTCGACGCGGTGCCGACGGTGCCCGCCGTTCATCTCTGCTTCGGCAATTACGGCGGCCAGGTGTCGCAGAAGAGGGCCCATTGGGAGCCGCTGATCGCCTATCTCAACGCGCTCCACGCCGACCACGTGGTGTGCGAGAACGCGCACCGGCCGGTCGAGGAGCTGGTGCATTTCCGCGCGCTCCGCCCGGAGATCGGGATGGGGCTGGGCGTGGCCGACGTCAAGGCGACCGAGATCGAGAGCGCCGAGACGGTGGCGCGGCGGATCGAGCATGCCGCCGGCGTCATCGGGCCGGACAGGATCCGCTACATCCATCCCGATTGCGGGTTGTGGAACCTGCGCCGTTCCATGGCCGACGGCAAGATCGCCGCGATCGTCGCCGGGCGCGATCTCTATGAAGGGCGCGCGACGCAATCGGTCGCCTGAAGAGGGGGAGAACCATGGCGAGCATCAGCGGATTGCGGGAAGTCGGCCATATCGACTGCGCCGGCGGCGGCCAGGTGCGGGTCGATGGCGGGACGGCCTATGTCGGCCACATGGCGGCCCCCTTCGGAACGTCTATTTTCGACATTTCCGATCCCGCCAATCCGCGCCTGCTTGCCGAAATCGGCATGCCGCCCGGTAGTCATTCGCACAAGGTGCGCGCGCAGGACGGGCTGATGATCGTCAACCACGAAAGGATGGGCGGTCCGCAGACCGACGGCTTCGAGGGCGGACTCGGCATTTACGATGTCGAGGACCCGGCAAATCCGCGCCATATCGGCAACTGGGAGACCTGGGGAAAGGGCGTTCACCGCTTCGATTTCGACGGGCGATATGCCTACATCTCGCCCACGGTCGAGGGCTATGTCGGCAACATCATGATGATCCTCGACCTCAAGGACCCGGAAAACCCGGAGGAGGTCGGGCGCTGGTGGATCCCCGGGCAGTGGGAGGCCGGCGGCGAGGACTATCCCTGGGACGGCGGCCCGGCGCCGCGCTGCCACCATCCGCTGCGCATGGGCGACCGGCTCTACACCAGCTACTGGCATCACGGCGTGTTCATCCTCGGGATCGAGGACATGACGAGGCCCCGCACGATCTCCGAATACGGCATCAGCCCGGCCTACCCGCACCCCCAGCATACGGCGCTCCCGATTCCCTTCCCGGTGCAGGGCAAGCGCCTGATGGTCGTCGCCGACGAGGACGTCGCCAAGCTGCGCCCGAGCGCGCCGGCGATCGCCTGGGTCTTCGACATCACCGACGAGGAGCGGCCGATCCCGATATCGACGTTCCAGGTCGACGGGGTCGATCCCGACGGCGCGCCGCAGGTACCGATGACCGGCTGTCACCAGCCCTCGGAGGTGGTGACCGGCACCGAAATCCCGTTCGCCTGGTTCGCGCAGGGGCTGAGGATCGTCGACATCGCCGATCCGCGAAAGCCCGTCGAGGTCGCCCATTTCCTGCCCGATCCGCCCGAGGGCGCGGACCGGGTCTGCGCCAACGACGTGACGGTGGACGACCGCGGCCTGATCTATCTGATCGACCGCGTCCGGGGCGTCCACGTCCTCGAACGGGTGTAGATCGGCGAAGCGACGGAATTTCCCGTCTCCGCACGTGGACCCTGTGACCCCGATCCGGTTGCGGTTATTGTTTTCCGGCGTCGGGGTCCTAATTCCTTGCGGCGCACGGAAAAATCGCGGACGGGGTGGATGAAACGCGGGATGGATGTCGGCCGCTGCCGGGACCGGGCCGGGCTGTTGCCTCTCGCCCTCGTGGCGTCGCTGCTGGCCGCGGCGGCGGTTCCCGCGTGGGCGCAGGAGAAGCCCCCGCCGCTCTCGCCCCGTGCCCAGGCCGCCGACGCCAACGGCAACGGGGTGATCGACCGCGACGAGGCTGGCGGGCCGCTCGCCGCCAATTTTGACGAGATGGATTGCGACAAGAGCAATTCGCTCGACGGAAACGAGATCCGCGCCTTTTTCACCGGCGCCGGCTGCAAGTCGCTCGCCGCCGCGTCGGACCGCCCGGCGTCTTCGCAGGCAAGGGCCGCCCCGCCGCCGCTCTCGCCCCGCGCCCAGGCCGCGGATGCCAACAAGAACGGGGTGATCGACCGCGACGAGGCGGGCGGGCCGCTCGCCGCCAATTTCGACGAGATGGATTGCGACAAGAGCAATTCCCTCGACGGCAACGAGATCCGTGCCTTCTTCACCGGCGCCGGCTGCAAGTCGCTCGCGGCTGCCGGAAAACCCGCACCTGCCGCCGCACCGGGCGGGCAGCGCAGCCCGCCCCGCGGCGGCGGGCGGCCCCCTGCGGCGGTCACGCTCGACGACGTGATCGCCGAGCCGCTCGCCAAGACGGTCCCGGTCATCGGACGGCTCGTCGCCCGCCAGTCCGGCGTCGTGGCGAGCCAGGTGCGCGGCGCGGTGATGGAGGTTCGGGTCGACGTCGGCGACCGGGTGGAACGCGGCCAGATCGTCGCCGTGCTGGTCGGGGGGCGAATGAAGGCCGCGCGCGACCGGGCCGCCGCATCCGTCGCGCGATTTCGCGGGCTCGTCGCGGCCGCCGAGGCCGAGTACCGGAAAAAGCGCGGCGAGTTGAAACGGCTCGACCGGCTGCGCAAGTCCGCCGCCTTTTCGCGTGCCCGATACGAGGACTTGCAGCGCGACGTTCAGTCGCGGCAAGGCGCGCTGGCCGACCGCCGCGGTCAGCTCCGGGAAGCCCGGGCGCGGCTGCGCGAGGCCGAGCTGGACCTTGCCGACACCAGGATCGAGGCGCCGTTTCCCGGCGTGGTCACGGACAAGCATATCGACATAGGCACCTATCTGAATGTCGGGGCGCGGGTGGTCAGCATCCTCAACGACACCGATCTCGAGGCCGAGGCCGAGGTGCCGTCGGACCGGCTGAACGGGCTCGATCCGGGCGCGCTCGTCACGCTCACCCTCGACGACGGTTCGCGCCATCGGGCGAGGGTCCGCGCCGTGGTCCCGACCGAGAATGTCCGCACGCGCACCCGCCCGGTGCGCTTCACCCCCAATTTCGGGAAGACCGGGATGCAGCTGGCCGCCGATCAGAGCGTTACCGTGCTGATACCCGTCGGCGGCGGCCGGCAGGTGGCCACCGTGCACAAGGATGCGGTGGTGCGGAGCGGCGCGGATGCCTTCGTCTTCGTCGTCAAGGACAACCTCGCGCGGCGGGTCAAGGTCCGGCTCGGCGACGGCATAGGGGGGCGCTTCGTCGTGCTCGACGGCGTCAAGCCGGGCCAGAAGGTCGTCGTCCGCGGCAACGAGTCGCTCGGCCGCGGCGGGCGGGTGCGCGTCCGGGGCGGCGCCGGAAGCTGACCGGATGAAGATGGGTTCGGCATGAATCTCATCCAGCTTTCCATCCAGCGGCCGATGGCGGTCGTCGCCATGGTGCTGATGGTCATTCTGTTCGGCTACGTGGCGCTGCAGCGGATTCCGATCCAGATGGCGCCCGACGTGCGCCAGCCCGTGCTCATCGTCACCACCAACTGGCGCGGCGCCGCGCCCGCGGAGGTCGAGCGGGAAATCGTCATCCCGCAGGAAGACGAGTTGAAGCGGCTCGAAGGGGTCCAGCGGGTTCTTTCCGAAGCGAGCCACGGCCGCGGCAAGATCACGCTCGAATTCGCGCCCGGCGTGAATTTCGACCGCATGCTGCTGCTGGTCTCGAACCGGCTCGACCGGGTGACCAACTATCCCGAGGAGGCCGAGGAACCGAGGCTGGGGACGTCGGGGACCGAGGACAACGCGATCGCGTGGTTCGTGTTCAGCCGCGCCGAGGGCAACGACACCCCGATGCTCGAATACGGCGACTTCCTGCGCGACGTGGTTCAGGAACGCCTGGAGCGCGTGCCCGGCGTCGGCGGCGTCAACATCTTCGGCGAGACCGAGCGCGAGATGCAGATCGTCATCGACCCCGAGCGGCTGGCGAGGTATCGCCTCACCGTGGGTCAGGTCGTCGCCCGTCTGCGCGCCGCCAACGCCTCGATCACCGGCGGCGATATCGACGAGGGCAAGCGCCGCTACACGGTGCGCACCGAAGGCGATTTCGCGGCGACGAGCGAGGTCGAGGCGGTCGTGCTGAGGTCCAACGCGCGGGGCGCCGGGCTGGGCCGGGTGACGGTGGGAGACGTCGCCACCGTCACGCTCGCCTACAAGGAGGCGCGCGCGCGGATGTCCTCGAACGGCGTTCCGGCGCTCGCGCTCAACCTGACGCGCGAGCAGGGCGCCAACGTGATCGAGACGATGAAGCTGGCCCAGGAGACGATGGCCGGGCTGCGCGACGGTCCCATCAAGGAAAAGGGGCTGAAAGTAAAGCAGGTCTACAACGAGACCGACTACATCAACTCGTCGATCGCGCTGGTGATGCAGAACATCTATTTCGGCGGCGTTCTGGCGGTCGTTATCCTGCTCGTGTTCCTGAGATCCTGGCGGCCCACGGTCGTGGTCGCCTTCGCGATCCCGGTTTCCGTGGTCGGGTCCTTCGTGGCCATGGCGCTGCTCGGGCGGTCGCTCAACGTGATCAGCCTGGCCGGCATCGCGTTCGCGGTAGGCATGGTCGTCGACGCCGCGATCGTCGTGCTGGAAAATATCTACCGCCTGCGCCAAACCGGCATGAGCCGCGCCGAAGCCGCCTATCACGGCACCGCGCAGGTGTGGCCGGCGGTGCTGGTTTCCGCCCTTACCACGGTGATGGTGTTCATCCCGATCCTGATCATGGATCTCGAGGTCGGCCAGCTGTTCCGCGACATCGCGGTGGCGATTTCCGTTTCGGTGCTGCTGTCGCTGGTGGTTTCCGTCACGCTGATTCCCGCGCTCTCGAACCGGATGCTGGCCGGGCGGATCCCGACCAGGGGATCGATGGCGCGGCTACCCCTGATCGACGGTTTCGCCCGGGGATTCGGCGGGTTCTGGCGTTGGTTCGCGCGCGCGGTCGTACGCTCGAAGCTTCTCGCCCTCCTCGTCGTCGGCGCGATCACCGCGGCCGCCAGCGTTTTCGCCTTCGCCTACCTGCCCAAGCTCGACTACCTGCCGGTCGGCAACCGGAACTTCATCATCGGCTTCGTGCTGCCCCCGGCGGGGTACAACCTCGATACGACCGAGACGATCGCGCGCGGCGTGGAGGAAAAGACGCGCAAGAACTGGTCCGATGCCGCGCTCGCCGAAAGCGGCGGCGAACACCCGCCCGGAACCGACGAGGCGCGCAAGGTGATCGACCGGTTCTTCTACGTCGCCTTGCGCGGACGCGCCTTCATCGCCGCGCGTCATGTCGACGACCAGAAGGCGGCGGATTTGATCCCGATCATGCAAACCCCGGCCCGCGAGGAGCCGGGAACCCTCGGCTTCGTTTTCCAGCCCTCGCTGTTCGGCCGTTCGATCGGCACTGGCCGTTCGATCGGCATCGATATCTCCGGCCCCGACCTCGAGACGATATTCGCGACCGGGCGGCAGGTCTTCTTCCGCACCATGGGGGCGCTTTCGCCCCGCGAAGGACACCGCATCCGGCCGAGGCCGGCGCTCACCCTGGGAGAGCCCGAGGTTCGGGTGCTGCCCGACCGGGTCAAGCTGGCCGATAACGGCCTTTCGGCTCGCGACCTGGGCCAGGCGGTCGACGCCTTCAACGACGGGGTGCGCATTTCCGAAATCAACGTCGACGGTAAACGCATCGACCTGACGCTCAAGGGGCCGGTCCAGACCCACGAGTCGACCCAGTCGATCGGGGTTCTGCCGGTGGTCACCTCGGACGGGCGCATTTTGCCGGTGCGCAGCCTCTCCGACGTCAGGGTGACCAACGGTCCGACCCAGATCCGGCGCATCGACCGGGTGCGCACTGTGACGATGGCGGTGTCTCCCGCGCGCGACATGCCGCTTCAGGCCGCGATGGACAAGATCCGGGAACAGGTGATCGAGCCGCTCCGCGAGAGCGGCCTGCCGGACGGCGTGCGCATACGGATGTCGGGTTCGGCCGACAAGTTGACGACGACCTGGAAGGAGATCGTGCTCGATCTCGCGCTTGCCGTCGTCATTGTCTATCTGGTGATGGCGGTTCTGTTCGAGAGCTTCGTCTACCCGCTGATCGTCCTCTTGTCGGTGCCGATAGCCGCCGCGGGCGGGCTCGCGGGGCTGTCGATCCTCAATCTCTACGTCACCCAGCCGCTCGACATGCTGACCATGCTGGGCTTCGTCATATTGGTCGGCATCGTCGTCAACAACGCGATCCTGCTGGTCCATCAGACGCTGCACCACATCCGCCGCAACGGCATGCCGGCCGGCAGGGCGATCGAGGCGGCGACCGACAGCCGCATCCGCCCGATCTTCATGTCCACCCTGACGTCGATCTTCGGAATGCTGCCGCTGGTGGTTTTCCCCGGCGCCGGCTCGGAGCTCTATCGCGGGCTCGGATCGGTCGTGCTCGGCGGGCTGTCGCTCTCCGCCGTTCTCACCATGGCGGTGGTGCCGCCGATGATGTCGATCACCGTCGGGGTTCTCGAACGCCGGGCGGGAAAGAAGGCCGCGGCGGCGCAAGGAGACGTCGCGCCGGCCGAGTAAGCCGCTTGGCGCGGGCGCCGGGCGACCGCTATAGTGATTTGCCGCTTCGTCAACGATTTGCATGCCGGAGGCCGCAGCGTATGACCAGCCAATCCACACGCGCCCTCGACGAGATCACGGTCAGGACGGACACGAGAGATGTCCTTGCCCACGCCTCGCGCAAAGCGAAGAAACACCGTTTCGACGAGATGCTGATCGTCGACGTCGACGCCCATATCACGGAGACCGCGTTCTGGGGCGAGATCGTCGACCGCATCGACAGCGACGTCTACCGGCACATGGCGGCGTCGTTCCGCGACCGTACGGGTTCGCCGCCCGGCCTCCTGAACGCGGTGCCCGGGATGTCCTACCAGGACGTCTTCGGCCGCATCCCGCACCAGCAGAGCCAGGCCGAGGCGGTCGAGGATTCCGACGTCCACCGGCAGGTGACGCTCACCCGCCGGGCGATAGACGCGATGAGCATCGACTACATGGTGGTGTTCCCGACGCCGATGCTGCTGCTCGGGACCCATCCGCAGGCCGAGGTCGAGGTCGAGCTGGCCTGGGCGTTCAACCGCTGGCTGACCGAGGAGGTGCTGCCCCAGGAGCCGCGGATGAAGGGGCTGTTGTACCTTCCCTTCAACACGCCCGAGGCCTGCCCGCGCTTCGTCGAGGAGTTCGGCGACAAGCCCGGGGCGATGGGCTTCACGGTCACCTCGACGCGCTTCCGCCCGGTGCATCACAACTCCTACATGCCGCTCTATGCGGCGCTGGAAGAGCGCAACCTGCCGCTCGCCTTCCACGCCGGGTTCAACTGGAACGACGGCTCGATGGCGCAGCTCAACCGGTTCCTCTCGATGCACGCGCTGAGCTTCGTCCACTGCAACCTGATCCACATGACCAACTGGGTGGTCAACGGCCTGCCGGTGCGCTTCCCCAATCTCAAGGTGCTGTGGATCGAGAGCGGCATCGCCTGGCTGCCCTATCTGATGCAGCGGCTGGATTCGGAGTACATGATGCGTTCGTCCGAAGCGCCGCTGCTGACGCGCAGGCCGAGCGAATACATCAAGGACATGTATTTCTCCAGCCAGCCGCTCGAATCCCAGCATCCCAAGCTGATGGAGGCGACTTTCGAGGCGATCGACGCGGAAACCCAGCTCCTCTGGTGCTCCGACTGGCCGCACTGGGACTTCGACTCGCCGTCGGTGATCTGGGATCTGCCCTTCCTCAACGAGCGGCAGAAACGCAGGATCATGGGCGAGAACGCGGCCGAGCTGTTCGGCCTCGACAACCCCTATCTGGCGCGCCAGGCCGCCGAGTAGGAGAAGACGCCGCCAAGGCGGCCTCTCTTGCGGTCGCCGAGGAGGGAAGGTTCGGAAGCTCCCGCTAGGCGTTCTCAGCGGTTGACATCGGGCCCTTGGATGCATTGACATTGCGACTGCGCCCATCTGGGGCAGCTGCGGCGCGGAGTTGCACCGAGGGGCCGGTCGGGCCGAGGCTTCGCTATCCGAACTGTATGTGCCTGAAGTTGATCACGGATCTCGAGGCTTGGTTTGAAGCAGCGAGATACAAGTCAAGATCCACCGTAACCAATGGCGTTTCCTCGGAAATAACCTCCAACAGCGCGGCATCTGTCAAACCAAGCCGGATGAATAGGCGGTTTCGAGATGCATCGCGACCAGGAATCCCGATCTCCTCGCTTCTCTCGATCAATTGGCGGAACAGGTAAAACAGCCGCGAACGTTCTGGCTCTCCATGTTGGCCAAGAAGATTGGAAGCTTCGGCGAGCGTATGCGAGGTCGCGAGTACACGACCAACTTGGCCGATTAGATTGACGAGCAGGTGGTAATCCTCCTCCCTGAACGTCCGCAGTCGACGATGCTTAGATATCAATGGTGGTCCGGCCGCGCCAACAACGAGCAACACCAGAAGGTTGGCATCGATAAACAAACCGGTTTGGCGCACAAGTCTATCCCGACTCGGCGAGGATACGATCCTTCATGGATAGTACGTGGCCATCGAGGTACTCGATGCTTACGACCTTGAACGAGCGCCTCGTCTGCGCCGGCAGACCTTCGAGCGCCCGGTCGAAAACGTTTCCCGTGTCCCAAGGCCTGTAGAATCCCACGGTAACCCTCCAAGTCTTCGATACATCATCGAAATCGACCTCCTCAAGGCCGATATGGGAAATCTCCTCCTCGGCGAATACATGGGCGATGTACTCCTTGGCCACCCGGACCGCTTCGCTCACGTCCATGTTTTTCTCCGTCGCACGAAGGATCGATACATCGTCTCTCGTATACCACGGCCTCGACGAAAGCGCGCGACTTGCGGCAGGCGTTCCTCGGATTTCGAGGTCGTCCTCAGTTGCGCTTGGTCCGGTCCAGAAAGTCCCCGACCGCCACGAGGAATGCCTCGGGCCGTTCGGCATGCACCCAGTGCCCGGCTCCGCCTATCCTCCGTATTTCCGCGTTCGGGAAGTATCGCTCGACGGCCGGCGCATGGTCCGGCCGGACATAGTCGGATACCGCGCCCGCGAGGAAGAGGGTCGGGCCCTCGAAGGCGGCCGAAGGCGGCAGATCCGGGAAATCCCGGAGGACGTCCCCGGCCGCTGAAATCGCCGCCAGGTTGAGCCGCCATACATAGCGTCCGTCGCGCAGCACCAGGTTCTGCAACAGGAACCCGCGCAGTGCCGCGTCCGGCACCGCCTCGGCGAGCCGTTCCTCCGCGTCGGTCCGCCGGTCGATACCGCCCAGATCCAGCCCGCGCAGCGTCTCCGCCAACCCGGTGAAGCCGTGCCGGTAGCGGACCGGCGCGATATCGACCACGACGAGGCGCCCGATCCGCTCCGGCGCGAGCAGCGCGGCCGCCATCGCCGCCTTTCCGCCCATGCTGTGGCCGATCGCGGCCGGCCGCGACAGGCCTTGAATCCCGATATAGCGCAGCAGATCCTCCGCCATCGCGGGATAGGTCATCTTGTCCGTCCAGGGCGAGGCGCCGTGGTTGCGCATGTCGAGTGCGTGCACGCTGTGCCCCGCCGCCAGCCGACGCGCGATCGAGGTCCAGTTCCGCGCCGAGCCGTACAGGCCGTGCGCGACGATTATCGATGGCCCCCGGCCCGACCGGATCGCGTTCAGATCGACCGGCGGCATCAGGAACACCCCTTCCGCTCAATGTCGTTACGTGCTTCCTCGCAGAGGCGCGAGGTCTCCGTCTCGATACGATCGCGCAACCGCTCCATGAACAGCCTTCGGTCGGAGCCGGGCGCGATCGCGGGCAGCATCGAAACGACGATCCGGCCTGGCCGCTTGGCGAATTCGCGCCGCGCCCAGAACAGCCCCGAGTTCAGCGCGATCGGCACGACCGGCACGCCGAGCGCGGCGTACAACGCGGCGATACCCGGCCGGTAAGGCGGATGCTCCCCCGGCGCCGTCCGCGTTCCCTCCGGGAAGACCACGACATCCCGTCCGGCCGCGAGTCTTCCCCTCGCCTTCCGCACCATCCGCATCAGCGTTCCAGCGCCGGCCCGGCGGTCGATGGGGATCATCCCCAGGCGAGACAGATACCAGCCGACGATCGGCACCCAGACCAATTGTTCCTTGATGACGATGGCGGGGTCGCGGAACAGGCGCAGCAGGACCAGCGTTTCCCATGCCGACTGATGTTTGAGCGCATAGATCGCCGGTCCGTCGGCCCGGTGCGCTTCGCCCCGGACTTCGTAGGTCAAGCCGACCACGTTTGAAAGCAGCCAGAACGTGCCGTCGATCCAGAGCCTTGCGACACCGAGCACCGCGGACCGGGGCAGGAGCAGCACCGGCAGGGTCAACAGGCCGAGGCAGGCGGTCCAGGCGTAGAACGCCGCCTGGAACGCGAGCGAACGCAACCAGATCATCCGCTCGCCACGCTGGGAGAGGAAAGCCCGACGAACGCCGCGAGAAATTTGAGAAATTCGCTCGCCACAAGAAGCGCCGAATTGCGCCCGCACCACCAGCATTCCCGCTCGAACCCCTCGGGAAAGACGGGATGGGGGACAATTCTGACGTCGGGAAGGGCGCGCCGGAACTCGAGCAGGCTTCGCGGCATGTGGTAGTTCGCGGTCACCAGCCGAAGCGAACGGTTGTCCGAAGACCGAATCCATTCGGCGGTTTCCAGCGCGTTTCCCGCCGTGTTGTCGGCGGCATAGCCGATCGTTATGCAGCACTCCACGTCGTCCGGTTTCTGACGCACGACCTGGAGCAGCGCATCGACGTCTATCCCCCGGTAGACGCCCGAGACGAGCAGCCGCTTGCCGTGCCCTTCGGCGAGCAGCCGCAACCCTTCGGAGAGCCGGCCGGCGCCGCCGGTAAGCACCACGATGGCGTCGGTCGGCTCGGCCGTATCGGGTAACTCTCCCGGGATGCGATCGGCGTACCAGAACAGCCCGGCGAGCCACGCCGCAAGGACGAGCAGGGCAATTCCGACGACCCGAAACGTCCCGCGCGCGGCGCGGCGTCTGCTGCCACCCGATCGGTTTCGCCGAAAGAACACGATCCCGGCTTCAGGTTGTCCGCGCCAGCGCGCGCATGGCCGTCAGATGCGCGGCCGCCATGCCGAGGACGGTGGCGACCGGCGGCAGACCGGCGAAGACGCCCCACTGGATCGGCGACAGAGCCAATTCGGGCACCATGATCGTGTCGCCCTGCGGCGCGAGCCGGTCCAGAAGCACCAGGGTTCCGGCCGCGAGCGCGCAGCCCGCGACCCCGCCCTTGAACGCGAGAGAGCGGGAACGCGCAACGAACTGGCGCGCCACGTAGCTGTCCTCGGCACCGATCACTTGCAGGATTCCGATCTCCTCCCGACAGGCCGACAGCCCGGCCTGCGTGGCGAAACTCACGGCCATCAGCGCGATCGACCCGAAGACCGCCGTCACCGCCGCGCCGAACGCCTGTAGCGCTCCCGTGAAACGCAACATTTCCGCCAGCCGTATCCCGTGGTCGTCGATCCGCGTGCCGGGGACGGCGGCGTCCAGCGCGACCTCCAGAGCAACGATGTCGAGCCGCGCGTCGGGACGGAGGCGAACGTCGATCAACGCCGGCACCGGCAGGGCTTCGATCTCCGCGCCCGCGCCCAGCCATGGTTCGAGCAGCGAACGCGCGGCGGCCGCATCGATCGGTTCCGCTTCGGCGATGGCGGGCGTCGTGCGAAGCAGGGCGACGATCTCGGCGACGGGGTCGCCGACGGTTTCCGACGGCGCGGGAACCTGGACCGAGAGCTTGCCGGCAAGCGCGGTCCTCCAGCTCTGTTCCGCGCCCCCGATCGCCATGGTCGCCGCGAGCGCGAGCGCCGCGACATAGAGCGCCGCCGCGACGATCCACGGCCCATAGCGGTTGCCCGCGTCGCCGGCCAACGGCAGCACTCCGGCCGCGAAGGCGCGTCCGGCCCTCATGCTTGTGCCTGCCCGCGGTGCATGCCCCCGATGGGATCGGCCCGGAGCAGTTCGCCGCCGTCGAGCGCATAGACCGGATGGCCGAACCGGTTGGCCAGGGATGCGTCATGGGTGGCGACGACCACGGTGGTCCCCACCTTGTTCAGCTCTTCCACCAGATGTATCAGCCGCATCGCGACGTTCTCGTCGAAGTTTCCCGTGGGCTCGTCCACCAGCAGGAGATCGGGACGGGCGATGACCGCGCGCGCCACGGCGACCCGAAGTTTCTGCCCGTCCGAGAGCGCCGCCGGCAACTCGTCGAGTTCTTCTCCGAGCCCGACCCAGCGCAGCAGTTCCGTGACGTGTTCGGCGGTCTGGCCGGCGCCCGCATTTGCGATGCGGAGCGGCAGCGCCACGTTCTCCGCCGCCGTCAGATGAGAGATCAGACCGAAGTCCGGGGACACGACACCGATCCGCCTCCGCAGCGCCGGCCGTCTCGTCCGACTCACCCGCGATACGTCCTCGCCGAAGAGACGCACCGTTCCCCGGGTCGGACGCAAGGCAAGGTAGAGAAGGCGCAGAAGCGAAGTCTTGCCCGTTCCGCTTGCCCCGGTCAGGAAATGGAACGAACCGGGCTCCAGGGAGAACGTGATGTCGCGCAGAATTTCCGGTCCGGAACCGTACTGCAAACCGACATTCTCGAGCCGGACGCCCCCCCTCTCCGCAGTCACAAAGGCCTCCGCATTCATCGGGTTGAAATTCGCACGGGCGGGCGGTGCACGCAAACCTTCCGCTTGCCTTGCCTGTCCAGCCGGCGCGGTCCTATAAACCGGAATGCGCCAGCGGGCCGAATTCGAATGATTCTTGCCTGTCCCCACTGCGCCGCCCGGTTTCTGGTACCTGACGACGCGGTCGGTGCGCGGGGCCGGGCCGTGCGCTGCGGCCGATGCGGCCATGTCTGGAATGCGCCGCCGGCGCCAGGGGCAACCCGGCCTGCCGCCCAAGAGGAGATCCCCGCGCCGTCGACAGCGCCCGAAGCCGCGGCCTCGCCCTCCGTCGGGGCGGACGAGACCGATTCCGGCCCTCCGGCGCACGAACCCGGCGAGCCGCGCGAGGACGAACCCGTGCTCCGGGCCCAGCTCCCCGTGCCGTGGCGGGAGCGGAGCCGATGGCCGGCGCGTATTGCCTGGATCGCGGTGGCGGCGATTGCGCTCCTCCCCGCCGCGGCGTGGCACTACCGTGCGGAAATCGTGAAGAACTGGCCGGATGCCGAGCCGCTTTACAGGGCGATCGACGCCAACGCGCTACCGTCCGGGCTGGGTCTCCGGTTGACGATCGAGGAATCGGTCAACACGGTAAGGAACGGCAGACGGGTACTTTCGATCACGGGCCGCATCGAGAACGTGACCGCGCACGGCCTCCCTGTGCCGGGCCTCCGCGGAATGTTGTTCGACGACAACAAACGCGAGCTGCGGCGCTGGACAATTCCGGTTCCCGCGACCAATCTCGCGCCCGGCCGGAAAGCGGAATTCAAGACCGAGTTGCTGGATCCGTCCGAGGATGCGGTGCGCATTTCCATCGTTTTTCACGAACACGGGTAAAATGTCCGATATCAGGCCTGCCATCGACGTATTGATCGCCGAAGAAGACATCGCGGGCCGTGTCGCCGGTCTGGCCGACGACATCGCCGCCTCCGCCGGCAAGAACCTTCTGATCGTCGTCATCCTCAAGGGCAGTTTCGTGTTCGCGGCCGATTTGATCCGCGCTCTGGAGCGCGTCGGCGTCGAGCCTCAGGTCGATTTCATGACGCTTTCGAGCTACGGCACGGGAATGCAGAGTTCCGGCTCGGTCGCGCTGGTCCGCGACATCTCCGAGGATGTTTCCGGCCGCGACGTGCTGATCGTCGACGATATACTCGAGTCCGGCCGGACACTCGCCTATGCCCGCGATCTCATGCGCGACCGAGGGGCGTCCAGCGTCAAGACCTGTCTTCTGCTCGACAAGGCAGGCAAGCGCAGCGTGCCCATCGAAGCCGATTATTGCGGTTTCGAAATCGGCGACCGCTTCGTCGTCGGATACGGTCTGGACTATGCGCACCACTATCGCGGGCTGCCCTACATAGGCGTCGTCCAGCGGTGAGGCGGATAGCGAGCCGTCTCCCGTTCTAGCCCGGATGCCGGTGGCCCCTCACCCCGGCCCTCTCCCCGTTGGGGAGAGGGAGAGTAGCGACGCCGACCCTTCCTCACCTTCTCCCCTCCCGCTTGCGGGAGGGGTCGGGGGAGGGTGGGCCGGTCGTCGTGAACCGATAAGGTCGGAAAATTCCCTAGAAGCGTCGCAACAGGCGGTCGATATAGTCCAGCTCGGGCTGCGGGCGATGACGCTGACCCGCCCGGTGGCGGAGTTCCTCGAGGATTTTCTGGGCACGCTCGACCGCGCTCTCGTCCGGGATGTCGACGTCGCGCGTGTCGATGCCCAATTCGTTCGGCATGAAGCGGCCGAGCGGATCGCGGCGCAGCTGCAACGGCTGGAATTCGCGGTTCAGGCCGATCCCGGGCCCGCGGTTCCCCTGCTGCATCATCTGCTGAACGATACCCTGTCCAGCGCGTTGCAGGGCGTCGATGGCGCGGCCCTGCGGCCCCACCGAATCGCCCGGCGCGTTGCGGTCGAGCGCGTTGGCCGAATCGCCCATGTTGCGGTCGGCCTCGTCGAACGCCCGGCCCGGCGCGCCCGGCCTCCCCTGGCCCGGCTGCATCCCCATCCGGCGGAGCGCTTCTCTCAACTGGCGAAGCGCTTCGCGGATTTCGCGCTGCGTCATGGCGCCCTGCTGCGAATTCTGGGAGTCCGGGCGACCGCTTCGCGGCTGGGCCTGGCGGAAGCTTCGGTCCATCAACGCCTTCTGCCGCTCTATGAGCTCGCGAAGCTGCCTCAGCGCCTCGCTGCCCGCCTGAGCCCGCGGGCTCATCTGCTGCATCCGGCCCGCCCGCAGGTTTTCCAGCAGGTTCTGCAGCGCGGCCAGCATCTGCCGCGCCGCGTCGCGCGCCCCCGAGCGCATGAGGTCGCGGATCTGATCCAGGACGCGCTGGAGATCGGTGCTCTCGAGCAGGCGTTGGTTGGGGTCGAAAGGCAGTGCCTGCTGCGCGTCCGGCCGGTTCTGCATCTGCTGAGCGAGTTCGCTCATGAACCGGTCGATCGCACGCTGCAACTCGTCCATCAACCGCTCGAGCTCTTCGTCCGGCGCGTCGCGGGCGAGCGCTTCCATCAGGTTTTGCTGCGCCCGCCGCAGCTCGCGCTCCGCGATCGAGAGTTCGCCGTCCTCGATCCCGAGCGCCGTGTCCCACAGCAGGTCCCGGACGCTGTCCAGCGCGCCGTCCCCCGGCTCGTGCGCCAGCCGGCGATGGGCGGAGGTCAGCGCGAGGAAGGTGACGATGCTGTCCTGATAAGCGTTCGGGTAGAGCGCGATGGCATGCAGCGCCTCCGCGATCGCCTGTCTCCGTTCCGGCTCCGTGGTCAGACGCTTGCGTTGTTCGATGACCTGCCGCGCCACCGGGTGGGTGAAGGTGCGTTCGGGCAGCGTCACCCGGGCGTCCTCGCTGGCCGCCAACTGGCCCGCGCCATCGCGCGCGGCCAGGCGGATCGCCACCGGCAGGCCGGCCCATCGGTGCGGCGTGAGGTCGTGATAGCTGGTCGCCTGGGCGGCTTTCGCCCCCGGCCTCGGGAGGGTGAGTTCGAGCGTTTCGACTTCCTTGCCGATCACCGTTCCGCGTTCGTAGGTGCGGCGCATCTCCGCCTGCACGCGGTCGAGCCCGTAATCGTCCTCCGCCTTGTAGACCAGCATCAGCGCGTTGCGTTCGGTCGCCTGGGGCGGTTTCCCGAAGGCGACGGTGGGCGGGCGATCCGGAACCGCCTCGATCTGCCAGTCTCCGAGAACGTCTCCGTCGACTTCCACGGCGAGGCGGCCCGACGCCTCGATCGGCGCCTCGATCGAGGCGTTCCCCGCATCGACCGGCTCGAACGGCAGCCGAGAAGTGCCCAGCACCAGCTCGGCCTTGCCGGCCGCGTTGGCGAGGCGGGCGGTCAGCGCGCTCCCGGCCGGAACCCGGATCGGCGGTGCGGCGGCCGGCACGGGGCTGTCCTCTTTTGCATCCGGTTCGGCCGCCGGTGCGGGCGGCTTGGGGAAGATCGGCGCTTCGCCGGTATAGGCGGGCGGCGTGATCCAAACCTCCAGAACCGGCTGCGCGTGCGGCACGCCGTCCGACAATACGGGGGTTACGGCGTCGCGCAGCCGCTTGCCGGCATCCGGCCAGGCGATCGATACGGCGACGACGGCCAGCAGGGCAACCGCGAACCTCATCGCCATCGGATCCCGCGCGGCGACCCCGGGGCTCGGAACCCCGGCCCTGATGTCCCGGGTCGATTGCGCGACCCGCTGCTGGTGTTCCCGCCAGAGCGCTTCGGCGTCGGAGTCGCCCACGCCCTCGGCCAGGGTGTCCTCCAGGGTCTGGAGCGGACGGTGCGGCAGCCGATTGACGCGTTCGAGCCGCCGGCGTCCGGCATGCGCGTCCGGGATGGCAACGCGGCGAAGGCCGTTCCACGCAAGAAACGCCAGCCCGCCCAGGAACGCCGCGAGCACGACGGCGTGCAGCCAGCCCGGGAGCAGCGGAAGGACGCCGAGGAGGGCGAGCGCGAGAAACAGGACGACGACCGAGAACGCGGGCCAGAGGCCGCGCCAGATCTGTTCCCAGACGATGGACGCGCGCGCGATCAGGAGCTTGCCGCCGTAGCGCAACGGCCGCTCCTTCTCGTTCGGAACTCCTCCCGGCAGACGGGTCATCGAGCCTCGTCCCTGTCCGCCCGCCGCGTCTCGGCCCCCTATGCCAGCCAGCGCGGCAGGCGGTCGAGAGCCTGCAATGCGGCCGGATCCTGAAACGGCCGGACCAGCGCGTGGGCGTCACCGTGAACCATAACCTCTCCGACAAGGCCACGGCTATTGTAATTCGACGCCATCGCCGCGCCGTATGCGCCGGCGCTCTTGACCGCGATCAGGTCGCCTTCTTCGAGCAATGGCAGTTCCACCCCGCGCGCCAGATAGTCGCCGGTCTCGCAGACCGGTCCCACCACGTCGACGCGACGGGTCTCGTGCCCCTCCCGACAGGCCGCCACCGGAACCACGTCGTGCACCGCCTTGTAGAGCGTCGGCCTCAGCAGGTCGTTCATCGCCGCATCGACGATCGCGAACCGCCTTGCCGGCGTTTCCTTCGAATAGAGAACCCTGCTCAGCAGGATGCCCGCATTGCCGACCAGACGCCGGCCCGGTTCCACCACCAGCTCGCAACCGAGGCCGCCCACGGTCCTGCGGACGACATCGGCGAACGCCGAGGCGTCGGGTGCGGCTTCGTCGACATAGGCGATGCCGAGCCCGCCGCCGAGGTCCAGCCGCTCGACCGCGAACCCGGTTTGCCGCAGCCCGTGCACGCACCCGGCCAGCGCCGCGAACGCACTCTCGAAAGGCGCAAGATCCAGGATCTGCGAGCCAATATGGGTTGCGAGCCCCACCATGCGGATGCCCGGCGTTCCGGCGCCGCGCTCGTAAATCCGGGCAGTGTCCTCGATCGGAATGCCGAACTTGTGCTCGTACCGGCCGGTCGCGATCTCGTCCGCCGTGTCGACGGCGATATCCGGGTTGACGCGGATAGCGGTATTCGCGCTCGTGCCGAGACCGGTCGCGACTTCCCCCAGCACGGCGAGCTCCGCCTCGGATTCCACGTTGAACTGGCCGATCCCCGCCTTGAGACCCTGCGCCATTTCCTCGCGCGTCTTACCCACGCCGGAAAACACGATCTCCGCGGGCCGGACGCCCGCCGCGACCGCGCGCGCAAGCTCCCCGCCCGAGACCACGTCCGCCCCGGCGCCGAGGCCGGCGAGGCTCCGGATCACCGCGAGGTTGCCGTTGGCCTTCACCGCGTAGCAGATCCTGACGTCGAGCTCTTTCAGCGCGTCCGCGAGCGCGCGGTAGGCGTCCTCTATGGCGGCCTGCGAGTAGACATAGACCGGCGTGCCGTAGGTCTCCGCTATCGCGTCGAGCGCGACGCCTTCGGCATGAAGACGCCCGTCGCGATAGACGAAGGCGCTCATGACGGCGGCGGGCCGGAGGGGTACTTCCGAGGGTAGGAATCCTCCTGCTCTTCCGGCAGCTCGGGGGCGCCCTTGACCCCGCAGGCGGTCGTGAGCCCGGCGGTCAGCGCCGCCGCGAGCATCACGAGGGCGCGGCGGCGGTTCACAGGAAACGCTCCCGCGCGCTCCGCACGCCTTCCAGAACCCGCTCCGGCGCGGTTCCGCCCAAGCTGTTGCGCGCGGCGACGGCGCTGTCGACCCGAAGCACGTCGTAGACCTCCCCGGTCAGCCCCGGCTCGACCGCCTTCAGCGTCTCCAGCGGCAGATCGGCTAGATCGCACCCCGTTTCCTCCGCGCACTTCACCAGCGCGCCGGCGATCCGGTGGGCCTCCCGGAACGGCGTGTCGCGTTCCCGCACCAGCCAGTCCGCGAGGTCCGTCGCGGTCACGAAACCCTTCTCGGCCGCTCCCCGCATTGCGTCTGTGTCGAACTCGGCATCCCGCATCATTCCGGTCATCGCCGCGATCGCGAGGCCCAGCGTGTCGGCCGCGTCGAACAGCGGCTCCTTGTCTTCCTGCATGTCTTTCGAATAGGCAAGCGGCAAGCCCTTCATGACGATGGAGAGCGTGGTCAGCGCGCCCACGATACGCCCCGTCTTGGCGCGCACCAGCTCGGCGGCGTCGGGGTTCCGCTTTTGCGGCATGATCGACGAGCCGGTGGTGAAGGCATCGCCCAGCCGTACGAAGCCGAACTGCGCCGAGCACCACAACACCAGCTCCTCGCCGAGCCGCGACAGGTGGGACGCCGCGATCGCCGCGGCGGCCAGAAATTCCAGGACGAAATCCCGGTCGGAAACGGCGTCGAGCGCATTCGCCGCCGGCCGGTCGAAGCCGAGCGCGGCCGCCGTCCTGTCGCGATCGATCGGGTAGGGCGTGCCGGCCAGCGCCCCGGCGCCGAGCGGGCATTCGTTGAGCCGCCTCCGCGCGTCGGCCAGCCGGCCGCGGTCCCGCCCCAGCATCTCGACATAGGCGAGCAGATGGTGGCCCAGCGTGATCGGCTGCGCCGCCTGGAGATGGGTGAGCCCCGGCATCACGGTCGCTGCGTGCCGTTCCGCCCGGTCGATCAGGACCGCCTGCAACCCCTGTAGCGCGGCGTCCGCCTCGTCGATGGTGTCGCGCAACCAGAGCCTGAGATCCGTCGCGACCTGGTCGTTGCGGGAGCGCGCGGTGTGGAGCCGTCCCGCCGCCGGGCCGATCAGCTCCGTCAGCCGGGTCTCGACATTCATGTGAATGTCCTCCCGCTCGCGCGAGAACGCGAAGGTCCCGTCTTCGATTTCCGCGAGCACCCGGTCGAGACCCGAGAGGATGGCTTCGCCGTCCGCTTCGCCCACGATTCCGCAGGCGACCAGCATCTCGCAATGGGCTTTCGAAGCGCCTATATCATGCGCGTAGAGCCGCTTGTCGAAGTCGATGGAGGCGTTGATCCGCTCCATGAGCTCGCTGGGTTCGGACGAGAAACGGCCCCCCCAGAGCGCGGAGGAGCCCCCGGGACCGGTCTTCCGATGAGATTCTGTTTCGTTCATGGACATTCGAGACACATCGGTCGTCGTGCGTTCGGCGCCGCCCTTTCGGGCATCGCCCTGTTCGTCGCCGCGGTCGGCTGGTCTTTCCTCCCCGCCGATGCCGCGGCCGCTCCGCCACCCCGCACCGGCTGGATGGAGGGTTTTTCCGTCGCCGAGACAAACCCGCCGGCGCCGACCTCGGAGTTCACCGGCCGGGACGGCAAGAGCTATACGCTGGAAAGGTTTCGCGGCAAAGTCGTTTTGGTCAATTTCTGGGCGACCTGGTGCGGCCCCTGCGTCCGTGAGCTGCCGTCGCTGAAGCGCCTCAACGCGCGCCTCGGCGGAGAAGGGTTCGTCGTGCTGGCGCTTTCCCAGGACCGCGGCGGCTGGGCCCGGATGGCGCCGTTCCTGGAGAAGCACGATCTCGGCGGGCTGCCGGCGTTCCACGATCCCAAGGCGATGGCGGCCCGCGCCGCCGAGGTGCGCGCGCTCCCGACTTCGGTGCTCTACGGTCGCGACGGGCGTGAACTCGGCCGCCTCACCGGTCACGCGGAATGGGATTCCGACGAGGCCGTGGCCCTGATCCGCCACTACGTCGACGGCTAGACGCGCCACTCCGCGAGGCCGCAGCCGATCAGCGCCTCGGGCATCGGGATGTAGTCGACCATATCGAACCCCTTGCTGCCCGCCGCGGCGTGGGAAATCACCCAGGCGCGCAACTCCGCTCCTCCATTGCCGGTATTCTCCAGCATGGCGTCGAGCTCGGTCGCGAGCCGGTCGTCGGGAGCGTTGCGGAACAGCTCGATACAGGCGTGGTCGAAGGGCTCGTCGATCCATCCCATGGTGGTCTCGCCGATCGAATGGCTCAGCCCGCCGGTGCCCAGCACCGCGACCCGGATGTCCTCCGGATAGCTCTCGATCGCCTGGCGCACCATCCGGCCCCAGGCGAGGCAGCGCTTCGGCGAGGGGAAGGGCTTTTCCACCAGGTTGATGAAGATCGGCACGATCGGCAGCGCCGGGTCCAGGCCGAACTGCCAGATCGGCACGCACATCCCGTGATCGAGCTTGAGCCGCATCGAATAAGCCGGATCGAACTCGGCGGCAAAAGCCTCGTCAAGAATGTGACGGCCAAGGCCTTCGTGGCCCGGCAGGGTCTCGTGGGGGTAGACCGGCTTCATGAACGGTTCCGGCGGACCCTCGTGTTCGGCGCCGATGCCGACGCAGAAGGCCGGCATCACGTCGAGGAAGAAATTCACCCAGTGATCGGTCGAATGGATGACCAGGACATCGGGCTCTGCCGCCTTCAGGCGGCTGCCGAGTTCGCCGAAGCGGGTGACCACCCAATCCCGGGTCTCGTCCTTCAGCGTTTCCCAGTTGCGCGCGATGTTGGGTCCGTGCGAGGCGGCGAAGCTGCCGACGAATTCAGCCATTGGCCGCTTCCTCCCTGGTCTCCCTGCCGGCGTCCAGGGCGCTCAACGCCTCGATGGACCCCGCATCGTCATAGCCGCAGATCAGCAGGTAGAACCGCAGGAGATACGGGTTCGCGTGCGGCTGGATCTTCGCCAGATCGTCGTCGATCAGGGCCTGGCGCATCTCCGGCGAGAACGGGTAGGCGTCGAGCACCGCCTCGCGGTCGTCGCGCCAGCGGTCCTTGCCGCCCGGACCCTGAAGGTCGAACATCAGCTTGTTGAGCCAGTAATCGGTCATCGCGGCCTCCGCCTCGCTTTCGACGGATTGTAGACGCCGCGCGCGGCGATGCCGACCGGAAATCGACTCAGCGGGTCGGAACCGGGTGGTCGCCGGAATAGTCGTAGAAACCGCGCCCCGACTTGCGGCCGAGCCAGCCGGCCTCGACATACTTCACCAGCAGCGGGCAGGGCCGGTACTTGGTGTCGGCGAGCCCCTCGTAGAGCACCTGCATGACCGCGAGGCAGGTATCGAGACCGATGAAATCGGCAAGCTGCAACGGGCCCATCGGATGGTTCGCGCCGAGCCGCATGGCGTTGTCGATGGCCTCGACGGTGCCCACCCCCTCATGCAGCGTGTAGACCGCCTCGTTGAGCATCGGCAGCAGGATGCGGTTGACGATGAAGGCGGGAAAGTCCTCCGAGTTCACCGGCGTCTTGCCGAGCGCGAAGGTGAGCGCCTCGATCGCTTCGAAGGTCTCCTTCGCCGTCGCGATCCCGGGGATCAGCTCGACGAGCTGCATCGCCGGCACGGGGTTCATGAAATGCATCCCCATGAACCGCGCCGGCCGGTCGGTGGCCGCGCCCAGCCGGGTGATCGAGATCGACGAGGTGTTGGAGGCGACGATCGCATCGTCCCTGATCTCGGTGACGATGCGCTTGTAGATCTCGCGCTTGACCTCCTCGTTCTCGGTCGCCGCCTCGATGATCAGGTCGCAGTCCGAGAAGATGCTGTATTGCGATCCCGTGCCGATGCGCGCCAGCGCCTCCGCCTTCTGCTCTTCGGTCATCCGGTTGCGCCCGACCTGGCGGTCGTAATTGGCCGCGATCGCGCTCAGCGCCTTGTCGATCTGATCGTGCGAGATATCCCCGAGCACGACATCGAAGCCGTGCATCGCGCAGACATTGGCGATCCCGGTCCCCATCTGACCGGCGCCGATGACGCCAACCTTGCGAATTTGCAGCGCGTCGATCGACACGGGGTCCGCCGCCGTTGCGTTCATCGCGGCTTGACCCCGGCCTTGTCGAGCGCTTCCGCCAGCGCCGGCAGCGCCTTGAACAGATCGTCGACCAGCCCGTAATCGGCAATCTGGACCATCGGGGCCTCCTCGTCCTTGTTGATGGCGACGATGACCTTGCTGTCCTTCATGCCCGCCAGGTGCTGGATCGCGCCCGAAATTCCGACCGCGACGTAGAGTTCGGGGGCGACCACCTTGCCGGTCTGACCGACCTGGAAGTCGTTCGGCCGGTAGCCGGCGTCCACCGCGGCGCGCGACGCGCCTACCGCGGCTCCCAGCCGGTCGGCGATTTCCTCCACGAGGTGGAAGTTCTCCGACGACTGCATGCCGCGCCCGCCGGAGACGACCACCCGCGCGCTGGTCAGTTCCGGACGTTCCGATTTCGACAGCTCCTGGCGGACGAAACGGGAAAGCGTCTGGGCATCGCCCGGGGCGACCGCTTCGATCGGGGCGTCCCCGTCCTGCGCGGCCGCGGGGAAGGCGGTGCCGCGCACCGTGATGACCTTGATGGGATCGCGCGATCGCACGGTCGCCATCGCGTTGCCTGCGTAGATCGGGCGCACGAAGGTATCCGGCGCAACCACCTCGACGATGTCCGAGATTTGCGCCACGTCGAGCAGCGCCGCCGCGCGCGGGGCCAGATTCTTGCCGGTCGTGTTGGCGGGGAAGAGAATTTCGGAATAATCCGCCGCCAAGCCCACCACCAGCGGGGCCACCGCCTCTGCCAGCAAGTGGTCATAGGCCGCGTCGTCGGCGTGACGGACCCGGGTGACGCCCGCGACCTTCGCCGCCGCCTCGGCAACCGTTCCGGTTCCGCCGCCCGCCACCAGCAGGTCGATATCGCCGCCAAATTCGGCCGCCGCGGAGACGGCATTGAGCGTCGCCGGATCGAGCGCCGCGCCGTCGTGATCGGCGATGACAAGGGCCGCCATCAGATCACCCCCGCCTCGTTCTTGAGCTTGTCCACCAGCTCCTCGACGCTCGCGACCTTGCGCCCGCCCGCACGGGCCGGCGGGTCCTCCACCTTCAGCGTCTCCAGCCGGGGGGCGACGTCGACGCCGAGCTCGTCCACCGCGATCTGGTCGATGGGCTTCTTCTTGGCCTTCATGATGTTGGGGAGCGAGGCGTAGCGCGGCTCGTTGAGGCGGAGGTCGGTCGTGACCACCGCCGGGATCGCAAGCCCCACGGTCTCCAGCCCGCCATCGACTTCCCGCGTGACCTCGGCGCCGTCGCCGCTCAGCACGATTTCGGAGGCGAAGGTGCCTTGCGGCCAGCCGAGGAGGGCGGCCAGCATCTGGCCGGTCTGGTTGCTGTCGTCGTCGATCGCCTGCTTGCCCAGGATCACCAGGCTAGGGCTCTCGCGCTCGACCAGCGCCTTGAACAGCTTGGCCACGGCGAGCGGTTGCAACTCCTCGTCGGTCAGCACGTGAATGCCGCGGTCCGCGCCCATGGCGAGCGCGGTTCTGATGGTCTCCTGACACTGCCGGACGCCCATCGACACGGCGACGATCTCGTCCGCCGTGCCGGCTTCCTTCATGCGGATCGCCTCTTCCACGGCGATCTCGTCGAACGGGTTCATCGACATCTTGACGTTGGCCGTCTCGACACCGGTCCCGTCGGCCTTGACGCGGACCTTGACGTTGTAGTCGACGACCCGTTTGACACCGACCAGTACCTTCATGGAAGGGCTTTCCCGAATCCCGAAAGGGTCATGGAGAGATGCCGGGGCGGTGCCGAAGGCGACCCCGTCACCGGTTCCAGACAAGGCGCCGAAACTATGTCCGGCGTCTCGAACTGTCAACGAACCCGCCGTGCGGTCACTCCCGTCCGAACAGGACCGCGATGGCCAGCAGGGCGATCGCGCCGAACTGGAGGATCACCCGGGCCTGCATGAACTTGTTGCCGTATTTGCGGTTGAATTCGCCGCCGCGCGCCATGCTGAACAGCCCCATGGCAAGGGCGCCCAGCACCGCGGCAAGCGCGATGCCCAACAGGACCGAACCGGCGGTCGACATGGCTGAGATATACGGGTCGCGGGGCGTGCCGGCCAGCGGAAACGGGATTGGCGGGGGGTGCTATAACGCGGCCATGAGCTACCTCGACCGCATCGCGGAGTGCAACGCGCACGATCCGGGCGGGTTCCTGCCGTTCCGGATCGGCGAGGCGCAGCCCGGCTGGGTGAAGCCCGGTTTCGCCCGCCGCCTCGCGGATTTTCCCGATGTCTTCGCGGTCGACGAAGGAGGCGTACGGACGGCGGCCGGGCTGGAAAGCTTCGAGGTCCGGACCGAGGCGTTGGAGCCGGTTCTGCGCACCCTGTCGGAGGACGGGACGATCGGACGGTGGCGCGAGGAGGCTTATCCCGTGGGCGGACCGCTGTTCGGGCCGCATCTGATGTGGATGGACCGGTCCGCCATCCCGTTCTTCGGCGTTCGCGCGTATGGCGTCCACGTCAACGGTTTCGTCCGCGACGGCGAGCGGATCCGGATGTGGATCGGCCGCCGCGCGGCGGACAAGGCGACCTATCCCGGAATGCTCGACAACTTCGTCGCCGGCGGGCAGCCCGTCGGCATCGGCCTGATGGAGAACGTGATCAAGGAGGCGGGCGAGGAGGCCGGGGTGCCGGAGGAGCTTGCCGTCGCCGCGCGCCCGGTCGGCGCGGTCTCCTATCGCCATGACACGGAAGAGGGGCTGAAACCGGACGTGATGTACTGCTACGACCTCGAATTGCCCGCCTCTTTCACGCCCGATAACCGGGACGGCGAAATCGCGGAGTTCTATCTGTGGCCGGTGGAACGGGTGATGGAGACGGTCGCCGAGACGCGCGAGTTCAAGTTCAACTGCAACCTCGTCTGTATCGACTTCTTCGTCCGGCACGGGCTTATCGACCCGGAATCGTCCGACTATCTCGACATCGTCCGCGGGCTGCGTCGGTGAAATCCGATAATGCGTGGGCCGCGCCGGTTCTGTAGGGTGCGCCCCTTCCAGGTGACGGGCTAACCGCGCGGGAGGCGCCGATGCTCCGGAACGCCTATCCCAGCCTCGATTTCGACCTCGGCGAAACCGCCGAGATGCTGCGCGAGAGCGTCGCGGATTTCTCCGCGGTCGAGATCGCTCCGCGCGCCGGGGAGATCGACGAAACCAACGACTTCCCGGCCGATCTCTGGCGCAAGATGGGCGATCTCGGCCTGCTCGGCATCACCGTCGAAGAGGAATATGGCGGTGCCGGCATGGGCTATCTGGAGCACGTCGTCGCGGTGGAGGAGGTGAGCCGGGGCTCGGCCTCGGTCGGGCTCTCCTACGGCGCGCACTCCAATCTCTGCGTCAACCAGATCCGCCGCAACGGCACCGACGCGCAGAAACGGCGTTATCTGCCGAAGCTGATCTCCGGCGAGCATGTCGGCGCGCTCGCGATGAGCGAGCCAGGCGCGGGCTCCGACGTGGTGAGCATGCGGCTCCGCGCCGACCGCAGGGGCGATCGCTTCGTCCTCAACGGGACCAAGATGTGGATCACCAACGGGCCCGACGCCGACACGCTCGTGGTCTACGCCAAGACCGACCCCGACGCCGGGCCGCGCGGTATCACCGCGTTCCTGATCGAGAACGGCTTTGCCGGTTATTCGACCGCACAGAAGCTCGACAAGCTCGGCATGCGCGGTTCCAACACCTGCGAGCTGGTCTTCGAGGATTGCGAGGTGCCCGAGGAAAACGTCCTCGGCGCGGTCGGCGAAGGGGTACAGGTGCTGATGAGCGGGCTCGACTACGAGCGCGCGGTGCTCGCCGGCGGCCCGCTCGGCATCATGCAGTCCTGCCTCGACGTCGTCGTTCCCTATGTCCACGAGCGCCGGCAATTCGACCAGCCGATCGGCGAGTTCCAGCTGATCCAGGGCAAACTCGCCGACATGTACACCGTCGCCAACGCCAGCCGCGCCTATGTCTACACGGTCGCCAAGGCTTGCGACCGCGGCGAGACCTCCCGAAAGGACGCCGCCGGCGCGATCCTCTATTCGGCCGAGCGGGCTACCGCGCTCGCTCTCGATGCGATCCAGATCCTGGGCGGCAACGGCTATATCAACGAATACCCCACCGGCCGGCTGCTGCGCGACGCCAAGCTCTACGAGATCGGCGCCGGGACCAGCGAGATCCGCCGCATGCTGATCGGCCGCGAGCTGTTCCGCGAGACCGCGTGATGCCGAAGATCGGAAGCGCGGTCGACCGGCGCTCGGAAGCATTCGAGGCCAATCGCGCCGCGATGGACGGCGCGGTCGGAGAGCTCCGCCGCGTCGTTTCCGCGATTTCCGAGGGCGGAGGAGAGCGGGCGCGCGAGCGCCACGTCTCGCGCGGCAAGATGCTTTCGCGCGAGCGGATCGACCGTCTGATCGACCCCGGCGCACCGTTTCTCGAGCTCTCCCAGCTCGCCGCCTGGCAGGTCTATGACGAGGATGTCCCGGCGGCGGGGCTGATCACCGGCATCGGCCCGGTCATGGGAACCGAATGCGTGATCGTCGCCAACGACGCGACGGTGAAGGGCGGCACCTATTTCCCGCTGACGGTCAAGAAGCATCTCCGCGCGCAGGACATCGCGCGGGAGAACGACCTGCCCTGCCTCTATCTGGTCGATTCCGGCGGCGCCAACCTGCCGCGCCAGGACGAGGTGTTCCCCGACCGCGACCATTTCGGGCGCATCTTCTACAACCAGGCGACCATGTCGGCGGCCGGCATCCCGCAGATCGCCGCCGTCATGGGCTCCTGCACCGCGGGCGGCGCCTATGTGCCCGCGATGTCGGACGAGGCGGTGATCGTCCGCGGCCAAGGCACGATCTTCCTCGGCGGCCCGCCCTTGGTGAAGGCGGCGACCGGCGAGGTGGTGAGCGCCGAGGAACTGGGCGGCGCCGACGTTCATACGCGCGAATCCGGCGTTGCCGACCACCATGCAGAGAACGACGCGCACGCCATCGCCATCGTCCGGCGCGCGGTCGCGGCGCTCAACCGGAACAAGCGGGTCGACCTCATCTGCCGCGAGCCGGTCGAACCGGAGCACGACCCCGCGGATCTCGCGGGCATCGTACCTGCGGACTACCGCAAGCCCTACGAGGTGCGCGAGGTCATCGCGCGCATCGTCGACGGCAGCGAGTTCGACGAGTTCAAGGCGCTTTACGGCACCACGCTGGTCACCGGCTTCGCCCATATCTTCGGCTACCCGGTCGGCATTCTCGCCAATAACGGGATCCTGTTCTCGGAATCGGCACTCAAGGGGGCGCATTTCGTCGAACTCTGCTGCCAGCGCGGCATTCCGCTGGTGTTCCTGCAGAACATCACCGGCTTCATGATCGGACGGAAATACGAGGCCGGGGGTATCGCCAAGGACGGAGCCAAGCTGGTCACCGCCGTCGCCTGCGCCCGTGTGCCGAAGTTTACCGTCATCGTGGGCGGCAGCTTCGGCGCCGGGAATTACGGCATGTGCGGGCGCGCCTACGGTCCGCGCTTTCTCTACATGTGGCCCAACGCGCGGATTTCGGTGATGGGCGGCGAGCAGGCGGCCAACGTGCTGGGACAGGTCCGCCGCGACGCGCTGGAGGCGCAGGGCAAGTCCTGGCCGGAAGAGGACGAGGAGGCGTTCAAGGCGCCGATCCGGGAGCAGTACGAGCGCCAGGGCAACCCGTTCTACGCCAGCGCGAGGCTGTGGGACGACGGCGTGATCGAGCCCGCCGAGACCCGGACGGTGCTGGGTCTCAGCATCTCCGCGGCGCTCAACGCGCCGATCGATCGGACGACTTTCGGCGTCTTCAGGATGTAGGAACGCGTGTTCCGGTCCGTACTCATCGCCAATCGCGGCGAGATCGCCTGCCGTGTCGCGCGCACCTGCCACCGGCTCGGAATCCGGACCGTCGCCGTCTATTCCGACGCGGATGCCGAGGCGCTCCACGTCCGCGCCTGCGCCGCCGCGATCCGCATCGGCCCCGCCGCCGCGCGCGAAAGCTATCTCGACGGCGAAGCGGTGCTTGCCGCCGCGCGGGAAAGTGGCGCGGACGCGATCCATCCGGGCTACGGTTTCCTGTCCGAGAACGCCGGGTTCGCCGAGGCGGTGACCGCTTCGGGGCTCGTTTTCGTCGGAGCGCCCGCGGCGGCGATCCGGGCGCTGGGCTCGAAGAGCGCCGCGAAGGCTTTGATGGCGGATGCCGGCATTCCGATCCTCGGCGGCTATCACGGCGACGCCCAGGACGACGCCACGCTGGCAGGAGAGGCGGAACGCATCGGATATCCGCTTCTGGTCAAGCCCACGGCGGGCGGCGGCGGACGGGGAATGCGCATCGTCGAGGCGGCGGCCGCGCTCGGCCCCGCCCTCGAATCGGCCAGACGCGAGGCGGCATCCTCCTTCGGCGACGACCGGCTTTTGCTGGAGCGTTATCTGGCGCCCTCCCGCCATATCGAGGTCCAGGTCTTCGCCGACACAAGGGGCAATACGGTCCATCTCTTCGAGCGCGACTGTTCCGCCCAGCGCCGCCACCAGAAGGTGATCGAGGAGGCGCCCGCCCCCGGACTCACCGCCGCCACCCGCGACGCGCTCGGGCGGGCCGCGGTGGCCGCCGCCGAAGCCGTCGGCTATGTCGGCGCGGGCACGGTCGAGTTCCTGCTCGGCGAAGACGGCGGGTTCTTCTTCATCGAGATGAACACCCGCCTCCAGGTCGAGCATCCGGTGACGGAGATGGTCACCGGGTACGATCTCGTCGAATGGCAGCTACGAGTGGCGGCGGGGGAGGCCCTGCCGGCGGCCCAGGACGCGATTGCCGTCGACGGGCATGCGATCGAGGCGCGGCTCTATGCCGAGGACCCCGCCGCCGGATTCCTGCCGTCGACCGGCCCCATCCGGCTCATGCGGCTGCCGGGAGAACGTGCGCGCGTCGATGCGGGCTTCGAGACCGGCGACGCGGTGACGCCGCATTACGATTCGATGCTCGCCAAGGTGATCGTGCACGCCTCGTCGCGCGCGGAGGCCCGCGCGAAACTCACGGCCGCGCTCGCCGAAGTCGCCGTGGCGGGTCCCGTCACCAACCGGGACTTTCTTGTCGCCATTCTCGCCGACGAGGCGTTCGCCGCGGGCACGCTCGACACCGGCCATCTCGACCGCAATGTCGGAAAGCTGATCGCGCGGGAGGAAGCCCCGACCGACGCCGTGCTCGCTCTCGCCACGCTCTCGGCGATGAGGGACCGGGATGGCTCTTTTGGCGAAACCGCGTCTCCGTGGACGGCGCTCACGGGCTGGCGGCTGAACGCGCCGGCCCTACAAGAGTTTTCGTTCCGGTACGGCGGGGACATTCTGACCCTGACGGTGGAAGGCGCGGAATTCCGGTTTCCGGACGGGCGCCGTCGGAGCGTCCGCCAGCTGCCTTCCGAAGCGCCCCTGATCGACGCGGAAATCGACGGCGAGACGGTATCGGCGGTGGCGGTTTGCGATGCCGGGGCGGCGGTCGTCTTCATGCCGGAACGAACCTGGCGGTTTCCGCTGTTCGATCCGGTCGCCGAAGCCGAATCCGGCGCCCGCGAAGCAACGGCTGGTGTCCCGCTCGCGCCCATGCCCGGCGTGGTGGTGGCCGTCAGCGTGGCCGGCGGCGACAGGGTGGAGAAGGACCAGCCGCTGCTGGTGATCGAGGCGATGAAGGTCGAGCACACCATCCGAGCGCCCTCCGCCGGGACCGTCCATGCGGTGCATTACGGGGTCGGCGACCGGGTCGACGAGGGCGCGGAGCTCGCCGCGTTCACGCCCGATTGACGTAGTCCGCCTTTACCCGTCGAAGCCGTAGAGCCGCGCGGGGTTGTCGACCAGTATCTTGCGGCGCAACGCCTCGTCCGGGGCGTAGGACAGCAACAGCTCGGTCAGATCGCCGTCATTCGGCATCCGGCCGACGATGTTGGGGTGCGGCCAGTCGGTGCCCCACAGCACCCGGTCCGGCGCGGCCTCGATCAGCGCGGCCGCGAAGGGCGCCACGTCGTCGAACGGCGGCCCGGCCGCGGACAGGCGTTCGGCGCAGGAAATCTTGACCCAGAAATCCGCGTCGCGGAGGAAGTCGAGGAGCAGCCGGAACGGCGCCTGGTCGAGCCCGTCCTTCACGCGCACCCGCGCCATGTGGTCGATCACCACCGGCACGCCGAGCCGCCCCAGCGCATCCGCGTTCTCGACCACGTCCTCGGCCTCCAGATAGAGGACCAGATGCCAGCCGAGCGGGGCGATCCGCCCGGCGACATGCGCGACGTTCGAGAAATCCGGGGGGCCGCTCAAGTGCCGGGCGAAGCTCATCCTGACACCCCGGACGCCGCCCCGGTGGAGCGTTTCGAGCTCCGCATCGGTTTCCGTCCCGTCGATCATGGCGACGCCCCGGTAGCGCCCGGCGGCGCGCGCGATGGCGTCCAGCATCGCGCGGTTGTCGCTGCCGTGGCAGGTCGCTTGGACGATCACCGCGCGGTCCAGCCCGAGCGTCGCATGCAGCCTCGTCAGCGCCTCGTATGGCGCATCCGGCGGCGTGTAGGAACGTTTCGGATGGTAGGGAAAGACGTTGCCCGGCCCGAAGACATGGCAGTGCGCGTCGCAGGCGCCCGCCGGCAGCGCGAAGGACGGCGCGCGCGGGTCGGGGTCCGGCGGCTGGCAGGTTTTCACGCGGCGGCCTCCGCGCGCGAAAGCCCGGACTCGCCGTCCCAGACCTCGCGCGGGATCAGCACGTTGCCCTCGAACAATCGCCGCGCGGTGCGCAGAAGGGCCGCGCGCCTGACGGTCAGGGACTGCGCGTCGCCCTCGGTTTCGAGATCGACGGTGAATTCGCCCGACGGATGCTCGACCGGGATCGTCCGGCGCGGTCCCGGCGGCAGTTCCGCGACATCGTGGGCAACCGAGCCTTCAATTACAGCGGCAGTCGCCACCGTGACGGCGGCGAGTACGCCGATCGCGGCATGGCAGCGATGGGGGATGAAACAGCGCGTATTGATCGCCCCGCCCGCCGCGGGCGGCGAAACCAGACACATCTTGGGCACCACCTTGTCCGCGACGTCGCCGAGGGTCATCGCCGGCCCAATCTGAAGCCGGATCGCCTCGATCCGTCGCTTCAGCGCCCGATCCGCCTCCAGCGCGGCCGGCGCCTCGCTTCCCGTCAGACCGAACGCCGAGGCCGCCACGATCGCCACCGGCATGCCGTTGTCGATGCACGTCACCGCGATCCCATCCACGGTTTCGCGCACTGCCCCGGTGGGAAGCAGGCTGCCGCAGGCGGACCCGGCGACATCGAGAAAGTCGATCAGGATGGGCGCCGCCGTACCCGGCGCGCCGTCGATCCGGGCGTCGCCTTCGTAGGTCACGGTTCCACCCGGTGTCTCCACGGTCTGATCGCAGAAACTGTCCGAGTTCACCATCCGGATTCGCACCGTCGACGTGTTGCCGGAGGGCGCGACGAGCCCCTGTTCGAGCGCGAAGGGGCCGACGCCGGCCAGCATGTTGCCGCAGTTGGGCGCGGTATCGACGCGGGCCTCGCCGACCACCACCTGTGCGAACAGATAGTCGAGGTCGACGCCGGGCGCGGACGACCGGCCGACGATCGCGACCTTGCTGGTCAGGGGATCGGCGCCGCCGATGCCGTCGATCTGCCGCAGGTCGTCCGAGCCCATCGCGGCGAGCAGGACTCGGTCCCGGAGCGCCGGGTCGGCGGGAAGGTCGGAGGCCAGGAAATAGAGCCCTTTCGACGTGCCGCCGCGCATCAGTGCGGCGGGTATCCGGGTCTGCATGGTCGGCCTCGTCTGGAGCCAAGGATGGGACCGGGATACAACCCCGAGGGGTCGCGGGCAAGCGCCCGGCCGGGGCCGCAGCCGCTATCATGACGCCGCCGGGAAAGGAGGCCGATGCCGATTCTCCCCATGACATGTGCCGTCGCCGCGGCCGCGCTCCTCGCCGCCGTCTCGCCCGCGCCCGCCATGGCCGCGGGGGAGGTGCGGATCGCTTCGGGGCGGCCCGGCACCCCGTGGCATGCCTTCGGCGTAGCGCTCGCGCAGCGGCTCCAGGCCGCCGTGCCGGGCGCGACGGCGGTAACGATCCCCCGTGGCAACGGCTACTGGAACCCCGTCGTCGTCAACGCGCGGCGGGCCGAGTTCGGCCTGTCGAACGCCGTCTCGGCGGCATGGGCCTATACGGGGGACGACACCGCTTACCAGAAGAAGAAATACACCGACATCCGCGCGGTGATGGCCGGTCTGCGGCCGGTCTGGCTCGCCGCCATGCTGCGCGAGGACTACATTCGACGCACCGGATTCCCCACCCTCGAGCAGGCCCTCCAGTCCTCGATCGCCGCGCCCAGGATCGTCATGGAGCCGTTCTCCAGCCTGGTGCCGATCGTCGCCGACAAGATCCTCGTGTCGATGGGCTCCAGCCGCCGATCGTTGCGCCGAAGCGGCGGCGACGTGCTCCAGGTCTCCGCCGCGCAGATTCCCTCGATGATTCGGGGGGCGCGCGCGGACCTCTATTTCGAGGCCTTCGGTCCGGAACGCGCCGCGGCGCTCGGCAGGACGCTCGCGGCCCATGCGCGCTTCGTCGACCTGCCCGAGCGCGCTCTGGACGCGCTCGAGACGTCCGGATTGCCGTATTTTCCCGCGCAGCCGCCCTGGCCCGAGGGGGGTCGGGTCGAAACGGTCGATCTGGGCACCGTGCTTATCGTTCACCGGGATGTCGGAAACAATGTCGTCCGCGGAATGCTGAAGGTCCTGATCGACCACCGCGAGGTTCTTGCCGGAAGCCATCCCGCCTGGCGCGACTACGCGCCCAGCCCGTTCGAAGCGTTGAAGACTCGCGGCGTGCCCATGCATCCCGCCGCTGCGGCATTCTTCCGCGAGCGCGGCTGGACCGCGTTGGCGAAACGAGGTCCGGTCCCGCTGCCCCGCCCGAAACCGCGGCGCTGAGCCGTGTCGCGCGAGCGTTCCTTCGGTAAGGAAACGATCGATTGTATCGAAACAGGAAACAATCTCCTTAAAGAAAGCAAGCTACTTAGAAATATTGCTATATAGAGAATATTTTGGCTTGACTCGGGACAGGTATTGGGGGAAATTTGGCATGGTGGCCAAGTGGCAGGAACGGAGCTTCCATTGACGGTCGCGACTTCCCCGCCGGCGATAGCGCTGGCGGGCGTAAACAAGCGGTTCGACGGACTCGATGTCCTCAAGGACGTCGATCTCGAAATCGCCAAGGGCGAGCTGGTTGCGTTGAGCGGGCCGTCGGGCAGCGGCAAGACGGTGCTGCTCAAGACCGTCATCGGGCTGATCGAGCCCGACGCCGGGAGTGTCAGGATCGAAGGGCAGGAGATCGTCGGAACCCCGCACAACGCGCGCGAGGCGGCAATCCGCCGCATCGGCATGCTGTTCCAGCGTTCGGCCCTGTTCGACAGCATGCCGGTCTGGGAGAACGTCGTCTTCCGTTCGGTGACCGACGGTTCGCTGGACCGCAAATCGGCCTTCGAGGTTGCCGTCGAGAAAATCGCCGCCGTCGGACTCGCGCCGGAAACGGCGGCGCTCTACCCGGCCGATCTGTCGGGCGGAATGCAGAAACGCGCCGCGCTCGCCCGCGCAATCGTGCACGATCCGGAAATCCTCCTGCTCGACGAGCCGACGGCCGGCCTCGACCCGATCATGTCGAACGTGATCGACGAGCTGATCCGGGAAACCGCTTCCCGTCTCGGCGCCGCGGTGCTGCTGGTCACCAGCGATATGGCGGGCGCCCGGCGAACCACCGACCGTTTCGCGATGATGCATGCGGGAAGGATCGTGTGGCAGGGGCCGACCGGGTCGATCGAAGACAGCGGCAACCCCTTCGTCGATCAGTTTGTGCACCGCCGCGCCGAAGGGCCGATCCCGATCATGGTCGATTGAACGCGGCAACAGGTCTCACAGAAACCCGCCCGGCATGCCCGCAAAGCTGATTTTTCCCGACGACGTGCGCCCCGATTTCGAGGGGTTCTCGGACACCGCGTTCCGCTTCCTCAAGGGTCTCGCCCGCAACAACGAGCGGGGATGGTTCAACGGGAACCGAGAGACCTACGAGACCGAAATCCGGTTTCCGCTCGAATGCCTGGTCGCCGAGTTCCGCCCGGGCGGCGCCGGCAAGGGGCTGCCGGTGCGCGGCGATCCGTCCAAGGCGATCTTCCGCATCTACCGCGATATCCGCTTTTCGAAGAACAAGCAGCCCTACAAGACCCACGCCGGCGCCGTATTGTCGCGCAGCGGTGCGCGCGGCGAGCCCGGCGTCGTGTACATTCACATCCAGCCTGGGAACTGTTTCGTCTCGGCTGGGTTCTGGCGCCTCGACCCGCCTACGCTGACCGCGTGGCGCCGGCGCATGGTCGAGGATCCCGAGGAATGGCTCGCGATCGTCGAGCCTTACACCGACGGCAGGGATGCGGCCTACATGCGGACGATCTCCGCGCTCAAGACCATGCCGCGCGGCTTCAAGCAGGATGCCGGCTCGCCGGTCGCCGACTGGGTGAAGTGGAAGTCTTTCCTGCTGACCCGGGCGGTCGACGACGCCGACGCCCAATCCCGCGGCCTGGTGGAGATAATCCGCGAGCACGCCGTCAAGTCGGTCCCCCTGCTCGACTACGGCTGGGAACTCGCCGACATGCCGGGCGACGACGACCCGCGCCGGCACATGCGCGCGCCGCGTGCCAGCGCGGACGAGTGGGCCTAGACTGGCCCGCATGAGCGACCCTGCGCCCGACCTGCGAAACTTCCTCGCGGCCAACCCGGCGCTGGTGTTCCGACCTGAAGGTCCGCTCTCCGTGGTCGAGGAGATCACTGCGGTCCTGCACGCGCTGGAGGCGGAGAAGCGCCAACCGGTCGTCCTGGTCGACGAACCGGTCCGGGCGGACGGGGCGAGAAGCGACATGCCGGTCCTGTGCAACCTGACCGGAAGCCGGGAAATCTGCGCGGCGGCGCTCGGGCTGGCCGATCATCGGGACAGCGCCCGCCACTTCGCGGACCTCACCGCCGCCGAAATCGCCCCGGTGACCGTCGGGCGCGCCGAAGCCCCGGTCCAGGCCATCGTCGCGGAGGGCGACCAGGCCGATCTCAGCGCTCTGCCGGCTCTCAAGCAGCACGGCGGCGACGTGGGGCACTACATCACCGCGGGCCACGTGGTGACCGCCGATCCCGACACCGGGATCGACAACATGGCGATCCAGCGCTGCTGGGTGCGGGAAGCGCGGCTGATGGGCATCTACCCCTATCCGACCTCGCACAACTGGCTCAACGTCGCGAAGTACTGGGAGCGGGGCGAGCCCTGCCCGGTCGCGATCTGGATCGGCCACCACCCGGCGCTGGCGATCGGCACCCAGGCCAAGTTCGCCTATCCGAAGAGCCACTGGGCGGCGGCGGGGGCGGCGCTCGGCGCCCCGGTGCGGCTGGTGCCCAGCGTCACCCACGGCGACCCGATCAGGGTGCCGGCGGACGCCGAGATCGTCATCGAGGGCTTCATCCCGCCGCACCGGCTGGAAGCGGAGGGGCCGTTCGCCGAATTCACCGGATACCAGGGCCCGCAGGTCCCCAACCCGGTCGTCGAGGTGACCGCGATCACGCGCCGCGCCGATGCGATCTATCACGACTGCGGCGCCGGCCTCGCCGATCACCTGGTGCCCGACAACATGGCGATGGAGGGCGCGATCTTCGCCATGTGCCGCAACGCGGCGCCCGCGCTCAGGCGCGTGCATGTGCCGATTTCAGGGCGGCGCTTCCACGCCTATCTGCAGTTCGAGAACCCGCGCCCGGGCGAGGTGCGGGACGCGCTGACCGCCGCGCTCTCCTATCGCCGGCTCAAGGCGGCGATGGCGTTCGACGAGGATATCGACATCTTCGACGACTCGCAGGCGATGTGGGCGCTGGCCACCCGGCTGCAATGGGACCGGGACACGATCCGGATCGACCGCCTGTCGGAAGCCAATCTCGATCCCTCGACCCCGCCCGGGGCCGGCTCCACGACAAAGGTCGCGCTCGACGCCACTCTGCCGCCGCCGCGCCGCCCCGGCGCGCCCAAACCGGTGCCCCGCGTCAACCGGGTGAACGAGGGTGCCCTGGAGGTCGCCCGGGCCGCCGTCGCCGCCGCCGATCCTGCGGCCTGGCCCAAGGCATGACCGTGGCGGAGAAGGAAGGGAGCGCCGTGTTCGTCCGTTGTCCGTCCTGCGCGGGATGGTTCAACGCCGCCGCCGCGCTGATTGACCGCGGCGACATCGCGCTATATTGCCCGTCCTGCACCCACCGCTTCCTTCCCGAAGAGGCGGCCGAGATCGACGGGCCGTAATCCGTATGTCATCCGCCAACTGGCGCACCCCGTTCGTCATCCTGCTCTGCGGCACGACGGTCATGCTGATCTCGTTCGGCGTCCGCATGACCTACGGGCTGTGGATCTCCCCGGCGAGCAGCGGCCTCGGCTGGGGTCTGGAGAGCCTCAGCTTCGCGCAGGCGGCGCAGGCGCTGGTGTGGGGATTCGCCGCGCCGGTGATGGGCATAATCGCCGACCGTCGGGGCACCGGGCGGGTGATCGCCGGCTGCGGCATACTCTTCGCGCTCGGGTTTCTGGTCACCGCCAACGCGACGACCCGGATCGAGGCGTTTCTCGGGATCGGCGTGCTGACCGGGCTCGCGATGGGCGGGCTGACGGCGTCTGTCATCCTGTCGGCGATCAGCAAGGTCGTGGAGGACGAGCGAAAGCGCGGTCTCTATGCGGGTATCGCGAGCGCCGGGGGGTCTTCGGGCCAGGTCGTGCTGGTTCCCGTCGTCCAGGTGGTTCTCGACTCGACCGACTGGATGACCGTGCTCTACGTCCTGGCGGCGGCGACCGCGCTGATCGTGCCGCTGGCCTTTACGATGGTGTCGCGGCGCGAGCATCTCGCCATCTCTGGCGGACAGCAGTCGCTCGGCGAGGCGGTCGGGGAAGCGTTCCGGCATCGCGGGTTCGTTCTGCTTACCGCCGGCTACTTCGTTTGCGGCTTCCAGACCCTGTTCATGGTGACCCACTTCCCGCCGATGCTGGAAGCCTACGACGTGTCGCGCGAAATGGGGGCGTGGGCGATCGCGCTCATCGGCCTGTTCAACATCCTCGGCTGCATAATCTTCGGGGCGGCCGGCGGACGCTGGCGCAAGAAGAACCTGCTTGCCTGGATCTACCTCTTGCGCGCGGTGGCGATGACGGCGTTCATCCTGCTGCCGGTCACCGACATGAGCATCGTCGTCTTCTCCTCGGTGATGGGCATATTGTGGCTCGGCGTGGTGCCGCTGACCGGCGGGGTCGTCGCCCAGATCTTCGGCGTCCGCTACATGGCGACACTGTTCGGTTTCGCCTTCGTGTCGCACCAGCTCGGCGGGTTTATCGGCATCTGGGCCGCCGGCTGGCTGTTCGACATGTTCGGGAACTACCTGATCGTCTGGTGGGCGTCGATCGCGCTCGGCGTGGTCGCCGCCGCCTTCAACCTGCCGATCGACGACCGGCCGGTCGTGCGCCGGGCAGCCGCGTGATGTCTAGTCTGGCACGCCTTGGCGTACCCGGCCGGCGCAGGGGTTGACGCCAAACCAGTAGCAGAGCTCGGCCGGCTGGCCGATGTCCCAGAGCGCGAGATCGGCCCGCTTGCCCACCTCGAGCGTGCCGCGGTCGTCGCCCAGCCCGAGCGCCTGCGCGGCCACCCGGGTCACGGACGAGAGCGCCTCCTCCGGCGTCAGCCGGAACAGGGTGCAGGCCATGTTGAGCATCAGCACCAGCGACAGGGCGGGCGACGAGCCCGGGTTGAAGTCGGTCGCGATGGCGATGCCGACGCCCGCCTCCCGCATCGCATCGACCGGCGGCAGCCTGGTCTCGCGAAGGGTGTAGAAGGCGCCCGGCAGCAGCACCGCGACGGTGCCTGCCTCGGCGAGCGCCGCGATGCCTTCGTCCGAGGTGTATTCGAGGTGGTCGGCGGACAGCGCGTCGTAGCGCGCCGCCAGCGCCGCGCCGCCCAGATCGGAGAGCTGGTCGGCGTGGAGCTTCACCGGGAGTCCGTGCGACCGGGCGGACGAAAAGACGCGGTCGGTTTCGTCCGGGGTGAATCCGATCCCCTCGCAGAACGCGTCCACGGCATCGGCGAAGCCGGACTCGGCCACCGCCGGCATCATCTCGTCGACCACGAGGTCGATATAGGCGCCCTGCCGGCCCTTGAACTCGGGAGGAAGCGCGTGCGCGCCGAGAAATGTCGTCTGGATGTCGACCGGCAATTCTTCGCCGAGCTTCCGGGCGACCCGGAGCTGCTTGATTTCCGTGTCGGTGTCGAGACCGTAGCCCGACTTGACCTCGACCGTGGTGACCCCCTCGCCGATGAGGTGGCCGAGGCGGGGAATGGCCGCCTCGAAGAGCGTGTCGTCGTCGGCCTCGCGGGTGGCCCGCATGGTGGAGACGATCCCGCCGCCGGCCCGCGCCACCTCCTCGTAGCTCGCGCCGTTGAGCCGCATCTCGAACTCGCCCGCGCGGCTGCCGCCGAAGACGAGATGGGTGTGGCAGTCGATCAGCCCGGGGGTGATCCAGCGCCCGCCCGCGTCGTGCACCGTGCCGGCCAGCGCATCGGGATCGCCGGGAAGGTCCGCGGCTGCGCCGAGCCACGCGATCCGTCCGTTTTCGACCGCGATGGCGGCGTTGCGGATCGCGCCGTAGGGTTCGCCGCCCGGCACCATCGTCGCCAGGTCGGCACCGGTCCAGAGCCTGTCCCAGTTGCCGCCGTTCGCCCGCTCGCGCGCCATGATGCCCTCCCCGGTCTGCGCGCCGAGCTTAGCACGCGGCGCGCGTTCCACGGCCCCGCGATATGCTCTAGGCTCCGGCGCGGAACGACCCGGGGAGCGGCGTCCGAGAGATGACCGAAGGCGAAATCTACGACTTCACGCCCGGGACGACGCCGCTTCTCGTCAGCATTCCGCATGACGGCCGTTCGATCGCCGACGACATCGCGGAACGGATGACCGACGAGGCGCTCCGCATTCCCGACACGGACTGGCATGTCGGGCGGCTCTACGACTTCGCCGGGGACCTCGACGCCGGCGTGCTGGCGGCGCGTTATTCCCGCTATGTCGTCGACCTCAACCGGGACCCCGAGGGCGCGGCGCTTTACCCCGGGGCGGACAACACCGAGATCGTGCCGCTCCGGACTTTCGACCGCGAGCCCATCTATCGCGATGAAGAGGCGCCGGACGAACCCGAGATCGAGGAGAGGATCGCCCGCTACTGGCGGCCCTATCACGACCGGCTGGCCGCCGAGATCGCCGCGCTTCGCGAACGCCACGGCGTCGCCGTCCTGTTCGACGCGCATTCGATCCGGAGCGTCGTGCCGCGGTTTTTCGAAGGCACGCTCCCCGACTTCAATTTCGGCACCGCGCGCGGCGCGAGCGCCGACGCCGGACTTGCCGCGGCTGCCTTCCGGGTGCTCGCCTCGGCGGACGGGTACAGCGCGGTCGACAACGGCAGGTTCACCGGCGGCTACATCACCCGCCGCTACGGCGCGCCGGCGGACGGGATCCACGCGATCCAGCTCGAGCTGTCGCAGCGGACCTACATGAACGAGGCCCACCCGTTCGACTACCGGCCCGATCTCGCCGGGAAGGTGAGGCCGGTGCTGCGCGAGATGCTGGCGGCGACGATCGACTGGACGCGGTGATGCCCGGCTACGCGTTCGACCGCGTGCTGACCCCGGAAGGCTGGCTCGCGCCCGGGCGGGTCGAGATCGGCGCGGACGGGCGGATCGCCGGGGTCGAGGCGGGGGACGACGGGGAACGCATCGGCGGCATCGCGCTCCCCGGCATGCCGAACCTCCACAGCCACGCCTTCCAGCGGGCGATGGCCGGGCTGACCGAGCGCGCCGGTCCCGGCGAGGACAGCTTCTGGACCTGGCGGGAGGTGATGTACCGCTTCGTCGACCGGCTCGGCCCCGACGATGCCGAGGCGATCGCCGCCCAGCTCTACTGCGAGATGCTGAAGGCAGGCTACACCGGTGTTGCCGAGTTCCATTACCTGCACCACACGCCGGACGGCAGCCCCTACGACGACCTCGCCGAGATGGCGGAACGGGTGACGGCGGCGGCCGGGCGGACGGGTATCGCGCTCACCCTCCTGCCGGTGCTCTACAACGCGGGCGGGTTCGGCGGCGCGGCGACCGGCGGCGCCCAGCGGCGCTTCGCGAACGACGCCGACCGGCTGCTCGGGATCGTCGAGACCATGCGGCGACGGCACGGCGCGAACCCGGACTTCCGCGTCGGCCTCGCGCCGCACAGCCTGCGCGCGGTCGGGCCGGAGAGCCTGTCGGAGGCGATCGCGGGCCTCGATGCGATGGACCGGGCGGCGCCGATCCACATTCACATCGCCGAACAGACCAGGGAGGTGGAGGACTGCGTCGCCTGGTCGGGCCGGCGACCCGTCGAATGGCTGCTCGGGGCGCACGACATCGGCCCTCGCTGGTGCCTCGTCCATGCGACCCACATGACCGCCGACGAGACCCGCGCGCTCGCCGCCACCGGGGCGGTCGCCGGGCTCTGTCCCACCACGGAGGCCAATCTCGGCGACGGTCTGTTCCCGCTCGAAGCCTGGCTGGAGGCGGGCGGTCGCCTCGGCATCGGCTCCGACAGCCACGTGTCGGTCAGCCCGGTCGAGGAGCTGCGCTGGCTGGAATACGGCCAACGCCTCGCCGCGCGCCGGCGCAACATCGCCGCCTTGCCGGAAGGCTCCACCGGCGCGAGGCTCCACGCGGCTGCGCTCGAAGGCGGGGCCGCGGCGATGGCGAGGGAGACCGGCGCGCTGGAGGCGGGGAAAGCGGCCGATATCGTGACCCTCGACCCCGCCCACCCGCTGCTCGCCGGCAAGACGGGCGACGCGATCCTCGACGCTTACGTCTTCGCCGGCAACGCGAACCTCGTCCGCGACGTCATGGTCGGCGGAAGCTGGATCCTCCGCGACGGCCGCCACCCGGAGGAAGAGGCCATCGGAGGGGCGTTCGCGCGGACGATGGCGCGGCTGGTTGGGTAGGCATCGGTGAAGCTGTTCACCATCGGCCATTCCAACCACGCGTTGGACGCCTTCCTGCAACTGCTGCGCACGCACGGCGTTTCGGCGGTGGCGGATGTGCGGTCGGCTCCCTACAGCCGATATTGTCCGCATTTCAGCAAGGACGCGCTTTCCCGCAGCCTCGGCGATGCCGGGATCAAGTATGTCTTTCTCGGTCGCGAACTCGGGGGACGATCCGAGGATCCGTCATGCTACGAGAACGGGCGCGTCTGCTATTCCCGACTGACGCGGCGGCCGGAGTTCCGGGCCGGGATCGAACGGCTGAAGAAGGGCGCGGCAGATCATCGCGTTGCCATAATGTGCGCCGAACGCGAGCCCCTTGAGTGCCATCGGACGATTCTTGTTTCACCCGTGCTCGAAGGAGAAGGGCTGCCGATCATGCACATTCACGCCGACGGTCGCCTTGAGCCGCATCGAGACGCGATGGATCGGCTGATAGACCTGGTGGGACTTTCCCACGACGATCTGTTCCGTTCGAGGGAGGAAATCGTATCTGAGGCGCTGCTTCGGCAGGAAGGACGCGTCGCTTACATGGACTCGGAGTCCGACGCGGGTGGAGAAACCCTGTGAAGCTGGCAACCATCGGGTTCACGAAGAAGAGCGCGGAGAAGTTCTTCGGGCTCCTGTCCTCGTCCGGCGTCAGGCGCGTGGTCGATGTGAGGCTCAACAACGTTTCCCAGCTCGCGGGTTTCGCCAAGCGGGACGACCTCGCGTTCTTCCTCCGCCGGGTGTGTGGGATCGACTATGTGCACCTGCCCGACCTCGCCCCGACGCAGGAATTGCTGGCCGACTACCGGAAGAAGCGCATGGGCTGGGACGCCTATGAGAAGCGGTTTCTCGACCTGATGCGCGAACGCCGGATCGAGGACAGCATCTCCAAAGAAGTCGTCGACGGCGGATGCCTGCTGTGCAGCGAGGACAAGCCGCACCATTGCCACCGGCGTCTCGTCGCCGAATATCTCGACGAACGCTGGGGCGGGATCGAAGTGCGCCATCTCGGCTGACGAACGGCCCGGGTTTGCCGGAAATTGAAGAGAAGCGTCTCGCGTTGACCCTCCCCATGTCCTTTCTATGGACCGCAAACGCCGTTCGTGTTAGGCAAGTTTCAAGTCAAAAGACGGGAGCCGACACGGGGAGGGATCGCCGTGAAGAAACGTCCAGCCCGAACCCATGACCCGCGCGAGCTTCCCGCCTACACGATTTCCGAGGCCGCGCACTACCTGTCGGTACCGGCGGCCACCGTCCGTTACTGGTCGTTGGGCCGCGACGGCTACAAGCCGCTGATCGCGGTACCGGCGAAATCGCCGACGCTGCTCTCGTTTCTCAACCTGGCCGAACTCCATGTGCTGGCCGCGATCCGGCGCAAGCACGACGTCAAGATGCGGAGTATCCGGGAAGCGATCCGCTATCTCGGGAGACACGCAAAGGATCCCGCGGACAAGCGGCATCCGCTGATCGGCCGCGAACTTGAAACCGACGGGCTGGACCTTTTCACCGAGCAATACGGGCAACTCATCAATATCAGCCGGGCGGGCCAAACCGCCATGCGGGACGTCATCAGCGCGGCCCTGCGCCGTATCGACCGCGATCCCCAGGGCATACCCATCAAGCTCTACCCGTTTACCCGTGCCGCGCTGGACGACGCACCGGCAATGGTGGTCATCGACCCCGCCCTCTCCGCCGGACGTCCCGTCATCGCCGGTACCGGTCTCGCCACTCAGGTGATCGCGGAACGATACAAGGCCGGCGAGTCGGTGAGGGACCTGGCGCGGGACTATGAGCGCAAGGCTGCGGAAATCGAGGAAGCGATCCGGTGTGAGCTCCAGACCGCCGCCTGAGGAGCCCACCCTTTTCCTCGACCGTAATCTCGGAAGACACATCGTCGCGGATCGCCTTCGCTCCGAAGGGATAAATGTCGAAATCCACGACGACCATCTTCCGCCCGATGCGCCGGACGAGGAATGGATAGCGCTCGTCGGGCGGGAGAGTTGGGTGGCTGTCACCAAGGACAAGAACGTGCGCTACAGGGCGGCCGAACTCGATTCCATCAAGAGACATTCGGCGCGGATCCTGGTCGTCCGAACGAAGAACGCAACCGGTCCGGACATCGCCGCCCTGTTGGTAGCGGGCCGTCGCCGGATCGCGCGTTTTGCCCGAAACACACCCGCCCCGTTCGTCGCCGGCATAACCGGAAGCGGTCAGGTAAAGAAGTACGAGGGGCTGTAGCCCCAATTCCCCCAAAAGGCCGGCGTGGTCCGATCCACCGTGCTTCCAACCGCAACGGAAGCGCTCTATATCCCGCGCAGGGATCACAACTGTTCGAGTGCCGCCATGACCGCATCTCCGGCCACCGACCGGGTCCGTCTGCGCCGCCGCCATGACCGGGGCGGGTACGACGCGACGACCATCCATCCGATCCTCGACGCCATGCCGCTGTGCTCGGTGGGCTACGTGTTCGAGGGGCAGCCCTATGTGACGCCGACGCTGCAATGGCGCGAGGGCGGGCACGTCTACTGGCACGGCTCGTCGGCCAGCCGGATGCTGCGCGCGGTCGATACCGCCGAGGTGTGCGTGACGGTCGCGATCCTCGACGGGTTCGTGATGGCGCGGTCGGGTTTCCACCATTCGATCAACTACCGGTCCGCGATGCTGCTGGGGACCGCGCGCAGGGTGTCCGACCCGGACGAGAAGGCGGCGCGGCTCAAGACCTTCGTCGACGGCTCGTTCCCGGGGCGCTGGGACATGCTGCGTCCGGCGACCGAGCAGGAGCTGAAGGCGACGACGGTGATGACCATGCCGATCGACGAGGCCTCGTCCAAGATCCGCACCGGCCCGCCGGGCGACGAGGAGGAGGATTACGCGCTGCCGATCTGGGCCGGCGTCGTCCCGGTTCGCATGGAGGTGTCCGATCCCGTGCCCGATCCGAGGAACATGGAGGGTCTGGAGCCGCCGGACCACATCCTGAATTACCGCCTGGGCTGACGGCGCGCGGTCACCGATCGCCCGCGCCCTCCAGCACGAAGCGCCGCAGGACCCGGAAATCGGCGTCCGGCGCCGGCTGGCCGCACAGGCACAGCTCGCCGATCTCGACCGGCTCCGCGATGGCGGGGAGGACCATTCGCGCGATGCCGGCGCCGAATCTCGCCCGGTCTTCTTCGTCCAGCGGGCCGGTCAGGGTCAGGTGGAACCGGTAATCCTCCATGACCCAGGGGTAGCCCCAGCGGTCCAGATTGGCCCTCTCCGATCCCGTCAGCCGCTCGGGCGTCCGGCGTAGGATCTCGTCGGCGGTCGCCGGCGCGCGGAACGGCTCGAACGCGCGCACGCAATCCGCCGCGAGCTCCGCCGCCGCGCCCGGTTCCATCGGGGCGAGGACGAGGAAATCGGACAACGTCCGCAACGCGAGCTTGCCGACCGGCACGGGGCCGCGCGTCCGGCAGAAGAGTTCAAGAGCGTCCGTCAGTTCTCCTTCGCCGTTCCCCTCCGCCAGCCGGAAGGGTGCCTTGAGCGTCGCATGGAAGCCGTACTTGCGCGGCTCAGCGACCGCACGGCGCCAGTCTCCCGCGCTCGCCTCGGCGAGGTCGGGCGGATCGCGGCCGAGCCAGCGCGCGCCGAACGCCGCGAGCGCCGTCTCCGGCGGGGGAACGTAGTAGATCGCGTAGCGGTACATCGTGGGTCGGTCGTCCCGTTGTTGACGCCGGCGACCGGCTTCAACACCATGCGGCCAGTCATCGCATACGGGGCCGTTTCATGCACGACGTGACCGTCCGGCAGGAGATCGTCGACCGGGTTCTGGCCCGGCGCGGGCGCTACCACCTCTACGACTCGCTCGATCCGGGCGCGACGGCGTTCGTGGTGATCGACATGCAGAACATGTTCTGCGAGCCCGGCGCGCCGGCCGAGGTGCCGGCCTCGCGCGGCATCTGCGGCAACATCGACCGCCTGGCCGGAGAGGTGCGGGCGCAGGGCGGGCTGGTGATCTGGGTCACCAGCGCGTCCACCTTCGCCAACGGCAAGAGCGACTGGGAGTCCTTCATCCGCAACTTCGTCGCCGAGGACGTGCAGGAGCGCACCATCGAGGCGATGAAGCCGGGCGGCCACGGCGAGCAGATCTGGCACGAGCTCGAACCCGACGAGCGCGACCTGTTCGTGCGCAAGAACCGCTATTCGGCCCTCACCCCGGGCGCGTCGATGCTGCAAACGGTGCTCGCCAGCCACCGGGTGCGCAACGTGCTGATCGGCGGCACCAAGACCAATATCTGCTGCGAATCCACCGCGCGCGACGCGATGCAGCTCGACTACCGGGTGGTCATGGTCGAGGACTGCAACGCCGCGCTTTCCGACGACGAGCACCGCGCGGCGCTCGAGAACACGATCCAGCAATTCGGCGACGTGATGACGACGGACGAAGTCATCGCCGCGCTCCGGAAGCGCCGCAATGAGCTATAGGGACCTCGCCGAATTCTCGGTCCTCACCTTCGACTGCTACGGCACGCTGATCGACTGGGAGACCGGAATCTGGGATGCGCTCCAGCCGCTGCTGATGGCCAACCCCGGTTGCAAAGTCGATCGGACCCAGGCGCTCGCGGCCTTCGGGGAGGCCGAGACCGCCGAGCAGACCGCGCATCCGGAGACGCTCTATCCGGGAATCCTCGCCGGGGTGCACCGCGCGATCGCCGCCCGGTTCGGGCTCCGCACCGACGCCGCGCTCGACGAAGCCTTCGGCGCCTCGGTCCAGCACTGGCCGGCCTTCCCCGATACCGCCGGAGCGCTCAGGCGCCTGAAGACGCGCTACCGGCTGGCGATCCTGTCCAACGTCGACCGCGCCGGCATCGCCGCCTCCAACCGCAAGCTCGGGGTCGAATTCGACGCCGTCTGCACCGCCGAGGACATCGGCAGCTACAAGCCCGACCCGCGCAACTTCGCCTATATGATCGAGCGCCTGGCCGGGCTCGGCATCGGCGCCGGCGAAATCCTGCACACCGCGCAGAGCCTGCACCACGACCACGTGCCGGCGCGCGCGGCCGGGCTCGCCAATGCCTGGATCGACCGTCAGGGGCTGTCTGGCGGCGGCGACTGGGGCGCGACCGCGCCGGTCGACGACATGCCGGAGTTCGACTTCATCTTCCCGACGCTGGGGGCGATGGCCGACACGGCCGGTCTATGAGCCGCCTTTGACCTCGGCGATCGCCATCTCGATCGCGTCCACGATGCCGATATAGCCGGTGCAGCGGCAGAGATTGCCGGATAGCTCCAGCCTGATCCGGTCGCGGTCGGCATAGGGCAGGCGGGTGACGATGTCATACGCCGTCGCCAGCATCCCCGGGGTGCAGTAACCGCACTGGACCGCGTGCGCCTTCTTGAAGGACTCGCGGATCGCCGCCATCGTCTCGTCGCCACCATAGCCCTCGACGGTGCGCACCTCCGTCCCGTGGGCGGCGACGGCGAGCGTGATGCAGGACCGCGCCGGGCGGCCGTCGAGCATGATCGTGCAGGCGCCGCACACCCCGTGCTCGCAGGCGGTGTGGGTGCCGGTCAGCCCCTCGTGCTCGCGCAGGAAGTCGGCGAGCGACAGCCGCGGCTCGACATCGGCGGTGACCGCCCGGCCGTTGACGGAAATCGTGGTCGAGGTCATCGGGACAGCGCCTCCCGGGCGGCGCGGACGGTTACGGTCGCATGCACGTTCATCGCGTAGCGGTCGTCGGGATCGGCAAATCCGGCGGCCGCTATCTCTCTGCCGGCGGCGTCCTTGATCTCGCCTGCCAGCGCGTCCGACCAGCCATCCGCTTCCGAAACCAGCTCGGCGGCATCGTCGAGCAGGATCGGGGCGTGGGTCGGGCCGGCGAGCGCGACTCGGCAATGGGCGCGGTCCGGGTCGCGGACGACGACCGCCAGCGACTCCGCGAAATCGCCCGGCTTCACGCAAAGCTTGCAGTGGCCCCAGCGCGCGCCGGCCGACAGCCGGGGAACGCGGATCGCCTCGACGATCTCGCCCGGCTCCAGCACCGTGGTCAGCGGATCGGTGATGAACGCGTCCGCGTCCACGCTTCTCCGGCCTTCCGGTCCCATGATGCCGAGGCTCGCGCCGAGCGCCATCATGACCGGCGCCCAGTCCCCCGCCGGGTCGGCATGGGCGAGGCTGCCGGCGACGGTGCCCCGGTTGCGCACCGCGCGATAGGCGATCCCCGAGGCCGCACGGCGCATCAGCCCGCCGGTCACGTCCGGCACCTCGCCGTCCTCGACCGCCGAATGGACCACCGAAGCGCCGATCGTCACGCCGCCCTCGTCCTCCGAAACCTCGCGAAGCTCCGCGATGGGCGACAGGTCGACCAGGAGCGAGGGCCGGGCGATCCGGAGATTGAGCATCGGGCCGAGCGACTGGCCGCCCGCCAGCGGCCGCGCGTCCCCGCCGGCGCCGCTCAGCAGGCGGACCGCCTCGTCGAGGCTTTCCGCGCGGGCGTATTCGAACGGTGCCGGCTTCATCGCGCGCGCCCCCGTTCGATGGCGTCGAACACCCGGCGCGGGGTGATCGGGGTTTCGGCGATCTCGACGCCCAGCCCCTTGAGCGCGTCGTTGACCGCGTTGCCGATCGCGCCGACCGGGCCGATCGCGCCGGATTCGCCCACCCCCTTGATCCCCATCGTGGAGTAGGGCGAGGGCGATTCCATGTAGTCGTATTTGATGTCGGGCACCATCGGCGCCGCCGGCACGTGGTAGTCGGCCAGCGTCACCGAGAGCGGCTGGCCGTTCTCGTCGTAATCCGATTCCTCGTAGAGCGCGTTGCCGATCCCCTGCGCGTAGCCGCCGATGACCTGCCCCTTGACCACCAGCGGGTTCACCCGCGTGCCGCAATCGTCGACGATCGCGTAGTCGAGGATCTCCACCTGCCCGGTCTCGGGATCGACCGCGACCACCGCGCCGTGCGCCCCGAAGCCGAACACCCCGCCATGGATCTTGTCGTTGTAGCCGGTGGTAACGGTGAGCCCGCCCCGGTCGGTGTCGTCGGGCAGGTTCTCGGGATGGTGGTAGAACGCCTCGGCGATCTCGTCGAAGGTGATGGAGCCGCCCGGCCCGCGCACCTCGGCGTTCTCGACCGCTACCTCGGCCTCGTCGCATTGCAGCAGATGGGCGCCGATCCGCGCGAGTCGGGGCTTGAGCTCGCGGCAGCCCTGCGCCACCGCCCCGCCCGCGACGACGATGCTGCGCGAGGCGTAGGTGCCGGTCCCCGCATAGGCGGTCGCGGTGTCGCCGTGGCGGATCGCGATCCGGTCCGGGTCGATGCCGAGTTCGCTGGTCGCGACCTGGGCCAGCGTCGTCTCCAGCCCCTGGCCGTGGCACTGGATGCCGACCGAGGCCCAGAGCCCGCCGTCGGGGGTGAGCTTCACCGTCGCCATCTCCATCCCCGGCACCAGCTCGATGCCCCAGGCGGAATAGCCGAACGGCCCGGTGCCGTAAGCGGTCTGCTCGTAGAAGCAGGCGAAGCCGACGCCGATCAGGCGCCCGTCGGGCTCGGGCGTCTTCTGGCGCTCGCGCACCGCGCCCGGGTCGATAGCGGCGACGCAGCGCCGGAAGGCCTCCGGATAGTCGCCGCTGTCGAGGTGCTTACGGGTGACGGTGTCGTAGGGCATCGCCTCGGGCGGCACCAGGTTGTCGAGCCGGACCTCCCACGGCTCCCGCCCCACGGTCCGTGCGATGGCGTCCATGGTGAGCTCGTCGGTGAAGCAGGCGCCCGGCCGGGCGACGCCCCGGAACGGCTGGCTCGGCGGCTTGTTGGTGCAGACCGTGACCGAGCGGCCCCGGAGCGCGTCCACCGTGTAGGGCCCCTGCAGATTGCCGACGCCGGTCGCCGCCTCGACGCCGATCGGCCACGGCCAGGGCGAGTAGGCGCCGGCGTCCACCACGCACTCGACTTCCATGCCGAGAACCTTGCCGATTTCGTCGGTATAGGCGGTCATCGTGTATTGGTGGTTGCGGCAATCGGCGTCGCAGGTCAGGTGTTCGAGCCGGTCCTGGATCCACTTGATCGGCCGCCCCAGCCTGAGCGAGGTCCAGCACACCGCCATCGTCTCGCCGTCGAGATGGGTCTTGAGCCCGAACCCGCCGCCCACGTCGGGGCAGATCACCCGGACGTTGTTGATCTCGAGGCCGAGGAAATGGGCGATGCCACGCTGCATCGGATGCGGCAGCTGGTGCGACATCCAGACGACCAGCTCGTCGAGCCGGGAATCGTAATGGGCCAGCGTGCCGCGCCCCTCCATCGGGAACGGCGTTTGCCGCGCCATGCGGAACCGCCGGTGGACTGTGTGGGCCGCCGCGGCCTTCGCCGCTTCCAGGTCCCCGTTCTCGAACGCGGTCTCGCAGCAGACATTGTCGGCCCAGTGATCGTGGACCAGCGCCGCCGAGGGCCCGCGCCCGTCATTGAGATCGACCACCGCCGGAAGCTCGTCGTACTCGACTTGAATCGCGTCCGCGATGTCTTCGGCTTCGGCGCGGGTCGGCGCGACCGCGATGGCGACCTGCTCGCCGGCGTAGCGCACCTTGTCCCTGGCGAGCACCGGAAAATCGGCGCCCTTGAAGCCGGGGAACGAGGCGGTCGAGCGGATCGGCTTGATGTCCGCCATGTCGACGGATGAGAACACCTGCCCCTCCGCGCCCTTCGGCGCCTTGACCGAGAGCAGGCGCCCGTGGGCGATGGGCGCCCGGTTGAACGCGGCGTGCCACATGCCGGCAAGCTGGACGTCCGGGGTGAATTCCCCGGTGCCCATGAGAAACCGGTCGTCCTCCTTGCGCGCGATGCTCGCGCCAACCCCACGGTCGCTCAAGGTCGCCTCCCAAGGCGATTTGCTGCGCTTCGTCCGACCGCCAGACTAGTCCCTACGCGGCCGGGGTGGAACCTCCGGACGCGCTCACCCCCCGCCGAGCACCCGGAGATAGACCTCGCGGTCGATGTTGCCGCCGGACAGGATCAGCGCGACCTTCTTCCCCTGCATCGCGTCCCGCTCCCGCATCAGCGCGGCGAGGGGGGCGGCGCCGGCGCCTTCGGCGATGTTGTGGGTGTCGGTGTAGTAGGCGCGCATGGCGTCTTCGATCTCGTCCTCGCCGACCGCGATTACCCGCGCCGCGCCCGCGTTCACGATGGCGACGGCGTCGGGGTCGGGCACCCGGCAGGCCATGCCGTCGGCCATGGTGTCGGCCGCGTTGGTCGAGACCGGCCGCCCGGCCTCGAAGGAGAGCGCGTAGGCCGCCGCGCGCTCGGCGCAGACGCCGACGATCTCGCATCCGAGCCCGAGCGCGTTGCGCGCCGCGATGACGCCGCAAATGCCGGAGCCGAGCCCGATCGGGACGTAGACCGCATCGAGATCCGGCGCGGCGCGGAACAGCTCCAGCGCATAGGTCGCCGTCCCGTGCACCAGGGGTTCCGCGAAAGAGGCGACCATGTGGAGCCCGCGCGCCTCCGCCAGTCCTTGCGCGTATTCGAGCGATTCCTGGAAGTCCCCGCCATGGACCACGAGCTCGGCGCCCTGCGCCTCCATCGCGGCGTTTTTCTCGCGGCTGTTGCCGCGCGGCACCACGACCACCGGGGTCAGCCCGGACATCCGCGCCGCCACCGCGACGCTCTGCCCGAAATTGCCCCGCGTCGCCGCGATCACGCCCCGGACCGCGGGCTTCTCGCGGCGCAGCCGGTCCATGTAGACCAGCCCGCCCCGGATCTTGAACGCGCCGATCGGGGTGTGGTTCTCGTGCTTGACCCAGACCTCCGCCCCGCTACGCGCGGTCAAAAGCGGCCAGCGATGCGCCGGCGTCGGCGGCATGACCGCATGGACGGTCTCCGCCGCGGCTTCGATAGCCGTGAGGTCGGGCAGCATGCCGGGCGTCTCCTCAACGGGCGGGGCGCGCAGGATGGCGGCCGGCGCGGCGGCGGGCAAGGGCGGGAGGCTGCTGCGTGGCTCCCTTTCTGCCCGTGATGGTCGGCGGAGGCCGACCATGACGAGAGGCAACCCGGATCAGCCTTCCCTCGGCTTCGCGTGCCGCCACGCCCTCGGGTCGATGTTGCGGGTGTGCGACCACATTCCGCGCTTGGCCCTTCTGGCCTCGCGCTCGACATGCCGGTAGCGCTCGCTGTAGGCCGCGATGGCGTGGCCCTCGCGAACCAGCCATTCGCCGATGTCCCGCCCGTCGCAGGTCACGATGCCGAGCGCGCGGCCGAACTTGTCGTAGCCCTCGATGGCGACCTGGACGTGGCGGCCGCCGATCTCCCGGATCAGCGCGCTCTTGACCCGCTTGCCGTGGGCGAACCAGTAGCCGTCCCGGTGCTGCGCCCGCTGGTCCCATTCCGGCGCGTCGAGCCCGGCGATCCGTATCTCCTGCCCCGAAACCCGGATGCCGTCCCCGTCGGTCACCCAGGCCTTGCCGGAGATCGTGCGGGCGGGGCGGCGGCCGGAGTCGCGGCGGGGACGCGAAGCGCGCGGGCGTGGGGAGGAGCGGCGGCGGGGGCGTCTCCTCAACGCCCCCCTGGCGAGAAACAGGACCGCGGCAAGGGCGGCGATGGCAATGACTTCCACTATTCGACTCCGGGTTTCTATCTATCTATGGAATATGACGGCCCTGATACCCATGTAGATCCGTTATGACAACCGTCCGCAACGGCGCGTGGGACGGATTCGGGGGTTGGGTAGGCGGTTTCGGCCCGGAATCGGAAGGGAGAAAAGATGTCCTGATTTCCGGGACTTAGGTTATAAATTATCTTGAAGAGGTATTTTTTGCTTGACTCGGGACGCGTTTTGGGGTAAATTCCCCACACTACGCGAAATGGGGGCGACGGAGATTCCGGCGCCCCTTTTTCGTGCCCGCACCCCTTGCGACCCAAAACGGAGCAACGCCGCCATGGCCGATAACCCTATCGGATATCTCCACCCCGTCGACCCCGCCACCCTCTGGAAGAGCGAGGCGGCCGAGTTCATCCCCTGGCTTGCGTCCGCCAAGCGCCTTGCCCATCTGAGCCGCGCGCTCGGGCTCGATCTGGAACCAATGGCGCAGGAAGCCCCGGTGGGCCGGTTCCGCGCCGACCTGGTGTGCCACGACCGCGGCTCCGGCGCCGGGGTGGTGATCGAAGCGCAGCTCGGGCCCGGCGACCACTCTCATCTCGGCCAACTCCTGACCTATGCCTTGGGACTCTCGGCTGGCACGGTTGTTTGGCTCGCCACCCGGTTCCACGCCGAGCATCGTGTAGCCCTCGACGGGTTGAACGAGATGGCGGACGGCAAAGTTCGCTGCTTCGCGGTGGCGATGGACTTGTGGAGGATCGGCGACTCCTCGCAGCGCCGCAGTTTACCGTCTTCGCCGCCCCGCCGGACTGGCCCGGCGTCGTCGCCGCGCCGCCCGGCCACCGGCCGCCGGCGGCGAACGCACAGGCCGCTCCGGCGCGCGCCGCGTACCGCCTGCCGTGCGACGAAAACTCGATCAAGATCCGCCGCAACCGTCGGGGGTTGACGCAGAGGGAACTGGCCGAGACCGCGGGGATCGGGGTCAGATACCTCGGGCATATCGAGGCCGGCAGGCGCCGGGGTTCGCCCGAGACGCTGGCCGCCATCGAGAGAGCGCTCGACATGTCGCCTGACGTGCCGGCCTTGCCCGATGCGTCCCCTGCCACGAAGCCCGAGACCGACGACGAACGGAGGACCGCAGCATGATCGTCCCGACCGCGGCCGCGCTGGAGGACAGGCGCATCGTCGAACATGCCGGCCTCGTCCCGGTCGAGGCCGCGATGGCGGTGGAGTAGGGGGGCGGTTCGGCCCTCCCGGCCCGACCGTCTCCCCAAAGCCGTCATGGCCGGTCTTGTTCCGGCCATCCATGTCTTCCATTTAACCATGCGTCGAAACGGAAAAACCCGTGGATGGTCGGCCGGAGCCTGTCCCCGCGCAGGCGGGGGCCGACCATGACGGGATGAAGCGACGGAGCTCCACGATGAAGACGCCACAGGCCACGCCAAGCGACGAGGCGCTATACGACGAAGCCATGGCCGGGGACGGCGAGTTCTTCCCGGCCGAAGTCGCGGACCGCCTGCTCGCCGGGGAGAACACGATCCGGGTGTTCCGGACCTATCGCCGAATGACGCAGGAGGAGCTGGCGGAGGCCGCCGGCATCGATCCTGTTTACCTGTCGCAGATCGAGACTGGGAAGCGAGCCGGTTCGCTCAAGACGCTCGCCGTCGCTGCGGAGGCGCTCGGGCTGGAGCCGGGCGACTTGGTCTGAGGGCGCGATGGGCGCCAACATCTTCCGCGACGTGGCGATCAGCGGGATGACGAACGAAGCGGCGTCCCGCGGCGCCAACGCGGCGGTCGGCGTCGACCCCGACTACGAGGTGTCGGGGGGCAGGGGCTCCATGTTCATGGTCTCGGCCAACGGCACGACGGTGGTAGCGGAGTAGGGGGCGGCGGTTCGCCCTTCGCCCTCCCTCGATCTCCAGTTGGGGCGACGAACAGCGAGCGCGGGAATCGGCGTCGCTGGCGATCACATCTCGCCGGATGATTCACTATTCAAAACTGCGCCCGGTTCCACTATGTTGATCTCGTGGACATAGTCGCGAAAGGTGAGATCATGAACGAAGGGAAACTCAAAGCTCTGATCGAAGCGGCGAAGACTGTGGTGATGACTGATCGCGACAACGAAAAACAGAGAGAAAGTTTCGCTTTCGGCAACACCCATATCGAGAATAGCAGGATCACGAAAGAAACCATCGCAACGGCAGCCAAGAAACTCAAGGAACGCGGCGAACATTAGTCAATGACAAACGACGTCGATCAAAGAAAGAGTAAACCCGAACGAGAGGCACCCACCAAAGACCCGGACGAAATTGCCGCAATTGAAGCAGAAAATGGACTTCGCCAAACTAAATTCGTCATGGACACCATCGACGAAAGTTTGCAGAAGGGCGAAGAATTTTTCTTGCGGCCCTCCCTTGTTTCGACGCTGAACCGACTTGCCATCGAAGGACTATCGGAGTTGCCCGGCACCTATCGGCCCGGTCCGATGACGATCGTGCACAGTAGTCACGCCCCGCCGCCCGCTCAAGATGTGCCCGCTCTTGTCGAAGATATGTGCGATTACGTGAACACGAATTGGGGTCGGGATGCTTGGCATCTTGCCTCTTATGTGATGTGGCGGCTCAACTGGATTCATCCGTTCGAGGACGGTAACGGTCGCACGTCACGAGCCATTTCGTATCTGATCCTATGCATCAAGCTTGGTCTGAGACTACCCGGACGCAAGACGATCCCGGAGTTCATTGCTGAAGACAAGGGACCGTATTATTCGGCTATCGACGAGGCCGATGCCGCCGCGAGGAAAGGTAAGGTCGACGTGACTGCTATGGAGACGCTGCTCAAAGACTCCCTCACAAAACAACTCGCTGAATTTGCGGACAGCGTTACCGGTGGGCGTCTTCCCGACGAAACAATATCTGATCGCGGGCACACCGAACTAACCAAGGAGCGTTGGACTTCGAAATTGCACGAGCACTTCAACAACAATTCGTTTTGGTATTGGTTCGTTGGCACAGTTCTCGCTGTTGCGGGTATTCTTATTTCGATCGTATAAGGGGGGTCGCGCATCAGGCGGCGCTCGGACTGGAGCCGGGCGATCTGGTGTGAGGGCGCGATGGGCGCGAACATCTTCCGCGACTCGTTCGCCGCCGTCCGCGACTACGAGGTGCTGGGGCACCGGAGGAGCACGGCGGCGGTGGATCGCCCCGATTATCCGCAGAGTCGCCATGCCCGGACTTGTTCCGGGCATCCACCCCCTCCGCCGCCTCACCCGCTCCCGGCCCGCACCGCGATACCGCAAGAGGTGGATGCCCGGAACAAGTCCGGGCATGACGGTGTGGAGGGAAAGCGCCGGAGGATGCCGACGCTTACCGACCTTCCGCCCCTGCTACACTCCGCTTGAACCGGGAGCCGCCCCGCCATAGGCTCCCACCCCATCTGTCAGCATACTGATGAAGCGGCCCCGAACATGAACCCACCCCACGGCCTCACCGCACCCCCCTGGCGCGTCGGCGTCGACGTGGGGGGCACGTTCACCGACCTCGTGGTCGCGGACGCCGGCGGGCGGACGGCGGTGTTCAAGGTGCCTTCGGTGCCGGAGGACCCGGGGGCGGGGGCGATCGCGGCGCTGGAGAAGGCGTGCGCGGCGCTGGGGCTCGCCCTCGCCGACTTCCTCGGCGATTGCGCGTTCTTCCTGCACGGCTCGACGGTGGCGACCAACACGCTGCTCGAGGGCAAGGGCGGGCGCGTCGGGCTGCTGACCACTTCCGGGTTCCGCGACTCGCTCGAGGCGCGGCGCGGCCTGCGCAAGGACCCGTGGGACCACCGCACCCCCTACCCGCCGGTCCTGGTGCCGCGCTATCTGCGCCTCCCGGTGCGCGGGCGGATCGGCGCCGGCGGAGAAGAGATCGAGCCGGTCGAGCTCGACGACGTGCGCACGGCCATCGAGACCTTCCGCGAAGAAGGCGTGGACTCGGTCGCGGTCTGCCTGATCAACAGCTTCAAGAACCCGGCGCACGAGCACGCGGCCGCCGAGGTGGTGCGCCAGTCGGGGCTCTGCCGCTGGGTCTCGGTCTCGGCCGACATCGTGCCGATCATGGGCGAGTACGAGCGGGTCTCGACCATCGCGGTCAACGCATACGTCATGCCGCGCGTCGCCGACTACCTGGCTGCGCTGGCCGACCGGCTGGCGGAGCTGGGGCTCAAGACCCGCCTCCTGATGCTGCAGAGCAACGGCGGCGCGGCCTCGCTCGACCAGCTCATCGAGCAGCCGGTGAACCTGCTGCTGTCGGGCCCGTCCGCCGGCGTCGGCGCGATCCAGCACCTGGCTGCGGGGCTCGGCGAGGGCAACCTGGTCAGCATGGAGATCGGCGGGACGAGCTGCGACGTAATGCTGATGAGCGAGGGCCGGGTCGCGATCACCGACTCGCTCTCGGTCGCCGAGTACGACCTGGTGACCCCCTCGGTCGACATCCACACCGTCGGCGCGGGCGGCGGCACCATCGCCGGCATCGACACCGCCGGCATGATGTATGCCGGGCCGCAGGGGGCGGGCGCGCGGCCGGGGCCGGCGGCCTACGGGCTCGGCGGCACCAGGCCCACCGTCACCGACGCGCATCTCGTGCTGGGCCGGCTGCGGCCGGGGCCCTATGCCGGCGGCTCGGTCACGCTCGACCTCGAAGCGGCGAAGCGCGCCGTCGCCGACGCGGTTGCGGAACCGCTCGGCATCCCGCTCGCCGAGGCCGCGGCCGGGATCATCCGCATCGTCGAGCAGAACCTGCTCCACGCGGTCGAACGCATTTCGATCCAGCGCGGCTACAACCCGGGCCGCTTTACCCTCGTCGCCTGCGGTGGGGCGGGGCCGATGCACGGGGCGAGCGTGGGGCGGATGCTGGGGGCGCGCGCGGTCTACATCCCGCGCCAGGCGGGCGCGTTCTGCGCGATCGGGATGCAGCACGCCGACGTGCGCCGCGATTTCGTCCAGGTCGTCATGCGCGAGCTCGCGGACGGGGTGGGCGGGGCGCTGGCGGACGGCTACGCGGCGCTGGAGGCGCAGGCGGCGGAAGCGCTCGGGCGCGAGGGGTTCGAACCCGGCGAGGTGCGCTTCGGCCACGAGCTCGACCTGCACTACGAGGGCCAGCAATGGGACGTGCGCGTGGCGCTCGCCCCGGACGCCCCGCCGGACCGGATCCGCGCCGCCTTCGAGGCCGAGTACGACCGGCAATACGGCCACACCAACCCGGGCGGGCGGATAAACGTCTCCAACCTCCGGGTGGTCGGCATCGGCAAGCTGCCGCCGCTGGCCGAGATCGTCTTCGAGACCGACGAGCGCCGGGCCGAGCCCGCGTCGACGCGCCCGGTTTACGACGAGGCGGCCGGCGGCTTCCTGGAGACCGCGATCCATGACGGCGCGGCGATGAAGCCCGGCCACTTCGTCGACGGCCCGGCGGTGATCGAGGAGGAGACCACCACCGTGGTCGTCGGCTCCGGCGAGCGCTGCGCGGTCGATAAGCTCGACAATTACCTGATAACCTTCCGCGAGGAGGGGTAGATGAACCTCGATCCCGTCATCCTGGCGCTGACGCAGAACCGGCTCGACCACATCTCGCATCAGATGGGGTGGGTCATGGTCCGGACCGCCCGCAGCCCGATCTTCAGCCAGGCGCATGATTTCTCCTGCTTCATCGCCGGGCCGAACGGCGAGGTCGTGAGTCAGGCCGACGGCATTCCGATCCATACCGGGAGCGGCGGGTTCGGGGTGCGCGCGATCCTGCGCGATTTCGGCGACGTGATGGCCGACGGCGACGTCTACCTCCTGAACGACCCGTGGCAGGCCGGCGGCAACCACCTGCCGGACTGGGTGATCGCGCGCCCGATCTTCGCCGGCGGGGAATTCGTCGGGCTCACCTGCAACCGGGCGCACCAGTCCGATATCGGCGGCGGCGCGGCGGGCGCCTACAACCCGTCCGCCACCGAGGTGTTCCACGAGGGCATCCGCCTTCCCGTCCTGCGCCTGGTCGAGGCCGGGACGATGCGCGACGACCTCTGGAAGCTGCTGATGCTCAACACCCGGACGCCCCATCTGCTCGACGGGGATTTGCGGGCGATGCTGGGCTCGACCCGGATCGGAATGGAACGCGTCGCGGCGCTGGCCGACGAGCTCGGGCCGGGCACCGCGCTCGACTACTTCACCGGCGTGCTCGACCATGCCGACCGCTGCTTCCGGGCCGAGATCGCGAAGCTGCCGGATGGGGTCTACGAGGCCGAGGACCGCTCGGACAACGACTGCTTCGAGCTGCGCGACGTGACCGTGCGGGTGAAGGCGACGATCGAGGGCGACCGGCTCGGCATCGACTTCACCGGCACCGACGCGCAGATCCGGGGCTTCAAGAACTCGTCGCTCGGCAACACCCATTCGGCGGTCTATACCGCGCTCGCCTCGTTCCTCGACCCCTCGCTGCCGCACAACGAGGGCGCGTTCCGCTGCGTCCGGATCACGGCGCCCGAGGGCAGCATCGTCAACGCCGAGGAGGGCGCGCCGACCACGATGTGCACCGTCTTCTGCGCGCACGAGATCATCCACGCGACCTGGAAGGCGCTCGCCCAGGCCGACCCGGCGCGGGGCTGCGCTGGCTGGGCCAAGAACGTGTTCGGCATCTCGGTCGGGCGCGAGGCGAACGGCAACCGCTACGTCTTCTATCACGGCGCGGCGGCGGCCGGCGCCGGCGCGGTCGACGGGCGCGACGGGTTCAACCAGATCGGCCATGTCTGCACGCTGGGCGGGCTCACCATGCCCAATGTCGAGGTCTACGAGCAGCTTTACCCGGTGCTGTTCCACCGCCAGGAATTCCGCGAGGACGCCGCCGGGCCGGGCCGCTGGCGGGGCGGCTCGGGCGCCGATTACGAGGTGGAGATCCTGACCGACGCGACCCATTCCTTCCGGGGCGAGGGGCTCGAATACGAGACCGGGTACGGGGTGAACGGCGGCGGCGCGGGGGCGCCCGGCCACATGCATCTCCGCTTCGCCGACGGGAACACGCAAAAGGCCCCCAAGTTCGGGCTGGAATCGACCGGGCCGGTGCGCTTCGTGACGCAGTCGCCGGGCGGCGGCGGCTGGGGCGACCCGCTGGAGCGCGACCCGGCGAGCGTGCTCAGGGACTTCCGCGACGGGATCGTGTCGGCCGACACCATGCGCGGCGTCTACGGCGTGGTGGCGGCGGAAGGCGGCCGCGCGGTGGACGAGCAGGCGACCGGGGCGCTCCGCGCGGAGATGCAAGGAGGCTGACGGCGATGCTGTCCCGGGAAGACAACGACCTCGTCACCCGGGTGGGGAAGGAGGCGCCGCTCGGCCGGCTGATGCGCCGCTACTGGCTGCCGGCCCTGCTCGCGCATGAGATCGCCGAGCCCGACGGCGCGCCGGTCCGCGTGAGGCTGCTCGGCGAATCGCTGGTGGCGTTCCGCGACAGCGCGGGCCGCATCGGGCTGGTGGACGAGTTCTGCGCCCACCGCCGGGTCTCGCTGTTCCTCGGCCGCAACGAGGAGAACGGGCTCCGATGCGTCTATCACGGCTGGAAATACGACACGGGCGGGCGTTGCGTCGACATGCCGACCGAGCCGCCGGAGACCGATTTCAGGTCCCGCATCCGGCTCGCCGCCTATCCCACGGTCGAGCTCGGCGGGGTGGTCTGGGCGTATCTGGGCGACGGCAACCCGCCCGCCCCGCCTCGCTTCGAATGGACCGGGCTCAGGGAGGATCAGCGCGTCGTCACCCGCACCTGGCAGGAGTGCAACTGGCTCCAGGCGCTGGAGGGCGGGATCGACAGCGCGCACGCGTCCGCGCTCCATACCACGCTGACGCCGGAGACCGGGCGCGCCGGGCTGAGCGGGCTCTGGACCGTGCCGGTGCCGCTCAGGGACGAGGTCGAGGTCACCGATTACGGCCACGTCTACGCCTCGATCCGGCCGATGCCGGGGGCGAAGAAGTGGGTCAAGGTCTATCACTGGGTCATGCCCTGCCACACCTTCTTCCCGTTCGAGCTGGGCGGCGACGGCGAGACCCTGCAGCCGATCGTCAACGGCCACATCTTCGTGCCGATGGATGACCGGAACACCATGGTCTACAACTGGATCGGCAAGTACGGCGAGGACGCGCTGGGCGAGGGCGAGCGCGAGATCCTCGAATGGAGCCGGGGGCGCGCGCCGGGCGAAATCGGCGACGGCCACCGCAAGCTGCGCAACCGCGACGTCGACTGGCTGATCGACCGCGACGTCCAGAAGACCGAGACCTATAGCGGCATCGACGGGATCAACAACCAGGACCACGCGGTGCAGGAGAGCATGGGGCCGATCGTCGACCGGACGCGGGAGAACCTCGGCACCACCGACGCCGCGGTGATCGCCACGCGCCGCATCCTGCTGGGGCGGCTGAAGAACGAGGCGCCCGGCGAAGACCCGCCCGGCGTCGCGCCGACCTATTACGGCATCCGCGCCATCGAACGCGTGGTCGACGCCGGCCTCGACTGGCGGACGGAGCTCAGGCACCTCTACCGGCGGGATGGCGACGGACCCCCCTCACCCTGACCCTCTCCCCCGCGGGGGAGAGGGGATTCGCTTGCCCGCTTCTCCTTGCCTTCTCCCCTCCCGCTCGCGGGAGGGGCCGGGGGAGGGTGGGCCGATAAGTCGGGAAATGCACTACCTTCCGAACCTCTGCCAGGTGCCCTTCGGCGACGCCTGGCCCACCCCGGGGCGGGTCCAGTCGCATACGCCGTCGGGGAAGACGCGGCGCAGCCGGCGCAGCTCGTCGGGGTCGAGCCGGACCGCGTAATCGCCGGGATCGACCGGTTTCAGCCGGCACTTGACGATGTCGCTCGCGAGCGGCGCTCCCGCGATTTCGCGCGGCGACGGAGGCGCGGGGTAGAGCGCCGCGCAGCGCCCCGAATGGCGCTCCTGTGCCTCGACGATCTTCACCGGCGTCTCGTCCCGGGTCCAGCACGCGTCGGTCAGGCCGGCCGGCTTCGCCCGCGCCACCTTGTCCGGCAGGGGATCGCTCGAGCTGTCGGCAGCGAGATTCGAGAGCCAGCGATCCATCTGGAGCACCGCGTAGCGCAGCACCGGGCTCGTGCTGCTGTAATGCCCGTGGCGGCCGTCCTCGACCAGCATGACATGGTTGTCGGCCCGGCCGTTCGCCTTCCCGAGCCGCTCCCGCATGGAGAACGAGTGGTAGCGGGTGTGGATGTCGCCCGCCTCGCGGTCGTCGCTATAGGCGCGGTAGTCGACGATCGGCATGGCCGCCAGCCCGCCGCCGCCATGGGTCAGGCGGCCGGACTCGTAGGCGATGCGGACCGTCCCGGGGTCCGCGGCGGTACGCTCCGGGCGGTGCCTTCCGTCGGCGTCGTAACCGCCGACCTTCTCGTTGAGGTCGAGGAACCGGGCCTTGTCGATGACGCCGTCGTTGAGCGCCTTCAGCCCGTACTGGACGCCGACATTGTCGAGCGGCCGGCGGGCGAAACCGGTCGTCCGGTCCCGGCCGTAGACGTTCGCGTGGTGCTCGAACACGTCGCAGCGCGCGCCGTCCGGGTTGTCGGTCGGGTGGTATCTGAGCGCGTCCGGCAGTGCGTCGGGGCAGAACTCGCCGACGCTGATCCGGCCCGCCTTGTGCGAAACGTTGCGCATGGTCTCCAGCACCAGGAAGCCCGCCACCGCGCGCTGCTGCCGGGCGTTGAACAGGTTCGCGCCCTCGTTGCGGAAATACCGGTCCAGCAGCCTCGCGTCGGTGACCATCGGGATCGTGCTCGAGGTCAGATCCGGAAAGCTGCACCCCGGAACGATCCCGTCGAGCAGCCCGGGATAGTTGTCGGCGATCTGGTGGTTCTGGTAGGCCCCGCCCGAGCAGCCCCAGCCGATGGTGAAGCGCGGCACGCCATAGGCTTCGACGAAGCGCTCCTTGACCATCATCATGGTCTCGGCCGCCAGCACGTCGTTGCAGTTGTTGCCGAACACGTTGAGGCTGGAGGACGCGACGGCGTAGCCCCGGCCCAGCATCCATTCGTCGGTCACTCCGCCGGTATGGGCGCCCTGGCGGAACCAGCCGTTCACGCAGCCGCCGCCGAAGGTGTAGATCAGCCGCCCGTTCCAACCCGGCGGCGCGGTCCACGGATCGGGCGGGGGGTCGCGCGCCGGATCGTGCAGCACGGCGATCTGGTAGATCGCCCGGTTCACCGTGCCGGTCTCGATGCGGACGATGAAGGGCACCGTCGCGCCGGTCAGCGTGGTCGCGGTCGCGAGGTCCGGGGGGCGGGCGGAAGGGTCGGCGAGCGGCTTGAGCGCCCCGCCGCGGGCCGGCCGGTAGGCGTAGTCCACGCGGCGTGCGACGGAGCAGTTCCCGTCGAGCGGCGCGCCCAGGGTCTCGCCCGAAACCAGCTCGAAGGCCCCGGTCTCGCACATGAAGGGCCGCTGGTGCGGGCCCGAAAACACCGGGCCCTGGATCGGGTGATCGGCGAGCGCCAGCGTGCCGCCCCGCCTGCCGTCGCCGGTCGTGTAGCGCAGCACGCTGTTGCGGGCGAGCCCGTCCACCAGCCCCGTCAGGAGGCCGGGAGAGGAGGGGCGGAAAGAGCCGGTCACCTCGCGTCCGTCGAGATACACCCGAATACCGGCAAGGTCCGAATCCGCCGCGGCGATGCCCACCAGCGCGTCGCCGCCGGTGACCATGTCGGGGCGGCTCGACAGCACGCGGATTTCCTGCGCCGAACCGTGCGCGGCGCCGATCCCGACGAGCGCGGCGAGAAGACCGGCCCGGAATGCCGACATCCGCAGCGTGGAACGGCGGGACCGGTCCGTCACGGCTTCCTTACCAGCCACGCGCCGAGCGCGGGCAGCAGGATCACGGCGCCCACCATGTTGACCAGGAACATGAAGGTCAGCACGGTGCCCATGTCGGCCTGGAACTTGAGCGGGGCCGCGATCCAGGTCGCCACGCCGGCGGCGAGCGTCAGGCCGGTCAGCGCCACGCCCGCGCCGGTGGTCCTGAGCGTGCGCTCGTAGGCCTCGGCGAAGTCGAGCCCCTGCGCCAGGTGCATGCGGAGCCTGCCGTAGATGTAGATGCCGTAATCCACCCCGATCCCGACGCCGAGCGCCACCACCGGCAGGGTCGAGACCTTGAGCCCGATCTCCAGCAGCGCCATCAGCGCATAGGCCAGCAGGGAGACAACGGCGAGCGGGACCACGATGCAGACCGTCGCCGCCACCGAGCGGAACGAGACCAGGCAGAGCACGATCACCGCGGCGTAGACATAGGCGAGGATCGGGAACTGCGAGGCCGCGACCTCCTCGTTGGTCGCCGCCATCACCCCGACATTGCCCGCCGCGAGCCGGAAGGAGATGCGCTCGTTGCGGTTCGCGGCATCGAATTCCTTCACCGCCTCGACGACGCGCGCGACGGTCTCGGCCTTGTGGTCGGCGGTGTAGACCGACACCGGCATCGCGCTGCAATCGAGGTTGAGCAGGCCGCTCCCGGTCGGCACCGGGGCGACCGATTGCACCAGCATGTGCCGATTCCTCGGCAGGGTCCGCCATTTGAGGCTGCCCTCGTTCCAGCTCGCGTTGATGCCGCGCGCGACGCCCGCCAGCCCGCGCACCGACTGGACGCCGTCGACGTTGAGCATATGCCACTCGAAGTCGTCGAGGGTCCGCATGACGTCGTAGTCGATACAGCCCTCCGCGACGGTTTCCGCGATCACGGTGAGGACGTCGACGCCGATCTCGAAGCGTCCGGCGATCGCCGCGGAGTCGCGGTTGTAGACGGAATCGGCCCTGAGCTCGGGCACGCCGCGGTGCTCGTCGCCCACGCGGACCTCCGGGGCGTAGTACGCGCCGGCCGCCGCCAGCAGCGCCGCCGCGCCGATCGCCGCGCGCGCCGGCCCCCGGCGGGCCACGCAAGCGAGGCGCGACCGCAGCGGCCGCAGCGACCGATCGCGCCCGAAGGCGGCGCGGCGCCCGGCCTCGTCCGCCTCGACATACGAGAGCAGCACCGGCAGCAGGGCGAGGTTGGTGAGGATGATCGCGGCGACCCCGAGGCTCGCGGTTATCGCGATCTCCTTGATGACCTGCACCTCGATCAGCGAGATGGTGACGAACCCGACGCAGTCCGAGGCGAGCGCCACCGCGCCCGGCAGCAGGAGGGCGCGAAAGCTCGCCCGCGCGGCGTCGATTCCGGCCGCGCCGCCGGCCGCCTCGGCGCGCACCGCGCTCACCATCTGCACCCCGTGGCTCACCCCGATGGCGAATACCAGGAAGGGCACCAGGATGGACATCGGATCGAGCCCGAACCCGAACGCGGCGAGCCCGCCGAGCTGCCAGACCACCGCGATCGACGAGCACGCCAGCGGCGCCGCGGTCAGCCTCGCCGAGCGCGTGTAGGCGAAGACGAAGAGCGCGGCGAGCAGGAAGGCGATCCCGAAGAACGCGACGACGCGGACCGCCCCGTCCGCGATGTCTCCCACGATCTTGGCGAACCCGATGACGTGCACGTCAACCGGCGCGTCGGCCCCGGCGGCTTCCCGGACTTCGCGGCGGATCCGTTCGAGCGCGCCCGCCACCTCGATGTAGTCGAGCCGTTCGCCGGTATTGGGGTGGAACTCCTGCAGCCGGGCGGCGACGATCGCGCCGGTGAAGTCGTTCGCCACCAGGCGCCCGACCACCCCGGCCTTGAGGACGTTCTCGCGCAGCCGGGCGAAGCCGGCCCCGGTCGGCGCGAAACCCGCCGGCAGCACGTTGCCGGCGGCGACGCCGTCCTCCACCACCTCGATGAACCGCACGTTGGGGGTCAGGATCGAATAGACCTGGGTCCGGTCGACGCCCGGCAGGAAGAACATCGCGTCGGTCGCCTTGCGGAGCGCGGCCATGAACCCCGGCGTGAACATGTCGCCTTCGCGCACCGTCACCGCGACCAGCACGCGATCCGCGCCGCCGAACTCGTCGCGGTACTTCAGGAAGGTCCGCATGTATTCGTGCTCGACCGGCACCAGCTTGGTGAACCCGGCATCGACCCTGAGCCCCGCCGCCTGCCACCCCATCGCCAGCGTGGCGAGCGCGAACGCCGCCAGCACCAGGCGGCGGTGGCCGAACAGGAGGTTTTCGATGGCGGCGGTCATGCGTTTGTCCGGTTTAGATTTCCGGCGCGGGTTCCGCACCGTTTCAGCCCAACCCAGTGTCACCCCGGAACAAGTCCGGGGTGACAGCTTTGGGAGTCGACCGCCGGGACATCCGTGCCGGAGCGTATCCGATACGGATCGAAGCATCGCTGCCCTGCCTTCTCCCGTCATGGTCGGCGGAGGCCGACCATCCACGATTTGTTTTTGTTTTCAACGCCGCAAAAACTCGTGGATGGTCGGCCTCCGCCGACCATGACGCCGAGGGCGGGCGGGCGCGGTTTCGACCAGGGGGCGCGCGGCCCCACCCGTCATTCGCCGAGGCGGCGGACGCCGAACGCGCCGATCAGCAGCAACCCGCCGTCGGCGAGCGGCAGCGCGGCGGAGATTCCCTCGCGCGACGGCAGGCTTCGCGGCGACACGCTGCGTCCTCCGTCCCGGCTGAACAGCACGGCTCCTTCCAGGCCGACCAGCGCGATCGCGCCGGACGGCAGCCGGGCGGCCCCGGTCAGGGTCGCGGCGGTCCCGGTCGGCACCCGCGTCCAGCTCTCGCCCGCGTCCTCGGAGCGGAACAAATGTCCCCTGAGCCCGGCAAGGAGCACCTCGTCGCTTCCGGGCGCGAGCCCCGCGAACCACGAGCCGGCGTAGGGCGAAGGCAGCTTGCGCCAGGTCCCGCCGCCGTCGTCGGAGCGGTAGACGACCCCCGCCTCGGCGGCGATGTAGAGCCGTTCCCGCGCGGCGGGGATCAGGGCGTTCAGGTGATAGTCGTCCTCGCCCACGGTCCGCGAGGTCCAGGTCTCTCCGCCGTCCCGGGTGGCGAGGAAGTAGCCGTACGCCCCGACCGCGAACCCCGTCCGCTCGTCGCGGAACCAGACGTCGAGCAAGGGGCGCTCCTCTTCCGGCGCCCGGTGCAGCAGCGTCCAGGTCGCGCCCCCGTCGCGGGTGCGGATGATCGCCGCGTCGTGCCCCACCGCCCAGCCGGTGCGCTCGTCGTGCATGTGGATCGCGGTCAGGAGGGCGCGGACCGGCACCCTCGCCTGGGTCCAGCGCGCGCCGCCGTCGGTGGAGACGAGGACGTGGCCGCGCTCGCCGACCACCACCAGCCGCGAGCCCACGGCGGCGCCGTCGAGCAGCAGCGACCGGGTCGCGAGCGGCGCCTTCGCCGCCTCTTCGGCGCTCGCGGGAACCGGCAGCCCGACCAGCAACGCAAGCGCCAGCCAGGTGGCGGTCGCAAGGGAGACCCCCTCACCCCGGCCCTCTCCCCGCTGGGGAGAGGGAGAGTTGCGGCGCCGACCTCTCCTTACCTTCTCCCCTCCCGCTTGCCCCGGATCGCAGTCAGGGGCTTGCGGGAGGGGCTGGGGGAGGGTGGACCGCGCGGTCAGCGCCGGCCCTCGCGGCGCAGGGCGGCGGGGGTGAAGTCGCGCGACCTGAGGCCGGAGTCCCAGGTGCACATCGGGAACTCGTTGTCGAGGCCGAAGGCGAGGTAGCGGCCGGCCTGAAGATCGGTGTGCACCTCGAGCGTCGGCCATATCAGCGGCTTCTCGTAGTAGTTCACCACATGCGCCTCCGACACCCGCCACAGCTGGTCGCGGTTGTCGTAGATGTCGGCGACCATGATCTGCCACGAATCCTCGTCGATATAAAAGGTGCGCCGCTTGTAGATGTGGCTCGCCCCCGGTTTCAGCGTCGCCTCCACCACCCATACCCGGTGCAGCTCGTAGCGCAGCAGCTCCGGGGCGACGTGCAGCGGCTTGAGGATGTCTGAGAAGGCGAGGTCGCCGCCGTGCAGCCGGTAGGAATTGTAGGGCACGTACATCTCGCGCTTGCCCACGAGCTTCCAGTCGTAGCGGTCGACCGCGCCGTTGAACATGTCGAGCTGGTCGGCGGTGCGCAGCCCGTCCGACGAGGTGCCGGGGTTGTCGTAGGCGATGTTGGGCGCGCGCCTGACCCGCCGCTGGCCCGGGTTGTAGGTCCACGCGTTGCGCGGCTCGCGGACCTGGTTGATGGTCTCGTGCACCAGCACGATGTCGCCGGCGAGCCGCGCCGGGGCGAGCGTCTTCTGCTTGAACAGGATCATCCTGTTGCCGAGCTTCGCCAGCGTCATGCCGGGGAGCGAGTAGCGCAGCTCGATCTCGAGGCTCTGCTTGACCAGCGTGTAGGCGCCGCCCCTCGTGACCGCGGCCTGGCCGAGGACGCACGCCACCGTCTCGCCCCGGTAGCGCAGCAGGTGGTTCCAGACCGCCTCCAGCCCGTTCCTCGGGATCGGGAACGGGATGCCGATCACCGCGCCGGCCACCCCGTTGCCGCCGTCGACCAGCTTCGCGGTGGCGGCGATCCTCCGGGTGGCGTCGTAGATCCGTTGCGGAACGGACGCGCTGCGCCGGGTCGGATAGACCGTCATCCGGAAGCCCCGATAGGTCTCCAGCATGCGTTGCAGCCCGGCCGGGACGCGGGCGCGATGCTCGTCGAGGTTGGCGGCGTCGATGACGAAGCGCGGCCGGTCGCCGGCATACGGGTCGCGGTGATGCTCGCCCACCTCGTACCCGGCCGGCGGCTGGACGATGCCGCCGGTCCATTCCGGGACGGTGCCCTCGGCGTTGCCGGCCCGCTCGCCGCCGAGCGGGGTGAGGTCCGCGCCGAGCCGGGCGATCTCGCCGGGGCCGATGCCGGCCCAGGCGGGGGCGGCGAGCGCGCCGCCGAGCAGGATGGCGGCGCCGGTCGGAAGCGGTCTTGCGGTCATGGCGCCGATCCTCAGAACGAGTATTTGACGGAAAGGGAGACGAAGTCTCGGTCGCTCAAATCGTAGCCGTCGCCGGCCATGCGCGTATAGGAGAGGTCGGCCTGCCAGCGGCTGAGATAGTCGGCCCTGAGGCCGAGGGTGAGCGCGGTTCTTCCGGCGATGAACGGCCCGCTGGGCGCCGGGCTGTTGCCGCTCACGTCGTGCAGGAACTGCGCGTAGGGGTAGAGGTTGGCACCGCCGACGGCGTTGTTGTAGTCGAGCCGCGCCGCCATCCGGTAGCCCCACGAGGTCGCGTCCGCGTCGGCGCCGGCGGTCGAACGGGTGCCGCCCGCGGGGCTCTCCAAGGGCATGGTGTTCTTGTCTGGCATGTCATGCACATGCATCAGCGCGGCTTCCGTCACGAAGACGAGGGCGTCAGCGCCGATCATAGGACCGAATACCCGGGTGGCCGTGGCCTGCACCTGGCTCACCTCGCGCTCGACATAACCCTGGATATTCGCACCGAATCCGACGGTGCCAGGAGCGTTCTGGCCAACACAAGCTGCAGCCTGAGCGCCTTGAGCCAGACAAGCAAGAAAAGGAGCAAGCCCGGTACCCAGCACAGTGCGTTCCGCGATCTGCAGCGGCGCGTTTCGACGTAGGGAGTACTCTCCCTGCAACGCCCATCCCGAAGTGCCGAGCGCGGTGTTGAAGCTCAGGCCGAACAACTGGATGTCTTCCGGGTACTCGAGGGAATAGGACGCAGACTTGGCGTAGGCGTCGATTCCTGCCTGTGTCGCGATGGCTTGAGTGGCGGGGGTTAAGGGGTGGTTAGTCGGAGCCGCCGCCTGAACTGCCCCAGCGGCCTGCAATCCCGCCCCGGCGCCTTGCACTGTTCCGGTGCGCGCGCTGATGGTCGGGAGACGGCTGTGGTAGTTGATGAAATAAAACCCGAATTCGGTGTTGTTGAGTTTCTCGGCGAGAAACCGCACCGCCAACCCCCACTGGCCGGAATCGTCGGGAGTGCGATCCCGGCCGCGCGATACGTTCATGAAGTAAGGGTCCGCGCCGACACCGAACGCCGCGAACGGATTCCCGCCCTCGATAAGTCCCGTGTCGCCGAGATCGATGCCGGGAATGCTGATTCTAGAGTCTTCCACGACCGCCCGCATCGCCCCCGGTCCGGCGTAGTCGGTGGTCGAGAAGTAGCTGCCGACCGGGTCGATGTGGGTTTCCTCCCAGACGAACTGGTAGAAGCCCGCGACCGACAGGGTGTCGGTGGGCGCGACCTCCGCCGAGGCCATCCAGACGGGGAGCAGCGCCTCGCGCAGCTCCGAACCCGGCAGCCTGAGCTTGCTCACGTCGAACGGGTTGATCGCGGCGATGCCGTTCGGGATGAAGGTGCTTTCCCCCCAGTTGAGCACGTGCTTGCCGAGCCTGAGGTCGATGGCCGCGTCGCCGACCTCGAACGGGGCGGTCACGTAGGCGTCGAGCAGGCCGAGATCGCTGCCCACCCGTTCCTTCGCCGCGCCGCTCAGCTCGGTGCGGTCGCCCTTGCCGTCCCGGTTCTCGTGGTCGACGAAGCCGGCGGCCCGGACGAACAGGCCGAAGCGATCGGCCCGCAGGTCGAAATCGGTGGTGAATTTCGACGTGTTGGCCACGATGCCGCGGCCGTAGTTGAGATTGCCGTCGTTGCTGTTGGTCTTGCCGGCCAGCGTCCGGTCGCGCTTCCCGACCCGGAAGGTCATTCCCTGCGAGATCGTGGTGTCCACGCTCCCCTGGATCCCGCCATCGCCGAACTCCACCGCGCGCGCCGGCGCGGTCTGAAGCAGGCCGGCGAGAACCGCGGCGCCGGCCGCGAGCGCGATAAGGGCAAGGGCGCGGCGCGGGCGTGGCGAACGCGTCAAAGGAATTGGCGAGATGTCGTCGGGTTTACTTGTACTACTCATCGGCACTCCCCATTTCGATCCGCATTATTGCGTCGAATGCGGACCGAGCCACTCCATTACTATAACGACAATACTATAGCGATATATCGGCGCAACGCATGCCAACACCGGACCCGGTACCGCGCCCTCCCGGTCGGCGGCAGGGACGGGGCCGGCGTCGCGCGCCGCTGGACCGGGCCGCGGAACCGTGCGAGGCTGGGGTTTCGCGGGGCGGTTGCGGGACCGGGCGCGATGAGGGACGTCGACACCGACCAGCGCACGAAGACGAAGACCGAGACGAAGACCGAGCGGCCGAGGCTGCACAAGGTCATCCTGCTCAACGACGACTACACGCCGCGCGAGTTCGTGATCCTGGTGCTCAGGGCGGTGTTCCGCATGGGCGACGACGAGGCCTATCGGGTGATGGCGACGGCGCACACCAAGGGCTCCTGCGTGGTCGCCGTCTATACCCGCGACATCGCCGAGACCAAGGCGACCGAGGCGACCGATCTCGGGCGCGAGCACGGCCACCCGCTGCAATTCACCACCGAGCCCGAGGAATAGGTCGGATGGACGTCGGCGGAATATTGTCAGTATACTGCGCATAACGGCGGCGAGCCCGCCTCGAACCGCGGAGATAACCGATGGCACATATGGCAGTCGAGTTTTGCGGCGTCCCGTTCAAGAACCCGGTGGTGGTCGCCTCGCTGGAGACCACCAACAGCCCGGACCTGATGAAGCAGTGCTTCGACTACGGGGCGGCGGGCGCCATCGTCAAGACGCTGACCGACATGGAGGACATGGCGCGGCTCACCCAGAACTCGAAATACGCGATCCTCAACGACCGCGGCGACATCATCAAGGGGAAGGTGCCGCGCGACTTCGTGTTCTACAGCCGGTCGGGCTATTCCAGCACCTATTACAAGGACTGGATCCCCTATCTGAAGGAGGTCGGCGCCTATGCGCGCGAGCGCGACGCCCACCTGATCGGCTCGGCCGGCGCCAAGGACGTGGACGGGTGGAAGGACATCTGCCGCACCATCGAGGATTGCGGCCTGCCGATGGTCGAGCTCAATTTCGGCTGCCCGCACCCGGCTTTGATGCCGGGCGTCCACGGCGGCAGCATGATCAGCCAGGAAGAGGACATCGCCTACGAGGTCACCCGCCAGGTGGTCGAGGCGGTCGACATCCCGGTGGTCGTCAAGCTGACCCCCGACCAGTCGCGCCCGGTGGAGATCGCGCGCGCGGTCCAGAAGGCGGGCGCGGCGGCGGTCACCGCCACCAACCGCCATACCGGGTTCGCGGTCGACATCGAGGCGGCCGAGCCCCGGCTCGCCGGGACGGCGGGGATCGGCGGCACCTGGGTCAAGCCGCTGACGCTCAGGTGGGTGCACAACATCTACACCCAGGTCGGCATCCCGATCGCCGGCACCAACGGGATCTTCGACCACCGCGACGCGGTCGAGTTCCTGATGACCGGCGCCAATGTCGTCGAGATCGGCTCGGTGCTGATGATCAAGGGCATGAAGTGGCTGCCCAACATCATCGGCGGGATCGAGCGCTTCATGGACGAGCACGGCTACCCGGATGTGGAATCGATGCGCGGCATCGCGTCCCGCCGGGCGGCGAAGGACTACGCCGAGCAGTTCGCCCGCGACCGGGTGCACGCGGTGGTCGACGAGGACACCTGCCAGAACCCGAGCTGCACGATCTGCATCCAGATGTGCTTCTACGAGGCGCTGTCGCAGAGCCCGGCGGGCAAGGTCGAGGTCCATCCCGAGACCTGCATCGGCTGCGAGCTCTGCATGGACGTCTGCCCGTTCGACTCGATCGCCATGCGGCTGACCGACGAGGCGCAGTACGCCGAGGGCTATTTCGACATCCCGGACGGCGTCTACGAGGGCCCGGAGAAGTTCGTCACCCGGCGCAACAACATGAAAACCATCGCCGCCAACAGCCCGAAGACCGCCGAAGCGGCGGAGTAGGGGCTCCGAACACCGGCGGAACCCGGGAGACGTGGCGGGCGCTTCCTGGCTCGGCGGTATCGGGACGGCGCTCGGGCATCGGGATTACCGGCTCTACTCGATCGGCGCGTCGGGGTCGTTCCTCGGCACCTGGATCTACCGCACCGGGCTCGGCTGGCTCGCCTGGGAGCTGACCCGGTCGCCGGCGTGGCTCGGCATCGTCGTGTTCTGCGAGGTGGTGCCGATCATAGCCCTGGTGCCGTTCACCGGGGCGGCGACCGACCGCCTCGGTGCGCACCGGATCTTCACGGCGGGCCAGATCTCCGGCTCGGCGGTGATGGCGGCGCTCGCGCTCGCCACCGCGCTGGACGCGATGACGATCGAGCTGCTGCTGGTCTTCGTCGTGCTCAACGGCATCAACATGGCGTTCATGCAGCCGGCCTATTTCGCGCTGGTCGCCAACCTGGTGCCGCGCGAGGACCTGTCGTCCGCCGTCGCGTTCCAGTCCTCGATGGTCCAGACCGCCCGCTTCATTGGCCCCGCGCTCGCCGGCGGCCTCATACTCTGGCTGGGCGCGGCGGCGGCCTTCGCGGTCAACGCGGTCTCCTATACCGGCATGGTGGCGGCGCTGCTCGCGATCTCCTGGCGCGACCCGGACCGGCCGGCCGGCGGCGCGGGCGGCCTGCTGGGCGACGTGGCGCGCGGGCTGCGCTACATCGCGGGCCACGAGACGATCCGCGCGCTGCTGCTGATGACGGTCGCCTTCTCGGTGCTGCTGCGCCCGGTGGTCGAGCTGCTGCCGGCCTTCGCGTCCGACGTGTTCGGGCGCGGCGCGGACGGGCTGGCGACGCTGCTTTCGGCAGCCGGGGCGGGCGCGATCCTGGGCTCCCTCGTTCTCGCCCGGCGCGGCCGGACGCAGGGCCTCACCCTTCTGCTCGCGGCGACCGGCGTCTTGTGCGGCATCGCGGTGGCGGGCTTCGCCGCGACCGATGCATTCTGGCTCGGCATCGTCCTGATGGCGGCCTACGGGCTATTGTCGAACGCGAACTCGATCTGCAGCCAGATCCTGATCCAGAACTGCGTCGACCCGGCGATGCGGGCTCGCGTGATGAGCCTCGTGGGCCTCACCTTCCGGGCGGTGCCGGCGGCGAGCGCGGCGCTGCTGGGCGGGCTCGCCGCGCTGTTCGGGTTGGGGCCCCCGATCGCCATCGCGGCCTGCCTCGGGACGCTCGTGGGGCTCTGGACGCTCCATGCGATCCGCGCCGCCGGCCTCGACCGACGCGCCGAGGGCCCGCCGGCGGGTTAGCCGGGAGCGCCCGCGGAAAGCGAGTCTGTGGCCAGATGGAAGCGAATGTATATTGATTTATCATCTAAATTATAATTATTTTACAGCATGAAAACCACAGTCGATATTCCGGATGGCGAGCTTGAGGACGTCATCAGGTTCACCAACGCGAAGACCAAACGCGAGGCCGTCGTCACCGCGATCGTCGACTACAATCGCCGCAGGCGGATGGCGGAACTCGTCAGGTTCGCCGGCACCTGCGACGACCTGATCACGCCGGAGGAACTCCAGGCCGCGCGCCGGCAAGGCTGAAGTCTTGATCTTGGTCGACACCTCGTCCTGGATTCACATGCTGCGACCCACCGGCGACCCTGCGGTCCGCGAGCGTGTCGAGACGGCGCTCGCCAGCGGCGAGGCTTGCTGGTGCGCCTTGGTGCAACTGGAGCTCTGGAATGGCGCGCGGGGCCAACGGGAGCACCGCGTTTTGCACGAGTTCGCGCGTGTGCTGCCTCAACTCCCCATGGACGAAGCCGTCTGGAACGAGGCCCACGATCTCGCGAGGCGCGCACGGTCGTCCGGCATCACCGTCCCGGCGACCGATGTGGTCATCCTCGCCTGCGCCCGGCGCCACGGTGCCTCTATCGAAACGGCCGACTCGGATTTCGAGCTTCTGGCGTCGATCGGTTGACGATGTGCCCTGAACGAACGCCATTTGCGCATCGAGCCCGGCGTCGTTGAAGATCGCCCGCGCCGAACGGCTGGCACGGGAGTGGAGGCGGACATGACCGAGAACTTCACGAACTGGGACGTCACGGAGCACCTGCGCAGCCGGGAAGACGCGCGCCTCTACCTGGAGGCGTGCGCGGAGGAAGACCCGGGCGACGGAAGCCTGATCCGCGCCGCCCTTGGCGACATCGCCCGGGCGGGCAACATGAGCCAGCTGGCGCGCGACGCCGGAATGAGCCGCGAGGGGCTTTACAAGGCGCTTTCCGAAGACGGTAACCCGACCTTTGCCACCGTATTGCGGATCACGCGGGCGTTGGGGATGCGGCTGCGTATCGGCGTATAGCGCGGGGGCGCCCCGCGCGCCGCCTTACGCCAGAGCGGTCTTGAACAGGGCCAGCATCCGGGCCCAGGCGCGTTCCGCCTGCGCTTCGTTGTAGACGGCGGAATCGGGCGGGCACCAGCCGTGCAGGGTGCCGGCGTAGACCTCGATCTCGGCCGGCAGCTTGGCGGCGGCGAAAGCCTCGCGCAGGGCCGTCTTGGCGCCGGGCTCCTTCTTGTCGTCGTTCTCGGCGATCGCGAACAGGTAATGCGCCTTCATTTTGCCGACCAGCAGATGGGGGCTGTCGGGCCGGTCGGTCACCAGCCTGCCGCCGTGGAACGACGCGCCGGCGCCGATCCGGTCGGGGAACGCCGCTGCCGTGCGCATGGTCATCGAACCGCCCATGCAGTATCCCGTCGTCCCCATCTTGCGGTCCCTGGCCACCGCCGCCTGGCCGTCGAGGAAGCCGACGAAGGCTTTCGCATCGGTCAGGTTGGTCTTCGGGCTCAGCGAGCGCATCAGCGGGAAGACCACCTCGCGCGTCTCCGGGTCGCGGAACGAGGCGCCCTCCGGCAGGATCGGCGCCTTCGCCTTGCGGTAGAAGGGGTTGACGACCAGCACCGCGTAGCCCGATTCGGCGAGCCGCCGCGCCATCCGCTCGAAGGCGGGCCTGAGGCCGAGCGCGTCCGGCCAGATCAGCACGCCGGGATGGGCGCCGGCGGACGGATGCACGAAGTGGCAATCCGCCGTGCCGTCGGGCGTCGGGATTGCGACGTTCCTCGCGGTTACCGCCAGCGCGTCCGCCGCGCGCGGCAGCAGCATGGCGAGCCCCGCGCCGGCGGAGAGCGCTCCGAATCCGCGCCGGGTCACGTTGCCCGAACGGCGCAGATGGTCCTCGGCGTCACGGATCGTTTCCTCGTCGCACATTCGTGCCTCCCGTCTCGTTCCGTTTGGTGTCGAAGCCTACACCATTTTCCGACCGTTTCGGTTCACGACGCCCTACCCTCCCCTGGCCCCTCCCGCCAGCGGGAGGGGAGAAGCTATCGAGGAGCCGCCGAGCGACTCTCCCTCTCCCCGCCGGGGAGAGGGCCGGGGTGAGGGGGTGGCCCGGTGTCCGCTTTACACGAACACCATCTGCGCGTCCGGACCGGCGTCGTTGAGGAAGGTGACGGCGCCGGCCTCGCGGATGCCGAGGTCGCCGCGGAGATCGCCGAGCGAGAGGTCCACGGCCCGCAGCCCGAGCTCGCAGACCAGGAAGCGGACGTTGAGCTCGGCGGACGCCGTCAGCAGCTCCTCGAGCGTGGCGAGCCCCTTGCCCCGCAACGTCTCCTCGTCCGCCGCCCATTCGCCCAGCGCGTCGGCAGGACGCAGCGCGCGGCAGCCCTCCATGGTGAAGAACAGCGTGACCTCGCGGTCGATCGCCGCCGCCGCGCTCGCCAGCACCATCGCGTAATGCACCCGGTCGAACGCGCCCGAATGGACGACGATGGAGAGCCTAGCCATCGCCGCAGGTCGCGCAGCGCGGGTTGCGCTTGAGCGCCATCTTGCGGACCGTCGTGGTCAGCGCGTCGTAGATCAGCAGGTGGCCGGCGAGGCTGTCGCCGATCCCCATCGCCTCCTTCAGGATCTCGGTCGCCTGGAGCGACCCCATCGTGCCGGCGAGCGCGCCGAGCACGCCGCCCTCGGCGCAGGTCGGCACCGTGCCCGGGGGCGGCGGCGCGGCGTAGAGGCAGCGATAGCAGGGAAGGGCCGGGTCGAGCCCCGACTTGAAGGTCGCGAGCTGCCCCTCGAAGCGCAGCAGGGCGGCGGCCACGAGAGTCTTGCCGGCGGCGTGGCAGGCGTCGTTGAGGATGAACCGGGTCTCGAAATTGTCGCTGCCGTCGGCGATCACGTCGTAGCCCGCGATGAGCCCGGCGACGTTGTCCGCATCGAGCCGCGCCTTGTGCGCGACCAGGCGGATCTCGGGATTGACCGACGCGACCGCCTCGGCCGCGCTCTCGACCTTGGGCATGCCGATCCGCCCGGTCGCGTGGATCACCTGGCGCTGCAAATTCGAGAGGTCCACCGCGTCGTCGTCGACCACGCCCACGGTGCCGATGCCGGCGGCGGCGAGATAGAGCAGCAGCGGCGCGCCCAGCCCGCCCGCGCCGACCACTAGCACGCTGGATCGCAGCAGCTTCTCCTGGCCGATGCCGCCGACCTCGGGGAGGACGATGTGCCTTGCGTAGCGCTGGAGCTGGGCTTCGGTCAGCGTCATCGGGTCGCCGGCCCGGCGCCGGTCGAGCCGAACCCGCCTTCGCCGCGGGCGCTGTCCGGCAGCGCCGCGACCTCGTCCCAGGCGATCCGCGTCACCGGCGCCACGACCATCTGGGCGATCCGCATGCCGCGCTCGATCGCGAAGGGCCGGTCGCCGAGATTGGCGAGCACCACCTTGACCTCGCCCCGGTAATCCGCGTCCACCGTGCCGGGGGCGTTGAGAACCGTGACGCCGTTTCGCGCCGCGAGCCCCGAGCGCGGGCGGATCTGCGCCTCGTAGCCCGGCGGCAGCGCGATCGCGAGCCCGGTCGGGATCGTCGCCCGCCCGCCGGGCGCCAGCACCACCGCCGCCGCCACCGCCGCGGCGAGGTCGAGCCCCGCCGACTGCGCGGTCTCGTAGCGCGGCAGCGCGATGTCGTCGTTCCCCGGCAGCCGGGTCACCGCGACCGCGAGTTGGCTCATTCCGCGGCCTCGGCCCGGGCGTCGAACCACTCGACGATCCTGGCCGCCAGCCTTTCGGCGACCGCGTCCTTGGCGAGCCGGGGCCAGTCCTCGACCCCGTCGGCGCTCACCAGGCGGATCGTGTTCTCCTCGCCGCCGAACGTCCCCGATCCCGGCGCAACGTCGTTGGCGAGGATCCAGTCGCAGCCCTTGCTCTCGAGCTTGCTCCGCGCATTGGCGAGGAGATCGTCGGTCTCGGCGGCGAAGCCGACGACGAGCGCGGGGCGGGCGTTGCCGGCGGACGCGACCGAGGCCAGCACGTCGGGATTCTCGACCAGCTCGATCGCCACCGGCGCGCCGTCGGATTTCTTCATCTTGCGCCCGGATTCGAGGGCCGGGCGCCAGTCGGATACCGCGGCGGCGAACACCGCGACATCGGACGGGAGCGCCGCGCGGCAGGCTTCCAGCATCTCGCGCGCGGACTCGACGCGCACCACGTCAACCCCCGCCGGATCGGGCTCGTGGGTGGGCCCGGTCACCAGCCGGGTCCGCGCGCCCGAGCGCGCCAGCGCCGCCGCGATCGCGTGGCCCTGCTTGCCCGACGAGCGGTTGCCGATGAAGCGGACCGGGTCCAGCGCCTCGAAGGTCGGCCCGCTGGTCACCAGCGCGGCACGCCCGCCGAGCCGGCCCCGCGAAGCGAACCAGGATTCGATGGCTTCCAGGACCGCGGCGGGCTCGGCCATCCGGCCGGGGCCGTATTCGCCGCAGGCCATGTCCCCCTCGTCCGGGCCGACGAAGCGGATGCCGCGTTCGCGGAGCACGGCGAGGTTTGCGCGGGTCGCGGCATGCTCCCACATCCGGACGTTCATCGCGGGCGCGGCGAGCACGTCCTTGTCGGTCGCGAGCAGCAGCGTGGTCGCGAGATCGTTCGCCAGCCCGCCCGCCATTTTCGCAAGAATGTCCGCCGTCGCCGGCGCGACCACCACAAGGTCGGCTTCGCGCGACAGCCGGATATGCCCCATCTCGTGCTCGTCGGTGAGCGAGAACAGGTCCCGGTAGACCTTGTCGCCGCTCAGCGCCGACAGCGACAGCGGGGTGACGAACTCGGCCCCCGCGTCGGTCAGCACGCAGCGCACCGAGGCGCCGCGCTCGACGAGGCGGCGGGTCAGCTCGAGCGTCTTGTAGGCGGCGATCCCGCCCGCGACGATCAGGAGTATGCGCTTGCCGTCCAGCACGGCCCCGTCCCGCGTGGTTCGTACAGCCCCGCCATAATACCCGCCCCGGGGGCGCAATCGGAAGAAATCGGTTGGGGACGGTCCGGGGCGACCGCCCATGCGTTCCTAATGCACCGTCTGTCCGCCGTCGACGACCAGGGCCGTTCCGTGGATGTAGGAGGCGGCGTCGGAGGCGAGGAAGATGGCGGCGTTGGCCACCTCGTCGCAGGTCGCGAGCCGCTTGAGGAGGGCGAGCTCCTCGACCGCCTTGCCGTCGACCATGCCGGAATCGATGTAGTGCTTGACGCGCGGCGACAGCGTCGCGCCCGGGCAGAGCGAATTGACGCGGATGTTCTCGGTCCCGTAGTCGACCGCGAGCTGGCGGGTGAGCGAGACCATCCCGCCCTTGGCCGCGCAATAGACCGGCATCTCGGGGTGGCCGATCAGCCCGAAGGTGGACGCCACGTTGACGATCGACCCGCCGCCCGGCGCGCCCTTCATCATCGGGATGAAGGCGCGGCACATGTAGAACACGCTGGAAAGGTCGGTCGCGATGATCCGGTTCCAGTCGTCGGTCTCGAGATCGACGATCTTCTTCACGAAGTTGGTGCCGGCGTTGTTGATCACCGCCTTGATGTGGTCGTGGCGGCCGGCCAGCGTCTCCCGGAGCGCTTCGATTTCGGCCTCGACCGAGACGTCGACCTCGTAGGACTCGCAGGCCGCGCCGGGGATCAGGGCCTCGGTCTGCTTCAGCTTCTCCATCGTCCTGCCGACCAGGATCACCGTCGCGCCGAGCTCCGCGAGCACCTCGCAGCAGGCCTGGCCGATGCCCGAACCGGCGCCGGTGACGATCACCGGCAGGCCGTCGAATTTGAGCTTGTCCAGCATGTCCGATCCTATTCCGCCGCGGCGGCGCGCTCGAACCCGCGATAGGCCTCGTCGCCCACCGGCTGGAGCGCCGGCATGACCTCGCTCGCGAACAGGCGAATGTTCCGCTCCGTCAAATCCGCCGGAAGCGTGCCGAAATGCAGGAGGCCGATGAAATTGGCGAAGCCGAGCTCGCGGTGGCAGTGGAGGATGCGCTCGCGCACCGTGTCGGGGCTGCCGACGATGACGATGCCGAGGTCCATCATCTTCTCGATGGTCTGGTTCCCGGCGATCGAGCGCTTGTGCTGGCGCACCCGCTTGTAGGAGCTCATGCCGAGATAGCCGGGCGGGAACAGGATCTCGAAGGGGAGCGCGAGGAACTTGTTGAACAGCGCCTCGATGTGCTCCTTCGCTTCGGCAACGGCCTGCTCGTCGGTGTCGGCGACATAGACCGGCGCGGTCCAGCCGAGCTGTTCCGACGACGCGGCATAGCCGTACATGCTTTCGCAGGTCTCGCGGTAGAAGTTGAGGAACCGGCTCACCGACTCGAACGGGCTGTAGTTCTGCAAGTACACGTAGCGCCGGTCGGGGTGGGCGGCCCATTCGATGGTCTCCGTCGAGCCGAGCGACGGGCACCAGATCGGCGGGTGCGGCTGCTGATAGGGCCGGGGCCAGACATTGACGTATTCGAAGTGGAAATGCCGGCCCTCGAAAGCGAACGGCCCGGTCTCGGTCCATGCCCGGACGATCAAATCGTGCGCCTCGACATGGCGTTCGTGCGAGGTGGTCGGATTGGCGGCGAGCGACCAGAACTCCGCCCCGATGCCGCGGACGAAGCCGGTGATCAGGCGTCCGCCCGAGATGCAGTCGATCATCGCGTGCTCTTCGGCGAGCGTCAGCGGGTGCTCGCGGAGCGCGAACGCGTTGCCGAGGATGGCGAGCTTGCAGTTCTCCGTGCGCCTGGCCAGCGCGGCGGCCATCACCACCGGCGAGGGCATCAGCCCGTAGGCGTTCTGATGGTGCTCGTTGACGCTGATCCCGTCGAAGCCGAGCTCGGCGGCGAGCTCCAGCTCGTCGAGATAGCGGTTATAGAGCGCGGCGCCCTTCTTCGGGTCGAAATCCGAGTTGGGGTAGGTGACCCAGGCCGATTTGTGCTTCGCCCTGAGCGCCATGTCCATGTGCGCGTAGGGCATCAGGTGGAACATCGTGATCTTCATGCCGCGTGCTCCTCCCCGGGCGCCGGGATCAGGCGGCGTGGCGGTCGCAGAATCCCGTCACCGCGTCGATGAACGCCCCGGTCTGCTCGATATTGGGCAAATGGCCGCAATCCTCGATCATGGTGACCGTCGCGCCCGCGATCAGGCTGCCGAACTCGCCCGCGTAGCTCGGCGGGATGATCCGGTCGGAATCGCCCCAGATCACATGCGTCGGCACGTCGATCCGGTGCAGCCACTTGCGCAGCGCCGGGTTGAACAGGCGCGGCTGCCAGGCGAGGCGGGCGGTCGCGACCTTGTTCTTGAGGACGATGTCCTGCTGTTCCTCGGTCGGCTCCAGCGCCAGCATCTGCTCGGCCAGCGCGTCCGACTTGAACAGCGCCCGGGCGAGCTCCTCGTCGTCCATGATGAACAGGTCGGCGGCCGGCTGGCCCTTGATCCGGATGCCCGCGGCGCCCACCAAAGTGAGCGAGGCGAGGCTGTGGGTCGAACGCACCGCGATTTCCAGCGCGATCCAGCCGCCCAGCGACTGGCCGACCAGATGGACGTTCCCGAGCCCGTGCTCCTTGATGAAGTCGAGATAGAAATAGGCGAGGTCGTCGACCTTCTCGACCCAGGCGGGCTCGTCCGACTGACCGAAGGTCGGGTGGTCGGGCGCGATCACGTCGTAGCGGTCGGAGAGCCGGTCCAGATACGGCAGCCAGCCCGGGATGCCGCCCGCGCCGTGCAGGAAAAGCAGCGTCTGGCCGCTGCCGCCCCGGCGCAGGAACACCTTGCCGCCCTTGTAGTCGATCGTGCTCTCGACGCACGCTGCCATTACATCTCTCCCCTGCGCGGACCGGTCGCGAAACGCCCGGTCACGACTCCACCTTCTCGTGTCCGCCGAGGCCCGGACGGTATTTCTTGTCGAGGAAATCGCCGATTCCCTCCTTGCGGAACGCATCGTCCTGGCGCTGCACGTGCTGCGCCTGCATCGCGTTGGCGTAGTTCATCGCGGTATCCCAGTCCATGTCGAGCGAGTGGCGATAGGCTTCCTTGGTCGCCTGCAGCGCCGACGGATCCTTTGCCGCGATGTCGCGGGCGGCGTCCATCACCGTCTCGCGCAGCTCTTCGAGCGGCACCGAGAAATTGACGAAGCCGATCCCGGCGGCGGTCTTGCCGTCGAACGGCCGTCCCGTCATCGCGTACCAGAGATAATCGCGCGGCCGCAGAAGGTTCCCCATCGACTTCGACACGCTGCCGCCGGGGAACATCTTGAAGTTGATCTCGCTCAGCGCGAACTTCGCCTCGTCGGCGGCGACCGCGAGGTCGCAGGCCTCCACGATGGTGAACGCCCCGCCGTAGCAATGCCCGTTGACCATGGCGATGGTGGGCTTGGGGAAATAGCGGATCGTCCGTCCGCGCCATTCGACCGAGACCCGGGTCACGCGGTCGTACTCGGCCGGCTTGTCCTTGAGCTCGATGAAGAACTCCTTCAGGTCCATGCCGGCGGAGAAGGCATCGCCCGCCCCGGTGATCACCACCACCCTGGCGTCGTCGTCGTAGCGCAGGACTTCCAGCGCCTCCGTCACCTCGTCGTGGAGGCGCGGGTTCATCGCGTTCTTCTTTTCCGGCCGGTTGAGCGTGAGCGTCGCCACGCCGCCGTCGAGGTCCACCCGGATCGTGTCGTAAGCCATCCCCGTCCCTTTCCGGATGCGGGAAAATTCGTTAGTCACCTAACGGTCGCCGCTTCGACTGTCAATCCGACCGCCGGGCTCCGCCTGTTTACCCTGCCCGCGAGGTATTATCTTAGCCGCCATGCCGCCCGACGACCAATTGTCGCCCGAAGACACCGTGGGCTTTCTGCTCTGGGACACCACGAGGGCGTTCACCACGCGGTTCTCCAAACGGATCGCGCGGCACGGCGTGACGTTCGGGCTGTGGCCCTTCCTGCGCGCGCTCTGGGAGGAGGACGGGCTGACCCAGCGCCAGCTTTCCGAGCGGGTCCGGATGAAGGGCTCGACCACCGTCGCCGCGGTCAACCGGCTGGAGGAGCGCGGCCTCGTCAGGCGCACCCACAACGAGCATGACGGGCGCAAGATCAACGTCTTTCTCACGCCCGAGGGCAGGCGGATCTACGACCTGGTGATGCCCGAGGTCGCGGCGATCAACCGGCAGGGCGTCGACGGCCTTTCCAGGGCCGAACAGGAGGAGCTCAAGCGCCTGCTGCGGCGCTTGCGCGGCAACATGACGGCGGATGGCGGGAACGGTGCGTGAGCGAGTCCACGCGCGCTAGACACCGGCTTGGATTTTTCGCCACCGCGCTGCTGCTCGGCCTGCTGATGGCTTCGCTGCCGCTGTCGGTCGATTCCACCCTGCCGTCGATGCCGCTCGCGGCCGCCGATTTCGGGGTTTCCGACGGCGCGATCCAGTTCAGCCTCAGCGTCTTCATGGCGGGCATCGCGGCGGGCCAGCTGTTCTACGGTCCCGTCTCCGACCGCTTCGGCCGGCGCCCTGTCCTGCTCGTCGCCTTCTGCGCGTTCGTGGCCGCGGCCGCCGGCTGCGCGCTTTCCGCATCCTTCGAATCCTTCATCGTTCTCCGCTTCCTTCAAGGGCTCGCCGCCTGCGCAGCTTCGGTGCTGGCGCGCGCGATCGTCCGCGACCTCTTCGACCGCGAAGAAGCGGCGAAGATGCTGGCCTATGTCATGATGATGTACGGGTTCGCGCCGATCGTAGGCCCCATCCTGGGCGCGCATCTCACGATCGGGCTGGGTTGGCGCGCGATCTATTGGTTCCTCGCGGTCTACGGATTGCTGGCCTTGGCCGTCGCCTGGCGCGCGCTGGACGAGACGGCGCCCGAACGCCGGCTCGACGCGCTCCGCCCCGGCCCGCTGGTACGCACCTATGCGCGGATCCTGGGCAGCCGGGATTTCGCGGGCTACATGCTGATGCTGAGCGCCTGTTACTGCGGGCTGTTCGCCTTTCTGGCCGCGTCCGCGACAAGCCTGATCAACCACGTCGGCGTTTCGGTCGAGAGTTACGGCTACCTCTTCGCCGGCTGCATGATGGCCTATGTGTGCGGCAGCTGGCTGTCGGCGCGCCTGGTGGGGCGCCGGTCGATCCGCGGCATGATCCTGACCGGCGGGACCATGATGGCCTGCGCCGGCGCGGTCATGGCCGGGCTGGGCCTCGGCGCCGTCGACACGGCCTGGGCGATCGTCCTGCCGATGGCCGCCTTCATGTTCGCCTTCAGCTTCATCGTTCCCGCCGGCCAGGCCGCCGCCATGTCGATCTTCCCCGACATCGCCGGCGCGGCGTCCTCGGCGCTCGGCTTCGTCCAGCTCTCGTTCAGCGTGCTGACCGGGCTGCTGATCGGCCATTTCGCCGACGGCACCCAGCTCCCGATGACGGTGGCGATCGGCATCGTGTCGCTGTGTCCGATCCCGATCTACCTCGCGGTCGTCCGCGCCCGCCGGTGAGCCGCGTTCCTATCGCCCGCCGCATCTGCTAAACCCCTCCGCGCCGGCAGATCGGGGCACGAGCCGAATGATCCCGCGCTATTCGCGAGAAGAGATGGCGGCGCTCTGGGCGCCCGAGACCAGGTTCCGCATCTGGTTCGAGATCGAGGCCCATGCCTGCGACGCGCAGGCGGCGCTCGGGCTGATCCCCGAATCGGCGGCGAAGGCGGTGTGGGAGCGCGGCGCCTTCGAGGTCGCGCGGATCGAGGAGATCGAGCGCGAGACCCGCCACGACGTGATCGCCTTCCTCACCAACCTCGCCGAGCATGTCGGGCCGGAGGCGCGTTTCGTGCACCAGGGGATGACATCGTCCGACGTGCTCGACACCTGCCTCGCGGTGCAGCTCTCCCGCGCCGCAGACCTGCTCGATGCCGGGATCGGGGCGGTGATGGATGCGCTCGAACGCCGCGCGCGCGAGCACAAACTGACCCCCTGCATCGGGCGGAGCCACGGCATCCACGCCGAGCCCACGACCTTCGGGCTCAAGCTCGCCGGGCACCATGCCGAGTTCGCGCGCAACCGCACCCGCCTCGCCGCCGCGCGGGCCGAAATCGCGACCTGCGCGATTTCGGGTGCGGTCGGGACGTTCGCGAATATCGATCCGCGCGTCGAGGCGCATGTCGCCGAGAAGCTGGGGCTCGCGGTCGAGCCGGTGTCCACGCAGATCGTGCCGCGCGACCGGCACGCCGCGTTCTTCGCGACGCTCGGCCTGATCGCCGCCGCCGTGGAGCGTCTCGCGACCGAGATCCGCCATCTTCAACGGACGGAGGTGCGCGAGGCCGAGGAGTATTTCGCGCCGGGCCAGAAGGGCTCGTCCGCGATGCCGCACAAGCGCAACCCGGTGTTGACCGAGAACCTCACCGGGCTCGCCCGCATCGTGCGCTCCCACGTGACGCCCGCGATGGAGAACGTCGTCCTGTGGCACGAGCGCGACATCTCGCACTCATCGGTGGAGCGGACGATCGCGCCGGACGCGACGGTGACGCTCGACTTCGCCCTGGCCCGGCTCGCCGGCGTGGTCGACCGGCTGGTGGTTTACCCTAAGCGCATGCGCGAGAACCTGGACGCGCTCGGCGGCCTCATCCACTCGCAGCGCGTGCTGCTGGCGCTCACCGAAGCCGGCATGTCGCGCGAGGACGCCTACGCGGTCGTCCAGCGCAACGCGATGCGGGTATGGGAGGAAGGCGGCGACTTCCTGGCGCTGCTGAAGCGGGACGCCGAGGTGACGCGGCTGCTGAACGATGACGCGCTTTCCGCCCTGTTCGACCTAGACCACCACCTCGCCCATGTCGACACGATCTTTGAGCGTGTGTTCGGAGAAACCGGTTAGTCAGCCAGTCGCCGGCGACCTTCCCAATTTTATACGGTTCAGATTCGCACCCAGGGATCGACGATTTCGATACCGGTTTCCGAGAAATCCCGAACGTTTCGGGTCGCCACCGCCATGCTTCGTGAATGCGCGATCGCCGCGATCTGACCGTCCCACTGGGAGATGGGGCGACCGGCCGCGCGGCGAGTGGCGGCGATGTCGGCATAGGCCCGCGCCGCGCCGCTGTCGAATGGCAGAATCCGACCCGCAAACAGACCGCCGAGCATCCGTTCGACGGCATCCGTCAGACCCCTGCGGCGTGCGCCCTCCGGCAGAAGGGCAATGCCGGTGCGAAGCTCGGCTTCCGTCACCGCGGTAACGAACAACTCCCGGGTCGCTTGGTCGTCCACCCATGCAAGCACTGTCGGGTTCGGATTGTCGCGCATCAACTCGGACACGACGTTCGTGTCGAGCACTGTCATCGCCGCCGCCTCAATCGAAGCGGGGCGGTTCGCGCATCGGCTCGCGCGGCGGCAGCTCGAGTTCCACGCCGCCCAAGGGTTTGAACAACTCGTGGATGGCCGTTCCGAGGCCCTTTTCCGGCACGTCTTCCCGTCCGACGGCGTCGCGCAGGATCGACCGCGCTTCCTCTTCCATCGAACGGCCGTTATCCGCCGCCCGAACGCGCAGACGGGTCTTCACGTCGTCGTCGAGATTGCGGATGGTGATGCTGGCCATGGCGTTCGATCCTTCCTTCGGGGCCGGCTAGCTCTCGCTTTCCACCTGCTCGGCGGCGATCGGCATCAGGCGGTCCATCTCGCGGCGGATTTCGGCGGCGCTGACGCCCTTGCCATCGAGGTCTTCGGCCACCTTGCGGAGCACGTCCTCGTCGCCCGGCTCCTCGAAATCGGCGATCACCACCTCCTTCGCATAGGCATCCGCGTCGCCGCCCGAGAGTCCGAGCTTTTCGGCGGCCCAGAGTCCGAGCAGCTTGTTGCGCCGGGCGGCGGCCTTGAACTGGAATTCCTGGTCGCGCTTGAACTTGGCCTCGTAACCCTGCTCGCGCTCTTCGAAGGTGGTCATCGCCTTTCGTCTCCTCTCGGACCCGACTGCGGCCCCCGGAGGGCCGACTCGCCTTATATAGTGCCCCCGGCGCCGCCCGCAACGACACGGACCGACCGATGTGCACGCTTGTCATCCTGAGGAGGCCCGGTCACGACTGGCCGGTGTCGATCGCCGCCAACCGGGACGAGAACGCGGAACGGCCGTGGCGCGCGCCGGGGCGGCACTGGCCCGACCGTCCGGAGGTGGTCGCGGGCATGGACGAGCTCGCCGGCGGGACGTGGCTCGGGCTCAACGACCACGGCGTGGCGGCGGGCGTGCTCAACCGGCCGGATTCGCTCGGTCCCGACCCCGTTCTGCGTTCGCGCGGCGAGCTGGTGCTCGAAGCCCTCGATCACGCCGATGCCGTCGCCGCCGCGGGCGCGCTTTCCGCAATCGACGGACGCAGCTACCGGAGCTTCAATCTCGTGATCGCCGACAACCGGGACGCCTGGTGGCTCAGGGGGTTCGGCCCGGACGGCGACGCGAGGCCCTCGCTGCGCGAGATCGGCGAGGGCCTGTCGATGGTCACCGCCCACGACCTGAACGACGAGGCGGGCTCCGCCCGGACCCGGCTCTATCTGCCGCGCCTCCGCGCCGCCGCCGCACCCGATCCCGCGTCCGGGGACTGGGAGTCCTGGACGCGAATCCTGGCCGCGCGCGACAGCCTGCCCGGAACCGGTCCGGGAGAGGCGATGACGGTCGTGACCGGCACCCCGTTCGGAACCCTTTCGAGCTCCCTGATCGGCCTGGCGGCGGCGCATGTCGACGGCGGGAGGACGGTTTTCCTGTCGGCGTCGGGCCGGCCGGGAGAGGCGCCCTATCTGCCCGTCGAATAGCGAATCCGTGCGATTCGGCCTCGCGACCGATCGCCGCCATTGTTAGGAGCCGCACAAGTTGTTATATGAATCGGGCGGGCGCCAACGCGCTCCGCTCCCATTCCCATGAATCCGAGTCGCAAGCCATGGCCCGCCGCAGACGGATATACGAGGGCAAGGCCAAGGTCCTCTTCGAAGGGCCGGAGCCGGGTACCCTCGTTCAGTACTTCAAGGACGACGCCAGCGCCTTCAACAACGCCAAGACGGGCACGATCACCGGCAAGGGCGTCCTGAACAACCGGATCTCCGAGTATCTGATGCTCAAGCTCGCCGAGATCGGGATCCCGACCCATTTCGTGCGGCGGCTCAACATGCGCGAGCAGCTGATCCGCGAGGTCGAGATCATTCCGGTCGAGATCGTGGTGCGCAACGTCGCCGCGGGGTCGATCTGCGAGCGCTTCGGCATCGCCGAGGGAACGCCGCTGCCGCGCTCGATCGTGGAGTACTACTACAAGGCCGACGATCTCAACGATCCGCTGGTCGCCGAGGAGCACATCACCGCCTTCGGCTGGTCGACGCCGCAGGAGCTCGACGAGATGATGCACATGTCGCTCCGGGTGAACGACTTCCTCACCGGGCTGCTGGTGACGGTCGGAATCCGGCTGGTCGACTTCAAGCTCGAATACGGGCGGCTCTGGAACAACGACGAGATGCGCATCGTCCTCGCCGACGAGATCAGCCCCGACAATTGCCGGCTGTGGGATCTCAAGACCAACGAGAAGATGGACAAGGACCGTTTCCGGCGCGATCTCGGCGGCGTCGAGGAAGCCTATCAGGAGGTCGCGCGCCGTCTCGGCATCCTGCCCGAAAGCGCACCCGGCGACCTGAAGGGTCCGGCGGTGATGCAATAGCGCCCCGGTGAGGGCGCGGATCCATATCACGCTCAAGCAAGGCGTGCTCGACCCGCAGGGGAAGGCGGTCGGCCAGGCGCTGGCGGCGCTCGGCTTCGAAGGCGTGGGCGAGGTCCGCCAGGGCAAGGTGATCGACATCGACCTCGCCGAGACCGATCCGGGCCGCGCCCGGGAGGACCTGGAAGAAATGTGCGAGCGGCTGCTGGCCAATACGGTGATCGAGGATTACGAGATCGACCTGACGGGATGATGCGCGCCCGCCACCCTCCCCCGGCCCCTCCCGCAAGCCCCGGACTGCGATCCGGGGCAAGCGGGAGGGGAGAAGCTAAGGAGCGGTCGGCGCCACAACTCTCCCTCTCCCCAACGGGGAGAGGGCCGGGGTGAGGGGCCGGCCATGAACTTGTCCGTGGGATCGGCGGCATGAGAACCGCCGTCATCGTCTTCCCCGGCTCCAACTGCGACCGCGACAGCGCGGTGGTCGTCGAAGCGGTGACGGGGCGGGCGCCGGCGATGGTGTGGCACGGCGATACCGTACTTCCCCCGGTCGACCTGATCGTGATCCCGGGCGGCTTCGCCTATGGCGACTATCTGCGCTCCGGCGCGATGGCGGCGCATTCCCCGGTGATGCGCGAGGTCGCGGCGAAGGCGCGCACGGGCGTCGCCGTGCTCGGCATTTGCAACGGCTTCCAGGTGCTGACAGAGGCGGGTCTGCTGCCCGGCGCGCTGATGCGGAACGCCGGCCTTCGTTTCATATGCCGGGACGTGGCCCTCTCCGTCGAGCGCGACGACACGATCTTCACCTGCCGCTACCGGGAAGGCGCGACCGTCACCATGCCGGTCGCCCATAACGACGGGAACTACGTCGCCGACGGCGAGACCGTCGCCCGGCTGGAGGGCGAGGGCCTGATCGCCTTCCGCTACCGCGACAACCCCAACGGCTCGACGTCTGCCATTGCCGGCATCCTCGACCCCGGCCGGCGAATCCTCGGCATGATGCCGCATCCCGAGCGCGCCGCCGAAGCCGTCCTCGGGGGAACCGACGGCCGCGCGCTGTTCGAGGGGATGGCCGGGAGCCTGGCCGCCTGACATGGCTTTCGTTCCGATCAACGACGAGAACCCGCGGATCTGGATCCGCTACCACTTCGTCACCATGGCCCTGATCGCGGCCTGCGTACTGACCTTCCTGTGGCAGCTCGGCCTGTCGTCGCGGGAGCACGAGGTCGCGTTCTTCCGCTACGGCGTCATCCCGGCGGTGCTCTGGGGCAACGCGGCGCTGCCGGCCGAAGCCGCGGTCGTGCCGTCGCCGGTGACGCTGTTCACCAGCATGTTCCTGCACGGCGGCTGGCTGCACCTGATCGGCAACATGCTGTTCCTCTGGGTGTTCGGCGACAATGTCGAGGATGCGATGGGCCATCGCCGCTTCATCGTCTTCTATCTCCTCTGCGGCACCATCGCCGGGCTCGCCCATGCCGCCAGCGTCCCCGGATCGACGATCCCCACCGTCGGGGCGAGCGGCGCCATCGCCGGTGTGCTGGGCGCCTATTTCGTCCTTCACCCCAAGGTCGGCATCTGGGGACTCCTGTTCGGGATTATCCCGATCAAGCTGCCCACCGTGATCGTGCTGGGGAGCTGGATCGGGCTCGAGGTGCTCAACGCGCTCACCGTCCGGAGCGAGGGCGCCGGCATCGCCTGGTGGGCCCATGTCGGCGGTTTCGTCGCCGGGGCGGTGCTGATCTTCTTCTTCCGCCAGCCCCATGTCGTGCTGTGGGACAGCCGGCCCGGCGCCCGCATACGCCGGCCGATCTCCTTCGCCTCCCGGCGTGGGCCGTGGGGCCGGCGCGGGCGATGACCCCGGAGATCGTGGCCGAGCACGGGCTCAGCGAGGACGAGTACGCGCGCCTCCTCGACATCCTCGGGCGCGAGCCCAACATGGTCGAGCTCGGCATCGCTTCGGCGATGTGGTCCGAGCACTGCTCCTACAAGTCGTCGCGTGCCTGGCTCGCGACGCTGCCGACCGAGGCGCCGTGGGTGATCTGCGGCCCCGGCGAGAACGCGGGCGTCGTCGATATCGGGGACGGCAAGGCCGCCGTCTTCAAGATCGAGAGCCACAACCACCCCTCCTTCATCGAGCCCTACCAGGGCGCGGCGACCGGGGTGGGCGGCATCCTGCGCGACGTGTTCACCATGGGCGCCCGGCCCGTCGCGGTGCTGAACGCTCTCCGCTTCGGCAGCCCCGACCATCCCCGGACCCGCCATCTCGTCTCCGGCGTGGTGTCCGGGATCGGCGGCTACGGCAACTGCATCGGCATCCCGACCGTCGGCGGCGAGACGGAATTCGACCCGGCCTATGACGGCAACATCCTGGTCAACGCGATGGCGGTCGGCATCGCCGATGCGGACCGGATCTTCTATGCCTGCGCGACCGGCGTCGGCAATGCCGTGGTCTATGTCGGGTCGAAGACCGGTCGCGACGGCATCCACGGCGCGACCATGGCGTCGGCGACGTTCGACGCGGATGCCGAAGCGAAGCGGCCCACCGTCCAGGTCGGCGACCCGTTCACCGAGAAGCTGTTGCTGGAAGCCTGCCTCGAGCTGATGGCGACCGACGCGATCGTCGCGATCCAGGACATGGGCGCGGCCGGGCTGACATCGTCCGCGCTCGAAATGGCGTCGAAGGGCGGCGTCGGCATCGCGCTCGACCTCGACCGCGTGCCGACCCGCGAGACCGGCATGAACGCCTACGAGATCATGCTTTCGGAGAGCCAGGAACGGATGCTGATGGTGCTCCGCCCCGACGCCGAGGAGGCGGCGGAACGCATATTCCGCAAATGGGGGCTCGATTTCGCCGTCATCGGCCGGCTGACCGACACCGGCCGCGTGGTGCTCTCCCACGGTGGCGAGACCGCCGCCGACATTCCCGTGGATCCGCTGGTTGAGGCGGCGCCCCGCTATCGGCGGCCGCATGTCCCGACGCCGCCGCCCGCGATGCCGGCGGTGGAGACGGCCGGGGTCGTGCCGCTCGACGCGCTCGAACGGCTTATGGGCGCGCCGCATCTGGCGTCGCCGCGCTGGATCTGGGAGCAATACGACCACATGGTGATGGGCGACACCGTGGTCAGGCCGGGCGGCGACGCGGCGGTGATCCGCGTCCACGGCGCGTCGCGGGGAATCGCGCTCACCACCGACTGCACGCCGCGCTACTGCGCCGCCGATCCGCGCGAGGGCGGTCGCCAGGCGGTGGCGGAGGCATGGCGCAACCTGGTGGCGGCCGGCGCGCGGCCGCTGGCGCTGACCGACAACCTCAATTTCGGCGATCCCGAGCGGCCCGAGATCATGGGCCAGCTGGTCGGCTGCATCGAGGGGATCGGCGAGGCCTGCCGCGCGCTCGACTTCCCGGTCGTCTCGGGCAATGTCTCGCTCTACAACGAGACCGACGGGCGGGCGATCCTGCCGACGCCGGTGATCGGCGGGCTCGGCCTCCTCGACGACCTTTCCCGCCGCACAAGCGTCGCCTTCGCCGCCCCCGGCCACGGGATCGTCGCGATCGGCCGGACGTCGGGGCATCTCGGCCAGTCGCTTCTGCTGCGCGACGTGCTGGAGACTCCGGGCGGGCCGCCGCCGCCGGTGGACCTCGAAGCCGAGCGGCGCAACGGGCTGCTGGTGCGGGAGCTGATCCGGGACGGCGCCGTCGAAATCTGCCACGACGTTTCCGATGGCGGGCTGCTGGTCGCCGTCGCCGAGATGGCGCTCGCGTCCGGGGTCGGCGCGGAGATCGCGCTTCCGCCGGAGGCCGATCCGCTGGCCTGGCTGTTCGGCGAGGATCAGGGACGCTATATCGTCGCCGTCCCCGACGCCGCCCCGGTGCTGGATGGCGCAAACGCCGCCGGCGTGCCCGCAAGGCTCGTCGGCCGCACCGGCGGCGCGGCGTTGACTGTCTCCGGCCACGGCCATATATCCCTTGCTAGGCTTAGGGAGGCCCACGAAGCGTGGTTCCCGCGCTTCATGGCGGGGCGCTGACCCCGCGGAGAGACAATCGAGGATCGCAGCCGTGCCCATGGACCCGGGCGATATCGAGCGCCTGATCAAGGAAAGCCTTCCCGACGCGGTGGTCAGCATCCAGGACCTCGCGGGAGACGGCGACCACTACGCGGCGCATGTCGTCTCCGGGGCCTTCAAGGGCAAGACGAGGGTCCAGCAACACCAGATGGTCTACCAGGCGCTCCAGGGCCGGATGGGCGGCGAGCTTCACGCGCTCGCGCTCCAGACCGCAATCCCGGAAGACGCCTGACGCATGCATCGCAAGAGGAGCCGAAGATGAGCGAACCCGCCGTGTTCGAACGAATCCGCGACGACATCGGGGAAACCGACGTCGTCCTGTTCATGAAGGGGACGCCCGTCTTCCCGCAATGCGGGTTCTCTTCCATGGTGGTTCAGGCGCTCAGCAATCTCGGCGTGCCATTCCGGGGGATCGACGTGCTGCAGGACCCCGAGCTCCGCGAGGGGATCAAGCACTTCTCGAGCTGGCCCACCATCCCCCAGCTCTACGTCAAGGGCGAGTTCGTCGGCGGCTGCGACATCGTGCGCGAGATGTACGAGACCGGCGAGCTGATGGAGCTGTTCTCGACCCGCGGGATCGACATCCAGCTCGCCAATCCCGAATAGGGGCGCGGCATCCCCCTCACCCCGGCCCTCTCCCCCGTGGGGAGAGAGAGACTCACGACGCCGACTCCGCTCTATCTTCCCCCCTCCCGCTTGCGGGAGGGGCCGGGGGAGGGCAGCCGGCCCCCCGTCAGCGCGAGTAGTACTCGATGACCAGGTTCGGTTCCATCTGGACCGGGTAGGGGATTTCGGCGAGCTGCGGGACGCGCAGCATCCGGCCGACCATCTTGTTGTAGTCGACCTCGAAGTAGTCCGGCACGTCGCGCTCGACCTGACTGCCTTCCTAAAGTAACACTTGATATTGGAGGGCGTGTCTTCACCTCCAACATGATGCGAATCCCACTGCCGCAGTTCGTCGTCCCTGGGTAATGCCCGTTTTCAACCACCTCCTGCGCTATGCGCAGCGTATTCGCGACCTTCGCCGAGCACACGCGGCGGTTCACGAACCGGCTCTCGCACCGGCATTTCAGGAATTGCTCGAAAGCGTTCTGGGCGAAACGCCTGTTGATGCCGGGCTCACCGTGGTTCCCGAGTTTGTCAATCCAGGTATCGGCCGGCCCGATATTGCGCTCGTTCGTGCCGGTGCTCCGGCGCGCGCGTTTGTCGAACTGAAAGCCCCGGACAAGCCGGCGAACCCGGCTCGCTGGCGTGTTCCGCATGACAGGCGGCAGGCCAAACGGCTGCGTGAACTCCAGTGCTGGGGTACATCCAACTTCATTGAAATCTTCTTGTTCGAACGCGCCGACGAACAGGGGGTGGCGCGGATCGTTCCCGAAGATGCCATCGATCCTGCATGCGACGATGCGCGCGCAACCCGGCTGATCCGGGCACACGACCCAGCGCCGCTATTGGCGCTGGTCGAGCGGCTCGCCGCCGCGGCCGGTCAGGAGCCGGGTGCGCGGGATGCCGAACACCTCGCCCAGCTCCTTGCGCACTCGTCGCGGTTAGTCCGCGGAATCGTTCAGGACCGCTTGGCCGAATTGCGAGCGGCCAACGCGACCGCCGATCCGCTGCTCGATGTTCACGCAGAGTTCCAGACTGTCCTCTACGCGCATCCCGAGGCGGGCGGTTACCCGGCGAAGGACTTTGACAACCTGTTTTCCTCGGCCTTCGCCCAGACGCTGGCCTTCGGCCTGCTCCTGGTGAGGGAAGGAAGCGGCCAGCCGGTCGATGCGATGTCCTACCGTCATATGCCTGCCGAACATCCCCTTATGCACACCGCTTTGAGGGTTCTGACACAAGCGGAAATTCTCGATGTTGTCGGCATCGGATTCACCGTGCTGCTGGACACTGTGAACAGTTTTGCGCCCGAAATCCTCGCGATCCGGCCCGGCCATCCCGACCCCATCCTGTATTTCTACGAGGATTTCCTGTCGGTCTTCGACCCGGCGGCGCGGGAACGCTACGGCGTCTACTTCACCCCAGTCGAGGTCGTACGGTTCATGACAGGCGCGCTGGACCGCGCTGCGCGCGCCAACCTCGGCCTGAACGGGCTACGGGATCCCAACCTGACGATTCTCGATCCCGGGACCGGTACTGGAACCTTCCTGCTGGGCGTGGCGGAACGGGTAAGAGAGGAGGCGACCGCTGCTGGCGGACAGGGCCGAGCCGATCTGGAACTCCGCGACCTGGCCGGGCGAATGTTCGGCCTCGAACTGCTCGTCGGGCCCTACGCGGTGGCACATTACCGGTTGCACCATACGCTGCGCGACCCGGCAGCCCGGGGGCACCGACCGGCGCTGCCGCGGTTGGGTGTGTATCTCGCCGACACGCTTGCCGAACCCGGCGCTGCCGCACCACTCGGCCGGCTCGGCTTCGTCTCGGCGGGCATCACCGAAGAACGCCGCGCCGCCGATCGGATCAAGGCGGAGCAGCCCATTCTCGCCATTATCGGCAACCCGCCTTACCGAAGGTTGGAGCAAGGCGAGGACCGCACGTTGGTCGGACAGTGGATGAATGCGCTTTGGGATGACCTGAAGCGCCCGGTGCGGGAGGCCGGCCGGGGCAATCAACTCAATACCTTCCCAGAGCTTTCCGTCGCGTTCTGGCGCTGGGCCATGTGGAAGATATTCGAGGCCGAATGCGCCCCGCGGCGCGGTGTCGTCGCCTTTATCTCCAACCGGAAGTTCCTGACCGGCTGGCCCTATGCCGGCCTGCGCAAAATGATGCGCGACCGTTTCGACCGTATCGAAATCATAGACCTACGCGGAGATCTGCGTCGTGGACCAAGGGCCGGGATCGACCGCGACGCCGGGGTCTTCGACATCCAGGTAGGCACGGCCATCACCATCGCCATCGCGGACGGTTCGCGCGCCGGGCAGCCGGCCGAGATACGCTACCTCGACTCCTGGGACGAGGGGCACTTCTCCCGTCAGTCCAAGCTCTTGTGGTTGGAGGAGGGCGCGGCGGCGGGCATGCTGCCGAACGCCATCCCTGTCACGCGGGAACCTCTTGAAGATTTTCGGCCCCGCCCATTCGCAAACGGAGAATGGCCGAGCCTGCGCGAATGTTTCAGCTTTCTAAAATCGGGAATGAAGAGCGGGAATGATCCTGTATTCGTGGACGCTCAGCGCATCGAGTTGTGCCACAAGGTCGATGAATTCCTGCAACAACGAGAGCCGGGCGTTCACGATCCAGCACTCGTCCGGCGATTGTCCTATCGGCCGTTCGACCTGCGATGGTTCTACAACGATCTGCGTCTCCTCAACCGACCCGGTCCGGAATTTCAGCGCGTCTGGGGCGCACAGAACGTCGGCCTCTACGCCCTCCCTGGAGGAACAAGCGTCGGCCCCGCCGTCTGGTGCCACGGACTGCTGCCCGACTATCATGCCTTCCGAGGCAGCTATGGCGGCTACGCCTTCCCGTTACACGACCGTCGCCCGGCGTCGGCCGGCCCCAACGTCTCGACCGCGCTCCTCGATGGCCTGACCGGTGCCTATGGTATTGCCGTCACGCCCGAAGAAGTATTCGACGCGATCCTTTGCCTTCTGTCTGCCCGAAGCTATACGCTGCGCTTTGCTGAGGATCTGGAGGACGTTTTCCCCCATGTTCCCTTCCCGGCCGACCATGCAGTGTTCTTGCAGGCCGCGCTGTTGGGCGCCCGCATCCGCGCGATCCAGACCTTCGATCCCGCGCAGCCCCCGACCCGTAGCACGGACCCCGCCTTCGTTCGCCTCGCCGCCGCACCGACGCCAGAAGCCCGGCTTACGCTGTCGGATCCCGACGGAGATCGCCTGACGCTTTGCGACGACGGGTCAGGTCAGGTAGAGGGGCTGCCGCACGCTCTCTGGGCATACGAGGTCAGCGGCTATCCGGTTCTCCGTCGTTGGCTAGAGGGACGCGCTGGCCACGTCGTGGATCTGGCGCTATTCGATGCGTTCCGGGATTCCTGCGCACGAATAGTCGAATATATTGATTTCGCTGCTCAGGCGGATACCATACTTGGTAATGCGCTCGGGGCAACGCTGAACCGGGATGCTCTCGGGCTTCCCGCAGTATAGGGAACCGAACCACATGGCCATCGACGCTCAGGGCAGCCTCTTCGGCGACGGCCGTATGGGTCCGCCTACCCGGACATCGCTCCCCGACCCACAAGCGATCCGCGTAAGGCTAGGCCGGCTTCTGGAGACTCTCCGTGCATCGGAAACCATGCCGCTTTCCGACAAGGATTTGCGCATGTGGCAGACTGTAATACCGAACATGACGCGCTGGCTGCCGGATGACGAAGCCGATGCCATCCGTAAAGAGTTTGCACACGAGATGGAGCGGCTCGGCGCTGCGGCCTGAGCGGAACTGACTATTTTCTTGTTTTCTCGCCGACCGCGACGGCGGTAGGGAAGCAGAAAGGTGTCAGCGCGAGTAGTACTCGATGACCAGGTTGGGTTCCATCTGGACCGGGTAGGGGATTTCGGCGAGTTGCGGCACGCGCAGCATCCTGCCGACCATCTTGTTGTAGTCGACCTCGAAATAGTCCGGCACGTCGCGCTCGGGCGAGTCCATCGCTTCCAGGACCAGCCCCAGATTGCGCGAGCGTTCGCGCACCTCGACCTCGTCGCCGACCTGGACGCGGTATGACGGGATCGTCACCCGACGCCCGTTGACCAGCACGTGGCCGTGGCTGATGAACTGGCGCGAGGCGAAGACGGTGGGCACGAATTTGAGCCGGTAGACCACGGCGTCGAGCCGCTGCTCCAGCAGCCCGACGAGGTTCTCCACCGTGTCGCCGCGCCGCCTGACGGCCTCGTGGTACAGCCTGCGGAACTGCTTTTCGGTGATGTTGCCGTAGTAGCCGCGCAGCTTCTGCTTGGCCTGAAGCTGGATGCCGAAATCGGACACCTTGCGGCGCCGCTGGCCGTGCTCGCCCGGCGGGTAGTCCCGCTTGTTGACCGGGCTCTTCGGCCGGCCCCAGAGATTGACCCGGAGCCTGCGGTTGATCTTGTATTTCGAGCGTACGCGCTTGGTCATTGTGTGTTCCTTGTTCGTTTATTCATTGTCCCGGTAGGTCCGCCGCCCGCGCGGAGGACGGGGCGTTGCCGCCCGCTTTCCCGGGAAGAGCGCGGAGTATAGGCGCGGCTTCGGCGCTGTCAAACGGGCGGGAATCCGGCTCTTCCGGAGGGGTTCCGGCGGGCTCCGGAGACCCGCGCCTTGTTTGTTGCGGCGTCCGGGGCCGTGCCCTATTCTCCCGCGCCAACAAGGCAGGGGAGGGTCGGTGGCGAAGCGGGTCAGGCTCCCGAAAGGGTATCGTCCGCGCGAGGACGAACCCTTCATGAACGCGAGGCAGCGCGAGTATTTTCGCAACAAGCTGCTGGCCTGGCGGGGCGATCTGCTTCAGGAGAGCTCGGCCACGCTGGAGAACCTCCAGGAGGACCACGCGCCCGCCGCCGACCTCGCCGACCGGGCGACCATCGAGACCGACCGCTCCATCGAGCTCCGGACCCGCGACCGGGAACGCAAGCTGATCGCCAAGATCGACGAGGCGCTCTCGCGGATCGAGGAAGGCACCTACGGCTATTGCGAGGAGACCGAGGAGCCCATCGGCATCAAGCGGCTCGAGGCGCGCCCCATCGCGACCCTGTCGATCGAGGCCCAGGAGCGCCACGAGCGCCGCGAGCGCACCTATCGCGACGACTGAACAATCCCCGTCCGGTTCCGGGAACGCGAGCCGATGAAACCGCAAGCCCCGGTCGTCAGGGATCTCGTCCTCATCGGCGGCGGCCACGCCCACGTCGCGGTGCTCAAGGCGTTCGCCATGAAGCCGCTGCCGGGCGTCAGGACGACACTGGTCACGCGCGACGTGCACACGCCCTATTCCGGCATGCTGCCGGGCCACATCGCCGGGCATTACGGGCTCGACGAGTGCCATATCGACCTTCGCCCGCTCGCCAACCTGGCCGGCGCGCGGATCTACCACCGCGCGGCCACCGGCATCGATCTCGACGCCGGGACGGTGTCTTGCGAGGGCCGCCCGCCGGTCCCCTATGACGTGGTTTCCATCGACATCGGCTCGGCCCCCCGCACCGCCGACGTGCCGGGCGCGGCGGAGCACGCGGTTCCGGTCAAGCCGATCGGCCGCTTCGTCGCGCGCTGGGAGGCGCTGGCCGGCCGGCTGAGCGGCCGCGGCGGTCCGGTGCGGATCGCGGTCGTCGGCGGCGGGGCCGGCGGGGTCGAGCTCGCGCTCTCGGTGCGGCACCGGCTCTCCCGGCGGGCCGGGCAGGTCGCGATGACCGTGGTCGACGCGGCCGACGTTCTGCTGCCCGCCCACAACGCGGCGACCCGCGCCCGGTTCGCGCGGATCCTCGCCGCGCGCGGCATCGAGGTCGTGCTGGGCCGCGCCGTCGTCCGGGTGGAGCCGGGTGGGCTGGTCCTCCAGGACGGAGAGACCGTCGCGGCCGACGAAATCCTCTGGGTGACCAGCGCGGCGGCGGAGTCGTGGCCGGCCGAGGCGGGGCTCGATGTCGACGCGGAGGGGTTCATCCGGGTCGACGACTTCCTGCGCTCGACCTCGCATCTGGACGTCTTCGCCTGCGGCGACGTGGCGGCGATGGTGAACCACGAACGGCCCAAGGCCGGGGTGTTCGCGGTCCGGCAGGGCCCGCCGCTCGCCGAGAACCTGCGCCGCGCGCTCACCGGACGGCCGCTCCGCGCCTACCGCCCGCAGCGCGCCTGGCTCAGCCTGATCTCGACCGGGGACGCCTATGCGGTGGCTTCGCGCGGCCGCTTCGCGGTCGAGGGGCGCTGGGTGTGGCGGGCGAAGGACTGGATCGACCGGCGCTGGATGCGCAAATACACCGATCTGCCCGAAATGGAGGCCGATCCCGCGCCCGCGCCGGCGCCCGGCCTGCCCCGGCTCGACGACCCCGGGATGCGCTGCGGCGGGTGCGGCGCCAAGGTGGGGCAAGGCGTGCTCCGGCGCGTCGTCCAAGGCATCGAGCCGCGCCCCCGCGACGACATCCTGATCGGCCTCGACGATCCCGACGACGCGGCGGTGGTCCGGGTGGCGCCCGGCATGGCCGCGGTGCACACCGTCGACCACTTCCGCTCCTTCGTCGACGATCCCTATCTGTTCGGCCGCATCGCGGCCAACCACGCGCTCGGCGACATCTATGCGATGGGGGCGGAACCGCGGACCGCACTCGCCATCGTCACCGTTCCGCACGGGCCGGAAGCGAAGATCGGCGCCGAGATCGCCGACATGATGCAGGGGGCGAACGAGGTTCTGGCGGAGGCCGGCGCGGCGCTGGTCGGCGGCCATACCGGGGAAGGGGCGGAACGCGCGCTGGGGCTCGCGGTGACCGGACAGGTGGATCCGGCGCGCGTGCTGCGCAAGGCCGGCATGCGGCCCGGCGACCGGCTGATCCTCACCAAGGCACTCGGCACCGGCGCGCTGTTCGCCGCCGACATGCGGTGCAGGGCGAAGGGGCGGTGGATCGACCGCGCGCTCGCCTCGATGCTCGCCTCCAACCGGGCGGCGGCGGAGATCCTGACCGGCCACGGAGCGCGGGCCTGCACCGACGTGACCGGGTTCGGCCTCGCCGGCCATCTGGTCGAGATGACCCGCGCCTCGGCGGCCGATGTCGCGCTGGCCGCCGCCGATCTGCCGATACTGGACGGCGCGCTCGACTGCCTCGCCGCCGGCATCGCGAGCTCGCTGCAACCCCAGAACGCGCGCCAGGCGCGGGCGGTCCGGGATGCCGGTGCGGATGCGGTCCACCCGATCCTGTTCGACCCGCAGACCGCCGGCGGGCTGCTGGCGAGCGTGCCGCGCGGCCGGGCGGCTTCCTGCCTCGCCGCGCTGCGCGAGGCGGGCTGCGGGGACGCGGCGATCGTCGGGATCGTCGAACCGCTGACGGATGCCGCCGCGCCGATCCGGGTCCATCCCGGCCGGCTCGCCGAGATCGAGGAGGGTTCCGGCGCGGTCCGGGAGGATTCGCCCGCGCTCCCCTCCGCGGCGAGCGCGTAGGCGCCGCCCTCCGGTTGCGCGTCGCGCGGCGAAGCGGGACACTCGGCGGCCCTTGAGGGAGGAGCGCGATGGCGGACGTGAGGACCACCGGCCCCGGGCCGGGCTACGCGAAGAACCCGGACCACTTCGTCCGGATCGAACCCAGCCCGAGGCGCGTCCGCGCGGTGGTGGGCGGCAAGACGGTCGCGGATTCCACGCGGATGCGGCTGCTGCACGAGGCCAACCACCTGCCGGTCTACTACTTCCCGCTCGAGGATGTCCGGCTCGACCTGATGACGCGGACGGAGACGGCCACGCACTGCCCCTACAAGGGCGATGCCTCCTACTGGTCGCTCAGCGTCGGCGGGCGGACCGTGGACGACATCATGTGGAGCTACGAGACGCCGTTCGACGAGGTGCCGGAGCTCGCCGGCATCGCCGCCTTCTACTGGGGCAAGGTCGATCGGTGGTACGAGGAGGACGAGGAGATCTTCGTCCACGCGCGCGATCCCTACAAGCGGGTGGACGCGATCCCGTCCTCGCGCGAGGTCCGCGTGATCCTCGGCGGCGAGGAGGTGGCGCGCACGACCCGCGCCCATTTCCTGTTCGAGACCAGGCTCCCGGTCCGCTACTACATCCCGCGCGAGGACGTGCGGACGGACCTGCTGACCCGGACCGGCAGCGCCACGAGATGCCCCTACAAGGGCGAGGCGGTCTACTGGTCGGCGCAAATCGGCGGCGAGACCTTCGAGGACATCGTCTGGAGCTACCCCGACCCGATCCCCGAATGCCCGAAGATCAGGGATCTGATGTGCTTCTACAACGAGAACGTCGACGCGATCCTGGTCGACGGGGCGGAGACGGAGAAGCCCAGGACCAAGTGGTCGCGGTAGGGCTTCGATACGCCCTCCGTGGGGGCTACTCAGGGTGAAGGAACGAGAGAAACGCCCTCATTCCGGGTAGGCGTGCCAGCGCCGTATCCGGGGACGCGCGCTACAGCATTTTCGGACCTGACCGCGTCGCCACCCTCCCCCAACCCCTCCCGCAAGCGGGAGGGGAGTCGGAGAGCGGGTCTCCCTCTCCCCTGCGGGGAGAGGGTCGGGGTGAGGGGGTTCTTCGGCGACCGCTGGCTGCGATCGTGCCCGGTCGGAAAATGCTCTACTCCGCTGGCCGGGTCTCGCCCGCGATCTGGCAGCGGCGCAGCAGGCGGCGTTCGTCGGCCGGGAAATCGGTGCGGGCGTGGGACGAGCAGAGATTGTCCCACACCAGCAGATCGCCCGGCGTCCAGACATGCTCGTAGACGAACTCCTCGCGCTCGGCGATGTCGACCATCTCGTCGAGGAGAGCGTCGCTCTCGTCCTCCGGCAGCCCGTCGATCCGCATGGTCATCAGCCGGTCGACATAGAGCGCGCGCCGCCCGGTCGCCGGGTGGGCGATGCAGACCGGGTGGGCGCAGCCGTCGACCGTGCTCGCGTTGGCGCCCTTCCCCTCGCGGCTGTTGTAGACGACGTAGTCGTAGACGTGGTGCGCGGTGCGGCCCCTGACCCGTTCCCTGATGCGCTCGGGCAGCGCGTCGTAGGCGAGGTAGTGGTTGGCGAACCTCGTGTTGCCGCCCCGGCTCGGCACCTCGATGGCGTAGAGCATGGTGCCGAGATTGGGCACCTCCTTGAAGATCGTGTCGTGGTGGAAATACATCTCGCCGTCGGGCAGCGAGCCGATCGGCTTGCCGTCGACCCGGATGTTGGAGATCAGCATCATCGCGTCGTCGACCGTGGCCGCGTCCTCGGGCCGCTCCCCCCTGGGCCGGGGGCGCCGCCCGATCTCGCCGAACGCTTCGGCGAAGCGGAGCTGCTGCTCCTGGGTGAGGCCGGGCGCCCGGAACAGAAGGACGATGTGCTCGCGCCACGCTTGCCGGAGCGCGTCCGCGGTGCCGGCGTCGACCGGCGCGGTCACGTCGAGACCCACGATCTCGGCGCCGAGCGCCTCCGACAACGGCCTGATTTCGAAGTGTTCCACGGCCGCGATGATGGCGCGGGCGCCTTCGCCGCGCAACCGCGCCGACGCAAATCCGACCTTATGGGATCCCGACGGCCCACCCTCCCCCGGCCCCTCCCGCAAGCGGGAGGGGAGAAGGTGAGGCGAGGATTCGGCAACAGCGTCCCCTCTCCCCCGTGGGGGAGAGGGTCAGGGTGAGGGGGGTCCCCAGCCGCCGGTCAGGGCACCTGCCGCGTCTCCAGCCGGGCCATGGTCATGATGCCGGCGAGTATGACGGCGCCGCCGACCCAGACCCAGATATCGGGGAACTCGCCGAAGACGAGGAAGCCGATCGCGGCGGAGAAGATCAGCCGGGTGAACTCGAAGGGGAGCACCACCGTCGCGTCGGCCGCCGCGTAGGCCCGCCCGATCGCCCGCTGGGTCAGCGTGCCGGCGAGCCCCATCGCGATCAGCACCCCGATCGCCTCCCAGCTCGGCGTGGTCCAGACGAACAGCGCCGGCACCAGCGAGGCCGGGACGAAGAGGATCATCTGCCAGGTCGCCATCGCATCCGGCCGCTCGGTGCGGGCGAGCGACTTCATGGTGATCGAGACCCCGGCCATGGCGAAGACGCCGGTGAAGGCGAGCAGCGCGCCGAGCGAGACCTCTACCATGCCGGGGCGGAGGATGATCAGCGCGCCCGCGAAGCCGAGCAGCGCCGCCGACCAGCGCCTGCCGTGCGAGGCCTCGCGCAGGATCAGGATGGCCGCGGCGGAGGCGAAGATCGGCCGCGTGGTGACGATCGCGGCGATGCTGCCGAGCGATTCGAGCACGAGCGCGGTGTAGATCAGGTAGGCCGCCACCAGCCCGAGGAAGGCGCGCGCCAAATGCATCCCGAAGCGCCGCGTCTGCAGCCCCTTGAGCCCCGACCGGCAGAGCCAGGGCAGCAGGAACAGGATGCCGAACAGGCTGCGCAGGAAGACGATCTCGAAGGGGTGCATCTCGTCGCCGACGAAGCGGATCGTCACCGCCATGACCGCCCAGGAGGCGGTCGAGCCCATCATCCACAGCGCCCCCCGCACCGGCGCCGGAATCGCCGCCGCCCGCCGCGCGAGGTCAGGGGGCATGGGTGCGCCGGCGGCGCCTCCGCCCCGGTGTCACCCCGGCCTTGAGCCGGGGTCCAGGGATGCCGGGCGAGGACGGTGCCTGTGACTCTGGACCCCGGCTCAAGGCCGGGGTGACAGATTTGGCTGCTTCGACGGCGGGAGAACGGCGGTCCGGGGCTTCGCCGTCCCCCATCACTCCGAACCCGCGAGCGCCAGTGTCACGCTGATATGGGACAGCGGGCGGCCGCTTTCGGTGGCCCATGCGTTGAACGCCGCCTGCACCGCGGCCTGCGCGCGCTTGCCCGAGGGCTTTCCTTCCCAGGCGCCGGCCCGGTTGAGGCCGCGCACCACGTCGGGGGTGAGGATGAAGCTGTCCTTGCCGGCCATGCGCAGGAAGCGCGGCGCCGAGTTGCCGCCCATCTGTTTGAAGCGCCGGGCGAGCTCGGCCCAGAGCCCGACGATGTCGCCCGCCGGCCAGTCGGCGAGCCAGTCCCCGAAGCAGCCGAACTCCCGGGCCACCCCCTGCATCGCGGCGGCGTTGTCGCGCGTCGCCCGGATCTTGCCCCAGTGGCGGATGATGCGCTCGTCCTTCATCAGCGCTTCGAGTTCCTCGTCGCTCATCGCGCGGACGGCGCCGGGCTCGAAGCCGTGGAACACCTCCTCGAAGGCGGGCCAGCGGCCGTCGACCACGCTGTGGCGGATGCCGGCGCGGAACACCCGGCGCGACATCAGCGAGAGGTAGCGGTCGTCGGCGATCCGCCTCAGCGCCTCCGGCGGGGAGACGTCCGGCATGCGTTCGGCCAGCTTCTCCGCCCCGCCGGCGCGGGCCTCCGCCTCGGCGAGGATCTCCGCGAACGGCCTCATCGGCCGAGCCGTTCGGCGATCGCCAGCGTCCGGTGCATGGTCCTCAGCACCGGGCGCTCGATCAGCGCGCCGTCGACCACCAGCAGCCCGGTCGTGTTCTCCCGGAACGCCGCGACGATGCGCCGGGCGCGCTCGATCTCCTCGGCCGAGGGGGAGAAGATTTTGTTGATCACCGGGATCTGGTCGGGGTGGATCGCCGCCTTGCCGGTGAAGCCGAGCGCGGCGGCGGCGCGCGCTTCGGTGGCCAGCCCGTCGAGGTCGGCGAGGTCGAGCCAGGGCACGTCGAGCAGGTCGAGCCCGTTCCGCGCGGCCGCGTGGACCACCGCCGAACGCGCGTAAAGCATCGCCTCCCAGCTCTGCTCCGCGCGAAGGTCGGCCGACATGTCGACCGCGCCGAAGAGCAGCGAGTCGATCCGCTCCGAGGCCCGCGCGATCGCCTGCACGTTGGCGAGCCCGTCGGTCGATTCGATTATCACGTGGTAGCGGATGCCGGCGCAGCTTCCGTCCAGCAGCGCGTCGTAGAGCGCGATCTCCTCCGCCGAGCCCACCTTGGCCAGCATCAGCGCCGGCGGCGGGGCCGGGCAGGCCTTGAGCGCGAGTACGTCCCGCAACCCCTCCCCGGTCGACAGCGGGTTGACCCGGAGCATGCGCTCGACCTCGCCGCCGTAATCGCCCGCGAACAGGGGGAGCGAAAGCGCGCGCGCCTCCTCCTTGCGCGGCATCGCGACCGCGTCCTCGATGTCGACGCAGACGATGTCGGCGCCCGAGCCCAGCGCCTTCTCGAACCGGTCGGGCCGAAGCCCCGGCACGAACAGGAGGCTGCGGCGCGGCCGCATCGCGGTTTCGCTCAATTCCGGCTCCTCGAACGGGCCGCGGCAAGATCGCACCCGGCCCCGGCGCTGGCAAGGCGGCCCCCTCACCCCGGCCCTCTCCCCGGCGGGGAGAGGGAGAGTTGCGGCACCGATCTCTCCCTACCTTCTCCCCTCCCGCTTGCGGGAGGGGCCGGGGGAGGGCGAACCCGGCGCGCCGCGCTGCCGCGCTGGCAAGCAGGCCGCCCGGGTGCGATGATCGCCCCGCCGCCAACCACGGGGAGGCCGCCATGTTCTCGGTCGAGCACAGCGTTCCGATCAACGCCGACCTCGCCCCGGGCGAGCCCGCGCTCACCCGCCACCATGTCTGGCTCGGCCTCGTGCTCAAGGCGGAGGACGCGGTGCCCTTCGTGCCGGCGATGAGCTACTGCCACGTCACCGGCCGGTTCGAGAACGGCCTGTTCCGCGACATCGTCTTCCACGGCGAGGCGATGACCGAGAAGATCCTCTTCCACCCCGAGGAAAAGGTCGAGTTCGTCCGCACCGCCGGAATCGAGATGGGCACCATCGTCAACGAGATCCTGGAGGACCCGGACGGCGCGCTGCATTTGCGGTTCGCGTTCACGCTGGAACGGGAGGGGATGGCGCATGGCAGCGCGGAAGAGCAGGCGTTCGCCGACGGGATGGCGAAGGGGTATCTCGTGGCGGTGCAGGCGACGGTGGACGAGATCAGGAAGCGGGTTAAGGCGGGGGCGATTTAGGGGGGCGCGAACGAGGAATTCCGCGACGCGATCGAAGCCATACTGCGGGGGCTTGACGCCTTCTTTGTCCGGCACAACGTGAAGAGACGGCACTCGGTACTGCAAGAGCAAAGCCGAGCTAAGGCCTACCGGCGCGAGCCATCTCTGGATATGATGGGCAAGCCACTTCGCACTTTGCCTATCATATTCAATGGCGGAAGAGCGGAAACAGAAAGATGAATCCCAAGAGATTGTGACGCTCTGAGAAACCACCGGAATATACTTTAGCTGATCCGCCAGATCTTCGAATAGACACGGCCACTTCAGGGGATATTTTGGAGCACTTTGCAGCCAAATACATGTACTCCGATGGATCAAGAACGGTCCAAGTTAAGGTTCTTCCAGAGCATCAATTACAACCAGCAATTGCAATAACTGCCCGGGGTACATCCGGTCGGAACAGGTTGCCACATATTGTCGAGCACGCCGCGAGAGACCAGTGGCCCAACGTGGCCGGAAAAGGAGAAGAAGCGTGACCGCGCAAAGCTCCCAAGAGGAAATGACCATTGTCAAACCCGCAGCGGTCATCGTCCAGCAAGGCAAGCTCTTGGACTACATTGATGGCCTCACTCAGCGCAAAGAAACGCCCGAAGAGTACGTTCGCCAAGAGATCGCAAAATCTTTAGTCCGCGAGTACGGCTACGAAAAAACAGAGATCTCCGTGGAATTTATTCTGCGCTTGGGAACTCGAAAACCGAGAGCCGATCTCGTCGTCTTTGATGAGGACGACCCCCATGACCAAGACCGTGCTCGAATAATCATCGAATGCAAATCGCAGAAAATAAAGCCTGCAGACCGCAAGGATGGTGTCGGACAACTGCAGAGCTACATAGCTGCGTGTCCGAATGTAATTTATGGAATGTGGACGAACGGGATCGAACGAATCTGCTACCGACGCGTCAACGTGGAAGGCAAGATTGTCTTCGAAGAAATTCCCGACATCCCAGGCAAGGGCCGGACTGAAGATGAGGTAGAGCGCCCGCGGTTTGATCAACTTAAAGCAGCGTCATCTGACGCTCTATTGTTTGCATTCCGGCGTTGCCACAATTACATCGCCGGTAATCAAGGCCTCCAAAAGCCCGAGGCATTCTGGGAACTTCTGAAGATCATATTTTGTAAGATCCACGACGAACGTAGTTCTGACGAGGTAGAATTCTACGCCACCTCCAAGGAACGTCACGGACTAAACGGCAGACTAAAAGCTAAGAAGCGCTTGGATCGCTTATTCAACCATGTAAAAGCCGAGTACCCTTCCATATTTCGCGAGAACGAAGCCATTGAGCTAAATCCCGAGGTTTTAGCTTACATTGTGAGCCAGTTGCAGATTTATTCGCTACTGGAGAGTGACATTGACGTCAAGGGTCGAGCATATGAAGAAATCGTCGGTTCGAATCTGCGTGGTGACAGGGGCGAATTCTTCACGCCTCGTAACATCTGTCAAATGGCCGTCGCTATGCTTGATCCCGGCGAGCGTCAAATCATCCTCGACCCAGCCTGCGGCACTGGCGGCTTTTTGATCACAGCGATGAACTACGTCATTGAGAAAATCCGAAATGCCGAGATCGGCAAATGGGGTGATGTGGAACGGGCGGAAACTGCGATTCGGCAGCGAGTCCAACGGTTTGCTCAAAACTACATAATTGGGATGGACCTAAATCCAAATCTCGTTAAAGCATCCAAGATGAACATGGTCATGAACAATGACGGAGCTGGAGGACTCTTTCAGGCAAATTCGCTTAAGACATCCGCTACTTGGGAAGAAAAGCTCCGAGCTCGTCAAATTATCGGACAGGTTGACCTGCTCTTCACGAACCCACCTTTCGGCTCGAAGATCCCTATCGACGAACCATCCATCCTCGAAGCTTATGATTTGGGTCACGTCTGGTCCTATGATCCCAAGGCGGATAAGTGGACCCGTACGCATGCGGTACAAAAATCGCAACCCCCCGAGATACTGTTCATTGAACGTTGCGTTAAATTCTTGAAACCGGGAACAGGCCGCTGTGTGATTGTGCTCCCTGACGGGATTCTCGGCTCACCCGGACTTGGCTATGTACGCGAATGGATCCTACGTAACACACGCGTATTGGCAAGTATCGACCTTCATCCTGATACCTTTCAACCTCATGTTAGCATTCAAACGAGCGTCCTTGTGCTAGAACGTAAGGCTAACCAAGAGATCGCGGTCGAGACAGCAGCCAACCGCTTCAACGACTATGAGGTATTCATGGCTGTGGCCAACCACATCGGCCACGACAAACGTGGAAATATTACTTATGTGCGCGACCGAAAAGGCAATGAAATTGTTGAAGAAGTCGAAGAAACCCTCAAGGAATACGAGGGGAGTAAGCCGATTTATAAGAAACAACGCACCCGGCGCAAGGTTATCGATGACAATACCCTTCAGATCGCTCAGGTGTTCAGATCATGGCTATACGAGCAAGACTAACTCCACCACGTGAGGCGCAAAGAGATTGGCCATGGCATCGTGTCAAGTCTTCCTCGCTCAGTGCTTCCATTCTATTTGCGGGCGAGCGCAGAATGGAAGCAGAAAATTTCTTGGCAAGTGGTTTCCAAACGCGAATTGCAATCGAGTCAAAATCGTCCAACTGGATACGCCTGATTGATTTAGCTCGAACTTTCCAGCCATCACGGCTAAAGGGCATTCAAGTTAGTAAAGAATTCGGAACGGCCTTCCTCACAGCAACGCAAGTCTACGACGTAAGGCCGATTCCGCGAAAATGGTTATCGCTGGATCGGACGAAAGATCATGCTAAGAGATTTGTCAGCGAAGGGACGATCCTTGTTACTTGCTCTGGCAATGTCGGGCGAGCGACACTAGCCCATTCGACGATCAAAGATATGCTGATCTCCCATGATCTTCTGAGGATCGAACCCAACGATCCTAGTTGGTTGGGTTGGATATACGCATATTTTCGCACTCGGACCGTACGAGAGATGATAAAGGCCGCTCGTTATGGTCACATAATCAAGCATCTCGAAACGCAACATTTAGACACGCTTCCGATTGTCGAGGTGGACGCGAAGACTAGGAAAGAGTTTTGGCTCGCAGTGAAAGACGTCATTGAGAAGCGTGACCGAGCTTACGCCTTGACGCTTGATGCAGAGCGGCTGTTTGCGGACGCATTCGGCGATGTCGAGGTCCGTGACCTAGGTGAAAAGGGCTTTGTGGTCAGAACTAGTGAAGCGTTCGCAACACCGCGTTGTCGGTTGGATGCATGGTACCACAACCCATCCAGTAAGGCTATTACCGACCATCTGTCAAAGCGTGCAATAGCTTTCAATTCGCTTGCCGAATTGGGTTTTGATGTTTGGTTGCCAACACGCTTTCGCCGAGTTTCGGCGGATGACGGCGTGTTACTTCTTGACAGCTCTGACGTCTTTGAGATCAGTCCAGATATCAATAAACGGATCGCTGATAAGGATTTTGGTGATCCGTATAATGGAAGGGTGAAACAAGGCTGGATCTTGCTGTCACGGTCAGGTCAAATCTACGGACTAAATGGCTCTGCGGTGATTGCCGGGCAACGCCACGAAGATAAGGTCATTTCCGACCACATAATTCGCATCGCTCCAAAGCGGCCAAAATGCCGTGGAGGATACCTTTTAATGGCGATGACGCACCCCGGACTGGGTCGTCCTAGAGTCAAAGCGCTACCCTACGGATCGAGCGTCCCAGAGATCGAAGTCTACGATGCTCAACGCTTTCAAATTCCGCGGCTTGACACCCAATTGGAAGCGGAAATTGCTAACCGAGTTGAGGAAGCTGCGCAGATGAGAGACGAGGCAGACAAGCTTGAGAGCCAACTCGCTGATCGCGCTGACGCGGTGATAGCCGAGTTCCTTGCTGGCAATTGACGGCGTCTTGATAGGTCTAGTCGGTCGCCTCGTGAGCCTGAACCAGGTCGTACTGGGCCTGAAGGTTGAGCCAGAACTGGGGGTCGGCGGCGAACCAGTGACCGAAGCGGAGCGCGGTGTCGCCGGTGATCGAGCGCTTGCCGGCGACGATCCGGTTGATGCGGTTGGGCGGCACGGCGATCTGGCGCGCGAACGCGGTCGGGGTGATCCCGAGTTCTTCCAACTCGCCCTTGAGGACTTCGCCGGGATGGACGGCTCTCATGAACATCGGCGTTTCTCCCTTCCTCGCGCGTCCCGTCATCACCGGTAGGCGGCAATACGGTTCGACCGCTGGGCCGGTATATGAAATAAGTTCGTCCGAATGCCAATACCCGTCGAGCCAGCTTGGCGAGAGCGGGGTCGAGTGGAGCGGTCGATGTCAGGGACCAAAATCGTATTCCAAGTCAGCGAGGACGAGCTGGACGGTGGATATTCGGCCAGCGCGTTCGGTTTCGGCATCCATACGCAGGCCGACACGCTCGAAGAACTCCGCCGCAATGTCAGGGAAGCGGTGGACTGTTACTTCAACGACGGCATGGAACGGCTGCGCCCGATCCGGCTGCGCTATGTGAGGGACGAGGTTTTCCTGGCATGACTATCCTGTGCGGCGTGAGAGCCTCGGTCCGTCCCTCGCCCCGATGTCCCCGGACTGTGATCCGGGGCAGGCCTGGACCCCGGCACAAGGCCGGGGTGACAGTATTGGTTCTTCGCCGGGGGCGCGTCTAGATTGAACCGTATCGTTCGCGGGGAGGAACCATGACCGACCGGAAACCGAAACCCGGCCCCACCGGGTCCGGCACGCCGCGCCGTCCGCCGCTCGGGAAATGGCTGGTCGACAACATGCCGCGCGGCGCGGACCTCGATCCTCCCGGCGGGAGGGAGTCGGTCAGGGAGCCGCCCTTCGCCGAGGGCGAGGAGGAGTAGAGGGGGCCCCCTCCGTTACCCTCGGCGTCATGGTCGGCCTCCGCCGACCATGACGGGTAGGGGTGTCCAGACCGCCGGAGCCCGATATCGCCGCCGATTGAGGCCGCATCCGAGGAATCGCCCATAGCCGTCTGAACGACAGGTCAAAGAACCGCGAACGGTGCCAGGTAGTGCGGGCGGACCTGCCCGCTCGGGACCCCTCGCCGCGTCCCCCGGGGACGCGAAATAGGTCAATCATGCTGTCCTTTGTTTCACGTGAAACACTATCCGCCTCCCCCAAAATCGATCTCGTGCCCCAGCGCCTGGATGTGCCGCTCGTGCCCGCCCATCGTCCCCAGCGGCAATATCTCGTAGTTCACGAACGTCGTGATCGGCAGCGGCTCCAGCAGCGTCCTTATCCGGTCGTTGCTGTCGACGTCGATCAGGATCGCGTAGCCGGCGATGTCCTCGACCAGGCGGTGGACCATCGCGCCGTGCTCTTCGGCGATGCGGTCCAGCATCGCGTCGGTGCCGGCGTAGTCGAGGTCGGGCGGGAGCGGCTTGGCGGGGCGGGCGAGGATCAGGAAGCGCTGCTTGCCCTCGGGCACGGGTTGGTTCTTCACGGGGCCGTTCTCCTCCAGCACATGGATGCGGTAGGTCTCGTCGGGCCACATCGGGTTGCCTTCGAGGATCTCGCGGAGCCGCCGCCCCGAGTCGGTCTCGACATAGATCGCGTAGCCGCGCACGAACATGATCGGGTGGATCGTGCAGACCCCCTCCATGTGGACGCCGACCCAGTGGGCGAGGCAGCCGGCGTGGCGCGCCGGCGTGTGCCAGGGCCCGTGCGGCCGGGGCTCCTTCGAGGTGACGAGGAACAGCATGGTCGGCCCTCCCGGCCGCCATCGTAGCGCCCTTTCGCCCCGCACCGCGAGTGCGGCATGATGGGCGGGGACGAACGGGAGAACGGCGATGGACGGCGGCAAGGTTGCGGGCTGGACCGAGGCGCGGGCGGACGACGTGGGCGACGCGCTGGTCGCGGGGCTGGCGGCGAGCGGGGTCGACCATTTGTTCTTCACCTCGGGATCGGAGATCGGCTTCTTCCAGGAGGCGACGGCCAAGGCGCGCGCCCGGGGGACCAACAACCCGATCCGGCTGATCACCGTGCCGCACGAGCATGCGAGCCTCAACGCGGCGCTCGGCTTCGCGGCGGTGAGCGGCCGGCCCGCCGTCACCGCGGCGCACGTCGATTGCGGCACGATGCACTATGGCGGCGCGGTCCACACCGCCGCCCGCAGCGGGCTTCCGGTGGTGATCACCGCCGGTTTCCCGCCCACGGCTTACGCCGGCACCGCGAAGGGCGGGCGCGACGAGGGCGGACATCTCTGGATGCAGGAGACCTTCGACCAGAACGGGATCGTCCGGAACTACGTCAAGTGGGACCACCGCCTGACCGCGCAGGACAACCCCGGGATGATCGCGAGCCGCGCGGTGCAGGTGACGCGGAGCGAGCCCTGCGGCCCGGTCTATCTCAGCTTCCCCAAGGAGCTGACGTTGCAGCCGGTCGACGGCGCGCGCTTCCCGAGCGCCGACCGGCTCGGCATTCCGCGCCCCGCCGCACCTTCCGCGGAGGACGCCGAGGAGATCGCGCGCCGGCTGATCGCTTCCTCCCGCCCGGTGGTCGTGGTGTCGGCCTCGGGGCGCGATCCGGCGACGGTGCCGGCCCTGGTCGCGCTCTGCGAGCTCCTCGGGCTCGCGGTCGCCGACTCGGTGCAGCGGAGCTATATGAGCTTCCCGTTCCGCCATCCCTGCTTCCAGACCCAGGCGGTGCTGAACGACGCCGACACGGTGCTCGCGCTGGAGGCGGTGGTGCCCTGGGTGCCGGGGCGCAACGCGCCGGGGGCGGACGCCTTCGTCGTCTCGGTCGAGCGCGACCCGGTCAAGGTCAGCATCCCGACCTACGAGTTCACCGCCGACATGCGCCTCGCCACCGACCCGCTCGCCACGGTCCGGGCGATTACCGAGGCGGCGGAGGCGCTGCTGACCGGCGCCGACCGCGAACGGATCGCCGCGCGTACGCGACGGCTGGCGGAGGGCTCGCGGGCGTGGATCGCCGCGGTCGAGAAGGAGGCGGCGGACCGCGCGGCCGACGATCCCATCGACCGGCTGTGGGCGAGCTACCGGGTGGGCAAGCTGTTCGACGACAACTGCATCGTGTTCGACGAAACCCTGCCGCCCAACCGGACGCGGGACTATTTCGACCGCACCGCGCCCGGCTCCTATTTCGCCAACCCGGGGTCGAGCGGCGGCTGGGCGACCGGGGCGGCGCTCGGCGCCAAGCTCGCCGCGCCGGAGCGCGACGTGATCGCGGTCAGCGGCGACGGCTTCTACATGTTCGGAACGCCGGCGCCCGCGCTCTGGTCGGCCGCCCATCACGGCGCGCCGTTCCTCCAGATCGTCTACACCAACCGCAGCTACACCACCGGCACCGAGCGCATCGTCGCCAATTACGGCGCCGGCAGCTACGCCGCCCGGGACGGCTTCCAGGGCGGTTGGTTCGACCCGCCGATCGACTTCGCCAAGGAGGCCGAGGCCGCCGGCGCGCACGGCGAAACCGTTCGCGACCCCGCCGGGCTCGAAGCCGCGCTCGCCCGCGGCCTGGAGCAGGTGCGGAACGGCCGGCCCGCCCTGGTTTCGATCTGGCTCAAGCGGTTGCAGGGCGAGGACTGAGGGGGGAGCGCCCCCCTCACCCCGGCCCTCTCCCCCACGGGGGAGAGGGAGAGTTGCGGCAGCGTCTTTTCTCTACCTTCTCCCCTCCCGCTTGCGGGAGGGGCCGGGGGAGGGTGGGTCGGTACGCCCGGGCCGGGACGTCAGCCCGGCCGCGGCAGGAATATCCCGCCCGGCGTCGAGCGGTTCTCGATGAGGTACGCGAACAGCCTCAGCGTCAGCTCGTTGTCGTCCTTTTGCAGCCGGCCCAGCCTGGCCGGGTCCAGCATCATCGTGCGGCAGGGGGTCCGGGCCACCGTGGTGAACGCGGCGCGGTGCTCGGAAAGGGCCGCCCACGGCTCGACCGCGCTGCCCGGACCGCACCGGTAGAGGCGGCGTCCTTCGGGATCGAGGATGGACGCTTCGCCCGCCACGAGGAAATGCGCGCCGTCCTGGGGCTCGCCCTGCACGGCCAGCGTTTCTCCCGGCCGGAAGGTTCGCGGTTCCAGCCAGGGTTCGAGCCGTTCGATCAGGTCCTCGAAAACGATCTGGGTGTCCAGGTGGTCCGCCAGGTCGTCGGCGACCCGGAAGAGCAGGGCGTCGCGGGCCGCGTCGCCGGCCTCTTCATACGCCTCGGCCGCCGCCGCCAGAACCGCCTCCTCGCCGCTCTCCAGCCCGTGATCCAGATCCGTCTCGAAGCGCAGCACCGCCTCGTCGCCCGCCGCGAGGTGCTGCCGCAGATGCGTTTGCAGCTGGTCCGAAGCCGCGCAGATCAGGACCGTCGATCCGGCCGCGTCCGCGGACCGCGCGAACTGGCACAACACGTCGATGGCGGAAAAATCGCAGCCCGACACGGCGGCGAAGTCGAGCAGGATCACGCCCGGGCGCCCGCCTTCCCGCATCGGCCGCCTGAGGCGTTCGACCAGCCGGTGGGCGCTGCCGAAAAAGATATAGCCGCGCAGCCGGTAGCCGCGCAGCGTGTCGCCGCGATCCAGCAGAATGACGCGGTCCGGAACCGACCGGATCCTGGAGCTGGCACGCTCGTGTCCGGTGAATTCCTCGAGCACGACGTCCACCCGGCTCATGCGGAAGGCGAAAACGGCCAGGGTGGCGAGCATGCCGACCCCGACGCCTTCGATGAAACCGAAGACGGCGATGGCGACGCCGATCAGAAGGATGATGGCGTATTCGGTCGCGGGCAGCCGCGTGCGGGTCTGGATCAGCCAAGTGTGCAGCAGGTCCCCGCCGATGAAGAACAACACCCCGCCGATGACCGACATCGGCAGCAGCTCCAGCACGCCGGTGCCGTAGAACAGCGAGACCGCGAGAATGACGGCGACGATAATGCCGATCCACGGCGTATCGGCGTCGAGCCTGCGGCACGGCAGCGTCATGACGAAGGACTGGCAGCCCGGCACGCTGCCCCCGGCGCCGGCCAGGACGTTGGCCAGGCCGGCGACGCGAAACTCCCGGTCCAGATCGACCTCGACGCCGGTCGCGACCTCAAGGCCGTTCACATAGACCAGCAGGCAGAGCAAGGTGACCAGCGTGACGGTGAGCAGCTCCGGCACGAGACCCGCGACGACGCTCCAGTCGACATTCCCCAGATCGCCGATCCCGAAAGCCGGCCACGGCGCGCCCTCCCGCGATATCCCCGACATCAGCAGCCCCTGCGCCCTCGCGTCGGCCAGGGAGATGTCGAGAAACGCCAGGCCCAGATGGTAGAGCCCGGCAACCAGGATGACGCTCCCCATCAGGGCGATGAAGCTGCCGCCGCGGTTCATGACGACGATGAGAAGCAGGCCGTAGGCCGCTCCCGGCACCCACTTCCGCGCCATGTCGGCGTCGAGCAGCCGGCCGACGGTCTGCCACTCCACGGCCTCCCCGCCCATCACCGAAAGCGACGCCAGAACCAGCACCCATCCGGTGCCGGCGAAGAACCCGCCCGCCACCGGATAGGGGATGAAGCGGAAGAAGACGGCGAGGCGGAAATGTCCGACCGCGTAGAACAAGAGGCCCGTGATCGCGCCGGAGAGCAGCAGCAGCGCCGCCATGGTCGCGAACGCCGCCTCGCCCGACCCGGCGGCCGCGCCGGCCGCGCCCGCCGTGACGGCCGCGCCGAGCGTGGCGATCACCGTCGCCGGGATTTCCTGCGGATAGGCGAGCATCCCCGGATAGCTGCTCGCCCCGCCGACCAGCAGGCAAAACACCATGGCGCCGAACAGCATCATGCCGGCGCCCTGCACCGCGTAGGGCAGCAAGGGTCCGTTGAACACGATCGCCGCCAGCGCAAGACAGTGAATGATCGCGACCGCCGCCATGAGGACGCCGACGGCCAGCGCCCGCAGCATGACGGGCGACAGCAGGTCGCCCCGCATTTCCGACAATCGTTCCATGCGCCCTCGCCGCGCCCGCCCCCGGCGCGGGACCGGGGGCAACGCAGTGAAGTGTATTCGAATAAAGAAAGAGACTAGAAGGTGATATTCGAGACATAGATGATAATGTCCGCGACCGCAAGCCGAGCGACCGGATGGGTCGGCAACACTACGGATTGGATATATGGGTAACGGTGTTTGCGGTTCGTTCGTCTTCCGCGCGGCCCGGCCGAGCCGCGCGAAAACGGGACGGGAGGAGGTGGGGAAGGGCGGGGAAGCGGGTGAGCAACCGGGTGCGGCCGCGTCCGGTCGGAGCTTGCCCTATCGTTTCACGTGAAACGTCACCCGCCCCGATCCAGGCGCGGCAGCGTCCAGGCGGCGGCGAGGATCGGCGGGCCGATCAGCTGGTTCCGGATCAGCATCTGGCTGACCAGGCCGACGCAGGTGGACGCGAGGCCCGGCGCGGCGGCGAGCGCGCCGGTGCGGGCGAGCACGGCGGGCGGGATCATCCCGCCGGTGAAGGGCACATAGAGCTTTCTCTATTGCATTCGGATCGACGAACACGGATATGTCATCAAGAATTTGTTAGCGAGCAATTTGTTGCGTCCCTTAGGGTGAATGCACGCCGTTTGATGGCCCTGGTTGGAGGGAGATACGTGTGATGCATGTGAGTATAAGAATGATTTCTGGCTTGAAAAGATGGATGACTTCAAAAGCAGGCGCATCTCTAAGCGCGATATTGATCACGGCAATTGGAGGTGCAATAGCTGTCAAATTGACAGATGTAGATCGGTGGGAGATTTGGAGCTTTTTAATCAAAAAGGAACCGGCGGGTATACCTGTTGTACTGAGCCCGAGGTTGCAATACGATAAAGAGAGTAATGTTAGCGCCCGCGTTCGAATCGCATTAGAAAAGTTAGGAGTACGGTATAGAACGATTGACCGCGTTTTTCCTGTATTGCCTTCGGTGGTTCCAAGTGATGAAGTTGCAACCATGGTTATCGAGCAGGGAGAGCGACTGCTGGATCAACATGGCGGGGACGTCATCGTCTATGGAAGTGTAGGAACGTCGGTTGGTCAGGCATTCCTTCGTTTATTTGTCAAAAGTGACTGCGATTGTGTACATGGAGCTACGCCATTTGACTTGAATTCAGACGATTGGCAAATGATGCTAAAACTCATGATCGAAGCTGTAATGACAAAGGGACTTGGAACGCAGTATCGAGCCGGGAAATGGATTAATTCACGGATCCCGCTATCAAAATCAATTAGAGTTTGGGAAGAAAAATTCGGGAAACTAGCAAACTTGATACAAGACGACATATTAAAAGAAGAAGCAAGTGATTTGGCAAGACAAGCAAAATTAACGCGGATAAAGATTGAAGGAGATAGATCAGGAATTCGAGAATTAAGACAGAAATCTCGGAACCGATTTTCGGCAGAATTGTCTATTTGTAAGAATGACAAAAGCAAGTGTCGTATTCGTCGGGAATTGCTTTTCTTGGCGGATCTAGAAATTTATGATGGATTGATGAATGGGCTGCCAGAACGGATTGAAGAGGGTCTTTCCCTTGCCCTGTTGGCTGGTCGGGAAACAATGGATCGCGAAATTTTGAGTGACCCCGCCGTATTGCGGGCACCCATGCAATCAGGATTCGAACATTGGCTCTCGATGGCAAATTTGATCTTAGCGTGCGACGATCAAATGGCTATGCGCCGATTTATTTTTCACTTGAAAACCTACCTCAAGAACAATAAGCGACTTATTGGATTTCGTAAAGGCGATGTGGAAAGAATGCTGTGGCCGATGTCGGTGTTGAGGAATGGTGATATATCGAAGACGTCCCTTGAAGACCAATATCGATTCTTGTCACAACACCCGTATTTCGGATGGTCAGAGCCGGATAATTGGCAAGACCCATTTCTTCACGCGAAACGAAGCATCCGCCGACGACTTGAGCGGTTGGACTTGGAGCGATCCGCTGCGTTAGATAGTCGTTTCATGGGACAACTACAATGTCCATCATTGTTAAAATGGATGCGCCACAAAGGATGGTGAGCCACCACAAGCAGAAACAAATTGTCTGACGAACAGTGTACAGATAGGGTAATTGCCTGACCATGTCTCAGGCGACGCGGCCGCGTCCTGAGCGCGCCCGGACAGCCGCGCGCACCTGCTGCATCGCGAGGAACATGCGCACGGGGTCGCTCGCGAAGGTCGCGAAGCCGAAGCTCTCGTACCACCCCTTGCGGCGGGCGAATTCCGCCTCGCCGCCGTCCGGGATCGCGTCGAGAACGATTGCGTGACATCCGACGGCGTCCGCGACCCCGCCGGGCTCGAAGCCGCGCTGGCCCGCGGCCTGGACCATGTGCGCGGCGGCAGGCCGGCGTTGGTGTCGATTTGGCTCAAGCGCCTCCAGGGCGAGGATTGAAGGGGGGAGAAGGCCGACTTTCTCCGCGCCGCCCGCCGATCGCTCGTCAAGACTTGCGCGTCGCTGCCAGCGATCTTTCCGCCACACGCAGTTTCCATGGGAACTGCCGGGGCTCTTGACGCATAACCTGCTCGGGCAGTCCCCATCGAACTTGCAGCGTTTCCCCATGGCGACGCAGCCGCCGAGCATGATCGTTGCCATAGCGAGGATGGCGATGTTCCTGAGCACCCGCACGGTCCATTTCCTCGATGGGCGGAAGGTCGGATCGAAACCGGACACGCCCTATTGTTTCACGTGAAACACCAGAGCCAAACCGACCGGCCCACCCTCCCCCGGCCCCTCCCGCAAGCGGGAGGGGAGAAGGTAGGGAAGGGTCGGCGCCGCTACTCTCCCTCTCCCCCGTGGGGAGAGGGCCGGGGTGAGGGGGTGCGACCGCGTCCGTCCGGGTCTTGCGCTAATCCCCCCGATCAAGCCGCGACAGCGCCCAGGCGGCGGCGAGGTCGAGGAGGATCGTCGGGATGGTCAGCCAGTTGGCGCGCTCCCACGACGCGAGGCCGGCGACCAGGGCGGCGAGGATCGGCGGGCCGATCAGCTGGTTCAGCATCAGCATCTGGCTGACCAGCCCGACGCAGGTGGACGCAAGGCCGGGCGCGGCGGCGAGCGCGCCGGTGCGGGCGAGCACGGCGGGCGGGATCATCCCGCCGATGAACGGCATGAAGATCGCGCAGGCGAGCCGGAGGCCCGGGTCGATGTCGTCGGCGAAGATGCCCGGCGTCGAGACCAGCATGCCGAGATAGGCGAGCGCGACGACGCGGGCCGCCGGCCAGCCGCGCCGCAAGAGCCAGCCGCCCAGCACGCAGCCCGGCGCGTTGACCGCCATCGCGACCGCCACCCAGTAGGCCGCCGCGTCGTGCGCGTAGCCCTGGCGCTCGATCAGGAAGGTGGGCAGGAAGGCCGCGACCGAGATGTAGACCAGCGAATAGGCGGCGAAGCAGACCGCGAGCGTGGGCGGGCCGGGGCTCGTGACGGTCTTCCAGATCGCGGTCGCCATCCGCGTAGCCCCGCCGCCGCCCGTCGCCTCCCGCGCGCCGCGAGCGCCCCGCGTCGCCCAGGCGGCGAGCGCGATCGCCCCGAGCGCCAGCGCGCCGTTGAGCTGCCACAGCCCGCGCCACGACGCGGCCTCGATCGTGACGGGCGAGATCGTCACCATGCCGGCCAGCCCGACCGGCATGTAGAACGCCCAGAGGCCGAGCGCCATCGGCCGGTCGCGCTCGCGGCAGAACGCGCCGATGACCGTCGGCCCGGCGGTGAGCACGGTGACGTAGCCGCAGCCCTCGACCAGGCGGGTGAGGAACAGCTCCGTCCCGGTCCCGGCGAAGCTGCCGAGGACGGTGCCGAGGACGACGACGCCGAGCCCCGAGAGCAGCATCCTCCGGTGGCCGAAACGGTCGGCGACGAAGCCCCAGACCATCCCCGTCCCGACGCCCACCGCCGCGAGCGCCGAGACGATCCACCCCGCCTCCACCAGGCCCAGCCCCAGCTCCGCCCGGAGCGCGGGCAGCGCGGCCGGCAGCTTGCCGATCTGGAACGCCGCCACGATGCCGGCGACCGCGATCGCGGCGACGGCGAGCCAGGAGGTGGCGGGGGCGCGGCTTTCCGTCATCCGCGCCGGCGGGTCAGGCGCCGAAGACCGGCTCGGGCAGGCCGCGCACGCCGGGGTCCGCGGCGAACAGGGCGCCCGCGAGCGGTTGCTGGCTGAGCGCCGCCCGGTCCATGCGGAGCGAGGCGGTGGTGATGTAGAGGGTGTCGAGCTCCGGCCCGCCGAAGGCGCAGGAGGTGACCTGCGGCACCGGCAGCGCGATCGTCCGGTCCACGCTCCCGTCGGGCGCGAAGCGGCTCACCCTGCCGCCGAACATGTGGGCGCACCAGACGAAGCCCTCTTCGTCCACCGTCGCGCCGTCCGGCACGCCGTCGTCCTCCGGTATCGAGGCGAAGACCCGCCGGTTCTCGAACGCGCCGGCATCGAGGTCGAAGTCGAACGCCCAGATCTCGTGGCTGTAGCTGTCGGTGAAATACATCGTGGTCGAATCCGGGCTCCAGCAGAGCGCGTTGGGGATCCGGATCCCGCGCATCGTGGGCTCGGCGTCGCCGCCCGCGTCGATGCGCCAGAGCGTCCCCTGCGGCTTGTGGCCGGGGTCGTTCATCGTCCCCACCCAGAACCGCCCGGCGCGGTCCACCTTGCCGTCGTTCATCCGGTTCTCGTTGAAGCGGCCCCCGCCCTCGGGGTCGCAGATCTTCTCGATCCCGCCGGTCTCGAGGTCGAGGTAATGCGCGCCCGTCCGCAGCCCCGCCACCAGCCGGCCCGGCCCCGCGAGCCCGATCGAGCCGGTCTCGGTCTCGACGAGCCAGCGCTTGCGTTCGCCGGTCGCCGGGTCGAGCCGGTGCACCGTCGGGTTGGCGATGTCGACCCAGTAGAGCGCCGCCTCGCCGGGCGACCAGATCGGGCTCTCGCCCAGCACCGCGTTGCCGTCCGCGACGACCTCGACCTCGCTCATGCCGTTCCTCCCCGGGCCAGTATCGCACCGGGGCGCGGCTTGCGGTATCCTCCCGCGCCTTCGCGAAACCGTATCGACAGGGGGATGACGGATGGGACGTCTCGACGGCCGGGTAGCGATCGTCACCGGCGCGGCGCAGGGGATCGGCGCGGCCTACGCCAAACGCTTCGCCGAGGAGGGCGCGAAGGTCGCGATCTGCGACCTGCTCGACTGCACCAACGTCGTCAACACCATCCGGCAGTCGGGCGGCGAGGCGCTCGGCATGGAGGTCGACGTCGCCGACGAGGCGCAGGTCGCCGGCTTCGTCGCGAAGACCGTCGAGACCTTCGGCCGGGTCGACATCATGGTGCCCAACGCGGCGATCTTCGCCACCCTGAACCGCCGCTCCTTCCTCGAGATCGGGGTCGAGGAGTGGGACCGGGTGATGGCGGTCAACGTGCGCGGCACGTTCGTCTGCATCAAGGCGGTGGTGCCGCAGATGAAGGAGCAGGGCTACGGCAAGATCGTCAACATCTCGTCGGCCACCGTGCAGGCCGGCGTCCCGTGGTTCCTGCACTACGTCTCGTCGAAGGGCGCGGTCGACGCGATGACCCGGGCGGCGGCGCGCGAGCTCGGCGATTTCGGGATAAGGGTCAACTCCATCGCGCCCGGCTTCACGATGAGCGAGCAGATCGAGTCGCAGCGCGAGGAGCTCCAGTTCAACATCGACATGAACCTCGCCGGGCGCGCCTTCAAGCGCGACGAGATGCCCGAGGACCTGATGGGCACGATGGTCTTCCTCGCCTCGGCCGAGAGCGACTTCATGACCGGCCAGACCATCCTGGTCGATGGCGGGCTGGTGATGCACTGACCGCGGGGCGCCGATGGCCCGGCCCCCGCCCGAGCCCGGCGCCGTCCTGTTCGCCGCCCTGGTCGGCGTCACGCTGATCGGGCCGCTCTCGATCCATTTGTTCTTCCCGGCGGTGCCCTTGGTCGGGCGCGCCTTCGCGGTCGATGCCGGCACCGCGCAGCTCGCCTTCTCGCTCGCGATGCTGGCGATGGCGGCGGGGACGCTGGTCTACGGCACGCTGGCCGATCGGATCGGGCGGCTGCCGACGCTGATCGGCGGGCTCGCGCTGTTCTCCGGCGGGGCGGCGATCGGCGCGGTGGCGCCCACCATCGAGCTGCTGATCGCCGGCCGCATCCTGCAGGGGCTTGGCGCCGCCTGCGGCGTGGTGCTGGCCCGCACCATGGTGAGCGACGTCTACGGCGCCGACCGCCTGCCGCAGATGATCGCTTATCTCACCACCGCCTACGTGCTCGGCCCGATGTTCGCGCCGGCGATCGGCGGCGGGCTCGCGGATGCGCTGGGCTGGCAGTCGATCATGGTGCTCCCCGCCGCCTTCGGGCTCGCGACCATCCTGCTCGCCTTGGCGGTAATCGGCGAGACGCGGCCGGGCGGCGGCGCGGGCCCCCGGGCCGGGCTCGCGGCGGCCTATGGACGGCTGCTCGGGATGCGGCGCTTCGTCTTCCACATGCTCAACCCGGCCTTCGGCTCGGCCACCTTCATGTCGGCCAACGCCGGCGCCGCCTATCTGATGGTCGACGCGCTGAAGACCTCGGGCACCGAGTACGGGCTCTGGTTCATGTTCGGCCCGGCCGGCTTCATGCTCGGCAACTACCTGTCGGGCCGGTTGAGCGGGCGCCTCTCGGCCGCCTTCCTGATCGTCTTCGGGACCGGGCTCACATTCGCCGGCGCGTTGTGCGCGGCCGCGCCGCTGACCGGCTTCGGCCTCAGCCCCGCCGCGCTCTTCGTCCCCATCCTGATCCTGTCGGTCGGCCAGGGCCTGATGATGCCCCAGGCCCAGGCCGCCGCGATGTCGGCGGTGCCCGGGCTCACCGGCACCGCGTCCGGCATCGTCGTCTTCGCCCAGTTCCTGATGGGCGCCATCCTCACCCAGACGGTGTCGGTCTTCTACGACGGCACCGCGCTCCCCATGGTCCTAGTGACGGTCGGCGCGGCGGCCGGCTCCTTCCTGTTCGGCATCCTCTCGGTGCTGCACGACCGGCATTCGGGCGGGCGCCGATGTTTCACGTGAAACAAAGGTCAACCATGCTGACTTATCCTTTGCGTTAAGAACTTGCCCTAAACCGTTAATCCGTTCCCGCGCGGTCCCGCGGAGCGGGTCGGGGGCGGCCCGAAACCGGCCCATCGCGTCCCCCGGGGACGCAAATCGCCCGAAACGCCTTGCCCAAGGGGCCGCGCCGCCTCAATATTCGTCCCTCTTCAGGGATGAATTATGCCCCTTTCCCCCGATCTGACCGTCCGCGAGACCGCCCTCCTCGCGGGGGTTTCGGAAAAGACCGTGGAGAAGGCGCTGGAGGCCGGCGTGCTGAAGACCGTCGCCGCGCCGCCCCGGTTCCGCGGCGGGGCGGCGCGGTTCCTGCCGATCCGGGCGGTGGCCTATTTCCACGCGCTCGACGCCGCCGACCTCGCCGACCTGCCGCTGCGCCACAAGCGGGCGCTCTGGGACCAGCTGACGACCCTCAAGCCCGGCCCGCTCCAGGCGATCGAGTTCGCGTCCGGCACGACCCTCGACTTGATGCGCCTCGCCGCTCCCGCGCTGCGCTACGCCGAACGCTACAAGGAGGCCCGCGACCGCCACATCGCCCCCGACCCGGACGGCGGCGCGCCGGTGGTTGAGGGTACGGGGCTGACGGCGCACGCGGTGCTGACGCGGCTGGAAGGCGGGGCGACGCTCGAAGACCTGACGGCGGAGTATCCGGCGGTGCCGCCGAGGGCGTTCGCGGCGGCCCAGATCTACGCCACGACGCATCCGGTAAGAGGGCGGCCGAGGGGGCTGGGCAGGGGATGATTTGATGGCTGCGTCGGGAAAGTGATCCAGTTTCTTGTCGAGTAGCTACAGCCTAGGGCCACTCCGATACCTTACACCAATATACGTGCGCCTCCATATAGCTGCCCGATCTGATATAGTACAATTTCCTATCTTGTATTTTGTGTTTTACTTACCAATTGCGATAGCGTCCTCAATTGCGCTGCGAATGAATGTTCTTCCGGATCCAGAAGGATTTCTAAACCTATCATCTGCAAAATTGATATCGCCCGCAGGTGCGATTTTTTCAACAAAATAATCAACGCTAATACTTTTGTCATCAAAAGCTTGCGCTGCCAACTTTCGCAGAATATCAAAGGTCGCTTGCACTCCGATAGTCTTTAGTATAAACGACTCATCGTTCGCCTTGCTCCAAAAAACCTCTTCGCAGGATTTCATATAGTTGAATACCATTTTGTACAGAAGCGCATCATTTCCTTCAATGAAAGACTCCCGCATTGGTGAACGGTCTCTGGGAGCATCCCGCAGGCTACTACGGGTTCGTGGTTGATCCTTCCGCATCCAATTGCTATCTCGTTTAGGGTTGCTCGAATACAATCGTAAAATGCCATCGACTATAACAGCAGTGGAGACTTGCCATTCGGCCTCTGTAGCAAGTTTCTGTAGCGCAGCGTCACGTTTCGGGGCAACTACAATCTTGCCCTTTAAAGGAGAATCAACATCTGTCCCAAGCTTTCTCGCAAAGAAAACTGCCAATTTGTCAGGTGTCCAATATTCTTCTGGTTCGTCCGAAACATTGTAGCCGAACAGCTCGTATGTGAGGCTGCGATCAACGCGCTTTTGGGTAGAATTTATCGTTGCAAAAATTTGGGCCTGCAAAGACTTAGGTAAATCGATAAATACCGAACACAAGAGATCCATGCTCCGAATAACATCCAAGTTCGTTTTTGTAAAAGAAAATAGCCTATGCTGTCCGTCAATGACCGCTGCTAACGTCATGTTGGTCGGTATACGCAGCCGATAGCGCTCTCCTTCCGATTTCTCCACCGTCCAAATTTTTGATGGCGCGATGAGTCGCCCGTCTTCCTTGTCGGCGTCAATGTCTTCCAATTCTCCCTGATCAAACCCCGTATTCGGATCATAATTTGCCGCAAGAATAATTGAATTAGGGAACGCCGCGTCGACTCGATTGATATAATTGCTGATTTCGTTTAACCGCTTGTCCTGCACAATTCTCTGGGTTCCCTCTAGGCTATACCCACTTCCGTCAGAGTTTATTGTCGCCCGCATGCGATCACTAGCCGCAACTTGAAGAAGTAATTCTGCCGGCAAAACTGTAACGAAGAAAGTGCTTAAGCGTTGATCGACTCGGAGTGCAGGGGCTTCGTACGGAAAGTTTATCATATCTAATCCACCTCAAACTCACTGAGGTCGCCCTTTGGGTCACGTGCGGGATCGCCTCCACTTGCCGCGTCAGGGGGAATAGTTCTGTATATTGGATCGTCTGCATTTGTTACGATCCAAAGCCAGATTGAGAATGCCACCAAAACTATCGCCAAGACTAGGCAAGCAATCGGATATTGAGCATGAAATATGCCAAGGAGAACAGCCGCGCCAAATGAAAAGGCCAGAACCAATATACCAAACGCGGTGATGACGCGGTCCAATTTCCCTGTTGCTATAAGAAGCAGTTGAAAGGATGCTGATCCTACAACTGCAGGATAAAATGCCGCAACGGCGGTAAAAACTCCATCTAATTTCTCAGGTTCATTGGAATGAGCCAACTTAACAAGCTCCGCCCAGATGCCGAGTCCACCCAGTCCTACGATGGCGACCAACACAAAGACAAAGAAAGGAAATCGTTTCTTGATCTCGGCTGTCCGTCTCTTAAGCTCGCGGCAAAGATAGGGGATGTCCCCTTCTCCTGGCCGTTGCGCAGCTATCGTATCTAAGTCCACCCTCTCTTCCCCCGGTTCGATAGCGTTAGGCTTGCCACGCCTTAATTTTCTTCGCTGGTCGGTCTCCTCGTCGTTTGGCGAAACATTGACCCATTGTTAGTGCTCCAAGGTCAGCACCTTTACCCAGAATTCGCGCAGCATTGCGAGGTGGAGCGTTGGTAGAGAATGCAACCACCAAACCCATTTCCGACAGAAATTCGTCATCCTCGCCAGAAAAGTCGTCCGGGGATTGCGAAATCAGCATGATTGCTCCGCCCTTCGAGCGACTCATGCGTATCATATTAGATAGCGACGGCAATCTTGTTCCCAAAATCCGATGAGCCTCGTCCACAAGGCACATTATTCGAAGCCCCCGCGATCCGTCAATGCCGATGTCGGCGTCTATCAGGCCGTTCAGATATTGATCGAGGGCATCCAGCACGAGATTGACAACTATCGTTCGGCTGTCTTCGGCGACGTTGGGCGGAAGCCTGATAAGCCAGCTCTTTTGGAAGAACGAAGCTGGATCGAAACGAGGCTCGAAAAGGGGGAATCGGCAAAGCTCGATCATTGTCGAGACCGCGCCGTCGTGCTTCATTTCATTCGCGTCGTATATGCCGATGAGTTCGTCCCGAATGTGGCTCAATTCGCATGGATTTTCTGCCGCCAACGCCAGGCTCGCGGCGCCATGCAGAGCCGTGCGTTGCCGGTCACCCAAGCGGCTGCCCTTCAAGTGAGAAAAAGACTCCCGGAAACGCGAAGCCGCTTCCGCGACGTCAATCTCGCTCTTCGACGTCAAGGATAAAGCATCCAAAGGAATAGGAGTGCGCGGTGGCTCCAACGTCTCCGCATCGAACAGTTCGTCGATGTGGTATCCGCCGCCAGCGTCGTCGGTTCCCAAATCGCCCTTGAAATCGAAGGCCAGGAGAGGAATTTGCGCTTTCTCGCGGATCGCGGCGAGCATGGCGACTGCCGTCCTGGTCTTCCCGGTTCCTACACCGCCCATGATAGCGCTGTGCGGTGATCCTCCCTTTCCATTGAGGCTCCAGATGACCCGCTCCTTTTTCCCGACTTCCTCCGCTATTTCCCCGATTGGCACATCGATCTGACCGCTGGAAAACGTCTTCTCGCTCGCACTGCCGGCTGTCCTGAATGGCCCTTCTCCTGAAGCAGGTAGCTCCGCGACTTCCACGAGACGCCTGACGAATTGTGCGACATCTCCTTCAGCCTGTTCCCACTCCTTGTCCAGGAGGTGCAAGCCGCGCTTCCAATGGGCTCCCACCATAGCGACGAGCGTTCTTGTATCGACGTCCGTTTCGGCCGAACGTTCGACAATTAAGGAGAGCCATACCGACAGAGCGGTTCCCGTGCCAAAGAGAGTGTCGCCTTTGATGACCTTCCCGGGATCGTAACCGTCGACGAGCGGTTCCGGCGCAGAAGACAAAGCCAAGGATCGGGAAATCGCGAGTCGCGCCGGCAGATAGCGTTTCCGCATTCCCAGACGACCCATGAAAGTCGTATTCAGAGCATCGCTCTGTTCATCCGTACGAAAATTCGCGCCGGCCGCTTCGACGAGGGAGATACTCATACGGCCTCCTCAATGTCTTCGAAATAGCCCACACGCGCCGTCGACCGACCGATGTCACCGACTCGCTCGAAATGCAGCATGTACTTCTTCTGTACGTAGGGTGCAATCTCGCGCAGGTACCCCCCGACCACTTCCGTGTTGGTGGAGAGCAGGATTACTTGGTGCTCGCGGTTCGCAAGATGGTTCAACACACCCTTCCGATGCTCGATATCCAGCCGACCCAGCGGTGTGTCGATTACCATCGGGAAGCCGCGACCAGAAACGGCCGACACGGCGGAAATCAAAGACTGGGTAAAGATCTGCTTTTCGCCCGCCGACAGATCGTAAGAGCGGATATCCACACCTTGCGTGTTCAGCAGTTGTACATCGCAGTTGTCGTCGATGTGGATCCGTTCCACTAGATCCTTCTTGTGCGCCATTGAGCCGTGAGCCTTGGTCATTGCCTTGGCGATTGCCTGAATCTGACTGGGAACCGCCTTGGCGACCACCTCATCGACCATCGACGACACCTTTAGCGCTCGCATGGCGCGACGTACCGCTGGTTTCGCCGCGTCCCACTGTCCTGCCATTCTGGTCAGCTCGGTGTTCTTCTGGTTGATCTGGCTTTCCAGTGCGGCGATTTCACGTCGCAAGGCGCCGACTTCCTGGTCCAGTTCCTGAATTTCGCCATTGAGCGCCGAGAGACGTTCGCGCTTGGAGTCGACGTGGGGAGCCACGGCTTCGGTTCGCGTGACCTCTTCCTGAAGACGTTTGAGTTGATCTTCATTTGCCGCAATGCCGTTCAGCAATTCGATGATCGTCGACGCACCGAGATCGTTCAGCTCTCCCAGTCGCGCCGTTGCCTTGCCGCGCTCAAGGTCGTTCAGATAAGGATGGCGATACTCTTCCGCGCAGTTCTCCGGTGGAGGATGCCAAAGCTCCTCCCACGCGACGCGAGCAGTCTCCAGAATTCCCTGGCGCTGGCTTTCCGTCAGGCGCGGCGCCACCGATTCCATTCCCGTATCTACTGCTCCGAGAAAACGGTCGAGATTGCTGTCACCCTGATTCTTGCCGCTCTCCCAGCGTTCTCGTACCGCCTCGGAATCCAGCCGATTTTGAAGCTTTTTCCGCAAATCCGTGCCACACAGGGCGAGCGCCACGTCTCTTACCAGCAGTTCTTCGAGTTCCGCCCGCCCCTGTTCGACGGTTCGCTCATAGTGTTTGATCTGTTCGAATTGTTCCTGCAGCAACGCTTGTGAACCCGCACCGAAGCTAGCCAATTCACGAGTCAGGTGTTCTCGTTCTCCTTTGCCGTGAAACAGTTTCGGTGGGGGCGCGCGAGGGCTCCATCCAACGCCGAGTGGGAGTTGGCTGAGATCGCCGGAAGGGGGCGGCGGAGACGAGCGGTGGACTTCCCCGATGTGGCCCGAAGCGGTCCCGCGCGGCCGTCTGGCGTTATGCGGGCCGGTCAGGTGGCCTTGGGTTCGGCGCGCCGGGGTTCGATGTAGCCGTAGCGGCGGAGCATTCGGATCCAGCGCGGGGCGTTGCGCTTGACCATCAGCGCGTCGTAGTCGGCGGTGCGGTCGTAGTATGGCCTGCCGGTCTTGAGCACGACATAAACGATGCGCAGCATCTTGTGTGCGCCGGCCACGATGGCGCGCTTGTATCCGCGCCGGGCGGCGAGAGCGCGGTGGTGGGCCTCGAACTGGCATCCCTTGGTTCGGGCCGCGCCGTGGGCACATTCGACGAGGCTGGCGCGCAGGGTCTTGGAGCCCCTTCGGGTGCGCGCGTTGCGGCGCTTTCCGCCGCTTTCGTTGTTGCCGGGGCAGAGCCCGGCCCAGGCGGCGAAGTGCTGCTTGGAGGCGAACGCCTCGATATCCGGGCCGATCTCGATCAGGATGGTCGAGGCGGCGATGCGGTCGATGCCGGGGATGGTGGTCAGCAGGCGGAGCTGTTCCTCCCACGGCGTCATCTGCCGGTCGATCTTCTCGCCGTAGGACGCGATGCGCGCCTCGAGCGCGTCATGCTCGTCCAGCAGATCGCCGAGCATGAAGCGGTCGTTGTCGCCCAGGCTCAGGGAGAGCGCCTCGCCGAGCCCCTCCAGCTTGTTGGCGACGTGGCCGGTGAGCGAGGCGAGGATGACCGCGCGCGGCGTGGCTTGCGCCAGCCCGTCGAGGATCTTGCGGCCGTTGACGCCGAAGACGTCGGAGAGGATGCCGCCGATGCGCAGGCCGGCGCGGTCGACGATCTTCTGCACCCGGTTGCGCACGGTCGAGCGCTGCCTGACCAGGGTGCGCCGCTGGCGGCTCAGCGAGCGCAGCTCCCGGAACGGCTCGGGGGGAACATGGGAAGGCGTGCAGAGCCCGAACTGGCACACGCAGGCCAGCCACACGCTGTCGGCGACATCGGTCTTGCGCCCCTTCAACTGCTTGACCTGACGCGCGTGCACCAGGATCGCTTCGATCCCCGCCGCCTCCACCGCCGCGAAGGGCGCCTGCCAGTAGATCCCGGTCCCTTCCATGACAGCGGCCTCGACGCGGCGACCGGTCAGCCAGGCGACCATCTCCGCCAGACCGCTCGGAAGCGAGCTGAAGCAGCGCGTCTCCACCACCGGCTCACCCTCGCCCTCGCACAGGCGAACCGTCGCGGTGATCTCCATCTTGTGCACGTCCAGACCCGCCGCGCGCGGCCGGACGACGTGCAAGCCTTCCGTCTTCATCGCTTTCCTCCTCGTTGCGCTCTCGCCACGGCGGCGTAGGATCGCGCCGTGGCATCGCCACGGTGGAGGCGGCGACAGCGGTCGGAAGGACACGCACCCGTCGAGCGGGTGCGGTTCGATTTGCCGCGCGTCCACGGCCGCGGGCCGGGCACAGTACGGGGTGCGGAGCCGACCGCCGGAAGCAGTTTAGATCTCGGGAACCACATCACCGATAAAAGGAACGCTCACGCGTCGCCGCCTCCACCATTCCCATCCTGCCACGGCAGACCCGCGCGACGATCGGCGAACCCTCAGCCGAACGCCCCGAGTTTCATGCCACGGGGTGGCTCAGCACCGCCAAGACCATGACGGTTTAGCCGTGCAAGATTCGGCTCGATTTCCCTCAAGCGGGCGGCTTTCCCATCATGATCGATCGTTAGCTCGTCGCGTTCGGACTCCAGCCTCTCGATCGTTCTGTCCGAGACGTTGGGCGACTCTCTGCGTCGCACTTCCGCGTACGCGCGCAAGTCCTTGGCCAACTGTTTGAGAACCGGAATGCCTAGGAGTCCTTCGATCCCGGTACGTACCTGAGCCGACATCTCTCTTTCGGCCAGGACGCTGACCTGTTCGCCATCGAACATGAAGAAATGAGCGAGAGTAAACGGAAGCAGGGTTTCGGCGATGTAATCCCGGAACCAGTCCATGCGGTCGTTGCCGACCAGCCCGCTGGGTCCCTCCGCCTTGCGCGTCGTTCCATAGTAGATGTGGACTTCTTCGTCCTGCGGCTTGTACACGCCCGAATCGCTGAAATGCCAAATTCGTTGAATTTCCAGCGGTTCACCGTCGTCATCGACGAATTTCACCTTCACCGAGCATGAGTTTCGGCCGGCCTCCGTCGCTCCACGATGGTGGGCTTTCTCAAGGAACGCCTTGTAAGAGGTGGCCAGGCGTTCCTTGTCAGCCCCCGAGAACGGCGAACGGGCGATCAACGGCAGTCCTTCGCGGCCGAATATGCCAAGCACCACGGCTTCGAACAGGCTCGTCTTGCCGTAGCCGTTAGGGGCTCCGATCAGGACGATGTTCGCGTCAGGAGTCGGAGTGGGAAACTCGAAGTTTGCGGCCGTATAAGATTTCCAGTTTCGTATAATGATCTGCGAAATATGCATCGCTCTCAGTCATCGATTTGAATGCGGTCAAGAATGTCGTCGAAAGAATCCCACAATCCGGCCCGGCGTTGTTTTCCCGTCTGTTCTACCTCGGCCTGCACCAATTCCTGAAACTCCGCAAACAACAGGCCGTTTGCCCGGCAGGTCTCCCGCACCATCGCGCGCCCCTCCGCGTTGTCCAGTAAGACGACGACATTGCGGGGCATCTATTTTCCCTTTCGTATTTCGCGGACAGACATCGACCGCGTGTTCGACTGTGAGGCAATTTCGTGCGCCCAAATCTCATGCACCAGATCGACTTCTTCTTCGCTGATCAGGGTTTGCCCGGTCCTTTCTTCCAAGGCCTGCAATCGTTCGAGAATTTCCGCCCGCGCCCGCAGTGTGAACGGCCCTGGTATCAGGGTGCCGCTTTGCTTGGTGGTGATGTGGCCATTCCGGCGTCGAGCCTGCCGGCGATCCGGGTCGTTTCGGATCAGGGCCAACCAGTCCCGGAAATCAAGAAGCGGTCCGAATTCCTCGAAGCCCGACTCCACGAAGCCCTCCAGACTTCGGTCCTTGTCCACAACGGTACAGGTCCAGCAACCGAACCGCGACGAAGTCGTTCCGCAAGAGGGAGCATCCGATTTTTGTGTCACGACCGGGCACTCGCCGCCGGCCGCATCGCGATAGAGTTGGATCAGCTTATCGTATGATCCTCCCCACGGTGGAGGGTTCAACGCCAGGAATTCCCAGACATCGTCCGTGGAGAGCTCGACGATGGGACGGAACACCATGCAACCGACCAGATCACTGTGCCTGTGCAGGCGATCCCCATTGTCGTAGCGGCCTACCATACCGCTCCTTGTGGCGCTTTCCGACCGACGCACGCCCAGCAGCAGGATGACCTCCCCTGCTTGGTCCACATGACTCTTGATGTAGCGGCTGGTGGGTTGGATCTTCATTCTGTCGGTGCACCAGCGGAACGACCGATTGGGTGAAGGATAGCCTCGCCCGATCAGGTTGACCCAAAAGGATTGGTCCCGCTCAGGACGGGTTATCGTTGTCGCGAGCGGAAGACCGAATGCCTCCGCCGCGCCTCCAATCTCCCGCAGGCTCTCTACGATATGTCCGACCACGAGCGGGCTCTCGACGAGCGTATCGTTGGCCACGACGTGAACCTGCCGGACCCGCTCGCTCGGTGGCAGCGCCATGAGCATCTCAAAGACGAGATGCGTAACCAGCGTGCTGTCCTTGCCGCCTGAGTACCCGATGATCCAGGGCGCGGCGTGATTCTGCTGGTATTCGTCCAGCAACTCCGCCCGGATCGCGTCAAGGCATACTGTGCCGTCTTCTTCCGCCAGGAGCGCAGCCGCACGCGCCATCAGCATCCCACTCCCACCACCGACGCCGCCAGCTTACACGTTCCTTGCATAGCCGAGAACCGCCGAACGGCTGGCCTCATTCTCATATGTACGGTGAAACGCGAATCATCCACAATCCCTACGCCCACTCCCCCACCGCCCCCGCCAGCGCCGCCTTCGCGTCCGCAGGCAACCGCCGCGCGCCCCGGTCCACCGCGTCCCGCCCGCCCTACCTTGGCAGCGCCGACTCGCCCATCAGGAATTCGTCCACCGCGCGGGCGCATTGGCGGCCTTCGCGGATCGCCCAGACCACCAGGGACTGGCCCCTCCGCATGTCGCCCGCCGCGAACACGCCGGGCATCGAGGTGGCGTAGTTCGCGGTATCGGCGAGCACGTTGCCGCGGTCGTCGAGCGCCACCCCCAGCGCGTCCACCATGCCCTCATGCACCGGATGGACGAAGCCCATCGCCAGCAGCACGAGGTCGGCCTTGAGATCGAACCCGGTGCCGGGGATTTCCTCCATGCGTTCGTCCAGCCGGACGGCGTGCAGGGTGGAGACCGCCCCGCCGGCGCCGGTGAGGCGCTTCGTCGCGACGCTCCAGTCGCGCTCCGCCCCCTCCGCCTGCGACGACGAGGTGCGCAGCCGCAGCGGCCAGAGCGGCCAGGTGACCGCCTTGTCGGGGGTCTCGGGCGGCATCGGCAGGATCTCGAGCTGGGTCACCGAGACCGCGCCCTGGCGGAACGACGTGCCGATGCAGTCCGAGCCGGTATCGCCGCCGCCGATCACCACGACGTCCTTGCCGCGGGCGGAAATCTCCTCGACCTCGCCGAGCGGCTCGCCGCCGACGCGCCGGTTCTGCTGGGGCAGGAAATCCATCGCGAACTCGACGCCCCGCAATTCCCGACCCTCGACCGGCAGGTCGCGCGCCTTCTCCGACCCGCCCGCCAGCACCGCGGCGTCGTAGTCGCGCACCAGCTCTCCCGCCTCCAGGTCGACCCCGACATGGACGCCGGTGCGGAAGGCGACGCCCTCCGCCGCCATCTGCTCCACCCGCCGGTCGATAATGTGCTTCCCCATCTTGAAGTCGGGAATGCCGTAGCGCAGCAACCCGCCGGGCCGCGCGTTCTTCTCGAACAGCGTCACGTCGTGCCCGGCGCGCGCCAGCTGCTGCGCGCAGGCCATCCCGGCGGGCCCCGATCCGACGACGGCGACGCGCTTGCCGGTCCTCTCCGCGACGGGCTCCGGGACGATCCACCCTTCCCGCCAGGCGCGGTCGGCGATGGCGCATTCGATCGTCTTGATCGTCACCGGCGCGTCGTCGATGTTGAGCGTGCAGGCTTCCTCGCAGGGCGCCGGGCAGATGCGGCCGGTGAATTCGGGGAAGTTGTTGGTCGAATGCAGCACCTCGATCGCTTCCCGCCACCGGTCGCGGTAAACCAGGTCGTTCCAGTCGGGGACGATGTTGTCGACCGGGCAGCCGGTGTGGCAGAACGGGATGCCGCAATCCATGCAGCGCGCGCCCTGCTGCCGCAAAATGCTCTCGTCGAGCGGCACCAGGAACTCGTTGAAGTGGCGGACCCGGTCGGCCACCGGCGCGAAGCGCTGCTCGTGCCGGTCGAATTCGAGAAACCCCGTCACCTTGCCCATGGCTCAGCGGTTCTCCACCAGGAGGGCGGCGGGATCGGCCGGCTGGGTGAGCTCCATCTCGCTGAGCGCGCGGTAATAATCGACCGGCATCACCTTGACGAATTGCGGCAGGTAGTCGTCCCAGCTCTCCAGGATCCGCCGGCCGCGCGCCGAATCCGTGTAGTGGACGTGCTTTTCGATCAGGCTCTTCAGGCGTTCCGCGTCGAAGCGGGTCATGTCGCGCATCACGTCGACCAGCCCGTGGGCTTCGAGATCGCCGCTCTGATGCGCCAGGCGTTCGAGCGAATCGTCCTCCGCCTTGATCGGTTCGAGCTCGACCATGGCGAGGTTGCAGCGGCGCTCGAAATCTCCCGCCTCGTCCAGCACATAGGCGATGCCGCCGCTCATGCCGGCGGCGAAGTTGCGCCCGGTATGGCCGAGGCACACCACGACCCCGCCGGTCATGTACTCGCAGCCGTGGTCGCCCACGCCCTCGACCACCGCGATGGCGCCCGAGTTGCGCACCGCGAAACGCTCGCCCGCGACCCCCCGGAAATAGCACTCCCCGGCGATCGCGCCATACAGCACGGTATTCCCGATGACGATGCTTTCCTCGGGCACGATCGCGCTGTCGGGCGGCGGGTAGACCACCAGCCGGCCGCCCGACAGGCCCTTGCCGGTATAGTCGTTGGCCTCGCCGATCAGCTCGAAGGCGACGCCCCTGGCGAGAAACGCCCCGAAGCTTTGCCCGGCGGTGCCGCGGAAGGTGGCGCTGATCGTGTCCTCCGGCAGGCCGGCATGGCCGAACCGCTTCGCCACCTCGCCCGACAGCATCGCGCCGGTGGTGCGGTCGATATTGCGGATCGGCATCTCGATGCGGACCGGCCGGCGCCCGGTCAGCGCGGGCTCCGCCCGTTCGATCAGCCGGCGGTCGAGAACGTCTTCCAGATGGTGGTTCTGCCGCTCGCTGTTATGGGTCGCGACGCCCGGCCCGGCGTCGGGCTTGGCGAGCAGCCGCGACAGGTCGATGCCCTTCGCCTTGTAGTGCTCGATCGCGCGGCGCCGGTCGAGATGCTGGGACTCGCCGATCATGTCCGCGAAGCGGCGGAAACCGAGCAGCGCCATCAGCTCGCGCACCTCCTCGGCGACGAAGAAGAAATAGTTGATCACGTGCTCCGGCGTCCCGGTGAACCGCTTGCGCAGCTCCGGATCCTGGGTCGCGACCCCGACCGGGCAGGTGTTGAGATGGCACTTGCGCATCATGATGCAGCCCGCCGCGATCAGCGGCGCGGTCGAGAAGCCGAACTCGTCCGCGCCGAGCAGCGCGCCCACCACGACGTCGCGCCCGGTGCGGAGACCGCCATCGACCTGGACCGCGATGCGGCCGCGCAGCCGGTTGAGCACCAGCGTCTGGTGGGTCTCGGCGAGCCCGATCTCCCACGGCGAGCCGGCATGGGTGATCGAGGTCAGCGGGCTGGCGCCGGTGCCGCCCTCGAAACCCGAGATGGTCACGTGGTCGGAGCGCGCCTTGGAGACCCCCGCCGCCACCGTTCCCACCCCGACCTCGGAGACCAGCTTCACCGAGACGTCGGCATCCGGGTTGGTGTTCTTCAGGTCGTAGATCAGCTGGGCGAGGTCCTCGATCGAGTAGATGTCGTGATGCGGCGGCGGCGAGATCAGCCCCACCCCGGGCGTCGAGTGCCGCACCTTGGCGATCACCGCGTCCACCTTGTGCCCCGGCAGCTGGCCGCCCTCGCCGGGCTTGGCGCCCTGGGCCATCTTGATCTGCATCATGTCGGAATTGACGAGGTATTCGGCGGTCACGCCGAAGCGGCCCGAGGCCACCTGCTTGATCGCCGAGCGCATGGAATCGCCGTTGGGCATGGGCCGGAAGCGGTCCGGCTCCTCGCCGCCCTCGCCGGTATTCGACTTGCCGCCGATCCGGTTCATCGCCACCGCGAGGGTCGAATGCGCCTCGCGCGAGATCGAACCGAAGGACATCGCCCCGGTCGAGAACCGCTTGACGATCCCGGCCGCCGGCTCGACCTCGTCGAGCGGCACCGGCGTCTCCGCCGGGATCAGCTCGAACAGGCCCCGGACGGTCATCATCCGATGGTCCTGGTCGTTCACCAGCCTGGCGAAGTCGCGATATTTCCCGGGCAGCGCGCCGCGCACCGCGTGTTGCAGATGGGCGATGGTGTCGGGCGTCCAGTAATGCTCCTCGCCGCGCAGGCGATAGGCGTACTCGCCGCCGGGATCGAGCGCGTTGCGGTAGACCGGCGCGTCGCCATAGGCGAGCCGGTGGCGTTCGACGGTCTCCCGCGCGATCTCCGCCAGCCCCGCCCCGCCGATGGTGCTCGCCGTGCCGGTGAAGAACCGCTCGACGAAGCGCTCGTCAAGGCCGACGGCGTCGAAGATCTGCGCGCCGCAATAGGACTGGTAGGTCGAGATGCCCATCTTGGACATCACCTTGAGGATGCCCTTGTCGACCGCCTTGATGTAGCGCCGGTAGAGCTGGCGGTCGCTCAGCCGTTCCGGCAGCTCGTCCCGCATCGCCGACAGCGTCTCGAAGGCGAGATAGGGGTTGATCGCCTCGGCGCCGTAACCGGCCAGGGTGCAGAAGTGATGGACTTCGCGCGCCTCGCCGGTCTCGACAACCAGCCCGAGCAGGGTGCGGAGCCCCGTCCTCACGAGGTGGTGGTGCACCGCCGAGGTGCCCAGCAGCGCCGGGATGGCGATGCGGTCGTCGTCGATCGCGCGGTCGCTGAGCACCAGGATGTTGTAGCCCTCCTGGCAGGCCCGTTCGGCCTGGGCGCAGACCGACTCCAGCGCCGGGCCCATCCCCTCCGCGCCGTCCGCCGCGGGATAGGTCAGGTCCAGGGTGACGGTCCGGAACGCGTTGTCGGCGATCTCGCCGATCGAGCGGATCTTCTCGAGATCCTGGTTGGTCAGCACCGGCTGGCGCACTTCGAGACGCCTTTGCGGCGTCGTGTCGTCGATGCCGAGCAGGTTGGGGCGCGGGCCGATGAAGGACAGCAGCGACATCACCAGCTCCTCGCGGATCGGGTCGATCGGCGGGTTGGTGACCTGGGCGAAGACCTGCTTGAAATACGAGTACAGCAGCTTGGGGCGCGACGACAGCGCCGAAATCGGGGTGTCGGTGCCCATCGAGCCGACGGCTTCCTGTCCGGTCAGGGCCATCGGCGACATCAGGAACTTGAGGTCCTCCTGGGTGTAGCCGAAGGCCTGCTGGCGGTCGAGCAGCGTCAGCCGGTTGGGCTTCGCCGCGGGGGCGGTCCTCGCCGGCAGGTCCTCCAGCACGATCTGGGTGCGGTCGAGCCACTCCTGATAGGGCCGGACCGAGGACAGGCGGGCCTTGATGTCGTCGTCGTCGACGATGCGGCCCCGCTCGAGGTCGATCAGCAGCATCTTGCCGGGCTGCAGGCGCCACTTCCTGACGATGCGACTCTCGTCGATCGGCAGGACGCCGACTTCGGAGCTCATCACCACCAGGTCGTCGTCGGTGACGACGTAGCGCGCGGGACGCAACCCGTTGCGGTCGAGGGTCGCGCCGATCTGGCGGCCGTCGGTGAAGGCGACGGCGGCCGGGCCGTCCCACGGCTCCATCAGCGCCGCGTGGTATTCGTAGAAGGCGCGGCGCTTCTCGTCCATCAGCGGATTGCCGGTCCACGCCTCCGGGATCAGCATCATCATCGCATGGGCCAGCGAATAGCCCGACCGCACCAGCAGCTCCAGCGCATTGTCGAAGCTCGCCGAATCCGACTGGCCCTCGGCGATCAGGGGCCACAGCTTTTCCAGGTCGTCGCCGAACAGCTCGCTCTTCATCAAATGCCGGCGCGCCGCCATCCAGTTGATGTTGCCGCGCAGCGTGTTGATCTCGCCGTTGTGGCAGATCATCCGGTAGGGGTGGGCGAGCCGCCACGAGGGGAAGGTGTTGGTGGAAAACCGCTGGTGGACGAGGGCGAGCGCGGTGACCATCGTCTCGTCCGCGAGGTCGAGATAGTACTCGCCCACCTGATGCGCCAGCAGCATCCCCTTGTAGACGACGGTGCGCGACGAAAACGACGCCGCGTAGAAGTCCTCATGGGCCTCGCCGAGGGCGGCGACGCGGCGCTCGATCCGCTTGCGGATGACGAACAGCTTGCGCTCGAACGCCTCCGGGTCGGCGCCGGTCTCGCCGCGGCCGACGAAGACCTGGCGCACGAAAGGCTCGGTCGGGACCACGCTCTCGCCCAGCCCCGAATTGTCGACCGGCACGTCGCGCCAGCCGAGCACATGCTGGCCCTCCGCCTCGACGAGCTCTTCGACGATACGCACGCAGTCGGCCCGCGGCCCGTCGTCGCGCGGCAGGAACAGCATGCCGACGCCGTACTCGCCCGGCGGCGGGAGGTCGATGCCGAGCTCGGCGGCAACCGCGCGGAGATGGGCGTCCGGCATCTGGATCAGGATTCCCGCCCCGTCGCCCGCCAGCGGGTCCGCGCCGACCGCGCCGCGGTGGGTCAGGTTCTCCAGGATTTGCAAACCCTGCTCGACGATCCGGTGGCTCTTCCGGTTCCCGATGTCGACCACGAATCCGATGCCGCACGCATCGTGCTCGTTGCGCGGGTCGTAGAGCCCCTGCTTGCCGGGCGGTCGCTTTCGCATGTGCCGAGCAGGTTCGGTCATGTGCCCCCACAGTCCTCCCTGGTCCATGCGGGATGGGCCTTGCCGGGGCCGTGCGGCGCCCGGACGAACCTGCAACATAGGGCGGGTCGGCCCGTTGAGACAGCCCCCCGGGGGCGTCAGCCCTCCACCGCCTCGGGCGGCGCGTGCACCGCGACCGCCTCCGCCGGCCCCTCCCAGCGCTCGACCTCGACCAGCGCGGAATGCGCCGCCGTGGCCTGGGCGAGGCGGGAGGTGCCGTGGTCGTGGGTCAGCACGTTGGGGTTGCCGTGGCGGTCGAGAGCGCCGATCTCGCCGGGTTCGGCGGGGTCGTACCAGGCGCCGGTGGGCAGCACCACGACGCCCGGGCGGACGGAGTCGCGGACGTGCGCGCCGGCGAGGCACTGGCCGCGGTCGTTGAAGAGCCTGACCGTGTCGCCGTCCGCGATGCCGCGGGCGCGCGCGTCGTCGAGGTGGAGGGTCGCCGCCTCGCGCCCCGCCACCTTGCCCGCCCTGCTGACCGGGGACGGGTCGAGCTGGCTGTGGAGCCGGGTCGCGGGCTGGTTGGAGACCAAATGGAGCGGGAACCGGGCGGCGAGCGGCGCGCCCAGCCATTCGCGCGGCTCGATCCATACCGGGTGGCCGGGGCAGTCGTCGTAGCCGTAGTTGGCCACGGTCGCGGAGTAGAGCTCGATTTTGCCCGACGGTGTGTTCAGCGGGTTCGCCTCGGGATCGGCGCGGAAATCGGCGAACAGCACGAAGTCGTCCTCCGGCTCCGGCACCCGCACGCGGCCCTCGCGCCAGAAATCCTCGAACGCCGGCAACTCCGCGCCCTCCTTGGCCATGCGCCCGGCGAAGGCGTCGTAGCTCTCGCGGATCCAGCCGAGCTCGTCCCTGCCGCCGGTAAACGCGTCGGCGAGCCCCATCCGCCCGGCAAGCCCGGCCACGATGTCGTAGTCGCTCCGCGCCTCGCCCACCGGCTCGACCGCCTTCTGCATGGCGTAGATCGTGGAATCGCGGCTGCCCGCGCCGAAATCGTTGCGCTCCAGCGCGGTCGCCGCCGGCAGCACGATGTCGGCATGGCGCGCCGCCGGGGTCCAGAACGGGTCCTGCACGACGATCGTCTCGGGCTTGCGCCAGGCGCGGAGCAGCCGGTTGAGGTCCTGGTGGTGGTGGAACGGGTTGCCGCCGGCCCACCACACCATGCGGATGTCGGGGTAGCTGCGCCGCTCGCCGTCGAAGTCGTATTCGCCGCCGGGGTTGAGCAGCATCTCCGAGATGCGGGCGACCGGGATGAAGCTCCCCGTCGGGTCCTTGCCGACAGGCAGCCCGCGCGGCCCGGCGGCGATCTTCTCGCTCCCGATCGACCCCATCGCGCCGTAGCCGATGCCGAACCCGCCGCCCGGCAGGCCGATCTGGCCCAGCATCGCCGCCAGCGCGATCCCCGCCCAGATCGGCTGCTCGCCCCGGTCGGCGCGTTGCAGCGAGTAGCTGAGCGTGATCATCGTCCGGGTCGCGGCCATGCGGCGGGCCAGCGCGCGGATATCTTCGGCGGCGATGTCGCAGCGCGCGGCGGCCCAGCCCGCGTCCTTGACCGTGCCGTCCGCCGTGCCGTCGAGATAGGCGGCGAAGCGCCCGAACCCCGCGCAGTAGCGCTCGAGGAACGCGCGGTCGTGCAAATCCTCGGCCATCAGCGTGTGGGCGAGGCCCAGCATCAGCGCGGTGTCGGCGTTGGGGCGGATCGGCAGCCAGCGCGCGCCGAGCTCCGCCACCGTGTCGTCGCGCAGCGGGCTGATCGACACCGTCTCGATGCCGGCCGCGCCGAGCCGCGCCATCCAGCCGCGCGCGCGGTGCGGGCCGGTCCCGCCGAAGGAGATCTGCAAATTCTTGGGCGCCATGCCGCCGAAGCTCACGATCAGCCTGGTGTGGGCCGCGATGTTGCGCCACTCGGTCGCCTGCATGCCGACCGGCGCGGCGGTACCGATGACGTAGGGCGCGACGACCAGCGCCGCCCCGCAGCTGTAATTGCCCACGGAATCGGTCGCGCCGCCGTGCAGGTTGAGCAGGCGGCGGATCAGGGTCTTCGGGTGGTGGATCTTGCCCGAGCTCGCCCATCCGTAGCTGCCGGCGAAGATCGCCTCGCTGCCGTGGTCGCGTTTAACCCGGCCCAGCTCGCCCGCGACCAGCTCCAGCGCGCGGTCCCACGACACCGGCACGAAGGGCTCCGCGCCGCGCCCGGCGGTGTCGGATTCGGGCCCGGCGTTGTGGTAGCCCGCCCGCACCATCGGCCGGGCGATCCGCGTCGGGTGATAGACCGTCCCCGGCAGCGCGGCATGGAGCGGCGCCGGGTCCGGGTCCTCCGCCCAAGGCCGCGACCCGACCACGCGCCCGTCCTCGACCAGCACGTCGTAAACCCCCCAATGCGCGCCGGTGGGGATGGATTCCGCCCGTTCGGTCATGCGTGCTTCTCCCGCGCCCGTCCCTCGATACGGCGCTTCGCGCCTACTCGGGATGAGGGGTTTTTCTCCTGGGATTCCAGGATTCCCTCACCCTGAGTAGGCGCGACAGCGCCGTATCGAAGGGCGCCCCCGTTCGCCCCCTAAACCGCGTACCGGATCCCCGCCTCGTCGAGCTGGCGGAGGAGGGCGGGCCATTCGTTGCGGCCGCATTCGGACTGCGTCGCCTGGCGGGCGGTGTGCTCGCAGACTTCCCTGGTCGGGTAGTGGATCCGCCCGCCGCCCGCCGCCGCGGCCTGGAGCGTGAGCTGGGCCGAGCACACCTTTTCCAGGAAGTACATCAGCACCCAGGCCTCCGCCACGCAGCCGCCGGTGGTCAGCAGCCCGTGGTTCCGGAGGATCATCACCTTCTTGTCGCCGATGTCCGCCACCAGCCGCTCGCGCTCGGAGACGTCGAGCGAGATGCCCTCGAACTCGTGATAGGCGACCCGGCCGTAGAAGACCATGGAATCCAGATTGGTGAAGATCAGCCCGTCCTCCAGCGAGGACACCGCCATGCCCGCCTCGGTGTGGGTGTGGACGATACAGTGCGCGTCCTCGCGGGCGCCGTGGATCGCGCTGTGGATGACGTAGCCCGCGTCGTTGATGGAATACGGGGTGTCGTCGAGGATGTTGCCGTCGAGGTCGATCTTGACCAGGTTCGACGCCGTTACCTCGTCCCAGCGGAGCGGGAACGGGTTGAGCAGGAAGTGCCGCTCCGGCCCCGGGATGCGCGCCGAGATGTGGTTGTAGATCAGCGTCGTCGTCCAACCGTACATGTGCGCGAGACGATAGGCCGCGGCGAGGTCGACCCGGGTCTGCCATTCCTCCTCGCTGACCCTGTCTCTCAACGAGGGGCCGGCGATGTCGCGAAGGGCGGTGGCGTTCATGGCGCGTCTCCGGAGATTGGGTGCGTCGCCGGAGTGTAGGGGTTTTCGCGGGCGGGCGGAACGGCGGCGCAGCCCGGCTCAGGAGGACTTCGGCCGGCCTTCGAACGCCGCGAGGCCGAGCCGGGCGTTGACCCGCTGCGCGCCCGGCGCCGCCGCGAACCAGGCCCGGGCGTCGCGCAATCCATCGCTGACCTTGCCCGGGACCGCCGCCAGATAGGGCGGCATTTCGGATGCCCTGTAGAGCCCGCCGAGCGACGGCGGCGGCATGGGCCTCTTTTGCAGGGCCTGCCGGGTCACGTCGAGCCGCGCCGCCACGTCCGCCAGGCTCACCAGGTCCGGCCGGACCTCGCGCAGCCGCGTTCCTTCCGGGAGGCCCGTCAGGATCCGCTCCGCCGCATCCGAAATGACGGTCTCGGGATCGCGGCCGGAACGGGTGAGGCCCACCCCGACGAGCCCAGACGCGCCGAGACCGACGACGGCATCCCCGCACCCCGCCTCGTAGAGCGCGTCCAGAACGGCGCCTTCGTCTGCGAAGCCTTCCGGCAGCGCGAACACCAGATCGAACTCGAACTCCGATTCAGCGGTCATTGCCGTCGGCCCTAATTTACGTGGTTGAAGGCTGCATCGCCCTTCGCTTACGAAAATACCCGAAAGTTGTCAAACGACAACTCTACAGTTGCAGAACATGTCCACTTCGATCGGTGAATTTCCCCGCACCCTTCCCCCGTCATGGTCGGCGAAGGCCGACCATCCACGTTTTGTTTTATCTGGCCGTCCGCGCAAAAAAACTCGTGGATGGTCGGCCTTCGCCGACCATGACGGGGAGCAGGGCGGCGGTAGCCCTAAGCCCGGTTGGTCGGGAACGGGCTGCGGTCGACCAGGGCCATCTGCTGGCGGGCGAGGCGTTCCAGGCATTCGGCCTTCGCGGCGCCGGCGGCGGGGTCGTCCCACAGGTTGACCAGCTCGGAGGGGTCGTTCTCGAGGTCATAGAGCTCGCCCCACTCGGTGCGGTCGTAGAGCGTCATGCGCCAGCGTTTCGTCACCAGCGTGCGGACGCGGGGCGCCGCGTCGAAGCCGAGGATGGTGCGCTGCTGGTCGTCCTCGATGAGGATATCCGCGTCCGGATCGTCCTCGCCGCCGTCGATCAGCGGCATCAGCGACCTGCCCTGGATGCCGTTATAGGGGGCGATTGCGGCGCGATCGAGGACGGTGCGGGCGATGTCGAGCGTGCCGGCGAGCGTGTCGCTCGCGCCCGCCGGCGCGGCGCGGCCGGCGGTGTCCTTCCACAGGAACGGCACCCGGATCAGGCTCTGGTAGTGGACCGGGCCCTTGAGCATGATCCGGTGGTCGCCGAGATAGTCGCCGTGGTCGGCGGTGAAGATCACCACCGTGTCGTCGGAAAGGTTCAGCCGCTCCAGCGTCGACAGGATCTCCCCCACCGCGTCGTCGATCATCGCGATCATCCCGCAGGTGAGGGCGCAGGCCTCCCTGGCCTCGCGCTCGGAGACAGCGAAGAGCGACTGGCTGTTGGTCACCGCGTCCCCTGCCTCGCGGCGCTCGCGCGCCCAGCGGACATGCGGCGGCGGCTCGGCGTTGGCCGCGAAGGAGGCGTCCAGCGTCATGTCGTCCGGGTCGTACATGCCCCAGTACTTGCCGGGCGGGGTGAAGGGGTGGTGCGGGTCGGGGAAGGACGCCATCGCGAAGAACGGCGCGCCGCCGTCCTCTTTGGCATGGGCCTCGAGGAAATCGACCGTGCGCTCGGCGACGTAGCGGGTGGGATAAAGCTCTTCCGGCACCGCCGTCCGCCAGGCCTGCGGCATCGTGTAGCCGTGCGGCAGCGCGTTGTCCGGCCCGCGCAGGCTGGCCGGGTCGGCGTGGCGTTCCTTCAGCCATTGCCAGTAATGCCCGCCCACATGGTCGCCGTGCTCGGTGCAGAGGTCGACGCGCTCGAAGCCGTAGAACGGATAGAACAGGTCCCAGTCCGGATCGTCGCGCCAGCCATGCGGCGATTCCACGTCGACCGGCCCGTCTTCGTCGGTGCGCCGCATCGCCTCCGCGAACGACTCCGGCGGCGCCAGATAGTCCGCCGGCGGTTCCTCGCGCTCCAGGATCGCCGGCATGCCGGTCATGTTCTGCAGGTGGCTCTTGCCGAGAAGCGCGGTCCGGTAGCCGTGCACCCGCATCAGGTCGACGAAGGTGTTGGCGCGCAGATTCAGCGCCGTGCCGTTCGAGCGCACGCCGTGCAGCGACGGCATCCGCCCGGTCATCAGCGTCGAGCGGTTGGGCATGCAGACCGGCGTCGCGACATAGAACCGGTCGAAGCGCCGCCCGCCCTCCGCGATCGTGTCGATATGCGGCGTCCTCAGCACCGGATGCCCCGCGCAGGACAGGTAGTCCGCCCGCTGCTGGTCGGTAATGAAGAAAAGGAAGTTCGGGCGTTCGGCCATGTCGCTGTCCTGACTGTGGGGTAATGGAAGGGGTTCAGGAGGTCCGTCCGTTGAACCTCTCGGTCGCGTCGACGTCGAACTTGCGCGGCTCCGCGTCGACGCGCTCGTTCTTCACGCCGCGGTCGAAGGCGACCACCTGGAGGAGCTCCAGCGTGTCCTCGCCCACGGATTCGAACCAGTATTGCGAATTGCGCGGCATGACGATTCCCTCGTGCACGCCGAACTCGCCGATGACGCCGTCCGGGCCGTGCCAGCGCACCCTCCCCTTGAGCACCATCCAGAACCCGTCCATCCCCTTGTGGGAGTGGAGGTTGTTGTCGCCGCCCTCGCGCACCACCTGGACCGCGCCCCGGACGATGTCGGTCTGGCACAGCGAGACGATCGCCTTGGCGCCCGTCTGGCCCTCCGGTTTCTCGTAGCGGAAGGTCTGCGGCGGGCGGGTTTGGGTCCGGGCTCCATCCATTCGGTCTCTCCTCAGGCGCCGGCCGCCGCCTGGCGGGCGTCGCGCCATTCCGCGGCGAGCGCCTTGCGGTCCATCTTGCCGCGTTCGTTCTTCGGCAGGCCGGCGCGGAAGATGGCCTGCTTCGGCCGCTTTGCGTGGGGCAGCACCGCCTCGCAATGGGCCAGCACCGCCGTCTCGTCGAGAGACGCGCCCGGCTTCGCCACCACGTAGACGACGACTTCCTCGCCGTAGATCGGATCGGGGACGCCGACGGTGGCGGCCTCGGCGATGTCGGGCATCTGCAGGACCAGGTTGTCGATCTCGGTCGGCGCGATGTTGATCCCGCCCCGGATGATCAGGTCCTTGGCCCGGCCGGTGATGTAGAGATAGCCGTCGGCGTCGAGATAGCCGAGATCGCCGGTCCGCGCGCGACCTTTGGAATTGACGCGGTAGCTGCCGTCCTCGGCGAGATAGCGGAATTCGTTGTCGGGGTGGCGGCCGAGCTCGATGGCGCCGATCTCGCCGGCGGGCAGCGCGTTCCCCTCGCCGTCGACGATGGCGAGGTTCTGGTATGCGTGCGGCCGGCCGACCGAGCCCATCCGCCTTGTGCGCTCGTTGGACCCCGCGATCCAGCCGGCCTCGCTGGTGCCGCAGCCCTGGGCGACCGGGATCCCGTACATCTCCTCGAACGCTTTCCAATCGGCGACCATCAGCGCGGCCGAGCTGGAGGTGATATAGCGGAGGTCTGGAAGATCGGCGCCGGAGACCGCGACCGGCCGGTTGACCAGCATGTTGATCGTCGTCGGGTTGCCGGCGGCGACGGTGATGCCGAACTCCCGGATCCAGTCGAAATAGCGGCTCCGCGAGAACCGGCGCGCCATGTAGAGCGTGGCGCCGCGGGAGAGCGGGCCGAGGAAGCTCAGCACCTGGGCCGACATCCAGTTGTAGGAGCGGAAGTCGAGCACCCGGTCGCCTTCGCCGATCCCGAAGGCGTCCGCGGTCGGCGCGACGTTCTCCAGCAATTCGGCGAAGGTGCAGACCACGCCCTTGGGCTTCGAGGCGGTGCCCGAGGTGTAGAAGATCGAGGCCACGTCGCCATAGGCGTTGAGCGGGGTTCGCGGTTCGCCCGGCCTCTCCGCGAGCTCGGCGAAGAAACCCGCGCCGCCGTCCCAGCGCCCGAGCGGCTGCCACTCCCCGGGCGCCGCCGCGGCCAGATCGCCGAGGCCGAGTTCGTCCTCGTGCAGGGTCAGCGCCGGGTCGAGCGCGCGCAGGATCTCTTCCAGATGGGCGCGGTTGGTGTCGGCCTGCACGGTGCAGATCGTGGCGCCGTGGCACATCGTGCCGAGATAGACGATCAGGTGCTCGATCGCGTTGCCCGACAGGAGCGCCACGCGGTCGTTCGCCCCGACCCCCCGCGCGCGCAGGGCCGCGCCGACGCGCCCCGCCATGTCGTACATCCCCGCGAAGGAGATCGCGCGGTCCCGGTCGATGCCGTGGACGAAGACCTTGTCCGGAAGCCGCGCCGCGGCGTCTTCCAGCCAGGCGAGAAGCGCATGTTCCCTCGGCCGCGCCGAGGCGTGCGCGGTGCCAGATGCTGATTGCGGCATGGTTGCGGCGTGTCTTGGGTTACCTGTCCTGCCAAGGGTATCCCGCGGGCGGGCCGCTCTCAAGCGCGGCTTGTCGCATCCCTCGATACGCGGCTGGCGCGGATCGGCGACAGGACCCCTGCCCGCCCGCCCCAACTACGTCATGCCCGGACTTGTTCCGGGCATCCACGTCCCTCCACCGGCTCGTTCGCTCCCGGCTCGCACCCCGATGCCGCAAGACGTGGATGCCCGGAACAAGTCCGGGCATGACGGCAAAGGCGGAGGTGCTGGAGAACGCCGACACCGCCTGACATTATCCCTCCCTTCCCGGAATTTTATTGTTGACTACTCAACAATTGATCTCTAAATTATCTCCACGACAGCCCGAAAGCGGCGAAGTTTCGATCGGGAGGACGGCGCAATGGCCGAAACCGCTGGCGAACTCCGTACCGGGGAAGGCACCGGGCGCATCGACATCCAGACCGATCCCGACGCCTACCGCCACTGGAAGCTGACGATCGAGGGCAACGTCGCCAGGCTGGCGATGGACGTCGACGAGAACGCGACCCTGGCGCCCGGCTATTCGCTCAAGCTCAACTCCTACGATCTCGGCGTCGACATCGAGCTCTACGACGCGATCCAGCGGCTCCGTTTCGAGCATCCCGAGGTGGGTTGCGTGGTCGTGACCTCGGACAAGCCGCGCGTGTTCTGCGCCGGCGCCAACATCAACATGCTCGGCCAGTCCTCGCACGCCCACAAGGTCAATTTCTGCAAGTTCACCAACGAGACGCGGAACGGGATCGAGGACGCCACCGGCAACTCGCACCAGACCTATATCTGCGCGATCAACGGCACGGCGGCGGGCGGCGGCTACGAGCTCGCGCTCGCCTGCGACTACATCATGCTGATCGACGACGGCTCTTCCACGGTCTCGCTGCCCGAGCTCCCGCTGCTCGCGGTGCTGCCCGGCACCGGCGGGCTCACCCGGCTGGTCGACAAGCGCAAGGTCCGCCATGACCACGCCGACTTCTTCTGCACCACGTCCGAAGGCATGCGCGGCAGGCGGGCGGTGGACTGGAACCTGATCGACGAGCTCGTCCCCGGCGCGCGCTTCCAGGAGATCGTTACCGAGCGCGCCCGCGAATTCGCCGACGGGTCCGACCGGCCGAAGAAAGCCGAGGGCGTGAAGCTGGTTCCCCTCGACCGGGCAATCGACGGCGGACGCATCGCCTACGACCACGTGACGGTGGCGCTCGACCGTGCCGATTCCACCGCGACGATCACGATCCGCGCCCCCGAGACCGCGCCGCCCGCGACGGCCGCCGAAATCCATCGGGCCGGCACCGCGTTCTGGCCGTTCGCGCTCGCCCGAGAGCTCGACGACGCGATCATGGAGCTCCGCCTCAACGAGCAGGAGATCGGCACCTGGGTGTTCCGGACCGAAGGCGATGCCGCGCTCGTGGCCGCCGCCGACAAGGCGCTGCTCGACAACGCGGACGATTGGCTGGTGCGCGAGATAACGCTCTACCTCAAGCGGGTGCTCAAGCGGGTCGACGTGAGCTCGCGCAGCCTGATCGCATTGATCGAGCCCGGCAGCTGCTTCGCCGGCACGCTCTTGGAACTCGTACTCGCGAGCGACCGTTCCTACATGCTGGACGGGACTTTCGAGGGCGGCAACGAGCCGCCCGCGACGGTGCTTCTGACCGGCATGAATTTCGGCCCCTACACGATGTCGAGCGGGCTCACCCGGCTGGAGAGCCGCTTCCTCGCCGCGCCGGAGAGGGTCGGCGAGGCCGAAGACCGCCTCGGCGAACCGCTCGAGGCGGAAGACGCCGAGGCGCTCGGGCTGGTCACCTTCATCCCCGACGACATCGACTGGGAAGACGAGATCCGGATCGCCATCGAGGAGCGCGCGAGCTTCTCCCCCGATGCGCTGACCGGCATGGAGGCGAGCCTCCGCTTCGCCGGACCCGAGACCCTGGAGACCAAGATCTTCGGGCGGCTGAGCGCGTGGCAGAACTGGATCTTCCAGCGGCCCAACGCCGCCGGCGAGCACGGCGCGCTCAAGCTCTACGGCACCGGCCGCAAGAGCCAATACGACAAACGGAGGGTTTGACCATGGCGATCAACTACAACGAGCGGATCCCCAACAACGTCGACCTGGCCGACAACCGGCGCCTGCAGCGCGCGCTGGAGGCATGGCAGCCCGAGTTCCTGAGCTGGTGGCACGAGCTCGGCCCCGAGGGCACGAAGAATTTCGACATCTATCTGCGCACCGCGATCAGCGTCGAGCCCGACGGCTGGGCGCATTACGACTTCGTCAAGATGCCGGACTACCGCTGGGGAATCTTCGTCAACCCGGAAGAGGCCGGGAAGAAGATTTCCTTCGGCGAGCACAAGGGGGAGGACGTCTGGCAGGAGGTGCCGGGCGAGTACCGCTCGACGCTGCGGCGGCTGATCGTCACCCAGGGCGACACCGAGCCCGCCTCGGTCGAGCAGCAGCGCATGCTGGGGCTCACCTGCCCCTCGCTCTACGACCTCCGCAACATCTTCCAGGTCAATGTCGAGGAGGGACGGCATCTCTGGGCGATGGTCTATCTGCTGCATGCCTATTTCGGCCGCGACGGGCGCGAGGAGGCCGAAGCCATGCTGGAGCGTCATTCCGGCGATCCCGACAAGCCCCGCATCCTCGGCGCGTTCAACGAGAAGACGCCGGACTGGCTCTCGTTCTTCATGTTCACCTACTTCACCGACCGCGACGGCAAGTACCAGCTCGCCTCGCTCGCCGAATCCGGCTTCGATCCGCTGGCCCGGACCTGTCAGTTCATGCTGACCGAGGAAGGCCACCACATGTTCATCGGCGAGACCGGCGTGGGCCGCGTCATCCAACGCAGCTGCGAGGTCATGGAGGAGCTCAAGACCGACGATCCCGAGCGCGTGCGGGCGGCGGGCGCGGTCGACATGCCGACGCTGCAGAAGTTCATGAACTTCCACTTCAGCGTATCGGTCGACCTGTTCGGCCAGGAGACCTCGACCAACGCGGCGAGCTATTTCAACCAGAGCCTGAAGGGCCGCTTCCAGGAGACCATGATCGATGACGACCACCGCCTGCTCGACGGCGCCTGGCCGGTCCACGTCGTGAAGGGGGACGAGATCGTCCTCGAGGAGCAGCCCGCGCTCAACACGGTCAACGAACGGCTGCGCGAGGAGTATATCAAGGACTGCCAGCGCGGCCTGACGCGGTGGAACCGCAACATCAAGCGGGCCGGAATCGACTTCCAGTTCAAACTGCCGCACCGCGCCTTCAACCGCCGCATCGGCAACTTCGCCGATATCCGGGTCTCGCCGAAGGGCAAGGTCCTGTCCGAGGCGGAATGGACCCGCCGGCACGGCGAGTGGCTGCCCAACGAGGACGACCGCGCCTTCGTCCAGTCGCTGATGAAGCGCGTCGTCGAGCCCGGCAAGATCGCGAGCTGGGTCGCCCCGCCCGCCCGCGGCATCAACCACGAAGACCCGTCGAGCTTCGAGTACGTGCGGTTCGACTAGGGGCGGGTCCGCCGCCGCCGTCGCACCCGATTGCCGGAGGACCCCCTCACCCTAACCCTCTCCCCGGTGGGGAGAGGGGACTCGCTTGGCGACTCCTCCTTAACCTTACTCCCCTCCCGCTTGCGGGAGGGGCTGGGGGAGGGTGGGCCGCGCCGTCGTGAACCGATAAAGTCGGAAAATGCTATAGGGGCGTTCGCGCCCTTCGATACGCCGCTTCGCGGCTACTCAGGGTGAGGGTAGGGCGAGAATGCCTTTACAGATCCCTCATCCCGAGTAGGCGCGTCAGCGCCGTATCGAGGGACGGCCCGGACCGCGACGAAATGGATTGGACGATGACCGCGCAGCTCAACGAGATCGACGCTACCGAAGCCGCGGCGCGGCTCGCCGACGGCCGCGCCACGTCGCGCGATCTGGTCTCCGCCTGCCTGGAGCGCATCGCCGCGCGGGACGGGGAGATCGGGGCCTGGGCGCATCTCGAGCCCGCCCACGCGCTCGGCCAGGCCTGCATGTCGGACGCCGCGGGGCAGGGGCCGCTCAAGGGGATTCCGGTCGGCATCAAGGACATCTTCGATACCGCCGACCTGCCCACCGAATACGGCTCGCCGATTCACGAGGGTCACCGGCCGGCGCGCGATTCCGCCTGCGTCGCGGCGCTGCGCAGGGCGGGCGCGGTGATCCTCGGCAAGGCGACGACGACCGAGTTCGCGAGCCCGGTTCCGGTCGGGGTCAGGAACCCGCGCGATTTCTCGCGAAGCCCCGGCGTTTCCTCCTCCGGTTCGGCGGCGGCGGTCGCCGATTTCATGGTGCCGATCACGCTGGGCAGCCAGACCGGCGGGTCGATGATCATGCCGGCGGCTTCCTGCGGCGTGGTCGGCTACAAGGCGAGCCTGGACGGGATCGACCGCGGCGGGCTCCGGCATGTCCGGCCGAGCCTGGATACGATCGGCATCTTCGCCCGCTCGGTTCGCGACATCGCGCTGGTGCGGGCGGCGATGACCGGCACGCCCGCCATTTCCCTCGATGAACCGGCGGCCCCGCGCGTCGGCGTCTGCCGGGCCCCGAACTGGGAGGACGCCCAACCCGAGACGGTCGAGGCCGTGGACTCGGCTGCCGCGGCGCTGGAACGGGCGGGAGCGTCCGTCGTCGAAACCGGCCTGCCGGCGGTCTTCGACGGAGCCGAGGCCGCGTTCTCGGTCGTCACCGCGGTCGAGGGCGGCCGGTCGCTTGCCTGGGAGATCGCCAATCGCCGCGACCGGCTCAACCACTGGATCCGGGAACAGGTGACGCTCGGCGAGGGCTGTTCCGAGGCCGACTACGCGGCCGCCCGCGAGACCGCGGGGAAGTGCCGCGAGGCGCTGGCGGGACTCTTCCAACGCTTCGACTTCATCCTGACGGCGAGCGCGCCGGGCGAACCGACCGACGATCTTACGGGAATCCAGAAATCCTCGTTCAACCGGGTGTGGACGATGATGCACGGCCCCTGCATCACCCTTCCCGCCTTCACCGGCCCCAACGGGCTTCCGGTCGGCGTCCAGCTGGTCGGCCCCGTGGACGCGGACGACAGCCTGATCCGGCTCGCGGGCTGGGCCTGGCGAGCAATCGAGGCGCGTTAGCGCGGCTCCGGGCTCAGGCGGCGCTGCGTTTCCTCATCAGATACGCGGCCGTCAGGTGCTCCGCGCAGAGCTGGCGCCCCGGCTGCACGGTCTTGCCGCAGATGAAGAGTCCGAAACGGCCGGGCTCGGCGATCTGCCAACGGCACATCCAGCTCTTGACCTCCGGCATCGGCGTGATCGGGTAGTCGATCCGGGGCGGCGGCGGTTCGGGCTCCGGCTCCGGCGTGGGCCCGCCGCGCTGGAGGTTGAGGCGGTGCGCCTTGCCGATGACGGCATTCCGTGTCACCCCGCCGAGCTTCTCCGCGATCTGGCGTGCCGACAACCCGTCCGACCACAACCGCACAAGGCTGTCGACCCTCTCCGGTGTCCAGGTCATCGTTTATCCCCTTCGAGCACGCTATATCTCGTGTCTTCTTCGAATATGACAACTATATGTCGGGTTGACGCCGGTGCAAAGAGGTTTCGTCACGTCGTTCCCAAAATCCTGTGAACAACGCCGGCGCGGCGTCGTCCGGCTTCTCTCCGAAGACCCGAGGGGTTAGGTTCCCGCCATCGAGGCGGAGGACTTCAGGCCATGCATGATCGCGTTATCTCCAAGACCCGGGCGCTCGCCGAGCGGCTGCGATCCGGCGAGTTCATCGCCGCGCCGGGCGTTTACGACATGATTTCCGCGCGGGTCGCGGACTCGATGGGGTTCCCCGCGATCTACATGACGGGCTCGGGCGTCGTTGCCTCCCATCTCGGCCTGCCCGATGCCGGGATCGCCACCTATACCGAAATGGTGTCCCGCGCCGGCCAGATCGCGGCCGGCACCAGGACGCCGCTGATCGCGGACGCCGATACCGGTTATGGCGGGACGGTCAACGTGCGCCATACCGTGCAGGGCTACGAGCGAGCCGGCGTCGCGGCGATCCAGATCGAGGACCAGGCGTTTCCCAAGAAATGCGGCCACACCGAAGGCCAGCGCCTGATCCCGCTCGAAGACATGGTGCGCAAGATCAAGGTCGCGCTCGATTCCCGCCTCAGCGACGATTTCCTGGTCATCGCCCGCACCGATGCCCGCAAGGCGGACAGCAAGGACGAGGCGCTGCGCAGGCTGGAGGCCTTCCAGGAGGCGGGCGCCGACATCCTGTTCTACGAGGCGCCGGCCTCGGTCGGGGAGATGGAGGAGGCCGCCCGGCTGCTCGACGGACCCCTGATGGCCAACATGGTCGAGGGCGGGCTGACGCCGGTGCTGACGCCGGACGAGCTCGCGGCGATCGGCTTCCGCGTCGCGATCTTCCCCGCCGCCGGCTTCCTCGCCGCCACCGAGGCGCTGAGCCGGGTCTACCGCGCGCTCAGCGAGCACGGCGCGTCCAGCGCGGCCGACACCGCGCTCCACCCGTTCGGCGACTTCAACGAGCTGATGGGCTTCCGCGAGGTGATCGCGTTCGAGGACCGCTTCGAGGGTCCGTGAGGGGACGTATCCGGTTCGAACGGCATCATTCTTCTCTCGTCATGCCCGGACTTGTTCCCATATGCGTTAACTTATTTTCGCACGGCATGTCTCCCGACGGTCCGTTCGTCGAAACCGCACCCGCCCCCTCGGCGTCATGGTCGGCCTCCGCCGACCATGACGGGAAAAGGTGGGGCAGCGATGCGTCTGTCCGTGTCGGATACGCTCCGGCACGGATGTCCCGGCGGTCGACTCCCAAAGCTGTCACCCCGGACTTGTTCCGGGGTCCAGACCTGCCCCGGACACCGATCCGGGGACCACAGGCACCGCCCTCGCCCGGCCTCCCTGGACCCGGAACAAGTCCGGGCATGACGGAAGAAGTGTCGTGAATCTCTCGCCCGTCGAGTTATCTATATGAGCCCCATCGAAGGGCGGGCTCCGGTCAGCTCAGGCGGCGGCGGGCAAGCACGCTTGCCTGTTCCACCAGCACCACCATCGCCAGCACCACCAGCGTGAGGGTGGCGACCTTCTCGTAGTGGAAGGCGCGGGCGTAGAGCTGGATGTAGAAGCCGATGCCGCCCGCGCCGACCAGGCCGAGCACCAGCGACTCGCGCAAATTGAGTTCGAAGCGGAACAGCGTGTCGCGGGCGAGTTCCGGCGCAATCTGGGGCAGCACCGCGAAGCGGACGATCTGCGGCCATGCCGCGCCGGTGGTTCTGAGCGCCTCGATCGGGCCCGGCCGGGCCGCCTCGAAGGCTTCGGCGTAAAACTTGCCGAGCATTCCCGTCGAATGGAGCGCGATCGCCGCGACCCCCGGCAGCGGTCCCAGCCCGTAGGCGCTGACGAACATCAGGGCGAGCAGGATGACCGGCACGCCGCGGATCGCGCCAAGCAGCCATTTGACCGGTTGATGGACCCAGGAAGGCGTCAGATTGGCCGCGGCCAGCAGGCCGAACCCGACCGCCAGCACCGCGCCGAGCGCCGTGCCGAGCAGCGCGATCTGCACGGTCTCCAGCATCGCCCGGAACACGACGCCCGCGATGGTGAGGTCGGGCGGCGCCATGCGGGCGAGAAAGTCCGCGAGACGCGGAAGACCGAGACCGAGCTTCGCGGGGTCGAACCCGGTCCCGGCCCAGGCCCACGCGATCAGTAGAACGATGCCGAGCAGAACCGCCGCGCGGGCGAGGCTGCTACGCCACGTTGCGAGGGGAGCGTCTCTGCTCATCGCCGCGCTCTCGGGCACCCACGTCCTGGACGATCTGCGGCGGCAGGCTGCGGCCGTAGATCCGCCGGAGCGCCGGGGCGTCGAGCGGCGTATCGTCGGCGCTGTCGTAGACGATGCGTCCCTCGGAAAGGCCGACGATCCGATCCGCATGCGCGGTCGCCAGCGAGGGGTGGTGGACCACGGCCAAGACCGTGGTCTCGGTCTCGCGGGCCGATCCCATCGCTAGGCGCAGGATGTCGTCGGCAATGACGGGATCGAGGTTGCTGACCGGCTCGTCGGCGGTGATCAGGTCGGGCGCCTGGGCGAGCGCGCGGGCGACCGCGACCCGCTGGCGCTGCCCGCCGGACAGAGTGTCGACGCGCCGATGCGCGAACGCGGCGAGCCCGGTCGCCTCGATGGCTGCACGCGCCGCTTCCCGGTCGGCGGCGGCGAACCGCCCCAGAAGGCTCCACGGGACGGACGCCCGGCCCAGCCGCCCGCACAGCACGTTGCGCAGCACCGAAGCGCGCTCGACGAGCTGGAACTCCTGGAAGATTGCGGCGTGACGGCGCCGGAAGGCGCGGCTTCGCGCGGCCTTCGAGACCGTCGGGATGCCGGCCACCGTCACGACTCCGGCGCTCGGCGGGACGAGTCCCTGAATCGCGCGGAGCAGGGTGGTCTTGCCCGACCCGCTCGGCCCGATCACCGCGAGCCGTTCGCCGGCCGCGACCGAGAGCGAGTCGATCGAAAGGGCGGGGTGCTCTTCCGGAGCGTAGCGGACCCGGAGGTCCGATATGCGAACCGCCGCCGGTTTCACCTGATCAACCCGTATTTGCGTGCTATCGCCGCGACGCCGTCATACGCCGCACGGTCCGGCACGACGTACCCGTCCGGCCCGTAGACGTGCTTCAGCAGGTGGCGCTTCGCGGGTGCGTTGAGCGCCAGCATCGCCTTCACGAAGGCCGCGCGCGGTTCGGTGGCGAGACCGCTCCGGGCTACCACGACGTGCGAAGGGATCGGCGGTGTCCTGGCGACGGCCTTGACCGCGCCGCGCTGGTCCGCGTCCAGAAGCAGCGTCGCGTAAATGCTCACGCCCGCCGCGTCGACAAGACCGTTCGCCACCGCCTGGATCGCCTGCTGATAGCCGCCCGCGAAATAGACCTCGCCGAAGAACGCCTTGGGATCGGCCCGCGGCGCGAGCAGCCCCGCTGCCGCGAAAAGGTCGAGCGGGTAGAGGAAACCCGACTCCGAGATCGGATCGGCGAACGCGATCGACTTGCCCCTGAGACCGGCGAGATCCGCGATCCCGCTGTCGCGGCGAACGAACACCGCGCCGCGATAGGTCGGTTTGCCCCGGTAGACCTCCGAAAGCAGGGCCGCGGCGCCGATCCGCTCGCGCGCCATGACGTAAGGAAGGGCGCCCATGAACGCGATATCGGCCGCCTCCGCCGCCAGGCTCTCCACCGCCGCGGCGTGGTCCGTGGTCACGCGGGTCTCGACGCGCAGGCCGGTCGCGGACTCCAGATAGAGGTCGATCGCGCGGATGTCGCCGAGCAGTTTCTCGGGGTTCTCCTGGGGCACGAAGGCGAGCACCAGGGGCTTGTCTCCCGCCGCCGCAGGCCCGGCCGCGAGCGTTCCGACCGCGACCGTCGCGGCGGCGAGTGTCCCGCGAAGGCGTTCAGTAAATCTCGGCCGCATGGCGGGCCTCCGCCTCCTTGTAGCCGGCCCAAAGCCGCTCCGCGGTCCCCCAGTCCCCCGCCGAGATCGCCTCGGAAATCGCGTCGATCTTTCCGGCGAGATCGACCACCCGGGCGTGGGCGCCGGTATTGGTCATCCCGGCCGCGTCGATGCGCAGGTCGCGGCCCACCGACCGCAGGAGAAGCAGGGCATGACGGCGGTCCCGCGCGGGGATCAGCGTCTCCAGCGTCGAGAGAAAGGTCGACGCCTCGTCGAAGCCGAGCCTGAAACGGGTGTTCCTGCCGTCGAACGCCTCGTAGGGCTGCTCGCCGGTTCCCACCGCTTCGAGATAGGCGGTGAGGTCCGACCGCGCGCCCGCGTCCAGCCCGAGGCGGTAGCGCCGGTCGAACCAGTCGACGACCGCGGCAAGGGTGGCGAGCGAGCCGTCGTGGAAATAGGGCGCGGTGTGGAGGCTCCCGAGAAGCGTCGGGGTATCGAGAGCGCCGTCGCGCGCATGCGGCGAGGACGGCGCGACGGAGCCGATATCGTGACGCCGCCCGTCGACGAAGTTGCCGTCGGGAATGTGGCACGAGGCGCAGGACCGGCCCGCCATCCCCGCGAACGGGCGGTTGAAGATCGCCTCTCCGCGCCTTGCCGCCGCGCTCGCGCGGCCGTTGAGGGTTCCGTCGCGCGCCAGAAGCGGCGCGGGCAGGAAGTCGAACTCGGTCATGTAGGCGACCAGCGCATCGAGCATCAGCGGCGACGGTTCCGGTCCGCCGAACTCGCCGACGATCACGTTGCGGGTGAATTCGCGCAGGCTCGCCATCCTCCCGTCCCGGCCGTAGGGCGCGGTGAAGCGGATGCCGCGCAGGCTCGGCACGTCCAGCGGGTCGAACCGCCCGTCGTTGCCGCGCCGGCTGAAGAAACCGTTGTCGATATCGATTCCGCCCGCGCGGCGGCTGAGACCGGGGACGAAGAGCGCCCGGTTCGCGTCTCCCCGGTTGTGGCAGGAAGAACACGCGAAGCCGAGGGCGCGGGCGCGCGGGCCCACGATCTCCGGCGAATCGAACAGCATGTCGCCATAGGCGACCAGGAAGAGCCGCTTCTCGTCCACCCCGCGCTGCTCGAAGTTGAGAACCAGGCGAGGCAGCGGCTCCTGCTCGCGCAGCGCGCCGCCCGGCGGAAGCCGGCCGGCGGGGGGCAGGGGGGGCGCGCCGGTTTCGAAGCGCGCGCGGATCGCCTCGCTCAGCATTCCGATCGACCGCTCCGCCTCGTCCCCGTCGCCGGCCCTGGAGAGCGCCGTGGTGAGCGAGAGCCAGGCGAGCCCGAGCCGGCGGTACGCCTTCGGGTCGCTCGCCAGCAGGCCGGGTTCGAAGCCGCGGTAGATACCCCGGGCCGCGCCAAGCTCGGCAAGCGCGGCGCGCGGCCGGTCGAGCAGGCCGCGCACCTTTTCCAGCCGGGCGCGCAGGGCGATCGCGTTGGCGCGGGCCGCCGCCGACCTGAGCCGCGCCGCGTCCCGCGCTTCGATCGCCCGGCGGATTGCCTCTGCCGGGTCGTCGCCCGCGAAAGACGAAAGGCGGGAAATTGCCGCCAGAGGGGAATCGGCGCCGACATGGCGGAAGACCGGGTCCGCGCTCTCGTAGCGATGGGCGATTCCCGTCCAGTCGACCGGCGCGATCCGGCTGGCGAAGACCGCGTCGAGAAAAGCCGCGGCCAGCGGATGCCATTGTTCGCGGCTCGCGACATGGGCGGCGGCCGCATTCGCCACGAGGACGACGAGGCAAAGCGTCGCGGCGGCGGCCCAACCGGCCCGCCGGGCTCCTCCCCGATACCCGCACCGTCGCAACGACAATCTTGCCCCGCGCTGAATCATTTAACCTTGGCTAACTTATTTGGCCTCGGCCAAGAATTGTCAAGCGGCCCCGCATTCGGCATAGTCGGGACGAGCCGGACGAGGCGGCGATCGAAGGACGGCGAGGGGCACCGGTGGCGAGAAGCACCAGCAGAAGGCAGCCCAAGGCGGCGCCGGTGCTCGTCGAACCCGACGAGCAGGCGGATCACCACCGCCAGACCCGGCTCGCGCGCCAGACCGAGATCGCCGAGGACTATGTCGAGTTGATCGCCGACCTGATCGACTCGACGGGCGAGGCGCGGTCCGCCGACATTTCTCGCCGTCTCGGCGTGACCCATGCCAGCGTCACCAAGATGGTCGCCCGGTTGCAGCAGAGCGGGCTGGTCACCACCCAGCCCTATCGCGCGATCTTTCTGACCGACGAGGGGCGGCGGATCGCGGAAGAGTCGCGCCGCCGGCACCAGATCGTGGTCGCCTTCCTCCAGGCGATCGGCGTCAGCGAGGACGTGGCGCGCGCCGACGCCGAGGGCATCGAGCACCATGTCAGCGAGGAAACGCTCGCCGCGTTCGAACGCGTGGTAACCGAGCGGGGGCGGAACAGCTGACCGGCACGCTGATCGGCCAGCCGATCGCGCGGCTCGAGGACCCGGCGCTGCTGCGCGGCGCCGGGCGCTTCGTCGACGACATCCATCTCCCCGGGATGCTGCACGCGGCCTTCGTGCGCAGCCCGCTCGCCCATGCCGGGATCGCCCGGATCGACGCTTCGGCGGCGAGGGAGGCGCCCGGCGTGGCGGCGGTGCTGACCCATGCCGACCTTGCCCCGCATCTCGCCGTCCAAAGGCTGGTCACCGCGCTGCCGAGCGACGCCTACCGCCATATCCTCGACCGCCGGATCCTGGCCGGGGACGAGGTGTGCCATGTCGGTGAGCCGGTCGCCGTCGTCGTCGCCGCGGACCGCTACGCCGCCGAAGACGCCGCCGCGCTGGTCGAGGTCGACTACGACGGTCTTCCCGCGGTGTCGGACTGCCGCGACGCGCTGGCGCCCGGCGCCCCGGCCGCGCATCGACATCTCGACGACAACCTGCTGGCCGAGTACGAAACCGCCTACGGCGACGTGGACGCGGCCTTCGCCGCCGCCGAACACCGGATTTCCGTGTCGCTTCGCCAGCACAAGGGGCTCGGGCTGGCGATCGAATGCCGGGGCGTGGTCGCCGTGCCCGACCCGCTCGACGACCGGCTGACGGTCTGGCTGTCCTGCCAGGCGCCGCACGGCGCGCTGCGCGCCCTGGTGGCGGCGCTCGGGCTCGACGAGAACCGGATCGTCGTCCGCGCCGCCGATCTCGGCGGCGGATTCGGTCCCAAGCTCGTCGTCTATCCCGAGGACATCGCGATCGCGCACGCCGCGCGCCGGCTGGGCCGGCCGGTCAAGTGGATCGAGGACCGGCGCGAGCATTTCACCGCCACCACCCAGGAACGCGACCAGTACTGGGACATGGAGGCGGCGGTCGACGGGGACGGACGGTTGCTCGCGGTCAGGGGGACGATGATCCACGACCACGGCGCCTATACCGCGCGCGGGCTCAACCTTTCCTACAACGCCGCCACCGTGGTGCCCGGACCCTACCGGCTGCCGGCCTACCGCCTGACGGTGCGGGTGGCGGTGACCAACAAGGTGCCCACCACGCCGGTGCGCGGCGCCGGACATCCGCAGGGCACGTTCGCGATGGAGCGGATCGTCGACCGCATCGCGGCGGCGCTCGGCCTGCCCCGCGAAGAGGTGCGCCGGCGGAATTTCGTCCGGGCGGACGAGATGCCCTATGCGCGCGCGCTCAAGGCCCGCAGCGGGACCGGGATCGTGCTCGACAGCGGCGATTACCCGGCCTGTCTCGAAACCGCGTTGGAGGCCGCGGACATGGCCGGGTTCCGCGCGCGGCAGGCGGCGGCGCGCGCCGAGGGGCGCCATCTCGGCATCGGGCTCGCGAACTACGTCAAGGGAACCGGACGCGGCCCGTTCGAGGCGGTGACGGTGCGCGTCGCGCCGTCGGGGCGGGTGAGCCTGATCACTGGCGCCACCGCGATAGGCCAGGGCACGCGCACGATGCTGGCGCAGATCTGCGCCGACAGTCTCGGCGTCCAGCCGGCATCGATCGAGGTCGTCATGGGCGATACCGGCGCGATCGCGATGGGTATCGGCGCGTCCGCCAGCCGTCAGGCGGTCAATGCCGGATCGTCCGCGCTGGTCGCCGCGCGCGAGGTCGCGGACAAGCTCAAGTCGCTCGCCGCCGGCCGGCTGGAAGCCGCGCCCGACGACATCGAGCTCGTCGACGGCCATGCCCGGGTCCGCGGCGTCGCCGAGCTCTCGGTCGGCTTCCCGGAGCTCGCCAATTCGGTTTACGGCACGCCCGGCTACGCCCTGCCCGCCGGCGCGGCGCCCGGGCTGGAGGCGACCGCGGCGGTACCCTTCGATGCGCTGAGCTACGCCAACGGGTGCCACGTCGCCGAGGTCGAGGCCGATCCGGAAACCGGCCGGGTGGCGATCGTCCGCTACATCGTGGTGCACGATTGCGGGCGCATGATCAATCCGCTCATCGTCGACGGGCAGGTCCAGGGCGGCGTCGCGCAGGGTCTCGGCAACGCGATCCTCGAGCGAATCGAGTTCGACCGCGAGGCGCAGCCGCTCACCACGACGCTCGCCGACTACACGATCCCCGGCGCATGCGACCTGCCGTCCATCGCGATCCTCCATCTCGATTCGCCGACCGCGCACAACCCGCTCGGCGTGAAGGGGGTGGGAGAGAGCGGCACCGTTCCCGCGACTGCCGCGGTGGCCGCGGCGATCGAGGACGCGCTGGCGCCCTTCGCGGTCGAGGTGGACGAAGTTCCGGTGCGCCCCGACAGGCTGGCGCGGGCCGGTCCCGGCTGACCGCCGGGCCCGTCGAGGCCCGACACAACATCTCGTGGTCTATCCCCGCGATTCACACAATTCGAATCGCGAACGGAGCCGGAACACGTATTTGAACGGCGGAATATAGCTGATACAATTGCCGAACATGAAGGGAACATTATATTATATTGGGTCGATTTGTCCCCGGTCTCACCACCATGTCTGGTAGTTTGTTCTTGCTAGACCACAATTTGTTGTGCAAGCTGAAGGTTCGCGGTGCTTCGGCAACCGATTCGCTGTCTGTGCCGTCCCGGGGTTTCGACGGCAGAACGGATAAACGCGGGGGGTGACGGGTGCTAGATCTGGTTTCTGCGAAGCATGATTTGCTTCAGTCAAAGCGCGAAGTCACGGTCGAGATCGATCGCAGCCGGGATGCCTTGCTGACCGAGTTCGGCAAGGCGGTCCTCGACGACCGCTATCTGTTGCCGGGCGAGAGCTACCAGGACCTGTTCTATCGGGTGAGCTCCCATTACGGCGACGATTCCGCGCACGCGCAACGGCTCTACGACTACATGTCCCGGCTCTGGTTCATGCCGTCGACGCCGGTGCTGTCGAATGGCGGCACGGAGCGCGGCCTGCCGATCTCGTGCTTTCTCAACGAGGCCTCGGACAGCCTCGACGGCATCGTCGATCTGTGGAACGAGAACGTCTGGCTCGCCGCGCGCGGCGGCGGCATCGGCAGCTACTGGGGCAATCTCCGCTCGATCGGCGAGAAGGTCAGCGCCAACGGCAAGACCTCGGGCATCATCCCGTTCATCCGGGTGATGGATTCGCTCACGCTGGCGATCTCGCAGGGCTCGCTCCGGCGCGGCTCGGCGGCGGTCTATATCGGAATCGACCACCCCGAGATCGAGGAATTCATCGAGATCCGCCGTCCCACCGGCGGCGATCCCAACCGCAAGGCGCTGAACCTGCATCACGGCGTGGTGATCACCGACGCCTTCATGCGCGCGGTCGAGAACGACGAGGAATGGGCGCTCATCAGCCCCAAGGACAAGACGGTGGTCCGCCGCATCAAGGCGCGTTCGCTGTGGATCCGCCTCCTGACCAGCCGGATCGAGACCGGCGAGCCCTATTTCATCTTCATCGACCACGTCAACCGCGCGGCGCCGGAGCATCACAAGCTCGCCGGGCTCCAGGTCCGGATGTCCAATCTGTGCAGCGAGATCACCCTGCCGACCGGGCCGGACCACCACGGCGAGGAGCGGACCGCGGTCTGCTGCCTGTCTTCGCTCAACCTCGAAACCTATCTCGAGTGGCGCTCGGACCCGCTCTTCATCGAGGACGTGATGCGCTTCCTCGACAACGTGCTCGAGGACTTCATCGGGAAGGCGCCGGGCAGCATGGAACGCGCCCGCTACGCGGCGATGCGCGAACGCTCGGTCGGGCTCGGCGTGATGGGCTTCCACTCCTTCCTGCAGAGCCAGAACGTGCCCATCGAATCGGCTGCGGCGAAGGCGTGGAACCGCAACATCTTCCGCCATGTCAGGGGCCATGCCGACGCGGCGTCGAGGACGCTCGCCGCCGAGCGCGGACCGTGCCCGGACGCCGCCGATTACGGGTTCGACGAGCGGTTTTCCAACAAGCTCGCGATCGCGCCGACCGCCTCGATCTCGATCATCTGCGGCGGCTCCTCGCCGGGCATCGAGCCCAACGTCGCCAACGCCTTCACCCACAAGACCCTGTCGGGCTCGTTCAGCGTGCGCAACAAGTACCTGAAGGCACTGCTCGCGGAGAAGGGGCAGGACACCGACGACGTCTGGACCTCGATCACCGTCAACGAGGGCTCGGTCGCCCATCTCGACTTCCTGAGCGACGACGAGAAGGACATCTTCAAGACCGCGTTCGAGGTCGACCAGCGCTGGCTCGTCGATTTCGCCGCCGACCGCGCGCCGTTCGTCTGCCAGTCGCAGTCCCTCAACGTGTTCCTGCCGGCCGACGTGCACAAGAAGACGCTGCACGACATCCACTTCCAGGCTTGGAAGAAGGGCGTGAAGTCGCTCTACTATTGCCGCTCGCGCTCGATCCAGCGCGCCGACAAGGTGGCCAACAAGGTCGACGTCGCGACGATCGGCAACGGCGCGACGGCCGCGGCCGCCGCCGAGGCCCCGATCCCGCTCCACGCCGCCGACGGAACCGCCGCGGAAACCGCGGCCAACGATTACGAAGAGTGCCTCGCCTGTCAGTAGGCCGGGTGGGAACGCTTATGTCGCTGCTCGATTCGAACGGAGTCTACAAGCCCTTCCGCTACCCCTGGGCCTATGACGCCTGGCTCACCCAGCAGCGCATCCACTGGCTGCCCGAAGAGGTCCCGCTCGCCGACGACGTCAAGGACTGGCACAACAAGCTGAGCGCCGAAGAGCGCCACACGCTGACCCAGATCTTCCGCTTCTTCACCCAGTCCGATATCGAGGTGAACAACTGCTACATGCGGCACTACGCCCGCGTGTTCGAGCCGACCGAGGTGCAGATGATGCTGTCGGCGTTCTCCAACATGGAGACCGTCCACATCGCCGCCTACTCGCACCTCCTCGACACGATCGGCATGCCGGAGACCGAGTACCAGGCCTTCCTCCGCTACAAGGAGATGAAGGACAAGTACGACTTCATGCAGCAGTTCGGCACCGACACCAAGGAGGACATCGCCAAGACGCTCGCGGTGTTCGGCGCCTTCACCGAGGGGCTCCAGCTGTTCGCGAGCTTCGCGATCCTGATGAACTTCCCGCGCGTCAACAAGATGAAGGGGATGGGCCAGATCGTCTCCTGGTCGGTGCGCGACGAGTCGCTCCACACGGAATCGATCATCCACCTGTTCCGCACCTTCATCGACGAGAACCCGGAGATCTGGACCGAGGAGTTCCAGCGCGAGCTCTACCGGATCTGCAACACCGTGGTCGATCACGAGGACGCCTTCATCGATCTCGCCTTCGAGCTCGGCGGCGTCGAGGGGCTGACCGGGGCGGAGGTCAAGCAGTACATCCGCTATATCGCCGACCGCCGGCTCTCCCAGCTCGGCCTGCAGCCGATCTACCGCATCGAGCGCAACCCGCTGCCCTGGATGGACGAAATGCTGAACGGCATGGAGCACACCAACTTCTTCGAGAACCGGGCGACCGAATACTCCAAGGCGGCGACACAGGGCAGCTGGGAAGAGGTCTGGGACGACTGAGCGCGCCCGGACAGACGCCCGCTCCCGGGGAGATCTTTCTCGACCACGTCGGCTGGTTCGTCTCTGACATGGACGAAGCCGGCGCGGCGTTCGCCCGCCTCGGCTTCCCGCTCACCCCGCCGACCGTCCACCGGAACGAGGACGAGGCGGGCAACCGGGTCCTCACCGGGACCGCGAACCGCTGCGCGATGCTGGGCCGCGGATATCTCGAGATCCTGACCGACGTCGAAGGACTCGATACCTCTTTTTCGCGCGCCCACCGCGCCGCGGTCGCCCGCTACCAGGGGCTCCATCTGATCGCCTTCTCCGTCGACGACGTCGCGGCAGAGGCCGGAAGGCTGGACGCCGAAGGATTCGAGCCGCAGCCGGTGGCCAATTTGCGCCGCCCCATGCCGGTCGATGGCGGCGGCGAGGAAGTGGCCGGCTTCTCGGTGCTGCGCGTCGCGCCCGGGACGATGGCGGAGGGCCGGATGCAGATCCTGCGCCACGAGACGCCCGAGGTGGTGTGGCAACCCTCGATGATTTCCCGCGACAACGCGATTTCCGGCCTCTCGGGCGTGGTGATCTGCACCGGCGATCCTGCCGAGGCCGCCGAGCGCTATGCCCGCTTCATTGGACGCGAACCGGAAGGCGCCGGGATCGCTCTCGACCGCGGCCGGCTCGATTTCGTCGATCCCGCCGGACTCGCCCGCATTATTCCCGCGGCCCGCCCGCCCAGCCTCCCCTTCATTGCCGCCACGGTCCTCGAAAGCGCCGACATCGCCTCAACACACCGGTTTTGCGAGGCGGCGGGCGTCCCCGTCGCAACCCTGCCGGACGGCGTGATCGCAATCGCACCCGAATTCGCGATGGGTGCATGGATGGTGGTCCATGCGGTCGGCGTCGTCTGGCCCCCGTGAGTTTGTCCGGCCAGGGCGATGCTTGACATAACGTATCGTCTGGCGTTACGGTTTCTCCAGTGATCAGGAGCTTTGCCGACAAACGTTCGGCTGCGATCTTTTCCGGTCACGCGGTTCGTAACCTGCCGGCATCGATCCAGCAACGCGCGCGGAGGAAACTCCTGCTGATCGATGCGGCAGGTCGGCTCGAGGATCTCCGCGCGCCGCCCGGTAACCGGTTGGAGGCTCTGCGGGGCGACCGCCGCGGACAGCACAGCATCCGCGTCAACGAGCGATGGCGGATCTGTTTCGTCTGGCATGATGGCGCGGCGTGGGAAGTCCAGATCGTCGACTATCATTGAAGGGTGGCGCAGCCATGAATATCGAACGAGAGGATATCGACCGGCGGCGGGTCGATTTCTCCGATGTTGCTTCGGGGCAGCGGCTGGCACCGGTTCACCCCGGCGAGGTGTTGCGCGACGAGTTTCTGACGCCCATGGGGCTCAGCGTGTACGGGCTCGCCGGGGCCCTGAAAGTTTCGCGGCCCCGACTGAACGATCTCGTGCTCGGTCGCCGGCGCGTCACGGTCGACACGGCCCTGCGCCTTGGACGCTATTTCGGCACGACTCCGGAATTCTGGCTCGCTCTGCAGACCCGTTACGATCTGGACGTGGCCGAACGCACCGTGCAGGACCGGATCGAACGGGAAATCGCGCCGCACGCGGCATGACGGTTACGGTACGGCGGCTCGCGATGAGCCGCCGCCGCGCGGTTGTTCCCCGGGACCGCCCCGACTAAGTTCCACGCGCATCCCGAGAGCCCGCGAAGGAGAGATTTGTGGCGGAGCCATTGGCCGGCAAGGTCGCGATCGTCACCGGCGGCGGGGGCGGCATGGGCGGCGCGATGTCGCTCGGTCTGATCGGCGACGGGGCCGACGTGCTCGCCGTCGACGTCCGCGCGGAGCCGCTGGAGGCGCTGGCCGGAACGGCGCGCTCGCGCAACGGTCCGGGCCGGCTGGAAACGCTTGCCGCCGACATCACCGACCCCTCCGCCTGCGCCGATCTCGTGGAACACGCCAAGGGCGCGCTCGGCGGGCTGCACGCGGTGGTCAACAATGCCGGAATCGGCATGCAGACCATCCGCGAGACCTACATGAACGACCCGGTCACGTTCTGGGAGGCCGATATCGACCGCTGGCAGCGCATGATGGACGTCAATTTCAAGGCGCCCTTCATGATCGCCAAATTCGCCGCGCCGCATCTCGTGGCGCAGGGCTGGGGCCGCATCGTCAACGTCACGACCAGCCTCGATACCATGCACCGCAGGGCCTACACCCCCTACGGCCAGTCCAAGGCGGCGCTCGAAGCGGCGACGTCGACCTGGGCCAAGGACCTGGAAGGCACCGGGGTGACGGCCAACGTTCTGGTTCCGGGCGGGCCGACCAATACCGGCTTCATCCCGCCCAACGCCCCGTTCGACCGGGATGCCCTGGTGCAGCCCGAGGTGATGGTGGCGCCCATCCTGTGGCTTGCCTCCGAGGCGTCCGACGGGGTGACCGACTGCCGTTTCGTCGGTAACGACTGGGATCCCTCCCTGCCGCCGCCGGAAGCCGCCGAGGCCGCCCGCGCCCCGGCCGCGTGGCCCGGAGCCGGGACGACCGCCGCCTGGCCCGGGGCGCGTTGAAGCCCGATCCCGAACTGCTCGATCGCATCGCCGCCATCGCGGAAGACGCGGGGCGCGCGATCCTCCGCCACTACCGCACCGGCGTTGCCGTAGAACGCAAGGCCGATTCCTCGCCCGTGACCGTCGCCGACCGGGAGGCGGAAGCCCTGATCGTGGCTGAGCTTCGCGCGATCGATCCCGATATTCCGGTCATTGCCGAGGAGGCAGTCGCCGCCGGCGCCGCGCCGCGCGAGGGCGGCGACCGGTTCTGGCTGGTCGATCCGCTGGACGGGACCCGGGAGTTCATCGACGCGACCGACGAGTTCACCGTCAATATCGGCCTGGTCGAGCACGCGGCGCCGGTGCTGGGCGCAGTCCACGCGCCGGCGCTCGGCGAGACCTATGGCGGGCTGGCGCCCGGCGCCGCGTGGCGGTCGGGTCGGGACGGCACGAGACGGGCGATTTCGACCCGGCTGGTGCCCGCCGACGGCCCGGTTGTGCTGTCCAGCCGCAGGCACGGCGACCGCGACCGGCTCGCCGGGCTGCTGACGAGCATGGATATAGCCGCGCACCGCACCGTCGGAAGCTCGCTCAAGTTCTGCCTCGTCGCCGCCGGGGAGGGCGACATCTATCCCCGCTACGGCGAGACCAACGAGTGGGACACCGCCGCCGGCCACGCCGTCCTGCTGGCCGCGGGGGGCAGCGTGAGGACCGTCGATGGCGCGCCGCTGCGCTACGGAAAGGCGGAATTCCGCAACCCGGAGTTCATCGCCCGTGGCCGCGGTTAGGCAAGCGTCCGATCCCGGGGCGGTCGCGGAGGCGGCCGGCATCCTGCGGAACGGCGGTCTCGTCGCGTTCCCCACGGAAACCGTCTACGGCCTCGGTGCCGACGCGACCGACGACCGGGCGGTGGCGCGTGTGTTCGAGGCCAAGAACCGCCCCGAGTTCAACCCGCTGATCGTCCACGTTCCGGACATCGCGGCGGCGCGGCTGCTGGTCGAATGGTCCGGGCAGGCGCAAGCGCTCGCCGAACGGTTCTGGCCGGGCCCGCTCTCTCTCGTCCTGCCCCGGTTGCCCGACTGCCCCGTTTCGAGGCTGGCCGGGGCGGGCTTGCCGACCCTGGCCGTGCGGGCCCCGCGGGGATTGGCGGCGAGAAAGCTGCTGGAGGAAACCGGCCGCCCTGTCGCGGCACCCAGCGCGAATCCCGCCGGCGCGGTCAGCCCGACCCGCGCGGAGCACGTCGTCGCTGGGCTCGGCGATGCGGTCGATCTGGTGCTCGACGACGGGCCGTGCGTCCTCGGCATCGAATCGACGGTGGTGGATCTGGGCGTCGGGAAACCCGTTCTCCTGCGTCCGGGCGGCTTGGCCGTCGAAGAGATCGAAGCCCTGGCCGGTCCGTTGGCGCAGCCCCATGCGGACGACGTGCCCCGCTCGCCCGGCCAGCTCGCGAGCCACTATGCGCCGGGACTGCCGCTCAGGATCGGCGGCGACCCGGAGCCCGGCGAAGCGCTCCTCTCCTTCGGGCCCGACACGCCTTCCGGCGCGGCGGTCGAGCGCAACCTGAGCCCCGCGGGAGACCCGGTCGAGGCGGCCGCCAACCTGTTCGCCGCGCTGCACGATCTCGACCGGTCCGGCTGCGCGGGGATCGTCGCGATGCCGGTGCCGGAAACCGGTCTCGGACGGGCGATCATGGACCGGCTGCGCCGCGCCGCCGCGCCTCGGCCGCTTGTCGATCCGCCGGGGCGCAACTAAAAGTCGGGTATGGAGGCAAACCTTCAGAGCGCGCTGCGCGAGCGCCTGGCCGGCATCGTCGGCGCGGGCGGTCTGCTGACCGAGCCGGCGGACATGGCGCCCTATCTCGTGGACGAGCGCGAACGCTATCGCGGCGCGGCGCCGGCGGTGGTCCGCCCGTCCACCGTGGAGGAAGTCGCCCGAATCGTCGCGCTGTGCGCGGCGGAAAAGATTCCGATCGTCCCGCAAGGCGGCAATACGGGGCTCTGCGGCGCGGCGACGCCGGACGGGAGCGGGCGCGAGCTGGTCCTCAGCCTCACGCGGCTCGACCGGGTGCGCGAGGTCGATCCCCTGAACTACACGATCACGGTCGAGGCAGGCGTGATCCTGGCCGACGTCCAGAAAGCGGCCGCCGAGGCCGACCGCCTGTTCCCGCTCTCGCTCGGGGGCGAGGGGACGGCGCGGATCGGCGGCAACCTGTCCACCAACGCGGGCGGCACCGGCGTGCTGCGCTACGGCAACGCCCGCGATCTCGCCCTGGGGCTGGAAGTCGTGCTGCCCGACGGCCGGGTCTGGGACGGTCTGTCGGCGCTCCGGAAGGACAACACCGGCTACGATCTCAAACACCTCTTCATCGGCGCGGAGGGGACGCTCGGCATCATCACCGCGGCGGTGCTCAAGCTGTTTCCGCGCCCGCGCGCGCTGGAAACCGCGCTGGTCGCGATCGACGATCCGGCGGCGGCGGTCGAGCTTCTCGCGCGCGCCCGCGCGGCGACCGGCGACCGGGTGACGGCGTTCGAGCTGATCCTCCGCCTGCCGTTCGAGCTGGTGCTCGCGGAGATCGCCGGAGCCCGCGACCCATTCGACGATGTCCACCCCTGCTACGTTCTGTTCGAGCTGTCGTCCGGCGCCGCGCGGGACGACGTGCGCGGGCTGATGGAATCCGTGCTGGCCGAGGCTATGGAGGACGGGCTGGTTCGCGATGCGGTCATCGCCGAGAGCGGCGCCCAGGCCGCCGATTTCTGGAAGATCCGGGAGACCCTCCCCGAGGCCCAGAAGCGCCACGGCGCGTCGGTCAAGCACGACATCTCGGTCCCCGTATCCCGCATCCCCGCCTTCATGGCGGAAGCGGCGGCGGCGGCCGAGGCGGCGGTCGACGGCGTCAGGGTGTGCGCCTTCGGCCATGTCGGCGACGGCAACCTCCACTACAACATGAGCCAGCCGGTCGGGACCGACCCGGCGACTTTCCTGGAACGCGAAGGCGAGATCAACGCCATCGTTCACGATGCCGCCGCGCGCCACGGCGGCAGCATCAGCGCCGAGCACGGCATCGGCCAGCTCAAGCGGGACGCCCTGATCCAATACAAGCCGGGCGTCGCCATCGACCTGATGCGCCGGATCAAGCAGGCGCTCGACCCCGACAACCTGATGAACCCGGGCAAGGTGCTGGCGCCGCCCGATCCCTGACCGAACGCCGCGAGGACTTCCCCCATGACCGAATACGCCGCCCCGGTCCGCGACATGAGCTTCGTCATCGAGGAGCTGATCGGGCTCGAGACGATCGCCGGATTGCCCGGTCTCGACTGGGTGACCCCGGACCTCGTGCGCGCGGTCCTGACCGAGGCCGGCAAGTTCGGCGCCGAGGTGCTCGCGCCCCTTAACCGGGTCGGCGATCTCCAGGGCTGCGAGCTCAGGAACGGCGTCGTCGCCACACCGGACGGCTTCGCCGACGCTTACCGGCAATTCACCGAGGGCGGCTGGAACGGGGTGATCGCCGAGCCCGAACATGGCGGGCAGGGGATGCCCTGGCTGGTCGCGACCGCGATCGGCGAGATCTGGGACTCCGCCAACCTCGCCTTCAGCCTGTGCCCGATGCTGACCCAGAGCGCCATCTGGGCGCTTTCGATCCACGGCTCGCCAGAGCAGAAGGAAACCTGGCTGCCCAGGCTGGTGAGCGGCGAATGGGCGGGGACGATGAACCTGACCGAGCCGCATGCCGGGTCCGATGTCGGCGCGCTCCGGACCCGCGCGGTCAGGGACGGCGAGCATTACCGCATCGCCGGGCAGAAAATCTTCATCACCTGGGGCGAGCACGAGATGGCCGAGAACATCGTCCACACGGTGCTGGCCCGTGTCGAAGGCGCGCCGGAAGGGACGCGCGGGGTCTCGCTCTTCATCGTGCCGAAATACCTGGTCAATCCCGACGGCTCGCTCGGCCCGCGCAACGACCTCCGCTGCGCCGCGCTGGAGCACAAGCTCGGCATCCATGCCAGCCCCACCGCGGTGATGTCCTACGGCGACGACGAAGGCGCGATCGGCTACCTCGTCGGCGAGGAGAACCGGGGCATGGAGTACATGTTCACGATGATGAACAACGCCCGACTCGGCGTCGGGCGGGAAGGGCTCGCGATGGCCGAACGCTCCTTCCAGCAGGCGCGCGAATACGCCAGCGGTCGGGTCCAGGGACGCTCGATCGCCGATCCCGCCGCCGGACCGGTCGCCATCCTCAGGCATCCCGACATCCAGCGCACGCTGATGACCATGAAGGCGCGGATCGAGGCGATGCGGGCGCTAAGCTATGTCGTGGCGGCGGATCTCGACGTTGCCGGCCGCCACGACGATCCCGAAACCCGCGCCCGCAGCCAGGCCCGCGTCGACCTTCTGGTGCCGGTGGTCAAGGCGTGGTGCAGCGACACCGGCGTCGCGGTCACCTCCGAGGCCGTGCAGGTCCATGGCGGGGCCGGGTTCATCGAGGAGACCGGCGCGGCGCAGCACTACCGCGATTCCCGCATCACCCCGATCTACGAGGGGACCAACGGCATCCAGGCGCTCGACCTGGTGCGCCGCAAGATCCTCGGCGACCGGGGCGCCGCGGTCGGCGATCTCATCGTGGAGATGGACGCCCTGGCGGGAAGCGCGGGGAGCGACGCGACGGCCCCGATCCGGGGCGCGCTGGCCGACGGCGTGGCGGCGCTGAAGGAAGCGACCGACTGGCTGCTCGCCGCCCGCCCGCCGGAATCCTGCGCCGCCGCCGCGACCCCCTATCTCGCCCTGCTCGGCACCGTCGTCGGCGGCTACCTGCTGGCGCGCTCGGCGGGCGTCGCCGAAGAGAGAGCTGAGAGGGCGGACGGGGACGAGGCCTTCTACCGCTCCAAGGTCGAGACGGCGCGGTTCTACGCCGAATGCGTCATGCCGGAAGCCGCGTCCCTCAAGCGGACGGCGATCCAGGGCGCGGCGCTGCTCGAAGGCTTCGACGAGCAACGCCTCTGGCACTGATCGGCGGCGGAAATCCTCCAATGGCGATCGATACCGCACCCGCGCCCCAAGACACCAACTACCTGGTCCGAACCGACGGGGCGGTTCACGCCGGCACCCATGTGCTGATCGATTTCTGGGACGCCTCCCATCTCGACGATGTCACCGTCGTGGAAGGCGCGCTGCGCGAGGCGGCCGAGGCCTGCAAGGCGACGGTGCTTCACGTCCACGTGCATGCGTTCCAGGAGAACGGCGGCGTGTCGGGCGTCGCGGTGCTCGCCGAATCCCATATCAGCATCCATACCTGGCCGGAGATCGGCTTCGCCGCGTTCGACGTGTTCATGTGCGGCCGATGCAAGCCCGAGAACGCGATCCCCGTCCTGCGGCGCCGGTTCCGGCCCGGGCGCGAGGCGGTCGAGGTGCGGCGCCGGGGCGTCGTCGAATGAGCGAGGAGTGGTTCGCCGAAACGCTCTACAAGGATTACCAGCAGCGCCTGAAGGTCTCGAAAGTTCTCCACCGCGAGAAGACCGCGTACCAGGACCTGTTGATCTTCGAGAACCCCTATTTCGGGCGGGTTCTCGCGCTCGACGGCATCGTGCAGACGACCGAGGGCGACGAGTTCGCCTATCACGAGATGCTGGTTCATGTGCCGATCCTCGCCCACGGTGCAGCCAGTCGGGTGGCGATCGTCGGCGGCGGCGACGGCGGCGCGCTTGAAGAGGTCCTCAAGCACGGCGTGGAGCGCGTCGTGATGGTCGAGCTGGACCCCGCCGTGGTCGAGCTGTCGCGGCGCTTTCTGCCGTCGATCTGCGGCGAGGCGTTCGACGACCCGCGCGCCGAGGTGATCTTCGAAGACGGCGCCGCCTTCATGAAGTCCTCCGACGAGACGTTCGACGTCATAATCGTCGACTCGACCGACCCCGTCGGCCCTTCCGTCGCACTGTTCGAGCAGCCTTTCTATGCCGATTGCCGCGACCGCCTGAGCGGGGCGGGCATTCTCGTCACCCAGTCCGGCGTGACCTTCATGCAGGAGCAGGAGGCCCGCGACACCCATGCGCGCATGAGGCCGCTCTTCGCCGATGCGTCGCTGTACCTCACCCAGGTCCCGACCTACGGCGCGGGCTACATGACGCTCGGCTGGGGCGCGATGAGCGCCGAATCCAGGGCGACGCCGGTGGAAGAGATCGAACGCCGGTTCCGCGTCGCCGGCATCGAAACCCGCTACTACAACCCCCAAACCCACGTCGCCGCCTTCGGCCTGCCGGAGTACATCCGCGCGTTGATGGGTTGAGTGTCCGCCCGTCCCGCGCCCCGCCCTACAGTATTTTCCGACTTGATCGGCAACCCTCCCCCGGCCCCTCCCGCAAGCGGGAGGGGAGAAGTTAAGAATGGAGTGGCCGCCGCAACTCTCCCTCTCCCCGCCGGGGAGAGGGCCGGGGTGAGGGGGCCTACCCCGCCGTGCCGCTCTGCCGCGCGGCTTCGGCGGCCTGGCCCTGGAGGCGGCGGCGGTCGATCTTGTTGGTGCCGGACAGCGGCAGAGCGTCCATGAAGAACACGCGGCGGGGGTGGGCGTAGGCCGGGCCGTTGGCGAGCGCGTGGCGCTTCACCCCGTCCTCGTCGATCCCGGCATGCGGCCGCGCCACGACGAAGGCGACCGGGACATGGGCCTTGAGCGCGTTGGGCGCCGGGACGACGACCGCCTGCATGATGTCCGGGTGGCGCTCCAGCATAGCCTCGACTGCGCCGGGATAGATGTTCTCCCCCGCGGTGACGAACATGTCGTCGACCCGGCCCACGAAATAGTACCAGCCGTCGGCGTCCCGGCTCAGCACGTCGCCGGTATCGAGCCAGCCATCGGCGAGCACGCGCGCGGTCTCGTCCGGCAGGTTGTGATAGCCCGCCATCACCCCGGGGCTCCTGACGTGGAGCGTCCCCCGGTCCGGGTCGGGTCCGCCGGCGAGGCGGAGCTCGACCCCGTCGATGGGATAACCCACCGTCATCCGCGGCCGCGCGAGCCCGTCGGGATGCTTCCAGGAGAACACGATCGGCCCGCCCTCGGTGATGCCGTAGTTGAGATTGAGCGCGGCGTTCGGAAAGGTCGCGGCGAGCGAATCCAGCAAATTGTCCGAGGCCGGCGCCGAGCCCATCGAGCAGGCGCGCACCGATGTCAGGTCGGTCTCCGCGAGCAGTGCGTCCTCCTGAAGGATGAGCGCATACATGGTCGGCACCCCGGTCAGCATGGTGAGCCGGTATTCCCCGATCGCCCGGATGTAGCGCCTTGCGTCGAACCGGGCGAACAGCACGATGGACCCGCCCGCGGCGAGCGCCGACTTGACCGCCAGCAGGGCGTTCTTGTGATAGAGCGGGGCCGAGATCACGCTCGCGTCGTCGGCCCTGAGGTCGCGCGTCTCGACCAGCCGGTCGATCATCCAGCACTGGCCGGCGTGGTCGAGCAGCACCCCCTTGGGCCGGCCGGTCGAGCCCGAGGTATAGGGCTGCTCGGCGATGTCGCCGGGCTCCGGGACATAGACCGGGAGCGGATCGGGTTCCGTGAATTCTCGCCAGTCCGCGCCGTCGAAGGAGACCAGCGCGCAGCCGTCGGCCGGGACGAAAGCGAAGTCGCCGTCCGCGAAGACGATCCGCGCGCCCGAGTCCTCCACGATGAAGCGGATCGTCTCCTGCGGGAGCTGGATGTTGACCATCACCGGCACGCAGCCCGCGCGCATCGCGCCGAACAGGCAGACCAGGTATTCGAGGCGGTTGACCGCGCAGATGGCCACCCGGTCGCCGCGTCCCAGCCCGCGCGCCGCGAGCCCCGCCGCCATCGCGCCGCAGGCGCGGTCGAGTTCGCGGTGGCTCAGGGTGCGCGGCCGGTCCGGATCGTACAGATCGACGATCGCCGGGCCGTCGCTCCCGGCATGGGCGGCGAAGACGCAGCCCAGATTGCGCGTCCGCGTCATGGCTCGATGACGATCTTTCCGATCACCTCGCGGTCGCGCAGCCGGCGCACCCCTTCCCTGGTCTCCTCGAGCGGCAGGACGCAGTCGATCACCGGCTCCAGCTTGCCCTGCTGGATCAGCGCCATCAGCCGGGTCAGATCCTCCGGCGCCCAGCTGTTCGAGCCGAGCACCTTGAGCTCGAAGGTCCAGATATAGCGGAGGTCGGTGTTCGGGTCGTAACCGGCGGTCGCGCCGCAGGTCATCAGCCGGCCGCCCCGCTTGAGCGCCTTCATGCTCGGCACCCAGGTGTCGCCGCCGGTGAAGTTGACCACCATGTCGACTCCGCCGGTGAAGCGCCGCCGGTGCGGTTTCTCGTAGAGCTTCCAGATCTCGCGCTCGAACTGGGTCTGGGTGTAGTCGATGACGTGATCGGCGCCCCAGGATTTGAGCGCTTCGAGCTTCTCGGGCGTCGACCCGCAGGCCACCACCTCCGCGCCGATCAGCTTGGCGAGCAGGACGCAGCACGACCCCACCCCGCCGCTGGCGCCGAGGATCAGGATGCGCTCGCCTTCTTTCAGCCCGCCCTGGGTGAACAGCATGCGGTGTGCGGTGCCGTAGGCGACCGGGAGCGAGGCGGCCTGGGCGTGGGTCACGCCGTTCGGGATCGGGATCAGCCGGGTCGCGTCGACCAGGCAGTACTCGGCCGTGCCGCCGAGCACCATCTCGCCCATCAGCCCCTTCTCCGGGGTAATCGGGTCGAGCGGGTTGACCAGCACGTCGTCGCCCGCGCTCCAGCCGTCCACGCCCGGGCCGATCTCGACGATCTCGCCGGCGATGTCGAGCCCGATGATCATCGGCATCGGCACCTTGATCCCCGGCATGCCGTCGCAGGTGAACACGTCGTGGTAGTTGAGCGATGTCGCGCCCACGCGGATCACCACCTGGCCCTCGCCGGCCTCCGGGTCCGGAAAGTCGGTCTCCAGCCTGAGCGCGTCGATTCCGCCGTGTTCGCGCAAGCATACCGCTCGCATGACAGTCACCCCCTGCGGCCGCGCGCCGCGGCCAACGGTTCGATTTGTACCCGAACCCGCAGGGTCTTCACCCGGGGCGCCGCCGTCAAGCCTGCGGGGCGCGGTAATGAGAGTGGGGGCTTGTCGGAGTCCGAGCAGGTCCTTAAGGTATCCATGCCCGCATTGCGATGCCTGCATTCATCTCCTGGCTTCGCGCTCAGGCAAATGTTTGAAATCGGCGTGAGGTTCACGCCCGACAACCTGCAGATGAGGAGGCTACTTTCATGGCGTCGACCGCAGACCGGCTAAAGAAGATCATTGCCGACAATTTCGATCTGGATCACGAACCCGATTTCGGGGCCCCGTTCAGCGAAGTCGGAGTTTCCTCGGTAGAGGCAGTCGCGTTCTACAAGGAGGTCAACGACGAGTTCGGCCTGGGGTTGGTCGCGGAGGACTGCCTGCAATTCAAGACCCTGCAGGACCTGGTGACACATATCGACGCGCGCGCCTGACCGGAGTTCCGGGACGCGCACGCATCCTCCGCCTGGCTCCCGGCTTTAAACGGGCAAGAACCAACCGCCTCCGGTTCCCGGGGGCGGTTGCCATTTCCGGCGGGCGCGTGAGAGGCGGTCGGGGGCGCGGCCACGAAGGGGAAACCGGCTGTCGGCGATGACGAGAGAAGCAGAGTGGCGGATACCCGAGCCGCTTTCGACGCGTGACGTCCGGCTCGACGACCGCACCGTCACCACGGTGCGGCGACACGGCAACCCGTCCGGTCCCCGGCTCGTCCTGACCCACGGCAACGGCCTCGCCATCGATCTCTACTATCCGTTCTGGTCGCTGCTTGCCGGCGATTTCGACCTGATGGTCTACGACATCAGGAACCATGGCTGGAATAGCGTGGGCGCCCCGCAGGATCACAACATTCCGACATTGATTGCCGATCACGACCTCATTCTCGACGCCATCGCCCGCTTCTATGGGGAGAAACCGACCGTCGGCGTCTATCACTCCCTTTCGACGCTCGTGCCGCTCCTGTCTTTGAGCCAGCCATACACGGCACTGGTGCTGTTCGACCCGCCCCTGTGCAAACCGGGCGCCAGCCAGGTAGAGCTTCATGACGCCGCGGAGCGCGTGGCCGAGGTGATCCGAAAGCGGGGACACCGCTTCAAGACACGCGAGGCGTTTGCCGAGTTCCTCGGCCTCGTGCCCACCTTCGCGCGGGTCGTTCCGGGCGTCCGCGAACTCATGGCCCGTACAACGCTACGAAAATCCGCGAGCGACGAGCGATACGAACTACGTTGCCCCCGCGAATACGAGGCCCAGCTCATGGACTACGCGCGAAGTTTCTTCCCGCTTCTGGATCTCGACTTGCTCTACTGCCCGACAAAGGTCATCGGCGGAGATCCGACGATCAGAAACGCCTACCTTCCGACCTTCGATCTGGGCCAGGTATCGGCCGTGGACTACGATTTCGTGCCCGAGGCGACCCATTTGCTTCAGTTGGAAGAGCCGAAGGAGTGTGCCGCAATGCTCCGGGAATACCTGGCAAGCCACGGAATTCGTTAAGCGGGGCGCGGTCGGCCCGACGGCACGAACCGCGGGAGTCTTCCCGCTTACCGTTCGCGTTTCGTGAGCCAGTGGCTTCGGCGCTGGAACGGGTAGCCGGGAAGCGCGATCCGGCGTCTCGTCTCGCCCGCGAAGAGTCCCGCGAAGGACACCGGGAGACCCGCCTCGTAGGCCGCGGCGACGGCGTCCACGAAGCCGCCGTCGGCGCGGGCGGCCGGGTCGTCCCCAGCGTCCGACGGCCGTTTCAGGCTCCCGATCGTCACCGCTGCGTCCGCGCCGTTCGCCGTCCGACCGCGCACGAGGCTCGGTCCAAGTTCGGTCCCCGGTCCAATCTCTACGACTGCGTCGACCTCCAGCTCGGCCAGGGTGTCGGCGCAACGCTCGATGGGCGCGGGTTCCCGGGTCTGGTGACGCCAGTACGCTCCATCGGGGGTTTCGCCCGGATCGAGCAAGCGACCGGTATTGCTGCTCACCAGGCCGATCGACGGCGGTGCGATTGCGACATCTTCCAGCACCGTTTCCGGTTCGGCGGGCGCCGCCGCAAGCCGCAAGCCGTCTTCCAGCGCGAAGGCGCCGGCGGCCTGTGCCGCCGCTATCCCGCCCACGCCGTTTCCGAACACCACGCTCGGCCGAATGCCGACGCTCGACCAGAGCGCCGTGAGAGCGCATGCCAACGCATAGTTCGCCAGCCTTGCCCACGCCGGATCGTCAAGGATCGCCTCCGAACCGGCCCGGCCGAACATCGGGTCGAGCAGCGACTCGCCCCGCTCGTCGCGAATTGCCGACTCGCAGCGATCCAGCATCGCGCGTATCACCGGCTCGCTGTTGTAGAGCGCCTCGACAAGGTCCGCCCGATCGGCGACATCGTCCGGGTAGGCGAAAGCGACCTTCACCGCCGTCCCCGGCTCCCGGAGACCTTCGGCCGCGGCGAACGCCTTCAACCGGGTTCGAAGCGAAGCGGCATCGTGGAATACGATGCTCGCGCGGTGACTGAGATGGCTCCGTCCCACGCCGGCGGTCCACGCCATGTCGGAGAGCAGCGGGCCGGACTCGGCATCGTCGGACCATGTACCGTCGCCCTGTTCGTCGAGCCATGACAGGTACCGACCCGCCAATGCCCTGAGCGCGTCCTCCGACTTGCCCGAGAGCGGCAGGAGACGCTCTTCACGCGCGGTAACCGCATCGGCTTCCTGCCGGGATGCCGCGACCGCTTCCGGAAGGGACACCGTGACAGGCTGAGCGGGTCCCGCCGGGGCGGGATCGCCGGCGCCGTTGGCCGCGATCCCGTCGGACTCGCCGTATCCCTCCAGCACGACATGGGCGTTGACGCCCGAAATTCCGAATGAGCTCACCCCCGCCCGCGGTGGCCGGTCGGGGTCGCGCGGCCAGTCCGTCGGCTCCCCGGTCACCCGCACCGGCAGCCGGTCCCACTCGATGAGCGGGCTCGGGGTGCGGAAATTCAGATGCCGGGGGATGGTTCCCCGGCTGATCGCCAGCACCGTCTTGATCAGGCTGGCGACGCCGGCCGCGGATTCGAGATGGCCGATATTGGTCTTCACCGAGCCCATCAGCAGCGGCCGGTCTTCCGCCCTGTCCCTGCCGTAGACCGCCGCCGCCGCCTGCACCTCGATGGGGTCGCCGAACGCCGATCCGGCGCCGTGGGCCTCCAGGTAGTCCACCTCGGCGGGCGCGACACCGGCCTGCGCGAGCGCCCGCTCGATCACCCGCTCCTGCGCCGGGCCGTTCGGCACCGTCGCCCCCGCGGCCGCGCCGTTCTGGTTGACCGCCGAGCCGCGGATCACCGCCCAGATGCGGTCGCCGTCGGCTTCCGCGTCGGCGAGACGCTTGAGCACCACCATCCCGCAGCCCTCGCCCCGCACGAAGCCATCGGCCCCGGCATCGAAGGTCCTGCACAGGCCGCCGCGCGACAGCAGACCGAGATCCGCCATCTCCCGTGTGACCGGGGCGGAGAGCACGGCGCTCGCCCCGCCCACCAGAGCCATGTCCGCCGTGCCCAGGCGCAAATCGCCGACCGCCTGGTTGACGGCGACCAGCGACGAGGCGCAGTTCAGCTCCACCGGCATCGCCGGCCCGCCGAGGCCGAAGCGGTGGGAGAGCCGGCCGACCGCCATGCTCGCCGCGGTGCTGAGATAGCCGATCCCGTAATCGCCGCCCTTCATCAGGTCGCGGTATTCGCTGGAGGCGACCCCGGCATAGACGCCGGTGTTGCTTCCCTTGAGCCGGTCCGGATCGATCCCCGCGTCCTCCAGCGCCTGCCAGGCGGTCTCCAGCAGCATCCGCTGCTGCGGGTCCATCAGCCGTGCCTCGATCGGCCGGATTCCGAAGAACCGCGCATCGAAGCGGTCGATTCCCTCAACGAATCCGGCCCGGCCGAAATCGGCGTACGAGGCGGGCAGGGGATCGACGAATTCGCGCCAGGGGCCGCTGTCCGGGCGCTCGTCCGTCACCGCGTCGGCGCCGCAATCGAGCTGACGCCAGAAGGTCGGCAAATCCGGCGCGCCCGGGAACCGGCACGCCATGCCGACGATGGCGATGCCGTCGGCCACGCCGTCGAAATCGCGTCGGGCCGCCGGGGCGGGCGCCAGCCTGGGCGCCGCCGCATCCGCGCCGGCAATGCCGGCGAGCTCCTCCGCCAAATGAGCGGCGAGCGTGGCCACGTCGGGATAGTCGAACACGACCGTATTGGACGCGGTGTAGGCGCCCGAGAAGGCGCGGTTCAGCCGATTGCGCAGCTCCACCGCCATCAGGGAGTCCATGCCGAGATCGAAGAATCCGACATTCGGCGCCGGCGTCGTCGGGAGCCTCAGAACCGCCTTGACCTCGCCCTGCAGGAACGATGCGAGCACGTCTTCGCGCATCGCCGCGGGCGCCTCCCCCAACCGGGAGAGAAGATCCTCGCCCGAGGACTCATCGGCGCCGTCGTCCGCGCCGTCGGACAGCAGGTCCTCCAGGAACGGCGGACGGTTCTCGAGGGATTCGCCGAACGCCGCCCAGTCGCGCGCCAGTACCACGCCTGTCGCGGCGTCCTCGCGCACCAGCCGGTCGAAGGCCCTGATCCCCTGTTGCGGCGCGATCCATTCGAGCCCGCCCGATGCGGAGCGCATGGCCATGCGCTCGCGCTGCTCCTCGGCCTCGCCGATCTCCGACCATGCGCCCCAGGCGATGGACTGGCCGGCGAGCCCGAGCGCGCGCCGATGGCCGGCGAGCTGGTCGAGGAAGGCGTTCGCCGCCGCATGATTGGCCTGACCCGGATTGCCGAGAACCCCGGCGACGCTCGAGAAGAGGACGAACATGTCGAGATCGCGGCCGGCGGTCGCCCTGTGCAGGTGCCAGGCTCCGAGCACCTTCGGCCACATCACCGTTTCGAAATTGTCCCAGCTCTGGTTGCCGATCGCGGCGTCCGACAGCACGCCGACGCTGTGGATCACCCCGGCGAGCGGCGGCAGGTCGGTGTCGATGCGCGCCAGCATGGCGTCCAGCGCGGCGGAGTCGGTCACATCGGCGAGCTCCACCCGCACGTTGGCTCCGCGCCTTCGCAGCGCCTCGATCGCCTCCTCGATTTCGGGGTCCGGCGGCCGCCGGCCGTTGAGCACGATGGCGCCGGCGCCGCGGTCGGCCAGCCAATCCGCCACCGCGCAGCCGATGCCGCCGAGCCCGCCGGTCACCAGGTAGCTCCGGTCGTCGCGCAGGGCTCCCCTGGCGAGCGGAGAATTGGTAAAGACGATCTTGCCGATGTGGCGCGCGCCCTGCATGCACTTCATCGCGGGTCCGGCCTCGGCCACCGGCCATCTGGCGTGCAGCAGCGGCGTCAACTCGCCGATAGCGAGACGTTCCATCACGCCGCGCAGGATCTCCCCGGCCTTTTCGGGCTCTTCCTCCTTGAGCACGTCGATCATCAGGATGGCGTAGGACACGTCCGGCCGCGCCGCCGCCATCTCGTCTTCGCTCAGGATGTCCACCCGGCCCATCTCCACGAAGCGGCCGCCCTTGGCGAGGCAGGAGAGGCTTGCGTCGATGAACCCCTCGCCGGTCAGGCTGTTCAGCACCATGTCGACGCCCGCGCCGTCCGTGGCGTCGAGGATTTCCTGGCCGAAGGCCGTCGTGCGGCTGTCGAACACGTGCTTCACGCCGAGAGACCGGAGATAGTCGCGCTTGCGCGCGCTCGCCGTGGCGAAGACCTCCGCGCCGGCGGCCTGGGCGAGCTGGATCGCCGCGAGCCCGACCCCGCCCGCGCCGGCGTGGATCAGCACGCGGTCGCCCGCGTCGAGCCCTGAGAGCTCGAACGACAGCGCCGCCGAGACGAACGCGGTCGGGATCGTCGCGAGCTCGCTGACCGAGAATCCCGGCGGCGCCGGGACGATCATCTTTTCCAGGGTGACGGTCTCCGATCCGTAATTGCGGAACGTCATGCCGACGACGCGGTCTCCGACGGCGACGCTGGAGACGCCCTCCCCGACTTCGAGCACCCGGCCGCAAAACTCTCCGCCCATGAAGTCGTCGACCATGCCGATGGCGATGAACACGTCGCGGAAGTTGAGCCCGAAGGCCTCGATCGCCGCGCGGACCTCGCCCGGTTCTAACGGGCGCTCCGGCACCTGGGCCACCCCGATCGCGTCAAGCGAGCCGCCGGCATCGGGCTCCAGCTCCCAGCCGGGCTCTTCCGGCAGCGTCAGCCGATCCGTCACCGCCGCGCTACGCACCAGCCGCGCGCCCTGGCGGCGACCGAAACGAAGGGCGATATGGGTTTCCGCATCGGGGTAGAGAAACTCGTTCGCCAGTTCGGGAGGAAGCTCCGCATCGGAGGGATCGAGGTCCAGCATCCTCGGTTGCAGCTGGGGCGCTTCCCGCGCGGCCACCTTGCCGAATCCCCAGAGGGTGGCGCCGGCCAGTTGTCCGCCGCGCTCGCGCTCCAGCACTTGGGCGCCCCGCGTGACGAACCAGAGGCCCTTCGGCAGGCTCAGATCGCCGTCCACCAGCGCCTGGGTCAGGGCTAGCGCGCTCGCCGCCGCGTGCCGGGCATCCTCGGCCATTTCCGCCGTCGTCGCTTGTGCGCCGTGACCGTCCAGCCCGGCGAGATGCACGACCCCCGCGAGCGGCAGGCCGGCGGGCAGGTCTTCGAGGAGGGATTTCCACGACTCGCGCCGCGCCGTCTCCACGAACGCCTCGACCACTCCGACGCCGCCCGCCTCGAGAGTCCTGTCCGGGCGCGCCTCCGACCCGGCGAGGACGACGGTCTGGTTATGCGCCGAGAGCTGTTCCGCGAGCTCGGCGGCCACACCGCCTCGGTCCGAGGCCAGCACCCACAGGCCCGGTGCTTCGGTCACTTCCGCCGGCCCCTGCGCCACGATGACCCCCCGGTCGGGGTTCGCGTTCGGATCGGACTCGTCGAAGCCCAGGATCGCGATGTCCTCGAAGCCGGCATCGGCGAGCGCGCGCCGCCATATGTCGGGGGTGGCGAGCGCGTGGTGCGGGCGGTAGTCGTCGGCGAAGCGCCACCAGCCGTCGAGCTGACCGAAGGTCAGGTCGAGCCAGCCCTGGCCGCGCAGGTTCTCCAGCGCGACCAGCTGGCCCGACGGCGCGAGGACTTCCAGACAGTGCGCCAGCGTCTCGTTCAGAAAACGCGTGGCATGCAGCACGTTGGAAGCGATCACCAGATCGTAGCCGTGGCGGTCGAAACCCTGCTCGACGGGGTCCTTTTCGATATCGAGCACCCGGTAGTCGATCGACGCCTCGGCGCCGCCGAAGCGCGACTCGGCCTCCGCGAAGAAGCCGGCGGAAATATCCGTATAGATGTAGTCGTAACGGCCCTCCGGGAGCTCCGGAAGTATCGCGGCGGTCGCGGAGCCCGTGCCGGCGCCCACCTCCAGCACGCGCAGCCTGCGCCCTTCCGGCATGGCGCTCAGCAGCGCCGCCGCCGCGTCCGCCAGTAACCGGTTCGCCGCGCGCGCCACCGGAGCCTTCAGGTATAGATCGGCGGCCGTCGGCTCGCCGCTGCTGAACAGCAGGGTCAGCGGGTCCATCCGGCCTTGAAGAACCTCGGCAAGGGAATCGGCGCTTCGCCGGAACAAACCGATCTCGGTCGTCCCATGTGCGTATCGCCCCGCCATCTCACCGGCCACCGAATCGGGATCCTCGGCAAGCCCCTCCGGCAACGGTTCGCCGGACGCAACGGCAACCGCGAATCCGTCGCCCGCCTGCTCCAACACCCCGGCGCGAACCTGCATCTCCAGCATTCGGCGGAACAGCCGTTCATGCTCCGCCCCGACGCCCAGACTCTCCCGCAACTCGCTGGAATCCACCGTCGCACCGGCGACTCGCTGCCAACCCAGCTTGTCCAGCGTGACATGGGCGTAGGCATCGGACAGTTGCTCCAGATCGGCCAGCAACGCTGCCCTGTCGGCGGCATCGACGCCGACATTCGCCAGATACTCGGGGAAGAGACTCGTGTTTGCGGAAATCTCCGAAGGACTTGTCAGGAAGTCAGCCGGCACGATGCCCGGCGCGAGCGCGCGGTCCCGCCAGACGGCCTCGTAGAGAAGCTCGTCGATCCCCTCCACGGCCGACAGCAGCGCCGCCCGCGTGGCCCGCTTCACCGTGAAGCCCGCCAGTTCTCCGACGAGAACGCCCTCCCGGTCGTAGAGCCGGAGGTCCGCGGCCCACACCTCAGGCTGTCCGGCGTCCGTCGCCGCGCCGTCGGGGCCTTCCCTCAAGCGGACATGGCAGACCAGCCGCTCCGGCAGGCCGTCGGCCAGCCACAGCCGCTCCCACGCGAAGGGCAGATAGGTGACGTCCTCTTCGCCGCCCTCGGGGTTGCGCGCCGCGCCGAAGGCCTGGAAGCAGCCGTCCAGCACCAGCGGGTGAACTTCGAGCGGCGGGCGTTCGAATCCGGCCGGGAGCGCCACTTCCGCGATCGCCTCGCCGGCGCGCGCCCACAGCGACTCGAGCGTGCGGAAGGATGGGCCGAGATCGATCCCCACCGCCAGCTTGGCGCGGTAATAGGCGGCGATGTCCAGCGGAGAAAGACCGGCCTTCAGCCCCTCGATATCGACCCGGGAGGATTCCTGCGGCGGGCCGGAGGCGCCGGTCGAGACACGGCCCTCCGCGTGCAGCGTCCAGCCGTCCTCGTCCTCGCCCCGGCTGAGGATGCGGACCCGGCGCGCATCGCCGTCCCGCGCGCCGTCGAGCAGAACCTGGACCCGCCGGCCGGTATCGGCCGCTCCGTCCTCGTCGCTGTCTTCGGGGAAGACCAAGGCGTTCTGCATCTGGAAGTCTTCGACGACCGACGCCTCGCCGCCCTCGGCCCGCGTGACGGACGCGGCCATCGCACCGTAAAGCGCGCCCGGCGCGATCACGCGGCCGAACACGCGGTGGTCGGCGAGCCACGCCGGATCGGAAGGGAAGATCTCGGTGTCGAAGGCGGTCTCGCCGCTCGCAGACTCGTGACGCGTCCCCAGCAAAGGATGGCCGGCTTCCGACCGCCGCCTGGTGCCTTCGACCCAATAGCGCTCGCGTTGGAAAGGGTAGCCCGGCAGCGCGATACGCCGACGCTCCTCGCCCGCGAAGAGTCCGGCGAAGGACAGCACGAGCCCCGCCTCGTAGGCGCCGGCGACCGCTTCCACGAAGCCCCCGCCCGAGCCCGCCGCCGGCGGCTCCTCGTCCCTGGCCGGCCGTTGCAAGCTCGAGAGAACCGCGGGCGGCGCGGCGCCTCCGGCTTCCGGCCACGCCATTGTCGCCATCGGACCGAGCACGGCGTGGGGACCGATCTCCACGATCGCGTCCACGCCCAGCTCCGCCAACGTCTCGATACAGGCGCGGAAGGCGACTGGCTCGCGGGCCTGCTGCCGCCAATAGGCCGCGTCGGGCGCCTCGCCGGCTTCGAGCGCGCGACCGGTCAGGTTGCTGACGAAGGTAAGCGACGGCGGCGCGAATTCGGTCCCCGCTAGGGCGGCTTCGAGGTCGCCCAGGGCCGGCTCCACCATCGCGCTGTGATAGGCCGGGCTCTTCCGCAGACGCGCGACGCGAACGCCCTCCGCTTCCAGGCCCTCCAGGATGGAGTCGATCTCCGCCGCGGGGCCGCTGATGACCTGTTGGGCGCCGTTGTCCGCCGCGATGCAGAGGCCGATCCCGCCGGAGGCCGCGTTGTGCTGCTCCAGCGCCGCCGCGACGCGGGACTCCGGCGCGAAAACCGCCGCCATCGCGCCCTCGCCGGGAAGCGCTCCGATCAACGAACCCCGGGCGGCCGCGAAGCGCAGCCCCTCCTCCAGACCGAACACGCCCGCGGTGTACGCCGCGGCGATTTCGCCCAGGCTGTGCCCGACCACGACGTCGGGCCGCACGCCGACGCTCGCCCAAAGCTCGGCCAGCGCGCATTCCAGCGCGTAGATCGCCGGCTGCTTCCACTGGGGATCGTCGAGGTCTCCCGCCGCCCCCGGCCGGCCGAACATCACGTCGAGCAGCGAGGCGCCGCGGTCCTCGGCAAGCACTGCGTCGCAGCGGTCGAGCACCGCGCGGAACACCGGCTCGGTCGCGTAAAGCGCCTCGCCCATGCCGGGCCACTGGCTGGCCTGCCCGGTATAGGCGAAGGCCACCTTCCTCGCCGTCCGGGACGCCGCCCTCTCGTCGGCATCCCGGAGTTCCCGCAAACCCGCGCGGAGCGACCCGGGGTCCTCGAACGCCACCCCCGCCCGGCAGTCGAAATGGCTGCGCCCGACCGCGGCCGTCCAGGCCATGTCGGCGAGCGTTTCCGCGCTGTCGTCGCCCGCGCGTTCGTCGAGCCAGGACAGGTGCTCGCCGGCAAGCTCGCGAAGGGCTTCGTCCGACCGGCCGGACAGCGGCAGGAACCGCTTCCCGCGCGGCGCGGGCGGGTCGGCGACCGCGGCCGACCCGGAGACGGCTACGGGGCGCGGCCGGCCGGCGTTCCAGTGCCCGGGACCCGGCGCGCCGTCGTTTTCCCGCTCGCCGTACCCCTCCAGCACGATATGGGCGTTGGTCCCCGACCAGCCGAAGCCGCTGACCCCGGCCCGCGGCGGGGCATCGGAGTGCCGCGGCCAGTCGGTGGCTGTCGCCGTGACCTTGAGCGGCAGCCGCTCCCAGTCGATCTCGGGGCTCGGGTCGCGGAAGTGGAGGTGTTGCGGGATGACCCCCCGCTTCATGGCGAGCACGGCCTTGATCACCGCGGCGACCCCCGCCGCCGCCTCGAGATGGCCGATATTGGTCTTGACCGAGCCGATCAGCAGCGGACGCGCCGGGTCGCGCCCGCTTGCGTATGCGCTGCCGGTCGCCTGCGCTTCGATCGGGTCGCCGACCTCGGTGCCGGTGCCGTGCGCCTCGACGTAGTCGACCTCGGCGGGCTCCAGCCCGGCCTGTCGCAGCGCCGCCTCGATGACCTTTTCCTGGGCCGGCCCGCTCGGCACGGTCAGCCCCGGGCTCGCGCCGTCCTGGTTCAGCGCGGCGCCGCGAATCACGCCCCAGATGCGGTCGCCGTCGGCCTCCGCCTCGGCGAGGCGCTTGAGCACCACGACACCGCAGCCCTCGCCGCGCACATAGCCGTTCGCGGCCGCATCGAAGGTGGCGCAGCGCCCGTCCGGCGACAGCATGCCCGCGTTGGCGCGCATCTCCAGCAGGCGGCCCGAGAGGATCGCGTGCACGCCCCCGGCCAGGGCCAAATCGGCCTCGCCGCGCTGCAACCCGGTCACCCCCTGGTGGATGGCAACCAGCGAGGACGAGCAGGCGGTATCGACCGCGAGCGCCGGGCCTTCCAGCCCGAGCGCGAAGGAGACCCGGCCGATAGCGGTGTTGAAGGAGGTGCCGGTGACCGAATAGAGGCTCACGGCCGGCTCGTCGGGCGAGGCGGTGTCCAGGATCAGCCCGCGATACTCGTTGTTGCTGATCCCCGCATAGACGCCGGTGCGGCTTCCCTTCAGGCCGTCCGGGTCGATGCCGGCGTCCTCCAGCGCGCGCCAGCAGGTCTCCAGCATCATCCGCTGCTGGGGATCGAGCAGCTGCGCCTCGACCGGCGAGATGCGGAAGAAGCCGGCGTCGAACCGGTCGAGCTCGTCGAGATAGGCGCCGAACCGGCATGCCGGGGGCCGCCCGGTGCCTTCGGGGAACAGCTCGCCGACGCGGCCCGCGCCCGAACCCGGAACCCCTTCGATCACCCCGCTCTCGCCCGCCTCCAGCATGCGCCAGAACGCGGCGAGTCCGTCCGCGCCGGGGAAGCGGCAGGCCATGCCGACGATGGCGATGGGCGTATCCGTAGCGGGGAGACCGTCCCCGTTGCCTTTCCGGGTGTCGTCCGGGCTGCCTGGTTCCGTCATTGAAATACTTTCCCCGTCAAGAAACCGTCGAGACTGTGCCGACGAACGTAGATTCTGGCATACAAAATTCGGCAGCGGGCATGAAAGAATTTTGCGGTCGACGCGGCGCGCGGCGCGGCGGACTTATACCTCTCCGCTTTCCGTCGGCGCCGCCACGCGGACGGTGACGATATCGGTGCCGTGGAATTGCTGGTGGCGCACCGACGAGGCGAGCCGGCGCAGCAGCCTGAGCGACACCTCCCTCTCGGCCGGGGTCTCGCCCGGCTCCTCCGCGATCAGCGCGAGTCGGTCCTGGATGTTGTCGTCGCGCGCGGCCACGACGAACTCCAGCACCGCGCCGTCGCCGTCCCGGCGCGCGACCAGGTGCAGCCGCCGGGGTTCGTCTCCGGACTCCTCCTCCCGAACCAGGCTTAGCAACGTCTCCTCGCAGGCCGCGTCGAGCCGCCCGGCCATCGCCGCGCCCCACCCGTTGCGGAAAGCGAAGCCGGCGAGGAAGTCCCTGATTGCCGGCAGCACCGAGAGATCGAACGCCGCTTCGATGCGGCTCGGGCGCGGTCGCGTCATCTCGACGAATGCCGACAACAGAATGACCGCCATGCCGCCCGAGGTCACCCCGTTGCTGAGCAACCCGCCGGCGAACTCGGCGACCTGCGCGGGAAAAATCATGTCGTTCTGGAAGCCGATCCCGATCCAGAACGAGACGCCGACGATCAGGCCCTTTCGATAGTCGATCCCGTCCTGGATGACGATCTTGATGCCGACCATGAAGAGCATCGCCATCAACACGGTGAGATAGGCCGCGACCACGGGCCCCGGTATCGCGAGCACCACGGCGAGAGCCTTGGGCAGGAACGCCGCGGCGATGAAAACCGCGCCGGCGGCGAGGCCGACCCCGCGGGCGGCCACACCCGTGAGCTCGGTCACCGATGCGCCTACCGTCGTCGCCGCGTTCGGCGTCGTTCCCGCAAGGCCGGAGAGCAGGTTGCCCAGCCCGTCGACCGTCATCGCGCCCTGCACGGCTCGAAAATCCACCGCTCGCGAACGGCGCCACGAGACCCGCTGGATGGCGACGGTGCCGCTGACCGTCCGAATGGAAGCGATCACGGCAACCAGCAGGAAAGCCGGCAGAAGCGCCCAGAAGGCCGATCCGAATTCAAGATCGAAACCCGCCCATTCTCCCGTCGGGAGGCCGATCCAGGGCGCATCGAGGACGCGGTCCGCGTCGTAAAGGCCGAATGCGGCCGCGACGACCGAACCCGCGACGATACCGATCGTCGGTGCCCAGAGGCGAAGCGTGCCCGCCGCCTTCAGCGCAATGCCCGCGATGACGAGCACGACCGCAAGCGCGCAGGACGGCGCAGCCAGCGCCGGGGTGCCGGCCGGCACCGCGGTCAGCAGGTCGAACACGGCCGGCATCACGGTAACCGGGATCAGCATGATCACGGTTCCCGAAATCGTCGGCGTCAACAGCCGCTGGAACAGCGAGAGCCGGGCGGCGATCGCGATGGGCACGAAGGAGGAGACGACGACCAGCGTCGCCAACAGCGCGGGCCCGCCCTCCGCGACGGCGGTGATGCAGACCGCGATGAAGGACCCGGTCGCGCCCATGAGGACCACGTGACCGCACCCGATCCGCCAGACCCGAACCGCTTGCAGCATCGTCGTCGCGCCGCAGATCGCGACCGTCGCGAACACCGCCCATGAGAGATAGCTCTCGCTCGCGCCGCCGGCCCGCATCACGATCGTCGGGATCAGAATGATGCCGGCGATGGCGAGCACGGTGATCTGCAGGCCGAGGGCGAGGGCGAGCCCCGGCGACACCCTCTCGTCGGGCTGGTAGCGCAAGCCTTCGCGGCCCGTGCTCCCGGAAACGCTCATGGACCCGGTTCCGGCGCAGCGCGATGTCCGAACTCTCGGAACTTCGCCGACCGCACTTCACCGGATCCGGCGACGCGACCGCCGGGGGGCCGGCAGCCCTTACGCATGACAATCATCCCCTGCGGCCGCGCGCCGCGGCCAACGGTTCGATTTGTGCCCGAACCCGCAGGGTCTTCACCCGGGGCACCGCCGTCAAGCCTGCGGGGCGCGGATTGGCGGCCGCGCGGCCGCGGTATTCCCTACACCCTTTCCCGCACACCGACTCCTCCTCCCCCTCCCGCTCGCGGGAGGGGCCGGGGGAGGGCGGGCCGCGGCGTGAACCGATAAGGTCCGAAAATGCCCTACAACAACGCATTATTCGGCTTCAGCCCGGCGGCGACGCGGCCGAACTCGGCGCCGTTGATCTCCCAGGAGAGGTGGATCTGGTGCTTGGCGGCGTGGACGTCGCGGTGCTGGCGCTGCAGCGCGTTGTCGAGGTAGTTGGCCCTGGCCCCGCAGGCGTCGTGGATCAGGTCGACCGCCTTGACGCAGCACCCCGCCGCGTACGCCCCGTTGCGCCGCCAGCGCGCCCGGTCGATCAGCGGCAACGGCTCCCTGCGGGCGATGAGACCCTGGGCTTCCAGGCAGTCCTGGCGCACCAGCATCCGGGCGACGTCGACCATCTGCGCGGCCTCGGCGAGCTTGAGCTGGATCGTCACGTGCTCGGCGACGCGCGAGCGGTTGTAGGTCGAGACCTGATCCCTGAGATAGCCCGCGTAGTCGTCATAGGCGGCCCGGGCGGTCCCGATCATCGGCGCCGCCACCAGATGGGGGATCAGCGGCAGCAGCGGCAGCTGGTAGGCATCGCCCATCCCCGCCGTTTCCGGGGGGTAGCCCGGCTGCGACGGCGCCATGTCGAGCACCATGTAATCCGGGACGAACAAATCCGAGCACGCGACGTCCTTGCTGCCGGTGCCGATGAGCCCCGAGACGCGCCAGGTGTCGATCACCTCGATGTCGGCGGCGCGCACCAGCACGATACGCGGGCCGGGCGCCTCGTCGGACGGTCCCTGTCCCATCGCGCCCAGCATCATCCAGTCGCTCGAATCCACCCCGCTGGCATAGGGCCAGCGCCCGGTGAGCAGGTATCCGCCATCGGCCGGTGCGAGCTTGCCGGCCGGAAAGACCAGCGTCGAGCCGATCAGCGCGTCGGGGTTCTCGCCCCAGATCTCCTCCGCCGCCCCGTCGGGCCAGTAGGGCAGCATCCAGTTGTGCGCGACGATGTTGATATAGACCCAGGAGGTGGCGGCGCAGCCGCGGCCGAGCTCGATGGTGACGTCGATCATGACGCCGTAATCGGTCTCCGCCCCGCCATAGCGCTCGGGCTTCAGAATGTCCCACAGCCCGGCGCTCCGCAGATCTCCGATGGTCTCGTCCGGGATACGGCGAATCCGCTCCGCCTCCGGCGCGCGCTCCCGCAGCACCGGGATCAGGGCGCGGGCGGCATCGAGAATCCGTTCTCGGGTGGGCTCGGCCATGCGCGGAGTGTAGGAATTCCCTCCTATGGGGTCCATCGCGCCAGCCCCCTATGAGTGGCGCATATGCGGTTGTCTCCGCGGGGAGGAGAATTCACGTCGGACTGCGTACCGTGCCGCATGGGAAATGCGCCGTAAGAAGAAGCGAGACCTCCTGGGAAGTCGCCGGTCGAGACGATAATGGGCTTGCATGCAAGGCGAGAGCGCCGTTGACCGGCGGCAAACGCCGCATCCATACTGGCAAACCTCGAAGGACACGTCATGGCTGCGAGAAGTACCTATAGATATCTATTCAAGGTAGGCGGGAAAGTCGTGCATTGCGGCATCACGACGGACTTAGCGCGCCGAGAGCAAGAACACCGCCGGCGGTGGCCGAACGGCCGCATTGAACGGGTCGGTCCGGCGACGACGCACGAAGAAGCGTGGAACTGGGAAAGGCAGCAGGCCGAGCGGCGTTTCAGCTCCGCCTCCTGATGTCCTCGCGCGAACCTTCTGAAATTCCTGCGGATTCCGAGCAAACCGTATCCCGCGATCATGTCATAGTCACCGGCGCCGGGTTCAGCCGCGCCGTGGTCCCCAGCGCTCCGTTGCTCGTCGACGATTTCAACAACGATGCCCTCGAAGACAAGGTCCGTGGCTTGACCAACGCGAGCCGTTTGCTGGACTGGGAACGAAACCGCCATCCGAGAGGTCACATCGACATCGAACGCTTGATGACGCGTCTCGACGCGTTGATGCCTTACGACTACGCCGAGAACGCAGGCAACGCGGTGAACGAGTATGGCTTGCTCCTGTCGGAACTGAAGAGAGCGTTCCTCGATCGACTCCATGAAGCTCGAAAGGGCGACATTTATCGCGAGGAACTAAAACTCTTTGCGAAGTTCTGCGAGAGCAATCGCTGCAGCTGCATCACTTTCAACTACGACGACTTCCTCGACGAGGCGCTGGCGCAGACCGGCAGTTGGAACCCGTATTGGGGATACGGGTTCTTCTGCCAGTCATCGCTGGACACCATCGCCAGTTTCGATGAATTGGAAAGTGACTCGGTTCTCCGGCTGCTGAAGCTCCACGGATCGATCAACTGGCGGCCGAAACTGGGATATGCGAGCCCGGTCGCGATCGACAGCATCACGCATCATCACGAGTGGGGCGGCATCAGTCTCCGCTATCCGCAGGTTGCCGGTCACCTCGAACCTGAACCGGTGATGGTCCCGCCTGTCCTATCGAAATCCAGCCTCGTCGAACAACCGGTCCTTCGGCTCGTCTGGTCACGCGCGTTCGCCAGTCTGGAGACGGCCCACGAAGTCACGTTCATCGGCTATTCTTTCCCTACGACGGACATGGCCGCGCAGACATTGTTCTCCGAAGCGCTCAAGGACCTCCCGCGAGAGGACATCACTGTCGTCAATCTGAGCCGTGAAGAGTCAGACGCCGAAGCCACGAAGGGGCGATACCGATCCGTGCTTGGCAATATCCCCGACGGGCAATTCCATTTCGACGGCGCTCTGGAATGGATACGGAGTCTGTCGTAGTAACGCGTCCGTGGCCGGATGGGCGCGCAAAGGGGAGGGATCGGTGGCGAACGAGCTCAGGCTGACGCTGGCGACGGGGGATTACGAGAGCATCCGCGCGCTGAAGGAGGGGACGGTGGCGCCCGACGGGGTGGGGCTCAACGTGCTGACCGACATGGATTCGTCGACCCGGCACTGGCGGATGCTCAGGAACCGCGATTTCGACGTCTGCGAGCTCTCGCTCTCATCCTATCTGATGGCGAAGGACCGGGACTATCCGCTGGAGGCCGTCCCGGTGTTCCTCCACCGGCGCTTCCGCCACGGCTTCGTCTTCGTCAATACCGGCGCCGGGATAAGCGAGCCGAAGGACCTGATCGGCAAGCGCATCGGGGTCAAGACCTTCCAGACCACAGCGATCCTCTGGTTGCGCGGCATGCTGGAGCACGAATACGGCGTGCCGCACACCGAGGTGCAGTGGGTCTCCGAGCTGATCGAGGACGTCGAGTTCACGCCCAAGCCCGGGCTCAGCCTCGAACGCGCGCCGCCCGGCAGGCGGGTCGAGGACATGCTGGCCGAGGGCGAGATCGACGCCTGCCTCCACGCCGACGTGATCGACCCCATCGTCGAGGGCGACCCGCGCGTCGGGCGGCTGTTCGAGAACTACGCCGAGATCGAGCGCGAATATTTCAAACGCACCGGGATTTTCCCGATCATGCACGTGACCGCCATCAGGAAGGAGCTGGTCGACGCCCATCCGTGGCTCGCGCGGAATCTGATCGACGCGTTCGAGGCGTCGAAGGCGGCCTCCTACGCGAGGCTGCGCAACCCGAGGATCGTGCCGCTTGCCTGGTACAACTCGTATCGTGACGAGGAGGCCGAATTCTTCGGCGGCGAGGACCCGTGGCAGTACGGGCTGGGCGACGCCAACCGCCACAACCTCGAGACCGCCATCGGCTATTCCCACGATTGCGGGCTGATCGGCAAGCTGCTGGCGGCGGACGACATCTTCCTCGATCCCGCGACCGATGCCGGCCGCGCCCGGGCGAAGCGGGTGCAATGATCCGCGCGCTCGTCAGCGGAGAACGCCGGTGACCGACACCTGGCGGATCAGGCAGGCGGTCAGGATGCACCTCGCGCGCCCCGACGATAAACCCGGCCGGCCGATCCCGCTCGGGACGGCGATCGTCTGGTGGTGCGTCCTGATGGCGATCTGCCTGCCAGGCGCGCTCTATTTTCTGGGGTATATCTAGGCCGCGCTCCGCCCCTCCGCGGCCGCGAAGAAGGTCGCGAGCTCGCGGTTGAAGGCGTCGGGTTCCTCCAGGTTCACCGCGTGGCCGGTGTCGGGCGCGATCCAGAGGCCGCAATCGGGCACCGTGCGCTTGAGGAAGATGCCGGTCTCCAGGCAGTCGCCGTCGGTATCGCCCGAGACCACGAGGACCGGCATGGGCAGCTCGGCCAGCGGCTCCGCGAAATCCCAGAGCGAGGGGCGGGCGCCCTGGACGTGGCGCATGTGCATCGCCGAGCCCAGCGCCGAGTGGGCGGAGAACTGCGCGAGATAATCGTCGAAGCCGCGCCGGTCCTTGCGCTTCAGGGTCAGCCGGGCCTCGGCCTCGCTGTAATCCGGGGCGAAGGCTTCCATGCCGATGGCCTCGATCAGGTCGGCGTTGGCGCGGGCGCTGGCGGCGAAGTCGGCGTGGGTCTCCGGCGGGGCGCCGTAGCCGCAGCCCGCGACTACCAGCGACCGGGCGCGGCCGGGATGCCGCAGCCCGAAATGGACCGTCGCGAAGCCGCCCATCGAGAGCCCGACGACGTGGGCGCGGTCGATCCCGAAACGGTCGAGCACCGCGGCGATGTCGTCCGCCGCCCTTGCCTGGCCGTAGGCGCCCGGGTCTTCGGGCACGTCGGACGGCGGGTAGCCGCGCGCATTGTAGGCGATGCAGCGATAGCGCCGGCTGAAATAGCGGATTTGCGGTTCCCAGCTCGCCGTGTCGCCGGCGAATTCGTGGACGAACACGATCGGGTAGCCGGTGCCGGTCTCCTCGCAGTAGAGCCGGACGCCGTCGGCGTCGGCGTAGGTCCCGCTCACGAGCCCGGCGCCCGGCACGGCGCGGCGCCCAGGATCGGCCCGGCTTCGCCCGCCTGCACGAGGACGGCGCAGCCCGTTTTCTCGTCGTTCCGGACCGAGGCGACCTCGAACGTCCGGTCCTTGCCGTTCCACTCGCCGATGCGGCGCATGTCGGTGACGATATTGTGGTTGACCAGGTGCTTGCCCTGGTTCTCGCCGCGCAGCACCCGCGTCGCCTCCTGCCTCAGGAAGGAGACCAGCCACACCCCGCCCGAACGGTCCGGGCCGTCCTTGAGCGAGACCTTGAGTCCGGCCCCCGTCGGAACCGCCGAGACCTTGACGCGCCTGCCGCTGCGCGCCCGCGCATCCTCGATCGTGCTTTCCACCGCGCCTTCGCGGCTGCCCACGACCTCGAACTTGCCGTCGACCACCATCTGCGGCGTGTACACCCCCGTGCGCTTGCGGATCGAGACGTTGTAATCCCGCTGGCGGGCGGTGAAGGCAGGACTCGAAAAGGGGTCCTTCCACTTGCCGGCGGAGCCATAGACCAGATTGTCCCAGTAATCGACGTGGAACTCGAGCGCGAGGATTCCGTCGCGGCTCGCGAGCTCGCCCAGGAAACGCTCGGCGGGCGGGCAGGAATAGCAGCCCTGCGAGGTGAACAGCTCGACCACCGTGGGACTGTCGGCGCGGGCCGGGAGCCATCCGAGCGCGAGCGGGGCGAGCGCGAGAGCGGCGATCCATCGGTGCATGAACATGGGCGATCCTCCGTCGTTCGTCTCCATATCGTTCGGGCGTCACGCGTTGGCAAGACCCCGCATCGCCCGCCAGACCCGTTCCGGCGTCGCCGGCATCCCGATGTCGGTCACGCCGAGCGGTGCGAGCGCGTCGAGGATCGCATGGATCGCCGCCGGCGCGGCGCCCACCGTGCCCGACTCGCCCGCCCCCTTGACGCCGAGCGGGTTGGTCTGCGTCGGCACGTCATGCGCGCCGAGCGCGAACGAGGGCAGGTCGTCGGCGCGCGGCAGGGCGTAGTCCATCAGCGAGCCGCTCAGCAACTGGCCCGTGTCACGGTCGTAGACCACGTCCTCCATCAGCGCCTGGCCCGCGCCCTGGGCGATGCCGCCATGGATCTGTCCGGCCAGCAGCAACGGGTTCAGCGCGCGGCCCGAATCATCGACCGCCGACAGCCGGACCAACTCGACCCGGCCGGTCTCGGGATCGATTTCGACCTCCGCGACCTGGCAGCCATTGGGGAAATTCCCCTGCCCCGCGGCATAGTCGCCGACGCCCTCCAGGCCGAGCCCGAGCTCCGCCGGGAAGCCGAACGGGGCATAGGCTGCTTTCGCCACGTCCACGATGCCGATCGTCCGGTCGGTTCCCGCGACCGTGAACCCGCCCGCCTCGAACGCGATATCGTCCGGCGCCGCCTCCAGCAGATATGCGGCGATCTCCCGGCCCCGTTCGATCACCCTGTCGGCCGCGATCCTGAGCGCGGAACCGCCCACCGTCATCGAGCGCGACCCGAAGGTGCCGCGTCCGATCGACACCGCCTCGGTGTCGCCCTGCACCAGCCGGACGCTGGCGAAATCGACCCCGAGCCAGTCGGAAACCATCTGGGCGTAGACGGTCTCATGCCCCTGGCCGTGGCTGAACGTGCCCGCGACGACGGTGACGGACCCGCTCGCATCGAAGCGGATCTCCATCCTCTCGTTCGACATCGCCGCCGATTCGAGGAAGCAGGCGACGCCCCGGCCCCGCAGCCTCCCGCGCGCCTCCGTTTCCGCCCGGCGCACGGCGAACCCGTCCCAGTCCGCGAGGTCGAGCGCATCGTCCATGACGGCCTCGAACTCGCCCGAATCGTATTCGAAGTCGAGCGCCGTCCGGTACGGCATCGCGGCGGGCGCGACGAAGTTCCGCCGCCGCAGCTCGATCGCGTCGATGCCCGTCTCCCGCGCCGCCTTTTCGACCAGCCGTTCGAGGAGGTAGGTCGCCTCGGGCCGCCCCGCCCCGCGATAGGGCGACGTCCAGGCGGTATTGGTATAAGCCGCGCGCGTTGTCGCCCGGATCGCCGGGATCGCGTAGACGCCGGAATAGAGCGTCGTCGAATGGACCGGCGAGATCCCGGCCCCCGCCGCGAGATGGGCGCCCAGGTTGTAGTCGGCCTCGACCCGGAGCCCGAGGATGCGCCCGTCCGCGTCCAGCGCCATCTCGGCCGTCGCCCGCTGGTCGCGCGCGTGGGCATCCGAGGCCATGCTCTCGCTCCGTTCGGCGATCCACTTGACCGGGCGGTCGAGCCGCCGCGCCGCCCACAGGACCAGCGTGTCTTCCGGGAACACCCCGCCCTTCATCCCGAAACCGCCGCCCACGTCGCGCGCGACCACGGAAAGGCGGCTCTCGGGGATCCCGAACACGCCCTGGGCGAGAAGCTGGCGGACCCGGTGCGGATTCTGGCAACTCAGATGGAGCCGGTAGCGGCCGTCGGCGGCGTCGTACTCCCCGACCGCGCCGCGCGGCTCCATCGGCACGGCCGCGATCCGGTTGTTGTAGAGGTCGAGCGCGATGACGCGATGGGCCGACGCGAAGGCGGCTTCGGTCGCTTCCCGGTCGCCCATCTCGACGGCGAAGCACCGGTTGTCCGGAACTTCCGGCCAGGCCGTCGCGGCATCGACCGCCGCCGGGAGATCCTCGTAGTCCACCGACACCAGCTCGGCGGCGTCGAGCGCCCGGTCGCGCGTCTCCGCGACGACGAATGCCACCGGGGCTCCGACATGGCGCGCGATGTCGAGCGCGAGGGCGGGGGTCGGCGTCAGCCTTGCCGGGCCGGTCGCGATCGCGTCGCTTATCGACATGCACGGGATCGAGCCGAGGCCGTCCGCCCGGTAGTCCTCGCCGGTCAGCACCGCGAGCGCGCCCGGCGCCGCGCGGGCCGCCCGGGCGTCGATCCCCGCGATCAGGGCGTGGGCGTAGGGCGACCGGAGGACGATCCCGTGCGCCATGCGCGGCAGCGCCACGTCGTCGACATAGCGGCCCCGCCCGGTCAGGAAGCGCCGGTCCTCGCTGCGCCGGACCGGGTGGCCGACACCGTGATTCATGCCTTGCTTCCTTGCTTCCATACCCGGGCGCGCCGCCGGTTGGCCCGCCTCCGGCCGGCTTCGGTAGAATGCCGCCCGCGCGAACCCCGCGCAAAGCCGCATCGGGAGAACGGGTATGAAACTGTTGACGCTCGATACCGGCGGGCCGGGCCATCCGGGCGTACTGATCGACGAAGACACCGCGCTCGACCTCACGCTGGCCGCCGACACGGTGCCGCAGGCCCGCCCGGTGCCCGGCAGCGTGCGCGGCATCCTCGCCGTCGGCGAAGACGGGCTCGCGGCGGTGCGGCGAACCGTCGACGCGGCGGAGGCCGCCGACCGCGAAACGCTCCGCGAGAGGGGCGTTCTCAGACCCTTCGCCGATGCGCCGCTTCTGCCCCCGATCCCCAACCCCAACCTGATCCTGTCGGAGGGCCTCAACTACCGCCGCCATCTCGAGGAGATGTCGGACACGCCGCCTCCGCCCCATCCGACCGCCTTCATCAAGTCGGCGTCTTCGCTCAACGGTTCCGGCAAGCCGATCCCGGTGCCGCCGCAATGTCCGGACATGATCGACTTCGAGGGCGAGTTCACCTTCGTAATCGGGCGGCCCTGCCACGACGTGGCGGTCGAGGACGCGATGTCGTTCATCGGCGGGTACACGATCTGCAACGACGTCTCCGCGCGCGACTGGGTGGGCGAGGTGTTCGCCGCCGAGGCCAGGTTCGGCATCATCCAGGCCTGGGAGCGCAACATCATGGGCAAGCAGCTTCCCGGCTTCACGCCGTGCGGCCCGGTGATGGTCACCGCCGACGAGATCGCCGACCCGCACGACCTCCAGCTCACCACCACGCTCAACGGCGAGGTCGTGCAGTCGACGAAGACCGACGACCTGATCTACGGCGTCGCGGAAATCCTCTCCTATTTCTCCCGCTGGTACCGGTTCGAGCCCGGCGACCTGTTCACCACCGGCTCGCCCGCCGGGGTCGGCTTCGGCCGCGACCCCAAGCTGTTCATGAAGCCGGGCGACAAGGTCGAGGTCGAGATCGAGGGCATCGGCCGGCTGAGCAACACGCTGGCGGCGTAACCGGTCCGCCGCGAATCTTCCCCGGCGTTCTCCCGATACGGTGTCCGGCCCGCCTCCCAGCGCGCTGCGCGGCGTCGCCTGGATGACGCTCGCGGCGCTCTTCTTCGCGATGCTGATCGTCGCCGGGCGGCGGGTGAGCCATCTGCCGCCGGTCGAGATCACGTTTTTCCAGACCGGCGGCGCGGTGATCTGCCTGCTCCCCTGGCTGATCGCGCGGGGCCCCGGCGGGCTCAGGACTTCCAACCTCGTCATGCACCTGATCCGGGGACTCGCTGCCTTCGTCGGCATGTCGGCGCTGTTCTACGCGGCGCGTTTCACCCCGGCCGCCGACATCACCGCGCTCCTCTTCCTGTCGGTCCTGTTCACCGTGCTGCTGGCGGCCGTCTTCCTGAAAGAGAGGGTGGGGTTCGGACGGTGGGTCGCCATCCTGGTCGGATTCGCGGGCGCGCTGATCGTCATCCGGCCCGGGTTCGAGGCCGCGTCCTGGCCCGCGCTGATCATGCTCTTCGTCGCGCTCGCCTTCGGCGCGGTCAACACGGCGACGCGGTTCCTCGCCGGCGCCGAGAACCCCAACGCCATCGTGTTCTACATGTACGGGCTGATGTGCCTGTTCGCGCTGGTCCCGACGATCCTGGACTGGCGGACCCCGGACTGGAGCGACGTGCCGTGGCTCGCCGCGACCGGCGCGTTCTCGGCGATCGCCCAGCAGGGCATCACCCGCTCGCTCTCCATGGCGCCCACCGCGATCGCCATGCCGGCCTACTACCTGCAGCTCCCCTTCGCCGCGGTCGCGGGATACTTCCTGTTCGGCGAGGCGCCCGGGGCGTGGATCTGGCTCGGCGCCGCGGTGATCTGCGGCGCGACCTACTACGTCATCCGCACCGCGCCGCCGGACAGGCGTTAGGGCTATTTGGCGGCGGGGGCGGCAAACCTTACAAGCAGCGTGTCCAGCTTGTCGTTCATCCGGTCGAGCTTGGCGTCCATCCTGTCGAACCTTTCGTCCACCCGGTCGAGCCTTTCGTCCACCCGGTTGAGCCTCTCGTCTACGCGGTTGAACCTCTCGTCCACGCGGTCGAACCTGGCGTCGATCTGCCTGATCAGCTGGAGGACGTTATCGACCCGGTCGTCGAGCCTCCTGACCTCGGATTCGACCGTATGCTCGACGCGCTGTATGCCGGACTCGGCGACGGCGGACACCTTCCCGATCTCGGCGGAAACGCTCTCCACCCGGGCGTTGTGCCGGGCGTCCTGCGCGCCGAGACCCCAGACGCCCATCCCTCCCATCGCGCCGAGGAGGGCAAGGATGAAGAGTCCGAAGGTCCAGGGCCCGCCATGCTTTTCCAGCCATTCCCGCATAGGTTGAGTATCCGACTTTGGCATATCACCGTCAAGTAATGTGTCTTTCGCGGATGAAAGGACATCGCGGAGAGACGCCCGAACCGGTCTCCGTCACGCCTTGGCGGTGTCCGCCACCCGATTGGTCCGACCGCCGCTGCCGGTTACAGTCCCGCCCGCCGAAAACAGTATTGCGGGGGGGAACATGACCGACGAAGAGGCTGCGGCGGTATTCCAGCGGCTGCCCGCTTTGGTCAACGGAAACATAGCGCTGGTCAGGCGCGGCAGGTACCTGACGACGACGTTCCTGATCGGCGCCGGCGAGGTGCCAGTGCTGGCGGCGGTGCGGGAAGGCACGATCACCGATGTGACCATGTCGCCCCCGCCGATGCGCTCCTGGCGGTTCGCGGTGCGGGCGGGCGCCGACGCCTGGCGGCGCTTCTGGCAGGCGGTGCCGGAGCCCGGCTATCACGACCTGCTGGCGATGACCCGGTTCGGCGCCGCGCGGATCGAGGGCGACCTTCAGCCTCTCATGGCCAATCTCCGCTACTTCAAGGACATGCTCGAGGCGCCGCGCCGCGCACGCCTGGGACGCGGCGATGCCGGTTGAATACGAACCCATCGCCGGCCGTTACGCGACGCTGGAGCTCGACGGCCGCCCGTGCCGCCTGTTCCTCGAGGAGGCGGGGCAGGGGATCCCGCTGCTCTGCCTGCACACCGCGGGCGCCGACAGCCGGCAGTACCGGCACCTGATGCTCGACGACGCGGTGACCGCGCATTACCGGGTGATCGCCTTCGACATGCCGTGGCACGGCAAGTCCTTCCCCCCGCCCGGCTACCAGGACGAGGAATACCGGCTGACCACCGATTCCTATACCGGGGCGATCCTCGCCGTCGCGGACGCGCTGGAGCTCGACCGGCCGGTGCTGATGGGCTGCTCGATCGGCGGGCGGATCGTGCTCAACATCGCGGCCCGTCACGCGGAACGGTTCCGCGCCCTGATCGGGGTCGAGGCGGCCGACCACCAGACGCCATGGTACGACGCGGCCTGGCTGCACCGCCCGGACGTGCACGGGGGCGAGATCTGCGCCGCCATGGTCTCCGGACTCGTCGCGCCCCAGGCGCCGGAGGTCCATCGCTGGGAAACGCTATGGGCCTATCTCCAGAGCGGCCCCGGCGTGTTCCGGGGCGACCTCCACTTCTACCGGGAGGATTCGGACTACCGCGACCGGACGCACGTCATCGACACCGCGCGCTGCCCGCTCTATCTGCTGACCGGCGAGTACGACTATTCCTGCACGCCCGAGGACACGATCCGCACCGCCAAGGCGATCCCGGGCGCCCGCGTCGAGATCATGCCCGGCCTCGGCCACTTCCCAATGAGCGAGAACCCGGAGCGATTCCGCAAGCACATATTGCCGGTGCTCGACGAGATCAGGGGCGGGTAGGGCGGACCCCTCACCCCGGCCCTCTCCCCGCTGGGGAGAGGGAGAGTTGCGGCGCCGACCCTTCCTTATCTTCTCCCCTCCCGCTTGCCCCGGATCGCAGTCCGGGGCTTGCGGGAGGGGCCGGGGGAGGGCCGGCCGGCGCGCGTACCCGGTGAAAAACCGGAGCGGGGCGAGGAAGCCGAGGGCGATCGCTTCGCGCCTGTCCTCCTTGTCCGCCCCGATGTCGCCCCGGAACGAGTCCGGGCATGACGAGGGGAGGGGTGCCGCCGGCATCCACCGTCCGCCCGATCTCGGGGCTGTCCATGCGCCGCTTGCCGACCGCTACTTGCGGGACTCGTAGAAGTTGACGAGCTTGACCACGTCGGCCGCCTCGAGCCGGCCGAGCGGTCCGTCGCTGTAGGACGACACGACCACCTTGTCGTCCGCGTCCAGCAGGAACTCGGACGGCTGGATGATCGAGCGGCGGTCTTCCCACCAGGACCCGAGCTTGTCGGCGACGTCGCGCGTCACTCCGAAGCCGACCGGGAAGCCCACCTCGTTCGCGACCTCCTCCGCCTTGTCGGGCGGATCCACACTGGCCGCGACGATACGAACGCCCATGCCCTCAAGCGTCTCCCTTTCCTCTTCGAAGCCGACCAACTGCCGGCGGCAGAACGGTCACCAATGGCCCCGGTAGAACAGGACGACCTTGTACTTCGCGTCGAGCCCGTCCGGCAGGCTCAGGCTGCCCCCGCCGACCAGATCGAATTGCAGGTCGGGGAACGAATCTCCGATACCGAGCTTTTCAGCCATCTGTCCTCACTTCCTCCACTACGGTCCCGCTCGGTTTTGCCGGAAACGCCCGGCCCTGGCAATGCCCCCGGCCGGCTCTCCTACGCCGTCTGGCCCATCGGGTTGACGACGACGAGCTCCGGGCAGGCGTTGGGCGCGGCGCGGGTCGCGGCGACCGTCGCCTCGGCGATGTCGGTCGCCTTGAGCGGCGGGTAGTTGCGGGCGGCGTAGGCTTGCAGCACCTCCGGGTGGTCGACGTCGTCCAGCAGCCCGGTTTCGACGAGGCCCGGCGCGATCTCGGTCACCTTGATCCCGTGTTCGGCAAGCTCCAGGCGCAGCCCCCGCGAAATGCCGCGAAGCGCATGCTTGGTCGCGGCGTAGAACAGAGTGTAGCGATAGACCCGGTCGCCGAGCACCGAGCCCAGGTTGACGATCTGGCCGGTCCCGCGCTCCGCCATGTCTCGGGCCACCAGCCGGGTCAGCACCAGGACCGAATGGACGTTGAGCCGCCAGGATTTATCCCAGTCGGCGGGGTCGCTTTCGAGGAACGGGACGTGGCGCACCCAACCGACGCAATTGACCAGCACGTCGACCGGCGCGGCGGCCCGCGCCAGCTCCGCCGCGAACGCCTCGTCGGTCAGGTCGCCCGCGATGGTCTCGACGGTTCCGGGTGCGTCCCGGCAGCGCTCGACGAGTTCGGCGAGCCGGTCCCGGCTGCGCCCCGTCGCGACGACAGTCTCACCCTCGGCGGCGAAGGCTTCCGCGATCGCGCCGCCGATTCCTCCGCTCGCTCCGGTGACCAGAACGCGTCTCGTCGCCGCCATGCGATCGCTTCCCTTACCGCGCTCCCCGGGCGAGCAATATCACGTCGCCCGTCGCTGTCTCCTTTGCCGCGCCGCTTTCCCCCTCCGTCATGCCCGGACTTGTTCCGGGCATCCACGTCCCTCCACTGCCTCGCCCGCGCCCGGCTCGCACCGCGATGCCACAAGACGTGGATGCCCGGAACAAGTCCGGGCATGACGACAAAGGGTGAGGCGCCGGAGGACGACGACACCGCCCGACCTCGTCCCCGCCCAACAGCGCATAACCCGCGCCGAAAATCTAAACCGGACAGCAATGGACTTGTTCCGACCAAGACGAGAGGGAAACGGTTGACTCTAGATATTGTGTATGGACGCGAGCGAACACCCATATATCGTTGACATGCCGCTCGGCTGCTGCCATACAGTCGCCTGCCAAGTGCAAGGACGCGGGTTCGAAATGTCCTGACGGGAAGGCCCGGCGCGGCGACGCGGCGGGCCTTTTCCCTGTCCGGGTTGCCACCCCGTTTCGAATTTCGGAAGCCCAAAAAGGGTGGAGACGCCAGGTGCCTGGACGCGGGGTCCTGCAACGCGCTCCGAGGAACGCTCCTGACGCCTCCTGAACCCGTCCGTTCCGGGGCTTCCCGGTCTCCCGTTCCGCGAACCCGAAGGCCCTCTTCCCGCTCGACCCTTCCGCCTCAGCCCTTCCAGGCTCTCGTGGCCCTCGGACCCGAAGGCCCGTTTCCACACCAATACGGTAGCGCCCCCAGTCTCCGGGTGACAATCGAAAAATCGTTTTCCCGAATTTTTTCTGGGGATAGTTCGGGGGATAAATGGTTGAATTATCGATCTTTTTGGACAAGTCGGTGGAAAACGCGTGGATAATTGGGCACTCACCCATCTCCCTGTTCGCGGCGCCGCCCGGCAAGCTTCTCCCCGGTCTCGAAATAGCGCCCGGTCACGGCGAGCTCGGCCTCCTCCTCGTTCTCCGCCGTCCAGCCGTCGAGCGGGTAGCCGTGCCACGGCGCGCTCAGATCGAGCGCGGGCAGCGAGAGCGCCTTCCAGCGTTCGAGCGCCGCTTCCATGAAATCCCGCCGCGGCAGCGACACCGGCAGATAGGGGTGTTCCCGGCAGGCGTTGATCAGGATCGACGACGCGCCCGCGCCGTCGGGATAGGCGAACTGGCGCTCGTCCTCCGACGGGGTGATCGAGGGGTCGAGCCGGGGCACCTTGCCGCGGATGACCTCGCTGTCGCGGTGCGGCTGCATCGAATAGGAGAGCGCCCACAGCACCGCATCCATCGAATCGGGGTCGACGTCGGAATCGACCGCGACGAAGATCTTGCCGAGCGACGGGTCGAACGCGGCCGCCGCGCGCAGCGCCTGCCAGGGCTGGCCGAGCTCCGGCCGGTCGAGCTGAATGACGAACATCATGTTGCAGCTCGCCATCTCGTGGCAGGCGACCTTCGTTACGGACGGGATGTTGCACGCGCCCCGGAGGTGGTTGAGGTAGATCGCGTCGAACGCCGCCTTGCGGATGACGGTGCTCTCGCTCGGCGGGAACTCGCTGATGATGCCCTGGTAGACCGGCGCCTCGCGGTGGGTGATGGCGGTCACCTCCAGCACCTTTTCCATCTTGCGCGGGCCGAGATAGCCGGACGCCTCGCCGAACGGCGCCTCGGGTTCGAGGAAATCGGTGCGGATCCGCCCCTCGATGACGATCTCCGCCGCCGCCGGCACCCGGCAGTCGACGGTCTCGGCAGCGACGGTCTCGATGGGAGCGCCGTTGAGCGCGCCCGCGATGCCGTACTCGTCGACCCCGTAGGGCACCTTGCTCGCGGCGGCGAACAAGAGCGTCGGCGGGCCGCCGATGAACACCGCCACTTCGAGATGCCGCCCGAGCCGGCGCGCCTTCTCCCACTGGATCGCCAGATGCTGGGTGGACACGTCGGTCGCGCAGCCCACCCGGTCGGGCGCCTTTATCATCCCGCGATAGATGCCGAGATTGTACGAACCCGTCTCCGGGTCGCGCGTCACCCAGACGCCGGCGGTGATGAACGGCGCCGGGTCGAAGCCCGGCGTCGAGATCAAATGCGGAAAGAGGTCCACCCCGCCGCCGAGATCGGGCGCCCGGATCGCGGTTTCCTTGACCGGCGCGGCGTCGGCCGGGACCTCGACCGGGGCGAGGTGGTTGCCCTCGACCCTGGCCCACTGCGCCGCGATCCCGTCCGCGTCGACCCCCAGCGCCGCGCCGTAGATCTCGCGCGAGCTGCCGAGCGTGCCCAGCACCACCGAGCCCGGATACTCGCGCCCCCGGGGATCGGTCACGTTGCGGAACCAGAACGCCTTGCGCTCCCTCTCCGGGAGTCCGCGAAACTGGAGCCGGACCAGTGGAACCAGCTCGGTGTCCTTGCAGACCGGCTCGTCGACGATGCGCAGTAGGCCGCGCTCTTCCAGCGCGTCGATGTAATCCCGGAGGTCCCTGTACGGCATCGTTCCGGCCCGCCGCTATCCCGTACGCCGCACGAGGTCCAGCATCGCGCTCCCCAGCGGAGTGTCCGGGCGCGCGATGTCGCCCATGATCGAGAAATGGTCGTGCTCCTCCGCGGCGATCGCGGTCACCGCGCAGCCCGCTTTCCCGAGCGCCGCCGCATACTCTTCCGACTGGCGCCGGAATTCGTCGGTCTCCTTGACGCCCCAGGCGATCACCGCCGGGATCGGCGTCGCCGGCAGGTGGCGAATCGGCGAGTTGCGCTCCGCCATGTCTTCGTCGAGCGCGAGCGAGTCCTGGCGGCTGGTGAGCCGGAGCGGCGCGAGGTCGAACAGCCCGCTCGTCGCGCAGGCGCCCTTGACGACGTTTTCCGGCACCCCGTATTCGGCGTGCCAGCCGGGCGCGAGCAACATCCCTGTCAGGTGACCGCCCGCCGAGGTGCCGGCGACGTGGATGCGGTCGGGGTCGACCCCGTGATCCGGCGCGTTGCGGTGAATCCAGGCCAGCGCGGCGCGAACGTCCGCGACGATCCCGTCCATCGTGCAATCCGGCGCCAGGCGGTAGTTGATCGCAGCCCAGGCGATCCCCGCATCGTTGTAGAGCGGGGCCGGGAAGCGCCGGCCGATCTTGTCGCCGGCGACCCAGTAGCCGCCGTGGATGTAGACCATGACCGGCGCCGGATCGCCGGCGGGGGTCGGGAACAGGTCGATCCGCTGCAGCGGGTCGGAACCGTAGGCGAGGTCGAGCAGGCCGAGCCCGGAGGCAACGACCTCGTCCGAAGCCCGGCGGTAGCCTTCCTGGATCGCGTCCAGGTCGTCGACGCCGAGCGTGGCGTCGTATTGCCTTTCGAGCTCCTCGGCGCTGTAGTGGGGACGGGTTGCCATCCGGCGATGCTATCCAAGCCAGGGAGGGAGCGCCACATGTGCGCGGGTTTCGTCTACCGGCCCCATGTCGAGACCGCCGAAGGCGTGTTCACGCCCGATATCGTGCTCGACAGCCTGATCGTCGCGGCCGGCAACTCGCGCTTTCCGGTGTCGGTGGAGCGGCTGACCGGAGACGCCGCGATAGAGGTCGTCGGCGGCGAGACGCGCGGCCTGGGAGCGGTGGCGCTGATCGCGGCGAGCGCCGGCTCGCTGATCGGGGTCGGGTCGGACCATGTCGACGGCGCGCTGGCCGACGATCCGGCGCGGGCGCGGCAGATCTGCGCCAAGCCGCTCGCGCGCCAGGTCTGGCGGTTCGCCGAGGTCGCCGGCCATCTGGACGACATCGCGCTCAGGACCGAGGCGGTCGACGGCGCCGGCCGGTCGCGGGAGAGCGAAACCGCGCTGTCGGCCATCGCCGCCCTCCCCGTCGACGGCGAGGTACCCGGGGCGACCGTGGTCTTCGCCCACGCGAGCCCCGACGCCCTGCCGGGCCCGGCGAGTGTGACCGTCACCCTTGAAGACCGCCGATTGTCCCGCCGCCTTACCCACCGCTACACGGTGCGCGTGCTCTAAGGCGCGTCCCTCGTTACGGTGCTTCGCGCCTACTCGGGATGGAGAATTTTTCCAGAATTTCCTCACCCTGAGTAGCGGCGAAGCCGCGTATCGAAGGGCGGTTGCTACGCCTCCTCCGCCCGGGCGAGGGCGGGGTGGCCGCGGATCATGTCGGACGCTTTTTCCGCCATCATCAGGACGCAGGCGTTGATGTTGCCCGAGACGAGGTCGGGCATCGCCGCGGCGTCGATCACGCGGAGACCCTCGGCGCCCCGGACCCGGAGTTCCGGGTCGAGAACCGCGCCCTCGTCGATCCCCATCCGGCAGGTGCAGGACGGGTGGTGGGCGGAGATCGCGGTCGCGCGGATCCAGGCATCGATCTCGGCGTCGGTCTTGACGCCCGGCCCCGGCGCCGTCTCCGCCTTGTGGTAGCGGGCGAGCGCGGGCTGGGAGAACACCTCGCGCGCCGCCTTGACGCCCGTTCGGAGCGTTTCCAGGTCCGCCCGGGTTGCGAGGAAATTCGGGCGAATGCGGATCGGCGCCGCCGGGTCGGATGAACGCAGACGGACCTCGCCGGCGCTTTCCGGGTGGAGGAGGACGGGCCGCATGCCGTACTGCTCCGGCGCCGCCGGGCGGATGCCGGGCAGCCACGGCCGCGCGTCGAGTCCCGCGCCCCGGGTGAGGAACTGGATGTCCGGGACCGCGAGCCCGGGCCGGGTCTTCACGAACCCGTGCATCCCGTTGGGCAGCCAGGTCGCCGGCCCGGTGCCCAGGAAATAAGCGCGCGCGAGGTTCACGACGAGCCGGTCCATGCGGAGCTCGCCCTGGAAATGCCCGTTGCCGCTGCGCGCGTTCATCAGCTGAACCGCGAGATGGTCCTGCAAATTCTGTCCCACCCCCGGCAGGTCCAGCGCGACCTCGATCCCCATCTCGCGCAGGTGGTCGGCCGGGCCGATGCCGGACAGCATCAGAAGCTGGGGCGAGTTGTAGACACCGCCCGACAGCAGAACCTCGCGCTCGGCATGGGCGATGCGCTCCCGCTCGCCGTTGAGCCAGGCGACGCCGCGCGCCCGCGTACCGTCGAGAACGACACGGGTGGCCAGCGCCTCGGTGACGACGGTGAGGTTGGCGCGCCGCATCGCGGGCCTGAGATACGCGACGGCCGCGCTGCACCGCCGGCCGTCGCGGATCGTCCACTGACTGCGGCCGAACCCCTCCTGGCGCTCGCCGTTGTAGTCGGGGGTGACGCCGAAGCCCGATTCCCCGCCGGCCTCCATCCAGGCGTCGAACAGCGGGTCGCGCGATCGCGAGCGCACCACGCCGAGCGGACCTTCGGTGCCGCGCCAGGCATCGCCGCCTTCCTCCCAGCTCTCGCAGCGCTTGAAAAAGGGCAGCACGTCGGCATAGGACCAGCCGGCGCAGCCCTTCTGCGCCCAACGGTCGTAGTCGCCGCGGTGGCCGCGCACATAGGCCATGACATTGATCGAGGACGAGCCGCCGATCACCTTGCCGCGCAGCGCGTCGACGGAACGACCGCCGAGGCTTTCCTCCGGCTCGGTGTCGTAACCCCAGTCGTGCAGCCGTTCGGCGTGCATCTTGCCGATGCCGATCGGGATCGAGATCAGCGGGTCGCGGTCGCGCGGCCCGGCCTCCAGCAGCAGCACCCGGCAATCGGGGTCCTCGGTCAGCCGGCCGGCGAGCACGCACCCCGCCGACCCGGCGCCGACAACGATGTAGTCATAGGTTTCCGCCATTCCGTCCGTTCCGCCCATGAAGAAGGGCCGCCCCGGGAGGGCGACCCTTCCATTGTCTAACCGCGGCCGGAGTGTGGCCGCGAGCGTCGCTCTAGGCGACCCAGGACCCCCGAGAGGTGGAGACCCAGTTCACCCGCGTCCGCGGTTGGCGACAATGAGACACTGGATCACCTCCTTTCCGTTGTTGAAATGGCGCCCTGTTATGCCGGGTTTCGTTTCCCGCGACAAGTAGACATTTGCCGGCCCGGTTTGCCTTCGTGCAGGTCCTTACTCCGCGGCCGGCCGCGCCGCCTGCTCCCGGAAATGCGGCATCACCTCGGCGGCGAAGAGGTCGAGCGAGCGCGCCGACTCCTCGAAGGTGAGATCTCCGTACGCGAACCGCGAAACGAAATAGGTGCAGCCGCTTTGCTCGCGCTGCACCGCGATCTCGTCGCGCACCGTTTCCGGCGAGCCCACCGCGATCACCCCGATGCGGCGCGCATCGTCGAAATTGTCCGGGTAGCGGGTCGGGTTGGCGCCGAAATCGCGCCACAGCTTGGCGAAGCTCGCGAACCATGAATCGAAGGCCGGCCGGGCGCGCTTCTCGGCTTCCGAGTCGGTCCCGGCGAGATAGGTCTGGCGAGTGATCCCCATCAGCGGCGGCGGCGCGGCGCCGTGCGTTTCGGCCCAGGTCTCCCGGAAAGCGTCGATCAGCGGCCGGGCGGCCCGGGCCGGGGCGTTGATGACGATGTTGGCCCTCATCCGCGCCGACCATTCGGCGGAGGCCCGCGTGCCCGGCCCGTACCACAGCGGCGGGTGCGGCGTCTGGTAGGGGCGAAGCTCCATCGGGAAACCGGTGTAGCGGAACCGCTTGCCGGCATGGTCGAGGGTGTCGCCGGCGAGCGCCGAGAGGATCACCTCCAGCGATTCCTCGTAGATCTCGCGCACCTCGGGATGGGCGATGCCGAAATGCCCGAGCTCGAGGAACGAGATGCCCCGCCCGACGCCGAGCTGGAACCGGCCCCGCCCGAGATGGTCCAGCATGCAGATTTCCTCCGCCAGCCGGACCGGATCGTAGAGCGGGAGAATGTAGACCAGCGGGCCGAACAGCATCGTCCGGGTCCGTTGCGCGACGGCGGCGAGAAAGATGCCGGGCGCCGGCGCCATGCCGAGCGGCGTCGCGTGATGCTCGGCGACGTGGTAGCAGTGGATCCCCGCCGCCTCGTAGCGCTCCACCATGCGCAGGCGGTCCTCGTAGAGGTCGGACAGCGGGATCTCCCGGCCGCGGTCGACGTGGTCGAAGATGCCGAACTTCATGGCTGCGGCGCCGCGGGCACGGCGTCCGGTGCGCGGCGGAAGCGCCGGAAAACGGAGCGGATATCCTCGTCGATGACGAGAAGGGAGGGAGTCAGGACGAGCACGATCAGGGTCGCGACGGCGAGCCCGAACACGATCGTGATCGCCATCGGAATCAGGAACTGGGCCTGAAGGCTGCGCTCGAACATCAGCGGAAACAGGCCTCCGATCGTCGTCAGGGAGGTCAGCAGCACCGGGCGCAGCCGGTCCCGGCACGCGGCGACGATGGCCTCCTGCAAGGGCAGCTCGTCCTTGAGGTAGTCGTCGGCGGTGCGGACCAGGATGATCGAGTTGTTGACCAGGATCCCGGCCAGGCCGAGCAGGCCGAAAATGCTCAGAATCGTCAGGTCGAAGCCCAGCAGGAGGTGGCCCAGCACCGCGCCGACGAAGCCGAACGGGATGATCGCCATGACGATGAAGGGCCGGCTGAAATTGGCGAACACCCAGGCCAGCACGATGTAGATCGCGACGAGACCGACGAGCGCGCCCGCGGTCATGTCGGCGATCGATTCGGCCTGTTCCTCGGCCTTCCCCTTGAACTTGTAGCTGAGGCCGTAACGGTTTGCGATGTCCGCGAGCCCGCCCTCCATGATGGCGGGGAGCAGGGCGCCGAGGCTGGTGACCGTCTCGTCGATTTCCCCGGTGATCGCCACTTCGCGCGCCCCGTCCTCGCGGCGGAGGCGGGAGAATCCCCGTTCCTGACGGAGCGTGACGACTTCGCTCAACGGCACTTCGGTTCCGTCCGGGGCGCGCAGGAAGAGGTTCTGGAAAGCGGCGCTGTCGGCGCTCCGCCGCGGATAGCGCACCTTGATCTCGACTTCCTCGTCGCCGCGCGCGAAACGCTGGGCGATGGCGCCCTGGAATGCGTTTCTCACCTGCACACCGGCGCTCTGCGTGGTGAAGCCGAGCGCTTGGCCGCGCGGCGTGACCTCGAGGATCAGTTCCTGCTTGCCGTAGGGAAGATCGTCGTCGAGCGAGCTGACGCCCGGAAAGCGTCCCAGCAGGTTCTTGACTTCCGCGGCCGCGGCCTTGAGATCGTCCGCCGGCCCGCCCCGGAGCCGGATGTCGATTTCGCGGCCCGGCGGACCGCCGGTCCGTGCGTTGAGGTTGATCTGTTCGACATTGGGCAGCGGACGGATTTCGGCGCGCCAGGCTTCGATGAAATCGTCGGTGCGCACCGGGCGTTCGTCCGAGGGCACCAGCTCCACCGTCAGCCCGCCGTACTGATCGCCGGTAATCCTCGAGAACTGCCTGCCGCCGCTGCGGCCGACGCTGCCGAAACTCATGGCGACGATTCCGCCGCCGCCGTCGGTAAGCCGGGCGACCGCCCTGTCGACCGCCTCGGACAGCTCCTGGACCATGGCGCCGGTGTCGCGGCGCGGCGTGCCGGGCGCCATCACCACGTTTCCGATAACGACGTCGGCCTCCGGCGAAGGAAAAAAATGAAACCCCACCCGGCCACCCAGCACCACCCCGGCCGAGACGAGGAAGAACGAAATCGCCATGGCGACCGTCGCGTAGCGCCAACGCACGCAGAACCGCACGATCCGCCGGAACGAACCGTCCCGGAAGCGGTCGAAGCCCGCATCGAAATGGCGCATGACGAATTTGCGCTGGCCGCCATGACCCTTGAGCGATTCCCGCAGATGGCCGGGCAGCACCAGGAAGCACTCGGCCAGGCTGGCGAGAATGACCGCGACCACCACCAGCGGGATGGCGCCGACGATCTGGCCGATGATGCCGCCCATCGCGACCAGCGGGAGAAACGCCGCGACCGTGGTCAGCGAGGCGGCCATCACCGGCGCCAGCATGCGCAGCGCACCCGCCTCCGCCGCCTGTCGCGCGCCCATCCCGGTCTCGCGCCGCGCCGCCGCGTGCTCGCCGACGACGATCGTGTCGTCGACGATGAGGCCGAGCGTCATGATCAGCGCGAACAGGGTGAGCATGTTGATGCTCTCCCCGAGCGCGAGCATCGTCGCCAGCGCGGCCATGAACGCGGTCGGAATGCCGACCGCCACCCAGAACGCGGTGCGGCCGTTGAGAAACAGCAGAAGCACCGCCATCACCAGAATCAATCCGGTCAGCCCGTTGTCCACCAGGACGTCGACCCGTTGCCGTATCAAATCGGCCTGGGCGTCGTACTGCTCGATAAGGAGATGCGGCGGATAGTTGCCGCGCGCCTCGACGAGGTAGCGGTCGACGATCCTCCCGACTTCGAGAGCGTCGGCGGCTGGAGACCGCTGCACATGCAGCTCGATGGCCGGCTGGCCGTTTCGCAGCCCGATGGACGCCTGCTCGTCGAACGCCTCCGAAAGGGACGCGATATCGCGCAGGAAGATCTTCTGGCCGTCGTCGAGCGACCTGATCTCGATGCTTCCCAGATCGCGCGACGTGGTCTGCAGGCCGACGCTCCGCAACTGCTTTTCCACCGAGCCTTCGAGGCTTCCCGAGGGAATATCCCGGTTGCTGGCTTCGATGCGGGCGGCCACCGCCGCCGGAGTCAGATCGAGCTGCCGCAGGACCCTGGGTTCGATCTCGACGAGGATTTCCTCGTCGCGCGCACCGAAAAACGTCACCCGGTCGATGCCGGCGGCCAGCAGGTCGTCGCGCATCCGCTTTGCCTGGCGTTTCAGCACGGCTTCGGAATACGGTCCCGACAGCACCAGACGGACGATCGTGTCGTAGCGCACGATGCGGCGCACCACCGGCCGCTCGCTGTCCTCCGGCAGAATGGTGATCTGCTGCAGCGCCGACTCGGCCTCCGACAGCGCCGACTGCATGTCGGTGCCTGCCGCGTATTCGACGATGACCCGCCCGACGCCTTCCGTCGCGTAGGAGGTCACCCGGTCGACGCCGTCGAGGAACCGCACCTCCGGCTCGATCGCCTCCAGGATATTGGCTTCGATATCCCCGGTGCTGGCACCCGACCATTTCACCTGGATCGAGACGATGTCGAGACCGAAATCGGGAAAGAACTGGGTGTTCAGTTTCGACAGCGAAAAGGCGCCCGCGATGAAGATCAAGGCCATCAACAGATTGGCCGCGTTGCGGTGCCGCACGAACAGCCGGATCAGGCCTTTGCCGAACATCGGTTCCGACCGCCCGCCGCGCTAGCGGAGCTCGACCCGCAGACCCGGCGCGATCGCGACGGACTGGGTCGTCACCAGCCGCTCGCCATCGGACAACCCGCCGCGCAGCAGGACGTCATTGCCGACGCGGCCCACGATTTTCGCCTTTCGCGCGACCAGCCGGCCGTCTTCGACGCCATATACGACGTTGCCCGGATGAAGGACGGTCTCCGGAACGCGCGCGACATTGGCGTAGACCCGGTCGGGTATGTGGACTTCGACAAAGGCGCCCGGCCGCAGGGACGAGGCCGCTTCCCGGTCCTCGATCCGGGCGAACAGCTCGACGCCGCCGCTGGCCGTGTCGATCTGGGCGCCCACCCGCGCGATGACCGCCTTCAGCTCCAGCTTCCGCTGTCCCACCCGCCATGTGACCCGCGCCCGCCGTCCGATCACGCCCCTTTCCGTGCTCGTGAGCCGCCCGTACTGGGCATCCGATATGTGGAACCGCGCCTCGAGACGGCCCGTCGCGATGAGGTTTCCCACGCTGTCGAGCACGCCCAGCCGCTGGCCCGCCTGCGCGGTGACATTCATGAAAACCCCGTCGAACGGGGCGCGCACCTTGGTCCGTTCGAGGTCGTAGCGGGCCCGCTGCACGGCCACGTCGAGACGCTCGATGGTCGCTTTCTCCTGCTCCAGCCGCGCCGCCTCCGCGTCGATGCCGTTCCGCCGCAGCACGATCGCCCTTTGCTGGCGGCTCAGTTCCAGGCGCTTCTTGTCGAGGGCCTGGACCGAGATGTTCCCCCGCTTCCTGAGTTGTGTGGCGCGCTTCAGATCGCGGGCCAGCAGGGCGAGGATCTCCCGGTCTCGCTTGAGGGCTTCCGTCTCGGCGCGCCGCTTCGCCTCCCGTTCGACGATCCGCGCCCTGGCCTCCGCCTGCCGGGCTTCGCTCTCCATCAGGGCGGAACGGTACTCGAACTCGTCGATGGCGAGGATCATCTCGCCGCGGCGGATAAGCCCGCCCTCCACGAGATTGGGGTGAATCTCCACGATCTGACCGGTCACCAGCGCCCGTACCTGGATCTGGCGGGCCGCGAATATCTTTCCGAAGAGTTGGATTTCCGGCTGCACGTCGCCCAGGCGGACGGTCACCGCGTCCACCGTCCACACCCGTTCCGCCGGAGGCGCCGGTTCGACTTGCGGCTTGGTGCGGATCAGATACGAGGCCCCGACGGCGCCCGCCGCCAGCAGAACGATCGGCACCAGGACCAGGAGTACTTTTCTCACGCGGTGCTCCCATTCGCACTGGACGGCGCGAAAACGTCAACGAAAGCCCGAACCCGTCGCGATGGCGGAACGCTAAGGCACTCCGCGCCCGTGCCCGGCTTCGAGAGTGTTTCCGAACTCGGGCACGAAAGCTACATTTTCAACAATAGCACGGCATTCGAAACGGTTTCCGTCGCGCCCACCGCGCGAAGCCGAATTCCGCCGGCAAGTCGGTCAGTACGACTTGGGCAGCCCCAACGCCCGCTCCGCGACGTGGTTGAGCGCCATGTGCTGGCTGACCGGCGCGAGTTGCAGCATCACGATTTCGCGCATCAGGCGTTCGACGTGGAACTCGCGCGCATAGCCCATGCCGCCGTGGGTCGCGACCGCCTGCTTGCAGGCTTCGAACCCCGCCTCCACGGCGAGGTACTTGGCCGCGTTTGCCTCCACCCCGCAGGGCTCGCCCCGGTCGTAAAGCCAGGCCGCCTTCATCGTGGCGAGGTGGGCGGCTTCGAGCGCCGACCATGACGCGGCGAGCGGGTGCTGGATACCCTGGTTCGCGCCGATCGGCCGTCCGAAGACGACGCGCTCGCCCGCGTATCGTGCCGCCCTCCGAAGCGCGTCGCGGCCGATCCCGACGGCCTCTGCCGCGACCAGGATGCGCTCCGGGTTGAGGCTTTCGAGTATGTAGCGGAACCCCTTGCCTTCCTCGCCGATCCGGTCGGCTTCGGGAACCCGCATGCCGTCGAACCAGATCTCGTTCGAGTCGACCGCCTTGCGCCCCATCTTTTCGATCTCGCGAATCCGCGCGGTGTCGCGGTCGAGATCGGCGAAGAACAGGCTGAGACCCTCGGTCGGCGCGTCGTCGCGGCGCGGCGCGGTGCGGGCGAGCAGCATGATCTTGTCGGAGACCTGGGCGGTCGAGGTCCAGATCTTCTGACCGTGCACCGCATAGCCCGCGCCGTCGCGCTCGGCCCGGGTGGTTATCCGGGTGGTGTCGAGCCCGGCGTTCGGTTCGGTGACCGCGAAGCACATCTTGTATTGCCCCCCGATCAGCGGAGGGAGCCAGCGGCGCTTCTGGTCCTCGCTGCCGTGGGCGACGATGGCGCGGGGGCCGAATATGTTCATGTGCACGCTCGACGCCGCCGCCATCGCACCGCCGGAAGCCGCGATGGTTCCCATAATCAGCGCCGCCTCGGTCACGCCGAGCCCGGCCCCGCCATAGGCCTCCGGCAGCGCGATCCCGAGCCAGCCGCCGGCCGCGATCGCTTCGTAGAAGGCGTACGGAAACTCGCCGTCGCGGTCGCGCTCCAGCCAGTACGCGTCGTCGAAGGGCTCGATCGCCTTGCCGACCCCTTCCAAGATCGCCTTCTGGTCGTCGCCGAGCCCGAAATCCATGATGCACCCGGTCCGTTCTCCGACCCCGCCATCGTGCCCGGCATGGGCGCTTCGGGAAAGAGCGCGGGGCGATGCGGGTTTCGCGCCGCCGAGCGCGGAAATAGAGTGCCGGCGGTGCCGCTTCCGGGAGGAAAGGCGATGACACGGTGCATTCGTTTCCACGAGACCGGCGGGCCCGAGGTGCTGCGCCTGGAAGACGTCGACCTTCCGGCGCCGGGTCCGGGACAGGTGCTGGTCCGCCAGACCGCCGCCGGGGTCAACTACCGCGACATCTACCGCCGCGAGGGCCGGCATCCGGTCGAGGGCTTCCCCGCCCTGCTCGGGGTCGAAGGGGCGGGGACCGTCGACGCCATCGGCGACGGCGTCGAGGGAATTTCGGTCGGCCAGAGGGTGGTCGCCCAAGGCGGCGGCGACGGCGCCTATGCCGATTCCCGCATCGTGCCGGCATGGCGCGCGCTGGCGCTGCCCGACGGCATCGACGACCGCACAGCGGCCGCGATGATGGTCAAGGGCATGACGGCGAGCTACCTGTTGCGCAGGACCTGCCGGGTGGAGGCGGGAGACACCGTGCTGGTTCATGCAGCCGCCGGTGGAGTCGGGCTGATCCTCTGCCAGTGGGCCAAGCATCTGGGCGCCACGGTGATCGGCACCGTCGGCACCGAGGAGAAGGCAGCGCTTGCCGCGAATAACGGATGCGATCACCCCATCGTCTACACGAAAGAGGATTTCGCCGCCCGGGTGCGCGAAATCACCGGCGGCAAGGGCGCGCGGGCGGTCTACGATTCGGTCGGCAAGGATACCTTCGAGGGCTCGCTCTCCTGCCTCGCCACGAGAGGCGTGCTGGCGCAGTACGGCGAGGCGTCGGGCGACCCGCCGCCGGTCGACCCGCGCCGGCTCGGCCCGCTGGGCTCGGTCTTCCTCACCCATCCGAGCCTCGGCCACTATTCGCGAACGCGCGAAGAGTTCCTCGACCTCGCCGGCTCGCTGATGGATGTCGTGCAGTCGGGCGCGGTGAAGATCACGGTCGGCCACGTCTACCCGCTCGACGCCGCCGCCGACGCGCACCGCGACATGGCGGCCCGGCGAACCACCGGTTCGGTGATCCTGCTTACCTAGAGCAATATCCGACCTTGTCGGGTCAGGACGGCGCGGATCACCCTCCCCCGGCCCCTCCCGCAAGCCCCGGACTGCGATCCGGGGCAAGCGGGAGGGGAGAAGATAAGGAAGGGTCGGCGACGCAAGTCTCCCTCTCCCCGGCGGGGAGAGGGCCGGGGTGAGGGGGGGGCGCCGGTTGCGACCGCGCCCGGTCGGATGTTGCTTTACCCTTCGCCGGGAAACCCGGCCGGGGCGGTGAGGGCGGCCCAGACCAGCTCGGCGGCGACGGCGGCGCCGCGGCGGAGTTCCCCGGCGCTTACCCGGTCGGCGGTGTCGGCCTCGGTCAGCAGATAGCGGGCGCCGGCGTTTTCGTCGTCGAATCCGGCGATGAGGCGGAGCGCGGGAATCCCATGCCGCGCGAAGTTGAAGTGGTCCGAGTTCCGCATCAGGGGCCGCCAGGTGGCGAGGTCGAGGCCGCGTTCCGCCGAGACCGAGGATACGAAGCCGTCGAGCGCCGCGAACCCGCTGGTCAGGCAGGTGAAGTCGGGGCTTCCGCCGAGCGTATCGAGGTTGATCACCGCCGCGATCGCCTGCCGTTCGGCGTCGTCCAGCCCGTCCGCGTAGAGCCGCGAGCCCAGCAGCCCGGTTTCCTCCGCGGTGAACAGGATCGCCCGCAACCCGCGCGGCAGCTCGCCCGAAAGGGGCGTGAGACACCGCAGGATCTCCAGCGCCGCGACGACGCCGGTCGCATTGTCGAGCGCGCTTTCGGCGAGGTCGTGACCGTCGTAGTGGGCGCACAGAACGACCCATTCGGGGCTTCGGCCCGGCACCTCGGCGATCAGGTTGCGGCCGGTGTCGTCGTCGCGCCGGTTGTCGACCGCAAGGCGGATGTGCGAGCCGGCGATCGCCCGCGCCGTCGCGCTGTCGACGCCGACGGCCGGGACGTTCAGCTCCGAATCCTGTCCCGCGCCGCCGGTTACCAGCCCCGCCTCCGGCATCGGGTTGGCGACGATGAAACCCGCCGCGCCGTGGTCGAGCGCCAGCCGATACTTCACCCGGCGATGGATGGTGTTTCGGGAGAACGGGTATTCGTGGCGAACCAGCGCGAAGTTGCCCCGCACCGCGCCCGCGCCGCGCTCGAAATCCGCTTCCGTGCCCCGGCCGAGATCGACCGCCTCGCCCTCGATCCCCTCCGTGCCGTCCGACCCGACGAGCGGATGGCATCGCAGCTTCTCCTGCCGGGCCGGCGAAAGCCGCTCAAGGGTGTAGCCGCGATTGGTCCAGCGCCGGTAGGCGAACTCGTGCGCCGAGACGAAGGCGCCGGGGATCGAGGCAAGCCGCTCTTCGAGCAGCCGGGACGCAGTCTTCTCGCTCTCCGAGCCGACGAGACGGCCGCCGCAGCCGGTAAGCGCCGCGAAATCGTCGACGATCCGGTCCGACCGCCCGATCGCTTCCATGATCGCGTCGCGTTCAGCCATCGCCGTCCTGGCGCGGGACGCCCAGCTGCACCACCCGCTCGCCGGTCGACACCGTGGGGTGGGTGGCGATCCGGACCACCGGACCCCCGCGCGGCGAGACGATCTCCTCGATCGGCCGGTCGAACGGGTCGGTGATCGTCGCGACGCGCCGGCCCGGCGAGACCTCGTCGTTGAGCCCCACATGGAGCGTCAGCACGCCGGCGCGGCGGGCGCGGATCACGTCCATGGTGCGGATCACGAGGTTGCGGCCCGACTGCTCGACCGGCCCCTCCATCATGCCCACCTTGCGCAGCACGTTGGCGATCCCGCGCACGCCGAGGGCGACTTCCTCGCCGTCGATGCGTCCGCCCTCTCCGATCTCGATTCCGAAGGCGGGCACGCCGCGCTCGCCCATCACGGTATGCGGGTTCCTGTCGCCGACATACATGCCCTTGTCGTTGGCGAGGATGTAGTCGGCCCCGAAGGCGCGCGCGAGCGCCTCGGCCTCCTCCACCACCGCGCCGCAGCGGGTCGGCGGGAGGAACGCGAACGGCGCGTAGCGGCCGCCGGTGGTCGGCGTGTGCACGTCGATCATGTAGTCGGCGTGGCGCATCATCCGGTCGAAGATCACGTGCGCGACGATCGAGGCGGTATTGCCGTCCGCGTCGCCGGGGAAGGCGGCCCAGGGATCGGCCGGGTTCTGGTCCATCGGCGATTTCAGCATGTGGCCGACGAAGAAGCGGTGCTGGACCTGGAAAGCGAGGGGGTTCTGGACCGGAACCGCGATCAGCGTGCCGCGCAGCGCCGCCGGGTCGATGCCGCTCGCCACGCGGCCCACGATCTGCGTGCCGGCGATCTCGTCGCCGTGGAAGGCCGCGCCGAGATAGAAGACGGGGCCCGGCTCCGCGCCCCGGACGACCATCGCCGCGATCTCCACCCAACTCCCGTCGGCCAGCTCCGCGGCGCGAAACCGGGTGTGCGACCGGGTGCCGCGTTCGAGCGCGAGGCCCTCAATGGAAAGGTCCCGGTCTCCCCCGCCCTCCATGTCAGCGCGGGAGCCGGTCGTGGGCGTCGGCGAACAGCCGGCGCATGCGGACGATCCCGAGATCCGACTGGGCCAGGAACTCGCTCTCCAGCGCCTCGCGGCCGCGCTGCGAGGTCAGCGCCGCCTCGTCCCCGTCGAGCACGTCGTACATCTTCCGGCGCAGTCGGAGATGCCAGAGGCCCCACCAGATCCACCACTTCCAGCCGGCGATCCGGCGTTTGCGGACCATGTAGACCTGGGTCGCCCCGCCGTCGATCGGGGTGACGAAGACCAGCACCCGCATCACCCCGCCCGGGCCCGCCGACCACGGGTAGGGCACGTCGACCTCGCACCAGTTGGGGAAGTGGTAAGTGCTGTAGTCGAAGCTGACGAGCTCCTGTCCCTCGCGCTTGACGAACAGCCCGTCCGGCCGGTCCTCGACCGAGATCGTGTCCTGCAGCGCGCCATGCCCCATGGTGTAGGTGCCGGCATGCAGGAAGGGTGCGTGGATCGGGTCGACCAGGTTTTCCAGCACCCGGAACCAGCCCACGCCGTGCCACTCATGCGGCACGATGAAACCGCTCCATTCCGGGCTTTCGAGCTCCTCCGGGTTCGGGCAGGTCCGGTCGGGCGCCATTCCGTCGTCGTCGAACCAGCCGAAGATCAGCCCGCCATGCTCTTCGACCGGATAGGAGCGCACGCGGGCTTCCCGCGCGAGGTCGCAGGCGCCGCCCTCCGACGGTATCGCGACGCACTGGCCGGTCCCGTCATAGGCCCAGCCGTGGTAGCAGCAGCACAGCCGGTCCTCCACCACCGCGCCGAGGGACAGTCTGGCACCCCGGTGGGCGCAGGAATCGACGAACAGATGGACCTCGCCCGAGGCATCGCGCCACAGCACGAGGTCCTCGCCCATGCGCCGCAGCGGGAACGGGTTGGCGTCTTCGAGCGCGCTCGCCGGCGCCACCGCGTACCAGTGGTTCCTGAGCCCCGCCTCGAACGCTTCCTCCACCGCGCGCCACCGCCCGCGTTCCGAGGCCCGCCGGCGCCGGTCGCGGATCCGCTCGACATCCTCCGCTTCGACAGCCTGGGTATCCGCGTATGCCATCGGTCCCTCCGTCAGAACTGGAACAGGTATTGCGGCAGGAACGTCGCCGTCCACGGCACGAAGGCGACCAGCGCAAGGGTGAGGAGCTGAATGACGACGAACGGAGCGACCCCCTTGTACATGTCCGTATAGGTCATCTCCGGCGGAGCGATGGCGCGCAGGTAGAAGATCGACGGCGCCATCGGCGGGGTCAGGTAGGAGGTCTGCAGCGCGACGCAGACCATCACCCCGAACCAGACCGGGTCGATCTCGAAGGACTGGACCAGCGGGTCGAAGATCGGCAGCGCGATCAGCAGCACCGAGATCCAGTCGAGGATGAACCCGAGGATGAAGATGATCACCAGGAACATGACGATCACCCCGGTGGCGGTCAGCTCCAAATCCCTGACCAGGCCCTCGACCAGCGTATCCCCGCCGACCAGGATGAAGACGCTGGTGAACATGACGCCGCCGATCACGATCATCATGACCATGGACGTGACCTTCACGGTGCGGATGATCGCGTCGTAGAGCGTGACCCACCGGAACCGGCCGTAGCATACCGCCAGCACCACCGAGCCGAACGCGCCCACCGCCGCCGCCTCGGTCGGCGAGGCGATGCCCGCGAAGATGCTTCCCAGCACCATGGTGACCAGGGCGAGCGCCGGCACCAGCGACGTCAATCCCAGCCAGATCTTCTGGCCGAGCGACATCTGTATTTCGTCGCTGGGAATGCCGGGGCCGGCGTCCGGCTGGATCAGGCAGCGCCCCAGGATGTAGATCATGAACATCGCGACCATCGAGAACGCCGGGATCATGATCCCGGCGAACAGGTCGCCGACCGACATCTCGACGATCGACGCGTAGATGATGATCACCACCGACGGCGGAATCGTCGTGCCGAGCGACCCGCCGGCGCAGACGCTGCCGGCGGCGAGGTCCTTCTTGTATCCCGCCTTCATCATCGCCGGCACCGCCATCAGCCCGACGACGATCTCGACCGCGCCGACGATACCCGAGCTCGCCGCGAAGATCGCGCAGAGCACGATGGTGGTGAGCGCAAGCCCGCCCCGGACGCCGCCCAGCCAGACCCGCACCGCGACGAACAGGCGCTCGGCGATTCCCGACCGCTCCAGCATCGCGCCCATGAAGATGAATAGCGGGATCGCGGCCAGGATGAAGTTGGACGAGGTATCCCGCAGGCTGCCGTGAATCTTGGTCGGGAAGACGCCGCCGAACTCGGCCAGCCCGAACAGGAGCGAGGTGACCAGGAGGCTTATCGCCACCGGGATTCCGAGGAACACCAGCGCGAACAGCACCGGGAACATCCAGATCGCGGTGTTGATGTCGAACACGGTCAGGCCGATTCCGCCCGCGTGTCGCCGCCGCGCACGTCGAGCGGCGAGGGCGCCCGGCCCATCAGGCTGAGCGCGTGTTTCACGCATTGCGCCACGCATTGCAGGAAGAACGCGCAGACGCCGAGCATCATGCCGAGATAGAACGGCCAGATCTTCGGCGCCCACGGGCTCGTCGGTTCCAGCTCGCCGGTCTCGTAGGCGATCGCGAATTCGTTGATCGTGCCGGCCGCCGCGTACCACAGGAACCAGAACAGGATCAGATAGGCCAGGATATTGGCGACTTCCTGAACCTTGCGCGGCAGCCGGGTCGACAGGAAATCGATCCGGATATGTTCGTTGTGGAGCAGGGTGTAGCCGGCGGCGAGCAGGAAGATCGCGCCGTTCGACATATAGGCGATGTCGTAGGCCCACAGCGTCGGCGAGTCGAAGACCCGCCGGGCGACCACCTCGTACATCATGTCGAGCACGAGAAGGACGAACAGCCCGACCGCGACCAGCGCGAAGGCGAGCGAGATGCGGTCGACGATCTTGAGGGCCTGGTGCATGCGCCTCCCGGGCCGCTGGGGCAGGGCGGCGGGGGCCCGGAGGCACCCCGCCCGGGTGCCGGAGCCTGCGCGCTCTACGCCGTACCGATCCGGTTCAGCGCGAAGCGGCCATGCTCCGGCGGCTCGGCATCCGGCCTACTTGACCCGGTAGTTGCCGTATTCCTTCCACTTGTCGAAGAAGGCCCAGTACGAGTCCTGTACCTTCTGCATCCACATGTTGCCCTTGGCGGCCTGCTTCTTCGCCTGTTCGGCGGTCCACTTGCGGGCGAACACGGTGACCTTGTCCCGCATCGACGGGTCGAGCTCGATCCACGTGTTCCGTCCGGCGCGCAGCTTCTCCATCGCCTTCAGGTCCTCGATGCCCTGGTAGATGTCCCTCTCGAGGCCCATCAGCCGCGCCGCCATCGCCAGCTTCACCTGGTCCGAGCGCGACAGCTTGTCGTGGTCCTTCGCCCGCATGACGATTTCCTGCGCGGTCGTCGGCTGGTGGATGCCCGGGATGACGATGTACCTGGCGATCTTGTGGAGACCCATGCGGATGTTGCTCATCGGGGTGATCCACTCGGTCGCGTCGATCACCTTGCGCTCGAGCGAGGTGTAGATGTCCGCCGGCGGGAGAACCGTGGGCGAGGCGCCGAGATCCTTGAGGATCGAGGCCCAAGCCCCGGTGGTGCGGATCTTCATGCCCTTGAGGTCCTCGAACTTCTCCACCTTCTTGTGAGAGTGCATGAAGATCTCGCTCGGCCCGAGCGAGCCGTAGGCCCAGTTCTGCAGGCCCTGGGTCTCGCGCCGGAAGGCCTGCCACAGCTCTTCGCCGCCGCCGCCGTGCATCCAGTGGGCATAGGCGAGCGAGTCCATGCCGCCGGCGATTCCGCCGAATACCGCGTTGACCGGATCGATATTGGTGAGGAAGGGCGAGAAGCACAGGCAGACGTCGGCGACGCCGCGCTGGACCGCCTTCCATGAATCGAACGCGCCCGCGAGCACGCCGACGCTGTAGCCCTTGATCTCGATCTTCTTGTCGGTGATGGCGTGGACCGCGTCGATATAGGGCCCGTGGAACGTCTTCCACGCCGGTCCCCCGACCGAGGCGTAGGAGGTGAGCTTCCACGGCTCCGCCTGGGCCGTCGTCGGCCCGGACGCGCCGAAGGCCAAGAGACCCAGGACAACGCCTGCACTGGCTATATGCGATCGTCTCCCGAACATCGTTGGGTTTCCTCCCTGTCGATTATCGTCGGTTAGCCACGGTCGAATTGTAGGCACAGGCGCGCGTTTCCGACAAACGGGAAAGGGAGGAGGCGCGACGCCTCGACCGGGGTTGTCGTCCGGCGATCCCGCGTCGTTGTGCATGGCCGCTCTTCTATGTCTATACTCGCGTCGCAGACCCAAACGACAGGGAGTAGCTAGGCATGATCCGTTTGAAGCATCTGGCGGTTGCCGCCGGAGCGGCGGCCCTCGCCGCGGGCTCGATTGCCGGCCCGGCGCAGGCCCAGAAATACGAGTTCAAGATGACGTCCTACGTTTCGGCCAAGGGCGGATTCTGGAACAACTACCAGCAGAAGTTCATCGACGCCGTGGACCTCATGACCAACGGCGAAGTCAAGATCAAGGGCTTCAGCGTCGGCGTGATCGCCGGGGCCTTCGACGGCCTGAAGGCCGTGCAGAAGGGGACGGCGGACATCTCCTACAACTATCCCGGCTACCAGGTGAACGACGACCCGGCGAACGGCATCTTCGGCGGCATGGTCGGCGGCATGCCGATGGAAGAGTTCATGCACTGGTACATCGCCGCGGACGGCACCAAGCTGCTGGAGGAGTTCCGGCACAAGGAGATGCAGCTTCACCCGGTGCTCTCCGGCATGGGATCGACCGAGTTCCTGCTGCATTCGCACAAGCCGGTGAAGAGCATCGCCGACTTCAAGGGCATGAAGATCCGCACCGCCGGCCCGTGGGCCGAAATCCTCAAATCCCTCGGGGCTTCGGCGACGGTGCTCCCCGGCGGCGAGATCTACACCGCGCTGGAGCGCCGCGTGATCGACGCGAACGAGTTCGTCACGCCGGCGACCAACATCAAGATGGGTTTCCACAAGGTCGCCAAGTACATCATCATGCCGGGGCTCCACAGCCCCTCGCACATGAACGAGGCGACGTTCAAGCTGGAGACCTGGAACAAGCTGCCCAAGCGGATCAGGGACCAGATCAACGCGGCGGGCCAGCTCTCGGCCTTCCAGACGGCCATGGCCATGGGCGTCCAGGACCTCGATGCGGTGGAAAAGCTGATGGCGGGCAAGAACACCTGGATCACGCTCGACGCCGCGGCCCAGGCCAAGATCGAGGAGCTGGGCCGCAGCTGGTCGGCGGAGCAGGCCAAGGCGCAGGCCGCCAAGGGCAACAACTGGATGACCCGGGTGTCCGACTCTTACTGGGGCTTCTACTCCCGGTACAAGAAGTTCGGCGTCTATCGGCATAACTAGACCGGTACGGTACGGGACAGCGCGGGGCGGGGACTCCGCCCCGCGCGCCCTCCCGGCCACGGGTTTTCGATGACCTCGTTCCTGCGGGCGGTCGATCGCGTCAACGACTTCCTCGCCGCCATCGCGATGGCGTTCCTTTTCGTGATGATCGCCGACATGCTGTACGAAGTGATATCGCGCCGCGTCTTCGGGGCACCGACGCTGTGGGCCTATGACATCGCCTACATGCTGAACGGCATCGGCTTCCTGTTCGCCGCCGGCTACACGCTGCGCCGCAACGGCCATATCCGGATCGACTTCCTGTCGACCCGTCTGCCGCGCAGGAATCAGGACCTGATCAACCTGTTCGTTTACCTGTTCCTGGTGTTCCCAGCGGTCTCCTGCCTGATCGTGGGCGCCTATACCGGGTGGCTGGAGGCCTTCCTGACCGGCGAAATCGAGCCGGTCAGCCCGTGGAAGCCGGTCATCTGGCCGCTCTATGGCGGGATCCTGGTCGGCTTCGTCTCGCTGATCTTCCAGTGCCTCGCGGAATTCATCCGCCATTGGCGCGCGATTCGGGGCCTTGAGCCCTCGCCGCTCGAACACGCCGACGACGTGGCGGCGTAGTCAAATGGACATTTCCCTCGCCGTCTTCATGTTCCCGGCCCTGTTCGTCCTGGTGTTCCTGGGAATACCGGTGGCCTTCAGCCTGATCTCGACGGCCTTCGTGTTCGGCATTTTCGCCTACGGGATGAATTTGCCGATCCAGTTCCACAGCCGGATGTACGACGTCACGTCGAACTTCATCCTGGCGGCGATCCCGCTGTTCGTGTTCATGGGCGCGATGCTGGAGCGCGCCGGCATCGCGGCCAAGCTGTTCGATGCCATCAAGGTCTGGTTCGGGCCCTTCCGCGGCGGCCTCGCGATCACCACCATCGTCATGTGCGGCATCTTCGCGGCGTCCTCCGGCGTGGTCGGCGCGGTCGAGATCGTGGTCGGGCTGATGGCGGTGCCGGCGATGATGTCGACCGGCTACCGCAAGGATCTGGCCGCCGGCACGGTGTGCGCCGGCGGCTCGCTCGGCACCACGATCCCGCCTTCGGTGGTGATCATCGTCTACGCCTCCATCGTCGAGATGTCGGTCGGCGATTTGTTCGCCGGCATCCTGATCCCCGCCGGGGTCATGGTGGCGCTGTTCCTGCTCTATATCGTCGGGCGCTGCGCGATCCAGCGCGACGCCGGCCCCGGACTCGATCCCTCCGAGATCGACGCCACGCTCGGCGAGAAGCTCTGGCTCCTGCTCACCGCGCTGGTCCCCGCCGCGCTGCTGATCCTCTGCGTGCTGGGAAGCATCTTCGCCGGCATCGCGGCGCCCACCGAGGCGGCCGCGGTGGGGGCGACGGGCGCGGTGCTGCTGAGCATCGCCTACAGGCAGTTTTCCCTCGACGTTCTCAAGGCGGCGCTGGCCCAGACCATCAAGATCACCTCGATGGTCATGATGATCGTGATCGGCGGCGTGCTGTTCGCCAGCATCTTCATCATCCACGGCGGCGACGAGCTGGTGGCCGAGATCATCGAGGGCCACAAGCTCGGCCAGATCGAGATCATCCTCCTGTTCCTGCTGGTGGTGTTCATCCTCGGCTTCGTGCTCGACTGGATCTCGGTGCTGATCATCGTGCTGCCGATCTCGGACCCGATCGTCCGGGCGTCCGAAATCGACCCGCTGTGGTTCGGCGTGATGGTGTGCATCGTGTTGCAGACCTCCTATCTCACCCCGCCGATGGCACCCTCGATCTTCTACCTGCGGTCGATCGCGCCCCGCGAGATGACATACGGAGACATGTACAAGGGGGTCGCGCCGTTCGTCGCGGCGCAGCTGCTGACGCTCCTCATGGTGGCCTTCTACCCGGCGACGGCGACCTGGCTGCCCGAAGTCCTGTTCGGGTTCTGACGCCCGGGCTCAGCCCGCCTTCCGCTCGGCGACCATGCGGGCGAGCTCGTGGCGCTGGACCTTGCCGGTGGGGGTGAAGGGAAACGCCTCGAAGATTTCCAGCACTTCGGGGAGCTTGTAGGTCGCCACCCGGTCGCGCAGCAGATCGACGAATTCGCCGAGTTCGGGCTTTTCCCCCGGCCGCGGAATCAGGCACAGGCAGTTGCGCTCGCCCAGCCGGCGGTCGTCGATCCCGATGATCGCCGCGTGCAGCACCTTGGGGTGGGTGTAGAGGATTTCCTCGATCTCGCGCGGATGGAACTTCTTGCCGCCGCGATTGACCATCTCCTTGTTGCGCCCGACGATCTTCAGATTGCCCCGCGCGTCGAACGCCCCCATGTCGCCGGTCCTGAACCAGCCGTCCTCGGTGAACAGCGCGGCGTTCGCCGACGGGTTCTTGGCATAACCCAGATGCACCGACGGCCCCTTGGCCGCGACCTCGCCCTCTTCGCCTTCGCCGACGTCGTTCCCGGCCTCGTCGATCAGCCGCACGCCGAGCGATTTCTGCGGCTGCCCGCATGTGCCGCTCACCTGTTCGGGATCGTCGCCGGGCCTGGTGTAGGTGTGGAAGCCGGTTTCCAGCATGCCGTAGAGCTCGGTGAAGTCGCATTTCATCCGGGCCTGGAAGTCGCGGATCGTCTCGAGCGGGCAGGACGCGCCGCCGCTCATGACGATCCGGAGCGAGGACAGGTCGTATTCCTCCAGCCCGGGCTCGTTCAGCATGGCGATGATCGATGCCGGGGCGGTCGGGATGAAGGTCACGCCCTCGTCCTGGATGAGCCGCAGCGCGGCGGGCGCGCTGAAACGGTCGAGCAGGACCGCGCGGCAGCCGGCGAGAATTGTCTGAAGCAGCGCGAGATAGCCCCAGTTCAGCCCCACCGGCAGGTAGATCAGGATCACGTCATCCTCGCCGATGGCGAGATCCTCGTTCTTGTAGATCGCCGTCGGCAGGGTGGTGTTGTGCGAATGCAGCACGGCCTTCGGATTTCCCGTGGTGCCCGATGTGAAGGCCATTCGGAAGACTTCGTTGGCGTCCCCGCGCACCGGGTCGAGCGGCGGGACCGGCTCGCCGCCGTCGATCGCGCCCGAGAGCGGCACCACGTCGTCGCGGCCCGAGCCGTCCACGACGCAGACATGCTCCAGGTCGGGCAGGTCTCCCCGCAGCCCGGCGATCATCTCCGGATAGTCGAAGCCGCGGAAGGATTCCGGGCAGACATAGGCCTTGCTCTCCGAGAACCGCAGGATGTAGTCGACCTCGGCGCGCCGGAAATCCGGGTTGATCTTGTTGGCGATCCCGCCGATGCGTTCGACCGCGAAGAACACGCAGGCGAAGGCGATCCAGTTGGGAACCTGGACTGTCACCACGTCGCCGCGCCCGATGCCGAGAGCCTGCAACCGGCCCGCCACCCGGTCGACCGCCTCGCATAGACCGCCATAGGTGATTCGTTGCCCGCGATCGCAGAGCACCTCGCGGTCCGGGTGGCGTCCAGCGCGTTCCGCGAGGCGGTCGAAGAAGGTCCTGTCGCCCCAGTCGCCGGAGGCGGTGTAGCTCTCGATCGTCTCCGGGGTGAGGCGGGTTTCGAATTTCGGCATGGTTTGGCGTCCGCGTCGCGCGTTCGATTATCCGGCGATGATCTGGCCGCCGTCGACCTGGATCACCTTGCCGGTAATGTAGCCGCCCTGCTCGCTCGCGAGGAAAGAGACCATGTCGGCGATTTCCTCCGGTCGGGCGATGCGGCCGAGCGGGATGCCGGCGACCACCCTTGCGGCGCGTTCGGGACCCCAGCGTTCGAACGCCTGGGCGGTCTGGGCGGTGTCGGTGAGCCCGATGGAGACCACGTTGGCGCGGATGCCGTGTCGTCCTTCCTCGCGGGCGACGACCCGGATCATCGCTTCGAGTCCCGCCTTGGCCGCGGCTCCCTGGACGTTTTGCGCCTGACACATCTGGGCCGCGATCGAGGAAATGGCGACGATCGCTCCCTGTCGGCGCGCGTGCATCGGGACCAGGACCGCCTGGACGACGTTGAAGGCGCCGATCAGGTCGACGTCGATATAGCGGGCGAAGTCCTCCGCCGGCAGGTCGCGGACATGGGACCAGGCGGCGAGCGCGCCGGCCGAATGGACCAGAAGGTCGATGGGACCCCATTCGTCGGTAATCCGCGCGACCGCCGCCTTGACGGCGTCCGCTTCCGCGAGGTCCAGCGCGATCGGCATCGCGCGGCGGCCCATCGCTTCGATTTCGCCCGCGACTTCCTCCGCGAGATCGGTCCGCGCGCGGTAGATAAGCGCCACGTCGGAGCCCTTGCGCGCGAGGTCGAGGCAGACCGCCCGGCCGACCCCGCGGCTGCCGCCGGTGACCAGGGAGATTCGGTTCTCGAAGCTGGCGGCCATGCGAGTCTCCGCGGAGCGATGGGCAATGTTCCGCTTGCACGCGGGAACGAGTCAAACGCTCGCGCTCCATTGGACTCCGACCGGCGGCGGGTGCACTCTTCGAGCGCGACAAGTGGCAGGGAGGGAGCGAGCCATGGACGCGCAACCGGACCGCTCATTCGACGGTCTCAAGAAGGCGGCGACTGACCTGCTGCCGGCCATCGAGGCCGACGCCGACGAAGCCGAGGCGCTCTACCACCAGACCGACCGGGTCGCCGATGCCATGCGGGAGGCCGGGCTCTACTCCTTCCTGATCCCCAAGGACGCCGGCGGGGCGGAACTCCCCTTCGTCGAGGCGATGGAGATCGTCGAGCTGGTCTCGCGCGTCGAGGGCTCCGCCGGCTGGTGCCTGATGGTCAACGGGGTGATGGGCGCGTCCGCCGGTCCGTTCCTGTCCGACGAGGGCGTGGACATCGTCTACCCCGGCGGCAGGAACTCGACCATGGCGGGGCAGGGGGTGCCGCGCGGCTATGCGCGCGAGGCCGACGGCGGCTACGTCATCTGGGGAAACTGGGGTTATGCGAGCGGCATCTGGCACGCCGACTGGGTTCATTCCGGCTGCTTCCTGATGGACGGCGAGGAAATGCGGACGGACGAGCACGGCCATCCCGACATCGTGCTGTGCCACCACCCCAGGGACACGATCGAGCTGACCGGCAACTGGGACGTGCACGGGCTGAGAGGGACCGGCAGCTTCGATTACACGCTCAAGCAGGACGAGCTCTTCGTGCCGGCGGCGTGCTGCTACAAGTTCGACGGGCCAACCCAGATGCGGGGCGGTCCGCAATACGGCGCCGGCCTGGTGGCCTCCACCACGTGGGGCCATACGAGCTGGGCGCTCGGGGTCGGCCGGCGGGCGCTGGACGAGATCGCCGCGCTCGCGCGCCAGCGGGTCGACGCGTTCGGCCGCATGCAGGACGGGGCGGGATTTCAACACGCCTATGGCGAGGCCGAAGCGAAGTACCGCGCCGCGCGCGCCCTGGTCTACCAGGCCTGGGAGGACCTGTCCGAAACCTTCGCGCGGGGTGGGCAGGGGAGCCTCGAACAGATCGCGCTGATACGCCTCGCCATGCGGCACATCCACGACGTGATCTCGGACCTCTCCACCTTCGCCCACCGCGCCTCGCGTGGGGTGTCGCTGCGGCAGAGCGACCTCCAGCGCTGCTACCGCGACATACACAGCGGCACGCAGCACATCCTGCTGGCCGACGAGATCGCGCAGGCCTGCGGCAAGGTGCTCATGGGGGCGGCCGGCGAGGGCGCGCAGTGGAACGTGCTCGGCCTCGCCGAAGACTGACCGTGGACCGGCGCAACGAAACGGTCGGGCGCATCGTCGCGAAGGCGTGGTCGGACCCCGCCTTCGCCGCCCGGCTCCTCGCCGATACCGGGGCGGCGCTCGGCGAGCTCGACATCGCCCTTCCCGCCGGGAAAACGGTGGCGGCGGTGCGGAATAGCGCCACGGTCACTCATATCGTGCTGCCGTCCCCGCGCTACACGGAGACCGTATCCGCTTATGCGGACATCAAGGCATTCGGAGAATCCTACCGCGACCCGCGCTACGCGCCGCTCGACTGGATCTCGCGCGATCCCGTGTTCCAGGCACGGTTCGAGGCCGAACCCGCCGCGGCGCTCGAAAGTTGGGGAATCCGGGTGTTGGAAGGGATGACAATCTCCGTGGTCCGCAACAGCCCCGCGCAGGCCTGGCTGGTCCTGCCGGCCCCTCCCGATGGGGACGAATTGACCGACGATCTGCTCGACAGGGTCGCGGCCGGATGGATTCCGCCGGCGATCCGTTATGCCGGCATCGAGGACTCCGTGCGGTTCGATCGGTTCGCGGCGCCATGACGGGGATTGCGAAGGAAACCGTCGTCTACGGCAGCGTCCACGGCGCATCGCTCCTCGCCGACATCGCCCGGCCCGAAGAGGGCGACAACCTGCCCGTCGCGCTCTCGATCCACGGCGGTCGCTGGTATTTCGGGACCCGGCGCGATACCGGCGCCATCGACGTGCGGCAATGGGCGGGCTTCGGCTTCTTCGCCATGAGCATCGACTACCGGCTGGTCACCTGCTCGCCCGCGCCGGCCGCCTATCAGGACGTGTTCTGCGCCATCCGCTGGGTCCACGCCAATGCCGGGCGGTACGGCCTCGACCGGGACCGGATTTTCCTGATCGGCATGTCGTCGGGGGGGCACCTCGCCTCGCTCGCCGCCACGCTGGGCGAGGGAAGGTTCCCGAAGACCGGCGGATGGGACGAATACCCGTCCACGTTTCGCGCGGCGATCTGCGTTTCCGGCGCCTACGACATCGTCAGCCTCGACTGGGGCGCCGGGTGGGCGCCGCCCGGCGAGCCCTTTCCGGACGCGCGCGAATACGCCTCGCCGATCCGCCACGTCGCGCCCGGCAACGCGCCGCAGCTCATCCTCCATTCCGACGACGACCCCTCGATCCCCATCGAGCAGGTGCTTCGCATGGCCGAAGCGCTGGAAGCGGCGGGCGCCCCCCACCGCTTCCGCCGCTACACCGACCGCGGCCACATGTTCATCACCGACGAGGTAATCCGCGAGGCGCGCGACTTCATCGCCGAGCACTCGGGCTGAGCGCCCGGCGCGTATCCGGTTTGGTTTGAGCCGTCGGCGCGGCGGTACAGGTCGGTCAACCCTCCCCCGGCCCCTCCCGCAAGCGGGAGGGGAGAAGGTAGGGAGGAGCCGCCAAGCGAATCCCCTCTCCCCGCCGGGGAGAGGGTTAGGGTGAGGGGGGACCGCGTCCGATCGGAAAATGCCCTAACCCCGCCCGACGAACGGCATTTTGGTCGCCATGATCGTCATGAAGAGGACGTTCGCATCGAGCGGCAGGGCGGCGATCCGGGCTACCGCGTCGCCCACGTGGTCCACGTCGAACACCGGTTCGGGCACCACGCGGCCGTCCGGCTGCGGGATGCCCGCCTTCATCGGGGCGGTCATCGGCGTCTCGGCGTTGCCCACGTCGATCTGGCTGCACGCGATGTCGTGCTCGCGCCCGTCGAGCGCGAGGCTCCTGGTGAGCCCCGTGATCGCGTGTTTGGTCGCCGAGTAGGCGACCGATCTGGGCCGCGGCGCATAGGCCGCCACCGAGCCGTTGTTGACGATCCGCCCGCCTTTCGGCGTCTGCCGCTTCATCGTCCGGAAGGCTTCCTGCGCGCAGAGGAACGCGGCGGTGAGGTTGACGTCGACCGCCCGCCGCCAGTCGTCGAGCGACAAATCCTCGAAAGGCACGGCGCGCGGGCTGACGCCAGCGTTGTTGAACAAGAGATCGAGCCGCCCGAATTCCGCATCCGTGCGGACGAAAAGGCTCCGGATGTCGTCCGGCTTCCCGAGATCGCAAGGGACCGGCAGCATCCGGGGTTCGTCCGGCCCCGCCATCCCGGCGGTCTCCTCCAGCAACTCCTTCCGCCGCCCCGCGAGAACCACCGCATGACCGGTCCGTGCGAGCGCGAGCGCCGCCGCGCGGCCGATACCGGTTCCGGCGCCGGTGACCAGCGCGACCTTGTCGGGCGGAGACATGGTTCGTTCCTCTTCCTCTTTCCGCTGGAGCCCGATCCCTGTGTAGGCCATCCGGCCACCGGTGGACAGGGGGGAGCCGCGCGATCACAGTGTGCCGCGACCGGCCCACCCCGGAGAAACCCGACGATGCCCCAGAACATCCGCAAATCGGTCATGGCGATGGTCGCCGAGGCCGACGCCCAGGTTCGCAAGGTCGAGGTCGACGAGGCGCTCGGGATGCACGGGCGCGACGACGTCGCGTTCATCGACCTGCGCGACATCCGCGAGCTTGCCAGGACCGGCCGGATCGCGGGCGCGCGCCACGTCCCGCGCGGCATGCTCGAATTCTGGATCGATCCGGAAAGCCCCTATCACAAGGATTTCTTCGCCGAGGACAGGACCTTCGTCTTCTACTGCGCCGGGGCCTGGCGGTCCGCGCTGGCCGCGAAGACCGCCGACGACATGGGGCTCGCGCCGGTGGCCCATCTCGGGGGAGGGATCCAGGCCTGGATCGACGCCGGCGGTCCCATCGACCCGCCGAAGAGCTGAGGCGTTTCCGGGGGGCGGGTATGGAATTCGGCATCTTTTCCAACGGTATCCGGCCGCATACCAGCGCCGCCCGGACCTACGAGGAAGACATCCGCGAGATCGTTCTCGCCGACAGGCTGGGTTTCCGCGACGCCTATATCAGCGAGCACCACGGCGAGCCGCCCTATATCGACCGCATCGACACCATTCCCGCGCCCGATCTGATGATGTGCAAGGCGGCCGGGCTCACCAGCCGGATTCGCTTCGGCGCAGCGGTCAAGCTGATCCATCTGCACCATCCGGTCGATGTCGCGATCCAGTCGGCGGTGACCGACCATCTGACCGGCGGGCGCTACATCTTCGGTTTCGGGTCCGGCTTTCCGCTGCCGTTGTTCTGCGAGGAGCGCGGGTTGAGCTTCGAGGACCGGCACGAGCGGCTGCACGAAGCGCTCGACTTCATCCTGAAATGCTGGGCGACCGACGAACCGTTCGACTGGAACGGAGAGCACTGGAAGGGGAAGGGGGTCGTCGCGCTCCCCAAGCCCTTCGCCGGCGACCGGATGCCGATGGCGACCGCGACCGACTCCGAGCCGATGATCCGCATCGCCGGTGAACGCGGCTACACGCTGATCTCCGCCTTCCTCGAATCCGCCGGGCGGCTAAAGCCGAAGGCGGACCTCTACGCCGCCGCGGCGCAGGCCGCCGGCATGCCCGACCCGCGCCGCAACATCACCGCGTCGCGCATTGTCTACATCGCCGACAGCGAGCGCGAGGCCATCGAGGATCTGCGCCCCGCCGTCACCCATGAGATCGGCTTCCAGGCCGAGCGCGGCTTCCTCAAGATGCTGGAGAAGTTCTACGACCTGCGCGTTCCCAACGACGAGCGCGGCATCGAGGCGCTGGTCGAGGCGGAGTTCTACCTGCTGGGCGAACCGGACTCGGTGGCCGAGAAGATCAAGCGGTTCCACGACGAATCCGGCGGGTTCGGCACGTTCCTCATCGTCACCGGCAAGGACTGGGCGACGCGCGCGCACCGGGAACGCTCGATGCGGCGCTTCATGGAGGAAGTCGTACCGCAGCTTCGCGACGTGGTGCCGGGGGAGGCGGTGGCGGCCTGAGGGGGTGGATTGGCAAGCCGGTTGATCGGTAAACGCATACCGCGCAAGGAGGACTTCCGGCTCCTCACCGGCCGGGGCCGGTTCAGCGACGACTTCAACGCGCCCCGCCAGGCATATGCGGCGTTTCTCCGCTCGCCGCACGCCCATGCCCGAATCCTGGAAATGGAGGTCGCGGATGCCGCCTCGGATGCCCGGGTCCTCGCCGTGATGACCGGTCGCGACTACCTGGCGGACGGGCTCTCGGGCCTGCTCCACTACATCGTTCCCGCCGATCACCTGGACCCGTCCAGACTCGGGCTTGCCGACGACCGGATTTCGCCGTTGCCGGAGCCCTTGCCCATCGCCACCGACCGGGTCCGGCATGTCGGCGAGATCGTCGCCATGGCGGTGGCGGAAACCCGGGACGCGGCGCTGGACGCGCTGGAACGGATCGCGGTCGCGTACGAGCCCCTTTCCCGCGGTGGCCGATGCGCGGGCCGCCGCCGAGCCGGACGCGCCCAAAGTCTGGGACGGCGACAATGTGTGCCTTCGCGCCGAGGCGGGCGATGCGGCCGCGACCGAAGCCGCGTTCACGGCGGTCCACCGGGTCGTGCGGATCGCCTTCCACAACCACCGGATCTACGGCTGTCCGATGGAGCCCAAATCCGCCCTCGGCGAATTCGATCCGGAGTCGGGGCGTTTCACGATGCATGCGCCGAGCCAGGGCGTCCACCGGTTCAAGCATTCGATCGCGGCGGCCCTGGGCGAGGAGCCGGACAGCGTCAGGATCGTCAGCGGCGATGTCGGCGGAGGGTTCGGCGTCCGCTCGCCCTGCGCGAACGAGTATCCGCTCCTGCTCTGGGCGGCCCGGCGATGCGGCCGGCCGGTCAAGTGGAGCGGTAGCCGGAGCGACAGCTTCCTCTCCGACTTCCACGCGCGCGACTTCCATACGGAAGGCGAAATGGCGCTCGATGCCGGCGGCCGGATCCTGGCGGTGCGGATCGACTATCTGGGCAATCTCGGCGCCTGTCCGATCTCGTTCGCGGTGCTGTCCAACCTGATGAAGATGGCCGGTCCGCCGTATGACGTTCCGGCGATGCGGGTGGCGGTCCGGGGCGTGTTGACCCACACGATCCCGGTCTCGGTCTATCGCGGCGCGGGGCGGCCCGAGGTGACGCAGGTCGTCGAGCGCTTGATCGACCTCGCCGCCGACGAGACGGGCATGGATCGGGTGGAGCTGCGCCGGCGCAACCTGATCTCGGGGACCGCCCTGCCCTACAGGTCCGCGCTCGGCCTCGACTACGATTCGGGCGCGTTCCGCGAGAATTTCGCGGCGGTTTTGCGGGAGATCGACCGGGACGGCTTCCCCGCCCGCCGCGCCGCCGCCCGGAAACGCGGCATGCTGGCCGGGATCGGCGTCGTCACCTATCTCGAATCGCCCGGCGCCGCGCCCTATGAGCGCACCGATGTCGCCGTGCATCCCGACGGCAGGGTGGAGGCGGTCATCGGCACCCAGGCCTCCGGTCAGGGGCACGAGACCAGCTTCGCGCAGGTCGTGGCCGAGACACTGGAAATCCCCTTCGAACGGGTCGAGATCGTCTACGGCGATACCGATCGGGCGGTCGCCGGTTCGGGGTCCCATGCCGACCGGTCGATGCGTTTGGGCGGGACCATCCTCCTGCGCGCCGCGCGGCGGATCGTCGAGCAGGGGCGCGAGGAAGCGGCCCGTATGCTGGAGGCCGCGACCGCCGATATCGGCTATGCGGACGGCCGCTTCACCGTCCTCGGCACCGACCGATCCATCGGATTGTTCGAAGTCGCGGCCGACGCATCGCTGGCGGCGACCGAAGAGATTTCGACGCGGCTGCACGCGCACCCCAACGGCGCGGTCGCCTGCGAGGTCGAGATCGATCCGGAGACCGGCGCGCTCACGCTCGTCCGCTACGCGACGATCGACGACGTCGGCCGCGCCATCAACCCGACGATCGTCGAGGGCCAGGTGCATGGCGGGGCCGCCCAGGGGATCGGTCAGGCGCTGTTCGAGCGGACCGTCCACGACCCGGAATCGGGGCAGCTTCTCTCGGGCTCGTTCATGGATTACTGCCTGCCCCGCGCGGACGATCTGCCGTCGTTCTCCGGCCGCCTGAACGACCAGCCGACGAAGAACAATCCGCTCGGCGTCAAGGGGGCGGGCGAGACCGGAACCACGCCCGCGACGGCGGTCATCGTGAGCGCCGCGACCGATGCGCTACGCGAATACGGCGTCGCGCATCTCGATATGCCGCTGACCTCCGAACGGATCTGGTGCGCGCTGCGGGGAACCGGCTGAGCTCCGCTTCCCCCCTCTACTCCCCGATCTTGAACAGCCGCATCGCGTTGGTGCGGCCGATCTTCATCCGGTCGGCCTCCGAGATCGTCACCTCGTCGAACCATTGCGATCCGCCGTCGACGTTCTCGAACGGCCAGTCGACCGAGAACATGATCCGGTCGGCGCCCACCTCCATCATCGTGTTCACCAGGGCCTGCGTGCGGAAATTGCCCGAGGTCGTGATGTGGAAGTTCTCCTGCAGGTACTCGCCCAGCTTGCGTTTGGCGGGATAGGCCGGGGGCGCATTGGTCCAGCTGTTGCGGTTGTCGCAGCGCCAGATGCTGAACGGCAGGCCCTCGCCCATATGGCCGAGCACGATCTGGATTCCCGGATGCTCGTCGAACAGGCCGGACGCCATCAGCCGAAGCGCGTGCACGGCGGTCTCCTGCCCGAACGCCCAGGTCGGGCCGAGCAGCCAGGGATGGCCCTCGTAGATCTGCGCCATGCTGGGCAGCGGGTTGCGCGGATGCAGGTAGAAGGGCGCGTCCAGCGCCTCGACGACGCCCCAGAAATCGCGGTATTGCGGCAGGTCGTAATAGACCGCCGTCTCCGGCTCGTCGACCTGGGAAAAGCCGTTCACGTTCGCGCCCACGAAGCCGAGCTCCTTCACGCAGCGCTCCAGCTCCCGCGCCGCGGCGTCCGGGTCCTGCATCGGCAGCGCGGCGAAGCCGAGGAACCGGTCGGGCCGCTTGGCGACCTCCTCGGCCAGGATGTCGTTGGCTTTCCTTGCCAGCGCGACGGCCTCCGCGCGATCGTGGATTCCCTGTATCGCGGGCGCGTTGAGGGACAGGATCATGATCTCGATCCCGTGTGCGTCCATCTCGCGGATCCGCCGGTCGTGGATGTCGAGCAGCCGGCCGCTCAACTCCTCCCAGGTGTCCGGCGGCAGGAACCCGGCGGAGTCGCTCAACGTGTCCTGAATTGCGAAATGTTCCTCGAGCGCGATCTTGCCGTCCATCGTCGTTCCCTTCGTCGAAATGCCGCCAGCGCGGGCGCGGTCGGTCGAATATGCACGAATTGCCGGGGCACCGGAACGCCGCGCGCTTGACCTCGACCCGCTCGGCGCGGATCGTTCGAAGCGGTTCTTCGGGGAGGCGCCCGAATGGCGGTAGCGAAACGGCAGGCGGTCGACGAGGCGGTGCCGACCCGCGACGAGATCAGGTCCCGCGCCGCGGCGATAGTGCCCATGGTGCGCGAGCTGGCGCTGAAGGGCGAACGCGACCGCAAGGTCGCCGACGAGGTGATCGAGGCGTTCAGGGACGCCGGGATCCATCGTGCCCTGCAACCCCGCCGCTTCGGAGGCTGGGAACGCGGCTACGAGACGCTGATCGACGTGAGCGCGACGCTCGCCGAGGGCTGCGCCTCGACCGCCTGGGTGTGCGGCCTCTACATGGTCCACAACTGGCTGCTGACCCTGTTCCCCGAATCCGTCCAGAACGAGATCTGGAGCGAGAATCCGGGCGTCTCGATCTCCGGGTCCTACGCACCGGCCGGGACCGCCACCGCGGTCGACGGAGGGTATCGCCTGTCCGGACGGTTCAGGTTCTCCAGCGGTTGTCCGCATGCCGACTGGAACCTGTGCAGCGCAATGCTCCCCGTCGGCTCCGGGGAGACCCGGATGCCCGCCTTCACCCTGATCCCGCGTGCCGACTATGCGATCGACTGGGACAGCTGGGACAATGTCGGCCTCTCCGCGACCGGTTCCTACGACGTGCTGGTCGACGACGCGTTCCTGCCCGCGCACCGCGTGCTGCCCTTCGCCGAGGCCACGACCGGAAACGCGCCCGGTCTTCCGGCGCACGACAATCCGATCTATCGCATCCCGATGCTGGCCTGCGTTCCCTACACCCTTGCGATTCCCCCGGTCGGCGCGGCGCGCGGCGCTCTCCACGCGTTCGTCGAAGAGAACCGCAACCGCGAGACCCGCGGCGCGGTGGTCTCCGGGGGCAAGCAGGTGTCGGATTTCCAGACCGTCCAGAAACGCATCGGCGAGGCCGAGGCGTTGATCGATTCCTGCCTCGTCGTCGCCTATCGCGACATCGCCGAGACCCAGGCGGAGGTGAATGCGGAGGGCGCGGTTTCGCTGGAAACCCGAATGCGGAACCGGCGGAGCCAGTCCTTCATCGCCCATCAGTCGGTGACCGCCATCGACCTGATCCTCGCCGCCGTGGGCGGGCGGTCCATGCACGCCACCCACCCCATCCAGCGCGCATGGCGGGACATCCACAGCGCGGCGGCCCATATCAGCCTCAACTTCGACGCGGTCATGTCGATGATCGGCCAGTACCGCTTCGGCCTGGAACCCTACGGCCAGTATTGACGCGCAACCCTCCGTCGGCAGTCTGTCAAGCGATCTCTTTCGCGCTGCGCCGCAGCACAGCGATGTAGATCAGCGCGGTCGCGAACATGATCAGGCTGTAGGTCGCCGCGGGCACGACTGCGAGCCCGCCTCCGAACAGGAGCACGGCGACCGCGATCGCCAGCGTCCCGTTCTGCAGGCCGCATTCGATCGCGATGGCGATCCGCTGGGTCGGGCCGGTGGCGAACATTCGTGCAAGCAACCAGGCGAGCCCCATCATCAGCAGGTTGAGCACGAGCGTGACCAGCCCGGCCTGCGCGAAATAGGGGACGATGTTGGCGCGTTGGTCGTAGATCGCGCCAGCCAGCACGAGGACGAACAGAACCGCCGATACCTTGCGGGCGGCCGGCTCGGCCCGGAGCGCGAAGCCTTCGGCAAGGCGGCGGATCGTCAGGCCGATCAGGACCGGGACGGCGACGATCAGGAAGACGCCGATCGCCGTACCCGCGACCGATATGTCCTTCCCGGTCTGCTCTCCGATGAACTGGCCGTACGCGAAGACCACGATGATCGGGATGGTGACGACGCTCAGCAGGCTGATCACCGCGGTCAGAGAGATCGACAGCGCCACATCGCCGCGCGCGAAGGCGGTCAGGATGTTGGAGGTCACGCCGCCCGGCGCGGCGGCGATGATCATCAGGCCGAGCGCGAGTTCCGGCGCCATCGGCCAGATGCTGGCGAGCGCGAACGCGACCGCCGGCAGCAGGACGATCTGGGACAGGGCGCCCACCGCGAAATCGCGCGGCTGGCGCAGCACCCGGGCGAAGTCGTCGAAAGTGAGCCCGAGGCCGAGCGCAAGCATGATGAAGGCAAGCGCCAGCGGCAGAACGACATCGACGATGAATCCCATGACACCCCCCGAAGGCGGACAATCTATGCAAACTATCGCGCGAGACTATATTGCATGGCGAGGCGACGCGAACGGTCGCCCGTTCGCGAATACGCCGGTGAGGAAGGAAGGGAATGACCCAGGTCGCGCAGTCGAGTTCCGCCCCGGCCGGGGCCGATGTGGTGGCGCCGCTCACCTTTATCGTGCCGCAGGACACCAAACCGGTCTTTCACAGCACCGCGTTGACCGGCGGGACACAGAAGCTGTTCTTCGAAACCGAGGCGATCGACGTGCCGATCGCCGACATGCGGCCTCTGGCGAACGATCTCTCCATCGACCGGGAAGGGTTCGAGCTCCGAACGCACCCGACCGAAGTTGCGGACCTCTATGACGACGACGCGGTCGAAAACGCGTATTTCCCGGAGATCGAGGCGTTGCTCAACGAACGGTTCGGCGCGGACCGGACCGTGGTCTTCGACGCCACGCGGCGCTCCGACAGCGAAACCGGCGCGCCCAACCCCGACGGGCTTCGCGGACCGGCCGTTCGCGTGCACGTCGATTACACCGTGAAGAGCGGCCCCCAGCGCGTCGCCGACATACTGGGAGAGGACGAGGCGACACGGCTCGCCGAAAGCGGCGCCCACATCGTCCAGGTCAATGTCTGGCGGCCGATCTCGGGTCCGGTGCGGCGTTCGCCGCTGGCGGTTGCCGACGCGTCCTCCGTCGGAGCCGGGGAACTGATCGCCACCGACCAGGTGTTTCCCGACCGGATCGGCGAAATCTACCAAGTAGCCCACGAGCCCACGCAGCGCTGGTACTACGCGCCGGAAATCGCGCCCGACGAGGTGTTGCTGATCAAGGGCTGGGACAGCTTCGACGACGGCCGCGCCCGGTTTACCCCTCACGGCGCGTTCTCGCTCGCCGACACGCCGGCCGACGCGCCTCCCCGGGAAAGTATCGAGGTCCGGGCCCTGGTGGTGATCGAAAACGCCAAGGCGGCCTGAGACGGCCCGGGCAGTGGTGGGCGCGGCTGGGATTGAACCAGCGACCTCTCGCGTGTGAGGCGAGCGCTCTCCCGCTGAGCTACGCGCCCAAGGATTGGCGGGTATACGGTTCGCCGCTTCCGGGTGTCAAGAAACCGCCCGGAGCGGAGGGTTGCAAGTCCGGAGCCCGTCGCCCAATTTCCGATCCGATGAGCCATCCGAGAAATTTGCGATGAATCTACGTGTGGCGATGGGAGCCGCGCTCGCGTCTCTTGCGGTCGCGGGGACCGCGCCGGCCTCGCCGGCCGCCCCGGAAAGCCGGGCGTCTTCGACGGGACGCGATATCCATCTTGTCTACGCGGTCCATATCGGCGGCATCCACACCGTCGATCTCAAGGTAGACCTCGCGCTCGGAGCGGACAGCTACAAGGTGGATTTGTCCTCCAAGGTACAGGGTCTCGTCCGCTTTTTCCTGCCGTGGTCCCTGCGTGTCCGGTCGAAAGGCCGGGTCGCGGGGGAAAGCCTCGTTCCCCAGTCCGCCCACACGGAGAGTTCCTGGCGCGGCAAACGACGCTGGAGGACCCTCGAATACAAGGACGGGCGCCCCGTCCTCGTAAGCGTCGAGCCCAAGCGCAAGACTCCTCCGGTGCCTCCAGACCAACTGCTCGGCTCGGTCGATGTAGCCACGGCGATACTCACCGTCGCGCGCGCGGTGTCGAGCGAGAGGTCCTGTGCCATCCGGGTGCCGGTCTATGACGGCCGCAGGCGGTTCGACGCGGTGATCGAAGCTCACGGCGAGGACGAGCTTCCGCGAAGCAGCCGCTCGGCCTATTCGGGCAAGGCGGATGTCTGCGATCTCGCGATCGAAATGCTCCACGGTCGCCGCAAGAAGACCGACTATGGCGGGCTCGCAAGCGGAGACAAAACCATGACCTTCTGGTTCGCGCGGTTGTTCGACGGCGTCCATCCGCTGCCCGTCAGGGTCCAGCTGGACACCGATCTGGGCGGCGTGATCGGCCATCTGACGAGCGCCAGGATGGAAGGCGCCGGCCCGTCCAGGGTCTACAGGCTGCCGCCTTGACCGGTGGGGCGAATGACATGGCGCCGAATTTGGCTTTGTGGCAGTTTTCCGCGCCAGCCCATAGACGGGAGCCGGTGCCCGCCCGATGAGTGAGAGAGAATCCGCCGCCATTGTGCTCACCGCGGGCAAGGGTACGCGAATGAAGTCCTCCCTGCCCAAGGTGCTGCACCGGATCGGCAACCGGCCGATGGTCGGCCATGTGCTGGACCGGGTTGCCGAAGCCGGAATCGGGCGCGTGGCGGTGGTCGTCGGGGCGGGGGCGGGAGCGGTGGCCGAGACCGTGGCGCCCGTCGCGACCGTGGTCCAGGACCCGCCGCTGGGGACCGCGCATGCGGTGCTTGCCACACGGGATTTCGTGGACGGCTTCGACGGCGACGTGGTGGTCCTGTTCGGCGACACCCCGTTGCTGACGGCCGACACGATCCGCCTGATGCTCGACATCCGCCGCGCGCCGGACGATCCCGCGGTCGTCGTTCTCGGCTTCCGGCCCGCAGATACCCTGGAATACGGCCGGCTGATCGTCGACGAAGAGGGCGGGTTGCAAGCCATCGTCGAACACCGCGACGCGGACGAGGAAACCCGGCGGATCGGCTTCTGCAATGCCGGCATCATGGCGGTCGACGGGCGTCACCTGCTGCCGCTGCTCGAGGCCGTGGGCAACGACAACGCGAAGCGCGAATACTCCCTGACCGACATCGTGGAGATCGCACGGTCGCGGGGGCTCGGCTGCGCGGTCATCGAGGTCGCGGATCCCGACGAGGTCATGGGGGTGAATTCCCGCGCCGAGCTCGCCGTCGCCGAGGCCGTCTTCCAGCGCCGTCTGCGCGCGCGCGCGATGGCCGAAGGCACGACACTGATCGACCCGGACACCGTCTATTTCAGCCACGACACCGTCCTCGGGTGCGACGTGACGGTCGGCCCGCAGGTGGTGTTCGGTCCCGGCGTGAAGGTGGGAGACGGCGTGACGATCAGGGCGTTCTGCGACATCGAAGGCGCGGAGATATCCGACGGCGCCGTCGTCGGCCCGTTCGCGCGTCTCCGTCCCGGCGCCCGGATCGGAGAGGAAGTCAGCATCGGCAATTTCGTCGAGATCAAGGCCTCGTCGGTGGAGGCCGGCGCCAGGGTCAATCACTTGAGCTATGTCGGCGACAGCAGGGTGGGAGCCCGCGCCAATATCGGCGCCGGCACGATTACCTGCAACTATGACGGGTTTTCCAAGGCCGAGACCGACATCGGGGAGGGCGCCTTCATCGGCTCCAATACGGCGCTGGTGGCGCCCGTCACCATCGGGCCCGGCGCGATGGTCGGCGCCGGAAGCGTGATCGCAAAGGACGTTCCGGCCGATTCCCTCGCCGTCGAGCGCAGCACCCAGAAGGTCAAGACCGGCTGGGCCGAAGCGTTCCGGGTTCGGCGGCGGGCCAGGAAGGCGCCGACCGGGGCCGCGAAGCCGGGCTCGGAGAGATAGGTCCGGTCCGATGTGCGGCATTATCGGCATCATCGGCAAGAACGACGTGGCGCCCCTGCTGATCGAGGGGCTGCGCAGGCTGGAATACCGCGGCTACGATTCCGCCGGCATCGCGACGCTGGTCAACGGCTCGGTCGAACGCCGCCGGACGGAAGGCAAGATCGCGCGGCTGGAAGACGTCGTCGCCGACCGTCCGCTGCCGGGCACCATCGGAATCGGGCACACCCGCTGGGCCACCCACGGACGACCGACCGTCAACAACGCGCATCCGCATGCCGACGACCGGGTGGTTCTGGTCCATAACGGCATCATCGAGAACTTCCGGGAGCTCCGTCGCGAGCTGACGGATGCCGGGCACGCGTTCGCGACCGACACCGACACCGAGGCCGCGGTGCACCTGATCAGCAACCTTCTGCGCCAGGGCAAGACCCCGCAGGAAGCCGTCGCCGGAGCGCTGGACCGGCTGGAGGGCGCGTTTGCGCTCGCCATCCTGTTCGCCGGGCACGGCGATCTGATGATCGGCGCCCGGCGCGGCAGTCCGCTCGCCATCGGCTATGGCGACGGCGAAATGTATCTTGGCTCCGACGCGCTGGCGCTCGCCCCGCTGACGCGCAGCATCTGCTATCTCGAAGAGGGGGACTGGGCCGAGGTGCGGCCCGAGGGCGCCGTGGTCCACGACCGGCACGGGACGGTCGTGGAACGGCAGGTCCGACGCACCGCGGCCTCCGGCGCGATGATCGGCAAGGGCAATTTTCCCCATTTCATGCTCAAGGAGATCTACGAGCAGCCGGTGGCGATCGGCGATACGCTGCACAGCGTGCTCAACCCGTGGGACGGCGTCATCGCCCTTCCCGAAATGCCGTTCGATCTGGCCGACATCGGCAAGGTCACCATCGTCGCGTGCGGCACCTCGTACCACGCCGGCCTGGTGGCGAGGTACTGGCTCGCGCAGCTCTCCGGAATGCCGGTCGAGGTCGATATCGCATCCGAGTTCCGCTACCGCGCCCCCGCCCTGCCGCCCGGCGGCATGGCGCTGTTCATCTCGCAATCGGGCGAGACCGCGGACACCCTGGCCGCCTTGCGTTACGCGAGGTCGCAGGGCCAGCGCATCGTCTCGGTGGTCAATGTCGACGAGAGCTCGATCGCCCGCGAATCGGACGCCGTCCTCCGAACCCGGGCCGGACCCGAGATCGGCGTCGCCTCCACCAAGTCCTTCACCACCCAGCTCACCACGCTGGCCTGCCTGACGGTCGCCATCGCCGCCGCGCGGGGCGAAATCGACCGTGCGGCCGAGGCGGCGCTTTGCCGCGCGCTCGTCGAGGTGCCGTCGCGGGTGAACGACATCCTGAACCATGACGAGCATATCGCCGCGCTCGCCCGCGACGTGGCCGAGGCGCGGGACGTGCTCTATCTCGGCCGCGGCACCGGCTTCCCGATCGCGCTGGAAGGCGCCCTCAAGCTCAAGGAGATCAGCTACATCCACGCCGAGGGCTATGCCGCCGGCGAGATGAAGCACGGCCCCATCGCCCTGATCGACGAGCACGTGCCGGTGATCGTGATTGCGCCGTCCGACGATCTGTTCGACAAGACCGCGTCGAACATGCAGGAGGTCATCGCCCGCGGCGGCAGGGTGGTGTTCCTGTCGGACCGGCCGGGTGTCGAGAAGCTCGGCTCGATGGCCGCGGCGACGATTGAGCTGCCCGAGGTCGACCCGTTCGTCGCGCCGATCCTCTACACGATCCCGGCGCAGCTCCTCGCCTACCACGCGGCGGTGGCCAAGGGCACCGACGTCGATCAGCCGCGCAACCTGGCGAAGTCGGTCACCGTCGAATAGGCGGCGCTCAGATCGCCCGCTCGACCGACACGCCCCGTACGTCCATCTCGTATTCCAGCCCCTCGACCGGGGGCCGGGCATAGTGCCAGGTCAGCCCGCCGGGGACCGCGCCGCGCGACACGATCTCGTCGGCGAAGAACGGGTGCGGGTCGTGCACCGTGTAGAGCTGGGTCGCGGTCGAGTCGGCCCATCCCGCGCCGAGCGCCCGAATGCGCGTTTCCATTTCGTCGAGCACGAAACGCGCCTTCTCGCGCAGCGCGTCGGGCGACGTCTCGCCCCGGCGAACGATGTGATCGCGATAGTTGGCCATGCCCTCGGGAACGTCGGCGCCGCCCGCGGCGACGAATCCCCCCGGGCCGTCGCCGGCCGCCTCCACCGTGTAGCTGAAGGCATCGAAACTGGGCTCCGGAGGCGGATCGATCGCGGGGCACACATTGGAGCGCGCGACGGGGTTGTCGCCGTCCCGGAAGACGCCCCAGCGCTCCAGGGTGCCGACATAGATCCGGTTGAAGGCGGCGAACCCGTCCTCGGTGAAGGGCGCGGGGGATCTCAGCTCGCAGGCGCAGAACGCGGTGCGCGGCCGGCCGCGCAAGGCGAGATACGCCTCGATCGCCGCGAAACCCTCCTCCAGCGGAAGCGCCCGCCGGAAGCGCGCGCGCTCGATCGCGAAGCCCGGCTCCGCCGCGACGCCGCCCGAATACTGGAACACCCCCGGCAGGTAGCGATAGCCGCCGGGCTCGAAGATCGTTGTTTCCGTCACCGGTTTTCTCCGCCTTTCGCCTCGACCCGGGCGATATAGTAGGTGCTGCCGACGATGATGGTAGCCCCGACAACCGTCCACAGCGACGGAACCTCCGCAAACAGCAGGTAACCCAGCAACGCGGCGTAGATCAGCCGCAAGTTCTCCGCCGGGCCGACCGCGTTGGCCTCGCCGATCGAGAACGCGCGGAAATAGCAGAACATGCCGCCGGTGGTGAGCACGCCGATGGCCAGCAGGAGCAGCCATTCGAGCCCGACGGGCGTCTGCCCCGCCCAGATCGTCGGACCGGCAAAAACCGCCAATCCGCCGATATGGTAGTAGAACAGCATGCGGTTGGTCGGCTCGGTCACCGCGAGGATGCGGATCAGCACGTTGGCGATCGCGAAGATCAGCGCCGTGCCGACGGCGATCAACGCGACCGGATCGATGCCTTCGGAGCCCGGACGCATCATCACCAGAACGCCGAGGAACCTGATCGCCGTCGCGATCCAGCGCCGGGCGTTGACCAGCTCCGACAGCACGATGACCGCGACGAGCGTGGTGAAGAGCGGCTTCGAGAACATGAACGCCGTCGCGTCGGCGAGCGGCATGTGGATGATCGTGTAGAACACGCCGATCTGGGCGACGAAGGCGAGCCCCATGCGCAGCCCGTGCATCCCGATCCGCGCGGTCTTGAGCCCGTTCCATCCCAGCTGAACGAAGAGAGGCGTCAGCACGATCATCCCCGTGGCGTAGCGGTAGAAGGAGAGCTCGTAGGGGGTGAACTTGGCGCCCAGCGCCTTGACGAAGGTGTCCGAGCTGGTGAGCAGGAAAGCGCCGCCCGCGAGCAGCACGATGCCTCGGAAATTGGCCGGCAGCGCGAGCCACAGGCCGCCCATCCGCGCCGCAAGGCCCGGGGCCGGCGCGGCAGTCTTCGCTTCGCGCGGCCGATCCAACGGCGCCTCTCGATCCGACTCGACCGGTCCCATCATGGCGGCGCCGGAAGCGCCCGCCAATAGGTGCCGTCCATCGGCCGACGACGCCGTGTTGAGGCGCCGGGCCATCCGTGGCTTGATGGGCGGGATGGTGGACGAAAGCGGCGCCGGAGAAGCGTTTGACTGAACCCGTTCTCGAAGGCGGTGCGATCGGCCGGTCCGCGCCCCGCGTCGCCGCTCGTCGCCTCGCCCACGGGCGCGGCCGTTACACCGACGACATCGTGCTGCCGCGAATGCTGCACGCCGCCTTCGTGCGAAGTCCTCACGCGCATGCCCGCCTTCTCGGCATCGACGGCGACGAGGCGTCCCGCCGGCCCGGCGTGCTCCGTGTCGTCGTCGGAGCGGATCTCGCCGGGGTTTGCGAACCGATGATTTCCATCGCCGCGCACCGCCCGGGGCACAAATCCGCGCCCCAGCCCGCCATGGCGCAGGGCACGGCGTTCTGGCAGGGCCAGCCCGTCGCGGCCGTGGTGGCCGAGAGCCGCGCGGCGGCGGAGGACGCGGCGGACCTGGTGGTCGTCGACTACGAACCGCTCGATGCCATCGCGGACGCGGCCGAAGCGCTGGACCCCGCCGCGAGCGCGATCCATCCCGCGCTCGGCGACAATCTCGCTTTCGCCCACCGGTTCGACATCGGCGAGGTCGACGCTGCCTTCGCCTCGGCCGATGCATCGGTCGAGCACGCGTTCGGCTTCGGGCGCCATACCGCCGTCACGCTGGAGGCGCGGGTGACGATCGCGGATTACCGGCCCTCCGACGGAACGCTCGTCGTCCACCAGTCCCACCAGTCGCCCTACCAGATGCAGGAGGTCTACGCCGCGCTTCTCGGGATCGACGATCACCGGGTCCGGGTGATCTGTCCCGATGTCGGGGGCGGGTTCGGGCTCAAGATCAACGTCCACGACGACGAGATCGCGACGGCGGCGATCTCCCGCCTGGTCGGCAGGCCCGTCAAGTACTGCGCGGACCGGGTTGAGGCGTTCGGCGCCGATGCGCATAGCCGCGACCACACGGTCCGGGGGCGGATCGCGGTTTCGAGGAGCGGCGAGGTCCTCGCCATGGAGGTCGACGACCTGTCGGCGATCGGCGCGTTCACGGCCTTTATCCGGTTCGGGATCGCCGAGGGCATGATGACCATTACCAACGCCGGCGCGCCTTATCGCGTGCCGGCCTATCGCGGTGCCATGCGGGCGGCCTATGTCAACAAGCCCATTGTCGGCATGTATCGCGGCGTCGGCGTACCGATAGCCTGCGCAGTGACCGAGCAGCTCTGCGATATGGCGGCGCGCGCGATCGGCATGGATCCGGTCGCCTTCCGCCGGAGAAACTATCTCGACCCGGACAGCCTGCCCGCCGCCTCGGTCGGCGGTATCCAGCTACCGCGGCTCTCCTTCGCCGAGGCGCTCGACCGTCTTGTCGAGGTGATGGACTACCACGCGCTCCGGGCCGAGCAGGCCACGCTTCGCGACTGCGGCATCCATCGCGGGATCGGGGTCGCCACCTTCATCGAGCCGACGGCCTACGGCCCGGGATATTACGGCCCCTCCGAGGCTCCCGTCTCGACCCAGGAAGGGACCACCGTAAAGCTGGAGCCGTCGGGCAAGATACGTTGCATCACCAGCGTCACGGATCAGGGCCAGGGCACGCTCACCGCGATCGGCCAGATCGTCGCCGACCAGTTGGGCGTCGACCTGGAGGACGTGGACGTGATCGCGGGGGACAGCGCGGTCACGCCGTTCGGCGGCGGCGCATGGGCTTCGCGCGGGCTCGCGATGGGCGGCGAGGCATCGCTCGAAGCCGCGCTCGCTCTCAAGGAAAACGTGCTCGCCCTCGCCGGACCCATCCTGCAGGCCGATCCCGCGAGTCTGGACCTCAAGGACGGCGCGGTGGTGGATCGCGACACCGGCACCGCACGGCTCTCGCTTCGCGAAGTCGCGCGCATCGGTCACTTCCGGCAGGACACGCTTCCCGCCGATCTGCAGCCGGAACTTGCGGCGACCCGCCACCATGTGCCCAACCGTGCCCACTACTATGTCGGCCACGGAGCGCTCGGGTGCCATCTCGAGCTCGATCCCGAGACCGGGTCGGTCGAGCTGCTCGGCGTCTGGGTGGCCGACGAATGCGGCCGCATCGTCAACCCGCTCCTCGTCGACGAGCAGTTGCGGGGAGGGATCGTCCAGGGGCTCGGCGCGACGTTCTTCGAGGAGTGCGTCTACGATTCCACGGGCCAGCTTCTCAACGGCACGCTTGCCGACTACCTCGTGCCGATGGCCAGCGAAATGCCAGATATCGTGACCTCCCACATCGAAGGGGTGGAGGAGACGACCAGGCTCGGCGCAAAGGGGGTGGGCGAAGGGGGAACCATAGGCGCGACCGCCGCGGCCTGGCTCGCGGTGAACGACGCGCTCGCCCCGTTCGGAGTGTCTGTCTCCGCGCAACCCTTCACACCCGAACGCATCCTCGCCGCCCTCGGAGCCGGTGCATGACGGGAGGCGTGATCGGACGGCCGCTACCGCGCCCCAACGCGCGCCGCGCCGCCACCGGGCGCGGGCGCCACGTCGCCGATCTCGGTTTCAAGCGCCTGGTCGACGTCGCCTTCGTCCGCAGCCCTTATGCGCATGCCCGCGTGAAGGCCATCGAGACGGGCGGGGCGATGACGCAACCCGGCGTCGTGGCGGTGCTGACCGGGGCCGATCTCGCGGAACGGACCAGCCCGTGGATCGGGACGATGAAGAACGCCCCGTCGCTTCTCTCGGTGCCGCAATACGGCATGGCGGTCGATTGCGCGCGCTGGCAGGGCGAACCGGTGGCCGCCGTCGTTGCCGAGGATCGCGCAAGGGCCGAGGACGCCGTCGAGCATGTCCGCGTCGAATGGGAGGAGCTTCCGGCCGTCGCCGATGTCGAAACGGCTCTCGACGACGGAACGCCGGTTCTCCATCCCTCGCTCGGGACCAACCGCCTTTTTGAACGCCTCATCGAGAACGGCGACAGCGCGGCCGCCTTCGCCGCGGCCCATTGGATCGTGGAAGGCGAATTCCGCTTCGGGCGCCATACCGGGGTGCCGCTCGAAGCGCGGGCGATCGTCGCCGACTACGACCCCGGCGACCGCAAGCTCACGCTGCATTACGGCGGACAGGCGCCGCACATGACCCAAATTCTGTTCGCGCGCCATCTCGGGCTCGAGGAACGCGATGTCCGGGTGATCGCCTGCGACGTCGGCGGCGGCTACGGAATCAAGAGCCACCACTACGGCGACGAGTTCACCGTCGCGGTCCTCGCGATGCTGCTCGCCCGTCCCGTCCGCTACTGGGCCGACCGCCTGGAGTCCTTCGCCTCCGACATTCACGCACGCGACCACGTGGTGCGGGGGCGCCTCGCGGTCGATGAAGAGGGCCGTTTCACGGCGCTGGAGATCGAGGATCTCGTCGGGGGCGGCGCCTATTCCTCCTACCCGAGGACCAGCTCGGTCGAAGCCAACCAGGTGCTCAACGTTTCCGGCGGTCCCTACGCGCTGGGCAGCTATCGGGGCCATACCAGGGTCGTCTTCCAGAACAAGGTGCCGATTTCCCAGTATCGCGGCGTCGGCCACCCCGTCGCGATCCTGACCGTCGAGGCGCTGATCGATCGCGCCGCGGCGTCGCTGGGGCTCGATCCGGCAGCGCTCCGCCAGCGCAACTTCGTCCCCGACGACGCCTATCCGGTGAAGGCGCCGTCGGGCGTGGGGCTGAACGATCTGTCGCACCAGGCATGCATGGAGAAACTGCTGGCGCTGATGGATTACGAGACCTTGCGCGCCGACCGCGACGACAAGCGCGGGCAAGGCGTCCTGCGCGGTATCGGGCTTGTCTCGTTCATCAAGGGCACCAACCCCGGTCCGCAAATCTACGGTCCCGCGGGCGTTCCGATATCCGCGCAGGACGGTTGCACGGTCCGGCTGGAGGCCTCCGGCGCGGTCACCTGCCTCGCCGGCGTCACCGAGCAGGGGCAGGGGACCGAAACCATCCTCGCCCAGGTCGTGGCGGAAGCGGTCGGCGTCCCGTTCGAGGCGGTGACCGTGATCACCGGCGATACCCATGCGGTGCCCTATGGCGGCGGCACCTACGGCTCGCGTGGCGGCGGAATCGGCGGCGAGTCGGCGAAACGCGCGGGCGAGGCTTTGCGCGACGAGATTCTCGACCTCGCCGGCACGCTGCTCCAGGCCGAGCCCGAAACGCTGGCGCTGCGCGAGGGAGCGGTGGTGGAGCGCGCGAGCGGCGAGTCGCGGATGACCCTTGCCGAGCTCGGGGACGTCGCCTTTTTCCGTTCCGGCGAGCTGCCCGGGGGAGTTTATCCCTCGCTCACCCAGACCCGCCGGTTCCGCGTACCGGAATACGTCTTCACCAACGGCGCGCATGGCGCCCAGGTCGAGATCGATCCCGAAACCGGAGAGATCCGCATTCTGGGCTATTGGGCGGTCGAGGACGGGGGCCGCCTGATCAACCCGCTTCTTGCGGAAGAGCAGCTGCGCGGCGCGATCGTGCAGGGGCTGGGCGACGTGCTGTACGAGCACAGCCTCTACGATCCGGACGGCCAGATGCTGAACGGCACGATGGTCGACTATCTGGTGCCGATGGCGCGCGAAATGCCGGATATCGCGGTGGCCCATGTCGAGACGCCGACCTCCGTCTCCGGCCTCGGCGCGAAAGGCGTGGGCGAGTCCGGCACCGCCGCCGCGCCGGGCACGATATTCAACGCCGTGAACGACGCGCTGGCGCCCCTGGGCGCGGCGGTGAACGCGATTCCGATCACGCCCGATTCGATCCTTGCCGCGCTCGGGTACGCCCGATGACGGACCGGCGGGACGCCAATCTGGGCTATTTCAACCGGGCGGCCGCGGCCAGGCACCCGGACCGGATCGCGGTGGTCGATCTGTCGCGCTCGCCCGCGGCGGAGATTTCCCACTCCGAGCTGGACCGGCGGATGGACCGGGTCGCCGCCGCGCTCGCGGCGCGCGGTCTTGTCCCGGGCGATCGCGTGTTGCTCGCGATGGCGAACCGCTTCGAGTTCATCGAGACGTTCTTCGGCGCCATGCGGGCCGGGCTGGTCCCGGTTCCGCTCAATATACGGCTCGGCGCCGACACGATACGCTTCGTGATCGGGGACTCGGCCTGCAAGGCGGTCGTGATCTCGCCCGGCGCGCATCCCGACATCGAGTCCATTGCCGGGGAGGCCCCGCTCGAGCCGCGTATCGCCACCGAGCCGGCGCCCGCGGGTTGGGAGGATTACGAGACCGCGCTCGCCGGGGCGGATCCGGACGGGTTCGAACCGCCGCCCATCTCCGGCCGGCAAGTCGCGTTCCTGCCCTACACCTCGGGCTCAACCGGCCGGCCCAAGGGCGTGCTGCTCGCCCATGACGGCATGCTTTGGGCGATCGCCTCGTCCCAGCGGCACTGGCCCGCCGCGCCGGAAGACCGGGCGCTGATCGCGGGTCCGCTCTACCACAAGAACGCGATGCGGGTTTCGGTGAAGCCCAAGCTGCATGTCGGCGCGTCCGTGGTCGTCCTGCCCCGCTTCGAGCCGCGTCCGTTTCTCCGGGCGCTCAGCGAGCACCGCTGCACCGAAGCCGGCGGCGTCCCGGCCATGTACCGGATGATGTTGGCCGAGCGGGACCTTATCGACGGGCTGGACTTCTCGTCTCTCAAGGTGCTCGAGATGGGATCGGCGGTGGTCGGCGCGGAGCTGATCGCCGACGTCGAGGAGGCTTTCGGCGCGGACGTGATCGAGGCTTACGGGCTGACCGAGGGCGGCGGGCCCTTGCGCGAGGCGGTCGACGGGAGGCCCGCGCCGCGCGGAAGCTGCGGTCTGGCGGCGCCGGAGGTGGGCGTCAGGCTGATCGACGAGACGGGCGAGGAGGCGGAGGAAGGCGAGCTCTGGGTCCGGTCGCCCGCGGTTCTCGTGGGCTACAACAACCGGCCCGATCTTAACGCCGAGCGCATCGCGGACGGCTGGCTCCGCACCGGCGACCTGTTCCGCCGCGACGCCGGGGGGTTCTTCTATTTCCAGGGCAGGACGGACGACCAGTTCTCCTGCGGCGGCGAGAACATCAACCCCAAGGAGGTCGAGCTCCTGCTGGTTCAGCACCCCGCGGTCATCGACGCCGTCGTCGCGCCGGTGCCGCATGCGCTCAAGGATCTCGCCCCCGCCGCGCTGGTTACGCTGCGCTCCGACCGCCATGCGGACGAGGCCGCGCTCAAGGCGTTTACGCTGGAGCGCGGTCCGGCCTACGCGCATCCCCGCCGGATCTTCGCGGTCGACGAGTTGCCGGTCGGCGGTACCGGCAAAATCGACCGCAAGGCGGTCCGCGACCGTCTCCAGGAGTTCATCGCCGCCGGACAGCGGCAATGACGGTCCTGGTCACCGGAGCGGCGGGCTTCATCGGCTACCATGTGAGCGAGTTCCTGCTCCGACGCAGGGAAACGGTGGTCGGGCTCGACGCGGTCACCGACTACTACGATGTCGGCCTGAAGGAAGCGCGGATAAGCCGTCTCGAACGGCACGACCGGTTCACCCTGCTCAGGTGCAATCTGGCGGATCGGGAGGCGGCGTTCGCGGCGCTTGCCGGGGCGGGCGGGATAGACCGCGTCGTACATCTCGCCGCGCAGGCCGGCGTGCGCTATTCGCGCGAGCACCCGTTCGCCTATGTCGACGCCAATCTCGCGGGGCACATGACGGTGCTCGAATATTGCCGACATCTGCCCGGCCTGAAGCACCTCGTCTATGCCAGTTCGAGCTCGGTCTACGGCGCCAATACCAAGCTGCCCTTCGCGGTCGAGGACCGGACCGATTCGCCGATTTCGCTCTACGCGGCGACCAAGCGGGCGAACGAGCATATGAGCTACTGCTACAGCCACCTCTACGGCATCCCCCAGACCGGGCTCCGCTTCTTCACCGTCTACGGGCCCTGGGGGCGCCCGGACATGGCGCTTTACCTGTTCACCCGGGCCATCCTCGAAGGCCGGCCCATCGAGGTGTTCAACAACGGCGACATGAAACGGGACTTCACCGATATCGGCGATGTCGTGCCGGGTGTCGTCGCGGCGCTCGACAGCCCGCCGGATACGGCGAGCGAGGTGCCGCACCGGCTTTACAATATCGGCAACAATCGTCCGGAACCCCTGATGCGGCTGATCGGCATTCTGGAGGACAGCCTCGGCCTGAAGGCGGAGATCGACTTTCGTCCGCTGCAACCGGGCGATGTCAGGGAGACCTACGCCGACATTTCCGAGAGCCGGCGCGACCTCGGCTTCGCCCCCGTCACCCCGATCGACATCGGCGTTCCGCGATTCGTCGAGTGGTTCAGGGGCTACCACAATGTCTGAAGCAATATCCCACGGGACGCGCCCGCAACCGGCGTCCCCCTCACCCCGGCCCTCTCCCCGCCGGGGAGAGGGAGAGTTGCGGCGCCGACCCGCTCCTTGCTTACCCCCCTCCCGCTGGCGGGAGGGGTTGGGGGAGGGTGGGCCGACGGGTACAGACCCGGCAAGGTCGGAAAATGCACCAGCCCGCAGGTGGCGCGCCCGGCAGGATTCGAACCTGCGACCCCGAGATTAGGAATCTCGTGCTCTATCCTGCTGAGCTACGGGCGCGTCCGGCCAGCTATAGCAAAACCCCCGCCGCCCATCTATTGATGATGATGCAGCACTTCCGAATAGGTCGGCATCGGCCACGCCCGGCCGTCGACCAGGGTTTCCAGCTCGTCCGCCACTTCCCGCGCCGATTGCATGCACGGCTTGAGGGTTTCGTGCGCGTATGACGCGGACTGTCCGGCATCGTCATGCGGAAAGGCTTCGAACGCGTCCGCCAGCTTTTCCGTTTCCGAGAGCAGCCTCTCGACCAGCTTCCGTTTCTCGTCGAACAGCGGCGACTGGAACCCGGACTCCCGGTCGGCATTGGTATCCCCGACCGCAGCCGGAACGATCAAGGTCCGCAAAATGCGCAGCAGCGCGCGCGCCTCGATGTGGAGCTCGCTCGCGTAGGCCTCCTGGAGGACGCTTTGACGAGCCGCGAGCTCGCGCTCGTTGAAAATGCCGAGATCGCCCATCAGCTTGACGTTCTTGTCGGCCGTCAACGCTTCGTAGGCTTCCGGGCTGCTCCTGAGGTGGATCAGGGCGTGCTTCTCGGCATGCTCGTAAAGCGCGTCGGAGTAACCGTCGCCGCTGAACAGCGCGCCCTCGTTTTCCTTGATGGTCTCCCGAATGACCTGGTCCGCCGGCTTGCCCGCGTCGATCTCGTCGCACATGTGCTTCAGGCTGTCCGCGATCGCGGCGTTGACCATCGTCAGTGGGAACGCGATGTGCTGGTTGCCGCCGACGGCGCGGAATTCGAAACGGTTGCCGCACCACGGGAACGGCGCGGTGCGGTTGCGGTCTTCCTGGGTGGCCCGCATATCGGCGACCGGGGCGACGACCTCGATGTCCTTGCCCCGGGTGCCGTACCCGCCGAAGCCGCCGCCCTCGGCGACGGCCTTCACATGGGCTTCCAGCCGCTCCCCGAGATAGAGGGTGATGATCGCGGGCGGCGCTTCCTGGGCGCCCAGGCGGTGGTCGTTGCCGGCCGTGGACACCCCGCAGCGCAGCAGATCGCCGTGCAGGTTGACGCCGCGCAGGAGCGCCGCGACGAAGGCGATGAAGCGCCGGTTCTCCTCCTCCGTATCGCCCGGCACGAACAGGTTGACGCCGCTGTCGGTGTTGAGGCCCCAGTTGTTGTGCTTGCCCGTGCCGTTGATTCCCGCGAACGGCTTCTCGTGGAACAGGACGGTGAAATCGTGGTCGAAGGCGAGATCGCGAAGCACGTCCATGGCGAGCACGTTGGTGTCCGCCGCCAGGTTCGCCAGACCGAAGATCGGCGAGATCTCGTGCTGGGCCGGCGCGACCTCGTTGTGGGTGCAGTGGATCGAAATCCCGAGCTCCCACATCTTGTCGCGGGCCTCGGCGATGTAGCGGTTCACCCTGGGCGACAGCTTGGAGAAGTAGTTGGAATCCATCTCCTGGCCGCGCAGCGGCATCGCCCCGAGCAACGTGCGCCCCGCGGCGACGAGGTCGGGCCGTGCCAGGTACTTTTCCCGGTCGATCAGGAAGAATTCCTGCTCCCATCCCACATTGCACACCACCTCGCGGGTGACGTTGTCCCCGAGGAGCGAGAGAAGCCGCACGCTCAGCTCGTTGACCGCCATGTCGGCCCGCAGCAGCGGGGTCTTCTGGTCGAGCGCCTCCCCGTTCCAGGTCACGAAGGCGGAAGGGATATAGAGCGTCTGGCGGTAGACGAAGGGCGGCGATCCGGTATCCCAGCCGATATAGGCCGCCGCCTGATGGGTTTCCCGCAGGCCGCCGTTGGGGAACGAGGATCCGTCCGTCTCCGTCTGGAACAGTTGGGAGCCGGACAGGTCGATGATCAGGCGGTCGGTCGCGAAATCGACCCCGACGAACGTCTCCAGCTTCTCTCCGTGGATCGCGCCCCGCATCGGCGAGAACCAGTGGGAATAGCCGATGCAGCCCTTCGATTGAGCCCATTCCCGGATCGACTTCGCCAGCGCGTTGGCGAATTCCCGGTCCATCGGCACCCCCGTGGCGCGGCACTGCGCCAGCGCGTAGTAGACATCGGGATCCACCAGCTTTTTCAGGATTGCGTCGTCCAGCACATTGCTGTTGATGCCGGCCAGGGCAGAGGGCAGAGCGACTTCCTGCGTCGGTGCTTCGTGCGTGGAGTGCGTGATCGCCATGGCGTGATGTTCCCCGAGAATGCGTGCGTGATCGCCCGAGGCTAGTACAGGAACGGATCGATTACCAAGGGAACAATCCATTCAGTAGCCGGTTTCGTTTCAATTTTATTTATTTGACCTTCCCGGCAAAAACGAAAGACTATCGGATCGGAGGGGAACACTATCCATTGCCGATATGGACGATGGCCCGCCCGATTGTCCGGGCGCGAAGGGGCTTCATACACAAACGGTTGAAATTCGGGTAAGTCGCCATTCTCGAACTCTCCCTGAAGAACGATCTACGCGAACTCGCCTTCGCGGCGGAAGAAGTGGACGCATTCTGCGCCGAGCACGACGTGTCGTCCGAGATCGCCTTCGCCGTAAACGTGTCGGTCGACGAGCTGCTGACCAACACGATCAGCTACGGTTATGAGGACTCCGGTCCGCACCGGATCCGGATGACCGTGCATATGGAAGGCACGGTCCTCGTGGTGGAGTTGTCGGACGATGCCAAGCCCTACGATCCGACCGCCGCCCCCGATCCCGATATCGACGCGCCGATCGAGGAGCGGCCGATCGGCGGTCTCGGGGTTCACTTCGTCCGGACGCTGATGGACGGCTTTGCCTATCGGCGCAGCGACGGGCGGAACGTCGTGACCCTGACGAAGGAGACGCGAAGGGACGGAGTGGCAGGATAGATGTCGCAGCAGCATACCCGAGCGTCCTCGTCGATATGGCGGACACCCCGCGCCCGAGCGGACGGGAGATTGCACGGCCCTTCCCACGCGGACCCCGACCACGGGAGCCTTCGATCGATCGAGTGCCGCGCCGCAACCCGTCGGCTGCCCGGCAGGGCATCCGCGTTTTCCTGATGTCCCGCGCATCTTCGTGCCGTCATCGGTTAATCTTTTGGCGTCGGACACATATGCGAATTATTATGGCTGCGGGGAGCGTTTCCTCGCTCGTCGGTTCGCCCGGACCGCAGGCCTCCCATGAGGTTCCGCTGCACGGCAGGGAAAGAGGTGCGCGGGCATGAATTTTGGATTGGCGACAAGGATCACTGCGGCGTTGGTGGTCATCCTCGCTGCCGGGGTGGCGATGACCACTGTGCTCAGCGCGCACATGTTCGAACGGACGCTCTCCGATTTTCTCACTTCCCGCTTCGAATTCGAGATCAACGACGTCCGGCAGCGCATCGAAACCCAAATGGACCTCGGAATCGAGCTGTCGGGGTTGCAGGGCATTTCGGAAATGCTGGACGAGTATCAGCACGCCGACCAGCAAATCCTCTCGATAGAGGTCTTCGACGAGAAAGGCGTCGTCGTGTTCAGCACCGATCCCAGCTTCGTCGGCGACCTCGTCACCGAGGAATGGGTCGCCGCCTGGCGCTCGAGTCGCGGGCGGCAGGTGTGGTCCGATCTGGAGCGCGACGCCCGCGTCGTCGGGGTGCCTCTGAAGGACAACCTCGGGCGGGACGTGGGTTCTCTGGCGCTGCGCTATTCCCGCGACTTCTTCGACGATAACGTGAACGCGCAGACCGCCCGCCTCCTGGTGATCGGCGCGGTTGTGGTGCTCGGCGTGATCCCCCTGTGCATTCTGGGTGCGCTGGTTCTCCTGCGGGGTCTGCGTCTGGAGTTGCGCCATTTGCGCGAATCCATGGACGAGCTGGCGAACCGGCGCCGGGACGGAACGGCCCTCAGCCGAGTCCGCGACGACCATCCACACCTCGCAGCCTTCGCGTCCACCGCGCTGGCTGCCCACGACGATATCGACGCGGCCATCGCCGAAATCCGCCGACTCGACGAAGAGGAGACGGTATGAATTCCCGCGCCGAAGCTCCCGGGCAGGTCGACGAGGACACGAAAGGAGGGGTCACCCGGACGGGCGGCGTGCTCGGCCGGCTGGTGCTGCTCTCGGTCATCGTGCTCTTGCTCGGCCAGATCGTGGTCGCGGCAATGGCGGTTACCGGTTTCGAAAAGGCTCTGGAACCTCAGCTCAGCCAGAAAGCGGGCGCGGTCGGCAAGGCGGTCGCCGATCAGATCGAGTTCGTGGTGGACGAACTCGGGATTCCGCCCAAGGATCTCGTGGGCGTGGACCCCTTCCTCGAGAAGATTCTCGAGGCCAACGCGGACATCGAGTACCTGCTCCTGCTGGATCCGTCTTCGCAGATCCAGTTCGCTAGCGGCCTCTCGTCGGAAACGCTCCAGCGTATTCTGCCCGACCTCCCCGACGCGAACAGTGCTAGGGGCTCCAAATCCGAGGTAGCCGACTTCATCAACAGCGTATTCCCGATCGAGGCCGACGGCCGTGTCGTGACCGTGCTGCATGTCGGCGTCAGTGTCGAGTACGTTCGCGGGCGGTTGTCCGATCTGCTTTACGAAGCCATCACCGTGATCGTGGTGTCGCTGCTCGTGACGCTGGAAATCCTGATGTTCCTCATGAGCGCGCGGGTGTCGGGACCTCTGGAGCGCATCGAGACGATGCTGACCGACGGCGTCCAGGGAATATTCGGCAACCGCCTTGCGATGCGTGCGCGCGACGAGATCGGCGATCTTGTCGCCGCGCTGAACCGCGCGTTGCGGGCGCTTCGGCAGCACCATGAAGATTTTCGCTTCGAAGTGCGCGAAATCCAGGAGGCCCAGATCGACAGGGGCGTCGTGAACCGGATTCAGGCCCTGTGCCGGCCGGTCGAAGAACGCTACAGCTTCGCCGGCGGCGTGGAGCTGAGGCCGCGCAACGCCATGCAGATCAGGGTGCCGCTCTTCCTTTTCATGTTCGCCGAGGAATTGCCCCGGTCGTTTCTTCCGTTGTTCATCGCCCGGCTCAGCCCCTCGGACGCGGGCATTTCCGAAGAGTTGCTTTTCGGCTTGCCCATCACGCTGTTCATGCTGGCCGGGATGCTTGCGGTGCCGCTCGGCGGCGGCCTCGCCGACAGGTTCGGGGCGCGGCGGGTATTTCTCGCGGGAATCGTGCCGGCGACGATCGGGTATGTCGGTACGTTTCTTGCACAGGGATACTACGATTTTGTGGCGTGGCGAATCCTTTCCGGGGTCGGATACGGCCTCATCTTCATTTCCGCTCAGGCATGGGTTGCCGACAATACCGGCGAGCGCAACCGCGCCCAGGGCATGGCGGTATTCGTGGGCGGGGTGTTCGCGGCCACCATCTGCGGGCCGTCCATCGGCGGAATATTCGCCGACCGGATCGGTTTCGAGGCAACCTTCCTGATTTCGGCCGGACTTGCCGCCATCTCCGGGGTGCTCGTCTACGCGATGCTGGATCCGAGCGTCCGGTCGCGCACGACGCACGGGACGGTGCTGGCCGGCAGGGAATGGAGAATTCTTGTCTCCGATGCCCGACTGTTCGCCGTCGCTTTCCTTGCGGCGATACCTGGGAAACTGATCCTGGCGGGATTCCTGTTCTACCTGGTTCCGCTCTATCTGAGCGAGTTGGGGAACCGCCAGTCCGTGATCGGCTGGATGATCATGCTCTATGGAGTATCGACACTCGTCTGCATGCCGTTCGCCGCCCGATTCGCGGATCGCTCCGGACGTCATGCCATGGTGGTGGCGGCCGGCGGAATGCTGGCAGGCATCGGCTGCCTGGCAAGCCTTGTGGACGAAGCGGTCGGCGGGCCATCGGGCGCCGTGTTGATCGCCATCGTTGCCCTCGGATTCGGACATGCTCTGGCGCTCACTTCGCAGATCGCGATCGTTCAGGAGGTCGCCAGCCTCCACGGAGGCATAGGCCAGGCGTCGGCGATCGGCGCCTATCGGCTGGTCGAGCGGGCGGGAATGGTGCTGGGGCCGATCGTCGCGGCGGCGCTTGCGGCCAGCTTCGGGTACCAGGGCGCGATAGTCGGCATAGGTGTTATCGTGTTGCTGTGCATCGCCCTTTATACACTTGTGCTATATCTGTCGCGCAGCATGTCTGCGGCGCGCGGGAGCAGGACGGCGTGAGCCACACCATCCGACTTGCCCTCTGGATATTGTGCGCGACGCTCGTTCTCGCTGCCACACCGGCCCGGGCCCAGACCGCCGATGCCGCCGCGGCCGCGAAGCCCTTCAAGATCTTCGCGGTGGTGTGGCGCGGCGAGACAGAAGTCGAACAGGGATTTCGCGACTATCTCAATCAGCGCGGAATCCCGTTCGAAATGACGGTGCGAAACCTGAATCTCGATCGCGCGAATGCCGGCCCCATCGTGGAAGAAATCAAGCGGGTGCAGCCCGATCTCGTCTACACGTGGGGCACGGCCACCACCTCGAGCATCGTTGGAAAGATCGAGACCGACACCCCGGACTCCTTCGTCCGGAATATTCCCGCCGTGTTCACCCTGGTGGCCTACCCCAAAGCATCCAAGCTCGTGGAAAGCTATGAACGGACGGGACGTGGGGTCACCGGCGTCGCCTTCCTGGCTCCGGTCGAGACCCAGCTCAAGACCATCCTGGCCTACCGGCCGTTCGCCAAGATCGCGGTGATTTACGACCGGACGGCGGGCAATTCGCGTATCAACGTTTCGGACTTGCGGAAAACCGCTCCGAAAATGGGTGTCGAGTTGATGGTCATGCCGGTACCTCTTCTGCCGAGCGGAAAGCCCGACCCCGCCACCTTGCCCCGTTTGATCGATCAGGCGAAGAGCGACGGCGCCGATCTCCTCTACATGGGGCCGGACTCGTTTCTGACGCGGCATGCGAAGGCTTATACCTCGGCCGCCATCGCCGCCCGCCTGCCCACCTTCGCTTCGACACAGGCGCCGCTCAGAAACTCCCGCGCCATGTTCGGGTTGGTGACCGACTATCACACGCTGGGCAAGCTTACCGCGCTGCAGGCAGAACGCATCCTGGTGCAGAAACGCCGCCCCCAGGATCTGCCGTTGGCGAGACTTGCGCGCTACAAGCTCTGGATCAACAAGGACGTGATGAGCGAGATCAAGATGTATCCACCGATGGATATGATCGCCATCGCCGATTTCAAGACCAGCCCCGGCGGCTGAGGACAAGGGCGAGGATCAGGACGAAGACGTTGCAGCTCCGTACCCGGATAAGCCTGCTTGTAATCCTGGCTCTGGCGGTCATCTGCGTCGGTGTCGCGCTGGCATCGATCACGCGCGAGGACCTGATTAGAGAGCAGTTTTCGGACGTTACGATCGTCGATCGATCCAACCTGTGGCGCAAGATCAACGACAGCGTGATCCAGCGTATGGAGGACAAGGCGTGGATCGCCGCGGACGACCAAGCCTTGCTTGAGGCCGTTCGGGCCCGCGATCAGGAAGGCGTGAGGCGGCGTGGCAGCGCCATCGCCAAGAGACTTCGCGAACAGGGGACCGCCGACCGCTTCGACGTGGTGTACCCTGACGGATCGCTTTCTTTTTCCTCCCAGTCCGACCTGTTCCAGAGTTCCGTCGTCGCCAACGCGGTCGCGCGAGACGCTATCCGGCAGGGTTCCCGTATTCGCGGCATCGGCAACGATCGCCAGCGTAATGTCGTGGTCGTTCTGGGAATCCCGTTAAGCGGGACCGAGGGCACGGTCGGTTCGGCCGGGCTGGCGGTTTACGCTACCAGTATCGACGAAGCCCTCCTGGAAATGGAGCAGGCGACGAAGTCCTCGGTTCTGATCGTCAACCGTCGGGGCCGACTGCTTGCCGGCTCCGACAAGTCTCTGTGGGAAAGTATCGACAAGCTGGTCGACCTGACCGCGGTCGAAACGCTGACGACCGTCGAGACGGAGGGTCGGGTCTATTCCGTGGTCGTGTTGCCGCACACCGCGGATCTCGGTTCCCTGGTGGCCCGTTTGGTCGGAGTCAAGGACGTCACCGAGCTGGTCCTGCGCCAGGAGCGGGTCAGCCATATCACCATCGGTGCGGTGATTGCATTCCTGGTTTTGGTGCTGGTCGGGCTCGGCTACTACATGTCCCGTTCGTTCATGCCGTTGACCGATGGCGTGGAGGTGCTGAACGCCCTGTCTCACGGCGATCTTCAAGCTCGTGTCGAGACCGCGGGAGGTCGGGACGAGGTCGGACGGATCGCTGGAGCGGTGAACGTTTTTCGAGCCAACCTGATAGCGTTCGACCGGTTTCGCCGCTCACGCGAGCGACAGCGGCGCCGTCAGGAACGCTTTATCCGGCGAGAGATGACGCAACTTGCCGACACGCTCGACGAAGAGGAACGCGTGTCCGTGCTCGCCGAGCTGGACCAGCTCGAGCATTTGGTTCGGGATGCCCCCGAAAGCGAGAGCGAGACCATATCGATCGCCGATGCGACCGACAGCGCCGCGACCGCGATTACACGGGAGTCCGACAGCCTCGCCATGACGGCGCTCGCGTTTCAGAAAATGTCGGACCGGGTCCAGAGCCAGAATCAAAGCCTGCGCGAAGCGCTCGCCGCCAAGAACGCCTTTATCGCGCTGCAAAAGGAATTGGATATCGCTGCTCGGGTGCAGCTCTCTCTCCTGCCCGACACCATCCCGATGTCCGAGGCGGTCGACATAACCGGCATCATGCGGCCAGCCAAGGAAGTGGGAGGCGATTTCTACGATTTCTTTCGTCTCGACCAGAACCATATCGGGGTCGCGGTTGCCGATGTGTCGGGAAAGGGCGTGCCCGCCGGTCTCTTCATGGTGATGGCGCGCACGCTGATGCGCGCGACCGCCATGCACCATGTGCGCGAGCCGGGCGTCGTTCTCAAGCGGGTCAACGATTTTCTGGAGCAAAACAATTCGGAGGGTTTGTTCGTAACCCTGTTCTACGGCGTCCTCGACGAGCGCACCGGCGTCTTTACCTATGCCAACGGAGGTCACAATCCGCCCATTCTCGTCGGTCACGACGATGCGCTCCCGTTGGAGACCACCGGCGGCGTAGCCCTGGGCATGTTCCCCGGGCTGGACTATGCGGCGGCCCAGGTGGGCATGGATGTCGGTTTCCGCCTGGTGCTGTTCTCCGACGGAATTACCGAGGCGTTTAACGAAACCGAAGAGTTGTTCGGCGACGAACGGTTGCTGGCCACGACTCGCACGCTTCCGCAAGTGGATAACCCCGACGAAGACGTCAATCATATCGTCACGGCGGTCGATGAATTCGCCGGCGAAGCTCCCCAGTTCGATGACATCACATGCGTTGTGCTGATTTACAAGGGTGGGTTTTCCGACGGAGAAATCCAGCCGGATACCGCCGATGAAACGGTATGATTCTACCGGACCGGACGGCGCGGTCGTGATCGTTCGGAAACCGGCCCCTCAAGGAGAAAAAAGGCCATTTTGAGGATCGATCGGATCCCGGTTTGCAGCGAAGCAAGCGACGGTCCGTGCCCGGGATCGTGTCCTGACAGCCTGTTCAAGCGAACTCCGAAATGAAGGGGCGCAAGGGTGACGGAGCATCGACCGTGTCCGCCGCTCACCGGGCCGATTCCGCGTTGCGGCAAGAATACGCCGACCGTGGATCGCCACCGCCGGAATCCCTGAGCTGGGACGACTATAACGCTCTGATCGGGGCCATGAACGCCGGTCTCGGAGACCGTCCTCGCAAGTGTGTCTTCCTCTACGAGCATCCCAGACATCTCCAGGACCCCGATGCGGGTCTCGGTAGGCCGTATACAGTTCGGCTCGCTTACTATGACTCCGGTGGAGAAGGGGAGCCGGTAGTTGCCGTCGGCGGACTGACGAATGTTTCCCAACGTTTCGATTTTCTCGCTCTCGACGCCGCTCCCAAGCTGCGCGTTATCGGCCTGGATCTTGCGGGACGAGGACGCAGCGGCTGGCTCACCGAGCTGTCGGACTACCGTCTCGACACCTATGTCGAGCAGGTGCTTCAGCTCATGGACTTCCTCGGGCTGCCATCTTGCACGCTGCTCGGTTCTTCGCTCGGCGGATCGACCGCAATTCGTTTTGCGGCGATGTATCCCGACCGCGTCCGCCGGATCGTGCTGAACGACAGCGGACCCTACATTCCGGTGGAGCGCCGTACGCGACGGGCGCGGGCGGTGGCGCGTCACTACGTGTTTCGCAGCCCCGCCGAGGTATTCCGCCGTACCGGAGCGGCGCAAAGGCATTCCGGACCGGCACCGGATGCGGTCTTGCTGCACACGGCCCACCACCGGACGCGCTGGTCGGACGATGAAGAAGGACGAGTTTACCGGCACGATTTGCGTGCGCTACTCGCCTATCGTGCGGATGCGCAGACCAGTCTCGACATGTGGGACGATTGGGCCAGGCTGGAGTGCCCGATATTGTTGATCCACGGGTTGCAAAGCGATGCGACCAGCGAGGATACGATCGACCGGATGCGCGGAAGCGACGGCTTTTCCGTCATCCATGTGCCCGGCACCGGCCATACGCCGACGCTCAGCGACGGTCTCCTGATCGCGGACGTTGTCCGCTGGGTATGCGACGACCGGCGATTCGCGGAAGATCGGACCAGCCCTCCCGCCGACTGGCCCAGAAGATTGCTGTATCCCGATGATCGACAGACCGCCTGAACCCGGTTTTTTCTTCATTCGCCACGGTCAGACCGATGCGAATCGGGACGGCATCCGTTCGGGAGGCGACAGCGATACGCATCTCACCGCGCTCGGACGGACGCAGGCACGAATGGCCGGCGCCACGGTGCAGCGTCTTGGCCTTACGCCCAGCCTGATAATCACCGCGCCCCTTTCCCGGACCCTGGAAACCACGGAACTCCTGAACGCCCGGTTGGGACTCGAGGTGCTGGTCGAGTCGGATCTGATCGAACGCCGGCTCGGCGAATGGAACGGGTTGAGCGTCGAGACCACCCAGCCCCCGCTTAGCGCCGGCGAGACTCCGCCGGGGGGCGAATCCAATGCGCTGTTCCGGACACGTGTGCTCGACCTGTTCGGAAGTCTGACACCGCACTATCCACGATGGCCGCTGGTCGTCTCGAGCCGGGGCGTGGCCAGAATTCTTCTGGAGCATGCGGGTGAGGAGGGCGCCGCCCTGTTGCCCAACGGAGCTCTCCTGCGCGTGACCGTTGCCGAAGTCCACGATGGCGTCAGCTTCCGGGTGGAAGGCATCGACTATCTGGATCCTCCCCGCGGGGTATCCTGATCGAGGAGACCCGCTGCCTGCAGCGCGAAGTGTCGACACGGTGCCATGATCGTGTCCCGGGTGCAGGGCGCGTTCCTGGCCGGGCATGCCGTGACGCGTTAGCTGTTGATTGCGGGCCGGTCGGGGGCTTATAAATGTTGTGTTCCCGGATTCGCACATTGATTCAAGCGTCTCTTCGGAAAACCGGGCGAAGGCGTGAGCTCGAATTGCCAATTCGCAATGAAAGGGCATGAATTGCCATGTCGTATATCGCAATACGGACTGAAACCGATCGGCGGATGAGCCAGGTATCGGCCGGTGCTCTACTAGGCGGAACCGGCGAACGGCCGCGCGAACCTCGCACGAATTCGGTGCCTGCCGCGGCGGCGGCGGCGATTTGCGTCTCGCTGCTCCTCCTGCCCGGCCAGGCTCTCGCCGCCGTCGGCGAAGAGACGCAGTTCGTATTGAACAGTTTCTCGTTCCTCATCTGGGGCGCGCTGGTGATGTGGATGTGCGCCGGTTTCACGATGCTGGAATCGGGCTCCGTGCGCACCAAGAACGCGTCCGTGATCTGCCTCAAGAATATCGGCCTCTATTCGATCGCCGGCCTGATGTTCTACCTGGTCGGCTACAACATCATGTATGTCGGGGTACCCGAAGGCGGCTGGTTCGGCACGCTCACCCTGTTCTACGGGACCACCGGCGAAGAGGTGAAGTTGCTGGGCGCCGCCGATGACGCGGCGAAGGCGGCGGCGGCCGGGGCCGTCATCGACAACGGCTATTCCACGATGTCCGACTGGTTCTTCCAGATGGTGTTCGTGGCCACCACCGCCTCCATCGTCTCGGGTACGCTGGCGGAGCGGGTCAAGCTGTGGTCGTTCCTCCTGTTCATCACCGTGCTCACGGCCATCATCTATCCGGTCATCGGGTCCTGGACCTGGGGCGGCGGATGGCTCAGCGCGATGGGATTCCAGGACTTCGCGGGGTCGACGATCGTGCATTCCACCGGCGGCTGGGCGGCGCTTGCCGGCGCGCTCGTCGTCGGCGCGCGCAAGGGCAAGTTCCGCGAGGACGGCAGCGTCAAGTCGACCCCGCCGTCCAACGTGCCCGCGGTCACGCTTGGCGTGTTCATTCTCTGGCTCGGCTGGTTCGGTTTCAACGGCGGCTCGCAGCTGGCGCTCAGCGGCGCCGTCGACGCGGTCGCGCTCAGCAACATCCTCGCCAACACCAATCTCGCGGCGGCGGCCGGCGTGATCGCCGCGATGGCGCTGTCGCGGCCGGTTCTCGGGCGCGTCGATCTGCTGGCGAGTCTCAACGGCGCGATCGGCGGGCTGGTGGCGATCACCGCGGGTCCCGATATCGTTGACCACTACTGGGCGGTGGTGATCGGCGGGATCGGCGGCGCCATCATCGTTCTCGGTATGAAACTCCTGGACCGGCTCAAGATCGACGACGTGGTCGGCGCGGTTCCGGCCCATCTCTTCGCCGGGGTCTGGGGCACGCTCGCGGTCTGCATCGCCGCCGGCGGAGATCTGGGCGTGCAGATCGTCGGCATCCTGGCCATCGGCGCGTTCGTCTTTGTTGCCTCATGGGTGGTATGGTGGGTTATCGACAAGACTATAGGTGCCCGCGTTACGCCCGTTACCGAGGATTTGGGTCAGGACGTAGCGGAGTTGGGCATCGAGGCCTATCCGGAATTCGTCGTCATGCCTGATATGGACGACTGACGAACGGGTTCCCTCTTGAAACGGCGCGGTTCCGGCCATGGCAGAAAAGAGGCGTCCGGACGGCGCGAGTTTGACGAAAGCAGTCGCAGGACACGAAGACGATGGATTTGACGACCGAACGAAATGAGAATGTCTTGTCCCTGGGCGTGAAGGGACGCATCGACGGGTCCACCGCCGTCGCTTTCGAGGAGGCGGTCCGGAACGCCATCGACGAAGCCGATCGCGCGCTGATCATGGATTTCGGGGAGCTCGACTACATCAGCAGCGCCGGGCTCCGCGTTATCCTGCTCACCGCGAAGTCGCTGCAAAGCCAGGATGCCAAGCTGGTGCTCTGCGCGCTCTCCGATCCGATTCGCGAGGTGTTCAAGATCAGCGGCTTCGACAAGCTTCTTCCCATTCACGACACCAGGGAAGAAGCGCGGGCGTCTCTCGCCGGTTGATCCGGCGGGGCGCTTCCGGCCCGCCGGAGATCGCCCTTTCCGGATTCTCCTCCCCCGCGCCCCCGCGGGCACGTCGTTCAATCGCATATCCGGTTTGCGCGCTGTCGAAAGGCATCGGTAATGGCTGAACGCAAGGTCGCGATCGTCACCGCCGGCGGAAGGGGGATGGGGGCGGCGATCGCGCGATCCCTGGCCGCGCGGGATTACGCGCTCGTCCTGATGTCGCCCGGCGGGTCCGCCGAGGCCCTGGCGGAAGAGCTGGGCGCGCTCGGCGTCAACGGTTCGGTGACGAAGCCCGGCGACCTGGAATCCCTGGTCGGGGCGGCGATGGACGCTCACGGTCGGATCGACGCCGTGGCCAACAATACCGGCTTCCCGCCCAAGGGGCCCCTGCTCGACATACCCGACGAGGACTGGCACGCCGGTCTCGACATGGTCCTGATGAACGTGATCCGGATGGTGCGCCTGGTCACCCCCGTCATGGTCGAGCAGGGCGGCGGCGCGATCGTCAACATCTCCACCTACGCCGCCGTCGAGCCGAGCCCCGCCTATCCGGTCTCGGCGACCTTCCGCGCGGGCTTGTCGGCCTTCACCAAGCTCTACGCCGACCGCTACGCCCCCGACGGAATCCGCATGAACAATATCCTGCCCGGCTTCATCGACACCCATGGGACCGACGATGCCGTTGCGCAAGGCATCCCCGCGCGGCGCTACGGAACCCCGGAGGAGGTCGGCGAGACCGCGGCTTTCCTGCTTTCCGACGGCGCCGGCTACATCAACGGCCAGAACCTCCGCATCGACGGCGGGTTGACCCGCTCGGTGTAGGGCCGAATCCGACCGACCGCGGCGGCCCCCTCACCCCGGCCCTCTCCCCGCTGGGGAGAGGGAGAGTTGCGGCGCCGACCTCTCCTCATCTTCTCCCCTCCCGCTTGCGGGAGGGGCCGGGGGAGGGCGGGCCGCGTTGTCGTTAACCGATAGGCTCGGAAAATGCTGCGGCGCGCGTTGCCCTTCAGGGGTGCAGCGAGATGCAGATCGCCTCTTCCCCGGGTATCTCGCCGCCGACCATCTGGATGGCGCGCTCGGCTTGCTCGAGCGGCATCTCGTGGGTGTGCATCGGCGCGAGGCGTTCGAGGTTCCGCGCCAGCAGGTCGATCCCCGCGCGGTACATTTCGGCGCCCTGGGTGAACACCGCCTTCAGCGTGATCTCCTTGTAGACCATGCGGTCGGTGTCGAGGGTCGCCATGTTGTCGCCGCCCTTGACCCCGGCGACGACGATGGTGCCGCCCGAGCGCACGACCTCGACCGCCTGGCCGATCACCCTTGTGTCGGTCGGCACCACGTCGACCGCGATGTCGACGCCCCGCCCGCCGGTGATCTCCATGACCCGCGCGACGGTGTCCTCTTGGTCGGCGACGACGGTGTGGGTGGCGCCGAACTCGCGCGCCAGCCGCAGCTTGAAGCCATCCCGTTTCAGCCCGGTGACGACGATCTCCGAGACCCCGGCGGCCTTGAGCGCCACCACGGAGGCGAGCCCCCGCTGACCGCACCCCATCACCAGAACGGTGTCGGAAAAGCTCGCCCCCGGAACCGCCACCGCCCAGCGGATGCCCGCCGCCAGGGCCTGGTACATCGTCGCCATCTCGTTGGGCACGTTCTCCGGCAGCCGGTGCATCAGGGTGCGCTCGTGCAGGTGGATATATTCCCCGTAGCCGCCCCAGAGCCCGTGGCCGATCGTGGTCGGCAGGTAGCCGTAGGCCGGCGACGCCATCTGGAACATCCCCTTGCACAGGTGATGCGCGCCCGACAGGCAATCGGCGCAACGCCCGCAGGAGATCACCGGCTGGAGCGCGACGCGGTCGCCCGCCTTGACGCCCCAGCGCGCCTCGGCCTCCTTGCCCAGCTCCTCGATCACCCCGACCGGCTCGTGGCCCGGGATCACCGGATATTCCGCGAGTCCCTTCTCGGCGAAGTGGCCGCGATACTGCTCGACATCGCTGCCGCACAGCCCGCAAGCCGTGACCCGCAGCAGCCCTTCCGAAGCGCCCACGCTCGGCACCTCGAATTCTTCCATCTCCAGCCGCCGGGCGGCGACCTGCACCATCGCGCGAGCCTTCATCGCGTCCTCCTTCTCGCCGGTGCCACGGCGCGCATTAAGGCTGGGGGATTGTCGCAGCGTGCCTCCGGGGGTCAACCGGGCCGGCGGCGGGTTGCCGGCCCCGCCGTTCCGAGTCACCGTGGCCCGGTGGCTCAAGCCACGATTTCGGGAGACGATCATGCAGCCCGGCAAGCCGCCGTTTCGCGCCGACCATATCGGCAGCCTGTTGCGTCCCATGGAGTTGCAACGAGCGCTCGAGAGGCACGAACGCGGAGAGATGACCGACGAAGCGCGGCGCGAGATCGAGGACCGCTGCATCCGCGAAGCCGTCGTGCTCCAGGAAGAGACCGGCATCCCGACCGTCACGGACGGGGAGTTCCGCCGCTACGAGTTCCACACGCCCATCCTGACCCGGATCGAGGGTGTCGAGCTCACCGGCCGGGTCGAGTTCCACTTCCACTACGAGGACGAGGACATCGAGTACGCGCCGCCGGTGCTCGAGGTGACCGGCCCACTCGGTCACCCGGAGGGCGGGCTGACGGTCGAGGATTACAAATTCACCCGGGCGCTGACCGACCGGACGGTCAAGGTCTGCATTCCCTCGCCCACCTACATGTACGCAAGGGGCGGCTGGGCCGGCATCGACCAGGACCTGTACCCGGACAAGGACGCGCTGATCGCCGGGCTCGCCGAGGTGTACGACGCCGAGCTTCACGCGCTCTGGCAGGCCGGCTGCGACTTCGTCCAGATCGACGACACCAACTTCGCCCATATGTGCGACCCCAAGTTCCACGACCGCTACCGCCGCATCGGCGAGGACCCCGAGACCCTGCCCGCGTTCTATGCGCGGGTGATCAACGCGTGCATCCGCAACCGTCCCGCCGGGCAGCGTATCGGCCTGCATATGTGCCGCGGTAACGTGCGCGGCGCGTGGGTGGCGGAAGGGGGCTACGAACCGGTCGCCGAGGCCCTCCTGAACCAACTCGAAGTAGACGCTTTGTTCATGGAGTACGACGCGCCGCGCGCCGGCGACTTCACGCCTCTCCGCCACCTTGAGCGCGACGACAAGCTTGTCGTGCTGGGACTCGTCACGACCAAGCACCCCGAACTCGAACCGAAGGACACCCTCAAGCGTCGTATCGACGAGGCCGCCCGCTATGTCCCCATGGACCAGCTCGGGCTGAGCCCCCAATGCGGGTTCGCCAGCATCTATCAGGGCAACCCGATCGCCGAGGCGGACGAGATGGCGAAGCTCCGCCTCGTCGTCGACGTGGCGCGCGAGGTCTGGGGCGACGACTAGAGCAATATCCGACCGGACGCGGTCGCACCCGGTTGCCGGCGCCCCCTCACCCCGGCCCTCTCCCCGCTGGGGAGAGGGAGAGCTGCGGCGCCGACCCTTCCTTACCTTCTCCCCTCCCGCTTGCGGGAGGGGCCGGGGGAGGGTGGATCGGCCTGCGGTACCGCCCCCTCCCTCCGTCATGCCCGGACTTGTTCCGGGCATCCACGTCCCTCCGCCGCCTCGTCCGCTCCCGGCTCGCACCGCGATGCCGCAAGACGTGGATGCCCGGAACAAGTCCGGGCATGACGTGATGGGGGCACCTTGCTTGATGGGCGTTTTCCCGCCCCGCTACACTGGCTGTCTCAGCAGGAGCTCGAGCCCCACCATGAACCTCGACGCCTACGGGCTTCCCCTTTCCACCGGCTCGGAGGACGCCGTCGCCGCGTTCGATCTGGGCGTGGCGGGTCTGCTGTCCTGGGATGACCGGACGGTGGATTTCTTCCGCGACTCGGCGACGCGCGATCCCGGGCTCGCCGCCGCCCATGCCGGTCTGGCGGCGGCGCTGTTCGTCGAGGAGGAATTCGCCGAGGCGCGCGCCGCTATGGCCGCGGCCCGGGATGTCGCCGGCACCGGTTCGGAACGCGAGCAAAGCCTGGTGGCCACGCTCGACCACTACGTCAACCTTCGTCCCCGCGACGCCGAAGCCGCCATGCGCGCCCATCTCGCCGCCTGGCCCGCCGACCTGACCATCGCCCAGCGGCTCTATCTGATGTGGTTTTTCCAGGGACGCTTCGTCGACATGCGGGAGCTGACGGACGCCTTGCTCGCCGCGCTTCCCGAGGACTCGTTCGTGCTGGGCCTGCATGCCTTCGTGCTGGAGGAGCAGGGCGAGAGCGAAGAGGCGGTACGCTGGGCCGAGCGCTGCATCGAGCGGAACCCGGAGGACACCTGGGGGGTGCACGCGCTCACCCATGCGCTCTACGAGCTCGGGGCGTATGAGGAGGCGCTCGAACGGGTGCCGCCCGCGCTCGATGCCTGCGTCAACATGAACTACTACCGCAACCACATGCTGTGGCATCTGATCCTGTTCGCGATCGCGGTCGGCGGCTACGACCGCGCCTCGGCGATGTGCCACGACTGGTTCGAACGCGAGCCGTCGCCGCGCGGGCTCGACCTGCGCAACACGGTCTCCACGCTTTGGCGCTTCGAGCTTTACGGAATGGAGCCGGGCGAGAGGTGGCAACCCTTCGTCGACATCCTCAGGGACCAGCTCGACCGGACCGAGGATTCGCCGTTCCACCACGCCCATGTCGGCATGGCGCTTGCCGGCGGGCGGGACTGGGAGACCGCGAAGCGGCATCTCGACATCCTCCGCGCGCGCGGCGCGGCGTCCGACGACGACATCTGGGACCGCGTGGTGATCCCGCTCAACGAGGCGCAGCACGCTTTCGTCCGCGGCGAGTGGGATCGCGTGATCGAGAAGACCGAGCCGATTCAATCGCAGATTATCCGTCTCGGCGGCAGCAAGACCCAACGAGACGCGTTCCACGACACCCTGCTCGAGGCGGCGCTCAGGAGCGCCGACACCGCCCGGGCCAAACGCTACCTCGACGAAAGGCTTTCGCGCCGCGCCGAACATTTCTGGACCGGCCGGCAAGCCCACGCCTGATCCCCCGCTCGGAACCTCCCGGAGCGATCGTTTGGAAATATTGCAGCTCATCGTCAGCGGGCTTTCCAACGGCTGCGTCTACGGGCTGATCGCGCTCGGTTTCGTGCTGATCTACAAGGCGACCGAGCAGATCAATTTCGCCCAGGGCGACATGATGATGCTGGGCGCCTTCATCGCGCTGGGCCTCGGCAACGAGGCGTATCTCGGCGCGCCGTTCTGGCTGGCCTGCGCCGGAGCGGTCGTCGCGATGGCCGCCATCGGCTGGGGGCTGGAGCGGGCGGTCCTGCGGCGCCTCTTCGGTCAGCCGCAGATCGCGGTGATGATGCTGACGATCGCGCTCGGCTTCCTGCTGCGCTTCGTGGCGGGCGCCGTCTGGGGCCACGACCCGCTTGCGCTGGAGAACCCGGTCGCCGGACAAACCCTTCGCCTCGGCGGTACGGTTCTCGGTCTCGACGAGGTCGCGGCGATCATCGTTACCGTCGTTCTCACCGGCCTGCTCTATGCCTTCTTCCGCCGCACCAGGCTCGGCATCGCGATGCAGGCATCCAGCCAGAACCAGCTCGCCGCCTATTACATGGGGATTCCGGTCAGGCGCATTCACGGGCTGATCTGGGCCCTGGCCGGCGCGACGGCGGCGGTCGCCGGAATCCTGTTCGCGTCCAAGGGTTCGATCGATCCCAGTACCGGCTTCCTCGGGATCAAGGCGTTCGCGGCGGCGGTGATCGGCGGGTTCGGCTCCCTGCCCGGCGCGCTGGTGGGCGGGCTGGTCGTCGGGCTGATCGAGCCGTTTGCGAGCCGCTACATGGCGGCCGGCTATTCTCAGATCGTTCCCTACGCCGTCATGCTGCTGGTGCTCGTCATCCGGCCCCACGGCATCCTCGCCCAGGTCCACGCCAAGAAGGTCTGAGCCGGTGCGGGTGCATTTCAAGACCGGTTACGAGCACGACATTCGCCTGTTTCCGGATGCGCGGGACGCCCTGCGCTACGGAGCGCTTCTGGTATTCGCGCTCGCGCTGCCGTTTCTGCTGGACGATTTCCTGATCGGCGAGGCCACCAATGTCCTGATCTGGGCGATCGCGGGAATGGGGCTGATGCTGCTCACCGGTCACGCCGGCCAGCCCAGCCTGGGCCATGCGGCGTTCCTGGCCGCCGGCTGCTATGCCCATGCGATCATGATGGTCCGGTTCGGGCTGCCGTTTGCGGCATCCTTCGTGCTGGCCGGCCTCGTCACCGGGATCGTGGGCGTCCTCGTCGCCATCCCCGCGCTCCGCCTGCACGGCATCTATCTCGCAATCGCCACGCTGGCCCTGTCGATCCTGACCGAAGACATCGTCGTGCTGGCGGAGCCCTGGACCGGAGGCGTGGCGGGCATGACGGCGCCCGACATATCGATCCTCGGGGTGGGGATCGACCGGCTGGGCTCGCCGGACCGGTTCTACTGGCTGTGCCTTGGCGTCGCGGCGATCGTGACGCTCGGCTACCGCAACATCCTGCGGGCGCCGCTCGGCAGGGCGTTCCTGGCGATCCGCGACTCCGAGATTTCGGCCCAGGCGATGGGCGTCAGCCTGCCGCGCACGAAGGCGGCGGCGTTCGGGCTCTCCTGCATGGTCACGGGCTGGGCCGGCGCGCTGATGGGACATTTTTTCTACACGTTCAACCACGAGGTCTTCACCTTCGTGATCTCGGTTCAGCTGCTGTTGATGATCGTGATCGGCGGCCTCGGTTCCATCCACGGGGCGTATTACGGCGCGATCGTGGTCGCGATCGTCCCGCAGGCGATCAATATCGCGCGCGACTGGTTTTCCGGAGCCTTCGGCGGCGGCGGTGTCGCCATCCCCGGGCTCGAAGTCGGGGTTTTCGGCCTCATCCTGATATTCTTCATCCTGTTCGAGCCGCTCGGCATCCACGGGCGGATGACCAAGTGGAGAGTCTGGTTCGAGCTGTTCCCGTTCTACCGGCGCGACATGTTCCGCCGGCAAAAGAGCTATCTGAAGACCGAACGGATGCGATGAGCCTGCTCGACGTCCGGAATGTCACGGTCCGCTTCGGCGGCCTCACCGCGCTCGAAGACGTCTCCTTCGACGTCGGGGAGGGAGAGATTTTCGCCCTCGTCGGCCCCAACGGCGCCGGCAAGTCGACGCTCTTCAACGTGATCTCCCGTTTCCACGAGCCCGTCTCGGGAGATGTCCGGCTGGACGGCACGGGTATTCTCGACCGTTCGCCTGCCGAAATGGCCGCGCTCGGCGTCGCGCGGACCTTCCAGAACATCGAGCTGTTCGAGCGGTCCACGGTGCTGGAGAACCTGCTGATCGGGCGCCATACACGGCGGCAGGCTTCCATCCCGTCGCAGATCCTTTTCGCCCCGGCGGTCAGGCGGGAGGAGATCGCGCATCGGGACTCGGTCGAGCGCATCGTCGATTTCCTCGATCTTCAGCCCTATCGGGAACACAGGATCGCCGGCCTTCCCTACGGCATCCGCAAGGTCGTGGAGATCGGCCGCGCGCTCGCCATCGGCCCCAGGCTGATCCTGCTCGACGAGCCCGCGTCCGGGCTTTCCGTCGAGGAAGCGGGAGACATGCGGTTCTGGATCGAGGACATCCGTTCCCGCCTTGGCGTGACGGTGCTGATGGTGGAACACAATATGGGACTCGTATCCGCCGTTTCGGACCGGGTGCTGGTGTTGGCCGACGGCCGGGTCATCGCCCTCGGCACCGCGGAACAGGTGCAGTCCGATCCCCGGGTCGTCGAGGCCTATCTCGGCCCGGACATGGCGGCGACATGAGCGGGGCCCTTCTCCAGATCCGCAATCTCGAAAGCTTCTACGGCCCGGTCATGGCGATCCGGGGCGTGAGCCTCGACGTCCCGGAAGGGAAAATCGTTGCCGTGCTGGGCGCCAACGGGGCCGGGAAGACCACGCTGCTGCGCACCGTCTCCGGAATCATGGATCCCGAGAAAGGGGAGGTTCTCCTTTCCGGCGAGCCCATCCAGCGCGGCGATCCCGACCGGATCGTCCGCAAGGGGATCGTTCACGTGCCGGAGGGGCGGGAGGTCTTCCCGTTGCTCTCGGTCGAGGAAAACCTGACCATGGGCGCCTATACGCGGGCGGATGACGGCGTGGACGGGGACATGGACATGGTATTCGAATACTTCCCCGTCCTGCGGGAGCGCATTCGCCAGCCCGCCGGCACCCTGTCCGGCGGCGAGCAACAGATGCTGGCCATCGCGCGGGGACTCATGGCGCGGCCGAGGATCATGCTGCTCGACGAGCCGTCGCTCGGCCTGTCGCCCGTCATGGTCCGCGAAATCTTCTCCATCGTCCGCCGTCTCAATGCCGAGCGCGGTGTCACCCTGCTCCTCGTCGAGCAGAATGCCGGGATGGCGCTCGATCTCGCCGATTTCGGCTACGTGCTGGAAACCGGCCAGATCGTGATGGAAGGGCCGGCCGAAAGGCTGAAACGGAACGCCGACATCCAGGAATTCTATCTCGGCGCGCGGACGGCGGGCCCGCGCGGCGACAGGCGCTGGAAGCGCCGCAAGACCTGGAGATCGTGAGGGCGCGAATGGACGGCCGTCGCCGCGAGACAACGGATCTTCACCCGAACGGCGCCCGCGCCGATGTCGGCGAAACCCCGCGCCTTGTGGATGGCTGCGATACCCTTCCGAAACTGTTCCTTCACCGCTGCCGGACGCTGGGCGGGCGCACGGCCCACCGCGAGAAGCATCTCGGCATCTGGAAGAGCCATTCCTGGACCGGGTTTCTCGATGCCGCGCGGGCGATCGGCCTGGGCCTCGCCGCGCTGGGGCTGAAGCGGGGGGAGGTGGTTTCCATACTCTCCGAAGACAACAAGGAATGGATCTACGCCGACCTCGGCATCCAGTGCATGGGCGGCATCGTCTCCGGCGTCTACCCGACCGACAGCGCCGAGCAGGTCGCGTTTCTGCTGGAGAACTCGGAAAGCCGGTTCCTGTTCGTGGAGAACGCGGAGCAGCTCGACAAATTCCTCGAAATTCGCGGCCGGGTGCCGGAGGTGCGGAAATGCGTCGTGCTCGACCGGGAGGGGCTGCACGACTTCTCCGACGGGCAGATCCTGTTCCTCGACGATCTCTACGGAATCGGCCGCCGCGAGCACGAACGCGATACCGGACGATTTGAGCGCGAGGCGGCGGCCTCGCGGCCCGACGACACCGCGATCCTGATCTACACCTCGGGCACCACCGGCCGTCCGAAGGGCGCGATGATCTCGCACGGGAACATCCTCTGTTCGGCGACGTCCGCGCTCGGCGTGCTGGAAACACGGGAAGGCGACGAGCAACTCTGCTTCCTGCCGCTATGCCACGTGCTCGAACGGCTGGTGTCGGTGTTCGTCCCGATCGTCGCGAAATCGGTGGTGAACTTCGCCGAGAGCGTCGAGACCGTCTTCGACAATCTCCGCGAGGTCTCGCCCGTCTCGTTCACCGCGGTGCCGAGGGTTTGGGAGAAGATCCACTCGCGGGTCTCGGTGCTGTCGCGCGAGGCCACCCCGGCCGGCCGCTGGGCCTATAACCGGGCGCTCGCATGCGGCTTGCAGCGCGCGTCCCGTCTGCTGGAGGGGCGCCCGGTGCCTCCGGTGCTGCAAACCAGGTTCCGGTTCTGGGACTGGCTGGTGCTCGCCAATCTTCGGCGGATGATCGGCCTCGACCGCGCGCGTTACATCGCCACCGGGGCCGCACCGATATCGCCCGACCTGGTGAAGTGGTACTGGGCGATCGGTCTCGTCATGCTGGAAGGCTACGGCCAGACCGAGAGTTCCGGCGTGCTCTCGGTCAACCTTCCCGGCCGGCACAGGCTCGGCTCTATCGGCCCCGCGGTCCCGGGGGTGGAGATGAAGATCGCCGGGGACGGGGAGATCGTGGCCAAGGGTCCGCTCGTCTTCAAGGGGTACTGGAACGACCCGGCGCTGACCGCCGAGACCGTCCGCGGGGGCTGGCTCCATACCGGCGATGTCGGACGGGTGGACGAGGACGGCTTCTTCTGGATCACCGGGCGCCTGAAGGACATCATCATCACCGCCGGCGGCAAGAACATCAGCCCGGCGGGGATCGAGAACCGGCTGAAGTTCTCGTCCTATGTCTCGGACGCGATCGTCGTCGGGGACCGGCGCCGCTACCTGACGGCGCTGATCATGATCGATCGGGAGAACGTCGAGAGATTCGCGCAGGAGAACCGTGTACCCTTCTCGGACTTCGCCTCGCTCTGCGCGGCGCAACCGGTTCGCGAACTGATCCGCGCCGAGGTCGAGGCGGTCAATGTCGGGCTCGCGCCGGTGGAGCAGATCAAGGATTTCCGTCTCATCGACATACTCCTGACGGCGGAGGACGACGAGATGACGCCCACCATGAAACTCCGGCGCGGCCTGGTGGAACGGAAGCACGGCGCATTGATCGGACAAATGTATTGACCGGAAAAGGAGACCGGAAATGAGAGTTTCGAGAATTCTCGCCCTGGCGGCGTTCGCCGCCACCCCCGCCCTGGCGGGTCAGGGCGTCAGCGACACGGAAGTCGTCATCGGTTCGGTGAGCGACCTGTCGGGACCCTTCGCCGCGTTCGGCGCGCCGTCCATCGAGGCGGCGCAGATGCATTTCAAGGCGGTGAACGCCTCTGGCGGCATTCACGGAAGGAAGATCCGCTTCGTCGTGGAAGACAGCAGCTACCAGATGCCGAAAGCGCTGCAGGGCTACAACAAGCTCGTCAACCGGGACAAGGTGTTCGCGATGCTGCTTTCGCTCGGCACGCCGATGAACATCGCCGGGTTCAAGCTGACGACCCCGAAGAACATCCCCAACGTCTTTCCCATGACCCTGGCGCGGCAGATTCTGAGCGAACCCACCAGGCTGCGTTTCGCCGGCGCCGCCTTCTATTACGACGAGCTGCGGCAGGCCGCGCGCTACATGGCCGGGAAGCACGGCGTGTCGAAGCTCTGCGCCATGTACATCCCGACCGATTTCGGCAAGGAGATAAAGGCCGGCCTCGTCGACGAGGCCGATGCGACCGCCGGGCTGGATTTCGTCGCCGAAACCGCGCACAAGCCGGACGAGGCGGATTTCATCGGCTCCCTGCAAAAGCTGAAGGCGGCCGGGTGCGGGATGATCGGGCTGGCGCTCACGGTCCGTCAGACCATCACCGTCATGGGCACTGCCAGGAAGCTCGGCCTGAGCGACATCAAGTTCGTCGGTTCGTCGGGTGCGTTTCACACCGTGGTCGCCAAGGTGCCGGGAGGCATCACGGAGGGTTTGTACGCCGCCGCGGCCTGGTCGGACCTCGTGGCGCGGGCCGACCGCAAGGAGCCGGCGGCCTTCATCGCGGCCTACAAGAAGGCGTACGGAAAGTTCCCGGGCACCGGGGCGCTGCTGGGCTACGCCGGCGCGGTCAGCTTTACCATGGCGCTGGAGAAGGCGGGCCGCGACCTTTCCGTCGACAGCTTCCTGAAGGCGATGGAAAGCCTCGACTACTACGACCCCTATCTGGACACCCACGTCTCATACTCGGCGGACGATCATCAGGGCGCCGAAACGATCATCCTCTCGGTGGTCGAGGGCGGCGCGTGGAAGGAGCTGGTCCGCTTCAAGTGACGCCGGGCCGCTAATTCCTGAGCGGCTTGCCGGTCTCCAGCATGTGCTCCATGCGGGCGATGGTGGCCGGCATCCGCATCAGGTCGACGATCGCCTCGCGCTCCAGCTCGGAAAACCGGTCTTCCGGAACTTCCCTGGTCGCATCGGTATCGCCGCCGGTCAGCACCGTGCCCAGGCGGTCCACCACCACCAGGTCGTGCGGCGTCGCCTTGCGGGTCTTGGCAAGCCCCTTGACCGCCATCTGGAGCGCGATCCGCCCGGTCTTGCCGGGCAGCCTGACCGTCGCCGGCTCCGGCGGCGCGTAGCCCTCCGCCAGGGCCAGCGCCTTCGCCTTGGCATCGGCCAGCAGGCGGTCGCGGTTGGCGCTGATGCCGTCGCCCTTCCTCAGGAAGCCGAGCTTTCGGGCTTCCTTCGCGGAACGCGAGACCTTGGCGAGGCCGATGGTCTCGAAGACCTTCGAGATCGCCGGCATCGCGCCTCCGAATCCGGGCCGGCCCGAGGCCAGTCCGCGCAGCATCATCTCCTTGCAGCCGCCCCATCCGGGGACGATTCCCACGCCGACCTCGACGAGCCCCATATAGCTTTCCGCGTGGGCCTGAACCGCGTCGCAGTGCAGCAGGACTTCGCAACCGCCGCCGAGCGCCATCCCCGAGGGCGCGCCGACCACCGGGAACGGCGCGAATTTGAGCGCCCTGAAGGCTTCCTGACCCTGCCCGATCGCTTCCTCGATCATCGACCAGGCGCCCACGTTGACGGCGAACAGGGCGACGCCGAGGTTCATTCCGACCGAGAAGTTGCCGCCCTCGTTGTGGATCACCAGCGCCTTCATCCCGTCCTCGACGATCTTCATCGACTTGCCGAGCAGCGCCATGATCTCGGCATCGAGGGCGTTCATCTTGGTGTGGAATTCGAGGCAGGCGACGCCGTCCCCGATATCCCACAGGCTCGCGGAACCGTTGCGCGCCAGCGGGGTTCCGGTTCGCTTGATGTCGGAGAGGAGGAGCACCCCCTCGGGGCGGGTTATCGGGCGGTAGGCGCCGCCTTCCGCAAGGTGCTCGGAGTGGCCTTCCGAGACCCGGTAGAACCCGCCGCCATCCGCCGCCGCCCGGAGGAGCGGCGGCACGTCCCTGTCTTCCGCCGCGAGCTTCCCGGCGAACCACGCCGCGCCCAAATCGTCGATCAGCTCGAAGGGGCCGCGTTTCCAGTTGTATCCGAGGCGCATGGCCCGATCGACCGCCTCGACGTCGTCCGCGATCTCCGGCACCAGCCCGGCGGCGTAGGCGAGCGTCCCCGACATTACTTTCCAGGCATAGCCGCCGGTCCTGTCGGGCGAGTCGAGCAGGGCGCGGAGCGAACCGCCGGCCTCCTCGATGCTCGCGAGCTGCGGGCGCCGGGCGGGGGCGTACTCGCCCGTCCGCAGATCGATCGCCTGCTTTTCCCTCTTCTTCGACTCCGGATCCAGCCTGTAGAACCCACCCTTGCCTTTGCGTCCGGTGTAGCCGTCGGCGATCATCGACTCGACGATCTCCGGTTCGACGTAGATGGCGCGCAGGGGATCGTCAACCGGCAACGATTGCGTCAGGCTGCGGCCGACGAGCGGCATCAGGTCCAGGCCCACGAGATCGATCAGCCCGAAGACGCCGGTCTTCGGCGCGCCGATGGGGCGGCCCAGCAGGGCATCCGCTTCCTCCACCGCGATCCCGTCTTCGAGCGCCGCGCCGATGGCGGCGACCAGCCAGTACGTGCCGATGCGGTTCGCGATGAAGCCCGGCGTGTCCTTGCACCTGACGACGCTCTTGCCGAGCCTGAGATCGGCGAAATCGGCAACCGCCTCCGCCGCGTCGTCCCGGGTGGCGGGGCCCGCCGCCACCTCCAGCAACCGCATGTAGCGCGGCGGGTTGAAGAAATGGGTAATGAGGAAATCGCGCGCGAAGCTCTCCGGCATCCCGTCGGTCAACGCGCGCCACGGGATGGTCGAGGTATTGGACGAGACGATCGAGCCTTTCTTGCGCGCCGAGTCCACCTGTCGGTAGACCTCCTGCTTGATTTCGACCCGTTCGGTGACCGCCTCGACGATCCAGTCCGCGTCGCCGAGGAGATCGAGGTGGTCCTCGATGTTGCCGGTGGCGATGCGCCTGGCGTCGGCCTTGTCCATGAACGGCGCGGGATCGTCCTTGAGCATGCGCGCGACCGCGCCCTCGGCGAGCGCGTTCCGGTTGCCGTCGCCCTCTGCCACGATGTCGAGCAGAACGACCTCGTGGCCGGCATTGGCGATGTGGGCGGCGATGGCGCCGCCCATCAGGCCGGCGCCGACGACGGCGGCCTTTTCGATCGGCATCAGGCGGCCTCGAGGACGGTGGAAATGCCCTGGCCGCCGCCGATGCACTGGGTGGCGAGGGCGTAGCGCTTGTCCTCGCGGCGAAGCAGCTGCGCCGCCTTGCCGGTGATGCGCGCGCCGGTGGCGCCCAGCGGATGGCCGAGCGCGATCGCGCCCCCGTCGATATTCATGCGCTCCAGGTCTATGGAAAGCTCCCGCACGCAGGCGAGCGCCTGCGCCGCGAAGGCCTCGTTGAGCTCGACCACGTCGATGTCCGACATTTTCAGCCCGGCGCGGGCGAGCGCCTTTTCCGACGAGACGACCGGGCCGTAGCCCATGATCTCCGGCGCGCAGCCGGCGACCGCGATCGCCCTGATCCGGGCGAGCACCGCGAGCTCGTTGCGGGCCGCGAAGTCCTCGGTGCAGACCAGCACCGCGGCCGCGCCGTCGGTAAGCGGGGAGGAGGTGCCCGCGGTCACCGTGCCTTCGGCGTCGAACGCCAGCTCCAGGCCGGCAAGCACCTCCGCCGTCGTGCCCGGCCGAATGCAGCCGTCGCGCTCCACCGTGCCGTCGTCGGTTTCGACGGAAATCACCTCGCCGGAGAACCTGCCTTCGTCCCAGGCCGCGGCGGCCCGGGCGTGGCTGGCGACGGCCAGCGATTCCTGCTCCTCGCGGGTGATCTGGTACTTCCGGGCGAGGTTCTCGGCGGTCTCGCCCATCGACATGTAGGCACCCTCGTTCCTCTCGTAGAGGTCCGGGTTGGGCGCCGGGTTGAATCCGCCCATGGGTATCCGGCTCATCGACTCGACGCCCGCGCAGATGAACGCCTCGCCCGCCTCCATGCGGATCGCGCCGGCGGCCATGTGGATCGCCTGCATCGACGAGCCGCAGAAGCGATTGACGGTGGTGCCTCCAATCGAGATCGGCAGGTCCGCCACGAGGCCCACGATGCGGCCGAGATTGAAGCCCTGCTCGCCTTCCGGGAAGGCGCAGCCGACGATCAGATCCTCGATCTCGGCGGGATCGACCCCGGTCTGTTCGAGCAGCCCGGACACCACCTCGGCCGCGAGATCGTCCGGCCGCTTCTCGACCAGGGCGCCCTTGTGGGCGAAGTGAAAGGGCGAACGGACATAGCCGGCGATGACGGCGTGTTTCATGGTCGTGTGCCTCGCGGTCTGTTGTGCAAGTTGCCGGGCGCCGGGCCGCGGTCAATCGGAGCCATCGGCGGCCGCATCCCGCTTGGCGGCCTCTTCGGCCACCAGCTCCTTCTTGGACAGCTTGCCGATGATCGTCTTGGGAAGCTCGTCGCGGAATTCTATCTGCTTGGGCATCTCTATGGGCGAGAGCTTGTCCTCGAGGAAGCTCGTCAACGCGTCCGCGGTCAGGCTCTCGCCGTCCCTGAGCCGCACGAAGGCCTTGACGGTCTGCTGCCGGCGGGCGTCGTCGACGCCGATAACCGTGACCTCCAGCACCGACGGGTGCTTGTAGATCGCCTCCTCGACATGGCGCGGATAGATGTTGTAGCCGCCCGCGATGATGACTTCCTTGAGCCGGTCGATGAGATAGACATAGCCGTCGTCGTCGATATGGCCCACGTCCCCGGTGTGGAAGCGTCCGCCGGAGAGCGCCTTGGCGTTTTCTTCGTCGCGGTTCCAGTAGCCCTTCATCACCTGCGGGCCGCTGATGCAGATCTCGCCGGTCTCGCCCTGCGGCAGCACGCTGTCCGGTTCGTCTATCGAGGTGATCTCGACCACGGTGCCGGGAACCGGGAGGCCGAGCGAGCCTTCGCGGCTGCCGCCCGGAACGGTCGGGTTGCAGGTGGCGATCGGCGAGGTCTCGCTCAGCCCGTAGCCCTCCACCAGCGTGCAGCCGGAGAGCGTCTGGAACCGGTCCTGAACCTCGCGCGGCAGCGCGGCGCCGCCCGAAAGGCAGAGCTTGATCGAGGACAAATCGCACTTGCCCGCCGCGACATCGGGGTGGTCGTTGATCGCGATGTAGATGGTCGGCACCGCGGGGAAGAGGGTCGGCCGTTTCTTGTCGATCGTCTTGAGGACCTGGTCGAGCTCGAAACGGGGCAGCAGGATCATCTTGGCGCCGAGGCGGATGCTGAAATTCATCACCACCGTCATGGCGAAGACATGGAACAGCGGCAGCACGCCGACCATGATCTCCGCGCCTTCCTCGGCGTCCGGCATCACCATCGTCGCCTGGACCGTGTTCGCGGTGAGATTGGCATGGGTCAGCATCGCGCCCTTCGACGTGCCGGTGGTGCCGCCGGTGTATTGCAGCACCGCGATGTCGTTGCCGGGGTCGACCTCGACCGGCGCCGGGTTGCCGGCGTTGTCGGTCAGTTCGCGGAAGGACACGTGGCGGGGATCGCGCGGAACGCTGGCGATCTCCTTGCGCTTGACGATGGGGAACAGAAGCCCCTTGAGCCTGGGCAGCATCTCCGCCATGGAGCACACCACCAGATGGCTCAGCCGCGTCTCGTCGAGGGCGACGCGGGCCTTGTCGTAGAGCAGCGAAAGATCGAGCGTGACCAGGATATCGGTCTCCGAATCCTCGACCTGCTTCTTGATCTCCTCGATGGCGTAGAGCGGGTTGAAATTGACCACCGTGCCGCCCGCCTTGAGGATGCCGAAATAGCATATGACGGCGGCCGGGCAGTTGGGGAGAAGCAGGCCCACCTTCCGGCCCTTGCCGACGCCCAGCTTCTGCAAACCCTCGGCCGCCCGGTTCGCCAGCGCGCCGAGCTCGCCGTAGTCGGTGATCCGGTCGAGGAAGTCGATCGCCGGACGGTCGGCGTAGCGGGCGGCCGCTTCGTCCAGCAACGAATGAAGCGCGCCCGTCGGGATCTCGGCGTGCCAGTCGACATTCGCCGGATAGGATTTTTCCCACGGATGGGCGCCGTTTGGGGCTTCGCTCTCTGCCATGCGCTCCGATCCTTCCGCCTGGAGATTGTCGCTGTGCCGCGCCGGTCCGCCCGGGCCGCCGGACGAAACTATGGAAACCCGGCGAAATACCGTCAAGGCACGATACCGCTTGAGTCCCGCGGACTTTGCACCGTCCGGTTGAGTCCGCCGGATGAGCGGCGCGGTATCGCATGCGCCGGGACGCTGTGGCATGGTGCCGGCCCCTCGCGAATCCCGGTTCGGAAGAGACGATCATGCAGACCTACAGGGCCCCGCTCCGCGACATGCGCTTCGTGCTCAACGAGCTCCTCGACATCGGAACGCTGGCTACGCTGCCCGGCTACGAGGAGGCGACGCCGGATGTCATCGACGCCGTGATCGAGGAGGGCGCGAAGCTCTGCGAGAACACGCTGCTGCCGCTCAACCGTCCCGCCGACGAGGAGGGCTGCCACTACGAGAACGGCGCGGTGCGCACGCCCGACGGCTTCAAGGAGGCCTATCGCCGCTTCGTGGAAGCGGGCTGGACCGGCGTGACCGTCGCGCCCGAATACGGCGGCCAGGGACTGCCGGAGACGGTCAGCGTGGTGTTCGACGAGATGGTCTGTTCGACCAATCTCGCCTTCGGCGTCTACCCGCTGCTCTCCAAGGGGGCCGCGGCGCTGATCGGGGCCCATGCCGCCGACGATCTGAAGGAGGCCTATCTGCCCCGGCTGGCCGACGGCAGCTGGAGCGGCACCATGTGCCTGACCGAACCCCATTGCGGCACCGACCTCGGGCAGATCCGCACCAGGGCGGTGCCCGTCGCGGACGACCGTTACGCGGTCACCGGAACCAAGATCTTCATCTCGGCCGGCGAGCACGATCTGACCGAGAACATCGTCCACCTGGTTCTCGCGAAGCTGCCCGACGCGCCGCCCGGCGTGCGCGGCATCAGCCTGTTCCTGGTGCCGAAGCGTAGAACCAACCCCGACGGTTCCGCCGGACCGGCGAACGGCGTCCGCTGCGGCTCCATCGAGAAAAAGATGGGGATCCACGGATCGGCGACCTGCGTGATGCATTTCGAGGACGCGGAAGGCTACCTGATCGGCGCGCCGCATGAGGGGCTCCGCTGCATGTTCACCATGATGAACGGGGCGCGTCTCGGAGTGGGGCTGCAGGGCCTCGGGCTGGCCGAGACCGCTTATCAGAGCGCCGCCGTCTACGCCCGGGAGCGCCGCCAGGGACGCGCGCTCAAGGGCGCGGCCGAGCCGGAAGCGGCGGCCGATCCGATTATCGTCCATCCCGATATCCGCCGCATGCTGCTGAATGCGCGGGCGCTCAACGAGGGAGCCCGGGCGCTGGCCTACTGGGTCGCGCTCCAGCTCGACATCTCCCGCCATCATCCCGACGCGGCGGTCCGCGAGGATGCGGACGAGCTGGTCCAGCTGATGACCCCGATCGTCAAGGCCTTCTTCACCGATTACGGCTTCGAAGCGACCAATCTCGCCGTTCAGGTCCATGGCGGCCACGGCTATATCCGCGAGCACGGCATGGAGCAGCTCGTGCGGGACGCGCGGATCGGCCAGATCTACGAGGGCGCGAACGGCATCCAGGCGCTCGACCTCGTCGGGCGCAAGCTGCCGCGGCGGGCGGGCCGCCATCTCCGGCACTTCTTCCACCCCGCCATCGCCTTCGTCGAGGAGAACCGGGAGGACCCGGCGCTCGCCGACATCGTCGTCCCGGTCGGCAAGGCGCTCCAGAAGCTCCAGACGGCGACGCTGACCGTCGCCCAGCGGGGCCTCGGCGATCCGGAAGAGGCCGGGGCCGCGGCGTCGGACTATCTCCGCATGTTCGGGCTGGTGGCCGTGGGCTACATGTGGTGCCGGATGGCCAAGCTCGCCGCCGAGAAGCCGAACGGCGATGCGTTCTACGACTCCAAGCTGAAAACCGCCCGGTTCTACGTGCAGAAGGTCCTGCCCGACACGGCCGGGCTCTTCCTGAAGATCATGGCCGGCAAGTCGACGGTCATGGCCCACGACGCCGAGGAATTCTGACCGCGAACCCGGCGGGCTCAGGCGGGGACCGGCGCGATCCCGACGATCGGCCGGGTTCCGAAGGATCCGCCAGAATCCGGCGGACGATGCCCTTGCCTCCCAGTGTCACCCCGGAACAAGTCCGACAAACGGGGGGTCGCCGGTGTCCCCCCTCACCCTGACCCTCTCCCCCACGGGGGAGAGGGAACGCGTTCGCCCCGCCTCATCTTCTCCCCTCCCGCTTGCGGGAGGGGCCGGGGGAGGGCCAGCCGGCGCGCGTACCCGGTGAGGAACCGGAGCGGAGCGAGGAAGCTGGGCGCGCTCGCCTCGCGCCTGTCCTCCTTGTCCGCCCCGATGTCACCCCGGAACAAGTCCGGGCATGACGAGGAGGGGGACGCCAGGGCGCGGCGGGAACGGTTCCCGGCAAAACGGATAGGCTTTAGCATTCCCGGCGTCTGTTGGGCCATCGCATGGCCGGAGGTCGAATACGCCCATGGCTGAGCACGACGAAACCCAGGTCGCGATCGTCGGGGCCGGTCCGGTCGGGCTGACGCTCGCGATCGAGCTCGGGCTGCGGGGCGTCGCCTGCATGCTCTTCGAACAGCACGAGGGCCACCCCCGCGTGCCCCGGATGAGCGGCGTGAGCAGCCGCTGCATGGAGTTCTGCCGACGCTGGGGAATCGCCGACAGGGTGCGCGGCGCGGCGTGGTCGAGCACGCACCCCTCGGATTTCGTCTATGTGGAATCGATGACCGGACGCGAGCTCGCCCGGCTCGAGATACCGTCCTACCGCGAGCGGGAAGGGCGGATCGACTACTCGCCGGAAGGGGCGGCCACCTGTCCGCAGATCTATTTCGACCCGCTGCTCGCCGAGAAGGCGCGCTCGGTGGACGGCGTGACGCTCGAATATGGCACCCGGCTCCTGTCCTTCGACCAGGACGAGGAGCAAGTCCGCGCGCATCTCGTCGACACCCGCACGGGCGAGTCCCGGATCATGTCCGCCCGCTACCTCGTGGGCTGCGACGGCGCCGGCGGGACCGTCCGGCGAACGCTCGGCATCCCGCTCGACGGGCAGGGGACGATCGCAAGGAGCGTGAACATCTTCTTCCGCTCGCCCGGGTTCATGGAGATGCACGACAAGGGCTGGGCCCGTTTCTTCCGCTGTTTCGACGAGGACGGGTGCTGGGGCGAGGCGATCGGGATCGACGGCAAGGAGTTGTGGCGCCTCTCGGTCTTCGCCGATCCGGAACCCGACACCGCCGGCGACGGCTATCTCCGCAAGCTCGCCGGCCGGGAGTTCGATTACGAGATCCTCGACGTCTCCCCGTGGGAACGGCGGGACTCGGTCGCGCGCAGTTTTCGCCTGGGGCGGGCGCTGATCGCGGGAGACGCGGCGCACGAGGCCTCGCCCACCGGCGGCGCCGGGATGCATATCGGCGTCTGCGAGGCGGTGAACCTCGCCTGGAAGCTCGCCGCCGTGCTCGACGGCTGGGGCGGCGGCGGGCTCCTCGACTCCTACGAAGCGGAGTCGAAACCGATCGCCCGACGCATCGTGGAACTGTCGACCCGGACCTTCGATGCCCTCGCCGCGCTGCCCGGCGGGAAGGCGTTCCGCCGGGCGTTCGAGGACGATCCCGATATCCTGCACACGCTGACCCTGCCGGAACAGCTTCGGGCGCAGTTCTGCTACGAGGCATCGCCGATCTGCCTATCCGACGGAACCCCGCCGCCCGAAGGCGCCGACGAGCTGCTCCCCTCCGCGCGGCCGGGAACGCGCGCCCCCCATTGCTGGATCGCGGAAGGGCGTTCGATGCTGGACCTGTTCGGCGGCGGCTTCGTTCTGCTTCGCTTCGGAGCCGGGCCGGCCGATGTCGCGCCGGTCGCCGCGGCCGCCGCCGGGGCGGGCGTTCCCCTGGAAGTCGTCGACATCGAGCATCCCGGCGCCGGCCAACTCTATGGCCGGCGGCTGGTTCTGGTTCGACCCGACGGCCATGTCGCGTGGCGGGGGGATACGCCGCCGGACGACGCCGGCGCGACGATCGACCGCGTGCGGGGGGCCGGGTAAGGGCGATTCAACAGGGGACGATCCTCATATGACCACGGGACTCGGGATTCGCTTCGACGGTTTCGACCATCTTTCCGACTCGCTCGAAGTGGTCCGCAAGGCGGAGGAGGCGGGCGCGGACCGGATCTGGATGGCGGAGCACATGGGCTACCGCGAGGCCGTCGTGGCCTGCATGGCCTATGCGATGTCGACGAAGGCCGCGACCGTGATCCCGACGGCCGTCAGTCCCTATCTCTGGCACCCGACGCCGACGGCGATGTCGCTCGCGACTCTCGCCGATGTCGCGCCCGGGCGCGTCGGGGTCGCGGTCGGGGTGGGCAACCCGCTCTTTCTCGGGGAGTCCGGGATTCAGCCGGTCAAGCCGGTTCGGGCGATCCGGGAATTCGTCGAATGCCTGCGCGCGCTGTGGACCGGCGATGCGGTGACCTATGACGGCGAGTTCTTCCGGCTCTCGGGCGCTCGCATGTCCTTCTCCCCGTCGCGGCCTATCCCGGTCTACATCGCGGCCACGGGACCGCAGATGCTGCGCCTCACCGGGCGCATCGCGGACGGCGTGGTGCTGTCCGGCGGGCTGACGGTGGGGCATGTGAGATACAGCCTCGAACGGATCGCCGAGGGCGCGCGGTCCGCCGGGCGCGACCCGGAAGGCATCCGCAACGCCGCGTTTCTCTATTTCTCGGTCTCCGCCGACGGGCGCGAGGCGGTCGATTTCCTGCGCGGTCGGCTCGCCTTCCTGTTCCGCAACCGCGCGATGGCGGAAAACATCCGCTCGTCCGGCCTGCCCATCGACCATGAAGCGATCGTCGCCGCCGTCGCGAAACGCGACATGGAAACCGCGAAGCGCCTCGTTCCGGACGAAGCGGTGGACGCCTTCGCGGTCGGCGGCACGGTGCGGAACTGTCGGGACCGGCTTGCCGCCTATCTGGAAACCGGCGTCACCGAACCCGTCATCCAGATCAGCGGCTCGCCCGAGAGCCGGGCGCTCGCCTTCGACGTGTTGCGGGAATTCGCGGCCGGTTAGAGCGTTTTCCGACCGGGCGCGGTCGCACCCGGTTGCGGCGCCCCCTCACCCCGGCCCTCTCCCCGCTGGGGAGAGGGAGAGTTGCGGCGCCGACTCTTTCTTACCTTCTCCCCTCCCGCTTGCGGGAGGGGCCGGGGGAGGGTGGACCGGCGGTACAGACCGATAGGGTCGGAAAATGCCCTAACCGCTAAAGTCTTCGGCCTCCAGCCGTCCCGCGTCGAGCAGCTGCGCCCTGGCCAGCGCCTTCCAGTCGGCCCGCATCATGAAACCGGGCACCGAATGGCAGCGCTCCTCCGACAGCCGGAGTATCTCGTCGTCGGACAGCGACAGATCGAGCGGCCATGCGCTGGGCGCCGGCGTGTACCAATCCGATTCCCGGCTGAGCTCGATCGTGTTGCCTTCCGGATCGTTGCAGTAGAGCGAGAACGAATTGCCGTGATCGACCGGGCGGTAATCGTCGACCTCCGGGTGGGCGTACATGCGCTCGCAAACGCCGCGGAGCGCCGGGATCGACGGCACGCGGAAGGTCACCTGGTTGATGCTGCTCGGCACGTCCGCCGGGCGTCCCGCCGCCAGCACGATCTGCGCGATCTGGCCGGCGTCGCGGGTCAGGTAGACGACGTCCGCTTCAGGCACCTCGCCGACGGCGGGCCGGTTTCCGCGCCCGGTGACGAGATATCCCAACTCGTCCACGTAGAACGAGGCGAGAGCGTCGAGGTCGATCGCCTCCATGCCGATCCGGAACATGGAGACCGAAGGGAACGGCGCGGCGGACCCGGCATCGAAGTCGTTCCGGAACACCGGTCCGGCGCCCGCCGGGGCGGGTCCGACGGAAGGGGTCGTCTGCCGTTGCAGCTTGCCGCTCGCGAGGAGCGCGGCCTCGGTCTCCGCGCGCCACTCCTCGCGGTCGCGGAAGCCCGTCAGACCCATGCAATGTTCCAGCGTCGTCTCTCGGATCGTATCGTCGTCCGCCCCGAGGTCGAGCGGCCAGGCCTGGGGCTGCGGAACGAACCAGCCGGTGTCGACGTCGATGGTCACCGGAATCCCGGTCGGGTCCCGGAAATGGAGCGTCCATGACACGCCGCGATCGACCGCCGTGATGCCGCTCACGCCCGGCTCTTCGGCCAGCAGGGACGCGATCCGCCTGAGCTCCGCCAGGCTCGGCGCGAGGAAACCCAGATCGGCGACCGTGGTCGGGTGCGCCGCGTCGCGTCCGCTGATCGCCACGAGCTGGTGGTGCTCGAACGGGCGGCGGGTCATGAAGCAGATTTGCTGCCCGGCGAACCCGCCATGGTCGCTGATGCCGAACCCGAACGTGTTGGTCCAGAAATCGACGGCGCGCTCGTAGTCGTCGGTGTAGTAGCCGAAATGGCTGAACACCAGCGGCGGCGCGGTCGGATCGTCGGATGCCATGATTGCAGCCCCTCTTCGCCGTTGCGGGCATCGTGGCGGCTATTCCCGGCCTCGGCAAGCGGATCGCTCGATGTGGGAGGGCGGTTGTTGAACGCGCCCGGCGATACGGGCACGGTGGGGTTCACGCCCGCGGGTAAGGAGAGGCAGGCATGACGGTCGAGCGGATCGCGATTTTCGGCGCCGGCGGGGGCGGCACGTCGGCGGCGGCGCATCTGACGACGCTCGGATTCGAGATCCGGCTCTACAGCCAGGACGCGGACGCCCTTGCGCCGCTCCAGGAGATCGGCGGCATCCACTACACCGCGCCTTTCGGGGACGGTTTCGCGCCGCTCGCCCTGATCACCGGCGACGCGGAAGCGGCGATGGACGGTGCGGAAGTCGTGATGATCGTGAGCCCCGCCCATCTGCACGAGAAATGGGTTTCCGCCGCCGCGCCGCATTTGACCCAGGATCAGGTGCTGTTCGTCTCGCCGGGGCACACGCTCCTGCTCATCCCGCATGTGCTTAAGGAGCACGGCATCGAGCATCCGGTGTTTTGCGAGACCGCGACGCTCCCCTATCTCTGCCGCCGCATCGAGCCGACGAAGTGCCGGATTTCGCGGGTGTCGGACTTCATGGTCTTCGGCGGCTTCCCGGGAAGGGAGACCGGACGGCTCCACGAGGTCGTGAAAACCGTCTACCCGTCGGTGCAGCCCTTCGCCAACGTGCTGGAGACGGTGTTCCCCTACGGCAACGCCATTCACCACCCGCCCGCCGTGCTGTGCAACGCGGGCCGGATCGAGGCGACCGGCGGCGACTTCCGGCACTACTACGACGGCATCACACCGTCGGTCGGGCGGCTGATCGACGCCGTCGACCGCGAGCGCCTCGCGGTGGCCGAGGCGCTCGATGCGAGGACCATGCCCTTCGTCGAGCTGTTCTGGCGGATGGGCTACACCACCGACGAGGCCGGCGCGTCGGGCCTCTCCTACGAGGCGTTCCACCAGAGCGAACCCGACAAGTGGATCATGGCGCCGACGACGCTCCGGCATCGCTATCTGCTGGAGGACGTGCCCTACGGCCACCTGATCTATTCCGAGCTCGGGCGCGTCGCGGGAGTGCCCACGCCGATCATCGACCACGTCATCCATCTCGCGTCGGCGATCATGGAACGCGACTTCCGCTCGGAAGGGCTGACGCTCGCGAAGATGGGCCTCGCCGGCATCGACCGGGACAGCTTTCTCGAGCTGCTGGAGCACGGGTTCGGCGGTCGTGCCGCCTCGACCTGAGCGGTAGCGATTGGTATTGATTTCCGAGGCATTTGGCGGGACGGCGGAGGCGGTTGACGGATGAAGCCGGTTCAGGAGTTGAACGCCGCAGGGTTCGATATCGATGCCAACCGGGCGTTTGCGCCATGACGGCGCGGATCGAAATACCTGCCGACCGGATCGCCGCATTCTGCGAACGCTGGCAGGTGGCAAGACTGGCCCTGTTCGGTTCCGCCCTGCGGGACGATTTCGGCCCCGAAAGCGATGTCGACGTACTGGTCGGTTTCGATGAAGCCGCGCGCCACACGCTGTTCGACATGGACCGGATGGAGGAGGAGTTGAGGGACATTTTCGGGCGGGATGTCGATCTCGTCAGCTGGCGCGCCGTGGAGAGAAGCCCGAATTACCTGCGCCGGAAGGCGATCCTGCAATCGGCGGAACTCGTCTATGGATCGTGATCGCGTATGCCTTCTCGACATTCTCCGGTCGGCCCGCGCGATACGGTCCTATGTTGAGGGTGTCTCCCGCGATGAGTTTCTCGAAAACCCGCAGTTGCAGGATTCGGTGATTCGCCGCATCGAAATCATGGGTGAGGCGTCCGGCCGGCTGTCCCCGGTGTTCCGGGACGCACATTCGGAGATCCCTTGGGCGCGGATCCGGGGGATGCGCAACCGCATGATCCATGGCTACGATGACATCGACATGGAAATCGTGTGGGAAACGGTGGAACGGGACATTCCCAGTCTCGTCCCGCAACTCGAACGTCTGGTCCCGCCGGAGGCGGATTAGTAGCCCGGACGACCATGGATCGCGGCGCGCCCGCACTTGCCGTCCTTGCCCCCGCTGTCACCCCGGACTTGTTCCGGGGTCCAGAGCCACGGGATCGGGCGGCGGAGAGGTGGCGCTGGACCCCGGAACAAGTCCGGGGTGACGGCTTTGGGTCTCGACCGCCGGGAAATCCGTGTCGGAGCGTATCCGATATGGATGGAAGCATCGCTCCCCTGCCTTTTCCCGTCATGGTCGGCCTCCGCCGGCAACGCCATTCACCACCCGCCCGCCGTGCTGTGCAACGCGGGCCGGATCGAGGCGACCGGCGGCGACTTCCGGCACTACTACGACGGCATCACACCGTCGGTCGGGCGGCTGATCGACGCCGTCGACCGCGAGCGCCTCGCGGTGGCCGAGGCGCTCGATGCGAGGACCATGCCCTTCGTCGAGCTGTTCTGGCGGATGGGCTACACCACCGACGAGGCCGGCGCGTCCGGCCTCTCCTACGAGGCCTTCCACCAGAGCGAGCCGGACAAATGGATCATGTGGAGGACGTGCCCTACGGCCACCTGATCTATTCCGAGCTCGGGCGCGTCGCGGGAGTGCCCACGCCGATCATCGACCACGTCATCCATCTCGCGTCGGCGATCATGGAACGCGACTTCCGCTCGGAAGGGCTGACGCTCGCGAAGATGGGCCTCGCCGGCATCGACCGGGACAGCTTTCTCCGGCTCCTGGAGCACGGGTTCGATATCGACGCCAACCGGGCGTCGGGGCCGTGACCGCGCGGATCGAAATACCCGCCGACCGGATCGCCGCATTTTCTCCCGTCATAGCCGGATTTGTTCCGCAGCTGTCCGGTTTAATTCTGGCCGACCGGGTTAACGGCCTGTCTACCGGAGGTTTTCCGACGGATCGGTCGGCTGGAAACGCGAATTCCGGCGCACCGGCATCTCCCCCGTCGCCGTTCCCTGTGTCCCCGTATTTCCTCCACACCGTCATGCCCGGACTTGTTCCGGGCATGACGAGGGAGGAGCGGACGGGAAACCGGAAACGGTCAGAAAATAGTCTGAAAGAGAAAATTTCTCTTGAACCGGGACACGAATCGCACCATATTTTCCATAGTCGGGAAGTGGGGGCGCCAGCCCTCCCCCGGCCCCTCCCGCAAGCCCCGGACTGCGATCCGGGGCAAGCGGGAGGGGAGAAGATAAGGAGGGGTCGGCGCGGCAACTCTCCCTCTCCCCGCCGGGGAGAGGGCCGGGATGAGGGGAAATCCCGCCGGAATCGCGCATGGGACGGAATCGGGGGTCCGGGAGGCGGTTTCGGGGTCGAATCGGAAGGGAGAAAAAAGCTCGTGGAATCCGTGACTTGCCAACTGACTTACTCCGAACAAGTATTTTTTTCTTGACCCGGGACGCGATTTGGGGTATATTCCCCACACTACGCGAAATGGGAAAAGGGGCGCCGGGAGGTTCGGCGCCCCTTTCCTTTCCCGGGCACACCGCCCGCCCATGTGGAGGACACGATCGTGCATGCAACCGCCATCGTTACCGGCGCCGTCGTCACCCGGAGCGGGCCGGCGACGGCGCTCCCGGCGACGGAGGGGTTCCGCGACGGGCACCGGAGCGACATGGTCGACCCGCGGATCGGATATGCCGACCCCCCGGTGCCGCGCGCGTTCGGCATTTGCCGACAGACATTTGCCGACCGAAATGTCGACAGGCAAGTCGAGTCGACAAGGGTCGACATTCTCGCTCGGCATTTGAAGGACGCGAATCTGGCGACCGCCCGCCCCCGGTTTGACCTTCCCCCGCCGATCCGCGATCTTCCGGCCGGGTCCGACGGGGCCGCCCGGCGAGAAGACCTCCCCGCCTTCATTCGGAGACACGACGATGGGTGAAGCCCGCAACGTTCTGTGGATCATGGCCGACCAGCTGCGCTGGGATTACCTGTCCTGCTACGGCCATCCGCATCTCCATACGCCCCATCTCGACCGCCTGGCCGGGCGCGGGGTGCGCTTCACCAACGCCTATGTGCAGTCGCCGTTCTGCGGCCCGTCCCGCATGTCGTCCTATACCGGGCGCTATTGCCGTTCGCACGGGGTGACCTGGAACGGCTTTCCGCTGCGTGTCGGCGAACCGACGCTGGGCGATCACCTGCGCGACATCGGGGTGACGCCGGCGCTGGTCGGCAAGACCCACATGATCCCCGACACACGCGGCATGGAATGGCTCGGGATCGACCCCGAATCCGCCATCGGCGTCAACATCGCGGAATGCGGCTTCGAGCCGTTCGAGCGCGACGACGGTCTGCATCCCTACGGCCCGCTCGACCCCGAGCCCGACTACAACGACTGGCTGAGGGAGCGGGGGGTGAACGCGCCCAACCCCTGGGAAGAGCACGCCAACGCGGGCATCGACGCGGACGGCGAGCGGCGCTCGGGCTGGCTGCTGAAATACGCCAACCTTCCGGCCGACATCGCCGAGGAGCATTCCGAGACGCCCTACATGACCGGGCGCGCGATCGATTTCATGGACCGGGCCGGCGACAGCCCGTGGCTCTGCCACCTCTCCTACATCAAGCCGCACTGGCCCTACATGGTGCCCGCGCCCTATCACGACATGTACGGCGCGGAGCACGTCCTGCCGGCGGTCCGCTCGGACGAGGAGCGCCGGACCGACCATCCGGTCTTCCGCGCCTATATCGAATCGCGGGTCTGCCGCACGTTCTCCCGCCAGGAGGTCCGCGAGCGCGTGATCCCGGCCTATATGGGCCTGGTCAAGCAGATCGACGACCAGATGGGAAGGCTGTTCGCCTGGATGGAGGAGCGCGGGCTGATGGAGAACACGATGATCGTGTTCACCTCCGACCACGGCGACTATCTGGGCGATCACTGGATGGGCGAGAAGGACCTGTTCCACGACGCCTCGGTGAAGGTGCCGCTGATCGTCTACGACCCGCGCGACGAAGCCGACGCCACGCGCGGCATGGTGCGCGACGAGCTGGTCGAGTGCATCGACCTCGCCCCCACCTTCCTGCGCTATTTCGGCGGCCGCGACCTGCCGCACATCATCGAGGGGCGGACGCTCGATCCCCTGCTGCACGCGGCCGAGGCGCCGGAGTCCTGGCGGCGCTACGCGATCTCCGAATACGACTACGCGACGCGCCCGGCGCGCACGGCCATCGGCAACGCGCAGGAGGACGCCCGGCTCCTGATGATCCGCGACGAGCGCTGGAAATACATCCACGCCGAGGGGTTCCGCCCGATGCTGTTCGACCTGGAGGCCGACCCCGACGAGCTGCGCGATCTCGGCGCGAGCGCGGAATCCGAACACGAGGCGGTCCGCGCCCGGCTGCACGAGGCGCTGTTCGGCTGGGCGCGGCGGCACCATTGCCGGATCACGCTGGAGCCCGAGACCATCGAGCGGATGACCGCCGCCGTGGAGCCGCCCGGAATCCTGATCGGCTTCTGGGACGAGGCCGAGTACGAGTCGGTATTCGGCAAACCCTTCTCGGAGCGGCCCTGACCATGCCGATTCGCACCGCATCGCAGTTCCTCGACGCCCTCAAGGACGACCGCGACATCTCCATCGAGGGCGAGCGGGTCAAGGACATCGCCGGCGATCCCCGTTTCGCGGGCGCCGCGCTGGCGATGGCGCGGCTGATGGAGATGCAGCACGAGCCCGGGCTGCACGAGATCATGACCTGGGAGTCGCCCGATACCGGCGATCCGGTCGGCATGACCCATCTCCAGCCCCGGACGAAGGACGAGGTGGTCGCGCGCAACGACGCGATCAAGGTCTGGATGGACGAGTCCTGCGGCGTGCTGGGCCGCTCGCCGGACTTCAAGAACGTGATGATCTCGGCCTACGCGGCGGCGGGCGAGCGTTTCGACCGCGAAGCCTTCAAGGGCGGCGACAACATCCGCAACTTCCACCGCCACGTGCGGGAGAACGACCTGATCACCACCCATGTGCTGGTCAACCCCCAGGTCGACCGCTCGCGTCCGGCGCATCTGGAGGCCTCCGACGTGATCGCGCAGATCGTTGGAGAGACCGACTCGGGGTTCACCATCCGCGGCGCGCGCATGGTGGCGACGCTCTGCGCGCTCGCCGACGAGCTGCTGGTGATGCCGGCGGCGTCGCGCTGGTCGGACGATATGCGCGACACGACGGCGTTCTCCTTCGGCTTCGCGATTCCGGTCTCGACGCCCGGGCTCCGCTTCATCTGCCGTCCGCCGGTGGCCCAGACCAACGCGCCTTCGCTGCTCGACCATCCGCTCTCGCTGCAATACGACGAGTCCGACGGGCTGGTGATCTTCGACGACGTGGTCGTGCCGTGGGAGCGCACCTTCATCTACCGCGACCCCGAGTTCGACCAGCTCGTCAACCCGCAATCCCACACCCTGCCCAACACGCTGATGCAGTCCGTGGTCCGCGCGACGTCGAAGTCCGAGTTCATGATGGCGCTGACGCTCGCCGTCGCGCGGGCGTCGAAGATCGACGTCCACAACCCGGTCCAGGTGCAGCTCGCCGAGACCATCGCGATCGCCGAGTTCGCCCGCACCTGCCGGGTCGCGGCGGAGGCGGAGGCGCGCGAGACCGAGTTCGGCACCTGGGTCGCCGGCGTCCGCCCGCTCCAGACCTGGCAGAGCATGTACTGGAAGATGTACAACCGCCAATGCGAGATCCTGAACACGCTGGGCGCCGGCGGGATGGTCGCCGTGCCGTCCTACGCCGAGGTGGCGGGCGAGCTCCGCGACAACGTCGAGATGTACTTCCAGTCCGCCAACGCGAGCTCGCCCGAGCGGATCAGGCTCTTGCGTCTGGCCTTCGATGCGTCGCTCTCCAGCTTCGCCGGGCGGCAGCGGCTCTACGAGCAGTTCTATACCGGCGATCCGATGCGCACCCAGGCGCTGTTCTACCGGACATACGACACCGATTCCCATATCGACCGCATCCACGCAATGCTCGACGATCTGGAGAAGCGGGAGGCCGGCCCGTGAAGGATCGGCTGGCGGTCGGTCCGGGGCGCGGCTAAGCTTTCGGGCAGCCCGTTCCGCGGAGACGATGGGATGACGACAAGAGCCGACGGCGAGGCGCCGGCGGAAACCGCTCCCGATGGCTACGGCGCGGCCCCGGCCGACGGTTCCGCCGCCTTGGAGCGCGATCGCGACGCGATCCGCCGGATGTTCGAGACCGGCGAGTATCCCTACGAGGACAAGCTCACCCGCAGGGTCTACGAGGAGCAGAAGGCCCAGCTTCAGGTCGAGCTCCTGAAGGTCCAGGACTGGGTGAAGGAGACCGGGAGCAAGATCGTCCTCCTGTTCGAGGGGCGGGACGCCGCCGGCAAGGGCGGGACCATCAAGCGCTTCACCGAGCACCTCAACCCGCGCGGCGCCCGCGTGGTGGCGCTCGACAAGCCGACCGAGGCCGAGCGGACCGAATGGTTCTTCCAGCGCTATATCCGCCATTTGCCCCATGGCGGCGAAATCGTCCTGTTCGACCGCTCCTGGTACAACCGGGCCGGCGTCGAGCGGGTGATGGGGTTCTGCAACGGCAAGGAATATCTGGAGTTCATGCGCCAGGTGCCCGAGCTCGAACGCATGTTCGTGCGCAGCGGCATCGTGCTCTTCAAGTACTGGTTCTCGGTCACCCGGCACGAGCAGAGGCGCCGTTTCGAGGCGCGCGAGAACGACCTCCTCAAGCAGTGGAAGCTCTCACCGGTCGACCGGGCGTCGATCGACAAGTGGGACGAATACACCGACGCCAAGGAGGCGATGTTCTTCTACACCGACACCGCCGACGCGCCCTGGACGATCGTCAAGTCCGACGACAAGAAACGCGCCCGGCTCAACTGCATGCGGCATTTCCTCTCGTCCCTGCCCTATACGGACAAGGATGTCGTCGTCGTGGGGCAGCCCGACCCGCTGATCGTCGGCACCAGCGCGGACGCGATCGGCGGCGGGGACAATTTCTTCGACAGGGCCAGGTCGCCGGCAAACCGGTAATCGCGCCAGCGTTCCCGATGCTTCTCCCTTCCTATGAAGACGTGCTGAGCGCGCGTGAGCGGATCGCGCCCCATATCCACCGCACGCCGGCGATGACCTCGGCGCATCTGGACGGCCTCGCCTGGGCCCGGCTGTTCTTCAAATGCGAGAACTTCCAGAAGGCGGGCGCCTTCAAGACGCGCGGCGCGTGCAACGCCGTCTTCGGCCTGACCGAGGAGCAGGCGAGGATGGGCGTGGCGACCCACAGCTCCGGCAACCACGCCCAGGCGCTCGGCTACGCGGCAAGCCGGCGCGGCATCCCGTGCCATGTGGTCATGCCCCGCAACGCGGTGCGCGCCAAGAAGGAGGCGGCGATCGGCTATGGCGCAACGGTGACCGAGTGCGAACCCTCGGTCGCGGCGCGCGAGGCGGTGCTGGCCCGGGTGCGGGAGGAGACCGGGGCCGACTTCGTGCATCCCTATGACGACCCCCGGGTGATCGCGGGCCAGGCGACCTGCGCGCGCGAGCTGATCGAGCAGGCCGGAGACCTCGACGCCGTGGTCGCGCCGATCGGCGGGGGTGGGCTGGTGTCGGGGACCTGCCTCGCCCTCTCCGGCGACGCGCCGGGAACGAAAATCTACGCCGCGGAGCCCGAGCAGGCCGACGATGCCGCGCGCAGCCTCCGCGCGGGGCGCATCGTCGCCGCCGACGATCCCGAGACGGTGGCCGACGGGCTCAGGACGTCCCTGAAGGCGCTGACCTGGCATTTCGTCTCCAACCACGTCGCCGACATCCTCACCGTCTCCGAGCGCGAGATCGTCGATGCGATGAAGCTGGTGTGGGAGCGGATGAAGATCGTGATCGAGCCGTCGAGCGCCGTCGCCGTCGCCGCGGTGCTGAAGAACCGGGACGTCTTCGCCGGCCAACGCGTCGGAGTCATCCTCACCGGCGGCAACGTCGATCTGGGCGGGCTTCCCTGGGCGCAATAATATCGACCTGCGGGAAAGAACCGGGGAGAACGACGCATATGGCAAAGTCGGATTGGGCGATGGACCATGTCAGGCGGTACCGCGAGACCGGCGGGGCCGACGGGCATATCTGGAAGGGGCATGACGGGAACGAGCATTTCCCCTGCCTGTTGCTGACGACGATCGGAAAAAAGTCGGGCGAGGCGCGCACGACGCCGCTGATCTACGGCCGGGATGGAGCCGATTACGTCGTCATCGCCTCGCAGGGCGGACGGCCGGTCCACCCCTACTGGTATCTGAACCTCGAGGAGAACCCCGGGGTCGAGGTCCAGGTCGAAGCCGAGACCTTCGCGGCGACCGCCCGGGCGGCGGAAGGCGACGACCGCGAGCGCCTGTGGACCATGATGGCCCGGCTCTACCCGCCCTACGACGACTACCGCAAGAAGGCCGCCGCCACCCGCGAGGTGCCGGTCGTGGTGCTGTCCCGCGCCCGGACATAGGGAGTGAGCCGAGGTGAAGCGGAGCGAAGACCGCATTCTCACCACCCATGTGGGGAGCCTGATCCGGCCCCAGGCGATAAAGAACATCCTGGCAGCGAAGCAGGACGGCGTGGCGGTGGACGAGGCGTATCACCGCGAGGTGCTGACGGAATCGGTCGCCGGGATCGTCAGGCGTCAGGCCGAGACGGGGATCGACGTCATCAGCGACGGCGAGTTCGGCAAGTCGATCAGCTGGTCGCAATACGTGCTCGAACGGCTCGACGGGTTCGAGCGGCGGCCGGTGGCATCCGGCGGCGCCGATCCGTTCGCCCGCGGCCTCGACCGGGAGCGCTTTCCCGAGTTCTATGCCGAGCTCGACGCGCATGACCGGGCGCAGGGGCGTTTCGACGGCGGCGGGGGCGCGCGATACGAGTCGGTCTGCGTCGCGCCCATCGCCTATAGCGGGCAGGACGCGCTCCAGCGCGACATCGACAATTTCAGGGCCGCGCTCGACGCGGTGGACGTGGCGGAAGGGTTCCTGCCGGTCGCCGCGCCGGCGAGCGTCATCCCCGACCGCAGGAACGAGTACTACGAGAGCGACGAGGCGCTGATCTTCGCCATCGCCGACGCGATGCGGGTCGAGTACCGGACCATCTCCGAGGCCGGTCTGCTGGTCCAGGTCGACGACGCGCGCGCGGCGGTCACCTACGACCGCATGGTCCCGCCGGCGAGCATGGAGGACTACCGCAGCTGGCTCGGCCTGCACATGGAGGCGCTGAACCATGCGCTCGACGGGATCCCGCCGGAGCGGGTGCGCTACCACGTCTGCTGGGGAAGCTGGCCCGGCCCGCACACCAGCGACGTTCCGATCCGGGAGATCGTCGACCTCATCCTGAGCGTCAACGCGGGCGCCTACGTGCTGGAGATGGCGAACCCGCGCCACGAGCACGAATGGGCGGTCTGGAAGGACGTCGAGCTGCCCGACGGAAAGGTCCTGATCCCCGGCGTAATCAGCCACGCCACCAATGTCGTCGAGCACCCCGAGCTGGTCGCCGAGCGGATCGTCCGGCTCGCAGAGCTGGTCGGGCGCGAGAACGTCATCGGTTCGACCGATTGCGGCTTCGCGCAGGGCCCGTTCCATCGCCGCGTCCACCCGACCGTCCAGTGGGCCAAGCTCGGCGCGCTGGTCGAAGGCGCCAGACTGGCCAGCGAACGCTTGTGGAACTGACGGCCGGCCCTCCCCCGGCCCCTCCCGCAAGCGGGAGGGGAGAAGGTGAGGAGGGATGAGCGAGCGAATCCCCTCTCCCCCACGGGGAGAGGGTTAGGGTGAGGGGGGGCTTGCTCTAACCCTCCGCCTCCCGGATCGCGCGCCAGACCTTTTCCGCGGTCGCCGGCATTTCGACCGGCGGTGCGCCGATGCGGTGCAGCGCGTCGTTGACCGCGTTCATGATCGACGGCATGGCGCCCACGGTTCCGGCCTCGCCGACTCCCTTGACGCCGAGCGGGTTGCGCGCGGTCGGCACCTCGTTGGCGGCGAGCTCGAAATGGCAGAAATGGTCGGCCCGGGGCATGGCGTAGTCCATGAACGAGCCGGTCAATAATTGGCCGTCCGCGTCGTAGTTGACGTCTTCCATCAGGATCTGCCCGGCGCCCTGGACGATGCCGCCATGCACCTGGGCGTCGAACAGGATCGGGTTGAGGACGGTGCCGGCATCGTCGACGCAGTTGTAGCGCACCAGGCGAACATGCCCGGTCTCGCGGTCGATCTCGACCTCCGCGAGATGGAAGCCGTTGGGATAGACCGGCCCGTCGTCGCTCCCGAAATCGCCCCGTTCGTAGAGCCCGGGCTCGATGTCGGCGGGCAGTTTCGGCTTCTGGAAAGCGGCCCGCGCGACCTCCCCGATGTCGACCGATTTGTCGGTGCCGACCACGCCGAAACGGCCGTCGGCAAATTCTATGTCGACTTCCGGCACTTCCAGCATGTGCGCGGCGATACGCTTGCCCTTCTCGACGATCTTGTCGGCGGCTTCGACGACCGCGGACCCGGCGAGCGCCGCGCAGCGGGCGTTGAACGTGCCGACTCCCGCCGTGACGACCTCAGTGTCGCCATATCGGTAGCGAATGTCGTCCATGTCGATGCCGAGTCGGTCGGCGAGGACCTGGCGAAATGTCGTCCCGTGCCCCTGGCCGTGATCCATCGCGCCGCACAGGAGGGTGATGCCGCCGCCGGAGTCGAAGCGGATCTCGGCATGCTCGTAATTGATCATGGCGACGCCGCAAATCGTCTGCGACATGCCGATGCCGAGCAGCTTGCCGTCGTTGAGCGCGGTCTCCCGGCGCGCCGCGAAATTCCCGTAGTCGCCGGTATCGAGCGCGCGAGCCTGGTTGGCGGGAAATTCGCCGCAATCGTAGCTGGTGCCGAGGCAGGTCGTGTAGGGCAGCTCGTCGGGGCTCAGCGTGTTGATCTGGCGCAGCTCGGCCGGGTCGACGCCCAGTGCGCGGGCCGCGGTGTCGACCATCACCTCGATGACGTGGCACGGCTCGGGCTTGGCGCCGCCGCGATACTGGGCGTTGGTCATGGTGTTGGTGAAGGCGCCTGTGACCTTCGCGTGGATCGCCGGCGTCCGGTACACCCCCGCGAGGCCGCCGAGCCCGGTGACGGTGGAGCCGAAATTGCGGTCGGAGGTGTAGTAGGCCCCGATCGGCACCCTGGTGTGGGTGCGCAGCGCGAGGAACCGGTAATCCGCGTCGAGCGCCAGCTCGGCGTCTACGAAACCGCCGCGCGCCTGCTCGTCGCTGAGAAGGCTCTCGGAGCGTTCGGCGACCCACTTGACCGGCCGGCCGACGACCTCCGACGCCCAGAGCGACAGCGCGTATTCCGGCATGCAACCGCCGCGCGTGCCGAAGCCGCCGCCCATGTTGTCGCAGACGACGCGGAACCGGCTCTGCGGAAGACCGAAGATCTGCTCGGCCAGCACCGCGCGAATGCCGTGCGCCGACTGGATGGTCGCGCGGATCGTGTATCGGTCCTCGTATTCGTCGTAATCGGCGAGGCAGCCGCGCGGCTCCATCGGGTTGCCGGTCACGCGGTTGACGCAGACCCGGTGGCGCACGACATGCGCGGCCCTGGCGAAGCCCGCCTCGACCGCCGCCGCGTCGCCGGCCTCGTGGGTGAACGCCTCGTTGCCGGGATTGTCGTCCCAGACCGCCGGCGCGCCGGGCGCGAGCGCATCGTCCGCCGTGACCAGGGCGGGCAGCGGGGCGTAATCGACGCCCACCAGCTCCGCGGCGTCCTTCGCCTGCTCGACGGTCTCCGCGACGATGAAGGCGACCGCCTGACCGGCCATGCGCACGCGGTCCCCGGCCAATAGCGGTTGCGGCGTCTTGAACCCCTGCGAGCCGTCCGCCCGCCTGCTCGGCACCGCCGCCCGGACGGTGCCCAGCCCGCGCGCGGCCAGATCGGTCCCGGTCAGGATCGCGAGCACGCCGGACGCCGCCAGCGCCTCCTCGATGTCGATCGCGTCGACTTCCGCATGCGCGTGGGGCGCGCGCAGGACATGGGCGCGCGCTTGGTTCGGTGCGTCGACGTCGTCGAGATAGCGGCCCCGACCCCTCAGCAGCCGGTAGTCCTCATCCCGCCTGACGGCGTCGCCGATGCGTACCATGGTCATGCTCCCTTCCCGATACCCGACAGGCCGATCTCCGCCCGCGCGGTCTTCCGGGCTTCTCTTCCAATCGGGGAAAGGTGGTGGGCGCACAAGGACTCGAACCTTGGACCCGCTGATTAAGAGTCAGCTGCTCTACCAACTGAGCTATGCGCCCCAACCGGGAGCGGGGCTTATAGCAAACCGCGCGGCCGATGGCGAGCCCGCCCGCTGCGCGGCGGCCGGCGTCAGGAGTCCTCCGCCGCCCCGGATTTGCCGATCAGGTCGTCCCTGTTGATGCTGGCCGACAACAGCAATCCGTAGCCGATCATCACGCTGAGGACCGCCGTGCCGCCATAGGAGATCAGCGGCAAGGGCGCTCCGACCACCGGGACCAGCCCCATCACCATGGCCATGTTGATCAGGGCGTAGACCGCGACCGTCACGGTCACGCCGATCGCGACGACGCGTCCGAACTGGTTGCGTATGCGTATGGCGAGCGCGATGCCGTAGGCGAACAGCAGGAGGAAGAGGCCCAGCACGGCGAGCCCGCCGACCAGGCCGAACTCCTCGGCCAGCATGGTGAAGATGAAGTCGGTCTGACGTTCCGGCAGGAAGTCGAGATGGGCCTGCGAGCCCTGCATGAAGCCCTTTCCGAAGACGCCGCCCGAGCCGAGCGCGATCTTGGCCTGGAGGATGTGATAGCCGGCGCCCAGCGGATCGGACTCCGGATCGAAGAAAGTCAGGATGCGCCGTTGCTGATAGGGGCGCAGGATGTTCCAGGCCACCGGCAGCGCGGCGAGGCCGAGCAGCCCGACCAACCCGAACTTCCACAGCCTGACACCGACGACGAAGAATATCGCCACCCCCGCGACCGTCAGCATCAGCGCGGTGCCGAGATCGGGCTGGCGCAAAACGAGGAATGCGGGCGCCAGGATCATCAGCAGGGGGACGACCAGCCGGCCAGGGCGTCCGATGTCTTCCATCGATACGCCGTGGAAGTAGCGCGCGAGCCCCAGGATCAGGGCGACCTTCATCAGCTCGGAGGGTTGCAGGCGCACGAGGCCGAGGTCGATCCACCGCTGCGCGCCCATGCCGGTGGCTCCGGCCACCTCGACCGCCACGAGGAGCGCGACCGAGGCGAAATAGATCGGATAGGCGTAGCGCAACCAGAACCGCAGATCGACCAGCGCCACCGCCAGCATCACGACCAAGGCGATGCCGAAGCGCATGACGTGACGGACCGCCCAGGGGTCCCAGCTTCCGCCGCCCGCCGAATAGAGCATGGCGGCGCCGATCGCGGCGAGGACGCAAAGGAGGACCACCAGCGGCCAGCTCAGCAGCGCCAGCTTGCGTCCCAAAGACAGGCTTTCGCCGGTTGCCGCAACGCTCGCCAAGACCCCGGCCCTCCCCGTTCAGCCCTGACCCGGGGGCGCTTCGACCCATGCGAGGCGGTCGGGCGCATTCGGCCCCAACGGGTCGCGCCGCTGCGCTTCGAGCAGGATGTCGCGCGCGATGGGAGCCGCGATCGAAGAGCCCGCGCCGCCATGTTCGACGACCACCGAGATCGCGTAGCGGGGCTTGTCGATCGGCGCATAGGCCACGAACAGGGCATGGTCGCGCTCGTGCCAGGGGCGCTGGTGGTTCTTGAGCACCCCGGTTCCGCGTTCGCTCTTGGAAATCTTGACGACTTGCGAGGTCCCCGTCTTGCCCGCGAGCGCGAAGGCAGGGTCCCGGATCGCGTAGCGGTAGGCGCTGCCGCGCTTGTTGTTGGCGACCGCGTCCATCCCGCGGCGAACCGTCTTCAGGGCCGATTCCCGGACCTTGACCGGCGGAAAACGGGGATCGGGCGGCGGCGCAGCCGCGTCCCGGTCCTCGATCACCAGATGCGGAACGACCGCGCGGCCCGATGCGATCCGCGCGGCCATGACGGCAAGCTGCAGCGGCGTCGTCAGCAGGTAGCCCTGGCCGATGCCGGTGATCAGCGTCTCTCCTCCCTGCCATTTGGTGCCGATGGACGCCAGTTTCCATTCCGGGGTGGGTATCAGCCCCTCCTGTTCGCCCGGCAGGTCGTCCAGCAGCCTGGTGCCGAGACCGAGCTCGACGGCCATCTCCGCGATCCGGTCGATGCCGACCCGCTGGGCGAGTTCGTAGAAATAGATGTCGCAGGACTGTTCGATCGCTCCGACGAGGTTCACCCAGCCGTGACCGTGCTTGTTCCAGCAGTGGAACTGCGTCTCGCCCAGCTCCATGAACCCCTTGCAGAAGATCCGCTGGCCCGGCCAGCCCCGGCGGGCGTTGAGTGCCGCGAGGCTCACCACCAGCTTGAACGTCGAGCCGGGCGCGTAAAGCCCGGACAGGGACCTGTTGAGCAGCGGGGTCATCGGATCCGAGACCACCGCCCGCCACGTCTCGGCGCCCAGCCCCCTCACGAACTGGTTGGGCTCGTAGCCCGGCGTGGACGCCATGGCGAGGACTTCGCCGGTCTCCACCCCGAGCAGCACCGCCGAGGCGCTCTGGTGCCGGGCGAGCCGTTCCTGGGCGAAGGCCTGGAGCGCCATGTCGACGGTGAGGCGGACATCGTTTCCCCGCTTCCCTTCCACCCGGCCGACCTCGCGGATGATCCGCCCCATCGCGTTGACTTCCACCTGGCTCGCGCCCGCCTTGCCGCGCAGCGCGAGGTCCCGGGACTTCTCGACCCCGGCCTTGCCGATGCGAAAGCCGGGGAGCTGGAGCAGCGGATCGTCGCCGAGCTCGTCTTCCGACACCGACGCGACATAGCCCAGCACATGCGCCGACTTGATCGAGTGGGGATAGTCGCGCACCAAATCGGCGTCGATGGCGATGCCGGGCAGGTCGGGCGCGTTCACCTCGATCTTCGCGACCTCGCGCCAGTCGAGACCGTCGCGCACCGTCACCGGGACGAAGCCGCGGCGCCGTTTGACCTCGCGCAGCACGCGCGACCTTTCCGCCTCGGTAAGGCCGATCAGGCGGTCGAGCCTTTCGAGCGTCCGGCCGACATCCCTGGTCTGCTCGGCGATCAGCAGGACGCGATAGCTCTCCCGGTTGACCGCGAGCGGAGAAAAGAACCGGTCGACGATGCGGCCCCGCGCGGGCGCGACCAGACGCATGTTGATCCGGTTGTCCTCCGCCAGCATCTTGTAGCGGTCGGATTCCACCACCTGGATCTGATACATCCGGCCGGCCAGTATCCCGGCCGCGGCGAGCTGCGCGCCGCCGAGGACCGCGGCGCGCCTGGTGAAGAGTCTCTGCCTTTCGTTGTCCCGGTACATCGGCCGATCCTAGCGCGGATTTCCCGCCGCGGTCACGAATTGCGTCAGGCGCGGCGGGCGATGGATCGATGAATCCGCGACAGCACCCAGTAGAGAAACGGGAACACCGCAAGCGTCAGACCGTACTGAAACGCCAGCGGCGCCGGGTCGACGTAACGCAGATGCCACGCCATGACCGCGAGCCAGAACACGACCGCGGCGAACGCCGCCGTCAGGCCGAACGCCCACCACACGATGAGGAAGGACTTGCCGCGGAAGAAGACGCGCTGGAAGACGATCACGCCGTAGACGATCAGCAGCGTGAGCGCGTTCAGCCCGAGCGGCCCGGCGTTCATCAGGTCCTGCCACAGGCCGAGCGGCAGGACGGCGATGGCGGGCATCAGGTCGGGCCGGTAGATCGTCCAGTAGAACACCGCGATCAGGCCCAGATTGGGCGCCACCGGGCCGATCGAGGACACGTCGATCGGCATCGCCGAGAACATGATGAGCACCAGCGAGACGACGAAGGGGGTGAGGTCGGTCGCGATTCCGTCGAGCCGCCGGAGCAGCGCGCTCACCGCGGGGCTCCTCCGTGGAGCGATCCCCGGGGCAAGCCGAACGCCACCTCCGGATAGGCGATCACGCGGACGAATTCGAAACGGTCCAGCTCGGCGAAGGGCCGGACGTGGATCTCCTCGCCCGCGACGCTCGAGACGATGCCGACCGGCAGTCCCGGCGGGAGCACCCCGCCATGGCCCGACGTCACGATCCGGTCGCCGGTATTGACCCGCGCGCCGTGACGCAGAAACGAGATCTTGGGCGCGGCCGTGTTGTCGCCCGCGAGGATCGCGCGCTCGCGAGACTCCTCGAACAGCACCGGAATGCGGGAATTCAGGTCGGTGATCAGGAGGATGCGCGCGGACCGGGCCCCGGCCGATACCACCCGTCCGATCAGCCCGTCCCCGGTCACCGCCGCCTGGCCCTTGGCGACGCCGTCCCGCGCGCCGGCGACCACGACGATCGACCGGACGAACACGCCGCCGGAATCGCCCACCACGCGGGCGGTCGTGAAATCCACCCTGGACTCCGGCACGAAGCGGAGCAGCCGGCGCAGCCGGTCGTTTTCCCCCGACAGCTTGTGTCCGGCGGCCTGCCACTGGAGCAGCCGCTCGTTCTGGGCGCGGAGCTTCGCGTTTTCCTCGCGCAGCCGGCCGAGTTCGGTAATCCCGTCGATCGCATCGGCGACCGTGGCGGCCGGGCGCGACATGGCGTTCATGACGGGGGCCACGAAGTCGACCACGCCCGCGCGCAGCCTTTCGAACAGAACCGATTCCGCCTTGCCGACCAGCGTGATGCCGAACGCGGCCATGATCAGCGTCGCCAGGACGATACGCTGACTGAGCGTCCCGGAGGGAACCGCGAGGCGGATGATGGATCCCGGTCGGTACTTCACCGACGCGAAGCCCCCTTGTCCTGTTCGGTCACCACATGCGGGCGGCGCACCCCGCGATCAATACAGGCGAATCGGCACTCCACTCAATACTTGGCGGTGAGCACGTTCTTCAGCGCCTTCATTTCCTCGAGGCAACGCCCGGTTCCCAGCACCACGCAGGACAGCGGTTCCTCGGCCGTGGTGACCGGAAGGCCCGTGGCATGGCCGAGCAGCGCGTCGATATTGCCGAGCAGCGAGCCGCCGCCGGTCAGCACGATTCCCTTGTCGACGATGTCCGCGGCGAGTTCCGGCGCGGTGTGTTCCAGCACCACCTTGACCGTCTCGATGATGGCGTTCACCGGCTCGGCCAGGCTTTCCGCGATCTGCCGCTCCGAGATCACGATTTCCTTGGGCACGCCGTTCATCAGGTCGCGGCCCTTGATCTCCATCAGGTCGCCGTCGCCGTTGACCGGCACGCAGGCCGAGCCGATCTGCTTCTTCATGCGCTCGGCGCTGCCCTCGCCGATCAGCAGGTTATGGTTGCGGCGGATATAGTTGATGATCGCCTCGTCCATCTTGTCGCCGCCGACCCGGACCGAGCGGGAATAGACGATCCCGCCGAGCGAGAGGACGGCGACCTCGGTCGTGCCGCCGCCGATATCGACCACCATCGACCCCGTCGGTTCGGTGACCGGGAGGCCGGCGCCGATCGCCGCCGCCATCGGCTCGGGTATGAGATAGACGCGGCGCGCGCCGGCGCTTTCGGCGGATTCCTGGATCGCGCGGCGTTCCACCGCGGTCGAGCCCGACGGCACGCAGATGATCACCTGCGGGCTCGCGAAACGCCGCCGGTTGTGCACCTTGCGGATGAAGTGCTTGATCATCTCCTCGGCGATCTCGAAATCCGCGATCACGCCGTCGCGCAGCGGGCGGATCGCGTCGATCCCGCCCGGGGTGCGGCCGAGCATCATCTTGGCCTCGTCGCCCACCGCGAGGACCTGCCTGCGGCCCCGCGCGGTGGCGGTGGCGACCACGGACGGTTCGTCGAGGACGATGCCGCGCGACTTCACATAGACCAGCGTGTTCGCCGTCCCCAGATCGATCGCCATATCGGCCGAGAGGAGTCCGAGTATCTTGGAAAACATGGCCCGCTATTCGATACCTCGTTGAGTGCGGCCGCCCGCCGGCGATGTGCGCCGCCGGGTCACGCGATGAGCGCCTCGGGCGCGGTCTTTTCCCTCTTGACCAGCAGCTTGTTGAGCGCGTTGACATAGGCCCGCGCGGAGGCGACGAGCGTGTCCGTGTCGGCCCCCTGGCCGTTCACCGTCTTGCCGTCCTCCTCCAGCCTGACGGTGACCTCGGCCTGAGCGTCGGTGCCCTCGGTCACCGCATGGACCTGGTAGAGCTTCAGCCGCGCGGTGTGGGCGAACAGCCCCTTGATCGCGTTGAAGGTCGCATCGACCGGGCCGTCGCCGGTCGCTTCGGTCCCCCGGCGGTCGCCGTCGATGTCGAGCTCGAGCGTCGCGGTCTGCGGCCCGATCGAGCCGCAGACCACCTGCAGCGAGACGAACTGGATCCGGTCGTTGCGCCGGATCACCGCGTCGTCGACCAGCGCCTCGATATCCTCGTCGAAGATGTCCTTCTTCTTGTCGGCGAGGTCCTTGAAGCGGCGGAACGCATCCTGCAGCGCGTTTTCGCCCAGATTGTAGCCGAGCTCCCTGATCTTCTCGCGGAAGGCGTGGCGTCCCGAGTGCTTGCCCATGACCAGGGTCGAGCGCGCCAGCCCAACCGACTCGGGCGTCATGATCTCGTAGGTCCCGGCGTGCTTGAGCACCCCGTCCTGGTGGATCCCGGCCTCGTGCGCGAAGGCGTTGGCGCCGACGATCGCCTTGTTGGGCTGGACGGTGAACCCGGTGATGGTCGAGACCAGTTTGGAAACCCGGGTGATCACGGAAGAATCGATCCCCGTCGTGTACGGCATCAGGTCGTGGCGCGTGCGGAGCGCCATCACGATCTCCTCCAGCGCCGCGTTGCCCGCCCGCTCGCCGAGCCCGTTGATCGTGCACTCGACCTGGCGCGCGCCGGCCTCGACCGCGGCCAGCGAGTTGGCGACGGCGAGACCGAGATCGTTGTGGCAATGGGCCGAAAAGATCGCCTTGTCGCTGTTGGGCACCCGTTCGCGGAGCATCCGGATGAGGCCGCCGAACTCCTCGGGCAGCGCGTAGCCCACCGTATCCGGCAGGTTGATGCAGGTGGCGCCCGCCCGGATCGCCGCCTCGGTACAGCGGCACAGGAAATCGGGGTCCGAGCGCGAGCCGTCCTCGGGCGACCAGTCCACGTCGTCGGTGAACTTGCGCGCATGGGTGACGCTGTCGATGACTGCCTCGTGCACGTCCTCGGGCTCCATCTGGAGCTTGTATTTCATGTGCAGCGGGCTGGTCGCGATGAAGGTGTGGATGCGCCTCCGCTCGGCCGGCGCCAGCGCCTCCGCGGCGCGTTCGATATCCGGACGGCCGGAACGGGCGAGGCCGCAGATGACCGGACCCTGGACCAGCTTGGAGATTTCCCGCACCGCCTCGAAATCCCCGTTCGAGGCGATCGGGAAGCCGGCCTCGATGACGTCGACGCCGAGCTCGGCGAGGAGTTCGGCGATACGCAGCTTCTCGTCGAGGTTCATCGAGGCGCCCGGCGACTGCTCGCCGTCGCGCAGCGTCGTGTCGAAGATGATGACGCGGTTGGGGTCGGTATTCGGGCTCATCCCGGAGCTCCTGTGACGCGGTTTTCGGACCTGGCTATGAAGTCCCCTGCCCGGCGCACCTTTCGCGACGGTCGCCGTTCAGGGGCTGCTAAGTCGCCCAAGCGCGCCGGAAGCAGGCACGGCGCGGCCGCGAAGCGATCCCAAGAGGGGGGTCGCCCTTGCGATCTTCCGAACCGTTTCGGCCGCCGGTCCCATCTTCGCGCCACTGCCTTCTTCGCACGGTTGCCGCCGCGGATGCCGGATCCGGCACCCCGACGGTCTTACGAACCTTTAATTGTCTACCTTTACGCCGACATTCTCAACCATGCAATTCGTATGTCGCGCCATGCCGCTGAACCCGCCGGATTTCAGTTCTTCGTGCGGTCGACCAGCGCGCGTTCCTGGAGCCACGGCATCATGCCGCGGAGCTGCGCGCCGACCTGCTCGATGTGATGCTCCGCGCCGCGCCGGCGGAGCGCCTTGAAGCTGGTCTGGCCGGACTGGTTCTCCAGCACCCATTCGCGGGCGAAGCGGCCGGACTGGATGTCGTCCAGGATGGTCTTCATCCGCGCCTTCACGGTCTCGTCGATCAGCACCGGCCCGCGCGTCAGGTCGCCGTATTCCGCGGTGTTGGAGATCGAGTAGCGCATATTGGCGATGCCGCCCTCGTAGATCAGGTCGACGATCAGCTTGACCTCGTGCAGGCACTCGAAATAGGCCATCTCGGGCGCGTAGCCCGCCTCGACCAGGGTCTCGTAGCCCGCCGTGATCAGCGCGGTGAGCCCGCCGCACAGCACCGACTGCTCGCCGAACAGGTCGGTTTCGCATTCCTCCTTGAAGCTGGTCTCGAGGATGCCGGCGCGGCCGCCGCCGATGGCCGAGGCGTATGAGAGGCCGATCTCGGTCGCGTTGCCGGACGCGTCCCGGTGCACCGCGAGCAGGCAGGGCACGCCGCCGCCGTCGACATATTCCGAGCGCACCGTATGGCCCGGCCCCTTGGGCGCGACCATGAACACGTCGAGGTCGGGGCGGGGCTCGATCAGGCGGAAATGGATCGCGAGGCCGTGCGCGAAGGCGAGCGCGGCGCCTTCGCCCAGGTGATCGCGGATCTCGTTGGCGTAGAGCTCCGATTGCAGCTCGTCCGGCGTCAGCACCATCAGCACGTCGGCCCATGCAGCCGCCTCCGAGGTGGTCATCACCGTGAGACCCGCATCCTCGGCCTTGCGGATCGACGCCGAGTCGGGCCTGAGCGCCACCGCGACATCGGCCACGCCCGAGTCCTTGAGGTTGTTGGCATGCGCATGGCCCTGGCTGCCATAGCCGACGATGCCGACCTTCTTCCCCTTGATCAGGTTGACGTCGGCATCCCTGTCGTAGAAGACGCGCATCCGGTTTTCCTTTCGTGCAAAATAGACGGCGCCTTCGCCAGGTTCCCCGGCGGCGCCCGTTTTCCCGGCCTCCTGTACCAGCGCGGCAAGCCCGCGGTCAACCGGAGCCGGACGGTCCACGGAACTTGCTGTCGTATTAAATATTGAATAGGTTGAATACACGGAACGGGAGGCCCGACCATGCGCCGCACCACGATGACGGTTCGCCTGAGCGGCGCGCTCGGCGATTTCGTGGCGGCCAATGTCGGCGAGAACGGCGCCTACGAGAACGTCAGCGAATACATCCGCGACCTGATCCGCCGCGACAAGGAGCGTTCCGAGCGCGAGGCGTTCGAGCGCTTGAAGGCCGAGTTGGAACGCGCCTTCGCGGCGCCGGAGGACTCCTACCGTCCGCTGTCGGCGTCCGACGTCATCGCGAGGAACCGGCCCCCGGCTTACCCGTGACATCCGTCCGCGTACAGGAAGCCGCCGCTCTCCGCATCGACGAGATCTACCGGTATTCCCTGGAACGATGGGGAGAAGCGCGCGCCGATGCCTACATCGCGGGCCTTTTCGAGGCTTTCGAGAGGATCGCCGCGGGCGGCACGGTCTCGCGGCCGATTCCGGCGGAGTTCGGGGTGGACGGTTACGTATTCCGGTACGAGAGTCACTTCGTCTACTGGAAACGACTGATCAACGGCGACATCGGCATCGTCACCGTCCTGCACGAGCGCATGCACCGGATCGGCCGCCTCCGGGAGGAGCTGGGCGAGTGAGCGGCGGGCGTCCCTCGATACGCCGCTTCGCGGCTACTCGGGATGAGGGTTTTTTCTTTCGGAACTCAAGCAATCCCTCACCCTGAGTAGCGGCCGCAGGCCGCGTATCGAAGGGCGGCAACCGCGCAGTGTTCCCCTACAGCCCCTCCGTCCCGCGCGCGATGGCGGCGACGCCGGTTCGCGACACGTCGACCAGGCCGAGCGGCTCCATCAGGCCGATGAAGGCGTCGAGCTTCTCGGTCGATCCGGAAATCTCGAAGACGAACGATTCCCCGGTGCTGTCGATCGCGCGCGCCCGGAAAATGTCCGCGATGCGCAGCGACTCCACCCGCCGGTTGCCCTTCGCCTTGACCTTCACCAGCGCCAGCTCGCGCTCCACATAGGCCCCCTCGTTGGTCAGGTCGACCACCCGGTGGACCGGAACCAGCCGGTCGAGCTGAGCCTTGATCTGCTCGATGATCATCGGCGTGCCGGTGGTCACCACGGTGATCCGCGACAGCGCGTTCGCGGCGTCGACCTCGGCCACCGTCAGGCTCTCGATATTGTAGCCGCGTCCCGAGAACAGGCCGATCACGCGGGCGAGCACGCCCGCCTCGTTGTCGACCAGGACCGAGATCGTATGCCGTTCGGTGTCGCTCACCCCCGCACCCCGCCGGTCACACCAGGACCATGCCTTCTTCGGAAACCGGCGCCTCGGCCTTTTCGTCGGGGCCGAGCAGCATCTCGTTATGCGCCGCGCCGGAGGGGATCATCGGGAAGCAGTTCTCCTCCTTCTCGACGACGATGTCGGCGATCACCGGGCCGTCGGCCGCGATCATCGCATCGATTACGTCGTCGAGCTCGTCCGGCCGGGTCGCCCTGAGCCCGGTCCACTGGCACGCCTCGGCGAGCTTCACGAAGTCGGGCAGCGCGGCGGTGTAGCTTTCCGAATAGCGCCCGCCATGCAGCAGCTCCTGCCACTGCCGGACCATCCCCATCCACTGGTTGTTGATGATGAAGGCCTTGACCGGGAGGTTGTACTGCACCGCGGTCGAGAGCTCCTGGATGTTCATCAGGAACGAGGCCTCGCCGGCGATGTCGATCACCAGCGAGCCCGGATGCGCCACCTGGACCCCGATCGCCGCCGGCAGGCCGTATCCCATGGTGCCGAGCCCGCCCGAGGTCATCCACCGGTTGGGTTCCTCGAACTTGAAGTACTGGGCCGCCCACATCTGGTGCTGGCCGACCTCGGTGGTGATGTAGACGTCGCGGTCGCGGGTCTTCTCGTAGAGTCGCTTGATCGCGTGCTGCGGCTTGATCGCGGACTCCGAGGCGGCGAATTTCAGGCAGTCCCGCGCGCGCCAGGACTCGATCTGCTTCCACCATTTCGCCAGCGCCGCGCCGTCCGGCTGAAGTTCTCGGGCTTTCCATGCGCGAAGGAGCTGTCCCAGCACCTCGCCCGCGTCGCCGATCAGCGGCACCTCCACGGGCACGTTCTTGTTGACCGAGGACGGGTCGATGTCGATGTGGATCTTCTTCGACCCCGGGGAGAAGTCCGCGAGCCGCCCGGTCACCCGGTCGTCGAACCGCGCGCCGACATTGATCATCACGTCGCAATCGTGCATCGCGAGGTTGGCCTCGTAGAGGCCGTGCATGCCGAGCATGCCGAGGCATTGCGGGTCCGACGCCGGGAAGGCGCCGAGTCCCATCAGCGTCACCGTCGCCGGGTACCCGGTCAGCCGGACCAGCCGGGCCAGGCGTTTCGAGGCCTCCGGCCCCGAGTTGACCACCCCGCCGCCGATATAGAACAGCGGCCGCCTGGCGTTGGCCATCAGCTCCACCGCCTCGGCAATGCGGTCGCGGTCGGCCCTGGTCGTCGGCTGGTAGGAGCGGTGCACGAAGTTCTCCGGCCCCGCATAGCCGCCCTTGCCCATCAGGATGTCCTTGGGCAGGTCGACGACCACCGGGCCGGGCCGGCCGCTGCGCGCGACGTGGAACGCCTCGTGCATGACCCGCGGCAGGTCGTCCATCTCCTTGACCAGGTAGTTGTGCTTGGTGCAGGGCCGCGTGATGCCCGTCGTGTCGGCCTCCTGGAAGGCGTCGTTGCCGATCAGGTGGGTCGGCACCTGGCCGGTCAGGCAGACCACCGGAACGCTGTCCATCAGGGCATCGGTCAGCCCGGTGACGGCGTTTGTCGCTCCGGGACCCGAGGTGACCAGAACCACGCCCACCTTGCCGGTCGAGCGCGCATAGCCTTCCGCCATGTGGACCGCGCCGCCCTCCTGGCGCACCAGGACGTGGCGGAGCGCGTTCTGCTCGAAGATCGCGTCGTAGATCGGCAGCACCGCGCCGCCGGGGTATCCGAATACCGTATCGACGCCCTGGTCGATCAGCGCCTTGAGCACGATCTCGGAGCCGGTCATCTCTCGGCTGGACATAACGCTACTCCTTCGCCGTTCGCCGCCCGGGCCGCCGGCAAAACGAAACCGGCCTGTCGAGGCCGGCGGATCGCTTGCCGTCCGTGCCCGGGCACACCCGCCGGGCAGGGCGTCGGTCCCCCATGAGGGAGCGCAAAACTAATGGGTCATCGGGACAGGGTCAACCGAAATTCGCTAATAAATGAAAAGATTTCGGGCAAAAGACTTTCCGAATATTGCGCCGATATGACGCGATCGGGCCGCGACCGGTTGCGGAACCAGGTCATCTGTCGTCGGGCGTAGCGCCTCGTGTCGCGCTTGGCGGCGGCGACCGCGTCGTCGAGCGCGAGCTCGCCCCGGCAATGGGCGAGCAGGGGGGCGAGGCCGACCGCCTTCATCATCGGCAGTCCGGGATCGAGCCCCATCGCCCCGACCGCCCGCGCTTCGTCCAGCGCGCCGTCGGTCATCATCCCGTCGAAGCGGGCGTCGCAGGCGGCGTATAGCACATCGCGGCCGGGCATCAGCAGAATCTGCAATACCGCCCAACGCTCGTCCGGCGGTCCCGTCTGGCGCGCGTGCCATGCATGCAGGGGCTCGCCCGTCGCCTCGACCACTTCGAGCGCGCGCAGGATGCGCTGCGGATCGCTCGGCCGGATCGCCACCGCGCCCTCCGGGTCGCGCTCGGAAAGCATGCGGTGCATCGCCTCGCTGCCGCGCTCGGCGAGCAGGTCGCGGAGTCGCTTCCGGATCGTGGGATCGGCCGCGGGCACGTCGGCGAGCCCGTCGGTCAGCGCCTGGAGGTAGAGCCCGGTTCCGCCCACCACGATGGGCAGCTTCCCCGTCGCGTGGGCGGTCTCGACCTCGGCCGCCGCGCGCCGGCGCCAGCGCCCGGCCGACCATATGTCGTCGGGCGCGGCGATGCCGAATAGTCGGTGCGGCGCCCTCGCGAGCGCTTCGGCGCCGGGGCGCGCGGTAAGGATCGAGAGCGCGCCGTAAAGCTGCATCGAATCGGCATTGATCGCGACCCCGCCGAGGCATTCGGCCAGTGCCGTGGCGAGGGCCGACTTGCCGCTTGCCGTCGGTCCGCCGATGACGATCAGCGGCGACCGGGCGGCTGAATCGGCTTCAGGCGTTGGGATCTTGGACAAGCCGGGCGGGGTGCGGCAGGGACCAAAGGACGGGCGGACCCGGTTTGCTGCCGGTCCGGAGCATGGTCGGGCGTTATCCCTCCGTGGCGGATGGTGGCCCGAAGCGGCCGCGGAATTCGCCGCGAAGCTCGGACAACTCTCGAGCCAGATCGTTGATCCGTCCGTCCATCGACCGCATATCGCGATGCAGGTTCCAAAGGAACCCGATGGCGGCGAGGATACCCGCCAGGTTGACGTATCCAAGGACTTCCGGAGCCATTACCGACCTCCCACGGTCACCTGAATATACAGGTTCAAGCGTGCCGTTTCAGCCCAACTCGGTGTCACCCCGGACTTGTTCCGGGGTCCAGGGAAGCCGGGTGACAGCGGTGACTGACAGTCTGGACCCCGGAACAAGTCCGGGGTGACAAAAGGGGGCAAGGACGCCAGATGCGGGTGCGCTGCGATCCGACCGATGCGCCGATATCCCGCCCATACCAAGGCCCGCTCAGCCCTTGGCGATCTTCAGCGCGATGAAGTGCTGGTTGCGCTCCCGCTCGACCAGGACGAGCAGGGTTTCGCGTTTCGCCTTCATGGCGCTCTCGACCGCCTGCGCCACCTGTTCCGGATCGGTGATGTCCGATTGCTTCGGCCCGATCTTGCGGATGATGTCGCCCGGGCGGATCTGCTTCTCCGCCGCCGGGCTTCCTTCCTTGACATCGGTGACGACGACGCCGGCCGCGTCCTCCGCCAGGTTGAAGCGCTTGCGGAGCTCCGGCGTGATCGCGGCGAGATCGATCCCGAGCGACTCCACGGTCGCGTCCCTGGGCCGCTGGGCCGGGGTCCGCGAGGCGAGCTTGGGCTCGTCCTCGGGAAACTCGCCGAGCGTGGCCTTGAGGGTTTTCTTCCCGCCCTTGCGCCAGACCACGACGTCGACCTCGCGCCCGACCGCCGTCTCGGCGACGATCCGGGGCAGGCTCCGCATCTCGGAAATCGGCTTGCCGTCGAAGGTCAGGATGACGTCGCCCACCTCCAGCCTGGCCTTCGCGGCAGGCCCGCCCTCCGACAGGCTGGTCACCAGAGCCCCCGACGCGGACGGCAGGTCGAGGCCCTGGGCGATCTCGTCGGTGACGGTCTGGATGCGCACGCCGAGATAGCCGCGCCGCGCGCGGCCGTATTTCCGCAGCTGTTCGACGATCGGCTTCGCGAGGTTGGACGGGATCGCGAACCCGATGCCGACGCTGCCCCCGGTGGGGGAAAAGATCGCCGTGTTGATGCCGATGACCTCGCCCGCGAGGTTGAACATCGGGCCGCCGGAATTGCCGCGATTGATCGACGCGTCGGTCTGGATGAAATCGTCATAGGGGCCGGCGTTGATGTCGCGCTGGCGCGCCGAAACGATGCCCGCGGTGACGGTGCCGCCGAGGCCGAACGGGTTGCCGATGGCGATCACCCAGTCGCCCACCCGCGTGCCGTCCGAGTCGCCCAGCTCGAGCGCCTTCAACTTTTTCTCGCCGGGCTCGATACGGAGCAGCGCGATGTCGGTCTTGGCGTCGCGCCCGATCACCTTGGCCTCCAGCCGGGTCTTGTCGGACAGGATGACCGCGATCTTGTCGGCTTCCGCGATGACGTGATTGTTGGTGACGACGATGCCTGCGGGGTCGACGATGAAGCCGGAGCCGAGCGAAGCGACCCTGCGCTGCGGGGCGGGGCCCTGCTGCTGACGGTCGAAGAACTCGCGGAAGAAGCGTTCGAAGGGGGACCCCGGCGCGAACCGCGGCATTTCCGGGCGGTTGCCGCGGTCCGCCCGCGCCGTCTGCGTCGTGGAGATGTTGACCACCGACGGCAGCAGCTTCGCGGCCAGATCCGCAAAGCTCGCCGGCGGCGCCTTGGCCAGCGCCGGCAGCGCCCCGGCGAGAACCAGGACGAGGGCGAGCGGGAGGACCTGCCGGACCCCCTTGCGGGCTCGCCGGTGTCCGTTGTCGTTCGCGGTCACGGAATCTCTCCTTGTTCGGTCGTGCAGCGGTGCCTCACCCCCGCACCAGCCACGCCAGCCCCACCCCGGCGACCGTGGCGACCAGCCCGGCGGTGCGCAGCGCGTTCGCCGGCTGGTCCGCGACGCGCAGGATGAAGCGCTTCATCGCGTCGGGGAACAGCGCGTAGAGCGCGCCCTCGATCGCCAGCGCCAGCGCGATCGCGGCCAGCAGATCGGTCCCCAGCATCGCCGATCTATTCTTCCGGCCCGCCGCGTTTGCCGATTTCGCCGAAGAACTTGAAGAAGTCGCTGTCGGGCGAGAGCACCATCGTCGTGTCGTCGCTCTTGAGCGCTTCCCGGTAGGCCTGCATCGACCGGTAGAAGCGGAAGAACTCGGCGTCGCGGCCGAACCCGTCGGCCCAGATCAGGGTCGCTTCCTGATCGCCCTCGCCGCGAGTGATCTCGGCGGTGCGCTGCGCCTCGGCGAGCAGAACCGTGCGTTCGCGGTCGGCGGCGGCGCGAATCTGCTGCGCCTTCTCGAAGCCCTGGGCGCGCGCCTCGCGCGCCTCTCGCTCGCGTTCCGAGCGCATGCGGGCGTAGATCGCCTGCGCCGCCTCCTGCGGCAGGTCGGCGCGCCGGAGACGCACGTCGACGATCTCCAGCCCGAGGCGCTGGGCGGCGACGTTCACGTCCTTCTGGATGTCGGACATGATCTGCTCGCGCTCGTCCGACAGCACCTGGAGCAGCGTCACGTTGCCGAGCGTCCGCCTCAGGCTCGAATTGACCACCGAGGAGAGCCGCGACCGCGCGACCGCCTCCGACTGCACCGTCTGGAAGAATTTCAGCGGATCGTCGATCCGGTAGCGCACATAGGCGTCCGCTACCAGCCGCTTCTGGTCGGACAGGATCACCTGTTCGGCCGGCGGGTCGAATTCGAGGACCCGGCGTTCGTACTCGACCACGTTCTGGATGAACGGCAGCTTGAACTGGAGGCCGGGTTGCTGGATCACCCGCTTGGGTTCGCCGAACTGGAGGACCAGCACCTGCTTGGTCTGGTGGACGGTGAACAGCGCGCTGAACACCACGATGCCGAGCACGATGATTACGATCCCGAGGATCGTCAGACGGGTGCGGCTCATTGCGTCGCCTCCTCCTGGTCGGTTTCCTGCTGCGCCCGTTTCTGGATCTCGGGCAGCGGCAGGTAGGGCACCACCCCCGGCCCGCCCTGCGCCGAGGAGTCGATGATGACCTTGTTCATGCCGCGGAACACCTCTTCGAGCGTCTCGAGGTAGATCCGCTGCGTCGTGACCTCCTTGGACGCCCGGTACGACTCGAGCACCTTGATGAAGCGCTCGGCCTCGCCCTTCGCCTTGTTGGTGATCTCCTCGCGATAGGCGTTGGCGTCCTGGATCATCTTCTCGGCCTCGCCGCGCGCCCTGGGCAGGATGTCGTTGCGGTAGGCCTCGGCCTCGTTCCTCAGACGCTCGAGGTCGGCGCGCGCGCGCTGGACGTCGACGAAGGCGTCGATGACCGGCCCCGGCGGGTCGACCTTGAGGAGCTGCACCCGGCGCACCTCGATACCCGCGCCGTAGTCGTCGAGCAGCTGCTGAACCCGCGTCCGGGTGCCCTGCTCGATCTCGTTACGGCCTTCGGTGAGGGCCGACTGGATGGGCGTCTGGCCGATCACCTCGCGCATCGCGCTCTCGGCGGTCAGCTTCACCGTCGCTTCCGGGTTGCGGATGTTGAACAGGAACTTGCCGGCGTCCTTGATCACCCAGAACACCGTGAAGTCGATGTCGACGATGTTCTCGTCGCCGGTCAGCATCAGGCTTTCTTCCTGGATGTCGCGCACCGGCAGCCCGCGCGAGGTCTCGCCGACGCTCCTGAGGCCGACCTCGATCCGGTTGACCCGGGTGACCTTGGGCGTCAGCACCGATTCGATCGGCCCCGGCAGGTGGTAGTTGAGCCCGGGCGGGGTGGTGCGGGTCCACTCGCCGAAGCGCAGCACCACGCCCTGCTCGTCCGGCTGAACCCGGTAGAACCCGCTCAGCAGCCAGAGCGCGATCACCGCGACGACCAGCAGGATCAACCCCCGCCCCCCGCGCAATCCGCCGGGGACCAGGCGGCGGAACCGGTCCTGGCCGCGCCGCAGCATGTCCTCGAAGTCGGGCGGCGGCCCGCCCGGTCCGCGGCCTCCGCCCCCCCCGCCGCCGCCGCCGGGGGGACGACCCCACGGACCCTGACCTCCGCCGAAGGGGCTGCCGCCCCCACCACCCTGCTGTTTCCATGGCATATCGGATCACCGTCTTGTTAAGCGCCGGGCACGGCCCCGGGATGCTCCGCACCCTACAGGATGTCCCGGACGCCCGCGCCGGCTATGATAGGGCAGGCGGCGCATCCGCGCAGCCGCCGCGACCGGATTCCCGCATATATGCCGCAAATCGGACGATAGACAATGCCGCAGTTGAACGAGGCCGCGATCCTTGAGGCGCTGAAATCGGTCCGCGACCCCGACCGGGGCGAGGATATCGTGTCGCTCGGGATGATCTCCGGCCTGGTGCTCAAGCAGGGCAATGTCGGGTTCTCCATCGAGGTCGCGCCCGAGCGCGGGCCGGCGCTGGAGCCGCTGCGGAAGGAGGCCGAGCGCGCCGTCGCCGCCCTGCCGGGCGTCCTGTCGGTGACCGCGGTGCTGACCTCGCACAGCGAAGGCGCGCCCGAGCCCGAGATGCCGCGCGCCGCCGGACGGCAAACGCCCCAGCAGCCGCTGATGCCGGGCGTGAAGCACATCGTCGCCGTCGCCTCCGGCAAGGGCGGGGTCGGCAAGTCGACCACCGCCGTCAACCTCGCGCTCGCGCTTTCCGCCGCCGGCCGTTCGGTCGGCATTCTCGATGCCGACATCTACGGGCCGTCCCTGCCGCTGATGCTGGGCATTACCGACCGGCCGACCTCGCCCGACGGCAAGGTGCTCGACACGATGGGCGCCTGGGGGCTCAAGGCGATGTCGATCGGCTTCCTGGTGCCGGCCGATTCGCCCACCATCTGGCGCGGGCCGATGGTGATGGGCGCGCTGGAGCAGCTGATGCGCGACGTCGCCTGGGGCGAGCTCGACATCATGATCGTCGACATGCCGCCCGGCACCGGCGACGTGCAGCTCACCATGGCGCAGCGCGTGCCGCTGGCCGGCGCGGTGATCGTGTCGACGCCGCAGGACCTCGCGCTGATCGACGCCCGCAAGGGGCTCAACATGTTCCACAAGGTCAACATTCCGGTGCTCGGCGTGATCGAGAACATGAGCTACTTCCTGTGCCCCCATTGCGGCGGAAGGTCGGACGTGTTCACCCATGGCGGCGCCAGGCGCGCGGCCGAGGCGATGGGAGTCGACTTCCTCGGCGAGCTGCCGCTCGACATGGCGATCCGCGAGGGTTCCGACGGCGGCAGGCCGATCGTCGCCACCGAACCCGACGGGCCGCACGCCGCCGCCTACCGCGCGATCGCCGAGGCGGTCTGGGCCAAGGCGTCGGGCGGCGCGATGAAGCCGGCGCCCGCCATCGTCATCCAGTAGGCATTTCGCGGAAGTCCGATGACCGAAGCCGACATTCCGTTCCGCAAGGAAATGGCGTTCGAATACGGCCGCGCCGATACCGTCGCCCCCGGCGTCCGCCGCGTCGTCTGCGACAATCCGGGCCCGTTCACCTTCCACGGCACCAACTCCTACGTGGTGGGGGAGGGGGAGGTCGCGGTGATCGACCCCGGCCCCGACGACGCGGACCATGTCGAGGCGCTGAAACGCGCGGTCGCCGGCGAGACGGTCAGCCACGTCATCGTCACCCATACCCATATCGACCACTCCCCGGCGGCGCGCGCTTTCGCCAGGGCCGTGCGCGCCCCCATCGTCGGCGCGCTGCCGGCGCCGCCGGCCGACGGCGAGCCGCCGCTGGAGGCCGCCGACCGCGACTTCGAGCCCGACATCCACCTCGCCGACGGAGAGGCCATCGCGGGGCCGGGCTGGACCCTGACGCCGGTGTTCACGCCGGGCCACATGTCGAACCACCACTGCTTCGCGCTCGCCGAGGGCGGCATATTGTTCTCCGGCGACCACGTGATGGGGTGGAACACGACCATCGTCTCGCCGCCCGACGGCAACATGGGCGACTATTTGCGCTCGCTGGAGACCTGCATCGCCCGCGAGGACGCGCTCTATCTGCCCGGGCACGGGCCGCCGATCGACAGGCCCAGGCCGTTCGTCCGCGCCTATCTCAAGCACCGGCGGATGCGCGAGGGCCAGATCCTGCGCTGCCTGGAGGACGGGCAGGAGACGGTGCCCGCGATGGTCGGGCGCATGTACGCGCACCTGCCGGAGCGCATGCACTGGGCCGCCGGACGGTCGACGCTCGCCCATCTGGAGCACATGGTCGAGGCCGGCCGCATCGCCTGCGACGGCCCGCCCACCGCCGAAGCGCGCTACCGCCTGCCCTGAGCGGGGAGCCACCCTCCCAACCCCTCCCGCAAGCGGGAGGGGAGAAGGCAGGGAGGAATCGGCGAGCGAATCCCCTCTCCCCCGGCGGGGGAGAGGGTTAGGGTGAGGCGGACATTCGCCGTGCAGGCTTTTCCTCCGCCTTTGACGAGACATCCCGGCTACGTCCCCGCCGGCCCGGACGACGCGTTGCGGGCTTCCTCTTCGGCCCGCGCGCGGGCGTCGGACACCCATTGCCGGAAGCCGGCTTCGTCGTGCTCGCGTTGCGCCTTGACATACTCCCTGACGGAGATCCGGCCCGCCTTGAAATGCGGGAAAAGTCGCCTCCGTTCGCTGATCTCGTCCCAGGCTTCGGCGGGTTCGCCGCTGGCGTCCTCCGCGGCCGCGGCGGGGTCTTCGCCCTTTTCCGCCGTCGGGGCGAACAAGGCCGCCACGCTCTCCGGAAGGTCCTTCTCGAGGTCGCGGAGGTAGCACGCGAACGGTCCCCGGTCGTCGTCCCCGTCGGCATCGGACCGGACGAGGCGGCCGAATAGGTCGTTTTCGGCGATCGATTTCTCCTCCTTCCGGATCGCCGCCTCGACGGCCCGGCCGAGATAGGGCGCCTTGTCCGCCAACGCCCGCCCGGCGCTTTCCGCCTCGGCGCGCGCCGTGTCGAGCCGCCGCCTGCGCTCCATCAGACTCCGCTCGGCGGCGACGGCGAACAGCAGCGGCGCGGCCTCCATCACGTCGTGAACGCCGACGCCGTAGCGTTCGGCCGCGAGGCGGAATGCCGTCCCGACGTCGTCGCCGGAAATGTCGTCCGGCCCGTCCGAACCGGCATCCGTCAGCGCGGGCCACCCGACCCCGAGCGCGGCGCACAGCGACTCGCGGTGGCGCGGGTGCAGCCGGCGCGACCGGCCGCGCTCCCACCGGCTTACCGTCTCCTTGCCGCATCCCAGCGCGTCGGCGAGCTGCGCCTGGGTCAGCCCCCGGCGTTCGCGGGCGGCCTTGAGCGCCTGCGGGTCGATGCCGTCGGCATCCGCCGCGTCGCGCGTGTCGTCATTCCGGTAGGCATTTGTCGTCCGCATGTCGTTCCTCCTTCGGTTGCGGTCGTCATTTCGCGTTGCGGAAATGTCTATCGGAGCCTCTTCCATGGCGAACGCGGCGCCGACCCGGCAAAATGCGCCGGGAGGGAAGGAGCCCATGTCGAATCTCAAGCAGCTCGGAATGTTCCAGTCGGAACCGGACGCCCCGGAGTCCGCGCCCCCGGAAACCTGCCCGGCGAGCGCGCTCGGCGCCGCGTTCCGGCCGTTCTCGGAGACCTATCTCGCCGATCCCTACCCGTTCTTCGCGCGGGCGCGGCGCGAGGAGCCGGTGTTCTACAGCCCGGAGACCGGCTATTGGGCGGTCTCGCGCTACGAGGACATCGTCGCCGTCTTCCGCGACCCCGAGACGTTCTCCGCCGCGCTCGCCCGCCATCCGGTCACGCCGCTCTGCCCCGCCGCCGCGAAGGTGCGCGACGGGCTCGACATCGCCATCGAGCCCTCGCTGGTCGACGAGGACCCGGAGACCCACCTCAGGCACCGCAAGATCTTCGGCGACGCCTTCACGCCCCGGCGGGTGGCCGGGATCGAGCCCCGCATCCGGGCGATCGTCACCCGCTATATCGACCGCTTCGCCGGCGACGGCGAGGCAGAGCTGGTCTCCCAGATGCTCTACGAGGTGCCGGCGCTCGCGATCTTCATCTTCCTCGGCGCGCGCGACGACGACGCGGTGTTCGTCAAGCGCCTCGGCTCGGCCCGGGCGGTGGTCAACTGGGGCCGGCCGGACGAGGCCGAGCAGGTCGCGATGATGCGCGACATGGGCGAGCACTGGGCGTTCACCGGGGAGCTGGTCGACGCCGCGCTGGAGAACCCCGGCGACGACTATCTCGGCGACATGGTGCGGCTGCACCGCGAGGACCCGTCGCGCTTCACCGTGAACTATCTCGCCAACGTCATGTTCCTCATGCAGTTCGCCGGCCACGAGACCACCACCCAGGCCTCGGCCAACGGGCTGAAGGCGCTGCTCGCCGACCGGGCGCAGTGGGACCGGCTCTGCGCCGACCCCTCCCTGATCCCGGGCGCGGTGGAGGAGATCCTGCGCTACGACACCTCGATTTTCACCTGGCGCCGCATCGCCACGCGCGACACGGAGATCGGCGGGGTCCCCGTCCCGGCCGGCGCGAAGATCCTGCTCCTGCTCGGCTCCGGCAACCGCGACGAGAGCACCTTCCCGGACGGCGAGGCATTCGACATCGAGCGCCCGGGCGCCAAGCGCCACCTCGCTTTCGGCAACGGCGCCCATTTCTGCATGGGCGCGCCGCTCGCCCGGCTGGAGATGCGCATAATCCTGGAGGAGCTCACCCGCCGCCTCCCCCACATGCGCCTCGCGGACGGCCAGGACTGGGAGTACATCCCGACGCTGACCTTCCGCGGCGTGCAGAAGCTGCGGGTTGAGTGGGACACGGCCGGGACACCGCCGTAGACCCGCCCGGAAAACGGAAGGGGCGCCAAGACCTCCGGCGCCCCCATTTCACGTAGTGTAGGAAATATGGGGTGATTCGCGTCCCCGGTCAAGAAGAAATATCGCAAAAGGAAAATTTTTTATCGAATCGACCGCGAGGCCCCCCACCCAATGTCACCCCGGACGGAGCGAAGCGGAGATCCGGGGTCCAGAGCGGGCGCCCTGATGCCCGAACCCGTCCCGGAACAAGTCCGGGTGACAGGTAGGGCAGTCGCCGGGGCGGGGAACCCTGAGCAATCCCGATGGCGATCCTTTGGAGATTCGAACGGTCTTGGGGAACTTGCCGAGAGCGGTACTCGTGCTCACCGGCTTTTTGACTCCATTTGAGGAAGCAACTAAGGATTGCGGGTCGATATCGAACTTCGCGAGCGAGGACCTATTCGATGCTGCGTCGGACTTCAGATGGTTTGTGCGAAGATCTGCTTCAGGCGCCGGAATCGGGCATGGGATACCAAATCGCGGTTGTCCATAATGATCGGTACCTGATTTTGAATGCTGTGTTGGCTGTGCCACTCGTCGGCCCACGAGTGTACCTTTTGCATGAAGCACCGGAGCGTGTAACCATAGCGTCACGAGCCCGGATATTGCTTGAGGGTGACAAGCTGCATCTGGCGGATTGGCGAGATTCTGCGACGGATTGGCTGAGCCCGGACGGCTACGGATCACTGAACCGAATGGCGGAAGCTTGGATGGGTGAAGAAGACCCGATGGCGGCCATTGCGAAATTGCCCACGCTCGAAGGTCTCCTCGAAAAAGTGGAAACCCACGGCAGCTATCTGGCCCCATCCCGGCCCGGTGAGTTGTTCGTCCGCTATAGCGCGTTTCCCGACGACCGCAGAATCAATCCAGACGGATCGGCGAAATTGGGAACTTATGTGACCACCGATTTGGACGCGAAGCTCGTTCCATCCGGGCTATCGGCTGTCGGTCGCTATGCCTTGCCCTTTCCGGCACCCGCGGTCCATCGGTTTTTGTTTTCTCCGCCGCCGGGAACCACTCTTCGCTGCGGAACGGTCGCGCCCGATTTTGGCCGGGCCGGCGGCGGGGTAGAGGTGCTGTTCGACAGCGCCTTGCCGCCCGGAACCGCGCACGGCCCGCATCCCATTCCGGAAAGGTGACGATGCGGCTGCACCTCGACGACCGGTGGACAGAGCACGTCTGCGGTCTCCCGGAGACCGGCATGGGTTACCACGTGGTCGACGTCATTCTCCGAAATGGCGAACGGGTGCAGGACATCGTGATCTACAACGCGGAAGAGATGGAATGGCCTGCCAAGAAAGGGCTGATCGAGCCCGAGGATATCCTGGATATCAGGAGAGCTGACAACTAGGGTTACGGTCTCGTTTCCAACGCGCTGCCGCGCGACGCCGGAGACGGAGACGGAGACGAGTTGCCACTATTTCCGGTCGGTCGCCGACCGCAACCGCGCGGTCTCGCGCGACCCCGACCGCGGGCTCCATTATCGCCGCCGCGACGAGGCGGTGTCGCTCGCCCGTCGCGCGTGCTATCGCCTGTCCGCCGCTGAGCTGAGGTCGGCCGCGGAGTAGCCCGCACAGGTCGATGAAATGCACCTGCGCGGCAGAGCTCCCCCTCAATTCGGACGCCCGCCACTCGGCGATGAACTCGCCCGGCGTCACGGGTGCGCGCCGGCGTAGAGGCGATGCCGCTGACCGGTGACCCCACCCCGCCGGGGATCGAAGCACCGATCTTGAACTGCACTTCGGGTTCGTCGGCGGTGACGCCGGCTCAATCAAAATCCTGCAGGCGGCACGCTTCGCCAAACAATTCGACCTCCCACGATCCGGTTGTCCCGATCGCCTTTCTCAACTGTAGTGCACTTGGGGACATCCGAAGCGGTTGCAGCCTTATTCCGGCTTCCCTGATTGAACGATCTACCACCCTAGTCCGTCGAACGCGAGGTCCTGCACCGAGCTCCTCTTGCTGCTTGCATAGCCGCAACTTGTCAGCGATAGAAGGCGCGTCACGTCTTGCGCAGTTGGCAAGGCTCCGCGTCCTCGACGCCAAGGCGTAAGCACCACCACTGGGTCTGGTTCCAGCATATCCTGCCAAACACTCGGCTCATGAGCGTTTGCCGATCCGTGATGTGGTACTTTGAACGCCGACGCCTTGCCAGCCGGCCGTCCCGGGCTCGAGAGAATCTCCAACCAGCCTTGGCGCTCCACATCGGAGCCAAGTAGCACCAAGACGTCATCGACCTCGATCCAGAGCGCAATAGCAACCTCGTTTGGCGACTGGTCCGGCACCCGCACCTTCGGATCGCCCACTCTTGGAGTCAGACTACCAATCATGGCCAAGAATTGGTGAAACGCCCGGTCGCTGGGCGAGAGGGACCAAGCCTGAAATCCTCCACGCCGCATCAAGCACCGATCCGGACCAGCAAACATCGGCTGCCTGTTCGTTTTGCCAAGATGCGTGAATACCCGAAAAAGCTCCCGGACCCCGGAGCCTGTTTCCGTCCCATGTCGGCGCTCGATTGTCCCTACGACCGAAAGAAATTCCTTCTTGCACAGCGCTTCCGAGCAGCAAAACAATGCCTTCCTGCACTGTTCCACCAGCTTAGCCATTCCCCGTATGTGATCGTCATGCCAATGCGTCGCCACGATCAGAGCGACAGCCTCTCCGGGATCGATCCCGATTTCCTCAAGGTATTTCAGAGCCCTAGGTGCTCCATCGTCGGCAACGCACGAGTCGACGATTACCCACACGCCGTCCCCCACATGGAGGACGATGCTCTCCCCATATCCCGGGCCGAAAAGCGTGAGTTCAAATTCGTGGTTTTTGGGAGGTCCGGCTTCTTCAATCACGGACTGAGCGATCGTACCACCTCGCTCGCCCAAGCTTCCCCCTCCCGCAGATCGCTATTCGTGATCACAGGGAGATCGCGAAATACGATCTGAGACACGCGTTTCTTCGTTCCTCCGGGGGACCGCTCGTAGCCGATTACCAAACGGAAGATTCCTCCAACCCGCAGCTTGACGTCATCCGCTTCCGAGAGTTCTTCCCGTGGAATCTCCGCCTGTTCACTATCAAGAACGGCGCTGGCGGTGAGGTCGACGAGGCGTGCAAGGAACTGGTCGGGTTGAACTTCCAGAACATGACCTTCCCACTCCTGTAGAGCGTGAAAGCTCGCGCTGGCCGGAGTACGCACCTCCGTAGGCGCAAGGTCGATCACCGCAGCAGTAGGGCTCCGTTCTCCACGGGTGAAAACCTGCGAAGGTACAGAATTGGCTTGCGGACCGCTCCATTCGTCGATCAGACCCGGTTGAAGAAAATCGTCCATGTGCCGAAATCGATCCACCAACCAAAGCGACTCATCGGGGGTGCTCCGTTCCGTCTTCGCGTCGCTTTCGTCGACCGCCGTCCGAAGGGCCAACTGCGGCATCGATCAGTCTCCTGTATCCTGCGCCAAAGCGATGAGATGATCGGCTATCTCGCCACTGCGGCCCAATGACGCTTGGAAATTCTCCGCCAAGAGGCTCATCGTTTGTTCCAGGGCGTCAAGTCCCGGTTCACCGAGATCATAGTGATCGTTCACTCCGACATACACCCCAGTTCGTCCATTCCCAACCCGAACGGATGGCTCCACCTTTACGTTGATCTGGCCTCCGGGCGGCCTTCCTTCCGGATCGACCTGACACATTGTCAACGACTTCATCCCCCCATGTTCACCATCCAACCCCAGGTCGTCTTTCCACCGACCCCAGGGTGCCACGGGCGCAAGCCTTCTTCCGAGCCTGTCCCGAGCGGCAGCACTCTTGACCAGAAAATGCATGTCACGGTTGATGCCGAAAGCCCTTACCGGGGTATGGCGGATCTGTTCGCGAAATACCCGTAGAATGAGGTCGTGGACCCGGATGTGAGGAGCGACCGCCGTTTTCACCTGATACCGATCCGGTCTGACTTCGAAGTCTAGCCATTCCGCTTTGAACTTGGTCAGCTGAGGATGAGCGACCGCGACGTCGGCGCTCTCGACAACTTCTTCCGACAAAAGTCCGTGCAGTTCGAACCACGCCGGAGTGAAAATCACCGGTTCGAAAGTCCCTACAAGCACCACGGAGACTTCTTCGATCTCCGGCGTTTCCCGCATGGGCGATCACCTTCCCGCTGCCAGGACCATAGACGGCCAGCACTCGAACCTTAAGGCATCGCACCGGGCAACGCTACGCTCCCTGGACCGGGACTTTCCAGCCCCGCCCCTGCGCCTTCACGTCGTCGCGCACGACGCCGAATCGCGTTTCCTCGATCACTCCAGCAGCGCGACGCTTCCGCAGGATCGCCAGGTTCAGGCGCCGTCGAGACGCCGAGACAGAGCACGTCGTCACCTGACCCCGTCCGACAGCAAAGCGAGCTCCCCGCCGGCTAGATGGTGGCAGGGAGCAACCGGATCGAGCCCGAGGGGAGGGCCGGGCACCAAGATTTCTATCGAATCGATCACGAGCTCGCCCAATGTCACCCCGGACGGAGCGAAGCGAAGCGGAGCGGAGATCCGGGTCCGGGGCAGGCGCTTCGATGCCCGAACCCGTGGCTCTGGATCCCGGAACAAGTCCGGGGTGACAGGCGGTGCGACGGCGGGGCCGTCGCCGCTGCCGCGACGAGGCGGTGGCGCTCGCCCGCCGCGCGCTGCACCGCATGCCGGCCGCCGGGCTGAGGTCGGCCGCGGAGTAGTCGATTCCCGCCTTCGCGCCGGTCTCCTTCTGGCGCCGCCCACCGGCGGCTGCTAGCATTCCCGTGGCCGCTGCGGCCCCGGCTTACCTGGCGCGGAAGGGGTATGCGATGGGCGACGTGATCCAGCTCGACCGGTATCGGAAGAAGCGGGCGCGCCTCGCTCGAAGCCGCCAGGCGGCGGAGAACCGCGCACGCCACGGCCGTTCCAAGCAGGAGAAGGAAGCCGCCCGCCGCCGGCAGGAACGCGAGGCGACGCGGCTCGACGCCAAGCTGCTGGAAGACAAGACCGACCGCGAGGGCGGGCCGACGCAGGGGTGACGCGGATCGCATCCGGCATCCCCCCTCACCCTGACCCTCTCCCCGCTGGGGAGAGGGAACCCGCTTGGCGACCCCTCCTTACCTTCTCCCCTCCCGCTCGCGGGAGGGGCCGGGGGAGGGTGAACCGCCCGCCTCAGCCCGCCGCCGGCGGATCCACGATCTTTCCCGGATTCATCAAATTGGCGGGGTCGAGGGCCTGCTTGATCGCGCTCATCACCGACACCCCTTCGCCGTGCTCGGCGGCGAGGTATTTCTTCTTGCCGTAGCCGACGCCGTGCTCGCCGGTGCAGGTGCCGCCCATCGCCAGCGCGCGCGCGATCAGGCGCTCGTTGACCCCGGTCGCGGCGGCGAGCTCCGCCTCGTCGTCGGGGTCGAGCACGAAATCGATGTGGAAATTGCCGTCGCCCACGTGGCCCACGATGGGCGCCAGAAGATCGGTGGCGGCGATGTCGCGGCGGGTCTCGGCGACGCATTCGGCGAGCCTCGAGATCGGCACGCAGACATCGGTCGGCCAGGCCCGGCAGCCCGGGCGGAGGCCCATATTGGCGTAGTGGGCGTCGTGGCGCGCCTGCCAGAGCACGTTGCGGTCCTCCTGCCGGGTCGACCATTCGAACCCGGTGCCGCCGTTGTCGGCGGCGATCGCCTGGGCGGTTTCCGCCTGCTCGGCGACCGAGGACTCGCTGCCGTGGAACTCGAAGAACAGGACCGGCCGTTCCGGCAGGTCGGTCTTCGACCAACGGTTGATCGCGGCGATCTGGACCTCGTCGGCGAACTCGATCCGGGCCACCGGCACGCCCGACTGGATGATCGCGATGCAGGTCTCGACCGCGTCGTCCACGCTCGGGAAGGCGCAGACCGCCGCCGAGATCGCCTCCGGGATGCCCGAAAGGCGGAGCGTCACCTCGACGATCACGCCGAGGGTCCCTTCCGATCCGACGAAGAGGCGCGTGAGGTCGTAGCCCGCCGACGACTTCCGCGCCCGCGTGCCGGTCCGGATCACCCGCCCGTCGGCCAGCACCACGGTGAGCCCCAGCACGTTGTCCCGCATCGTGCCGTAACGGACCGCGTTGGTGCCGGACGCGCGGGTCGCCGCCATGCCGCCGATGGTCGCGTCCGCACCGGGATCGATCGGGAAGAACAGCCCGGTGTCGCGGAGATGGGCGTTGAGCTGCTTGCGGGTCACGCCGGGCTCGACCCGGACGTCGAGATCGGCGGCGTTGACCTCGATCACCCGGTTCATCCGCGACATGTCGATCGAGACCCCGCCTTCGAGCGCCGCGACATGGCCTTCGAGCGAGGTGCCGACGCCGAACGGGATCATCGGCGCGCCGTGCTCGCGGCAGAGGCCGACGACGGCGACCGTCTCGTCGACCGACTCGGGGAAGACCACGATGTCGGGCGGGAAGGGCGGGTGGTGCGACTCGTCGCGCCCGTGCCCCTCGCGGACGACCGCCGAGGTCGAGACCCGGTCTCCGAGAAGGCCGCGCAGCCGGTCGGCGAGGCCGTCGATGGTAAGCGTCGTCGCCATGGTGGTTCTCCCGTCAGACCCGGGTCGATTCCGCGGTGCGGTCGCCCACGAACATGCAGCCCGGCATGTGGGTGATGGCGAGCGAGGGCCGGGCGTTGAGGATCGCCTCCTGCGGCGTCACCCCGCAGGCCCAGAACACCGGGATCTGGTCGTCGTCGATGGTCACCGGCCGGCCGTATTCCGGCGCGGCGATGTCGCGGATGCCGAGCGCCGCCGGATCGCCGCGATGGACCGGCCCGCCATGCGCCATCGGGTAGCGCGCCGTGATCTCCTCCGCCCGGTCGGCGTCCTCCGGCGTGAACGGGCGCATCGAGACCACCATCGGGCCCTCGAACGGGCCGGCCGGGACGGTCGCGCGGCCGGTGCGGTACATCGAGACGTAGCCGGTCTCCGCGATGTGGCGGATTTCGAGCCCCGCGCTCTGCAGCGCTTCCTCCGCGATGAACGAGCAGCCGAGCAGGAAGGTCACCAGGTCCTCCCGCCAGAGGCCGGTTATCTCGGTCGGCTCGGCGGCGCATTCGCCGTTGCGGAACACCCGGTAGCGCGGCAGGTCGGTGCGAATGTCGGCCCCGGGCGCGGTCTTGCGCGGCACCGGATCGCCCCGGTCGAGGATTTCCAGCACCGGGCAGGGGCGCGGGTTGCGCTCGCAATAGGCGGCGAAGTCCTCGGCCTCGGCCGCCGGCAGAATCACCATGTTGGCCTGCACGTACCCCGCCGCGTGGCCCGAGGTCGGCCCGCTATAGACCCCCTCCCGGCACAGCTGCCTGAGTTCCGCCGGATCGACGATAGATTCGAGGGTGTCGCTCAAGGCGATCTGGCTCCGTCCCGTACGTGGCTCAGGATAGCCGTGGCCCGCGCGGCGCGGAAGCGCTTGTCCGGGGCGGCGACCGCGCGTCACACAACACGATATGCCTCGTCATGCGGACCGACGGCCACCGGCACCGCATTGCCGTCATCGAGCACCAGGAAAACGAAGCGGTAGTTTCTGTTGAGCCGGACCGAGTGGAGGTTCGTGCCGGCTCTCAATTTTTCGTAACGCCTTCCCGGCGGCGGCGTGCCAGCCAGCAGCTCGTCGATGGCTATCGCCAACTCACGCTTCATCCGAGGGGGAAGTCGCCTTGCTTGTTGCCGGAAGGGTCCGGTCGGTTCATGGAATGCCCGGATTTGCGGGATGGAACCGTTCAACGGTTCAGGAATCGGTCAAGGAAGAAACCAGTTCGGCGCCGCTTTGGTGCGTCTTGCCCGTGACTGGCGATGCGACCCCGTCGTGGATCATCACGAGCCAACGGATTTCCTGGCACCACTGAACGATGCCGAAGAAAAGGGTTGCCAGACGGTCCAGCTCATCGAATACGCTCGCGCCGCAAGCCGACCGCACCCCCGATCCGTCCAGCGCCCTTTCAATCTCGCGAAGCTCGCCGCATTCGATGCGGAAATATTCCTCCGCTTCTTCCAGCGCCTGAACCCCGGTTCCGTCCGGGTCCATCACGGTGCCGGGGACGGCCGACTCGACCTCGATCCGGAGCTTGTCCGTCATCGCGGAAATGGCGGCATGGACCGAGTCGTGGCGCTCGCGAAGGTTGCGTTCGAGAGCGGCCACGACGATCCGGGTCTCATCATCCGACGACCGTTCGAGATTGACCGTCGCAAACTGTTCCCTGTCCGGTTGCCCGGGCAACTGGGCCAGCCACGGCAACACCTGTCCGACATTGCGTATCGCGTCGCCGTTCAGCGGTGGAGGCGCGGATGCAGCGCCCATGACCGAACCCTCCCATGTCCATCGAAAGGACACGCCGATCTACCGAAGTCAGGTTACTTTGATTCCTTTGGGGCGGAAATCAAGGATGCTTTGGTATACCCGGCTTCGGTTGCACCGGGTAACCCGGCTCTCGGATCAATCCACGCGGCCGGCGACAGGGCGTAGCCCGGCATTTCGCTCAGTCGGTTTTCCTGCCTGCGATGAACGCCTCGAAATCGAACGGTTCGGCGGGACCCGATCGTTCGCCCTCGATCAGGGCCTCGCGCAGGGCTTCCACCCTGGCCTCGTGCTCTTCCAGCAGGCGCAATCCCGCCCGCACCACGTCGCTGGCCGAGTTGTACCGACCGGACGCGATGCGTTCGTCGATGAAACCGGCGAAGTGGTCTCCGAGGGAAACCGAAGTGTTGCGTGGCATCCGACAACTCCTTATCGGCAAATATACCAAAATCTGGTAATCCGGCAACTTCCGCCCCGGACCGATCCGATTCCGCCCCGGCGCGCCCGGTGCTAGATTGCCCGCACGGAGGAGAGCCCGATGGCCGGCATCTGGGGGAAGATCATCGGCGGGGCCGCCGGGTTCGCGCTCGGCGGGCCGATCGGCGCGCTGCTCGGCGCGGTGGCGGGCCATGCGGTCGACCGGATGCGGGCAGCCCCGGAAGCGGGCGACGGGCGCGCCGCCACCCGCGAAATCGCCTTCACCATCGCGGTGATCGCGCTCTGCGCCAAGATGGCCAAGGCCGACGGCAGGGTGACGCGGGACGAGATCGCCGCCTTCCGCCGCATCTTCCACGTGCCGCCCGAGGAGATGAAAAACGTCGGTCGCGTGTTCGACCAGGCGCGCAAGGACGCGCGCGGCTTCGAGCCCTACGCGCGCCAGGTGGCGACCATGTTCGCCGCCAACCCGGCGGTGCTGGAGGAGCTGCTCGACGCGCTGTTCTACATCGCCAACGCCGACGGCGTGCTCCACCCCGCCGAGCTCGACTATCTCGAACGGGTCGCCGGGATCTTCGGCTTCGACGAGACCACCTTTCGCCGCATCCAGGCGAACCACGGGGGCGAGACCGGGTCCGACCCCTACGCCGTGCTGGGCGTCGACCATGACGCCGACGACGAGACGGTGCGCGCGGCGTGGCTAAAGCTCACCCGGGAGAACCACCCCGACCGGCTGACCGCGCAGGGCATGCCGGAAGACTTCGTCCAGATCGCGACCGAGCGCATGGCGGCGATCAACGCGGCCTGGGACACGATCCGGAAACAGCGCGGGCTGCGCTGACCTGCTCGTGCTTTGCCCGGGAAAGCCGCCTCATCGAGCTTTTCCCGGAATGACAGTCCGCTGCATCGAAAGTACGTTACCCTACCGGCAATGGAGGCTCTCGATGGACAACGGCCGAACCAAAGGGCCCACTCAACGGGAAGAGGTTGAGCGGAACTACCGCGCGTTCCGGAAGCGTCTGCCGGATATTCTGGGAGAACATCGCAACAAGTTCGCTCTCATGCGGGACGCAAAGATCGTCGATTTCTTCGATACGAGCCGGGATGCTTTCGTCGCGGGCTCCAACATGTACGCCGATGGACGGTTCTCCATCCAGGAAGTGACCGATCAGGCCGTCGATCTCGGATATCTGTCTCATGCCGGTTCTCTCGGGCCGCTTTGAGTGGAACGCCGGGCCGGTCCGCGAGGTTGGCATCCTTCCCGAAGGCGTCTCGGCAAGAAGCGAAGACCCTCACATGTGCCCCGCCTTGTTCGACACCGGGGCGCTGAGTTCCTGCATCCTGAAGCCGGTCGTCGACTATCTCGGGTTGGAGCCGCGAGGGCAAAGAGCGCTGCATACCGTAGGCCCCACCGTGGAAGTGTCCCTCTACCAGGTACAATTCTTCTTCCTGTTGGATCGGGACGGCACAGAGGATCTCATCGGATCGGAGAACTGGGATTTGGCCGGGGCGGTTCTGGCACCCGGCCTCAATCCGGAAGGTGCCGGACGCAGCAGATATCAGGCCATCATCGGTCGCGACATCCTTCGGAAAGGCGCCTTTACGCTGTTGCCCGGGGGACAATACGCATTCGGGTACTGACCGCAGGGCACCATCCGACCGACTTTCCCGCGCGCCCGTCCCCGCGGCGGATAGGCTTTGACAACGCTTGCCCGCAACGCCGACAATCGATCCGACAAGAACAAGGGCCGAAGCCCGTTCCGAAAACCGAAGGGGGAAGACGATCATGCGAATCGACCGTGTACCGTTCCGCGCGCCGCTCGCCGTTGCGTGCGCCGCCGGGTTGCTGCTGGCGGCCGGCGCCGCGACCGCGGCCGAATACGGGCCGGTGGCGCAGCGCGCCATCGACGGCGCCAAGGCCTATGTCAAGGCCAAGGGGCTGAAGAATCCCAACCTCGACATTCTCTTGAACTCTCTCTACCGCAACTCCTTCCCCGATTTCGCGAAGGAGTGGCAGGGGCTGACCGGGGTCGCGATCAAGGCCGAACCGCTCGGCTACACCGACATTCCGAGCAAGGTGATGGGCGAGGCGGTCGCCAAGACCGGCGCCTTCGACATGTTCAACGACTTCCCCTACACCCAGCCCGACGCGGCAAGCGCCGGCGTGCTCAAGCCGCTCGACGAATACGCGGCGAAGTACAAGCCCGATTTCTCCGGCGTGCCGGAGGCCTTCATCGCGCAGCAGTTCTACAACGGCAAGCAGTATTCCTTCGTGCTGGACGGCGACCACATCATCCTCGTGCTCCGCAAGGACATCGTGGAGAACCCCATGGCGCGCGAGGAATTCAAGAAGGCGACCGGCAAGGAGCTCGGCTGCCCGGCCAACATGGCGGACTGGGAAGAGCAGGCGAAGTTCTTCCACACCAAGGCCGGCCAGACGCGCTGGGGCGTCAAGTTCGAGAAGCCGCTATTCGGCGCGATGGGCTACCGGTCGGTGAACTTCTCGCACCGCCACTTCCCGGCCTATTTCGGCGGGCTGCTGTTCGACAAGGACATGAACCCCAGGGTCAACTCGGCCCAGGGCGTCAAGGCGATCGCGGCGTTCTCCTCGATCGTCCAGTACATGCCCAAGGACATCCAGGGCTGGGGCACGCCGCAGATCTATCCCTTCTGGGGCTCGGGCCAGGCCTATTCGGTGATGTCGTTCCCGTCGATCTTCGGCTACGGCAACGCCAACCCGAAGAGCGTCGTCAAGGGCAAGCAGCTGCCCTGCGTCATCCCGGCGTCGACGGCGAGCGACAAGCCGGTGCGGCGGGCGGCGGAGGCGGCCGGCACCAGCTACATGGTCAACGCCTATAGCGACCATCCCGAGCTCGCCTATCTGTTCATCCAGTGGCTGACCAGCCCGTCGGTGGGCAACCGGGCGATCGCCCATCCCAAGGGCTTCTGGGACCCGTTCCGCGAGGCCAACAAGGGCGACGCGGGTATCCTCAAGAAGTTCTCCCAAGAGTTCCTCGACGTGACGCTGGAGAACGCCAAGTACACCACGTCGCTGCTCTATATCGAGGGTCACTACGAATACATGAAGATCCTCGACAACAATCTCGCCGACGTGATGAACGGCAACATCAAGCCCGAAGAAGCCGGCAAGCGGATCGAGAAGGGCTGGAACGGCGTAACCGAGGATATCGGCCGCAAGGAGCAGATCGAGGCGTGGCGCAAGGGCGTCGCGGCCGGGCTCTACATCGACAAGCTGTAGCCCGGATCTCGTCCAGCGGCAGTCCGGACGGCGGCAATCCGCCGTCCGGACTCCGTCCGTCGGGGAAGCATAGTCGACGATGACCGCGCTCAGCGGAGCAGAGATGCGCGCACGCAACGGCCCGTTCGCCCGGCTGGGCGCGTGGCTGTCGCAGGAACGGGTGTTCCGCTGGATACCCTTCGTGCTCGTCGAGGGCACGTTCATCCTGGTCATCATCATCCCGTTCCTGCTGACCATCTACATCAGCTTCCTGCGCTGGCGCGCCAACCGGCCGTTCGAGCAGGCCTATCTGTCGGGGTTCCGGAACTACGAGGCGGTGCTGTCCGACACCGGCTTCTGGGCGGCGCTCGGGCGCACCTTCTACTTCGCCGGGTTCGCCGTCGTGTTCGAGCTCGTCATCGGCTTCGTGCTGGCGATGCTGGTGCACCGGGTGGTGCGTGGGCGGCGGTTCTACATCACCGTCTTCCTGATCCCGATGATGGTTGTGCCGGTGGTGGTCGGATACAACTTTTCGATGATCTACATCGACCACGGCCCGCTCAACCAGTTGCTGTCGCCGCTGACGGCGCTGCTCGGCATGGAGCCCCGCATCCGCTGGCTCTCCGACCCGCTGGCCGCGCAGTGGGCGATCATCCTGGCCGATGTGTGGCAGTGGACGTCGCTCACCTTCCTGATTTTCCTGTCGGGCTTCTCGGCGCTGCCGCCGCAGCTCGTCAACGCCGCCCGGGTGATGGGTGCCTCGCGCTGGCAGACCTTCTGGTGGGTCGAGCTTCCCCTGCTCAAGCCGGTGATCGTGATCGCCGTCGTGGTGCGCTCGATGGAGGCGCTGAAGCTGTTCGATCCCGTGGTGCTGCTGACCTTCGGCGGACCCGGCACCTCGACCCAGACGGTCGCCTATTACCTGTGGGAGCAGGTCTGGCAGTTCAACAAGTTCGCCTTCGGCGCGGCGGCGTCGATGCTGCTGCTGATCCTGTTCTCCACGCTGATCTTCACCGGGATCTGGCTGATGATGCGCGAGCGCACGCGGCTCGACCGGGAGCGCGCGTCGTGAACCGCGACGCCGCCGACAACAGGGCCGCGGCCGGCCGGCTGCGCCGGCGGCGGACCGTGCTCCGCCATGCCGTGCTGATCGGCTGGGGCGCGATCATCATGTTTCCGATCTACTGGATGATCCAGACGTCGTTCAAGGATTCCGGCGAGTGGGTCACCTGGCCGCCCAACTGGGTGCCGCTCGACCCAACGCTCAAGAACTACGAGCAGGTCTTCACCTTCGACGTGCAGCAGGCGGGCGTCGCGCGCGAGGCGACCGAGCAGCCCTTCAACATCTGGGGCTCGCTGCTCGATTCCATGCTGGTGTGCAGCATCTCCTCGCTGATCGCGCTGTTCATGGGCACCTTTCTGGCCTACGCGATTTCGCGCTTCAACGTGGGCGGGTCGACCTTCCGCCACATGGTGCTGCTGGTGCGCATGATCCCGCCGATCGTCATCGCGATCCCGCTGTTGATGTATTACGCGATCATGGTGCCGTTCGCGACCGAGACGCTGCTGAATACGCGGATCAGCCTGTTCGACACGAGGACCGGCGTCAGCGCGCTCTACACCACGGTGACGCTGCCCTTCGTGATCTGGATGATGCTGAGCTTCATCGACGAGGTCCCCTACACGCTCGAGCACGCCGCCCGGCTGATGGGGGCCGGGCGCATCTACACCCTGCGCAAGATCGTGCTGCCGCTGGTCGCGTCGGGGATGGTGGTGACGTTCCTGTTCGTGTTCATCCTGAGCTGGGGGGAATTCCTGCTGGCGCTGACGCTGACCCATCCCGACGTGTCGACCCTGCCGGTGCTGCTCAACAAGTACCAGAGCGCGTCGGAAGGCAGGCTCTACGGCCCGCAGGCGGCGATAGGAACGGTGATCACCGTGCCGGTGGTGATCATGGGAATCCTGATCCAGAAGCATCTGGTGAAGGGATTCAGCTTCGGCATGATGCGCCGCTGACCGCGGCGGACGAGAAAGGAGCGACCCGTGGCGGGTATCGTGCTCAAGGATCTGGTCAAGGAATTCGGCAGGTTCGCCGCCGTCAAGGGCATAAACCTGGAAATCCGCGACGGCGAGTTCCTGATCCTGGTCGGCCCGTCGGGCTGCGGCAAGACGACGACCCTCAACATGATCTCGGGGCTGGTCGAGCCCACCGCCGGCGATGTCGTGATCGGCGACCGCGTCGTCACCCATACCGAGGCCGGCGAGCGCGGGCTCGGCATGGTGTTCCAGGACCTCGCGCTGTTCCCCCACATGACGGTGTTCGAGAACATCGCCTTCGGGCTCAGGGTCAAGAACGTCGATCCCGGGGAGATCCGCCGCCGCGTGCACGAGGCCGCCGAAGCGATGCACATCGACCCGCTGCTCGACAAGCGGCCCGGCGAGTGCTCCGGCGGCGAGGCGCAGCGCGTGGCGCTCGCGCGCACCATCGTCACCAACCCGTCCGTCTACCTGATGGACGAGCCGCTCTCGAGCCTCGACGCCAAACTGCGCGTCGACATGCGCACCGAGCTCAAGCATCTGCACGAGCAGCTCGGCGGGACCTTCGTCTACGTCACCCACGATCAGGCCGAGGCGATGACCATGGCCGACCGCATCGCGGTGATGAACGACGGCCGCATCGAGCAGCTCGGCGAGCCGCTCGAAATCTACCGCCGGCCCGCGTCGCATTTCGTCGCCGGCTTCTTCGGGATCCCGACCATGAACTTCCTCGACGGCGCGGTCGTCGCGGAAGCGGACGGCGCGATCGCGTTCCGGGGCACCGGTCTGACCGCCGCGCTCGACGCCTCGGCCGATGCCGGCCTCGCCGGGCGCGACGCGGTGCTCGGCGTGCGGTCGGAACACGTCCTGGTCGTCGATGCCGGCACGCCCGGAGCGACGCCGGCCACCGTCAGCCTGATCGAGCCGCTCGGCGACGCCACGCTGCTGTTCTTCGACCATGGCGGCCCGCGCCGGCTGGTCGCCAAGGTCGATCCGGACCTGCCGGCCGCCGCGGGCGACGCGATCCACGTGGCGCTCGATACCGCCAATCTGCACCTGTTCGATGCCGGGAACGGCGCGCGGCTGAATTGACATCGCGCCCGACCGGGCCGGTTCTCGCATTCCGGTTGCAACAAATTGACGCAGGCCGCCAGTATTCGGGCCGCGAATCTTGACGTTGGAGAAAGCCGACCATATCTATCGCGCGTTCCGAGACTTAGGACACGTGAGAATGTCGGACCGATCCGAACTCGTCTCACTGATGAAGGTGAGCAAGACTTCCCCGTACCGGACGTGCCAGTGGCCGTATGGCGAGCCCGGCACGGAGGACTTCCACTTTTGCGGCCGGAAGACCTCGGAAGGCTTCTCGTACTGCGCCGCCCACGTGAAGATGGCCTATCGCGAGCCCGAGAGCCGGCGCGACGCGGCTCCGCGCCGCAGCGCCGCCTGACCGAGACAGCGTCCAGGACCCATCGCAGCGCGGACCGCCCGCCCGCCGGTGACGGCGCGCGGCCTCTCGTCGTGTCCGCGGCGGAGGTCGCGGCGTGATCGAACGCCCGTCGCCGAACCACGGCAAGCGCCCCGACAGCGGGCCGGTCGATCTCGTCGTCCTCCACTATACCGGGATGCCGACGGCCGGGGCGGCGCTCGCGCTTCTGTGCGATCCCGACTCCGGGGTGAGCGCGCACTACCTGATCGACGAGGCGGGCACGGTCTACCGCCTCGTCGACGAGGACCGCCGCGCCTGGCACGCCGGCGTTTCGTCCTGGGCGGGGGAGGCCGACGTCAACGGCCGGTCGATCGGGATCGAGCTCGCCAATCCGGGGCACGAGTTCGGCTATGTCCCGTTCCCCGAACCCCAGCTCGAAGCGCTGGAAGCGCTGCTGGGCGGCATTCTCACGCGCCGGGGCGTCGAACCGGCCGGCGTGCTCGGTCATTCGGACGTGGCGCCGCTCCGCAAGCGGGACCCGGGCGAGCTGTTCCCCTGGCGACGTCTGGCCGCGAAGGGGCTCGCATACTGGCCCGGCGAAGCGGAGGGCGCGGCCGGGCCCGACATGGAACGGGCGCGCGCGGCGCTCACCCGTTTCGGGTACGGCTACTGCGAAGAGCCGGGAGGGCTGGCCGCCGTGCTGACCGCCTTCCAGAGGCGCTTCCGCCCGTCCCGCTGCGACGGGCGGCTCGACGGCGAGACCATGGCGCGGATCGCTGCCCTGGAGCGCGAACCGGATTGACGACGCTCCGTTCCGGGTCCACCTTCCTCCGTGTCAGGCGGCCGGATGGCCGCCTCCCGCTTCGCGGGGGGAGGAAAGTCCGGGCTCCACGGGAACACGGTGCCGGGTAACGCCCGGCGGGGGCGACCCCAGGGAAAGTGCCACAGAAAGCAAACCGCCGGCCCGCTTCGCCGGCCGGCAAGGGTGAAAGGGTGCGGTAAGAGCGCACCGCCTCTCCGGCAACGGGGAGGGCAGGGCAAACCCCACCGGGAGCAAGACCGAATAGGGGCGGCACGGGGCTCCGGCCCCAGGCGGGTTTCCGCGCCGCCGCCCGGGTAGGTCGCGCGAGGCGTCCGGCGACGGGCGTCCCAGATGAATGGCCATCCCCCGCCCAGGCGGGGACAGAACCCGGCTTACAGGCCGCCTGACGCTTCGTTCCCGGGCGCCGACGCAGTGCGCCGGTCAGGACAGCGGTGCCTCGTCGAGGAAGAACAGGCCGTGAGGTAGGAGCGGACGGTGCTCAGGACCGGAACGCCATTGCCAGCACGGCGGCGAGAGTCGCCAGGCTGATCGCGAGGTGAATGCCGACAACCCATTGCAGCGTTCCAATCCGCCCGGCCAGGCCGTCCAGGTGCGCCCGCGGCGCGAGCTCACCTTGTCCGGTGCGGATTGCCGCGGCTGCGGCTTCGGCGTGCGGCCGATCCATGCCCGCCGCTTAGAGTTCGCGGGCGGCGGCCAGGGTGTCGAAGGCGGTACTCATTTCGCGGCCTCCGGTCCGACGGGGCGCAGGTTCTCAAGTACAGTGGGCCGCCTGCGGGCGTCCAGCCAATCCGCCGATCGGGGGACTCCGACCACCATCGCTTCTGACTGCTCCATGACCGAATGAACATAGGATGAAGGTTCCCGCGTTTCCACTGCAAACCGTGAAGCCGCTTCATCGCCGGTTCTCCACTCTTCTCCCGTTCGTGCGGGGACAGAACCCGGCTTACAGGCCGCCTGACGCTGCCCTCCCCCAACCCCTCCCGCAAGCGGGAGGGGAGAAAGTAAGGAGGGGTCGGCGAGCGAGTTCCCCCTCTCCCCAGTGGGGAGAGGGCCGGGGTGAGGGGCCCTCCCCAGCGACAGCCGGTTGCGATCGTGCCCGGTTCAGGGAAGCAGGGACTTGTCGAGGAAGAACAGGCCGGTCAGGTAGGAGCGGACCGCGATCAGCCCGTTCGCGTTGTCGACGACCTCGGACGTGATCCCGTCGCGCGCCAGCATCGAGCGGAGAACAGAGGTCACGATCGCGGAATCCGCCTTGAGCGCGGCCAGAAAGGCCGATGCCTCGTCCGCCGCGCCCGGAACCGTATCGAGTTCGCCCGCGATGGCCGTGGCGGCCGCATCGAACTGGTTCAGGAACGTCCGGATATGCGCGCCGTCGGGGCCGGCGCCCTCGTCGCTGCGACCCTGCGCCGCGTAGGCCAGCATGAACTCGTAGGCTTCCTCGATACGCTCTATGTGGTCCCGGATGGTCTCGCTCATGCGCCTCGTCTCCAGGTCTCGCGGCCCAGCACCATCGCGGCCAGAAGTTTTCGGTGCTCGGGCAGGAACGCGAAATAGACGTGCAGGATAAGGAAGAAGATCAGCAACAGCGAAGCCGCCCCGTGCAAGACATAGACCACGCCCCAATCCCGGTCGGACAGGATCGACGGGTCGCGACGCCAGAGCGGCGTGTCGATCTTGGCGAGCATGATGCAGCCCGAGACCACGACGACGAGGATCGTCGCCGCCACCGACCAGTGGTAGAGCTTCTGGTTGAGGTCGTATTTGACCGTGCCGTCCTCCGGCTCGCGCCTCAAGGCGACCCGCAGGTCATGGACCGTCGGCATCATCGACCCGACGCCGTGCACGAGGAACGCGCGGTAGAGGTGGAACAGGATCGCCGCGGTCAGCAGGACGCCGGAAATCCAGTGGATCGGAACCCAGTCGAAACGAACCCCGAGAATCGGCAGGAACGCGGTCCCGAGGAGGACGACGACCAGCACCGCCATCGTCCAGTGGAACGAACGGTCCGGCCACTTGTGCCGAACGTCTTCAGCCGCGCTTCCCGACATGGTCGCGAGGGTTGCTCAACTCCGCCGGAGGACCAGCCGAAGGATCCGGTGCGCGGCGATGCAGGCGAATGCCGCCGCGACCGGGACCCAGAGCAGGTCCCAGGACATCCCGAGCAGCATTTCCTGGCCCCAGACGTTCTTCGAGAAGCGGAAGACCTCCATGCCCTCAGGCGAGCGACCTGACCGCGCGCGCCGCGAGGTTGCCCATCAGCGGGATCTTGAAGTGGTTGTAGTTGAGCGCCTTCGCGCCGCGCGCCGCGACCCGCTGCGCGAGCTTTTCGAGCTCGGGCCCGGCTTTCTCACCCTTCATCAGATCCTCGACCTCGGTCAACCGCCGCGGGATGCACTGAACCCCGCCGCACGCGACCCGCACGTCCTTCACCATACCGCCGTCGGTCCTGGCCGCCATCGCGATGTTGACCAGGGCGAAGTCCCAGGTCTCGCGGTCGGCGATCTTCTCGAAATAGGAGCTCGCGCCCGCCCAGGCCTTGGGAAGCCGGATCTCGGTCAGGATGTCGCCCGCCTCCAGCACGGTCATGCGCGTGATGTCGACGTCCGGGCCGATGAAGAACTTCTCCGCCGGTACCGTCCGCACCTTGCCGCCGCGCGAGATCGCCATCCGGGCGTCCAGCGCGACGAGCGCCGGCGCCGTGTCCGACGGCGTCACCGCGACGCAGCGCACCGCCTCGAACAGGGCATGCTCCCGGTTCATCGCCGTCGGCGTGTTGGCGTAGCAGGTATTGCCGCCGGCGCGGTAGCAGGGGAAGCCGTCCCGGTAATAGGTGCAGCGCGTGTCCTGCGAGACGTTGCCGCCGATGGTGCCCGAGTTGCGGATCTGCGGGCTCGCCACCTTGGCGGCGGCCTGCACCAGCAGCGGGAAGCCGTCTTGCAGCAGCTTGCTCTCCTCGATCTCGGTCAGCGTGGTCGCCGCGCCGATCGCGACGTGGTCCCCCGCATCGCGGATGCCGCGGAGCTCCTTGAGCCCGCCGATGTCGACGACGGCCTTGGGCTGCTTGTGCCGGTCCTTGAACCAGTCGAAGCTGTCCTTGCCGCCGGCGACGATCCAGGCGTCCTTGCCGTGCTTGCCCAGAAGCTTGGCCGCGTCCTCCAGGCTGGCGGGCGTGTAGAGGTCGAAAGCGTGCATATAGTCGGTCATTGGTCTGCCTCCTTTCCGCCCGTCACTGATTGTTGACCTGCAACGGCTTGTAGGATTGCGGCTGTTTCGCCACCACGTTGACGATCATGTCCGCGACCACCGGAACCCGGTTGAACATGTGCCCGCCCAGCGCGTCGGACACCGCGCTCAGATAGGCGGACGATGCCGATCCCTGAACCGGCTCGCCGATGCCCTTGGCGCCGACCGGGTTCTGCTCGTCCACCGCCCCCTCGACGGCGAGCGAGCCGAGCTCGGCCGGTACGTCGAGATAGGTCGGCGGCTTCGCCTGGTAGAACCCGATGGCGTTGGGCCGGGCATAGGCCGGGTCGTAGATGTAGCGCTCCATCGCCGCGAGGCCGAACCCCATCACCGCGCCGCCGCGGATCTGGGCGTCCAGCCCCTGCGGGTGCAGCACCTGGCCGACATCGGCGACGCCCATGAAGTCGAGGATCTCGACCTTGCCGGTCTCCGGATCGAGCTCGATCTCGATGAACCCCGCCGACAGCGCCGGAACGGTCCCCTTCTTGGGCAGCTTGTCCTTCGCGACGCCGATCAGGCCGGTGCCCTTGATCATGCCCACCGCCGCCTTGGTCAGCGGGTTGAGCTTCTCGTCGAACTCGTGGCCGGAATACTTGCCGCCGAGCTCGATCGCCTTCTTCGCCGCCTGGGCGAAGGTGATCGAACCCGAACCGTTCTTGGCGACCACCCGCTCCTTGTCGAGCTTGTAGTCGTCGGCCTTGCCGCCGAGCATCGCCGCCCCGATTTCGAGCAGCTTCTCCTTGGCGTCCACGGCGGCGACGTAGTTCGTCCGGGTCATGGTGAACGAGGTGTTGGACCCGAACTGGCCGATATTGAACGGCATCGCCTTCAGCGTTCCGCCGCGTTCTATGACCGTGTTGTTCCAGTCATAGCCCAGCACCTCGGCCGCGACCCGCGAGGTTGCGCCGTAGGAGTAGGTGCCGAGATTGCCGACGCCGGTATGGATGTGCAGCTTGCCGTCCGGCGTGATGCGGACCATGCCGTCGAAGCCGTTATAGCCGGCCGCGTGATAGGCTTGGCCGATGCCGACCGACCTGATCTTGCCGTTGGCCTGCTTGCCGGTCTTCTTGATCCGCTCGGCATAGCCCCACTTCGCGGCCGCCTGCTCCAGCCCCTCCTTGAGGAAGGCGCTGGTGAGCGGCGCCTGCTTGGGTCCGATTTTGCCGTTCGGCCCGCCGCCGGGAGCGTTCGCGAGACGCAGCGCCAGCCGGTCGATGCCGAGCTCGCGCGCCGCCTTGTCGAGGATCGGCTCCAGGATGTTGGCCGTCTGGTTCTCGCCCGGACCGCGCTGCGCGCCCTTCGGCGGGGTGTTGGTGAGCACCGGGATGCCGCGGAAGCGCATCGCCACGGGCTGCAGGATCACCGACGACGCCATGCCGAAATTCTGGAAGTCCCAGAACCCGGCGGTGGAGCCGTTGTCCTGCACGATGTAGCTGTCGAGCGCCAGAACCCGGCCGTCGGCCCCGAAGCCGATCTTGACCCAGCCCTGGAACGCGGCCCGCGCCGAGCCGTTGATGAACTCGTCCGCGCGGCTTATCCGCATCAGCACGGGCCGGCCGTTGAGCTTCTTCGACATCAGCGCCGGCAGCGCCATCAACGGGTAGGAATAGGCCTTGCCGCCGAACCCGCCGCCGCAGAACTCGCTGACCAGGTTGAGGTCGGTCGGCTTGATGCCGATGTATTTCGCGAGGCTCGGCACCGCGAAGGACGAGGACTGGGTCGATCCCCAGACATGGCACTTGCCGCCCTCCCAGTAGGCGGCGGCCGAGCGCGGCTCCATCGCGTGATGCGCGTTCGCCGCGCTGACGAAGGATTCCTCGACCACGACCTTGGACTTGGCGAACCCGCCCTCCAGGTCGCCGAAGCTCCATTCGGTCGCCGGCTTGCCCATCGGCAGGGTGTCGTCGCCGGCCTTGGCGAAGTCCTTGCCGGTCCACTTGATCTGCTGCAATTTCACGCCGCGCCGGTTGGCGACGTTGCCGCCGACCAGGGCGTTCGGCCCGTCCGGCTTGAGGCTCTCCAGCGGATCGGTGACGAAGGGAAGCGGCTCCAGGTCGACCTTGACCGCCTGGATCGCGTCTTCCGCCTGCTGTTCGGTCTTCGCCGCGACGGCGAGGATCGGCTGGCCCACGAACACCGGGTATGAGGTCAGGATCGCGTGGCCCGCGTCCTTGGGCTGCTTGAGCTCGCTTGGCAGCAGCACGCCCACGACGCCGGGCATCTTCTTGACGGCCTCGGCGTTGATCGCCTTGACCCGGGCATGCGGCATCGGCGAGGGGTAGGTCTTGAGGAACACCATGCCGTCGGCACGGAAGTCCTCGGCGTATTTGGCGGCGCCGGTGACCTTGGCGTGGACGTCCGGCGGGGTGAAGTTCTTCCCGAGAAGCGTATAGGCCATGATCTATGCCCTCCCTGCCGCGCGCATGACGCCGGCGAGGTAATGTGGATAGGCGCCGCATCGGCAGAGATTGCCCGACATCGCGCGGCGCGCTTCGTCCACGGTCGGTTTCGGGTTCTTCTTCAGAAGGCCGACCGCCGCCATCACCTGGCCCGGCGTGCAGAAGCCGCATTGCGGCCCGAGCTCGTCGATGAACGCCTGCTGGACCGGGTGTAGCGTCCCGTCGGCTGCGGCGACGCCTTCGACGGTGGTGATCTTCGCGCCGCGGGCCTGGTGGGTCAGCGTCGAGCAGGAATAGATCGGCACGTCGTCGGCGAGAACCGTACAGGCGCCGCATTCGGCGCGGTTGCAGCCGATCTTGGTGCCCGTCAGGCCGAGACGGTACCGGATCGTCTGCGCCAGCGTCTCGCTCGGCGGAACGTCGACGCGGCGCGTCTTGCCGTTGACGTTCAGCGAGATCAGCCGTTCGACGCCGCGCACCGCCGCGCGCGCCTCGCCCGACTGCACGGTGAACATGTAGGCCGACGCAGATACCGCGACGCCCGAACAGACGACGCCGCGCAGGAACGCCCGGCGGCTGGTGCCGGCGGTTCGCCAATCGGCTTCCGGCGGTTCGGCAAGATCGCCCGCGACCTCGGGGGTTGCCGGAACCCACTCGAAATCGTCGGCCGGGTCCGGCGGAAACTCGAAGGCTTCCAACACCGGCGCATCGTCTTGGCGGTTCTCGTTCATGACGCCTCCCTCATCCAATCCGCTCCCGGCCGCCGACGGGCCGGGCGCGCGGAAAAAGCGTACCCCCGAAAAACCGCGGCGACCAAGGGGGCTTTCCCTCATTCGCAACCACCTGTGGATATTATCAATTAACCGGCCCGTCTGGCGGCAGGCCGATAAACGCGCCCGCGAACCGCACGCGTCTGCCCATTAAAGAACATAATAAGAACATAATTGAGACAAACCATTAGAGCAGCTTGGGCGGCAACAGGCCGTGTGCCGACTTTAGCTCATTAAATGCGGGACCTATCCCGGCTTTCTCATATCGAACGACAATGAGGTTCTACATTAAGTGTTGCCGTTCTTCCCATTGACACCCATAATATCCCATGTTACGCCACTCAGTCCCATTTACGCCCGGGACCGGCGGGTCGGACGTGGGGTGCCGTTCGTGATCGGCACGACGGCAATGTGGACGGCTTGGAGGAGATGGCTTGACCGCGTTTCTGTCGACATACGTGAACAAGGTCGACCGGAAGAAGCGCGTCTCGGTTCCGGCGCCGTTCCGCGCGGCGCTCGCGGGATCGAGCTTTGCCGGGCTGGTCCTCTACCGCTCCCTGCGCCGGCCCGCGATCGACGCGTTCAGCCGCGACGTGTTTTACCAGCTCAACAGCCGGCACCTGAGCCGGTCCCTGGAGGGCGACGACTTCGAGCAGGTTCTGCTCGGCGGCGGCGACAGCGTGTTCGAGACCATCATGGCCATGGCCCACGAGCTGCCCTTCGACGGCGAGGGCCGCATCGTGATCCCCCCCGCGCTGGCGGATCACGCCGGTATCGTGGACCGGGCGACATTCGTGGGGCGCGGCAACCGGTTCGAGATCTGGGCGCCCGACGCGTTCCAGGACCACGAGGATCGGGCGATCGACGCGCTGCGCCAGCGCATCGGGAACGGGGGCGGCGCATGACCGAAGCCGCCCACACGCCGGTCATGCTGGACGAGGTGCTCGCCGCGATCGCGCCGCGCGACGGGGCGATCTATGTCGACGGCACGTTCGGCGCCGGCGGCTACAGCCGCGCGATCCTCGACAGCGCCCGCTGCAAGGTCTGCGGGATCGACCGCGACCCGGCGGCGGCACCGGCCGCCGCCGCCCTCGGGAGACGCTACGCTGATCGTTTCCTGTTCGTCGCCGGGCGTTTCGGCGACATGGCGGCGCTGCTTGCCGAGCGGGGGATCGGGGAGGTGGACGGCGTGGCGCTCGACGTGGGCGTTTCCTCCATGCAGCTCGATTCCGCCGAACGCGGCTTCTCCTTCCGCGCGGACGGTCCGCTCGACATGCGCATGTCGTCGGCCGGGCGAACCGCCGCGGACGTGGTCAACGAGGAGTCCGAGGGCGGGCTCGCAACGATCATCCGGGACTATGGCGAGGAACGCCGCGCCCGGCGGATCGCCCGGGCCATCGTCGAAGCGCGCCGGGAAGCGCGGATCGATCGGACCACCGCGCTTGCCGGCATCGTGCGTCGCGCGGTCGGCCGGGCCGGCGGAGGCGGACGCGACGGCATCGATCCCGCGACCCGCACCTTTCAGGCGCTTCGCATCTACGTGAACGACGAGCTCGGCGAGCTCGCGCGCGGGCTGAGCGCGGCCGAGACCCTGCTGCGTCCCGGCGGCCGGCTTGCCGTGGTCACCTTTCATTCCCTCGAGGACCGCACGGTCAAACGCTTTCTGGTCGAGCGCTCCGCCGCGCGCCCGAGGCCCTCCCGCCATGCGCCGGACGCCCAGATGGCCGTTCGCTCCGCGCGGTTCCGTCCGCTCGGACGCCGCGTCGTCCGGCCCGGCGCGGCCGAGATCGCCGCCAATCCGCGCGCCCGTTCGGCGCGCATGCGCGCCGCGGAACGGACCGAAACCCCGATAGCGGAAGCGAGGACGGGATGAGACGGGGCTCGACCGTATTGTTCGCCGGCCTCGCCGTGGTGATGGGCGCGGCTTCCATCGTCATCGGGACCGAGGTCCGGGATCTCGAGGAGAGGCTTGCCGGGATCCACCGCGATATCGCGCGCGAGCAGGAGGCGCTGCACGTATTGCGCGCCGAATGGAGCTATCTCAACCGGCCCGAACGGCTCGAGGCGCTGGCCCGGCGGCACCTCGACCTCCGGGCGCCCGAGCCGGCGCAGACGATGCGGGTGTCCGATCTGCCCTTCGCTGCGGGACCCGGGCTGGCGCCCGATTGGCTGCCGCCCTTGCCCGATCCGCTCAATGTCTCCGCGAGTTCCGGGAGGGATGCGCGATGACCGACCGGCGGCGCTACGACGGTGTCGACATGCGGTTCGACGGCGACCGCAAGCAGGCGATCGAGGTCGGCCGCGGCAGGCTCCTCCTCACCGGGGCCGTGGCGGCCGCCGCCTTCGTCGCGATCGGCGTCCGGCTGGTCGACGTCACGGTGATTCAGGCGGGCGTCGAGCCGAGGGACCTGCCGCCCACCCAGATCGCCCGCGGGGCGGCCGCCAAGACCGAGATCACCGACCGGAACGGCGTCGTTCTGGCCGTCAGCCTCGGAACCGCCGCGCTTTATGCCAATACGGCGTGGATCGACGATGTCGAGGCGACCGTGCAGGCGCTGGAGAAGGTTCTGCCGGATCTCGACCGGGCAAGAATCCTCGAGCGTCTCCGCGTTCCCAGGCGCTATGTCTCGCTGCGCCGGCATCTGACCCCCAACGAGCAATACGGGATTCTCCGCCTGGGGATGCCGGGCCTCGTTCTGGAGCCGGATCAGCGCCGGGTCTATCCGATGGGAAATCTTGCCGCCCACGTGGTGGGATTTTCCGATCCCGACGGGCGCGGTCTCGCCGGGATCGAGCGGCAATTCGACACCAGGCTTCGCGAGGGCAGCGGCGCGCTTTCCCTCAGCATCGACGTTCGCGTCCAGCACGTGCTGAGAAACGCGCTCTCCGATGCGATGGCCGAGCACAGCGCCGTCGGCGCGGCCGGCATCGTCCTCGACACCGCGAATGGCGAGTTGCTCGCGATGGTGTCGCTGCCCGATTTCGATCCCAACCGGGCGCGAACCGCCGGGGCCGAGCTGCGCTTCAACCGGGCGACGCTCGGCATCTACGAGATGGGCTCGACCTTCAAGATCCTCAGCACCGCGGCGGCGCTGGACGCGGGCGCGGTGCGCCTCTCCGACCGGATCGACGCGACCCGGCCGATCCGCATCGCCAGGTACACGATCGACGATTACCACCCCAAGCGCCGCCCGTTGACGGTCCCCGAGGTCTTCATCTATTCGTCCAATATCGGCGCGGCCAAGCTGGGCCTCGCGGTCGGCGGCAAGAGATTGCGGCATTTCCTCGCCGACCTCGGAATGTTCCGGAAAACGCCCGTCGAAATCGGCGAAAACGGGCGGCCGCTGTACCCCCGCCGCTGGCGCCAGATCAACACGATGACGGTGTCGTTCGGACACGGCGTCGCGGTTTCGCCGCTCCATCTGACGAGCGCCGTGGCCGCCGTGGTCAACGGGGGAATCCTGCACGCGCCGACCCTGTTGAAACGCGAGCCGCGGGCGGGTCCCGAGGGCAAGCGGGTGCTGTCCCGCGCCACGTCGGACAAGATGCGCCGGCTGATGCGGCTCGTCGTGGTCGAGGGAACCGGCTCGAAGGCCGCGGCAGCCGGTTATCTGGTCGGCGGCAAGACCGGCACCGCCGAGCAGGCGGGAAGGGGCGGATACCGGAAAAAGCGCCTTCTGTCGTCCTTCGTCGCCGCATTTCCCATGCACCGGCCCCGCTATGTCGTGCTTGCGCTGCTCGACCAGCCGCGCGGGACCCGCGCGACCCATGGCTACGCGACCGGCGGATGGGTCGCGGCGCCGGTCGTCGGCAAGACAATCGCACGGATCGGCCCGCTGCTCGGCGTCAAGCCCGTCGACGAAGGCTCGCAGCAGATCGAGCGGCGAATGCAGCTCGAGGTCGTGAAGGCCCAGGAAGGGAGCCGGAGGCTTGCGTCTCGTTGACCTTCTCGGCCCTGACATGCCGGGTCCGCCGCTGGATGGCGATGCCGAAATCACCGGAATCACCGGCGATTCCCGGGAGGTCCGTCCCGGCTTCCTGTTCGCCGCCCTGCCGGGCCTCGCGACGGACGGCCGGTATTTCATCGCCGACGCCATAGCGCGCGGGGCGGCCGCGGTCCTGGTTCCCGAAGCGGCCGATATGGGCGCGGCCGGCGGCGGGGTTCAGACCGTCCTCGACGCCAATCCGCGCGGCCGCCTCGCCGAGATCGCCGCGCGCTTTTACCCCGACCGGCCCGAATCCTGCGTCGCCGTCACCGGCACCAACGGCAAGACCTCGACGGTCGCGTTCGCGCGCCAGATCTGGGGCGCGATCGGTCTGCCGGCGGCCGCCATAGGCACGCTCGGCGTTGTCGCCCCGTCCGGCCGGCGCGCCGGTGCGCTGACGACGCCCGACCCGGTCACCCTGCACCGCGAGCTTGCGGCTCTCGCCGGGGAGGGGGTGGAACGCGCGGCGCTGGAAGCTTCCAGCCACGGCCTCGCCCAGTCCCGTCTCGACGGCGTGGCTCTTGCGGCCGCCGGGTTCACCAACCTGTCGCGCGACCATCTCGATTATCACGTTTCGTTCGACGCCTATCGCGCCGCCAAGCTGCGCCTCTTCGACGAGCTGCTCCCGCCCGGGAGCACCGCGGTGCTGAACGCCGACAGCCCGGAGTTCGACATTTTCGCCGGGACCTGCCGGGCGCGCGGCTGCCGGATCGTCGATTACGGCCGCAACGCCCGGGAACTGCGCCTGGTTTCGGTGGACTCCGATTCCGGCGGTCAGGTCGCCGAGCTCGTCGCGTTCGGCAAGGCGCGGCGGCAGCGTTTCGGCCTGATCGGCGAATTCCAGATCGGCAACGCGCTCTGCGCCGCCGGTCTCGTCGTCGGGAGCGGGGACGACCCGTGCGACGCGCTCGACGCGCTCGGCACGCTCGAAGCGCCGCCCGGGCGGATGCAGCCCGCCGGCCGCAGCCCGACGGGGGCGCCGATCTTCGTCGACTACGCCCACACCCCGGTCGCGCTGGTTCACGCGTTGCAGGCGCTCAGGCCGCACACCGCGGGCGCGCTCGTCGCGGTCTTCGGATGCGGCGGCGACCGGGATTCCGGAAAGCGGCGGCCGATGGGCGAGGCGGCCGCCCGCTTCGCCGACCGGGTGTTCGTCACCGACGACAACCCGCGAAGCGAAGACCCCGGCGAGATCCGAAGCGAAATCCTCGCCGGCTGTCCCGGCGCGGCCGAGATCGGCGACCGGGGCGAGGCGATCCGCGCCGCCGTCGCGGGGCTTGCGGCGGACGACGTCCTGGTGATTGCCGGCAAGGGGCACGAGACCTGGCAGATCGTCGGCGGCACGACGCGCCCGTTCGATGACGTCGAAACCGCCCGCGAGGCGGTGCGGGAACTGGGGGGAGTCGGAGCATGACCGGCACCCCGCTCTGGACCTCCGCCGAAGCGGCCGAGGCCACGGGCGGCGATGCAACCGTCGGGTGGGAAGCCAGCGGCGTTTCGATCGACAGCCGGACTGCCGAAAGCGGCGACCTGTTCGTCGCCATCGAGGGTCCGGAGAAGGACGGTCATGCCTATGCCGGCGCCGCCCTCGCCGCCGGGGCCGCGGCCGCCGTGGTCCACCGCCTTCCGGACGGCATCGGCGCGGACGCGCCCTTGCTGCTCGTCGAAGACACGCTTGCCGCGCTGACCGCGCTGGGTCGCCGGGGGCGGGACCGCTGCTCGGCCCGCGTCGTCGCGGTAACCGGCAGCGTCGGCAAGACCGGCACCAAGGAAGCGCTGCGCCACGCGCTGGCCGCGCAGGGCGCAACCTCCGCAAGCGCGGCAAGCTACAACAACCTTTGGGGCGTTCCCCTGTCGCTCGCGCGCATGCCGCCGGGCTCCGCCTTCGGCGCGTTCGAGGTCGGCATGAACCATGCCGGCGAGATCGCGCCGCTCTCGCGTCTCACCCGCCCCCACGTCGCCGTCGTGACCAACGTCGAGGCGGCCCACCTCGCGTTCTTTCCGTCGCTGGAGGCCATCGCCGACGCGAAGGCCGAGATTTTCGAGGGCGTGGAGCCGGGCGGGACCTGCGTGCTCAATCGCGACAACCTGTTCTTCGACCGCTTGTACGCATCGGCGGCCCGCAGGCCCGACCTCCGGATCGTTTCGTTCGGCCTGTCCGACGCCGACGCGACGGCCCGCGAGGTTTCCCTGGACGCGGATGGCAGCGACGTCGCCGCCGACATCTGCGGCCGCAGGATCGACTACCGCATTGCGCTGCCCGGCCGGCATTGGGTGCTCAACTCGCTTGCCGTCCTGGCCGCCGTCGAGGCGCTTGGCGCGGATGCGGCCGAGGCCGCCGAGAGCTTGCGAACCCTCGCCCCGCTGGAGGGGCGCGGCAAGACCCACAGCGTCGCCTGCGCCGGCGGAACCTTCACGCTGATCGACGAGAGCTACAACGCGAATCCCGCCTCGATGCGCGCGGCGATCGAAACCCTTGGGCGGGTGTCGCCGCGCGGCCGGGGTCGCAGAATCGCCATCCTGGGCCCGATGCGCGAGCTCGGAGACGAATCGCTCGCGCTGCACGAGGCGCTCGCCGCTCCCCTGATGGAAAGCGGTATCGATACCGTGCTGGCCGCGGGCGACATGCGGACGGTGCTGGACCGGATACCTGCCGGCATGCGGGGCGCGACCGCCGAGACCGGCGAGGCGCTGGCCGAGACCGCCGCGGCGGCGGTCGGTCCGGGCGACGTGGCGATGGTCAAGGGCTCGAACGCGAGCCGGATGGATGTCGTCGTCGCACGATTGCTGAATGCCGCGGCCGACCGGCCGGCGATGGCCGCGGGAAGCTGAGGGAGGGCCGCCGCGATGCTGTACAACGCGCTCGCCCCCCTCGCCGACGACGGTGGGATCTTCAACCTGATCCGCTACATCACGCTGCGGACCGGGGGGGCCGCGATCACCGCGCTGGTCCTGTCCCTCGTCCTCGGTCCGTCCCTCATCCGCTGGCTCAAGACGCAGCAGGGCGACGGCCAGCCGATACGCGAGGACGGGCCGCCGTCGCATCTGCTGACCAAGAAGGGCACGCCCACGATGGGCGGCGTGCTGATCCTGTCGACGATCCTGATCGCGACGCTGCTCTGGGCCGACCTCGCCAACCAGTATGTGTGGATCGCGTTGTTCGTGACCCTATGCTTCGGCGCGATCGGCTTCGTCGACGACTATCTGAAGGTCAGCCGGCGGTCGAGCGGCGGGATGTCGGCGCGCATGAAGCTGCTTGCCCAGATCGGCGTCGGCACCCTCGCGGCGTACTGGATGACCCAGGCGACGGCAGGGCCGCTCGCGACGGGACTCACCGTCCCCTTCCTCAAGGAGGTGCTCGTTCCGCTCGGCTGGTTCTTCCTTCCCTGGGCGGTGCTGGTGCTGATCGGAACGTCCAACGCGGTCAACCTCACCGACGGTCTGGACGGGCTCGCGATCATGCCGGCGCTGATGGCGGCGGGGTGCCTGGCGATGATCGCCTACCTCGTCGGCAATGCGGTGTTTTCCAACTATCTGCAAATCCACTACGTGCGGGGTGCGGGCGAGCTCGCGGTCTTCTGCGGCGCGCTGGTCGGCGCGGGGCTCGGGTTCCTGTGGTTCAACGCACCGCCGGCGATGGTGTTCATGGGCGATACGGGGGCGCTCTCCGTGGGCGGCGCGCTTGCCGCCGTGAGCCTGATCACCAAGCACGAGCTCGTGCTGGTCATTATCGGCGGGCTGTTCGTCCTCGAAGCGGTGTCGGTCATCGTCCAGGTGGTCTCGTTCAGGCTCACCGGGCGCCGGATTTTCCGCATGGCGCCGCTGCACCACCATTTCGAGCAGAAGGGCTGGGCGGAATCGACCGTCGTCATACGGTTCTGGATCATCGCGGCGGTGCTCGCGCTCGCCGGGCTGTCCACCCTCAAGCTGCGCTGAGCCGATGCTGATACCCACGCGCAGCAATCAGTCCCTCGCGCTCTTCGGCCTCGGCAGTTCCGGGCTGGCGACCGCGGACGCCCTCAGGGACAGCGGCGCGGCGGTCGTCGCATGGGACGACGCCCCGGCGGCGCGGCGCGCCGCCGCGTTGGCCGGAATCGGCCTGCGCGAACCCGCCGCCTGGGACTGGCCCGGCCTCGACGCCCTCGTGCTGAGCCCGGGCGTTCCGCTGACCCATCCCGAGCCCCACCCCGTGGTCCGCAGCGCCCGACGGGCCGACTGCCCGGTCATCGGCGATATCGAGCTGCTGGGCGAGGCGGCGCCCGACGCGCGGATGGTCGGCGTCACGGGAACCAACGGGAAATCGACCACCACCGCGCTGTTGGGGCACCTCCTCGCGGAGGCCGGCCGGCCGGTCGCGGTCGGCGGAAATCTCGGCCCGCCCGCCCTGTCGCTTCCCGCCCTGGAGGGGGACGGGATCTATGTGGTCGAGTGCTCGTCCTATCAGCTCGATCTCATCGACCGGATGCGGTTCGACACCGCCGTCCTGCTCAACATCAGCCCCGACCATCTGGACCGGCACGGCGACCTCGCGGGATATGTCGCCGCCAAGCGGCGGATCTTCCGCGACAAGCCGGGCGGAGGGCAGGTCGCCATCGTCGGCACCGACGACGATGCCAGCCGCGCCGTGCTGGCCGACCTGGACGGGCGCGCCGGGTGGAACCTGGTGCCGGTCGCCGTGGGACGCCGGATCGATCTCGGCGTCTCCGTCTTCGACGGCACGCTGCTGGAAGACGGGCGCCCGGTCGCCGATCTTTCCGGAATCGACACGCTGCCCGGCGCCCACAACCACCAGAACGCCGCGGCCGCCTTCGCGGCCGCCCGCTCGCTGGGGCTCTCGCGCGCGGAGGCCGCCGCGGCGCTCGCCACCTATCCCGGTCTGGCGCACCGGCAGGAGACCGTCGCCGTCATCGACGGGGTCCGTTACGTCAACGATTCCAAGGCGACCAACGGTGAAGCGAGCCGCAACGCCCTGGTCTGCTATCGCGCGATCTACTGGATCGCGGGCGGACGCCCCAAAGCGGACGGCCTCAAGGCGGCCCTGCCGGAATTGCACCGCGTCCGGCGGGCTTATCTGATCGGCGAGGCCGCGGCCGCGTTCGCCGACGAGATCGGCGGTCGGGCGCCGGTCGAGCGCTGCGGAGATCTCGCCCGCGCGTTCGAGGCCGCCCATCGCGATGCGCAGGGCGAGCGGCTCCCCGGGGCGACGGTCCTGCTTTCGCCGGCCTGCGCCTCGTTCGACCAGTGGCCGTCCTTCACGGCGCGCGGCGACGCGTTCCGGTCCGCCGTCGAGAGGCTCGGGGAGAACCGGCCGTGACGGTGTTCGCCCGCAACGACACGTCGCCGCTGGGCCGCTGGTGGTGGACCGTCGACCGCTGGACGGTGACGGCGCTCTCCCTGCTGCTGGCGATCGGGGTGCTTCTCGTGCTCGCGGCCAGCCCGCCCGTGGCCGAGCGGCTCGATCTCGATCCCTACCACCTCGTCTGGCGTCACATCGCGTATTTGCCTCTTGCCGTCGCGGTCCTGCTGGGCGTTTCCCTGCTGTCGCTGGACCCTGTCCGCTGGCTCTCCATCGCGGTTCTGGCGCTCTCCGTGGCCGGCGTCGTCGCAACCCTCGTTCTCGGCGCCGAAACCAAGGGCGCGACGCGGTGGATCCATCTCGGCCTTTTCTCGGTCCAGCCCTCCGAATTCGTCAAGCCGTCCTGCGCCGTCGCGGTCGCCTGGCTGCTGGCGCGGTACCGGGAAACCGGGAGCGCGGGAATGGGCCTCATGGCCGCCGGCTTGGTCGTGCTCGTCCTCGGGCTGCTCTTCCTGCAGCCCGATATCGGCATGGCGACGGTGATCTTGGTCGCCTGGTACGTCCAGCTGCTGATCGCCGGACTGTCGCTGCCGTGGGCGGTGGCGCTGACCCTGGGCGCCGGCGGGGTCGCGGCGGCCGCCTATTCGTGGCTTCCCCACGTGACCAGCCGGGTCAACCGCTTCCTCGATCCGAGCTCGGGCGACAACTTCCAGGTCGAGACCTCGCTCCAGGCCTTCATGAACGGCGGGGTGCTGGGGCGCGGTCCGGGCCAGGGCACGATCAAGGGCGTGCTGCCCGATGGACACGCGGACTTCATTTTCGCGGTGGCGGGAGAGGAGTTCGGGCTCATCGCCTGCCTCGTGATTCTGGGCTTGTTCGCGTTCGTGGTGCTCAGGGGGCTGGGACACGCGCTCCGCGAAACCAATCTCTTCGTGATGGTGGCGGTTGCCGGGCTCGCGGTGCAGTTCGGGCTGCAAGCGGCGGTCCACATGGGTTCCTCGCTCAGGCTCCTGCCCGCCAAGGGAATGACGCTTCCCTTCATTTCCTACGGCGGTTCGTCGTTGATCGCGGTGGCCTTCGCGATGGGCCTTCTGCTCGCTCTGACCCGGCGGCGCATCGGGGACGAACGGCCATGATCGAGGGTCCGGTCGTTCTCGCCGCCGGCGGCACGGGAGGGCACATGTTCCCCGCCGCGGCGCTCGCGCGCGAGCTGGGACGCCACGGCCATCACGTGGCGATCGTCACCGACGGGCGCGGAGCGGGCTTCGACGCCGGGGCCGGCGCGGTGGTCCATTGCATCGCTGCCCGTCAGCTGGGCGGCGGCGTTCGCGGCACCGCGCGCGGGGTGATGACGCTCTGCTACGGCTGGTTGCAGGCGCGCAGATTGCTCGTGCGGATACAGCCGCGCGCCGCCGTCGGCTTTGGCGGCTATCCCACCCTGCCCACCATGTTCGCCGCGCTCCGGGCGGGCATTCCCAGCATGATCCACGAGCAGAACGCCATGCTCGGCCGGGCCAACGCGGCATTGGCGCCAAGGGTGTCGGCCATCGCCACGTCGTTCGACGAAGTTCACGGCGTCAGGGTCGAGGATTTGTCCAAGCTGGTCAGGACCGGCAATCCGGTTCGCGAGGCCGTCGCGGCTCTCGCGGGGGCGCCCTTCATCGATCCGACGGCGGTCGATGGCCCCGTTTCGCTGCTGGTGGTCGGCGGCAGCCAGGGCGCGCGAATCCTTTCCGATCTGGTGCCGCCGGCGATCGCGACGATCGACGGCCGGCTGAAGCGTCGTCTCCGCATCGTCCAGCAGGCCCGGCCCGAGGACGTGGAGCGGGTGAGCGCGGCCTATCGCGAGCTCGATGTCCCCGCGGAGGTCGAGTCGTTCTTCCCCGACCTGCCGGCCCGGATGGCCGAAGCGTCGCTGGTCGTTTCGCGCGCCGGCGCGTCCACGATCGCCGAGCTCGCGACCATCGGACGCCCCGCGATCCTGGTGCCTTTTCTGCGCGCGGCGGGAGGGCACCAGCATCGGAACGCGCGCGAGATCGAACGGTTCGGGGCCGCCTGGGTGATGACCGAAATGGATCTGACCCCCGACGGTCTGGCCGGCCGGATCGAGACCCTCATGCGTACTCCCGGCCTCCTCGCCGAAGCGTCCCGGGCGGCGCTCGGCTGGGCAATCCCCGACTCCGCCGCGCGCCTTGCCGACCGCGTGCACGCGCTGGCAAGGGCGAATGGCGGCGCACCGAGGTGGGCGGCATGAGAACCCTCCCGCTCTCGGTCGGAACGATCCATTTCGTCGGTATCGGCGGGATCGGCATGAGCGGCATCGCCGAGGTGCTGCACAATCTCGGATACCGGGTCCGGGGCAGCGACATCGCCGACAGCGCGAACGTGCTGAGGCTGCGCTCCCTGGGTATCGAAATCTGCGTCGGCCATGACGCGGGAAATCTCGGCGACGCGACGGTGGTGGTGGTGAGCTCAGCCATCGATCCCGGCAATCCCGAGGTCGCGGCGGCGCGCGCGCGGATGATCCCCGTCGTTCGCCGCGCCGAAATGCTGGCCGAGATCATGCGTCTCAAATGGTCCATCGCGGTCGGAGGAACGCACGGCAAGACGACCACAACCTCCATCGTCGCGGCCGTGCTCGAAGCGGCCGATCTCGACCCCACCGTGATCAACGGCGGAATCATCAACGCCTACGGCACCAACGCCCGTCTCGGCGAGGGAGAATGGATCGTCGTCGAGGCCGACGAGTCGGACGGCACCTTCGTCAAATTGCCGGCGACCGTCGCCGTCGTGACCAATATCGATCCCGAACATCTCGACTTCTATGGCTCGTTCGCCGATTTGCGGCGGGCCTTCGAATCGTTCGTCGCCAACATTCCGTTTTACGGTTTCGCGGCTCTCTGCATCGACCACCCGGAGGTTCAGGGGCTGATCGGCGACGTGCCGGACCGCCGCCTGGTGACCTACGGCGTCAGCCCGCAAGCCGATGTCCGGGCCGCGGCGATCGAGACCGGGCCGGACGGTTCGCGCTTCGATGTCGAAGTCTCGGACCGGGCGAGCGGAAGACGCCGCACCATCCCCGGCCTCGTTCTGCCGATGGTGGGAACCTACAACGTCCTCAACGCGCTGGCGGCGATCGCGATCGCCATCGAAATGGAGATCGCGGACGAGACCATCCGCAAGGCGCTGGCCGGCTTCGGCGGGGTCAAGCGGCGCTTCACCAGGACCGGAGAGGTCGGCGGAATCACGGTGGTGGACGACTACGGTCACCATCCCGTCGAAATCGCCGCCGTGCTCGGCGCCGCGCGGGCGAGTTGCAGCGGCAATGTCATCGCGGTGGTGCAGCCCCACCGCTATTCGCGGCTTGCGAACCTGTTCGAAGAGTTCTGCACCTGCTTCAACGACGCCGACACCGTCGTCGTCGCCCACGTCTACCCGGCCGGCGAGGAACGGATCGAGGGGAAGGACCGGGATGCGCTGGCGGCCGGGCTCCAGACGCGCGGTCACCGCGACGTGAGGACGCTCGATTCGCCGGACGCGCTTGCGCCTCTGATCGCCGGCCTCGCCGGTCCGGGCGACATGGTGGTCTGTCTCGGCGCCGGCAACATCACCTCCTGGGCCAATTCCCTGCCCCGGCAGCTGTCGGCCTTCGTTGCCGAGGAGCCCGCCGCCGCCACGGCAAGCACGGGGGCGGGCCATGATTGAGGCAGCCATGCCGGCCCGGGCGATCGACCGCCTGCCCGTCGTGCGCGGTTCGCTGCGCGAGAACGTGCCGCTGGCCCGGCTGCTGTGGTTTCGGGTCGGCGGGCCGGCCGAAATCCTGTTCGAGCCGGCGGATCGCGAGGATCTTGCGGAATTCCTGCATGCGCTTCCCGCCGACATGGCGGTGACCGTAATCGGGGTCGGTTCCAACCTGCTGGTTCGCGACGGGGGAATCCCCGGGGTGACGATTCGCCTTGGCCGGCCTTTCGCGGCGATACGATGCGGCGGAACGCGGATACGGGCCGGCGCCGGTGCAATGGACGTGACGGTCGCGCGGGAGGCGCGCGGGGCCGGCGTTTCCGGGCTTGAATTCCTGAGCGGCATTCCGGGCACTATCGGCGGCGCGCTGCGCATGAACGCGGGGGCGTACGGCCGGGAGATCGAGGACGTCCTCGTCTCCGCCGAAGCGGTCGACAGGGAAGGAAGAACGCACCGGCTCGACGCGGCGGAACTCGGTCTCGGCTATCGCAGCTGCGCGGTGCCGGAGGACTGGATCTTTGTCGAGGCCGTGCTGCGGGGCGAACCGGGAACGCCCGACGCGATCGCCGCCCGGATGGCCGAGATCGCCGATGCCCGCAACCACGATCAGCCTATCCGCGAACGCACCGGCGGCAGCACGTTCAAGAATCCCGAGGGCGCCAGCGCCTGGGAATCGATCGAAGCGGCCGGTTGCCGCGGCTTGACCCGCGGCGGCGCCCAGGTCTCGCCGCTTCACTGCAACTTCCTCGTCAACACCGGCGGCGCCACCGCGGCCGACCTCGAAGGGCTCGGCGAGGAGGTTCGCGAGCGGGTGGAGGCCGCCACCGGCGTTCGGCTGGAATGGGAAATCCGCCGCGTCGGCACCGCGCGGGGGCCGGCGCATGGCTAGGTCCGTGACGGTGCTGATGGGCGGATGGTCGGGCGAACGCGAGGTTTCGCTGGTCAGCGGGCGGACCGTCGCGGCGGCGCTCAACGAGGCCGGTTACGACGCGCACGCCGTCGATGTCGGGCGCGACATCCGCGCGATCGCGGCCGCCCTCGATCCCCGCCCCGACGTCGTGTTCAACGCCCTGCACGGCCCGTTCGGAGAAGACGGCCGGGTGCAGGGAATCCTGGATCTCATGGAAATTCCCTACACCCATTCCGGCGTCCTGGCTTCCGCGCTCGCAATGGACAAGCCGATGGCGAAGCGCCTGTTCCGCTGCGCCGGAATCCGTTGCGCCGAGCATGTCGTGGTCAGCCGGTCGGCGGCGGTCTCCGGCGACGCCCTGCCCCGTCCCTATGTGGTCAAGCCTCTCAGGGAAGGCTCCAGCCTCGGGATCACCATCGTCGCCGAGGGGTGCGAGCCCATGTTTCCGACCGAGACCTGGACCTTCGGCGATACGGTGATGGTCGAACGCTACGTCCCCGGCCGCGAGATCACCGTGGCGGTGATGGGAGAGCGCGCTCTCGGTGTCACGGAGATACGCCCGCTCTCCGGCTTCTACGACTATCGCGCCAAATACACGGAAGGCGCCAGCGAACATCTGGTGCCGGCGCCGCTGCCGGCGGACGCCTATGCAACCGCGATGCGCTTCTCAGTGGACGCCCACAAGGCGCTCGGCTGCCGCGGCGTTTCGCGCGCCGACCTCCGATACGACGACACGGTGGGCGGCTCGGACGGGGTCTATCTGCTCGAGGTCAACACCCAGCCCGGAATGACGCCGATGTCGCTGGTGCCCGAGCTCGCCGCCCATGCCGGGATCGACTTCCCCTCGTTGGTGACCTGGATGGTGGAGCACGCCGCATGCGACGCCTGAGACGAGACGCGAGCAAGCGGAGTTCGGCGAGACACGCATCTCCGAGGCGCGCCGGAACGACCGTCGTCGCCGCCGCCTTTCTGGTGCTTGTCCTGGGCGGGTCGGGGTGGATGTGGCGCAGCGGGTTGCTCGACGACTATTACCGGCAGGCCAGGACGGCGGCGATCGAGGTGTCCGCGCGCGCCGGATTCCGCCTCCGCGAAGTTCTGCTCGTGGGCCGCGAGCACGTTTCGAGCGAAGCGGTGCTCGCCGCCTCCGAGCTCGAACTGGGAAGCCCCACGCTGGGGCTCGACCCCGAGCTGATGAGCGCGAAGCTCGAGCGCAACCGCTGGATCAGGCGGGCCCGGGTGAGCACCCGGCTGCCCGACACCGTTTTCATCGAGATCGAGGAACGCCGGCCCTTCGCGCTGTGGCAGCGCGACGGCCGGTTGCGGTTGATCGATCGCGAGGGCGAGGTGATCACCGACCGGCAGCTCTATCGATACGCTCACCTGCCGCTGGTCGTGGCCCGATCGGATCCCGAGCGCGTCCGACCGGTGCTCGAAATGCTCGGGCGGGAACCGGACCTCGCGCGCCGGGTGCGGGCGTTGATCGAAGTCGGCGGCAGGCGCTGGAACATACGCATCGATAACGGCATCGACGTAAGACTGCCGGAGGCCGAGCCGGCGGCGGCATGGAGCGAGCTCGCCCAGCTCGACCGCCGGCACGCGCTGCTCGCAAGGCGCATCTCGACCATCGATCTGCGGATACCGAGCCGCATCGTGGTCACTCCCGTCGAGGAAACCGGCAAGAAGAAGGAGAAGCGCTGATGGCCAAGCCAAGAAACGGCATGCTGACAGCGCTCGATATCGGCACCAGCAAGATCGCCTGCCTGGTCGCGGAGTCAGGCACGCCCGGAGAGGTGAGGGTATTGGGCGTGGGGCATCACGCTTCCCGCGGGGTCCGCGGGGGATCGATCGTCAACATGGATGCCGCGGAATCCTCGATCCTGACCGCGGTCAGCGCCGCCGAGGAACGCGTCGGCGAGCGGTTGCACGGCGTCGTGATCAACGTGTCCGCGGGCCGTCCCAACTCCCGGAATCTCAACGTGGAGGTCGAAATCGACGGCCACGAGGTGGGCGACGCCGATCTCCGCCGGATCTACGGCCAGGGGCTGGAGCATAACGGTCACGCCGAGCGCGAGCTGATCCACTGCATCCCGGTCTCTCACCACATCGACGGCAGCAGCGGGATCAAGGACCCGCGCGGCATGTACGGCCAGCGTCTCAGCGTGGACATGCATCTGGTGAGCGCCGAAGCCGCCGCGCTTCGCAACATGATTACCTGCGTCGCGCGGTGCCACCTCGATGTCGAGGATGTCGTGGTTTCGCCCTATGCCGCGGGCCTCGCGTGCCTGGTCGAGGACGAGCTCGATCTCGGCGCGACAGTGGTCGACATGGGGGGCGGCACGACCAATGTCGCGGTGTTCTACGGCGGCCAGGTGGTCCATGCCGAAGTGGTGCAGGTCGGCGGCGATCACGTCACGCGGGACATCGCGCGCGGGCTGACGACGTCGCTGGTGCATGCCGAGCGCATCAAGGTGCTTTACGGCTCCGCGCTCCCTTCGCCGTCGGACGATCACGCGCTGATCGATGTGCCGTTGGTCGGCGAGGAAGACCGCAACCAACCGAATCACGTGCCCCGGTCGCTGGTCGTCGGAATCATCCGGCCCAGGCTGGAGGAAATCTTCGAGCAGGTGCGCGCCTGTCTCGAGGCGAGCCCGATGGCCAGCCTCGCCGGGCGGCGCATGGTGCTTACCGGCGGTGCGAGCCAACTGGCCGGGGCGCCGGAAGTCGCGGCGCTCACCCTCAACAAGAAGGTTCGGCTCGGTCGTCCGATCTCCATCAACGGGCTCGCCGACGCGGTGAGCGGGCCCGCCTTCTCAACCGCCGCCGGGCTCCTGCGGTTCGCCGCGCAGAGCCGGGGCGAGACCGATATCGCGATTCGCGGCAATGCGGAGCGAACCGGCCCGCTGGGCAGGCTGGGACAGTGGCTGAAGGAGAGCATCTGAGCCGTGAACGACATCCACACCCGGCCCGCCCGCAGGCGCAAGCGGCCGGATCCAACGCAACTACTGGGACGTTGAGTCCAGGGAGCAAGGAGGCACCCATGACCATCAATCTTTCCGTACCCGAGACGGACGCCACCCTGAAACCGAAGATCATGGTCGTCGGCGTAGGCGGCGCCGGCGGGAACGCGGTCAACAACATGATCAACGCGAAGCTGGGAGGGGTCGAGTTCCTGGTCGCCAACACGGACGCCCAGTCGCTCGTGCAGTCCCTCGCCGACCGCAAGTTGCAGCTCGGCCAGAACATCACGCACGGGCTCGGCGCCGGATCGAGGCCCGATATCGGGCGGGCCGCGGCCGAGGAGACGATCGACGAAATCGCCGAGCACATGGCGGGCTCCAACATGGTGTTCGTGACCGCCGGCATGGGCGGGGGCACCGGCACCGGGGCCGCGCCGGTCATCGCGCGTCTCGCCCGCGAGCAGGGGGTTCTGGCGATCGGCGTCGTCACCAAGCCATTCCAGTTCGAGGGCAGCAAGCGCGCCCGCGTCGCCGACGAGGGCATCGAGGAACTGCAGAAGCATGTCGATACCCTGATCGTGATCCCGAACCAGAACCTGTTCCGCGTGGCGAACGAACAGACGACGTTCGCCGATGCGTTCGCCCAGGCCGACGAAGTGCTGCACTCGGGCGTGCGGGGGATCACCGACCTCATGGTCGTGCCCGGCCTCATCAATCTCGATTTCGCCGACATCCGCACCGTGATGGGCGAGATGGGCAAGGCGATGATGGGAACCGGCGAGGCGGAGGGCGAGGATCGAGCCATGGCGGCCGCCGAAGCGGCGATTTCCAATCCCCTGCTCGACGATGTTTCGATGAAGGGCGCGCGCGGCGTGCTGATCAACATTACCGGCGGTCCCGACCTGACCCTGTTCGAGGTCGACCTGGTCGCCAACCGTATCGGCGACGAGGTCGATCCCGAGGCTCACATCATCTTCGGCTCGACTCTCGATCCGGCGCTCGAGGGGAAGATGCGGGTCTCGGTGGTCGCCACCGGGATCGACAGCGAAGCGAGTGTCCAGTCGCGCCCGGTTCTCTCCGTGGTGCCCGACGCCGAGGCTCAACTCCAGCACGAGTTGGCCGCCGAGCCGGCACCGGTTGTCCGCGAGGAGCCGGGGCCGCAGGCGCATCAGCCGGAGGAGTTGCCTCCGACCGCCTCCGTCGCGGTTCCCTCCGAAGGGGACACCCCGGCCTTCGAGCCGGCGGATGCCCCGGCGTCGGAAGACGGGAGCGCAGCGGCTCAGGAAAGCTTTCTCGAAGGCGGCGAAGAACCCGAAGCGGAGGAAGAACCGGCCGACCGGTCTCTGGTGGCGGATACCGGCATGAGGGCCGAGATCGACGGCGCGGCGGAGAAGCCGCGGCGGTCGCCGCAGCTGCGCCGCCGCCCGAGCCTGCTCGAGAGAGTCACGGGCGTCGGACAATCCCTCGGCCAGCGCAATCCCGAAAACGCGAAACCCGCGCCTGCCGCGGCTGTAACACGCGAACCGACGGTGGCGCCCGAGCCGGTACCCCAGGGCGAAACCGCCCCGGCGGCGTCGGCCGCGCCCCGCCAGCCCGAGTTCGAGGGCGTCGAGCCGGAGGCGACGCCGGGCTCGGTAAGGGACGAGGACCTGCTCGACATTCCCGCGTTCCTGAGGCGCCAGGCGAATTGAGGAGGGGAGACCGATTGCAACCCTGATTGGACACTCGTCCACGCGACGCTCTACTCAGGGGACGGTAACAATCTGCAATAATTGTTGATTTGCCCCAGGAGGCCGATCGGCGGTAAAGAAGTGTCGTCTGACCGGACGGATGGGCGTCGTCGAAATACAACCTATAATGGCGTCTGCCTCGGGGCGATAGAGAGTTCTCGCGATGCCGGGCCCGGCACCGGGGGAGTGGCGTGAACAGGAGGGGTGTGTGCGGGCGAGCCAGGCGACGGTCGAGCGTGCGGTTCAGTGCCGGGGCATCGGCCTTCACAGCGGTGCCGATGTCGCAATGTCCCTGTGCCCCGCGCCTCCGGGTCACGGAATCAGGGTTCGCCGGACCGACGTGGCGTCGGGAACCGGCGAGGTGCCCGTCGATCTCGCGCATGTGACGCAGAGCCGGCTGTCGACCGTGGTGGGCAATCGCCACGGCGTTACGGTCGCGACGGTCGAGCATCTGATGGCCGCGCTGGCCGGCATGGCCGTCGACAACGTCATCGTGATGCTGGACGGTCCCGAGATCCCCGCGATGGACGGCAGCGCGGCGCCGTTCGTGGACCTCATCGAGCGGGCCGGAATCGAGGAACAGGACGCCCCCCGTCGGGCGATCCGTTTGCGCAAACCGGTGACCGTGGATTGCGGCGAGGCCCGCATTTCGATGACGCCCGCCGACGTCTTCTCGATCGATTTCCGCATCGAGTTCGATTCGCCCGTGATCGCCCGTCAGGAAATGTCGATCGCGCTGGCGAACGGCGCTTTTGTCGACGACATCGCGCCGGCGCGAACCTTCGGTTTCGTCGACGATGTCGACCGTTTGCGCGCGGCCGGCTTCGCGCTTGGCGCGTCCACCGACAATGCGATCGCCATCGACCGCCAGCGCGTCGTCAACCGGAACGGTCTTCGGTTCGACGACGAGTTCGTCCGCCACAAGATCCTGGACTGTGTCGGCGATCTGTACCTCGCCGGCGCGCCCATCCTGGCCCGCATCGTGGCGGTAAGGTCGGGACATGCGGCGAACCACGATCTTCTGCGCGCCATGTTCTCCGACGGCGATAGCTGGACGTGGTGGGACATTCCGCCGGAAGCGGAGGCAACGAACGTCTCCACGGTTGCCCTGGCGGCGGGCTGAGGCCTTTCCCCGCGCACGCTCCAGGCGCCCCCGCGGTCGGGTCGACACCACGCAAAAATGCTCTAGACTGCGCGCCCGTCGCGCGCAACGCGCTTCCCGGAATGAGGGGCCGCGACCGTCAATGATGATCTTACCGGACCGCGTGGCTCGCATCGGCGTGGTTTTGTTCGCGGCTCTGGCAATCTCGGCCTGCGCGGGCGATGACGGCGAGTCCGAGCGTTACGCCGAACGTCCGGTCCAGCAGCTCTACAACGAAGCCGTGGATGCGCTCCGGGACGAGCGATATATAACCGCCGCCCAGCGTTTCGACGATGTCGAACGGCAGCACCCGTACTCGGTTTGGGCCGTCAAGGCGTCGCTGATGGCGGCTTTCGCGCACTACCAGGCGACCAATTACGACGACGCGGTCCTCGCGCTCGACCGGTTCATCCAGCTTCATCCCGGCAACGCCGATGTCGCCTACGCCTATTACCTGCGGGCTCTTTGCTTTTATGAGCAGATTTCGGATGTCGTGCGGGATCAGCTCAACACCGAAAAGGCGCTGACCGCGCTGCAGGAGGTGGTACGCCGTTTCCCCGGCACGAACTACGCCCGCGATGCCCGGCTGAAGATCGACCTCACCCGCGATCACCTTGCCGGCAAGGAGATGGATATCGGCCGGTACTATCTCACGCGCGGCCACTATCTCGCGGCTGTCCGGCGCTTTACGCGCGTCGTCGAGAACTATGAGACGACCACGCACATCCCCGAGGCGCTCCACCGCCTGACGGAGGCCTATCTCGCGCTGGGTCTCAAGAACGAAGCGACCAAGGCGGCGGCGGTGCTGGGGCACAACTACCCCGGCAGCGAGTGGTACGTCGACAGTTACGCCCTGGTCGGCGGCGGTTCGTTGCCCAAGCCCGAAAATCGAGGTTTCCTGAGGCGGGCGTTCGACTGGGTGTTCTAGGCGACGATGCTGCTGACGCTCTCGATTCGGAACGTCGTCCTGATCGAGCGTCTGGACCTCAACTTCAAGTCCGGGCTGTGCGTCCTCACCGGAGAAACCGGGGCGGGCAAGTCGATCTTGCTGGACGCGCTCGGCCTCGCCCTCGGCGCCCGGGTCGATCCGACGTTGATACGCGGCGGATCGGCTACGGAGGCCGCTTCCGTCTCCGCGGCCTTCGAGATCCCGCCCGACCATGACGCCATCTCGCTGATCGGCGACCACGGCCTTGCCCCGCCTGGCGCCGGCGAGCCCTTGATACTGCGGCGCACCGTGGGAACCGACGGGCGCAGCCGCGGGTTCGTCAACGAACAGCCGGCCAATGCCCAGCTTCTCCGGGAGATCGGGGAAACGCTGGTCGAGATCGTCGGTCAGTTCGCGAGTCACGATCTTGCCGAAAGGGCGAACCATCGTTCGGTGCTCGATCGGTACGGAGGGCTGGAGGAGCAGCGTGGCCTTGTATCCGCCGCCTGGCACGCCTGGCGCGCTGCCGAGGCGGCGCTCGCCGACGCGCTCGCCGAAGCCCGGGCGGCCGCCCGGGAAAAGGAGTCGCTGCGCCACGCGATCGAAGAGCTCGACACGTTCGGCCCGCAAGGTGGTGAAGAGGAATCGCTGGCGACCGCCCGCCATCGGTTGCGGCATGCCGAACGCCTCGGCGAGACGCTTTCCGAGGCTTTGGCCGAGATGACCGGCGCCAAGGGGGTCGAGTCCGGCCTCGCCCGGGCCCATCGGGTGCTGGCGCGGCGGACCGACATCGCCGGCGCCATGTTCGACGACGCACTCGAGGCGCTCGACCGTGCGGCGGCGGAGGCGGCGGAGGCCCGCGCCGCCGTCGATCGATGCGTCGGCGAGCTTCAGGCCGACCCGGGACGGCTCGACAGCGTCGAGGAGCGTCTCTTCGCGCTCCGGGCGCTTGCGCGCAAGCACGGCGTCGTCCCCGACGCATTGCCGAAGCTGCGCGAGGAAACCGCCCGGAAGCTCGCGGCGATCGAAGAGTCGGAGAATTCCATTTCCGATCTTCGCGCCCGGACCGGGGAAGCGCGTGCCGAATACGAGAGCGCCGCGGCCGTGCTCGCCGCGGCCCGCAAGGCGGCGGCGAAGCGTCTCGACGAGGCGGTGAACGCCGAGCTGGGACCGCTCCGACTGGGATCGGCACGCTTCGAGTCCGCCGTCGAATCGCTCGACGAACGGGATTGGGGGCCGAGCGGAACCGAGCGCGTGACCTTCGTCGCCAGCACCAACCCCGATACGCCCGCCGGCCCGATCTCCAGGGTCGCGTCCGGCGGGGAGATGTCGCGCTTCATGCTGGCTCTGAAAGTGGTGCTGGCGGGTGCGAGCCCCGTGCCGACGCTGGTTTTCGACGAGGTCGACGCGGGCATCGGCGGCGCCACCTCCACGGCGGTGGGTCAGCGGCTGCGGCGCCTGGGCGAGGCGCTGCAGGTGCTGGTCGTGACGCACTCGCCGCAGGTCGCCGCGCTGGGCGGCGCGCACTGGCGGGTACGCAAGCGCGAGTTGCGCAACCGGAACGGGCGCGAGACCCGGACCGTCGTCGACGAGCTGGATAGCGACAACCGCCGCGAGGAGATCGCCCGCATGCTGGCGGGGATGACCGTCACCGACGAGGCGCGCGCCGCGGCGGACAGCCTGATGGAAGGGACGGCCCCGTGACCGCGGCGAAGGACCCTTCCGAACTGTCGCCGGACGAGGCGGCGGCGGAGCTGGAGCGGCTGGCGCGGGCGATCGCCCACCACGACGAGCGCTATCACGGGCGTGACGCGCCCGAAGTGACGGACGCCGAATACGACGCTCTGCGCGGCCGGAACGACGCGATAGAGGCCCGTTTCCCCGATCTGGTGCGCGACGACAGCCCTTCCCGCCGGGTCGGCGCCCCGCCTTCTTCCGGCTTCGCGAAGGTCACCCATGCCGCGCCGATGCTGTCGCTCGGCAACGCGTTCGACGCCGAGGACGTGATCGACTTCTATGCGCGCATCCGCCGTTTCCTGGGCCTCGACGCCGACGAACCCGTGGAGGTCGTGGCCGAGCCCAAGATCGACGGGCTTTCGATTTCGCTGCGCTACGAGGACGGCAACTTTGCGCTCGGCGCCACGCGCGGGGACGGCACGGTGGGCGAGAACGTCACCCGCAACCTCCGGACCATGGAGGACGTGCCGGACCGCCTGACCGGCGCGGCGCCCGAAGTTCTGGAGGTGCGCGGCGAGGTCTATATGCGGCGGGAAGATTTTCTCGCGCTCAACCGGCGCCGCGAAGAGGCCGACGAGCCTCCCTTCGCCAACCCGCGCAACGCCGCCGCCGGCTCCCTTCGCCAGCTCGACCCGTCGATCACGGCGGGTCGTCCGCTGCGCCTGTTCGCCTATGCGCTTGGCGAGTTCAACGGCGCGGTGGGCGACACGCATTGGGAGTATCTCAGGAACCTTGAGGCCTGGGGCTTCCGGGTCAATCCGACGGCGGAGCTGTGCCGAAGCCCGGACGAGGCGATCGACCTCTACCGGCGCATATCCGCTTCGCGCGCGGAAATCGATCACGACATCGACGGTGTCGTCTACAAGGTGAACCGGTTCGACTGGCAGAGACGGCTCGGCAATGTCAGTCGCGCGCCGCGCTGGGCGGTCGCCCACAAGTTCCCCGCCGAACGGGCGGAGACCGTGCTCGAAACGATCTCGATCCAGGTCGGGCGCACCGGCGCGCTCACCCCGGTCGCCAATCTTCGCCCGGTCATCGTGGGCGGCGTCGTGGTCAGCCGCGCGACGCTCCACAACGAGGACGAGATCGCGCGCAAGGAGGTCCGCGAGGGCGATACGGTCGTCATCCAGCGCGCCGGCGATGTCATTCCCCAGGTCGTCGCGGTGGTCGAGGCCAGGCGTCCCGCGTCCGCCGCGCCCTTCGTCTTTCCCGAAAGCTGCCCCGAATGCGGCAGCCTTGCGCTGCGCGAGGAGGGCGAGGCGGTTCGTCGCTGCACCGGCGGGCTGATCTGCCCCGCGCAGGCCGTCGAACGGCTCAAGCACTTCGTTTCCCGGGACGCTTTCGACATCGAAGGGCTCGGCAGCAAGCATATCGAGGCGTTCTGGCAGGAAGGGCTGGTTGCGCGCCCCGGCGACATTTTCCGTCTCCGGGAACGCGAGGAATCCGGAGAAATTACGCTCGAAGGGCGCGAGGGCTGGGCCGCGCGCTCGGTCGCCAACCTGTTCGCCGCCATCGAAGAGCGGCGCACGATTCCCTTCGAACGCCTGATCTACGCTCTCGGCATCCGGCAGGTGGGACAGGCGACGGCCCGCCTGATCGCGCGTCAGTATCGGACCGTCGCGGAATGGCGGAAAGCGATGGCCGCGGCGCGGGACCGCGAGGGAGAAGCCTACGAGGAGTTGACGGATATCGACGGCATCGGCCCCTCGGTCGCCGCCGACATGGTCGATTTCTTCCGTGAGCCGCACAACCGCGAAGTCGTCGCCGATCTCGAGGCCCAACTCGAAGTCTCCGAGCCCGAAGCGGTTGCCGCGGAGAGCGCGGTCAGCGGCAAGACGGTGGTCTTCACCGGCACGCTGGAGACGATGACGCGGGCCGAAGCCAAGGCACGGGCGGAATCGCTCGGCGCCAGGGTGGCCGGGTCGGTGTCTCGAAAAACCGATTACGTGGTGGTCGGCGCGGACGCCGGCTCGAAGGCGATAAAGGCCGAAGAGCTCGGCGTCGCCATCCTCAGCGAACAGGATTGGCGGGACCTCACCGACCGCTAACCCGGATTTCTCAAACCTTGGAACGGGACGGTGATTGTGGGCGGGGTTTTTGCGTTTGTGTGGGGGACGTCCGGAACGGCGGGTTGGAGGCGCGTTGCAGCGCCCGCGCTCTGGCGGGTGGTCTGTCCGGTGCTGTGCCTGTGTTGTTGCTGGGGGTGGGTTCGGTTGGGCCGCTTACGGCGCGGCGGCGGATAATCGGTCGTGGGCGGCCTGGAACTCTCTCTGGTAGGGACAGCCCGAGGCCATGGCGAGCTTGATCCGGCGCACGCTGATACGCACCAGGGCGGCGATCTTGAGCAGCTTGAGCCGGATCGAGCCGCAGCTTGCCTTGGCGAAACGGGTATGGGCCAGGCCGATCCGCCGCAAGGCGCAGAGCAGCACATAGGCCATCGAGGCGAACCACAGCCGCAGCTGGTTGGCGCGCATGGAGCGGGCCGATGTGCGGTCGGCGAACAGGTCGAGCTGGCATTCCTTGATCCGGTTCTCCATCTCGCCGCGGGCGCAGTAGAGCGTCTCGTAGAGCCGGCGGCAGCGCGCGTCCGCAGGCTTCAGCGAGGTCACCACGAAGCGGGGATTGGCCTTGCCGCCGGTCCACTCCGCCTTGCCGACGACGCGGCGCCGGCGCGACCAGCTGTCGCGGGTCGACCACAGGAAATCCTTGTAGCGCCGGGCCGGCCGACCCTTCGCCTCGGCCTCGGCCCGGGCCGCCGCCAGCGCCCCCTTAAGCTCCGCCGCCAGCCGGGGATTGCGCGCCAGGCCGAACAGGTAGTCGACCCGGTTGGCTTCGCACCAAGCCATCAACGCCTCGCGCGCAAAGCCCGAATCCGCCCGCAGCAGGATGCGCAGATGCGGCCAGCGCCGGCGCAGCTGGCGAACGATCCGGGCCACCTCGTCGACCGCGCCGGCCGAGGCATCGATGTTCGCGCGCCGCAGCTTCGCCGCCAGCAGATGGCGGCCGCAGAAGATGTACAGCGGCAGGTAGCACCAGCCGTCGTAGTAGCCGTGGAAGAAGCGCCCCTCCTGATGCCCATGCAACGGATCGTCGGTGGCATCCAGGTCCAGCACGATCTGCGCCGGCGGCGTGCGATGCGCCGCCACGAACTGCTGCACGAACACAGCCTCGACCGCCGCCGGGCGATGGCCGATCTTGTGATACAGCCCCGGTCGCGGGCCGCCCAGCTCCAGCCGGTTCAGCGTCGACTTGCCGGCCAGCGGCGCGCAGCCCCGCCGCTTCGCCCGCAACTTGCCGGCCAGCACCGCCATCGCCGGATCGTGGCGCAGCGTATCGTGATCGATCAGATCCTCGTAGCCCAGCGCAATGCCGAGCACCCGCTGGCCTACCAGGGTGCGCAGCTCATGCTCGATCAGCCTGCCATCGCGACGATCCACGAAGCAGGCGGCGAAGCGATCGATCAGCCCGACCGCCCGGTCGGCGGCGCCGAGCAGCAGCGCGCCGGCGTCCGAGGTCATCGCCCCGCCATCGAACGCGGCGACCACCGAACGGTCCCCGACGGGTGCAAAACCGAACAGATCCGGGTTACAGTGTGTGCGCATCGGGGACTTCCTCCGGTCCGGGATAAGCCTTTGTCGCAAAAAGCATTATCCCAAAACCGGAGCCCCGATGCAGCAAGCGCTTGAGAAATCCGGGCTAGAGCCTGTCCGTTTCGGATTGAACCGCTACCCAACCCGAGGCGCGCCCTTCGATACGCCGCTTCGCGGCTACTCAGGGTGAGGACATCTTTGATTTCAAACAGAAAATCCCCTCATCCCGAGTAGGCGCGCCAGCGCCGTATCGAGGGACGCGTCACGGTCGGGCCACGAGCCGCGGTTCCAACTCAAACGGACCGGCTCCAAGCGGCGCGCAGGCAGCCTGGAGCCAACGCCTCGTCCGGTCGTCCACCGAGTCGGCATGAGTATCCCTGACGCGCCGGTGATAGGCGTCGAGCCAGGCCGTCTCGTCCGGCGTCAACAGGGACGGCTCGATCAGATTCCTGTCGATGGGCGCGACGGTGATGGTCTCGAACCCGTGCAGCGGGCGCTCGGCGCCTTCGGGCGCTTCCCGTTCGACCACCACGACCAGGTTCTCGATCCGGATGCCGTAGGCTCCCGCCTTGTAGTACCCGGGCTCGTTGGACAGGATCATTCCCGGCGCGAGGGCGACATCGGACGGGAACCTGGAGATCCGCGCCGGGCCTTCATGGACGCCGAGAAAACTGCCCACCCCGTGCCCGGTCCCGTGGTCGTAATCGAGCCCCGCTTCCCACAAGGACTTGCGGGCGAGCACGTCGAGCTGTCCGCCGGTCACTCCGCGCGGAAATACGGCGGTGGCGAGCGCGATATGGCCCCTGAGCACCCGCGTGAAGCGGTCGCGAACTTCGTCCGGCGCTGGGCTGCCGTCCGGATCGCGGATATAGACGGTGCGGGTAACGTCGGTCGTGCCATCGAGATACTGACCGCCGGAATCGAGCAGGAAAACGGAGCCCGGCTCCAATCGCCGGTTCGAGCTTTCGTCGACCCGGTAATGCACGATGGCGCCGTTGGGTCCGGCGCCCGCGATGGTGTCGAAGCTGAGTCCCCGGAAACGGTCGCCCTCGGCGCGAAGGGCGTGGAGCCGCGCAGCGGCGTCCATCTCCGTGAGGCGTCCCGAAGGCGCTTCGGCGTCGAGCCAGGCGAGAAACCGGACCAGCGCTCGACCGTCCCGGATATGGGCGGCGCGCGCGCCGTCGATCTCGGCCCGGTTCTTGCAGGCCTTGGGCAAGGTGCAGGGGTCCGGCCCGTGCACCGGCTCCGACCCCGCATGCCGAAGCCTGCGTGCAACCCACGCCGGGGTTGACCGGGGATCGATCTGAACCCTCCGCCCGTCCGCGGCCAGCCCGTCCAGCGCCGGACCCAACGCGTCCGGCTCGGCGACGGTAACGGTCTCCGCGAGCGCGGCGGCGAGCTCTTCGGTGACCTTTCGCCCGTCGATGAAGAGGGAGGCGCCGCCCCCGGATTCCACGATGGCGAAACAAAGCGCCACCGGCGTGTTCGGGATGTCCGCGCCCCGCATGTTGAACAGCCAGGCGATCGAATCCGGTGCGCTCAGAACCGCGGCATCCGCGCCGCGCTCGTCCAGCGTTTCGGCCACCGCCGAGAGCTTGGCGGCGGAAGAGAGCCCGGCGAATTCCAGCTTCTGCGGCACCGCCGGGGAAATCGGCGGGGCTGGCTGATCCGTCCACACCGCGTCGATCGGGTTGTCGTCCACCGCGACAAGCGCTCCGCCCGCCCTGGCGCACGCGGCTTCCAGACGCGCCACGCCGTCGGGCGTGTGCAGCCAGGGGTCGTAGCCGAGCTTTCCGTCGGCGGGCAGATGGGCCTCGATCCAATCGGCGGGGGGTCGCTCGGTCAGGTGCTGCGGAGAGAACCGTTCCGCGTCGACCTCCCGTTCCACCTGGAGGGTGTAGCGGCCGTCGACGAAGATCGCGGCCCGATCGGCGAGCACCGCCGCGAGTCCCGCCGAACCGGTGAACCCCGTCAACCAGGACAGGCGACGGGTGCGCGGCGCGACGAACTCCCCCTGGTGCTCGTCCGCCAGCGGGACGACGAACCCGTCCAGCCCGAGCCGGCCAAGCTCCTCGCGCAGCGCATCGAGCCGTTCCGGCGGCGCTGGGCTGCGTCCCAGTCCGTCGTCGGTCGAAGCGCGCAGCGCCGCCGCCCTGTCCGCCCAAACCCCGATGTCTTCCGCGCCGGGCGCAGGGGAAATCAGCGCGACCCAGCCCGCCGGATCGACCGGTTCGGGGGCGCCGACGATCCCGCGCAGAAACGCCTGCTCGTCGGTCGACAGGGCGTTCCGGTCAACCATGCGGGCGCATTCCATCGGACCGCGTCGCGGCGTCGACCATCGGCGAATCCCCTCCAGACCTCTCGTCCCGGCTATCCAATGCAGGCTCCGACGCGCGAATGCAACGAAAACGGGTCAATCGCGGCCGACCACGAGGGTCGCCCAGCCGCCCGCCTCGATGCGGTCGCGGACGGCAAGTCCGTGCGAGGCATAGACATGCGCCACCGCGTCCTCCTGTTCGACCAGCAGCCCCGAAAGGATCGCGCGACCGGCGGGGCCGAGGTATTGCGCGAAGCGTGGCGCGAGGCGAATCAGCGGATCGGCCAGGATATTGGCCGCAATCAGGGAGTAGGGCGCCCCGCGCCGCAATCGCGCATTCGAAAACCCCCGGCTCCAATGCGTCTCGATCATGGCGCCCACGCCATTGCGGGACGCATTCTCTTTCGCCGTTTCCACCGATACGGCGTCCGAGTCGGCCGCCAGAACCGGTCGTCGCCACAGCTTCGCGGCGGCTATCGCGAGGATGCCGGAGCCCGTCCCCAGATCGAGAACCGCATCCCGTCCCGGCGCCGGCATCCGTTGGAAGGCCAGCAGGCAGCCGCGCGTGGTTTCGTGCGAACCGGTGCCGAACGCGCGGCCCGCATCGAGCACGATTTCGATGCATCCCGGCGGCTCCTCCTCGGTCACGTGGCTGCCGCGAACGAAGAATTTCCCGGCCCGGACGGGCGGAGTGCGCCGATTGACCTCCGCCACCCAATCCGTCGCCGGCAGCGGCGCGACCGAGAACCGCGACGCCTCCCGCCCCGTGGCCGCCGCGGCGACCGCGAGACGGGACCGCAGCGCCGCTTCGTCGGGTGGCCCGGTGCACACGGAGCGCAGCGTCCAGCCGCCGATCCCTTCATTGCGGATCCTCGAAACCGCGGCCGGCCCGGCGGGATCGTCCAGCGCGGCTTCGAACACCCCCAGCGCAGGGTCGTCGTCGCCAATTTGGGGGAGGGCGAGTTCGACGCACCAACCCCCGGCGTCCGGATCAGGCCGGTTCGACAAAGTTTTCCATGACTTTCTTGGTGCCGGCCTTCTCGAAATCGATCTCGAGCTTGCCAGCATCCGCGGCGAGCACCTTGCCGTAGCCGAATTTCTGGTGGAACACGCGGACGCCGATTCCGATGCCCGATACCGGCTCGTCCACCCGCCGCGCCCGGCCCTCGATCAGCGTGCCCGGTGCGGATCGCCGGGCGCGCTTGAGGCGCGTGTAACCGGGTCCCCGTCCCACGGTTTCCGTAGCCTCTTCCCGGGCGAAATCGGCCCCGGGCGCGGCGGCCGGCTCCCGCGGAAGTCCCAGCTCCGTCACCACGTCCAGCTGCTCGCGCGGCAGCTCGTCGACGAAGCGGGATGGGGCTGGGCTGAGCCATTGATTGAACATCCGGCGGCTCGCCGCGAAGCTGACGGTCGCCGACTTTCGCGCGCGGGTGAGCCCGACATAGGCGAGACGCCGCTCTTCTTCCAGCGAGGCCGCGCCCCCCTCGTCGACCGCCCGGCGATTGGGGAAGACGTCCTCCTCCCACGCGGGCAGGAAGACATGATCGAATTCGAGACCCTTGGCGGCATGCAGCGTCATCAGGCTGATCATTTCGCCGGCCGTGAAGTCGTCGCGGTCCATGACCAGGCCGATATGTTCCAGGAACCCGCCGAGGTTCTCGAAATCGTCGAGCGCGTCGATCAGTTCCTTGAGGTTCTCCAGCCGTCCCGGCCCGTCCGGGGTGCGGACATTGCGCCACATCTCCGTGTAGCCGGACTCGTCGAGCACGGTTTCCGCCAGTTCGACGTGATCTTCGAACCGCGCCGACCGCCAGCGGTCGATGTCGCCGAGGAACCGGGCGAGCGCGTTGCGCGATCGGGCGTTGAGCTCGTCCGAGGCGACCATGCGGCGCGCCGCCTCGGTCAGGGACACCCCGGCGCGGCGGGCGAATTTGTGGAGCGTCTGCACCGTGGAGCCGCCGATGCCGCGCCGCGGCAGGTTGACGACGCGCTCGAAGGCAAGGTCGTCGTCGGGCTGTTGGACGAGGCGGAGATAGGCGACGGCATCGCGGATTTCCTGGCGCTCGTAAAAGCGGGGTCCGCCGACCACGCGGTACGGGAGTCCGATCGCGATGAAGCGTTCCTCGAAGGCGCGCATCAGCGCGCTGGTACGCACCAGAACGGCGATCTCTCCGAGCGAATCGCCCGCGCGCTGCATTGCCTCGATTTCGTCGGTCACCGCCAGCGCTTCCGCTTCGCCGTCCCACACTCCCCGAACGCGGATCGGGGCGCCGGACTTGTCCCCCGTCCAGAGGGTCTTGCCGAGCCGGCCCCTGTTTCTGGCGATCAACGCCGAGGCGCCGGCCAGGATCTCCGGCGTGGAGCGGTAGTTCTGCTCCAGCCGCACGATTTGGGCGCCCGGGAAGTCCTTCTCGAATCGCAGGATGTTTCCGACCTCGGCGCCCCGCCAGCTGTAGATCGACTGGTCGTCGTCGCCGACGCAGCAGATATTGCGCCGTTTCTGGGCCAGAAGCCTCAGCCAGAGATATTGCGCGACGTTGGTGTCCTGGTATTCGTCGACCAGGATGTAGCGGAACCGGTCCTGATAGCTGTCGAGAATGTCGGCGTGGGCGGTGAAGATGTCGATGCAGTGCAGCAGGAGATCGCCGAAATCGCAGGCGTTGACGGTTTTCAGGCGGTCCCGGTAGCTGGTGTAGAGCGGTCCGATCATGCCGTCGGCGATGGCCTCGGCGTCCTCCCGCGAAACCTTCTCCGGCCCCAGCCCGCGATCCTTGAAACGCTGGATTTCCGCGTGCAGGGACCGCGCGGGCCAGCGGTTCGAATCGATATTGGCGTCTTCCGCCAGAGACTTGATCAGGCGGATCTGGTCGTCGGCGTCGAGGATGGTGAAGTCCGGGCGGAGCCCCGCCGCCTCCGCGTGCCGTCTGAGCATGCGTGCCGCCAGAGCGTGGAAGGTCCCGATCCACAGCCCATCGACCGCATCGCCGATCAATTCGGCGACGCGATCGCGCATCTCGCGCGCCGCCTTGTTGGTGAAGGTCACCGCGAGGATCTGGCTCGGCCACGCCCGGCCGCATACCGCGATGTGGGCGAGCCTGGTGGTCAATACCCGGGTCTTGCCGGTGCCGGCGCCGGCAAGGACGAGGAGCGGCCCCTCGGTCGCCTCGACCGCCTCGCGCTGCGGGTCGTTGAGGGCGGCGAGATAGGGCGCGGGAGCGGCGGCGGCAACCGGGTTTGCGGACATGGCCCATCATACCAGCCGGGCCGGCCCGGATTGAGGCCGATTCGGAACCGGAACCCGGCGTTGCCCGGGGCGGATATCCTTCCCATATATCTGGGGCGAGCCGCAGAACGGAGTTGCCGCCATGACCCGAAGACGCGCTCAGTACTCGCTCAGAAATTCCGCGCTCTCCACCCTGTTCGCCGTTCTGGCGGCGGGCACGGTCGCGGCGGCCGAACCGAAACCGGACCTGTTGTCCGCGGTGGTGGGGCTGGAAAGCACGGTGCCGGCGGAGGCGCGCACCGCCGCCGCGCTCGGAACCAAGCGACAGGGCAGCGGCGTCGTCATCGACGATGCGGGTCTGGTGCTGACGATCGGCTATCTCATCCTCGAGGCCGAATCGGTGGAGCTGAGCGTGGCGGAGTCGCGGCGCATCTCGGCCGACGTCCTCGCCTACGACCACGAGACCGGACTCGGGCTGGTCCGGGCGTCGCGTTCCCTGGGGGTCGCGCCGATCGCCATCGGCTCGTCCGGGCCGCTGGTCAGGGGCCGGCAGGTGCTGGTGGCGAGCACCGGCGGGGTTGGCGCGGCGATCGGCGCCTATGTCGTTTCCCGGCGCGATTTCGCCGGCTGGTGGGAATACCTGCTGGAACGGGCGATCTTCACCGCGCCCGCCCACCCGCATTTCGGCGGCGCCGCGCTGATCGACGCGGACGGGAAGCTCGCCGGCATCGGGTCGCTGATGGTGCCGGACGCGGCGGAGGAGAACGTGCCGCTCACCGGCAACATGTTCGTGCCGATCGACGCGCTGAAACCGATTCTCGCCGATCTCATCGCCGAGGGCCGCGCGGCCCGGCCCTCGCGGCCCTGGCTCGGTCTCTACCCCCAGGAGATACACGGGCGCCTGTTCGTCACCCGGGTTCCCCCCGGCGGGCCCGCCGACCGGGCGGGGCTCAAGCCCGGCGATCTCGTCCTCGGCGTGGCGGGCAAGGCGGTTTCGACGCTCCCCGGCTACTACCGGACCCTGTGGGATCTGGGCCCCGCTGGCGTCGAGGTGCCGCTGAGCGTATTGCGGGGCAACCGGCCGACCGACATCAAGATCCGTTCGATCGATCGCCAGCACTGGTTCAGAAAGCCGCCGTCCTACTGAAAGCGCCTCAGCCTTCGCCGCGTTCCTCGCGCCGGGCTTCCATCAGCGCGCGGTTGTAGGCAAGCGTCACGTCGACCTCGTGCACGACGCCGACCAGCCGGCCGCCGTCGGCGTCTTCCACCACGCCCAGATGCTCCTCGCCGGTCTCGAGCATCTGGGCGAGCGCGTTCTCGATCGTCTCCCCGGCCCGGATGATCGGCGGGTTGCGCCGGGCGACCTCGCCCGCGGACAGACGGTCGTCGTCCGAGGTGTCGAAGGCATGCCTCGACAGATCGGCGAGCGTGATGGTTCCCTGCGCGCGGCCCTCCCCGTCGACCACGAAAAGCTGGCCGTGCGGCGCGCGCAACAGTTGCTCGCGCACATGGGCCATGTCCGCGGCGGCCGGGACGGCGACGAACTTGCTCGTCATCAGGTCGCTGACATGGATCGCGTCGAGCAGGCCGCGCTCGCGCCCGCCCTTGATGGCGATTCCCCGGGTCAGCAATTGCCATTCGAAGAACGACCGCCCGTGCAGCGCCTGGGTGAGCGGCGAGGCGACGGCGACGCCGACCATCACGGCGATGGTGATCGCGTAGTCTCCGGTCAGCTCGAAGACGATGAGGGTGGTGGAGATCGGCGCGCCCAGCACGCAGCCGGCGACCGCGCCCATGCCGACCAGCGTGTAGACGCCGTGGCCCGAGGACAGGTCGGGGAACACGCCCGCGGCGACGATTCCGAACGCGCCGCCCAGCATCGCGCCCATGAAGAGCGACGGGCTGAACACGCCGCCCCCGAATCCGGAGCCGAGCGATACCGCCGTCGCCGCGGCCTTGGCGACCAGCAATGCGACGAGCGTCCAGAACGGGATCAGCTCGCGCAGCGCCGCATCGGTGGTGCCGTAGCCGACGCCCAGCACGTTGGGAAAGGCGAGCGCGATCAGCCCGACGATCAGGCCGCCGGCGGCGGGCTTGGTCCAGACCGGCGCCGGAATCCTCACGACCACGTCCCGGGTGAGCTCGACGCTCCGCAGAAAGACGATCGCCGCAAGCCCGCTGGCGAGACCGAGCAGGAGGAAGGCCGGAAACTCCAGGAACGAGACGATCGCGCGGTCCGGGATGATGAAGGCGGGAAAATCGCCGAAATGGATCCGGGCGATGATCGCGCCGGTGACCGAGGCGATGACGATCGGCGCGAAGGCGCTCAGCGCGTAGTGGCCTATGACCACTTCGAGCGCGAAGAACACGCCGGCGATCGGCGCGTTGAACGAGGCCGAAATCGCCGCCGCGACGCCGCAGCCGAGCAGGGTCACCATCTGGGACCGCGACAAGGCGAGCCGCCCGCCGACGAAGGAGGCGAGGCTCGCGCCCAAATGGATGACGGGGCCTTCGCGTCCCACCGAGGCGCCGGTCCCGATCGACGCGGCGCTGCCGAGCGCCGCGCCGAGACCGGCCCGCCAATCCATCCTGCCCGACCGGAACGCGACCGATTCCATGACGTCGGCGACGCCCTGCGGCTGCGCGCCCGGCATGACGAAGCGGTAGAACAGGCCGACCAGCAATCCGCCGGCGGTCGGCGCGGCGACGATCTGCCAGGCCGGGAGATTCCCGACCGCGGCTATCAGCGAGTCGGCGCCGGTGCCGAAGGCCAGCGTCTGGAAGGCCAGATAAAGTTCCTGGAACCCGATGGCGCAATAGGCGCCGGCGAAGCCGATCAGCGCGGCGAGGACCAGGGAGAGAAACGGCTCGGCGCGCAGCCACCGCCCGACACGCTGGATCGGGCGGTCCGGCTTGCTGTCGGCCGGTGCCGGATCGGATGCAGCCCGCTCTGACATCGATCCGGCGCGGTCACGCTTCCGCTGCGCCTACTGGCATTTGCCGATCGATCCTTCCGCGCAGACTTTCTTCCCGTTGACCCATGTCGCACCGGTGAAATCGGCGTTGAGCAGGTCCGCCCCGCGCAGCTTCGCGCCGGTCAGATCGGCTTTCCGGAGTATCGCCCGGAACAGCCGCGCCCGCCTGAGGTCCGCTTCGCGGAGCGACGCGCCGGTGAGATCGGCCTTGGTGAAATCCGCTTCCACCAGCCGGGCGCCGTCGAACCCGGCGCCGGTCAGCGATGCGCTCAGAAACTTCGCCCGATAGGCATCCGCGCCCGCCAGGCTGGCCTTGTCGAGAAAGCCGCGGTTGAAGGACGCATCGCGCAGCTTCGCCTTGGCGAGATCCAGCCCGCGCAAGTCCTGACGGTCGAGGATGCAACGCCGCCAGTCCACCCCGGGCTCGCCGGGATCCGCGCACTCCGCCCGTGCCGTCCCGGCGCCAGCGGCGCCCGCGACAACGCAAAGCGTGACAAGCCACCTTGAGACCATGGCTCAACATGTAGCCCGCCAGCCTGCAAGCCGCAAATCCCTATTTGCGAACCGGGTTGCCGATCCGCATGACACGACCCGCCTGGGGCGGTCGTTCGAGCGCCGCGTGGGCCTCGAAAATCCGGCCCAGACGGTCCTGTATCCCGTTTGGCATGGGGACGACCCTGCGCACCCCGGCATCCACGTGGACGGCCATCAGCTCCATGGTCGCGGCCATCGCGCCGTCGGCCTCCCGGTACATGCGGTGGAAGTAGTGCATGCGCTTTTCGTCGAAACCGAGAAGCTGCGTGGTGCATCGCAGGGAAGCGCCTTCGAGCGCCTCCGCGAGGTAGTTGGTGTGGCTTTCCACCGCGAAGGTCGAGTGGTCGGTGCGCTTGTAGTAGTCCTCGCCGAGCCCGAACGCGGAATAGAAGTTGTCCGTCGCCAGGTCGAAGACGAGGACGAAATATGCGAGGTTCATGTGTCCGTTGTAGTCGGTCCAATCCGCGCGCACGGTCTCGCGCAGCGTCTCCATCGGCGCTTCGATGCAGTCCATCGCGTCAGCCATTCGTCGTGAACGCGCAGCCTAGAGCCTGTCCGTTTCAGATAGAAGCGCCGTTACCTTTGCTTCCTCACCGTCATGGTCGGCCTTCGCCGACCATGACGGAAGAGAACGGATGAAGCGGTTCCAACCAGAGCATTTTCCGACCGGCCACGGTCGCACCCGATTGCCGGGGGCCCCTCACCCCGGCCCTCTCCCCGATGGGGAGAGGGAGAGTCGCGGCGCCGACCCTTCCCTATCTTCTCCCCTCCCGCTTGCGGGAGGGGCCGGGGGAGGGTGGACCGGCCGTCCTGACCCGATAGGGTCGGAAAACGCTCTAAAACAGACGTGCTCCAAGGCGGGGCCGTTCCCCTTCATCGGGGTTCGTAGCCCAGATTGGGCGCGAGAAGGCGTTCCGCTTCGTTCACGCCGATTCCGCGCCGACGCGCGTAATCCTCGACCTGGTCGCGGCCGATCCTGCCGAGCCCGAAATACCGCGCTTCCGGGTGGGCGAAGTAATAGCCCGCGACCGAGGCGGCGGGCGTCATGGCGAAGCTCTCGGTGAGCGCGATTCCGACGCTCCCGGTGGCGCCAAGCAGCTGGAACAGGGTTTCTTTCTCCGAGTGGTCCGGGCAGGCGGGATAGCCCGGCGCCGGGCGAATCCCACGATACTCTTCGCGGATCAGCGCGTCGTTGTCGAGGTCCTCCCGCGGATCGTATCCCCAGAATTCCTTGCGCACGCGTTCGTGCATGCGCTCGGCGAACGCCTCCGCGAGGCGGTCCGCAAGCGCGCGCAGCATGATCGCGCCGTAATCGTCGTTGTCCGCCTCGAGCCGCTCGACGTGGCTCTCGATGCCGAGGCCCGCGGTCACCGCGAAGGCGCCGATGAAATCTCGGATTCCGGTCTCCGCCGGGGCCACGAAATCGGCGAGCGCGAGGTTGGGCCGGGCTCTCTCGCGTTTCATCTGCTGGCGAAGCGTGTGGACGGTGCTTCGGACCGAGTCCGATCCGGTTTCGCGATAGATGGCGATATCGTCGTCGTCCACGCGGTTGGCCGGGAAGATGCCGATTACGCCGGCCGCCGTGAGCCATCGTTCCCCGACGATGCGGTCGAGCATTTTCTGGGCATCGTCGAACAGGTTTCGCGCCGCCTCTCCCACGACCTCGTCCTCCAGGACGCGCGGATAGACGCCGGCGATCTCCCAGCTGCGGAAGAACGGAGTCCAGTCGATCCGGTTCCGGAGTTCGGAGAGCGGGTAATCCTCGAACACCCGGGTACCGAGCAGGCGCGGCCGGGGAGGCGCCCCGGCCGCCCAGTCGATGGCGAGGCGGTTGGCGCGGGCCTCCGCGATCGTCGCCAGCCCGCCGCCGTCGGCGCGCCGGTCGAACCGCGCCCGCACCGCTTCGTAGTCTTCGTCCACCGACGCCAGATACGCGTCGCGGCCGGTGTCGCTGAGCACGCTGGTGACGACTCCCACCGCGCGCGAAGCGTCCGTCACGTGGATCGTCGGCGCTTCGTATTGCGGCGCGATCCGGACGGCGGTGTGCACCCTGGACGTGGTCGCGCCGCCGATCAGGAGCGGGACGGACAGGCCCGTGCGCTGCATTTCCGCCGCGACATGGACCATTTCGTCGAGCGACGGCGTTATCAGCCCGCTCAGCCCGATCAGGTCGGCGTTTTCCGCGCGCGCCGCCGCCAGGATCCGGTCCGCCGGAACCATCACCCCGAGATCGACGACCTCGAAATTGTTGCACTCCAGAACCACGCCCACGATGTTCTTGCCGATGTCGTGAACGTCGCCCTTCACCGTCGCCATGACGATCTTGCCCTTGGCCGAGGCCTTCTGCTCCGCGGTCTTCTCCGCCTCGATGAAGGGGATCAGATGGGCGACGGCCTGCTTCATCACGCGCGCGCTCTTGACGACCTGGGGAAGGAACATCTTTCCCGCGCCGAACAGATCGCCCACGATGTTCATCCCGTCCATCAGCGGGCCTTCGATCACGTCCAGCGGGCGTTTGGCCGCCCTGCGGGCCTCTTCGGTGTCGTCGACCACAAAGGCGTTGATGCCGTTGACGAGCGCGTGAACCAGCCGTGCCTCCACGGGTTCGTTGCGCCATTCGTCCTCCCGTTTGGACGCGACCTCCGACCTGGCCGTATCGGCGGCGGCCAGCAGCCGCTCGGTCGCGTCGTCGCGGCGGGCGAGCACCACGTCCTCGATGCGCTCCCGCAGGTCGGACTCGATGTCCTCGTAGATCGCGAGCTGGCCCGCGTTGACGATCCCCATGTCCATCCCGGCACGGATGGCGTGGTACAGGAACACCGAATGGATCGCCTCGCGGAGCGGGTTGTTGCCGCGAAACGAGAAGGAGACGTTCGACACCCCGCCGCTCACCAGGGCATGCGGCAGGGTGTTCTTGATGCCCTCGACCGCCTCGATGAAGTCGAGCGCGTAGCGGGCATGCTCCTCGATCCCGGTGGCCACCGCGAAGATGTTGGGATCGAAGACGATGTCCTCGGGCGGGAATCCCACCCGGTCGACCAGGATCGCGTAGGCCCGGGCGCAGATCTCGAGCTTGCGCGCGGCGGTGTCGGCCTGGCCCCGTTCGTCGAATGCCATGACGATCGCCGCCGCGCCGTAGCGCCGGATCAGCCGGGCCTGGTCGACGAACGCCGCTTCGCCTTCCTTGAGGCTGATCGAGTTGACCACGCCCTTGCCCTGGACGCATTTGAGACCGGCTTCGATGACCGACCAGTCCGAGGAGTCGATCATGATCGGGACGCGGCAGATATCCGGTTCGGCGGCGATCAGGTTGAGGAAGCGGACCATCGCCGCCCTGGAATCGAGCAATCCCTCGTCCATGTTGACGTCGACGATCTGCGCGCCGTTCTCCACCTGCTGGCGGGCGACGTCGAGCGCGGTCTCGAAATCGCCCTCCTCGATCAGCCTGGCGAAGCGGGCCGATCCGGTTACGTTGGTCCGTTCGCCCACATTGACGAACAGCGAGTCCGGTTCGATCGTGAGCGGCTCCAGCCCGCTGAGCCGGCATGCCGGCGCCCGGCGCAACGGGGCCCGGGGCGGGATTTCGGCGACCGCCTCGGCGATCGCCTCGATATGGGCCGGCGTCGTTCCGCAGCATCCGCCCACCACGTTGACGAATCCCGCTTCGGCGAACTCCGTCAGCACCGCCCTCATCTCTTCCGGCGTCTGGTCGTAGCCGCCGAACGCGTTGGGAAGTCCGGCGTTCGGATGGCATCCGACATAGGTTTCGCTGCAGCGCGCGATCTCCTCGATATGAGGCCGCAGCTGCGCCGCGCCGAGCGCGCAGTTCAGCCCCACGATCAGGGGGTCGGCGTGGGAGATCGAGTTCACGAACGCTTCCGGGGTCTGCCCGGTCAGGGTTCTTCCGCTGGCGTCGGTGATCGTGCCCGAAATCATGATCGGTAGACGCGCGCCGCGCTCGTCGAAGACCGATTCGGCGGCGAAGATCGCGGCCTTGCAGTTGAGGACGTCGAACACGGTTTCGATCAGCAGGAAGTCGACGCCGCCGTCGACCAGCCCCGAAGCCGCCTCGCGATAGGCGCGGGCGAGGATGTCGAAATCGGCGTTCCGGAAGCCCGGATCGTTGACGTCGGGCGAAATGGAGGCGGTGCGGTTGGTCGGACCGAGAACGCCCGCGACGAAGCGCGGACGCTCGGGCGTGAGCGCGGTTCGCGCGTCCGCCGCCTCGCGCGCGAGACGCGCCGAAGCAAGGTTCAAGTCGTAGACCGCATCCTCCATCAGGTAGTCCGCCATCGCGATCGCGGTCGAATTGAAGGTGTTGGTCTCGACGATGTCAGCGCCGGCGGCGAGATATGCGGCGTGTATGTCGCGGACGATGTCCGGCCGGGAGAGAGACAGGAGGTCGTTGTTGCCCTTTTGCGGCGCCCGGTGGTCGGCGAAACGCTCGCCCCGGTAGTCCGCTTCGGTGAGGCGATGATCCTGGATCATCGTGCCCATCGCGCCGTCGAGCACGAGAATGCGCGAGGCGAGCGCCCGCTCCAGCGCGGCGATCCGGCCGGCCCGGGCACTCTCGTCTCGCTCTCCCCACACCGTCATGCCCGGACTTGTTTCGGGCATGACGCGATGGGGGCGCCTCGCCAATGCACTCGAATGTCTCGATCGGGACGGTCGGTCCACCCTCCCCCGGCCCCTCCCGCAAGCGGGAGGGGAGAAGATGAGGCGGGGTCGGCGCCGCGACTCTCCCTCTCCCCGTCGGGGAGAGGGCCGGGGTGAGGGGGCGCTGCGCCCCGCCCGTCGGAACTAAACCGGACAGCAATGGAACGAGTCCGGAAATGACGCGATGGGGGCGCCTCGCCAATGCACTCGAATGTCTCGATCGGGACAGCCGGTCCACCCTCCCCCGGCCCCTCCCGCAAGCCCCAGACTGCGATCCGGGGCAAGCGGGAGGGGAGAAGATGAGCCGAGGTCGGCGCCGCGACTCTCCCTCTCCCCGGCGGGGAGAGGGCCGGGGTGAGGGGGCGCCGCGCCCGGCCCCCCGGAACGCCTGTCGGTCTCGCGCCCGTCAAGTCGTCGATACAAGCCCCCATCGTTTCCGCCGCCGCCGAACCCGTCATCGCCGCTGCTCAGCCCGCCGCGGCCGGGGCTTCGCGGGGGGCGGCGCGGAGTCCCAGGATACGCGCGATCGCATAGGTGAGGTTGGCGCGGTTGAGGGTATAGAAGTGAAACTCGTCCACACCGTTCGCCTGGAGCACCCGGCATTGCTCGGCGGCGATGGAGGCGGCCACCAGCTTCCGGGTCTCCGGATCCTCGTCGAGCCCGTCGAAGAGATCCGCCATCCAGGCGGGCACCGTCGCGCCGCACATCGCGCTGAAGCGCTTCAGCTGGGCGAAATTGGTCACCGGCAGGATACCCGGCACCACCGGCACCTCGATCGCGGCGGCGCGCACCCTGTCGAGATAGCGAAGATAGGTTTCCACGTCGAAGAAATACTGGGTGATCGCGCGCGTCGCTCCCGCGTCCAGCTTGCGCTTCAGATTGTCCAAATCCGCGGCCGCGTCGCGCGCCTCCGGATGCACCTCGGGGTAGGCCGCGACGGTGATCTCGAAATCGGCGACGCGCTTCAGGCCGTGAACCAGGTCGGCGGCGAAAGCGTAGCCTCCCGGGTGCGGCCGATAGCGCCCGGTGTCCTTCGGGGGATCTCCGCGCAGCGCCACGACGTGCCGGATCCCGGCGTCCCAGTAGCGGCGGGCGACCGCATCGACCTCCGCGCGGGTCGCGGCGACGCAGGTCAGGTGCGCGGCGGCCTTCAGCCCCGTCTCGCGTTCGATGCGGGTGACCGTGGCGTGGGTCCGGCCGCGCGTCGCTCCCCCGGCGCCGTAGGTCACGGAGACGAAGCGGGGTTCGAGCGGCGCCAGCCGCTCTACGGTCGACCAGAGCGCGGCTTCCATCTCGGGCGTCCTGGGCGGGAAGAATTCGAAGGACACCGCGGGTGCGCGGCGCGCGCCGATCTTCGGCGGAACCGCCGAGCCGGACGGGGGCGGGCGATCGTCCGGGCTCACGGGGTGGACTCCGACACCGCCGGCAACCGGACGCGGTCGCACCCGGTTCTGGCATCCCCCTCGCCCCGGCCCTCTCCCCGCCGGGGAGAGGGAGAGTCGCCGCGCCGACCGTTCCCTGCCTTCTCCCCTCCCGCTTGCCCCGGATCGCAGTCCGGGGCAAGCGGGAGGGGCCGGGGGAGGGTGGACCCGCCGTCCTGACCCGATAGGGTCGGAAAATGCTCTAGCAACGCTTCCTCGCTGTCATCGACGGCTGGTTCACGCAGTATATAGGACGCGTTTGGCCCCGCGCGCCGTGACATTTGTGCAACAGGACCGCGAAAGCATCCGCGAGAGGGTTTCCCCGACTGGAAATCGTTTCCGCGTCCCTCTAATTTCGGCGCGCCTCCCGCGATGGGAAGCCGGCGTTCGGCGGTGGGCCGCCGCCGGGCCGTGCCGTTGGATCGGTTCCGGGAGGCTCGTCGTACGCGGGATCGAACTCACGATGGCGTCGATATCAAGTTCCGGAGAACGACCGCCCTTGACCGGAGGGTGCGATCCCTTGCGAAGTCCTGTCCGGGTTCTTGCCGTCCTGCTTGTCGCCGGGGTCCTGGGGCCCCTGGGCTGCGCGACACCGCCGCCGCCGGACGACCCCGAAGCGGTCGAGGCCTTCCAGCGGATCAACGATCCACTGGAACCGTTCAACCGCGCGGTCTTCGCGGTCAATGTCGAGGCCGACCGCTACATCCTCAAGCCCGTCGCGTATGTCTACAAGGAAGCCGTCCCGGAGCCGGTCCAGGACGGGGTGGGCAATTTCCTCCAGAACCTGCGCAGCCCCGTGGTTTTTCTGAACGCCGTGCTGCAGGGCGACGTCGACCATGCCGGAGAGACCCTGCTCCGGTTTCTGATAAACAGCACCGTCGGTGCGGCCGGCGTCGCGGACGTCGCCGGAGAAATGGGAATGATGAGGCGGGACGAGGATTTCGGCCAAACGCTCGCGGTCTGGGGGGCGGACGAAGGTCCCTATCTCATGTTGCCGTTCCTCGGCCCCTCCAACGCCCGCGACGCGCTCGGCCGGGCGGTCGACTATTTCAGCGACCCCTGGGCCTATCTCCGTTACGAGAAATTCAACTATTCCCGCTGGGGGGCCGAAATCGTCGACGCCAGGGCAAGAAATTACGATCTGGTGAGCGACCTGGAGACGACATCCGTCGACTATTATGCGGCGGTTCGAAGTCTCTACAGGCAAGACAGACGCGATGCGATCAGTAACGGTACGGAGACGGAGTTGCCGAAGCTGCCGGATATGCCGTACGACGAGGACGACCCCGAGGATGAAAAGAAATAGCCCGCCAAACGACCGGCCCGACAGGATCGCGGCCCGGCGCTGGGCCGGGCTGCTCGTCGTCGCGGCGCTGCTGATTCCGGCCGCCCGCCCGGCCGTCGCGGGTGGGGTCGAGGCCTTCATCCACGACACGGCGGAAAGGGTTTTCGCGTCCTATTCGGGCTCGGCCACGGACGCGCAGCGGGCCAGGGTGTTTCGCGAACTCCTGACCGGGTCTTTCGAGCTCAAGACCATCGCGCGGTTCGCGCTGGGTCGATACTGGCGCGTCGCCTCTTCGGACCAGCGCAAGGAATACCGGCGCCTGTTCGAGGATTTTCTCGTTCTCGCCTACGCCAACCGCTTCCGCGACCTGAGCGGCGTCAAGCTGCGCGTCACCAGCGTAAAGACGATCAACGAACGCGATCGGCTGGTTCTGTCCGAGGTGGCCTCCGGCGGCGGACGGCCGCCGGTCAGGATCGGGTGGCGGGTGCGGACGACGAAGCACGGGCTTCGCATCGTCGACGTAATCGTCGACGGGATCAGCATGGGCGTCACGCAGCGCGACCAGTTCGCCGCGGCGATCCGGTCGGCCGGCGGCAAGGTCGACGGATTGCTGGCCATGCTGCGCGACAAGACCACGCCGCGGCAGTAGCGCATTTTCCGACCTTATCGGGGGCCGGTCCACCCTCCCCCGGCCCCTCCCGCACGCGGGAGGGGAGAAGGTAAGGGAGGGGCCGGCACCGCAACTCTCCCTCTCCCCAGCGGGGAGAGGGGGGACCGCGTCCGGTTGGGGACGAGGCCAGGCGGTATCGGCATCCTCCCACCCTCCCCCGGCCCCTCCCGCACGCGGGAGGGGAGAAGGTAAGGGGAGGGGCCGGCGCCGCGACTCTCCCTCTCCCCAACGGGGAGAGGGCCGGGGTGAGGGGGGACCGCGTCCGGTCGGAGACGAGGCCAGGCGGTATCGGCATCCTCCCACCCTCCCCCGGCCCCTCCCGCACGCGGGAGGGGAGAAGGTAAGGGGAGGGGTCGGCGCCGCGACTCTCCCTCTCCCCGGCGGGGAGAGGGCCGGGGTGAGGGGGGACCGTGTCCGGTCGGAAAATGCTCTACCCGCGCGCCAGCGGCTTGTACCTGAAGCGGCGCGGCCGTTCCGCCTCGTCGCCGAGGCGCCGTCTGCGATCCGCCTCGTAATCCTCGTAGTTGCCTTCGAACCAGACCACCCGGCCCTCGCCCTCGAAGGCCAGCATGTGGGTCGCGATCCGGTCGAGGAACCACCGGTCGTGGCTGATCACCGCCGCGCATCCGGCGAACGACGCCAGCGCATCCTCCAGCGCGCGCAGCGTGTCGACGTCGAGGTCGTTGGTGGGCTCGTCGAGGAGGAGCACGTTGGCGCCCGACTTGAGAAGCTTGGCGAGATGGACCCGGTTGCGCTCGCCCCCCGATAGCTGTCCGACCTTCTTCTGCTGATCGGGTCCCCGGAAGTTGAACGCTCCCACATAGGCGCGCGAAGGCATTCTGCGGGCGCCCATCGTCACCTCCGCCTCGCCTTCCGCGATCTCTTCCCACACCGAGTTGTCCGGATCGAGGTCGTCGCGCGACTGGTCGACATAGCCGAGAACCACCGATTCGCCGATTCGCAACGCACCCGAATCGGGCACCTCGGCGCCGGCGATCATCCGGAACAGCGTCGTCTTGCCCGCGCCGTTCGCCCCGATCACGCCGACGATGCCGCCCGGCGGAAGCCTGAAATCCAGGTCCTCCATCAACAGCCGGTCCCCGTAACCCTTGGTGAGACCGCGCGCCTCGATGACGAGATCGCCGAGGCGGGGCCCGGGGGGGATGACGATCTGCGCGGTCTCCGGCGCGCGGTCGTTGGCTTCGGCGAGCAGCGCCTCGTACGCCGCGATGCGCGCCTTGCCCTTCGCCTGGCGGGCGCGCGGCGTGGCGCGGATCCATTCGAGCTCGCGCGCCAGGGTCCGACGGCGCGCCGATTCGGTCTTTTCCTCTATTGCCAGGCGTTTCTCTTTCTGTTCCAGCCAGGACGAATAGTTGCCCCGCCAGGGGATGCCGCGGCCGCGGTCGAGCTCCAGGATCCAGCCCGCGACGTTGTCGAGGAAGTAGCGGTCATGCGTGATCGCCACCACCGTGCCCGGGTAGTCGTGCAGGAAGCGTTCGAGCCAGGCGACCGATTCGGCGTCCAGATGGTTGGTCGGCTCGTCGAGCAGCAGCAGGTCCGGCTGGCCCAGCAGGAGCCGGCAGAGCGCGACCCGGCGGCGCTCCCCGCCCGACAGCGTGGCGACATCCGCCTCGCCCGGGGGGCAGCGCAGCGCGTCCATCGCGATCTCCACCTTGCGGTCGATGTCCCACGCGTCCGCCGCCTCGATCCTTTCCTGGAGCGCGCTCTGTTCCTCGATCAGCGCGTTCATCTCCTCGTCGTCGAGGGGCTCGGCGAAGCGCGCGCTCACCGCATCGAACCGGGCCAGCAGGTCCCGCGTGTCGGCGACGCCTTGGAGAACGTTGTCGAGCACGTTCCCGGCGGGATCGAGGACCGGTTCCTGCGCCAGATGTCCGACGCGAATCGATTCGGCCGCCCAGGCCTCGCCCCGGTATCCGGTCTCGATCCCGGCCATGATCCTCAAAAGGGTGGACTTGCCCGCGCCGTTGAGCCCGAGCACGCCGATCTTGGCGCCCGGCAGGAAGGCCAGCGCGATGTCGTTCAACACGTCCCGCCCGCCGGCATAGGTCATGCCCAGCCCGCGCATGACGTAGACGTATTGCGATGCGTTCACGATGCGGACCGCCAGTCGGCCGCGATCCGCTCGGGAACCGCCCGGTTGCGGTAAGCCTTGCGGACCTCCCGCCACTTGTGGCCGACCGAGGTGGCGACGATCTGCCGGTCGAGCTGCTTGAACTCGTCGATGACCGGCGCGTGGCGGACCAGGTCGACCGGGCTGAGGGAAAAGGCGGCCTCGCCGGAGGCGGCCGCCGGCCAGTCGGTCTCGCGCAGCCTCCCGTCGAAACCGATTCGGGCATCCGCGGGGATCTTGCGGCTGTCGACATCGGCTAGGCCGTCGAGCATTCCCCGATCGAAGCATTGTCGCGCCATCGCTTCCGATTCGGCCCGCCGCAGGCGTTCGCCGTCCGCCACCGCCGCGACGACATGGACCGTCAGGTCGGACAGGCTGGAGACGAAGACCCTGATCGACGAATCGTGAATCGCCCGCGAGAATTCGTCGTCCATGAAATATTCGCGGAACTGAGTGCCCATGCGGGCCTTCAGGTAGTCGAAAAGGGCAGTCTGCGCCACGTAGGAGGCGCGCGTCCGGGCGAACAGATTCAACCGCTCCACGGTGTCGATGGGGGTCCGGTCGAAACGCTCCGCGATGCTCTTGAACGGGCCGGGAAGGCGAGCGAGAAGGGGCAGCATCTGCGACGGGTTTTCCCGATTCTTTCAACAGCGCGGGACGACTCAACCTTGACACATTTCGCGCGTGTTGCGAAAGTTTCCGGCACCATGCGCCCGGTCTGAGGCGAATGCCGGGTTCGTCCATGGGAAGCGCCTTACCGAGAACCTCAGAGGAAGGTAACGCATGTCCGACTCGTCAGAACAGCGGACGCGCCACTGGGAAAGGACCAGGAACCTCACGATTATCGTACTGGTCGTCTGGTTCGTCTTCGCCCTTCTGGTGCACTGGTTCGCCAAGAGCCTGAACGAGGTGTCCTTTATCGGATTCCCGCTCGGCTACTATCTCGCGGTTCAAGGATCCCTGATCATCTTCGTCCTGCTGATCTTCTTCCAGAACTGGCAGCAGGACAAGATCGACACAGACGCCGGTCTCTCCGGCGACGAAACCGAAGGATAGGAGAGACCGCCATGTTCAAAGGGAACTTCATCGACAATCTGCCCAAGATCTACGGCCTCTACACGGGCGGATTCGTCGTCTTCATCATCCTGATGGCGATCCTGGAGCAGCTGGGGCTCGGCGCCGACACCATCGGCATCCTGTTCGTCATCTTCACCGTGGCGATTTACGCCGGCATCGGCTGGCTCTCGCGCACCATGCAGGTGTCGGCCTATTACGTGGCCGGACGCGAGGTGCCGCCCGTGTTCAACGGGATGGCGACGGCGGCCGACTGGATGTCCGGGGCGTCCTTCGTGGCGCTCGCCGGCGGCATCTATTTCGGCGGCCACGGCTATCTCGCCTTCGTGGTCGGCTGGACCGGCGGCTACGTGCTGGTGAACTCGCTGCTCGCGCCCTATCTGCGCAAGTTCGGCTGCTACACGGTGCCGGACTTCATCGGGACGCGGTACGGCGGAAACTGGGCTCGCTTTATCGCGGTCGTCATCCTCGTCGTGACCTCGTTTACCTACGTGACGGCGCAGATCAACGCGACCGGAACGATCGCGGCGCGCGCGCTGCACATCCCGTTCGAGGTCGGCGTCTGGTTCGGCCTGCTGGGTATCCTGCTGTGCTCGATGCTCGGCGGGATGCGGGCGGTGACCTGGACCCAGGTGGCGCAATACATCGTGCTCATCATCGCCTACCTGATTCCGGTGATCTGGATGTCGAACGCGCAGGGATTCGGCGTGATTCCGCACTTCACCTACGGCGAGGCGGTAGCGCGGATCACCGAGCTCGAGCCGCTGCTCGGCGTGGGTAAGGCGGCGGTCGAGAGCGTGGCGGGGGTGAAAATCGTCACCACGCTCCACAACGGGCCCGCGGACAGCGCGCTCTACAGCTGGCAGTTCGTCACGCTGGCGCTCTGCATGATGGCCGGAACCGCGTCGCTGCCGCATATCCTGATGCGGTACTTCACGACGCCGACCGTCCGTTCGGCGCGGCGTTCCGTGTCGTGGTCGCTGTTCTTCATCTTCCTGCTCTACTTCACGGCGCCGGCGCTCGCCACGCTGACCAAGCTGCAGCTGTTCGATCCCAACCTCGCGACCGCCATCATCGGCAAGTCGATCGAGGAAGTGCAAAATCTCGAATGGATCAAGCAGTGGGCGTCGGTGGGCATGCTCGCGGTGACCGACGGCAACAAGGACGGCATCCTGCAGATCAACGAGTTCTTCATGCGGCCCGACATCGTGGTTCTGGCGACGCCGGAAATCGCGGGTCTGCCCTATGTGATCTCGGGCTTGGTCGCGGCCGGCGGCATGGCGGCCGCCATGTCGACGGCGGACGGTCTGCTGCTCGCCATCGCCAACGCGCTGAGCCACGATCTGTACTACAAGATCATCGATCCGAAGGCCGACACCGCGCGGCGTCTGATCGTCGCCCGCGTGTTGCTGATCGTGATCGGCGCGCTCGGCGCCATCGTCGCCAGCTTCCAGCTCACCGGTATCCTGGGAGCGGTCGCCTGGGCCTTCTGCTTCGCCTGCTCGGGGCTGTTCTTCCCCCTTGTATTGGGGGTCTGGTGGAAACGGGCGACCGCCGCCGGCGCCATCGCGGGGATGGTGCTGGGCTTCGCGGCCGGGTCGATCTATCTCTGGTGGACCTACACCACCGGCGAGACGTGGCTCGGTCTCAATCATCTGCGGTTCGGCATCATCGGAATGCCGGTCAGCCTGGTGGCCATGGTGGTCGTCAGCCTGATGACGCCGGCGCCCGACGAGGAAGTCCAGCAGATGGTGGACAATACCCGCGATCCCAGCGGGGCCGCGATCCTGGAGGCTTCGCACTAGCGCGAAGCCATCCGGAACCTGTACCCGGGGGCGGAACCTTGTTCCGCCCCCGATTTCTTTTATCCTGCGCGCGGTGCGTGGCGAGGGGCGGTGAATGACCGGCGCGTTTCCGATCTGGGCGGTCGCCCAGGACTACATTCTCGGCGCGATCATGTGGACGCTGATCGGCCGGTTCGGGATGAACATCTTCCTGCCGACGAATTCGCCGTTTTTCTTCATGCGGGTCTTCGTGGCGATGACGGATCCGATCATCCGGCTGTTCCGTCCGATCACCCCCGGATTCCTGGTCGAGGCGATGGTCCCGCTCTATGTCGCCTGGTTCTTCTACATGATCCGCTTCTACCTGATGCCCTGGCTGCTCGGGTATTCGGTCCTCGGCATGCTGTCCTTCCCGCTGGAGGGCGAGATCGCCGCCTGGCTCTACCGTACCTTCGGTCCGTAGAGCGATATCCGACCGGCCCCGGTATCCCCCTCACCCCGGCCCTCTCCCCCACGGGGGAGAGGGAGAGTTGGGGCGCCGACCTCTCCTCATCTTCTCCCCTCCCGCTTGCCCCGGATCGCAGTCCGGGGCTTGCGGGAGGGGCCGGGGGAGGGTGGGCCGGGCCGTCGCGAACCGGTAGGGTCGGCAGAGGCTCCAGCGGCCTCGACAGGAACGTTTTCGGGCGGGGATAGTCCCGCCGCATCTCGAACGGCGGAGTGGACATGACGGACGGGTTCGACAGCGCAAACCTGCTCAGCATCAGGGACCGGGTAATCGTCGTCACCGGCGGCGGCAGGGGGATCGGCCGGGTCTATTGCGAGCGCATGGCCGAGGCCGGCGCGAAGATGGTGGTCGCCGACATCGACGCCGAGGCCAATGACGACACCGTGGCGGCGATCCGCGCCGCCGGCGGCGAGGCGGTGGCCTGCGCGACCGATGTCAGCGACGCCGACCAGGCGGAGCGCATGGCGCGCACCGCGATCGACAGCTTCGGGCGGATCGACGGGCTGCTGAACAACGCCTCGCTGATGAGCGTGCTGCCGCGCGGCGACTGGATGGAGATCGACGTCGAACGCTGGGACCGCGTGATGGAGGTCAACCTGCGCGGCATCTTCGTCTGCTGCCGCGCGGTGGTGCCGCATATGCGGGAGCAGGGCGGCGGCAAGATCGTCAACATCTCGTCCGGCCGGTTCTGGATGGGCTCGCCCAACCGGCTCGACTACTCGACCTCCAAGGCCGGCGTGATCGGGCTCACCCGATCTCTCGCGACCGAGGTCGGCCCCGACAATATCTGCGTCAACGCGATCACGCCGGGCTTCACGCTGAGCGACACCCAGGTCGCCTCGTCGGGCGACTACGCCCAGAAGAACGAGCCCCCGCCCGGGCGCATCATCCGCCGCCACCAGTATCCCGACGACCTGGTCGGGGCGGTCATGTTCCTGATGTCGGCGGGCTCCGACTTCATCACCGGCCAGACCGTCAACGTCGACGGCGGCCAGTCGATGCACTGAAACCCGGACGGGGGCGCGCATGGAAATCCCCGGGGGCGGCGGGGCGGCGGGGCTCGAGGCCGAGACCTTTCACACCGGCGATCATCTCGCCAATGCGCGCCGCCGGGCCGAGTCCGGGATCGACGACCTCCTGGTGATCGACGCCGACGCGCATGTCTACGAGAAGGAATCGATCGTCGAGATCGTCCCGCTGATCGAGGACCCCATCGTCCGGCAGCTCGCGCAGAGCGCCCAGGGGGCGGCGCGTCAGGCGGCGCGGTTCCCGCTCGACCGCGTCGCCTATCACGACGTCGGCGGGCGCATCGTGCGCGACATCCTGCGCCGTATCGAGACCACCTCCGGCCAGGGCACCCACCGCGCGGCCGAGCTCGCGCTCCGCGCGATGGACGCGATGGGGATCGACGTCGCGGCGCTGTCGCCGTTCGGCCTGCAGATCATCGGCCTCCACCCCCAGCCCGAGGTCGAGGCCGGGGTTCTCGGCGCCTACAACCGCTGGCTGACGGAGCGGGTTCTTCCCGCCTCGCCCAGGCTCCTCGGCTGGATCATGCTGCCCTTCGGCGCGCCCGCCGCCGCCCTCCGGACGGTCGAGAGCTATGCCGGACGGCCCGGGATCGCGGGGTTCCAGGTCACGGCGCTGCGCGAGAAACCGGTTCACGACAACGCCTATATGTCGGTCTACGCGGCGATCGAGGAGGCCGGCCTGCCGATCGCCTTCCACGGCGGAACCGACTGGGAAGACCCGCTGTTCCGCACGGTCAGCAAGTTCATGGCCGTCAAGGCGCTGTCGCAGCAGTGGTACAACATCGTCCACTGCACCAACTGGGTGGTGAACGGCATGCCGGAGCGTTTTCCCCGCTTGCCGGTGATCTGGATGGATTCGGGGATCTCCTGGGTGCCCTGGCTGACGATGCGGCTCGACAACGAGTACCGCATGCGGAGCTCGGAATGCCCGTCGCTGACGCGGCTTCCCGGCGAGTACATGCGCGAGATGTACTACACCTCGAACCCGGTCGAGGTGCCGGACCGCGAGGACGCTCTGGCGGCGGCCTACCGGGCGATCGACGCGCCGAACAGCCTGATCTACGCCTCCAACTACCCGGCGTCGGACATGGACCTGCCCGGCGCGGTCGGCGATCTCGCGATCCTGAGCGCGGCCGACAAGCGCCGCATCTTGGGCGAGACCGCGCGGCGCCTGTTCCGGCTGCCGGAGACGGTCGCGGCCGGCTACCGTCCGAAAGGCCCCCCCTCACCCCGGCCCTCTCCCCCGCTGGGGGAGAGGGGGAATCGTTCGCCGACTCCGCGCTAACTTCTCCCCTCCCGCTGGCGGGAGGGGCCGGGGGAGGGTGGCGGCCGCTCACCGCTTCCGCCGGGCGGCGCGTCCAGCGCCCTTGCGATGGCGGCCAGCGTCTTCGGCGAACCCGGGCTCCTGCCGCTCTCGATATTCGACACGCAGGCGAGGCTGAGGCCGGCGGCGTCCGCCAGCTGCCTCATCGTCATGCCCCGGCCCAGACGGCGGATCCTGACCGGGTTGTCGCCCAGCAGCGCGCGGTCCGCGGGCACCGCCGGGGCGCCGCGCGGGTCCGCCGCGATCAGCCCGTGGCCGGGCGTTCCGGGGGCGGGGCCGGTCCAGTCGCCGGGCGCGGCGAGCACGGTGAATTGCGCCGCGGCGCGGGAGGCGTCGATCTTCCACAGATCCACCGCCACGGCGAAGCAGCGCAGGTGGAAGTCGCTGGACCGGTTGATCCGGCCGAGCACGGCGTGGTGCTCGCCGTGGAACCGGGTGCCGAGCCAGACCACGATTTCGGCCCCGAGCCCCTCGGCATAGGTCAGGAGCTGGCCCAGATGGGAGTGGTCGGACGCGTTGAGCTGGGCTTCGATCACCACGCCGGCGCCGCTGGTGCGGTCGCGGCACACGAGGTCGGCGCGGAACCGTCCCACCGAAACCTCCCGCCCCAGCGGCACCAGATCGAGCCCGAGCGCGTCGCCGAGACGGCGGAGAATTTCCTCGGTCGCGAGCCAGGGGAGGAATTCGCCCGGCTCGTTCCGCCAGACGGTCGCGGGGTCGACGGGATCGAGATAGCCGACAGGCCGATGTTCCATCGGTGCGGTACTCCGTGTTGCGGTATGGGGTGCGGGCACGAAAAAGGGGCGCCGGAAATCTCCGCCGCCCCTATTTTCGTAGTGTGCCAAATATACCCCGAAACGCGTCCCGAGTCAAGATAAAAATGCTTGTTAGGGATAAATCAGTCGCTAAACCCCCGAAATCACGCCCTTTTTTCTCCCTCCCGATTCCACCCCGAAATCCCCCGCCGGACACCCGAATCCGTCCCATGCGTCGCGTCGGTCCGTGCCGCGCGCCAAGCCCTCCCCCGGCCCCTCCCGCAAGCCCCGGACTGCGATCCGGGGCAAGCGGGAGGGGAGAAGAGGAGTCGGCGGCGGCGCCACAACTCTCCCTCTCCCCGGCGGGGAGAGGGCCGGGGTGAGGGGGGTGCCGATTGCGGCCGCGTCCGGTCGGATATTGCTCCGGACGGTGCCTGACAGTCTGGACCCCGGGGGATGGGTCGCGGACCATTCGGCATGCGGATGCCTCTCTGCTAAAAACCCCGCACGGGATTTGGAAGAGGTTCGAGGGAACATGGCGGACGGCGGCGGCAAGGGTTACGGCGAGTACGACCGGCCTCACGAAGACCTGCGGGAATGGATCGACCGGGCCGAGTCGCTCGGCGAGCTGATGCGGGTCGACGGGGTCGACTGGAACCTCGAGATGGGTTCGGTGGCGGAGATGATCTACCACGCCAAGCCGGACAACCCGCCGGCGATCCTGTTCGAGAACATCCCGGGCTTCTCGTCCGATTACCGGGTGCTGTCGGGCGCGACCAACTCGATGAACCGGCTGGCGATGACGCTCGGCTTTCCCAGGCCGCGAAGCCCCATCGACGTGGTCCAGAGCTACCGGGACAGGCTGAAGAGCTTCGAGCCGCTGCCGGCGCGCGAGCTCAACACCGGGCCGGTGATGGAGAACGTCGACCGCGACGGCGCGGTCGATCTCTACAAGTTTCCCGTGCCGCTCTTGCACGAGGAGGACGGCGGGCGCTATTTCGGCACCGGCGACCTGGTGACCATCCGCGACCCCGAGGACGACTGGGTCAATCTCGGCACCTACCGGGTCCAGGTCCATGACAGGAACACGGTCGGGCTCTGGATGTCGCCCGGCAAGCACGGACGGCTGATCCGCGAGAAGTACTTCGCCAGGGGCGAGCCCTGCCCGGTCGCGATCAGCGTCGGCCAGGACCCGCTGCTCTTCCTCTCGGCGGCGAACGAGGTCGCCTGGGGCACGCCCGAGTTCGCCCATGCCGGCGGACACCGGGGCGTGCCCTTCGACATCACCAGCACCGAGCTCCACGGCCTGCCGATGGCGGCCGCGGCCGAGATCGTGCTCGAGGGCGAGATCGTGCCCGACGAGAAGCGCATCGAAGGTCCGTTCGGCGAATGGACCGGCTACTACGCGAGCGCCGAGCGCGAGGACTATGTCGTCAGGATCCGCCGGGTCTATCACCGCGACCGGCCGATCCACACCATGGCGCGCCCCGGCCGGCCGCCGTCCGACTATTCGTTCTCCAAATGCACCGTGAAGGCGGCGATGATCTGGGACCAGGTCGAGCGCGCCGGCCTGCCCGGCGTCAAGGGCGTCTGGAGCATGGAGTTCGGCGGCGGGCGCATGTTCAACGTGATCTCCATCGAACAGAAATACCCCGGCCACGCGCGCCAGGCCCTGCTGCTGACCGCGGGCGCGCACGCGGCGAACTATCTCGGGCGTTTCGTGGTCGCGGTCGACGACGACATCGATCCCACCAGCGTCCACGACGTGATGTGGGCGATCGCGTCGCGCTGCGATCCGGAACAGGACATCGACACCGTCCGGCGCACCTGGTCGGGTCCGCTCGATCCCATGAAGCGGCCGGGCGAGAACATGAACAGCCGCGCGCTGATCGACGCCTGCCGGCCGTTCGAATGGATCGACGAATTTCCTCCCGTCGCGGAAGCCAGCCCCGGGGAAAAGCTCCGGATCCGGGAGAAATTCGGCCATCTCCTGGAGAAGCTGTAGGCGGCGAGATCGGCGCCGGCCCAGGCACGGACAGGGAGACCGCCGCATGAGTATCGCGAAGATCGAGAGCGTCGGCGTGATCGGGCTCGGCAAGATGGGCGGTCAGCTCGCCCGCCATCTGGCCGCTTCCGGTTTCGAGACGCGCGGCTACGACGTGCGCGCCGAGGCGATGACGGCGGCGGAGGCGGATGGCGCGTCGCCCGCCGGCTCGCCCGCCGAGCTCGCCGCCGCGAGCGACCTCGCGATCGTAGGCGTAGGGTTCGATTCCGAGCTCGAAGCGGCGCTGTTCGGGGACGGCGGAGTGATGGAGTCGCCCAAGCCCGGATCGGTCCTCGCGGTCGCCTCCACCGTCGCGCCCGCGACCATGCTGAAGATCGCCGAGCGGATCGACGGCAGCGGGATCGCGGTCCTCGACATCCCGATGGCGCGCGGCGAGCAGGCGGCGATCGACGGCAACCTGCTGATCTTCGGCGGCGGCGACCGCGAGGTCTTCGACCGCTGCCGGCCGGCCTTCTCGACCTTTTCGGATGCCATCCACTATCTCGGTCCGGTCGGCGCGGGCCAGGTGGGCAAGCTGGTCAACAACCTGATCCTGTGGGCCTGCATCTCGGCCAACGACGAGGGGTTCAGGTTGGCCGAAAAGCTCGGCGTCGAGGCCGGCCCCTTGCGCGACGCGCTGCTCCAGTCGAGCGCCGCCAACTGGGCCCTCGACACCGAGGCGGTCGAGCGGCCGATGCCGTGGGCGGAGAAGGACATGACCATCGTCCTCAAGGAGGCCGACGCCGCGCGCGTGTCGCTGCCGCTCTCGGGCACGATCAAGGAGGTGATCAAGGGGGTGAAGATCGCGCGCGGCCAGACGATGCCGGAGGAGCGTTAGCCGATGCTGCTGATCGACAACGAGACCGTCGCCCGGTTGCTCGACATGCCGTCCTGCATCGAAGCGCAGGAGGCGGCGTTCCGGCAGATCCCCGAAGGCGGCGCGGCGTTCCGCGGCCGGATCGACATGTACGCGCCCTGCGAGCGTCCCGACGGCTATTACCGCTGGGGCACGATGGAGGGCTACAACGACGGCATCCTCGCGATCCGCATGAAATCGGACGTGATGACCTGGCCGCGCGACGAGCAGGGGCGCTGGACCGAGGACAAGTACTGCGTCGAGCCCGGCACCTATTGCGGGCTGATCTTCCTGTTGAGCGCGCTCAACGGCGAGCCGCTGGCCATGATCAACGACGGGGTTCTGCAGCACATGCGGGTCGGCGGCGGCGCGGGCATCGGGGTCAGGCATCTCTCGCGGCCCGACTCCTCGGTCGTCTGCATGCTGGGCTCGGGGGGCATGGCGCGCACCTATCTGGAGGCGATCTGCGCCGTGCGCGGCATCTCCGCGGCCCGGGTGTACAGCCCCACCCGGGCGAACCGGGAACGCTACGCGGCGGAAATGACGGAGCGGCTGTCCATCCCCGTCGATCCGGTCGACAGCGCGCAGGCGGCAATGGCCGGCGCCGACATCGTGGCGAGCGCGACCGACAGCATGCAGCCCACCTTCGATGCCGCGTGGCTCGAACCCGGCATGCACGTCACCAATCTCGGCCCGGACGAGATGAGTCCCGCCGCGCTCGACCGGTTCGACGTGAAAATCCGCCAGGGGGTTCCCGGCATCCGGATGCCGGAGTCGGAGCGCATGCAGCCCGGAATCGGGCACAGCCCAATGGCGGTCCTCGCCGGCACGGAGGAAGAGCTGAAGCGTCTCCCGCCGCGCCGCGAAAGGGACGTCTATCTGGAGGAATTCCCGACCTATTGCGACCTCGTGACCGGGCAGGCGCCGGGACGGACGTCGGCCGATCAGATCACCTTCTACCAGAACACCGGCTTCCAGGGCCTCCAGTTCTCCTCGGTGGGAGGGCTCGTCTACCGCAAGGCCAAGGAGGCCGGGCTCGGCCGGGAAATCCCCACCGCATGGTTCCTCCAGGACATCCGCGACTGAGCCCGACTATGGAGCGGACGGGCGTTTTGTGGGACAGTCCGGCCAGTCGAACGGGAGACCCGCGATGAGCAGAGGGCTCGACACGAAGCCTGAGACGACCAACGCCCGGGCCGACTATTACGGCCGGATCGACGAATACAACATGACGCCGCTCTGGGAGGTGATTCACAAGCTTCTGGCGCGCGAGCCGGTCACCGAGGCGACGCCCTATCTCTGGAATTACGACTCGGTGCGCCCCTCGCTGATGGAATCGGCCGACCTGATCTCGACCGAGGAGGCCGAACGCCGGGTGCTGGTCCTCGAGAACCCGACCATGCGCGGCAAGTCCTGCATCACCGAGGCGCTCTATGCCGGGCTCCAGCTGATCATGCCGGGCGAGATCGCGGCCACCCACCGCCACAGCCCCGCCGCGCTCCGCTTCATCGTCGAGGGCAGCCGCGCCTATACTGCGATCGACGGCGAGAAGGCCTATATGGAGCCCGGCGACCTGATCCTCACCCCGTCATGGGTGTGGCACGACCACGGGCATGAAGGCGAGGTGCCGGTGGTCTGGCTCGACGGGCTCGACATCCCGATGGTGCGCTTCATGGGCCCGGTCTTCGCCGAGCCGCATCCCGAGCAGACCCATGCCGAGAGCAATCCCGTGGGCGACAACATGGCGCGCTACGGGGCCAACATGCTGCCCTACGGCGCCCGTCTCCGGGACGAGAAGAACTCGCCCGTCTTCCACTACCCCTTCGCACGCAGCCGCGAGGTTCTGCTGGATCTCGCGAAGTCGCAGGATCTCGACCCCTATCACGGGGTGAAGATGGAATTCGTCAACCCGGCCAATGGCGGCCCGACGATGCCGACGCTCGGGACCTACATGCAGGTCGTGCCGAAGGGGTTCTCGACCGAGGACTACCGCTCGACCGCCGCCTGGGTCTACTCGGTGGCCGAGGGCACCGGGCGCACCGCGATCGGCGAGGAGACCTTCGAGTGGGGGCCGCGCGACACCTTCGTCGTGCCCGCCTGGTATCCGCACAGCCACGAGGCGGACGACGACGCGTTCCTGTTCAGCTTCTCCGACAAGCCGGTGCACGACACGCTCGGCTGGTTCCGCGAGCAGCGCGGCAACGCCTGAGCCGCCCTTCGATACGCCCCAACGGCCGGTTCGCGTCCTCGCGCCCGCCCGCCCGGGATGTCACGCCGGCGCCCGTCCGCCGGTGCGCTCGATCAGCGCCTCCAGCGCCCGCATGGCCTCCTCGTGGCGGCGCTCGCCCTCCTGCGCGGCGTCGGCGAGGGATTTCATGGTTTCCTCGTGACGGCGGTCGCTCTCGCGCAGCGCCTCCTCGTGACGGCGGTCGCTGTCGCGCAACGCCTCTTCGTGGCGGCGGTCGCTCTCACGCAGCACCTCATCGTGTCGGCGGTCGCTCTCGCGCCGCACCTCCTCGTGGCGGCTGTCCTGCTCACGGGCGCGCGGGCGCCCATCTGCTGCATCGCGCGGATGCCGTACCAGACGATGGCGATCTGGCCGAGGCCGATCGCGGCCTCGACGGCGATATGGCCGTAGGCGACCCACAGCGATGCGGTCTCGAACGGCGTCATGCCGGCGCCCTCTTCCCCTGCCGAGTATAGCCGATCGCGCCCGCCCTGTCAGTCGGGGCGCGGTCCGCCGGTCAGTTCCCGTTGGCCCGGCCGTCCGGCCGCGGCGGGCCGGGCGTGTGGAGGCGTTCGAGCAAAGCGAGCAGGCTCTTGCGCTCGGTGTCGCTCAGCGTCTCGGCGACGATCCCCTCGTGCTCGTCCGACAGCGCCTTCAGCTCGTCGAGCAGCGCCGCGCCGTCCCCGGTCAGCCTGAGCGCATGGGAGCGCCGGTCAAGCGCCGACGGTTCGCGCCTGACGAGACCCCGATCCTCGAGCCGGTCGACGATCTGCACCAGCGTCGACCGGTCGAAGCGGAGCGCTTCGGCGATCGAGCTCTGGCTGACCCCCGGATTGGCCTCGACCAGCAGCAGCGTGCCGAATTGCGGCCCCGAAATCCCGTGCACGCCGAGCGTCCGGTTGAAATGCTGGAACACCGCGACATGGGCGCAGCGCAGGTGGTAGGCGAGCAGATCCGGCAGAATCCCCATCCGGAGGCTCGCCGCCTTGCCCCGGTTTTTGCCGTCCGCGCCGCCGGCCTTCATCCCCGCGCCCTTCGACCCCGAAACCGCCGCAGTTAGACCACAACAGGGCGGTTGCGATCCAGCCCGGCGCGCCCCCACCCGGCCTCCCCCGCAAGCGGGGGAGGGGAGTTGCGGCCGGCCTCTTCCGTAACCTCTTCTCCCCTCCCGCTTGCGGGAGGGGTCGGGGGAGGGTGCACCATCCACGCAAGCCCCGATCGTTGGGCCGCGCCCCACCGTTCAGACGACGGGCTCGGTGTTGAACGCCTCGAGATCGGTCTCCAGCGGGGCGAAGGCGTTGCTGAGCTCGCGGTCGACCGCCGCGGCGAGCGCTGCCTCGTCCCAGCCTCCCGGTTCGACGACGATCCCGGCGGCGGGCCGCGGTTGGGAGAAAACAAACACCTCGCGGCCGCGCACGCCGAAGATCTGGCCCGTGACCCCCGAGGCCGCCGGCGAGCAGAGATAGCCGACCATTTCCGCCACGGGCTCCGCGGGCACGCGCAGCGCCCGTTCCTTGTAGGCCGCCTGCTCGTCATTGGCCGGTACGATGGAGTCCGTGACCCGCGAATGCGCGAAGGGCGCGACGGCGTTGCAGGTCACGCCGGTGCGCGCCATGTCGAGCGCGGCGATCCGCATCAGGCTGGTCAACCCGCCCTTGGCGCTCGCATAGGACGCCTGGCCGTAATTGCCGATATAGGCGGCCGAGGAGACGATGTTGACGATGCGGCCCCATTCGTATCGCTCGCCGCCGCCTCTCCCCGCCTTGGCTTGGTCGCGCATCGCCGGCGTCGCCGCGCCGATCAGGTAGTAGGCGCCGGAGAGGTTGTTGCGGATGACGTCGTCCCAATCCTCGGTCGAGCCCCGGAAGACGAAGGCGTCGCGCAGAATGGCCGCGTTGTTGACCAGGATGTCGATGCCCCCGAAGCGCTCCCGGGCGAGCGCGACCGCTTCCCGGGCGGCGGCGGGGACCGCCATGTCCTCGACGAAGGGGGCGGCACGCTCGCCGAGCCCGTCCGCGAAGGTCCGGGCGACCGAGGGATCGGGGTCGCGCCCGTCGATCGCGCAGCCCATGTCGGCGACCACGACCGAGGCGCCGCGCTCGACCAGCATCGCCGATATCGCCGCGCCGATCCCGCGCGCGCCGCCGGTGACGATGGCGACCCGTCCGGCAAGCGCGCTCATCGCGCGTCGTTCTTCCAGACCCGTCCGGCGACCTCCACGACGAGCGCGAGCTTGGCGCGCTGGTCGTCCGGGCTCACCGGATTGCCGATCACCGCGCTCGAGAACCCGCATTGCGGGCTGACGGCGAGCCGGTCCAGCGGGACGTAGCGGCTCGCCTCGGCGATGCGCGCTTCCACCGCCGCGGGGTCTTCGAGCAGCGGCAGCTTGGAGCTGATCAGGCCGAGCACGACGCCCTTGTCGTCGGGCATCGCCGCCAGCGGCGCGAAGCCGCCCGCCCGCTCGGTGTCGTATTCGAGGCAGAAATGATCGACGTCGAGCCGCCTGAACAGCTTCTCCGCGACGGCGTCGTAACCGCCGCGCGACAGCCATGTGCCCTTGAGATTCCCGCGGCAGATGTGGAAACCGACGGTCATGCCGGCGGGCCGCCCGGCAAGGGAATCGTTGGTCAGCGCGATATAGGCATCGACCAGCGCCTCCGCGTCCTCGCCGCGCGCGGTGAGCTGGCCGCGGAGGGACTCGTCGCACAGCATCGCGAACGGCACGTCGTCGATCTGCACGTAGCGCGCCCCGCGTCCGGCGAGGTCGGCGATGTCTTCCCGATAGGTCCGTGCGAGGTCGTCGAAGAGCGCTTCGCGGTCGGGATAGATGTCCTTGGGCGGATCCTCCGCGCCGCCGAGGAAATGCATCGTCGCCGGCGAAGGCAGGGTCGACTTGATCGTCCTGCCCGTGACCGTCCTGAGGAAATCGAACTCCTCCGCCGAGTTGGCCTTGACCCGCTTGAGCCTGCCGACCGCGCGCGGGGCGACGAACTCGTGCGCGGTGCCGTCGTCTTCGTAGAAGCGGAACGACGACGGGGCGAATTCGAGTCCCTCCACCGAATCCACGAAATGCGAGATATAGGTGGTGCGGCGGAACTCTCCGTCGGTCACCGCATCGAGACCGATCTCTTCCTGCATCGCGACGGCATCGCGGATGCAGCTGTCCTGGATCGTCCGGAACCCGTCGGCGTCGATCTCTCCCCGGTTGAGGCGGCGGAACCCGTCCCGCAGCGCATCGGGACGCAGCAGGCTGCCGATATGCTCGGCCCGGAAGGGCGGGGTGCCGTCAAGCGGCATCGCGTTCGGCCGCGATCAGCCTCTGCACCAGTTTCCGCGCCTGGATCGTCGGCTGGTCGGCGCCGACGTCGATCGACGGCGCGCCCGGATGGGCCGCGATCGAGCGCTGCTGGGCCTCGACCATCTCGACATCTTCCAGGAACACCTCGCGGATCGACGCCATCGTATCCGTGATGTCCGGATCGTCGATCGCGAAGTCCCGCGACGAGACCCAGAAATGGTGGCATGTCGTTTCGGTCTCGGGCGTGATCCCGTGGGTGTTGAAGACGTTGAAGGCCTGGCTCCGGTCGCCCTCGAAGACGCCGCTGCCGCTCGGGGCCACGCCGGTGTCGAAGGTGATCAGCCCGGCGCGCGGCCGGTAGGTCCAGGTCACCCAGACGTCGCCGGTATCCTTGACGGACGTTGCCTTGGCGAACAACGGCGGCGGATCGGAATCCCGCATTCGCCGGCCGTTATGCAGCAACTCCCCGTCGCGCTCGACCTTCGGGCTGTGGCGCAGCGAACCCGCGTTTCCCAGGCTGTCCGGATGAACGAAGCTCGAATGCGTATTGTCGAGCTGGATGTCCACCAGCGCCTGATAGTTGCACTTGACGTGGAACCGGTCGCCGACCGCCGCCCAGTCCGGCGAGTCGTGCCAGTAAATGTCGGGGATCAGCTCGGGATCGGCGCGCTCGGCATCCCCCATCCAGATCCACAGCCAGCGGTTCTTTTCCACCAGCGGGTAGCGGCGCACCTCGGCTCCCGGCGGCACGCGGTTCTGGCTCGGCACCGCGACGCATTTCCCAGCCGCGTCGAATTCCAGCCCGTGATAGCCGCACTGGATGCGGTCGCCGATGACCTTGCCGGCCGAGAGCGGCGCGTGGCGGTGACAGCAGCGGTCTTCCAGCGCGGTCGCGGCGCCGGATTCGGTGCGCCAGAGCACCACCGGCCGGCCGAGGAACATGCGCGACAAGGGCTCGCGCGTGACTTCGTGGTCCCACGCGGCGACATACCAGGCCCGGTTCAAGTACATCGTCGATCCCGCTCGATTTCGCCCGCGGCCATGGTGCCGGTCGCGCGGCGCCGGAGCAAGTCTTGATTGAATTGGAGCCCGCGGGTTAGTCTATTGATTCGACGGGAAGAATCGATGCACCGGGGGGATGCGATGTCGGCGGGATCGAACGCGGGCGAAGGGCTGGCATACAGGCCCGCGGCGGCCGAGGGCGGCGACCCGGCGGCGCTGAAGGCCGAACTCATCGAGCGCGGCGTCCGGTTCCTGCTGCCGAGCTATGCCGACATGCACGGCGCCTCGAAGGCCAAGATGGTCCCGATGTCGCATTTCGACCAGATGATGGGCGGGTCCGAGCTGTTCACCGGGGCCGCGCTCGACGGGGTGCCGCAGGACGTCAACGAGGAGGAGGTCGCCGCACATCCCGACCCCGGCTCATGCCTCATCCTGCCCTGGCAGACCGACATCGCCTGGTTCGCCTCCAACCTGCAATGCCGGGGCGCGCCGTTCGAGGCGTGCAGCCGCAACATCCTCGACCGGGTCCGGACGCGGGCCGCCGGAATGGGCTACGGCATGTATCTCGGCACCGAGATCGAGTTCTTCGTGTTCCGCGAGCCCGAGGACGACGGTCTCGCCATCGTCAGCGGCAAGCCCCATCTGAGCAAGCCGGCCTACGACGTCTCGCGGCTCCTCGACAATTTCCACTGGATCGGCGAGCTGGTGGAGGCGATGAACGGGCTGGGCTGGGACGTCTACTCGTTCGACCACGAGGACGCGATCGGTCAGTTCGAGATCGATTTCGACTATGCCGACGCGCTGACCATGGCCGACCGTTTCGTCTTCTTCCGCCGGCTGGCCGACGAGATGGCGCGGCGCCACGGCTATTTCGCGAGCTTCATGCCGAAGCCGATGATGAACTATTCGGGCAGCGGCTCGCACTACAACATGTCGCTTTACGACATTTCGGACGGGCGCAACCTGTTCGGAAATGCCGACGACCCGCGCGGAAACGGCATGTCGGAGCTCGGCTACCGGTTCATCGCCGGGCTTCTGCGCCACCTGCCGGCGATCGTCGCGGTGACCGCGCCGAGCGTGAACAGCTACAAGCGGCTGATCATCCAGGGCAGCATGTCGGGCTACACCTGGGCGCCGGTCTTCCGCTGCTATGGCGGCAACAACCGGACCAACTCGCTCCGCATCCCGCTGGCGGGCGACCGCGTCGAGCTCCGCGCCACCGATCCGATGTGCAACCCCTATCTCGGCGCGGCGATGGTGCTGGCGGCCGGTATCGAGGGCGTCGAGCAGGAGCTCGATCCCGGCGAGCCCCGGATGGGGAATCTGTATGTGAGAACGCCCGCCGAGCTCGCCGCCGAGGGCATCGAAATGCTGCCCCGCAGCCTCACCGAGGCGCTCGACGCCTTCGAGGCGGATCCGCTGTCGGAAGCGGTGTTCGGACCCGAGATGCACAAGGCCTGGCTCGACTACAAGCGCCAGGAATGGCTCGACTACATGAACCACGTCTCCGACTGGGAGACCGACCGCTACCTCCGCTTCTACTGACCCGCCGTCCCGCATGACGGAACCCGACGGGGCGTCGATTCCGGGGAGGGTGCAGGCGCCGGTCTACGCGCTTGCCTTCTGCTACGGCAACATCATGCCGATGGCGGCTGTCGTGGTTCCGCTGTGGGCGCTGGAGCTCACGTCTTCGCCGCTGCTGATCGGCCTGGTCGTCGCCAGCCGGCAATTCCTCGTCGTGACTCTTTCGATCTACGGCGGCGCGCTGCTCGACCGCGCCGCGCCGCAAAAGGTGATCCTGGCGCTCGCGGCGGTCGCGGCGGCGAGCTTCGCGCTCTTCCCGGCGCTTCCCTTCGTCTGGGCCGCCGTCCTCTTGCAGATGATCTCGGGCTTCGCCGAGACCACCAACTGGATCGGCGCGCAGGCGCTCTTCGGCCGGGTCCTGAAAGGGCGACCGGTCTATGCCGGACGCCTGACGGCCGCCGCGCGGACCGGCGGTTTCATCGGCCCCTTCCTGGTCGGGCTGGTCTGGCAGTATTTCGGCCCGACCGGAGCCTTCCTGATGCTCGCGGGCTGGGTCATGGCCGGAGCCGCCGCGGCGCTGTTCCTGCCCCCGGTCAAGCCCCCGGACCGATCCGCAGAACGGGGGCGACGCGCGGCCGGCGTCCTGCCGAAGCTCTCGGACTACACCAGCGCCTTTCGGATGCTCGCCCTGCCGGCGGTAGCCCTGGTCGTGCTCGCGACCGTCATGCGCCAGACCGGAACCGGCATTCAGTCGTCGTTCTACGGCGTCTGGCTGACGGAGATCGGCTTCGAGGCCGGTACGATCGGCTTTCTGATCGGCATTTCGAGCCTCGCCGCCGCGTTCGCCGCGCTCTCGGTAGGCAAACTCTCGCGCCGCTTTGCCGACCGCTGGCTGCTGATCGCCGCCGTCGCCGCCGCCATCGCCGCCATCGCGGTCACCCCGCTGCTCGACACGATGACGCTGCTCGTCGTCGCGATCTGCATTCGCGGCGTGGGGCAGGGTCTCAATTTGTCGCTGATGATGACCATCGCCGCGCGCGCGGTGGGCGCCGACCTGCAGGGCCGCGTGGCGGCGCTCAGGATCACCTTCAACCGGCTGGGCGGCGCGCTGGTGCCGCTCGTCATGGGCGCTGTCGCGGAGGTTGCCGGGCTGGAGAATGCCTTCTACGCGATGGGCGCGGTCGGGATTATCGCGGTGGCGGCGCTCGCGGTCTGGATCGCCCGTTCCCCGAATTTCGCGTCCAGACGCTGATCTTCGGCCAGGCGATCTCGACCAGCACCGTCGAGCAGATGAACACGGCGGCCGCGATCTGGAGCGTCGACAGGGACGAGCCGAGGAACACCACGGCGAGAGCGGCGGCGATCACCGGCTTGAGGAAGAAGAGATAGGCGCCCCGGGTCATGTCCGGCAGCGCGGCAAGCCCGCCGATCCAGACGAACTGCGTGATGGTGGTGTTGAACAGCGCCATGGCCAGAATCGCCGCGACGCTGCCCTGGGGGAGGGCAGCGATCCCCGCCGGATCGACCCAGCGGCCCCAGAAGACGCCTACCGCGACCCAGGCCCCGATGCCGCCGAGCGCCATGGTGACCGCGGTCACGCGGAGCGCGCCGTATTCCACCGCGAGCGGGCGCATCAGGACGACATAAGCGGCGGCGCCCGCGGCGGAAATCGTCACCAGAAGGACGCCGAACAGGTTGTTGCGCGCACCCGCGAGCTCCGCCAGATAGCCGTCGGTCAGCAGCGCGGCGACGCCCAGCATCGCGAGGACGCCGGTCGCCATCTGGGCCGGCGATACCCGTTCCCGGTCGACCGCGGCGGCGAGAAGGGCGACGAAGATCGGGATGCTGGTGATCAGGGTCGCCACCTGCGGCACGGTCGAGAAGTCGAGCGACCAGTGGAACGCGATATAGGGGAAGCTGACGCCGAGAAGAGAGATGGCCAGAAGGCGCTTGCCGTCGCGCCGCAGCGGGCTCAGGAGATCGCGGCTCGCCGGAAAGCAGAGCGCCAGCAGGACCAGCCCGATCCCGCCCAGCCCGAACCGCCACACCGCCGCCTCCGGCCCCGGAAGCGCGGTGAGCACGGCGACGAACTCGCTGGAGGCATGGCCGAACACGCCGAGCAGGACGGCCCCGTAGGCAACCGCCATGGAGCGGTGCCAGTTCAGCATGACGAGGCGCGTCTTCCGGCGGACATGGAAGCGCGATGTTGCGCGGATCGCGGCCGCGCCGCAAACCGCCCGGCGGCGCGGATTGAACCGCCGGTTCCGCTATGCGAGTCTGGCTCTCGCCGGCGGACGCCTGAGATGGGGGAAATGCGATGAAATATTGCCGTTACGACGACAACCGGATCGGTGTGGTCCGGGGCGACAAGGTGCATGACGTGACGTCCGTCGTCGACGCCCTGCCGGCGCATCGCTACCCGTTCCCCATCGGCGACGCGCTGGTCGCCAATCTCGACTCGCTGCGGGGCGAGATGGAGCGCCTTGCCGACGCGTCCGACGGCGTGCCGGTCTCATCGGTAAGCTTCCTGAGCCCCGTCGCCAATCCCACCAAGGTGATCGGCGTCCCGGTCAACTACCAGGCCCATGCCGACGAGGCCAGGGCCGACGCAGAGGTAAGCGTCGCCGCGCGGCGCGGCGGAATCGAGGAGCAGGGCCTGTTCCTGAAGGCGAACAGCGCCCTGGTCGGGCCGTCCGAGGGGGTGGCGGTGCGTTTTCCCGACCGCCGCACCGACCACGAGGCGGAGCTCGGCATCGTCATCGGCAAGACGGCCTGCGACGTCACCTACGACGAGGCGCTCGACTATGTCGCGGGCTATGCCATCGCGCTCGACATGGTGGTTCGCGGGACCGAGGACCGGAGCATGCGCAAGTCGGTCGACACCTATGCCGTGCTCGGCCCCTGGCTGACCACGGCGGACGAGATTCCCAATCCCGACTCGATGGACTTCGAGCTGACCGTCAACGGCGAGACCCGCCAGAAGTCGAATACCGAGCTGATGATTATGGACTGCCGCCGGCAGATCGAATGGGCGTCGACCTTCTACACCCTGCACCCCGGCGACATCATCATGTCAGGCACCTGCGAGGGCGTCAGCCGCGTCCTCCCCGGCGACACCATGCATCTCGACTTCGCCGGCCTCGGCGAGATGGACGTCCCCATCCGCGCTCACGAATAGGCGGCGTAGAACCGACCCGTCATTTCGACCGGAGCGCCTTGGATCGCCCTCCCCCGGCCCCTCCCAGAGGGAGGGGAGAAGGTGGGGAGGGGCAGGCAAGCGATTCCCCTCTCCCCCGCGGGGGAGAGGGCCGGGGTGAGGGGGCGGCTTGCGCCGCGTCCAGCTACGCCGCGACGGCGGCGCGGTGCGGCGCCAGTTCCGCCAGGTGTGCGATGAAGCCGGCCGCGTTGTCGTGCAGGATCGCCTGGCGTTCTTTGTCGTCGATGCGCGCCTCCGCCAGCGCCTTGTTGGTCCAGTCGCAGCCGAACCCGGTGCCGTCGGTGCCGTAGAAGATCTTGTCAGCCCCGTAGGCGGCGACGCCGATCTCGATCGCCCGCGCGCCCAGGGAGTTGCAGTCCACGAACACGTTGGGCTTGTCGAACAGGGACGAGGGGATCGGCTCGTCCGGCGTGTCGATCATGCTGCGGTGGTCCAGCCGCTCGACCTCGAAGGGGATATTGCCGCCCAGATTGTGGATCATGATCGCGGCATCCGGGTAGTCGTCCAGGATGTCGGTGCACGAAAAGGTCACCATGTTGGCCGACAGGCTCGCCTGCATGTCGAGCGTGAAGAGCCGCGCGTTCATGTTGTCGGCATCTCCCGGAACCCGGGGCCACTTGTCGCCCGGCAGCGGTCCCCAGTGGATGAACAGCATCGCGCGGTGCCGGTCGGCGGCGGCGAGCAGGGGCCGGTACCGCTCGGCCGTCGCGTAGTCGAGGAACCCGTTGCCGGGGATCTGCGCGCCGATCATGCCCGGAAGCCCCATCGCGCGGTCGAACTCGGCCACCGCCGCGTCGAGATCGGCAAGCGGAAGCGAGGCGAAGGCGACGAAGCGGCCCGGGTGGGCGGCGCAGATCCCGCTGACGCTGTCGTTGTAGATCCGCGTCAGCCGCAGCGATTCCTCGACCGGCAAACGCTCGATCCACTGGAACAGGCCGAACAGCGAGAGCGCGGCGGTGGAGACGCCGTGCTCATCCATGTCGGAAAGCCTGTGGTCGAGGTCGTCGAACGCCTCGCTCATCGGCGTGTCGCCGTGGCGGCTGCGCAGCACTTCGGCGCCGTCGTCTGCGGTGACGACATGGGGCGGCTCCGCGCGGCCGCGCAGCGCCTCGATCAGCGCCGGCGGACGCCAGTGGGAATGCATGTCTATGGTCATGACGGTCTCCCGTTTCGCTTGCCGCGGTCAGGCGGCGACGCCCGGCGGCAATTCCTCCCGCTCGCCGAGCTGTTCGATCCGGTACGTGGCGGTCGTGCAGGCCCAGCGCAGGCGGCACATCTCCTCGGCCACCGCCTCCGCGCGGGCTTCCATCTCCGGCGTATCGAGATACTTGGACGCGAGGTCGAGCTGGCGCGAGGAATGCTCCTCGTCCGCCATCTCGTGCTCGGCGAAGAACACCGCCTCGCGGTCGGTCCGCGCGATTCCGTAATGGGTCTCCAGCGCCGGCAGGACGATTTCGCTGTTGAGCGCCGGCATCTGGCCTTCCTGGGTGAACGCCATCGCCAGCATCACGCCGACCGGCTCGACCCGCGCGGTGTTGAGGTAGTAGAGCGCGCGGCCCCACCAGGCGGCCGGCATGTCGACGCCCAGCACCTCGTCCTTCGTCATGCCGGCGGCGGCGCAGAAGGTGTAGATCATCTCCATGTGATCGTGCGCGCCGTGGTCGGTGTGGCCACCGATCAAACCCTCTTCCTCGGCCATGTTCTCGACCAGCATCTTGCGCACGTCGCCCGGCGCCCTGGCGTAGACCAGCCCGAACGCCTCCAGCCCGTGGCGAACGTATTTCGCGTGCTGCGCCATGTAGACGCCGAGCACGCGGAGGTTCAGCTCGCCCTTCGCCAGCGCCCGGAACATCGGGTGTTGCTTGGTGTGCCACTTGTCGCGGATCGCGACGATGCGGTCGGTCACGTTCGGGATTCCCGCCGCGCCCTCGGGTGCCATTTCCGTCCCCCAATACCCGGATTCGGGCGCCATCGTGGCAGCACTTGGACGGCCATGCAATTGCGCGGTCAATTCGGATTTCCCGCAGCGGCCGCCGAATAGCCGGCGGAAGCCTGCGCCGCCGGCGAAACAACCGAAGCTGTCACCCCGGAACAAGTCCACTGCTGTCCGGCCTCAATGTCATCGGGCATCGAGTCGACAAGTCGCTGCCGGGTCGACATTCGCGCCCCTCGGATGCCGGGCGGGAATGTCGACCTTTGTCGACTCGACCCGCCTGTCGACATTTCCGTCGGCAAATGCCGACCGCGCGCGCCGCACCGCGGGGTCGGCATATTCGATCCGCAGGTCGACCATGTCGCTCGGGTGGGCGGCCCGCTCCGGGTGACGGCGGCGTCGGTAACGATGGCGGTCGCATGCATGCTCGTGTCCTCCACATGGGCGGGCGCGAGACCCGCGACGTTCCTTCCGTTCTTCCGTCATGCCCGGACTCGTTCCATTGCTGTCCGGTTTAACTTCGGAACGGACTCCGCGCCGATGGGCGAGACCGTCTCCGCTCCTCTGTTGTCACCCCGGAACAGGTCCCATAGGCGCTAACTTGTTTTCGCACGGCATGTCTCCCGACGGCCCGTTGGTCGAAACCGCACCCGGCCCCTCGGCGTCATGGTCGGCGGAGGCCGACCATCCACGATTTGTTTTTTTCCAGCGCCGCAAAAACTCGTGGATGGTCGGCCTCCGCCGACCATGACGGGAAAAGGCAGGGCAGCGATGCTTCGATCCGTGTCGGATACGCTCCGGCACGGATTTCCCGGCGGCCGAGACCCAAAGCCGTCACCCCGGACTTGTTCCCATAAGCGCTAACTTGTTTATCTTTGTCATTTTATCTAGGGTTTCCGGGTGTCGGGATCCGGAGGCTTTGCGATGGATGAGGATTGGGCGGTTCTTCGTTCTTTTCTTCCGGCGGGCTGGGAGGAGTTGGGTCGTTCCAGCGGGGCGCTGAAGGGTCTTCGCAAGGACAAGTCGGCGGAGTCGGCGCTTCGGGTTCTGCTGTTGCATCTGGGCTGCGGGCACTCGCTGCGCGAGACGGCGGTGCGCGCGCGCAAGGCGGGTCTGGCGGATTTGTCGGACGTTGCGCTTCTGAAGCGGCTTCGCAAGTCTTCGGACTGGTTGCAGGGGTTGTGCGTGGCGCTGTTTCGCGAACGGGGTCTGGCGGTGGAGCCTGGCTTGCGGGTGCGGGCGGTCGATGCCACCACGGTGCGCGAGCCCGGGCGGACGGGTTCGCTGTGGCGGGTTCATTACAGCCTGTGCCTGTCTTCGCTGAGCTGCGACTTTTTCGAGGTGACGCCGGCGCGGGGCGCGGGCGGCGGGGAGTATCTGGCGCGGTTTCCGGTTGGCGAGGGCGATCACATTCTGGCCGACCGGGGCTATTCGACGGCGGCGGGGCTTCGCCATGTGTCGGCGGCCGGCGGACGCATTACCGTGCGGGTGAACACCGGAGGATTGTCCCTTCGAACCCTCGATGGCGCGCCTTTCGACCTGCTTGCGGCAGTGTCCCGGCTGAGGAGCGCCGGGGCTGTCGGGTCGTGGCCGGCGGCGACCGCCGGGGAGGAGAAGGTCTGCGGTCGCATCTGCGCGGTTCGCAAATCGGCGGCAGCGGCCGCGCGGGCGCGCAAGACGGCGCGCCGCGAGGCCCGGCGGCAGGGAAGCAAGGTCAAGCCCACAACGCTTGCTTTTGCGGACTATGTCATCGTCTTCACCACGTTCGGCGAAGAGGCGTTCAGCGACCGCGAGGTTCTGGAATGGTATCGCCTGCGCTGGCAGGTCGAGCTGGTCTTCAAACGCCTCAAATCCCTGGCCCAGCTGGGCCATCTGCCCAAGCATGACGACGAAAGCGCCCGCGCCTGGCTCTACGGAAAACTCCTCGTGGCGCTGCTGGCGGACAAGCTGGTCCGTCATGCCCGCGCCCTTTCCCCCTGGGGATACGACCTGGCGCCGCCACAGGACCCATAGTCCCTGGCGGGAGTTCCGGTTTGCCCTCAACCAGGTCCGAAGGGCCATCGAGCCCGCCTTCAGCCTCGCCCGCACGATCGATGAGTGGAACGACATCTCAAAAGCGCTCTCCGAGCCGCCAAGACAGAGAACCCTCCAACGCGCCCTGCACTACGATCTGTCAACAAGTTAGCGCTTATGGGACTTGTTCCGGGGTCCAGGCTCGCCCCGGACCCCGATCCGGGGAAAGCCGGGCGACAGCGGTGCCTGACAGTCTGGACCCCGGAACAAGTCCGGGGTGACAACCGGGGGAAAAGGACGGCGGAGGCGGGCGAGCCGCGATCCGTGTCCCGATCCGGCGGAAGGGCCGGAAACCTGCCTGTACCAACGCCTTGCACCCGGTCCAGCCAACCTGAACCGGACAGCAATGGACTTGTTCCCGGCATCCACGTCCCTTCGCCGCCTTGCCCGCTCCCGGCTCGCACCGCGATGCCGCAAGACGTGGATGCCCGGAACAAGTCCGGGCATGACGACATGGGAACAGACGGGGCGGTTGTGCCCGGCTACGGAAAGGGGCGCCGAAACCTCCGGCGCCCCCACTTCTCGACTCTGGCAAATATAGCCTAAAACGCGTCCCCAGTCAAGGAAAAAAGTCTCTTTCCGAGAACATCAGTCGGTAAGTCACGGATTCCACGAGGTTTTTTCTGCCTTCCGATTCGACCCCGAAACCGCCTCCCGGACCCCCGATTCCGTCCCATGCGCGATTCCGGCGGGATTTCCCCTCACCCCGGCCCTCTCCCCGGCGGGGAGAGGGAGAGTTGCGGCGCCGACACCTCCTTATCTTCTCCCCTCCCCCTTGCGGGAGGGGTTGGGGGAGGGTCTACGCCGCGGTACGGACCGGATAGATCGGCAACGGAAAAGGGGCGCCGGCATCTCCTCCGGCGCCCCCACTTACCGACTGTAGGAAATATGGTGCGATTCGTGTCCCGGGTCAAGAGATATTTTCTTTTTCAGACCATTTTCTGGCCGATTCCGGTTTTCCGCCCTCTTTCCCTTGTCATGTCCGGAACAAGTCCGCGGTGACATCGGGGAGGACAGGGTGCCGACTTCTTGCGGTCGGTTCGGGCTATGCTGCCGCCGGGCGGTTCCGGAGGGATCGAAAGCGATGGTCGAGGCGACGGTCGAAGCGGGCGGGATCGGAGAGCCGGTTCTCCGCAAGGAGGATCAGCGCCTGCTGCGCGGCCGGGGCCGCTATACCGACGACGTCCGCTTCGACGGACAGGCCTGCGCCGCGATGCTGCGTTCGCCGCACGCGCATGCCCGCATCGCAGGGATCGAGACCGCGGCGGCCAAATCGGCGCCCGGCGCGATCGACGTGCTGACCGCCGCCGATCTCGCGGCCGACGGCGTCGGGACGATCCCCGGCTACTCGATGATCGCCGGGCTGGTGGATCTGGTTCTCGAAAACGCCGACGGCTCGCCCAGGCGCGGAACGAAGCTGCCCGTGATCGCGGACGGCCGGGTGCGGTTCGTCGGCGACATCGTCGCCTGCGCGATCGCCGAGACGCCCGCCGCCGCGGCCGATGCGGCGGAACGCATCGTCGTCGAATACGAGCCGCTCGAAGCCGTGACCGATACCGCCGCGGCGCCCGCGCCGGGTTCGCCGCTGCTGTGGGACGACATCCCCGGCAATACCTGCATCGACGGGTTCTTCGGCGATCCGCAAGGGACGCAAGCGGCTTTCGCCGCCGCCGCGCATGTGGTTTCCCTGAAGACTCGGGTGCAGCGGGTGACCGGGGTGATGATGGAGCCGCGCGCGGCGGTGGCGCGCTACGACGCGGGGGCGGGGCGCTTCATCCTCTACTGCGGCGGCGACAATCCCGTCCGGGTCAAGCGCGACATCGCCGCCATTTTCGGGGTGGAGGAGGATCGGGTACGGGTGATCGCGGGAGACGTCGGCGGCAATTTCGGCACCCGCAACTGGACCTATCCCGAATACGCGATAACCCTCTGGGCCGCGCGGCGGCTGGGCCGCCCGGTCAAATGGACCGCGACAAGGAGCGAATCCTTCCTGTCGGACTACCAGGGGCGCGACCTCGATATCGACGCGGCCCTGGCCCTCGACGCGGACGGGAACTTCCTCGCCCTGCGCTCGTCGCTGATAAGCAATGTCGGCGCCTACACCGTGGCCTTCGTTCCGATCACCAAGTCGTCCGAGCTGGCGCCGACGGTCTATGCCTTCCCCGCCGCCCATGTCCGCGCGCGGGCGGTGGTGTCGAACACCGCCTCGACCGCCCCCTATCGCAGCGCCGGGCGGCCCGAGGCGATGCTGGCGATGGAACGGCTGGTCGACCTCGCGGCGCGGGAGCACGGCTTCGATCCGGTCGCGCTGCGCCGGCGCAACCTGATCCCGGCGTCGGCGATGCCCTACCGGACCGCGCTCGGCCTCACCTATGACAGCGGCGACTATCCGCAAGCGATGGAGCGCGCGCTCCGGCTCGCCGACTGGGACGGGTTCCCGGAACGCCGAGAGGAGGCGCGGGCACGCGGCCGGCTGCGCGGCATCGGGCTCGCCAACTCGATAGAGATCACCAGCGGCTTCCCCATCGAGCGCGCCGGGATCTCCGTTTTTCCCGCGGGCCGGGTCGAAGTGGTGATCGGAACGCTTTCCAGCGGGCAGGGGCACGCGACCGCATTCGCCCAATGCGTCTCCGACTGGCTGGGCGTCCCCTTCGACAGCGTCGGCCTGATCACCGGCGACACGGATATCGTCCCGGAAGGGGGAGGATCGCACTCCGCTCGCTCGATGCGGATGGCGGGGATCGTGATGGGCCGTGCCTCCGAACTGGTGATCGAAAAGGGCAAGCCCATCGCGGCGGACATGCTGGAAGCCGCGATCGAGGACGTGGCGTTCGATGCCGGACGCTACGCCATCGAGGGCACCGACCGCGGCGTGACGCTTTTCGAGGTCGCCGAGACAGTCGAGGCGCGGGGAGAAACGCTGTCCGCCGAGCATACCGAGAAGATGAGCGCGCCCGGCTTCCCCTACGGCACGCAGGTCTGCGAGGTCGAGATCGATCCCGAGACCGGCGCCATCGAGGTGATGCGCTACGCCGCCGTCGACGACGTGGGCCGCGCGGTCAATCCGATGATCCTGCACGGCCAGGCGCATGGCGGCATCGTGCAGGGCGCGGGCCAGGCGCTGTTCGAGCACGCCCGCTACGACCCGGACAGCGGGCAGGTGCTGGCCGGCTCGCTGATGGACTACGCGATCGCCCGCGCCGACGACTTCCCGTTCTTCGACACCGAGATCATGGAGGTCCCCTCGCCGACCAACCCGCTCGGCGTGCGGGGCGGCGGGGAGGGCGGCACCACGCCGGCGCTTGCGGTGACGGTCAACGCGATCTGCGACGCGCTCGCCGGGCACGGCGTCCGCCACGTCGAAATGCCTGCGACGCCGGAGCGCATCTGGCGTATCATGGAGGAAGCGGGATAACGATGCGGCCGGTGCCGGATTGGAGGCGAGAGTGGATGTGAAAGACGCGGCGCGTACGGCTGCGGCTTATGTCGCCGACCTGTTCGCCGAGGAAGGGATTCAGAAAATCGCCCTTGAGGAAGTCACATTTGACAATCTAAAGGACGTGTGGAATGTGACTATCGGATTTTATCGAGATCTGGATAAGCGCGCCGACATTGCCAGCATCGTCGGTGCGTCTCTCGGCGCTGATGCTCCTAGTTGGCGAAAAAGAACCTTCAAGATCGTCAGCATCGATAACGGGACAGGGAAGATCCTGTCCCTGACACATCGCAGCTTACCCGCCGACGCATAGTTTCGTGGGTCCCACGGGCGCGTTCATAGATTCCAACCTGCTTGTCCTGCTCGTGGTGGGAAGTGTCGATCGGGGCTTGATTTCTCGGCACCGCCGGTCGCGACGTTTCAGCCCGGAGGACTACGACCGCCTGCTCGCGCTTCTCGAACCTCTGGACAGGATTCTGGTCACGCCAAACACGCTGACCGAAGCATCGAACCTGCTTTCGTCGTCCCGCGACCCCCGGCCCATGGCTTATCTCCGCGCTCTGATCGAGAAGACTGAAGAGATCGTCGTTGCCAGCCGGGACGCCGTCCAGAATCGCATGTTCGTCCGGCTGGGCTTGACGGACGCTGCCCTCTTGGAGGTCGTTTCGGCGGAAACGCCCCTGATCACCGTGGACTTCGATCTCTACGGCGCCGCCCTGGCGAAGGGCGAGGGGGTCGCGTTCAATTTCACGCATTTTCAGGACTGGTAGGGAGCGTATTGAAATGCCTGCCACGCCGGAGCGCATCTGGCGTATGATCCACGAAGCAGGCGGTTGAAGCGGCCGCGAACCGGAACGAGGGCAGAATGGCGACCCAGACGCTATCCGAGCGCGCCGACGCGTACGAGGAGCGGCAGATGAAGGAGCTCGGCGACCGGCTGGTCGCCAAGTCGCTGCTCTACAATCTCGCCGACGGCGAGCGCCGGCACGGCCATGACGGCCCCAACCACGGGCCGGGCAGCGCGGCGCTGCTGATGGGCGAGGATCCCCGCCTGCCGCCGATGCCGGAGAAACCGACCCTGTTCGATTTCTTCAACCTCCGCTTCTCGCCGGCCAGGGCGCATGTCCTGCAGAGCGCCAACCTCGCGCAGAAGAACGGCCTGCCGGAGAAGATGGTGCTGGCCTGCCTGCTGCACGACATCGCGGTGCTGGGCTTCATCCGCGCCGATCACGGCTATTGGGGGGCGCAGCTCGTCGAGCCCTATGTCGACGAGGAGGTGGCCTGGGCGATCCGCGTGCACCAGGCGCTGCGCTTCTTCCCCGACGAGTCGGTGGGCTACGAGTATCCCGACGCCTATCGCCGGATGTTCGGCGACGACTACACGCCCGAGCCCTATATCCACGCCGAGTACGAGCGGGCCCGGAAGCACAAGTGGTACATGTCGGCGCGGATGATCGTCGTCAACGACCTCTACGCCTTCGACCCCGACGTGCATGTCGAGCTCGAACAGTTCGAGGACGTGGTCGGGCGCCATTTCAAACGGCCGCCCGAGGGGCTCGGCAACGACAACACCCCGTCCTCCCACATGTGGCGGACCCTGCGCCGGCCCTGCAACGCGCTCTGACGGCGGCCGGGGTCCACCCTCCCCCGGCCCCTCCCGCCAGCGGGAGGGGAGAAGGCAGTGAAGAGTCGGCGCCGCGACTCTCCCTCTCCCCCGTAGGGGAGAGGGCGGGGTGAGGACTCCCCACCATTTGTAAAGAGGGCTGTTGCACGCGTGAGTACGCGTGCTGCGCATCGGGTGTCGATCCTGCGTCACGCCGCATCGGCCTGTCTCGCGCGGGCGGGATCGAACAAGGTCTGGCTTTCGAGCATCGCGCAGGCGACGCCGAGCAGGCGGTCGGCGACGCCGCGCAGCGCACGCGCGTGGCCGTGGCCGCGGGCTCTGAGGGCGGTGTATTTCGCCTTGCTGAGGGGGTCGCGCTGTATCGCGATCCTGGCCCAGTGATAGACCGCGTTCTGGAGCCGGTTGTGCGACGCGAGACGCCGGATCACGATCAGCGACTTGCCGGACCGCTTGGTCACGGGAGCGACACCGGACAGGCAGCGCAGGGCCTGATAGTCTCGCCGGCGCAGGGCATCGTGTGCTTCTGCGAGCAGCGTGGCGAGGACGATCCTGCCGACGCCGGGAAGCGATCTCAGGATGTCCACGTCACGCTGCGCTTGCCCTCCCGGCGCGTCCTCCGGGGCGGCCGCCGATCGGGCCAGCGCCGCGGTCAGGCGGTCGATCTCGCGACGGGCCCTGGCGAGCTGCTGCGCGGCGACGGCGAGCTGGGCGAACACGACGTCGAGCTGGGCGATTGCGGCCTCGGCGGTGCCGGGCGCGACGGAGACCGCCGGCTCGCGCAGGATGCGGAGCGCGGTTTCGGCATCGATCCGGCGCACCCGATGGTGCTTCAGCAGCTTGGCGACGGTGGCGGAACGGACCCGCCGCGCCTTCGCGGGCGTCGGCGCAAGAGACCAGAGTTCGCGGACCCAGGCCTTGGCGAGATCGCTCTCGAGCTCGAGGAGCTGCGGGTAGTAGCGCCAGAGCTGCTGGCGGGCCCGGTTCGCCAGCCGGGTCCGCTCGCGGGTCAGGTCGCCGGCGATGCGCGACCAGGCGCGCAGCTCGACGATCTCCGGCGCCGCCGCATCGAGACGCCGGAACGCATGGCGGTCGGTCCGCAGGGCATCGCCGAGCACGCGGGCGTCGCGCCGGTCGTCCTTGGCGCCGGCCGGCGAGAAGCGGTCGCGGAACCGGTCGAGCTGCTTCGGGTTGACCGCGTGCACCGCGAAGCCGCGCTCCATCATCGTCTCGACCACCGGCCCGTGCGGCACCTCGATGGCGACCCCGATGACGTGCGCTTCGACGCCCGCCGTGGCAAGCACCCAGCCCGCCATCTCGGCCAGCCCGGCCCCGCCGTGACCGAAGGCGCGCTCCCCCAGCACCGTGCCGACGCCGTCGACGATGCAGACCCGGTGGCTCTCCGAGCCCCAGTCGATGCCCGCAAAATACTCAAACATGTCCATCGCATTCCCCTCGCGCCGTTGTGCCAACGGACCGCCACGATGCCCGCCAATCCCTGTACCGGCGCTCCAGGCGCAAACTCCCCACCGGGCGTCCATCGTGGCCAGGGACCGGGGCACAGGTCCTCACCAGGCGCTCAAGGCGCAGGGGGCAATCGGTCGCTCCCGATCCCTTGGCCCGTCCCGTCCGCAATGGACGGAACCCCACAATGGCAGGGCGCTTCGATCGACGACACCCGGCCACTGGCTTCGCCTCCGCGCTACGCGCTCCGGCAAAGCCAGTGGCCAGCCGGCACCGCCGCAATCAAGGTCACGGAAATCGCCAAGCAACGCCTGCACCCCAAACGGCCAAAGCGTTGTGAGAGGTACAGGGGGGTGTCGAGGGTACGGCCTACCCCGTCGGCACGAAGACGGGAATGAGGCCGTCCTCGTATTCCCGGTAGGCGAGCTGGACCGCCATGCCGGAGCGCACGGACTCGACCGGGCAGTCGACGACGTTGCCCATCATGCGGACGCCTTCCTCGAGCTCGATCAGGGCGACGACATAGGGCACCCGGGTCTTCCAGCCCTCGTGCGCGCCGTGGGCGAAGCGGACGACCGTGTAGCTCCAGACCGTTCCCCCGCCGGCGACCGGGCGCCGGTCGAGGTCGTCCGACCAGCATTCGGGACAGACCGGGCGGGGGTAGAAGTGGAAGCGCCCGCAGGCCCCGCACCAGGGCAATTCCATCGCCCGCCGGTCGACGGACCGCCAGAACGGGCTCGCGCGGTCTATGGTCATGCGAGCCCCTTGCCGAGCAGCATCGCGCCGCAGATCGAGAAGATGTTGCCGTTGCCCGAGATCGCCGCGACCTCGGCGTCCCTGACCTGGCGCGGGCCTGCGTCGCCGCGCAGCTGGCGCACCGCCTCCAGCACGTGCAGCATGCCGCCGACATGGCCCTGCGAGAGCAGCCCGCCATGCGGGTTGACCGGGAGAGCGCCATCGAATCCGAGCCCGCCCTCGGAGGCGAACCGTCCGCATTCCCCGGCGCCGCAAAACCCGAGCGCCTCCACGGTGATCGAGATCGACGCGGTGAAGCCGTCATGCACGGTCAGCAGGTCGACGTCTTCCGGCGTCAATCCCGCCTCGGCAAACGCGCGGCGTCCGGCCTCCGCCATGCCGAGCTCCGGAATGTCGGGAGTCAGGCTGACGATCTTGTGCGTCGCCTGCGATCCCGCGCCGAGATAGGAGACCGGCGTCACGTCGAGTTCGCGCGCGACGCGGCGCGAAACGATCGCGAACGCGCCCGCGCCGTCCACCACGGGCGAGCAGTCGAGCCTGCGGAAGGGTTCGGCGATCCACGGCGAGGCGCGGTAATCCTCGAGCGAAATCGGCTTTCGGTAGGCCGCGTTCTCGTTGAGCGTCGCGTGGCGGCGCGCGGTCAGCGCGATCGGCGCGAACGCCTCTTCCGGCTCCAGCCCGTAGAGGTCGAGATAACGCCGCGCAAGGAGCGCGTACGAGACGACGATGGAGGAGCCGAAAATCTCCTCGAACTCCTCCGCGCCTGTCGTCATCTGGGCGACATAGCCGTGCGTGCCGGGCGGGCGGTGGGTCGCCGCGTTGTCGCCGTAGACGCAGACCGCGATCTCCAGCCTTCCTTGGTCGATCGCCGCCATCGCGTTCTGGATCATGGCGATGAAGGCGACGGTGCCGCCTACGTCCACGACCTCCGCGAGCCTGGGCGTGAGCCCGAGATGCTCGATCACGCTGAGCCCGTGGAGCTGCGTCGGCTGTATGTAGGAGCCGAGCGCGTAAACGCCGTCGACCCGCGCCTTGTCGATTCGCGCGTCGGCGAGTGCCTTGCGGACGGCCTCGCCTTGCAGGTCTATCGCGTTGCGGCCCGGATGCTTGCCGACCTTCGTCTCGCCGATGCCGACGATGACCGCGCCTTCCTTCATCGGCGAACTATAGCCGTGCCCCACCGGCCGCTATAGTGCGGCCGCCAGGGCGGAGGAACGGATGTACATAAACGGCTATTGGGAGGCGGGGCCCGCCAATGCGAGCTTCCCGGTGCTCAACCCGGCCGACGGGTCGGTGATCGCGAACGTGCCCGACGGCGGGGCAGAGCGCGCCCGGGCGGCAATCGACGCGGCGGCGGACGCCTTCCCGGCGTGGCGCGCGACCACGGCCTATGAGCGCGCCGCGATCCTGATGAAGGCGCACGCGCTGATGCTGGAGCGCCGCGAGAAAATCGCCCGGACGATGACCGAGGAGCAGGGCAAGCCCCTCCGCGCGGCCAATACGGAAGTCCGCTACGCCGCCGATTTCCTCGTCTGGTTCGCCGAGGAGGCCAAGCGGGTCTATGGCGAGACGATCCCGTCCGCGCGGCCCGACCAGCGGTTCATGGTGCTCCACCAGCCGGTCGGCGTGGTGGCCGCGATCACGCCCTGGAACTACCCGATCTCGATGATCACGCGGAAGCTCGGGCCCGCGCTCGCCGCCGGCTGCACGGCGGTCCTGAAGCCCGCCGAGGCGACGCCGCTCACCGCCATCGAGACCTTCCGGGTGTTCGAGGACGCAGGCTTCCCGAAAGGCGTGGTCAACCTGGTGACGGCCGAGGACCCCGCGCCGGTCGGCGATGAGTTCGTCACCAATCCCAAAGTCCGCAAGCTCACCTTCACCGGCTCCACCGCGGTCGGCAAGATGCTCGCCGGGCGCGCGGCCGGGAACATGAAGCGCGTCTCCTGCGAGCTCGGCGGCCACGCCCCGTTCATCGTGCTCGGCGACGCCGATCCGGTGCACGCGGCGAAGGGGCTGCAATTGGTCAAGTTCCTCAACACCGGCCAGGCCTGCATCAGCCCCAACCGGGTCTATGTCCACCGCGACGGCGCGGACGCGTTCCTCGAGACGCTGACCGCCCGGGTCGCCAGGATGAAGGCGGGCAGCGGGTTCGAGGACGGGGTGACCATCGGCCCGCTGGTCAACGAGGCGGCGGTCGCCAAGGTCGAGGCCCAGGTCGAGGACGCCGTGGCCAAGGGCGCCAGCGTGCTCTGCGGCGGCGGGCGGCTGACCGAAGACGGGCTCGACAAGGGCCATTTCTACGCGCCGACCGTGCTCGACGGCGTGACGCCCGACATGCGGATCTACCGCGAGGAGACCTTCGGCCCGGTCGCCGCCGTGGTTCGTTTCGACGACGACGACGACATCCTGGCGATGGCCAACGACACCCATTACGGGCTCGCCGCCTATGTCTACAGCCAGAACCTCGCCCGGACGATGCGGCTGCTCGAAGGGCTCGATTTCGGCATCGTCGGGATCAACGACATCAACCCGGCCTCGGCGGCGGCGCCGTTCGGCGGGATGAAGGACTCCGGCCTCGGCCGCGAGGGAAGCCGGGAAGGGATCGCCGAGTACCTCGAGACCAAGGTCGCCGGTTTCAGCATCTGAGGGGGGTGCGATGCGCCCGGATTGGGAAATCGCGGTCATCGGCGCCGGGCTCGGCGGGCTCGTTGCCGCCGCGCTTCTCCAACGGCGGGGGTATCGCGTCAGCGTCTACGAGCAGGCGCCCGCGTTCGAGCGGCTGGGTGCGGGCATCAATGTCAGCCCCAACACGATGAAGGTCTTGCGCGCCGCCGGCGTCGAGGAGCAGCTCCTCGCAATCGGGCTCCGACCGGAATATTGGATCAGCCGCAAGTTCGATACCGGCGAGACCCTGTTCCGCTACGACATGCGCGATGCCTGCGAGGCGGCGTTCGGCGCCTGCTACATGGTCATCCACCGCGGCGACTTCCACGAGATCCTGACCGGAAACGTCGCGCCCGGAACCATCGCGTTCGGCAGGAAGCTGGTCGGGCTGGAGCAGAAAAGCGGCGGCGTCTCGCTCCAATTCGAGGACGGCGGCCGGGCCGGGGCCGATATCGTGATCGGCGCCGACGGGATCGACTCGATGGTGCGCGAGGCGCTGCTCGGACCCGAGAAGCCGGTCTATTCGGGCTATGTCGGGCATCGCTGCATCGTCCCGGCGGGGAAGCTCGGCGATCTCGCCCCCGCCGACCTCAGCAAGTGGTGGTCCGACGACGCGCACCGGGACACCCACATGGTGGTCTACTACCTCGACCGGAACCACGACGAGATCTACTTCGTCACCGGCGTGCCGGAGCCCGAATGGGATTACGGCTTCTCACACGTCGATGCCGATTACGGCGAGCTGCGCGCCGCGTTCGCGGACTTCCACCCGGAAATCCACACCCTGATCGACATTTCGAGCGGGGCGACCAAGTGGCCGCTGTTCGACCGGGAACCGCTGCCGCTGTGGAGCGACGGCCGGCTGGTGCTGATCGGCGATGCCTGCCACCCGATGAAGCCGCATATGGGGCAGGGCGCGGCGATGGCGATCGAGGACGCCGCGATCCTGGTGCGCTGCCTGGAACGCTGCGGCGAGGACCACGCCCGCGCCTTCGCCCTCTACGAGGAGAGCCGCAAGGGCCGCTGCGAGGCGGTGCAGCAGGGCTCGCGCGACAACAAGTGGCTCAGAAACCCGATGGACCCCGCTTGGGTGTTCTCCTACGACGCGATGACGGTCCCGCTCGGCGGGTGAGCCATCCGACCGGTCGTCTCTACCGGAGCGTCGCCCCTCCCCACCCGTCGTTCACGTCGGGGGCCATTGTTGGGCTGCGTGCAACTCAAGACGGCGCACGGCGCTTTCGGTCGATCGGCGCCTGCGCTTCGCTCATCGCGCGTTCGTGCGGAACGGCGGGATGCCGGTCGTCCAGAGCTTCGCGCACCTTGGTACGAAACCATACGTCATGAGCTTCGGGGTCGGCGGTCAGGCCGGTTGGCAACCTTCCCTCCGCGGCGACGCGGGTCAGGAGGATGTGCACGGCGTCGGAGAGCGTCAGGCCCGCTTCGGCCAGCGTGTCCGCCGCCTTGGCCTTGAGTTTCTCGTCCACGCGGACATGAAGAACGGAGGTCTGTGCTGGCATGGGACACGCTCCCGTCTGGCGACGATATGTATTTCAACTGAAACACGTCAAGGCCGCCGACCCCTACCCGTAGAAGCCCCAGAACGTCTTGTCGTAGCCCGGCGCGCGGGGTTCGGGCCATTCGCCGTAATAGGCGACGATGCGGTCCTTCGGCTTGCGTTTGCGCCACTCGGCGACGAAGCGGTCGAAGGGCTTGGCCTTCCGCAGCCGCTCGCGCCGCAGCGAGGCGCGTTTCCTTTCCGTCGCCGCGCGGTCGATGCGCCCGGTCGCCGGGTCGATGACCGCGCCGTAGACCCCCTCGGCGACGTAGGGGTCGATCATCCGGTCGTCGAGATCCTTCTGGATGTCGTCCGGGTCGCGCTCCAGCACGTCGCCGTAACCGCCGCCGCCGCCCATGGTGAAGATCATCAAATCGCCTTCCTCGAACTTCTCCGTCGGCTGGCCCGAGGACTCAAGGCGGTAAGACCCCTCCACGCTCTGTTTCGCCACGAGATCGGCCATTTCGAGGTCGACGTCCTCGCCCGCCGCCGCCTTGTCCAGCAGATCCGAGCCCTCGATGACGATGCGCGGGTTGGGCGGGCCCATATAGCCGCCCATGATTCCCGGGTTGTGGCTGATCTTGTCGGCGCTGCCCCAGGAGTTGAGGAAACAGCCCGGGTCGCCGCAGGCGGTCGAGATCTCGACCAGCGAGGCACCGCCGCGGAACTTGCCGTAGCCGTGGTTGTTGCGGTCGATGGCGCGGCTGAGCACGAAATGCGGCAGGCGGGAATCGATGTCCTCGGTCTCGCCGGCGTCGGTGAACGGTCCCCAGAAGAAGCCGATCGCGCTCTCCCCGTCGCCGTCGAACCGCCCGCCCTGGCCGGCCGCGTTGCAGGTGCCGGTGATGTTGGCCGAGTTGTAGCCGCGCCGGTTCTCGCCGGCGAAGGTGAAGACGTTCTGGTTCCTCGAATGCGGCGCCTGGACGGCGATGCGGTAGGGGCTCGCGAACAGCGCCTTCGAGCCCAGCACGTGGCATCCGTTGGTCACGCAGGCGGCGATCGAGGTGCCCATGCCGTGCGCGATCTCGTCGGTCGCGTTGGCGATGGACGGCCCCTCGACGAGGTAGCGGCAGGTTTCCAGCAGCCCGGCATTGGGCGGGATTCCCCGGAAGAAATAGGAGAACAGGTAGACCGCCGTCGCCGCGCGGACCAGATGCCAGGTCCCGTGCATCGGCCCGAGACGGTTCTCGGGCGAAACCCCCTGGACCAGCAGGGTGAGCGAGTCGTCCTCCTTGAACAGCGTCACCGGGATCCGCGTGAGCCCCAGCCTGCCGCCGATGTCGTCGTCGTTGAACATCACCGCGCGGAACACGCCGTCGTTGAGCTGGCGCAGCCGGCTGCGCGCGGACTGCTCGGCCCGCGTCAGGATCGTCCGCATGCCGCCCACCACGTGCTCGATCCCGCGGCGTTCGATCTCGCGAACGATGCGGCGGTGCATCTGGAACAGGGTCGCGACCCGCGAGCGCAGATCGGCGGAGAAGACGAACGGGTTGCGGACCTCGCCCGCCAGCATGTCGAGCATGTCCTGATTCAGGCGGAAGCTGTCGCCGATCCGCATCATCGGGACGTGGAACCCCTCCTCGTAGCGGGTGCGCGCCTTGGCGTTGAACCCGCCCGGCGTCGGCGATCCGGAGTCGCCCTGATGCCCGCCGCAGGTCACCCAGGCGACATGGGTGCCGCGATGGAACACCGGCATCGCGGTGAACATGTCGAACGGGTGGACCCCGCCGCCGAGCTCGTCGTTGAAGAAATAGATGTCGCCGTCCGAGAGCCCCACCGTCGGGTCGGGCTCGTAGTATTTCTTGGCGTATTTGAGCTGGGCGTTGTTGAGCATCGTGTGGAAGTAGATGCCCGTCGCGACCACCGCCGGGTCGCCCGAGGCGGTGAAGATCCCGCAATTCATGTCGCCGGTCATGATCGCTTCGGAGATCGAGAGCGACATGTAGACGTCGCGCGCCTCCTCGGCGATGGCGGTGAGCTTGTGGAACAGGAGCTCGACGTCGATCTCGGTAACCGCCTCCATGCCGCGCCGCTCGAGCTCGGTGACTGGCTCCAGCCCGTGGCTGATCAACTCGGGATCGACGCCCGGGCGGCGCTCATAGGCGTCGTGCTCGTAGATCAGCCCTTCGCTGAGCGCGGCGTAACGGTCGAACAGCTTGCCCATCGCCCCTCCCGGTCGCCGGGAAGCTAGAACATGAGAGCCCCGGACGGAACCGTTGCCGCCGGCCTAGCCAACGAGCGCGCCGAACAGCACGCCGCTCGCCATCGCCCCCGCGATGCCGAGGGCGACATAGGCGGCGAACACCTGCCCGCGCACCAGCGACCACACCGCGACCATCGCCGGGATGCAGCTCACCGAGCCCGCGACCATGAACGCCATCGCCGCGCCCGCGCCCATCCCCTGCTGCATGAGGCCGGCGACCAAAGCGGGGGCGGCGTAGCCGTTGAGATAAGCCGGCGCGCCGACCAGCGCGCCGACCGCGATGGGAACGAGGCCGTCCCCGCCGACGACCGCGGCGATCGCATCGGCCGGCACGTAGACGACCAGCAACGCCTGGAGCAGGTAGGCGAATGCCAGCCACTTGGCGAGGAATCGCCCGTTCGAGACCGCTTCCGAGCGGAACGTCGCGACCCGGGACGCCGCGCGCCAGAACCGCCAGACCGTGCCGCCGTCGGCCAACTCCGATTCGCAGCCGCCGCAGCCCGCGCCTTCGCGCAGCGGCGCGGCGAAGGCCGGACGCCCGGCGAGCAGGCGGACCGCGAATCCCCCGAACAGTCCCAGCCCGATGGCGGCGACCGCCTTGCCCGCCGCGAAATCCCAGCCCAGCGCGGCGGCGGTAATCAGCCCGGTCGACGGGTCGATCAGCGGGGAGGACAGCCAGAACGCCATGATCGCGGAGATCGGCGCGCCGGCCGCGAGCAGGGCCGCGATGAAGGGGATGACCTCGCACGAGCAGAACGGCGCCAGCCCGCCGATCAGCGCCGCCAGCACGATCATCCGCGTCTCGCGGCCCTCGAAGGCGCGCGCGACCAGCGCTGTCGCCCCGCTCGCCTTGAGCCCCGCGATGATCAGGACCGCCGCCGCGATATAGGGCAGCGTCCCCGCGAACGCGCCGAGCGCGATGCGGAGGATTTCCGCCAGGCTCGCAGGATCGAACGCCGCCACGGCCACGGGGATGAGCAGGATCGACCCCCACACCGACAGCACCGCCCCGGCGCCGGTTCGCAGCCCGCCGAAGCCGCGGAGGACCAGCTCCGTCATGACGCCGCGCTCCGCGGCCAGGTGACGCGATTGCCGTACATAGCATGGAGATATGGTCGTTCCCGGCCGGATGTCGACGCCGCCGGCCCACCCTCCCCCGGCCCCTCCCGCAAACCCCGGACTGCGATCCGGGGCAAGCGGGAGGGGAGAAGATAAGGCGGAGTCGCCGCCACAACTCTTCCTCTCCCCCGCGGGGGAGAGGGCCGGGGTGAGGGGGTCGCCCGGCAACCGGGCGCGCCCCCGCGCTCCGCCGATATCCCGCCCTACATCGCCTGTCCCCCGTCCGGGCATGACGATGGGGAAGCGCCGCGACCCTTGCCTCCTCGGCGTCACGGCCGGCGACGGCCGGCATTTTCCGGTCTGTACCGTTCGGGCCACCCTCCCCCGGCCCCTCCCGCAAGCGGGAGGGGAGAAGGTAAGGAGAGGTCGGCGCCACAACTCTCCCTCTCCCCGGCGGGGAGAGAGCCGGGGTGAGGGCCGCCGCAACCGGGCGCGCGCCCGCGCTATTGCCCACCGTCATGCCCCGCCCGTGATCGCCCGGCGCGATCCCGCTACCATGCCCGGATGACGGCATCTCCGGCCTTGCCCCTGATCGTCGCCATCGATACCGGGGGGACGTTTACCGACATCGCCGCCTTCGACATGGGGAGCGGCGAGGTCGTCTACGCCAAGGCGCTCACCACCTATCGCGACCTGGTCGACGGGGTGATGGCCTGCGTCGGGGAGGCCGGGGTCGATCTCGCCCGCGCGCTGCTGGTCAAGCACGGCACCACGCTGGTCATCAACACGCTCTTGCAGCGCTCCGGGGCGAAGGCGGCGCTGGTCACGACGAAAGGGTTCCGCGACACGCTGGAGCTCGCGCGCGGCAACCGCACCAACCCGTTCGACATCGCCTTCCGCCGCGCGCCGCCGCTGATTCCGCGGACGCTGCGCATCGAGGTGGAGGAACGCGTGCACGGGCGTGGCGAGGTGCTGGCCGAGCCCGCGCCGGAGGAGATCGACCGCCTCGCCGAAGTCATCGCCGGGCTGGACGTCGAGGCGGTGGCGGTCTCGCTCCTCAACGCCTATCGCGACGACCGCAACGAGCGCGCGGTCGCCGAGCGCCTGCGCGACCGCCTGCCCGGAACCTACGTCACCGCCGGGACCGAGCTCACCCGGGAATGGTACGAATACGAACGCTGCTGCACCGCGGCGGCGAACGCGGTCGTCGGGCCGCGCATGGCCGACTACGCGGCGCGGCTGGAACGGCGCCTCGCCGACGGCGGGTTCGCCAGCACGCTCTACATGATGGGCTCCAACGGGGGCGTGTTGTCGGTCGACCGCACGCTCCGCGAGCCCATAGCGCTGATCGAGTCCGGCCCGGTGGGCGGCTGCATCGGCGCCGGCGCCTACGGAGAGGCGCTCGGCATCCCCGACCTGATCGCCTTCGACATGGGCGGGACGACGGCGAAATGCGCGGTGATCCGCGACGGCGCGTTCGGCCTGCGCTCGCCCTATTTCGTCGGCGGCTACGACACCGGCTTCCCGATAAGGGGCTCGGTGGTCGACATCGTCGAGGTCGGCGCGGGCGGCGGCTCGATCGCCTGGGTCGACGAGGAAAGGCGTCTCCGCATCGGCCCCAGGAGCGCCGGCTCCGATCCCGGCCCGGTCGCCTTCGGCCGCGGCGGCACCGAGCCCACCGTGACCGACGCCAACCTCGTGCTGGGGCGGATCGGCGCGGGCGTGTTCCTCGGCGGCGGGCTCGGGCTCGATGCGGACGCCGCGTCGTCCGTCATCGCGGAGCGCGTGGCGGGCCCCATCGGGATGGGAGATCGGCCCGTCGAGGAGACCGCCGAGGGAATGCTCGCGCTCGCCGCCGTCACCATGACCGGCGCGATCCGCCAGATCACCGTCGAACGGGGCTACGACCCGCGCGATTTCGCGCTCTTCGCGTTCGGCGGCAGCGGGCCGATCTACGGCTCGGCGCTTGCCCGCGAGCTCGATATCCGCACCGTCGTCGTGCCGCCCGAGCCGGGCAATTTCTCGGCCATCGGGATGCTGCTCGCCGACGCCAGGCTCGATGTCGCGCGCACCATGATCCGCGACCTCGACGACGAGGACACTTTGCCCGAAATCCGCGAGGCCTTCGCCGAGGCCGACCGGCACGGCGCGGAGATCGTCGCGGCCGAGGTGCCGGGCGCGGTCCCCACGCTCGCGCGCTCCATCGAGCTCCGCTATCGCGGCCAGAAGCACAGCTTCGCCGTCCCGCTCACGGAAGTCGGCGACGCCGCCCGGCTCCGGGACGCGTTCGAGGCCTATTACCGCGACCGGTTCGGACATTCCGACGCCGCCGCGCCGATCGAGATCGTCGGTATCCGGGTGAGCGCCTACGCGCAGACCCGAAAGCCGGAGCTCGCCCGCCTGCCGCGCGCGGAAGACGCCGCCGAAGCGGCTCCCGCCTCGCGGCCGGTGTGGTTCGGCGCCGCCGGGGGATGGATCGAAACGCCGGTCCGCCGCCGCGCCACGCTGCCCCCGGGTTTCGCGGCCGAGGGCCCCCTGATCGTCGAGGAATACGGCGCGACCACGGTGATCGGCCCCGGCGACCGCTGTATCGTGGGTGCGCTCGGCGAAATCCGTATCGAGGTCGGAGACTGACCATGGACGATGCCCGGCAAGCGGCGGCGCTCGATCCCATCACGCTCGAGATCATCGGCCACGGGCTGGTCGCGATCCCCAACGAGATCGACGCCAACATCACCCGCACCGCCTTCAGCCCGCTGGTCTACGAGTACAAGGACTTCGCCTCCGGGCTGGTCGACGCGGAAGGCCGGCTGGTCGCGCAGGGCACCGGCTCGATCCCGATCTTCGTCGCCAACGCGCTCGGGATCGCGGTGCGCGACGGGATCGCGGTGCACGGGATCGAGAACATCCATGACGGCGACGTGCTGATCTCGAACCATGCCGGCACGCTCGGCCAGCATCTCAACAACGTCGTCATGTACACCCCGGTCTTCGACGGCTCCGGCGCGCTGTTCGGCTTCATGTGCGTGCTGGTCCACTGGGTCGACGTGGGCGGCTCGACGGTGGGCTCGTGCAGCGCGACCGACGCCACCGAGATCTTCCAGGAGGGGATCCAGTTCCGCAGCGTGAAGCTGTGGTCCCGGGGCGAGCGCAACGACGACATCTACCGCATCGTCGAGATCAACACGCGCTTCCCGACGATGGTGCTGGGCGACCTCGACGCGCAGCTCGCCGGCACGCTGACCGGCAAGAGGAAGTTCCGCGCCATGATCGACCGCTACGGCGCGGCGACCATGCGGGAGGCGATCGAGGCGATCTGGGACCGCAGCGAACAGGTGGCGCGGCGCGGGGTGCGCGATCTGCCGGACGGGGTCTGGCGCGCCGAATCCTTCCTCGACAACGACGGGATCGACGGCGACGTGCCGGTGCCCGTGGGGGTCGAGGTGAGGATTTCCGGCGAATCCATGACCATCGACCTCTCCGGCGTCGGCGGGGTGCTCAGGGGACCGATGAACTCGGGCACCTATGGCGGCGCATGGCCCGCCGCCCGGATCGCCTTCAAGATCCTCACCGCGCCCGACGAGCCCGCCAACGAGGGGTGTTTCCGCCCGCTCGAGATCGTCATCCCCGACGGCACGTTTCTCAGCGCGCCCGCCACCGCGCCGATGGGGATGTATTCGGCGACGCTGGCGACGGTGATCGACACCATTATCCGCGCGGTCGGCAAGGCGGATCCCGCGCGCGCCGCGGGCGGGCATCACGCCACCTTCGCCGTCCACTGGTTCTTCGGCACCGACCCGGCCAACGGCGCGCTCTACCAGCAGATCGACACCGGGCATGGCGGCTGGGGGGCGACGGCGGCGGGCGACGGCGGCGGGCCCTACAAGACGATGGCGCATGGCGACACGCTCGACATCCCGGTCGAGGTGCAGGAGGCGCTCTGCCCGCTGCTCGTCGAGACCGTCGCGCTCCGCCCCGATTCCGCTGGCGACGGCATCCATCGCGGCGGCCTCGGGACCGAGAAGGTGGTCCGGGTGCTGTCCGACGCCGGGTTCAGCATCCAGATCGACCGCACGCAGTGCCGGCCCTGGGGGATCGACGGCGGCACCGACGGCGAGGGCGCGGACGGGCGGATCGAGCCGGCGGACGGCGAGGCCTACCGCCTGCTCAAGGGCGTCACCGAGCTCAGGCCCGGCGACCGCTTCCGCCTCCGCACCGGCGGCGGCGGCGGCTTCGGCCCGCCCGAGGCCCGCGACCCCGAACGCGTGGCCGGAGACGTGGCGGCGGGCTACGTGACCCCCGGGAAGGCCCGCGAGGTCTACCGCGTCGCGCTCGACGAGACGGGCGCGGTCGATCCGGTGGAGACCGGAAGGCTCCGGCGGGGCGGGTGAGAGGCGGACGGAAGACCGGGCGGTGCTTGGCTCCGGTCGAATGACGGTCGGGGCACTGGCAATCAGCCCTCGTGACAGGTAAACTACGCGCTTATGTAGTTATGCGTATAAACACAGACGGACCCTTCCCATGACCCGTTGGAGCCTTTCGATTCCCGAGGAGACGGATCGGACAATCCGCCTGTTTCTCGCACGCAATGGCGGCAAGAAGGGCGATCTTTCCCGCCTCGTCGATCGAGCAGTGCGCCGTTACGTGTTCGATCTGACCGTCGATCAGGTCAAGGAACGCAACGCGGAACACGATCAGGACGAACTCCTCAGGCTTATCGACGGCGAGGTGGACGCCGCGCGTGCGCGTCGTTCTTGACACCAACATTTTGATAAGCGCCCTGATCACCAGGGGCACGCCGCCGGATAGGCTCTACCGGGCCTGGCTGCGCGGCGAGATCGAGCTTGTGACGTCCAACGCGCAAATCGCCGAAATCGCGGAGGTGCTTGCGAGGCCCCGTATCCGGCGACTGGTCGACGCGGATGAAGCGAACGCCATCGTTGAGAATATTTCCACGCGCGCTTTGGTCGTGGACGCATTGCCGACGGTGGATCTGTCGCCCGATCCAACGGACAACATAATCCTGGCCTCCGCGATTGCAGGAAAAGCCGAACTCGTCGTTTCCGGGGACAAGAGGCACGTGCTCGCGCTCAAGGACGTCGAGGGCATACCTGTCGTGACCGCCCGTGCGGCTCTGGAGTACCTATGATCTCGCGTTGGTTTTCTCGCGAAACGGGTTGCGGCGTCATCGCCTGAGCGGAGGCGGGTGAGCCGACGCATCGACGTGGATGCCCGGAACAAGTCCAGGCATGACGACAAAAGGGGCGGGCGAAAAGCCGAAAACGACCAGAAAATGTCCTAAAAGAGAAAATATTTCTTGACTCGGGACGCGTTCGAGGCCATATTTCGCACAGTCGGGAAGTGGGGGTAGCGGAGCGGGCCCGGTGGAACCTGGCGATCCCCGAAGAGACCGGCCGGGGCGACGCCGGGAAGTTGCGTGGGACGGAATCGGGGGTCCGGGAGGCGGTTCCGGGGTGGAATCGGAAGGGAGAAAAAACCTCGTGGAATCCGTGGCTTACCGACTAACTTACCCTAAACAAGTATTTTCTTCTTGATTCGGGACGCGTTTTGGGGTATATTTGTCATAGTCGAGAAGTGGGGGCGCCGGAGGGTTTGGCGCCCCTTTTCATTGCCGGGCACACGGAAGAAACGTCGCGGGCGTCGCGCCTGCCGGGATAGAGTACACGATCATGCATGCGGCCACTATCGTTACCAACGCGATCGCCACCCGGAACGGGCCGCTGGCCACCCCCCTGATGCCGCGCGCACGCTCGGCATTTCGGAGCGCGTCTTTGCCGACGGAAATGTCGACCGGCCGGCCGAGTCGGCGGAAGTCGACATTCTCGCTCGACATCTGCGGGACGCAAATGTCGACCCGGTAGCGATTTGTCTACTCTATGCCTGCGTCAACGGCGACAACGAGCGCCGGGGCCGGCAGGCCGAACGGCAAGGAGACGGAAATGGCGAAGGCGGTTCTCTACAACTGGAACGATTTGCCGCGCGAGGCGGTGCGCGACGGCGTCGAGCGCTGCGGCTTCCGCGGCGAGGACGTGCTGCTGGTGATGAACTGGCTGGAGCCCGGCATGGACATCAACCCGCACAGCCACCCCTTCGAGCAGGTGGTGTGCATCGTCCAGGGCCATGTGCGCTTCCATGTCGGCGACGAGGTGTTCGAGGCCGGGCCGGGCTCGTTCATCCGCATCCCGCCCGACGTGGAGCATTACGGCGAGCCGATCGGCGACGAGCCCGCCCTCAACCTCGACGTCTTCGCGCCGATCCGCGAGGACTATCGCCACCTGGTCGACTACCAGGAAGCCGATTTCGCCGGGGAATAGGAGGCTGCGATGAGCGACATCCTGCGCATCCCCGGCAACGTGCCGAGCCGCTGCTGGGGCTCGGCGTTCAAGGACCTCGCCTGGGTGCTCGGCATGTCGGACGACTTCTCGCTGCCGTTCGCCGATCAGGCCGCGCGCGCGTTCGAGGCGCTCGACCGCGGGCTGGCGGAGGCCGGAACCGACCGCTCGCGGCTGATCAGCGTCCAGGTCTATCTCCACGACGTGAACGAGAAGCCCGCCTTCGACGGGATGTGGGCGCGCTGGATCGGCGACGACCCGGCCGGCTGGCCGATGCGCTCCTGCGTCGAGGTCACCTTCGCCGGCGGCAACAAGATCGAGCTGATCGCCGTCGCCGCGCGCCCCGACCGGTAACGAAATAGGGAATCCTTACCCGAACATTCCGAGCAGCGACCACCAGGCCCAGGTCAGCGGCAGGACGGCGAGCCAGGCGGCGGCGGTCATCGCCGCCAGCACGCGGACCAGCGCGGCGGCCGGGATGCCCGCGAGATGGATCGCGAGCAGCAGCGGCGGCAGCTGATAGGGGAAGACGGCCATGATCCAGGAGACGACCTGCGCCTGCACCGCGGTGGCGAGCGGCCAGCCGGTGCCGGCGGCGATCTCGGCGGCCAGCGGAGTCATGATCGCGGGCTGGCCCGGCACCCCGGCGAGCAGCCCCATCACCATGCCGATGGCGCTGACGATGGCGAGGTTGAGGAAATCCGCGCCCTCGACGAAGGTCACCGCGGCGAACAGGCGGTCGGCGACGATCCCGCCGAGGCCGGATTTCGACACGATGGCGCCGATCGCCACCACCGCGACGATGAAGAACCAGGGGCCGAAATTGATCCGGGCTACCAGGGCGGCCGGCGCGTCGACCCCGATGCGCGGCATCAGGCAGAGCAGCCCCACCCCGAGCGCCACCCAGCCCGGCGCCACCCCGTGCGCGAAGTCGGTCATCCATAACACCAGGGCGAGCACCAGCAGCCCGGACAGGGTGACCTGGCCGCGGTTCCAGCGGTCGGGTGGCGCTCCGGTCTCGACCGCACGCGGACGGTCCGGGAACAGCGCCCGCAGGATGAACGGCAGCCCGGCGACGGTCACCAGCCCCAGCACCGGGAAATGCACCAGGCCGTATTCGGCGAACCGGATGCCGATCCCGTAAATGCTCTCCGCCGCGCCGACCATGATCAGGTTGGGCACCGCCGCGGGCAGAACGCCGAACCCGGCATAGAGGGTGCCGCAGGCGGCGGCGAGCACCAGCGCGGCGCGGCCGTTGGATCCCCGCCCGAAACCCAGCCGGTCGGCCAGCGCGGCCACGATGGGAACCAGGATCGCCACGCGCCCCGAGTTGGACGGCACCAGGAAGCCCATCGCCGCCGCGGCGGCCACGATGCCGGCCAGGATCGGCAGGTAGCCGGTCCCGATACGCGGGATGATCACGGCCGCGGCCCGCCCGCCGAGGCCGGTGGTCTCGACGGCGTGGCCGATCACCAGCCCGCCGAAGATCAGCCACGCCGCCGTCGAATGGAACCCCGAGAAGGCGAGGTCGGGCGCGATCCCGCCCACCGTCACCGCCAGCAGGAGGAAGATCAGCGCCGTGAAATATTCAGGCAGGACCGCCGTCGCCCACAGGCCGATCGCCACCACCACGACCGCGCAGGCATGCCACACGCCCGCCGGCCCGCCCGCCGGATCGGGCAGGAACCAGATCGCGACGCCCGCGGCGGCGACCAGCGCCGAGACGACGATTCGCGGGCGCACGGCGGGGCTACTGCATGTCCCTCGCCGGGAGAGACTCGATCTCGCCGATCCAGGCCTGCGCGGAGCGTTTCCAGATCTGCGACCTGGGCTTGAGCTCGTCGCGCTGGTCGATGGTCCCGGTGCGCAGGTTGAAGACCCTGTGGCCGTCGCCGTCCGCCGCGGTCGCGTAGATCTGCGAACCGCAGTCGGGGCAGAACACCTGCGCCCGCCTGGCGCCATTCTCGCCGGTCTTGACGTAGGTCTTCGGATTGCCCGAGAGCAGGACGAAATTTTCCTCCGGCGTCCCGACGGAAACCCGGAACGCCGTGGCCGACAGACGCTGGCAGTCGGTGCAGTGGCAGATGCGTACCTTTTCCGGGTCGATTTCGGCTTCGTAGGCGATGCTGCCGCAATGGCATCGACCGTCGATCTTCATGGGGTGCTCCTTCGCCGGACCGCCGCGCGCGCCTACAATAGCCGCGCGGCCGGCATTGGCGAGAGGCGATGGAGCACTACATAGGCATCGACATCGGGGGCACGTTCACCGACCTGGACCGGGAAGGCCGCATCGTCGCCACCGCTAAGGCGCCCAGCACCCGCGACGACCCGGCCGAGGGCGTGCTGGACGCGATCCGCGTCGCCGCCGAATCGCTGGAGACCACGCTGGAGGGGCTGCTTTCCGGCTGCCGCCACCTGATCCATGGCTGCACCATCGCGACCAACGCGGTCGTCGAGCGCAACGGCGTCTCCGAACGCCTCGACCAGAAGGGCGATGTTGCCTTGTTCCCGGACCAAGGAACCGAATGATGATCGATATACTGCACCGGCTGACGATTGTAACAGTGCTCGTGACGTTGGGGATATGGCCGATTGATTCCGAGGCAAAGAATCCGAAACTTCCCATGGACGAGGAGACGTTTACGCGGGTATTGAATACGAGTTGCGTACTTCTGAGGGATGAAATCGCAAACGGAGACAAGAACCTGTCGAAGGGTTTCGATTACGCAAGAGCCTTGGCACAAAACGAGCCTTGGGCAAAACATCCCTTCCTTATGCGCACGGGCATCGTCGATGCCCCAGAATGTATTAAATCCATATTACTGCAAGGAGAAGCCCTCTCGCATCTTGAACGTGAATTGGGCATAGTTCGCTCAAAGAACATGCCAAAACCGGGAAGCCTTCATCACAAAGCGGCCCTAACCGCCGGTTCGGTATGGCCGGTCATGGCCGTGGTCGAAATGATCGGGCTTTCACATGGTTGGCAAGCAATGGCGCGATCAGCGAAACAATCCATAGCTCGCGGCGTGGCAGGGCTGATTCGGCGCAATGCAACCATCGAGTGTATCAAAAGGTTTGTACAAAATCTAACTTACGGGATGGCAGCACTGGATTTGGCCGGAAACGCTGAAGACAAAAAGCAAACCCTCACCAATTTTATAAGATCTAACGATGGTGGAATCGATGTGATGATGGAGCAGTGCTTGTCGGGTGTTCCTGAGCTATGTTTGCCAACGTGCGGACCGAGGCGTTCGAAATGAAGCCAGAGCGGCAAAAATCGGGTTGTTCCAACCTAACCCCCTACGGTTCGATTAGATTTGGATCATGTGTTATTCCGTCGAAGGTGGGGACGCCGATCCCAAGACCGGCGCGCTGGTCCGCCCCGTGCCGATGGAGACATTGAGCCCGTGGAACCGCTTCGGGCTCACCGGGGAAATCGCGGTCAACGAATATGTCTGCCCGGGCTGCGCGCATCTGCTGTCGGTCGAGGTCCGCCGCACGGGCGATCCGCCGCTGCTCGACACCGAGCTGCGCATCGAGCCGGACCGGATGCCGGACGCGGCGGAGTAGGATTTCCAGGACAAGGAGAGTTAGATGTCGGAAGACGTGAAACGGGGCGACCGCCTCGCGGGGAAGGTCGCGCTGGTGACCGGCGCGGGCGCCGTGGGGCCGGGCTGGGGCAACGGCAAGGCGACGGCGGTGGTCTACGGACGCGAGGGCGCGAAGGTCTTTGCCGTCGACATCAATATCGAGGCCGCCCGGGAGACCGTCGGCATCGTCGAGGAAGAGGGCGGCGAGGCGATGGCCTGGGAGGCCGACGTGACCGAGCCGGAGTCGGTGGCCGCGATGGTCGCGGGGTGCATGGAGGCGTGGGGGCGCATCGACATCCTGCACAACAACGTGGGCGGGGTCGGGCCGGGCCGGGCCCTGCCGACGGTCAGCGTCGAGGACTGGTACGACACGTTCGACATCAACGTGACGTCCGCGTTCCTCACCTGCAAGGCGGTGATCCCGATCATGGAGGACCAGGGCGGCGGGTCGATCGTCAACATCTCCTCGATCGGCGGCATAAGGCATCTCAACGTGCCGATGACGACCTACGCCACCGGCAAGGGCGCGCTCAACGAGTTCACCCGCAACATCGCCCTGCAATACGCGACGAAGCAGATCCGCGCCAACTGCGTGCTGCCGGGCTACATGGACACCCCGTTCACCCGGCGCGACATCAAGGGCAAGCCGTCCTATGCCTACAAGGGCTACACCTCGGCCGAGGAATACGGCAGGGCGCGCGACGCCATCGTGCCGCTCGGCCGCATGGGAACCGGCTGGGACGTGGCCTACGCCTCGCTCTATCTGGCGTCCGACGAATCCTCCTACGTCACCGGCCAGACCCTGGTGGTCGACGGCGGCGTCACCTCGACCTGCCCGGGGGTGTAGCGGACCCGCCCTTCGATACGCGGCTTCGCCGCTACTCAGGATGAGCGAACTTGCCACCAAAGTCCTCATCCCGAGTAGGCCCGAAGGGCCGTATCGAGGGACGGCCTATACCCCGAACGCCGGAATGCCGATCCCGTGCCTCGCGCAAGCGAGCAGGCTGTCGGCGGTGATGGCCGAGGTCTTGGGGTTGGCCGGGGAGGCCTTGGCGAGGCATTCGAAACGGAAGCTGCCGAACGCGCCCGAGGCCTCGATCACGCCGAGCGGGTCGTCGACCTTCCTGGACGAGATCAGGCGCACCCGCGTCTCGTCGAGGCCCAGCCCTGCGATCGAGACCGCGGCCCCGACATTGGCGTTCTGCGGGTAGTGCAGCGCCGCCTCGCGCGCGCTGCCGGTGAAGAACACGGCCTCGTCCTCGGCGTGGTCGAGGTCGATCGCCTGCTCCGCCCGCGTGCCGCGCCAAGCATATGGCGGCTTGTAGGACGAGTAGGTCACCCGCTCCAGCCCGGCGGTCCGCGCCGCCACCAGACCGTCGAGCCCGGCCACCGCGCCCGGCGGCACGATGACCCTGGCGCTGTCGCGCGCGGCTTCCCGCAGTTCGCGGCTGAATTTCTCGTCCGCGAGGGCGCCGACCGCGGCGACGATCAGATCCGCACCCGATTCGACCACCGCGGGCCCGATCGCGCGCAGCGCCTCGTGCCCCGCCGCCTCGATCGCGATGTCGGGCTCGACGGCGATCATCTCCCGGGCGTCGTACCACACCGGCACCCCCGGATCGGTGTCGGGACGGGAGCGCACCAGAATGCCGTCGAGCCGGTCGATCTCGCCGAGCTCGCGCAGCCGGGCGACGATCCCCTGCCCGATCGCGCCGTAGCCGATCAGCGCGAGCCGCATCCCGGTCATCCCGCGTCCATGGCGTCGCCGAGATGGCAGATGCCGTTGAAATAGGTCTCCCAGACGACGAGGTTGCGGCGGCAGGCCTCCACCACCTCGTCCTCGAGCCGCAATTCCTCGGCGTATTTCGCGACGGTGTTCCAGCCGAGGTCGGAATGCTCCCGGTCGGCCTCGGTGTGGAGGGTGAAGAAGCGCACGTCCTCTTCGCTCAGATCCCAGATTTCCCGCCAGCGCTCGCCGACCATCGCGTTCCAGCCGCGCTCGCGCGCCTCGCCCACGCCATAGCCCGGCACGTTGACCCGTTCCGAGCAGGTGTTGGCGATCAGCCCGAGCAGCCAGTGGCAGTTCGCCATCAGCCCCATCCAGGCGTCCCAGCAGAGCTGGGTGGTGGGCGTCGGCGTGGCCGCCCGGATTTCGTCGCGGTCCATGCCGATGCGCACCCCGAGGTCTTCCAGGATCTGCCAGTGCGGCTCGCCGCCGCCGAACTCGTGGTCGGCGACGATCTCCTGCGAGCACGCGTGGATGATGTCGAGCTTGATCTCCCAGACCGGGCAGTTGGTCGCGGTCTTGAGCTTGAGCACCGAGTTCCGCTGGCGCGAGTTCAGCCGGTGCTGCAGCACCCAGGCGCGGCACCGGTTGGGCGTCCAGGCGTCCGCCGGAAAGATCAGGCAACGCCCGACGAAATCCTCCAGCTCCGCATCCAGACGTTCGGTCACCGAGTCCCTGCTCATGCCTGTCTCCCTCGCACCCGTTTGCCCCAATGTGAACGAACGGCGGGGCTGTGTGAATGCGGACGCTGGAGCAAATCCACCCGGCCGCGGTCATGCCCGGTTGCCGGGGAACCCCCTCACCCCGGCCCTCTCCCCGCTGGGGAGAGGGAGAGTTGCGCCGCCGCCCGCTCCTCATCTTCTCCCCTCCCGCTCGCGGGAGGGGTCGGGGGAGGGCGGACCGGGGCGGCGCGACCCGAAACGGTCGGATTAGGCGCCAAGAAACCGCCCGTCTTCTCGCCATGCGCTGCACGGTGAGGCATGATCGGGGCGGGACGGAGAACGGAGGCCCGGCATGGCGTTTCCCATCGACCCGCCGTTTCGCGCCGAGCATATCGGGAGCTTGGTCCGGCCGCCGGCGGTGCTCGCCGCGCGAGACGGGCATGAGGCCGGGCGGATCGGGGCCGACGAGCTGCGCGCGGTCGAGGATGCCGAGATCGCCGAAGCCGTGGCCGCGCAGGCCGCGCTCGGGCTGCGCTCGGTGAGCGACGGGGAGTTCCGCCGCCGCAGCTACACCGACAGCTTCGGCACCGCCGTCTTCGGCGGCCTGAGGACGGCGCGCACCGACAATCCCAACTGGTCCTATACCAATCGGGCGGGCGAGACCTCCGACGCCAACGTCTCCGTCGTCGCGGAGCGGCTGGTCTGGGAAGGCCCGGCCAATGTCGCGGATTTCCGCTACCTCGCCTCGGTCGCGCCCGAGGGGTGCGTGCCCAAGATGACCCTGCCGGGTCCCTGCCACATCCATTTCCGCGCCGGGCGGAACAACATCGACCGCGCGGCCTATCCCGATCTCGACGTGTTCTGGGCCGACACGATCGACGCTTACGAGAAGGAGATCGCCGCGCTCTGCGAAGCCGGCTGCCGCTACATCCAGCTCGACGAGACCTCGATCGCCAAGTTCGGCGATCCCAAGATCCGGCGCGGGCTGGAGGAACGGGGCGACGACTGGCGAGACCTGCTCGACCTCTATGTCGAGGTCATCCGCGAAGTCGCCGAACGCACGCCCGGCGATGTCGCGCTCGGGCTTCATCTCTGCCGCGGCAACAAGGCGGGTGCGTGGCAGGCCGAGGGCGGCTACGACGACGTGGCCGCGAGGCTGTTCCGCGACCTCCCGATCCGCTTCTACTTCCTCGAATACGATTCGCCGCGCGCCGGTGGGTTCGAGCCGCTCGCCGAAATGCCGGACGACAAGGTCGTGGTGCTCGGACTTGTGTCGACCAAGGTCCAGGCGCTGGAGGACGAGGGCGAGCTGGAACGCCGGATCGAGGAGGCGAGCCGCTACGTTCCCGTCGATCGCCTCTGCCTCTCGCCCCAATGCGGCTTTGCGGGCGACATCGGCGGCACCGGCCTCGACGCCGCCGACCAGGCGGCGAAGCTCGCGCTGGTGGTGGAGGTTGCTCGGCGGGTCTGGGGCTAATCGTCGACCATCACGTTGAGGATCGCGGTCTTGCCCTCCCGCGTGGCGGCGAGGCCCGCTTCGAGCGCCGCCGGCAGGGCGGCGGGGTCCTCGACCCGCTGGCCGAATCCGTCGAAGGGGCGCACCAGCTCGGCGTAGTCGAGGTCGGTGATCATCCGGCCGTAGAACAGGTCGTGCTCGGCGGCGACCCCGTCGGGATAGAAGGCTGCGTGCTCCCTCGCCATCGCCGTATAGCCGGTGTTGTTGACCACAACGACGAGGATCGGCAACGCCTCGTGGGCGGAGAGCGCGAGGCTCTGGGTGATCGGGTTGTACATGAAGGAGCCGTCGCCGATCACCGATACCACGGTCCGGTCCCGGGCCGCGAGCTTGAGCCCGAGCGCCACGCCGAGCCCCTGGCCGAGCCCGCCGGCGACCCGGAAATAGCTCTGCGGACCCTTGTAGGGCCGGTGCCGCATCAGGCGCTGGCGGTGGGTGATGGTCTCGTCGGCATAGATCGCATCGTCCGGCATCGCCTCGCCCAGCGCGGCGAACAGCGCGATCGGGTCGATGGACTTCTTCCGGCGGGCGTTCCCGACGATCCTGCGGTTCGCGGCGGCCAGCGCCTTGTGCGCCTTCGCCCAGATCGCCGCGCGCTCCTCCACCGCGCCGTTCTTCGGACCGGATGCCTGGACCGCCTCGCCGAGCAGGCGGAGCGTCGCCCCGCAGTCGCCTTCGAGGAAGCGGTCGGCCTGGATGTTCTGGTAGACCATCTCGGTACGGAACGGGGTCTCGCCGATGGCGACGATATGCGCCCGCCTGGGCCGCCGCGACGGCGGGCTCCACGGCGCGCGGGCCGAGAGCGTCAGCACCAGGTCGGCCTCGTCGAGCCAGTCCGGCTGTCCCACCCCCTGGAACAGATCGTGGTCGCCCGGGAAGTTGCAGTAATCCGACCACGGCGCGTCGACCACCGGGATCGCCAGCATCTCGGCGAGCGCGACCAGCGCGTCGTATGCGTCCGGATCGCCGCCCGAGCCTTCCGCGACGATGGCCGGGCGTTCGGCGGAGACCAGCAGGTCGGCGACCGCCTCGATGTCGGATGCCGGCGGCCGCACCTTCGGCGCCGGCGGCACGTCGCGCATCCGGTCGGGCGGCGTCCAGTCCGCGAGCTGGGTCTCGATGGGGACGGTCATGAAGGTGGGTCCGGACGGCGACCGCTGCGCCATCTCGCCGGCCCGGATGAGCTGTTCGAACAGGGTCGCGGGGCTGGATGCCTGGTTCGACCACTTGACCAGCGGCGCGGCGAGGCTGTGCGGCCCGCCGACCACGCTCAGGCTCGACAGCCATTGCGGGCCGGGGTGGAACCCTTCCTGCTCGCCATAGGTCAGCGCTTCGCCGGCGATCACCACCATCGGGGTGCCCAGGCGCCGGGCCGCGTCGATCCCCATCGAGCCCTGCAGCAGGCCGACGCCGGTATGGAGCATCACGCCCTGCATGCGTCCGGTCATGCCGGTGTAGCCGATGGCGAGATCGACCGCGAGGGTCTCGTGCGCGCAGCTGAAATAGACCGGGCCGGGGGAGTTCGACACCTTCTGGCGCGCGAACGCCTCCCAGACCGCGCCCCATTCCGATCCCGGCGAGGCCATGACGTAGTCGACGTCCAGGCACCGGAACGCCTGTACCACCGCCTCGCCGCCGTCCAGCCTGTTCTTCATCGCGCCGTCCCTTCCCGATTGCCGGGTGGAGCATGACCACTGTGGGCGGCGGGCGTCAATCGCTACACTCCGCCGCCGGAAGGAGTTCGGCTGATGCCGCGTGCGAGGCTGGCCGCCGATGTCGGCGGCACGTTCACCGATATCGCCGTCGAGTGGGACGGCGGGCTGGCCACCACCAAGGTGCTGACCACGCCGCGAGCGCCGGAAGAGGGCGTGCTGGCTGGCATCGAACGCGCGCTCGCCGCGACCGGCCTCGCGCCCGACGCGTTCGATCTCGTCATCCACGGCACCACGCTCGCCACCAACGCGATCATCGAGCGCCGGGGCGCGAAAACCGCGCTGCTGGTGACCGAAGGCTTCCGCGACGTGGTCGAGATGGCCTTCGAGAACCGCTTCGAGCAATACGACATCTACATGGACCGGCCCGAACCGCTGGTGCCCCGCCATCTGCGGATCGGCGTGAGGGAACGGATCGACGCAAAAGGCAACGTGCTGATTCCGCTGGATACCGACGCCCTCGATTCCGTCGTCGAAACGCTCAAGGGGGAAGGGGTCCAGGCGGTCGCCATCGGCTTCCTCCACGCCTATGTCGAAGGCCGCCACGAGCGCGCGGTGCGCGACCTTCTCGCCAAGGCCATGCCGGAACTCTCGATCGCGCTGTCCTCCGAGGTCTCGCCCGAGATCCGCGAGTACGAACGATGGTCCACGGCGGCCGCGAACGCCTATGTCCAGCCGCTGATGGCGGGCTATATCGGGCGGCTGGAAGAAGCGCTCGCGGCGCTCGGCTTCGCGTGTCCGCTCTATCTGATGACCTCCGGAGGCGGGCTCGCGCGGCCCGAGACCGGGCGGCGCTTCCCGATCCGGCTCGTCGAGTCGGGGCCGGCCGGTGGCGCGATCCTTGCCGCGCACATCTCCCGGCAATGCGGGCTCGACCGGGTGCTCTCCTTCGACATGGGCGGGACGACCGCCAAGATCTGCCTGATCGACGACGGCGAGCCGCAGGCCTCGCGCAGCTTCGAGGTCGCGCGCGAGTACCGCTTCCTCAAGGGCAGCGGCCTGCCGCTCCGCATCCCGGTCATCGAGATGGTCGAGATCGGCGCGGGCGGCGGTTCCATCGCCCGGGTGGACGCGATGAAGCGGCTCGCGGTCGGCCCGGAGAGCGCCGGCGCGGACCCCGGCCCGGCGTGCTATTCGCGCGGCGGGGCTGAGGCGACCGTGACCGACGCCGACGTGACGCTCGGCTGGATCGATCCCGACGGTTTCGCCGGCGGCACGATTCCGCTCGATGCGGAGGGCGCAAGGGCGGCCATCGAGGACGGCGTGGGCGCGGCGCTCGGTCTCGCCGCGCGGGACGGCGCGCACGGGATCGCCGAGGTGGTGGTCGAGAACATGGCGAACGCCGCCCGGGTGCACGCGGTCGAGCGCGGCAAGACGCTCGGCGACCGCACTCTGATCGCGTTCGGCGGGGCGGCGCCGGTGCACGCCGCGCGGCTGGCCGAGAAGCTGGGGATCGAGCGCATCCTGATACCCGGCTCGGCGGGCGTGGGCTCGGCGGTCGGCTTCCTGCGCGCGCCCGTCGCTTATGAGGTGGTTGGCAGCCTCTACGCGGCGCTCGACGAGACCTTCGACTCCGGGGCGATCAACGCGCTGCTGGAACGGATGCGGGAAGAGGCGGACGGAATCGTCGCCGCCGCCGCGCCCGGCGCGGCGCTCACCCGGACGCTCGCCGCGGACATGCGTTACCGCGGCCAGGGGCACGAGCTTGCGGTGGGCCTGCCCGACGGGTCGCTCAGCCCGGAGTCCCGCGACGCGCTGATCGAGGCGTTCGAGGCGGCTTACGCACGGACCTATTCGCGCACCATTCCGGGGCTGGTCATAGAGGCGATGAACTGGACCCTTCGCGTGGCGGCGGAGACCGATCCGCCGGAGCGCTGCCCGCCGATGCCCGACGCGGCCGATCCCGAACCGGCGGCCGGGCGGGCGATGTGCGATCCGGCGACGGCCGGGATGGGCGAGGTGCCCGTCTACCTGCGCGCGGACCTCGCCCCCGGCGCGACGATCGCCGGTCCCGCCGTTATCGCCGAGGACGAGACCACGACGATCGTGCTGGACACTTTCGCCGCGTCCATCGATGCGCTAGGCAATATCCGGATCGCAAGGGAGCCGCGATGACCCGCTCGAACGCGTTCACGCCGATCGGCCTGCAGCTCATGTGGGACCGCCTGATCGCGGTGGTCGAGGAGCAGGCCCAGTCGCTCATCCGGACGGGTTTCTCCACCTCCACCCGGGAGGCGGGCGACCTGTCGGCCGGGGTGTTCGACGCGGAGGGACGGATGCTCGCCCAGGCGGTGACCGGCACGCCGGGGCACGTCAACTCGATGGCGCGCTCGGTCGGCCACTTCCTCGAACGCTTCCCGGTCGGGACCATGAAAGAGGGCGACGTGTTCCTGACCAACGATCCGTGGAAGGGGACCGGCCACCTGCACGATTTCACCTTCGTCACGCCCGCGTTCCGGGAGGGACGGGCGGTGGCGCTGTTCGCCAGCACCAGCCATGTCGTCGACATCGGCGGGCGCGGGCTGACCTCGGACGGGCGGAACATCTTCGAGGAAGGCATCTACATCCCCATCATGCGCTTCGCCCGGGACGGTGCGGTCGACCGGACGCTGGTCGACATCGTGGCCGCCAACGTGCGCGAGCCGGTGCAGGTGGTGGGCGACCTGCATTCGCTCGCCTCGTGCAACGACGTCGGCTGCCGCCGGCTGATCGAGATGATGGACGAGTTCGGCGTCGACGATCTCGACGTTCTCACGCGCCACATCGTCGAGCGCTCCGAGGAGGCGACGCTGGAGGCGATCCGCGCGCTGAAGCCCGGCATCTACCGGAACGCCATGCGGATCGACGGGCTCGAGAGCCCGGTCGATCTGGTGGCGGCGATGACGGTGGACGAGGACGGGATCGACGTCGACTTCACCGGCACCAGCGGCGTTTCGTCCTACGGAATCAACGTGCCGCTCTGCTACACCGAGGCCTACACCTCGTTCGGCGTCCGCTGCATCGTCGCCCCCCGGGTCCCCAACAACGCGGGGTCGCTGGCGCCGATCCGGGTCGCCGCGCCGCCGGGCACCATCCTCAACGCCGAATACCCGGCCCCCGTCGCGGTCCGCCACGTGACCGGCCAGATGCTGCCCGACGTGGTGTTCGGATGCCTCGCCCAGGCGATCGACGGCGCGGTTCCGGCCGAAGGCACGTCATGCCTCTGGAACGTCTACGCCTTCGGCGGACCGGGCCGGGTCGAGTGCGATCCCGCCGAGGTGGCCGACGCCGAGCCCTTCACGGTGCTGAGCTTCCACTCCGGCGGGGCGGGCGCGCGGCCGGGCAAGGACGGGCTTTCCGCCACCGGTTTCCCGAGCGGGGTCAGGAGCGTGCCCGTCGAGGTGACCGAGGCGATCTCGCCGGTGGTGTTCTGGCGCAAGGAATACCGCACCGATTCGGGCGGGCCGGGGATCAACCGCGGCGGTCTGGGACAGGTGATGGAGCTCGGCATCCTCGAAGACGCGCCGTTCGCGTTCAGCGCGCTGTTCGACCGGATCGACCATCCGCCGCGCGGGCGCGAGGGCGGGGACGAAGGGTCCGCCGGCCGGGTCGGGCTCGGATCGGGCGGAGAGCTCGACGGCAAGGGCACCCAGACCGTTCCCCCCGGCGACCGGGTGGTGATCGAGATGCCGGGCGGCGGCGGTCTCGGAGATCCGGGAGAGCGGGATCCCGAGGCGGTCGCGCGCGATTGCCGGGCGGGGCTGGTCTCGCGCGGGGCCGCGCGCAGCCGCTATTCCGTGGTGCTCGACGCGAGCGGCGCGGTCGATCGGGAGGCGACGGCGCGATTGCGGGCGAAGGAGGTGCAGCATGCGGGTTAGCGTCGGTTTGCCCACCGGGATGGAGGGGCTTACCTATCCCATCCCGTTCTCCGATCCCGAGGCGGTGATCCGGATCGCCCGCCACGCCGAGGCGCTCGGCTACCACTCGGTCTGGGGCAACGACCACATGACGACGCAGCACTACGTGCGCGCCGAGTTCCCCACCCCGCCGCGGTTCTGGGAGCCGCTGATCGTCTATTCCTTCGTCGCGTCCGAGACGACCATGCTCCGCTTCGGCACCGGGATCCTGGTGCTCCCGATGCGGCGCGACATCGTGGTGACGGCGAAACAGATCGCCACGCTCGACCACTTCTCCGGCGGGCGGCTCGAGATCGGCGTCGGCATCGGCGCCTATCGCGAGGAGTTCGAGGCGCTCCAGCCCCACAGCGGGATCGCCCGCGGTAAAATCGTCGACGAAGGGCTGGAGGCGCTGGGGCTCCTGTTCCGCGAGCGTGTGGCGTCCTTCGACGGCGCGTATTACGGCTTTCGCGACGTGGAGCTCTGGCCCAAGCCGAAGCAGGACCGGATCCCGCTCTATGTCGGCGGCAACAACGCGAACAACCTGCGCCGGACGGTGGAGCATGCCGACGGCTGGCTGCCCGCCGCCGTGCCGCAGGACAGGATCGCGGCCGACGTGAAGGAACTCCATCGCCTCGCCGGGGAGGCGGGGCGCGACCCCGCGTCGATCGAGGTCGCGCCGCAATACATCGTCCATATCGGCAAGACCCGCGAGGCGGCGCTGGCGCGGTTCGAGAAGACGCAGATGTGCGCCCATCTCACCTCGCTCCGCAAATCGACGCTGAAGGAACAGGGCGCGCTCGGCCACGAGGACATCAACCTGATCGGCACGGTGGACGATGTCGTGGAGCGCGCCAACCGGCTCGGCGAGGCCGGCGTCACCCATCTTCTCGGCCTCTATTTCGCGGCCAACGACCTTCAGGAACTGCTCGACCAGATGCAGGTCTTCGCCGAGGAAGTCGTGCCGCGGATCGACTGAATGACCGGCGCAAACGAAAACGCCTGGGACCGCGAGGTCGACCTGCTGGTCGCCGGGGCGGGGCCGGGCGGGATGACCGCCGGGCTCGTCGCGGCTCTGGAAGGGCTCGACGTGCTGATCTGCGAGAAGTCAGAGCAGGTCGGCGGCACCGGCGCGACCTCGGCCGGCACGCTCTGGATTCCCGGCAACAGCCAGAACCGGGAGGCCGGATTCGCCGACCGCCCCGAGGACGCGGCCCGTTACCTCGACGCGCTGATCGGCGATAACGGGGCGGATTCGCGCCGCGCGGTCTACCTGGAGGACGGGCCGAAGGCGATCGACGATCTGGTCGCGCGCAGCGAGCTCAGCTTCGTCGCCTGCGGGCGCCATCCCGATTACCGCAGCAACCTGCCGGGCGCGGCGGTCGAGGGGCGCGCGATCGTCTCCGAGACCTTCGACGGAAGGAAGCTCGGCGCCGATTTCGCCCGGGTTCGCCCGCCGATCCCCGAATACCTGCTGTTCGGCGGCATGATGGTGGGCAAGGTCGACCTGACGCGGATGCTCGGCCGCTACCGGTCGGTGGGCAATTTCGCGCATACCGCCGGCCTGGTGCTGCGCTATTTCATGGACAGGGTGAGATTCCGGCGGGGCACCCGGCTGACGATGGGAAACGCGCTGGTCGGCCGGCTCTTCTACAGTCTCCGGCGGAACGGCGTGCCGGTCGAGTTCGGCGCCGCGCTCTCCGAAATCGTGGAGGAAGAGGGCCGCGCCACCGGCGCGGTGCTGGATACCACGAACGGGGAAATCAGGGTCAGGGCGCGGCGCGGCATCGTGCTCGCGACCGGCGGGGTGGCGCACAACGAGGCGTTCCGCGCCGCCTTCATGCCCGGCGCCGAACCCAAATATTCGCTCGCGGTCGAGGAGAACACCGGCGACGGGCTCACCGCAGGCGAACGGTTCGGCGGTCGGATCGAGAGCAGGGGCGAGGCCGGTCTGTGGACTCCGGTGTCCCTCAACCCGCGCAAGGGCGGCGGCACCGGTCTCTACCCGCACATCCTGCTGGATCGCGCCAAGCCGGGCCTGATCGCGGTCAACGCGGCCGGGCGGCGCTTCGTCAACGAGGCGGCGTCCTATCACGACTTCGTGGAGGGGATGTTTCGGGCGCACGAGATCGCCCCGTCGATCCCGGCGTGGCTGATCTGCGATGCCGGGTTCGTCCGCAAATACGGGCTCGGCGACATCCACCCCGAAACGACGAACCTCGCGCGGCACGAGAAGGCGGGTTACGTGACGCTCGGCCGGACGGCGGACGAGCTGGCGGCGAAGATCGGGGTCGACGCCGGAGGTCTCGCCGATACCATCGCGCGCCACAATCGCTTCGCCGAGGAGGGATCGGACGCCGATTTCGGCAAGGGCGATACCGAGCTCAACCGGTTCAACGGCGATCCCGGCAACCGCCCCAACCCCTGCCTCGCCCCGATCGCGGGGACGCCGCTGGTGGCGATGGCGGTGTGGCCGGCCGAGCTCGCATGCAGCGCCGGTCTCGCCGCCAACGCCGACGGCCAGGTGCTGGACAAGGAGGACGCCCCAATCCCCGGCCTCTACGCCTGCGGCAACGACATGGGCTCGATCATGGCCGGCACCTATCCCGGACCGGGAACCACGCTCGGCCCCGCGATGGTGTTCGGCTACCGCGCGGCGATGCACGCCGCCCGCTCGGGCTGAGGGTCCGATTCGCTTGCGGCGGGAACGGGCTTTGCGCTAGGGTCCGCGCCGCCTTGGAGACGGGGCCTGCGCGCGGAGGGGTGCCGGAGCGGTCGAACGGGGCGGTCTCGAAAACCGTTGTGCGCTATGCGTACCGTGGGTTCGAATCCCACCCCCTCCGCCAATACCGCCTCACTTCGTCAGGACCGAAAACGGGATATGGACTCCTACCCCGGCGAAGGTCGCGTCCGGGTGGTAGGCGAATCCGAACTCCCATATGAGGTCGTGCTCCCGCGGCTTCCACTGCACGATCGGCAGCGCTCCGACGCGGAACCAGTTGTTGCGGGTGTAGTTCCCGGCGACTCCGGCGTTCACGCCCGCGCGCCAGGCTTCGGACAGTTCGAACGTGCCCTCCAATCCCGCGAACGGCCCCCATCGCGTATGCGAGTTCCGCGTCACGCCGGCACGCCAGCGCAGCCACTCCCCGGTGACGGGTCCGCTGACGCCCGCGGCGGGATGATTGGTGCTGTACTCGTCCTTCCGTTCCGAGTCCGGATGGGTGCTCTTCACGAAGGCGAGGTTCATTCGGTACTCCGACTCGCCGAGGGCCGGACCGAGCCCCGCGAGCAGGGCCGCGGCCGCAAGCGCCGTTCGGAAAAGCGTGTTCATCGCCCTCCTACCCACCCGTGATTTCCGTGTTCCCGCCGACTCCGCCAGCCGTCAGAAATTCTCCACCCACGGCCGGACCTCGACCTCCCAGGTCCAGGCGCTGCGGTGCTGGCGGTGGATGTGGAGATAGGTCTCGGCGATCGCGTCGGGGTCGAGCGTGCCGTCGGCTCCCCGCTCCGCCACCCGCGCGTCGCCCGCCTTGGCGATTCCGCCGTCGATGACGAAATGGGCGACGTGGATGTTCTTCGGCTGCAGCTCCCGCGCGAGGCTCTGGGCGAGGCCGCGCAGGCCGAACTTGCCCATCGCGAAGGAGCACGAGTTGGCATAGCCCTTGACGCTCGCCGAGGCTCCGGTGAGCAGGATCGTGCCCGATCCGCGCCCGGTCATCTGGCGCGCCGCCTGCTGGGCCACCAGGAACCCGCCATAGCAGGTGATCTCGATGACCTTGCGGACCTGTTCCGGATCGAGGTCGACGATCGGCCCGCGCGTCCGGTAGGACGGGTTGAACACGACGACGTCCGGCGCGCCGATGTCGGCCGTCACCGCGTCGAACAGCGCCGCGACCGAGGCCGGGTCGGAGGCATCGCAGGCATGGGTCGAGGCGCCGGTCTCGCCGGCCAGCCCGGCGAGCTTGTCGACGTTGCGCGCGGCCAGCGCGACCGTCATGCCTTCCTTGTGGAACAGCCGCGCGAGCGAAGCGCTGAGCCCGCCGCCGACACCCACGATAAGTGCCTTTTCGCCATCCGCCATGAAATCGCTCCCTCGATCCCGAACGCGGCAACCCGCCGCCACGGTCAAATTGAACAAGCGGACCGCCGCGCGCCAGCAGAAATTGCGGCGGGGAACGCCGCGCCATCGGTGGTCTTGCCCCGGCGCGGGCGCTATATCCCCTCCGACTGCCGGAGCCGCCGATGACAGACCAGCCGGACCGGGGACGCCTCGACGGCTTGCCCCAGTGGAACCTCGCCGACCTTTACGCTTCTCCGGACGACCCGGCGCTCGCGGCCGATCTGGACCGGGCGGAACGCGACGCGCGGGAGTTCAACGAGCGCTGGAGGGGCCGGCTCGCGGCGGCGGGCGGCAGGGCGTTCGGCCGCGCGGTCGAGTCATACGAGGCGATTTGGGAGACGGTGGCGCGTGCCGAGAGCTATGCCCAGCTCCTGCATGCCGCCGATCTGGGCGACGCCGGGATCGGCAAGTTCCACCAGGCGATCCGCGAGCGCGCGACCGCGATCACCGGCGAGCTCCTGTTCTTCACCCTCGAGATCAACCGGATCGAGGACGATGCGCTCGAGGAGAAACTTGCCGACCCGAACGCGGCCCGGTACCGGCCGTGGCTGCGCGATATCCGGCTCTCCCGCGCTCACCAGTTGAGCGAGGAAACGGAGCGCCTGTTTCATGTGAAACGCCTGACCGGCCGGGCGGCGTGGACCCGGCTGTTCGACGAGACCGTGGCGGCGCTGAGATTCCCGGTCGACGGCAGGGAATTGACCAGCCAGGAGGCGCTTCACCTCCTCTCGAGCGCCAACGCGGCGCTGCGCAGGGAGGCCGCGGAGTCGGTCGGGCGCGTGCTGGGGCAGAACGTGCGCCTGTTTGCCCTGATCGCCAATACCCTCGCCAAGGACAAGGAGATCGAGGACCGCTGGCGCGGATACGAAACCCCCGAGGCGGCCCGCCATCTTTCCAACCGGGTCGAAGCGCCCGTGGTGGAAGCGCTGAACCGGGCGGTCACGGATGCCTGCCCCCGCCTGTCCCACCGCTACTACGCGCTCAAGGCGCGCTGGTTCGGTGTCGATACGCTGGACTACTGGGATCGCAACGCGCCGCTTCCGGAAGCGGAGGAAGAAGACATCCCCTGGGGCGAGGCGGCGGAGATCGTGCTCGGTGCCTACGGCGCGTTCTCGCCGGGAATGCGCGGGATTGCCGAACGGTTCTTCGACGAACGCTGGATCGACGCGGCGCCGCGGCCCGGAAAGTCTCCCGGCGCGTTCTCCCACTCCACGGTGCCCTCGGCGCATCCCTATATTCTGCTCAACTACCAGGGCGGGACACGCGACGTGATGGTATTGGCGCACGAGCTTGGGCACGGCGTCCATCAGGTGCTCGCCGGCGGGCAGGGCCGGCTGATGGCGGAGACGCCGCTGACGCTCGCCGAAACCGCCTCGGTGTTCGGCGAGATGCTGACGTTCCGCGCTCTTCTGGAACGCGTCGACGACCCGGCGCGGCGCCGTCGGCTGCTCGCCTCCAAGGTCGAGGACATGCTGAACACCGTGATCCGCCAGATCGCGTTCTTCCGGTTCGAGCGCATCGTTCACGACGAGCGCCGCGCGGGCGAGATCACCGCCGAGCGCCTCTGCGACATCTGGCTAGAGGTCCAGCGGGAGAGCCTGGGACCCGCGATCCGGCTCGGCGGCGATTACCGCTATTACTGGACCTACATCCCGCATTTCGTCCATTCGCCGTTCTATGTCTATGCCTACGCCTTCGGGGACTGTCTGGTGAACGCGCTCTACGCGGTCCATGAAGCGGGAGAGCCAAACTTCGCCGGGAAATATCTCCGGATGCTGGAGGCCGGGGGAACGCTGCACCATCGCGACCTGCTGGCGCCGTTCGGGCTCGATGCGTCGGAACCGGCGTTCTGGGCGACCGGGTTGTCGGTGATCGAGGCGATGATCGACGAGCTGGAAGCCATCTCGTGAGACGCCCGCCCCCACGCCCCTCGGTCGGCGCCGGCCGTGACGAGGAGAACCGGCTGACCGGGAGGGTGCGGCGCTACACGCGCGTCGGTGCCGCGGTCGGCGGAATCGCGGCCCGTTTCGCCGGCGAGCGCTATCTCGGCGTGCGCATGGACCGGGATCGGAACGCCGAGGACCTCAAGCGCGCGCTCGGCGGTCTCAAGGGACCGCTGATGAAGGTGGCCCAGCTGATGTCCACCGTGCCCGACATATTGCCGACCGAATATACCGACCAGCTCGGCGAGCTTCAGGCGAACGCACCGCCGATGGGATGGCTGTTCGTCCGGCGCCGGATGACGGCCGAGCTGGGCGCCGGCTGGGAAGAACGGTTTGCCGGGTTCGAACGCAAGGCCGCCGCCGCCGCATCGCTCGGCCAGGTGCACCGCGCGGTCGGGCTCGACGGGCGGGAGCTCGCCTGCAAGCTCCAATACCCCGACATGGCCTCCGCCGTCGAAGCCGATCTGCGCCAGCTCCGTATCGTGTTCGCCGTCTACCAGCGCTACGACAAGGCGGTCGATCCGCGCGAGGTGCAGGCCGAGATCGCCGCCCGGCTGCGCGAAGAGGTCGATTACGACCGCGAGCTGCGGCACATGCGGCTCTACCGGCTGATGCACGCCGACGAGGAGGGCGTGCACGTGCCCGAGCCCGTCACCGGCCTTTCCACCAAACGGCTGCTGACGATGACGTGGCTCGACGGGCGCAGGCTGCTCGAGATCGCGGACGAGGACCTGGAGTTTCGGAACCGGGTCGCGCATGCCATGTTCCGCGCATGGTATGTCCCGTTCTACTATTACGGGGTCATCCACGGGGACCCGCATCTGGGGAACTACACGGTTCGGCCGGACTGCTCGGTCAACCTCCTCGATTTCGGCTGTATCCGGGTTTTCTCGCCGAAATTCGTCAAGGGCGTGATCGACCTCTACGACGCCATCGCCCGCGACGATCGGGCGCTCGCGGTCCACGCCTATGAAAGCTGGGGCTTCTCCGATTTGTCCAACGAGACGATCGACACCCTCAATTTGTGGGCGTCCTTCCTCTACGCGCCGCTGTTGGAGGACAAGCCGCGCCTGATCCAGGGTTCCAACGACACCGTGTACGGCGCCAGGGTCGCCGGCAAGGTCCACCGGGAGCTGCGCCGGCTGGGCGGGGTGCGGCCGCCGCGCGAATTCGTGCTGATGGACCGCGCCGCGATCGGTCTGGGCTCGGTCTTCATGCATCTCAGGGCCGAGATCAACTGGTACCGGATGTTCCACGACCTGATCGCCGGCTTCGATGCCGATGCGCTGGCCGCGCGCCAGGCCGAAGCGATGAAGACGGCGGAAGTCCCGCCGCCCGTTTAGGCGAGTTCGCCCACCACCCGGCGGATCGCGCCGGCCAGGATGTCGAGCTCTTCCGGGGCGACGACGAGCGGCGGCATCAGGTAGACGACGTTTTCCAGCGGGCGGATCCAGACCCTCTCTTCCACGAAGCGCATCCGCATGCCCGCGAGGTCGTCGATCCGGTCGAGCTCGACGACGCCCACCGCCCCCAGCACCCGGACATCGACGACCCGGGGCATGGCGCGGCAGGGCTCCAGGGACTCGCGCAGATGGGCCTCGATCCGCCGCGCCTGCTCCAGCCTGGGCTCGCGTTCGAACAGGTCGAGCGAGGCGTTCGCCGCGGCGCAGCCGAGCGGGTTCGCCATGAAGGTCGGGCCGTGCATCAGCGCCCGCTTGGGATCCTCGCTGTCGAACGCGGAATAGACCCGCCCGTTGGCGACCGTCGCCGCGAGGCCCATCGTGCCGCCGGTGAGCGCCTTGGAGAGGCAGACGATATCGGGCGAAATCCCGGCCTGCTCGAAGGCGAACATCGTTCCGGTCCGCCCGAACCCGGTCGCGACCTCGTCGAGGATCAGCAATTGACCGTATCGGCGACAGAGATCGGCGACGGCGGCAAGGGTTTCCGGCGAATGAAAGCGCATGCCGCCCGCCGCCTGGATCAGCGGCTCGACGACCACGGCGGCGATCTCGCCGGCATGGCGCGCGACCGCCCCTTCGAATTCCTGCAGCGCGGCGCGGCCGGCAGGCAGGTCGAGCACGATCTGCGGGGGCACATAATTGCCCAGCAGCCGGTGCATCCCGTCTTCGGGATCGCAGACCGACATCGCGCCCAGCGTGTCGCCGTGATAGGCGCCGCGAAAGCAGACGAACCGGTCGCGCCCCTCCACACCCGAGTTTCGCCAGTACTGAATCGCCATCTTGAGCGCGATCTCCACCGAGACCGAGCCCGAATCGCTGAAGAAGACGTGGTTGAGGTCCGCGCCCAACAGACCCGACAGCCGCCGCGCGAGCCGCATCGCCGGCTCGTGCACCATGCCGCCGAACATCACATGCGGCATCGCGCCCAGCTGCGCTTCCATCGCCGCGACGATATGGGGGTGGTTGTAGCCGTGGCATGCCGTCCACCACGACGCGATGCCGTCGATCAGCTCGCGACCGTCGGCGAGCCGGATCCGCGTCCCTTGCGTGCCCACCGCCTCGAGCGGCGGCGGCAGGCCCCTCATCGGCGTGTAGGGGAACCAGAGGTTCCGGGTCGTCTCAGCCACCGGCGTGGCCGGCCGGTTCCATCGGTTCGATCCCCAGCCGGTCGAACAGGCCCCGGTCCTCCGGGACGGCGGGGTTGGGCGTCGTCAGAAGGCGCTCGCCATGGAAGATCGAATTCGCCCCGGCGAGGAAGCAGAGCGCCTGCGTGGCGTCGTCCATCTCCAGACGTCCGGCGGAAAGCCGCACCATCGAGCGTGGCATCATGATCCTCGCGGCGGCGACGGTGCGGACGAACTCCAGCGGGTCCAGCGCCGGCGCGTCCGCGAGTGGAGTCCCGGCGACCGCGACGAGCCGGTTGATCGGCACGCTCTCCGGCGGTTCCGGGAGCGTCGCCAGCGCGACAAGCATGTCGGCCCGGTCCTCGCGGGTCTCGCCCATCCCGAGGATGCCGCCGCAGCAGACCGCGATCCCCGCCTCGCGCACCTTGGCGAGGGTGTCGAGCCGGTCTTCGTAGCGGCGCGTGGTGACGATCTCGCCGTAATAGTTTTCCGAGGTGTCGATGTTGTGGTTGTAAAAGTCGAGCCCCGCCGCGCGCAGGCGTTCGGCCTGTCCCGGTTCCAGCAGGCCGAGCGTGGCGCAGGTCTCCAGGCCGATTTCCTTGACGCCGGCAATCATCGCCTCGACCGCGTCGAGATCGCGGTCGTTCGGGCCGCGCCATGCCGCGCCCATGCAGAACCGGGTCGCTCCCGCCGCTTTGGCCTCCCGCGCGGCATCGAGGACGTCGGCGAGCGGCATCAGGCGCTCGTTCTCGACGCCGGTGTCGAAATGGGCGCTTTGCGGGCAATAGGCGCAGTTCTCCGGGCAGCCGCCTGTCTTGATGCTGAGCAGCGTCGAGACCTGGACCCGGTTGGGATCGAAATGGCGGCGGTGAACCGCCTGCGCCTGGAAGATCAGGTCATTGAAGGGGAGCGAGAACAGCGCAAGCGCCTTGTCCCGCGTCCACGCCACGGTCTCGGACATGGCCGGAACTATAGTGCCGCGCCGGAATTGCCGCCAGTCCGCCGGCCGTAGCGGATGACACGGAAAAGGCCGCGCAGGGCGACCTTTTTCAGCCCGGGAGGCGCCGCGGGGCTAGTAGCCCTCGCGCTCCAGGCGTTTTCTTTCGAGCTTGCGTGCGCGGCGGATCGCTTCGGCTTTCTCCCGCGCGCGTCGTTCCGACGGCTTTTCGTATGAGCGCCGCATCTTCATCTCGCGGAAGATGCCTTCGCGCTGCATTTTCTTCTTGAGCGCCCTCAGCGCCTGATCGACATCGTTGTCGCGTACGAGAACTTCCACGGTCTTGCCGTTTCCTTCATGGTCTCCAACCCGCGCATTATAGCACGGACCGTGAAAGGAAAGGAACGCCTGTCCTTCCCGTACCCGGCCTACAAATATTGGGCGAGGCCGAGCGCCGCCCCCGACGGATCGGTAATGATCGCGAAGCGGCCGATATTGGGCACGTCCATCGGCTCCATGACGATATTGCCGCCGAGCTCCCTGCACCTGGCGCAGGCGGCATCGACGTTCTCGACCGTCAGATAGGCCATCCAGTGGGACGGGACATCCTTCAGGCCCAGGGACTGCATCGACATCATGCCGCCGACCGGACGGTCGCCCTGCTTGAAGAAGGTATAGGTGCCGCCATCCTCCATCTGGTTGGCGTCGGTGGTCCACCCCATCAATTCGGTGAAGAACGCCTTGCAGGCCTCGGTATCGTCGGTCACCAGCTCGTTCCAGCCGAACGTGCCCAGTGTCATCGCGGGGGTCTCGGACATCGCGCCCTCCTGTCGGTCATGCGGGTGCCGGATCATAGCGATTTTGCCGGCCGGTTCGAGAAATCCCCCCATGCGAGGCGAAGGGTTTGACACCCGAATCGCCCGCCGATAGGTAAGCGCCGCTATGCGTATCGTCCGTTATCCGTCCACCATACCCGAAAACGCGCGCGGGGCCGCCGTGACCATCGGGAATTTCGACGGCGTCCACCGCGGGCACGAAGCCGTGATCGGCGTCGCGGCGGCGGCGGCCCGGGACCTGGACGCGCCGCTGGCGGTGGTGACCTTCGAGCCGCATCCCCGGCGCTTCTTCCGGCCCGAAGAGCCGCCGTTTCAGCTGACGCCGCTGCGGTCGAAGGCGCGCCGGTTCGAATCCCTCGGCGTCGATACCCTGCTGGCGCTCCGGTTCGATGCGGCGATGGCGCGGGTCGCGCCCGAGACGTTCGTCGAGGACGTTCTCGCAAAGGGCCTCGCGGCGCGCCATTTGGCGATCGGCTACGACTTCGTCTTCGGCCACGACCGTCGAGGCAATGTGGAGACGCTTGCGCGCTGGGCCAGGGGCGCGGGCGTCGGGTTCGAGGTCGTCGAACCGGTCACCGGATGGGGCGAGACGGTGTACTCCTCGACCAATATCCGCGCCTGTCTGCGCGACGGCAAACCGGGCGCGGCGGCGGCGCAGCTCGGCCGCTGCTGGGAGATCGAGGGCCGGGTGCGTCAGGGCGACAGGCGCGGGCGGCTGCTCGGCTTTCCCACCGCAAATCTCGCGCTTGCCGAGACGGTCCGCCCCGCGCTCGGGGTCTACGCCGTTTGGGCCGGGGTAGAGGAAAACGGCGGCACGGTCTGGCATCCCGGCTGCGCCAATCTCGGTATCCGTCCCACCGTCGGTGGCACGGTCGTTGGCCTCGAAACCCATATTTTCGATTTCGACCGGGACATCTACGGGCGCTTGCTGCGGGTGGCGCTGGTCGAGTATATCCGGCCCGAGCGCAAGTTCGACGGGCTGGACCAACTTCGCGACCAGATCGCCAGGGACAGCCTCGCCGCCCGCGAGCTTCTCGCTTCCATCGGCCCCGGCGACCCCAGAGCCCCCAGATGACGACCGATTACCGCGCGACCGTCTTCCTGCCAAAGACCGAGTTCGGCATGCGCGCCAGACTGCCGCAGCGCGAGCCCGCGATCCTCGAACGCTGGCAGAACGACGATCTCTTCGCCCAGCTGCGGGAAACCGCCAAAGGCCGCGAGAAGTTCATCCTCCATGACGGCCCGCCCTATGCGAACGGCCATCTCCATATCGGCCATGCCCTCAACAAGATCCTCAAGGATGTCATCAACCGCTCGCAGCAAATGCTCGGGCGCGACGCCAACTACGTGCCGGGCTGGGACTGCCACGGGCTGCCGATCGAATGGACGATCGAGGAAAAATACCGGTCCGAGGGTCGCGACAAGGACGAGGTGCCCCTGATCGAGTTCCGCCGCGAATGCCGCGAGTTCGCCGCGCACTGGATCGACGTGCAGCGCGAGGAATTCGAACGCCTCGGCGTCCTCGGCGACTGGGAAAATCCCTACACCACCATGTCCTATGAAGCCGAGGCGCAGATCGTCCGCGAGCTCGGCAAGTTCCTGATGAACGGCGGGCTCTATCTCGGGGCCAAGCCGGTCCTCTGGTCGGTGGTGGAAAAGACCGCGCTCGCCGAGGCGGAGGTCGAGTATCTCGACCACGAGTCGACCACCGTCCATGTCCGCTTCCCGGTGTCGATGCCGAGCCACGAGGCACTTGCCGGCGCTTCGGCGGTGATCTGGACGACGACGCCCTGGACCATTCCCGGAAACCGCGCCATCGCCTATGGCGACGACATCGACTACGCGGTTTACGAAGTGACGGGGGTTGCGCGGGACAGCCTCGCGGTCGTCGGCGAAAGGGTGCTTCTCGCCGAGGCGCTGAGCGCGCAGGTCTTCGCCGATACCGGCGTGACCGGGACCAACAGGGTTGCGTCCCTCGCGGGCCGGGATCTCGCGGGAACCGTCTGCCGTCACCCGCTCGCCGGCCGGGGTTACGATTTCGACGTTCCGCTTCTGCCGGGCGATCACGTGACCGTCGAGCAGGGCACCGGGCTCGTCCACACCGCGCCCGGCCACGGCAGCGAGGACTTCGAGGTCGGGCAGGCGCATGGGCTGGAGATCCCGCGCACCATCGGCGATGACGGGTTGTTCTACGACCATGTGCCCCTGTTCGCCGGACAGCACGTCTACAAGGTGGATGGCGCGGTCGCCGATGCCATCGCGGAAGCCGGGAATCTCATGGCGCGCGGCACTCTCGTGCACGCCTATCCGCACTCGTGGCGCTCGAAGAAACCGCTGATCTTCCGCAACACGCCGCAATGGTTCATCGGCATGGCGGAGAACGCGCTCCGGCAGAAGGCGCTCGACGCGATCGCCCGGACCGCCTTCTACCCGGAGTCCGGGCGCAACCGGCTCGAAGGCATGATCGCCGCGCGTCCTGACTGGTGCGTCTCGCGACAGCGCGCCTGGGGCGTACCGATCACGGTGTTCGTCGACCGGAAGACGGGCGAGCCGCTGCGCGACAAGGCGGTGCTGGACCGCGTCGTCGCGGCGGTTGAGGAGGAGGGCGCGGACGCCTGGTTCGAAAGCCCGCCCGAGCGCTTCCTCGGTGATGACCACGATCCCGCCGATTACGAGCAGGTCACGGATATCCTCGACGTGTGGTTCGATTCGGGCTCGACACACAGCTTCACGCTGGAGACCCGGGACGATCTGGTCTGGCCCGCCTCGCTCTATCTCGAAGGATCCGACCAGCATCGCGGGTGGTTCCATTCCTCGCTGCTCGAAGCCTGCGGGACGCGGGGGAGCGCGCCCTACGAAGCCGTGCTCACCCACGGTTTCGTCCTCGACGAGCAAGGCCGGAAGATGTCGAAATCGCTCGGCAACGTGGTCGCCCCGCAGGAGGTGATGGAGAAGTTCGGCGCTGACATTCTGCGCCTCTGGGTGGTCGCTTCCGACTACTCCGCCGACCTCCGGATCGGCGAACACATCATCGACCAGAACGTGGAAGCCTATCGGCGGATTCGCAACACGCTGCGCTACATGCTCGGCAACCTCGCGGAGTTCGGCGAGAGCGAGAGGGTGCCGCCCGAGGCGATGCCGGAACTCGAGCGCTGGGTGCTGCATCGAATCTATGAGCTGGACCGCGAGGTGCGCGCCGGGTTTGGAGAATTCGACTTCCACCCGCTTTTCGCGGCGCTGCACAACTTCTGCGCGGTCGAGCTGTCGGCGTTCTATTTCGATATCCGGAAGGACGCGCTCTATTGCGGGCGGCGCGACGATCCGGTCCGTCGCGCGGCGCGGACGGTGCTCGATGCGCTGTTCTCCTGCCTGACCGCTTGGCTGGCGCCGATCCTCTGCTTTACCGCGGAAGAGGCGTGGCTCACGCGCTTCGGGGAGGACGCGGACAGCGTCCATCTCCGCCTATTCCCGGAGATCCCCGGTTCGTGGCGCGCGGATGCGATCGCCGGGCGCTGGGAGACCGTGCGCACCGTTCGCCGCGTGGTCACCGGCGCGCTCGAACGGGAACGCGCGGAAAAGCGCATCGGTTCCAGCCTGCAGGCGCATCCCGAGATTTTCGTGGACCGGGACACGGCCGAAGTGCTGGAAGGTCTCGCTTTCGACGAGATCGCCATCACTTCGGACGCGACGATCACCCCGGGCGCGGTTCCGGCCGATGCCTTCACCCTGCCCGAGATTCCCGGCATCGGCGTGGTCGTCCGACTCGCCTCGGGCCAAAAATGCGAGCGTTGCTGGAAGATACTGCCCGAGGTCGGGACGCTGTCCGACCATCCCGATATCTGCGAACGCTGCGCCGACGCCGTTGGTCAGTTCGGCGCCGCCGCCGAATAGTTCCCGTGGCCAACCCAGTGCCGCGGGCCGGACTGCTGACCGCCCTCGCCGTGGCGCTCGCCGACCAGCTTACCAAGTGGGCGATGCTCGAGTGGCTCCAGGGAATCGGGCACAAGGTGACGGTGACCCCGTTCTTCGATCTGGTGCTGGTCTTTAACCGCGGTGCGAGTTTCGGCCTGTTCCGGACCGATTCGCCCTGGGGTCCGTGGCTGCTGTCGGGTTTCACCGCCGTCGTGATCGCCGGGCTGCTGATCTGGATGTGGCGCAGCCGGGAACGCCCGTTCGTTCTCGCGCTGGGCCTGATCGCCGGCGGCGCGGCGGGCAACCTGGTCGACAGGCTTTCGCTGGGCCATGTGGTCGATTTCCTGGATTTTCACGTGGGCGCGTATCATTGGCCGGCGTTCAACCTGGCGGACAGCGCGATCACCTGCGGCGTGGCGATAGTGCTTTATGGCAGCTTGATCGGAAAGCGGACTGACCGTACCGTGTCGGGCCCGACGGGCAAGTAGGCACGAGGCATCTTGGATGAAGTTGGCAGGCAAAATTCCTGCGCTCCTGGCGGTCCTTGCCGTGGCGGGAGTCGCCGGGTGCGGCGAGGAGATGCGCCAGAGCATCGGGCTCGGCAACGAACCGCCGGACGAGTTCGCCGTGGTTACCCGGGCGCCGCTGGCGCTGCCCCCCGACTACAGCCTTCGCCCCCCCGCGCCCGGCGTTCGGAGGCCGCAGGAAGCCGAAATCAGGGATGAGGTGCGGCAGACGCTGGTTCGCAGCGCTTCGACCAGCGCGGCTCCGACCGGCGAGACTTCGGCCGCGGAGAGCGCGCTCCTGCAACGCGCGGGCGCGGGCCAGGCCGAGCCCGGCATCCGGAGCAAGGTCGATGCCGAATCCGCCGCGCTCGCCGAATCCGGGACGGGTTTCGTCGACAAGATCGTATTCTGGCGCGAACCCGAACGTCCGGGTGAGGTTGTCGATGCCAGGAAGGAAGCGCAGCGCCTGCAGTCCAACCAGGCGCTTGGCAAGCCGCCTTCCGCCGGCAGCACGCCGACGATCGAGCGCCGGGAAAGCGGCTTCCTGAAGGGCCTGTTCAACTGATCGCCTGCCGGCGGGCCTGCCCTGCACTGGCACGCGTGGCTGGCGGCGCCTTGCTGTCGGCCGCGGTCGCCACGGCTCCCCTTCAGGCGGCGGTTTTCAACCCCGAGACCTTCACCCTGGACAACGGGCTCCAGGTCGTCGTGGTCGAGAATGCGCGCGCCCCGATCATTGTCCAGATGGTCTGGTACAAGGTCGGCGCGGCCGACGAGCCGCCGGGCAAGTCCGGCATCGCCCACTTCCTCGAACACCTGATGTTCAAGGGAACGCCGTCCGTCCCGTCCGGCGAGTTTTCCAAGATCGTCGCCGCGAACGGCGGTTCGGACAACGCCTTCACGAGTCAGGACTACACCGCCTACGTCCAGCGCGTCGCGAGCGACAAGCTTGAGCTGGTGATGCGGATGGAAGCCGACCGGATGGCCAATCTTCGCCTGACCGACGACAAGGTCGCGCCCGAGCGGGGCGTGGTTCAGGAAGAACGGCGGCAGCGCACCGGCAACAGCCCGTCCGCGCAGCTCTACGAACGCCGCCGCGCGGTGACCTATCTGCGCCATCCCTATCGCGTCCCGGTGATCGGTTGGAAGCGCGAGATCGACGGGCTGACGACGGAAGACGCGCTCGCCTTCTATCGCCGTCACTACGCGCCCGACAACGCGATCCTGATCGTCGCCGGGGACGCCACCGCCGCCGAGGTGCGCCGCCTCGCGGAGAAATATTACGGGCCGATCCCCCGGCGATCCGTGCCGGAGCGCGTTCGTCCCGCAGAGCCCGATCAGCTGGCCGCAAAGCGGGTCACGATGAAGAGCCCGCGCGTGCATGTGCCGAGCATGTCGATAACCTGGCGCGCGCCCAGCTACGCCGCCGGCGAAACCCGACACGCCTACCCGCTCCTCGTGCTGTCCGACATCCTCGGCGGCGGCAGCACCAGCCGTCTCCACCGCCGACTCGTAGTCGACGAGAAAGCCGCATCGGGCGCCGGCGCCGGCTATCTCGGAACCGCACTCGATATGGGCGAGTTCTCGATCTCCGCATCCGCGCTGGCCGGCGGCGACATCGCGAGGATCGAGGCGCTGATGAAGGAAGAAATCGAGCGCGTTGTCGAACACGGGGTCAGCGAAACCGAGCTGGCGCGCAGCAAGCGGGCGATGCTGGCGGCCGCGATCTATGCCCGCGACGGTCTGCGCGCCGCGCCTCGCGTGATCGGCCGGGCGCTCACGACCGGCCAGACGATCGCCGATGTCGAGGCCTGGCCCGAGCGGGTCCGTGCGGTGACGGCGGCCGCGGTGCTGGACGCGGCCCGGGCGGTGTTCGTGGAGCGGCGTTCGGTCACCGCCATCCTGCTGCCCGATTCCCGCGGTTAGGGCGTCGGTCGATGCGAAACGGGATGCGAGTCTGTGTCGGGGCGCTGATCGTTGCCTGCGCCGCCGCTTCACCGGCAACGGCCACCGAGATCCAGCGCGTCCGCTCGCCCGGCGGGATCGAGGCCTGGCTGGTCGAGGACAAATCGGTACCGGTGATCAGCTTCCGGTTTTCGTTCCGGGGCGGCGGGGTTCTCGATCCCGGCGGAAAGACCGGCCTTGCAAACATGGTTTCCGCGCTGCTCGACGAGGGCGCCGACGACCTCGACTCGCAGGCCTTCCAGGGAGCCCTCGACGATATCGTCGCTTCGATCGGCTTCGACGCCGGAACAGAGCGTTTTCACGGCACGCTCCGGACGCTGAGCGAGCATCGGACGCGTGCCTTCGTCTTGCTCCGGAAGGCGCTCGCCGCTCCGCGTTTCGACACGGAGCCCGTCGAACGCATTCGCCGCCAGATCGCTGCCGGGATCGAAAGCGGCAAGGACAACCCCCGGCGGATCGCGGGACGAACGTGGTCCCGGCTGGTGTACGGCGACCATCCCTACGCCAGACCGCTGGCCGGGACGCGGCAGACCGTAGCCGAGATCGGCGTCGAGGACATGCGGCGCTTCGTCCGCGAGCGCCTGGTCCGTGACGGTCTGGCGATCGGCGTGGCCGGCGACATCTCCGCCAGCGAGCTGGCTCGGAGGCTCGATGAAGTCTTCGGCGGTCTGCCCGCTTCCGGCGCGCCCGCCGACATCGCCGATCCGACGCTGGCGTCCGAGAGGAAGTTGGAGATCGTTCGGAAGCCGATTCCGCAAAGCGTCGTCGTTTTCGGGCAGGCCGGGGTTAAGCGCGACGACCCCGATTACTACGCGGCCTACGTGATGAACCACCTGCTCGGCGGCGGCGGGCGCACCTCGCGCCTCAACGAGGAGATTCGCGAGAAGAGGGGCCTCGTTTATTCGGTCCACACCTATCTCTCGTTGCGCGACCGGGCCGGGATGATCGTCGGGCAGCTCGCGACCGCGAACGCGCGCGTGAAGGCGGCTCTCGATCTCGTGCGCGGCGAGTGGAAACGGATGGCGCGCGACGGGGTCGGCGAGCACGAACTGGCGGCGGCCAAGCGCTACCTCAACGGATCCTTCCCGTTGCGCCTCGACTCCACCCGCAGCATTGCCCGCATCCTGGTTGCGATCCAGGCGAACAGGCTCGGAATCGACTATATCGACCGGCGGTCGTCGCTGATCGACGCGGTGACCGTCTCCGACATCCGGCGGGTCGCCCGTCGGCTGCTATCGCCCGACAAGCTCACGACCGTCGTGGTGGGCGATCCCGAAGGGCTCGAATCGACACCTTGACGCCCGCCGTGTTCCGGCACGTGGACACGGACTATGATCGACTCCGCGCCTCCGGTAACGACGACCCGATGCCCTATACCCAGGATCTGACCTCCTGCTTCGCCGAGGCCATCGGGCCGTCCGGGCTCGACCGCGGCGGCTTCGAGTCCGCGCTGGCCGCCACCGTGCCCGCCCTCGCCGCGATCCGGCGGGCGCATGCCGACGGCAGCCTGAAGCTGCTCCGCCTGTCCGGCGAGCTCGGCAACGTTGAAGCGGTCTCCCGGCGGTACCGGTCCGATTTCGACCGTGTGGTGGTGCTCGGCACCGGCGGCTCCAGCCTCGGCGCGCGGACCCTCTACGCTCTCGCCGACAACGGATTCGGGCCGCCGGCCGGTATTCCCGCATTCCGCTTCATGGACAACGTCGATCCCGACACGTTCGAGATGCTGTTCGCCGCGCCTGACCTGCGGCGCACCGGTTGGCTCGTCGTCTCGAAGTCCGGCGAGACGGCGGAGACCGTGACGCAATCGCTCGCCGTGCTCGATGCGCTCGAGCGGCGCGGCATCGACCCCTCCGCGCACATGACCGCCATCGCCCAGCCCGGAGACAGCACGCTGAGGCGTCTCGCCGGGACCCATCGCATGACGGTGCTCGACTGCGACCCCGGCATCGGCGGACGCTACTCGGCGCTGTCGGTGACCGGCCTGCTCCCCGCCGCGATCGCCGGGCTGGACGCGGCAGCGGTCAGGGAGGGTGCCGCGTCCGTACGCGATCCCGTTCTTGCCGGCGCGGCGCCGGAATCGGTTCCGGCCGCGGAGGGGGCCGCGTTGGCGGTCGCGGCCCTCCGCACCCGCGGAATCGCCCAGACGGTGTTGATGCCCTATGCCGATGCGCTTTCCCCGTTCGCCCGCTGGTTCCGCCAGCTCTGGGCGGAGAGCCTGGGCAAGGACGGCACCGGAATCACCCCGATCGACGCGCTGGGCACGGTCGATCAGCACAGCCAGCTGCAACTCTGGCTCGACGGGCCGGCGGACAAGCTGTTCACCCTGATCGTGCTGGACCGCGCCGGGCAGGGCGCGCGAATCCCCGCCGTCCTCGCCGCCGATCCCGGGCTTTCCTATATAAGAGGTCGGACCATCGGCGACCTGATGGATGCCGAGCAGCGTGCGACCGCCGAGACGCTGGCGCGCCGGGGGCGGCCGACGCGCGTGATTTCGCTGCCGAAGCTCGACGAAAGGGCGATGGGCGCGCTGATGATGCACTTCATGCTGGAAACCATGATCGCCGCGCATCTGCTCGGCGTCGATCCGTTCGACCAGCCTGCGGTGGAGGAGGGGAAGATGCTGGCGCGCGAGTATCTCGCCGCGATGCCGCCGAGGGCAACATGACCATCCGCCGCCTGCCGCCGACGCTGGTCAACCGGATCGCCGCGGGCGAGGTGGTCGAGCGTCCGTCCTCGGCGGTCAAGGAGCTGGTCGAGAACGCCATCGACGCGGGCGCAAGGCGGATCGAAGTCGTGCTGCGCGAAGGCGGCCGGACGCTGATCGCGGTCTCCGACGACGGCCGCGGCATGACCGCCGGGGAGCTCGCGCTCGCGGTCGAGCGGCACGCCACCTCCAAGCTCCCCGACGACGACCTGTCGCGAATCGGCACGCTCGGCTTCCGCGGCGAGGCGCTGCCTTCGATCGGCTCGGTCAGCCGGCTGTCCATCGCGAGCCGGGCGGAAGGCGCGGACGAGGCCTGGTCGATCTCGGTCGAGGGCGGGACGATCGGGGAGGTTCGCCCGGCCCCGCTCGCCGGCGGCACGCGTGTCGAGGTCCGCGACCTTTTCTACGCGACGCCCGCCCGGCTCAAATTCCTCAAGACGGCGCGGTCCGAACTACGACACGCGGTCGACGCGGTGCGCCGGCTCGCACTCGCCGAGCCGGCAATCGGCTTCACACTGACGAGCGAGGACCGGACCCATCTCCGCTACGACGCCGGGACCGGGGACATGCTCGACGCGGATGCCGGGCGGCTGGTCCAGGTGATGGGCGCCGATTTCGTCGAGAACTCGGTCGCGATCGAGGCCGAACGCGAGGGGCTGAGGCTCGCCGGCCGGGCCGGACTGCCGACGCTCAACCGCGGCAACGCTCAGTCCCAGTTCGTCTTCGTCAACGGCCGTCCGGTGCAGGACCGGCTGTTCTCCGGCGCGATCCGCGCGGCCTATACCGATCTTCTCGCCCGCGACAGGCATCCGCTGGTGGTGCTCCGCCTCGAGATCCCGCACGAGCTGGTCGACGTCAACGTGCATCCGGCCAAGACCGAGGTGAGATTCCGCGATGCCGGTCTTGTCCGGGGGCTGATCGTGGGCGCGCTGAAACACGGGCTTGCCGGAGCTGGACATCGCGCGTCGTCCACCGTCTCCGATCACGCTCTCGGTAAATTTCAGCCGGCTTACCCGCCGGCTTCGCCCGGGGCCGTCACTCCTCACCTCGCCGAAACCGCCGCGCGGTTCCAGGCTCCGCTGCGGCCGCCGCAACGGGACTTCGCGCCCGCGGCAGCGGCGGGGACGGACGAAGCGGAGCCGCACGACCCGTCCTATCCCCTCGGCGCTGCCCGCGCCCAGCTCCACGCCACCTATGTCGTCGCCCAGACAGAGGACGGGATCGTCATCGTCGACCAGCACGCCGCCCACGAACGCATCGTCTACGAGCGGATCAAGGCGGCGGTCGGCGATGGCGGGGCGGACCGCCAGGAACTCCTGATTCCCGAGGTGGTTGAGCTCGACGAGGCGGCGGCGGACCGGGTCGCCGGCCGGGCGGACGAGCTTGCCGAACTCGGGCTCGTTCTCGAACGCTTCGGACCGGAGGCGGTCATCGTTCGCGCGGTTCCGGCGCTGCTCGGCGTCAGCGAGGCGGCCGGGCTGGTGCGCGATCTCGCCGACGAGCTCGCCGAGCACGGAACCGGGCTCGCGCTGAAGGAGCGGCTCGACGAGGTGTGCTCGACGATGGCCTGCCACGGCAGCGTCCGCGCCGGCAGGCGGCTGACCGCCGACGAGATGAACGCGCTCCTGCGCCAGATGGAAGCGACGCCGCGCTCGGGCCAGTGCAATCACGGCCGGCCCACCTATGTCGAGCTCAAGCTCGCCGATATCGAACGCCTGTTCGGGCGGCGCTAAAGCCTGTCCGTTTCAGATAGAAGCGCCTTTACCCCTGTCTCCTCACCGTCATGGTCGGCGAAGGCCGACCATCCACGAGTTTTTAAGACGCTGGAAACAAAAACAAAACGTGGATGGTCGGCCTTCGCCGACCATGACGGAAGAGAACGGATGAAGCGGTTCCAACCAAAACAGATCCGCTCTAGGCCCGGATTTCTCACCAAACGCCGAAGAGGAGCTCGCACCGCGGCCGACCCCAAGCCTGTCACCCCGGCCTTGAGCCGGGGTCCAGAGCCACAGGCACTGCTCTCGTCCTGCTTCCCCGGATCGGTGTCCGGGGCAGGCCTGGACCCCGGCTCAAGGCCGGGGTGACAGCGGAGCGGAGGACAGACTGCGCGCTTCGCCCAAACCGCCGGCGGGGGGCAAGCCCTTGTCACGCAGCCATTCCCGCGCGCTGGACACAAGAAGCGCCCGCCGCTCGTGAGAAATGCGGGCTAGTGTCCTGATCGAGAAGTTTATTAGAATATGTCCGTGGGTTGCGTTGGAGGACTGACGGATGAGCAGAGCAGCGGTAGCGATCGTATTGTCAGACGCGGAGCGGCGTGAGCTTGAGGGGTTGGCGCGGCGGCGGAAGACGGCCCAGGGCCTTGCGCGGCGGGCTCGGATTGTGCTTGCGGCGGCGGACGGGCTGGAAAACAAGGCCATTGTCGAGCGGGTGGGGGCGGACGCGAACACGGTCGGCAAATGGCGCCGGCGCTTCGCCGAGCGCGGGCTCGACGGGCTCTACGACGAGCCGCGTCCCGGGGCGCCGCGCAAGATCGGCGATGAGCAGATTGCAGAGGTCATTGCCCGCACTCTGGAAGAGACGCCACCCGACGGCACCCATTGGAGCCTGCGCTCGATGGCCCGCGCCGCAGGCTATGCGCCGTCGACGATCCACCGCATCTGGCAGGCCTTCGGCCTGCAGCCGCATCGCTCGGAGACCTTCAAGCTGTCATCGGACCCGCTGTTTGTGGAGAAGGTGCGCGACATCGTCGGCCTCTACCTCGACCCGCCGGAGCGCGCGCTCGTGCTGTGCGTCGACGAGAAGAGCCAGATCCAGGCGCTCGATCGCTCTCAGCCGCTGCTGCCGATGCGGCCCGGGCAGGTCGAGCGGCGGACCCATGACTATGTGCGCCACGGCACCACCACTCTGTTCGCGGCGCTCGACATCGCCACCGGCAAGATCGTCGGCCAGTGCTTTGCGCGCCACCGCAGCCGCGAGTTCCTCGCCTTCCTGCGCACCCTTGAGGTCCGGGTCCCCGACGACCTCGACGTCCATCTGGTGATGGACAACTACGCAACCCACAAGACGGCCGCCGTCCAGCGGTGGCTGGCCCGACATCCACGCTGGCATGTCCACTTCACGCCGACCGGCGCCTCCTGGCTCAACCAGGTCGAGCGCTTCTTCGCCGCCTTGACCGAGAAACAACTCCGCCGCGGGGTCCATCGCTCGACCGAGGAACTCGAACAGGCGATCCGAAACTACATCGACACCGTCAACGCCAACCCAAGACCCTTCCGCTGGACCAAGTCCGCAGACGACATCCTCGCAACCATCAAACGCTTCTGCCTGAGGACCCTCGAAACCGCCGAACGGCAAAAGAAAATCATCAAAACTTCGGAATCAGGACACTAGAACGGCACGCTGATCCCGTCGTGAACCGCGTCGCAGTCGACCAGGTCGACCCGTTTCCAGCGGATCCGGAGGCCGTCGCCCGCGCGCAGCAGCCGGTGCCAGGTGGTGCCGGCGAAGACACGGCGGACGTCGCGGCGCGACTCCACCATCCCGAACTTGGCGCGAACGGTGACCTCGTCGCCGTCCTCCGCCTCGACGGTGGGGTTGGCGACGATGCGGCTGGTGCGCGAGACCGGAGTCTGGGCGTGCAGCGCGGCCTCGGCAAGCCGGCGGATCCGGGTCTCCAGCAAACGCCGGTCGTCGTAGATCAGCGAGACCACCTCGCGCGGGTTCGCCTGGCCCTCTTCCAGAGGGACCCAGTACCAGCCGTCGTCGGTGAACAGCGCCAGCCAGTCGTCCCAGCGGCGCTCGTCCAGCAGGCGGGCCTCGGCGATCAGGAAGCTCTCGATTTCCTGCGGGGCGAGCCTGCTCACGGCGCCGCCATGTAGCCGAGCCAGGCGTCGTACATGTTCCGGATATAGACCTCGCTGGTCGAATCGACGCCCTCGACGCCGCCCTTGCCGTCCGGCCGGTCGGTCTCGTAGCCGCGGCCGACCTCGATCCATTCCGCGCCGGCGGAGGTGACGCCGGTTCCGATCCGCCCGTAGGTCTCGAGATCGTCGGTCAGGACCGGCGAGCCGGTTCCGTTGGTGACGTTGGCGAACGCGATCGTGTCCTCGAACATCTTCGCCGGCGCCCCCTTGAGGCGGAACGCGTAGGTGTAGACCTCGGTCCGGTCGACAGCGATCGGGTGGACCACGCGAAGCTGGCGGAACTGGCTCATGAAGGAGAGGTTGGGCCAGACGTTCGAGTTCCAGCGCGTCACCTCCATGATGCGCCTTGTCTCTTCCGCCCCTTTCTTCGCTTCCAGCTCGGCGAAATATTCGGCGAACACCGGATCGCCCCTGGCCGCGACCAGCTTCTCGTCGTCGTGATAGTCGCCGAGAAAGGCGTGCCCGCCGGGATAGGTCCAGATCCCCACCTGCTCGCGCCAGAATTCGTGCGGCGCGCCGTTCTGGCGCATCTGGCGCACCGCGATCTCGCCCGCGCCGGTGGTGTGCGCCGCGTCGTCCTGCGCCTTCGCGGCGTCGATCGAGGACCGGTGGACGAAGATCGGATGCGCCGCGTCGCACAGATTCTCCAGATAGAGCTTCCAGTTGCCGTCATAGGCGTGCTTGAACACCCCGCCCGCGACCTCGATCTCGCTCTCCGGCGACCGGTCGACCATGTCGTCGAAGGAGGTCGTCATGTAGCCCAGGAAATCGGCCAGAGAGGGGCCGTCCGTGGCGAGCGAGGCGAAGACGAAGCCGCGATAGCTGTCCACGCGCGGCGCTGCGACCATCGCGGTCCCCGGGTCGTCCGGGTCGAAATGCGCCGGATAGCCGTGCCTGAGCGGCACGTGGATCAGTCTCCCGTCGGTGGCGTAGGTCCAGCCGTGGTAGCAGCACTCGAACCGTTTCGCGTGGCCGCTGTCCTTCGCCACCACCATCGCGCCGCGATGGGCGCACTGGTTGTGGATCACGCGAATGCCGCCGTCGTCGTGACGGACCATGACCATCGGCCGCCGGCCGATCCGGGTCCGGACGAAATCGCCCGGCGTCTGTACCTGGCTCTCATGTCCCACATAGATCCAGGCGCGCTCGAAGATGCGCTCCATCTCGATGTCGAAGATCGCGGGATCGGCATAGACTCGGCGATGCACCCGTCCCGGCCGGATCAGTCCCGCGATTTCCTCTCTGGTCGGTTCCGGCATCGCCTCCTCCCCGACGGCGTCGAAACGAGATTACATCACGCTTTCGCGCCCGAAACCCCCTCCGGAATGGACGCGCGGCCCGCCCCGTGCCACGCTTGCCCATCGGACATCGCCAGGGAGGCAGACATGGGTACCGATGCCGGCGCGGTTCCCGGAACCGTGGTCGAGGACAAGACGATCGACGCGCGCGGCCATCACGCCTGCGAGGTCAGGAAGGGCGAGGTGTACCGCATCGTCGATGTGGAAGGTCAGCAGGTGGCCGATTTCCTCTGCTTCAACCTGCATCGCCTCGAAGAGAAGCTTTCGCCCCACAACACGCTGCTTCTCAACAACCAGGTGTTCCCCGGGGTCGGCTACACGCTCTATTCGGACGAGGCCGGCGCTCTGATGACGATGACCGCCGACACCAACGGCACCCACGACATCATCGCCGGCGCCTGCTCGCGCTTCACCAACGAGATCCGCTACGGAGTCAAGGACACCCCCAACTGCCGCGACAACTTCGCCGCCGCGCTCGCCCCGTGGGGCATCGAATGGAAGCAGATCCCATACAACATCAACGTGTTCATGAACTGCCCGATCCAGGCGGACGGCACCTTCACCATCGAGCTGCCGAGCTCGAAGGCGGGCGATTACGTGGACTTCACCGCCGAAAGGGACGTGCTGGTCGCGATGTCGAACTGCCCACAGGAGCGCAACAAGTGCAACAATTTCAACCCGACGCCGATGCGCGCGATCCACTACCGCCCGGCGTGAGCCCCGCGTCTGAGCGATCAGTCTGCCCTCCCCCGACCCCTCCCGCAAGCCCCGGACTGCGATCCGGGGCAAGCGGGAGGGGAGAAGATAAAGACGAAGCGGCCGCCGCAAATTCCCCCTCTCCCCCAGCGGGGGAGAGGGCCGGGGTGAGGGGGAGGACGGGTACGATCGCGTCCGTCGGATATTGTCTTGCCTACCCCGTCTCGTAGCCCGGGTTGCATTCGGCGAGCCTGGCGGCGTTGCCGCGGGTGAGGAGGGCGTAGGCCTCTTCGTTTCCGTCGAAGGCGCCCGCGCGGAGCCTGACCGCGAAAGCCCGGTTGAGCGCCTCGAGGTCGCCGTCTTCCCCGAGCAGCCGCGCGAGCGCAGCCCGTTCCTCCTCCTGCCACCCTTGCCCGGCGGCGAGTTCCCGCGAAGCGGTCGCCATCGCCGCGCCGACCAGATGGGCGCGGTAACGGTGCTCGGCCGGCAGGTTGGGCAAGAGCTCCTCCATCAGCGTTCGCCGCGCCGTCTCGAGCAGGTCGCGTATGTCCGGCTTGTCACGCACGGTCCCGCCCCGGCGCCGTCAATGAGAGGATTTCGTGTTCGAGCTCCGGCAGCCGCCGGCCGATCAGCGCGAGCTCGAGATCCGGCTCCGCGCCCGACAGGTGGCGGCCGCATTGATGGAGCGCGATCACCGCCCATCGGATATGGGCCATGACCTCGTAGAAGTGGATTTTCGCGGGGTCGATCTTCCGTCCGCTCTCGGCCTCATAACCGGCGTAGAACGGGGCGCGGTCCGCGATCCCGCCGGCCTGCAACCCGTTCGCGCCGAAGCGCCAGCATTTGGCGCAGAACCAGGCGACGTCCTCCATCGGGTCCGACCAGCCGGCGAATTCCCAGTCGAGGATGCCGGTCAGACGTCCGTCCTCCACCATGTAGTTGCCGGTGCGGAAATCGTGATGGCACAGCACGATCTCTCCGGGTGCGACCGGGTGCGTCTCCAACCAGCGCAAGCCCCACTCGATGGCCGGGTGCGGCATTGGCTCGACATCCAGAAATCTCGTGTAGAGCGCGATGCTCTCCGCCGCCGGATCGTCGGGCGGAGCACCAAGGAAGGCGGGCGCTTCGTCCGACGGGACGATCGTGTGAAGCCGCGCGAGCTCGCGGCCCAGCCGCTCGGCGAGCGCCGGGTTCGGCCCCTGCCGCACCACCCGGTTGCCGAGCGCCACCCCCGGAACCCGGCGCATCAGGTAGAACGGGGCGCCGATGATCACGGGGTCGTCCGACTGCCAGAGCGGTTCCGGCACCGTCATGCCGACCGAGCCGGCGAGCTTCAGATAGGCGAACTGGTTGGCCACCGGCTGGCTCAGCGGGACCGAGGACTTCGCTTCGGTCCTCAGCACCAGCGCGTGCCGGCCGGCATGGGGGCCGCCGGCGATCTCGACGTCGAGCGCCCGGTTTTCCTGGATCGCGCCCCCGGCCAGGCGCTTCTCGTCGACGATGGAGATCGAATCGGCGTCCGCCCGTTCCCGGATGAATGCCGCGAGGGCCCCGCTCACGGCCAGCTCCAGAAATCGACCCCCTCATCGAGCAGGAAGCGGGACAGCACCATCTTGTGCACCTCCGAAGCGCCGTCGACCAGCCGGGCCTGGCGGGCGTAGCGGTACATCCATTCGAGCTTGGTGTCCCTGGAATAGCCGCGCGCCCCGAGGAGCTGGATCGCCGTGTCGATGGCGTTGTGCAGCGCCTCGGAGACCACGACCTTGGCCATCGAGACCTCCTTGCGCGCGAAGTCCCCGGCATCGAGCCGCGCCGCCGCCCGCATGGTCAGCAACCGCCCGATATCGACCTGCATCGCGGCTTCCCCCAGCATCCACTGGACGCCCTCGTGATCGGCCAGCTTGGAACCGAAGCTCTCGCGCTCGCGCACATGGTCGAAGGTCTCTTCCAGCGCACGCTTGGCCATCCCGGTCCAGCGCATGCAATGGGTGAGCCGCGCCGTTCCCAGCCGGATCTGGGTGAGCTTGAGCCCGTCGCCCACCTCCATCAGCCGGTCCGCGTCGGGGATCTCCATGCCGTCGAAGCGGACCTCGCAATGCCCGCCATGCTCCTCCGGACCCATGATCGGGATGCGCCGGACGATCTCGAAGCCGGGCCGGTCGGCGTCGAACAGGAAGGCCGAGAGTCCGCGCCGCCGGTCGTCCGAGGTTCGGGCGATCAGGATGAAATGCCGCGCCGATTCCGCCCCCGTGATGAACCATTTGTGGCCGTCGACGATCCAGCGATCGCCCTCGCGCGTGGCCGTGGTCAGCATGGCCGACGGGTCGGAGCCCGAGCCCGGCATCGGCTCGGTCATCGCGAAGGACGACCGCACCTTTCCGTCGACGATGGGCTGCAGCCAGCGTTCCTTCTGCGCCTCGGTCGCGACCTTCTCCAGCACCATCATGTTGCCGTCGTCCGGTGCGGCGCAGTTGAAGCAGACCGGGCCGTAGATCGAGCGGTTCATCTCCTCGTAGCAGGCCGCCATGCCCACGACCGGGAGTCCCTGTCCGCCGCGCGATTTGGGCATCTGGAGCGCCCACAAGCCCTCCGCCTTGACCTTGGCGCGCACGGCGTCGAGCACGTCCTCGCGCAGGTTCTCGTGCTCGTCGGCGTTCGCCGCGTCCCGTTCCAGCGGCAGGATGTGCTCCTCGACGAAGGCGCGGACGCGGCGGCGATAGTCGTCGAGCTCCGGAGGCAGGGTAAAGTCCATGGCCGGTTATAGCGCGGCCGGCAGGAGGAAATCCCGCATCGCGTCCAGCGTCTCGTTGGGCCGTTCCGCGAGCATCATGTGCCCGCAGCCCGGGAACACGACATGACGCGCTTCCGGGATCGTACGGGAAAGCGCGAGCCCGCCCTTGACCGGCGTCATCATGTCGCGCTCGCCAAGGATCAGCAGCGTCCGCGTCGTCACCGCGCGGGCCCGCGTCTCGCCATCGACGAACGCCGCGCAGGCCGCGAGACCGGCCGCCAGAACCCCGTCGTCGGCGCTCTCCAGCAGGCGCTGCCCGCCGCCGTTCATCCAGAGCCCGGGGCTGCGGTGTCCGCCGATCTGCGAGTCCCGGCTCAGGCCCCAATAGGTGATCAGGTCGATCGCCTTGCGGTCGTCTCGCCGCGCCGCATCCAGAAGGTCGCCGTGCACCGGCATCGCCGCCGCGGGGCCGAGCAGGATCAGCTTCTGCGTGGCCGCGGGGTCGTCGCCCGCCGCGCACATCGCGATCAGCGAGCCCATGCTGTGACCCGCCAGGACCGCCCGTTCGAGGCCGAGCGCGTCGCGCGCCCGGCCGAGCCAGGCCGCCATCTCTTCGATGGTGGCGGGCGGCGTACCTTCCGACCGCCCGTGCCCCGGCAGGTCTATCGCCGCCACGGAATAGCCGTGATGCGCGAAATGGCGTGCCGGCAGGTGCCACACCGAATGATCGTTGGCCGCTCCGTGCACGAACAGGATTGCGGGTCGTTCGGAATCGAAAGGCCTTCCCCCGGTCGCCGCGAAGGTCAGGCGCCCGTCGACGGTGAATTCCATCGCGCTACTCCGCCGCGCGCGGGATCGCCGCCCGCGCCGCGGCCCGCAGCGCCTGGTCGAGGTCGCCGATCAGGTCCTCCGGGTCCTCCAGCCCGACCGAGAGCCGGACCAGCCCTTCGCCGATCCCGGCCGCCTCGAGCGCCGCCGCATCCATCTGCTGATGCGTGGTCGAGGCCGGGTGGATCACCAGTGACTTGGCGTCGCCCACATTGGCGAGGTGGGAGAACAGACCGAGCCGTTCGATGAAGACGCGCCCGGCCTCCCGCCCGCCCGCGATCTCGAACGAGAACACCGCGCCGCAGCCCTTCGGCAGCAGCCGCCTGGCCAGGGCGCGGTCGGGGTGGCTTTCGAGCTCCGGATATCCGACCCATGACACCGCCTCGTGCCCGTCGAGGAAGGCGACGATCCGGCGCGTGTTCTCGACATGCCGCGCCATCCGGACCGGCAGGGTTTCGACCCCCTGGATCAGGTAGAAGGCGTTGGCCGGGCTCATCGAGGCGCCGAAATCGCGCAGCCCCTCCGCGCGCGCCCGCATGACGAAGGCGCCGGGTCCGAACTCTTCGGAGAAATTGATCCCGTGATAGCCGGCATAGGGCTCGGTCAGGGTCGGAAACTTCCCCGATGCCTGCCAATCGAACGTTGCGCCGTCGACCAGCACGCCCCCGATCGCCACCCCGTGCCCGCCGAGGAACTTGGTCGCCGAGTGCAGCACCAGATCCGCGCCGTGGTCGAACGGCCTGAACAGGGCGGGCGAGGCGAAGGTGTTGTCGATCAGCACCGGAATTCCCGCGGCATGGGCGATTCCGGCGATCCGCGGCAGGTCCATCACCTCCAGCCCCGGATTGCCGAGCGTTTCGCCGAAGATCAGCCGGGTCTCGGGCCGGATCGCCGCCTCGAACGCCGCCGGGTCGCGCGGATCCACATAGCTCGTCGCGATTCCGAAGCGCGGCAGGGTGTGGGTGAACAGGTTGTGGCTGCCGCCATAGATCGAGGCCGAGGAAACGATATGCGCCCCCGCATCCATCAGCGTCGCCACCGCGAGGTGAAGCGCGGCCTGTCCGCTCGCCGTCGCGACCGCGCCGACGCCGCCTTCGAGCGCCGCGATGCGTTCCTCGAATACCGCCGTCGTGGGGTTGGATATCCGGGTATAGATGTGGCCCGCGCGCTCCAGGTTGAACAGCGAGGCGGCGTAATCGGTGTCGGGGAAGACATAGGAGGTGGTCTGGTAGATCGGCACCGCGCGCGCGCCGGTCGCGGGGTCGGGCTGCTGGCCGGCATGCAGGCTCAGCGTGTCGAATTTCGGCAGCTTGGCATCGACCATGTTCCTGTCCCCTGCCCGCGCTAGGGCGCGAGTCTAGAGCCTGTCCGTTTCAGATAGAAGCGCTGTTACCCTTTCATCCTCACCGTCATGGTCGGCGGAGGCCGACCATCCACGAGTTTTTGCGGCGGCGGAAACAAAAACAAAACGTGGATGGTCGGCCTTCGCCGACCATGACGGAAGAGAACGGATGAAGCGGTTCCAACCAAAACGGATTCGCTCTGGTGGCCGCGTTCGAATTGTCGCCCATTTCCGACGGCGATAGAGTGGCGCCCCGGCGGAGCGAAGGAGAGCGTGCGATGGAAGGTCTGATGATGGGGACGCAGCTCCTGGTGTCGTCCCTGCTCAGGAACGCCGCGGCCAATCACGCGGCCACCGAAGTCGTCTCGCGCAGCGTCGAGGGGCCGATCCACCGCTACGGCTATGCCGATCTCGAACGCCGCGCACGGCATCTCGCCAACGCGCTCCGCGGCTTGGGCGTGGTTTCTTCCGACCGGGTCGGCACGCTCGCCTGGAACACATGGCGGCATCTCGAAATCTATTACGCGGTTTCCGGCTCTGGCGCCGTCTGCCACACCATAAATCCGCGCCTGTTCCCGCCGCAGATCGCCTATATCGTCAATCACGGCGAGGACAAGGTGCTGTTCCTCGACCTCACCTTCGTTCCTCTGGTCGAGGAGCTCGCGGACGAGTTCGAGACGGTCGAGGCCTACGTCATCATGACCGACGAGGCCCACATGCCGGAGACGACCCTGCCCGGCGCGCTCTGCTTCGAGACGCTGATGGACGGCGCCTCGGAGGATTTCGAGTGGCCTTCCTTCGACGAGAACACCGCATCGTCGCTCTGCTATTCCTCCGGCACCACCGGGAATCCCAAGGGCGTGCTCTACAGCCACCGTTCGACGGTCCTGCACGCGATGTCGGCGGCGCTCCCCGACGTGATCGACGTGTCCGCGGCCGACGCCACCATGCCGGTGGTCCCGATGTTTCACGTCAACGCGTGGGGGTTCCCCTATTTCACGCCGATGATGGGGGCGAAGCTGGTGCTGCCGGGCCCGCTCGCCGACGGCGCCTCGATCCACCAGATGCTGGAGAACGAACGGGTGACGATCTCGGCCGGCGTGCCGACCGTGTGGCTCGGCCTGCTCCGGTATCTGGAGGAATCCGGCAAGGCGCTCTCGACCGTCAAGCGGCTGGTGATCGGCGGATCGGCGGTGCCGAGGGCGATGACCGAAGCCTTTCTCGACCGCTACGGCGTGGAGGTGCGCCATGCCTGGGGCATGACCGAGATGTCCCCGCTCGGGACGATCAACACTCCCGGCCACGGCATGCAGGACGAGACGCCGGAGCGGTTCTGCGACCGCCAGGTCAAGCAGGGCCGCGTGTTCTTCGGCGTCGAGATGAAGATCGTCGACGACGAAGACAACACGTTGCCCGAGGACGGCGTCGCGTTCGGCATGCTCAAGGTGCGCGGACCCTGGGTGTGCCGCGCCTATTACAGGGACAGCGGGTCGGACACGCATGACGGGAACGGGTGGTTCGCGACCGGCGACGTCGCGACCATCGACGAGACCCGCAACATGCAGGTTACCGACCGGTCCAAGGACGTCATCAAATCGGGCGGCGAATGGATCTCCTCGATCGAGCTCGAAAACATCGCCGTCGGCCATCCCGGGGTCGCCGAGGCCGCCTCGATCGGCGTCCGCCATCCCAAGTGGGACGAACGCCCCCTGCTCGTGGTGGTGCGCCGCGAGGGCGCCGCGCTCACCAGGGAGGACCTGCTCGCCTATTTCGACGGCAAGGTGGCGCGCTGGTGGGTGCCCGACGACGTGGTGTTCGTCGACGAGCTGCCCCACACGGCGACCGGCAAGCTCCTCAAGATGCAGCTCCGCGAGGACTACAAGGACTACGTCCTGCCGACGGCGTAGGGCTGTCCGCCCTTCGACAGGCGCATATATCGATGAGTTGACGGGCGCGATGCCCATGACGTTTCCTCCATAGGGCCGGGCGGCGCGCCCGGCAACGGAAAGGGGCGCGGAACTCCCCGGCGCCCCCACTTCTCGACTCTGGCAAATATACCCCGAAACGCGTCCCGAGTCAAGGAAAAATTTTCTTTTCAGGATAATTTAGTCGGTAAGTCACGGATTTCACGAGGTTTTTTCTCCCTTCCGATTCCGCCCCGAAACCGCCTCCCAAACCCCCGAATCCGTCCCATGCGCGATTCCGGCGGGATTTTCCCCGGCGTCGCCCCGGCCGGCCGCGGTCACGCCCGGCCCCCTCACCCCGACCCTCTCCCCCGCCGGGGGAGAGGGAGATGTGCTTGCCGACTCCTCCTCACCTTTTCCCCTCCCGCTCGCGGGAGGGGCCGGGGGAGGGTGGGTCGGGGTCGTCACGCCCGGCCAAGGCCATGCCGGCATGCTGTCGACACAGGCATCGAGTCGACAAATCGCTACCGGGTCGACATTCGCGTCCCGCAAATGCCGTGCGGAAATGCCGACTTCCGCCGAGTCGACCCGCCGGTAGACATTTCCCTCGCCAAGGACCGGTTCGGAAATGCCGAACGCGCACGGCACCGGGCAGGCGCGTCGGCGCCGCCTTTCACGTCCCTCCGAATCCCGCCATCGCCCGCACTTCTTCGGCCGCGTGGCCGCGCTCGCGAAGCGACCGGATCGACAGGCTGTCGTGCCGTTTGGCGAGGCGCTGCCCTGCATCGTCGGTCAGCAGACGGTGATGCCGATATTCCGGCGTCTCAAGACCCAACAACGCCTGGAGCAGCCGGTGAACATGGGTCGCCTCGAACAAGTCCTCGCCGCGGGTCACGAGGGTTATCCCCTGGATGCGGTCGTCGACCGTCACCGCGAGGTGATAGCTGGTCGGCGTGTCCTTCCGGGCCAGCACGACGTCGCCGAAGACTTCCGGGCGGGCCTCCAGCCGCCCGTGGTCGCGGTCGTGCCAGTCGAGAGGGCCGGCGGCCGCCACGGCGCGCGCCATGTCGAGGCGAAGCGCGTGACCCTCCCCCGCGGCGACGCGTTCGCTCGCCTCTTCCGTGGCGAGCCTCCGGCAAATGCCCGGGTAGACCGGGCCGTCCGGTCCGTGCGGCGCCGCCCCCGAGCGCGCGATCTCCGCCCCGATTTCCGCGCGAGTGCAGAAGCAGGGATAGACCAGCCCCAGATCGTCCAGCGCCGAGAGGGCGCGCGCGTAGTCGTCCATGTGCTCGGACTGGCGCCGGACCGCCGGTTCCCATCGGAGCCCGAGCCATTCGAGGTCCTCGTATATCGCGGCCTCGAATTCCGGACGGCAGCGGCCGGGGTCGATGTCCTCGATGCGGAGCAGGAACCTGCCGTGCTCTCCGGCGAGCGCCTCCGCGAAGAGCGCCGAATAGGCGTGGCCGAGATGCAGCAAACCGGTCGGGCTCGGCGCGAAACGGGTGACGGCGGGCTGCGCTCCGCTTTTTGCCATGGCCGGGGTTCTATGCCATAGACCGCCGACCGGGGGTATAGCCCACACACCGCTCCAAGCCGCCCATGCGCCGCGCTTTGACCAACGCTTCCTATGCCGAGGCAATCGCCGAACTGTCCGCCCGCGACCCCGCGCTCGGCCGTGTCGTCGAAGCCTGGGGCGCTCCGCCCCGATGGAAGCGGGCGCAGGGCTTCGCGACGCTTGTTCTCCTTATCCTGGAGCAGCAGGTGTCGCTGGCGTCGGCCGAGGCGACCTTCGCCCGGCTGGAAGAACGGGCCGGCGAGATCGCACCCGCGGCCATCCTCGCGCTTGGCGAGGAGCGCATGAAAGAGGCCGGGCTGTCGCGCCAGAAGGCCCGCTACGTGCACGGGCTGGCGGAGGCGGCGGCGGCGGGGACGGTGAATTTCCGCAAGCTGGCCCGCGCCGACGACGAGGCGGTGCGCGCCGCCCTGATCCCGATCAAGGGGGTCGGCGACTGGACGGTCGATATCTACCTCCTGGCCGCGCTGCAGCGGCCCGACGTGTGGCCCGCCCGCGACCTTGCCCTGCAGGAAGCGGCGCGGGCGGTGAGGGGGCTCGATGCCCGGCCCGACGAGGCGGCGATGCGGGAGATCGGCGAGGCGTGGCGGCCCTGGCGGTCGGTCGCCGCGCGCATCCTCTGGCACCATTACCTCAACACCAGGCGCCGGCGCTGACGGGGTCCGCCCCGGGTTCCCTCCATGGACACGGGGCCGTCCGGCGATTAGGTTTTCGACTTCCGTACCGATTTCCCTACCGGCAACCTCCTGCGGTCCGGCCTTGCGAGCCGCTTTCGGTGGCCCGCGCCGGTTTCCTGAAACGTAGCCGCGATCGTTCCGCATGCTCGTGCTTCAGCAACTCATCAACGGACTGATGCTCGGCGGTCTCTACGTGATGGTCGCCGTCGCGTTCACGTTGATCATCGGGATGCTCAACTTCCTCAACTTCACCATCCCGGCGCTGTTCATGTTCGCCGCCATGATGATGTGGGCGACGATGACGGGGAACCTTCCCTTCGGAAACGATTTCCTGTTTTCGGTCTTCGGCGAACACCATATCTGGATCGCCGGGGCGATGGTTTCCATCGTCAGCATCTGCGTCGTTTCGCTGATCATCGAGCGCTTTACCTACCGTTACATGAAGGCCAAGTACGGAGACGCCACCGAGCACGCGCTGCCGCTGGTCAGCTCCCTCGGCTTTCTGATCATCTTCGAGCACCTGGTCATCAGCCAATGGGGGTCCGATCCCTTGCAGATCGAATCGCCGTTCGGCGACGCCACCTTCACCATCGGCACCCTGATATTCAGCTATCCCCAGGTCATCAGCCTCGCGCTGTCGCTCGCGATCGTATTCCTGCTCAGCCACGTCATCCGTCACACCAAGCTCGGCCGGGCGCTGCGCTCGATCGCCGAGCGTCCGGATACCGCGACCCTGATGGGTGTCGACGTGCTCCGGATCGTTCCGGTGGTCTACGTGATTACCGGCCTCCTGTGCGCGATTTCGGGGATCCTGTTCACCATCAACTACACCAGCATCGATGCGTATATCGGCGATACCGTCGCGACGGTGGCGATCGCCGGGATGGTTCTCGGGGGTCTCGGGAACGTCTGGGGCGCGGTGGTCGGCGGTCTGTTCGTCGGGATTCTCGAGGTGTTCTCGATCTACATCGTCGGCGCCGACTTCGTGAAAGTGCCGATCTGGGGGCTGCTCCTCCTGATCCTCGTCTTCAAGCCCACCGGGCTGTTCGGGCATACCGCGATCGGCAAGGGCAAGTTCTGACATGAGCGGCTATATCGAAGCCCAGCTCATCATCCTCTGCCTGAGCGTCATCTATGCCTATGCGATCTTCCTGCCGGCGGCCTCCGGCCAGCTCAATCTCGGGGCGGCCGGCTTCATCACGCTCGGCGCCTATACCAGCGGCTGGCTCAACGCGTCCGATGGGCTCGGCCTGCCGATGGCCCTCGGCATCGTCCTTTCGATGCTGTTCGTCGGCGCCGTCGGCTTCGCGATCTCCCTGCCCATCCTGCGCACGCGCGGCGTCTACATGGTGCTGGCGACCTTCGCTTTCGCCGAGGTGGTTTCGGGCATCGCGATCAACATGGAGTTTCTCGGCGGGGCCGCCGGCATGCCGGTCGATGCCCACGCGCCGGTCGAAATCGTGGTGGCCGTCGCGATCGCCGTCGTCCTCTTCTGCTTCTATTTCATGTCGACACGGCTCGGGCTCGCGCTCCGGTCCATCCACGACGACGAAAGCGTAGCACTGCTGTTCGGCGTGAACGTGCGGACCGCCAGGGTCGTCGCGTTCACCGTTGGCGGGATGCTCGCCGGGCTCGGCGGCGCGATCTATGGCCACCATTACAACTACGTCGAGGCGCAGACCTTCAATGTGCTGTTGAGCATCTACATTCTGCTCTACGTGCTGCTCGGCGGGACCCAGACCGCGTGGGGGCCGCTGGTCGGGGCGATCTTCTTTACCGTCGTTCCCGAAATTTTCCGGCAGCTCGCCATCGATATGGGATCCGACTGGCTTGCCGACAGCCGCTTCATCTTCTTCGGCATGTTCATCGTTCTGATGATGGTGTTCCGTCCCGAAGGCGTGGTCACCCGGACGATGCAGGACCGTTGCGTGGGCTACCTTTCGGGCCGCCGCGCCCGTACGGCGCGGGCGGGCGAGTAGGTCCAATGGCCGAAAACGTGCTCACCATCGCGGGCCTCCACAAGAGCTTCGGCGGGCTCAAGGTCATCGACGACGTCTCCTTCGACGTCGCGCGCGGCAGCCGGACCGGCCTGATCGGACCCAACGGCGCCGGCAAGACGACGATCTTCAACCTGCTGACCGGGGTCTATCCGGTGGATTCCGGCGCTGTCGTCCTCGCCGGCGCCGATATCACCCACATCCCGTCGAAGGATCGGGTCGTCCACGGCATGTCGCGAAGCTTCCAGAACATCCGGCTGATGCCGCATCTGTCGACGGTCGAGAACGTGATGCTGGGCCAGCACGCCCGCGCGCACTCGCTCGGCGAATTGATGTTTCCGCTCGGCCTGGTCTCGAGGAACCGGTGGCGCGCCGAGGCCGAGGCCGCTCTGACCGATGCCGGCCTCGACACCTATCCCGGCGAGGTCGTCGCCAACCTGCCCTATGGGGTGCAGAAACGCATCGAGGTGGTTCGGGCGATGATCTCGCGCCCCGAACTCCTGCTGCTGGACGAGCCGGCCGCGGGCCTCAACGACGTCGAGACCCGGCAGCTCCAGGAGCTGCTGGAAAAGGTGTCCGGGTCGGGGGTCACGATCCTGGTCGTCGAACACGACATGCATTTCGTCCGAAACCTCTGCGACCATGTCGTGGTGCTGAATTTCGGACGGAAGATTTTCGAGGGATCGCCGGAGGAGGTCCATCGCTCGCCGGTGGTTCTCGAAGCCTATCTGGGGACCGACGACACCGGGTCCGGGGAAGGCGCCGCCAGTGCTTCTTGACGCGAAAGACCTCAATGTCCGCTACGGACGCAACCATGCCGTCAAGACCGCCAGCGTCTCCCTCGATCACGGCGAGATCGTGACCGTCCTCGGTGCGAACGGCGCCGGGAAGAGCTCCCTGCTCAAGGCCCTGCTCGGCACGGTACGCTCGGACGGGACGGTGCTGTTCGACGGAACCGACATCTCCGGCTGGTCCGCGCCCCGGCGCGTCAAGGCCGGTCTCGTCATGGTCCCGGAAGGACGCCAGATCTTCGTCAGCCTGACGGTGCACGAGAACCTGCTGATGGGCGCCTGGTGCCGCGACGACGATCCGGAGGCCGAGACGGAGGCGATCTACGAGCGGTTTCCCAACCTCGCCCAGCGCCGCGACATGCCGGCCTCCGTCCTGTCGGGCGGCGAACAGCAGATGCTGGCGATCAGCCGCGCGTTGCTCGCAAGGCCCAAGCTGATGATGCTGGACGAGCCCTCTCTCGGCCTCAGCCCCATTCTGGTAAGACAGCTGTTCGACCTGATACGGGACCTCAACCGGGACGGGCTGGCTATCATGCTGGTCGAGCAGAACACCCGCATGGCATTGGCGACGGCGCGCCGCGGCTACGTGCTCGAACTCGGCGCGATCGTGCTGAAGGGGAACGCGAAGGATCTGTCCAGCGATTCCCGACTTGAAGACGCGTATCTCGGCGGGAAATCCGACCGGGCAAATCGGTAACCAGGCTCACGAAAGGAAGTCACATGAGAGCGTATGCAAGAAACGCGTTGCTTGGGACGGGGGCGGTTGTCGCCTCGATGACCTTCGGTCAGGTGCCCGCGGTCGCGCAGAACGAGATCGTCATCGGTCTGAGCTTCGGCAGGACCGGCCTCTACTCGACGATCAACAAGACGACCGAGGTCGCCGTCGATATCGCGACCGAGCAAATCAACGCGGCCGGCGGCATCAACGGCAAGAAGGTGAGGATCGTCAAATTCGACACCGCCGGCGATCCGAAACAGGCGGTCGTCGCCGTGCGCAAGTTCGCCCGCGACGACAAGGCGCTGGCCGTGATCGGGCCGTTCTCGTCGAGCGAGGCCCGGGTCGCGTTCGCGGCCGGCGAGCGCGAGAAAATCGTCCAGATCCCCAACGCGTCTTCCGCGCCCGGCCTGGCCGACAAGTTCTCCTACGCCTTCCGCCTGACGGAGAGCGAATACCTCCAGTTCCTTCGCGTGGTGAAGACCCTCAAGAAGCGGAACGCGCTGAAGAAATCCGTGGCGATCATGTACGGCACCGACGACGTGGTCTCCAAGGCGGTCGGCCTCGCCATCATGAAGCCGATCTTCGAGAAGGAAGGCGTGAAGATCACCGGGCCGCTCGGCTTTCCGTCCAAGGCGTTCGACGTCGCGCCGCAGGTCTCCGAGCTCAAGGGCAAGAAGCTCGACTATATCGGAGTCGCGACGATCACCCCGGTCGCCATCCGGGTTCTCAAGGAGATCCGCCGGCAGGGTATCCAGACGCCCCTGATCGGATCGCAGATCTGGGCCGATCCCGAGATCATCGAGAAGTTCGGCAAGGCCGGCGACGGCTCGGTCTTCATCACCTATTTCTACTATGACAGGGACGAGCGCTCGCGGACCTTCTCCAGGAAGTTCGTCGAGGTGGCGGCCAAGCTCGGCATCAAGAAGCCGTTCCCGCATCACGTCGACGTCAGCGCCTACGACACGATGTATGTCCTCAAGTCCGTGATGGAGGCCGCCAGGATTACCGGCGATCCGTCGAAGCTGGCGGCGGAACGGACGGCGATCCGGGATACCCTCGGCAAGCTCACCTATGACGGGCTCATCGGAAAGATCTGCTTCGAGAGCACCGGAGACGCGCAGCTTCCCGGCTATGTCCTGACGATGAAGGACAAGAAGTGGGTGCTGCTCGACGAGCACAAGTCGCTGCCCTGCAAGAAGTAGCCGGCTTCGCGTCATCGTGCGGCCGGGCGGGACCGATGCCGCCCGGCCGCGATAATCGACCCGGAGACAGAATGGCCGATCTCATCGCGCTTGCCGGTCCCGAAGCCGGGCCCGCATCGGGCGGGGCGCCCGACTCCCTCGTCGTTCTCGTGCATGGCTACGGCGCGGACGGCAACGACCTGATCGGACTCGCGCCGTATTTCGCCGAGGTGCTGCCGAACGCCGCCTTCGTCTCCCCCCACGCGCCGTTCCGTTGCGGGGCGGCGCCGTTCGGCCGCCAGTGGTTCGATGTCTGGAACGAGGATCCGGTCTCGCGTTTGGAGGAGATCCGGCACGCGGCGGCGATCCTGGACGCCTTCATCGACGAGCGATGCGCGGCGCTCGGGATCGCCGAGGACAGGTTGGCGCTGCTGGGATTCAGCCAAGGGACGATGATGTCGCTCTTCGTCGCGCCGCGACTGGCGGCGCCCTGTGCCGGTGTGCTGGGTTATTCCGGCCGGCTCGAAGGGGCCGATCTATTGGCCTCGGAAACCGTCTCGCGCCCGCCCGTGGTGCTGGTGCATGGCGATTCCGACGAGCTTCTGCCGCTTCACCGATTGCAGCACGCCCAGGCGGCGCTGGAGGAAAACGGGTTCGAGGTCGCCGCCCACGTCCGGCCCGGGCTCGGTCACGGAATCGATGAGGCCGGGATCGAGATCGGCCGCCGGTTCCTGTCCTCCCGCCTCGCGTCCGGTTCCTGAGCCGGCCGCCCGCCGTTCGGAGAGGTTGACCATGCCGATCGACCCCAGAGACCGTCAGGGCCCGCTCAACGACTTGCGCGTCCTTGAGATGGGCCAGCTCATCGCCGGGCCGTTCTGCGGCCAGCTGCTGGCCGATTTCGGCGCCGAGGTGATCAAGCTGGAACAGCCCGGCCGGGGCGATCCGATGCGCGAATGGGGGGCCGAAAAGCCGCACGGCAAGCCGCTCTGGTTCCCGGTGCTCGCCCGCAACAAGAAGTCGGTCACCGTCAACGCCCGCGAGGAGGAGGGCCAGGAGATCGTCCGCCGCCTCGCCGCGCAATCCGACATCCTGATCGAGAACTTCCGCCCCGGCACCATGGAGCGCTGGAATCTGGGGTATGACCGGCTCGCCGAAATCAACCCCGGCATCGTGATGGTCAGGGTCTCGGGCTATGGCCAGACGGGGCCCTATTCCCAGCGCGCGGGCTACGGCGCCATCGGCGAGGCGATGGGCGGGTTGCGCTATGTCGTGGGCGACCCGGCGACCCCGCCGAGCCGCACCGGCATCTCGATCGGCGACACGCTGGCGGCCACCTTCGCCGCGCTCGGCGCGGTGATGGCGATCCACAACCGGGAACGCTCCGGCCGCGGCCAGGTCGTCGACAGCGCGATCTACGAGGCGGTGCTCGCGGTGATGGAATGCCTGGTCACCGAATACGACATCGGCGGCTATGTGCGCGAGCGCACGGGCTCGATCCTGCCGATGATCGCGCCGTCCAACGTCTACCCGACCAGGGAAGGCAAGATGGTGCTGATCGGCGCCAACCAGGACAGCGTGTTCGGCCGTCTCGCCGAGGCCATGGGCGAGCCGGAGCTCGCGACCGACGAGCGCTACGCCACCCACACCGCGCGCGGCAACAACCAGACCGAGCTCGACGAGCGCATCGCCGCCTGGACGGCGACGCTGGAAGCGCCGGCGCTGATCGCGCGGCTCAACGAGCACGGCATCCCGAACGGCGACATCTACCGCGCGCCCGACATGCTGGCCGACGCGCACTTCAAGGCGCGCGAAGCGATCGTCCGCATCGCCGACCCGGTGTTCGGCCCGATGCGGATGCAGAGCGTCGCACCCAAGCTCTCCGACACCCCCGGCACGGTACAGAGGACCGGCCCGGCGCTCGGGCAGCACAACGCCGAGATTCTCGGCGGCCTCCTCGGAATCGGCGAGGAAGAGCGAACCCGCCTCGCCGGGGCGGGGATCGTCTAGGGCCTGTCCGTTTCTAATGTAGGCATCTTTACCCCAGCCTCCTCATCGTCATGGTCGGCGAAGGCCGACCATCCACGAGTTTTTTTAAGTTGCTGGAAACAAAAAACAAAACGTGGATGGTCGGCCTTCGCCGACCATGACGGAAGAGAACGGATGAAGCGGTTCCAACTATTTCCCGAACGGCCGATGCTCTATGTGCGAATATCCGACGATCCGTTCGAGGACCTGTCATGATTCACTCCCATAGCGAGGCTCGATTGCTATTGGTCGGGATCCTCCGCGATCTGGAGGCGGCGGATTATGAAGTTCATACCGAGTCTCTGGCCGATCATCTTCCTCGCTTCGTGGGCGCGTATCGCCCCGACGCGATCGCGCTCGGGAAGCCAAAGAACCTGGCGATAGAGGTGAATCTGGAGGGCATGCCTGCCAAGTCCGCACCCGACGAAATACGGCGCCGGTTCGACGAGGACCCGGGTTGGGACTTACGGGTCTATTACGCCCGGCCGAAGAGGGCGGCGGAACCGATGGAGCCCGTACCCTTGTCGAGCATCGATGCCTCGATCCGCGAAGTCGAAGAGCTGAGCGGAAAGGGGCTGGAGCAACTCGCCCTGCTCAGAGCCTGGGCGACCCTGGAGGCGTTGGGGCGGAAGTTGCTGCCGGGCAAATTCGAACGTGCCCAAACGCCCGGGCGCCTTGTGGAAGTCCTGGCCTTCGAAGGCAATTTGACGCCGACCGAAGCGGACCTTGCCCGAGACCTCCTGACCGATCGGAACCGGTTTATCCACGGGTCGCTGGATGTGGAGGTCGATCCGTCCGATCTCGCCCGCTTCGCCGAGACGCTGAAGGAACTTCGCGGCCAACTGCCGGCGCAGTAGGGATTACGACGCTGGGGCCTCCCGCGTCTCGATCCACACCAGCGCATGGAAGCTGGCGAAGACGATCGCTGCGCCCCGCAAGGCGGGCGGATGGCGCGTCATCGGCGCCCGGCCGGGCTCAGGCGAGCGGATTCATGATGTGCTCGCGATAGGCCGGGCGATCCGTCAGGCGGCGATACCACCGTTCCAGGTTGGGAAAGTCCTCGCGCTCGATGTCGAGGCGGTACCAGCGATAGGCCGCGATTCCGACCGGTATGTCGCCGACGGTGAACGCATCGCCCGCGACGTAGTCCGACCCGGCGAGCGCGGCGTCCAGCATGGCGAACAGCCGGGCGGTCCGGTCGCGAGCCGCGGCTATCGCCGCCATGTCGCGCTCCTGGGGAGGGGTTCGGACGAGACCCCGGAACACCGTCACCATGGTCGGGCTCAGCGTCGCGATCTGCCAGTCCATCCATCGCTCGGCCGAACCCCGGATGCGGGGGTCGGTGGGCCACAGCGTCCCCGCGCCGTGCGTCGCGGCGAGGTAGCGGACGATGGAGTTCGATTCCCAGAGCGCATAGTCGCCGTCGATCAGTGTCGGGACGTAGCCGTTCGGGTTGAGCGCGAGATATTCCGGCGTGTCGTTGCCGCCGAACGGGCCGCCGATGTCCTCACGCTCGAAATCGAGCCCGAGCTCGCCCGCTGCCCACAGCACCTTCTGGACGTTGGACGAGGTGTCGCGTCCGAGAATCCTGAGCATCAGGCGAGGCCGATATCGATGACGTTCCGGGCGAACGCCGGACGCGCCGCGACCCGGTCGTACCAGCGCCTGGCGTTGGGGTAGTCCTCGCGCTCGAAGTCGAGGTTGAACCAGCGGAAGGAAAGCACCGCCGGCGGCATGTCCCCCATGGTGATGGAATCGCCGGCGATGTAGTCGCGGTCCGAGAGGTGGCTGTCCAGCATCGCCATCAGCTTCGACCAGGCATCGCGGCTGCGCGCGATCGCCTCCGGGTCGCGCTGCTCGGGCGGGGTGCGGATCAGCCCCTGGAAGGCCGGCACGTGGGTCGGCGCGAGCGAGCCCAGCGACCAGTCCATCCACTGCACCGCACGCGCACGGGCTTGCAGGTCGTCCGGATACCAGCTGCCCGTCGCGTGCCGGGAGGCGAGGTATTGGACGCAGGCGTTCGATTCCCAGATGACGAAATCGCCGTCGATCAGGGTGGGCACCCTTCCGTTCGGATTGAGCGCCAGATAGTCGGGCCGGTCGTTGCCGCCGAACGGGCCGCCGATGTCCTCGCGTTCGTAGGCGATCCCGACCTCCTCGCACAGCCAGACGACTTTCTGGACATTGGACGAGGTGGCGCGGCCGAGAATCTTCAGCATGTGTTCCTCCGTTTCAGTCGAGTTGCAGCAGCAGCGTCTTCAGATAGGCGCTCTCGGGCAGATAGGGGTGGACCGGATGGTCGGGTCCCGCGCCGCCGCGGTGGAGCACCCGCCCGCCGCGCCGGAGGCTCCGCAGCGCGCCGCGCAGGGCCTCGGCGAACTGTCCGGCGTCGACCTGTTGCGAGCACGAGGCGGCGAACAGGAGGCCGCCCGGCCGGACGCGTTCGGCCGCGAGGCGGATCAGCTTGCGGTAGCCCTTGAGCCCGCTCGCCAGTTCCTTCTTCGACTTGACGAAGGCCGGCGGGTCGCAGACGACGATGTCGAAGCTGCGCCCTTCGCGGGCGAATTCCTCCAGCGTTCGGAAGACGTCGCCGCGCAGGAAGCCGCAAACGCCGGCGACGCCGTTGCGTTTCGCGGACTCGGCGGCGAGGTCCAGCGCCGGTTCCGACCGGTCGAGGCAGAGGACCGAACGCGCCCCCGCAGCGGCGGCCTGGACGCCGAAGCCGCCGACATAGCTGTAGGCATCGAGCACGTCCATATCGCGTGCGAGCGTCGCTACCCGGGCGCGGTTTTCACGATGGTCGTAAAACCAGCCGGTCTTCTGCCCGCCGGTCAGGTCGACGACGAACCTCACCCCGTTCTCGACGATCTCGACCGGCCCTTCGACCGGGGCGCCGGTCTGTGACGTCTCCGGCGGCAGCCCTTCCAGCGTGCGCGCCCCGGAATCGTTGCGGAAGACGATGGAGCGCACGCCGACCGTCGCGAACAGCGCCTCCGTCAGGGCGTCGGCGAGGCGGTCCATGCCGGCGGTGTTGAGCTGCGCCGCCGCCGCGTCGCCGTAACGGTCGAGCACCAGCCCCGGCAGCCCGTCCGCCTCCGACCAGGCGAGCCGGTAGTATGGGGCATCGAACAGACGCTCGCGCAGCCCGAGCGCCCTGGCGAGTCGGGTGGCCAGAAAGTCTCGGTCGATGGCGGTGTCGGGATCCGAGGTCAGCAACCGCGCGCTGATCAGCGGCCGTGGATTGAACGTCGCCGCGCCCAGCGGGCCGCCGGCGCTGTCATGCAGCCGAACGATCGAGCCCGGCGGCAGCGCCTTGGCCTCCTGGGTCATCGCGATCTCGTTCGAATAGACCCAGGGATGGCCGGCGCGCACCCGCTTGTGGCGGCCGGGCGCGAGCCGGATCACCGGCCGGTCGGCGGCATCGTCGGGCGCGGGGGCCGGAGCGAGGGTTGCCATAACGACCAGAATAAAGCATTTCCCGGGCCGCCGCCGAACGTCCCAACCGTCGACGGCGTTTCGCGCGGACAGAAAAAGGTCTACAACTAGCCGGTCGCGGGCCGCCGGCGATTGCACGAGACGGCACAGGCGAGACAAGAGGCTGACATGAGCGTGGCGAGCAAGGGGCAGCGCGTGACCGTGCCCGAGCTCCGGGACCGCAAGGGTGGGGACCCCATCGTGGCGCTGACCGCCTATACGGCGCCGCAGGCCAAGATCCTCGACCCCCATGTCGATATCCTTCTGGTCGGCGATTCGCTGGGCATGGTGGTCTACGGGCTCGATTCCACGCTCGGCGTGACGCTCGACATGATGATCGCCCACGGTGCCGCGGTCCGGCGCGGTTCCGCGCGGGCCTGCGTGATCGTCGACATGCCGTTCGCGAGCTATCAGGAATCGCCCGCCCAGGCTTATCGCAACGCCGCGCGGGTGATGGCCGAGACCGGCTGCGCCGGGGTCAAGCTCGAAGGCGGGGTCGAGATGGCGCCGACCGTCGAATTCCTGGTCAAGCGGTCGATACCCGTCATGGGCCATGTCGGGCTGATGCCGCAGTCGGTTCACGCCTATGGCGGGTTCAAGGTTCAGGGGCGCGCGGAAGACGACGGGCGCGCCATCGTCGAAGACGCCAGGGCGGTGGCCGATGCGGGCGCGTTCTCCATGGTCGTGGAGGGCGTGATCGAACCGGTCGGAAGGGAGATCACCGATCTCGTCCCGGTGCCGACCATCGGCATCGGCGCGTCGCCCCGGTGCGACGGGCAGGTTCTGGTGACCGAGGATCTGGTCGGGCTGTTCTCCGAATTCACGCCGCGCTTCGTCCGCCGCTACGCCGATCTCGGCGATTCCCTGGGCGAAGCGGCGGCGGCCTATGCGCGCGACGTCCGCGCGCGGCGCTTTCCGGGGCCCGAGCACTGTTTCGGCGTGCCCAAGCGCGCCAAGCTCGCCTGAGTCCGGCCTCGGTCGCGCCTCCGGTATCGCCCGGCGCGGACGGCATGTCTGCATCCCGCAATTTCGAAATCGTACGCTCGACCGGGGAGGTCCGCCGCCGCGTCGCCGCGTGGCACGCCGAGGGGTTCTCCGTGGGGCTGGTCCCGACGATGGGAGCCATCCATGACGGCCACCTCGCGCTGGTCAGGGCCGCCGCCACCGGGTCCGACCGCGTGGTCGCGAGCCTGTTCGTCAACCCCAGGCAGTTCGCTCCCGGCGAGGACTTCTCGGCCTATCCGCGCGACGAGGCAAGGGACGCCCGGCTGATCGCGGAAGCCGGCGGCGACCTCCTGTTCGCCCCGCCCGGCGAGAGCGTCTACCCCCAGGGCTTTTCCACGACGGTCGCCGTCCGGGATCTGACCGAGCGGCTGTGCGGCGCGTTCCGTCCGGGGCATTTCGAGGGCGTGGCGACGGTGGTGGCCAAGCTGTTCAACATGGTGCGGCCCGACGCGGCGTGGTTCGGCGAAAAGGACTTCCAGCAACTCCAGGTCATCCGCCGGCTGTCCCGCGACCTCGATCTGGGCGTCGAAATCCACGGCGTGTCGACGGTTCGCGAGGAGGACGGACTCGCCTTGTCCTCCCGCAATGTTTATCTGAGCGCCGCCGAACGCGCGGCGGCGCCGACCCTCAACCGCGCGCTGCTCGCTCTCGCGGAAAGGGCGGTCGCGCCGCGCGCCGACATCCCCCAAGCGATCCGGGAAGCCGAACGGACCATCGCCGAGGCCGGATTCGACCCGATCGACTATGTCGCGGTGGTCGACCGGGAAACCCTCCAACCCGTGGAGGCTCCGATAAAGAAAGAGGCACGCGCTCTCGCCGCCGCATGGCTCGGCAAGGCGCGGCTGATCGACAACGTGGCGGTGGTGCCACGCACGGCGTGACCGGCGGCGGCTATTTCCCCAGCCCCCCTATCTCGCTATCGTCGCTCCTCGAAATTGCGGACGGACGAGCGCAATGGAAATTACGGTTGCAGACATCGAGTCCGCGCTCAACGAACTCGGAAATCTTCCGACCCGGGTGAGCGGCTGGTTGGTGGAAACCGGACTCGACTCGACGGATGAGCCCGCAGTGTGGGTTTGGGCGTTGCTTGAGGAAGACGAGGTCGATTTCGACACGCGGTCCCGGCTGCGCGACATGGTCTTCGACCGGGTACGTAGCAGAACGGGGCCCTCGACTTGGGTCTACGTTCGTTTTCGCGGCGCTTCCGAAAAGGTGCCCGCGAGGTGAGTCTGCATGACGACCTCCTTCAGCAGGCGCGTGATCTTGCTGTTGCGGATCCGATGCGCCCCCGCCAGGCGAGCCTGCGGCGTGCCGTTTCAGCTGCCTACTACGCGCTGTTTCACAAGCTGGTTGACGAAGCGGCTAGATTCGTAATTTCGCGCAATCGCCGAACCGCACTCCGCGATTGTCTGGCGCGTGCCTTTGCCCATGGCACCATGCAAAGGGTTGCACGGCAGTTCGCCGCGAACGGCGTATCTGAAGCGCTTCTTCCTGGGTTTAACGGCCATCCCCTGCAACCGGAACTCATTGCTCTGGCCAGGGCGTTCGTTGAACTCCAGCAGGCCCGCCACGAAGCGGACTACAATCGGGCGCATCGTTTCACCCGCCGCGAGGTTCTGGATCTTGTGGACCGGGTCGACAAGGCCTTTGCGGACTGGACCAGCGTCCGGAGAACGCCGCAGGCCGATACTTTCCTGACCGGTCTCCTGGTTTTCGGAAATATGCGGGGCTAGCGAATTGCCCGACCGTCTCCAATTTGGATCGGTTCGCCCTGTCCCCCCGCAACGATTGTCGGGCCGTACCGGGTCCTGAAGGAATCGTTGCCGCCGCTTTCCTTCCGACGTCTTGGTCGGCTTCCGTCGCCCAAGACGGATTGAAGAGTCGCTCGCTTGGTGAAGTTGCATCGCGCCCGACCGCTGTCCGAGAATGTAGCCGCGTGAAAGAATGGCGTCGTGTGACAGCGGAGGGGCGTCCATGTTCTACGAGCCCGGCAAGACCGATCACGGCCTGCCCTTCAACCCCTACAAGTCGATCGTGGTTCCGCGGCCGATCGGCTGGGTATCGACGCTCGATCCCGACGGCGTGCCCAATCTCGCGCCCTACAGCCAGTTCAACAATCTGGGTTACGACCCGCCCTATGTGATGTTCTCGGCCAGCCCGAAACCGGGCGGAGATCCCAAGGACAGCGCGCGCAACGCCATGCAGACCGGCGAGTTCGTGTGCAACATGGCGACCTGGGAGCTGCGCGAAGCGGTCAACACGACGGCCCAGTTCGTCGATGCGGCGGTCGACGAGATGGAGCTCGCCGGACTGGAGCCGGCGCCGTCGGCGCTGGTCAAGCCGCCGCGCGTGGCGGCCTCGCCGGTCCATCTCGAATGCCTCTACCACGCGACCATGGTGCTGCCCGGCCGCACGATCGAGAACACGTCGTATGTGGTGGTCGGACGGGTGATCGGCGTCCATATCGAGGACGGCGCGCTGGCCGCCGACGGCAAGCTCGATATCGCCCGGCTGCGGCCGCTCGCGCGGCTCGGCTATCACGACTACACCGCGGTCGACAGCGTCTTTTCGATGGCCCCCGGCGGACCCAACGCGGAACAACTCCGCCGCGGCATGGCCGGGGAACCCAAGGTGCAGGCGGCGGAGTAGGGGAGCCCGCAACCGTTGCCACGCCCGCCGGCAGACTGTATATCGGCGGCTCCGCGCGCCCGTAGCTCAACTGGATAGAGCACCTGACTACGGATCAGGAGGTTGGGAGTTCGAATCTTCCCGGGCGCGCCAGCCATTTCCCTGAAATGACGCCCGTTTCGGGCGATAATTCCGTTCCCCGAATTCGGAAGGGAGCGGAGCGTTGACGGCCGGAAAACTGTGGATCCGGAACGCCGATGCGGTCGTCACGATGGACGCCGAACGGAGCGAGCCGGCCGGCGCGGATATCCTCGTCGAGGATGGCCGGATCGCGAGCGTCGGCAAGGGAGGCCCCGCCGATCCCGCCGGGTGGGAGATCATAGACGCCGGCGGCTGCGTGGCGACCCCTGCGCTCGTCAACACCCATCACCACCTGTACCAGACCCTGACCCGCGCGGTGCCGGCAGGCCAGGACGCGCTCCTGTTCGGGTGGCTGAAGGCGCTCTATCCGGTCTGGGCGCGGATGCGGCCCGAGGACATGTTCGTCTCGGCGCAGCTCGGTCTGGCGGAGCTTGCGCTTTCCGGCTGCGGGACGAGTTCCGACCACCTCTACCTCTACCCGGACGGCGTCCGGCTGGAGGACACCATCGAGGCGGCCGCCACGGTGGGGTTGCGGTTTCACGCGACGCGCGGGGCGATGAGCGTCGGCGAAAGCGACGGCGGCCTGCCGCCCGACAGCCTGGTCGAGCGCGAGGCCGACATAATCGACGACTGCATCCGGGTCATCGACGCCTTCCACGATCCGTCGGAGGGCGCGATGGTCCGGATCGGCGTCGCGCCCTGCTCGCCCTTTTCCGTCTCCCGCGAGCTGATGCGCGACGCGGTGGCCTTGGCCGAGGACAAGAATGTCAGGCTGCACACCCATCTGGCCGAGAACGCCGAGGATGTCGCCTGGTCGCTCGAAGCCTTCGGCTGCCGGCCCGGAGAATACGCCGAGTCGCTGGGCTGGGTGGGCGACCGTGTCTGGCACGCCCATTGCGTCGAGCTCGACGCGGACGAGATCGCCCTGTTCGCCCGGACCGGGACCGGCGTCGCGCATTGCCCCTCGTCGAACTGCCGGCTCGGGTCGGGAATCGCACCGCTGCGCGCAATGCGGGATGCGGGAGTCCCGGTGGGACTCGGAGTCGACGGGTCCGCCAGCAACGACTCCGGTAGCCTGCTGCCCGAGGCGCGCCAGGCGATGCTGATGCAGCGGGCGCGCTACGGCGCCGACGCGATGGGCGCGCGCGAAGCGCTGGAGATCGCCACGTTGGGCGGCGCGCAAATCCTCGGCCGCGCCGACGAGATCGGCTCGATCGAAGCGGGCAGGCGGGCCGATATCGCGATCTGGGACGTATCCGGCCTCCGCGCCGCGGGCGCCTGGGACCCCGTGGCGGCGCTGGTGTTCTGCGGCCCGTTCTCCGTGCGCGACCTGCTGGTGGAAGGCCGCGCCGTGGTCAGGGACGGTATGCTGGCGACGCTCGATCCCGTCGCCCTCGCCGAGACCGCCCGCCGCCGTGCCGCACGGCTGGTGTCCTAGAGCGTATCCGTTTGGGACGGAAGCGTTGCGGTGAGGCGTCCCTCGATACGGCCCTTCGGGCCTACTCGGGATGAGGGAGTTTTCTTGTTTAATTTCAACGATATCCTCACCCTGAGTAGCCGCGAAGCGGCGTATCGAAGGGCGCGCCTCGGCTGTGCCGGCGGTTCCATTTGAAACGGACAGGCTCTAGGCGGCCCGAAGCGCGGCCGGCGCCGCGGCGTCAACGCCCCACGAGGTCCACGCTGTATCGCGCGATTTCCTTGTACCGGTCGGAGATGGCCGCCAGCTCGGCGGGATCGATGACGTCTTCGATCCGCTCGAACGGCTCTCCCCCGGTCAGCGCCTCGACGGTCTCGATGATGTAGTCCGGCGGCTGCCGGCGGTTGGCGAGCACGATCTCGCTGGTGACTTCGAGACGCTCGTCTTCATAGGCCTTCAGCGCCGCCACCGGATCGTCCATCTCCGCGAGCAGCCTCGCCAGCGCTTCCGCGTCGAGGATGGCATGCGCCCCGCCGTTGCCGCCGCGCGGATACATCGGGTGCGCCGCATCCCCCAGCAGGGTAACCCGGCCGAAAGTCCATCGGTCGACGGGATCGCGGTCGAGCATCGGATATTCGAGGATGAACTCCGCCCCGACGATCAGGTCCGGAATGTCGAGCCAGTCGAATTTCCAGTCCGCGAACGGCGCGATGAAATCGTCGATCCGTCCCGGCGTCGCCCAATCGTTGGGCTTGTGGTCGTCGCGCGGCTGTTCCGTCACCCAGTTGACGAGCTGGGTGTCGTCGTCGAATTGCCGGATCGGATAGATCACCATCTTGCCGCGCGCCACGGTGCCGACGCGGGTGACGCTGGCGCCGGTGAGAAAGGGTTCCCGCCGCGTCACGCCGCGCCACATGTTGATTCCGCCGAAATGCGGCGCGCCTTCTTCCGGATGGAGCTGGCGGCGCACCGCGGAATGAAAGCCGTCCGCCCCGACGAGGATCGTGCCGGTCGCGGGCTCCGCGTCTTCGAACAGCGCCCTCGCGCCGTCCCCGTCCTGCTCGACGCCGATGCAGCGGTGACCGAGATGCACGGCATCCTGTCCCAGCCGGTTTACGACCGCTTCCGCCAATACCTGGTGCAGGTCCGCGCGATGGATCGAGAAATGCGGATACTCGTAGCCGGCGAAGCGGCCGCAGGGCTCGGCGAAGACCGCCTGGCCGTGCCGGTTGAAATAGGCGAATTCGCGGGCCTCGACGCCGTAGCTCTCCAGGGCGGGCTGGAGTCCCAGCGCGGTCAGCTCCCGGATCGCATGGGGCAGCATGTTGATGCCGACGCCGAGCGGCCTGAATTCCGGTGCGGCTTCGTACACCCGGCAGGACAGGCCGCGGGCATGCAGCGCCAGCGCCAGGGTCAGGCCGCCGATTCCGCCCCCGACAATCAGTACGTGCGGCTTTTCGCCGGTCATCGGAAGACGATGTCCGCACCCTTCGTCGCCGTCAACGACACCGGCGTTCGATAGCGTCCGATTGAATCGGCTTGCCGATCAGCTTGAGTCCGGAGGCCGTCCCCGGTGCCTCCGCGCGGCCCATTCTTCGAGGTCCGCGCGCGCATAGGCGATCCGCGATCCGAACCTGCGGAACGGCGGCCCTTTGCCCGCGACCCGGTAGCGGTCCAGCGTTCGCGGGGACAGCGAGAGGAGGGCCGCCGCCTGGCGCGTGGTGAGGAACGCCGGCTCGTCGGAATCGCGGTCGGGTAGCAACGCCGCGCTCCCGGCAAGCGCGACGAGTGCGGCCGGGTCCGGGTCGAGGGCCGGCGTCGCCTCCTCGCTGCCTGCCAGTATCCGCGCGATGGCAGCGCGTTCCGCTTCGCTCGCCGTCTCGCGCATCCACGTGCGCACCCGTTGAACCGTGGTCAGCCGACAAGATGCTCCCTGCCGAAGCTTCTCCACGAAAGAAGGATCTCCGGCGGCCTTGAGACCCAGATTGGCTTCCCCGGTTCCGGTCACGCCGAGAAACGCCTCCACCTCTCGCCGGAACATGGGACCGATGGGCGCCTGTCCCATGAAGCGGAGCACCCGGTCGGCGTTCTCCACCGTCAGGGAACGATCCCTGTCGAGGCCGAGGACGAATCCGGGATTGCCGAGCGCGAGTTGACCGAACTGCATGCCGCTCAACCCGGAGCGCTTGAGATAGTCGAGGACCGCACGGCGGAGATTGGCGTCGAGCGTGGCCATGACCGCGCGCCTCCAGGCCAAATCGAAGCGGGCCGTCCGTCTTTCGTCGAATCCGTCTCGGACCCGCGCTCCGAGCATTCGCCTAACACTCTGTTTTCGAGAATAAAAATGCCGATTGCGGGCGGCTCCATGCCGGGGCGGCATGGAGCGCGGCGGCCGGAATGACAGGCGGCGGAACGCTTCGATCTCCTGGCCGTGCCGGGGATTGATGAAGGGAAGGACCAGCGCAGCCACCCTCCCCCGGCCCCTCCCGCAAGCCCCGGACTGCGATCCGGGGCTTGCGGGAGGGGAGAAGGTAAGGAAGGGTCGCCAAACGAGTTCCCTCTCCCCCGTGGAGGAGAGGGTCAGGGTGAGGGGGATGCCGGTTGCGACCGCGTCCGGTGAGATATCGCGTTATTCCTTGAGGTCTCCCCAGAGCCCCTTCACCCGGGAGAAGAAACCCTCCGATTCCGGGCTGGTCGCGTGCTTGGCGTCCTTGCCTTCCTCCTCGAACTCGCGCAGCAGATCCTGCTGCCGCTGCGACAGGTTGACCGGAGTCTCCACCTGGATTTCAACCAGCATGTCGCCGCGTCCGCGCCCGTGCAGCCCGGTCATGCCCTTGCCGCGCAGCCGGAACTGGCGCGAGGACTGGGTCCCGTGGGGAATGTTCACCTTGGCCAGCGTGCCGTCGATGGTCGGCATCTCGACCGCGCCGCCGAGGGCGGCGGTGGTCATCGGGATCGGCACGCGGCAGAACAGCGTCGTCCCGTCCCGCTCGAACAGGCGGTGCGGCTTGACCGAGACGAAAATGTAGAGATCGCCCGGGCTCGCCCCCTGCATGCCGGCCTCGCCTTCGCCGGCGAGACGAATGCGGGTGCCGTCCTCCACCCCCTGCGGGATGGTGACGGCGAGCGTCTTCTCCCTGCGCGTCCGTCCGGTGCCGGCGCAGCTCCGGCACGGATTCGCGATCGTCTGGCCCGCGCCCTGGCAAGCGGGGCAGGTGCGTTCGATGGAGAAGAATCCCTGCTGCGCACGCACCTTGCCGTGGCCCTGGCAGGTGGTGCAGCTCACAGGCCCGCTGCCCGGCGCCGCGCCGGAGCCGTCGCAGGTGTCGCAGGTCACCGAGGCCGGGATCTTGATCCTCGTCTCGCTGCCCTTGTAGGCCTGTTCGAGCGAGATCTCCATGTTGTAGCGAAGATCGTCGCCGCGCGTGCGGCCGCCGCGCCTCCCGCCCATGAAATCGCCGAACATCTCGTCGAAAATGTCGGCGAAACCCGAACCGAAATCGAAACCGCCGCCCGGCTGGCCGCCGGGCGCGCCGCCCTCGAAAGCCGCATGGCCGAACCGGTCGTATGCCGCGCGCTTCTGGTCGTCCTTGAGGACGTCGTAGGCTTCGTTGATCTGCTTGAACTTCTGCTCGGCGTCGGCGTCCCCGGGATTGCGGTCGGGGTGATACTCCATGGCGAGCTTGCGGTAGGCCTGTTTAAGCGCTTCCGCGTCAGTCCCCCGCGCGACACCGAGCGTGTCGTAATAGTCCTCTTTGGCCATGCAACCCGACCTGTTCCAAGAGCCGCCGCGGAGGGGAAGGGCCTATGCCGACTTGTCCTTCGGTTCCTCGTCGACCTCCTCGAAATCGGCATCGACGATGGTCGAATCGTCTTCTCCCCCCTGGGCCTCGGGATCGGCGCCCGGGGCGCCCGTATCCGCCTGCCCGGCGGCGGCTTCTTCCTGCTGGGCCTTGTACATCGCCTCCCCCAGCTTCATCGCGGCCTGGGCGAGGGTCTCGCTCTTTGCCCTGATGTCCTCGACGTCCTCGCCCTCCATCGCCGTCTTCAGCGCCGCGACGGCGTCCTCGATCCCGGCCTTGTCCTCGGCGGGAACTTGGTCGCCGTGCTCCGCGAGGTTCTTCTCGGTCGTGTAGATCAGGCTGTCCGCCTGGTTGCGGGTCTCGACCTCCTCCTTGCGCGCCTTGTCGTCGGCGGCATGCATCTCGGCGTCCTTGACCATCTGCTCGATGTCGGCGTCGGACAGGCCGCCCGAAGCCTGGATGCGGATCGCCTGTTCCTTGCCGGTCGCCTTGTCCCTGGCGCCCACATTGACGATGCCGTTGGCGTCGATGTCGAACGTGACCTCGATCTGGGGCATGCCGCGCGGCGCGGGCGGGATGCCTTCCAGGTTGAATTCGCCGAGGAGCTTGTTGTCCGCCACCATCTCGCGCTCGCCCTGGAACACCCGGACGGTGACCGCGTTCTGGTTGTCCTCGGCGGTCGAAAAGACGTTGCTCTTCTTGGTCGGGATGGTGGTGTTGCGGTCGATCAGCCGGGTGAACACGCCGCCCAGCGTCTCGATGCCGAGCGACAGCGGCGTGACGTCGAGTAGCAGCACGTCCTTGACGTCGCCCTTGAGCACCCCGGCCTGGATCGCCGCGCCGACGGCGACCACCTCGTCCGGATTGACGCTGCGATTGGGCTCCTTGCCGAACAGCGACTTCACCGTCTCGATGATCTTCGGCATGCGGGTCATGCCGCCCACCAGGATGACCTCGTCGACCTCGCCCGCCGAAAGCGCGGCGTCCTTGAGCGCCGATTTGCACGGCCCGACGGTCCGCTCCACCAGGTCGTCGACCAGCGCCTCCAGCTTGGCGCGGGTGATCTTGATGTTGAGGTGCTTCGGCCCCGACTGGTCGGCGGTGATGAAGGGCAGGTTCACCTCGGTCTGCTGGCCGCTGGAAAGCTCGATCTTGGCCTTTTCCGCCGCTTCCTTGAGGCGCTGCAACGCCAGGCGGTCCTCGCGCAGGTCGATCGCCTGGTCCTTTTTGAACTCGTCGGCCAGGTAATCCATGATCCGGCTGTCGAAGTCCTCGCCGCCGAGGAAGGTGTCGCCGTTGGTCGACTTGACCTCGAACACCCCGTCGCCGATCTCGAGGATCGAAATGTCGAACGTGCCGCCGCCGAGATCGTATACCGCGATCGTCCCCGACCCCTTCTTCTCGAGCCCGTAGGCGAGCGCGGCCGCGGTCGGCTCGTTGATGATGCGCAGCACCTCGAGCCCGGCGATCTTGCCGGCGTCCTTGGTCGCCTGGCGCTGGGAGTCGTTGAAATAGGCCGGAACCGTGATCACCGCCTCGGTGACGTCCTCGCCGAGATGGGCCTCGGCGGTTTCCTTCATCTTCTGCAGGATGAAGGCGGAAATCTGGCTCGGCGAGTAGTTCTCGCCCTGGACCTCGATCCAGGCGTCGCGGTTCGCGGCCTGGACGATCTTGTAAGGGACCAGATCCTGGTCCTTCTTGACGAGCTCATCGTTGAAGCGCCGTCCCACCAGGCGCTTGATCGCGAACAGCGTATTGGTCGGGTTGGTCACCGCCTGACGCTTGGCCGGCTGGCCCACCAGGCGTTCCTTTTCGTCGGTGAACGCCACCATCGACGGCGTGGTGCGCGTTCCCTCGCTGTTCTCGATCACGCGCGTGTCCGCCCCGTCCATGACGGCAACGCACGAATTGGTCGTGCCGAGATCGATCCCTATCGCCTTGCCCATTTCAGTCCCCAATTTTGCAGCGGACGCCAAAGGCCCGTGCCGGCGCCCGCGGCATCCCCGAACGTTTCACGCCTTAACGCGTGTCGATGACTGCGGATATATAGGGTCGACGAACCGACGGTACAACCGGCCGCCGCACCCCGCGAGGGCGAGCCTCATGATCGTTTCCGCGAGCTATCGAACCGACATTCCGGCCTTCTACGGCGAATGGTTCATGCGGCGGGTCGAGGCGGGGTCCTGCACCGTCGGGAACCCCTATGGCAGGCCCTACACCGTCCGTCTCGACCGCGAGGCGGTTTCCGGATTCGTCTTCTGGACCAGGAATGCCGGGCCGTTCATCCCCGCACTTCGCCGCCTCGCCGCGGCCGGATACCCGTTCGTCGTTCACTACACGATCAACGACTATCCCCGCGTTCTCGAAGCCTCGACGATCGACCGCGCCCGCGCGGCCGGGCAGGTGCACGCGATCGCCCGGGAGTTCGGGCCGCGCGTCGTCGTCTGGCGCTACGATCCCGTCATCGTCACCGACGCGACGCCGCTGTCTTCCCACGCCGAGCGGTTCGCGCGGCTCGGTGAAACCCTTGCCGGCGCCGTCGACGAAGCGGTCGTTTCCTTCGCCAGCTTCTACCGCAAGACGCGGCGGAACCTCGATCGCGCGGGCGAGGCCGGCGGGCTGGCCTGGGACGATCCGTCGGCGCAACGAAAGCGGCAGACGATCGGCCGGCTCGCCGAAATTGCCGGGGAGCTCGGCATGAAGCTCACGGTCTGTGCCCAGCCCGAACTGGCCATCGGCGAAGCGGGCGAGGCAAGCTGCATCGACGCCGTGCGGATGAGCGATGTCGCCGGAGCCCCGATCGCGGCCAGGCTCAGGGGCAACCGGCCGGGCTGCCTGTGCCACGAATCGCGCGACATCGGCGCCTACGACACATGCCCGCACGGCTGCATTTACTGCTATGCCGTCGCCAGCCCGCGCGCCGCCAAGGCACGGCATGCGCGCCACGATCCGCGGCGGGCCTCGCTCGACTGAACCCCCGGCCAAGGCCATGCCGGCGGGGCCCGGCGTTCGTTCCCGCCGTCGACATAGGCATCGAGTCGACAAATCGCCACCGGGTCGACATTCGCGCCCCGCAAATGCCGGGCGGGAATGTCGACATTTGCCGACTCGACCGGCCTGTCGGCATTTCTGTCGGCAAATGCCGACCCGTCCCTGGCCTTTGTGTCGACCCGGCTTCCCCCACACCGTCATGCCCGGACTTGTTCCGGGCATCCACGTCCCTCCACCGCCTCGTCCGCTCCCGGCCCGCACCGCGATGCAGCAAGACGTGGATGCCCGGAACAAGTCCGGGCATGACGAGGTAGGGGACAGGCCAGGGCGTCGGCCATGACGGCCGGGTCGGTAACGATGGCGGTCGCATCATGCACGATCGTGTCCTCCACATGGGCGGGCGGGCGGCCCGAGGCGTTTCTCTCGTATGGTCGGGCGGTGTGCCCGGCAACGAAAAGGGGCGCCGAAATCTCCGGCGCCCCCACTTCTCGACTCTGGAAAATTTACCCCAAAACGTGTCCCGGGTCAAGCAAAAAAATTCTTGTTCAAGGCAAATAACTTGGTAAGTCACGGATTCCACGAGGTTTTTTCTCCCTTCCGATTCGACCCCGAAACCGCTTCCCGGACCCCCCGAATCCGTCCCATGCAACTCCCCCGGCGTTGTCTCCGCCGGTCTCTTCGGGGATCGCCGGGTTGCGGTGGGACCCCCTCACCCTGACCCCCTCCCCCACGGGGGAGAGGGGACTCGTTTGGCGACTCCTTGCCTTCTCCCCTCCCGCTTGCGGGAGGGGCCGGGGGAGGGTGGGCCGGCCGTCCTGACCCGATAGGGTCGGAAAACGCTCTAGGCGCCGCGAGCGCCGTGGAACTCGTTGATACCGAGCGACTCGCGAAATTCCATCGTGACCTGTCCGCCCGCCGCGCCCGCCGCCGGGGTGCCCGTGGCATCGGCAAGGCGAACGAAGCCGTGGAAGGCCGCGGCGGTCGCGGCGGCGTCGATCATCGCCGGCTCTCCCAGCGTCTCGACGAGGGCGTCCCTCAACTCCGCCGTCCGCGCGGCGTGGCGCAGCGTCACCGCTTCGGCAAAGGCGTGAAGCAGCATCCCGCCCGCGATGCCGCCGTCCCCGCTCGCCGCCCCGGTGACCGCGTTGAGATCGAACTCGGCGCCCGAAACCTCTGTGCTCGCACGGAGCATGAATGCATGGGCGCTGGTTCAGTAGACGCATTGATGGAGGGCGGACACCCGTCCGGCGACCAGTTCCATCTGCATCCGGTCTATCGCGCGTATTTTTGTCGCGAAGTCGGTCATCTCGCTTCCCGGCAAGTAGTGCACCTCCGCGAGGTCCCAGTAGTCCCGCTTGGCCTGCGGGACCAGCGAGAATGCCTTGGCGACCGGCGAGGCCGTGGGTCCATAGAGAGCGCCGTCGCTTTCCACCACGTCCTCGGGCTGGACGAGGCTGATCCAGGCGTCGTGGCGCTTCGCACCGGGTGCGCGGTAGTGCGACGGCGTGCCGCCGACCGGCGCCGGAAGTTCGAACGGCGGCAGGTCGAGGGACCGCCTGAAGGTGTCGATCACCATCACGATGCAGACGATGCTGACGATCTCGACATAGACCTCTTCCGTCACCCCGGCGGCTAGAATCCCCTCGGCCCAGGCTTGGCTCAGACGGCCCGGATCCGTGGTCAGGCGGTGAATCAGCTCCACCTCCGCCGCTGTCAGGAGCGCCGTCGCGGCGTGTTCGCCCGCCACCGCGAAGGGCGACAGCGCCTCCTTGCGCTCGCGGCACAGGGCGCATTCCTCCGCCGCGCGGACTTCCGCCGCCACCGCCACCCGGCGCTCGCCTTCGAGCCAGGCGCCCGGCTCCGCGATCCTGCGCCACGCGAGACGGTGCGCCTCGATCAGCGTCTCGCGAACGCGATAGGGTCCTTCGTAGCGGATCTCGGACATGGTTCCTCCCGCAATGGCGTAGAGCGGTCGACCCTGTCAAAAAGGCCGACCGGTCACGTTAGCTGCCAGTTTTCCTCTACGATGAGATCCAGAAAACTGATCACGCGGATCGGCTGCGGTTCGAAGTTTCTGCAAACCCATGGAATCTTTGGGTTCTCCGCGCTTCCTGATTTTTCTCCGGTCACGACCACCCATGGATTAGGCGCTCCGATGGAAGCAAGACCGATGACAAACGGGTCAGCGCCACTGATCCCTTTGTCCGGCTTCTCGGGGTTGAAATATTGTTTCATCAAGCTGGCGACAACGCCCTGGATCCGGGCGTCGCTCTCGACGAATAGATCTACCTGTGCCTTCGCCCATTTAAGGCAATCGTCGTGCTGCTTCTCAAGTTCGTCCCGGACCTCCCGAGAGGCTCGCAATCGACCGTCTGCTATCAGCTGTTCCATACGAGGGACAAGCCCAGCAAAGGCATGCGGCGGATAGTAACGCACCCACCAGTCGATCATGGCGCTCGTGTCGATGCTGTAGCAGTCGGTGAGAGCCAAGACTCTAACGCACCAGACTCTCGACTGTCGCCACCTTCTCTGCCCGGACGCCGAGATGACGTGACGCCTCCGCGAGGCTCAGCATATCGGCGTGGTAGCCATCCAGCACTAGTCGAGCGAAAGAGCTCAGATTGCTCACTGCTTCTTGCGGCATGTTGCGCTTGAAGTCACGAGTTGCACGGTCTTCGCCTGCCGTGTCGGCGAAGCGGGATCGGTACTCGGAGCGCTTGCGAGCGTAGAAGGCGGTGCTCGTCCGGCCATTGATAAGAAGCCGCCGGGCGACCACCTCCTCGCTTGCACCGAAATCCCGCGCGAGCACGTCAAGAGAGGTGTCCTCCCAGTCTCGAATCTTCGGACGTGCCGACTCAACAATCGGGTGAGCGAGCAACTCGCTTCTGGGAACTAGCGCGGCACCTGCGACGTGGTTGCAAAAGACTTCCGTCCGTTGTTCCTGCGGGCTGCGCGGTAGGCTTTCGTCGATGTCGCATACACCGCTGGCCCCAAGGAGAAGATGCGTAAACTCGTGCAACATTGTGAATGTACGCCCATTTGGCGCGAGCTTCCGATTGATCGCGATAACCGGCAATTCGGTGTGGGCAAGGGAAAAGCCCAGCATTTGTTTGAGGTCGACACTGATCACTTGAAAAACGAGAACCCCGAGACTTTCGATCATCCGGCGCCAACCTCTGTAGGCCGTGCGGGGGTCGCCCCATTTCTTCTGATGGTCGATCTCGACACGGACCATTTCCCGCATTCGTCGCGCCACAACCTCTGGGTCTTCCTTCAAAGAAACCGTGCCATGACTATCGAATCGAGCCAAAGGGGTCCCTAGGTCGGAGGCGAGGTCGAGCGCAAATGTCCGGCGCCGATTTGCCATTCGAATTTCGTGCAAGAGTGCGGACGAATAGCGCCGATCTTCGGCGTCGGGAAGACGTCGAAAATCATGGGGGATCGATGGTTCTTCTATAGGTTGAGGAAGATAGAAATAGCTGATCGGTCGTTTGAATGCGTTCGCGAGTTTGCGCAACTGGGGCATCGAAGGTTGTTCTTCGCCAGCCTCCCACGCGGTTAGATTGTCGGACCTCGTATTGAGCTTGCGAGCTGTCTCTTCGATCGTTAGGCCTGAAGATGTCCGGAGCCACTTCAGAACTACAGGCTCGACGACCGCCTTCGGACCGCGCACGCCCATCTCAGAAAGCGCCCTGAGAACCGGCGTGGCCGAGTGATGTATGGAGGTAGGACATCCGCGCGACTAGGCACCCTGCCTGATTTGCTACGGTCTTCTACCCTGCCCGATGCTTGTTGATCGGTCAATCTATAGCCATTTGCTCGGGATCGAACGGTGTATGCTTCCCTTTTCACCGGTTCCAGGCTGCGATTGAGCTCGAAATCGCTTTCTCCTACCGCTCTCGCTAGAATGCCCCCGCCCAACCCGAAGGAGACCCCCCGATGAGCGAGCCGATCGTGCTCGAGGTGTTCACCGACTACGTCTGACCCTGGTGCTATCTCAGTACCGTGCGTATCGAGAAGCTCAGGCGGAAATTCGACATCGAGGTGAAGTGGGTGAACTTCCCGCTGCATCCGGAGACCCCGGCGGAGGGGATGACGCTGGAGGCCCTGTTCGCGGGGCGCAACTACGACCTCGAAGCGTCCTACCGGCGCATGAAGGAGCTGATGGACGCGGAGGGGCTCGACTACGCCCGGCGCACCCACACCTATAACAGCCGGCTCGCGCAGGAGCTCGGCGCCTGGGCCGACACTCTGGAAGGCGGCGAGGCGCTGCACGATGCGCTGTACCGGGCCTATTTCGTGGACGGCAAGAACATCGGCGACGCCGACACCCTGATCGGGATCGTCGAGGCGGCGGGGTTGCCGGCCGACGAGGCGCGGGAGGTGCTCGGCGAGCGGCGCTTCAGGGAATCGGTCGACGGGGACTGGGAACGCTCGCGCAAGCTCGGCGTCAGCGGGGTTCCCACCTTCGCCGCCGGGGGTTACGGCGTGGTCGGCGCGCAGCCATACGAGACGCTGGAGAAATTCCTGACCGAGATCGGCGCCGGGTTGCGCGCCGGAAATGGCGGGTGATGGACGAAGACATCGAAATCGGCGACATCGACTACACGCGGATCGACGTCGACAAGACGGCGACCTATGCGAGCCTCCAGGGACGGGTCGTCATAATCACCGGGGGCGGGCAGGGGATCGGGCGCGGCTATGCGCACTATTTCGCCGCCCAGGGCGCGATCCCGGCGATCGCGGAGATCGACGGCGGCAACGCAAGGCGTGTCGCGGCCGAGGTCGAGCGGGACCACGGGCCGGCGCTCGCGCTTCAGACCGACGTGGGCGACGAAGACTCGGTCAACGCGATGGCAGCCAGGACGCTGGACGCGTTCGGGCGGATCGACATCCTGATCAACAACGCCGCCGTCTTCTCGCGCATCACCATGGCGCCGTTCTGGGAGCTCCCGGTCGAGGAGTGGAAGGCGGCGATGCACGTCAACATCACCGGCTCGATGCTGTGCGCCCGCGCGGTCGTTCCGGCGATGATGGAGGCCGGCTGGGGACGGATCGTCAACATCTCGTCGGGCACCCACGTGAAGGGACGTCCCAACTACCTCCACTACATCACGTCCAAGTCGGCGATGGTCGGCATGTCGCGCTCGATGGCGCGCGAGCTGGGCGCGTACGGCATCACCGTCAACACCTTCTGGCCGGGGGTGATGCAGACCGAGATCGACCGCCCCTCGGTGCCGCGCCACATGTTCAAGACCATGACCCAGGCGCAGGCGCTGCCGCGCCAGGGCACCATCCACGACCTCGCCAAGGCGATGCTGTTCATCTGCTCCGACGAGGCGGGCTATATCAGCGGTCAGAATCTCGTCGTCGATGGCGGGTCGAGCTTCATCTAAGGGCTTCATCGCCCGCCACGGGTTGTGGAGCGACGAGCAGGCGGGAGCCGCGTCCGAGGTTCTGCGCCGGGCCGAGGCCGACGGTCTTCGCCTGATCCGGCTCGCCTGGGTGGACAGCCACGGCGCCGTCCGGGCCAAGGCGGTGACGGTGCCCGCGCTCCGGAAGGCGCTGGTCGACGGCTATAACATCAACGTCGCCACCTCGACGCTCGATGCCTCGGGCGGGCGGGTCTTCGCCTCGTTCACGCAGGGCGGCGGGATGGGCCTGGACGAGATGACGGGCTCGCCCAACCTCGTGCTGGTTCCCGATCCCACAACCTTTCGGGAGCTGCCCTGGGCCCCCGGCGCCGGCTGGATGCTGGGCGATCCGTATTTCCGCAATGGCAAGCCGTTCCCCTTCTCGACCCGCCGGGTGCTCGAAATCCAGCGCGCGCGGCTCGAAGAGCGCGGCTGGCGGATGCTGGTCGGCATCGAGGTCGAGTGGTATCTGCGCCGCATCGAGGACGACCGCCTCTCGGACGCCGAGGTGGCGCATCAGGGCAGGCGCGGCCGCCCGCTGCCGACGACCGCCATCGAGCCCGGCTTCTCCTACCACTCCGAAACCAATCTCGACATCATGCAGCCGGTCTTCGATGCGCTCTTCGACGCATTCGACGGTCTCGGGCTCAAGCTGCGTTCGCTGGAAAACGAGTTCGGGCCCGGTCAGGTCGAATGCACCTTCGAGGCCGACGACGCCGCGCGCGCGGCCGACGACATGGCGCTCTTCCGCACCGCGACCCGCCAGGTCTGCCGGCGCATGGGCTACGCCGCGACGTTCATGTGCCGGCCCGCGTTCGAGGGCCATTTCGCGAGCGGCTGGCACCTCCACCAGTCCCTCGCCGACGCGCATACGGGTGAAAACCTGCTGGTGTCCGAGGACGGCAACCATGCGCTTTCTCCGCTCGGACAGTCGATGCTCGCCGGGCTGATCGAGCATGCGGGCGCCGCCAGCGCCTTGGTCACTCCGACCATCAACGGCTATCGCCGGTTCCGCCCCAACTCGCTCGCGCCCGACCGGGCGGGCTGGGGGGTGGATCAGCGGGGCGCGATGATCCGCGTGATCGGCGGGGCGGACGACCCCGCGACCAGGCTGGAGAACCGCGCCGGCGAGCCCGCCGCCAACCCCTATCTCTACATCGCGTCCCAGATCGCGGCGGGTCTCGACGGCATCGACCGAGGGATCGCCGCACCGTCCGAAGACCACGATCCCTACAACGCCGAACGCGCGATGCTGCCCGCCGATCTCGATGCCGCGCTTGAGGCGCTCGACGGCTCGGCCCTGTTCCGGCGCGATTTCGGAGACCTGTTCGTCGACTATTTCATCGCGCTGAAGCGGGCCGAGCTCGACCGGTTCCGGCAATACGGCATCGACCAGGGCGGGCACCGCGAGACCAATCAGGTGACCGAATGGGAACAGAACGAGTATTTTGACTTCTTCTGAACGCGTCGCGGCGAAGGGGGAGACCATGACCGGGCTGCGAACGATCGACGGCGCGGCGTCCGGGCCGGCCTACGATTACGACGATCTGGTGTTCGAGGATCGGGTCCACCGGGTTCTCTACACCGATCCCCGGATCTTCGACGAGGAGATGACCAAGATCTTCGGCGCGGTGTGGGTCTATCTCGGACATGAGAGCCAGATCCCGGCGCCCAACGACTTCGTCACGACGCGCCTGGGACGCCGGCCGATCATCCTGGTGCGCGATTCCGAAGGCGTGCTGCGGGCGCTCTACAACCGCTGCACCCATCGCGGCTCGACCGTCTGCCGCGAGGCGCGCGGCTCGGCGAAGTCGTTCCAGTGCGGCTATCACGGCTGGACGTTCCTCAACTCGGGCAAGCTGAACGGCGTGCCGTGGCCCGACGGCTACGCGGACAATTTCGAGGACGAGAAGTTCAACCTCGCCCAGGTGCCCAGGGTCGAGAGCTATCGGGGCTTCGTGTTCGGCACCCTCAATCTCGATGCGCCGCCGCTCGTCGACTACCTCGGCGGGGTCGCCGGCCCGCTCGACGAATGGCTCGACCGCCACCCCGGCGGCAAGGTGGTTCTGTGCGAAGCCAACCGGCTGAAGTTCAAGGGCAACTGGAAGCTGCTCTACGACAACTCCGCCGACGGCTACCACGTGGTGTTCTCGCATCGCTCGCTGCTCGCGATGGAAAACCGGTTCGACGACGACGGCGACAAGGGCATGGCGTTCTACCGCTCGAGCCCCGACAACGCGCCGATGTATGTCCGCTATTTCGGCAACGGGCACCACTTCAAGGACAAGCGGCCCAACGTGGAGGACCGGCCGGGCGCGCTGTGGGAGATCGAGGGACCGCATCCCGGGATGGAGCATTTCGAGGCTTCGCTGCGCCAGCGTCTCGGCGACAAGGCCGACCGCGCGCTGGACCTCGCCTCGTCCGAGCCGGTGAACATCAACGTCTTCCCCAACCTTCACATCCTCGGCAACCACGTCCAGGTGTCGACGCCGGTCTCGGTCGACGAGACCGACACCACCTGGTACGGCACCGCCGTGGTCGACGACGACGGCGAGCTCGAAGGCACGGTGGACGGCATCAATGCGCTGCGGATGCGCACCCAGGAGTCTTTCCCGAATTTCGGCGAGGTCGACGATCTCGTCAATTTCGAGCAGATCCAGGTCGGCTTCCAGGCGGAGGAAGACGAGTGGGTCTACATGCATCGCGGGCTCGGCATCCCGGACCGCTTCCAGGTCGACGACGACGGCACGATCACCGGGCCGCCGACCGACGAGGTGTTCATGCGCGAGCACATGCGGGAGTGGAAGAGGCTGATGACGGCCGAGCCCCGCATCGTCATTACCCGGGCGGTGTGAGCGTCCGCAGATGAGCGCGCCCGACCCGTCGACCAGCTCGTACTACGTCAGCGACGATTTCTACGCCGCGCTGGTCGACGATTTCTCCGATTGGCAGACGCCCGAGCACGCCATCAGCGACGCGGCGCTGCGCGAGTCCTGCGCGCGGTTCCTGGCCGAGGAAGCGCGCCTGCTCGACGACGACCGGCTCGACGACTGGCTCGCGCTCTTTGCGCCGGAATGCATCTACTGGGTGCCGGGGACGCGGGACGGCGACCCGCGCCGCGAGATCGCGATCGCCTTCGACGACCGCCGCCGGCTGGAGGACCGCATCTTTCGCCTGCGCACCGGAGAGGCATGGTCGCAGCGTCCCCGGTCTCGGACGACCCGCATGGTCTCCAATATCGAGTTGTTCTCGGCGAACGACCCGGAAGTCGTGATGGTCCGGTCCAACTTCCTCACCGTCGAGTTCCGCGCGGGAGAGACCCGGAGCTGGGCCGGCTGGGCCGGGCACCGCCTGCGCGACATGACCACGCACTGGCGGATCCTGGTCAAGCAGGTCAACCTGATCGACTACGACCAGAACCTCAGGAACCCGTCGATCGTCTTCTGAGCTTTAACCCGCATTTCTCACCAAACGCCGAAGAGGAGCTCGCACCGCCGCCGACCCCAAGCCTGTCACCCCGGCCTTGAGCCGGGGTCCAGAGCCACAGGCACTGCTCTCGTCCTGCTTCCCCGGATCGGTGTCCGGGGCAGGCCTGGACCCCGGCTCAAGGCCGGGGTGACAGCGGGGCGGAGGACAGACTGCGCGCTTCGCCGAAACCGCCGGCGAGCGGGCAAACCCTTGTCGTGTAATCGTTTCCGCGCGCTGGACACAAGAAGCGCCCGCCGCTCGTGAGAAATCCGGGTTAGTTCCCGGCCGCATGGGCGCAGCCGGTCGGCACGACATGCGCCGCGCGCAGGTACTGCCTGCCGATCCACGGGATCAGCCGTTCGGCGGCGATCGACACCCGCTTCAGGGGACGGGGCAGGAAGATGGTGTTGCCGTAAATCCGCGTCCAGCGCTGGGTATGCTCCGTCAACGGCCGCTCGCGGCGTTCCCAGGCGCGGAATGCCGAAGAAAGGTCCGGTTCTTCGTCCAGCGCGACCGCAAGGCCGAGCGCGTTCATCATCGCATGTCCGGCGCCCTGGGCGAGGTAAGGCGGCATGGCGTGCGCCGCGTCTCCCAGCACCGCCACCCGGCCCGTCCACCAGCGCTTGAGCCGGACCGTCTGGAACCGGGCCCAGCGCGCCTCTTCCCAGTCCGCCTCCGCGGCGACGCGGGCGAGGAACGGACTCAGGGCCGGGAACGAGCGCGACCAGACATCGGGGTCGATCGGTGTCGCCTTGCCCGCCTCGTCGTCGACCAGCGAACCGAGCAGGACGTAGAACTCGGTGTCGTTGACCGGGCAGTAGAGCACCCGCCGGTTGTCCGACCACGCTTCGATCATCACGGTGCCCGAAACCGCGTCCTCGGCGATTTCGTCCGGCGTGCGGGGGATGGTGACCCGGACCCCGCCGTCGCGTTGCCATATCTGCTGCTTGAGCAGGTCCAGAGGGGCCCGCAGCGCCGATCCCGCGCCGTCGGCCAGAACGACCAGATCGGCCGCCCTCCGGCTCCCGTCCTCCGTCGTGACGGCTCCATCGGGGGAGATGGCGGTGACGCGCGATCCAAGCACGATTTCCGCGCCGGCCTCCGCCGCGCAGCGGGCGATCAGGCCGACGATGTGACGGCGGTCGATGCGGTAAGGGCTGCGCTCGGTCTTGCGGGTCAGCACGACATTGCCGTCCCCGTCGAGGGAATCGCGCCGGTCGATCCGCGCTCCGCCGGCGATCACCTCCTCCGCGATCCCAAGCGTCCTGAAGATCAGGTTCATGTTGGGCTGAACGGCGATGCCGTAGCCCTCGGCGTCGATGGCGTTGCGTCTTTCGTGCACGCGCACCGACCAACCGCGCTCCGCAAGCGCCGTCGCGGCGACGAGGCCGCCGAACCCCCCGCCGACGATTTCCGCGTGACCCGGCCGCAAGCCGCCCGTCCTTTCCGAATCCCGATACCGGGCCGGCCGGTCTCCCCCTCACCCCGGCCCTCTCCCCGAGGGGGAGAGGGTGACTCGCGGCGCTAACCTCTCCTTAACCTTCTCCCCTCCCGCTTGCGGGAGGGGCCGGGGGAGGGTGAAACGCGCCGGGTCAGGCGTCGGCGGTCTCCGCTTCGAGCACGTTGCCGTCCGCGTCGAGGCTGAGCCCGGTTTCCGCCGCCTGGTCGAGCACGCGCTGCGCCCAGGCCACCCGCCCGGCGTCCGTGCCGCCCAGAATCGCCATCAGATAGCCGTGCTCTTCGCCGACGTTCCGGAAGCCGCGCATGACCTCGGTGGGCACGGAAACGACATCCCACGGTTCCAGGATGACCTCGTTCTCGCCGTCGTCGCCCCAGAACACCGACCAGCGGCCCGACATCGAGATGAACACCTCGACCGTCGTATGCGAATGGAGCGCCGCCCCCTTGCCGGGATGGGCGCCGACATAGGTGACGTTGAAATCCTGCACCTCCGTGATCGCGGGCGTAAGCGAGGCATCCTCGGTCACGCCTTCGCCGATCACGTTGTAGATGTCGCGCTCATGGCCCGGGATCTTGGTGTCCAGAAAGGCCATCTTGCTGGGTTTGAGTTCACTGAATTTCGCCGTGCGGTCGAGCATCTCTTCCGTCGAGACGATGCGTTTCGCCATCTCATCCTCCTCGATCTTCCCGATTGGCATAACATTGCGCCCAAACCGCAAGAATGCCAAGTGCTACGCGGTTGTTGTCGCAATCCGGCGATAGCCCAGCGCCTCCGCGATATGCGGGCGGCCCACCGCGCCGGCGCCGTCGAGATCGGCGATGGTCCGCGCCACGCGCAGCACGCGATGGTATCCCCGCGCGGTCAGCTTGAGGCTCTCCGCCGCCTGGACGAGGAGCGCCTTGCCGTCGGCGTCCAAAGCGGCGGCGGCTTCCAGGACTTCGCCCTCGGCCTCCGCGTTGGTCCGGATGCCCGCGCCTTCGTAGCGCGCGGATTGCACCGCGCGGGCGGCGCCGACCCGGGCGGCGATCTCGGCCGAGCCCTCGGCGGGAGGCGGCAAAGCGAGGTCCGCCACGTCGACCGCCGGGACCTCGATGTGCAGATCTATACGGTCGAAAAGCGGGCCCGAGATCCGCGACTGGTAATCGGCGGCGCAGCGCGGCGCGCGGCTGCACGCCTGGCCGGGGTCGTCGAGCCAGCCGCAGCGGCACGGATTCATCGCGGCGACGAGCTGGAACCGCGCCGGGTAGCTGACATGGCTGTTGACGCGCGCGATCACCGCCTGGCCGGTCTCGATCGGCTGGCGCAGCGCCTCCAGCGCGGCGCGGTTGAATTCGGGCAGCTCGTCGAGGAACAGGACGCCGTTATGCGCGAGCGAGACCTCGCCCGGCCGCGCCCGCTGGCCGCCGCCCACGATCGCCGCGGTGGACGCCGTGTGATGAGGATCGCGAAACGGGCGGCTGCGCGACAGCGTGCCGTCGGCGATGGCGCCCGCGACCGAGTGGATCATGGAGATCTCGAGCGTCTCGGCCGGATCGAGCGGCGGCAGGATGCCGGGAAGCCGCGAGGCAAGCATCGACTTGCCGGCTCCCGGCGGCCCGATCATCAGCATGTTGTGCCCGCCGCCGGCGGCGATTTCGAGCGCCCGCTTGGCGGTCTCCTGCCCCTTGATGTCGCGGAGGTCCGCGGCCGGGGCGATCTCCTCCGCGAGCCGCGGCTCCGGCGGCGTGAGGATCTGGACGCCCCGGAAATGGTTGATCAGATGGATCAGCCCCTTGGGCGCCAGAACGTCGAGGCTGCCGGCAAAGGCCGCTTCGCCGCCCGTGACCTCCGGGCACACGATGCCCCGGTCGGACCCGGCCGCCGCCATCGCGGCCAGCAGTACGCCCGCCACCGGCCGGATGGAACCGTCGAGCGCAAGCTCGCCCATGGCGACATAGCCATCGACCGCATCCGATGGAAGAACCTCCATCGTGAGCAGGAGGCCGAGTGCGATCGGCAGGTCGAAATGGCTGCCTTCCTTGACGACGTCGGCCGGAGAAAGATTGACGATGATCCGCTTGTAGGGCAGCGACAATCCGATCGAGGTCAGCGCGCCGCGGACCCGCTCGCGCGACTCCGCCACCGCCTTGTCCGGCAGCCCGACGACGACGAAGGCGGGCAGCCCGCTCACTATCTGGACCTGAACCTCGATGTCGAGGACGTCGATACCGTGGAACGCGACCGTATGAATGCTCGCAACCATGGCGGAAGCATAGCGAATTTGTCCGCCACGTATAATTGAATCGATATGTCCGGGGCGCTAACGCCCGTAGAGCGGCGCCTTGCAGTCCGCCATGAAGGCCTGCTCGGTGTATTCGACGAATTCGAGCTGGTTTCCCCAGGGATCGAGCACGTAGTTGAACCGGAGCCCGGCCGACGGCCCCTCGTCGAGCGCCACCGGACCCGCCATCACCGTGCAGCCATTGGCCGCGAGATGGGCCGTCGCGGCTTCCAGGTCGTCGACCTTGAAGGCGATGTGGTGGCCGCCGATATCGCAGTTCCTCGGCGGCGCGGTGCCGGCGTCTTCCGGTTTCTCGTAGCGGAACAGCTCCAGCATCACGTTGGGAGAGATCGAAATCATGGCGAGGTAGAGCCGCCCGCCCTTGACGTTGATATGCGCCTCCGTCCAGTCGCGGCCGTCATCCGCGCGCGGCAGCTCGTCGGCGTCGAAGGGCCCGATGCGGTATAGCTCGGTGCCCCCGAGAACGTCGCAATAGAATCGCACGGCGGCGTCCAGATCGGGCACCGTCAGCGCCACGTGGTCGACATGCTGAAGCCCCGGTAGCGGTCCACTGGCCATCTTTCTCTCCCGTTGTCGTCGATCCTCAGAGCGGAATCGGCGCCGGCGCCGGCAGCAGGCGAGTGCGCAGGTCGACGACGCGTTCCACGATGCGCCAATCGGCGCCGTCCATGCGCCAGCGGTCGCGGTAGCGCCCGACGGCATAACACGTCGTGCGGCCTTCGTCGTCGTTCCGCAGGATGCAGAACGTGGCCACCGTCGACGCCCCGCCGCCGTCGAAGGCGATCGCGTCGACGGAGACGATCCGGGTCATCTCGCCCAGCGGCCAGTGGTGCTCGGGAATTGCGGCGAAGTGCTGGGCCATTTCCTCGCGGTCGAAGGCGAGCCAGGTCTGGACGGTGCCGAGCTCCGGCGTCTTGGCGGTCATCCGGTAGCTGCCGTCGTCGGCGAACAGGGCGACGAATTCCCCGAACCGGCCCTCGTCGAGGCAGAGTCCCGATTTGTGGATCAGAGCGCGCAGGGTCTCGCGGGTCTCGGCGCCGCTCATTCCGCCGCGCGGGCCGCCGCGGCGTCGAGATCGATATCGTGCGAGGCGCGGCCCGTCCTGCGCCGCCATTCGGCGTAGAAATTGCGCACCGGCGCATCGTCCATCGCCGCCCCGTCTTCCTCGCGGGCAACGATCGAGTATCCGAGCGCGCCCGATTCCATGTTCCGCCACTGGGTTTCGACCGCCCAGATGTCCTCCGGAAGGTTCTGGCCGGACGGACCCCACACCTGATTGTGGTGACGCACCCGCATGGCGCGTTCCTCGTCGGTGTCGTCCGCAAGCCCGATTCCCCGGCATTCGAGCAGCGTGAGCCCCGGCGCGATCGGGGTGAGGGAGTCGATCCTTCCGACGGTCGCGCGAACGTTGAACATCGCATCCGGAAACAGGTCGACCACGACATGGCCGTTCGGCACCATCCCCGGGAAGGTCGCCTCCTCGCGATCCTCCAGCTCGTGCCGGTCGTAGCCGATGACCGCCTGGTGGAAGGTGTTGTGGCCGCCCGCATGGGTCTCCCAGCGGCGCTTGCGGTATTCCGCGCGGCCCACCGCGGTGCGGCGATTGAAGACGTGGAGAAGCTCGTGATAGCCCTCGGTATTGGTCTCCACGAACAGCTTCCAGTTGGCCGCGATCTCCGCGCGGTGATAGTGGAAGACCTCCAGCGGTCGGGCGTCCAGGGGTCCGCGCATGTCGTCCGCCGCCGGCCCCAGGGCTTCGAGCAGGGGCGGCGCGTCGTCGTCGAGGCAGACGAAGACCATGCCGCAGAAGAGCTCGACGCGAACCCGGCGCAGCCCGACCCGGCCGCGGTCGAGGCCGACCGCCTCGTAGGCGCCGGCCTCGGGAATGTTGACGCAGCGTCCCGCCGTGTCGAACGACCAGAGATGGTAGAAGCACTGGATGCGGTCGTTCTCGATCGACCCGGCGCTTTCCCTGAGCAGCGCCGCGCCCCGGTGCGGGCAGATGTTGTAATAGGCGCGGACCGTCCCGGCCGCGTCGCGCAGCACGATCAGCGGAATACCGGCAAGCGTGGCCGTGCGGTAGTCGCCCCGGTTGCCGATCTCCGACTCGTGGCAGAGGAACTTCCAGCACCGGGCGAAGATCCGCTCGCGTTCGAGGGCGAAAATCCCGGCATCGGTATAGATCCGGTTGTCGAGATAATGCGTCGGCGGCATTCCCGGCGGGGCGATCCAGGGCATGTCGGACGCGGAAAACAAGACGACGGTTCTCCCTGTCCACCCGCTAGTCCCGCGACTCGGCGTAGCGGCGCTCGATCGCGTCCCAGATCGTCGCCTCGATCCGGATGCCGTCGAGGCGGTTTATCTCCTGGATGCCGGTCGGCGAGGTGACGTTGATCTCGGTGAGGTAGTCGCCGATCACGTCGATGCCGACGAATACCAGCCCGCGTTCGCGCAGGGCCGGTCCGATCTGCGCGCAGATGTCCCGTTCGCGCTGCGTGAGCGTCGTTTTTCTCGCCGCCCCGCCGGCATGGAAGTTGGCGCGGGCCTCGCCTTCCTGGGGCATCCGGCTCACCCCGCCGACCGGTTCGCCGTCGACCAGGATGATCCGCTTGTCCCCGTCGCGGATTTCCGGGAGGTAGCGCTGCACGATGATCGGTTCGCGATAGGTCTCGGCGAACATTTCGAGCAGCGAGCCCAGGTTCTCGTCCTCCGGTTTCACATGGAAGACCCCCGCGCCCCCGTTGCCGAACAGCGGCTTGACCACGATGTCCTCGTGCTCGGCCCGGAACGCGAGAATCTCCCTGCGGTCGGCGGCGATCAGCGTCGGCGGCAGCAGGCCTTCGAAACGGGTCACGAAGAGCTTTTCCGGCGCGTTCCGCACCTCCGCCGGATCGTTCACCACCAGCGTCTTCGGATGCACGTGCTCAAGCAGATGCGTCGCCGTGATATAGGCCATGTCGAACGGCGGATCCTGGCGCATCAGGACGATGTCGACATCGGCGAGGTCGATCTCGGATTCCTCGCCCAGGGTGAAATGGTCCCCTTTCCTGCGCCGCACGGAGAGCGGTCTCGCCTTCGCGTAGATCCGCCCGTCCCTGAAGGCGAGGTTGTCGGGCAGGTAGTGGTACAGCGTGTAGCCCCGCCCGAGCGCCTCCAGCGCCAGCACGAAGGTGCTGTCGGCGTCGATGTCGATCGATTCGATGGGATCCATCTGGATGGCGACGACGAGGCTCATCCCGCTCCGCGCCTCCTGTCGTCCTTGAGGATTACGTGGCTGATCACCCGTTTGACGTAGGGCACGTCGCGGGCATGCGCCTTGACGCGGTCGTGCTCCGCTTTGTCCCGGGCTATTCCCATCAGGTAGACGATGCCGGCGACGCTATCGATCGAGTAGTTGATCGAAGCGATTTCCTTGTCGAAGAGAATCTTCCCGCGCAGCTGAGCGGCGATCCAGCTGTCGCGCGAATAGACGCCGACGTCGCGACCCTCGGCGACACGGATTTCATTGATCACTTCCCTGACGCCGTCCACCTGCCAGACGAGCCGAACCGCTTCGACGCGCTGTTCCGGTTTCTCGACGTGCCCGGCGAGCAGCACGCGGCCTTCGATCACCTCGAGCTCGATGGCGAACAGGAAGTCCGCGTTGTGGCCGAGCCAAAGCGCATTGATCTCGGCCCGGATCGCGGTATCGCTCACGGCGCCTTCGAAGCCGCGTTCCTCCGTGGTGGCGGAGGCGGCCGCCGTTCCGGCGGTGATGGCGACCGGGGCGCAACCCGAGATCGAGGCGCAGGCAAGGACGGCGGCCGCCGCGACGAACGCGGGGAGGGGTATGGAGGGCCTCATCCGATTACAAGCTCATGGGTGCGCCATTTTGCCGGGGATGTCTAATCGCGCCAAGCATCCTTCAGATGCACCGGGAATGCGCCGGGACGGATCAGGATGACGTCGAAACGGTGATCGCAGGAGGAAAGTTCCGGGCGCAGCTTCAGGAAATGTTCCGCGGCGCGGCGGATCCGGCGGCGCTGGCGGTCGCGCACGTCGGCCAGCTCCCGGCGCCGCGCCTTGACTTCCACATAGACGACCAGCCGTCCGCGCCGGGCGATCAGATCGATCTCGCCCGAAGGCGACCGGAATCGCCGGGCGAGGGTCCGATATCCCTTGCAGGCGAGGAAGAGCGCGGCCATCCGCTCCGCCCGGCGGCCGAAGCGGTCGGTGTCCCGCGATCCCGTCACTTCGAGCGCGAGACGGCGAGCGCGCGGCGATAGACCGCGCGGCGCGGCGCGTTCGTCGCCTCGGCCACCAGCGCCGCTGCGTCGCGCACCGACATGGTCGCTAGAGCTTCGCCGAGGCGGGCGTCGATTTCCGACTCGCTCGTTGCCTCCTCTTCGTCCGGCGGGCCGACGAGCACCACGATCTCTCCCCGGGGCGGGTCTGCCGCGGCGTATTTCCCGGCGAGCGACCCGAGATCGTCGCGCACCACCTCTTCGTGCAGCTTGGTGAGCTCGCGCGCGACGGCCGCCGGCCGCGGCCCGAAGACCTCGTTCATGTCGGCCAGCGCCGCCGCCAGCCGGCGCGGCGATTCCAGCAGCACGAGCGTCGCGTCGATATGCGCCAGCGCCCGGAGGAAACGGCGCCGCGCAGCTTGTCGCGGCGGCGGAAAGCCCGCGAACTGGAAGCGGTCGGTGGGCAGGCCCGAGAGCACCAGCGCGGCGAGCGGCGCCGAGGCGCCGGGCAGAACGGTTACCGGGATGCCGCGCCGGTTCGCTTCGCCGACCAGACGAAAACCGGGATCCGAAATCAAAGGCGTTCCCGCGTCGCTGACCAGCGCGACGACCTCTCCGGCCTCGACGCGCGCGATCAGGGCCGGTCCGGCCTCGGCGGCGTTGTGGTCGTGATAGGCGGTCAAGCGACCCGAGATGCCGTGCGCGGTCAGCAGCTTGCGCGTCACGCGCGTGTCCTCGCAGGCTATGAGGTCGGCGGCGCGAAGCGTATCCAGCGCGCGCAGCGTGATATCGCGCAGATTGCCGATCGGCGTCGAAACCAGATAGAGCCCGGGCGCGATCGACGGTTCCGGCATCGCTTCCCGCTACCTCCGAGTCATGACGGGAAAGCGTATAGGGCCGTCTCGGCACGGGGCAAGGATTCCGCGAGGGCGGATCCGGCGAGGAGAGCGCCCAGCACCGCGTCGAGACGCTGCCGTCCCTCCTCTGTCGCCCGAATCCCGCGCCCGTCCAGCTCGACGAACCCGCCGTCTTGCATGCGCTCCAGCACCCTCGGATCGAACAGCGTCTCCGGCTCGCTGCCGGTCAGCGCGGCGAGGCGGCCGCGCGGTATCCCGTCCGTCAGACGCAGCCCCATCATCACGATTTCCTCGAATCGCTCGGACGGTTCCAGCACCGTTTCCGTCACGGTGGCATGACCTTCGCATTCCACCGCCTCTCGCCAGGCCTCGGGCGCGCGGCGCTGCGAAAAGGCGGCGGTCCGTCCGTCGAGCGTGACGCGCCCGTGGGCCCCGGGCCCCACGCCGATATAATCCGCCGACAGCCAATAGATCAGGTTGTGGCGGCACTCGTCGCCCGGCCGGGCGTGGTTGGAAATCTCGTAGGCCGGAAGGCCGGCGTCGTCGAGCGCCGCCCGGGTGTCCTCGAAGAAGCCCGCCTGTTCTTCCTCCGGAGGCAATGCGAGCTTTCCCTGGCGGTGCAGCCCATGGAACACGGTGCCGGGCTCGATGGTGAGCTGGTAGACGGAAAGATGCGTTCCCGCGCGATCGAGCGCCGTGGCGAGCTCGCGCCGCCAGCCGTCCCGGGTCTGGCCCGGCCGCGCATAGATCAGGTCGAACGAGAAGCGCTCGAACAGGGACCGGGCGACGGCGATCGCCTCGATGGCTTCTTCGACGCCGTGTTCGCGGCCCAGCGCGGAGAGCCCTTCCGGTTCGAAGGACTGCACGCCCAGCGACAGGCGTCCCACGCCGGCGGCGCGGTAGTCGGCGAGCCGTGCCGCCTCCACCGATGTCGGGTTGGCTTCAAGGGTGATCTCGATCTTCTCCGCGGTCTGCCAGCACGCCGCGGCCGTCTGGATTACGGCGGCAACGGTCTCGGGAGGCATCAGGGACGGGGTCCCGCCGCCGAAGAAGACCGTTTCCAGCCGCCGGCCCGGCGTCAGACCGGCGAAATGGCGAATCTCGGCGGTCAGCGCTTCGCGCCAGCGGCGCTGGTCGATCGCCGTCTCGACGTGGCTGTTGAAGTCGCAATAGGGGCATTTCGACTTGCAGAACGGCCAGTGGACGTAGAGGCCGAGCGTTCGTTCGTCGGGTGCGAAGGAAACGGTCATCGCGGGTCCGCTAGACAGGAGGCGGCGAGCTTGTCGAAGGCGTCCGCGCGGTGGCTGATCGCGTGCTTGGCCTCGGGTTCCATCTCGCCGAACGTAAGATCGCCGCCCTCGGGCACGAATATCGGATCGTATCCGAAGCCCCGGGTTCCGCGCGGCGGCCAGACGATCCGCCCCTCCACCCGGCCTTCGAAGGTTTCCACATGCCCGTCCGGCCAGGCGAGGGCGAGCGCGCAGACGAAGGCCGCATCCCTCGCGCAATCCCGCGGCAGCGAGTCTTCCACCCGTCGCATGGCGAGCGCGAAATCGCGCTGCGGCCCGCCCCATCGTGCCGAATGGATACCCGGTTCGCCGTCGAGCGCCGCGACCGCAAGCCCGGAATCGTCGCTCAACGCCGCCTCCCCGGAGGCGGAAGCGCTGGCCGATGCCTTGATCGCGGCATTTTCTCCGAACGTCGATCCGGTCTCTTCGGGTTCCGGCAGGCCCAGCGTGCCGGCGGAAACGGCGTCGATCCGGTACGGCGCCAGCAGGTCGGCGATCTCGGCCACCTTGCCGGCATTGTGGCTGGCGACCACCAGGCGGCTGCCGCTGAACCGGCGGGCCACCGGTTCAACCCTTTCCGATCGCCGCCATCTGGTGCCGGGTCAGCGCGGCGACACCCTCCAGGGCGAGATCGAGAAGCGCGTCGAAATCCGTTCGGCCGAACGGTCTGGTCTCCGCCGTCCCCTGGATCTCGACGATGCCCCCCGCACCCGTAAGCACGAAATTGGCGTCGGCGTCCGCGCCGCTGTCCTCCACGTAGTCGAGGTCCATGCAGGGCGCGCCGCCGACGATCCCGCAGGAGATCGCGGCGACGGAACCGTTCATCGGATCCTTGGCGACGATCTTCCTTTCGAGGAGCGAGTCGAGCGCGATCCGGAGCGCGACCCAGGCGCCGGTTATGCCGGCGGTCCGGGTGCCGCCGTCGGCCTGGATGACGTCGCAGTCGAGCCGGATCTGGCGTTCGCCCAGTGTTGGCATGTCGACCACCGCGCGCAGCGAGCGGCCGATCAGGCGCTGGATTTCCAGCGTCCGTCCGCTCTGGCGTCCGCGCGCGGCCTCCCGGTCCGTCCGCTCGTGGGTGGAACGCGGCAGCATCCCGTATTCCGCGGTGATCCAACCCGCCCCGGTGTTCTTGATGAAATGCGGGACGCGGTCTTCCACGGTTGCGTTGCACAGCACGTGGGTGTCGCCGAAGCGGGCGAGGCAGGAGCCCTCGGCGTGCTTCGAGAACCCGGGTTCGAGCACGATCTCCCGCATCTCGTTCGGCGCCCGGCCGGATGGTCTCATCGCGTTTCCCCGCTTGCTCCGCTGGCCGCCGAGGCTTGTACCAGCAGCGGCTATCCTGCCGCAAATACAAAGGCTTGGACGGTTCGCGCGGGTGCTCTCCGTTGACGGTGGAAAGCGCCGTCACTACATTCCAACCGCCCGCAGGGGGACCCATGCAAAGCGCTCCGCCAAGCATCGTCGGCGAGCTCAACGAGAGGTCGAAGGAGATCTTTCGCGAGATCGTCGAAGCCTTCCTACAGACCGGCGAGCCGGTCGGTTCGCGCACGCTCTCGCGCCTCCTGCCGCAGCCGCTATCGCCCGCGACGATCCGCAACGTCATGTCGGATCTCGAGGACATGGGGCTTCTTCATTCTCCGCACAGCTCGGCCGGCCGGCTGCCCAGCGAGGCCGGTCTCCGGCTGTTCGTCGACGGATTGCTGCAAATCGGCGAGCTTTCCGACGAGGACCGGACGGCGATCGAAAGCCAGTGCGCGGCGCAGAGCACCAACGTGAACCACGTTCTGAACGAGGCGACGGCGGTGATGTCGGGGCTTGCCGGATGCGCCGGGCTGGTCGTGGCGCCCAAGACCGACCGGCCGCTCAAGCATGTCGAGTTCGTCAATCTCGGCGACGGCCGCGCGCTGGTGGTCCTGATCACCGCCGACGGCATCGTCGAGAACCGGCTGATCGAGCTTCCCGTGGGGACCCCGCCTTCCGCCCTGATCGCCGCGGGCAACTACCTCAACGCCAGGCTGGTGGGCCGCACGGTCGAGACGGCGCTCCGCAACATCAAGACAGAGATCGAGGATCGTCGCGCCCAGATCGATTCGATCACGGCCAAGCTGGTCGAGGCCGGCCTCGCGACCTGGGTCGGGGAGCGCAATGCCGGCGCGCTCATCGTCAAGGGTCAGGCTCATCTCCTCGACGATGTCGCGGCGCTGAGCGATCTGGAGCGGGTGCGCAGCCTCTACGAAGTGCTGGAGACCCAGGAACTCGTGCTTCGCCTGCTCGATCTCACCAAGAGCGGCGAGGGGGTTCAGATCTTTATCGGCTCCGAGAACACGCTCTTCGACATGACCGGCTGTTCGCTGGTGGTCGCCCCGATCAGCGACAACGCGCGCAGCGTGGTCGGCGCCATCGGCGTGATCGGCCCCACCCGGATCAACTACGCGCGCATCATCCCCATCGTCGACTACACCGCTAGGGTGGTCGGCCGCCTGGTCGGCGGCGGCGCCGGCGCGGACATCGAGGCCTGAAGCATGAGCGATACCGACAAGCAGGAGACGGAACCCGACGAGGCTCCGTCCGAAACGGAAGAGAAGCCGGAAGAAGCCGAAGGCCCCGCCGGGGCCGGTGACGTCGAGGAGGTTGCCGACCCGGAACAGGCCGCAGAGGCCGTCGAACCCGACAAGGAATCGCCGTGGGCCGGCAAGGCCGCGGAGGACGAAGCGGATGCCGGCGAGGCGCCGGAGGAGCGGGACTACGACGCCGAGCTCGCCGAGATCAACGACCGGCTACTCCGTGCGCTCGCGGAAACCGAGAATGTCCGGCGGCGGGCCCAGCGCGACCGCGAGGAAACCACCAAGTTCGCCATCGCCGGCTTCGCGCGCGATGTCCTGTCGGTGGCCGACAATCTGCGGCGAGCGCTGGAAGCGGTTCCAGAAGACGCCGGGGATAACGAGGCGCTGGGTTCGCTGGTTGGCGGGATCGAGCTCACCGAGCGCGAGCTGGCCGGCATATTTCAGCGCCACGGGGTCGAGAAGATCGATCCGGCCGGCGAGAAATTCGATCACAACCTGCATGAGGCGATGTTCGAGATACCGACCGCCGACGCCGAGCCGGGGACGGTGCTCCAGGTGGTCGAGACGGGATACGTGCTCAACGGCCGTCTGCTGCGCGCCGCCAGGGTCGGGATCGCCAAGGCGCCTCCACAGCCCGAGACCGCTCCAGAGACGCCGCCGGAGGATGCCGACACGGCCGCTTGATTACCGCCGCCGGCGGTTCCGTTGCACGGCCTGATGCGTTAGCCTCCGCCGCGATTCGCACAAGCCATCGGGACGTTCATTCGTGCATTCCGAAGACCATGAGGCGTCGCGGAGGCGCCTCGCGCGCCGCTACGGCGACGTCCGGGCGCTGAGCGAGAAGCTCGCCGCGCCGCTCTCTCCCGAAGATCAGCAGGTCCAGTCGATGCCCGACGTCAGCCCGACGAAATGGCATCTCGCGCATGTCACCTGGTTCTTCGAGACCTTCGTCCTGATTCCCCATCTGCCGTCATACACGCCGTTCGATCCCGCGTTCGGATACCTGTTCAACTCCTATTACGAAGGGGTGGGGGACAGGCATCCGCGTCCAGACCGGGGCCTGCTGTCGCGCCCTTCGGCGGCCGAGGTCATCGCCTATCGCGCCCATGTCGACGAGGCGATGTCCCGGTTGTTCGAGACGCTTCCCGACCGGGCCTGGCCGGAACCCGGCGAGCTGATCGAGCTCGGGTTGAACCACGAGCAGCAACACCAGGAGTTGCTGCTGATGGACATCAAGCACGTCCTGTCCCGCAATCCGCTCAGCCCCGCCTACAGGCCGCGCAACGCGCGCGAGGCGGAGACCGCCCCCGGAATGGGCTGGACCCAGCACGAGGGCGGGCTCGGCCGGCTCGGGGACGACGGCACCGGTTTCGCCTTCGACAACGAGCGGCCGCGGCATCGCGTCGTGCTGGAGGATTTTCGCCTTGCCGACCGCGCGATCACCAACGGCGAGTATCGCGCGTTCATCGAGGACGGGGGTTACAGTAATCCTCTTCTCTGGCTTGCCGACGGCTGGGCGACGGTCCAGGCGGAGGGGTGGGAGGCGCCGCTCTACTGGCGCGAGTCCGAAGGCGAACGGTCGGAGTTCACCCTCGCCGGCGAAGCCCCGCTCGACGACGATGCGCCGGTCTGCCATGTCAGCCATTACGAGGCCGCGGCCTACGCGACCTGGGCCGGCAAGCGCCTGCCGACCGAAGCCGAGTGGGAGGCCGCGGCGCCCGCGGTCGACGAGGAAAGCGCGAACCTGCTGGCCGCCGACCGGCTTCACCCCGCCGCCGCCAACGGGAACGGCCGGGCCGGTCCGCGCCAGATGATCGGCGACGTCTGGGAATGGACCGCGAGCCCCTATGTCGCGTATCCGGGTTTCCGCACCTCGCCGGGCGCGGTCGGCGAATACAACGGCAAGTTCATGTCGAACCAGATGGTGCTTCGCGGCGGCTGTTGCGCGACCCCGCCCGGACATGTCCGCGTCACCTACCGCAATTTCTTCTACCCCCATCAGCGCTGGCCGTTCACCGGCATCCGTCTGGCCGAGGACGGCTAGCGCACCGCGAACCGCAGGCAAAGGGAGGCTACCTTGGCAGGCAGGGACATCACCTACACGACACGCAACGACGAAACCTTCGACGGGTATCTCGCCGAACCCGGCGGCAGCGGCCAGGCGCCGGGTCTGCTGCTGATCACCGCGATCTTCGGGATCGACGACGAGATGAAGGAGCTGTCCGACGCCTGGGCGAAGGACGGGTTTCTGGTTTCCGTGCCCGATATTTTCTGGAGGGTCATGCCGGGCCCCACCGCCGACATGGAGAAGGCGTTCGCGCGCTACGGCGCATTCGACCAGGACCAGGGCATGCTCGACATCGAGGACCTGATCGGCGACCTGAAAGCGCGCCCCCAATGCAACGGCAAGGTCGCGATGCTCGGCTTCTGCTTCGGCGGTCTCTACGCCCATCTCGGCGCGGCGCGTCTCGGGATCGACGCCGCCGGTTCCTTCCACGGCACGAAGATCGGGGAGGCGCTCGACGAGACGCCTAGGATTTCCTGCCCCGTGAGCTTCCATTTCGGCGACGACGACCCGGTCGTCCCGATGGACGAGGTGGCCGCCATCCGGCAGGCCTATTCCGGCCACGGCAACGCCGAGATCGTCGTCCATCCCGGTGCGACCCACAACTTCTCGATGCCCTACAAGGAGGGCTACCAGGCCGCGGCGGCGACGGCGTCGCGCGCGGCGGTGCTGAAGTGCTTCCAATCGATGTAGAGGCGCTCCTTCGCCGAAGCGACCGGACGGAGGCCGCGGCGTGATCTCGGACGCGCTCCGCGGCAACCCGTTCGGCTGGCTGGTCGTGGCGATCTGTTTCGCCGCGCTGATGGCGGTCTACGCGACCCGCAGCTCGATCGGGTTGATGATGACCTTCTGGGAGGTCGAGCCCGGCTGGCCGCGCGACCTTGCTTCCAACGCCGGCGCCCTCGGCCTCTTCCTCATGGCGATCGTTTCGCCCTTCGCGGGAAACCTGATCGACCGCTTCGGCCCGCGTACGGTCTGCGCCGGCGGCCTGCTCTGCGTCGCCGTGGGCATCCTCGCGACATCGGCGGCCACCGCGGACTGGCAACTGATCGCGTTCTATGGCGGGCTGATCGGGATCGGCTCGGGCGCGATCGCCATGCCGATGGTCTCCGCTGCCGTCGCCCGGTATTTCGCCCATGGGCGGGGTCTGGCGAGCGGCATCGGGTTTTCCGGGGCGACCGGGGGCCAGCTCGTCGCGCTGCCGGTGCTGGGAGCGATGGTCGTCGCCCTCGGTTGGCGCGGCACCTACGTCGCGCTCGGCGTGACGACGCTCGCCGTCGCGGCGATCGCCTGGGTCGCACTGCGGCGTCCCCCGCGGGTCTCCGAGGAGCTGGAAGGCCAGACTCTCGCGCCGTTTGGCGAGCGCCTGCGCTATGTGCTTTCGAGCGGAACCTTCTGGCTGCTCGCCATCGGTTTCCTGATCTGCGGCTTCAGCACGGCGGGTGTGATCGAGGTCCATCTCCTGCCCTATGCCGAATTCTGCGGCTTCGCGCCGATCGAAGGGGCGACCGCCTACGGGGTCCATGGCGGAATGAACATGATCGGCGTGGTCCTGGCGGGCTTCCTGGCCGACAAGCTGCACCGCCCGCGGCTTCTGGCCTCGATCTATTTCATCCGCGTGGCGCTGTTCGTGTTGCTGACCCAGATCGCCGGAAGCCTGCCGCTCCTGTTCGTCTTCGCCGCGCTCTACGGCTTCCTCAACTTCGCCGCGATGCCGGTCATCGCCCACATCGTCGCGAGCCGCATGGGGGTCGGCGTGATCGGCCTTGCGATGGGCCTGATCTTCGGCGGCCACTGGCTGGGGGCGGCGGTCGGCGCCTATCTCGGCGGTGCGTTCTATTCGCTGTGGGCGCGTTATGACGAGCTCTGGATCGTTGCCGCGCTGGCGGTCGCGCTGGCAGGCTGCCTGTCGCTCTTCGTGCCGGAGGACCGGAGGCGGGAACCGGCGCTGCAACCGGCGTGACCGAACGCCCCAAGACCGCGTTTCTGGCCGGCGACGGCGTCGCCCACGTGCTGATGGCGCAGGCCGCGCTGATCTTCGCGCTCAACTACGTTATCGGGCGATGGGCGGCGGGGGAGGTCGCGCCCTATACGCTCGGCTTCACCCGCTGGACAATCGGCGCGCTGGTCCTCCTGCCGTTCACCTGGCACCTGATCCGGCGCGACCGCGCGCTGTTGCAGCGGCACTGGAAGCTGCTCTGCCTGCTGGGTTTCCTGATGCCGCTGATGGGCGCCGGAATCACCTATGTCGCGCTCAACTACACCACGGCGATCAACGGCGGCGCGATCCAGACCTCGCTGCCGGTGCTGATCGTGGTGCTCGCATGGATAATCCTCGGCGACAGGATTACCGGGCGGCAGCTCTTCGGCGTGGTGCTCGCCATCGTCGGGCTGCTCTACATGATCTCGCGCGGCGATCCCGCGATTCTTCTCGACCTTGCGTTCAACCGCGGCGATGCGGTGCTCCTCCTGTGCAATCTGTGCCTCGCGGGTTACGGCGTCGCCGCGCGGCTGATGCCGAAGGAGGTGCATACCCTCACCCTTCTGACGATGGTCTGCGCGGTCGGGGCGCTGTGTCACGTGCCGTTCTTCGCCGTCGAGCTGGCCCAGGAGGGATTGCCTCCCCTCAGCACCAAATCGGTCGTCTCGCTGGTATTCGTCGCCTTCTTTCCCTCGGTCGTCGCGATCCTTGGCTGGAACATCGCCATCGCGCGGCTCGGGCCGTCCCGCGCGGGGTTCTACATGTATCTGGTACCCGTGTTCTCGGCCGCGATCGGCGTGCCCTTCCTCGGCGAGACGCTGAGCGCCTTTCACCTGATCGGGGTGGCGCTGATCGTCGTCGGCGTCACGGTATCCGCGCGCAAACCGAACGGGGACGGAAGGACATGAGCGCAGGTGTCGCGGTGCGGCCGCTTGCGCGTAATATCCGGAAGACGACGCAACCGAACCGCAGCGAAGGGGATGCGCGATGCAGGGACACAAGGACCGCATTCTGACCACCCATGTCGGCAGCCTGCCGCGCACCGTCGAGGTGCTGGACGCGATGAAGGCCCGGCACGAGGGCGAGCCCTACGACGAGGACGGTTACGAGCGGAAGATCCGCGAGGGCGTTCGCGAGATCGTCAGGCGTCAGGCCGATCTCGGCATCGACGTCGTGGCAGACGGCGAGATGTCGAAGACCGGCTTCTTCGCCTATATCGAGGATCGGATCGAGGGATTCGAGCCGCGCCGCGACGAGAAATACAATATGTTCGCGGCCGAGACGGCCGCGTTCCCGGAATACTACGCGGAGTATTTCGCCCGCGTGATGATGGGCGGCGCGATCGTCAAGATGGCGCCGATGTATTGCGTGGGGCCGGTGTCCTACAAGGGCGAGGCGGCGCTCGCGCGCGATCTCGACAATCTCAGGGACGCGCTCTCCGGCGTCGACTGCCACGACGCGTTCGTGCCGGCGGTCTCGCCCGCGGGCGTCGGATACAACGCCTACTACGAGACCGAGGAGGAATACGCCGGAGCCGTCGCGGATGCGCTCCGGACCGAGTACCTCGCCATCGTGGACGCCGGCTTCCTGTTGCAGATCGACGATCCGTTCCTCTGCGACATCCTGGTCGACCCGGCGCTGGACGATGCCGGCAAGGACCGCAAGTGCCGGCTCTATGTCGAGGCGCTCAACCACGCGCTGCGCGGCATCCCCGAGGACCGGATCCGCTATCACACCTGCTACGGCATCAACGAGGGTCCGAGGATTTACGAGGCGCCGATGGACGAGGTGTGCGGGTACATGCTCGACATCGACGCGGGCAGTTATTCCTTCGAGGCGGCGAACGCGCGGCACGAGCACGAGTACCACATCTGGGAAGACATCAAGCTGGCCGACGGCAAGGCGCTGATCCCGGGCGTCATCACCCATGCGAGCAACATCGTCGAGCATCCGGAGCTGATCGCCGAGCGGCTGGTGCGCTACGCAGAGCGGGTGGGACGGGAAAACGTGCTGGCGGGCGGCGATTGCGGGTTCTCGTCCCAGGCCTGCTACCACACCGAGGTTCACCCGACGGTGATCTGGGCCAAGTTCGAGGCGATGGCCGAAGGCGCGCGGCTGGCGACGGAGAAACTCTGGTAGCGGGAGACCTGGCGGCGGAAGCGCTGCGATGAAGAAACCCGTTGACGCAGCGGATTACCTCCTGTCGAAAGCCGGCCGGGACGATGACTTTCGCGAACGCCTGCTTGCGAATCCGAGGGAAACGATCGAACGGGAATTGGGCGTGACGCTGGCCGAGGGCCACGAGCTTCGCGTGCATGAGGAAACCGGCGGCGAGACGCATCTGGTGCTTCCGCCGCGCAACAAATTCAGCGAGGCCGAACGGGAGGAGGCGAGGGCCGGCGCGGCATCGCTCGAGTTTCTCCGCAAGACGCTCCACGACCCCGCGCCGCCCGCTCGTCCCCCCGTTCCCGAACCGGAGAGAGGCTTGGGAAACGCTACTCCCGAGGCGCTGGCGAGAGCGGGCAGGGAAAGCATTCGCCGCGGTCTCGCTTTCCTGGAATCCACCATCGACGAAAACGGCGCCTGGCACTGCATCCGCTTCAATATCGCCGATCCCGACATCCCGCGGCATTTCGAGAGACCGCCCTTCGTTTCGGCTTTCTGCGCGCTGGCGCTGGAAAGCTCCGAAGAAGAGCGGGCTAAAGCGATTTGCGCCTCCACGAGAGCCTATCTTTCCGACACCGTCGAATATCCCGGGCTGTGGCGCTATTACCGCCATCTGCCCGCGGATCTCGACAGTACCGCGCTCTGCTCGCTCGTCATTGGCGATCATCCCTGGATTTTTCTGGGAAGAAACGTTCCGCGAATGCTGGCGAACCGTGACGAGGAAGGTTGTTTTACGACCTGGGTGCTGGAGGAAGACGAACCGGACGTCGTTTTGCCGTTTCGTATCGAAGCGGACCCCGTGGTCAACGCGAATGTGATCGCCTATCTCGGAGACCGCCCCGAAACCGAGGATGCCCAACGCTGGCTGGAGGCCCTGATTGCCGAAGGCAAGATCGAGGGCTCGTCCAAATGGTATCCCGATACGGTCGCGATCTACTATGCGGCGACCCGCGCCATCGCCCGCGTACAGCCGGCCCTCGATCGGCTGCGCCCGATAATCGCGGAACGTATCCTCGACCTCCGCAACGACGAGGGAGAGTTCGCCAACGTCCTTCAGGCCGCGCAGGCGGTGGCGGCGCTCTACAACATCGGCAGTCGTGAAGACATGGACGCCAAACGCATGGCGGAGACTTTCATAAGCGCGCAACGCGAGGACGGCGGCTGGCCGGAGATACTCGCCTTCGGCGACCAATCGTTGAAGTGGGGAGCGATCGGTCAGATAGGGCACGGCTCGGAAGCGGTAACCTCCGCGTTTTGCATCGAAGCTCTGGAGCGTCTCGTCGAAATCCTGGGGACGTGAAGAAATTGCCGGTTGCGAGGTCCGGTGATACGATGAACCTCCGCACAAGGGACCGATAGTCCATCGGGGAAGCTGCCATGCCGCAAGATACAGCCGTAGGCGGCGGCTTGGGCTCCGACAAGGCTGACATCACGCAGCATATCGAGCCGTCGGTACTTAACGCCCTTCCGCATTATCTGCCCCTGGGTATTTTCCCGCTGATCGTCCTTGCCGCGATCCATGGCGGCTGGTGGCTGTTGCCGCCATTCGTCTTCATGAGCGTCGCGGGGCCGCTCGATCGGGCGCTGGGGGTGGACGGGCGCAACATGGACCCGGCGAAAACGCCGGAACGCCGCCTGTTCCTGCACAACCTGCCGGTCTGGATCTGGGCGTTTCTGTGGCCGCCGACGCTGGTTTTCGGCCTGTGGCAGATCCTCGTCGCGGACCAGTTCGCGATCTGGGAATGCGTGCTTCTGGCGATCGTGTTGACGATGGAGGCACAGGCCGTATTCGTGGTCGGTCACGAGCTGGTTCACCGGCGTTCCAGCTGGGAAAGGTGGCTCGGCGAATTCCTGCTTTCCTCCGCCTCCTATCCGCAATACGCCACCGAGCACGTTTATATCCATCACGCCAGGGTCGGAACGCCGCATGACGTGGGCTCCGCTCCGAAGGGAGAAAGTTTCTGGCGGTATTTCCCCAGGGAAGTTGCAAGCAACCTCACCAACTCCTGGAAAGTCGTCGGCGAACGCCTGGCGCGGCGCCGTCTGCCGCCGTGGCATTACAGCAATCCGTTCTGGCGCTACGGCATCGCCGTCGGGTTCTGGTACGCCTTGGTGTTCTGGATGGGCGGGATCTGGGCGCTTCCGGTCTTTGTCTTCCTCGGCCTGTGCTGCGTCTTCTCCATGAAGATCAGCAACTACCTGCAACATTACGGTCTGCGCCGGGTCCGCCTGCCCAACGGACGCTGGGAAAAGGTGATGCCGCGCCATTCCTGGAGCGCCGACTGGAAGTTCAGCAACTGGATGTTCTTCAACATGCAGCGTCATGCCGACCATCACGCGGTGGCGTCCCGCCACTATCCGTTGCTCCAGGCTCGCGGTTCCGACGAATCGCCGGAATTGCCGGGAACCTACGCCGATTTGATGAACATCGTGCTGCGGCCCAGGCGCTGGTTCGCGAAGATGGATCCGCTGGTGGATCAATGGCGCGAACGCTTTTATCCAGAGATCGATGACTGGAGCGCCTATGACAGCCCGATTTCCGCCGCGCGGCCCGACTCCTTCGAGGCGATCGTCGAGATCTTCGGCGCGGCACCGCGGCTCGCGGCATGGATCGAACGCAATTCGGAGCTTCTCGACAACCTGCAAGACCGGGAATTCACCGATCTCGACCTGCCGAAAGGATTCGGGCCCGACCGGGAAACCGAAGCGATCGCGCGGCGCGGCCTGGCGAGACTCTATTGGACGCACGAGATGGGCGTTCGGGAAATGAAGGACCTGATCGCCGAATTGCCGGCGGTCGACGCGAAGGAAACCGCCGAGATCGTGCGGAACTGGACGAACGACAAGGCGTTCCAGATAGGAATGCACGTCGTGCGCGGAAACCTGTCTCCGACCGAGGCGAGAATCGCGCTGTCCAATCTTGCCGAAGCCTCGATTTCGACCGTGGTTGCCGCCGTGGCCGGCGATTTCGTCGACCGGGTCGGGCCGGAGCGCGCCGGCGGGGTCGCCGCCATGTTCCTGGGCGATCTCGCCAGCCGGGAAGTCCATCCCGGGGTCGCGATCGAGATGCTGTTTGTCCACGACGGCTGGCCTTCCGGCGAAATCGAACGTCTGTGCACGCGTTTCCGGGAAACCCTGATCGACCTGGCGCGGGACAGTCTGTTGTTCTCCCCGATCTCCCCCGATTCGAAGTCCCTTCCCGCGGTCCCGCTATCCGAACTTGCCGAGCATTCGAGGACTCTCTTTTCCGGCGGGATTCCCGATTTCGCCAGGGCGCGTCGCGTGTTCGAGTCAGAAGGTTCCGAAATCGGCCGCCGCTTCGACGACCTCCGGCGTGAAATCCTGACCGAATGCGGCGCGAACGAGGCTCTGACCGCCCGGTTGCGCGAGCCGCCGGAGAATCCCGCCGAAACGGGCGTTTCCACCTACGCCCGCATGCGCGGCGGGCTGGAAGATGTCGAGAGGGCCGCGCGATTCCTCCAATTGACGAATGGCGGGGTCGGACTCGACGATCCGGCCCCGACCGCCGCGGGCGTGTTCGACGCGGCGGGCGCCGAATCGCTGGCGCAGGCCGCCGCCCTATGGCGGGACCTGCAGGGCATTTCGCGCCTCATCGGCGAGGAAGGATTCGATCCCGGCGAGGCGGGGCCCAAGGTCAAGTCTCTTGTTGCGAGCGCTTGCGGGCAGGATGACTACGATGCGCTGATGGCGGCGGTCGCCCACACGGCATCCCGCGCCGCCGACGAGATCGACACGCTTCTTTCGCGCGCGTAAGCGTGCCGGCCGATCCGGCGCGGAGATCCCCGATGCCAGCGCAAACGGACACGAACCCCCGGCAGGGGATATTGGACCGGACGACTCCGGCGGACCGGGGTTCCGTCGCGCTGCCCGTGCTCGCTCCGCACCTGCAATTCCACGATATCGGCGAAGGGCAGACGCTGCTGGTTTCCGAATCGTTCAATACCCTGTTGCACGGAGAGCTGTATCGCGACCTGCTGCCGCTGCTCGACGGCGGGCACCCGCAAGACGCGATCGTCGCCGCGCTGGAGGGCGCCCACGCCGCCGCCGATGTGCTTGCGGGCCTCGTTTCGCTCTCCGCCAGGGGTTATGCGGTCTCCGCCGAGCATGGCATGGACCGATGCCGGGCGGCCTACTGGTCGTCGCTCGGCGCGTCGCCGCGCTGGGTCGAGCGACGTCTGGCGGAAACGTCGATCACGGTCCAGGGCGACGACGGCCGGTTGACCGGGCATCTGGAAGAGAGCGGCGCCGCCGTGGGCAGCGGCGAATCCGGGCTCACCGTCGTCGTCTGCGACGACTATCTCGACACGCGGCTGGCGGAAGCGAACCGGCGCCAACTCGATGCGGGAGCGCCTTGGACGCTGGTGCGGCCGCGCGGAATGGAGGCGCTGTTCGGTCCGGTCTTTCGCGCGGACAGGGAAGGACCCTGCTGGGACTGCCTCGCCTCCCGCCTGCGCGGCCATCGGGAAGTCCACGGTTTTCTGCGCAACGTCGCCGGCGAGGAGGCTGCCTTCAAGCCGTTCGCGGCGGAGCCGGCGGTGCTCGAAGCGCTCTACGGGTTGATCGCGGCGGAGATCGTCAAATGGCTGGTGCTGGATCGGGCGGCGCCGATTCACGACCACGCGATCGCAATGGATGTCGGCACGTTCACGAGTTCCCGGCATCGGGCAATGCGCCGGCCGCAATGCCGGTCCTGCGGCGACGCAGCGTTGCATCGGCCGGATCGGCCGCCGGTGCCGCTGTGCCTGAAAGCGAGCCCGAAGACCCACCGCAACAGCGGCGGCGCGCGGACCGTGACGCCGGAAGCAACCCTGGCGAAGTACCGGCACCTTGTAAGCCCGATCGGCGGTGTCGTGACCTGGCTCAGGCGCACCACCGACGAGACCGATCCGTGGCTGCATGTCCACTGGGCCGGAAGCAATCTCGGCATGAGAAGCCGGAGCCTGAGCGCGCTCAGGCGCAGCCTGCGCAGCAAGAGCGCCGGCAAGGGCAGCACGCGGGAGCAATCCGAGGTCAGCGCCCTCTGCGAAGCAATCGAGCGCCATTCGGGCGCCCGTCATGGCGACGAAATCCGTGTCCGCAAGCGACTGGTCGACTTCGCCGGGGGTGAAGAAGCGATCCATCCCAACGATGCGCAGCTGTTCAGCGACAAACAGCTCGACAACGCGAAGAGCATCAACGCGAAGGGCCACCCGTACAACGTCGTCCCGCCGCGTTTCGACCCCGACGCCGAAATCGACTGGACGCCGGTATGGTCGCTTACCCGGGAGCGGCATCGCCATCTGCCGACATCGATGCTCTACAGCATGCCCGCCGAGGAGCGCGGCCCGGCGGACCCGATCGCCGATTCCAACGGCTGCGCCGCGGGCAACACGCTGGAAGAAGCCATCCTGCAAGGCTTCTACGAACTGGCCGAGCGCGATGCGTTCGCCATCTGGTGGTATAACCGGTTGCGCGTGCCGGCGGTCGATCTTTCCGGCTTCGACGACGAATATCTCGCATCGGCGTCGGACTATTACGCCCGCTACGAACGGGATTTGTGGATGCTCGACGTCACCTCCGATTTGGGCATTCCTGCCTTCGTCGCGCTCTCTCGCAGACCGGACGCGGAGACGGAGGACATCATTTACGGTGCCGGCGCCCACGCCGACCCGCGCTTGGCGGCGCTGCGGGCGGTTTGCGAGTTGAACCAGTGCCTCACCTGGCTGCCGCATCCCGGGAAGCGCGACGGCCGTCCCATGATCGACGATCCGCTGGCGCTCCGGTGGTGGAAGACCGCGCGGCTCGCCGAGTGTTCGTGGCTCGCGCCGTCGGAAGACGAACCGCCACGCCGGGCTTCGCACTACCCGGCGATCGAATCGACGGATACGCGCCAGGACGTGGAACATTGCCGCGCGCTGGTCGAAGCCAGGGGCATGGAATTTCTGGTGCTGGATCAGACCCGGCCGGACATCGGCATGCCCGTGGCGCGGGTGATCGTGCCCGGCATGCGCCATTTCTGGGCACGGTTCGCGCCCGGCCGCCTTTACGACGTCCCTGTCGGCATGGGCCTGCGCGAGCGCCCTCTCACCGAAGCGGACCTGAATCCCGCGCCCGTGATCGCCTGAGGACACGATATGGATAGCGACGAGGCAGTAGCGCTTACCCAGGACCGCCTCGCCCAAGAGGGCGGCACCATGGGTGACCTGCTGACACATTTCCGTAGCAGGATTTCACCGGTTCTCATCGGAGATCCGGAATGGGAGCGTGTACTCGAATGCGCTGGAAACCTCCCGGTCACCATGGCGGCCCTTCCTTTCGGCTTCGAGCTGCCGCTGCATGTACGCCGGCCGAAGGCGGATTTCGGCGCCTCCCTGGCGAGCGGAACCAGAACGGCGGCGTTTTTCGAGGAGCGCGCCCGAACCGACGCGACGGATGGCACCGCGAAAGCGATGACGGAGTTGTTTCGACGAATGGATGCCGAAGACCCGTCGCTGCGTGAAATTGTCGGCCGCAAGCTGATGCTGGAATACGACATCGGCTCGGCGCGGAACGCCGGAGGTTCGTTCCCCGCATTGTTCCTGCGGCCGGGCGAACGCCCGATAATCGGCGCCGGCGGTCAGGTGGACGATGTCGTCACGGTGGTCGATGCGCTCGTGTCGAGCGTAGGCTGGGAATTGAGCGAAGCCGAGCGGGAGAGCGTCGAACGCGTTTATCTTGCGCAGCCGGCGGATACCCGATTGGATTCGTTCGGTGTATTTCCGTCTCGATCACGGGCAATACGCTTGGCGACTATGGGTTTTAAATCGCAGCGCGAAATATGTTCCTATCTTGAAAACGCGGGTTGGCCGGGTCGGATTGCCACTGTCGAGTCGGTAATCGAACGCTTCAGGCAACGCGCAAATATCGTCAGGAGCGGGGCGAATATCGACGTGCGGGAAAAGGGTCTCGGCCCGACGCTCGGCCTCACGCTGATCGTCAAGCAGAGATATACGAAAGACTCACGCTATTGGCTCGACGGCCTGACCGATTGGGATCCATTCCTGGATGCCTTGAGCCACGAGGAAATTGTCGTTCCGGAGAAGCTCGCCGCGCTTGCCGGCTGGGTGTCGAAACCGGAAACGCTCTTTGCGAAGTCGGGGCGTTACATACTGCTGCGCGGGATTCACCACATAAAGCTGGTCATATCCGGAGACCGGCTACGAAATGCCAAAGCCTATGTGTTCATGGTGCTTTCCGCGGCGCTACCCTGATAACACCGGACCCGAACGGACAAACAGCGCTGCGCCCGCCTCCGGCGAGAAGCGGGCGCCAGTACAAATTCTCAACGAATGCGGATTCGGACAGTTCCGAATCCTTGCCGGCTACCGGCCGGCGATCGGGTTTACCAGCAGCAGCAAAGACCGGCCGAGATGGCTTCGAGCTGCTCCTCGGTAATGTTCGGGTCCGGCGGCAGGGCGAGATGCACTGTCTGCATGTCGCTCTCGTGGACCTTGATGGTCATTGAATCGGGAATGGTAATCCCCAATTCCTGGCTGATCGTAGTCTTCGGGTCGGCGAGCAGTTGTTGTCTGAAATCCGTGTCGAGGGCGGACTTCTCGACAATCTGCTGCAGCATTTCGTCGCCGCTTCTCATGGCAAGTCTCCTTCGTTCGGCGAAACGATCAACGCCGATGCATGGACCAGCGACGGTAACGCTGCTGTTTTGCAAGGTCAAGACTCAAATGAAGAAAGAAAATCTCATTCGGATTGAAGCAAACCTCAAGAATTTATATGCGATTTGGGCCGTGACCGATAAAATCTTCGACCTGAAATTATGAGAATGCAAAGAAAATCTCATCACGTTTCGTCCAAGCCTTGAAGAACCGTAGGCCACGACGCCGGTTCACCCTCCCCCGGCCCCTCCCGCAAGCGGGAGGGCAGAAGGTAAGGAGGAATCGCAAGGCGAGTCTGTTCACCTCCGCGGCGGAACCCCGGAAGACGGCAGGTCAGGTCCCGGCCGCGTCCCGCTCGGCGGAGCGCCGGTCTACCGCCGTCAGCAGGGCCGGCAGGAGCGTCAGGTCCGCGATCAGCGCGAAGCCGATGATCATCGCGGTCAGGACCCCGACCTCCGCGGTGGGGACGAACGGCGAAAGGACGAATATCAGGAAGCCGGCCACCAGCACGACCGTCGTCGTGAACAGGGCGAGGCCGGCCGTGTCGAAGGCGTAGCGCACCGCGTCGTCGGGACTCCGGCCGTATTCGCGCCGCGCGCGCCGGTACTTGCTGAGGAAATGCACCGTGTCGTCGACGACGATGCCTATGGTCATCGCCACGACGACGGACAGCGACAGGCTCACCTGTCCGACCGTCAACCCCCATACGCCGAAGCCCAGCACGGCGGGAACCAGATTGGGAACGATGCTTATCAGGCCCAACCGCAGCGAACGCAGGGCGAAGAGGAGAATGGCGGAAATCGCCAGGAGCACGACCATCGTCCCGATCAGCATGGCGCGGATGTTGCGCTGCCCGATATAGGCGAACAGCGCGGCGGGACCGGTGCTGTTGACGCCGGCTACGTGCGGCGCGTTCTCCTTCAGCCAGGCCTCGGCGCGCGCGTTCAGCTCGAGCAGCTCCTGCGAATAGAGCGTCTCCGCCGATACCGTCACCCGGGTGGCCGAGCGGGACCGGTCGATCTGGTTGTTCAGGTTGAGACCCTGCGGCAGCGAGAGTTCGTAGAGCAGCAGGTATTGCGCCGCCAGCTCCCTGCTTTCCGGTATCCGGTAGGCGGCCGGGTCGTCGCCCCGCATGCTCTTGTTGAGCTGCCGGAACGTATCGGTGATGACCGAGACGTGGCGCACCGGCGGCTGCCCGCGGTACCAGTCGGCGAATTTCGAGACCTCGGTGAGGAAAAGCGGGTCGGTAACGCCGCCTTCGACGGACGCCTGCAACGAGTATTCGAGCAGGGTATTGCCGCTCAAATGCTCGTCCATGAAATCCGTGTCCTGCCGGAATTCGACGCTCTCGTCGAAGAAATGAACCAGGACGTCGTTGACCTCGTTGCGCGGAATGGCCAGCATCATCAGCGGCACGATCGCCAGCCATCCCCAGAATATCGGCTTCCTCCAGCGCAGCACGGAATCCGCCAGGGCACCCATCCGGGGTCCGCGGAACCGCCTTTCCTTCGCGGCGCGAATCGGGAGCAGCGAAAGCAGCGCCGGCATGAAGGTGACGGAAAGAAGGAAGGAGGCGACGATGCCGAGCGCGACGAAGTTGCCGAGATCGCGATAGGGCGGCACTTCGGAAAAGTTCATGCTGAGGAAACCGAGCGCCGTCGTGAGGCTCGCCAGAAACACCGGATGCAGGTTGAGCCTGACGGCCTCGACGATGGCGTCGTGCCTGGAATCGCCGGCGCGCAGACGTTGCTGCAAGGCGACCAGCAGGTGCACGCAGTTCGCCACCACGATCATCAGCACGATCGTCGGCGCCGGGGAGACGGGCGGGGAAAAGGGCAGGCCGAGCCATACGCCCAGGCCGAACGAAGCGAGAATGGAAAAGACGATGACGCTCCCCGTCGCCGCCACCCCCGCCCAACTCCGGGTCAGGACGCCAAGGATCAGGGCCATGAGCAGAAGGCTCGCGGGCAGAAAGATCATCTGGCTGTCGATCGAGGCTTCCACGAATGTCTGGTTGATCATCACCGTCCCGACGATGCGAAGGTCCATGTCGGGAAATCGTTCTTCCGCCTCCGCGGCGACCGACCTGGCGAATTCGGCAACCTGGGCCACCGCCTCCAGCAGGCCCTCTTCCGGCAGTTCGACGGTGACGTTGACGACGCTGACATCGCCTTTCCGGGACAGGATGCTGCCCGCGATGCGCGGATCGGTCGAAGCGATGGAGCGGATCAGCGCCCGCGCCTCAGCCCGGTCCAGCTCTTGCGGGTCGACAAGATCCCGCACATACAGATCGTCGCCGTCGGCGGTCGTGTGCTGGAAATTGGCGAGCGAGTCGACGCGCCTCGAATAGGGCGTCTTCCAGGCGGCTTCGGTGAGCCAGACGGCGGCCGAGAGCGCGCTTTGCGACGTGGCGTCGCCATCGTCCGGAACGATCAGGAAGACCAGGTTTTCGTTCTTCCCGTAGGTGTTCTCCAGCGCTTCCAGCGCCAGCAGCTGCGGATTGTCGTCGTCGAAGAAGATGCGGTAGCTGGCCGAGAACTGGAGCAGGGCGACGCCGCTCGACGCGGCCGCGACCGCGACCAGCGTGACCGCGATGACCAGCCAGCGGGCCGAGAGCACCCGCTCGGCAAAACGCTTCGGGAAATTTTCTCCTGCCGCCGGGATCAAGCGATCTGCCTCTTGACCAGTTCGCTGAACACCCCGTCTACCTCCATGAGCTCGTTGAAAGAGCCGCTTTGAACGAGCTTTCCGGCCTGTAGCACGTAGATGCGGTCGGCCTGTTCCAGCGTGGACAGGCGGTGAGCGATGACCACCCGGGTGGAGGTGAGCGCGGTGAGGTTCCGCATTACCTTGGCCTGGCTTTCGTTGTCCAGCCAGTTCGTCGCCTCGTCGAACAACATGATACGCGGGCTGCCGATCACCGAGCGGGCGATCGTGACGCGCTGACTCTCGCCGCCCGACAGGAGAGTCCCGCTGGCGCCGACCATGGTCATCATGCCCATGGGCATGCTCCTGATCTGGTCTTCGACTTCGGCGGTCCGCACCGCCGCCCACACCTCCTCGGTCGTCAATTCATCGTGGTGACCGACCAGGTTGTCCCAAAGGTCCTGGGGATGGAGCCCGACCGATTGCGGCACGGCGCCGATTCTCCGGCGCAGCTGTTTCAGGTTCAGATGCCTGACATCGCGTCCGTCGTAATAGACCGCGCCGGCGCTCGGCCGGTCGACTCCGAGCGCGAGCCGGAAGAGCGTGCTCTTGCCGGCGCCGGACTCGCCGGCGATCGCGACGAACTCGCCGGGGCGGGCGCGGATCGTGACGTCGTCGAGAATCAGGGGACCCTCGGGCTCGTAACGGAAGGAAACGTGGTCGAACAGGATATCGCCGCCGAGAAACTCGACCGGTTCTCCCTCGGCCTCGGTTTCCGGGATCGCGGCGAGCAGCGGGCGCATCTGATCGAAGGCGGGCAGCGTGGCGGCGATGGTGCCGAAGGATTCGCCGAGCCGGGCGATGGCCGACTGGAAAACGATGAAGACGGTGTAGACGACGAGAAAGTCGCCGACCGGGGCGGTGCGGTCGCCCGCCTCCATCACCGCGAAAATCAGCACCCCGCCCGCGAGGAAGGGGAGCGCGGCGCCGAATGCCCGCGAATGCCCTTCGAGCGCGCCGAGCTTCAGCTCCGCGCGCTTCTGCTCGCGGTAATCCCGCGCCCAGATGGCGAACGCCGAGCCTTCGGCGTTGTCGACGCGCAGCTTGGCGATGCCGCCCACGATCTGGAACAGCCGGCCGGCCACGCGCCGCGCCGCGCCGATCATCCGTCCGTAAGGCGCGATCTGGCGCAACCCGAGGACCACCGTGACCAGCAGGGATGCCAGGCTGAAGACGAGGGCGACGATCCCGAGGGTGGCGTCGTAGAAGAAGATGACGCCGAAGACCGGAAGCAGGAAAACCATCGACAGCAGGCTGTCGACGACGGCCCCCTGCAAGCCGTCGCGAAGGTTCTGGAAGGTCATTCCCGACATCGCCAGGTCGCCGGCGGGATGCCGGTGCAGGATGCTTGGCGGAAGGCGCATCAGGCGGTCCCAGACGGCGGCTTCGACGCGCGACGCCGAGCGTCCCTCGAGCCGCATCATCGCCGTGCTTTGGAGCAGCTGCAACAGGCCGCCGAGCACGCCGAACGCCGCCACCGCCACGGCCGCGGCATAGATCGCTCCCGCGCTTCCGCCCTCCGTGACGTGGTTCGCGACGAATCCGAGCGCGAGCGCCGGCAGCAATTTGATCAGGCCGCCGGGAAGCCCGGCGATCGTCAGCCGCGCCAGATCCCCGGCCGATCCATGCAGGGCGATTCCCAGCAGGTCCGCCGGCTTCACGTTGCCCGACGGCAACGGCCGATAGAACGTCCAGGCTTCTTCCGCCAGCGCGCCGGCGCGATCCGCGGTCATCCGCACGCTGCGCTTGCCGACCGGGTCGATTTCGCGGTAGCGCCCGAACATTCCCGGCAGCAGCGCCACCGGTTGGCCGTCCTCCGCGCGGAACGCCAGCAGCGCGTTGCTGTCGCCGCGCCACCAGTCGCCCTCTTCCTTGAACCGCACGCGCCGGGCGCGCACGCCGGACGCATCCAGAATGTCCATCAGGCCGATCGGGGCGTCGGACGGCCCCGAGCGCGCCGGAATCCTGAAATCGATCCCTTCATGGCGGCCGATGACGTGCAGGGCGTCGGCCAGAGCCGTGTCCTCGACGCCGGCGTCCCGGTCCAGCGGCAGGTCGTAGATGTTGAAGAGCCGCTGGCGGGCTGCTTTTTCGGCGGTGCGGCGGCTGGCGGTCCGCGCGCGTTCGAGGTTCGCGTCGTCGACCACCGCCAGACGTCGGTTGAGCCGTTCCAGGGCGAAAGCGACCGCGTGGAAGGAGGCGAGCGCCGGCAGCAGCACGCCCTGCTCCGCCAGCGTTTCGCTCGACTTGCCCGAAAGCGTCGCCTCGTCGAACAGGGTAAGCCAGCTCGTCCGGGTCAGCGGTATCGGAGCTTCGTGCGCGCCGTTCCCCCCGGCAAGTTCCGCCGGGTCGACGATGTCCATGAACAGGCTTGCCCCGCGCGGCGGCTCGGATACCCATACGACCTCGCGCCGCACCGATAGCGTGCAAGGGGCCAGGGTCCGCGCCATACCGGGTTCGGCCAGCGCCGTCGGACGCGGAAGGCGGCTCGCAAAACGCGACAGCGTGTCGGTGATGGCGGTCAGCCAGGTGTCGGTCTGTTCCGCCAGTTCCGCCGGATGAACCTCCGACAGCAGGGATGCCGGCAGGCGTTTCAGAAGGGTTCCCGGCAGTCCCTTGGCGACCAGGCTGAGCGTGGTCTCCTCGTCGTCGTCCGGTTGGTCCGGCGCGACGCCCGGCAGCACCCGGCCCGATTCCCGGCGCATCAGATGCTGCGGCGCCGCCTGTTCGACCCCGTGCTTGAATTCGACCAGGAACAGGTTGACCGCGCCCCGGTCGATGAACCAGACGCTGTCCGGGTCGTCCAGGCTCACCGGCAGGTTGCCGGCGCAGGGCACCGAAACGCCGGAGCGCGCTGCAAGCTCGGCGATCGACGTGTATTCCGGCCCCGTGTCCTGCATCAGCCCGACTTGATCAGTTTGTAATAAGTGCCGTCCCGGTCCGCGATCAACGCGTCATGCGTGCCGCGCTGCACTTCCGCGCCCTTGTCGAGAACGATGATTTCGTCGCAATCCCGCACCGTGCTGAGCCGGTGCGCCACGATGAGGCAGGTGACGCCGCGACGCCGCAGGGCGTCGTCGACATATTCCTCCGTCGCGGCATCGAGGGCGCTGGTCGCCTCGTCCAGGATCAGCACCGTCGGATTGCCCACCAGCGCGCGGGCGATTTCCAGCCGCTGGCGCTGGCCGCCGCTGAAATTCGTCCCGCCTTCCTCGACCAAGGTCGCGTATCCCTGCGGCCTGACCAGGATTTCGTCATGGATCCGGGCATCCCGCGTCGCGGCGAAGATCGCCTCGTCCGGAACCGCCGGATTCCACAAGGTGATGTTGTCGCGGAGCGATGCCGAAAAAAGCACGACCTCCTGATCCACCATCGAGATGGACTGCCGCAGCACTTCCTCCGGAATCTCGTCCCGAAGATGGCCATCGAACAGGATTTCGCCGGACCAGGGCCGATAGACGCCGGAAACCAGGCGCGCCAGGGTCGACTTGCCGGAACCGCTGGGACCGACCACGGCGACGCGCTGCCCCGGCTCGATCGCCAGGTTGAAGTCCTTCAGCAGCGGCGGGCGGCTCCTGTTGAACCCGAAGGTGACGTTACGCAGTTCGAGCTGGCCGGCGAGCTGGAGCCGGCCGTTGAACGTGGGGATCGACACCGATTCCGGGCTCCGCCGGCTGAAAACCGGGTCTTCGGGGGTCCTGGAGATGTCGTCGAGCCGTTGCAGATCGGTTTCGAGCGCGTGGCGTTTGTCGGCGAATTCCAGAAAGCGTCCGACCGGCGCCAGGAACATCTCCGCGAGGATGTAGAACCCGACCAGCGTTCCGAGCGTCATGTCTCCGGCCATGACCAGGCTTCCGCCGATGCCCAGGATCGCCGCGGCGCGAAGCGCGGCGATCAGGCCCGGAAGCGCGGTATTGACCGAGCCCAGCTCGGAATAGAGCTGGCGCGCATGCAGTTCGCGCGCCTGCTGGCCGCTCCAGCGCGAGAAAAACCGGTCGTCCGATCCCGTCATGCGCAAATTGTCCGCGTGATTCAGCATCTGCATGCCGGAGTCGAGCAACAACCCCTGTTCGCGCCGCATCGCCTGGCTGCGGACGGCCCGGAGCGCGTTGAGAAAGTGGGCAAGCAACCCGTGCAGAACGGCCAACAGCAACACAATCAACGCAAGCGCCAAGTCGTATGCCAACATCGCGACCAGCAACACCGCGCTCATCGCCATGTCGATAATGAGTACGAGAAACCGGTCCGTCAGATTCTTCGCGATCCTGTCGATGGACGACACCCGATCGGTCACATCGCCCACCAGCCTGTGCTCGAAAAACTCCACCGGCAAACGCAGCAGCCGCGACATGCCCCGGTCGTAGCCGATCACCGAAACCCGGACCGCGAGCCGCTTCAGGAAGCGGTGCTTGAGCAATGACAGGACGTAAACCAGGATTCCGCCGACGATCAGCGCCGCCACCAGCCCGCCCCAGGGCCCGTGGTGTTCCAGTACGTCGTCCACGAAAACGCCGAGCGATGCGGGAACGATAAGAGTCAGCAAGGTCAACATCAGACCGCAGGCAAATATCCCGGTCAGCTCGGTCCATGACCCGACGGGCAATTCCGCCAATTGGCGGAACAGGCCGGGCTGCTCGCCGCCGGCGGTGAAATCCTCCCCGCGCTCGAAGCGCAGCGCGATTCCGCTATAGCCCCTGTTGAATTCTTCCGCGGAAAGCCTGCGTCTCCCGGTGGCCGGGTCGTTCAGGTAGAAATGACGGTCGTCGAACCCTTCGAGTACGACGAAATGGCTGAACTGCCAGAACAATATCAGGGGTAGCCGGAGCTTCTTCAGCTGTTCGGCGCGTATGCTGAGTCCGTTGCATTCGAGACCGTAGTGTCTGGCGGCGCGCGCGATGCTCGCGGCGCTGCTGCCGTCCCGGCTGACCTCGCATTTTTCCCGCAATTCGGTAAGCGGCACCCAGCGCCCGAAATAGGCCAGTACGCTGCCGAGGCAGGCGGCGCCGCATTCCGTGGCGTGCATCTGCAACAGAATAGGTGTCGTTATTCTTTGTTTCGATAAGTCCCGCGAGGCCTTGCCGTTCGCTCCTTCGGAGGCACGGGGCGGCATCTTACTGTCGCCTCCAATGCAGGAAAGCGATCGGAGATTGCCTGCCCAGTTCGACGATAATCCGGCATTTCCTGCCGGCCAGCGAAGCGGAATCCAGGGTTTTATCGAGCGCGATAGCGACGCGGTGGACGGATACCGGCGCCTTGGACCGGAACGGCATGAGCCGCCCCGACAGGGGTGCGACGGAAATTGCTGCGATCTTTCCGTCGAACCTGTCGGTTTCTCCGTCCGCGACGGCAAACTCGATCGCCGCCGGCATTCCGGCGCGTATTTGCGGCGCGGTGCCGCTCTCCACCCAGACGAACGCCTGTACCGACCGTTTTTCGCCGGGCCCGACCACTACGCCATGCACCGCAAGGCTGCGGTCGACGTTGCCGAAGACGAGCCATACCGCGAGGAAGAGCAACAACAGGGCGATGACGGCGACAAGCAGACGTTCCCGCGGCGTGGAGATCGTCAGCAGCCGGTCGAGTTGTTCTCGTTCTTTCTTTGCTTCGGCGACGGTGTTGTGAAACGAGTCGAATGGATTATTAAACACGGCCTTGCGCAGCCTTCTCGCGAGGATCAAGAAAGGGCGTCGGGAATCTCATTCGGCTCGGGTGAATATTTGCAAAATTATATGCCGCCCCAACGGGAAAAGGTCAAGTCTTCGGCGGGCCGCGGCGCCGTGTACCCCGGACGGTTCCGGGCGGCGGCGCCGGCGATCTTCACCATGGGACGCCCCTCCCGTCGATGCCTGGAACCGCCGGCACGTCCACGGCTTCGCCTTTTCCAGGGAATCCGGATACAATGCGGTATGCCGATCACCGGACCCGCGCGGATGGTTGCCGGCCGCGAGACCGCCGAAAAACGTCTCGTTGGCCGGGTCCGGTCGAAGCGTTTCCGATACCCCCGGAGTGGTTCGTTCAGCGGGCTGGCGCTGGCGTTGGCGTGTGTCTGTCTGCCAGGCCCGCACACCCCCGCCCAAGCGGAGACGCCGGAGGAAAAGGGGCTGAGGATCGCGCGGGAAGCAGGCGCCCGCGACGAAGGCTTCGGCGATTTCACCGCCGGAATGACGATGGTGCTGCGCGATCGGCACGGCCGGGAAAGCGTCCGGCGGATGCGCTTCAAGGTGCTGGAGGTGCGGGGAGACGGCGACAAGAGCCTGTTCGTGTTCGACCGGCCGCGAGACGTGCAGGGAACGGCGCTGCTGACACACGCTCACGCCAACACTCCCGACGATCAGTGGTTGTATCTGCCGGCGCTGAAAAGGGTGAAGCGCATCAATGCCGCGAGGCGTTCGGGGTCGTTCATGGGGAGCGAGTTTTCATACGAGGACATGAGCTCTCAAGAGTTAGAGGAATATACCTACAAATATCTTCGTGACGAGCCTTGCGGCGAGCTCACCTGTACGGTGACCGAACAATTTCCCCGGGACAGGAAATCCGGATACAGCCGCAAGGTCGTCTGGCAGGATACGGACGAGCTTCGAACCTGGAAGACGGAGCTTTACGACAGGAAGGACTCGCACCTGAAGACGCTGACCTTTGCGAACTACCGGCAATATCTGGACCGGTACTGGCGGGCCGGAGAGCAGACGATGGTCAACCATTTGACCGGCGCGAGCACGGTGCTCAAGTGGACCGATTTCCGGTTCCGCAACAATCTCCAGGACAGCGAATTCACCCGGCCGGCGCTTCGACGCGTACGCTGATGCGATCGGGCGGCGCAATCGCGGCCCTCCTGCTGATGGCCGCCGCGGCCGCCGGGGCGGAGTCTCTCGAACTGTCCGGCGACCTGAAGTTGCAGGGCCGGTGGTATCCGCAGTCGCCGGCCTTCCCGGAACAGCGCTCCAGCGCCGTGGGGCTGGCCGTCGAGCCGACGCTTTACTGGGAGCCCGCGCCGGCAACCGGCTTCACCCTCACCCCGTTCTATCGATACGACAGCGCCGATTCCAGGCGTACGCAGGCGGATCTGCGCGAGGCCTACATGCTGACGTATGGCGACTGGGGCGAGAATTCCTGGGAGCTTCGGCTGGGGTTCGACCGCGTTTTCTGGGGCGTGGCCGAGCTCAACAATCTGGTGGACGTGGTGAACCAGCTGGACCTCCTCGGGCACCCGCGCGACCGGCCCAAGCTGGGCCAGCCCATGGCGCAGCTGACGGTCTCCGGCGACTGGGGCGTCGCCGAGGCGTTTCTGCTGCCGTATCACCGCAAGCGCGCCTTTCCGGGGCGTCACGGACGCCATCGGTCGCGCTACCCGATCGAAGACGACGCCCTTTACGAGAGCGGCGCCGAAGAGCGCCACGTGGATCTCGCGTTTCGCTACAGCAATACCGTGGACGCGCTCGATTTCGGCCTGAGCGCCTTCGTTGGAACGAGCCGCGAACCTTCGTTCGTCGCCGGCGGCCGATCCCTGATCCCGTATTACGAGCAGATCCGGCAGTTCGGCATCGATGCGCAGCTGACGACCGATCCGTGGCTCTACAAGATGGAAGCCATTCACCGCGGCGGCGCGCGCAATCTCCGGGGCCGGGAGGAGGATTACAACGCCCTCAACGTCGGCGTGGAACGCACGCTGTACGCGCCGTTCGGTTCCGCGGCCGACCTCACCCTCCTCGCCGAGTGGCACTATGACGGTCGCGGTCGCCGCGCGACCAGCGTCTGGGCGAACGACCTGTTCGTCATGGGCGTGCTGGCGTTCAACGATGTGCAGAGCACGGAGCTCGTGGCGGGCATTCTGGGCGACCTCCGCCATGACTCCCGGGCGCTCAACATGGAACTGAAACGCCGCCTGTCGGACAGCTGGTCGATGCGCCTGGAAGGGATCGTGAACCTGAGCACGGACCGGAAGGATTTGGCCTATGACGGGCGGCGCGACAGCTTCATCGGCGCGGAGCTCAAGTTCGGCTTCTGAAGCGGTTCGAAGACAGGGCAATCCGTTCGAGAACCGAGCCCACGGAGGCGCACCCGTCTTCTTGCCGGCAATGAGCGAGAATCGTTGGAATCGATTGCACTAGTGAGTAATTTGTGCGAAGTCCATGCCATTTCGTGGATGCTTTATCGGAGCCGGGCTTGTGGACGAGTCGGAACGACATCGCATTTTGAAGGTTCTCGCCGAGCACATCTCCAACGACACGACCGCTGACGCGGGCGGCATCATGCGTGTACCGATGTCGGAATTCACCTGTCCGGAACTCCTAGCGCAGGAGAATGACGTTTTTTTTCGGAACACGCCTTTGCTCATGGGTCTTTCGTCCGACCTTCCCCAACCCGGTACATACTGGTCGGACAGTGCAACGGGTATTCCGATCCTCATGGTGCGAGACGGCGAAGGCCGATTTCGAGCGTACGCAAACGTCTGTAGACATCGAGGGAGTCGGGTCGTCCCTGACGGGCGTGGCTCCAGGGATCGCTTTACCTGTCCTTTCCACGCCTGGACATACGGAATCGACGGCAGCCTTTTGACGGTGAACAGGAGCGGCCATTTCGGGAGCGTGTCCAGCGGGGATTTGTCGCTTGTCGCATTACCTTCCGCGGAACTGTACGGGACCTTGTGGGTACGGCCGACCGAAGGCGATCCCATAGAAGAGGACGAATGTCTGGCCGGACTTCAGGACGACTTGGTTCACTGGAAACTAGCGGATCATCCTTATGCCGGCACCCAAGTCATCGACGCACGAATTAACTGGAAGCTGGCTATCGATTCCTTTGGCGAGGTGTACCACATCGACGTTCTTCACGCGAAAACAGTAGCCACGGAAATGCTCGCGAATTTGCAAACGTTCGACAATTTTGGAAAAAATCTGCGCATGGTCGGTGCGAATCAGAGTTTGAACCTCATGCGAATGCTGATATCGGACCCGGGTCGTTGGCCCTATAAGCAAATAACCTCCAGTATGTATTTCATTTATCCTAACGTTGTCTTGGTTGTGGGTGCGTGGGGCATAGATTTATTTCGCTTTTTCCCTCGGGAAGACTCACCTTCCAAGTCCCGAACGGTTCATACGTTATACGTCGATCCCAAAGTACAAAAGCACTTCACGGATCCTGCGACGTCGTATGAGACCAGACTCAAGACGTTCATGCATGTGGTCGAAGAGGAGGACTATGCGACCCTGGAAGACGTCCAGGTAAACGCCGAGCGCGGGATCCCGTCTGAGATTGTGCTTGGGCGGAACGAACCAGCGCTACAGCATATTCGCAATGCGCACAGATCGGGGCTCGGCCGCAACTTGCTGCCGGTCGAGGAAATCTAGCCGTTACCCCGTTGTCCGCGAAACCCGTTCAAGTCTCCCTTCGCCACCGAACGCATCGGTGGCCCGCCGGCTCACGAAACACATATCGAAGATATCCCGCGGCTTGCGGATTCCCGTCGCTTCCGCGTGGTCTGTGCGCCCGGCGCCGGTCTGCCCGCCCGCCAACGTGGCCGAGAAGCAGACGATGCACTAATGTTCGTACTTGACAGGTCGCCAGGATCGAAGGAGCGCCGATTGAGCGCTCACGCAGGGGTCACGCGGATTGATACAGCCCGGCAGCAATTCTCTGCGGAAGATCGCGGTTGTCGGCCAGGGAACCGCGGGGTCCCTGGCGGCCGCCAGCGTATCGCGCCTTCACCCCGATCCCGAGCACGAGCTGCACCACATTTACGACTCGCGCATCCCGGTCATCGGAGTGGGCGAAGGGAGCTGGCCGAGCCTGGTTCAGCACCTGCACCAACTGACCGAGTTGCCCCATGAAACCGTTCAGCGGCGCCTGAAGGGAACCCGCAAATACGGTGTCGCGTTCGAGGGGTGGGGCCGGCGCAACCGCGACTTCACCCACTACTTCATGCCGCAACAGGTGTCCTACGCCTACCATCTGTCGGCCGACCTGATGGCGGACCTGCTGCGCGAGAGCACGCGCGCGCGGCACATCGACGCCAAGGTGCTCGACATCGCGAGGGTGGAGGGCGGCGCGCGGGTGGAATTCGAGGGCCTGGCCCCGGAACGCTACGACCTGGTCTTCGATGCCCGCGGGTTTCCGGGAGAACTCCATCCCGACCGGCACATCGAGATTTCATTCATCCCCACCGACACGGCGGTCATCCGGCGGTGTCCGGCGATCGTCCAAGAAGACCGCGAAGGGCCGGTTCTGCAACACACCTACACGCGCGCGGTCGCGCGTCCGCATGGCTGGATATTCGTTATCCCGCTGACCCTGCACACGTCCTACGGGTACATCTTCAACCGCGAATTGAGCGGTCTTGGCGAAGTCGAAGCGGATTTCGATGCGTTCCTCGAAGCCGATGGCGTGCCGGAGTTCGAGCAACGCGCGGTCATTCCGTTTCCCAATTTCGTGCATCGCCGGATTTACGACGGTGCGGTGGCGCGTATCGGCAACGCGGCGGCCTTCATGGAACCCCTCGAAGCGACGGCGATCGTATCCGCCCAGCTGCAGATCGGGATGGTGCTTCAAACGCGCCTCAACCGCCCGCTGGAGCACCTCGAGCGCGACGCGCCGATGGTCAATCGATTTCTGATCGACAACATGCTCTGCTACGGCCTGTTCGTCGGCTGGCACTATTCGTGCGGGTCCAGATACGACAGCGGATTCTGGCGCTACGCCCGCGACCGCGCCTGGCCGCGACACCGCGAGGCGGCGGATCCCGAGGCGGTGGACTGCGCCGCGCTCCGCAAGTTCGACGAAATGATCGAACTGTTGAACCGGCCGGCGATCGACAAGGCCGACCGGGACCGTATGTGCGGGGTCCCCCTCACCAGCTACGCCCAGATGTCGCAGGGCCTTGGCTGTTGAAGCGTTTTCTGACCGGTCGCGGCGGCTCCCCCCTCACCCCGGCCCTCTCCCCGCTGGGGAGAGGGAGAGTTGCGGCGACGTCTTTCCCCTGACTTCTCCCCTCCCGCTTGCGGGAGGGGCCGGGGGAGGGTGGCGATCCGGGTACACACCGGAAAAGGCAGGATTTGGCCCCGGTTTCGGCCCTACCGCGCGGCGGGCGCGGCCTCCGCCGGCAGCACCACCTCGAAGACGGTCCCCGTCTCGCCGGAGCTGGCGAGACGCACGTCCCCGCCATGTCCGCGCATCAGGTCGCGCGCGATCGACAGCCCGAGCCCGGTGCCTCCGATCCGGCTCGAACCCGAGAAGGGTTCGAACAGGTGCTGGAGGACCGGTTCCGGGAGACCGGGCCCGTCGTCGGCGATCTCGATCGTCACCGTGCCGTTCTCCAGCGAGGCGCCGACGCGGACGGTCTGCGCGGTCGCCTGATACGCGTTGAGGGTCAGGTTGGTCAGCACGCGGCGGAGCTGATCGCGGTCCGCTTCGACGGTGAAGTCCTGCGGCACCTGACAGAAGAAGTGCGCGCCGTCCGGCCGGGTCTCGCCCAGATCGCCGGCGACTTCCTCGACCAGCGGGCGGAGGTCGAACCGCGAATGCGACGGCGGCAGCTCGCCGTCATGCGCGAAGGCCAGGGTCTGGCTGCACAGCTTGATCGCCCGGTCCAGCGCGCCGAGCAGCGTCGGCGCGATCTTGCGCACCCGGGGATCGGGGCTGACCCGGATGTGGTCGGATACCAGCTGCGCGCTCGCCAGAATGTTGCGGAGATCGTGGTTGATCTTGGTGACCGCCGTCCCCAGCGCGGCGAGGCGCGAGCGTTGCTGCAGCGCTTCGCGAAGCGCGCGCTGCATCTCTCCCAATTCGCGGCGCGCCCGTCCGATCTCGTCGGTTCGCGAACCCGGCGCGACCGCGCGCCGGGCGTCTTCCGGATTGGCGCGGAAGGCGATCATGCTTTCCGTGATTCCCAGCATCGGCCGGACGAAAAGAAGCTGGAGGCTGATATAGACCAGCGTGGCGGTAATCAGCGAGATGATGATCGAAAGGAACAGGATGCGTTCGGAGTAGCCATACATCTCGCGCCGCATCGGCGCTTCGTCGATCACGGTCCGGATCAATATGTCAGGTGTCCTGGGCGATGGGGCTACGACCTCGATCATTCGGTTCCCGCTCCGGCCCAAGACCAGGAAGGCTTCCCAGATCAGCGGGAAAAATGCCGCCTCGCGGAGATCGAAGGTCTCGTCGATCACAGGGGCGGCTTCGCCGATCAGGGTTATCATGTCGGTGGAGCCGCGGCAGATGATCCGATGGGATCCCGCGTGGCTCAACAGCTCGGCCGTCAGCCGCTTGGATACCGGTTCCTGGGTCTCTCCGGCAAGCGCCAACGAGGCGAGATGCGCCGACGCGATGCTTTCCTGCATGTAGACCAAGCGGTAGCGCCCGATCGACGGCGCGTAAATGAACACCTCGCTCAGCATCACGAAAAAAATCGTCAACACGAGCAAGCGCGCCGATAGCCCCGTCAGGAGGCTGGAGCTTCCACCATGGGACGTGGGCATGTTCCCACTATACGGCACTCGCGACTCCGACGAAATGCGCTGGATCAAGGCGAGCGGGTCGGCCCGGTACGTCCTGTTCGCGCCGTCCCGGAGGTCATCCGAGGCGGGCGAGCAGGCGCACCATGCGCTTTACCCGGGGTCCGAACAGGGTCGGGGTGAAGAACGACCCCGCCGCCCGCTTGTTCGCTTCGCCCAGCGTCGGGTAGGGCATGATCAGCCCGGCGACGTGCTTTATGTGCATCGCCCTGGCAACCGGCAGGATCCAGGTCTGGATCAGCTCGCCCGCATGGGCGCCCACGATGCTTGCGCCCAGCACCGCGCCCTTCCTCGACGCGACGACCTTGACGAAACCGTCCGTCGCGCGTTCCGCGCAGGCGCGGTCGTTCTCCGCGAAGGGGAAGCGGAGCACGCGGATTTCGCCCATGCGTTCGCGCGCGGACGCCTCGGTCATCCCGACATGGGCGAGCTCGGGATCGGTATAGGTCACCCAGGGGACCGCACGGTCGTCGATCCTGGCGGGAAGGCGGAACAGCGCGTTACGGATGACGATCCCGGCGTGGTAGGACGCGACATGGGTGAACTGGAACTTGCCCGCAACGTCGCCCACCGCGTAGACGCGCCGGTTGGTGGTTCTCAGCCGATCGTCCACCGCCAGGCCCGCTTTGCCGCGTTCGATGCCGGCGGCTTCGAGCCCCAGATCGTCGATATTCGGGCGTCGGCCCGCAGCGACCAGCAGGTGAGCGGCGGTGAGCGTCTCGCTCCCGCCGTCGTCCTCGACCTCCACCTTCACACCGGAATCGGTCGCGGCAACCCTCTTGACCCCGACTCCTTCGCGCAGAATCACGCCCTCCCTGCGAAGCCGCGCGACGACGATTTCGGCGGGCTCGGGATCGTCTTTGCCCAGCGCCTTGAACATTTCGAGCACCGTGACATCGGCCCCGAGGCGGCGATGCGCCTGGGCGAGCTCGAGCCCGATCGGGCCGCCGCCTATGACGATCAGCGGCGAGGGCAGCGCGGTACGATCGAAGACCGTCTCGTTGGTGAGATAGGGAACCTCGTCGAGCCCCGGGATCGGCGGCGCGGCCGGGCTGGAGCCCGTCGCGATGACGAAGCGCCGCGCTTCGATCTCGTGATCGCCCGCCGCCACCGTGCGCGGGCCGGTGAAACGGCCGTGCTCCTGGATCACGGTGACGCCCAGCGCCTCGAAGCGCTCGACCGAATCGTGCGGAGCGATTGCCGCGATGACGCCGTGGACGTGATCGTGCACGGCCTCGAAATCGATCTCGGGCGGGCCCAGTCCGACGCCGAACCTGCCGGCGCCCCGCGCGGCCTCGGCGACGCCGGCCGCCGCGATCAGCGCCTTCGACGGCACGCAGCCGACATTGAGGCAGTCACCGCCCATCCGGTCGCGCTCGATCAGCACCACCGAGGCCCCCATCTGGGAAGCTCCGGCGGCGACGCTGAGCCCGCCCGACCCGGCCCCGATGACGCAGAGATCGACCCGGTGCTTTTTCATCGCCGCGCGTTGCGCCGCGCCTGGATCCGCTTGTAGAGGATCGGGATGCAGGCGAGGATCGCGAGCCCCACGATCGGAGCGAGGAAGCGCGGCTCGAATATGATCCCGAGGTCGAGATCGCCGCCGGCGTCGAGCACCGCGCCCGCCCCGTCTCCCACCAGCGCGTAGACGAAGGTGCCGGGGATGATGCCGAACAGGGTGCTCAGGAAATAGGTCCGGAGCTTCACGCCGAGAAAGGCGGGCACCAGGTTGACGAGCCAGAACGGAAACAGCGGAACCAGCCGGAGGACGAGCATGTAGCTCACGGGGTTCTCGTTGAACCCCGCCTCCATCCGCCGCATCGCCCCGCCCGCCTTGCCGCGCAGGTAATCGGCGAAGGCGTAGCGCGCGGCCAGGAACAGGAGGGTCGCGCCGCAGGTCGCGCCGATGACCACGACCGCGGTCGCGACGAAGGGCCCGAACATGAAGCCGCCGGCGATCGTGAGCACCGCGCCGCCCGGAATCGAGAACGCGACCGCCACCATGTAGATCGCGGCATAGACGAGCCAGGCGACGACTCCCTGCGAGTCGACCCATCCCTGGAGCGCCTCGCGGTGGGTCTTGAGCGCATCGAGCGTGACGAACCGGTCGAGATCGAACGCGAAGAACGCCACAAGGCCGGCAACGAGGACGGCGATCGGCAGCAGGCGCTTGACGTTAAAGCCGCCGGAAGGGGTTTCCGTCTCGGACATAGGCAGGGACCTCGCGCCGGTCTGGCGATCTAGATGTGTGGTCCGGAGGCCGGTTTTTCGAGACCTTCCTCGCCTTCCGGACGTCTAAATGCGCAATTTGTCTGGAACACGGGGACTTACGAAGGCGCAAGGACCATAGCGGCCGCCGGGACCGCCGCAAAGCGGCTCGTGCCGCCGAGTAGCACGGAAAGGCCCGCGTTCCGCGTTGTTGGCTCTTCCCATCGCGGCGAAGATGGGGTGTCGCGGCTGGAGCCGGGTTCCCCTCCGTCGCCCCAACGGGAGGACGAGCGTTGATCGATCTCTATTTCTGGACGACCGACAACGGCTACAAGGCGCGGCAGATGGTGGAGGAAACCGGGTTCGACTACACGATCAGGCACGTCAACCTGCGCAGGAAGGAACAGTTCGACCCCGGGTTCCTGAAGATCAGCCCTGGCCACAAGATCCCGGCGATCGTCGATCGGGAAGGTCCGGACGGACGGCCCATAGCGCTCTGCGAGTCGGGCGCGATCCTGAAATATCTCGCCGAGAAGGCGGGCGGCGGCCTCTATCCCGACGAGCCCCGTCTGCGTGCCCGGGTCGATCAGTGGTTTTTCTACGGCAGCGCGACGTTCACGCCGCTCGCCCAGCAGTTCAACCTCTTCGCTTTCCGTTTCGAAACCGACCTTCCGCAGGCAAGAGACCATTACCTCGGCGTCATGCGCGATTCGCTGTCGATCCTGGACCGTCACCTGGCGGAAAACGAGTACCTCGCCGGGGATTATTCGATCGCGGACATCGCCTGCTATCCGGACGTCCACATCCACGGCACCGGCGTCTCGTTCTATTCGGACACCGACACCCGCGCGGCCCCCAATGTCCCGCTGGACGAATTTCCCAATGTCAGGCGATGGCACGACGCGATCGAGGCGCGGCCCCCGGTCCGGCGCGCCTGGGCCGACCTGATTTCGGTCGGAATGCCGCCGCTAGGATACGCGTAGCGGCTTCAATCCCAGAACATCAGGGTGCGGACCTCGATGCTCTCGCGCGGCGTTGCATCGGGCCTGGTGTCGGGGTGGTGGAAGGAGCCGTGGGCGGTGAAGCGGGCCGTCCCGTCGGTCCGGGAATCGTAGTTCTTGAGCAGCACCGCCTCGTCTTCGTCGAGCCCCGGGAAGTAGTACCACCGGTGGCCGGGATTGTGGCGGAGGTTCATGGTCACCCCGACCCGATCCGGGTAGTGGCGTTCCACCGGGACCCAGTCCCTCTCGTCGTCGATGCTTCCGGCGTCGCAGACGACCAGCGGCCGGGTCCGGACCGGGCCGGCGATCGAGCGCCAGACATTGATCGAGCCGTAGCGGTTCCCGAGCCGCGCCTCGGCCTCGTCGGGCGGCAGCAGGTCGCGGACGCGCCGGGCCGCGGATATCTCGGTGAAGTCGTTGTGCATGACCTGCACCGGTGCGCGCACTTTCAGAGCGGCCTGCCTGGCCTCGTCGTCGATGCGGATCGTGTGATCGAAGACGACGACCTTGTCTGCCCCGGTCGCGGCTCGGACGATCGCCTCGGCCTCCGGGTAGTAGACCGGAACGACTTCCGCGTCGTCGTAGAAGTTCTGTACCGCCGTCTTGTGTTCCAGCAGCACCACGCCCTCGCGGTCGAGGTCGAAGTCCTGGGCCAGCGGACGGGCGTCATGGACGGTGACGTCGTGAGGGTCGAAGACCACGCCGACCCGCTCTCCCTGGCCTTCGCCCGGCGGCCTGACCATGTCGACCGGCGGCTCGCCGGTATCGACGGAGTAGTTGAGCCGGGCCCGCACCGTGCCGTCGCCGCGATCTCCCATCTCCAGGTTCTCCCGAATTCTCCGTACGTCGCGGACTGACAGTCTGTCGGAATTGAGTGCGTTCCGGTAGATGCGCTGGCCGCCCGCCCGGCTTGATCCGCCATGCCGCCCCTTTTACGGTCTGGCGACAACCAACAGGGAGCGGGAGCATGCACAAGGGTTCGACGCTGTTGCTTGCCGGCCTGGCCGGTCTCGGATTGGCGATAGGCGGTATCCCCGCGGGCGCGCAGGATTTTTCCGGCAAGACGATCGAGTTCATCGTGCCGGCCGGCGCGGGGGGCGGGTTGAGCCGGCAGGCGCAGCGCTTCGCCAAGACCTTCTCCGACCATATCCCCGGCAAGCCCAGCATCAAGGTGCGGAACATCGTCGGCGGCGGCGGCCAGAAGGGGATCAACTTCGTCTTCAACCGGGCAAAGAAGGACGGCACCCAGATGCTGTGGGGGCCGATGAACTTCCCCGGCCTGCTGTTTGGCCTCAAGGGCGTCAAGTACGTCCCGGCGGAATTCAACGCGGTCGGCGTCATCGGGGTCAATTTCGTCACCATCGCGCGCTCGGACCTCGCCGGCGGGCTGAAGAGCCGCGAGGACATCGTCAAGGCGAAGAACTTCAACGTGGGCGCGCGGATTCCGGGCGGTGCGCTCGGCCTGTTCTCGCGCTTCTCCCTCGACATGCTGGGCATCCCCTACCGTTTCGCCATCGGCTACAAGAACCAGCCGAAGCTGAAGGCCGGGCTGATGCAGAACGAGATCCAGGCGATCTCGACCGGCGATATCGGCTACTGGGTGTTCTACAAGCACGATCTGGTGAAGAAGGGCAGCGCGGTCGACCTCTTCTACCACTCGTCGTTCCCGCCCGGCTCCGACACGCCCGAGGATCACGACAAGACCTTCGGCGACGTGCCGAACTTCGTCGCGTTCTACAAGAAGGTTAAGGGCAAGACACCGTCAGGGCCGATGTTCGACGCCTACAAGTGGTTCGCGGCGCACCAGGTCTGGGCGATGTGGCTGATGCTGCCGCCCGGCACGCCGGACAATGTCGTGGCCGCGATGCGGAAGGCCTATGCGGCGAACTGGGCCGACAAGCGCACCGTCGCGAATTTCAGCAAGGCGACGAAGTCGGCGCCGTTCTGGCTCGCGGGCGAGAAGGCCGGCGTCCTGCTCAGCGGCTACACCAATATCGGCGCGGAAGCGAAGGCGTACCTCAAGTCGATCATCCGCTGAGCCACCGTTCCGGGCCGGGCCGCAGTTCAGTGCGCGGTCCGGCCACCGGTGAGCGAATCGGATAACAGGGCGTTCAGCCGAGGGTAGCGCATGGTCGAGGCCCTGCTCACCGGCCTGAACTCGATCTTCGAGCTGCAGGTCCTGCTGTTCCTCGCGCTCGGGATCTTCATCGGCATCTGGCTCGGCGCGGTGCCCGGGCTCGGCGGCATCATCGGGATGCTGCTGCTGCTCCCCTTCACCTTCGACATGGAGCCGCTGAGCGCCATCGCCCTGCTGCTCGGGCTGTTCGCCGTTACCACGACCAGCGACACCATCGCCTCGGTCATGCTCGGGATTCCGGGCACCGCGGCCTCGCAGGCGACGATCCTCGACGGGTACCCGCTCGCCAAGCGGGGCGAGGCGCCGCGCGCCTTCGGCGCGGCCTTCGCGGTTTCCGCCTATGGCGGGATTTTCGGCGCGGTCGCGCTGGCGATCTCCCTGCCGATCGTGCAGCCGCTGATCCTTGCCTTCGGCTCGCCCGAAATCTTCGCGCTCGCGCTGCTCGGGCTCGCGATGGTCGGCGCGCTGAGCGGCGGGTCGATGGTCAAGGGGCTCGCCGCCGCCGCGATGGGCCTGCTCCTGTCGACGGTAGGGGCGGCGCAGACCGTGGCCGAGGAGCGCTACTCGCTCGGGCTTGAATATCTCGTCGACGACCTGCCGCTGATCCCCGTGGTGCTCGGCATCTTCGCGATTCCCGAGCTCATGGAACTCGCGACGCGCAACATCTCCATCGCGCGGGAGACGCGGAGCCAGGATACCGGCAGCAGCATCGGCGACGGGGTGCGCGATGCGGTCCGCCATGGCTGGCTGGCGACGCGCTGCGCGGCCATCGGAACCTATGTCGGGATGCTGCCCGGACTCGGCGCCGCGATCGTCGACTGGATCGCCTACGGCCACGCGGTGCAGTCGGCGCGCGACAAGAGCCGCTTCGGCGAGGGCGATATCCGCGGCGTCATCGCGCCCGAGGCCGCCAACAACGCGACCAAGGGCGGTGCGCTGATTCCCGCCGTGGCCTTTGCGATCCCCGGCAGCCTGGGCACCGCGATCCTGCTGAGCGCCCTCATCCTGCAGGACATCCGGCCCGGCCCGGACATGCTGACGACCGAGCTCCACATCACCTTCTCGATGGTGTGGATGCTGGTGATCGCCAACGTGGTCGCGGCCGGGTTGCTGATGATGTGGAGCCGCCAGGTCGCGCGGCTCGCCTTCGTGCCGGGGCATTTCCTGGTGCCCGGCGTCATCGTGTTCGTGTTCATGGGCTCCTGGCTCGGCGGGCTCTCGACCATCGAAGCCTGGGTGACCTGTTTCGTGTTCGGCGTCGTCGGCTACCTGATGAAGGCGGGCGGTTGGGCGCGGCCGCCGCTGATCCTCGGGCTGATCCTCGGGACCATCGTCGAGAACCGGTTCCTGCTCAGCATGAAGACCTATGACGGCATCGGCTGGATCGCCAACCCGATCGTGCTCATCGTGCTCGCGCTGGGGATCCTGACGATCGTCCTGTCGGCACGCAGCACGATCCGGTCCAACGCGCGGACGGACGCCCCGAGGGCGGGCGAGGGGCGCGCGCGGAACCCGGCGATGTCGTTCCCGGTCTCGATGCTGTTCTTCGGGACGTTCGCGGCGGCGGCCTGGACCGCGACCGGGTGGGAGGCGGAAGTCGGCCAGTTCCCTCTGGTCATGGCCGTGCCGGGCGCCCTCCTCGCGGCCGTCGCGCTGCTCAGGGACAGCAGATCCCTGACCGCCGGACAGGCGTCGGTCGTCGAAGGGGCACGGGAAGCGGTGCTGGCGCGGTCGGCGTGGTTTCTGGCATGGCTGGGGGCGACGATCCTGATCACCCTGGTCCTGGGGATGAAGATCGCGCTGCCGATATTCGTATTCTCGTATCTGCTGATCTGGGGCCGGATGCGGCTGGCGGTCTGCGCCGGCTACGCGCTGGCCGTGTGGGGTCTGCTGGTCGGCTTCTACGACCGCATCATAAGGCTGACCTTCCACGATTCGGCCGCGCACGCACTGTTCGCATCCGGTCTTCCCGATTGGCTGCCGGAGTGGCTGATCCTGTGACGCCGGACGCTCGCCCGGACGGAGAGACGCAAGCATGACAAAGTTCGTGACGGCTCCGACCGTCGAGAAAAACCCCAACGAAAGAGCGCCGCTCGTCGCCCTGGTCCGTTTCAGGACCGATGAGCCCGTCGACGCCAGGATCACGGTCGACGACGGACGGCGGACCCGATCGGTGGTTTACGGCCCGTCCCATGATCCGGAAGAGGGTCTGCCCATAATCGGAATGCGGGCCGATACCGAACACCGCATCGCGGTCGCCGCCGGCGACGCGGAGGCGGTCGCGCTGACCTACCGCACCCCGCCGCTTCCCGCCGACAGCGCGGTATGGCCGACGATAACGACGAAGATCGCGCGGACATCGGACATGCAGCCCGGCTTCACGCTGTTGAGCGTGCGGCGCACGGCGAATGTCCGCCAGACCTTCATGACGCCGGCGCAGGTCCGCTTCACCACCCGGTGGGGAATGCTGGTGGCGGTCGACGAGGAAGGGGAGGCGGTCTGGTACTACGTCTCGGATGCCCGGATCGCCGGCGTCACCCAGATGGCCAACGGCAACCTCTTCTTCCATCACGTCGATTTCCGCTCGGTCGAGATGGACATGACCGGGAAGGTGATCCGCATGTTCTACGCCTCGGGCCGGCCGTTCGGCCCGGTCGAGGGCGCGATCCCGATCGAGGCGGCGAGCCTGCACCACCAGCCGCACCAGATGCCGAACGGCAATTTCCTGGCGATGACCGCCAACGCGCGGACGATCGAGAACTACTTCACCAGCGAGACGGACCCCAACGCGCCGCGCAAGGCCCAGCCCGTCGTCGGCGACCGGTTCGTGGAATTCACGCCGGATGGCGACATCGTCTGGAGCTGGGACACGTTCGACCATCTCGACGTCTATCGCTGGTCCTACCATTTGCTGGAGGTCTACTGGCACAACCGGGGCTTTCCCCACCATCTCGACTGGACCCACGGCAACGGCATCACCTACGACCCGGCGGACGACAGCGTGATCGTCTCGCTCCGCCACCAGGACGCGATTATCAAGATCGACAAGGCGTCCGGCGGGATCAAATGGATCCTCGGCGACCACGGAAACTGGAAGAGCCCGCAGAAGGAGAAGCTGCTGGAGCCCGCCCACGCGCTCCGCTGGCACTATCACGGGCACAACCCGCGGGTGACCGTCGACGGCACGATCCTGATGTACGACAACGGCATCTGCCGCGCGCAGCCCTACGATCCGCAGGCGCCGCCGCACGAGTGCTTCGCCAGGGCGGTCGAATACGAGGTCGACGAGGATCGCGGCACGGTGCGCGAGGTCTGGACGTCGTCGGACGACGACGACCCGGAGCGCGTCATCTCCTGGGCGATGGGCGATGCCCACCGCCTGCCCAACGACAACATGCTGATCGTCGATTCGATCTGCCTGCCGATGCGCGAACAGCTCACCCAGACCTGCCACGTCCGAGACCTCACCTGGAACGAGTGGAAGCGGGAGGAATGGCATCCCAACGACATGCCCTACTGGACCCGGATCCGGGAAATGAAGCGGGACGCCTCGCGCGAGGTGCTCTTCGAGCTCCACCTCGAGGATCCCGACGAGCTGGTCGGCTGGCAGACTTTCGGCGGCGCGCGGGTCGCCTCGCTCTACCCGCCGGGGGTGGAGGCCGCGATTGACTCGTCCTGAACGAAACTCTATACAGCGGGCCTCGTTTCGGACCCGGTCCGAGCCTGGAGTTTCTCGCCTTGAAACGCACTTTTCAGCCGAGCGTGCTGGTCCGCAAGCGGCGCCACGGATTTCGTGCCCGACGCGCAACCGTAGGCGGCCGCAGGATTCTGTCGAACCGCCGCGCCAAGGGTCGCAAGCGTCTCTCGGCTTGAGCGCGTGGCCGTGCTCTCAACCCTGAAGAAGCGGTGCGATTTCCTGCGCGCGGCGCGGAGCGGCGTCAAGTCCGTGACCGACGGGGTGATCCTTCAGGTCCGTCCGAGCGTCGAGGCCGAGACCGCCCCCGACGGCATCCGGGTCGGATTCACCGTCAGCCGCAAGGTCGGCAACGCGGTGGCCCGCAACCGGGCGCGCCGGCGTTTGCGCGCCGCGGCCGAAGTCGTGCTGGGCGAGCGCGCGGAGCGGGGCAGGGACTACGTGCTGATCGGACGGCGGCAGACGGTTTCGCGTCCCTTCGCGGCCTTGGTGGGAGACCTGGAAAAGGCGCTCGCACGCACCGGCGCGGCGCTGTCGGACGCCGGGGCGCCCCGGCGCCGGGAACGGGAAAGAGCGTGATCCGGACGGCGGTCTCCTGCCTCCTGAAGGCGCCCATCTGGGCCTATCGCTGGCTGGTCTCGCCGGTCCTGCCGGTCAGCTGCCGTTACCAGCCGACCTGTTCCGGCTACGCGATCCAGGCGATCGACCGCCACGGCCCGCTGCTCGGGACCTGGCTCGCGCTGGTTCGCATCGCCAGGTGCCATCCCTGGGGCGGCTGCGGCTTCGATCCGGTGCCGGAGCGGGTGCGCCTTCCCTGGCGGCGTGTGTCGCAGGCGGCGCCGAAATGATGGACCAGCGCAATCTCCTGCTGGCGATCGTCGTCTCGGTGTCGATCCTGCTGGGCTACCAGTTCCTGGTCGAACAGCCGCGCCTCGAACGCGAGCGCGCCGCGCAGCAGGCCGCGGAAGCCGAGCGCAAGGCGGCCGGCGAGACGGTCTATCCGGCCAAACCGGCAACGCCCCTTCCCCAGCAGCCGGGCAGCGTGCCCGCGCTGCCCGGAATCCCCGGCGGAACGGCCGGCGTTCCGGGCGCTCCCGTGTCGGAGCCGTCCGCCGCCGCGTCGGAGCCCCGGGTGCGAATCGTCTCGGACCGGCTGAAGGGTTCGCTTTCCCTCAAGGGAGCGCGGATCGACGATTTGCTGCTGACCGACTACCGGGAGACCCTCGACGACGACAGTCCGCAGATCACGCTGTTTACGCCGCCCGGCGCGGGATCGCCTTATTTCGCGCAGTTCGGCTGGGTGCCGATCGATCCCGCGGTCGCAACCCCGTCGCCGCAGACAGTGTGGACGGCCACCAAGACCACGCTCGAGCCCGACAGCCCGGTCACGCTCACCTGGGACAACGGCGCCGGGCTGATCTTCACCCAGGAGATCGCCCTCGACCCCAACTACATGTTCAGGATCACCCAGCGCGTGACCAATCGCGGCGAGCGCGCCGTCGCGCTCCGGCCCTACGGGCTGGTCTCGCGCACCGACACGCCAGACGTCTTCGGTTTCTGGATCCTGCACGAGGGGCTGCTCGGCGTCTTCGGCGAAACGCTCAAGGAAGTGGACTACGACGACGTTTCCGACGCCGATGACGGCAAGATCGCCCAGACCAGCGTCGGCGGCTGGATCGGCATCACCGACAAGTACTGGCTGGCAGCGCTGATCCCGGATCAGAAGGCGAGCATCGCGAGCCGCTTCGTCCACACCCTCCAGGAGCGGCGCGACAAGTACCAGGTCGACATCCTGGGCGAACAGAAGACGGTTCTGCCCGGCGCGACGATGGAGGTCACTGATCGCCTGTTCGCCGGCGCCAAGGAGGTCCGCCTGCTCGACGCCTACGAGGAGAATCTCGGTATCGTCAATTTCGATCTCGCGGTCGACTTCGGCTGGTTCTATTTCCTGACCAAGCCGATCTTCTACGTGCTCGAATACTTCAACCGGATGATCGGCAATTTCGGGGTCGCGATCCTGCTGCTGACCGTGCTGATCAAGATCGCGTTCTTCCCGCTCGCCAACAAATCCTACCGGGCGATGAGCCGCCTCAAGAAGCTCCAGCCCGAGATGATGAAGATCCGCGACCGGTTCAAGGACGACCGGCAGCGCCAGAACCAGGAGATGATGGCGCTCTACAAGAAGGAGAACGCCAACCCGGTCAGCGGCTGCTTCCCCATCCTGATCCAGATTCCGGTCTTCTTCGCGCTCTACAAGGTGCTGTTCGTCTCCATCGAGATGCGCCACGCGCCGTTCTTCGGCTGGATCCAGGACCTGTCCGCCCCCGACCCGCTCGGGATCCTGACCGCGTTCGGGCTGATCGAGTGGTCGGTGCCCGAACTTCTCCAGATCGCGAATATCGGGATCTGGCCGCTCATCATGGGCGGGACCATGTACCTGCAGCAGAAGCTGAACCCGCAGCCGGCCGACCCGACCCAGGCCAAGATCTTCCTTATGCTGCCCATCGTGTTCACCTTCATGCTGGGGCAGTTCCCGGCCGGGCTGGTGATCTACTGGGCGTGGAACAACCTGCTCTCCATCGCGCAGCAGTGGATCATCATGCGGCAGATGGGGGTGACGATGTCGGGTCAGACCGTCGCGCTGCCCGGCGGGAAGACCGCTCCCGGCTCCGGCGCGTCGCCGGGCGCGAAACAGTCGGCGGGACCGGCCAAGGCCAAGGCGAAGCGGCGCAAGGAGAGCGCCGCGCAGGACACGCCGCCGCCAAGGCCGAAACGCCGCTCCGGCAACAACAAGCGCAAACGGCCGAAACGCGGCGCGTCCTGAGCGGGAGCCTCGCGGTGGGCGATACCGTGGACCCCGGAGCGGCGACCGGGAACGACGACGATCCGGAGGCCGCGGTCGAGCACGGAAGGCGTCTGTTCGCCGGGCGCTGCGACTTCGTCGCGGGCATCGCCTCGATCGATGCGCTTCCGCCGCCCGGCCCGCCCGAGATCGCCTTTGCCGGGCGGTCCAATGTCGGCAAGTCGAGCCTGATCAACGCGCTCACCGGACGGCGGTCGCTGGCGCGAACCTCGCGCACGCCCGGCCGGACCCGTCAGCTCAACTTCTTCGATCTCGGCGGCAGGCTGATGCTGGTGGACCTGCCGGGCTACGGCTACGCGCGGGCCTCCAAGACGGACATCGCGCAGTGGAACCGGCTGGTACGGGCCTATCTCCGGGGACGCGCCGGGCTCCAGCGGCTCTGCCTCCTGATCGACGCCCGGCACGGCCTTAACGACAACGACCGCACGCTGATGACGATGCTGGACGAGGCCGGGGTGTCGTTCCAGGGCGTGCTCACCAAGGCCGACAAGACGAGCGGGAACGCGTTGCGGGAGGGCGAGGACGAGGTGCGCGCGGATCTCGCCAAACAAATCGCCGCCCACCCGCGGCTTATCGTCACCAGCGCGAGGACGCAGGCCGGCATCCCGGAGCTCAGGGCCGAACTCGCCGCTCTGGCGGGTGCGACACCCCTCGGCTAGAGTGCCGCGCCATGATCAGGCCCCCCGACACCGAGCGCTCGACGTGGCTCGAAAAGGCCGCCACGCTGTCCGAGGCGCTGCCCTATATGCAGGTCTATGCCGGGCGGACCTTCGTGGTGAAGTACGGCGGGCACGCGATGGGCGATCCGTCGCTCGCCGCGCAGTTCGCCCACGACATCGTCCTCTTGAAGCGGATCGGCATCGACCCGATCGTGGTCCATGGCGGCGGGCCGCAGATCGGCGAGATGCTGGAGCGGCTCAAGATCAAGAGCGATTTCGTCAGCGGGCTCCGGGTCACCGACCGGGCGACGGTCGAGATCGTCGAGATGGTCCTCAGCGGATCGATCAACAAGCAGATCGTCACCGCGATCAACCGGGCCGGCGGGCTCGCCGTCGGGCTGTCGGGGAAGGACGGGGACCTGGTCCGCGCTCGCAAATTGCGCAAGGTCGACCGGGAATCCGACTCCAACATCGAGAAGGTCCTCGATTTGGGTTTCGTCGGCGAGCCCGTCGCGATCAACGCCGAGGTGCTGAGGACCCTGGAACGGTCCTCGATCATCCCGGTGGTGGCGCCCATCGGCGTCGGCGAGGACGGCACCACCTACAACATCAACGGGGACACGGTCGCCGGCGCCATCGCCGCCGCCATGGGCGCGGCGCGGCTCTTCATGCTGACCGACATCGAAGGCGTGCTCGACGGCGAAGGCAACCTGATCCCCGAGATGACCGCCGGCGAGGCGCGGGAAGGCATCCGGGAGGGAACGATCACAGGCGGCATGATCCCGAAGATCGAGACCTGCGTCGATGCCGTCGAGAATTCGGTCGATGCCGCCATCATCCTCGACGGGCGGGTGCCGCACGCGATCCTGCTCGAAGTGTTCACCGAGCGGGGCGTGGGAACCCTGATCCGTTCGGAGCGCGAGCCGTCCGCCGCCTGAAGCGCGCGGGTCGGGGTTTCGAGGATTTCCATGGAGCGGGATCGCGAGAACGGAATTCGCATGCTGGGCGAGGTCGAGACCTGGGTGTTCGACCTCGACAACACGCTCTACCGGGTGCCGCCGCCGATGTACGCCGAGCTTGACCGGCGGATGCGCGACTTCGTGTCGGACTTCCTCGGCGTCGACACCGATGCGGCCTACGCCATCCAGAAGGACTACTTCCGGAAATACGGGCTGACGCTGCGCGGGCTGATGATCGACCACGGCCTCGACCCGAGGGTGTACGAGACTCATATGGGAGGCGGGCTCGATTATTCCGGCCTCAAGCCCGATTCGCGGCTGCGGGACGCCATCGCGGCGCTCGACGGGCGCAAGGTGATCTACACCAACGCGTTCGCGAGCCACGCGAGGCTGGTGCTCGACATCATCGCGTTGAGCGAGCATTTCGACGGGGTCTACGACATCGAGGCCGCCGGATACCGGCCCAAGCCGGCGATCGAGAGTTACCGCGATCTCTGCGACCGCTACGGCATCGATGCGGAGAAGGCGGTGATGGTCGACGACATCCCGCACAACCTGGAGCCCGCGGCCGAGATGGGCATGACCACCGTCTGGGTGCGCACCGGCGCCGCCTGGGACGAGGACGAAGCGGCGGGGCCGCATATCCACTACCAGACCCACGATATCGCCGGCTGGCTGGCGGACTTCGCGCCGCCGTGTTGACAGGATCGGCCCCGCGGTGATTTTCTGCCGGCCCGCACCCGCTTGAGGCTCCGGGACGCATGAGCGAAGACTCGCTTCGATCGACCATCGACGACGCCTGGGAGGAGCGCGAATCGATTTCGCCGGCGACCGGCGGCGCCCTGCGCGACGCGATCGAAGCCGCGCTCGACGGGCTCGATTCCGGGTCGCTCAGGGTCGCCGAGAAGGCGAACGGAAGCTGGCGCGTCAACCAGTGGCTGAAGAAGGCCGTCCTGCTGTCGTTCCGGCTCTACGATACCGCGCCCATGCCGGGCGGGCCGGACGATCCCAATCGCGGCGCCACGCCCTGGTTCGACAAGGTGTCGCCCAAATTCGCCGGCTGGGACGAGGCGCGGTTTCGCGAAGCGGGGTTTCGCGCGGTGCCCAACTGCGTCGTCCGGCGCTCCGCTTATATCGCTCCCGGCGTGATTCTGATGCCGAGCTTCGTCAATCTCGGGGCCTATGTCGACCGGGGCACCATGATCGACACCTGGGCCACCGTCGGATCCTGCGCCCAGATCGGGCGCAACTGCCACATCTCGGGCGGCGCCGGGATCGGCGGCGTCCTGGAGCCGCTCCAGGCAGACCCGGTGATCATCGAGGACGACTGCTTCATCGGCGCGCGGTCGGAGGTGGCCGAGGGCGTGCTGGTGGAGCGCGGCTCGGTGCTGTCGATGGGCGTGTTCATCGGCGCTTCGACCCGGATCGTCGACCGTACCACGGGCGAGGTCCATTACGGCCGCGTGCCGGAATACTCGGTGGTGGTGCCGGGATCGCTGCCGGGGCGGACGCTGGCCGACGGCTCGCCCGGCCCCAGCCTCTACTGCGCGGTCATCGTCAAGCGGGTCGACGAGGGGACCCGGGCGAAGACCTCGATCAACGAGCTGTTGCGCGATTGAGCGCTGTCGTCGACGCGGTCGAGCTCGCGCGGGCGCTGATCCGCTGCCCCAGCGTCACGCCCGAGGACGGCGGATCGCTGGAGACGCTGGCGGGGGCGCTTGAGACGCTCGGCTTCGTCTGCCACCACATGACGTTCGAGGCTGCGGGAACGCCTGACGTCAAGAACCTCTATGCGCGTCTCGGCACCGGCTCGCCCAATTTCTGTTTTGCCGGCCACACCGACGTGGTTCCCGTCGGCGACCTCGACGCCTGGACGGCCGATCCTTTCGGCGCCGAGATCCGTGACGGCGTTCTCTATGGCCGCGGGGCTGCCGACATGAAGGGGGCGATCGCGGCCTTCGTCGGCGCCGTCTCGCGCTTCCTCGACCGGCGCGGCGGCGCGTTCGACGGCTCGATCAGCCTGCTGATCACCGGAGACGAGGAGGGCCCGGCGATCAACGGGACCGTCAAGGTGCTGCGCTGGATGGAAGAGCGCGGCGAGCGGATCGACGATTGCCTGGTCGGCGAGCCGACCAACCCGACGCGGCTGGGCGAGATGATCAAGATCGGGCGCCGCGGCAGTCTCTCGGGCTGGATCACGGTGCGCGGCGTGCAGGGGCATACGGCCTATCCACAGCTTGCCGACAATCCGCTGCCGCGTCTTGCGCGCATGCTTTCCGCGCTTGCCGACACGCCCATCGACGACGGGACCGACCACTTTCAACCGAGCAATCTCCAGCTCACAACGGTCGATGTCGGGAACGCGGCGACCAACGTCATCCCGGCCGTGGCGCGCGCCGCGTTCAACATCCGCTTCAACGACCTGCACACGGGCGAGGACATACTGGCCTGGGTGCGCGAGCGCCTCGATTCGGTGGGGGGCGAGTACGAGCTGGATACGCACCTGACCGGCGAATCGTTCCTCACGCCGCCCGGCAGGTTGAGCGGCCTCATCCAGCAGGCGATCGGGTCCACGGTCGGCGCCGAAGCCGAGCTGAGCACCACCGGCGGCACCTCCGATGCGCGGTTCATAAAGGACCATTGCGCCGTCGCCGAGTTCGGCGGTATCGGCCAGACGATGCACAAGGTGGACGAGAGGGTCTCGCTCGCCGACCTCTCCGCCCTCGGCGAAATATACGAGGGTATCCTGAACGGCTATTTCCCGGGCTGAGGGCGCGATGGTCTCCGCCGCCGAAATCGCCCGCGCCGTCTACGGCGCCTGGCGGCTGGCGCTGCTCGACCGCAAGGGGCTCGACTGCTTCGATTCGACGATCGAGGCGTACTGGAAATCGTTCAACGCCGCGGTGATCGTCGCGCCCGCCTACGCGCTGCTGCTGGTCGTCAGACTTGCCGAGGTCGACACGAGGGCGGGCTTCCTGCCGCTCGCGATCGTCGAAACGCTCGCCTATATCATCGGCTGGGTCGCGTTTCCGCTGATCATGATCTATGTGTGCGACCGCATCGGCCGCTTCGACCGCTATCTCCGTTACATCGTCGCGCACAACTGGTCCAACGTGATCCAGGTGGCGCTGTTTCTGCTGGTCACGATCCTCGCGAAGGGATTTCTCGGCGGCGGGCTCGCGGTCTTCCTGGGTCTGTCGGCGACCGTCGCCATCTTGTTCTACCAGTGGTTCATCGCGCGCGCTGCGCTCGAGATTTCCGGCGGGGCCGCGGCGGCCATCGTGGGCCTCGACCTGATCGTCAGCATCCTGATCAACATGGTGAGCAACCGCTATCTGTAGCGGAAGGCCCGGTCAGTAGAGGACTTCCGTGAGATAGAGCCCGCGGGCCGGAGCGGTGGGGCCGCCTTTCCCGCGGTCCCAGGCTTCCAGCGCGGCGGTCACGTCGTCGGCGCTCCACTTGCCTTCGCCGACCAGCTTGAGCGTGCCCGCGATGTTGCGGACCTGGTGGTGCAGGAAGGAGCGTGCCCGGGCCTCGACGAGGATTTCCTCTCCCTGCCGCGCGACGTCGAGAACGTCCAGGGTCTTCACCGGCGATCGCGCCTGGCAGAGGCTCGCCCGGAAGGTCGAGAAATCGTGCTTGCCGACGAGCCGCTGGGCCGCTTCGTGCATCGCTCCCGCATCGAGCGGCGTCTGGACCAGCCAGGCGCGGTCGCGTTCGGTGGTCAGCGGCGCCCGGCGGTTGACGATGCGGTAGCGATAGGCCCGTTCCCGCGCCGAAAGCCGGGCATCGAAGCTCTCCTCCACCGCCGTCGCGTCGAGCACCGCGATCGGATCGGGGCGGAGATGGGCGTTGAGCGCGTCGGCCACCGTGTCCGCGCGGGTCGTCCTTTCGAGGTCGAAATGGGCCACCTGACCGCTGGCATGAACCCCGGCGTCGGTGCGTCCGGCGCCGAACACGCGCGGCGTCTCGCCGGAAAACCGCGTGACGGCGGTTTCCAGCGCCTCCTGGATCGACGGCCCGTTGTCCTGGCGCTGCCAGCCCACGAAGCCGGTGCCGTCGTATTCGACGGTAATGCGCCAGCGGGTCACGCCGCCTCGACCGGCAGGACCGTTCCATCCGCGAGCGGAAAGCCGCGCAGGAAGTCGTCGACATCCACCGCCTGCTTCCCGGCCCGTTGAAGCCGTTCCAGCCGGACCCCGCCGTTCCCGCATGCGACCGCGGTGCCGTCGCCGGTCACGGTGCCGGGCGCGGCGTCGATCCCGGGCAGGACGCGGGCGGCGAGCACGCGGATGCGGGTGCCCCCGGCCTCGAACCACGCCCCCGGGGACGGGCTGAAGGCGCGGATGCGGCGATGCACCGCGGCGGCCGGCTCGCGCCAGTCGATCCGGTTCTCGTTCGGCCCGATCTTGGGGGCGTAGGTTACGCCTTCGTCCGGTTGCGGGCGTGCCCGCGACCGGCCTTCGTGCGGTTCGGCCAGCGTTTCCACCACGAGTCCCGCACCCAGCGCGGCGAGCGTGTCGTGGAGCGTGCCCGCGTCGTCGTCCCTTCCGATCGGAAGTGTCCGCTGAGCGAGGATCGCACCGGTGTCGAGACCCTCGTCCATCTGCATGATCGTGACGCCGGTTTCCTCGTCTCCGGCCAGGATAGCGCGCTGGATCGGCGCCGCCCCGCGCCATCTCGGCAACAGCGAGGCGTGGATATTCACGCAGCCGAGACGCGGCGCTTCCAGCAGGGCGGCGGGCAGGATCAGCCCGTAGGCCGCCACGACCGCGATGTCCGGCGCAATCTCGGCAAGGGCGCCGGAATCGGTCAATCGTGCCGGATGACGGACGGCGAGTCCGTGTCGGTTCGCCGTCTCATGCACCGCCGACAGCCGTTCGCGCTGACCGCGTCCGGCGGGGCGCGGGGGCTGGGTATAGACGCAGACGATGTCGTGGCCGGCGGCGATCAGGGCGTCGAGGGCCGGCACCGCGAAGCCCGGAGTGCCCATGAAGACGATGCGCAGCGTCCCCATGGTCAGGCGCCGGCCTTGGCCTCCGCCCGTTTCGCCTTGACGAGCTTCTTGATGATCATGTCGCGCTTGAGCTTGGAGATATGGTCGACGAAGAGGATGCCGTCGAGGTGGTCGATCTCGTGCTGCATGCAGGTCGCGAGCATGCCCTCCACCTCGATCTCGCGCCGCTCGTTGTTCCGGTCGAGATAGCGGATCGTGGCCTCCGCCGGCCGCGTCACTTCCGCATAGTGCTCCGGCAGCGAAAGGCAGCCCTCTTCGTAGCTGGCGAGCTCTTCCGACAGATGGACGACTTCCGGGTTGGCCATCAGGTATGGCGCCCGCTCTTCCTCCTCGCGCGCGATGTCGACCACGATCACCCGCCGGGCGATTCCGACCTGGGGCGCGGCGAGCCCGATCCCGGGCGCCGCGTACATGGTCTCCAGCATGTCGTCCATCAGGGTGCGGACCGTTTCGTCCACGGCTTCGACGGCCGCGCATTTGCGCTTCAGACGCGGGTCGGGCGCGGTGATGATGGGAAGTCTTGCCATCGCGATTTCGGCTGTGTCCGGTCGGTCGCGCGATCCGGATTAGGTATGCCGCGCCCTCCCCGTCGTCAACCGGAGCGCCCTACGGTTCCAGCGGCCGGCGCGCCTTCAGCGCCGCCGAAAGGGTGCCGTCGTCGAGATAGTCGAGCTCGCCCCCGACCGGCACCCCGTGGGCGAGACGGGAGACGACGACGCCGCACTCCGCGAGCCGGTCCGTCAGGTAATGCGCCGTCGTCTGTCCTTCCACCGTGGCCGACGTGGCGAGGATGATCTCCTTCACGGTCACCTCGCCGGCGCGGCGAACCAGGGAATCTATGTTCAGCTCGTCGGGGCCGCGCCCGTCCAGCGCGGACAACGTGCCGCCCAGGACGTGATAGCGTCCGTTGAACGCCGCCGTCCGCTCCAGCGCCCACAGATCGGCGACGTCCTCGACGACGCAGATGGCGCTCCCGTCCCGGCGCTCCTCGGTGCAGATCGCGCAGGGGTCCAGGGTGTCGACATTGCCGCAGGTGCCGCATTGGCGGATCGATTCCGCGGCCGCCGCGAGGGCCTGCGCCAACGGCTCCAGCAAGCCGGTGCGACGCTTGATGAGGTGCAGCGCCGCGCGCCGCGCCGAGCGCGGGCCCAACCCCGGGAGCCTGGCGAGGAGCTGGATCAGCCGGTCGATTTCGGAAACCGCCATTGCCGTGGCGCGGCCCTCGGGTCCTCAGAACGGAAGATTGAGGCCGGGCGGCAGGTTGAGGCCGCCCGCGATCTTCTGCATCTCCTCGGACGCCCTGCTTTCCGCCTTGCCCTTGGCGTCCGTGAAGGCCGCCACGATCAGGTCCTCCACCACCGAGACGTCCTCGGCGTTGAACAGGGACGGGTCGATCTCCACCCGTCTCACTTCGTTCTTGGCGTTCATCGTTACCGTGACCAAGCCGGCGCCGGACTGCCCGGTCACCTCGATATCGGCCAGGCGGTCCTGCATGTCCTGAATCTTGGACTGCATTTCCTGCGCCTGTTTCATCAATTGGCCGAAATTCTTCATGGCGGCGGCTCTCCGTATGTGCTTCCGGCTTCGGGCTCGTCTTCCGCATCGGCCGGCGGCTCCTGCGGGGCTTCTCCGAGGATGGGCGCGGGTTCCACGCTGCGCACCGTCTCCACGGTGGCGCCGGGAAAGACCTCCAGCGCGGCCTGCACCGCCGGGTGGTCTATCGCCTGCCGGCGCTCGGCGGCCTCGCGCTCCTCGCGCTGTTCCCTGAGGCTGGGCGCGGCGTCGTCGCCGTCGACCGCCTCCACCGACCATCGCTCCCCGGTCCAGTCGTCGAGCAGCTGGCGGAGCCGGTTCTCGAGCCCATCGGGCGCATGCGGGCCGCGCCGGTAGCGCAGCCGCCCAGGGGCGTATTCGACGAGCCCGATATCGTTCGCCAGACGAGCGTGGAGCACCATTTCTTTGCGACTCTTGAAGAGCGCAACCAACGCCTCGAAATTCTCCGGCATCGGAAGGGCGGTTTCCGGCGGCGGCGTGGGCGGTGCGGCGGTTTTCGGCGAAGGCGCGGGTTCACCGCGCTCCGCGGCACGGACGATCTCCGCCGGCGTGGGCAGGTCGGCGGCGTAGGCCAGCCGGATCAGCACCATTTCCGCTGCCTGCCTCGGATCGACCGCCATGTGGGCTTCCGAAACCCCCTTGAGCAGCATCTGCCAGCACCGGGCAAGGGCCGGTATCGACAGCCCGGCGGCGAGCGTCCGCCCGCGCTCGAGCTCGATGTCCGAGACCGCGCCCCCGGCCCTCGTGTCCTCCGGCGCGGCCTTCAGCCTGGTCAGCCAGTGCGTGAATTCCAGCAAATCCTGGAGGACCGCGACCGGATCCGCGCCCGCCCCGTGGAGCGTGTCGAACACGCCGAGGGCGGGCGCGACCTGGCCACGCATCAGGGCTTCCAGCAAATCCGCCGTCCGCATGCGGTCGGCGAGCCCCAGCATGTCGCGCACCTGATCGCCTTCGATGCGCCCGCCCGCGGCGTGGGCGATGGATTGATCGAGCAGGGAAAGCGCGTCGCGCACCGAGCCCTCGGCCGCCCGGACGATCTGCCGCAGTGCGTCCTCGGCGATTTCGACCTTCTCGCGGTCGGCGACCGCGCCCAGATGGGAGAACAGGACCTCGCCGTCCACACGGCGCAGGTCGAAGCGCTGGCAACGCGACAGGACGGTGACCGGCACCTTGCGGATTTCCGTCGTCGCGAAGACGAACTTCACGTGCTCGGGCGGCTCCTCCAGCGTCTTGAGCAGCGCGTTGAACGCGTTGCGCGAGAGCATGTGGACTTCGTCGATGATGTAGATCTTGAAACGCGCCGAGACGGGACGGTAGCGAACGCCCTCGATGAGTTCGCGGATGTCGTCGACACCGGTGCGGCTCGCCGCATCCATCTCGATGACGTCGACATGTCGATCCTCGCCGATCGATACGCAGTGTTCGCAGGCCCCGCACGGGTCCGGCGTCGGGTCGCCGGTGCCGTCCGCGCCGACGCAGTTCAGCGCCCGTGCGATGATCCGGGCGGTGGTGGTTTTTCCGACGCCCCGGATGCCGGTCAGGATGAAAGCGTGGGCGAGGCGGCCCGACGCGATCGCGTTGGCCAGCGTCCGCACCATGGCTTCCTGGCCCACCAGATCGGCGAAACGACTCGGCCGGTAAGTGCGCGCCAGCACGCGGTAAGGCCGGGTTTCCGATGACTCGTTCATGCCTCGCGCAAACCGTGCTGCACTTCCGACGATGTCTTGCGACGGGACCGGTCAGGGAGGCGGGAGGCCGGCAAGCGACCCGGAGCCATCTCGTTACGGCTGCTTCCTTCCGGACCTGACCGGGTTGGCGAGCGCTCCGTCCGCGACCAGCCTCCCAATTCACTATATCAGCAATCCAAATTGCGTGCCACGAGACCCTATGGCAGGTTCCTGGGCCGCCCTGCCGACAGATCGTTCCCGGAGTCCATGCGAACGCCCAACCACTACGCCGATTACGGGCTCACGCGTCATGCCGAACGGCGGACGGACGAAGATTGGCTCGACGCCCGGTTCGACGAATCCGCCTGCGTGCTCCCGGTCTGGCGCTCGCGCGCCTTCGTCCGTTCGGTAGAGGAACCGCGCGCCGTCTGCTTCGACCCCGGGGAGGTCGGCTCGTTCCTCGATCAAAGACGCGATGCCGTTTTCCTCGGGGTGAAGGACGAAATCCCGCATTTCGCCTTCGACCTGTCGCATGTCGAAGATCCGGAAACCCGCCCGCCCTTCTCGCAGCGCGGGACCTTCGTCGATTTGAGAAGCGTCGGCGCGCTCCTGCCGCGCGACGAGGGCGGCCTCCTGGCCTACGCCAAGGGGATTCTGCACTGGCACGAGCGGCACCGGTTCTGCGGCAATTGCGGCCAGCCGACCGAGAGCCGGGAAGCCGGGCACCTCCGGGTGTGTAGCGACCGCTCGTGCGGCGCGTCCCATTTCCCCCGCACCGATCCCGCGGTGATCATGCTGGTCAGCCGGGGCGACCGGGCGGTTCTCGGCCACAAGGCGGAGTGGCCGGACGGCATGTATTCCGCCCTCGCGGGGTTCGTCGAGCCCGGCGAGAGCCTCGAAGAGGCGGTTGCCCGCGAGGTCAGGGAGGAGGTGGCCATCGAGGTCGCCAATATCCGCTACCACTCCTCGCAGCCTTGGCCGTTTCCCGCCTCGCTGATGCTGGGCTTCTACGCCGACGCGCTGTCGGACGACATCGCCTTCGATCCCGACGAGCTGGAGGACGCCCGCTGGTTCACGCGCGACGAGCTCAGGAAGGGCGGCGCGGGGCTGGTGCGCCGCGCGCGCTCGGATTCCATCGCCCGCCGCCTGATCAACGACTGGATACACGAGCGCTGAAGAAGGGTTCTGGTGTCGTGCTCCGGCCTCATCGGGTCGGGACGGCGCGGTTCACCCTCCCCCGGCCCCTCCCGCGAGCGGGAGGGGAGAAGGTAAGGCGGGCGGGCGCCGCAACTCTCCCTCTCCCCGGCGGGGAGAGGGCCGGGGGGGCCGCGTCCGGTCGGATATTGTTCTAGTCGGGGTTGACGGGCTGGTTGGTGGAGCGGAACGCGTCCGCCGGATAGGTGCCCAGGACCTTCACCTCGCGCGAGAAAAAGTCGAGCTCTTCCATCGCCAGGCGCACGTTGCGGTCGCGGGGATCTCCCTCGATATCGGCATAGAACTGGGTCGCGGCGAAGTCGCCTTCCAGCATGTAGCTCTCGAGCTTGGTCATGTTGACGCCGTTGGTCGCGAAACCGCCCAGCGCCTTGTAGAGGGCAGCCGGCACGTTGCGCACCTGGAACACGAAGGTGGTCACCAGAATCCCGTCGTCCCGCCGACGCCGTCGCGGCGTCCGCGAGAGCACCAGGAAGCGCGTGGTGTTGTGCTCCGCATCCTCGATATTCGCCGCGAGCGACGCGAGCCCGTAGACCTCGCCCGCGAGCGCCGAACCGATCGCCGCTTCGCTGGGATCGCCACGTTCGGCGATCTCCGCGGCCGCGCCCGCCGTATCGGCGTGGACCACCGCGCGCAGGTTGAGCTTGCGGATCAGCTTGCGGCACTGGCCGAGCGCATGAACGTGGCTGTGGACGGTCCGGATCGTCTTCAGCGTCGTCCCCTGCGGCGCCAGCAGGTGATGGTTCACCCGGATGAAGTGCTCGCCCACGATGAACAGTTCGGATTCCGGCATGAGGCGGTGAATGTCAGCGACGCGGCCCGCCACCGAGTTCTCGATGGGGATCATCGCGTAGCGCGCGCGTTCTTCCCGCACCGCCGCGAACGCGTCCTCGAAGGCCGGCGAAGGCAGGGTCGTCATCGCCGGGAATATCGAACGGCAGGCGAGCTCGGAATAGGCGCCCGGAAGTCCTTGAAAGGCGATGGTGTTCCGGGGGCTCTTCGACCTGGTCATCGTTGTCCGGCGGCGCTGCGGCGATGGGCGGCGGAGTATCGAATTCGCCCCGGTTCGTGTCAAACCTCCGCGCCCCGCCCATCGTGGCCGCAGTCAACTTGCAAAAGGGAAACCCGTTCTGCTAATCACGCCTTGGCGTAACGCGGACTCGCGGGCGCCGGGCGGTCCAGAGGAAGACGAACGAGGTCGCAAATGCTCGTCAACAAGATCGCAGGCGCTGCGCTGCTGGTCGCCCTGGTGCTGATGGCGATCAGCACGATCGGCAACGCGCTGGTCCATCCGCGCGACAGCGGCAAGGGCAAGGCGGTGGTGACGGCCGCGGCCAAGCCGGAACCCGCCGCCAAGGCGCCCGCCGAGGCGGCCGAGCCGATACAAATCGCCGCGTTGCTTCCCGACGCCGACACGGCCAAGGGCGTGAAGGTGTTCAAGAAGTGCAAGGCATGCCACACCGTGGAGAAGGGCGGCAAGAACAAGGTCGGCCCCAATCTCTGGAACGTGGTGAACGCCGAGGTCGGCAAGCGGGGCGGGTTCGCGTACTCCAAGGCGATGGTCGAAAAGGGCGGGACGTGGACCTACGAGAACCTCAACGCCTTCCTCACCAAGCCCAAGGTTTTCGTGCCGAGAACCAAGATGGCGTTCGCCGGGCTCAAGAAGGCGAACGACCGCGCGGCGGTGATCGTCTATCTGCGCACATTGAGCGATTCTCCCGCGCCGCTTCCCTAGCAGCATCCCGGGCGAGGCCCGGTAACCGGATTGCGATGTCCAGCGCCTGCCCGCAAGCCTATATCGACTTCGCGCATGCGCTTGCCGATGCCAGCGGCGGGACAATCCGCCGCCACTTCAGGACACCCTTTTCCGTCGAGGACAAGGACGACGCTTCGCCGGTAACCGTCGCGGATCGCGAGGCCGAGCGGGCAATGCGGGAACTGATCGCCGAGGGCTACCCGGAACACGGCGTCGTCGGCGAGGAATTCGGCAACGAACGCGCGGACGCGGACGAAGTCTGGGTGCTCGATCCGATCGACGGCACGCGGGCGTTCGTCGCGGGCAAGCCGATCTTCGGGACGCTGATCGCCCTTTTGAGAGACGGCAGGCCCCTGCTCGGCATCATCGACCAGCCCGTTCTCGGCGAGCGCTGGGTCGGCGCCGCGGGAACCGTGTCGCAATTTTGCGGCAACCCGATCGAGACACGATCCTGCGCAGGCCTCGGCCGGGCGATCCTCAATACCACGTCGCCGGATCTCTTCCGCGGCGCCGACCGGGACGCCTTCGCGCGGCTTTCCGGGCGCGCGCGAAGCACGCTCTATGGCGGTGATTGCTATGCCTACGGGTTGCTCGCGTCCGGCCATATCGATCTCGTCGTAGAGGCCGGTCTCAAGACATACGATTACTGCGCGCTCGTTCCCGTCGTCGAGGGCGCCGGTGGACGCATTACCGACTGGGAAGGCAATCCGCTCGCCGCCGGATCGGACGGCCGCGTCATCGCCGCCGGCGACGGCCGTGTTCACGGCGAAGCCTTGGAATTGCTGTCCGCCGGCACCAACTAGGGTCGAAGGCAAGCACGCTTGAAGCCGCAGGCGTGCGTGCCCACAATCGCGCTCCGCGCGGGCGCGGCTCGGAAGGGAGCGCCATGCAAAGCCTGGGGTGGTTCATGGTCCGCGCCGCCGGCGCCCTTGCCGGGGCGATGCTCGTTCTGGGCGGCGCGACGGCGGCCGACAAGGTCGTCAAGCGGCACGGCCTTACCCTGGTGGGCAAGCTGGGGTACCCGGCCGACTTCGCCCATCGGCCCTATGTCGACCCCAACGCGCCCAAGGGCGGGTCCGTCAAGCTGCACGCGATCGGCTCGTTCGACAGCTTCAACCCCTATATCGTCAAGGGCGACCCGGCGAATCTGTTCTTCGTGGTCGAGACGCTGATGACGTCGCCGCGCGACGAGATTTCCGCCGAGTACGGGCTGATCGCGGAGACCGTCGAGGTGCCCGACGATCTGTCCTATGCGATCTACAACCTCCGGCCCGAAGCGCGCTTTCACGACGGCAAGCCGGTGACCGCCGACGACGTGATCTTCAGCTTCAACGCCCTGCGCGAGAAGGGCCAGCCCTTCTATCGCTACTATTACCGCAACATCGCGCAGGCCGAACGGCTCGGGCGGCACCGGGTGAAGTTCCACTTCACAGGCCCGCCCAACCGCGAGCTAGCGCAGATAACCGGCCAGCTTCCCGTCCTCCCGAAGCATTACTGGGAGGGACGCGCGTTCGACCAGACCACGCTCGAGCCGCCGCTCGGCAGCGGTCCCTACCGCATCGCCCGCTTCGAAGCGGGACGCTTCGTCGAGTTCGAACGGGTCAGGGACTATTGGGGCGAAAGGCTGCCGATCAACCTCGGCATGAACAACTTCGACCGCATCCGGATCGACTATTACCGCGACCAGACGGTCGCGCTGGAGGCGTTCAAGGCGAACGAATACGACTACCGCTCGGAGAACTCCTCCAAGGACTGGGCGACTGGCTATCGCTTTCCGGCGGCCGGCGCGGGGCTGGTGAAGACCGAGCAGGTGCGCCATGCGAGGCCGACCGGGATGCAGTCCTTCGCCTTCAACCTCAGACGCGCTAAGTTCCGGGACATCCGGGTGCGCGAGGCGATCGGTCTCGCCTTCGATTTCAACTGGTCCAACCGGAATTTGTTCTATGGCCAGTACAGCCGGACGGCGAGCTTCTTTTCCAATTCGGACCTCGCCGCCAGCGGCCTGCCCGGACCCGCCGAGAAAGCGTTTCTGGAGCCGTTCCGCGGCAAGGTGCCGGAGGGCGTTTTCACCGGCGCGTTCGAGCCGCCCGAGACCGACGGGTCGGGCAACATCCGGCGCAACCTGCGGCGTGCCGTCCGTCTGCTCAAGGCCGCTTCCTGGACGATCCGGGACGGCCGGCTGATCCACGCCGCGACCGGCGAGAAGATGGAGATCGAGTTCCTGCTGGTCAGCCCCGCCTTCGAACGGGTCGTCGCCCCGTTCATCCGCAATCTCAAGCGGCTCGGCATCGAGGGACGCATCCGGGTCGTCGACTCGTCGCAGTACATCAACCGGCTGAATGCGTTCGATTTCGACATGATCGTGGCGAGCTGGGGCCAGTCGGATTCGCCCGGGAACGAGCAGCGCGATTTCTGGAGTTCCGACGCCGCCGGACGCCAGGGCAGCCGCAACCTCGTCGGCATCCGCAACCCCGTCGTCGACGCGCTGATCGAGAAGCTGATCGCGGCCCCCGACCGGGCGGCGCTCGTGGCCGCGACGCGCGCGCTCGACCGGGTGCTGCTGTGGAACCACTATGTGGTCCCGCAGTGGCACATACGTTTCGACCGCATCGCCTATTGGGACAAGTTCGGAAAGCCGGCCAGGAGCCCGAAATACGGCAACGACTTCCTGAGCTGGTGGGTCGATGCTGGCAAGGCGGCCACGCTCGAACAGCGCAAGCGGAAACTGGGCCGCGCGCAATGAGGAGGAGGCTTATTCGCTGCGCCTGCGCGGCGATCGTAGCGCTTCTGGCTCCGGGCGCGGCCGCCGAGACGGTCAAGGTCGGCCACGGGGTTTCGGTCTTCGGCGACCTCAAATACGGCGCGGAGTTCGCCCATTTCGATTACGTCAACCCGGACGCGCCCAAGGGCGGCACGCTGCGGCTCTGGGGGCTCGACACGTTCGAGACGCTCAACCCGTTCATCCTCAAGGGTCAGAAGGAGTCGTGGAACGCGCTTGTCTTCGACACGTTGATGGCGCGCGCTTTCGACGAGCCGGATGCGCTCTACGGGCTGGTGGCGAGCGAGATCGAGATCCCCGAGGAGGGCGGCTGGGTCGCGTTCCGGATGCGCCCCGAGGCCCGGTTCCACGACGGCACGCCGATTACCGCCGAAGACGTCGCCTTCACCTTCGAGACCCTGGTCGCGAAGGGCCACCCGCAATTCCGGATCCTGTTCCGCGACGTCGCGAAGGTCGAGGTCCTCGACCGGCACAAGGTCAGGTTCGTCTTCAATCCCGGGCGGCACCGCGACCTCCCGGTCCAGCTCGCGGCGCTGCCGGTGCTGTCGAAGGCCTATTACGGGAAGGTCAAGTTCGACAGGACGACCTTCACGCCGCCGCTCTCAAGCGGACCGTACCGGATCGCGAAGGTGGAGCCCGGACGGTCGGTGACCTACCAGCGGGTTGCCGATTACTGGGCGCGCGACCTGCCGGTAAACCGGGGGCGCTACAATTTCGACCGGATCAAGATCGACTACTACCGCGACCGGGACATCGCGTTCGAGGCCATTTTCGCCGGGCAGTACGATTTCCGCGAGGAGTTCACTTCAAGGAGCTGGGCGACGCAGTACGACAAGCCGCCGGTGCGCAAGGGGCTGATGGTGCGCGAGGTCCTGAAGGATGAAACGCCGTCGGGCGTGCAGGCCTTCTTCTTCAACCTGCGGCGGGACAAGTTCAAGGACCGGCGCGTGCGGCGCGCGCTCGACCTCGCATTCGACTTCGAATGGACCAACAAGAACCTGTTCTTCGGGCTCTACGACCGCACCAACTCGATGTTCGAGAACTCGCCGCTCGCCGCCCACGCACCGCCGGGCGAGGCAGAGCTCGCCCTGCTGGAGCCGCTGCGGGGCAAGGTCCCCGAGGAGGTCTTCAGCCGCCCCTACAAGGCCAGCGTAACCGATGGCAGCGGCCAGATTCGCCGCGAGCTGCGCAAGGCCACGCGGCTGCTGCGCGACGCCGGCTATCGGGTAAAGGACGGCGTATTGACGGATCCTTCCGGCAAGCCGCTGACGATCGAATTCCTGCTTTTCGAGGCCTCGTTCGGACGGATCGTTTCTCCCTATATCGCCAATCTGAAACGGCTCGGTATCGAGGCGACGATCCGCATCGTGGATGCCGCCAATTTCAAGTACCGCACCGACCACTACGATTTCGACGTCGTTATCCGGCGCTATGTCCAGCCGCTCACTCCCGGCCTCGAGCAACGCAATTTCTTCGGCTCGGCGAGCGCCGGCATGCCGGGATCGTTCAATATCGGCGGCATCGAGGACCCGGCCGTCGATGCGTTGATCGAGAAGGTCATCGGGGCGACCTCGCGCGCCGAGCTGACGACGGCCGTCCGCGCGCTCGACCGCGTGCTGATGTGGAACAACTACACCGTGCCGCAGTGGTACAAGGGCAGCCACCACATGGCCTACTGGAACAAGTTCGACCGTCCTCCGGCCAAGCCGCGCTTCGCCCGGGGGGTGGTCGACACATGGTGGTACAACTCCGAAAAGGCGGCGATGATCGAGGCGGGTAAAGCACCGCCCAAGCCGTGATTGTAAGGCCCAACGGACTTCTCTCCGGATGCTGAGCTATATCGTCCGGCGCCTGCTGCTGATGATCCCGACCCTGGCCGGGATCATGGTCATCAACTTCCTGATCATCCAGGTCGCGCCCGGCGGTCCGGTCGAGCAGATCATCGCCCAGGTCACCGGCACCGACGTAGCGCCGACCAGCCGCTTCGGCGGGGGCGGGGGCACCGAGACAGGCGCGTCCGCGTCCGCCACCGAGGCCGACGTGGCGTCTTCCGCGGTGACCAGCAAGTATCGCGGGGCGCGCGGCCTCGACCCCGAGTTCATCGCCCAGCTCGAAAAGCAGTTCGGGTTCGACAAGCCGATGCACGAGCGCTTCGTGCTGATGATGGGGAATTTCCTGAGATTCGACTTCGGCACCAGCTACTTCCGGGACGAGACGGTGGTGAACCTCGTGCTGGAGAAAATGCCGGTCTCGATCTCCCTCGGGCTCTGGTCGACGCTGATCCTATACGTGATCTGCATTCCGCTCGGTATCCGAAAGGCCGTGAAGGACGGCACGCGCTTCGATCTCTGGACGACGATCGTGATGACCATCGGCTTCGCGACGCCGTCCTTCGTCCTTGCGGTGCTGCTGATCGTCTTCTTCGCGGGCGGCAGCTTTCTCGACTGGTTCCCGCTTCGCGGGTTGACGTCGGAGAATTTCGACGAGCTCGGCTTCTTCGGCCAGATCGCCGACTATTTCTGGCATCTCGCGCTGCCGCTGGTTTCGCTGGTGGCGGGCGGTTTTCTGGCGCTTTCGCTGCTGACCAAGAATTCCTATCTCGACCAGATCAACATGCAATACGTGCTGACCGCGCGGGCCAAGGGGCTGACCGAGCGCCGCGTGCTCTACGGCCACGTATTCCGCAACGCGATGCTGATCGTGATCGCGAGCTTCCCGGGCGTCTTCGTCGGCATCCTGTTCACCGGGTCGCTCCTGATCGAGGTGATTTTCTCGCTCGACGGGCTGGGGCTGCTGGGCTTCGAAGCGCTGATCAAGCGCGACTACCCGATCGTCTTCGCGACCACCTATTTCTTCACCCTGCTGGGGCTGGCGATGCGTCTTGCGGGCGACTTGACCTACACCATCGTCGATCCCCGCATCGATTTCGAGGTGCGCGGTGGCTGACGGCGGCGCAGAACGGATCTTGGGCGTCCGGCTGACACCGCTCACCCGGCGGCGCCTCAGGAATTTCCGCAACAACCGCCGCGCCTTCGTCTCGCTCTGGGTATTCCTCGCGCTGTTCGCGATCACCTTGCCGGCCGAGTTCATCGCCAACGACAAGCCGCTGTTGATCCAGTACGACGGCGGATACTACTTCCCGGTCTTCGCGGCCTATCCCGAGACCGATTTCGGCGGCGATTTCGAGACCGAGGCCGAGTATCGCGAGCCGGACGTGCAGCAGCTGATCCGCGACAAGGGCGGCTGGATGGTCTGGCCGCTGATCCCCTTCAGCTACCGTACGGTCAACTACGACCTGAAAGTGCCGGCCCCGTCGCCGCCGTCTTCCGACAACTGGCTCGGCACCGACGACCAGGCGCGCGACGTGCTGGCGCGCGCGATCTACGGCTTCCGGATCTCGGTGCTGTTCGGCATTTCGCTGACTATTCTGGGCTCGATCATCGGCGTGGCGGTCGGTGCGGCCCAGGGCTATTTCGGCGGCTGGACCGACCTTGCCTTCCAGCGCTTCATCGAGGTCTGGCAGGGGCTCCCGACGCTGTTCCTGCTGATCATCCTGGCGAGCATCGTCACCCCCAATTTCTGGTGGCTTCTCGGCATCATGGTCCTGTTCGGCTGGACGGCGCTGGAAGGCGTGGTGCGGGCTGAGTTCCTGCGCGCGCGCAATTTCGACTATGTCAGGGCGGCGCGCGCGCTCGGCGTGAACAACGTCACCATCATGCGCCGGCACGTGCTGCCCAACGCGATGGTGGCGACCCTCACCTTCCTTCCGATCATTCTGACGGGCTCGATTACCAGCCTGACGGCGCTCGATTTCCTTGGATTCGGGCTCCCGCCCGGCTCCCCCTCTCTGGGCGAGCTTCTGGCCCAGGGCAAAGCCAACTTGCAGGCGCCGTGGCTCGCGGTCACGGCGAGCCTCACCATCATCGTCACCCTGTCCCTGCTGATCTTCGTCGGCGAGGGCGTGCGCGACGCGTTCGATCCGCGCAAGACGGTGAACGAGTAGGCCGGGCGATGGACGAGGCACTGCTCACCGCCGACAACCTTTCGGTGTCCTTCGGCAGCGGCGCGCGCGAGGTGCGCGCGGTGCGCGGAATCTCGTTCGAGATCGGCCGCGGCGAGACCTTCGCCCTGGTCGGCGAAAGCGGTTCGGGCAAGTCGGTCTCCGCGCTCTCCATCCTGCAACTCCTGCCTTACCCGCTCGCCCATCATCCGGGCGGCAGCATCCGGTTTCGCGGAGAGGAGCTGATCGGCTGCCCCGAGACCGCGCTGCGCGGCGTGCGCGGCAACCGGATCGCGATGATTTTCCAGGAGCCGATGACCTCGCTGAACCCGTTGCACACGATCGAGAAGCAGATCGGCGAGATTCTCAAGGTTCACAAGGGCCTCGGCCGCGTCGAGGCGCGCTCCCGGATCGTCGATCTGCTCAACCAGGTCGGCCTGCCGGAGGCGGAAAGCCGGCTGCACGCCTACCCCCACCAGCTCTCCGGCGGGCAGCGCCAGCGGGTGATGATCGCGATGGCGCTTGCCAACGACCCCGAGCTGCTGATCGCCGACGAGCCCACGACCGCGCTCGACGTCACCATCCAGGCGCAAATCCTGAAGCTGCTCGCCGATCTTCAGCGCGACCGCGGCATGTCGATCCTGCTGATCACCCACGACATCGGGATCGTCCGCAAGGTCTCGCACAGGGTCGCCGTGATGACCGAGGGCAGGATCGTCGAGACCGGACCGACCGCCGAGATCTTCGAGAACCCGCAGCACAGCTACACGAGGCACCTGCTCGCCGCCGAGCCCAAGGGCAGCCCGGTCGCCTCCGACGACAGCGCCGAAACGGTGATGGCGGCCGACGACCTGAAAGTCTGGTTCCCGGTCAAGCGCGGCATCCTCCGGCGTGTCGTCGGCCACATCAAGGCGGTGGACGGCGTTTCCGTCGCCGTGCGCGAAGGCCAGACCCTCGGGGTCGTCGGCGAGAGCGGGTCGGGCAAGACCACCCTCGCCATGGGGCTGCTCCGGCTCGAAAAGAGCCTAGGGCCGATCCAGTTCAACGGGCGGGACATCAGCGGCATGACCTGGTCCGAGCTCCGTCCGCTGCGGCGCGAAATGCAGATCGTGTTCCAGGACCCGTTCAGCTCGCTCTCGCCCAGGTTCTCCGTCGGACAAATCGTCGAAGAGGGTCTCGTGGTCCACGGAATGGCGGGGGACTACGACCAACGCCGCGCGCTCATCGCCGACGCGCTCGTCGAGGTCGGACTCGATCCGGATGCGCAGGACCGCTATCCGCACGAATTCTCCGGCGGTCAGAGGCAGAGGATCGCGATCGCGCGCGCCATCGCGCTCAAGCCGCGCTTCATTGTGCTCGACGAGCCCACCTCGGCGCTCGACATGTCGATCCAGGCGCAAATCGTCGATCTCCTGCGGGCGCTGCAGGATCGCCACGGGCTCGCCTATCTGTTCATCAGCCACGACCTGAAGGTGGTCCGCGCGCTCGCCGACGAGGTGATCGTGATGCGGCACGGCCGCGTCGTGGAGCAGGGCAGCAGCCGCCGGATCTTCGAGACCCCCGCCCAGCCCTACACCAGGGCGCTGATCGCCGCGGCGTTCGACATCGAGGCGGTCGAGACCGACGCGGTGGCTACCTGACGGGCTTTGGAGCGCGGCCGGTCCACCCTCCCCCGGCCCCTCCCGCCAGCGGGAGGGGAGAAGGTAGGGAGGAGTGGGCGGCGCAAATCCCCCTCTCCCCCGGCGGGGGAGAGGGCCGGGGTGAGGGGCCTCTTCGGCCATTGGCGAGAAGTCCGGGTCAGCCCTTGCCGGAGCGCTTCTTCCCGCCGAACCGGCCTTCGATCAGGGCGTAGAGCGCGCGCATCCCTTGGGCGTCGCCGCCGACGGGCCGGCCGGGGCGGGCGGCCAGGTTCCAGGCCATGATGTCGAGATGGATCCATGGCGTGGTCCGGTCCACGAACTCCTCGAGGTAAAGCGCGGCGGTGATCGCGCCGGCCATTCCGCCCTCGGAGACGTTGTTGATGTCGGCCGTCTTGCTGTCGAGCAACCGGCGATAGGGGCGCCAGAGCGGCAGCCGCCAGAGCGGATCGGAGACCGCCTCTCCCGCGTTCGACAATTCCTCCGCCAGCGCGTCGTTGTTGCAGAAGAACGCCGGCAGTTCCGCTCCCAGCGCCACCCTTGCCGCGCCCGTCAGCGTCGCGAAGTCGACGAGGAGGTCGGGCCGCTCGGTCTCGGCTTCCGTGAGGGCATCGCACAGAATCAGACGCCCTTCGGCGTCGGTATTGCCGACCTCGACGGTGATGCCGCTCCGCGTCTTGACGATGTCGAGCGGCCGCAGCGCGTTGCCCGATATGCTGTTCTCGACCGCCGGTATCAGCACGCGCAGCCTGACGTCGAGCTTTGCCGACATGATCATCCCGGCGAGCCCGAGCGCATGGGCCGCGCCGCCCATGTCCTTCTTCATGCGCAGCATGCCCTGGGCCGGCTTGATGTCGAGGCCGCCGGAATCGAAGCACACGCCCTTGCCGAGCAGCGTGACCTTCGGGGCGCCCGTCCGGCCCCAGCGGAGATCGATCAGCCGTGGCGCGTTGGCGCTGGCCCGGCCGACCGCGTGGATCGTCGGGTAGCCGCGCCGCAGCAGCGCGGCGCCCTTTATTTCGGTGACCTTCGCGCCGCCCGCGTCCGCGATGCCCCGGGCGGCGGCGGCGAGCTCGGCCGGCCCCATGTCGCCCGCCGGCGTGTTGATCAGGTCGCGCACGGCGGTCGTCGCCTCGGTCGCCGCGCGCACATGGGCGCGATCGGCGCCATCCGGCCAGACAAGGGACGGAACCGGTCCGGCGGACTTGGCCGCGTACCGGTCGAAGGCATAGCAGCCCAGCGCCCAGCCGAGCGCAGCCCCGGTCGCGGCCGGACGGTCCATTCGCGCATCGATCCGGTAGGTGCCTACCGGCAGCCGGCCGGGGAGGTCCGCGTAGGCCCAGAAGTCGTCATGCGCTTCGACGCCCAGCAAAACGCTGCCGAGCGAGCCGTTCTCTCCCGAAACGAAGCTCAGGCTCCGCGGCGCCGCCTTGAACCCCGTGCTCTTCACCCAGGCGCGCATCGCCTCCGGCCGATCCGCGCGCCACGCATCGAACACGTCTTTCTCTATCGGAATAATCGGGACGGTTTTCGCATCCGCCCTCGTCCTGAACTTCGCGCGCACAACTCCCCCTCTTCGGCATTCCGGGCGAGGCGACGATGGCGCGCGAGGGACGCCGACGCAAGCCGGCCCCGACCGGTCCCCAATACGATGGCGCTTATATGGATAGCTCGACGCGAGCGAGCGCCCCCTCACCCCAACCCTCTCCCCCGCGGGGGAGAGGGGGGCTCGCTTGGCGACACCTCCCTGCCTTCCCCCCTCCCGCTTGCCCCGGATCGCAGTCCGGGGCTTGCGGGAGGGGTTGGGGGAGGGTGGTGCGAGCGATCAGATTCGGATGCCCGCGCGCTCCAGAATGCCGCGCACCCTGGCTCTCTGGTCGTCCGCGATGGTCAACCGTTCCGCGAAATCCCGCCCCGACGGCTTGGTCGCGTCGATCCCGACCTTGGTGACGGTGTGGGTCTCCGGGTCCGAGGTGGGATCGAGGATCGCGCCCATCGCGCCCGGGATGTAGATCACGTCGCTCTCCGCCCGGGTGCGGGTGATCACCGCCCACATCACGTCCGAGAGATCGAACACATCCACGTCCTCGTCGACCACGACCACGCATTTCACGTAGAACTCGGTGCCGAGCGCGCTCATGATCGCCTGGCGCGGCTGGCCCTCGGCGGTCTTTCGCATCGACACGATCGCCATCAGCGCGCCCACCGTGGTGGTCGGAACATGCACCGCGCGCACGTTGGGAAGGTTGCGCCGGAGCGCGTTGAGGATTTCCGCCTCGCGCGAAATGCTCGAAATCAGGATGTGGTCGGGCGCGGTGCCCGAGGCGACCGAATGGAACATCGCGTCGCGCCGCATCTGGATCCGATCCGCGACGAAGACGTTCTCGGTCGACCGATAGGACGCGTATCCGGTGAACTCTCCGAACGGGCCCTCCGGCTCGTGGACTCCGGCCAGAATCTTCCCTTCGATGACGATTTCCGCTCCCCAGGGAACCTCGATGTCCGCGGTGCCGCAGCGGGCGACGCGGTAGGGCGCGCCGAACAGGGCGCCGATGATCTCCACTTTCCGGACATCGGGCGGATAGTGGTAGGCCATCGAGCCCATGTAGTGGACCGGGTGGATGCCGAGCGTGATCGCGGCCGGCAGGGATTCCCCGCGCTCCTCCGCGCGGCGGTGGTACTCGTACATGCGGCGCCGCGAATGGAGCGACAGCCCGAGCCGGTTGGGCCCCCGCAGCATCAGGCGGTGGAAGCCGGTGGTGTCGACTCCGGTCTCGGGGTCGCGCGCCGCGATCTGGCCCGCGGTGATATAGGGCGCGGCGTCGACCCCGAAATGGAGCGGAATCGGCAGCCTGGTGAGGTCGACCGCGTCGCCTTCGAGCACCACCTCCTGCCAGGGCGCATCGGCCGCCGTCTCAACCGGCAGATAGTTCTGGCAACGCTCGCGGTATGCCCCGGGCAGGTCCTCCGGCGCAACGTCCAGCGCCACGCCGAGCAGCTTCCGGTTGCCCGCGACGTTGGTGACCACCGGCATGTCGAATCCCTCGACATTCTCGAAGATCACGATCGGGCTGCGGCCCGCCCGTTCGAGCTCGAACACCGCCGAGGTGATGTCGAGATCGCGGCTGACCGGCTCGGCGACGCGCAGCACGTCGTCCGGCGCAACCTTCTCCACCTTGGCGATGAAGCCTCTCAGGCTTTGCTGTTCCACGATCCCGTCGATCCCCGAGCTCTTGCCGGCATCGAGCATGCAGCGGCCGCGCCGCCCTGACAAGCGGCGCCCGGTTGAACCGGCGGGGCAATCGCGACATCCTGCGCCCGGCAAGCGCAGGCGGAGGGATGCGGTGGCGGAAGCACACGAGGTCAACATTCCGGACGTGGTGGCGGAGGTGACGGCGGCCTTCCAGCGATACGAAGCAGCCCTCGGCGTCAACGACGTCGATACGCTCGCCACGCTGTTCTGGGACAGCCCGCTCACGCTCCGCTACGGACCGAACGGCACGCTGCTCGGCCACCGTGCGATCGACCAATTCCGCCGGAACCGCAATATCACGGGCGTCGAGCGGATCCTCCGCAACACGGTGATCAAGACCTTCGGCCGGGATTTCGCGATGGCCGATACCGAGGCGACGCGGCCCGACGGTCGCATGGTCGGCCGCCAGAGCCAGTGCTGGGTCCGGATGCCCGAGGGTTGGCGGATCGTGTCCGCCCACGTCTCCGACATTCCCGACGAATAGATCCGACCGGGAAGGGGGCGAACGGGTGCAGCCGAAGGTCCATGTCTATGCCGCCGTGGATGCGGGCGGCGGGTCCTACGAACGGCTGCGCGCGGCAGGGCTCGATGTGCAGGTGCCCGAGGAACCCTGGTCTCAGGCCGCCAACCGGTCGGGGGATTCGGTGGAGTTGATCTTCGACCCGTCGACGGTCGCCGGGGCCGGGGTCGCCAACCGGCTCAACGTTCTCACCCGCCGCTCGCTGGAGTCGGCGCCCGGGCTCCGCCTGATCGCCAAGTATTCCGTGGGTTACGACAATGTCGACGAGGCGGCGGCCACGGATCTCGGCATCCTCGTCGTCAACAGCCCGACCGAGAGCAACTGGGGCGGGGTCGCCGAAGGGGCGGTCGCCTTCCTGCTCGCGCTGTTCAAGAAGGTGCGCGAGCGCGACCGCAGCGTGAAGGACGGGCTCTGGCGCGACCCTTCGCTGATGGGCACCTATCTCGGCGCGCGGCTGACCGACGACTACCCGGGGATCGCGGTCGGGATCGTCGGTCTCGGGCGGATCGGCTCGCGCGTGGCCGACCTGCTGGCGCCCTGGCGCGTCCGCCTCATGGCCTGCGATCCCTACGCCCACGACTCGCAATTCGTGAGCCGCAACGTCCGCCGCGTCTCTCTCGACGAGCTGTTGTCCGAAGCCGATGCGGTGACGATCCACTGCAACCTCACGTCCGAGACCCGGGGGCTGATCGGCGCGCGCGAGTTCGCCCTGATGAAGCCGGGCGCGGTTCTGATCAACTCCGCGCGCGGTCCGATCGTCGATATCGACGCGCTGTTCGACGCGCTCGAATCGGACAGGCTCGCCGCCGCCGCGCTCGACGTGCTGCCGGAAGAGCCGCCCGACCCGCAGACCCCGCTGCTCGGGCTCGGCGACAAGGTTCTGCTCTCGCCGCACATGATTTCCAACAACGTGGGCACGGGCCTGCAAATGGCGGTGCCCTGGGTCGAGAAGGCGATCTTCGCCGCCGTCCGCGGCGAGGTTCCCGAGAATGTCTGCAACCCCGATGCGATACCGCTGTGGCGTCAGCGGTTCGCCGGCAACAGCCTCATCTGACACCGAACGGAAAGGGACCGGTGATGATCTACGAAGCCAGGAGCTACCGCATCTCGCGCGGCAAGGTGCCCGAATTCCTCAAGCTGTTCGCGGATGGCTACGCGACGCGCAGCAAACTCTCGCAAATCAGCGCCATGCTCTATACCGAGATCGGGCCGCTCAACCAGGTGATCCACATCTGGCCCTATGCCGATATGGCCGAGCGCGAGAGGCTCCGCGTCGAAGGCGGCAAGGACCCCAACTGGCCGCCCAAGGTCTCCCACCTCCTGGAAACCATGCAGTCGGAAATCTTCACGCCTTTGCCCTTCACCCCGACGATGGGGAGCGGCGACCTCGGGCCGGTCTTCGAATGGCGCGAATACACGATGCGCGCCGACGGGCAGCCGGCGCTGGTCGAGAACTGGGCATCCGCCATCGAGGAACGCGTCAAGATGTCGCCGCTGGTCATGGCGATGGTCACCGAATGCGGCGTGCTCAACAAGTTCGTCCATATCTGGGGCTACGAGAGCCTGGAGCACCGCCGCGCGGTGCGCGGCGAAGCGAGGGAGAAAGGCATCTGGCCGCCGAAGAACATCAGCGGCGGACCCGATCCGATCCTGACCCAGGAATGCAAGATCTGCTTCGCGGCGGACTATTCGCCGGTGAAGTAGTGTTTCGGTTAATTCGCTACCCTTGGGTAGCGAATTAACCGGCCTGCCTCGCTCCGCCGGACAGGACGGGCCGGCCGAACGGCGCTTGGAACCGTTCTGTCAGGATTCGCCCGCAACGCGTTGGCGCGGGGGCGGTATCGGCGCCCGGGGCCGTCCCCGGAAGGATCGGTTGCGTCCCCGGGGGACGTGAAATAGTACTGTTTCGGAACAATGTTTCCCATGAAATATAGGTCAATAAGGTTGACCTTTGTTTCACGTGAAACATTGAAGCCGCCCAAGAGGCCCCCTCACCCCGGCCCTCTCCCCCGCCGGGGGAGAGGGAGAGTCGCGGTGCCGACCCTTCCTTACCTTCTCCCCTCCCGCTGGCGGGAGGGGTTGGGGGAGGGTGGACCGCCGGGCACGGACCGAATAGCGGCTCAGCCCCAGAGCTCGGCGAACTCGGTCGCGACCACGCGCTTGTACGGCACCGGGCTGTCGAGGATCCCCATGTCGAGGGCGAAGGCGTTCATGCCGTCCACGAAGCCCTCCGAGATGACCGGGTCGTAGAACGGCAGGTCGCGCTCCACCACCCGGGCGATCAACTCCGCTTCGTTCGGACCGAACAGCTTCTCGCCGATGCCGGTCGCGCGGCCGACATCCTGCTTGAGCTTGTTCTGCGTCGAGACGATGGCGCGCACCGCCGCCGCGGCCTCCTCGGGACGGTCCGCCACCATCTCTTCCCGCGCGACCAGAACCGGCTGGGTGTAGTTGAACGCGGGTTCCGGGCCGTCCCCCCGGCGCACGTCCGCCACGACGGTGCCCACGCCGCGCGTGACCGCGATCTCGGCTCCCATGCCGTTGGCCCAGAACCCGTCGAGGAGGCCGTCTTCCAGCGCCCGGGCCGCGGTCACGCCGAAGCTCACCCTCGGCCCGGAGGTGCCGGGCACCGGCGCGATCTGGACCCCGTCGCGCTCGAGGTCGATCCCGCCCTCCATCAGCATCCGCTTGAGGCCGATATCGACCCACGGCGCGGCGCCGATCTTCTTTCCCCTGACGGCGCCGAGATCGCCCCGCGCATGGCCCTCGTCGGCGCGCATGACGAGGAACCAGTACATGCCCTGAGAAAGCGAGCAGAGCAGCTTCGCGCCTTCCCAGCGCGGAAAGGCGGATAGCACGGCATGCGCCGACCCGCCGATGAGATCGACCTCGCCGTCGCGCAGCGCGCGATAGCACTTGTCGACCGGGAAGATCAGCTCGTGGCTTACCTCCAGCCCCTGCTCCGCGAAATCGCCGAGCTCCACGGCCGAGATCGACGGGAAGTAGGAGTTGGAGATCATGTCGGGTACGGCGAGGCGCATCGGCGCTCTCCTTTGCGGTTAAGGGGCGTAAACCCAGAGGTCCATCATCGTCGAACAGCCCGGCACCGGAAGCGGACCCGGAACCTCGACCGCCGAGAACGGGATCGGCCGGTCGGGCAGGCGGCGTTGCCAGGCCTGGTGCACGGCATGGAAATCCCCGATGCCGGTATGGAACTGCTGCACCCTGACGACATTCTCCAGCGAAGTGCCGGCCGCTTCGCAGATTCGCGCCGCGGCGTCGAGGATCGCATCGGCTTCGTCGCCCGCGCGCTCGAAAAAGCCGGGCTGGCGGGGATCGGGCACCGCCAGCGGGCCTTCGCCGTCCGCTGCCATGAGAGCCGACAGAAACAGGAGATCGCCGCACCGGACGGCCTCCGCCTGGTTCGCGAAAATCGGCGACACGCCCGCCTCGACGACCGTCTTGGCCGCTTCGCCGTCGCGGTGCGCGAGGATGTTGATTTCGATCCCGCCGTCCTCGATGACGAGGCCGCGCTTCTTGCAGGGGACGATCGTCAGCGCGGCAGCGGTGCCGAAATGCTCCGTCCACACCTCATGCACCGCCGCGCAATCCTCCGGCTCGGTCAGGTAGATCTGCGCTTTCAGGACATCCCCCGGCCCCAGCCCGACCAGGTCCAGCGAAGGCAACAGGCGGCGGGTGACGATGAACCCGGCTTCCAGCCTCGCCCGCTCGCCGCCCCAGAGCTGTCCTTCCGCGATGAGCGCGTCCGCCGCCATGCCGTTGCGCGCCTCTTCGCCGGCGACCGCCATCGCGGTGTTGCCCGGCACGAAGACGAAGTCGCCCGCCGTCAGCGCCGCCGAATACCCCGATGTCGGCTGGCCGCGCAGCGTTTCGTGATCGATATGGCCGACCGGCGGGCCGTCCCCGGCGACGGCGATAATCTGGAGGTCGAGCGCGGCGCCGGGCAGCAGCAGGCCCTGCTGGACGATCGAGGTACTGGGCGGGATCAGCGCGCCGAAGCGCCGCCGCCGTTCGGCCTGGTAGGGCGGCACCATGGCGACGGCGGTGTAGTACTGGTCGGTGCGCACCACCCGGTCGAGCGACGAACCGCCCGCCGCGAGGACCGCTTCCACGTTGTCGAACACGCGCGCCGCCTCGCGCGCGGATTTGGGTCCCGCCGCGTTCGGCGCGCCTTCCCGGAGGACCGAGGCGGCGATCCCGCTGCCGTAGTCCTGCGCCATGTGGCCGGTCGCGAAGACCCAGGAGCCGGCGCGCATCCCCGGCGCGTAACGGACCCGCCCGTTACCGAGAACGACCGGAAGCAGCGGTTCGACGGACATGGGCGTTTCCTACGCGGCCAGAGTGGGATCGAGGATCACCTTGCCGATTACCGAACGGTCTTCCTCGAGCCGGCGGTGCTGCATCGCCGCCGCTTCGAGCGGGTGGATGGTCGGGAGTGGCATATTTTGTGAAGCTCGGTCTTCTCTGGATTCAGCGATCCGGGCCGCCATCGCTACGGTAATGGCGCAAACCCGCAGCGTAGACGCACATGAGATTATCGTAATCCCTTGCCGAGGGCAGAACTCTCACGCCTTCCCTGATAGGAAATGTCATGACGGTGTCCTCCTCCGGATCCAGGTGCCCCAGCCCCAGCACATGTCCCAATTCATGCGCCATGACGCTCAACGCATCGATTTCTCTTCTGCCCGGCGGCCCTCTACCGTAATTCACGCGAGGTCGCCGGTGCATGTATATCTCGATGTCGGCGTCGGTTATCGGGCGATGGGTATCGCGGTTGCCCGGAGACGGGGAAACCCGGGGCCCGGTATTCCATGAAATCGACGTGCTCGCCATTTGCCTCGCCGGCGCGCCCTCCGACAGCACGATCGCGTTCACGCCATCGTCCGCGGCCTCCAGACTTTTTTCGGAAGACCGCCATCCGAACAATTGCAGGGAAACCACGCCCACGTCCGTCTTGCCGGTGCCGAACGGGTCCCCATCGTACTTCGCCTTGAGATAAATCGCCCAGCCGCGGTTCCACCGTTTCATCGCTTCGACCGCGACGTTCCTTATCGCGCGCGGCAGATCGGGCGCCAGATGCATGACGACCGGGAAGCCCGCGACCGGTTGCATCACCGCGTCGCCGGACTCCACCCGAAAGGTGCAAAGCCTGTCTGCCTCGCCCACCGGGGCGCCCTTCTGCAAGTCCGCTCTCGGATTACCGGCGAGGGCACACAGAAGGACCGCGGGAAAACAACACAACAACGAAGGTCGGCAAATCCGAATCATCCATACGCCCGTGCAAATCGCGCACATGCTTCGAGCCGGGAGGTGCGTTGGGGACGCTCGTCGGGATCGCTAAACGGACGAGGCTACCGCAACAGCTCCTGAACCACCGAAGGCCTTTTCGAGATCAGCGCGAGCAGCACCTGCGCCGGCCCGGTCGGCCGCCGCCGCCCATGCTCCCAATTGAGAAGCGTCCCCTTCGCCACTCCGATGCTGCGGGCGAACTCGCTTTGCGACAGACCGGTTTGCCGGCGGACCTGCACCACGTCGATATCCGGCAACTCGATTTCGTGCACCCTGGCGCCTTCGGTCTTGCCATGGGCGAAGGCGAGCGCCTCCTCCAGCCCCTTCTTCACGCTCCGATAGGCGGTCATGGCTCGTCTCCGTATGCCGCGAGGACCTGCTTGCTCAGCACCACCGCCGACGCCCGTTCGCTCCGGGACAGGTTCGCTCTCTCGTTCTTGGCGAAGACCGTCACCAGAAAGATCGGCAACCGCGTCCCTCCGAACACGTAGATCACTCGGAACCCGCCGCTCTTCCCGCCGCCCTCGCGCGGTATTCGAACCTTTCTCAGACCGCCGCCCAGCGACACGCCTGCCTTCGGATTCGCCGCGATAAAGGTAATTGCCGCTTCCCGCTCGCGATCCGACATCGTCGCTTTGGCGCGGCGCTGAAATTCCGGCAACTCTACGACGGTTTGCAGCCGCGTCATTCGCAGCGCTTGTATACGCCATTGGCGTATAAGTCAATGGCGGCCTTGGGCGACATCGCGGGCAGGTTCGGCTGCCGCCTCCGCTACGCCAGCGTCGCGTCCCAATCCGTCCCTTCCAGGATTTCGCGCAGCCGGGCGAGGAAGCCGGCGGAGTAGGCGCCGTCGATGGCGCGGTGATCGAAGGATTGCGCGAGCACGCCGATGGGGCGGATGGCGATTGCGTCTCCCGCCTCGGTTTCCGCGACCGCCGGTTTCTTGCGCACCCCGTCGGTCGACAGGATCGCGACTTGCGGCTGGTTGATGATCGGCGCGGTGATCAGCGTCCCGAAGGTGCCCGAGTTGGAGATCGTGTAGGTTCCGCCGGCGAGGTCGTCCGGTCCGATCGAGCCGTCCCGCGCGGCGGCCGCCACCTTGCGGATGGCGCGCGCGAGTCCCGCCACGTCCATCTCCTGCGCGTCGCGAACCACCGGCGCCATCAGCCCGTCGGGGCCGAGGTCGACGGCGATCCCCAAGTGGACGCTGCGGTGAACGCGCAGGTTCTCGCCTTCGATGCTCGCGTTGACATGCGGGAAATCGGGGATCGCCCGGCACACCGCGTGCGCGATGAAGGGGAGGTAGCTGAGCGAAAAACCCTCCTTCGCCTTCCACGCCTCGCCGTGCCGGTCGCGCGCCCGGTCTACCGCGTGAAAATCGACCTCGACGGCCTGGAGCACGTGCGGGCTGGTCGCCTTGGAACGAACCATGTGCTCGGCGATCTGCCTGCGCATCCGGCCGAGCGGGACGAGCTCCGACCCGGCGGGCTCCGGAGCGAGCAGGGCCTCGACGTCCTGGCGGGTGATCCGGCCGTCCCGGCCGGTGCCGGAAATCGCCGCGACGTCCAGACCGTGCTCGGCGATCAGCCGCCGGACCACCGGAGATAGCGGGCGCCCGTCCGAATCCCGCCGCGGCACGGAATCGAGCGGGATCGAGCGGCCTTCGGCCGGCATTGCCGTCGGTGCGGCGGCCGTCGGCGCGGGGGCAGGGGCGGATTCTCCCGCGCCTCCGATCACCGCGAGCCGGGTGCCCACCGGCACGGTCGCTCCGGCTTCGACCAGGATTTCGGAAAGCACGCCGTCGGCCGGGGCCGGCACCTCGGTGTCGACCTTGTCGGTCGAGACCTCGAACAGGGTTTCGTTCGCCTTGACCGGATCGCCCGCCGCCTTGTGCCAGGCGACCACCGTTCCCTCGGTCACGGTCTCGCCGAGTTGGGGCATGACGACGTCCATCGCGCGGCTCAGCCCATGTTGACGCGAACGGTCTCCGCGATCCGCTCCACCGAGGGCAGCGCGAGGTCCTCCAGATTGTCGGCGGACGGCAGCGGGATGTGCGGCGTGGTGATGCGGACGATCGGCCCGTCGAGGTCGTAGAAGCACTCCTCGCCGGCGATGGAGGCAATTTCCGCCCCCCAGCCGCAGAGCCTCGGGTTCTCCTCCACCGTGAACAGCCGGCCGGTCTCCGATACGGCGGAAAGGATGGTCTGGGTGTCCAGCGGAACCAGGCTGCGGACGTCGATCACCTTGCACGAAATCCCTTCGTCGGCGAGGCGGTCGGCCGCTTCCGCCGCGCGCGGAACCATCGCGGCGAGCGCGACGATGGTGGCGTCGGAGCCCTCGCGCACCACCGTCGCGGTGCCCAGCGTATCGACATGCTCGCCGTCCGGAACCGGCCCCCTGGCGCCGTAGAGCGACTTCTGCTCGAAAAAGACCACCGGGTCGGGGTCGCGGATCGAGGCCGCCAGCAGCCCCACGATGTCGGCCGGGTTGGAGGGCGCGACGACCTTGAGCCCCGGGATCATCATCGCCCAGTTCTCGATCGCCTGCGAATGCTGGGCGCCGAAACGGGCGCCGCCGCCATTGGCGCTGCGGATCACCAGCGGGAAGGAGACCTGGCCGTTGGTCATGTAGCGCGATTTGGCGATCTCGTTCGCCACGAGGTCCCAGCAGACGGCGAAGAAATCGGAGAACATGAGCTCCGCGATCGGCCTCAGCCCGGTCATCGCGGCCCCCATCGCGGCGCCGATGATCGCCTGTTCGGAGATCGGCGTGTCGCGCACCCGGTCCGGTCCGAACTCCTCGAACAGCCCGACGGTGGTCTTGAACACGCCGCCGGCCGCGCCGATGTCCTCGCCGAGGAACACCACCGAAGGATCGCGCCGCATCTCCTGGGCGATCGCCGCAGCGACCGCCTCGCGGCAGGTCAGTTCCGCCATGCCGCGCCTCCATCGGCATAGACCTCGGTCTCGAGGATGTCCGGCGGCGGCGGCGGCGAGGCCCGGGCGGCATCGGTCGCCGCGTCGACCGCCGCCAGCACCTCCGCCTCGATCCCGTCGACGGCGGACTCACCGAAGCCGAAATCGAGCAGCCTCCGGCGATAGGCCGGGATCGGGTCCCGGGCGAGCCATTCCTCGACCTCTTCGTCGGGCCGGTAGGCGCCCGGGTCGGCGCGCGAGTGCCCGCACTGGCGATAGGTCTTGGCCTCGATCAGCGAGGGCCCGCCGCCCGACCGCGCCTTCGCGTAGGCCGTTTGCGCGACGCGGTAGACCGCGTCCGCGTCGTTGCCGTCGACGATGATCGACTCCATGCCGTAGGCCGAAGCCCGGTCCGCCGCCGGATGCTCCACCGCGGTCACGTCGCCGATCGGCGTGTACTCCATGTAGAGGTTGTTCTCGCAGACGAAGATCACCGGCAGCTTCCAGATCTGCGCCATGTTGAGGGCCTCGTGGAAGGCGCCGATATTGGTGGTCCCGTCGCCGAAGAAGCACACCGAAACCTGGTCGGTGCCGCGATACTGCGCCGACCACGCCGCGCCCATCGCGATCGGCAGATGCGCGCCGATGATGGCGTAGGAGCCCATCGCGCCGTGCTCGACGCTGGTCAGATGCATCGAGCCGCCCTTGCCGGCGAGCAGCCCGCATTCGCGGCCCATCAACTCGCCGAGCACGCCCGACATCGAGGCGCCGCGGGCCAGCGTGTGGGCGTGGCCGCGATAGGTGCAGAACGTGTAGTCGCCCTCTTCCATCGCCACCGCGAACCCGGCCGCGACCGCCTCCTGCCCGAGCGACAGGTGGACCGTCCCCTTGACCAGGTTCTGCAGGAACAGGTCGTGGGCGCGCTGCTCGACATGGCGGATCTCGAGCTGGGAGCGCCACAGCGCGAGCCGCGCCTCCTCCCCGATATCGTCGTTGGCGAGATCGGGCTTCGCGGTCTCTTCGGTCGCGTTCGCCAAGGTTTCCTCCCCCTCGGTTTGGGACTTACATACCTAAGTGACCACGGGGCCTAAGCCGGGGCGGCAAGGAGCCTCTAGGCAGACGGTTCCTCTGGCCCTCGGTCGGGAAGGGCAATAATCACCGACCCGGTGATCCCGTTGTACATCATGGTGACGTATTGAAGCAGGCTTCTACCGATCAGTGCACCGTGCGGTTGCCCTCCAGCATAAAGGTGCACACCCGTAAATCGACCCGATATTGAGATGTCCAGGCTTGGGATGAGTATCTGGGCCAGGTGGACGTTCACTTCTCCCGCCCCATGCACGCCTGCGACGCGCTGGCGGTCGATGATCGGCAGGCTGAGGTTTGCCGCAATCGAGGAATCGATGCAGCTTTCTCCTGCCCCTGTATCCATCAAAGCATGGTAGTCCGTATCCGGCAGATCGGGGTCTCCACCCCCAATCGAGCCGGGATCGAAGCCGATCCTTACTTGCAGCGTGGGGCCATATTGTACCAGGCCGTTGACTTGGCGGGGGAACCCGCACTCAACCTGAGGCATCGACCGCCACGGGCTTATAGAGAGCGGACGCAGGCAGCGTGATTGGCCCGGCCCCGATTTGCCGGATCAGATATGGACCTGCTCCAAATCGGCCCATTGCCTCTTCGGCGGCAGCCTCGAAGGTATCATGCAGCGCCGCCAGCTCCCCGCCATGCACGATCACCCACTTGCCGAAGTGGTCTGTCTCCAGTGTGTTGCGCATGCCCTCATACGCGGCAATCTCCTTGGTCAAGGTTGGAGGTTCCTGTGCGCCCATAGGTTGTCCCCCATGCTCGATCTTCCGCATTCTCATGGATTTTTGCGGTGACTTCAATTTCGATTGGCGATCGGCCCCCTCAAGCGACCGGCCCGGCCCGCTTCTTCGCGCCCGGTGCGGTAGCGGGCTGCGGCCGGGTGTTCGACGATCCGCGCTATCTCGAACCGGACCGGCAACAACAACCCGATCGCGGTGCGACCTGAACAAAACAAGAAAACTGTTACCTATGTTCCCGGTCAGAACTGTTACCTAGAGCGGATCCGTTTTAGTTGGAACCGCTTCGTCCGTTCTCTTCCGTCATGGTCGGCGTAGGCCGACCATCCACGTTTTGTTTTTTGTTTCCAACACCTTAAAAACTCATGGATGGTCGGCCTACGCCGACCATGACGGTGAGGAGACAGGGGTAAAGGCGCTTCTATCTAACCCGGATTTCTCACCAAACGCCGAAGAGGAGCCCGCACCGCCGCCGACCCCAAGCCTGTCACCCCGGCCTTGAGCCGGGGTCCAGAGCCACAGGCACTGCTCTCGTCCTGCTTCCCCGGATCGGTGTCCGGGGCAGGCCTGGACCCCGGCTCAAGGCCGGGGTGACAGCGGAGCGGAGGACAGACTGCGCGCTTCGCCGAAACCGCCGGCCGGGGGGCAAGCCCTTGTCACGCAGCCATTCCCGCGCGCTGGACACAAGAAGCGCCTGCCGCTCGTGAGAAATCCGGGCTAAAACGGACAGGCTCTATGTGCCCGGTTGAGCAGCCCCTGCCGGAGCCTATCGACGACTCCCCGGAGAACGTGATGCGGGCGATCCTCTCGACGCCGCCGAAGAAGGACGAGGAATGGCGGTATCCGCGGGAGGCCGACGACCGGAACGCTTGGTCGCTTCGGTATGTAAGCCGCCTCGGTGTCAGTACTTGGCGGAGATCGGCAGGTCCTCGGCCGGGTAGAGGCTGATGATCCGGGGCCCTTCGTCGGTGACGACGACCTCTTCCTCGATGCGGGCGGCCGAATAGCCATCCTTCGCCGGGCAATAGGTCTCCAGCGCGAACACCATGCCTTCCTTGATCTCCTTGGGATCCTCCATCGAGATCAGCCGGCTGATGATCGGCCGCTCGTGGATCGAGACGCCGAGCCCGTGGCCGAACTGGAGCCCGAACGCCTCCATCTCGCCGGCGAAGCCGAACTCCTCGGCCTCCGGCCAGACGGCGGCGATCTCGTCGGTGGAGACGCCGGGGCGGACCAGCTCGATCGCGGCGTCGAGCCATTCGCGGCACTGCTTGTAGGCGTCCTCCTGCACCTCGCTCGCCCGCCCGACGTTGAAGGTGCGGTAATAGCAGGTGCGGTAGCCCATATAGCCGTGCAGGATGTCGAAGAACGCCTGGTCGCCGGGGCGGACCATGCGGTCGGTGAAGTTGTGCGGGTGCGGGCTGCACCGCTCGCCGGAGATCGCGTTGATCGCCTCGACGTCGTCGGAGCCCATCTCGTAGAGCAGCTTGTTGGCGCGGGCGACGATGTCGTTCTCCCGCACGCCGGGCTTAAGCTCCTCGCCGATCATGTGATAGACGGCATCGACCATGCCGGCCGCCTGGTTGAGCAGCACGATCTCGTCGATGTTCTTGACCTCGCGCGCGTCCAGCATCACCTGCTGGCCGTCGCGCACCTCGATGTTGCGCTTCTGCAGCTCGAACAGCATCGGCGGCTCGCAGATGTCGACGCCGATCGGCATGTCGCCGACGCCGGCCTCGTCGAGCATCGACTTGATCTGCTCCGCCGCCCTCGTCATCAGCCCGGCGTCGGGCGGCACCGTGCCGCGCAGCCCCAGCATGCCGGCGTGGATGTTCTCGTCCCTGAGCCAGGGCGCGTGGATGCGGTGATGGGAGGCGGCGGATCCGAAATCCCAGACATGCGGCTCCTCGCCCTGCATCAGGAGCGCGTAACGGGACATCTTGTCGCGCGACCACTCGCCGATCGCGGTTCCGGTGAGGTAGCGGATGTTGTTGTTGTCGAAGCAGAGCAGCGCGCCCAGCCCGGAGTTTTCCAGCGCCTGCTTGGCGCGCGCCAGGCGGTAATCGCGCAGCCGGTCGAAATTGACGCGCTCCTCGGTGTCGACGCCGCTGTGTCCCGGCGCGGGGATCGCCCGGCCCCAGTCGTAATGCGGTTCCAGATGCGCCGGATCGATCTCCGCCGGCCTGGCGGTGTCGGATGCCATCGGTCGTCCTCTCGCGTGTCCCCGACGCCGGTCCGCGTCGGTAAGGTCATGGTTCAAGATTTCACATCGCCGCCGCTTCATCAATCGCGGCGGCGCTATTCGAGCCCGCTCGCCCGCGCCTGTTCGCGCGCGACGACCGCCCAGTCGCGTTCCCCGTCGCCGTGGGCGATGGCGCCGATCAAACGGTCGCGCCAGACATTGGCCGACGGCAGCGGCACTCCCGCCGATTTCGCGGCGGCAAGCGCGAGGTTGGCGTCCTTGAGACCGAGCGAGGCCGTCATCCCGACCCGGTCCCAGTCCTCCTTGGCGATGATGTCGCCATAGACCCGGTAGCCGATACAGTCGAATATTCCGTCGGTCAGCATGTCGTACAGGGTATCGGGCCGGACTCCGTAGCGGCGGACCAGCGCGAATGCCTCGCCCATCGTCTCGATCGCGCAGCCGAGCACGAAGTTGTTGGCGAGCTTGAGGGAAGCCGCCGCCTCCGGCGTCTCGCCGGCATCGAAAGAGCGCCGGCCCATTGCCTCGAACAGCGGCCGGCAAATTTCCACCGCATCGGGCGGTCCGCCGGTGAGAATCCCGAGCTGCCCCGCCGCCGCCGCGTCCGGGCGTCCGAGCACCGGCGCGGCGACATAGGTCTGGCCCGCCTCCGCGTGCATGGAGGCGGCCTTGCGGCTCATCGCGACGCTGTGGGTGCCCATGCCGAGATGGATCGCCCCCGCCGGCATCGCCGCCACGAGGCCGCCGGGTCCCTCCATGACCTGCGCGAGATCGTCGTCCGCGCCGAGCATGGTGATCGTCACCTCGCGGCCGGCGGCGGCGTCCGCGATGCCGCGCACGATCACGGCGCCGGCGGGGGCGAGCGCGGCCGCCTTTTCGTAGGTCCGGTTGTATCCCGTGACTTCGTGGCCCGCTTCCAGCAGCCGCCGCGCCATGGCCTGCCCCATGCGGCCGAGGCCGATGAATCCGATTTTCATGTTTCCTCCCTTCAGGCGGCCGGCCGGCCCCGCAGGACCGCGATGCCGGAGATTAGCGCGAACGCGGCGAAGACGATGAATCCGTGGCCGAACGAGCCGGTCAGGGCGGCGATCCCGCCGAAGATCGGCGGCGCGGTCACGACGCCGAAGAAGGTGATGAACAGCGCCCCGCCGGTCGCCTGGCTTGCCCGGTCGCCGGGCGCGATGCGGGCGACCTGGGAAAGGAACACCCCGTTCCAGCCGACCCCCGTCGCGCCCAGCACGATGCAGACGCCGACGACCGCCCAGTAGGGCCAGTCGGGCGTGAACCATGCCGCGACGAACCCCGCGATGCCCATCGCGACTCCCAGCGCGCCCAGCACCGGCTGAGGCCGGCCGATCCAGTCCGAGAGTCCGCCCCAGACGATGCGGCCGACGATTCCGGAGAGCTGGGCGATGGAAAGCGTGAGCCCGGCCTTGACGAACCCCATGCCGAGCCCGGCGACCAGATAGGTGACGAGAAAGACGCTGAAGCATTGCTGGATGGCCGCGAAGAAGAACGACGCGAAGCAGAGCCGCCTGAGCACCGGGTGCCCGAGCACCAGGCGGAGCGGGCCGGCGACGTTGCTCCGGAAGCCTTGCCTTTCCGCCTTGAGCTCGATGTCGAAATGCCGCCGCGTCGGGTGGATGGCGAGGATGCAGAACAGGCACATCGCGGCGACCGCCCAGCACGCGCCGCGCCAGCCGAACTCGATGACGAAGAGCGGCACCAGCGCGCCCGCCAGCATTCCGCCGAGCGGCACGCCGGTCTGCTTTATCGAGAAGACCAGCGAGGAAAACCGGGCCGGCGTGTGCCGGGCGAGGATATGGGAGCTCCCCGGCGTCGCCGGTCCCAGCCCGACGCCGAGCAGGAATCCGGCGATGGCGAGCACCGGCCACCAGGCCGTCGTGGTGAGCGCGAGCGCCGCGATGGAGATCAGCAGCCCCGCCTGGCTCATCCGGATCGGGCCGTAGCGCGGAACGATCCCGCCGCTCAGCAGCGAGGCGGTCATCGCGCCCGAATAGACCAGGGACGCGAAGATCCCGATATTCGCCGCGTCGAGTCCGATATCGCCCGCCGCCTCGGGCGCGAAGACCGGCACGGTCAGGGTCGCCATGGTGACCATCGCCTGCACCGCAAGCGTGGCGGCGAGCGCGCGCACGACTTGAACGGCGGCTGGGCTCATGGTGCGACCCTGGTCCGGATTGCCGGGTGGTGTCCCGCGATACGCCCCGGATCGCGACCGGGGCTACGCGGGATGAGGAAACTCTTCCGCCTTCACCATACCCTCGCCCCGGGCGGCCGCGAAGCGGCATCGGGAGGCCGACGACATTTGTTCGGTGTAGACAAATCGCTGCCGGGTCGACATTCGCGTCCCCCGGATGCCGGGCGGGAATGTCGATCCCTGCCGACTCGACCCGCCGGTCGGCATTTCGGTCGGCAAATGCCGAGCGTGGGCGCGCGGCACCGGGGAGTCGGCATATTCGATCCGCGTGTCGAACGTTCCGTCCCATGCAACGTCCACACCGTCATGCCCGGACTTGTTCCGGGCATCCACGTCTTGCGGCATCGCGGTGCGAGCCGGGAGCGGGCGCGCCGGCGGAGGGACGTGGATGCCCGGAACAAGTCCGGGCATGACGACGTTTGGGGCGGCGCCGGAGGACGACACCGCCCCACTTTGTCCCCGCCCATCGGCGCACAACCCGCGCCGAAAATCTAATCGGCATATTCGACCGGCGGGTCGGCCATGTCGCTCCGGTGCCCGCATGCACGGTCCTGTCCCTCACATGGCGGGGCGGCGTGCCCGGCAACCGAAAGGGGCGCCGAACTCTCCGGCGCCCCCACTTCTCGACTATAGGGGATATGGGGTCGATCGCGTCCCGGGTCAAGAAAAAATCTCTTGTCCGGGGTAAAACAGTTGGCAAGCTACGGATTTCACGGGATTTTTTCTCCCTTTCGATTCCATCCCGAAACCGCCTCCCGGACCCCCGAATCCGTCCCATGCAACGCCCCCGTCGCCGGGCGGCTCGGGCATCCGGGGGAGGGCGCGACGCGCTATAGTGGGCGGGACGAGGGGGAGAAGATGACGGACGGAACCTCCACCATCCTCATCCGGGGCGGCCGGGTCTACGACCACGAGGGCGACACCGACCTGCCGGCCGTCGCCGACGTGCTGGTCGAGGGCGACCGGATCGCCCGCGTCGGCGCCGATCCGGGACCCGCCGACCGGACGATCGACGCGTCGGGCAAGCTCGTCATGCCCGGCTTCGTCAACGCGCATTACCACTCGCACGACGTGCTGCTGAAGGGCTGTTTCGAGACCCTGCCGCTGGAGCTCTGGCTGCTTCACGCCTTGCCGCCCGCCTATCCCAAGCGCTCCGTCGCGGAGGTGCGCGCGCGGACGCTGCTGGGCGCGGCGGAGTGCCTGCGGTCGGGCATGACGACGATCCAGGACATGCTGACGCTGTTCCCGTTCGATCCCGCGCATCTCGAGACCGTCGTCGCGGCCTACCAGGAGATCGGCATCCGCTGCACCTTCTCCCTCCAGGTCGGCGACATTCCGGGTATCGAGCGGGTGCCGTTCTGGAAGGAGGTCGTGCCGGAGGAGTTCCACCGCCATCTCGGCGCCTCGGTCGAGCCCGGCGGCTTCGATCCGCTGGAGCACGTGCGGGACCGCTATCTCGAATATCGCGACGCGTCGCCGCGCTTTCGCTGGGCGCTCGGCCCGACCAGCCCGGAGTTCTGCACGCCCCGCCTGCTGGAGGGGCTGGCGGCGCTGTCGGCCGAACACGGCCTGCCGGTGATCACCCATATCTACGAATCGCGCAGCATGGCGGTCGCGGGGCGCCTGTTCATGCCGGAGCACGACGGCTCTCAGGTGAAGTACCTGCGCTCCGTCGGGCTGCTCGGGCCCCATGTCGGGCTCGCCCACAGCGTCTGGATGCGCCCCGACGAGATCGACATCCTGGCGGAGACCGGAACCAACGTGATCCTCAACCCGGTCGGCAACCTCAAGACCCGGTCCGGCGTGCCGCCGATCCGCGGTTATCTCGATGCCGGCGTGCCGACCGCGATCGGCTGCGACAACTGCTCCTGCGGCGATTCCCAGAACATGTTCCACGCGATGAAGGCGTTCGCCGGGCTCGCCGCGGTGACCAATCCGGAACCCGGCCCGCCGACCGCGGCGGACACCGTCGCCTGCGCCACGCTCGGCGGCGCGCGGGCGCTCGGGCTCGCAGGCCAAGTCGGCGCGATCCGGCCCGGCATGAAGGCCGACATTTCGGTGATCGGCCTCTCCGCGCCGCAATACGTGCCGCTCAACAGCGCCGCGCGCCAGACGGTCTTCGCCGAGAGCGGGGAGAGCGTGGAGACGGTGATCGTCGACGGCCGGATCGTGCTGGAGGACCGGCGCCTGACCGGCATCGACGAGGATGCGCTCAGGGCCGAGGTCGAGGCGGCGATGCCCGGGCTCCGCGCCGATATCGAGGCGGTCGCGGCGCGCAACGCGGAGATGCGCGAGCCGCTGCTGGAGGCATGGCGGCGCGGCTGGCGGGAAGACGTCGGAATCGACCGCTTCGTCGACGACGGCGGACGATAATTTCTCACTCCGTCATGGTCGGCGAAGGCCGACCATCCACGAGTTTTTCAGCCGTTGGACAAGACAAAACAAAACGTGGATGGTCGGCCTTCGCCGACCATGACGGCAGGGAAACAACGGCCGGCACTACGGAGGTAATCGTTGAAAGCGGCGGTCATCGAGCGACAAGGCGCGATCGAGAACATCGTCTACCGCGACTGGCCGGACCCCGAGCCGGGGCCGGGCGAGGCGCGGGTGGCGGTCAGGGCCTGCGGGCTCAACCATCTCGACATCTTCGTGCGGCGCGGCATGCCCGGTTTCCCGGTGCCGATGCCGTTCATCTCCGGCGGCGACGTGGCCGGCACGATCGACGCGCTGGGCGAGGGCGTGGAGGGCTGGTCGCCCGGCGAACGGGTGACCATGAACCCCCAGACCGACGGCGGGATGATGGGCGAGGAGATCCTGGGCGGGCTCGCCGAGCTCGTCATCGTCCCGGCGAAGAACCTCGTCCGGCTGCCCGACGATGTGTCCTTCGAGACCGCGGCGGCGATCCCGATCAACTACGGCACCGCGCACCGCATGCTCTATACGCGCGGCAGGCTCGCGGCGGGCGAGACCATGCTGGTGCTGGGGGCGAGCGGCGGCGTCGGCCTCGCCTGCCTCCAGTTCGGCAAGATGACCGGCGCGACGGTGATCGCCGCCGCCGGCTCGGCCGAGAAATGCGAGCGGCTGACCACGCTCGGCGCCGACCGCGTCATCGACTACTCGGAAGAGGACTTCTCGCGCGCCGCGTGGCTCGCCTCCGGCAAGAAGGGCTGCGACGTGGTGGTCAACTTCACCGGCGGCGACACCTGGGCGCCGTGTCTCAGGACCGCGAAGCGGGGAGGGCGGGTGCTCACCTGCGGCGCCACGGCGGGCCACGACCCGGCCACCGATCTCCGCTACATCTGGGTCCGCGAGCTCGACGTGCTGGGCTCCAACAGCTATTCGCAGGAAGACGTCGAACGCTCGGTCGAATATGTCGCCGAAGGCCGCCTCGCGCCGGTCGTGAGCCACACATTTCCGCTGTCGGAGACCGGCGCGGCGGAACGGCTGATGGAAGAGCGCGGCTTCTTCGGAAAAATCGTCATCCTGCCCTGATGCATTCCGACGTGACCGGGTCGCGGTGGTCCGTATCCTCGGTCGCCACCCTCCCCCAACCCCTCCCGCAAGCGGGAGGGGAGAAGATAAGGAGGGGTCGGCGCCCCAACTCTCCCTCTCCCCCGTGGGGGAGAGGGTCGGGGTGAGGGGGCGCCCTATCCCGCTCCCATCCGTGGGAACAGCGCGAGCGCGTTGTCGCGTTCGATGCCGCGCAGGACGTCCGGCTCCAGCCCGAGCTCGATCAGGCCCTTGACGGTGGCGGCCATCGTGGCTTCCGGCGCGAACGGGTAGTCGCTGCCGAACAGCACCTTGTCGGGCGCGACCAGCGCAAGCAGGCTCGCGAAAGCCAGCCGGTTGGCCGACAGCGCGGTGTCGTAGTAGAGCCGTTCCAGCTCCGGCAGAACTCCGTTCGGGACCGCCTCCTTGAAGCCGGGACGCGCGCCGAGCCTCGCGATGCGTTCGGCGAGGAAGGGCACCGTGCCGCCGGCATGGGAGAAGATGAAGCGGATGTTCCGGCAGCGCGCGAAGGTGCCGGAATAGAGCAGGCTTACCACCGCGCGCGTGGTGTCGAAGGGGAAGTCGAGTGTCGCCGCCGGGATCTCGGGCAGGCACTGGCTGCACGGCGCGTTCGTCGGGTGGAAATAGACAACGGCGCCGCGCCGGTTCAGCTCGTCGAACACCGGCGCGAAGGCCGGATCGCCCGGATAGCGGTCGCCGTAGCTCGTCAGCAGCCCGATCCCGTCGGCCTTGAGCGTATCGAGCGCGTATTCGATCTCGGCGAGGCTCGCATCGACATCGGGCAGCGGCAGGCTCGCGAAGACGCCGAACCGGCCCGGATGGTCGCGCCGGATCGTGGCGGCGTATTCGTTGCACAGCCGGGCGAGGCGGACCGATTCCTCGTCGTCGCCGAACCACAGCCCCGGCGCGGAGATCGAGGTCACGGCGGTTGCGATGCCGTGCCGGTCCATCGCCTCGACCGACATCGACGGCGTCCATTCCGGCGTGCGCCCGGCGAGGATCAGCGGCCCGATGCGCTCGTCGCCGACGGCCGCGACGTAGTCGGGCGGGAGGATGTGGTGGTGCACGTCGATCCGGTGGGGCTCCATGCGTCTCTCCTTCCTGCCGGACGAAAAAGCGCCGCGCGATCGAACGCGCGGCGCCGGGTGGGGCTACGGTTGCGGTTGGAGACGGGCTATTCGGCCGCCGCCCGGGCGTCGCCGAAATGGGGCATCACCTGATCGCCGAACAGACGCACCGAGCGTTCGGCGTCGCCGAGGCTCATGTCGTGGAAATTGACCTGCAGCGAGGCGTCGTCGATCCCGCCGACCATCTCGGCATAGGCGCCGATCCGGTCGACCAGCTGGCGCGGCGTGCCGACCCAGGCAGCGCCCTTCTCGACCTGCGATTCGAAGTTTTCCCGCTTCAGGGCGTCGATCATCTTGTCGTAGCCCTTGTAGTCGGCGGACGAGGTGCCGCTGATCCAGTCCGACGCCGCGTCGACCAGCGAGGCGAGATAGCGGTTGAGCGGGCCGCGCGCGATCCTCGCGGCTTCGCCCTCGTCCTCGTGGCAATACATGTGGAAGGCGAGCATCACCCGCGCCTCGCCCTTGTGGCCCGCCTTGTCCCAGGCCTCGCGGTAGATGTCGCAAAGCTCGCGCATCGCCGCGCCGCCGATCGGGATCGCCATGATCCAGTTGCCCTGCCGGCCGGCCTTCTCGAAGGATTGCGGCGTGGTGAAGGCCGCGGTCCAGAACTTCGGTCGCGGCTTCTGGGTCGGGCGGGGCAGGGAGGTGACGTTCTCGAAGCTGTGGAACTGTCCCTTCTCGGTGACGTTCTCCTCTTCGAGCAGGCGCCGGACCTGCGCCATCCCCTCGTCGAAGCGGACAACCGACTCGTCGAGCGAAACACCGAAGCGCTGATATTCGTGCGGCAGAAAGGCGCGGGCGAAGCCCACCTCGAGCCGCCCGCCGGAGATCGCATCCAGCATGCCGATCTCGCCGGCCAGCTTGAGCGGGTTGTTGAACACCGGCAGCACCGCCCCGGTCACCATGCGCGCGGTCCTGCTGCGCTGCGAGGCGGCGGTCAGGAAGACGATCGGGTTGGGGCTGTAGCCGCCGTAAGCGTGGAAGTAGTGCTCGACCGTGCGGATGTGGGTGTAGCCGTACTCGTCGCACAGCTCGCACAGCCTGAGGCAGTCCGCGAAATATTCGTCCGCCGGGCGCTGGTCCGGCCCCACGCACGGAAAGAACTGCATCCCGAATTCCATGATCGGCGCTCCGCTCCAATTCGCCTCGGGTGTTGACAACCACTCTAGCGAAGAATTTAATCCGTGTACAGATTAATTTGGGATCGAGCATGCGCGACGGTGCCGACCCGGCGAACGACGTTACCGTCCAGACGGACGCCGACAGCTACGACCTGCGCGGCGCCGTGGGCCATCTGTTGCGCCGCTCGCAGCAGCGCGCGGTCGACCTGTTCGTCGAAGAGGTGGGCGAGGACGGCCCGACGCCGCGCCAGTTCGCCGTCCTGCTCAGCGTCCACCAGAACCCGGGAGTCAGCCAGACCGATCTGGTCAGGATGACGGGCATCGACCGCAGCACCCTGACCGAGATCCTGCGCCGCCTGGGCCGGCGCGGCCTGATCCGGCGCGAACGCCAGGCCGAGGACCGTCGCACCAACGCCCTCCACCTTACGGCGGAAGGGTCGGCGGCGATGGAATCGGCCATCGACGCGGTGGAACGCGCGCAGGAGCGGATACTCGAACCGATTCCCGCAGCGGAGCGCGCGGCCGCGATGCGCGTGCTCGAAGCGCTCGCCGGGCTTGACGGATAGAGGGAAAGAGAGATGAAAGTCGTCGAACACGAGGCGGTCGCCGAGGAGCAATTTCCCGGCGGCGCGACCTATCGCACGCTGGTCGGGGACGAGGAAGGCTCGACGCCGGTCCGCACCGGGATCCAGGTGTCCCCGCCGGGCTACGAGACGCCCGAGCATTCGCATCCCTATGTCGAAATCATCACCGTCCTCGAAGGCACCGGCGAGGCCTGGGCCGAGGGGGAGGAGGGCATGGTGGCGCTTCGCCCGGGCGTCACCCTGATCCTTCCGCCCGGCCAGCGCCACGGCTTCCGCGTCACCGGCGACGCACCGCTCAAGACGCTCGGCGTGCACGCCTCGCCCCGTCGCATCGTCGATATCGGGGGGACGTAGACCGCATTTCTCACCAAACGCCGAAGAGGAGCTCGCACCGCCGCCGACCCCAAGCCTGTCACCCCGGCCTTGAGCCGGGGTCCAGAGCCACAGGCACTGTTCTCGTCCTGCTTCCCCGGATCGGTGTCCGGGGCGAGCCTGGACCCCGGCTCAAGGCCGGGGTGACAGCGGAGCGGAGGACAGGCTGCGCGCTTCGCCGAAACCGCCGGCGGGGGGCAAGCCCTTGTCACGCAGCCATTCCCGCGCGCTGGACACAAGAAGCGCCCGCCGCTCGTGAGAAATCCGGGGTAGACCGATCAGGCCGGCCGGTACTCGCCGCAGCTGTCGTCGTAGCCCACCACCGGCCACACCCCGCGCGGCAGCCCGCCGGCCTGTTTTTCCACTTCGACCGGCGGGTAGCGCCGGCAATGGCCGTAATTGGCCTCGCCGAAGGCGGTGCGGTCGTAGAACCGGCAGGAATTGCAGCTTCCCTCGACCGGCTCGTATGTCTCGTCGAGATCGGCCATCTCAGCCGTCCAGCGGCAGGGACAGGAGCCCGTCGGCGAGCTTGGGCTCGAACCAGGTGGACTTGGGCGGCATGACCCGGCCGGCATCGGCGACCGCGAAGAGCTGGCGCAGGCTGACCGGGTAGAGCGCGAAGGCCGCGGCCATCTCGCCCGAATCCACCCGTACCGCGAGCCCGTCCAATCCGCGGCTCCCGCCGACGAAATCGATCCTCGGGTCGTTCCTGACATCCTCGATCCCGAGCAGGGGGGCGAGCACCGTCCGCGACAGGATCTCGGCATCGAGAGTCGCCGTGGGATCGCCGCCTTCCTTCGAAGCCTGCCTGAGCGCGAGTCCGTACCATCGACCCGCGAGGTAGAGCCCGAAACGGCCCGGGCGGTCCGATCGAACGGGCCCGTCCGAAGGCGTGACCGCGAATTCGTTGCCGAGCGCGGCAAGAAATTCCTCGGCCGAGCGCCCGCCGAGGTCGCGCACCACCCGGTTGTAATCGAGGATACGCATTTCGCTCTCGGGGAAGGCGACCACGAGGAAGCTCGTGTCGGAAACCCGGGTCGCCGCCTCGGAACGATGGTGGCCGTCGGCGACATAGAGCGTGTCGAGCTCCCGCACCGCTTCGACGAGCGCCGTGCCCGCATCCCCGTCCGCGATCCACACCGAATGGCGGACGCCGTCGACCTCGGCCTCCAGCGTTGGAGGACCGTCCGCCACCGCGGCGATCGCCTCGGCCACGGTGGAGTCGTCCCGATAGGACAGCATGACGGGGCCGGTATGGGCGCCGACCGCCTCGATCTGACGCGCGCGGTCCGCGACCTTGGCGGGACGGGTGAGCTCGTGCTTGCGAATCCGGCCGTCGCGATAGGCCGCGACCGGCGCCGCCCCCGCGATCCCCGTCTGGCGGCGACCGCCGGCCTCGGCGCGGTAGACATAGAGATGAGCCCGTTCCGTGAGGGCGATCGCGCCTTCGGCCTTGAGCCGGGCCATGTTCTCCGCCGCCTTGGCATAGACCGCCGGATCGTCTTCCGCGATTCCTTCCGGCAGGTCGATCTCCGGCCTGGAGACATGCAGAAAGCTCAACCGATTGCCGGCGGCGCGGGCGCGCGCCTCGGCGCTCGAAAGCACGTCATAGGGCGGCGCGGCCACCGCCTGCGCGTGTACGGGCGTGGGCAGGATCGCCCGGAAGGGCGCGATGAGGGTCACTTACTCGTTCTTGGACATCAAATCGGCGACCGCCAGGTCCTCGCCGACCCGGTGGAACGGCCGGCCGGAGTCGCTGACCGCCACCACGACCACGATCTCGTCGGCGCGCGGGGCGTCGGTGACCGAGACCTGCATCGCGTCGAAATGGCTGAACGTCCACATCTCGTGCTTGTGATGCAGCGGGCAATCGATGACCGTGCCCGGCCCGCCGATCTTCTTGGTGGACGGCATGATGGAGCTCGCCGGGCCGACGATCCCGCGCACCGGCTTGCCCATCCGGGGGTGCATCACCGCGGCGGCGTGCTCGCGCTCTCCGTTCTCGCCGACGATCGCGGCCTTGCCGTAGCTGTTGACGGAGTCGCCGTCGATGCCGAGCGCGTCGATCGCGCGCTGGACGAGAAGAGCGCCGAGCTCCGCGCCCGCCCGTTGCAGCTCCTCCAGCCTCTCGTCATAGACCCCGGCATAGGGGTTCGCGATCACCGCGATCGCCGCGGCCTGACGGGTCGCCGGCTCCACCGGCCGGTCGAGCTCGCGGCGGGTCTCTTCGACGATGGTGACGATCTTGCGGATCTCCATCCGGCTTCCTCCCGGCCCGGGCGGGCATGACTCGGTTCGGGCACTATGCCATCATCGAACCTCGTTGCAACGCCTGCGTCCGGGTCCCCGATGTCCGCCGCCAATCTCGATCCCGTAACCCTCGCCGTCATCCGCGGCCGGCTGGAGCAGCTCGTCGACGAGATGGACGCGACCCTGTTCCGCGCCGCCTTCAGCCCGGTCATCGCCGAGGCGCGCGACGGCAGCCACGGCGTCTACGACGTGAACGGCGAGACCGTGGCGATGGGGAAGCAGGGCCTGCCGGTGTTCATCGGCGCGATGAGCTACGCCACCAAGGCGGCGATCGCGCGCGCCGACGCCGACGGCGGGCCGAAGGACGGCGACCTGTACCTATTGAACGATCCCTATATCGGCGCGACCCATCTCAACGACATCAAGATCGTCAAGCCGATCTTCCGGGACGGAAAACTGTTCTGCTATCTCGCCTCGGTGGGCCACTGGCTCGACGTCGGCGGCAACGTGGCCGGGAACTACAACCCGACGGCCAGCGACATCATGCAGGAAGGGGTGCGCATCCCGCCGGTGAAGTTCGCCGACCGCGGCGCGATAAACCGGGACATCGTCGACATTCTGCTCGCCAACGGGCGGCTGCCCGGGAGCAATTACGGCGACCTCAACGCGCAGCTGGGCGCGCTCGACCTCGGCACGGCGCGGCTGCACGACCTGCTCGACAGCTTCGGCGACGACACCGTGGCCGCCGCGATGGAGGAGATTTCGCGCCGCGCGAGCCGGCAGATGCGGGCGCTGATTTCCGAGCTGCCCGACGGCACCTATTCCTTCGAGGATCACATCGACAACGATGGGCGCGGCGACGACCCGCTCAAGGTCGCGCTCGACCTCACGATCGGCGGGGAAACGCTCACTCTCGACTTCTCCCGTTCGGCGCCGGCCTGCGCGGGTCCGCTCAACGTGTCCCGCGCGACCACCGTCGCCGCCTCCTTCGTCGCGCTGAAGCACATCTTCCACGAGGTGCCGACCAGCGGCGGCTGCCTGGAGCCCATCGAGTTCGTCATCCCGGAGGGCTCGATCCTCGCCGCCGAGCCGCCCGCGCCGGTCTCGGGCTACACCGAGAACATCATGCGGACCATCGACGTCATCTTCGGCGCGCTCGCAAAGGCCGCGCCCGAGCGGGCGAACGCCGCCTGCTTCGCCACCGTCAACGCGCTCCTGATGTCGGGCAGCCGCGACAACGGCTCGAAGTTCATCCTGTTCACCTTCTTCGGCGGCGGGCTCGGCGGCAATCCCGAGGGCGACGGGCTGAGCCACGGCAACGCGCCCATCGGCATGGCCAACATCCCGCCGGCGGAGATTCTGGAGGCGGCGTACCCCACCTGCGTCACCAACTGGGGGCTCCGGCAGGACAGCGGCGGGCCGGGCCGCAACCGGGGCGGGCTGGGCGCGATCTACGAGTTCGAGTTGCTGGCGGACGAGGCCGACCTGGTCGTGTTCGGCGAGCGCGCGCGGTTTCCGGCCTTCGGCATCCTCGGCGGCGACCACGGCGCGCCCAACCGGATCGTCTACCAGCAGGAGGACGGCGAGCGCTCGCCCGACAGGACCGGCAAGCTCTCCGGTGTCGTGCTGCGCAAGGGCCAGCGGGTCCGCGTCGAGAGTCCCGGTGGCGGCGGGTACGGGCCGGTCGAGGATCGGCCCGTCGAGGCCATCGCCCGCGATCTCGCCCTCGGCCTGGTGAGCGCCGAGGCCGCGGAGCGCGACTACCGCGTTCATATCGCCCCGGACGGCGCGGTGGAGCGGCCCGCGGCGTGACGGACAATTCCGGGACCATCGTCGGCGTCGATGTCGGCGGGACCTTCACCGATGTCTTCTGGCTCGACGAACACACCGGGCGGTTCGGCATCGGCAAGGTCCCGTCGGTCAGGGACGACATCGCCAGCGGGTTCCTGCGGGGCATCGAGGGATCGGTGGACGATCCGGCGGAGGTCGGCTCCGTGGTGCACGGGACGACCGTCGGTACCAACGCGCTGCTCGAACGCAAGGCGGCGCGCACCGGGCTGATCGTCACAAGCGGTTTCCGCGACGTGCTGGAGATGCGCCGGCGGGACCGGCCCAACACCTGGGGGCTGTGGGGGAGCTACCGGCCGGTGGTGACGCGGGACCTCTCCATCGAGGTCGACGAGCGCGTGCTCGCCGACGGAACGGTCCGCAAGCCGGTGGACGCCGACGAGGTGACCCGCGCCGCTCTTGCGCTCAAGGAACGCGGCTGCGAGGCGCTCGGTATCGTCTTCATCAACGCCTATGCCAACGACGCCAACGAGCGCGCCGCGCTGGAGGCGGTCCGCGCGGTCTGGCCCAACGCCTATGTCAACGCCTCGTCGCTGATCCTGCCCGAGATCCGCGAATTCGAGCGCGCGTCCACCACCGCGCTCAATGTCTGTCTCCAGCCGATCTTCGGCGCCTATCTGGAAGGCGTCGAGGCCGGGTTCTCGACGCGCGGCATCGAAGCCGAGCTCCTGATCGTCCAGTCGAACGGCGGCGTGATGTCGATCGACACGGCGCGGAGCCTGCCGGTCCGCACCACGCTCTCCGGTCCGGCCGCCGGCGTCATCGCCGGGGCGCGGATCGCGGAGGCCGCCGGGTTCGCCAACGTGATCACCTGCGACATGGGCGGCACCAGCTTCGACGTCGCGCTGGTCGCGGACGGCAAGAGCGCCTACTGCCTGCAGGCGGCGATCGATTTCGGCCTCGTGGTCCGCAGCCCGATGATCGAGATCACCACCATCGGCGCGGGCGGCGGTTCCATCGCGCAAGTCGACCGGGGCGGCTATCTGACGGTCGGACCGGAATCCGCGGGCGCCGATCCCGGCCCCGCCTGCTACGGCCGCGGCAACCACCGGCCGACGGTGACGGACGCCAATCTCGTGCTCGGGCGCATCGACCCCGACCGGCCGATCGGGGAGGGGCTGGACCGGCTCGACGTGGACGCCGCGGCGGCGGCGATCGGGGAGCACGTCGCGAAGCCGCTCGGCCTCGAAACGGCGCCGGCCGCCGAGGCCATCGTCAAGGTCGCGATCTCCAATATGGCGGGCGCGATCCGCCTGGTTTCCATCGAGCGCGGCTACGATCCCAAGATCTTCGCCGCGATGCCGTTCGGCGGCGGCGGCGCGCTCCATGTCGGCGCGCTGATCCGCGAGGTGGGGCTCGCGAGCGCGCTGATCCCCCGCTTCCCCGGCGTTACCAGCGCGCTCGGCTGCGTCATCGCCGACATGCGCCACGACTTCGTCCATACGATCGACCGGCCGCTCGACGAGCTCGACGTGACGGCGCTCGATACGGAGATGGCGGAGACCGCGGAGCGCGGGCTCGCGCTGCTCCGCCGGTCGGGCGCCAGTCTCGACCGGCTGGATGTGGCGTTCGAGCTCGACATGTCCTATATCGGCCAGACCCACACCGTTCCGGTCCCGCTCCCCGCGCGGCTCGCGGACGGCGCCACGGACGTGTCCGCCGGGATGATCCGGACCGCCTTCGACGCGGCCTACAACAAGACATACGGACGGCTTCTCGACGGGATCGGCGTGCGGCTGCTTTCCCTCAGGACGACGGTCGTCGGGATCCGGCCCAAGTTCGATCTCGGGCTACTGGGGCCTCCGGCCGGGGCCACCCTCGAAGCGGCGCGGACCGGATCGCGGCGCGTCTGGTGGGAAGGGGGTTGGCACGAGACGGCGGTCTATGACCGCCTCGCGCTTCCGGTCGACGCCGCCATTCCCGGACCGGCGATCTTCCAACAGGACGACGCGACGACCTTTATCGACCCCGGGCTGACGGCCAGCGTCGACCGCCTGGGCAATGCTATCGTCAGGCCGGCCGGCGCGGTATAGGCCCGGCATCCATCCGAACCGCTGGAGGCAATCGATGACAGACGAGCTTCGCGCCCCCGCCCTCGACCCCGCGACCTTGCCGGCCGAGGAACGCCAGCCCTATCCCGCGCCGTGGGACAAGGCGCTCGCGGGCAAGTACCGGACGGTGCTCGGCGATGCGCTGGGGCTGACCCAGTTCGGCGTCGGGATGACCCGGCTCGCGCCCGGCGCGGTCTCGGCGCTCCGCCACTGGCACACCCGGGAGGACGAGTTCATCTACATCGTCTCCGGGGAGCCCACGCTGGTCTGCGATTCCGGCGAACAGGCGCTGAAGGCGGGCCACGTCGCCGGTTTCCCGGCCGGGAGCGGGGACGGGCACCGCCTGGAGAACCGCGGCGGGAGCGACGTGGTCTACATCGAAGTGGGCACCAGGGCGCATTCCGACCGGGTGCATTACACCGAGGACGACCTGATCCTCCAAAAGACCGTCCGCCTGCCCGAAAGACGGTTCACGCGGCGCGACGGCACGGCTTATTGAACGCCCCCGCGAATCCTCCGCACCCGCCGCTCCGCGCCGCGGCGGCCTACGGGCTGTTCGCGTTCTGCCTGCCGGTCTGGGGCATCAACTGGCCCGTGCTGAAGATCGCGCTCGGCTCGATGCCCCCGAACTGGCTCAACTGCGCGCGCATGGGGCTTTGCGCGCTCTGCCTGTTCGCGGCGCTCGCGGCCCTCGGCAGGCTGCGGCTGCCGGGACGGGAGGACCTGCCGACGCTGCTTTCCGTCGGGGTGATGATGATGGGGATCTTCCCCGCGATGATCGTGATGGGTCTCGAATTCGCCGAGGCCGGGCGGGCATCGCTGCTCTCGTTCATCGCCCCGCTCTGGGTGACGCCCGCCGCCATCCTGCTGTTCGGCGAGCGCCTGACCTGGCTCAAGGCGGTCGGGCTCGCGCTCGGTATCGGTGGGCTTGCGGTCCTGTTCAACCCCGTCGGCTTCGACTGGACGGAGAGCGACGTCGTTTACGGCAATCTCATGCTCCTCGCGTCCTCGGTGGTGTGGGCGATCACGATCCTCCACATGCGGCGCCATGTATGGCGGTCGAGCCCGTTCCAGCTCGCGCCCTGGAACATGCTCGCGGCGACGCTGGTGGCCGCGCTGCTGGGCGTCGCCCTCGAAGCGGGCGAGACGGTGCGCTGGTCCACCACGCTGGTCGGCCTGCTGGTTTACGCCGGGCCGCTGGCGACCACGCTCACCGTGCTCGGCATCGTCGCGATCGTCCGTTCGCTTCCGGTGATCACCTCCTCGCTGCTGTTCCTCGCGACGCCGGTCGCCGGGATACTCGCCTCGACCGTGTTTCTCGGCGAAGCGTTGACCGTCACTATCCTGGTCGGGCTCGCGCTGATCGTGGCCGGGCTCGCCGCCGTCGCGGTGAGCGAGGCGCGGTGACTTGCCGAGGGCGGGGCGAGATGCGAGGGTCGCGGAACCGTCCACGCGCAAGGAGCTTCGAATGTACGGTTGGCGCGCCCGCATCGGCATGCTGCTGCCCTCGGTCAACTCGGCCGCGGAGCCGCTGATCCAGGCGATAACGCCGGACGGCGTCTCGGTCCACACCACGAGGCTCCGGCTGGCCGGCTCCACCGACGAGGACATCTACGGGATGGTCGAGGGCGTGGAGGAAGGGGCGAGCCTGCTGGCCGACGCCGAGGTCGACCTGATCGTCTTCCACTGCACCGCCGCGTCGATGTTCCGCCCGGGCTTCGACGACGAGATCATCGAGCGTATCGAGAAGAAGACCGAGACCCCAGCGACCTCGACCTCGAAGGCGGTGATGGACGCCTTCGACACGCTCGACATACGCCGGATCGCGCTCACCACCCCCTACACCCAGGAGACCAACGACCGCGAGGTCGCCTATCTGGAGAGCCACCAGATCTCGGTGCTGAGCGAGACCGGCATGGGGATCTCCGGCAGCGGCACGCGGATGATCGCGGTCGAGCCCGGCGAGTGGTACCGGCGGGTGAAGCGCCAGCAAAACGACAATGCCGACGCCTATTTCATCTCCTGCACCGCCATCCGCGCCGCCGAGGCGATCGAGCCGCTGGAGCGCGATCTCGGCAAGCCGGTCGTGACCAGCAACCAGGCGATGGTCTGGCACAGCCTCAAGAAGCTGGAAATCCACGATCCGGTGCCGGGTTACGGCCGGCTGATGGACACGCTCGGCCGGGCCTGACCTGCCGCGGATGAACAAGTACCGCGATCTCTGCCCGACGGACGCGCGACCCGACCTCCGCTTCGACCTGCCCGGGCTCGACTATCCCGCCCGGATGAACGTGGCCGAGGTGCTGCTCGAAGGCGCCATCGACGCCGGATGGGGCGGGCGCATCGCCTATTTCCATCGCGACGAGGCGATCACCTATCGACAACTCCGCGCCTCGGTTCATCGGCACGCGGCGGCGCTCCGGGCGCTGGGAGTCCAGCCGGGGGATCGCGTCGTGGTGCGGATCCCGGACACGCCGACGCTGGTCTATGTCCTCCTGGCTGCGCACGCCATCGGCGCCGTGCCGATCCCGACCTACGTACAGCTCCGCGCCGACGATCTCGCTTACCGGCTTGAGGATTCAGGCGCCCGTTTCGCCGTCACCAGCGTCGAGCTGCTCGAAGAGATGGAAGCGGCGGTCGCGGCGACGCCGGGCGTGACGCTCGCCGTCGCGGACGGGAACGCGGATGGAAGCTTCGCCTCGCTGCCCGCCCTGTTGCCCGAGGCAGATTCAGCGGTCGCGTATTACGACAGCCACGCGGAGGAGCTCACCCTCATCGTCTACACGTCGGGCTCAACCGGGCGTCCCAAGGGGGCCTGCCACTGCCACCGCGACCTGATCGCTTCGGCCGATTCCTACTGGAAGCACTGCGTCGACCCGACCGGGCACGATGTGATCGGCGGTCCGCCGTCGATCCCGTTCTCGCTGGGCTACGGGTTGTTCGCGATCTATCCGGCCCGCTTCGGCTCCGCCGCGGTGCTGGAGCCGGACAAGTCGGTCGCGGCATCGCTCGCTGCCGTCGAACGCCACGGCGTCACGATATTCGCCGCCGTCGTCTCCTATTACCGGCTGATGGCGGCGGCGCTCGACCGGGAACGCATCGGCAGCCTGCGGCGAACGATGACCGGGGGCGAGCCGCTGTCGCCGGAGACCGAGTCGCTGTGGCGCGAGAAGAGCGGGATGGTGCTCGAGCAGTTCATCGGCACCACCGAAATGTTCCACTGCTTCATAACCGCGAGCGAGCCCGGCAAGCCCGCGCGGTCCGGGACCATGGGGCGCGTATCGCCCGGCTACGAGGTCGCGGTGCTGGATGCGGACACGTTCGCCCCGGTCGCCGACGGGGAGCGGGGGCTGCTGGCGGTCCGGGGCTGCACCGGCGCCGTTTACTGGCGCAACGAGGACCGCCAGCGGGAGCTGGTGAGGGACGGCTGGAACGTCTTTCCCGACGTGGTCACGAGGGATTCCGGGGGCTGGTTTCGTTATGTCGCGCGGCACGACGACATGATTGTCTCGGCCGGCTACAACATCTCGCCGATCGAGGTCGAGACGGCGCTGCTCGGACACGAAGCGGTGCTCGACTGCGCCTGCGTGCCGGCGCCCGACCCGGCCGGCGTGCGCGATGCCATCGTCAAGGCCTATATCGTCGCCGCGCCGGGACACGCGGCGGGCGGAGAGCTTGCTGCCCGGCTCCAGGCGCATGTCAAGGCGACCGCCCCGCCCTACATGTATCCCCGCGCCATCGACTTCCTCGACGCCCTGCCCAAGACCCCCAACGGCAAGGTGCTGCGCTCCGAGCTTCGAACGCGGGCGGCCGCGGCAACCTCGCCCGATGTTTCATGTGAAACATAGTCCCGAAATGGTCCTATTTTTGGGGGCTTACAAAGAAAGGTTGACGTTGGTCGCCTGCCCCCGTCGTCATGCCCGGACTTGTTCCGGGCATCCACGTCTTGCGGCGTCGCGGTGCGGGCCGGGAGAGGACGAGGCGACGGAGGGACGTGGATGCCCGGAACAAGTCCGGGCATGACGAGGAATGGGGCGAGACTCCCGCCCGTCAACTTATCGATATAAGCCCCAAAAAATTCGTCACCGCGTCGCGGCATAGTCGGCCAAGGTCAGGACGGCCTCGCCATGTTGGGTTGGCGCCGCGGCCGTCACGAATCGACGGTCCGCCGTTACCACGGTTGCGCCGATGCGGTGCGCGAGCGCGAGATACACGCAGTCGTATACCGGGTGGTCGAGGGCCAGCGCCAGACGAACCGCGTCCGCGCTGACGGTCTCGTCGTCGTTCCAGCGCACCGGCATGTTGGACACGTTGGCCAGCAGGATACCCGCGGCGCGGCGTTCTATCTCGCCCACCCGCGCCTTGCGCCACAACGCATTGGCGACTTCGGAAGCCATCAGGCGGGGGGCGTGCAGGTCCTGGCCACTCGTCGCCAGTTCCCGCGCTACGTCCGCATCCTCTTCCACGACCAGCCACTTGACCGCCACGCTCGCATCGACGACGAAGCGCATCAGAAGTCGTCGCGATGACCGCGGTCGCGGTCCTCCCGGATCAGCACTTCCGCCGGGGTCTGCTTGCGTCCTTCGGTCAAGGGGCGCAGCCGTTCCATGGCCTCCAGGAACGCGGCCCGCTTCGCCGCCATGTCGTCCTCGGCCGCGCATTCCAGGATGTGGCGTGCCTCGCCCTCCAGGGAGCGGTTGTTCAGCGCGGCGCGGCGCTTGAGGCGTTCCACCACGTCCTCGTCGAGCCGTCGCACATTGATCGTTGCCATCGGTTCGCCTCCCACGCATCGGATAGCATTTTGTTATCATGTGTCCACGCCGCGCGCAAGCGCCGGGGGCCAGGCGCGGTGAGCGGCCCCCGCCTCCCACCCCAGCGGCACGTGGCTCGCCGTGCGCAGCCGTTGCCGCTCGATCCACGGGTTCTTGTGGGCGAAATCGTAGAACCACGCGCGCAGCCGGGGCGGCCAGCTTCCCGGCCAGCCGTAGATCGTCGAAATGCGCTGGGTGTGGTCGGTGAGCGGCCGTTCGCGCCGTTCCCATTCCGCGAGCCCCGCGGCGATGTCGTCGAACCGATCCAGATACACCGCGAGCGCGAGCCCGTTCATCATTCCGCAGCCGCCGCCTTGGCCCAGATTCGGGGCCATCGCATGCGCCGCGTCGCCGATCGTCGCGACCCGCCCGCTCGACCATCGCTTCAGCCGGATGACCACGAACGGGTCCCATCGTCCCCGGTCGCCGATTCTCGGAAACAGGCTTTCGAGATGCGGGAAAATTCGGGTCCACAAGCCGACGTCGATGGGAATCCGCTGCGCTTCGGCGTCGGTCACCGGGCACAGCAGGGCGAGATAGACCGCCTCGTCGGAGACCGGCGTGTACAGGAAACGGCGGCGGCCCGACCAGTACTCGATGTAGTTCTGGGTCTCTGGGTCGCTGCGTTCCTCCTCGGTGCGCGGTATCAGCAGGCGGATCGCCCCGTCCGGCAGTTGCCTGAACGACCGCAACAGGCCGAGCGAGTCCCGAACCGGCGAGCCCACACCGTCGGCGCCGATCACGAGGTCCGCCTTGTGGCGGCGGCCGTTGGCGAGCACCAGCACCCCTTCGGGCTCGGCGCCGGCGACTTCCGAGCCGGTCACGATTTCCGCCCCGGCCTCCATCGCGGCGGCCGCCAGCGCGTCGATGCAGTTCTGGCGGATTATCGAGAACATCCGCATCGGTCCGCCGACCGGCCATTCGATGCGGGCGACGGTGTTGTTGGCGTCGTCGCGCATTTCGCGCGCGCGGCCGGGGAACGCGCCCCGCGTGGCGGCTTCGTATGCGCCGACCGCCTCGAACACCTTCAGCCCGTTCTCGTAGATGTAGATTCCTGCGCCGGCGGTACGCAGGCGGTCGCCGGCTTCGTGGACGCGGACGCTCCAGCCGCGCTGGGCGAACGCCGCCGCCGCGGTCAGCCCGGCGAATCCGGCGCCGGCGATCTCGACATGCCGCCGCGCCGCCGCCACGTCCGCACCCGGTCAGACGGCCGGTTCGAGGGTCCGCTCGAAAAAGGCGAGCAGCTTATCCTGTGCGTCCCGCGACTGTTCTTCCCGGTAGTTCGGGCCGAGGAAGTTCTGGAACGCGTGCCCCGCCCCGTTATAGGCGTGGAAGCTGTGGTCGATGCCGTGCTCGGTCATCGCCGCGCCGATCCTGGCGACGTCTTCCGGCGAGGGGTTGTCGTCCTCGTTGCCGAAGAACCCGATAACCGGGCAGTCGATGGCGCCCACGCGCGCGATCGGCGCCGGGTTTCCCTCGCCCCAGGGCTTGAAGATGTTGCCGCCGTAAAAGATCCCGCAAGCTGTGAAGGCGTCGTTGGTCGAGGCGCCGAGAAACGCGCAGCGCCCGCCCATGCAGTGGCCGACGATGCCGAGCGCGCCCGTGCGATGGTCCGCGCGGCCCCGCAGGTAGTCCGCGGTCGCGGCGATGTCGGCGATCAGCTCCATGTCGTTCAGCGCGGCCATCGATTGCATCGTGTCCTCGCCGTCCGGACGCCGGTGGTAGAACAGCGGCGCCGCGGCGATGTAGCCGGCCGCCGCGAGGTCTTCGACGAATTTCCGGGTGAAGTCGTCGAGCGCGCCCCGGTGATGGGTCACCACCACGCCGGGGTGGGGGCCCGGCGCTCCCGGGGCATCGACATAGACCGGCATGGAGCTCCCGCCGACGGTCAGGGTTTCGGTGTGCGCCATTCTGTGCCTCCTAGGAGATCGCCGCGGCCTGGGTGTCGGGAATGTCGGTCTCGTCGTAGCGGATGTCGCGGAACGCGCCCGACGTGACCGGGCGGTAGAGCGGCGGCCGCGCCGCATCGGTGCAGGTCGGCAGGCAGGCGATCTCGGCGTCGTAGTTGGGCTGGTGGAAGAAGCCGATCGAGATGCGCCGCGCGCTGGGTCCGATCTCGGCGGGCGGGTTGACCACCCGGTGGAAGTTCGACGTCCAGACGTCGTTGGTCCAGCGCCGGAACAGATCGCCGACATTGACCACGAAGGCCTCGGGCCGGGTTTCCACGTCGTACCAGATCCCGTCGCGGTCCTGTACCTGGAGCCCGCCGGGCTCGTCCTCGCCCATCAGGATGGTGAAGGTGCCGAAATCCGTATGCGCGCCGGCGCGGATCTGGCCCTCGGGCGGCGCCACGGGCTGCGGCGGGTAGTGGTTGATCCGCATCGCGGTGACGTGGCGGTCGATCTTGTCCTCGAACCAGTCCTCGTCGAGGTCGAGCGCGAGGGCGGCAAGCCGCATCAGATGCCTGACCAGCCCTTCCATCGCGGCGTAATACGCGCCCGCCGCGTCGCGGAAATCCGCCGGGCGCTCGGGCCAGACATTGGGGATGAAATAGCCCTTGCCTTCCTCCCCGGTGTAGTAGGGCTCCTCCGGCCAGGATTCCCTGCCGAAATGGTAGAACTCCTTGAGGTCGGGCGGCGCCTCGCGTCCGGCGGCGCGTCCGAGCGCCTCCCCCTCGTAGACGCGCAGTCCCCTCGGCGTGCCGGCGACGGGATGGACGCATTTTCGTTTTTCCTCGTCCGGCAGCGCGAAATATTCGTGCGAGGTGCGGCGCAGCTCCCCGACGATCGCCGGATCGACACGATGGCCGGCGATCGAGAAGAACCCGATATCGGCGCAGGCCGCGCCGACCGCCTTGCCGACGCGGCGACGCGAGGCGGCATCGCCGCTGAAATAGGGCTCGATGTCGATCAGCGGGACGCGCGCCCGGTCCATCGCCTTCTCCCGGCTCGTCTCGCCGCAGGATGACTCGGGAAGGGCCGCAGGGGAAGACCCCGCGCCTTTACAGCGCAGGGGCGGGTCGCGACACTGCGCCCGCTTCGAAATCCGCCGGAGACGTCAGATGAAGTTCGGTGTCGGACAGCCGGTCTCGCGCACGGAGGACCCCCGTTTTCTCAAGGGCGAGGGGCGCTATGTCGACGACATCGTCCTGTCGCGCCAGGCGCATGGCTACGTCCTGCGTTCGCCGCATGCCGCCGCCGCGATCCGGTCGATCGACGTGCAGGCCGCGCGAGAGGCGCCCGGCGTATTGCTCGTTCTGACCCGCGCCGAGATCGAGGCCGAGGGCATCGACGGCATCCCCCATTTCATCCCGCCGATGGCGTTCGGCGCGCCGCCGCCCGGGTTCAGCCCGCTCCATCCCATCCTCGCCGGCGACCGGGTGCGCCATGTCGGCACGCCGGTGGCGTTCGTGGTGGCCGAGACGCTGGATGCGGCACAGGACGCGGCCGAGACCGTCGCGGTCGACTACGAGGTCCTGCCCTCGGTGACCGCGCCCGGCCGGGCGACCGAACAGGGCGCGCCGGCGGTCTGGGACGAGGCGCCGGACAATATCTGGTTCACCGTCGAACGCGGCGACAAGGCCGCCACCGACGCCGCCTTCGAGAGGGCCGCCCATGTCACGCGGCTCAGCCTGGTGAACAACCGGTTGAGCTGCAACGCGATGGAGCCGCGCGCGACGATCGTCGACTACGTGCCGGCGACCGATCACGTCACGATGTACACCGAGAACCAGTCTCCGCACGCCCAGCGCGGCCATCTCTCCCATGTCTTCCACAAGCCGGAGGGCAATTTCCGGGTGATCAGCCCCGATGTCGGCGGCGGGTTCGGGATGAAGAACGCGGTCTATCCCGAGGACGCGCTCTGCGTGATCGCCGCCCGCCGGCTCGCGCGCCCGGTGCGCTGGACCGCCGACCGCACGGAAAGCCTGCAGAGCGACGCCCATGCCCGCGACGCCGTGACGGAGGCCGAGCTCGCGCTCGACGCGGAGGGCCGGTTCCTCGCGATGCGCGCGGCCACCGACCACGCGGTCGGCGCCTATCTCGGCGAGGCGGCCTGCGTCCCCGTCGGGCTGGGGACGACCATGTACGCCGGCAACTACGACCTCCCGGCCGCGTATCTCTCGGTCAACGCGGTGTTCACCAACACCAACACCATCGCGCCCTATCGCGGCGCCGGGCGGCCCGAGGCCTGCTACATCGTCGAACGGCTGGTCGACGAGGCCGCGGTCGAGCTCGGCATCGACCCGGTCGAGCTCAGGCGGCGCAACTACATCCGGCCCGGCGACATGCCGTACCAGAACGCGATCATGACGGTCTACGACACCGGCGAGTTCGAGAAGATCGCCGACATGGCGGTAACGCTCGCCGACCGCGACGGGTTCGCGGGACGCAAGGCGGAGTCCGAGGCGGCCGGCAGGCTGCGCGGTCTCGGCGTCACCTATTTCATCGAGATCGGCGCGCCCTTCAACGACCGGATGGAGCTCTATTTCGATCCCGCCGGCGGGGTGACCGTCGGCGCCGGCACCCACAGCCACGGCCAGGGCCACCAGACGATCTACGCGCAGATGGTCTCGGAATGGCTGGGCGTCCCGTTCGAGAGCGTCCGCCTGGTGCAGGGCGATACCGACCACGTGGCCTATGGGCGCGGCACCTACGGCTCGCGCTCCGTCACCATCGGCGGCGCGGCGCTCAAGGACGCCGCCGACAAAATGATCGCCAAAGCAAGGCCCATGGCCGCCCATCTGATGGAAGCGGCGGAGGCCGATATCGAGTTCTCCGAGGGCGCCTTCACCGTCGCGGGCACCGACAAGTCGATCGGCATCGTCGATGTCGCCCGGGCGTCGTTCATGCCGATGGGGTGGCCCGAGGAGTTCGGCATGGGGCTGGAGGCAACCGGCACGTTCACTCCGACGAACGGCAACTTTCCCAACGGGTGCCACATCTGCGAGGTCGAGGTGGATCCCGAGACCGGCGAGGTCGTCCTGCTCCGTTATTCGGCGGTTAACGATTCGGGCCTGATCATCAACCCGTTGTTGTTCGAGGGCCAGGTTCACGGCGGGCTGGCCCAGGGCATCGGCCAGGTCCTCTGCGAACATGTCGTCTATGACGACGAGTCGGGGCAGCTCCAGTCCGGCTCCTTCATGGATTACTGCATGCCGCGCGCCGACGACCTGCCGTCATTCGTGCTCGACGACGTAGAAGTGCCGTGCGAGACCAACCCGCTCGGCGTCAAGGGCGCGGGCGAGACGGGAACGGTCGCGGCGCTGCCCGCGGTGATGCACGCGATCCTCGATGCGGTCCGCCCGCTCGGCGTGTCGGACCTCCAGATGCCCGCCACGGCGCACGCCGTCTGGCGGGCGATCCGGGAAGCGGAGGCAGGCTAAGAGGTTCCGTGTGCAGGCGGTCGGCGGTTTTCCCGGCGTTCCAATCAAGGAAAGAGGCGCTCCGGGAACCGGGCGCCTCCATCCCTGGACGCGACGAGCGTAGCGAGTCCTATTTCAGAAGCAGGCTTCTCAGCTTCTTGAAGGTCGCGGGCTCGATGTGCTTCGCGGCAGCGTCCCAGGTCGCATCGTACACCGTGCGCAGATAGGCATCCCGGGCCTTGCCTGTCAGATCGACCGGCTTGACCCCGGCCTCGAAGACTTTCTTGGTGTCGATATCGGCGAGCTTGCGCAGGGCCGGCCCGCTGTCCTGCTCGTATTTCAGCGCGGCGGCCTCGAGCGCGCTGCGCTGCTCTTTCGACATCTTGTTATAAGCGTCGAGATTTATCGTCAGCATCGATGAAGTCCGCCACCAGCCGGGGCCGACGCGATACTTGATGAATTTCGCCCAGCCGTAACGGGCGACGGCGCCCTCCGGCCAGCACACGCCCTGGACGACGCCGCGCTCCAGCGAGGTGTAAATGTCGCCGGGCGAGATATTGACCGGCCGGGCGCCCATTTTCTTGAGGAGCGGGTGATAGCCGCTGGTCGAACGCATGGTAAGGCCGCTGAGATTGAGCCCGGTTTCTTCGCTGACGAGCGGTTTGTAGTCCTTCGTCAGATAGACGTGGAAGGTGGTGCCGCCCTCCATCCCGTGCGCGAGCAGCTTGGCGTTCAGCCCCTTTTTCCAGCATTCGTCCAGCAGGGCCCACCCGCCATTCCTGCGAATTTCGGCCTGCGGCACGTTGGAAAGCGTCACGATGCGGGCACACGGCACGAGGCCGGCATAGTAGGCGGCGGGGCCGAACATGACATCGATAGCGCCGCGTTTCAGGGCGGCGCCCTGCTTGCGGTTGGGTATGACCTCGGGTCCGCCCTTGTAGTCGAGGGTAATTCCGTTGTCGGCCTTGTTCACGGGATCGTGGAACAGGTCGAAATAGATGATCGACTGGTCGTGGGTCTTCATCAAACTCGTCGTGGCGCTCAGCTTCGCGGCATTCGCGGCGGCGGCCATCGATACCGCCCCCGCGAAGGCGGCGAGAGCAGCGATTGCCTTCGCATGTCTCATTGTTTCGCCTCCCTTTCCGTTCTCTTGTGCGGTCGCTTCTTCAAGGCGGGGCATCGTGCCCGTCCGCCGATGGGGACGCCCGGCAGTTTCCGGGTTTGGCGACCGAAACGCGGTTACGATGTCATTGCCGGAACCAAACCGCAAGGCCGCCAGCCGGGCAGGTCGGCTGGCCGGTCGGTGCGGGTTGTGCTAGGTACGTCCCGGCGCCGAACGAAGAGCGCGGCGGCGATTACCGAGCACACCGTTACCGCATCCGCACCCGTCGAGGCGCCGCCGCCGCCAGGGGCTGGGGGATTTGGGCGATGAGTGTAATCGTTAAATCCTACAACTACCTGTTGACCGGCATGGCGGTGCTTTCGGGCGTCGCGATCTTCTCCGCGACCGCGCTGATCGTCATCGACGTTTTCATGCGTGTCACCGGGTTGCAGCCGTGGCTGTTCATACTCACGACCGTCGAATACATCCTGCTCTGGTTCACCATGCTGGCGGCGCCCTATCTGGTGCGCATCAAGGGGCACGTGTTTATCGACGCGGTGACGCAGTTCTTCCCGCCGCTTACCAAGCGGGTCGTCGCCAAGCTGGTCTACCTGGCCTGCGTCGTCGCCTCGCTGGTCTATGGCTACAACCTCTACATTCTGCTGACGGAAGCGATCCAGTCCGGCGAGATCGACATGCGAAGCTTCGAGATCCCGATCTGGATCCTGTTCCTGCCGATGCCGCTCTGCTTCCTGATGTGCGCCATCGAGTTCGGCCGCTACCTGTTCGGAATCGACGACATGTACGTCCAGACGCCGGCCGAGCGGGAGGGCGTGTGATGGAGTGGTACTGGGCGCTTTGCTTCCTGGTCGGGATGGTCATCTTCCTGATGGCCCTGGGGGTCCCGGTCGCGTTCAGCTTCATCATCACCAACCTGATCGGCGTTCTGGTGTTCTATGGCGGGTCCGTGGGCTTCGTCCAGATCGCCGACAATTCGACGCAGCTGATCACGCGATTCACGCTGGGGCCGGTGCCCATCTTCATCATGATGGGCGCGCTGTTCTTCCACACCGGACTCGCGATCCGGGTGTTCGACGGGCTCGACGTCCTGTTCGGCAAGCTGCCCGGCCGGCTGTGTTTCCTGACCGTCGCCGGCGGCGCGACGTTCTCGACGCTCACCGGCTCCAGCATGGCGAACACCGCCATGCTCGGCTCCCTCATGGTCCCCGAGATGCAGAAGCGCGGCTACAACTGGCGCATGTCGATGGGGCCGATTCTGGGGACCGGCGGGCTTGCCATGATCATCCCGCCCTCCGCGCTCGGCGTGTTGCTCGCCGCGGTCGCCAACATCGATGTCGGCCGGCTGCTGGTCGCCGGCTTCCTGCCCGGGTTCGTTCTCGCCGGGCTGTACGCCGTGATGATCTACGGCCAGTTGAGGATTTCCCCGGACTCGGCGCCCGCCTACGACGTCGAAATGCCGAGGATGGCCGAGAGAATCAGGCTGATCTGCGTCAACATCCTGCCGATGGGGCTGATCGTGTTCATGGTGATCGGCTTCATCATCCTCGGCTGGGCGACGCCCACCGAAGCCGCCGCCTGCGGCGCGGCCGGCGTCTTCCTCCTGGCCGCCGCCTTCCGCTCGTTGACCTTCCGCGCGGTGTATTCGGCGGTGGAGGCCACCGTGAAGGTCGCCGCCATGGTCTTCTTCATCATCATGAGCTCGACCGTGTTCAGCCAGCTTCTCGCCTTTTCGGGGGCGAGCGCCGGATTGCTGAAATGGGCCGCCGGGTTCGAGCTGTCGAAATACTGGGTCCTGCTGATCATGTTCGGGATCCTTATCGCGCTCGGCATGTTCATGGACGCGACGTCGATGATGCTGATCACGGTGCCGATCTTCTTTCCCCTGGCCGAGCAGCTCGGTTTCGACCTGATCTGGTTCGGTTTGTTCGTGCTGATGACCTTCGAGATGGCGGGCACGACGCCGCCCTTCGGATTGTTGCTCTATGTCATGCTGGGCGTCGCGCCGAAGGGCACGACGCTGTACCAGGTCGCCGCCGCCGCCTTCCCGTTCCTGGTGTGCGACGCCGTGCTAATCCTGATCCTGATCGTCTTCCCCGAACTGGCACTGTGGCTGCCGAGTCTCATGTAGCCGCGAGGACCGCTTCGATTTTTCCGGCCCGGCGGACGGGCCGGGATCCGCCGCCCGGAAGGCCGCTTGCCGCTGTTCCGGCGGGTTGCATATATTGGCGCCGATCCCATCGCGGAAAGGAGACAGGATGGCACTCGAACGCGGTCGCGGCGTGGTCGATGTCGAGGGCCTCGCGCGCCGGGACGTAAGGACGCTCGCGGACCGGGAGACGCCGCCGGGCCTGCCCTTCGCGGTCCGCAAGATCGGCCATGTGGTGCTCAAGGCGCGCGACCTGGAGCGTTCCGTAGCCTTCTATACCGAAGTCCTCGGCTTCAGGGTTTCGGACGTCTATCCCGAGACCATGATGCCGGGCGGCATGGTGTTCATGCGCTGCAACGCCGACCACCACGGCGTCGCGCTGGTCGGCGGGATGGACGAAGAAGCGAACAATACCGAGCTCGACCACATGGCGTTCGAGGTCGCGACGCTCGACGAGGTCCTGCGGGCGCGCGATCACCTGGAAAAGCACGGCGTGAAGATCGATTTCCACGGCCGCCGCCGGGCGGGCTGCCAGATCGCGGTCGAGTTCCGCGACCCCGACAACCACCGTCTCGAGATCTACTGGGGCCTCGACCAGATCGGCAATCCCGGACACATCCGCCCGCCCGACGAGTGGCGCGAGGCGCAGTCGCTCGAAGAGGCGATCGAGAATCCGCCGCCCGGACAGGACACGACCGTGCACGACCGGTCGTATCTCCGTTCGTAACCGCCGGCCCGTCGATCGCGATGAAAATCCTCGCCGGAAACGGTAACCGTCCGCTGGCCGAAGCGATTTCGGCTTATCTGCAACTCCCATTGACCGACGCCAGCATCCGGCGCTTCTCCGACATGGAGTGCTTCGTCGAGATCCACGAGAACGTCCGCGGCGAGGACGTGTTCGTCGTTCAGTCGACGTCCTATCCGGCGAACGACAATTTGATGGAGCTTCTGGTGATGCTGGATGCGCTGAAGCGGGGCTCGGCGCGGCGGATCACCGCCGTCATCCCCTATTTCGGCTACGCTCGGCAGGATCGGAAATCGGGGCCGCGCACGCCCATCTCGGCCAAGCTGGTGGCCAACCTGATCACCACCGCGGGCGCCGACCGGGTGCTCACCCTCGACCTCCACGCGGGCCAGATCCAGGGCTTCTTCGATATCCCGCTCGACAACCTGTTCGCGGCGCCGGTCTTCGTCCGCGACATCGAGGACAGCAACGGCCGCGACAACCTCACCATCATCTCGCCCGATGTCGGCGGCGTGATCCGCGCCCGCGCCGTGGCCCGGCGTCTCGATACCGATCTCGCGATCATCGACAAGCGACGCGAGCGGGCCGGCGTTTCCGAGGTGATGAACGTGATCGGCGACGTCGAGGGGCGGACCTGCATTCTGATCGACGACATCGTCGATTCCGCCGGTACGCTGTGCAACGCGGCGCAGGCCTTGGTCGAGCACGGCGCCGGCTCGGTTTCCGCCTATGTGACCCACGGTGTGCTGTCGGGCGGCGCGGTGGCCCGGGCCTCGACCTCCGCCCTGGCCGGGCTGATCACCACCGACAGCATCATGACCACCGAGGCCGTCCGGGTCTCCGACACGGTGAGGCAGATCTCGATCGCGCCGCTGATGGGCGAGGCGATCCTCAGGATCGCCGAGGAAAGATCGGTATCGAGCCTGTTTGACTAAACCCCGGCGGGGGGATAAAACCCGGCGCTCCACGAGACAACCGGGACCCGCGGCGAACGCTGGCGACGCGCGCCGGCGCGTTTGCCGGGTCCGGCGCCGGGAGGCAGACGACATGGCCGAGGTGAACACCATCGCGGCGACGACCCGGGCGGGCGTCGGCAAGGGCGCGGCGCGCGCCGCGCGCCGCAACGGAATGGTCCCGGGCATGATCTACGGCAACCGGCTCGATCCGGTGATGATCAATGTCGAGCGGCCGCTTCTCGATCGCGAGCTCGGCCAGCCGGGCTTCTTCATCCGCCTGGTCGATATCCAGGTCGACGGCGAGAAGCACCGCGTGCTGCCGCGCGAGGTGCAGTTCCACCCGGTCAGCGACGCGCCGCTTCACGTCGATTTCCTGCGGTTTTCGGCGGACCGGAAGCTCAACGTCGCGGTGCCGGTGAGCTTCCTCAACGAAGACGAATCGCCGGGTCTCAAGCGCGGCGGCGTGCTCAACATCGTTCGTCACGAAGTCGAGGTGCAGTGCACCGCGGACAACATCCCGAACGAGTTCGAGATCGACGTCACGGGCCTCGACATCGGCGATGCCATCCACGCGAGCGCGATCACCCTGCCCGAGGGCGTCGAGTTCACCATCACCGACCGCGACTTCACCGTCGCCACCATTGCCGCCCCGACGGTGATGGCGGCGGACGAGGAAGAGGAAGAAGAGGTCGAGGGCGAAGAGGGCGCCGAAGAGGGTGCGGAAGGCGCCGAGGAAGGCGATGCCGGCGAATCTTCGGGCGATGCCGCCCCGTCCGGCGACGGAGACTGACGCGTACCCGGTTCAATTCGAACCGTGCCCCCCCGTGCCGACCCGCCCTTCGATAGGGGCTTATACCGATTACTTGACAGCCGACCGTCGGGCGCGAATCGACGCCGGGAACGGCCTGCCGTCGCGGCGGGCACGGGAACCGCCCAGCCTCCCTCCCGTCATGGTCGGCGTAGGCCGACCATCCACGTTTTGTTGTTCTGTCCGAGCGCTCCAAAAACTCGTGGATGGTCGGCCTACGCCGACCATGACGGGGGAGGAACGATGCGTCACGAACCGGATACGCCCCGGCGTTTCCCGGAACGCCTGTCGGCCTCGCGCCTGTCAAGTAATCGGTATAAGCGCCCTTCGATACGGCGCTACGCGCCTACTCGGGATGAGGGGGTTTTTCTTGTCAGCCCTTATCCTCCCCTCACCCTGAGTAGGCGCGTAGCGCCGTATCGAAGGGCGGCGATCACCCCTCTGCGGCGTCGTGCGCCATGTTGATCATCGTCGGGCTCGGCAATCCCGGGTCCAAACATGCCCGCCAACGGCACAATATCGGCTATGTCGTGGCCGATGTTATCGCCGCCCGGTACGGCCTCTCGGCGCCGAGACGCCGCTTTCAGGGCCGTGCGCGGAGCGGCGAGATCGCAGGCGAGCGCGTGCTGCTGCTCAAGCCCGAGACGTATATGAACGAATCCGGGCGCGCGGTGCGGGCGGCGCTCAATTTCCACAAGCTGCGCGCCCGCGACACGATCGTCATCCATGACGAAATCGACCTTGCTCCGGGCAAGGTGCTGATCAGGAAAGGCGGCGGCCACGCCGGGCATAACGGGCTGAGGAGCCTGCATACCCAGATCGGACCCGATTACCGGCGGATCCGCGTCGGGATCGGCCACCCGGGAGACAAGCACCGGGTCCATCGCCATGTGCTCGGCGATTTCGCGGTCGGGGAGCGGCCGCTTTTCGCCAAACTCGCCGAAGCGATCGCCGAGGCCTTGCCGATTGCCCTGGCGAACGACGATCCGGGCTTCATGACCAAAGTGGCGCTTCTCTGTCCCCGCCCCAAGCCCCCGAAACCCGAGCCCCCCGGGGGCGCGGAGACCGCCGGCTAGTGGGTTTCCGTTGCGGCATCGTCGGCCTTCCCAATGTCGGGAAGTCGTCCCTGTTCAACGCGCTCGTCCAATCGGAAGCCGCGGTCGCGGCGAACTACGCCTTTTCCACCGTCGAGCCCAATCTGGGCCGCATCGCGGTGCCCGACGACCGTCTCGGCCAGATCGCGTTCCTCGGCAGGTCCCCGAAGATCGTGCCCACCCAGCTCGATTTCGTCGACATCGCCGGACTCGTCGAAGGCGCGAGCCGGGGGGAGGGGCTCGGCAACCAGTTCCTCGCCCATATCCGCGAGGTCGACGCGATCGCCCATGTGCTGCGCTGCTTCGAGGGCAGCGATGTCGACCGCGCCGGGTCGGTCGATCCCGTCGCCGACGCGGAAACCGTCGAAACGGAGCTGATGCTGGCCGATCTGGAGAGCCTCGCCCGGCGGCTGGAACCCCTGGTCAAGAAGGCGCGCGGCGGCGACAAGGACGCGATCGCCATGCGGGACATGGTCGAGCGCGCGACCGCCGTGCTGGCGGCCGGCCGGCCGGCGCGCGACCTCGAGATCGGGAAGGACGAGGAAAATCTGTTCCGGCAGATGCAGCTGCTGAGCGCCAAACCGATGCTCTATGTCTGCAATGTCGACGAGGATGCCGTCGCCGGGGGCAACGCGCACTCGGCCCGGGTCGCCCGGTGGGCGGGCGAGAAAGGCGCGCCGTCGGTGATCGTCTCCGCCGCGATCGAGGCCGAGATCGCCCGGCTCGACGACGAAGAGGAAAGGCGCGGTTTTCTGGAGGCGCTGGGGCTGGAGGACATGGGCCTCGGCCGGTTGGTCCGCGCCGGCTACGATCTGCTCGGCCTGATCACGTTCTTCACCACCGGCCCGGTGGAGACCCGCGCCTGGACGGTCGAGCGGGGCACGCGGGCGCAGGACGCGGCCGGCAAGATCCACAGCGACTTCGCGCGCGGCTTCATCGCCGCCGAGACCGTCGCCTTCGCCGACTACGTGGAATGCGGCGGCGAGGTCGGCGCCAGGGAGGCGGCCAGGATGCGCCGCGAGGGGCGCGACTACATCGTCCGCGACGGCGATGTGATCCTTTTTCGCTTCAACGTTTGACGGTAAACTTGCGCTACCGCTGGCCCGCTTCCGGGCCGCCATCGAATCCAATCGGGAGAGAACGGAAACATGGGACAATCCGTGACGCTTACCGCCGGCGACGGCCACACGCTCGACGCCTACAGGGCGGACCCGTCCGGTGCCGCCAAGGGCGGTGTCGTCGTCATTCAGGAAATCTTCGGCATCAACAGCCACGTCCGGCATCTCGCCGACATGTTCGCCGGCAAGGGCTATGCGGCGATCGCGCCGGCCCTGTTCGACCGCAAGGAGAAGGGCGTCGAGCTCGGCTATGACGAGGTGTCGTTCGGCAAGGGGCGCGAGCTTCGGGGCAGCCTGTCCGACGAGTGGATTCTCGCCGATGTCGACGCGGCCGCGAAGGCCGTCTCCGACGCCGGCAAGGTGGGGCTGATCGGCTATTGCTTCGGCGGCTACGTCGCCTGGATCAGCGGCTGCAACCTCGACAGCCTCGCCTGCTCGGTGAGCTGTTATGGCGGCGGGGTTGCCGCCCGCGCCGCAAACGATACGCCGTGCATGCCGATCCAGATGCATTTCGGCGACAAGGACCACGCGATCCCGATGGGCGACGTGCAGGCGATTCGGGACGCCCACCCCGACGTCCCGACCTTCATCTACGACGATTCCGCGCACGGCTTCTGCTGCGACGACCGCGACGTGTACAACGCCGGCGCCGAGGCCCGCTGCCACGAACGCGCCCTCGCCCTGTTCGCGGAGCATGTGGGGTAGCGCGTACCCCCTCACCCCGACCCTCTCCCCCACGGGGGAGAGGGGATTTGCTTGCCCGCTCCTCTTCACCTTCTCCCCTCCCGCTTGCGGGAGGGGTCGGGGGAGGGTGGATCGGGCGCGTTACCTGAGAGCCGCCGCGATGTTGCCGCCGTCGACGGTGAGCACGGCGCCGGTGGTCTTCTCGGCGAGCGCGAGATCGACGAACCCCCTGGCGGCATCCTCGGCCGTCACCTCGCGACCGAGAAGGTTGCCGGCCATGTAGGCCTCGGTCGAGAGGCCGCGCGCCTCCGCGCGTTCCTCGATCATGGAGGGCGTCAGCAGCCCGCTCCTGATACGGTCGGCGTTGACCGCGTTGGCGCGGATTCCTTCGGCGCCGTGGTCGAGCGCGTATTGCCGCATCAGGAACAGCGTCGCTGCCTTGGCCACGCCGTAGGGGCCGAAATCGGGGCCGGGGTTGACCGCCTGCTTGGAGGTGTTGAACAGCAGCACGCCGCCCAGGCCCTGCGCGCGCATGATGCGCACGGTCGCCTGCGCGGCGCGCTGGTGGCCGTAGAAATTGAGCTCGAAGCTCTCGCGGATCGTCGCCTCGTCGACCTCGCCGATCTTTCCCTGCCACGCCGCGCCCGCGTTCGAGACGAGAATGTCGAGCCCGCCGAAGGACTCGGCGACGGCGTCGAACGCCTTCGTGACGGACTCCGGGTCGGTGACGTCGCAGGCGAAGGCGCGGCCGCCGAGGGCATCCGCCGCGCTTTCCGCCGCATCGAAATCGCGGTCGAGGATCGCGACCTCCGCGCCTTCCCGCGCGAAGGCTTCCGCCGTCGCCCGGCCGATGCCGGACGCGCCGCCGGTTATCGCGACGATGCGGCGCGACAGCGGCTTCTCGGCCGCCTTGCCGAGTTTCGCCTGCTCCAGCGACCAGTACTCGATGTCGAAGATGTCCGCCTCGGAAATGCTCTCGAACCGGCCGATGGACTCCGCCTCCGTCACGACGCGCGCCGTGGTCTCCGCGTAATCGGCGGCCACCGCGGCGGCTTTCGCCGAGTTGCCGAGCCCGAACAGCCCCAGCCGGCGAACCAGGATCACGCGGGGGTAGGGGTCCAGGGCGCGCTTGGGTTCCGTCTGGCGCGCGTTGTTGCGCTCGAAATAGGCCTCGTAGTCGCGCACGAAGTCAGCGATCGCGGCCTTCGCGTCGTCCGCGAACCGGTCCAATCCGTCCGCCGCCGGCGCCGCCAGGATCAACGGTCTGGGTTTGGTCCGGATCACGTGGTCGGGTGTCACCGGGCCCGACGCGCGGCGTTCGAGCTCTCCTTCGTCGACGAAGGCTCGCACCGCCTCGCCGCCCCGGAAATCGAGGATGAGCCGGCCCGCGCCGCTGGTGAGCCCCCGCAGGACCGGCGCGACCGCCGCGGCCGGCACATCCGGCACCGTTTTGGGCACGGCGGTCGACCGACTCCTCAACCGCGCTTCGGCCTTGCTGACGGTCGCGATCATCCGTTCGTAAGCTTCCTCCGCGGTCTCGCCGAAGGTGAAGACTCCATGCTTGAGCAGGATCAGCCCGTCGATGGAGGGATCGCCGGCATGCGTGGCGGCGCAGGCCCTGGCGAGCGCGAAACCCGGCATGATGTAGGGGACGAGCCCCATCGTCCCGCCATAGACTTCGCGGCAGATCGCTTCGCCGTCCGGCTGGTCGGTCAGCGCGAGCACGGCATCCGCGTGTGTGTGGTCGACGAACTTGTGCGGCAGAAAGGCGTGCAGCAGGGTCTCGACCGACGGGTTGGGCGCCTGCGGATCGAGCAGGTTGCCGCGTTGCTGGGCGACCATCTCCCCGTCGCCGAGCCGGTCGAGCGCGGCCAGGCGGCGCAGCGCTTCGAGCCGGACCGCGGGAAGGCCCGACGGTTCGATCCGGGCCATGTCCCAGCCGCTCCCCTTGACGCAAAGCACGTCGACGGTATCGCCAAGGATGTCGCGCATGGTCGTCTTGACGGACGTGTTGCCGCCGCCGTGGAGCACGAGACGCGGGTCCCCTCCCAGGAGCCGCGTCGTGTAGACCCGGAGCGCGACGTCTTCCCGGACGCCTTCGGCTTCGTAGCGGTCCACCATGGAAGCGGCGTCGCGCGCCGAGTAGAGGCTCTTCATCGGGTTTACCCCGCCGCCGCCCGCCGGCGTTCCGGGTAGAGCGAAAGCAGGCCTTCCGCCGAAGCCTCGGCGACCCCGCGCTCGGTGATCAGCCCCGTCACGAGCCGCGCGGGCGTCACGTCGAAGGACGGGTTGAACACCGGGCTCCCCGCGGGGGTGGTTCGGACGGTTCGCACCTCGCCGGTCTCCGTCTCGCCGGTCACGGTGGAGACTTCCTCCCCCGCGCGCTCCTCGATCGGCAGCGCGGCGCCCGAGTCCGCCGCCCAGTCGATCGTCGGACCGGGCAGCGCGACGTAGAAGGGCACCCCGTTGTCGGAGGCGGCAAGCGCCTTCAGGTAGGTGCCGATCTTGTTGCAGACATCCCCGTTGGCGCAGGTCCGGTCGGTCCCGGTGATGCAAAGGTCGACCCGCCCCTCCCGCATAAGGTGTCCTCCCGCGTTGTCGACGATCACCGTGTGCGGAACGCCGTGTGCGGCAAGCTCCCACGCCGTCAGCCCGGCTCCCTGGTTGCGGGGCCGCGTTTCGTCCACCCAGACATGGACGTCGATCCCCGCGTCGTGCGCGCGATAGACCGGGGCGAGGGCGGTGCCGCCGTCGACGGTCGCGAGCCATCCCGCGTTGCAATGGGTCAGCACGTTAAGCGGCCCTGCCTTGTCGTTCGCCGCGGAACGCAGCAGGTCCAGCCCGTTGTCGGCGATGGCGGCGTTGATCGCCACGTCCTCGTCGCAGATTTCCGCCGCCCGTGCATAAGCGGCCTCGACCCTTTGGCCTTCGTCCACGGCGAGGACGCGGGCCTTCATGTCGTCGAGCGCCCATCGCAGGTTGACCGCCGTCGGGCGGGTCGCGAGTAGCGCGGAGCAGGCTTCCTCGATCGCCGCGGCCGAGGGGTCCCGGCGGACGGCGAAGCAAAGACCGTAGGCCGCGGTGGCGCCGATCAGCGGCGCGCCGCGCACCCGCATGTCGCGGATCGCCGCCGCCGCGTCTTCGAGCGTTGCGAGCAGACGCGTCTCGAAGCGGTGGGGCAGTCCGGTCTGGTCGACGATCTCGACGGTCTCGCCGTCGGCGGCGAGCTCGATCGACCGCCGGGGGACCCCGTCGACCTTCATTGCCGGAGAACGCGCCCCGCGACCGCATCGAGACGGGCCGCAAGCTCGGGGTCGCGCGCTTCCGGAGGGGTAATGAGCGCGGCGTCGAGGACGGTGTGGCAGCCCGCCCCGCACGCCGAATCCCGGCCGGCCAGCAGAGGGACCACGGCCTCGATCAGCGACCGGGCACGGGCCGCGTTTTCCTGCAGCACCGCGATCACCGCTTCCACGGTGACGTCGTCATGCCCCGGGTGCCAGCAGTCGTAATCGGTGACCATCGCCACCGTCGCGTAGCACATCTCCGCTTCGCGGGCGAGCTTGGCCTCCGGCATGTTCGTCATGCCGATGACGTTGGCCCCCCATTGCCGATAGAGCTCGGACTCGGCCCGGCTGGAGAACTGCGGGCCGTCGATCGCCACGTACGTGCCGCCGCGTACCGTTTCGATTTCGAGACTCGACGCGGCTTCCTCCAGCGCGTCCCCCAGCCGGGGGCAGACCGGGTCGGCCATCGACACGTGGGCGACCAGCCCGGTTCCGAAGAACGTCTTGATGCGCCGGAAGGTGCGGTCGATGAACTGGTCCACCAGAACGAAGGTGCCGGGCGCCAGGGCTTCGTCGAGGCTGCCCACGGCGCTCAGGGAAAGAATCTCGGTGACGCCCACCCGCTTGAGCGCATCGATATTGGCGCGGAAGTCGATCTCGCCCGGCGGCGTCGCGTGGCCCCGTCCGTGGCGCGGCAGGAAGGCGAGCCGCTGTCCGCCGAGCTCGCCCAGCAGGATTTCGTCGGACGGCGCGCCGAAGGGCGTCTCCACCGCCTCCCAGCGCCGACCGGTCAGCCCGCCGATGTCATAGAGGCCGCTGCCGCCGATGATCCCGATGACCGGTGGCGTCCCCGGTTCCGCCATGCCGTTTCCCCCCGGCGGCGCGGGCCGCCGTCAATGCGGGACGTTGGACCAGATCGCGCGCTTGACGGCGAACAGCATTCCCGTGAGCAGCAGGAGGAACAGGACCACCTTGACCCCCATGCGCTTGCGCTCCTCGAGCTCGGGCTCGGCGGCCCAGACGAGGAAGTTGGTCACGTCCTTCGCCATCTGCGGGACCGTCGCCTCGGTCCCGTCCGCGTATTCGACCAGATCGTCGCTCAACGGTGCCGTCATCGCGATCTGGTGGCCCGGGAAGTACATGTTGTATTCCATGCCTTCCGACATCTCCATGTCGTCCGGCGCGTCCCTGTAGCCGACCATAAGCCCGTGAATGTAGTCGGGGCCACCGATGCGCGACTTGGTCACCAGCGAGAGATCCGGCGGCAGCGCGCCGTTGTTGGCGGCGCGGGCCGCGTTGTCGTTGGGGAAGGGCGATACGAACCGGTCGCTCGGCAGGGCCGGCCGGTCGAACATCTCGCCTTCCGCGTCAGGACCGTCCGTGACCTCGACCTCGGCGGCGATCGCCTTGACCTGGTCTTCCGAGAACCCGATGGCCGTGAGGTTGCGATAGTGGACGAGGCGCAGCGAATGGCAGGCCGAGCAGACTTCCGTATAGACCTGGAAGCCGCGCCGGAGCGCCGCGCGGTCGAACGAGCCGAACAGGCCGTCGAAGGACCATTTCATGCTCGGGGGCGGGGCGGCCTCGCCCGCCGCCGAGGCCGGGTTCGCGCCGATCAGCAGGAACGCCGCGACGATGGCACCGACGGTCCGCTTCATTGCGCTTTCTCCATCGGCTGTTCCGCCGCGGCGGGTGGACCTGCGCTTCCGCCGAGAACGGGCTCGCCGATGCTGGTCGGCAACGGTCGCGGCGTCTCGATGAAGGAGAGCAGCGGCAGCAGGACCAGGAAATGCGCGAAATAGTAGAACGTCGCGACCTGACCGATGATGACGAAGATGCCTTCCGGCGGATTCCCGCCGACCCAGCCCAGCACCAGGCAGTCGATCACCAGCACCCAGAAGAGCTGCTTGTAGATCGGCCGGTAGCGCGCGCTCCTGACCGGGGAACGGTCGAGCCACGGGACGAGGAACAGGATCAGGATCGAGCCGAACATCAGCACCACGCCGATCAGCTTGGCCGACAGGAACCAGATGTCGAAGGTGATCGACCTGAGGATCGCGTAATAGGGCAGGAAGTACCATTCCGGCACGATATGCGGCGGCGTCACCAGCGGGTCGGCCGGGATGTAGTTCTCGGGCTCGCCGAAGAAGTTGGGCGCGAAGAAGACGAAAGCCGCGAAGATCGTCAGGAACGCGCTGAGCCCGAACATGTCCTTGACGGTGTAGTAGGGGTGGAAGGGGATCTTGTCCTGCGGCCCCTTCGCGTCGATGCCGATCGGGTTGTTCGAGCCGTGCTGGTGCAGCGCGATCATGTGCAGCGCGACCACGCCGACGATCACGAACGGCAACAGGTAATGCAGGCTGTAGAACCGGTTGAGCGTCGGGTTGTCGACCGTGAAGCCGCCCCACAGCCAGGTGACGATGATGTCGCCGACGATGGGCACCGCCGAGAACAGGTTGGTGATGACGGTGGCGCCCCAGAAGCTCATCTGGCCCCACGGCAGGACGTAGCCCATGAACGCGGTGGCCATCATGCAGAGCAGGATGATCACGCCCAGGATCCAGAGTATCTCGCGCGGCGACTTGTAGGAGCCGTAGTAGAGCCCGCGGAAGATGTGGATATAGACGATGATGAAGAAGGCCGAACCGCCATTGGTGTGGATGTAGCGGATCAGCCAGCCGTAGTTCACGTCGCGCATGATCCGCTCGACGCTGTCGAAGGCGTGGTCGACATGCGGCGTGTAGTGCATCGCCAGCACGATGCCGGTCACGATCATGATGACCAGCACGATCCCCGCCAGCGACCCGAAATTCCACCAGTAGCTCAGGTTGCGCGGGGTCGGGTAGTCGATCAGCTCCTTCTCCATGAAGGAGAACATCGGCAGGCGGTAGTCGATCCACTGAACCAGGCGGTTCTTCATCCAGGGCTGCGTCATGACTTCCCCCTACCCGATCCGCACGAGGTCGTCGGACAGGAACTCGTAGGTCGGCACCGGCAGGTTCTCCGGCGCCGGTCCCTTGCGGATGCGTCCCGAGGTGTCGTAGTGCGAGCCGTGGCAGGGGCAGAACCAGCCGCCGTACTCGCCCTTCCGGTCGCCGGTCGCCTGGCCCTTGGGGATGCAGCCGAGATGGGTGCAGACGCCGACGACGATCAGCCATTCGGGCTTCTTGGTCCGTTGGCCGTCGGTCTGGGGGTCCGGAAGATCGTCGAGCTCGACCGCCTGCGCTTCCTTGATCTCCTCTTCCGTTCTGCGGCGGATGAACACCGGCTTGCCGCGCCACACCACGGTGATGCTCTGGCCCTGCTCGATCGGCGACAAATCGACCTCGGTGGTCGCCAGCGCCAGGGTGTCCCTAGCCGGGCTCATCTGGTGGATCAGCGGCCACAACGCGACCGCGCTGCCGGCGGCGCCGAAAGCGCCGGTCGCGAGGTAGAGGAAATCGCGGCGCGTCTCGCCGTGGCCGGGGCCGGCCCTGGTGTCCTCGGTATCCGCCATAGAAGAACCTCTCGGCAGGGCAGGAAAACACGTTCGGTCTGCGACCGCGAACACTACCCGCCGCTGGCAAGGGCGGCAACGCGGCCTTCGGACGCAGCCGGACGGCCGAATCCGAAACCGTTGTCCGCAACGCGGATCGCGCCCCGGACAGGGGAACGGGTATAATCAAATCCGTCGTCGAATCAAGGACCAAGGGGCTATGCGGCGTTGACGATCGAAGCGAAGAAAGAACACGCTGCGGCGTGGTTCCGGACCCTGCGCGACCGGTTCTGCGTGGCCTTCGAGGCGCTCGAGGACGCGCTGGAGAAGAACAGGTCCGAAGCGGGCCGGTTCGAGCGCAAGAACTGGTCGCGGCCCACGGAAGACGGCAGCGACGGCGGCGGCGGCGAGATGTCGATCATGAAGGGCCGCGTGTTCGAGAAGGTGGGCGTCAACTTCTCGGCGGTGCACGGCGCGTTCTCGCCGGAATTCCGCGACCGGATTCCGGGCGCGGCCGACGATCCGCGCTTCTGGGCGAGCGGCATATCCGTGGTCGCGCATCCCTGCTCGCCGCTGGTCCCGGCGATGCACATGAACACGCGCTTCATCGTCACCACGAAGGCGTGGTTCGGCGGCGGCGGCGACCTGACCCCGATCTATCCCGACGACGAAGCGGCCGCCGCGTTCCACGGGGCGCTCAGGGCCGCCTGCGATACCTACGACCCCGCCTGCTACGCCCGGTTCAGGGAAGCGTGCGACAGGTATTTCTTCCTGCCCCACCGCGACGAGCCCCGCGGCGCCGGCGGCATCTTCTACGACAACCTGGACAGCGGAGACTGGGAGGCCGACTTTGCGTTCACGCAGGGCGTCGGGCGCGCCGTCCTGGAGGCCTATCCCGAGATCGTCCGCGGGCGCATGGCGGCGCCCTGGACCGAGGCGCAGCGCGCGCATCAGCTGGTGCGCCGGGGCCGCTATGTCGAGTTCAACCTGCTCTACGACCGGGGAACCGAGTTCGGGCTCAGAACCGGAGGCAATGTCGAGGCGATCCTGATGTCGTTGCCGCCGGTCGTCGCCTGGCCCTGACTGCGCGGGCGCCGGTCAGCGTGTCCACAGCCGGGGGAAGATTTCCGCGTCGATCGGCCCGCCTTCCACCAGATGCGGTGCGTCGTAGAAGGTCGGCGAGTGGCGCTTCGGATACCAGGTGATGTCGTCACCCGTGAAGCGGAGCGACACCGCCCTGCGGGGCGTCGCCAGGGGGTTGCCGTTCGAGGCGTGCAGGGTGGCGCCGTGGAACACCGCGACGTCGCCCGATTCGAGATCGAAGCAGACCGTCGGGTAGCGTTCCGGATCGCCGTCGATGTCGGGCACCGTCTCGTCGAACTGCTCGGTCTCGGCGACGAAATCGCCTTGGCCGATCTTCACCGGGCGGAACAGCTTTCCCCACGCATGGGAGCCCACCGCGAACCGGAGCGAGCCGGTCGCCTCGGTCACCGGGTCGAGCGGAATCCAGAAGCTGCAGATCTGCGAGCCCTTGATGCGGAAATAGGGCAGGTCGTGGTGCCACCAGGTCGGGGTGTCGGTGCCGGGCTCCTTGACCAGCAGATGTTCGTCGTAAAGGTTGATCCGGCTCGCCCCCATCAGCTCGGCGGCAAGCCGGGCCATCGGCGATTCGTGCATGAAGCGGCTGAACTGCTCGAAGCGCAGGAACATGCCGTGGTCGGTGCGGAACCGGCTCTCGCCATCGCCATAGGCCTTGGCGACGTCGCTCGGGTCCGCCATCGCCGCGTCGATCCCGTCGGCGAGCGTTTCCAGCCATTCCGGCGATACCACGCCCCGCAGGCAGAGCGCGCCGTCGCTCCGCCAGACCGCGCGTTCCTCGTCGGTGATGTGTCTTTCTTCGAGAATCGTGGCCATGTCCGCGCCCTATTCGGCTTCCAGCTCCGAATCCCAGTACAGGAAATCGCGCCAGCTGTCGTGCAGGTAGTTGGGCGGGAAGGCGCGGCCGTGCTGTTGCAGCAGCGTGTTGGTCGGCTCCACCGGCGCCCGTCGGGGATGCAGCCCGCATTCCTTCGGCAGCCGGTTGCCCTTGCGCAGATTGCACGCGGTGCAGGCGCTGACGACGTTGACCCAGACCGTCCGGCCGCCGCGCGAACGCGGCACCACATGGTCGAAGGTGAGCTCCGGCGTGCCCGGCGCGGTGCCGCAATATTGGCACTCGAACCGGTCGCGCAGGAACACGTTGAACCGCGTGAACGCCGGACGCCGCGACATCGGGATATACCGCTTGAGCGCGATCACGCTCGGCAAGCGCATCGAAAAGCCGGGCGAACGCACCTCGCGTTCGTATTCCGAGATGATGTTGACGCGTTCCAGGAAGACCGCCTTGACGGCGTCCTGCCAGGACCACAGCGACAACGGGAAATAGCTCAGGGGGCGGAAGTCCGCGTTGAGCACCAGAGCCGGGCTGTCGTTCATCGCAACCACCGATCGATCCCCGGCCAACAGCGCTGGCCCGCGACGCCGTTCAACATATCCACAGTCTAGCCGAAGCCGGGAATGGCGGCAACGAAGGGCGGCCATCGTCATGAAGGCGAATTCGATTGAGCGGCGGCCCCGCTTGCCCGAAAATCGACCCGCCCAGCCGCAGGAGACATCGCCAATGCCCGGCCGCCGTATCGAACTCGTCGAGGTATCGCCGCGAGACGGGCTCCAGAACGAGCCCGAAATCCTGTCCACCGAGGTCAAGCTGGAGCTCATCCGCCGCGCGGTGGCCGCGGGCGTTCGCCGGCTCGAGGCCGCGAGCTTCGTCAATCCCAAACGCGTCCCCCAGATGGCCGATGCCGAGGCGGTGATGGCGGGCGTGCCGGAGGACGACGACGTGACCTATATCGGGCTGGTCTTGAACCGGCGCGGCTTCGACCGCGCGGCCGAGGCCGGCTGCCGGGAAGTCAACTACGCGCTCGTCGCGAGCGATGCGTTTTCGGAACGGAACCAGGGCACCACCATCGAGCAGGGGATCGCGGTTCTCGACGACATCGCCGGCGCCGCCCGGGAAGTCGGGATCCGTTGCAGCGCCACGATCAGCGCGGCCTTCGGCTGTCCCTTTCAGGGCGTGGTAAAACCCGAACGCGTGCACGGGCTGATCGCCCATTGCGCCGGTCTCGGCCTGTTCGAGATCGGCATCGCCGACACCATCGGGGTGGCAGCGCCCGGCGAGGTCGCCGAGATGTTCGCCGAGGCCGCGCGTCTCGCGCCCGGAGCCCGGCTGCGCGGTCATTTCCACAACACCCGGAATACCGGCATCGCCAATGCCTTCGCCGCGGTCGAGGCGGGGGCGCACGCGCTCGATGCCAGCATCGGGGGGATCGGCGGCTGCCCGTTCGCGCCTGCGGCGACCGGAAACATCCCGTCCGAGGATCTGGTCTACATGCTGCACCGCCTCGGGATCGGGACCGGAATCGACATCGAGGGGCTCATCGAGACCGCCCACTGGATCGAGACGCAGCTGGGCCGGCCCGTCCCCGCGATGGTGAGCCGCGCCGGCAATTTCCCGCCGGCCGAGCTGAGGGCGTAAGCGCCGCCATGCACGAGCCCCGGGCGACGCCCGCCGCCGGCCCCGGGGCCTGGTCCGCCTATTACGAGAAGACCGGCCAGCGCCCGCCGCGCGAGACCCTGATCCGCGCCCTCGACGCGTTCGGCCGAGAGCCCGGGGATGGCCGCCTCGCGGTCGATCTCGGCAGCGGCGGGGGACGCGATGTCGTCGAACTCCTGCGCCGCGGCTGGACGGTGCTCGCGGTCGATGCCGAGGCCACGGCCATCGAGCGACTCGCCGTGCGGGCGGACCTGCCCGGGACCGGAACGTTGACCACCGCCGTCGGCCGGTTCGAAGAGGTCGAGTGGCCGGTCGCGGACCTGGTCAATTCCAGCTTCGCCCTGCCGCTCTGCCCGCCGGCGGAGTTCCCCGGGCTGTGGTCGCGGATAATCGCCTCGCTGGTTCCCGGCGGCCGGTTCGCCGGTCAGCTATACGGCGACCGCGACGAATGGTTCGGCGATCCCTCGATCACCTTTCATTCCGCGGCACAGGTCGATGCCCTGCTGCGCGGCCTCGATGTCGAGCATTTCCGGGAAGAGGAAGACGACAGCATCACGCCGCGCGGCCAGGCCAAGCACTGGCACATCTTCCATATCGTCGCGCGGAAGAGAGGCTAAGCGAAACATCCGACCGAACGCGGTCGCACCGGGCTGCCGGGGGACCCCCTCACCCCGGCCCTCTCCCCCGCGGGGGAGAGGGGGAGTCGCTCGCCGACCCTCCCGCTCATCTTCTCCCCTCCCGCTTGCGGGAACGGCCGGGGGAGGGTGGGGCCGGAACGCCTCAGCCGTGGTCTTCCGACGTCCGGATCAGGTGCATGATGAACAGGAAGCAGATGGCGAACATCGCAAGCCCGCCATAGTAGCCGACGGTTTCCGGTCCCGCCTTGGCGGCGACGAACAGCCCGCAAACGCCAAGCACCGCCGAGCTGCCGCCGAGCACCCAATTGCCGACATTGTTCATGGAAACGATCCGTAATCCCGGGGCGAACTGGAGCGGGTGATCGGATTCGAACCGACGACTTCAACCTTGGCAAGGTTGCGCTCTACCCCTGAGCTACACCCGCACCGGCGCGGGGGAGTATATTCGCCGCCGCAAGCCCACTTCAAGCGCCGCGTCGAGGGAAGATATGACCGAACCCGTGTCGCCGGACATGATCGCCGCCCGGCAAAGAGAGCTGTTCGAGCGGCTGGAAGAGCTCGGGATCGCGACCGAGACCCAGACCCACGAGCCGGTGTTCACGGTCGAGGAGAGCCGGAATGTGCGCGGCCGCCTGCCGGGCGCGCATTGCAAGTCGCTCTTCCTCAAGGACAAGAAGGGGGCGCTCTGGCTCGTCGTCTCGCTGGAGGACCGCCGCCTCGACCTCAAGGCGCTCGCCCCCCTCATCGGCGCGGCGCGGCTGTCTTTCGGCAGTCCCGAACGGCTCGCCGACAATCTCGGTGTCGTGCCGGGCGCGGTCACCCCCTTCGCGCTGATTAACGACGAACGGGCCGCGGTTCGCCCGGTCATCGATTCCGGCGTGGTGGAAGCGGAGCGGGCGCATTTTCACCCGCTGTCGAACGACGCGACGACGGCGATCGCGCCCGAAGACCTGCTGCGCTTCATCCGCGCGCTCGGTCACGATCCGATGGTCGTCGACCTCGGCGAGGCGGAGAGGAGCTGACGCTCCGGGCTTGCCTCGACGAGCCTCCTCACCCATGTTGTCGCGAACCCGCTGGCGGGGCCGATGCACGGGGCAGCACCATGGAACCGATCCTGGGACAGACGGGCGGCGCACCCGCCGATGCGATCAAGGACGGCTCGACCGAGACGTTCATGGCCGACGTCATCGACGCCTCGATGGAAACGCCCGTCGTGGTCGATTTCTGGGCGCCGTGGTGCGGGCCCTGCAAGCAGCTCGGTCCCATCCTGGAAAAGGTCGTCCAGGCCGCCAACGGGGGGGTCAAGCTGGTCAAGATCGACATCGACCAGAACCCCGAGATAGCCCAGCAGCTTCGCATCCAGTCGATCCCTGCCGTGTTCGCCTTTTCGGGCGGGCGCCCGGTCGACGCCTTCCAGGGCGCGCTGCCGGAAAGCCAGGTCAAGGCGTTCATCGACAAGCTCGCGAAGGAGGCCGGAACCGCGGTCTCGTCTCCGCTCGACGACGCGCTGGCCCAGGCGGCGGAGCGTCTGGAGGCCAGGGATTTCGGCGCGGCCGCTTCGGTCTACGCCCAGGTGGTTCAGCACGCGCCGGACAACGCCGCCGGCATCGCCGGCCTCACGCGGGCGCTGCTCGGCCAGGGCGAGGTGGACCGCGCGCGCGAAGTGTTCGATACGCTGCCCGAGGACGCGCGCGGCGGCGCAGAGGCGGAAGCTGCGGCCTCGGCTCTGGCGCTTGCCGAGAAGACCGCCGAGACCGGCGATCGCGGCGAGTTGCTGGCCCGGCTCGAGGCCGATCCCGACGATCACCAGGCCCGTTTCGACCTCGCGCTCGCGCTTCACGCCGAAGGCCGCAACGAAGAGGCGATCGACGCGCTGGTCGAGATCGTCAGGCGGGCGCGGGAGTGGAACGACCAGGCGGCGCGGAAGCAGCTCCTGGAGATGTTCGAGGCCCTGGGGCCCACCGATCCGGTGACCGTCGCGGGACGGCGCAAGCTTTCCGCGATCCTGTTCTCCTGATGCCCGGACCGTTCGATCCCGATTTCGAGGATCTGCCGGACGAGATTCCGATTTTTCCGCTCGGCGGCGCGCTGTTGCTGCCGCACGGCCGGCTGCCGCTCAACATTTTCGAGCCGCGCTATCTCAACATGACGGCGGCCGCTCTCGCCGCGCCGCAACGGCTGATCGGGATGATTCTGCCGAACGAGGGGTCCGGCGGCGGCGAGCCCGACATCTACCGGACCGGCTGCGCCGGCCGCATCGTTTCCTTCGGCGAAACGGAAGACGGACGCTATCTGATCACGCTCAAGGGTCTGATCCGTTTCGTGGTCGAGCGGGAGCTCGGCCTGCGGGACGGCTATCGCCGGGTGCATGCGCGCTTCGGACTGTTCCGCGACGACCTGATGGAGCCGCCGACAAACGGCGTGCTCGACCGCGAACGGCTGCTGAAGGCGCTCCGCGCCTATCTCGACCAGCAGAACGTGGAGGCGAACTGGGAGGCGATCGAAGGGACCGAGGATTCCCGGCTGGTCGACTCCCTGGCGATGATGTGTCCTTTCCGGAACAGCGAGAAGCAGGCCCTGCTCGAGGCGCCGGGCAGCGTCGAACGCGCGGAGATCGTCATGACCCTGCTGGAGATGGCGTTGCTCGAGCGCCCCGACGACGAAGGGCGCGTCAAGCAATAGGGGGAGACATGGCAGACGAGCGCGCCTCCGACCGGTCCGGATCCGATACCCGCGGCGACCGCGGCAGGCCGATCGACCCGAAGCTGCTCGAAATACTGGTTTGCCCGCTGACCAAGGGGCCGCTGCGCTACGACGACGCGGCCCAGGAACTGATCAGCGAGAACGCCGGGCTCGCCTTTCCGATCCGCGACGGCATACCCATCATGCTGGTCGACGAGGCGCGCCGTATCGACGGGGACCGGACTTGACCGACGACCGCGATTCCCCGCCGTGGCCCACGACGTTGCGGCTCAAATCGGCCGAAAAGGTCCTCGAAATCGACTTCGACGACGGCACGTCCTTCGCCCTCCCGGCGGAGTTCCTGCGCGTCGAAAGCCCGTCGGCGGAAGTCCGGGGGCATGGGCCGGGACAGAAACAGCTGGTGGCGGGCCGGCGCCATGTCGGCATCATGAACCTCGAACCGATCGGCAACTATGCCGTTCGCATCGTGTTCGACGACTTGCACGATACCGGGCTCTACTCGTGGGCCTATCTTCACGAGCTGGGCCGGAACCGGGAGCGGCTGTGGAACGCCTATCTGCAAGCGCTGGACGCGGCCGGGTTGAGCCGCGATCCGTGAACGTTTCGCTTTCCACCTGGGGGAGGATCAAGGGGTGCTCGAACTCTATCACCACGGCTCGTCGGTCTGCGCGGCCAAGGTAAGACTGTTTCTCGAGGAAAAGGAACTGCCCTGGAACGGGCACTATATCGACATCCTCAAGGGCGATCAGTTCGCGTCCGAGTACATGAAGATCAACCCGAAGGCGGTGGTGCCGACCCTGGTCCATGACGGAAAGCCGATCCGGGAGTCGTCGGTCATCTGCGCGTATCTCGACGAGGTCTTTCCCGACCGCCCGGTCCGTCCCGAAGATCCGGTGCTGCGCGCCGAAGAGCGCTACTGGACCAAGGCGGTCGACGAGGAGCTCCACCCGGCCTGCGGCGCGCTGACCTTCATGTCCTCCCACCGCCATACCATTCGGGCGCTCGGCGAGAAGCGGATGCGGGAATTCCTCGATTCGACGCCTCCCTTCTCGGTGAGCGCGGACTGGCACGAGCAGAAGAAGGCCTATGTCCGGCTCGGCTTCGAGGCGCCCGGCGCGGCGGTGAAGGTGAAGCTCTACGACCGTTACCTCCGCAGGATGGAGGATGCGCTTGAGAACGGCGACTGGCTGATCGGGGACAGGTTCAGCTTCGCCGACATCGCGATGACGCCCTACGTGATGCGTCTCGACATGCTGTCGATGCAGGGCATGTGGGCCGGCGGGCGCATGCCCCGCGTCGAGGCGTGGCTCGGCAATATCAAGGCGCGCGCGAGCTTCCAGCCCGCGATCTGGGACTGGATGCCGGACGAGCTGACCGAACAGCTCCGGACCAACGGCGCAAAGAGCTGGCCCGAGGTGGCCGCCATTCTCGGCATCGAGGGGAACTGAACCGGCGAGGCGCGGGACGGGCCGCGCCGTCAGAGAGGCATGCCGCGCGCGAGGCGCGGCCTCTGGCCGAGCTCGCCCATGGCGTGGCGCATGAACAGCCGTTTGAGACGGGGGATCCGGTTTACCGCCGCGAGCCCGAGGCGCCGCCCCAGCGCGACGGGGGCGATATCGTTGGAAAAGAGCCGGTTGAGCCCGTCCGTCGCCGCCAGCATCATGAAATTGTCGGCCCGCCGCCAGCGCGCGTAGCGCGCAAGCGCCGCGACCGAGCCCGTATCGAGCCCCAGCCGGGCGGCGTCGACGATCGTCTCGGCGAGCGCGGCGGCATCGCGGATTCCGAGATTGAAGCCCTGGCCCGCGATCGGATGGATCGCGTGCGCGGCATCTCCCGCGACGGCGAGCCGGTTGGCCGTGTAGCGCTCGGCCAGGGCGAGGGCGAGAGGATAGGAAAAGACCGGGCCCTCCACGGTCAGCGCGCCGAGATAGTCGGTGAACCGCCAGGCGAGCTCGGCTGCGAAACCGTCCCGATCCAGCGCCAGGATGCGGCTCGCGATATCGGCGTCCTCGGTCCAGACGATCGACGAGCGGTTCCCCGTCATCGGCAGGATCGCGAACGGACCCGAAGGCAGGAAACGTTCCTGCGCGATGCCCCGATGGGCGCGTTCGTGGGCGACGGTGCATACGATGCCGGTCTGGTCGTAACGCCATTCGACCGTGCCCAGCCCGGCGGCGCGCCGCAGCGGCGATTCGCGCCCGTCTGTCGCGATCAGCAGACGGGCGGTCAGCGTCCGGCCGTCGTCGAGCGCGACACGGGCTTCGATCGCGCCGCGCTCGTGGCGTTCGATCGATCTGCCGTCGAAAAGGGTCGCGCATTCAAGCGCTTCGATCCGCTCGAGGAGCGTCTGCCGGATGTGACGGTTTTCCACGATGTATCCCAGCGCCTCCGCCTCCACCTCCGTGCTGTCGTAATGGAGGTGCAGCGGCGAGGCGTCGTCGGAGACACGAATTTCGCGGATCGGCTCCGCGTCGCCGGCGAGCCCGTCCCATAGGCCGATGGAATCGAGGATGGTCCTGGAACCGCGCGCGATCGCCGATACGCGGCCGTCGAAGGCCGGTTTCCGCATGACCGATGCCGGGCTCCGGTCGACGACCGCGACCTTCACGCCGGCGCTCCCCAGCGCGGCCGCGAGCGTCAGCCCGACCATGCCGCCGCCGCCGACGATCGCCTCGAAATCCGTCGCCGTTCCGCTGCCTGAATTCGTGCTCATCGCTCCATCCGGGCCGCACTAAAGCATTTTCCGACCTTATCGGTTCATGGCGAACCGGCCCACCCTCCCCCGGCCCCTCCCGCAAGCGGGAGGGGAGAAGGTGGAGAGGGATCGGCGCCGCAACTCTCCCTCTCCCCAGCGGGGAGAGGGCCGGGGTGAGGGGGGCGGCGACCGGGTGCGACCGCGTCCAGTCGGATATTGCTCTATAGCGCGGCCGGCGGGCACGGCGCCCGATGTCGGACCGCGCCGAGGCCGTGACCCGAATCGCCCCAACATATTGGGGGTTGGAAGCGTGCTATCCGCTACATAATGGGGTATCGCCGGTCATGCGGCGCTTGTATCGCGACCCCGCTTGCGGCTAGAGTGCGCCGCTCGCCAGGAGCCATGGCCGGCCGATGCTGAACGATCGCCTCTTGCAGATCGGCGCTTATCCGTTCGATCGCCTGCGCGCGCTGCTCGGCCCGGTCGAGCCGGCCGCCGGTCTGGAGCCCATCGCGCTGTCCCTCGGCGAGCCCCGGCACGACCCGCCGACCATGATCGCGGACGCGATTCTCGCCGATCACGGCCTCTGGGGCCGTTATCCCCCGATGCGCGGGACCGAAGACGCGCGAACCGCCATCGCCGCCTGGGCATGCCGGCGCTTTTGCTGCCCGGAGACCATGATCGACCCGGCGAGCAACGTGGTGCCGGTCTCCGGCACGCGCGAGGCGCTGTTCATGGCGGCGCTCGCGGCGGTGCCCGAACGCAAGGCCGGAGGCAGGCCGGTCGTGCTGATGCCCAACCCGTTCTACCAGGTCTATCTCGGGGCGGCCGTCGCGGCGGGCGCGGAGCCGGTCTGCGTGCCCGCGGACGAAGCGTCCGGTTTCCTGCCCGATTACGAGGGCCTCGATCCCGACATCCTCGCGCGCGTCGCGCTGGCCTATTTCTGCTCGCCCGCCAACCCGCAGGGCACGATCGCCGATCTGGAACGCCTGAAGAGACTCGTCGGCCTCGCCCGCGAGCACGACTTCGTCCTCGTGTCCGACGAGTGCTACAGCGAGATCTACGATCGCGGCCGCGCCGCCCCTCCCGGGACGATCGAAGCCTGCCGCGAGCTCGGGGGCGGTCTCGAAAAGGTGGCGGTCTTCAACTCGCTCTCCAAGCGTTCCAGTGTCCCCGGGCTCCGGGTCGGATTCGCGATCGGGGACGCGGATTTCATGAACGCCTACGTGAGGCTCCGCGATCACGGCGGCGCGGCTCCGCCGATGCCGCTGCTCTCCGCCGCCGAGGCCCTGCTGGCCGACGAGGAGCATGTCGAGGCGAGCCGCGAGCTTTACCGCGAGAAAATCGACATCGCGGAAGAATTGCTCGACGGCCGGCTCGGATTCTACCGCCCGCCGGGCGGCTTCTATCTCTGGCTCGACGTGGACGACGGCGAAGAGGCGGCGCGCCGGCTCTGGTCGGAGGCGGCGGTGCGGGTCCTGCCGGGTTCCTATATCGCGCGGCCCGGAGAAGGCGGCGCGGATCCGGGGCGGCGCTATATTCGCGTCGCGCTGGTCCATGGCCCCGAAACCGCTCGCGAGGCGCTGACCAGATTGGCCGGGGTGCTGTGATGGCGAAGGCGCGCGAGACCGGCGAGTCGATCCTGATGGTGAGCAGCCGGCAAGACCGGCCTTCGCGCGTCGCCCGCTTTCTGAAGCGGAGGCTGGTCGAGCTCCTCGGCGTCGCGGTTGCTTTGGCATCCGTGGCCGCGGCGGTCGCGCTCTGGACCTATCGTCCCGCCGATTCGTCGTTCGCTTCCGGCCAGGCAGGCGGCGCCACGCACAATGCGCTCGGCGGACCCGGTGCCTGGTTCGCCGATTTCTTCGCCCAGACCACGGGCCTGGCGGCCTGGCTGTTGCTGCCGATCCTCCTCTACTGGGCGTGGCGGATCGTCTCCCATCGCGGATTGGGTCCGGTGTGGATCCGGTTCACCATGCTGCCGGCTGCCCTGTTCCTGGGGGCGCTGGCGTTCGCGACCCGGACCGCCCCCGAGTTCTGGCCGCTGCCCGGCGGAGCGGGAGGGGAGCTCGGCGAGATGGCGCTCGCGGTCCTGAGCGAAGTCCTGCTGCATCGTCTGCCCGTCGGCATCGAAGCGGTCGCGGCCGTCCTTGCCGTCCTGGCTCTCGCGGCGTGTCTCGCGGCGATGGGCGTGGCGCGCCGCGATTGGTCCACCATCGGGCGAAGCGCATGGGGCGGGCTGGCGTTCGCCGGGCGCGTCGCCGTCGCCCCGCTGCGACGTGCGCCGAGGGCCAGGGACAGACCGCCGCAGGAAAAGGAGGAGCCCGCCGTCAGGACCCCCGCGCCCGCCGCCGAACCCAGGATGGAAGCCGGGCCGGTCGTCGCGATGGGCGCGCGAAAGCCCCGCCAGGCCGAGCGCGCGGCCAAGCGCCATCGCCAGCCCAGGCTCGACTTCGGCGACGCGGAAACGGCCTACCGGTCGCCGCCGCTCGAGCTTCTGGAACCGCCCGAGCCGCCGCAGCGGGCGCCCGGCGTGGATGCCGAAGCCCTGCAGGAGAACGCGCGTCTGCTCGAATCCGTGTTCAACGATTTCGGCGTCAAGGGCGCCATTACCCGGGTCCGGCCCGGCCCGGTGGTGACGCTCTACGAGCTGGAGCCGGCGCCCGGCACCAAGTCGTCCCGCGTCATCGGCCTCGCAGACGACGTCGCGCGTTCGATGAGCGCCGTCTCCGTCCGCGCCGCGGTGGTGCCGGGCCGCAGCGTGATCGGCGTCGAGGTGCCGAACCGGGGGCGGGAGATCGTCGCGCTGCGCGAGCTCCTGGAATCGACCGCGCTGGATCGCGCCGGCGGATCCCTCATCCTGGTTCTCGGCAAGGATATCGGCGGCACCCCCGTGCTCGTCGACCTCGCGCGGATGCCCCATCTCCTGATCGCCGGGACCACCGGCTCCGGCAAGTCGGTGGCCATCAACACCATGGTGCTGTCCCTGCTCTACCGGCTCTCGCCCGAGCAGTGCCGGCTGATCATGATCGATCCCAAGATGCTCGAATTGTCGGTCTATGACGGGATACCGCACTTGCTGACACCGGTGGTGACCGATCCGGGAAAGGCGGTCGTGGCGCTGCGCTGGGCGGTGCGGGAGATGGAAGACCGCTACCGGGCGATGTCCGCCGTCGGGGTGCGCAACATCGCCGGCTACAACGCCCGGCTGGAGCAGGCGCGGAAGAAGGGCGAGATTCTGACCCGCACCGTTCGGACCGGTTTCGACGCGGAAGGCCTGGCGGTGGAGGAGGAGGAGCCCATCGACCTGACGCCGCTTCCCTTCATCGTGGTCATCGTCGACGAGATGGCCGACCTGATGCTGGTATCCGGCAAGGAGGTCGAGGGTGCGGTTCAGCGACTGTCGCAGATGGCGCGCGCCGCGGGCATCCATCTGATCATGGCGACCCAACGCCCGTCCGTCGACGTGATCACCGGCACGATCAAGGCCAACTTCCCGACCCGGGTGAGCTTTCAGGTCACCTCCAAGATCGACAGCCGGACAATCCTCGGCGAGGGCGGCGCCGAACAACTGCTCGGCCAGGGCGACATGCTCTACATGGCCGGCGGCGGCCGGATCAGCCGTGTCCACGGCCCGCTGGTGACCGACGAAGAGGTCGAGCGCGTAGTCGGCTTCCTGCGGGATCAGGGAGAGCCCGACTATGTCGCCGATGTCACCGAGGCGGACGATCACGCCGCCATCGCGGATTTCGCGGGCGGCGACGGCGAGGCGGACACCCTCTATGACGAAGCGCTGGCGCTGGTATGCCGGGAAGGGAAAGCGTCCACCAGCTTCGTCCAGCGCCATCTCAAGATCGGCTATAACAGGGCGGCGCGGATCATCGAGCAAATGGAGTCCGACGGCGTGATCAGCCCGCCCAACCATGTCGGCAAGCGCCAGGTCCTGGCCCCGGCGGGCGACCACGGCGCCGGGTGACGGGTTCCTTGCCTGGTTTCCGCCTCGAAGCGCCCCATATCTTTCGCCTATGAACCGTTCCCCGCCCCGACCGCTCCTTGCCGCGCTCGCCCTTGCGCTGGCGCTCGCCGCCGCCTTGCCGACTCGCCCCTTCGCCCAAAGCGGCGGGACGGCGGTCGCGCGGCTCGAGGCCTATCTCACCGGGCTCCGCTCGATCGAGTCCGAGTTCGTTCAGTCTTCCTCCAAGGGCGGGTTCGCACGCGGGCGGCTCTACGTCCAGCGGCCGAACCGGCTGAGGCTCGACTACAAACCTCCCTCCTCGTTGCAGATCTACGCCGACGGATCGTGGCTGATCTATGTCGATACCGAGCTGGAGGAAGTCACCCACGTCCCGCTCGCGCGAACGCCCGCCGCTTTTCTGGTGGGAGAGACGGTTTCGTTTTCCGGCGCGGTAACGGTCACCGGCATCAAGCAGGACCGGGAGACGATCCAGATCGAGCTGGTCCGGTCCGAGGAACCCGAGGCGGGATCGGCGATCCTGACTTTCGGACGCAACCCCCTCGTGTTGAAAGGCTGGACGGTGATCGACGCCCAGGGGGTACGCACCCGGGTCGGTCTGATCCGGCCCAGGTTCAACGGACGTGTTGATCGGAGCGTATTCCGGTTCGATCCGGACACCGTCATCCGGCCCGCCCACGAACCGTGATTCCTGCGCGACGGCCGCGATAATTTGACCTGCCGCCGGTTGCCGGCTAACCTGAGCGCGCAAAATATATCGATATCAAGGCAATAGATTCAGCGCGGTACAGGCCCACCGCTCCTAGGGGAGATCGATGTCGTGACCTCCGAACATCAGACAACCGCGGGACCCGACGAAGACGGCGCCGGAGCGGCGTCGGTCGGGATCTCGTCCACGAGTGCCGTGACGCCCGAGTTTTCCGGCGAACGTTTCAGCCCGATCACGGCCAAACATCTCGGCGACCTCCCCCAGCTACAGAAGCTTTCGAGCGAAGAACGCTTCTCGATGCGGGTCGTGAGCAGCGTGTTGCCCTTCCGCTCCAACCGGTACCTGATCGACAACCTCATCGACTGGGACAACATTCCCGGGGACCCGGTCTACCAGATCACCTTTCCGCAACGGGGGATGCTGGAAGACGCGGACTTCGACCTCGTGGCGGATTTGTTGAAGCGGGATGTCCCGTCGAAGGAGATCAACGCCGCGGTCTTCGGGATCCGCGACAAGCTCAACCCCCACCCCGCCGGCCAGCGGGAATTGAACATTCCGCAAACCGAGCAGGGAACGGTGGAAGGGCTGCAGCACAAGTACCGCGAGACCGTGCTGTTCTTCCCGAGCCAGGGGCAGACCTGTCACGCCTACTGCTCGTTCTGCTTCCGCTGGGCCCAGTTCGTCGGCGAAAAGTCCTACAAGATCGCGGCCAACGAGGCGAGCGGCCTGCACGACTATCTCGCGTCCCATCCCGATGTCAGCGACCTGCTGATTACCGGCGGCGATCCCATGGTGATGAAGACGCGCGTGATGGAGCGCTACCTGGATCCGCTCATCGAGGATTCCCGTTTCGACCATCTCCGCAATATCAGGATCGGAACCAAGGCGCTGACGTTCTGGCCGCTCCGCTTCGTCAGCGACCCCGATGCGGACGAGATGCTGCGCCTGCTGGAACGGGTGGTCGCTTCCGGCCGGAGCGTCGCCATCATGGCGCATTTCAATCATTGGCAGGAATTCGGCACCGACGTGGCGCGCGAGGCGATCCGGCGCCTGCGCGATACCGGCGCGGTCATTCGCAGCCAGGCTCCGGCGCTCGCCCATGTCAACGACTCGCCCGAGGTCTGGGCGCGCATGTGGCGCGAGCAGGTGGCGCTGGGCATCATCCCCTATTACCTGTTCGTCGAGCGGGACACCGGCGCGAAATGCTACTTCGAAGTGCCGCTGGACAAGGTGTGGACGATCTACAACCACGCCGTCCGGAGCGTTTCCGGCCTCGCCCGCACGGTTCGCGGCCCCAGCATGAGCGCGACGCCCGGCAAGGTCGAAGTCCTCGGCGTCCAGGAGGTCCACGGCGAGAAGGTGTTCGTGCTGCGCTTCCTGCAGGGACGCAACCCCGAATGGGTCGGCCGCCCGTTCTTCGCCGCCTTCAACCCGGACGCGACGTGGCTCAACCATCTGAAGCCCGCTTTCGGGGAGGACAAGTTCTTCTTCGAGGACGAGCTCGCGGAAATGACCGGCGGTGCGTCGATACCCGAGTTCTCGGTGGCGGCCGAGTAAGGGTTCACCCTCCCCCAACCCCTCCCGCGAGCGGGAGGGGAGACGGCAAGGAAGAGCGGGGAAGCGTCCCCTCTCCCCCGCCGGGGGAGAGGGTCAGGGTGAGGGGGGCGCCCGGTCGGAAAATGCTATAAGGCGTTGCCGCCCCTGAGTCGGGGGGGCGATCGGCGCGGGAATCGACGGCAAGAATGCACAATCGAGAGTTCGGCATGCGCCCCCTGGTCGGCATTCCCACCGGTCTGATCCAGTTGCCGGGGCATTCGATCCCCACCCACGGTATCGGCGAGCGCTACATCAGGGCGGTGAGGGACGGCTCCGACGCCGACCCGCTGCTGGTTCCCGCGCTGGCGGAAGATTTCGACTTCGACGCGATGGCGAGCCGGCTCGACGGGCTGTTTCTGACCGGCGGCCGCGCGAATATCGAGCCGCACCACTATGGCGGCCCGCCCTTTCCCGAGGACGAGTACCGCGACCCGCCGCGCGACAACACGGTGCTGCCCCTGATCCGCGCCTGCGTCGGCCGCGGCGTGCCGGTATTCGGCGTCTGCCGGGGGTTGCAGGAGATGAACGTCGCGCTGGGCGGCTCGCTGCACTACCGGGTCCATCTGGTCGAAGGGAAGCTCGACCACCGGATGCCGAGGGAAGGCAGCATCGACGAAAGATTCGGCAAGCTGCACGAGATTTCGTTCGCGCCCGGCGGGCTGTTCGAGCGGCTGATCGGAGACACCGCGATCGAGGTCAACACCGCGCACTCCCAGGGAATCGACAGGCTCGCCGACCGCCTCCGGGTGGAGGCGACCGCGCCGGACGGGTTGATCGAGGGGATTCGCCTTGGCGACGGGAATGCCTTCGCGGTGGGCGTGCAATGGCACGCCGAACACCGCTACAGGGAACACTTGCTCTCCAACGCGCTGTTCAGGGCATTCGGCGACGCCGCGCGGGCCTATGCGGCCGCCCGCGGCGCGCGGGCGAGCGTCGCCTGACGATGCGTCTGGTCACCTGGAACATCAACTCCGTCAGGCTCAGGCTGGAGTTGCTGCGGCGCATATTGACGACGCTCGACGCCGACCTGATCTGCCTCCAGGAAATCAAGGTCGAGACGGAAGCCTTTCCGGGCGAGGCGATCGCGGCGATGGGCTATCCCCATCAGGTGGTACAGGGGTTCAAGGGCTATAACGGCACGGCGATCCTGTCGCGCCTGCCGTTGAAGCGCGGCCGGCCCGTATTGTGGTGCGGGCGGGACGACGGCCGGCACGCCGTCGCGCGGCTGCCCGGCGGCGAGGAGGTGCATTCGCTCTATGTCCCCGCGGGGGGCGATATCCCGGACCGCGAGCAAAACGAGAAATTCGGACACAAGCTCGACTTCGTCGCCGAGCTCGCCGAGTGGTGCGCCGCGCGCAACCCGGGCCGGCGAATCTGGCTGGGCGACTTCAACATCGCGCCTCTGGAGACCGACGTCTGGTCGCACAGGCAGCTCCTGAAGGTGGTGAGCCACACCCCCGTCGAAACGGACGGCCTCAACCGGGTCCAGGGGAGCTGGGGCTGGGTGGATGCGGTGCGCCAGTTCATCCCGCCGGAGGAGCAGCTCTATACCTGGTGGAGCTACCGCAACCGCACCTGGCCGGGCAGCGACCGGGGCCGCCGGCTGGACCATATCTGGGTGACGCCCCGCCTCGCGCCCCGGCTCAAGGGGGCGCAGGTGCTGCGCGAGGCGCGCGGCTGGCCGAATCCGTCGGACCATGTACCGGTGGCGGTCGACATCGATCTCTGATGGCCTCCTCGATCCCGCTGGCGGTCATCCGGCACGGCCCCACCGACTGGAACGAGCAACGCCGCATCCAGGGCCATGCCGACCGCCCGCTCAGCCAGGCAGGCCGCGCGAAGGTGTCCGGCTGGACGCTGCCGGCCGAAATAACCGCATTCGATTGGTATATAAGTCCGCTAATCCGGGCGCGCGAGACCGCCTCTCTGCTCGGCCTCGATCCGGTCGTCGAACCCGCCCTGATCGAGATGGACTGGGGCGAATGGGACGGCGGAAGAAGCGACGATCTTCGGGCCCGCTACGGCGAGGCCTTCGACCGGCAGATCGCGCGCGGCCTCGACATGCACCCTCATGGCGGCGAGACGCCCCGCGCGCTCAGGACGCGCGTCGAAGGCTGGCTCGACGGGGTCCGGCTCGCCGGCCGGCCCGCCGGGGCGGTTTGCCACCAGGGCGTCATCCGCGCGCTGCTCTCGCTGGCGACCGGGTGGAACATGGTCGCGAAGCCGCCGGTCGAGCTCGAATGGTCGGCGGTGCAACTGTTCGGCCTCGCCGACGACGGCAAGGTCGCGCTCGACCGCCCCAACGTGATGCTGGACGGAGGGTGACGCCCGACCCCCCGGCGCCGCGTCACCGCTTGCCTTCCAGCAGCGTCTGCAACCGTTCCCGGAGCGCCGACTTGGCGAACGGTTTGCGCAACAGCGCCGCCCCCGGCGCGTTCGCGGCATCGCGGAGCCGTTCGTCGTCCGCATAGCCCGTGGTGTAGAGAACCCGAATGTCCGGGATACGCCGGCGCGCCTCATCGGCCAGCCGGATCCCGTCGATACCGCCCGGCATAACGACATCGGTGAACAGGAGATCGAACCGTTCGCCCCGGTCGAGCAGGTCGAGCGCCGCCCTGCCGTCCGCCGCGCCCGCGACCGACAGCCCCATGGCGGTCAGCCTCGCCTCGGTCTGGCGGCGCAGCGTCGGGTGGTCCTCGACATACAGCACCCGGCGCCTGTCGATCCGGCCGGGCGGGCTCGCGGAGGGGGCGTCCAGGGTATCCGCCGGCGCCTCCGTCCGGGGGAAATAGAGCCTTACCGTCGTACCCGCGCCGGGCTCGCTTTCCAGGGCGATGTGACCGGACGACTGCTTGACGAAGCCATAGACCATGCTGAGTCCCATTCCGGTTCCCTGGCCCTGGCTCTTGGTCGTGAAGAACGGCTCGAACACCCGTTCGGCGACTTCCCGCGGCATCCCGGTGCCCGTGTCCGCTACTTCGACGCAGAGATAGTCGCCGGCAGGAACGCCCGGCACGTCGCGGAGCCCGGTGTTGTGCGTAGCGATGCTCAAGGTGCCGCCGTCCGGCATGGCGTCTCGCGCGTTGATCGCGAGGTTGATGACGGCGTTTTCCAGCTGCACCGGATCGACCGTGACGCGCCACCGCTCGCCCGGTTCCGAGCAGTCGATCCGGATCGCGCCGCCCAGCGTTCTGTGCAGCAGCTCCGCCGTCCCGATCAACAGACCCGCGGGCTCGATCGTCTTGGGATTGAGCGGTTGCTTGCGCGCGAACGCGAGCAGGCGCTGCGTCAGCTCGGCCGCCAGCCGTCCGGTTTCCCGCGCCTCGTCGATCAGCTCGCGGCGCTCGTCCTCCGGCGGGGTCAGGGCCTCGAGCTCCTCCAGATCCATCGAAAGCACCGCGAGCAGGTTGTTGAAGTCGTGCGCGACTCCGCCCGTCAACTGGCCGATCGCCTCCATTTTCTGGGCCTGTTGAAGCTCCGCCTGGGCGGATTGCCGGTCGGTGACGTCCAGTGCGAGGCCGCTCCACACCACCGTGCCGCCGGCCTGCCGGGCCGGACGCGCGAACGCGTGCATCCAGCGCTCGATTCCGTCCTTGCCCCGCACCCGCATCTGATGATCCAGCGGTTCCAGATCGCGCGCCGAAGCTTCCAGGGCGGAACGCCAGCCCGACCGGTCGCCGGCGCGGATCGCCCCGAGGAAGACATCCGCGTCGTCCTGCACCGCCTCCGGGTCGAGGCCGAAGACGCGCCGCAGACCTTCGCTTACGAAGGGAAACGCGATCCGGTCGTCGGGCAGGGAGACGATCCGGAAAACCGGTCCCGGCAGGCTGGTGGCGATGTTTTCCAGCATCTCTTCGTGGCTGCGAAGCGCATCTTCCCTGCGGCGCGATTCCGACAGGTCGTGAACGATGCCGAGGAAGCGCCGTTCGCCCGCGAACCGCATTTCCCCGAGATAGATCGACATCGGAAATGTCGAGCCGTCGCTACGCCGGCCCGTGACCTCGCGCCCGCGGCCGATGACATGCGCATCGCCGGTCTCCAGGTACCGGTCGACATGGCCGTCATGGGCCGCGCGTTCGTCGCGGGGCATGAGGATGCCGACGTTGCGTCCGACCACCTCCTCGGCCCGGTAGCCGAAAATTCCCTCCGCCGCCCGGTTGAAGGAACGGATGCTCTTGTCGACGTCGATCACGATCAGGCCGTCCACGATGGTGTCGCGGAGGGCGCGCAATTCTTCTTCGAGAGATGTCTCGCTTGCCGTCAACGCGATCTTTCCCCGGGAGACTCCGGACGGTTTGCGGCGGGGAAACCAATTCTCGCATCGACGGGCTTGCCGGCCAATCCGGGCCGGAGCGTATCCGATATGGATGGGAGCATCGCTCCCCTGCCTTTTCCCGTCATGGTCGGCGGAGGCCGACCATCCACGTTTTGTTTTTGTTTTCAACGCCATAAAAACTCGTGGATGGTCGGCCTCCGCCGACCATGACGCTGAGGGGGCGGGGGCGGTTTCGACCAAGGGGCCGCGGTGCGGCTCGCGCCTCAGTGGGAAATAAGCACGGGGCGCGTCATCGTCCGCATGATCGACCGGGTGACGCCGCCGAAGATCCATTCCCGCACGCGGGAATGGCCGTAGGCGCCCATCACGATCAGATCGCAACCGAGATCCGAGGCGCGCGACAGGATCGCGTCGGCGATGTCGATGTCTTCCGCGTAGGTCCGGTTCGCTTCGGCGCGCACGCCGTGGCGGGCCAAATAGTGCGAAATGTCGGCGCCCGGCACGGCGCCGTGACCCGCCCCATCGTCCGGGTTGACCGCCAGCACCGTGACGTGGTCCGCGCGTTGAAGGATCGGCAGTGCGTCGGTGATCGCCCGCGTCGCTTCCCGGCTGGCGTTCCAGCAAACCAGCACCCGCTTCCCCGCCTCGCCGAAATTCCCCGCCCTCGGCACGATCAGCACGGGCCGGGACGTCATGGTCGCCACCACGGTGGGCAGCTCGGGATCGTCGGGCCGGTCGTCCTCGGCCGCCTGCCCCATCACGGCGAGGTCGGCGTAACGGGCATGGGTCCCGATGAGATTGGCCGGATCGCCGTTTGCCGTCCGCCATTCGCCCCTGACGCCGTGCCGTGCCACGGCGGCGTCGAAGCCGGCCCGCGAGCGGTCTTGTTCCATCTCGATCCGGGACTCGATCGACGTCATCAACTCGGCCGGTACCGGTCCGGGCAGGGATTGGAGCGGCGCGGCGGGATCGGAGGATACGTGCAGTCCGATCAGATGCGCCTCATGCGTCTTCGCCAGGGTGCACGCGATGTCGAGCACCGGTTCCAACCTGTCGTTGGGGGCGGCGTGGACGAGAATGCTCTTGAGCGACATGGTTCAATCCCCCGTTTGGCGAATCCGGAATGCCTCTCCCCGGGCAGTCGCCCCGCAGCAACTCCCCGCCAAGCGCCGCCGGGTCGTCGATCCGGAGCCGGTGGCGCCGGAGAGACAGGATTCCACGCTCTCTCAGGACTCGGAGCGTTCGACACACATGCGGCGCGGAGAGGCCGAGCGCGTCGCCCAGCTGTTCCTGGGTCAGCGGAAAATCGACCGTCGTTCCCGGCGCCGCGCCGCTGGCCCTGCGGATGCGCCGGTCGAGCCGGAACAAGAGATTCGCGACCGCCTCGATCGCCGTTCGCCGGCCGATATCGACCAGCGAGTCATGCGACGAAGAGACGGACTCCGACAGCCTGCCGACGATATCGCGCGCGTAGGCCGCATCGACGGCAAGCCTCGACTCGAATTGCTCGCGCGTCATTGCCGCGGCGGTCACGTCGGTCAGCGCTTCCGCCGTATGCGGGGCCTGACCGCCCGCGAGCGGCGTGAAGCCGCATATGTCGTCCGGCAGCAGGAAGTCCAGGATCTGCCTGCGGCCGTCTTCCAGTATGTGGCTGAGCGAGGCCCATCCGTCGATCACGGTGAAAACTTCGTCGTTCGGCTCGTCCTGGGCGAAGAGCTCGGTTCCCGCGGCGAAAGACCGGTATCGCTGCGGAGCCGGGCACGGCCCGTTGTCCGCCGCCTGCACGCCGGCACCGTCGGCGCTCCATCGCTCCGGCCTCGGCGCCGCGGTCGCGGATCCGGCCTGCAGATCCGTGGCGTTCGACATGACCACCCTCTCCCGGCATACGGGACGCCCGGCCGGACCGGCCGATGGCGATCGCATTGTAGCGGCGAATTGTAAGCCCGGTGTGTGCCCGCGCCGTCCGGTTTGTATAGAATTGTATGGATTTGAGCGGGGTTATTGCGTGACCAGGACCATTCTCGTCGTCGACGACGATGCCCGATTGAGAAACCGCCTGCGCAGCTTCCTCCAGCGGGAAGGCTATGACGCTCACGCGTTATCGGGCGGCGAGGAGTTGCGCGGTTTTCTGAAACGGAAGTCCGCCGATCTTGTGGTCCTCGATCTTATGATGCCGGGAGAAGACGGGCTTTCGCTCACCCGTTATCTGCGGGAGAACTTCACGATCGGAATCCTGATCCTGACCGGCAAGGGGGAAACGGTCGACCGTATCGTCGGGCTCGAAATGGGGGCGGACGACTATCTCGCCAAACCGTTCGACCTGCGCGAGCTCCTGGCGCGGGTGCGCAGCATCTCACGCCGGATCGAGAGCGCGGGAGCGGCCGCTCCGGCGGACGGCAATAACCCGGCGGACACCGAGATACTGGAGTTCGGCGGATACCGGATGGACGTCGCGTGCCGCAGGCTCGTCGGGGACGACGGGGCGGACGTTTCCCTGACCGGGACCGAATTCAACCTGCTCGTTGTCCTCGCGAGGGGCGCGGGCCGCCCGTTGTCGCGCGACCGACTCCTCGACACCGTCGGAAACCGGGATTGGCAACCCTTCGACCGCAGTATCGACCTCCACATCAGCCACCTGCGGAAGAAGCTCGAAAAAGACCCCAGGAACCCGTCGATTATCAAGACGGTACGGAACGTGGGCTACGTGCTTTCCTGCCCCGTCGAGAGGATAACGAACATCGTTGCATAGCGCGTTTTCGGGCAAGAGCGATTGCACGGCGCGTTAACGCCAGGACCGGTCCGCTCGTTGTTCCCGAAACCGGGCCGCCGCTTTCGAAATACGGCGATCGGGCGCTTGGGAGGTCATCAGCTCCAGCGGCTGGGCGCCGTACTCTCGCCCTGGCCGGTTCCCGACGCCGGGCTCGCGCCCGGCGAGGCCGCCGCCGCCGAGCCCGCAAGCGACCAACGCCCGTCGTTCAGTTCGTACTTGCCCTGATTCCGTCCGTTTCGCAATTCGGTCCGGATCGACGGCAATTTGATCAAACGCTCCATGTCGGTCGCGGCGCGCGCCATGATTTCCGGCGGGGTAAGTCCCGGCGAAGCGCGCAAGGCCTGCTCCACGAATCGCGGCACCGAGCCCTTCGGCGCGCGCTTGCGGCCGCTGGCGCGCCGTTTCGGCGCCGCCTTCCCCCGGCGTCCCCGGGTTCCTCTCGCGCGTACCGCCCGCTCGCCTCCCGTTCCGAGGAGGTCGAGCATTTCCTTCTTGGCGTCGGCCTGGCCGCGCGCATAGGCTTCGGCCTCGACTTCGGCGATCAGCGCCGAGAGTTTTTCCGCGGCGGACTTGGAAGCATTCGGCATGTTTCTCTTTCCCGTTTTCCAGAACGTATTAACCAATACCACATGGCAAGGTTATCGACAATATATGCGCAATTACCTCGCATGCAACCCGAAAGTCGCGGCCGTGCCGCACCGGCCTCCGACGGTCGCAATAAACGCCTTCGGCAACTACAACGTATGCCGCTCAATACGCATCGACGCTTGTGAGACGGTACAATTCCGGCGTTGGAACGCAAACCGCTTTCCCGGCGCCGCGATACATTGACTGGTTCGGACAGGCGGGTTTGTGGTAAGGAGAAACACAGGCGAGGAAATAGACGATGAGTGCTCCTGAAGACAAGGAACTTGCCGATATTTTCCAGCTCTACGCCGATGACCCCGATCGCGCGGATCGGCTGGTATTCGGCCGCGAGCCGCACAAGGACCGCCGCGGCTTCCTCAGAGAAGCCGGCCTCGCCGCCATGGGAGCCGTGCTTGGCGCGGCGATTCCCTTCCATAGAAACATGCCTTCCGGTTTCATCCCGGAGGCGATCGCCGCCAATCCGGTGAAAATCGCTGGAAAGGATGGACTTACGGTGCTTAACGACCGGCCGGTGAACGCCGAGACGCCGGCCCATTTGCTGAACGACGAAGTGACCCCCACTTCCCGCCATTTCATCAGGAACAACGGCATCGTCCCGGATGAAATGGATCCGGCGAGCTGGACGTTGCGCATCGACGGTCTGGTGAACGACCCGATGACTCTCGGTATCGAGGACCTCAAGAAGAAGTTCGACGTCGTTACGCAGCGGCTCACCATCGAATGCGGCGGCAACGGGCGCGCGTTTTTCGACCCGCCGGCGCGCGGCAACCAATGGACATTGGGTGCGGTGGCGTGCTCCGAATGGACCGGCGTTCGCCTGGCCGACGTCCTGAAAGCGGCCAGCGTTAAGGATAACGTCGTCTATACCGCCCATGTCGGCGCCGACAGGCAGCTTTCCGGCAAGGAAGGCGAGCCGCCGTTCTCGCGCGGCGTGCCGATCCAAAAGGCGATGGATCCGGGCAACCTCATCGCCTTCGGCATGAACGGCGGGCCGCTGCATCCGATGAACGGGGCACCGCTGAGGCTGGTTATCGCCGGCTGGGCGGGCTCGTGCTCCCAGAAATGGCTCACACGCATCCGGTTGCGCGACGTGGTGCATGACGGTCCGACAATGACCGGGAGCGCCTATCGCGTTCCCGGTTATCCGGTTTCGCCCGGCGAGAAGGTGCCCGGGAGCGCGATGAAGATCATCCGCTCGATGCCGGTGAAATCGCTGATCACGACGCCGAAGACGGGGCTGTCCATCGCCGGCCGGGATCTTTCCGTCGCGGGACATGCCTGGGCGGGGGACAACGCGGTGGAGCGCGTCGACGTTTCGATCGACTTCGGCGCCAGCTGGCGGCGGGCCCGGCTCGCGCGCCCGGCCAACCCCCATGCCTGGCAGCGGTGGTCGGCGAAACTGCGGTTCCCGCAAAAGGGATATTACGAGGTCTGGGCGCGGGCGACCGACGACAAGGGCACGAGCCAGCCCTTCGCGATCGCGTGGAACCCGAAGGGATATCTCAACAACTCGATGCACCGGATCTCGGTGCGCGTGAGCTGACGATCCTGCCGCGGCGGGCATGGCTCGCGGCCTTGACCGCCGTGGTGCCGCCCCGCATGGTCTGCCGGGCGGGGCCGCGCTGGATGCCCCGCGGCGAACGGTGGCGGAACGGCGGTGAACGGCGAAAAGTCCTACGTGATCGCGACCGATGTCGGCGGCACCTGCACCGACACCGTGGTCTTCGCCGCGGGCGAGCCCGTCCATATCGGAAAGGCGCTTTCGACCCCGCCCGATTTCGCGAACGGGGTGATCGATTCCATCCGGTCCGCGGCCGAGGCGATGGACGTTCCGTTCGGCGACCTTCTCCGAAGCACCGGCCTGTTCACCCATGGCTCGACGGTGGTGGACAACGCGCTGCTCACGCGGGGCGGCGCCAGGACCGGGCTGATCACCACGGAAGGGTTCGAGGACACGCTGCTGGTGACGCGGGGCGCCTACGGGCGCTGGGCCGGGCTCGCGGAGGAGGGGCTCAAGCACCCGGTCAAGACCGACCGGGCGCCCGCGCTCGTCCCCGCCGAGCGGATCCGCGGGGTGCCGGAACGGATCGACTACAAGGGCGCGGTGATCCGCGAGCTCGACGAGGACTCGGCCGAGGCGGCGGTCCGGCACCTCGTCGAAATCGCCGGCGTCGAGGCGATCGCGATCTGCCTCCTCTGGTCTCCCTACAACCCCGTGCACGAACGGCGGATCCGGGAGATCGCGGCCCGCGCCGCGCCCGGAGCCTATGTGACGATCTCGAGCGACATCGCGCCGGTGCCCGGCGAGTACGAGCGAACCTCCACCACCGTGATCAACGCCTATGCCGGGCGCCTCGCGCATGACTACGTGACCGATCTCCAGGCGCAGCTGGCCGAAGAGGGCTATGGCGGGCCGTTGCTGGTCATGCAGGGCTATGGCGGGCTGCTGCCCGCCGAGGAAGCGTCCAGCCGCGCGGTCGGGATGATCGAGTGCGGCCCGGCCGCCGGCGTCATCGGCGCCAGGTATCTCGGCGGCACGATGGGCGATCCCGACGTGATCGCGGCCGACATGGGCGGGACCACCTTCAAGGTCGGGGTGATCCAGGGCGGCGCGCTCGAGTTCGCGCGCGAGCCGCTGGTCGACCGCTACCACTACGTCGCGCCGAAGATCGAGGTCGTCTCGATCGGAGCCGGCGGAGGCTCGATCGTCTCGCTCGAGCCCCGGACCAACGTTCCCCGCGTCGGCCCGAAGAGCGCGGGCGCGAGGCCGGGCCCGGTCTGCTACGGCCTCGGCGGGACCGAGCCCACGCTGACCGACGTGATGACCCTGATCGGCTACATGGACCCGGCGACCTTCCTCGGCGGCACCATGCGCCTCGACATCGAGGCCGCCCGTGCGGCGTTCGAGGCCAAAATCGCCCGGCCGATGGGGATGGGCGTCGACGAGGCGGCTTTCGGGATCTACCGGGTCGCGGCGGCCCAGATCACCGATCTGATCCACGAGATCACGGTGGAGCGCGGGCTCGATCCGCGCGACTTCGTGCTGCATGCCTTCGGCGGCTCCTGTCCGCTGCTCGCCGGCGTGTTCGGCCAGGAGCTCAACGTGAAGCGCATCGTGGTTCCCTACACCGCCTCGGTGAACTGCGCCTTCGGCCTGGTCTCGGCGGACGTGGTGCACGAATTCGCCCACACGACCATGCGCCCCGTGCCGACGCCGGCGGAGGAAATCAACGCGATCTACGCGCCCATGGTCGAGCGCGCCCGCGCGCAGCTCGCCGACGAGGGCTTCGCGGACGGCGACGTTTCGCTCGAATGGTCTGCCGATCTCCGCTACCGGCGCCAGGTGCACGAGGTCACCACGCCGGTCCGCGCGTCGACCCCGCTCGACGAGGCCGGGCTGGAGACGCTGGTGGGCGACTTCGAGGCGCTCTACGAACGCAAATACGGCAAGGGTTCGGCCTATCGCGGCGCCGGCATCGAGATGACGATGTTCCGGCTGTCGGCGCGCGGGCGGATGACCCGACCCGAGATCCCGGCCGAGCCGCTGACCGGCGAGGACGCGAGCGCCGCCCATCGCGGCAGGCGCGACGTCTTCGTCGAGGCCGAGGGCGGGCTCGCGCCGGCCGACATCTACGACTTCGCCGCGCTCGCCCCCGGCAACCTGATCGCCGGCCCGGCGGTCGTCCACACGCCGATCACCACGATCGTCGTCCAGGCCGCGCAGACCGCGCGGATGGACGCCTGGCGCAACATCGTCATCGAATTCGACTGAGGAGTCCGACGATGGACCCGATCACCTTCTCCATCATCCGCCACCGCCTGTTCCGCATCGTCGACGAGGCGGTGATCACGCTCAAGCACGTCTCGGGCTCGGCGATCACCAACGAGGGCCACGACCTGATGGTGTCGCTCTACCGCGCCGACGGCTCGCTGCTGATGGGAGGCGTGGGCTTCCTGCACCACCTGACCAGCGCGGCGGAAGCCTGCAAGGCGACGATCCGGCGGTTCGGGGACGACATCAACGAGGGCGACGTCTTCCTGCTCAACGACCCCTACACCGCCGCCCTTCACACCTCCGACATCTATCTCGTCGCGCCGATCCACCATGAAGGCGCGCTCGTCGCGTGGAGCGCCTGCTTCGTCCATGTCTACGACATCGGCGCGACCAACCCCGGCGGGTTCTGCCCCGACGCGCCCGACATCTTCACCGAGGGGTTCTCCTCGCCCGGCATCCGTCTGGTCAGCGGCGGCACGGTGAACCAGGACGTGATGGACACCATGCTGAACATGGTGCGCTCGCCCGAGATGGTGGCGCTCGACATGTCCTCGATGATCGCCTGCAACAACGTCGCGCGCGAGCGCATGCTGGCGCTGATCGCGAAATACGGCCACGAAACCGTCGACGAGGCGTGCCGCACGCTGATCGAGCAGTCGGAAGAGCTGCTGCGCGAGCGGCTGCGCGAGCTGCCCGACGGGTCCTGGCAGTCGCGGCAGTACATCGACGTCAAGGGCGAGGTGTTCAAGGTCGCCCTGACCATGACCAAGCGGGACGACCGGCTGGTCTTCGATTTCTCGGGTTCGAGCCCGCAGGCGCCCTACGCCATCAACTGCACCAAATGGGCTTCGCTCGGCGGGTTGTTCGCGCCGCTGTTTCCGCTGCTCTGCTTCGACATCACCTGGAACGAAGGCGTCGTTCGGCCCATCGAGATGATCGCTCCGGAAGGCTCGATCGTGAACTGCACGCGCCCCGCGCCGGTTTCGGTGGCGACCGTGGGCGCGATCCAGTCGGTCAACAACGCGGCCTGCGCGGCGATCGGCAAGATGCTGGACGCGAGCGAGAAATACGCAAGCGAGGCGACGGCGGTCTGGCACGCCAACCACTTCGCCGTCTTCATGTTCGGCCGCAACCAGCACGGCGGCGAGGCCATCGGCATCCTGACCGAGACCTTCGCGGGCTCCGGCGGGGCGCGCAACTTCGCCGACGGGATCGATGTCGGCGGCGAGATCCCCAACCCGATCTCGCGCATGGCCAATGTCGAGACGCTGGAGACGATCTTCCCGCTGCGCTACATGTTCCGCCGCCGGATGACCGATTCCGGCGGTCCCGGGCGCTATCGCGGCGGCGCGGGCATGGAGATCGGCCTCACCCCGCACGACGCGCCGGATGGCGGGCTCCACTACGTGGTCTCCGGCAAGGGCGCCGATTTCCCGATGAGCGAGGGGCTCGCCGGCGGCTATCCCGGCGCGCCCAATTCTTACATCTGGGTCAAGAACAACGAGGCGGATGCCGACCCGCGCAACGAAGACGCGGGTTTCAGCCAGTCGGTCGACGACCTGCCGGGCGACCAGGAGCGGATTTCCTGGGGCGTCTTCCCGCTGATGGGAGACGACGTGCTCTATCTCCGCTGGAACGGCGGCGGCGGTTACGGCGATCCGCTGGACCGCGAACCGGAGACGGTGCTGGAGGATTGCCGCACCGGCGCGGTGTCGCGCGAGACGGCGGAGAACGTCTACGGCGTCGTCGTCGACGAGAGCCTGTCGGCCTTCGATCCGTCGGCGACCCAAGCCAGGCGCAAGGCGCTCGCCGCCGCGCGGATACCGGCCGAGGCCGCCGAATGAGCCGGCGTTTCTCTACCACGCTGGAGATAGCGGAGGGCGAGATCCGCTGCCGGAAATGCGGCCACGCGCTCGGTCCCACCGGCGCTCCGTGGAAGCCGAACGCCGCGATGACCGAGATCCCGATGCGGGGCGCCGCCGGGGTGCCCTATAGCGGCGGCGAACGGGTGGTGCTCCGCCGCTTCGCCTGCCCCGCCTGCGGCGCCCTGCTCGACAGCGAAACCGCCCTCCCCGAAGACCCCTTCCTCGACGACGTGCTGTTCGACTGAGGGGCGGGAGTTTCCGCCCGGCCCCCCTGTACCTCTCACAACGCTTTGGCCGTTTGGGGTGCAGGCGTTGCTTGGCGATTTCCGTGACCTTGATCGCGGCGGTGCCGGCTGGCCACTGGCTTTGCCGGAGCGCGTAGCGCGGAGGCGAAGCCAGTGGCCGGGTGTCGTCGATCGAAGCGCCCTGCCATTGTGGGGTTCCGTCCATTGCGGACGGGACGGGCCAAGGGATCGGGAGCGACCGATTGCCCCCTGCGCCTTGAGCGCCTGGTGAGGACCTGTGCCCCGGTCCCTGGCCACGATGGACGCCCGGTGGGGAGTTTGCGCCTGGAGCGCCGGTACAGGGATTGGCGGGCATCGTGGCGGTCCGTTGGCACAACGGCGCGAGGGGAATGCGATGGACATGTTTGAGTATTTTGCGGGCATCGACTGGGGCTCGGAGAGCCACCGGGTCTGCATCGTCGACGGCGTCGGCACGGTGCTGGGGGAGCGCGCCTTCGGTCACGGCGGGGCCGGGCTGGCCGAGATGGCGGGCTGGGTGCTTGCCACGGCGGGCGTCGAAGCGCACGTCATCGGGGTCGCCATCGAGGTGCCGCACGGGCCGGTGGTCGAGACGATGATGGAGCGCGGCTTCGCGGTGCACGCGGTCAACCCGAAGCAGCTCGACCGGTTCCGCGACCGCTTCTCGCCGGCCGGCGCCAAGGACGACCGGCGCGACGCCCGCGTGCTCGGCGATGCCCTGCGGACCGACCGCCATGCGTTCCGGCGTCTCGATGCGGCGGCGCCGGAGATCGTCGAGCTGCGCGCCTGGTCGCGCATCGCCGGCGACCTGACCCGCGAGCGGACCCGGCTGGCGAACCGGGCCCGCCAGCAGCTCTGGCGCTACTACCCGCAGCTCCTCGAGCTCGAGAGCGATCTCGCCAAGGCCTGGGTCCGCGAACTCTGGTCTCTTGCGCCGACGCCCGCGAAGGCGCGGCGGGTCCGTTCCGCCACCGTCGCCAAGCTGCTGAAGCACCATCGGGTGCGCCGGATCGATGCCGAAACCGCGCTCCGCATCCTGCGCGAGCCGGCGGTCTCCGTCGCGCCCGGCACCGCCGAGGCCGCAATCGCCCAGCTCGACGTCGTGTTCGCCCAGCTCGCCGTCGCCGCGCAGCAGCTCGCCAGGGCCCGTCGCGAGATCGACCGCCTGACCGCGGCGCTGGCCCGATCGGCGGCCGCCCCGGAGGACGCGCCGGGAGGGCAAGCGCAGCGTGACGTGGACATCCTGAGATCGCTTCCCGGCGTCGGCAGGATCGTCCTCGCCACGCTGCTCGCAGAAGCACACGATGCCCTGCGCCGGCGAGACTATCAGGCCCTGCGCTGCCTGTCCGGTGTCGCTCCCGTGACCAAGCGGTCCGGCAAGTCGCTGATCGTGATCCGGCGTCTCGCGTCGCACAACCGGCTCCAGAACGCGGTCTATCACTGGGCCAGGATCGCGATACAGCGCGACCCCCTCAGCAAGGCGAAATACACCGCCCTCAGAGCCCGCGGCCACGGCCACGCGCGTGCGCTGCGCGGCGTCGCCGACCGCCTGCTCGGCGTCGCCTGCGCGATGCTCGAAAGCCAGACCTTGTTCGATCCCGCCCGCGCGAGACAGGCCGATGCGGCGTGACGCAGGATCGACACCCGATGCGCAGCACGCGTACTCACGCGTGCAACAGCCCTCTTTACAAATGGTGGGGAGTCCTCACCCCGGTCCTCTCCCCGCCGGGGAGAGGGAGACTCGCGGCGCTGTCTCTTCCCTCCTCATCTTCTCCCCTCCCGCTTGCGGGAGGGGCCGGGGGAGGGTGGACTGCCAGAAGGGTCTCGGCGATCGCGCCGCCCAGCGCATTGCCGGCGCCCACGACCAGCGCCGCGCCCGGCGTCAGAACGGCACCGACATGAAGCCGTGGGTGCCGTCGCAGTCGACGATGTCGACGCGCTTGAAGGCGATCCTGAAACCCTCGCCGTTCGGGCGCAGCCGGTGGCGCGCCTCGCCGCCGAACACCCGGCGGCGGTCGTCGCGATACTCCAGCATCACGAAGGACGAGCGGGTGCGGAGTTCGGCGTCGTCTCCGCCTTCCTCGAGCGTCACGTTGCCGATCACGTGGCGCGTGCGCACCGGCGGGATCTGGGCCCAGAAGGCGTTGTGGCGGAGTTGGCGGATGCGCACGTCCATCAGCTCCCGGTTCTCGTAGAAGATCGAGAGCCGGTCGACCGGGTTGTCCTGGCCGGGCTCCGCCGGCACCCAGTAGACGCCGTCCTCGGTGTAGAGATCGCGCCAGTCCTCGAAGCGGCGCTCGTCGATCAGCCGCGCCTCGTGGAACAGGAATTCCTCGACCCGGCGGAGTTGCAGCAGCGCTTCGACGCTGCCCGCGGACGAGACGGCTGCGCTCATGCAGCCGCCATGTAGCGGCGCCAGGCGCCCAGCATGGTGCGCATCGGCAGCTCGCTCGTCGCCTTGTCGCGGATGCCGCGATTGCCGAACGCCTCCTCCCGCCCCGCCCGGCGCGACAGGTCGATCCATTCCGAGCCCTCGCTGCCCAGGCCGAGCTGCAATTGCTCGAACACCGCGAGGTCGTCGGCGAGCACCGGGGAGGCCGGCGAGTTGGCGGTCGACACGAACTTGACCGCGGTGTGGAACATCTCCTCCGGCGCGCCCTTGAGGCGGAACACGTAGGAATGGACGTCCGTGCGGTCGACCGAGACCGGCCGGATCACGCGGAGCTGCTGGAACCGCGTGTTGAACGAGAGGTTGGGGTAGATCAGGTTGTTGAAGGTCTCGCGCGCGAAGATCCGGTTCATCCGCTCTTCGCCATAGGCCGCCGCCATCCGCGCCTTGTATTCCTGGAACACGGGGTCCTTGCGGTCCGGGTCGATGACGCCGCCGCGATAGAACCCGTCCATGAACACGTGGCCGCCGTCGTAACCGTGGATGTCGGTCGAGTCCCACTGATCCAGCGTGAACCCGTTGGCGTTGAACATCTGGATCGCCTGGTCGGCATCCTCCGCGGCGCCGCTCTCCGAGATATGGCCCTGCGCCGCCGCGACCGACGACTGGTGCACGAAGCCCGGATGCACCGTGTCGACCGAGTTCTCCATGTGGAGCTTCCAGTTGCCCTCGAAGGTCTGGCGCAGGGGCAGGCCGACCATCTCGACCTCGCCTTCGGGAGCGCGGTCGCAGAAATTGTCCAGCGTATCGGAGATTTCGCCCAGATACTCGCCGAGCGTCGGCCCGTCGTCGGCGAGCGAGGCGAAGACGAAGCCCCGGTAGGACTCGACCCGCGCGACCGCGGCCATCGAGCGGCGCGCGTCGTCGGTGTCGAACCCGCCCTCGTAGCCGGCCGGCTGGGGCACGCCGAGCACCTTCCCCGCCGTGTCGAACGCCCAGCCGTGATAGGGGCAGACGAGACGCCGCCCGCTGCCCCTGCGCGGGACGCAGACCGTCATGCCGCGATGCGGGCAGCGATTGTGGAGCACGCGGATCTCGCCGTCGGCGCCCCGGATCGTCACCACGTCGCGCAGTCCGATGCCGGTGCGCACCCAGCCGCCCGGCTGCGGGATCTGGCTGTCGTGGCCCACGAGAATCCAGGCCCGTCCGAAGATCCGCTCCATTTCGAGGGCGAAGATTTCCGGGTCGGTGTAGACGCGGCGGTGCACGCGGCCGGTCTCGACCAGGCTTGCGATTTCGGATCGTTCGGCTGCGGTCATCGCGCGCTCCGGGTGTTTCGGCGACAATATCGAGCGGGCGTTCGCGCTGTCAAAACCGGCCTGACCCGGCGCCCCCTCACCCTAACCCTCTCCCCGGCGGGGAGAGGGAATCGCTTGGCGGCTCCTCCTTACCTTCTCCCCTCCCGCTTGCGGGAGGGGCCGGGGGAGGGTGGGGCGCCCCGAAAATGTTCTACCCCGTGCGCAGGGTTCCGGTCCGGCGAACCGCCACGACTTCATAACCGATCTGCGCCGCCGCGAGTGCGAGCCCTCCCGGTTGGTCCCGATGCCGACCGTCTATGCCGAAGCGCCCGCGGCGATCGTGGCCGTCTTCGGGTTTCTTCGTCGGGAATTTCCTGCGCTACAGGTTCACCCTCATCAGATCATACGCGGTCATCAGAGGGCCGGAATAGTGCTTGCGGATGTCGCGCACCACCTCGTCCATGAGATGGGGTCCCATGAGCTCCACAGGGTAGTGGTTCGTGGCCTCCCTGTGGATCACCGGGTTGGTCGAATCGAAATGCCCGAAATGGGTGGCGACGAGCAGCTTGACGCCCGCGTCGCGCGCGATCCTGCCGAGATCCTCCGGCGGGGTGTGGGCGAAGGTTCCGACTCCGGCGCGGGTGCGGAAATCGATGAAGACCTGCGGAAAGGTGCATTCGTGGATCAACACATCCGCGTCGCGGGCAAGCCGCACAACGGCCTCGCAGGGCGCGGTGTCGCCCGAGAACGCGACCGCCTTGCCCTCCGCTTCCAGGCGTATGCCGAAGCACTCGCTGATCTCGCGCGGGATGTGCTCGACCCAGTCGCAGAGTATCCTGACGTCCTCGTCCTCGTAGGCGAGTCCCGGATCGACCTCCCGCACGTCGGGCCGCATGGCGGCGAGGTTCTGCTGCCTGAGCGGATAGGCGCTGCGCGCCCGGAAATCGGCATCGAACGCGCCGCCCTCGAACAGCATCTTGCAAAAATGCCCGGTGCCCTTGGGGCCCAGAACGATCGGCGACTCGGTCCGGTCCCACATCCAGCCCGCGATGGTGAACAGCGGGAAGTCGCAGATATGGTCGTGGTGGAGATGGGTCAGGAACACCGCCTTCACCTCGGTCGGGCTGGCGTTGGCGGCGACCATGTTGCGCACCGTGCCGTTGCCGCAGTCGAACATGTAGCGCGCGCCGTTCTCCAGGGTGACCAGGATGCCGGATTGCGCTCGATTGGGGTCCGGAAAGGGGGCTCCGGTGCCGAGCATGGTGACGTACATTCGGGAACCTCCTCAGACCGTCCGGGAAGGAACCAGCCTGTGAGGCGGACGCCGCGGGGTCAATGCCCGCCGCCGGACTTCAGGTTGACGACCGCGGCCGCGCCCACCGCCATCGCCGCTCCGCCGATCAGGAAAATCGGGACGTAGCTCCCCGTCATCTCGAACAGCGCGACCAGAAGGTAGCCGGCGACGACCTGCGCGATCCCGCTCACCAGCGCCATCGCGCGCCACAGCGGCGGCATTTCGTCCGGGCCGACGATCTGGTGCACGCGGCCCGAAATGATGGCCGAGAACCCGGGCTGCGCGCCGACGACCAGGGAGGAGAACACCAGCACCCATGTCAGCGGCAGGAGGACCGGGAGGGCGACCCCGGCGGCGAGGCTCGCCATTACCAGGACGAGGCCCAGGCGATGCCCGAACCGGTCGGCGAGACGGCCCCAGAGGAACGTCCCCGTCATCGCGCCCAGCCCGAACAACACCCAGTGGAACCCGCCGACCGCCATGCTCTCGCCCAGCCCGCGCACCAGGTAATCGACCCAGTAGATGCTGTGCGGCACGAGACCGATGCTGAACATGCTCTGGGCCGCGATGAGCCGGAGAGCGGCGGAATTCAGGCGGACGCGCGATCCCGAATACCGATTCGGCGCAGCGCCCGTGGGCGTCGCCGCCCGCCATCCCCAGAGAGCCACCGCCACCCCGACGGCGCCGAACAGCGCGAGCCCCGACCACGCCATGGCAAGGCTTTGCTGCACGAGCAGCGGCACCAGCAGGCCGGAAGCGAGGATCGCGATGCCGACGCCGGTGAATACGATCCCGGTCGCCGCGCCCAGACGGTTCGCCGGGGCCTGGCGGGTGACCACCGCCAGGGCGTAGACCATCATCACGCCCATCGTGACCCCGGCGAGGCCGCGCCAGAAGATCAGCCAGACCGCGCCCGCCGGGGCGATGCTGGCGACGAGGCAGGCGAGCGTGACCCAGAGGCACGCCCGCAGCAGCGGCGCTTCCCCCATCCGGCGGCGGAGCCAGGGGGCGGCCAGCGCCCCGATCAGGAATCCCGCCATGTTGAACGCCTGGACGGAGCCGGCCTCGGCGGCGCTCAAACCGCCGCCCTCGATCAGGGCGGGAATCATCGGGGTGTAGGAGAACCGGCCGATCCCCATGCCGACCAGCAGCGTGGCCGCGCCCCCGATCGAAAGCCGCACCCAGCTCGGCATCGACGATCCTCCGGCGAAGCCGCTCAGCTCAGCATCGTGTTCGGCAGGATCAGCGACAACCCGGGAAAGGCGACGAGGATCGCGAGGCAGATCATCATCGCCGCCCAGAACGGCAGGATGCCGATATAGATGTCGCGCATCGGCACGTCCCGCGCGACGCCCTTTACCACGAACACGTTCATGCCGACCGGCGGGCTGATCAGCGCCATTTCCAGGATGATCACCATGACCACGCCGAACCACACCCTGAGATCGCTCGAATCGGGCCGCATCCCGAGAAACGCCGGAAGCTCCGACTGCTCGATGATGGGGAGGACGATGGGCAGGATCAGCACCATCATCGCGAACCCGTCCAGGAACGTGCCGAGCGCGATGAAGGCGAGCAGGATGATGACCAGCAGGGTGACCGGCCCGAGCTCGAGTTCATTGAGCGCGGCCGCGAGCGATTCCGGGATCTGGGTCAGGGCGAGAAACGGCGAGAAGACCGCCGCGCCGAGGATGATGAAGTAGATCATCGCGGTCGTGCTCACCGTGTTCAGCAGCACGTTGCTCGCCATCCGCCGCGACACCGCGCCGCGCCGCAGCGCGAAGAAGATCGCCAGCACCGCGCCCACGGCGGCGGCTTCGACCGGGGTGAACACGCCGCCGTAGATCCCGCCGATCGAGACCACGATGATGAAGACGATCGCAAGGCCGCGGCCGAGCGCGCGGCGCTTCTCCGCCCATTCGTAGCGCCGCGCGGCGGGACCGATCTCCGGCTTCAACGAGATCTGGATGAAGATCGCGACCAGAAAGATCGACGCCAGAAGAAGGCCCGGGATGACGCCGGCGAGGAACAGCCGGCCGATCGATTCCTCGGTCAGGATCGCATAGATCACGAAACCCGTGGACGGCGGGATCAGGATGCCGAGGGTGCCGCCCGCGGCGACCGCCCCCGCGGCGAGCTTGCGGTCGTAGCCGAAGCGCGCCATTTCCGGCAGGGCGACCCGTCCGATGGTCAACGCGGAGGCGACCGAGGAACCCGAGAGCGCGGCGAACCCGGTGCAGCCGAGCACCGTTCCGTGCGCCAGACCGCCGCGCATCCAGCCGACCCAGGCATTGGCCGCGTTGTAGAGGTCGCGGCTCATTCCGCAGGCGCTCGCGACATTGCCCATCAGGACGAAGAACGGGATCACGGTGAGCTCGTAGAAGATCAGCGTGCTCCAGGTCTCGGTCACCAAGGTGGCGAGCGCGGCCGGCCAGCTGTTGAGCACCGCAAGGCCCGCGAAGCCGACGACCGTCATCGCCAGCGCGACCGGCACGCGCTGGCTCATCAGGACGAGAAGCAGGCCGAGGCCGAGAATGCCGAGAAGGGTCGGGTCCATCAGGCGGTGTCGGTCTCCGCCGCCGCCCAGGCGGCGCGGAAACCGAGCGGCCGCCCGGTCGCGGCGAGCCGGATCTCGGCCGCGAGCACCACGGCCTGGAAGGCGGCGGCCGCCGCCAGAACCTGGAAAAACGGCCGGAACGGCAACCCGATCATGTTGGTCGCTTCGTTGAACAGCGCCGCGTCGTCCGCCCGCAGCCAGGCGCGCCAGGCGAGAAGGGCGAAGATCAGGAACCCGACCGCGCGCACCGCGACGTCGCGGCTCCGGTTCAGCGCCGCGAACCCGTACTCCGGGATCAGGTCGACCACGATGTGTCCGCCGATCCGCCAGGTGAAGGGGAAGGCGAGCGCGACCACCGTCACCATCCCCATCTCCAGCAGATCCTTGGTGCCGAGGATCGGGGCGGCGAAGACGTAGCGCAGCACCACGTCGGCGAAGGTGAGCCCGATCAGCGCGACGAGGACGAAGCCCGAAACGACCGCGAGCCCGCCCGAGACGTGATCGAGCGCCTTCAAGCGGCCCGGCCCGGCAGGATTGCCGGGAAGCGGCTGCTATAGCGTGTCCGCTTCAAATGGAACCGCCGGCGCGGCCGAGCCGCGCCCTTCGATAGGGGCTTATATCGACTACTTGACAGCCGACCGTCGGGCGCGGCAACCGCCAGCCTCCCCTCGTCATGGTCGGCGAAGGCCGACCATCCACGTTTTGTTTTTCGTTTCCAGCGCCGCAAAAACTCGTGGATGGTCGGCCTTCGCCGACCATGACGGAGGAGGAACGGTCCGCCACCAACCGGATAGCTCTCGGCGCTTCCCGGAAAGCCCGTCGGCCTTGCGCCTGTCAGGTAGTCCATATAAGCCCCCTTCGATACGCCGCTTCGCGGCTACTCAGGGTGAGGATGTTGTTGCAATTAAACAAGAAAACTCCCTCATCCCGAGTAGGCCCGAAGGGCCGTATCGAGGGACGCCTCACCGCAACGCTGCCGTCCACAACGGATACGCTCTACTTCTTCATCGCGGCGACGACCTTGCTTGCCGGGATGCCCTTGGAGTCGTGCTCCTTGAGAACGCCGGCCACCGCCGCCGCCGCGCGCTTGTCGAACGCCGCCCGCGCCTCCGGCGTGAGCTCGACGATCTGCTTGCCCTTGAGACCCCGGAACTTCGACAGCGCGATCTGGCCGAATTTGGCGAGGCCCGCCGCCGAGCGCAGGCTGATGTCGAGCCCGGTCAGCTTGTCGAGCGCCGCCCGGTTCTTCTGCGAGAGCTCGTCATAGGCCTGCTGGTTCATCACCATGAAGATCGTCGTCGGCATCTCCGGCAGACCGACGGTGACGAACTTCGTGGGTTCGATCAGCTTGAAGATGAGCAGCGAGTCGGACCCCATCAGCGCGCCGTCGACCACGCCGGTGCTCATCGAGGTGTAGACCTTGGTCGCGGGCATCGGCACCGGGGTCGCGCCGTATGCGGAGATCACCGCCGCCGCCGACTTGGACGCCACCCGGATCTTGAGCCCCTTGAGGTCGTCGAGCGTCCGGACCGGCTTGTCGCGCATCATGAAGACCGCCGGCGGCGTCACGAAGACGGCGAGCGGCCGGGTGCGCTTGAACTCGTCCCGCAGATGCGCGTCCATCGCCTTCCAGAGCTTGCGGGTCGCGTCCTGATGGCCCTGCGTGACGCCGGGCAGCTCGATCAGCAGCGTCTTCGGGAACACCGAGGAGGTGTAGCCGGGCAGGCCGTAGGAAATCTCGGCGACCCGCCTGACCGCCCGCTGGTATTGCTCGACCGGTCCCTTGCCGAGCGCGCCCGCCGCGTAGACCTTGATCTTGACCTCGCCGCCGGTCGCCTTGTCGAGATCGCCCGCGAGCTTGAGGAAGATCGGCTTGTGGAGGATGTATTGCGGCGGGACGAAGCTCGCGAATTTGAGCACCGTTTCCGCCGCGGCTGGCTGGGTCAGCCCGACCGCGGCCGCCGACATGGCAGCCAGTAGCCCGAGCATCTTGCGTTTCATGGCCATATCTCCCTATCCGGTTGTTTCGGTCGGCGTCCTGGCGGCGACCGACAAGGCGTGCACCTGCCCCGCCAGTTCGTCGGCCAGGCACGCATAGACCAGCCGCTGGCGTTCGACCCGGCTCTTGCCCTGGAAGGCGGACGCCGTGATTTCCACGCGGAAATGGCTCTCCCCGCCTTCCGGCGCGCCCGCATGGCCCAAATGGAGGTGGGATTGATCCTCGATTTCGAGGTGCACCGGACGAAACGCCTCTTCCAGCTTGCCGCGAATGGTGTCGGCTACGCGCATGGTCTTCCGGTTCCCGTCCTTCTTCGATGTCCCGTCCGCCGACGGCGCCGCGCTTGCCTGCCTACAGCGTCAAAAGCATACTGCGCGCCATGACGGTGAACGGCAACGCTTCTGTCGACATCGGGGCCGAACCCGGCGTGCATGTCTGCGCGGCGGCGGGCTGCGGCGAGCCGGCCGGATACCGCGCCCCGCGCTCGCGCGAGAAGCTGGCCGACTATATGTGGTTGTGTCTGGAGCATGTTCGCGCGTACAACAAGGCTTGGAACTATTACGCCGGCATGAGCGTGGCCGAGGTCGAGGCCCACGTTCGCGCCGATACCACATGGCGGCGTCCGTCCTGGCCGTTCGGGGCGGGGCATGGAGGAGGGCGTGCCAATCCGCGCGACCCCTTCGACCTGTTCCCCGGCGAGCAGCGGGCCGCGCATGACGGAGCCGAGCGCCTGTTCCCGGCCGGACCGGCCGAGAAGCAGGCGCTCAACGTGATGGATCTGAGCCCGCCGGTGACGGCGGAAACGGTCAAGCTGCGCTACAAGGAACTCGTCAAGCAATTGCACCCCGACGTAAACGGGGGGAACAGGCGGGCGGAAGAACGTCTCAAGCTGGTCAACGACGCCTACCGGACGCTCAGCGCCGCGCGCACCGCCTAGCCCGCCGCACGTTACATCCACCAGGGATTAGAGGTTTATGTCAGCTGACAAGAGCAACGGGGCCAATGGCAGCGGGCCCGTGACGCCCGACATGACGGTGTCGGTTCGCCAGGTGTTCGGGCTGGACACCGACATGCAGGTGCCGGCGTTCAGCGTCCCGCCGTCGGACCACGTGCCCGATCTCGACGAAGCTTATTGCTTCGATCACGACACCACGCTCGCGATCCTGGTCGCGCTCAAGCACAACCGCCGCCTCCTGATCCAGGGCTATCACGGGACCGGCAAGTCGACCCATATCGAACAGGTCGCCACGCGGCTCAACTGGCCCTGCATCCGCGTCAATCTCGACAGCCACATCAGCCGCATCGACCTGATCGGCAAGGACGCGATCGTGCTGCGCGACGGCAAGCAGGTGACCGAGTTCCGCGAGGGCATCCTCCCCTGGGCGCTGCAGAGCCCCTGCGCGCTGGTCTTCGACGAATACGACGCCGGGCGGCCCGACGTGATGTTCGTCATCCAGCGCGTGCTGGAGGTCGACGGCAAGATGACGCTCCTGGACCAGAACCGCGTGATCCGCCCGCATCCCGCGTTCCGCCTGATGGCGACGGCCAACACCGTCGGGCTCGGCGACACCACCGGCCTCTATCACGGCACCCAGCAGATCAACCAGGGTCAGCTCGACCGCTGGAACCTGGTGACCACGCTCAACTACCTGCCGCGCGAGGACGAGGAGGAAATCGTCCTTTCCAAGGTGCCCGACTACGACGACGAAGGCGGCCGCAAGACGATCAGCGCGATGGTCTCGGTCGCCGACATGACCCGCGCGGGCTTCATGAACGGCGATATCTCGACCGTCATGTCCCCCCGCACCGTCATTACATGGGCGGAGAACAGCCGCCTGTTCGACGACATCGCGACCGCATTCCGCATGACCTTCCTCAACAAGTGCGACGAGCTGGAGCGCCCCGCCGTGGCCGAGTACTACCAGCGCTGCATGGGGGAAGACCTGCCCGAGGCCACGGTCAAGTCCGGACAGGGCTAGGCGCCGCGCGGTCCGCCAGGTGAGCTCCACGACGGCCGATACCCCGATCGAAGCGTTCCGCCGCGTCACCGGCGCGGCGATGCGCGCGATCGCCCGGCGCGAGGACGTGACGGTCAATTTCGGCGCCGAGCCGCGGCTGGTGGAGAACCAGGCCCGTCTTCCGGTTCCCTCGCGCGACCTGCCGGAGAACGAGGTGTCGGAGCTGCGCGGCGAAGCCGATGCGATGGCGCTCAAGCTGCGCCACCACGACGCCGATCTGCACGCCCGGCGCGCACCGGGCGGCGAGACCGCGCGGGCGGTGTTCGAATCGCTCGAACAGGTGCGGGTCGAGACCATCGGGTCGCGGTACATGGCGGGCGTGGCGGCCAATCTCGACGCGGCGCTCGCGGGGCGTTGCCAGTCGCGCGGCTATGCGCGGATCACCGATGTCGAGGACGCGCCGATCGCCGAAGCCGTCGGCATGATGGCGCGGGAAAGATGGTCCGGCCGGTCGCTGCCGGAGGCAGCGCGCCCGCTGATGGATCTCTGGCGCGAGCAGATCGGCGACAGGATCGACGCCGACCTTGAGGCTCTAAGAGCTGCCATCGGCGACCAGGAGGACTTCGCGCGGACGGTCAACAAGCTGCTCTACGACCTCGACCTGCTCGACGAGGAGCCGGGCGAAGGCGAGAGCGAGTCGACCGACCAGGGCGAGGACAGCGAGGACTCGGACTCCGAGGACGAGGACGCCGAGGCCGACGAGATGGACGGCGCGGCCGCCGAGATGGAGGGCTCGCCATCCTCCGATATGGAGGACGGCGAGGGCGAGGACTCCGAGGACTCGATGGCCGAGCAGGTCCAGGAAGAGATGATGCCGGGGACCGGGGACGAGGAAGGCGAGCGCGCGCAGCGCCGGCGCGCCGACGGATTCCTGCCCGACGAGGCCCGCCAGCCCACCTACCGGCCCTATACCGTCGACTTCGACGAGGAGGTGGACGCCGAGGAGCTCTGCGACGCCGACGAGCTGGGCCGGCTGCGCCAGCATCTCGACCAGCAGCTGGCTCATCTCCAGGGGATCATCGCCAGGCTGGCCAACCGGTTGCAGCGCCGCCTTCTGGCCCAGCAGTCGCGGTCCTGGGAGTTCGACCTCGAGGAAGGGCTGCTCGACGCCGGCAGGCTGTCGCGCGTCGTGGTCAATCCTATGCACCCCTTGAGCTACAAGATCGAGAAGCAGACCGAGTTCCGCGATACCGTCGTCTCGCTGCTGATCGACAATTCGGGCTCCATGCGCGGCCGGCCGATCACCGTCGCGGCGATGAGCGCCGACATCCTCGCGCGCACGCTGGAGCGCTGCGGCGTCAAGGTCGAGATCCTCGGCTTCACCACGCGCGCCTGGAAGGGCGGACAGGCGCGCGAGAAGTGGCTGTCCGAGGGCAAGACCCCCAACCCCGGCCGGCTCAACGACCTCCGCCACATCGTCTACAAGGATGCCGACGCGCCGTGGCGCCGGGCGCGCAAGTCGCTCGGGCTGATGCTGCGCGAGGGGCTGCTGAAGGAGAACATCGACGGCGAAGCGCTGGTCTGGGCGCATCACCGGCTCATTTCGAGGCCGGAGCAGCGCCGGATACTGATGGTGATCTCGGACGGCGCGCCGGTCGACGACTCGACCCTCTCCGTCAACCCCGGCAACTATCTCGAACGCCATCTGCGCGACGTCATCGCCTGGATCGAGGGCCAGTCGCCCGTCGAGCTGACGGCGATCGGCATCGGCCACGACGTCACCCGTTACTACAACCGCGCGGTCACGATCATGGACGCCGAGCAGCTCGGCGGCACCATGATGGGCCGGCTGACGGAACTGTTCGAAGAAGATCTCGGCGGGCCGGGCGGACGCGCGGCGGTGGGCGAGCGCCTGATCGCCTGACGGCGGGGCGTTCTCAGCCCGCGGACGCGGCGGCTGCCTTCCTGATCCGGCGTTTGATGCGGACCGCCTCTTCGGCGAGCTTCGAATCGGGCGTTCCCAGAAGATAGGCGTCGAGACCGCCATTGTGCTCGATCGAGCGGATGGTCCGGGCGGTCAGGCGCAGCTTCACCGTCCTGCCGAGCGCATCCGACATCAGCGATGTCTGCTGCAGGTTGGGCAGGAAACGCCGCCTGGTCTTGTTGTTCGCGTGGCTGACATTGTTTCCGGTCAGCACACCCGTCCCGGTCACGCTGCAACGCCGCGCCATGATCCGCACTCCGTTGGGATGAGGCGGGCTTTTTAGTCGCCCGCGCGCGCCTTCGTCAAGACGCGCGGTGGCGCAGCGCAAGGCCGGTCGCCAGCAGGGCGGCGGCCAGCATCGCCGCCGCGCCCAGCAGGAACGGCCAGTCGTGCCCCAGCCCCGCGAAGATCGAGCCGCTGAGCGCCGGGCCGAGGATCCGTCCCAGACCGCCGGAGGATTGCGAAACGCCGAGGAGGGCGCCGCGCTCATGCGGCCGCGCCCGCTGCGAGATCAGCGACGACAGCGACGGGCCGCACACCGACACCCCGCCGACGATCAGCCCGAGCCCCAGCATCACCGTCGCCATACCGGAAGCGAGCGGCATGACGAGGCAGCCGGCCATCACCGTCGTCATGCCCGCCGCGACCGTGTAGCGCTCGCCCGCAAATCGGGTCACCGGTCCGACGGCCGCGCCCTGCACCAGGACCGCCACCGCGCCCATGAAGGTGTACATGTAGCCGTTGCGGGTCGGCCCCCAGCCGAATCGCGCCTCCGACCAAAGCGCGAAAACCGTCTCGATCCCGGCGAACACGAAGGGGGTCGAGAAGACCAGCAACAGGAGCGGCGCGATCTGTCCGTCGCGGATGCGGCGCCAGACTTGCCTGCCGGCGCCCGACCGCGCGCGGGCGAGTTGCCCGCCGCTCGCGCTCTCGCGCAGCAGGATCGCGGCGAGCCCGAACGCCAGGGCCGCCGCCGCGGCGGCGACGACGAAGGGGAGGACGAAATCGGCCTGGAGCGGTTCCGGTCCCGCGAGCAGGCCGCCGATCGCGGGGCCGACGACGAAACCCAACCCGGCGGCCGCCCCCACCCGGCCCATCGCCCCGGCGCGGCGGTCGGCCCCCACGAGGTCGGCCACATAGGCGTGCGCGACCCCGATATTGCCGGCCATGATTCCGCCGAAGGCGCGCGCCAGGAACAGCCCCGTCAGGGAGTCCGTCTGGGCCAGCCAGAGATAGGCGAGGCAGGAGCCGAACGAGGTCGCGAGAAGCACCGGCTTGCGCCCGACGCGGTCGCTGACGCGGCCCCAGACCGGCGCGAAGACGAACTGGGCGGCCGTATAGCTCGCCGCGACGAGCGTGACCGTTCCCGGGCTCGCGCCGAAGGCCTGGGCATAGAACGGCTGCAAGGGGAGGACGATCCCGAAGCCGATCAGATCGACGAAAACGATGAGGAGCAGTGCCGGCACGGGATCTCTTGAAGACCGGTCCGCGCCGGCCGGCTACCAGGCAAGGCCCGGCAGCGTGAAGGTCGGCGCGGCCCCGTGCGCGTCGATGAGAGCATCAAGCGATCCGTCGCACGCGATCTCGTCCGCGTGCAGGCCGCCGAGAACCAGCGCGGAAGCGAGCCCGACCGCGTTCGCCCCCTTTATGTCGGTGCCCAGCGAATCGCCGATCGCCACCACGCGCTTTCGCGGCGGCTCGCCGAGGCGGGCTAGGCACAGCTCGTAGATCGCCGGGTGCGGCTTGCCGTGCCAGGCGACGCGGCCGCCAAGCGCCTCGTACCGCACCGCCAGCGCCCCGGCGCACAGCATCTCCCTGTCGCCCTGCATGACGCTGAGATCGGGGTTGGCGCAGATCATGGGAAGGCCGAGCTCCGCGGCGCGCGCGAGGTCTTCCTCGTAATCGACGAGCGCCGCGTCTCCACGCCACGGGCCGATATTGACGATGAAGTCCGCGTCTTCGAGGGCGTCCACGCTGTCCAGATCGAGTCCCGTCAGGATGTCGTTTCCCGTCATTTCCCCGAGGACGATGCCGCGCCGCCCCAGCGCGGCGTGAAAGGGGTCCGTGCGGCCGGCGAGCGCCGCGTGGACCGACTCGCCGGAAGAGACGATGTTTCGCCGGTGGCGTTCCGGCAGTCCGAGCCGCGCGAGCATGCGCGCCACGTTCCGCGACCGCCGCGGCGCGTTGGTCAGGAACACCACGCCCTTGCCCCGTTCGGCCAGCCGGTCGAGCGTGTCGGCGACCCCCGGATAGAGCCGGAGACCGTCATGGAGGACGCCCCACACGTCGACGATGAAACCGTCGAAGGTCTCCGCCAGGGGCTCCACGCCGGGCAGCGCAACGGGGTCTGCGACCATGCCGTCTGGATGCCACGCCCGCCGGCAAAAGGAAAGCGCCTCGCGATTGCCCGGCTTCCGGGCGTGCTCTATATCGGTTGCCAGGCAAGCGGGGGCGGAAGCACTTGTCCGGCGCGATCGAGCAGATCGAGAGCATCGACGAAGCCAAGCGCAATATCGTCGAGGAGTTCGACTTCCTCGGCGACTGGGTGCAGCGCTACGAGTACATCGTCGACCTCGGCAAGGGCCTCGACGGGCTCGACGAGGCGGAGAAGGTCGACGGTCGGCTGGTGCCCGGCTGCCAGTCGCGGGTCTGGTTCTATGCCGACCGCGAGGGGCCCAGGCTGCATTTTCGGGCCGACAGCGATGCGATCATCGTGCGGGGGCTGATCGCCCTTCTGCTCCGGATCTATTCCGGCCGCACGCCCGACGAGATCCTCGCGACTCCGCCGTCGTTCTTCGAGGCGCTGGAGCTCGGCTCGCATCTGAGCGGCAGCCGCGCCAACGGCCTCCACGCGATGGTCCAACGCATCCACGAACTCGCCTCCGCCGGAGGGAACGCCTAAAATGTTTTCCGTCCTTGTCGGGTCAGGACGGCGCAGTCCACCCTCCCCCGGCCCCTCCCGCAAGCGGGAGGGGAGAAGGTAAGGAGGATTCGGCAAGCGAGTCCCCTCTCCCCCGTGGGGGAGAGGGTCAGGGTGAGGGGGATGCCGGTTGCCACCGCGTCCGGTCGGATACTGCTCTACTCCCGCAGGTCCTGAAAGCGGGGTGCCTTGACGCTGGCCTCGAAATCGCGGGCCAGCGTGCCGAGCGGCAACACCTCCACGTCGGGCCGGACTTCGAACGCGCTTCTTACCGAGGCGGCGACTTCCCGCGACACCGTGTCGTCGTCCATTTCCCGCTTGACCTCGATCGACAGCCGCAAGACCTCCCGGTCGTCCGCGGTGACCAGTTCCACCCGGAAATCGGTGACCGCGGGGAGGCGGAACATGAAGTCCTCGAACTCCGCGTGGTTCACGTTGATACCGCGGATCTTGAAGAAACCGACCGTCCGGTGGGCGTGCCGCATGACCGGAAACACCGAGAACGGTCCTTCGAGGGATGTCTCGTTCCGGATGCTGACGATGTCGCCGGAACTCCAGCGCAGGAACGGCGTCGCGTTGTTGACGAAGAGCGGCGTGATCACCATCAGCCCCTCTTCGCCTTCGGGCACGGCGCGGCCGGTGTCGGGATCGACGACCTCGAAGATCGCCTGGTCGGTCCAGACGTGGAACCCTTCCTCGACCCAGCTGTCGGCGCCCAGAATGCCGATCTCGGTCATGCCGAACAGGTCGCGCACTTCCTCGACACCCCACATTCGCTCGAGCTTCTCCCGCTTGGCCGCGGACAGCGCTTCCGCGCCGACCAGCAGCTTGCGCACCGGGCCGCCAGCGAGGTCGATTCCCCTGGCCTCCGCTAGGTTGGCGAGATGAAGGCCGTAGCTCGGCATGCCCATCCACAGCGTCGGCCGCAGCCTGGAGAGCAGATCGAGCTGGACTTCCGACGGGGTCGTGTTGCCGGCGCCCACCCAGACGATGCCGATGCCGGCGTCGTTGGCGGTGCGGGACCACAACTGCCCGGCCGGATGGACGCCGAAGGGAAACGACATGTGGCAGAGGTCGCCTGACTCGACGCCCGCGCAGACCCAGCAGCGGACCAGCTGGAGGAAGCTGTAGCGCATGTCTTCCGCCGTCCGCGGATAGTAGATCGGAACGCCGGTCGCACCGCCCGAACGCCAGTACTCGGCGATCTCGCGCCGGTCGCAGATCACCATCCGGTCCTCGAACGAATCGGCCGGAATCTCCCGAAGGGTTTCCTTGTCAACGATCGGGATCTTCGCCCACTCGTCCGGATCGTCGAGGCGGTCGGGATCGATGCCGTCCAGCTTGCCCGCGTAGAACGGCGCGCGCCTGGCCCGATCGAAGGCGATGCGCTTGCGGCGGCTCTGGATCGCTTCGATCTCTTTCTTCGACGACGGGAGCTGAAGGTCCATCGATCGTCTCCAACCGTTACCGCGGCGATCCTAAGTGATGGGCGGCGATAGTCGAACCGGTCGCGCGGGGGGATTGCGGTCGGGGCGCCCGATGTGATTCCCTAGGCGGAGCATGTCGGACAAGTCTCTTACCTGGCACGACGGCGCGTGGCACGAAGGCAACCCGCCGCTTCTCGGACCGATGGATCACAGTTGGTGGATGGCCTCCACCGTGTTCGACGGCGCCCGGGCGTTCGGTGGTCTCGCCCCCGATCTCGATCTCCACTGCGCGCGCGTGGTGCGTTCGGCCGAGACCTTCGGGATCGAGCCGGAGTTCGACGGCCCCGCCATAGAGGCGCTGTGCTGGGAGGGGATCGGCCGCTTCGACGCCGATGCGGAACTCTATATCCGCCCGATGTTCTACTTCACCGGCGGATTCGTCGTGCCCGACTACGACGAGTCGAAGTTTCTGGTCACGATATTCGAATCGCCGCTTCCCGAATGGCGTGGCCTGACCGCATGCCTGGTGCCGTTCCGGCGTCCCGCTCCCGAATCGGCGCCGACTCACGCGAAGGCGTCCTGCCTCTACCCCAACGTGGTGCGCTGCATGACCGCGGCGCGGGAGAAGGGCTTCGACACCGCGATGGTGCTCGATCCCGACGGCAACGTGGCGGAGTTCGCGACCAACAACCTGTTCATGGCGAAGGACGGGACGGTGAAGACGCCGGCCGCGAACGGTTGCTTCCTCGCTGGCATTACCCGCTCGCGGACGATCGCGCTCCTGCGCGGCGCCGGGGTGAGCGTGGAGGAAACGACGCTGTCGGTGGAAGACGTGCTCGCCGCCGACGAGGTGTTTCTCACCGGCAACTATTCGAAAGTCCTGCCGATATCCAGGGTCGAGGAACGCGAGTACCCGGTGGGGCCGATGGCCCGGCTCGCCCGCAAGCTCTATTTCGAGTTCGCCGAACGCGAAGGCCGCCGCCGCGCCGCCTGAGGATCACTCCGCCGCCGCGGTTTCCCCGTCCATGGCCCGGCGCATCAGGGTAACCGTCTCCTCGATCCCGTAGAGCACGACGAAAGAGCCGAAGCGCGGGCCCTGTTTCTGGCCCAGCAGGACCTCGTAGAGCGCGCGGAACCAGTCGCGCAGGTTCTCGAACGGGTGCTCCTTGCCGACCCGGTAGACCTCGTTCTGTATCGTCTCGGCATCGGCATCCGGCGGCAGCGTTTCCAGCGCATCGGCGAGCTGGCCCATCGCCGACCGTTCCTCCTCGGTCGGCGGGCGGTAGGTCTTGTTGGGCCTGACGAAGTCCCGGTAATAGGCGATCGCGTGCCCGACCAGACGGTCGAGAAACGGCGCGCTCTCCGGCGTCGCGGCGGGCGCGTAACGGGTGATGAATCCCCACAGCATCGCCTTGTCCTCGGCATGGCACACCGAGGCGAGGTTGAGCAGCAATCCGAAACCGACATGACCTTCGGCGGGCGGCGGATCGCCGGCGTGGATGTGCCAGGCCGGGTTGTCCCGCCGTTCGGCCTCGCTCTGACCGGCGAGTTTCTCAAGCCAGCCCATATAGTCGTCGACCTGGCGCGGGATAACGTCGAAATAGAGCCGTTTCGCCTTGCGGGGCGAGCCGTACATGAACAGCGCGAGACTTTCCGTCGGCGCGTAGGCGAGCCACTCCTCCACCGAGAGGCCGTTGCCGCGCGACTTCGAGATCTTCTCCCCCGCCTCGTCGAGAAAGAGTTCGTATGTGAACCCCTCCGGCGGCCGGGCGCCGAGCAGCCGGCATATCTGGCCCGACAGCCTGACCGAATCGATCAAATCCTTGCCCGACATCTCGTAGTCGACGCCGAGCGCGACCCAGCGCATCGCCCAATCCGCCTTCCATTGCAGCTTGCAATGCCCGCCCGTCACCGGGACTTCGACCTTCCGGCCGTCTTCCGCCTCGTACGTGATCGTGCCGGCGTCGACATCGCGCGCGACCACAGGCGCCTGCAACACCCGTCCCGTTTCCGGGCAGATCGGCAGGAAAGGGCTGTAGGTCGCGCGCCGCTCCGGGCCCAGCGTCGGCAGGATCACATCGGTGACGCGCTCGTAATCCGCGAGGATCGCGAGCAGCGCCGAATCGAACGCGCCCGAAGCGTAGCATTCGGTCGCGCTCTTGAACGCGTAGTCGAAGCCGAACCCGTCGAGGAAACCGCGAAGCCGGGCGTTGTTGTGATGGCCGAAGCTTTCATGGGTCCCGAAGGGATCCGGGATCGCGGTGAGCGGCTTGCCCAGATGGCGCTCCACCATGTCCCCGTTCGGGATGTTCTCCGGCACCTTGCGCAGCCCGTCCATGTCGTCCGAGAACGCGAACAGCCGGCTCGGCATGTCCGACAGCTCCGCCAGCGCCCGCCGCACCATCTGGGTGCGGACGACCTCGCCGAACGTGCCTATATGGGGCAACCCGGACGGCCCGTAGCCCGTCTCGAACAGCACGTAGCCCTTCTCTGGAACCGCGCCGCCGGTCCGATTCAGGACCTTTCGCGCTTCCTCGAACGGCCACGATCGGGGTTCTTCGGCTGGCTGTCGATCGCTCATCGCGGGGACTGCTTAGGTTTCGGGCCGTCCGGCGTCAATCCGGAGCCGTGTAGTATAGTCCGGATATGGCAGCCGCCGACCTGTTCGGCGACCGGGGCGGCCATCCCGTGCTGGTCGCCAATATCCGGGAATCCCTGATCCTCGATGCCGGGGGCGAAGCCCGGAAGATCCGGCACCGCGACGCCGTCGCCGCGCTCGCCAGAGGCGCGGTTCCCATCGTTTGCCACCGCAAGGTTTTGGCGCAACGGCTCGGCGCCCGGCCGTTCAGGGCCTGCGACCTGCTGGAGCTGTTTGCCTTCGTGCGCCCGGCTTTGCCCTGCCTGCCGACGGCGGGCGGACTCGCCGACGCGCTCGACCTCCCCCGGCCCCGGGGGCTTGCCGAAGAGGCCCGCACGCTCGCCAGCGCGGCCGGGTTGCTGCTCAGCGAGCTCGACGCCGACGGCGACCCCGACGCGGCCGCGATCGCTTCCTTCATGGCGGAGGCCGGATGGCCTTGGGGCGCGGCGGTTCTGGACAGGCTCGGAGGCGCGGACTCGATCCCCGCCCACTCCGCGGGTCTTCGCGTATGGACCGGGCTGCCGGAGTTCGCGGAACAGGCGCCCCAGCCGCAACCCGGAAACGTTCCCGTCGAACCCGGCGAAGCCAGGCGCCGCCTCGCCGATCTGCTGGGCCCGGGAGCCGAGGACCGGCCGGGGCAGGCGGATTTTACCTCCGCGCTGACGGCGGCTTTCGTCCCGCGCGACCGCGAGGACGAACCCGCCGTGGCGATCGCCGAAGCCGGTACCGGGGTGGGCAAGACGCTGGGCTATATCGCGCCCGCGAGCCTGTGGGCCGAACGCAATTCCGGGCCGGTATGGATCAGCACGTTCACCCGCAATTTGCAGCGCCAGATCGACGCCGAGCTCGACCGCCTCCACCCCGATCCCGCGGTCAAGCATCGCCGCGTGGTGATCCGTAAGGGCCGCGACAACTATCTCTGCCTCCTCAACCTGGAGGAATCGCTGGGCCGCCATGGCGGCGATGCGGCGGACGGAATCGCGCTCGGCCTCACCGCTCGCTGGGTCGCGGCGACCCGGGACGGCGACATGGTGGGCGGGGATTTTCCCGCATGGCTCGCCGATCTTCTCGGTCCACGCAACACGCTCGGTCTCGCGCACCGGCGCGGCGAGTGCGTCTACTCGGCCTGCGCGCATTACCACAAATGCTTCATCGAGCGCACTGCGCGGCGGGCCCGGCGGGCCGACATCGTGGTCGCCAACCATGCGCTGGTGATGACTCTCGCGGCGGTCGGCGGGGCCGACGACCGGTTCGTCCCGGGCCGGGTGATTTTCGACGAGGGCCATCATGTCTTCGATGCCGCCGACGATGCTTTCGCCGCGCGGCTCGGCGGGCTGGAGGGGGCGGAGCTCCGCCGCTGGCTCCTCGGCGCGGAGGACACGCGCGGGCGCCGCGCGCGCGGGCTTGCGCGGCGGATCGAGGACGCCGCCATGCTCGACGACGCGCTCGGCGAGGCAATGGCCGAGACCCTCAAGGCGGCGAGGACGCTGCCGGGCGCCGGCTGGAACGCGCGCCTGGCGTCGGACACGCCGCGCGGCCCCGCCGAGACCTTCCTCGCCGCGGTCCGCCGGCAGGTCTACGCCCGCGCCAGGGATACGAGCATTCCCTACGATCTCGAAGCCGAGACCCGGCCTCCCGTCCCCGGGTTGATCGAGGCGGCGCATGCGCTGGAAAAGACGCTGGGCGCGCTGATTGCGCCCGCGCGGACGATCGCGGCACGGCTCGACGCCCTGCTGGACGAAGAGGCCGAACACCTCGACCCGCCGACCCGCAACCGCTTCGACGCCGCCGCGCGCGGCCTCCGGATCAGGATCGAGGGTCAACTGGAGAACTGGCGCGCCATGCTCCGCGCGCTGGACGATGCCACGCCGGAGGCTTTCGTCGACTGGTTCTCGGTCAGCCGCCATCAGGGGCGCGACATCGACGTCGCCATGCACCGCCATTGGCTCGATCCGTTGCTGCCCTTCGCAGAAACGGTGGTCACGCCGGCCCACGGCGTCGTCGTGACGTCGGCAACCCTGCGCGACGGGACCGGCGACGTGGAGGCCGATTGGCGCGTCGCGGAGATGCGGACCGGCGCCAGGCACCTGTCGTCTCCCGCCGTTCGCGTGGAGGCGCCGTCGCCTTTCGATTACGCCCGTCTCGCCCGGGTGTTCGTCGTCACAGACGTCCGCAAGGACGATGCCGGTCAGGTCGCCGCCGCCTACCGGGCACTGATGCAGTCCTCGTCCGGCGGCGCGCTCGGCCTGTTCACCGCGATCTCCCGCCTGCGCGCGGTATACGAGCGCATCGCCGGAGACATGGAGGAGGCCGGCTTTCCACTGCTCGCGCAGCATGTCGACAATCTCGACACGGCCAGCCTTGTCGACATTTTCCGTGCCGAGACCGACTCCTGCATGCTCGGCACCGACGCGGTGCGGGACGGAGTCGACATTCCCGGCGCCTCGCTCCGCCTGATCGTGTTCGACCGCGTGCCATGGCCGCGCCCGACGATTCTCCACCGCGAACGGCGCAAGGCGTTTCCCGACATCCGCTATGACGACATGCTGGCCCGGCTGCGGCTCAAGCAGGCCTTCGGCCGCCTCGTGCGCAAGGCCGACGACCGCGGCGTATTCGTCCTGCTCGATCCCATGATGCCGTCGCGCCTGCTCGGCGCGTTTCCGCCCGAGGTGCCCGTCGAACGCGTCGGCCTCGCCGAAGCCGTTGCCGCGACGCGGTCCTTCCTCGCCTCCCCGGCGGGTTGACCGGGACCGGCCGCCGGAAGACAGTGAGGGGCGATCATCCGGCGCCGAGGCGTCCCGACCGACACACCATGCGATGACCGAAGGACCGCTCGCGGTTTACCGCGCCCGCGTTCGCGCGGGTGCGCTGAAGCCCGACCCGGACCAGGCGCTGGCCGCCGAGAAGCTCCAGAGCCTTCACAACGCGCTCGCCGGCTACCGCCCGGACACGGGAGAGACCGGATGGCGGGCGCGGCTCGGCCTCGCGCGCCGCCGGGGCGACGCTCCGCAGGGGCTCTACATGTTCGGCGGCGTCGGACGCGGCAAGACGATGCTGATGGACATCTTCTTCGACGGCGCGCAGGTGTCGCTCAAGCGGCGCATCCACTTCCACGCCTTCATGCTGGAGGTCCAGGACCGCCTGCATGCGCTTCGGAAGGACAAGCGCGCCGATCCGCTGGCCCGGCTCGGAGGCCAGATCGCGGAAGAAGCGTGGCTTCTCTGCTTCGACGAGTTCCAGGTCGAGAATATCGCCGATGCCATGATCCTCGGCCGTCTGTTCGAGGCGCTTCTGGCAAGGGGAGTCGTGGTGGTCGCGACCAGCAACGTGGCGCCCGGCGACCTCTACAGGGACGGGCTGCAGCGCGACCGCTTCGAGCCGTTCATCGAGCTGATCCGGGAAAGGCTCGACCTTCTGGCGCTGGAGGGAGCGGTGGATTACCGGCGTCTCAGGATCCGCGACCTCGCCGTCTACCACACCCCGCTGGGACCGGCCGCCGACAAGGCGCTCGAAGAGGCTTTCCTCGCGTTGACCGAAGGGGCGGCGGCCTGCCCGGCGGATATCCCCGTTCTGGGACGGATCCTGCACGTCCCGCGTGCCGCGCGCGGCGTCGCGGCGTTTACCTTCGAGGCGTTGTGCGGGCGCCCGCTCGGCGCCGCGGACTATCTGGCGCTCGCGCGGAACTTCCACACGCTGGTGCTCGACGGGGTTCCCAGGCTCCACGCGATCCGCGCCGACGAGGCCAAGCGCTTCGTCAACCTCGTCGATGCGCTCTACGAGAACAAGGTGAAGCTGGTGATGTCGGCGGAGGCCCCGCCCGACGGGCTCTACCCCGAGGGAGACGCCGCTTTCTCCTTCAAGCGCGCGGTCTCCAGGCTGCACGAAATGCAGTCGGCCGCCTACCTCGCCGCCGAGCATCTCGGCTGATCGGGTTCCCGGGGCGACACTTGTGCGGCTATTCGAAACGGGGTAAGCACCGGCCCAACGCGGAAACGCCCTCGGGTGGCGCGGCTGCTCAACAACGAGGCTCCGTCAATGGCGAGAAACAGGATCGCGCTCGTCGGCGCGGGCAATATCGGCGGTACGCTGGCGCATCTCGCCGGGCTCAAGGAGCTCGGCGACATCGTGATGTTCGACATCGTCGACGGCGTGCCGCAGGGCAAGGCGCTCGACCTCGTCGAATCCTCGCCGATCGAGGGTTTCGATTCGAAGATGCTGGGGGCCTCGCGCTACAGCGCGATCAAGGGCGCCGATGTCGTCATCGTGACCGCGGGCGTGCCGCGCAAGCCCGGCATGAGCCGCGACGATCTCATCGAGATCAACACCAGGGTGATGAATCAGGTCGGCGAGGGAATCAGGAAGAACGCCCCCGACGCTTTCGTGATCTGCATCACCAACCCGCTGGATGCGATGGTCTGGGCGCTCAGGCAAGCGACCGGATTTCCCTCCAGGCGCGTCGTCGGCATGGCGGGCATCCTCGATTCGGCACGCTTCCGCTATTTCCTCGCCGAGGAGTTCAAGGTCTCCGTGGAGGACGTGACCGCCTTCGTTCTCGGCGGGCACGGCGACACGATGGTGCCGCTCACCCGGTACTCAACCGTCGCCGGCATCCCGCTGCCCGACCTCGTGAAGATGGGCTGGACCACGCGGCAACGTCTCAACGAGATCGTCCAGAGAACCCGCGACGGGGGCGGCGAGATCGTCGCCCTGCTCAAGACCGGCTCGGCGTATTACGCCCCGGCATCTTCCGCGATCCAGATGGCCGACGCCTATCTGAAGGACAAGAAGCGGGTTCTTCCCTGCTGCGCGATGCTGAACGGGCAGTACGGCGTGCGCGGGCTCTATATCGGCGTGCCGGTGGTGATCGGCGCGGGAGGCGTGGAGCGCATCGTCGAGATCGATCTCAACGCGTCCGAGAAGAAGGCCTTCGATGCCTCTGTGGGTGCAGTCAGGGGGCTTGTGGACGTGGTCAGGCGCATGAACAAGGCGGCGAAGAAATAATCCGCCGCGCGGGGATACGATGAATATCCACGAGTATCAGGCGAAACAGCTGCTGTCCCGCTTCGGCGTCGCCGTTCCGCGCGGCAAGGTCGCCTACACCGCCGCCGAGGCGGTCGACGCGGCGAACGAGCTCGGCGGGCCGGTCTGGGTGGTCAAAGCGCAGATCCACGCCGGCGGCCGCGGCAAGGGCGGCGGGGTCAAGGTGGTCGGGTCGATCGACGACGTGCGCGATGCCGCCCAGGCGATGATCGGCATGAACCTCGTCACCCACCAGACCGGGCCGGAAGGGTGCCGGGTCAAGCGTGTCTATGTCGAGGAGGGTTGCGACATCGCGCGCGAGCTCTATCTCGGGATGCTGGTCGACCGCGAAACCGGCCGGCTGACCCTGATGGCCTCCACCGAAGGGGGCGTGGAGATCGAGCAGGTCGCGGCCGAGACGCCGGAGAAGATCGTCACCGTCGACATCGACCCGGCGACCGGCATCCAGCCCCATCATGCGCGAAGGATCGCCTTCGGCCTCGCGCTCGAAGGCAGGCAGGTCGGCGCCGCCGTCAAGTTCGTCATGGGCATCTACGAGGCCTTTGTCGGGCTCGACGCCTCGATCGTCGAAATCAATCCGCTGGTGGTCACTGGCGAGGGCGAGGTGATCGCGCTGGACGCCAAGATGGCGTTCGACGACAACGCGCTGTTCCGTCATTCCGACGTGATCGAATTGCGGGACGAGGACGAAGAGGACGCGATGGAGCGCGAGGCGCTCAAGCACGACCTCAACTACATCAAGCTGGACGGCAATATCGGCTGCATGGTCAACGGCGCCGGGCTCGCGATGGCGACGATGGACATCATCAAGCTGCACGGCGGGGAGCCGGCGAATTTCCTCGATGTCGGCGGCGGCGCGTCGCGCGAACGGGTGACGGCGGCATTCAAGCTGATCCTGTCCGACCCCAATGTCGAAGGGATTCTGGTCAACATCTTCGGCGGCATCATGCGCTGCGACGTGATTGCCGAAGGGGTGGTCGCCGCCGCCCGCGAGATCAATCTCAACGTGCCCCTTGTCGTCCGCCTTGCCGGCACCAATGTCGAGCTGGGCAAGAAGATGCTGGCCGAATCCGGGCTTCTGATCGTATCGGCGGATACGCTCGCGGAGGCCGCGGAGCGCGTCGTCCACGCCGTCGAAGAGGCCGCCTGATGGCCGTCCTCGTCAACGCCGATACCAGGGTCATCTGCCAGGGTTTCACCGGGGCCCAGGGAACCTTCCATTCCGAGCAGGCTATCGCCTACGGGACCAGGATGGTCGGCGGGGTGACGCCCGGCAAAGGCGGCACGAAACATCTCGACCTCGACGTGTTCGACACCGTGGCGGAGGCGGTCGAGAAGACCGGCGCCGATGCTTCGGTCATTTACGTGCCGCCGCCATTCGCGGCCGATGCCATTCTTGAGGCGATCGAGGCCGGGATAGCGCTGATCGTCTGCATCACCGAGGGAATCCCGGTGGTCGACATGGTGCGGGTCAAGCGTGTCCTGGACGGTTCCCGGTCGAGGCTGATCGGGCCGAACTGCCCCGGCGTCATCACCCCCGACGAGTGCAAGATCGGCATCATGCCGGGCCATATCCACCAGCGCGGCAGGATCGGGATCGTTTCCCGTTCCGGAACCCTCACCTATGAGGCGGTGGCGCAAACCACGGCGGCCGGGCTGGGGCAGACGACCTGCGTCGGGATCGGCGGAGATCCGGTCAACGGAACCGATTTCGTCGATTGCCTCGAAGCCTTCCTCGCCGACGAGGAAACCGAAGGCATCATCATGATCGGCGAGATCGGCGGCGGGGCCGAGGAAGACGCCGCGTCCTTCATCAGGCAGTCGAAGACGAAAAAGCCGGTTGTGGGCTTCATCGCGGGGGTGACGGCACCGCCCGGCCGCAGGATGGGCCATGCCGGTGCTATCATCTCCGGCGGAAAGGGCGCCGCGGGGGACAAGATCGAGGCGTTCGAGCAGGCCGGAATCAGGGTTGCGGCTTCTCCGGCCGCCATCGGCGAGACAATGGCTGAGGCGATGCGCGGCTGAACTTTTCGGCGTTGTAGTGCACGCGGATCACGAGACCGGGCCAAAGCCTATGACAAGAGCCGCCGATACCAGCTTCCTCGCGAGCGCGAACGGCCCCTTCATCGAGGAGCTCTACGCGCAATTCGCATCCGACCCCGCCTCGGTCGATGCCGACTGGGCGGCGTTCTTCTCCGACCTTCGGGACGAAGCGCCGGAGGTCCTGAAGGCACTGGAAGGCGCGAGCTGGGCGCCTCGTGAAACCCGGGTCATCGGGAACGGAGCCGCCGCCCCGGCAATCGTGTCAGTCGGAGACGGGATCGACCTTCGTCAGGCGACGCGGGATTCTATCCAGGCGCTGAGCCTGATCCGATCGTATCGGGTCCGCGGCCACCTCTACTGCGATCTCGACCCGCTCAAGCTGGAAAAGCCGGCGCCGCACAGCGAGCTGGACCCGCAAAGCTACGGCTTCACCGACGCCGATTACGACCGGCCGATCTACGTCAATACGCTCGGTTTCGAGCGCGCCACCCTCCGCCAGATCGTCGACGCTCTGGAAGACACCTATTGCGGGACGGTCGGCGTCGAATACATGCACATCACCTCGGCCGAGGAGAAGATCTGGATCCAGGATCGCATCGAGGCGATCCACAACCAGACCGACTTCACCGAGCGCGGCAAGGAGACCATTCACGAGCGCCTGGTGGAAGCCGAATCCTTCGAGAAATTCCTCCATGTGCGCTATCCCGGCACCAAGCGGTTCGGGCTCGACGGCAGCGAGTCGCTGATTCCGGCCCTGGAACAGATCCTCAAGCGCGGTTCCCAGGTCGGCATCGAGGAGGTCGTGCTGGGGATGCCGCATCGCGGTCGGCTCAACGTGCTCGCGCACATCATGTTGAAACCCTACGCGGCGATCTTCGCCGAGTTCCGGGGCATGTCCTACCAGCCCGAGGAAGTCGGCGGTTCGGGCGACGTCAAGTATCACCTCGGAGCGTCCGCCGACCGCGAGTTCGACGGCGTCAAGGTTCATCTCTCGCTCGCCGCCAACCCGTCACATCTCGAGGCGGTCGACCCGGTCGTCGTCGGCAAGGTGCGGGCGAAGCAGCGCCAGCGCGGGGATTTCGCGCGCCAACGCGTCCTCGGTATCCTGATGCACGGCGATGCGGCATTCGCGGGCCAGGGGATCGTGGCGGAAACCTTCGGTCTCTCCGACATCGCCGGCTACCGGACCGGCGGAACCGTCCACCTCGTGGTCAACAACCAGATCGGGTTCACAACCAGCCCGGCGGCGACGCGCGCTTCGCGCTACCCGACCGAGATCGCCAAGTCCGTCCAGGCCCCGATCTTCCACGTCAACGGCGACGACGTGGAAGCGGTGGTCCATGTCGCCCGCATCGCGACCGAATTCCGCAACACCTTCCGCAAGGACGTGGTCCTCGACATCTGGTCCTATCGCCGTTTCGGTCACAACGAGTCGGACGAGCCCGCGTTCACCCAGCCCGTGATGTACAAGGCGATCGCCGACCGGCCGTCCGTCGCTTCGGTCTACGGAGATCGGCTGGTCGAGGAGGGTTTGCTCACCGCGGAGGACGTCGAACGGGTGACCCGGGATTGCCGTCAGCGCCTCGATGATGCCTTCGAGGCGGCCAAGAGCTACAAGCCCAACAAGGCTGACTGGCTGGAAGGCGAATGGGCGGAGATGACGACCGCCCCGTCGCTGGAAGAGCGCCGCGGCAAGACCGACGTCACGCGCGAAGCGCTCGATGCGATCGGCCGCGCGCTCACCGCGATTCCCGAAGGTTTCAATCTCAATCCCAAGCTCAATCGCTTCATCGACGCGCGGAAGACCATGTTCGAGACCGGCGAGGGGGTCGATTGGGCGACCGCGGAAGCGCTCGCCTTCGGCACGATTCTGGCCGAGGGCCGCTTCGTGCGCCTCAGCGGCCAGGATTGCCGCCGCGGAACCTTCTCCCAGCGCCACGCGGTTCTGATCGACCAGGAAACCCAGGAAGCCTATACGCCGCTTGCCCATATCGGCGAGGGCCAGGAGAGGCTCGCGGTGCGCGACAGCCCGTTGGCCGAGGCATCCGTGCTGGGCTTCGAATACGGCATGTCGCTTGCCGATCCGAACATGCTGGTGCTGTGGGAGGCGCAGTTCGGCGATTTCGCCAACGGGGCCCAGTTCATCATCGACCAGTTCATATCGTCCGGCGAGACAAAGTGGCTGCGCATGTCCGGGCTGGTGCTGCTGTTGCCGCACGGCTACGAGGGCCAGGGACCGGAGCACTCCTCGGCGCGGCTGGAGCGCTACCTCCAGCTCTGCGGCGAAGACAACATGCAGGTGTGCAACATCAGCACGCCGGCCAACTATTTCCACGCGCTGAGGCGGCAGATCCACCGCAGTTTCCGGAAGCCGCTGATCGTCATGACGCCGAAATCGCTGCTCAGGCACAAGCTCTGCGTCTCGCGGCTCGACGACATGTGCGCCGGCAGCTCCTTCCGACGGGTTTTCCCGGAACCGGGACCGGTCGGGCCGGACGCCGACATCCGCCGCGTCGTCCTGTGCACCGGCAAGGTGTTCTACGACCTCCTCGCCGCGCGGGAAGAAAGGGAAATTCGCGATGTCGCCCTGGTCAGGGTGGAACAGCTCTACCCCTTCCCCAATATCTCACTGGGCGCGGAACTCTCCCGCTATCCCGGCGCCGAAATCGTCTGGTGCCAGGAGGAGCCGCGCAATATGGGGGCGTGGACCTATATGGACCGGCGCATCGAGGAGCTTCTGGCGACGCTCGGCGTGCGGGCCGACAGGCCGGTCTATGCGGGACGGCCCGAGGCCGCGTCCACGGCCACGGGGCTTGCCGCGCAGCACGCCCGCGAACAGAAGGCCCTGATCGACGAGGCGCTGGCCCCCGCCTAGAGCCGGCTGGCCGTCCGCGTCCGGCGAAGAGAGGAGACGATGGCGACCCAGATCGTGGTACCCGCGCTCGGCGAGTCGGTGACCGAAGCGACGGTGTCCAAGTGGCTCAAATCGGCCGGGGAGGCGGTCTCGATGGACGAGCCCCTCGTCGAGCTCGAAACCGACAAGATCACGCTGGAAGTGCCCGCCGCGGCCGCCGGCGTGCTCGCGGCGATCGAGATCGCGGCGGGCCAGACCGTCGAGGTCGGGGCCGTCCTCGGTTCGATCGAGGCGTCCGGCGACGGCGAGGCGCCGCCCTCCCGCGCCGCCCCCGAACCAGCGCCGGAGCCTGCCGCTCCGCCCGCGGCCCGGCAATCGCTTTCGCCCGCGGTCCGCAAGCTGGTGGAAGAGCACGGGATCGACCCGACGACGATCGCGGGAACCGGCAAGGGCGGCCGGCTGACCAAGGGCGACGTTCTCGCGCATCTCGCCTCGTCCGGGGATGCCGCCACCGATCCGGCGCCTTTGCCCGCCCCCACCGCCGAACCGGCGCCGGCGGGTGCGCGTGAGGAACGCGTTCCGATGACGCGGCTCCGCCAGCGTATCGCCGAGCGGCTCAAGGAAGCCCAGAACACCGCCGCCATGCTGACCACGTTTAACGAGGTCGACATGTCGGCGGTCATCGCGATGCGCCAGCGCCTCCGCGACGCTTTCGAGAAGAAGCACGGCGTCCGGCTCGGTTTCATGAGCTTCTTCGTCAAGGCCGTCATCGTGGCGCTCAAGGAAGTGCCGGCGGTCAATGCCGAGATCGACGGGGCGGACATCGTCTACAAGAACCGCTACGACATCGCGGTAGCCGTCGGCACCGAACAGGGGCTGGTGGTGCCGGTTCTGCGCGATGCCGACGCGCTCTCATTCGCCGGCGTCGAGGCGGGAATCGCGGATCTCGGCAGCCGCGCGCGGGACGGTAAGCTGGCGATGCAGGATCTGACCGGCGGGACGTTCACCATCACCAATGGCGGGGTCTACGGTTCCCTGTTGTCGACCCCGATCCTGAACCCGCCGCAATCCGGCATCCTCGGGATGCACAAGATCGAGAAGCGCCCGGTGGCGGTCGACGACGAGATCGTCGTTCGCCCGATGATGTATCTCGCGCTCTCATACGACCACCGGATCGTCGACGGACGCGAAGCCGTGACCTTTCTCGTCCGGGTAAAGGAATGCATCGAGGATCCCGAGCGCATCCTGCTCGAAGCCTGAAGACGGCGCGGTGAGCGGCCAGCGATACGACCTGATCGTCATCGGCGCGGGGCCGGGCGGGTATACAGCCGCGATCCGGGCGGCCCAGCTCGGCTTCTCCGTCGCCTGTGTCGACAAGCGCGCGACCTGGGGCGGAACCTGCCTCAATGTCGGCTGCATCCCCTCCAAGGCGCTGCTCGAATCGACAGAGCGGTTCGTCGAGGCACGGGATCATCTTGGGGATCACGGGATCGGGATCGAGGGTCTTTCCTTCGACCTTCCCAGGATGCTCGCGCGGAAGGACCGGGTCGTCGAAGACCTGACCAAGGGGATCGCGTTTCTGTTCAGGAAGAACGGGATCGACGGCATTGCCGGCCGGGCGCGCATCGTCCGTCCCGGACGCATCGAGGTCGACCCGGTCGAAGGAACGGGAGAGCCGAGGGTTCTGGAATGCGACAGAATTCTGGTCGCGACGGGATCCGAGGCGGCGGAGCTCGACGGACTCGACGTCGACGAGACCCGCATCCTGTCTTCGACCGGCGCGCTCTCGCTACAGGCCGTGCCCCGGCATCTCGTCGTGGTCGGCGGCGGCTATATCGGGCTCGAGCTGGGTTCGGTCTGGCAACGGCTGGGCGCGAAGGTGACCGTGGTGGAATACCTCGACCGGATTCTGCCCGGGATGGACGGCGAGGTCTCCGGTGAGATGGCGCGGGTGCTCGAACGGCAGGGCATGACGTTCAAGACGGCTACCAATGTGGCCGGTGCGGAGGAGCGGGACGGCTCGGTGCGGGTCGCGCTGGAGCCGGCGGGCGCCGGCGCCGGCGAGACGGTCGATTGCGATGCCGTTCTGGTCGCCGTCGGGCGGCGGCCTTTTACCGAGGGTCTCGGGCTCGACGCGGTCGGGGTCGAACGCGACAACCGCGGCTTCGTCTCCGTCGACCGGAGGTTCGAGACCGGCGTGAAGGGCATCTTTGCCGTCGGCGACGCGATTCCCGGCCCCATGCTGGCCCACAAGGCCGAGGAGGAGGGGATCGCCGCGGTGGAAACGATGGCGGGGCAGGCGGGGCACGTCGACTACGACGCCATCCCGGGCGTCGTCTATACCGCGCCCGAAGCGGCGTCCGTGGGCAAGACGGAAGAGGCGCTGAACGGGGAAGGCCGGCCCGTGAAGGTGGGCAGGTTCCCGTTTTCCGCCAATGCGCGCGCCCGCGGCAAGGGCGTTGGCGACGGCTTCGTAAAGATCCTCGCGGATGCGGAGACGGACGCGGTGCTCGGCGCCCATATCGTCGGCCCCGAGGCCGGCACGATGATCGCCGAGCTCGCGCTCGCGATCGAGTTCGGCGCATCGTCGGAGGACATCGCGCGCACCTGTCACGCGCATCCGACGCTGAACGAGGCGATCAAGGAAGCCGCTCTCGCGGTCGAGGGGCGCCAGATCCACCTTTAGAACCTGTCCGTTTCGGTTGGAAGCGGGGTGTAGGGCCTTACCGCGGCGCGTCCCTCGATACGGCGCTGTCGCGCCTACTCGGGATGAGGGGTTTTTCTATTGGAGTTCAACGATACCCTCACCCTGAGTAGCCGCGAAGCGGCGTATCGAAGGGCGATCAGCCTCGCGCGCGCGGATGGGCGTCGTTGTAGGCCGCGACGAGCGTCGAGGTGTCGACCTCGGTGTAGCGTTGCGTGGTCGACAGGGACGCGTGACCCAGCAGCTCCTGTATGGCGCGCAGGTCGCCGCCCGCCTGCAACAGGTGGGTCGCGAAGCTGTGGCGCAACGCGTGAGGCGTGGCGGTCTCGGGGAGCCCGAGGGCGCCCCGGATCCTGCGCAGCTCGCGCTGGACGACGCCCGCGTTGAGCCGTCCGCCGCGCGCTCCGAGGAAGAGCGGACCGCCCGGAACGATGAACGGACATGCCCGGAGATAGGCCGCCACCGCCTCGCGCACCGCCGGCAGGATCGGAACGATGCGTTCCTTGTCTCCCTTCCCCCGCACGCGAAGGGAATCGCGCGACGGCGCCTGGTCCTCGTTCAGGCCGAGCGCCTCGTCGATGCGGAGCCCGGCGCCGTAGAGCAGCAGGAGGAGCGCGGTATCCCTCGCCGCGATCCACGGTTTCTTGTGGGTGGTGTCGCCCGCCTGCGCGATGATCGCGAGCGCGTCCCGGGTGGCGACGGGTTTCGGTACCGTATGCGGCAGGCGGGGCGTTCTGACCGCGCCGATGGCCCCGTTCCGCGCCCGATCGGTCCGTTCGAGAAACCGGAAGAAGCTCCGCAGCACCGACAGGGCACGCGCGGTCGAGCTGCGCGCCCGCTCGTTCTTCGCCCGCTGCGCGAGGTAGGATCGGAAGTCACCATGCCCGAGCGCCTGGAGCGCTCCGAGATCGGCGAAGCCGCCCCGATGTTCCGCGAGGAAGTCGAGGAAGATCTTGAGGTCGCGCATATAGGCCGCGGTCGTGTGGACGGACACGCGGCGCTCGTCTTCGAGCCAGCTTTGCCATGCGGCGATCGCCTCGGCGAGTTCGGGTGCGGCGGCGAAGCGCTCTAGCGCCGGCGGCGCGGCCATTTGTCGATCGCGACCTCCATCGCACTGCCGAGGAAGTCGAGGAGGTCGGTTCCCTGGTCCGGCGTGAAACCGTCCGGCGCCGACGAACCGAGAGCGAGGAGAAAGCGTCCGCGCCGGGTTTCCAGGCGGATCACCGCGAGCGACTCGACCAGCGAGAAACGGTCGCCGAGCGCGCTCCGGTCCGTCTCCGTCGCGGCGCCCAGGCGGATGGCTTTTCCCGGGTCGATCAGCGCGTCTACCGCCTCGCTCCGGAGCGCGATCAGGTCCCCCTCGCCCGCCTCGGGTCCGCCCTCGACGATCAGCGCCGCCGCCGTGGTGGAAAACAGCACCGGGAATTGTGCGGCCACGCGCTGCGCCAGCGCTTTGACGGAACTCTGCCTGAAGACCAGGAGCACCGCGTCCTGGGTTCGCGCGACCGTCCTGGCACGATCCTCCGCGGCGAGCAGGATCTCGCGTTCCCGTACCTTCTGGCGATCGAGGCTGCGCCGCAAGCGATCGAGAATCCGGTGCCGGAGATCGACGACCCCGGGAATGCCTTCCGTGTCGCCGGCGTCCCGCGCAATCAACAGGTCGATGTTCCGGTCCACGAAGTCCGGGTTGGCGACGAGCCATTCGCGCACGGCTTCCGCGGTAAGCTCGGGCCTCGGGCCGATTTTCCGGTCGTCGACGGCCTTGGGCATCGGCCTAGGCGTCGAGGATCGACTGGCCGGTCTTGGCCCAGTCGGCGAGGAAGGCGTCGAGGCCCTTGTCGGTCAGCGGATGGTTGAACAGTTGACGGATGACGCCGGGAGGAATCGTCGCCACGTCGGCGCCGATCTTGGCGGCCTCCGCGACGTGGTTGGGGCTGCGTACCGAGGCCACGAGAATCTCCGTCGTGAACGTCTCGTAATTGTCGTAGATCATTCGGATATCCGCGATCAGCCCCATCCCGTCGCGGCTGATGTCGTCGAGCCGGCCGATGAACGGGGACACGAAGGCGGCTCCCGCCTTGGCGGCGAGAACCGACTGGCTGGCGGAAAAGCAGAGAGTGACGTTGACCATCACCCCGTCATCGGCCAACAGCCGGCACGTCTTGAGCCCGTCGGGCGTCAGCGGCACCTTGACCGCGACATTCCCCGCGAGTTGGGCGAGCTTCCGGCCTTCCGACAGCATCGTCGGGTGATCGGTCGCGGTGACCTCCGCGCTCACCGGACCGTCCACGATTTCGCAGATCTCGCGGATGACCTGGAGGAACGGCTTGCCGGACTTCGCCACCAGGGAAGGATTGGTCGTCACCCCGTCGAGAAGGCCGGTCGCAGCGAGGTCGCGAATCTCATCGACGTCCGCCGTGTCGACGAAGAATTTCATGCGGTTTCCTTCCTGAGGGCGATGCCGCGTGAACGCCTCGGAACGAGGAACTAGAGTGTAGTTCATGGAGCCCCGGCTTGTCAGGACGCCGTCGCGAATCGCTTTGGATCGAACCGCGGTTCTGATCCCTTTGCCGGTCGCCGGCGCCTACGATTACCGGGTTCCCGAAGGCATGGATCTCGCGCCCGGCCGCTTCGTTCGGGTGCCGCTCGGGGTTCGCGAGGTGACCGGCGTCGTATGGGGCGAAGCCGATGGCGACGTCGACGAAACGAAGCTGCGGGACATCGCCGCCGCGCTCGAGGTTCCGCCGCTTCCGGCCGACCTCCTGCAAACCGTCGCCTGGACCGCGTCCTACACCATGACGCCGCCCGGCGCGGTGTTGCGAATGGCCATGAGCGTGCCGGAAGCGCTCGATCCGCCTAGGGTCGAGACCGCCTATGTCATCGCTTCGGGGGCGGCGCGGGACGGGGTGCGGCTGACCGATGCCCGCAAACGTGTCCTCGATTTTCTCGCCGACGGCCGCGCCCGCAAGGCGGCCCAGATCGCGCGCGCCACCGGAAGCGGCGCAAGCGTGGTGCGCGGCCTCGTCGGCCACGGCCTGGTGCGCGCGGTCTCTATCGAACCCGCGATCGACGTTCCGCAACCCGACTGGCGGCGGCGGGGACCCGCCCTCACCCCGTCCCAGGAGGAGGCGGCGATCCGGCTCCGGGCACAGATCGCCGCCGGAACCTCCGACAGGGTGACGTTGCTCGACGGGATCACCGGCTCGGGCAAGACCGAGGTCTATTTCGAAGCGATCGCCGCCGCCCTGGCGCGCGGCCGCCAGGTGCTGGTGCTGCTGCCGGAGATCGCGCTCACCGTCGATTGGCTGCGGCGCTTCGAGATGCGCTTCGGGGCGCCGCCTCTCCATTGGCATTCCGACGTCACGGGCGCGCGTCGCCGGGAAACCTGGCGCGCGGTCTCCACCGGCCGGGCCCGTGTCGTGGTCGGGGCCCGTTCGGCGCTCTTCCTGCCGTTTTCCGAACTTGGCCTGATCGTCGTCGACGAGGAGCACGACGGCAGCTTCAAGCAGGAAGACGGGGTGATTTACAACGCGCGCGACATTGCGATCGTGCGGGCGCGCCACGCGGGCTGTCCGGCGGTGCTGGCCTCCGCGACGCCCACGCTCGAGACCGTGGTCAACGTCGAGCGCGGCCGCTACGAAAGGATCGTCCTCCCCGAACGTTTCGGCGGCTCCGCGGTGCCCGAGATCGCCGCGATCGACATGCGGGGGGAATCGCTGGCCTCCCAGACCTGGCTGTCGCCCAGCCTGCGCGGGGCGGTAACGCGGACGCTGGACGCGGGCGAACAGGCGCTTCTCTTCCTCAACCGGCGGGGCTACGCGCCGCTCACCCTCTGCCGGTCCTGCGGTCACCGGATCGAATGCCCCAACTGCAGCGCGTGGCTGGTGGACCACCGGTTGACCCGAAGGCTGCAATGCCATCATTGCGGTTTCGCGTCCGCCCCGCCGGAAACCTGCCCGAAATGCGAGGCGGACGATGCGTTCGTTGCCTGCGGACCCGGCGTGGAGCGGCTGTCCGAAGAAGCCGCCACGGCCTTTCCGGGCGCGCGAACCGCGTTGATGTCGAGCGATGCCTTGCGAAGCGCCGCCGCCGCCGAAGAGCTCATTACGGCGATCAGGCGGCACGAATACGATATCGTCATCGGCACCCAGCTCGTCGCCAAGGGGCACAACTTCCCGGATCTCACCCTGGTCGGCGTCGTCGACGCCGATCTCGGGCTCGACGGCGGGGATCTTCGCGCCGCCGAGCGAAGCTTTCAGGTGCTGCACCAGGTCGCCGGGCGCGCGGGGCGGGCGTCCCGGCCCGGCCATGCGCTCATCCAGACCTACAATCCGGACCATCCCGTGATGGCGGCCCTGGTCGCGGGAGACCGGAACGGTTTCCTCGCCAGCGAGGCGCGGGCGCGCGAGGCGCATGGCATGCCGCCCTTCGGCCGGCTGGCCGGGATCGTCGTCTCGGGACGCAACCAAGCCGCCGTCGACACCGCCTGCCTCGCGCTCGGCCGGGCCGCCCCGCGGGATGGCGAGATCCGCGTCCTTGGCCCCGCGCCCGCGCCGCTGGCGCTCATCCGCGGCCGGCATCGCCGCCGCTTTCTGGTCAAGGCGCCCCAGGGCGTGCGCATCCAGCCCGCCATCGAGCGATGGTTGCGGCAGGTCCCCACGCGGCGCGGGGTTCGTGTCCATGTCGACATCGACCCCTATACATTTCTGTAGGGATTCGCTCTATTCGTCGGCAACGATGCGTTTCTTCGACGAAATGAACCTGCCCGGCGGCGAGGTTCGCGATTCCTATCGCGCGCTTGCCTCGTGGCTCGAAGACACCCCTGTCGAACGCCTGAAGTCCAAGCGCGACGAGGCCGAGATGCTGTTCCGCCGTCTCGGCATCACCTTTCTGGTGTATGGCCAGGAAGGAGGGTCCGAGCGCCTGATCCCGTTCGACATCATTCCGCGAATCTTCTCCGCCCGGGAATGGGAGCACCTTTCGGCGGGGCTGATCCAGCGCGTGCGTGCGCTCAACATGTTCATTCACGACATCTATCATGAGCGCGAGATCGTCCGCGCCGGCGCGCTTCCGGCCGAAACCCTGCTGGCCAACGCGCTGCTCGAGCCCCACATGTACGGGCTCGACGTGCCGCGCGGGGTTTATGTCCATGTCGCGGGCGTAGACATCGTCCGCGTCGCCGAAGACCGGTTCTATGTGCTGGAGGACAATCTGCGCTCGCCGTCGGGCGTTTCCTACATGCTGGAAAACCGCAACACGATGATGCGCCTCTTCCCCGACCTGTTCTCCAGCGTCGACGTCCAGGCGGTCGAGCATTACCCCCAGGAGCTGTTGCGCAATTTGCGCGCGACGGCGCCGTCCGGGGTGGACAATCCCACGGTGGTCGTGCTCACGCCGGGTTCCTACAACAGCGCCTATTTCGAGCACGCCTTCCTCGCCGACCAGATGGGGGTCGAGCTGGTCGAAGGACAGGACCTTACCGTGCGGAACGGCGAGGTGCTGATGCGGACCATCGAGGGGCTGAAGCGGGTCGACGTGATCTACCGCCGGATCAACGACGAATTCCTCGATCCGCTGGTCTTTCGCGCGGATTCCACCCTCGGCGTGCCCGGGCTCCTGTCGGTCTGCCGCGGCGGGCGCGTGACGCTCGCGAACGCGCTCGGCACGGGCTTCGCCGACGACAAGTCGATCTACCCGTTCGTGCCGGACGTCATCCGGTTCTACCTTGCGGAGGAGCCGATTCTCGAGAACGTCGAGACCTACGTGCTGCGCAAACCCGACGATCTCGCCTATACGCTGGAAAACCTGGCGGAGCTGGTGGTGAAGGAGGTCCACGGGTCCGGCGGCTACGGCATGCTGGTCGGTCCGATGAGCACCGCCGGGGAGCGCGAGGCCTATCGCGCCCGTATTCTCGACTGTCCCGAGAACTTCATCGCCCAGCCGACGCTCGCGCTGTCGCATTGCCCGACTTTCGTCGACGAAGGGATAGCGCCCCGCCATGTCGATCTCCGCCCCTACGTGCTGAGCGGCGAAACCGTGAGCGTGGTGCCCTGCGGGTTGACCCGCGTGGCGCTGACCGAGGGTTCGCTGGTGGTGAACTCCTCACAGGGCGGCGGAACCAAGGACACCTGGGTGCTCGAAGCATGACCATGCTCGGCCGCACCGCGAACCAGCTCTACTGGATGGCGCGCTATATCGAAAGGGCCGAGAACATGGCCCGGCTGATCGATGTCGCCAACCGGATGGTGCTTCTCGACGCGCCCGGGCTGGCCCACGAATCGGTCTGGGGATCGACGCTCGAAGTCGCGGGCTATCCGGAGGATTTCGTCACCTTCGGGGGCCAGATTTCGGGTTCCGGCGCGGTTCTGTTCCTCGCTTTCGACGACGATTTCCCCTCCAGCATCTTTTCCTCGATACGCGCGGCGCGGGAGAACGCCCGCGCGCTCAGGGTGTCGATCACCAGCGAGATGTGGGAAAGCATAAACACGACCTGGCTGGAACTGCGCGACTACGACAGCAAGACGCTGTTCAACGGCGGCGTCCGCGATTTCTGCGACTGGGTGAAGGAGCGCACCCATTCCTTCCGCGGCGTCACCGACGCGACGATGCTGCGCGACGAAAGCTACGCCTTTCTGGATCTGGGCCTTGCCGTGGAGCGCGCGGACAACACGGCGAGGCTCCTCGATTCCAAGTACCACGTGCTGCTGCCGCGGGACGAGCATGTCGGCGGTTCGGTCGACTACTACCAATGGGGCGCGGTGCTTCGCTCGCTGAGCGCCTTCCGCGCCTATCACAAGATTTATTCCGACGTCATCCAGCCGCGCCGGGTGGCGGAGCTGCTACTGCTGCGCGGCGACATGCCGCGATCGTTGATGGCCTGTTTCGAGCGCATCACCGCCCAGCTGGACTCGCTCTGCCACGGGCGGCCCGAGGAATGCCTGCGGATTGCCGGCGAGATCCACGCCAGCCTGCGTTTCGGCCGGATCGACGACATTTTCCAGCAGGGGCTGCACGAGTTTCTGACCCGCTTCATCGGGCGAAACACCGAGCTCAGCGTCCAGATCGAGCAGGATTTCATGATGCTGCGACGGTCCAGGATCCCGGCCTGATGCGGCTCTCCATCGCCCACCGCACGGCCTACCAGTACGACGCCGCCGTATCCTTCGGCATCCAGTATCTCCGTCTCACGCCCTATGCCAACGCCTCCCAGCGCGTGATCCGCTGGACGATCGACGCCCCGGGACCGTTGACCCGCTGGACCGACGCCTTCGGCAATTCGTGCGACACGCTGATCCTGGAGAGTCCCGGCGAGCGTATCGAGATCGTGGCAAGGGGCGAGGTCGAGACGACGGACACCACCGGCGTGCTGCCCGACGAGCAGGGCGGCGTGCCGGTGGAAACCTATCTCCGCGCGACGCCGCTGACCGCCTCCGACGAGACGGTGGCCGACTTTGCCGCGCCCCACGCCGAGGCCGTATCGCGGGACCGGCTCGAAGGGGTGCACGGCATCGCAGCGGCGATCCGCGACCTGGTCGACTATCGCGAAGGCGCCACCGACGTTCAGTCCTCCGCCTCCGAGGTGCTGCGGCACGGTTCAGGCGTCTGCCAGGACCACGCGCATGTCTTCATCGCGGTCTGCCGTGCGCTGGGTATCCCGGCACGCTATATCAGCGGATATCTCCATGTGGCCGACCGCGATGCGCCGGAACCCGCCGGCCATGCGTGGGCGGCCGCGTGGGTGGACGGGCTCGGGTGGGTCAGTTTCGACGTCGCCAACCGGACGTGCGGCACCGAATCCTATGTCGGCAGCGCGATCGGTCTCGACTACGACAGCGCCTGCCCCGTCCGTGGCATCCGCGAAGGCGGCGAGCCCGCGGAGCGGCTGTCGGTGTCCGTCGACGTCAGGGAAGCGCGGCTGAACCGATGACATACTGCGTCGGCATTCTGCTCGATGACGGGCTGGTCCTTGCCGCGGATACGAGAACGGCGGCCGGCGTCGACCATGTGGCCTCGTTTCGCAAGCTCACCGTTTTTTCCGAGCCCGGCGAGCGGCTGATCGCCCTGATGTCCGCCGGAAACCTCGCGACCTCGCAATCCGTGGTTTCGGTGGTCAGCGAGCGCCTCGGCAGCCGCGAGGGCCAGGAGAGCCTGTTCGAGTCCACCAGCATGTTCAACGCGGCCCGGATCGTCGGCAGCGTGCTCAGGGACGTGATGCGGGAAGACGGCGAGACGAACCGCGCGACGGGCGCCGATCCCCGCACCAGCTTCCTCGTCGCCGGTCAGATCGCGGGCCGTCCGCCGCGCCTGTTCCAGGTCTACGAGGCGGGGAACTTCATCGAGGCGACGCCCGAAACCCCCTTCCTGCAGATCGGCGAGACCAAGTACGGAAAGCCCATCCTCGATCGGGTCGTCCGGCACGACATGGCGCTGGCCGAAGCGGCGAAGGCGGCGCTGATCTCCCTCGACTCCACGATGCGAAGCAATATCTCGGTCGGACTGCCCATCGACCTCATGGTCTACCGGCGCGATGCGTTGGACGGCGGAACCCGGATCGAAGTGACGGCGGACGATCCGTATCTCGGCAGGATGAGGCAGGCATTCGGCGACGGCATCGCCGCGTTGTTCGACAGTATCGAGGCTCCTCCCGTCTCCTGAGCCCGGGCGCGCGGCGTTGACAACGCCCGCGCGGCGGCTATAGTCCCGCCTTCCCTCGGTACGGGTCCCCTGAGGCGGTTCGGCGGCGCAGCCGCGGAAAGCGCGATCCGGGCCGGGCTCTCTCTGATTGGTCGGAACGATGTTTGCAGTCGTACGCACGGGCGGGAAGCAGTACCGCGTCAGCAAGGACGATGTGATCAGGGTCGAGCGGCTGGCGGGCGAGCCGGGCTCGGTGATCGAGTTGGATCAGGTGCTGATGTTGGACGACGGGAAGAGCCCGACCATCGGAACGCCCCTGGTGGACGGCGCCCGCGTCTCCGCGACCGTCCTCGACCAGACCCGCGCCGACAAGATCATCGTCTTCAAGAAGAAACGGCGGAAGAATTACCGGCGCAAGCACGGCCACCGGCAGCACCAGACGGTGCTTCGCATCACCGATATCCTGGCCGCGGGCGGCGCGCCCGGCGACGGGAAGGGCGAAGAGGAGGATTCGTAATGGCGCACAAGAAAGCCGGCGGCAGCTCCCGCAACGGCCGCGACTCCGCCGGCCGCAGACTCGGCGTCAAGAAGTCCGGCGGCCAGGCGGTGATCCCGGGCAATATCATCATCCGCCAGCGCGGCACGAAATATCACCCCGGCGAGAATGTCGGCCTCGGCAAGGATCACACGATATTCGCCACCGCCGCCGGCCGGGTCGCCTTTCGGCGCCGCGCCAACAAGCGGGTCTACGTTTCCGTCGACACCGCCCAGTAGCGGCCCCGCGCCAGGGGCGCGGTATCCAGCATGAAATTTCTCGATCAGGCCAAGGTCTACGTCCGCAGCGGCGACGGCGGCAACGGCTGCCTGAGCTTCCGTCGTGAGAAGTTCGTCGAGTTCGGCGGTCCCGACGGCGGCGACGGCGGGCGCGGGGGCGATGTCTGGGTGGAAGCGGTCGAAGGGCTCAACACCCTGATCGACTTCCGCTACCGCCAGCACCACCGCGCGGGACGGGGCGGCAACGGGGCCGGCCGCAACCGCACCGGCGCCGCCGGCGCCGACGCGGTGCTGCGGGTTCCCGAAGGCACCGAGGTGCTGGATTTCGATAGCGGCGCGCCGATCTGCGACCTAACCGGCATCGGCGAGCGTTTCGCGATCGCACGCGGCGGTCGCGGCGGCCGCGGCAACGCACGCTTCAAGTCGGCGACCAACCGCGCGCCCCGGCGGGCCGATCCCGGCGAGCCCGGCGAAGAAGCGACGGTGGTCCTGCAACTCAAGCTGATCGCCGATGCCGGGCTGGTCGGTCTTCCCAACGCCGGAAAGTCGACCATGCTGTCGGCGGTCTCGGGCGCCCGGCCCAGGATCGCGGACTATCCCTTCACGACGCTGGTGCCAGCGCTCGGCGTCGTGGAGCTGGACTACGACGCGTTCGTCATGGCCGATATTCCCGGGCTGATAGAGGGCGCCCACAAGGGCGCCGGTCTCGGAGACCGGTTTCTGCGCCATGTCGAGCGCTGCCGGATACTCCTGCATCTGGTCGACGGCACAGGGGACGACGTGGCTTCGGCCTGGCGGACGGTGCGCGACGAGGTGGTGGCTTACGGCGGTGGGCTGGCCGAAAAGCCGGAAATCCTGGCCCTCAACAAGGCGGACGCGTTGAGCGGGGAAGAGCGCGCCGCCAAACGCGCTGCTTTGCAGGCAGCCGCCGGCCGTCCCGTCGCGGTTGTCTCCGGCGTCACCGGGGAAGGGGTGCCCGACGTTCTCCGGCAAATCCAACGCGCGGTGCGCGAGGTCGAACCGGAGGCGGCGTTGCCATGACGACCGGGCTTTCCGGCGCCGGGCGGGTCGTCGTCAAGATCGGCTCTGTCCTGCTGGTCGACGAGGAGCGCGCCGCCGTCCACCGTGAGTGGCTCGATGCGCTCGCGGACGACATCGCCGCGCTGCGAGGGTCGGGAGCGGAGATCGTCATCGTCTCGTCGGGAGCGGTTGCGCTCGGCCGGACCTGGCTCGACCTGCCGGATCGCCCGCTCCGGCTGGAAGAAAAGCAGGCGGCCGCGGCGACCGGCCAGGCCCGTCTGGTGCATGCCTTCCAGGAGGCGCTCGGACGGCACGGCATCACGGCCGCCCAGATCCTGCTGACGCTCGCCGATACGGAAGCGCGGAGGCGCCACCTCAACGCCCGTTCGACGATCGAGGCGTTGCTGGGTCTGGGGGCGGTGCCGGTCATCAACGAGAACGATACCGTAGCGACCGAGGAAATCCGTTTCGGGGACAACGATCGGCTTGCCGCGAGGGTCGCCCAGATGATGAGCGCCGATGCGCTGGTGTTGCTGTCGGACATCGACGGGCTCTACACCGCCGATCCGCGGCGCGACGTGGACGCGGCGTTCGTGCCGGAAGTCCGCCGCATCACGCCGGAAATCGAGGCGATGGCGGGGAAGGCGCCTCCCGGCTACAGCTCCGGCGGAATGATCACCAAGCTCGAGGCGGCGAAGATCGCCCTCGCGGCGGGTTGCCGTCTGGCGATCGCCGACGGGCGGCGGCTCAACCCTCTCGCGGCCGTCGCGGAGGGCGGCCGTTGCACCTGGTTCAATCCTGAAACCGGGCCCAGGACGGCGCGCAAGCGCTGGATTGCCGGCGCGATCGATTCGAAAGGCACGCTGACCGTGGATCGGGGCGCGGTGCGCGCACTCAAATCCGGCAAGAGCCTCCTGCCCGCGGGCGTGACCGCGGTGGAGGGGCGCTTCGACCGGGGCGATGCGGTGCTGGTCCGGGACGAGAGCGGGACGGAAATCGGGCGTGGGCTGAGTGCCTATTCGAACGAGGACGCGGCGCGGATCATCGGCCACAAAAGCCGTGAAATCGAGGCGCTGCTGGGATACCGTGGACGCGACGAGATCATCCACCGGGACGATCTCGTCCTTGATTGAAGGGGAGGGTGCGGTGGCGACCGAAGCCGCTGTCGAAGCCGTGATGGAGCGCCTCGCCGGCGATGCAAGGGCGGCGGCACGGGCGCTCGGCGCGCACGGGGCGGAGGACAAGAACCGGGCGCTTCGAACGGCGGCGCGACGGATCAGGTCGAACGAGAACGCGCTGCTCGCGGCCAACGCCAGGGACCTCGAGGCGGTCGACAGCGCGCGGCTGACCGACGCCTTCGTCGACCGGCTGAAGCTGACTCCGGCCGGGATCGAAGCGATGGCGGCCGGGATCGAGGCCGTGGCGGCGCTCGACGATCCGGTCGGAGACGTGATGGCGGCGTGGGAGCGTCCCAACGGCCTCCGCATCGAACGGGTCCGCGTTCCGCTCGGGGTGATCGGCATCATCTACGAGTCGCGGCCCAACGTGACCGCCGATGCCGGGGCGCTCTGTCTCAAATCCGGCAATGCGGCCATCCTGCGCGGCGGGTCCGAAAGCTACCATTCGTCGAACGCGATCATGGACTGCCTGCGGGCGGGGCTGGAGGAGGCGGGATTGCCGCCAGCGGCGATCCAGATGGTGCCGACCACCGACCGCGCCGCGGTCGGCGCCATGCTGACCATGGCCGATCTGATCGACATCATCGTTCCGCGGGGCGGCAAATCGCTGATCGAGCGGGTGCAGCGGGAGAGCCGGATCCCCGTGATCGCCCATCTCGACGGCAACTGCCACGTCTATGTCGAACGCAGCGCCGACCCGGAGACGGCGCGCAGCGTCGCCTTCAACGCGAAGATGCGAAGGCCCGGAATCTGCGGCGCGGCGGAAACGCTGCTCGTCGACCGCGCCGTCGCCCGCGACGTGCTGCCATCCATCCTCGACGACCTCGCCGGGGCCGGGTGCGAGCTGCGCGGCTGCGACGACACGCGCGCGCTCGACGGCCGCGTGGTGCCCGCCGAGGACAGCGACTGGGATACCGAGTATCTCGACGCGATCATCGCGGTGAAGCAGGTCGACGGGCTCGACGACGCGATCGCCCACATCAATACCCACGGCTCGCACCATACCGACGCCATCGTCACCGCCGACGAAGCGGCGGCGGAGCGTTTCCTCGGCGCCGTCGATTCCGCGATCGTGCTCCACAACGCGTCCACCCAGTTCGCCGACGGCGGCGAGTTCGGCATGGGCGCGGAGATCGGCATATCGACCGGACGCCTGCACGCCAGGGGCCCGGTCGGCGTGGAACAGCTCACCACCTTCAAATACGTGGTGCGCGGGTCCGGGCAGGTCCGGCCCTGACCCTCTACACGACGATTCGCCGCGGCCTGGACGCGCCGGGGCTCAGGGTCGGCTTGCTGGGCGGGTCGTTCAATCCCGCCCATGACGGCCATCTCCATATCTCCATCCTGGCCCTCAGGCATCTCAGGCTGGACGAGGTGTGGTGGATGGTCTCGCCGCAGAACCCGCTCAAACCGGCCGCCGGGATGGCCCCCTTCGACGAGCGCTTCGCGAGCGCCCGGGCGCTTGCCGGTCACCCTGCGATCTCGGCGACCGATATCGAACTGCGGTTGGGCACGCGCTATACCGCCGACACGCTCGCCGCGCTCAATTTCTGTTTTCCGCGCATGAATTTCGTCTGGATCATGGGCGCGGACAATCTGGTGCAGATCGCGCGATGGCAGCGATGGACCAGGATCTTCAACCTCGCCCCGATCGCGGTCTTCGACCGTGCGCCCTATTCCTTCGACGCGCTCGCCGGCAAGGCGGCGCAGGCGTTCTCCAGGTTCAAGACCAGGCCCAAGGACGCACACAAGCTGGCGGAGACGAAGCCGCCGGCATGGGCTTTTTTCCACACCAGGCTGCACCCGGCCTCCGCGACGGAAATACGGTCCGGGAGGACGTTGCACCGGGCGGCGGGCGCCGCGTCGCGTCCTCGCGCCTGAGGCGGGTCGAATTGCGCGGCCAAGGAGCCGCGTGCTAGCCTTGTTCGCCCCGGGAAACGGGCTTCCGGATGGAAGATCGAGGGTGTGCGACATGGTTCAGCTTGCCGAGCGGAACCGGCTTTCGACGGTGGGAAGCGAAATAGAGGTCGTTCCCGCGGAACCCACCATCGGCGCCGAAATTCGCGGTGTCGATCTCTCCCGACCGCTCGACGACGCGACCGTAACCGCCATCCAAGACGCGCTGATGGACCGCAAGGTCGTCTTCTTCCGCGACCAGAACATCACGCCCGAACAGCATCTCGCCTTCGGCCGCAGGTTCGGGGAGGTCAGCGTCCACCCCTTCGTCCCGCATCTCGAGCATCTGCCCGAAGTCATCGTGCTCGACAATCACAAGGACAATCCGGTCTTCTCGACCGATATCTGGCATTCGGACGAGACGTTCCGCGAAGAGCCGCCGATGGGCTCGATCCTTCGCTGCGTCACGATCCCGCCGGTCGGCGGCGATACGATGTGGGCCGACATGTGCGCGGCCCATGACGGGTTGAGCGACCGCATGCAGAGCTTTCTTTCGAGCCTCGAAGCGATCCATGACTTCAAGAACTTCCGCCACAAGTTCGATCACATGGAGCCCCGGGAACGGCACGCGAAGCTCGCCGAGATGGAGATCGAGCTCCCCAACCCGGCGCATCCCGTGATCCGCACGCATCCGGTTACCGGACGCAAGGCGGTGTTCGTGAACGAGCAGTTCACCATCGCCATCGAGGGCATGCGGAAGGACGAGAGCAAGGCGCTGCTGGAGTTCCTGTTCACCCTGCCGCGGATTCCCGAGCACCAGTTCCGCTTCAGGTGGGAACCCGACTCGATCGTATTCTGGGACAACCCGTCGACCCAGCATTACGCCGCCAACGACTACTATCCCGTCCGGCGCACCATGCAACGGGTGACGATCAAGGGCGGCAGGCCGTTCTGACCGACATAACCGCAAATCCACACAGGGGAGGAAACATATGGGCGTGATGCGAGGAATCGCGGGCGTCGCGGCGTTCGCAGTGCTCGGCGCGGGTTCCCTGTTTGCGCTTTCGGGGTCGGCCCAGGCGCAGGAGCTCACGCTTCGCCTGCACAATTTCAACTCGCCCAAGGCGATCGCCAATCGCCTCTTCATGCGGCCCTGGGCCAAGGAGATCGAGAAGAAATCGGGCGGCAAGGTGAAGGTCCAGGTCTTCCCGGCGATGCAGCTCGGCGGCAAGCCGTCGGATCTCTACGGCCAGGCGCGAGACGGGGTTGTCGACATCGTCTGGACGTTGCCCGGCTATTCCCCCGGCCGGTTTCCGCTGACCGAGGTCTTCGAGCTGCCTTTCGTCGCCGGCAACGCCGTGGCGACCAGCCAGGCGCTGACCGAGTTCCACGGCAAGTGGATGAAGGACGAGTACAAGGACACCCGGCCGCTCGTGTTTCACGCCACCGCGCGCGGTCACATCCACACCGCCAGGAAGCCGATCCGCAAGCTCGAGGACCTGAAGGGAATGAAGATGCGCGCGCCGTCCCGGGCGAGCGCGGCGATGCTGCGGGCGCTCGGCACCGTCCCGGTCGGCATGCCGATTCCCAAGGTCTACGAGGCCTTGTCGCGCGGCGTGGTCGAGGGGACGTGGATTCCCTGGACGATCATGCGCCCGTTCCGGCTGCACGAGGTGACCAAATACCACACCGAGGTCGCGCTCTCCTGCGCGCTCTTCCTGATGACGATGAACAAGAAGCGCTATGACGGGCTGCCGGTGGACATCCGGAAGATCATCGACGACAGCACCGGAATGCCGCTCGCCAAGCGGCTCGGCCAGATGTGGCAGGACGACGAGAAGCCCGGCCGCGCGCTGGCGGTCAAGCGGGGAGACCAGATCCTGGCGCTTAGCGATGCCGAACGCGAACGCTGGCGGACGATTACCCAGAAGGTCGTCGACGCCTGGGTCGAAAAGGTCTCCAAGAAGGGGCATGACGGCAAAGCGCTGGTCGCCGACGCGAAGCGGCTGGTCGCGAAATACAGCAAGTAGACCGGAGACTCGGGCGGGTGATCGCCGATAGCCCGGCTTCCGGGTCGCCGGAGAGCCGGGTCGGCGCCTGGTTCGAGCGCGTCAGCAGGACGGCCGCGATGGCCGGCGGGCTCCTGCTGATCGGCGTCATGGCGATGACCGTGATCAGCGTCATCGGGCGCTACGTCTTCAACGCGCCGATCCCGGGCGATTACGAAATCACCGAGCTCGTCTGCGGCGTCGCCGTGTTCGCCTTCTTCCCGTATTGCCACATGCGGAACGCGAATATCGTCGTCGAGTTCTTTACCGTCAGGTTGTCGCCGCGCCGCAAGACGATGCTCGACACGGCGCATAATTTCGCCTTCACCGCGGTCGCCGGGCTGATTACGTGGCGGCTCTTCGTCGGCGGGCTGCACAAGCTTGCCGACGAGGAAACCACGTTGTTCCTCCAGATCCCGATCCATTGGGGCTATTTCCCCGCGCTTCTGGGGGCGGGGTTGCTGACCGCGGTGTGCGGCTGGGTGCTGTACCGCCATATCCGCGCTCTCGCCCGATGACCAATATCGAGTTCGGCGCTCTTCTGTTCGCCGTCTGCCTGTTGCTGATCGCCTTCCGGATGCCGGTGGGGATCGCGATGTTCGTGGTCGGCGGGTTCGGTTTCGTCTCGCTCGCGGGCTGGAGCGCCTTTCTCAACCTGCTCAACACCGGGCCGTTCGGGAGGGTGTCGAGCTACACGCTTTCCGTGCTGCCGCTGTTCCTCCTGATGGGACAGTTCGCGACCCAGGCCGGGCTGAGCCGTTCGCTGTTCGAGGCGGCGCGCGCCTGGGTCGGGCACCGGCGGGGCGGGCTCGCCATATCGACCATCTGCGGCTGCGCGGCTTTCGGCGCGATCTGCGGCTCCTCCATCGCGACGGGTGCGACGATGGCCTCCGTGGCGCTGCCCGAGATGAAGCGCTACGGCTATTCCGGCGCTCTCTCCACCGGCACGCTTGCTGCCGGCGGCACGCTCGGCATCCTGATCCCGCCTTCGGTGATCCTGGTGATCTACGCGATCATCACCGAGCAATCGGTGGGCAAGCTGTTCCTGGCGGCCCTCATCCCGGGCGTCATCGCGACCGTCGGCTATTCCCTGGCCATCGCCTGCTATGTCCGGTTCAACCCGGAAGCGGGTCCGGTGGCGCCTTCGGTGCCGCTCCGCGAACGGGTTCGCAGCCTCGGCGCGGTCTGGCCGGTAGCGGCGATCTTCCTCCTGGTGATCGGCGGTATCTATCTCGGGGTGTTCACGCCGACCGAAGGCGCGGCGATCGGCGCGGCCGCGACCGGGCTGGTCGCCATCGTCTTCGGACGGCTGAGCTGGGAGAGCTTCGCCTCAAGCCTGCTGGAGACGGCGCAGGCAACCGCGATGATCTTCATCATCCTGATCAGCGCCGAGATCTATAACGGCTTCCTCGCGCTGTCCCAGATTCCGGTGGAGCTCGCCGACCTGCTCGGCGAATCGGGGCTGTCGCCGATGTCCATCCTGATCGGGATCCTCCTGGTCTACCTCGTGCTGGGCTGCGTGATGGACAGCTTGGCGATGATCCTGTTGACCGTGCCGGTGTTCTTCCCGCTGGTCACGGGCCTCGATTTCGGGTTCACCGAGGAAGAGATCGCGATCTGGTTCGGCATCCTCGCGCTGATCGTCGTCGAGGTCGGGCTGATCACCCCGCCGATCGGCCTCAACGTCTATGTGATCAATTCGCTCGCCGACGGCGTTCCCCTCGGCGATTCGTTCCGGGGGATCGTCCCGTTCCTGCTGAGCGATATCGTCCGGGTCGCGATCATCCTCGCCGTCCCCGCGACCTGCCTGTGGTTGCCGGGGCTGGTTTGAGCCGCGATTGCTTCATGCGGGCGCCATGCCCTGACCATTGCGGTTTCGCACGACGCCCCCTATTCTTTATGTGCGCCCCAATGAGGCGGTGCGCCCGTTTCAGAGGGTTGGGTTGAAGGCCAAGGAAGTCCACAGGTTGGTGGAAACAGAACCGCCGGCACGGAACTTCTCCCCTATCCGATTTCACCGCGATTCGGCGAACGGCGGACGTGTCCGGCAGGGCGCGCGGCGGGCGGTTGCCCCCGCGTGCGCAATGCCCGTCGAAACCTCGCATCGCCGGGACAGGAGCAGCCCATAACGACGACCGGACCCGCCAATCCCGAAGCCACGCCGTTGATCGACGTCGTCATCACGTGCCTTGAGGACCTGAAGGCCGTCGATGTCGTGAATATCGACCTCAGGGGCAAATCGACGATGGCCGACAACATGGTCGTCGCCACCGGCACGTCGAGCCGGCAGGTCGCGGCCCTGGCGGAACGACTGCTGAAACGTCTCAAGGACGGGGGGCTCGTCGGGTTGAAGCCGGAGGGTCTGCGCCAGGGAGATTGGGTCTTGATCGACGCCGGCGATGTGATCGTCCATCTGTTCCGCCCTGAAATCCGCGAGTTCTACAATATCGAGAAGATGTGGGGGGTGGCGCCGGAAGGCGACGGCCGTTCGTCCGGTATCGGCGTTTGACCCCGCGCGGCGGGGCGTCCGATGCGGCTCACCATTGCCTCCGCCGGCCGGTTCAGGGACGGCCCGGAGCGCGCACTGTTCGAACGCTACCGTCGACGCATCCGCTGGCAGGTCGAGTTGCGCGAGATCGAGGCCCGGGGGCGCTACGCTCCCGCCGAGCTGATCCGCCGCGAAGCCGAACTGCTTTCCTCCTGTTGCACGGCGGACGCCTATGTCGTCGCCCTGGATGCCGCCGGAAAGGCGCTGTCGAGCGAGGATTTCGCCCGCCGCCTGGGGCGTCTCCGCGACAGCGGCCGAAGAGAGGTTGTATTCCTGATCGGAGGAGCGGAAGGTCTGTGCCCGCGACTGGTCGCGGACGCGGATCTGGTGCTCGCCTTCGGGCCGGCGACGTGGCCGCATCTGCTGGTCCGCGGGATGCTCATCGAACAGATCTTCCGCGCCCAGGAAATCCTCGCCGGTCATCCCTACCATCGCCGCGGGAAACGCGCGTGAGCGCCATCGGCGCCTCAGAAGGCCGGCCCGCCCGCGCGTTCGGGCTGGCGGCGGCGTTCGCGGTGATCTCGGCGTTCGCGTTGCTACCCGCGGTTTCCGCGGCGGCCGAGACCGTTCCGGCCGGAGATCCGCTCGAACGGGCCAAACGGGCGCTCGAACGCGCGCGGGCCAACCCAATGGCGCCCGAGCACGGAGTCGAGGCCGAACAACGCGCGCTGGGCGCACTCAAGCAGCAGCTCGTGACGATTGCCGCTTCGGTGGTCGAGCTCGAAGCACGGCTTATCGCGACGGAAGACGCGATACCCCCGCTGGAGGCGGAAGAGCGCGCCGTCGCAGGGGCGCTGGCGGATCGGCGGATCGACGCCCCCCGGCTGCTGTCCGCGTTGCAACGGCTGGCACGCCGCCCCGCCTCTCCCTTCCCCGTCGGTCCCGGCGAGCGGGACGTCGTCATCCATGGGCGCCTTCTCCTGAAAGCGGCGATACCAGTGCTGGCGGCGGAAGCGCGCGGTCTGGCGGCGGTCGCGCGACGGCTCGCCTCGCTCCGCAGCCGGATCGCTGGACTGCGCGACGGCCACGGCCGGGCGGTTCGCAGGCTCGACGAGGAACGCCGGGTGCTTGCCCCCCTGGTCGAGATCCGATCGGAACGGCTGGAACGTTTGGGCGAGGCGGGCACGAATTGGGATCGAGGCCCCGACGCTCCCACGCGCTGGATCGAGAGCATCGAGGCGTTGATCGAACGTCTCGCCCACGCGCGCGAAAACACGCGGTTGCGGCCGGGGGATCTGGTGGGAGCCCCCTGGAAGGGCCCTGTTGCGCACGCCGCCCTTCCCGCGACCGGCAAGGACCTGCCGCGGCCGGATACCCGGTTGCCCGCGGCCGGCCCCGTCATTGTCCGGTTCGGGGAACCCGCCGAATATGGCCGGACCGCCGAAGGAACGACGATCCGGACCCGCCCATCGGCACTGGTGGTTGCCCCGGCTCCCGGCACGGCGGTGTTCGCCGAGCCCTTCCTGGACTATGGCGAACTCTTGATAATCGACCATGGCGAGGGATATCATGCGCTGCTGGCGGGCCTCGAACGGCTGGACGCCCGCGTCGGCGATGAATTGGTTTCCGGAGAACCCATCGGACTCATGGGATCGGACGCCGGTGCGCCCCATCGCCTCTATATCGAACTTCGCCGCGGCGGCCGGCCCGTCGACCCGTTGCCGTGGCTGACAGAAAACAGCGACAAGGTAGGCCGATGATGCGAGCGCGGACACTCGCGGCGATTGCCGCAATTCTCTTCATGACCGCTTCGGTTCCGGCTGCCGCGCAGTCGAACACGACGGAGACCTACCGCCTGCTCAACCTGTTCGGCGACGTCTTCGAAAGGGTGCGCGCGGACTACGTCGAGGACGTGAGCGACGAGAAACTGATCGAATCCGCGGTCAACGGCATGCTGACCTCGCTCGACCCGCATTCGAGCTATCTGAACGCCAAGAATTTCCGCGAGATGCAGGTTCAGAGCCGCGGCGAGATCGGCGGGCTCGGGATCGAGGTCACGATGGAGAACGGGCTCGTCAAGGTGGTCTCGCCGATCGACGACACGCCAGCGCATCGCGCGGGCCTCAAGTCCGGCGACCTGATCACCCATCTCGACAACGAAGCGGTCGTCGGGCTCACCCTGTCCGAGGCGGTCGAGCGCATGCGCGGGCCGCCCGACACCGACATCATGCTGACGGTGCGGCGCGCCAACCGCGAGCCGTTCGACGTCACCATCACCCGCGCGGTGATCAAGATCCAGTCGGTCCGCTCCCGCGCCGAGGACGATATCGGCTATGTCCGTATCATTTCCTTCAGCGAGCAGACCCTGGGCGGGATCGAGCGCGCCATGACCAAGCTCCGCGCCGAGATCGGCGGAGGCCTCAAGGGTCTGGTTCTCGATCTCCGCAACAACCCCGGCGGGTTGCTGGAACAGTCGATCAAGGTGGTCGATTTCTTCCTCGACCGGGGCGAGATCGTCTCCACCCGGTCGCGCCGCCCCGAGGACGCGCAGCGCTTCAACGCCAAGCCCGGCGACAGCGCCGACGGCCTGCCGATCGTCGTCCTGATCAACGGCGGATCGGCGTCGGCCTCCGAAATCGTCGCCGGTGCCCTGCAGGACCATCGCCGCGCCATCGTCATGGGCACGCGCTCCTTCGGGAAGGGCTCGGTGCAGACCATCGTTCCGCTGGAAGGGCACGGCGCGATCCGGCTGACCACGGCGCAATACTACACCCCGTCCGGCCGCTCGATTCAGGCCAAGGGCATCGAGCCGGATATCGTGGTCGAACAGGCGCGGGTCGAGGTCATCGAGGAGGGAGGCCGGCGGCGCGAAGGCGACCTCCGCGGCGCGCTGCGCAATCCGAACGACCCCGACCGGAAGGACCGGCCCGGCGCGGAAGCGGGGAAGGACGGAGAAGCGCCCGGCGAACGGCCGGAGGATTACCAGCTCACGCGCGCCCTCGATCTGCTGCGCGGCCTCGCCTTGTTCGACAACAAGGCCACCAACTGATCGCCGGCCCGGCGCGGCCGGGATGACAGGGGCCGCCCGCCCGCCCGAAGGCTATCGCCCCTGCGCCGGAATCGTTCTGTTCAACCGCGAAGGTCTGGTGTTCGCGGGCCGCCGGACCGACACGAGTCCTCCCGCCTGGCAATTTCCCCAAGGAGGGGTCGACCCTGGGGAGTCTCCCCGGAAGGCCGCGCTGCGCGAGCTGGCGGAAGAGACCGGCACCGACCGGGCGGCGATCGTCGAGGCCATGGACGGCTGGCTGACCTACGACCTGCCGGGCGACCTCGCGTCCCGGATGTGGGGCGGGCGCTATCGCGGCCAGGCGCAGAAGTGGTTTCTCGCCAGGTTCGCCGGAGAAGACGGGGACATCGACATCGCGGCCGGCAAACCGCCGGAATTCGATGCCTGGCGGTGGATGAAGCTCTCCGACGTCGCCGCGCAGATCGTACCCTTCAAGCGCGAAGTCTATGCCGCGCTGGTCGCCGCGTTCGCGAACCGAATCGCGCGCGAGACGGCTTCGGTCTCCGGCCCGCCCTCCCCCGGCCCCTCCCGCGAGCGGGAGGGGGGAAGGTAGCGCGGAGTCGCCAACCGCATCCCCTCTCCCCCGCGGGGGAGAGGGTCAGGGTGAGGGGGCGCCGCTATCGCTCTAATGGGCCCCGCGCGCCAGCATCGACATCCTGAACTTCAGCAGCACCCAGAAGACCGCCGCCGCGGGTCTCGAGATCCAGCGCCGCGTCTTGATGCCGACGGCGTGGCAGACCATGTCCACGCTGCGTTCGAGGATCCCGGGCGTGCAGCAGGACAGCGCGCGGTTGCCGTAGGCGCCGCTGTTGTCCCGCCTGTCATAGGGACGCTCGCCTCCGTTGGCGGCGTAGTAGGCATAGGCGAGCTCGTCGTCCTCGGTCTCGCCGATGCGGGAGACCGCCACCCGCAGACGGCTCCAGAAACCGAGAGCCTCCTGTTCCAGGTAGCGCTTCATATGCGTATGGAAGAGGCAGTAATGGGCGAACTCGTCGGCCGCGATGCGCCGGCAGATTTCCTTCAGCACCGGCTCGTCGGTCGCCTGCGCGAGCGCGCTGTAATAGGTGTTCGTCCCCGTCTCCACCATGCAGCGCGCGACCAGCTCGCCGCTGCGGCTGCCGCGTACCGAGTCGCTGACACCCAAAGGCAGCCTGAAGCCTTCGCGGAAGCGCGAAAAGCTGCTCTCGAAGTCGAACTCGGGGTCGGCCATCTTCGCCCAGCGGCCAAGCGCGAGGCCGTGCTGGACTTCTTCCTCCGCCCAGCCGTCGACCGCCGTCCTCATACGCGGATCGTCGTGAAAGACGCCGTTCAGGTAATCCCGATAGTCCTCGGCGTTGTACTCGACAAGGCTCGCGGCCTTGACGATCGGAACGATGTCCGGATCGACCCTGGCCGGGTCGAAATCATCCCAAGGAATATCGGCAAGGGTCCATCCTGCCATCCCGACACTCCTCCTGATGGTACTCGCCTTCTTCAAACACCGATTAACTAGGAAATCATCCCGAATCTCAACATGTCAAGCGGATGAACGGGAACGCCGCCATTTCCGTGCGTCCGACGGCGTTTCCGGCACCGCATGTGGCGCGGGCGGGGGTAAGGAGAGGCGTGTGGGAGCGAGTGTCCGGAGGTCAGTCGCGGGCGCCGACGATCGCGGCGCGCAGGGCGGTTGCCGCCGCCAGTCGCTTGCGCGCTTCCGCGGCGACGCCTTCGTCGGTCGCGCGTTCGAGCGCTTCCCGCGCGGCGGCGATGCGGCGGTCGGCTTCCGCCTGGTCCACGTCATCGAGCGGAACCGCATCCTCGGCCAGCACCGTGCAGCGCTCGGGCTGGACCTCGGCGACCCCGCCGGCGACGAAGACCCGGCGGTCCACCGCGCCGTCCCGCCATATCGAGATGACTCCCGGCCGCACGGTGGAAATCATCGGCGCGTGACCCGGCAACACGCCGAAATCGCCCTCGCTTCCCGGCACCACCACCATCTCGACCGGAATCGAAAGCAGAAGCCTTTCCGGCGAGACCAGCTCGAATTCGACGGTGTCGGCCATTGCATGCGATCCCGGCTTCTCGTGCCCCGGTCAGGCGGCCTCGGCGGCCATGCGCTTGGCCTTGTCGACCGCGCTCTCGATGGTAGACACCATGTAGAACGCGGCCTCGGGCAGGTCGTCGTATTCGCCTTCGCACAACCCCTTGAAGCCCTTGATCGTATCCTCGATGCCGACGAATACTCCGGGCGTCCCGGTGAAGACCTCCGCGACGTGGAAGGGCTGGGAGAGGAAGCGCTGGATCTTGCGCGCCCGGGCGACGATCAGCTTGTCCTCTTCCGAGAGTTCCTCCATGCCGAGGATGGCGATGATGTCCTGCAGGGACTTGTAGGTCTGCAGAATCCTCTGCACCTCGCGGGCGATGCCGTAATGCTCCTCGCCGACCACGCGCGGCTCAAGGATCCGGGACGTCGAATCGAGGGGATCGACCGCCGGGTAGATACCGAGCTCGGCGATCTGGCGCGACAGCACGGTGGTCGCGTCGAGATGGGAGAACGAAGTCGCCGGGGCGGGGTCGGTGAGATCGTCGGCCGGGACGTAGATTGCCTGGACCGAGGTGATCGAGCCCTTGTTGGTCGTGGTGATCCGCTCCTGCAAGGTGCCCATGTCGGTGGCGAGCGTCGGCTGATAGCCGACCGCGGAGGGGATGCGTCCCAGCAGCGCCGAGACTTCGGAGCCCGCCTGGGTAAAGCGGAAGATGTTGTCGACGAAGAACAGCACGTCCTGGCCTTCCTCGTCGCGGAAATACTCGGCCAGCGTCAGCCCGGTCAGCCCGACCCGGGCGCGCGCGCCCGGAGGCTCGTTCATCTGACCGTAGACCAGGGCCGCCTTGGACTCTCCGTCGGGCTGGATCACGCCCGACTCGATCATCTCGTAATAGAGGTCGTTCCCCTCGCGGGTGCGTTCGCCGACGCCGGCGAACACCGAATAGCCGCCATGCGCCTTGGCGATGTTGTTGATCAGCTCCATGATGATGACGGTCTTGCCGACGCCGGCGCCGCCGAACAGCCCGATCTTGCCGCCCTTGGCGTAGGGCGCGAGGAGGTCGACCACCTTGATGCCGGTCTCGAGCATCTCGGCCTCCGTCGACTGGTCGACGAAGGCGGGGGCCTCGCGGTGGATGGGATAGGCCTTGTTGGAGTTGACGGCGCCGCGCTCGTCCACCGGATCGCCCACGACGTTGAGGATCCGGCCCAGCGTGTCGGGCCCCACCGGCACGGTGATCGGGCCTCCGGTGTCGTGGACTTCCTGACCGCGGACCAGCCCGTCGGTGGTGTCCATGGCGACTGTCCGGACCATGTTCTCGCCCAGATGCTGTGCCACCTCGAGAACCAGGCGGGTCTCCTTGTTGTCGCAGTGGAGCGCGTTGAGGATGGCCGGCAGGGCGCCGTCGAACTGAACGTCGACCACGGCGCCCATCACCTGCGTGATGCGTCCTGCTTCGCCCGTCGTTGCCATCTCTTTTCCTCTTTGACTGGACCCGGAGCCTAGACCGCTTCGGCGCCGGAGATGATCTCGATCAGCTCGCTCGTGATGGCGGCCTGGCGCGACCGGTTGTAGTCGAGCGTGAGCCGGTCGATCATGTCGCCCGCGTTGCGGGTCGCGTTATCCATCGCCGCCATGCGCGCGCCCTGTTCGGAGGCCGCGTTTTCGAGCAATGCCCGGTAGACCTGGACCGAAAGGTTGAGCGGCAGCAGCGTCTCCAGGATCTCGCCTTCCTCGGGCTCGAACTCGTAGACCGCCTTCGCGCCGCCGGACTCGCCCCGAGCCTCCTCCTCCGCTTGGTCCTCCGGCGGGCCGAAGGGGATGAGCTGCTGGACGGTGACGATCTGGACGATCACCGACCGGAACCGGTTGTAGACCACCGTGCAGACATCGAAGCCGCCCTCGCCGTAGAGCGCGAGCAGGCGGTTCGCGATGGCCTGGGCATCGTCGAAGCCGAGCCGCGGGCGGCCGACATCGTCGATGGTGTCGACGATCAGGCTCCCGTAGTCGCGGACCAGCTGGCTGCGGCCCTTGCGGCCCACGCAAAGGATCCTGACGGTCTTTCCCGAAGCGGTCAGTTCGCGAATCGCCCGCCGGGCCTCCCGCACGATCGACGAGTTGAATCCGCCGCAGAGGCCGCGGTCGGACGTCGCGACCACCAGAAGATGCACATCCTCCTTGCCGGTGCCCGCGAGCAGGGGCGGGGCGCCTTCGCTGCTGCCCAGGCTCGCCGCGACCGAACCCAGCATGCGTTCCATCCGCTCCGCGTAGGGCCTCGCCGCCTCGGCCTGTTCCTGCGCCCGCCGGAGCTTCGCCGCCGCGACCATCTTCATCGCCGACGTGATCTTCTGCGTCGACTTGACGCTGTTGATCCGCGTGCGGAGGTCCTTGAGGTTCGGCATCGGTCGGGCTTCCGCCGGGGTGGCTAGGCGGCGAACGCCGCGGCGTAGGAATCGAGCGCGTCGGTCAGTTTCTTTCTCAGCTCGTCGGTCAGTTCCTGGCATTCCCGAATGCCGTCGAGGATGTCGGCGTGGTTCGCCTTCACCTCGGCGAGGAAGCCGTGCTCGAAGCGCTGCACCGATTCCAGCGGGAACTTGTCGAGATAGCCGTTGACGCCGGCGAAGATGACCACCACCTGCTCTTCCACCGCGAGCGGCGAGAACTGCGGCTGCTTGAGGAGCTCGGTCAGGCGCGAGCCGCGGTTGAGGAGTTGCTGGGTCGAGGCGTCCAGATCCGAGGCGAACTGCGCGAAGGCGGCCATCTCGCGATACTGCGCCAGCTCCAGCTTGATCGAGCCCGCGACCTGCTTCATCGCCTTGATTTGCGCCGCCGAGCCGACCCGGCTCACCGAAAGCCCGACATTCACCGCCGGGCGGATGCCGGAATAGAACAGATCCGTCTCGAGAAAGATCTGTCCGTCGGTAATCGAGATCACGTTGGTCGGGATGTAGGCCGACACGTCGCCGGCCTGGGTCTCGATGACCGGAAGGGCGGTGAGCGAACCGGCCCCGTTCTCCTCGTTCATCTTGGCCGCGCGCTCCAGCAGGCGCGAATGGAGATAGAAGACGTCGCCCGGAAACGCTTCCCGGCCGGGCGGGCGGCGCAGCAGCAGGGACATCTGGCGGTACGCGACGGCCTGCTTGGACAGATCGTCGTAGATCATCAGCGCGTGCATGCCGTTGTCGCGGAAATACTCGCCCATCGTGCAGCCGGCATAGGGCGCGAGGAACTGGAGCGGTGCCGGTTCGGAGGCGGTCGCGGCGACGACGATGCTGTATTCGAGCGCGCCGTTTTCCTCCAGCTGCTTGACGATCTGGGCGACCGTGGAGCGTTTCTGGCCGATCGCCACATAGACGCAGTAAAGCTTCCTGGATTCGTCGTCGCCTGTGTTGATCTCGCGCTGATTGATGATGGTGTCGATCGCGACGGCCGTCTTGCCGGTCTGGCGGTCGCCGATGATCAGCTCGCGCTGTCCGCGGCCGATCGGGATCAGGCTGTCGATCGCCTTGAGCCCGGTCTGGACCGGCTCGTGCACCGACCGGCGGGGAATGATGCCGGGCGCCTTGACCTCGACCAGCCGGCGCTCGTCGCTCTCGATCGGGCCCTTGCCGTCGATCGGATTGCCGAGCGCATCGACGACGCGGCCGAGCAGCCCCTTGCCCACCGGGACGTCGACGATCGCCCCGGTGCGCTTTACCGTGTCGCCCTCCTTGATGGTGCTGTCGTCGCCGAAGATCACCACGCCGACATTGTCGCTCTCGAGGTTGAGCGCCATGCCGCGAATGCCGCCCGGGAACTCGACCATCTCGCCCGCCTGGACGCGGTCCAACCCGTAGACGCGAGCGATCCCGTCGCCGACCGACAGCACCTGGCCGACTTCCGCGACCTCGGCCTCGGTTCCGAAATTCGCGATCTGGTCCTTGAGGATGGCGGAGATCTCTGCGGCGCGGAGGTCCATCACGCGGCCCCTTTCATCGATATCTTCAGCTTTTCGAGCTTGGTCCTGAGCGAGGAATCGACCATGCGCGAATCCACCTTGACGATCAGCCCGCCGAGAATGTCCGGATCGACCTTCGCGTCGATGGAGACATTGGCGCCGACGGAGCGCATCAGCGCGCCCTCAAGGGCCGAACGCTGGGTTTCGCTGAGCGGTTGGGCGGAGGTGACCTCCGCCGTCGTTTCGCCCCTTCGCTGGGCCAGCAGCGCGCGATAGACGTCGATCATGCCCGGCAGGGCGAACAGCCTCCGGTTCCGCGCGACGACGTTCACGAAACGGCGGGTCAGGTCGCCGATGCCGGCGCGCTCCATCACCGCGTCGACCGCCGCCGCCTGCTCGTCCCGCCCGATCACCGGGCTGGTCAGAACCCTCGCGAGTTCCGGCGCCTCGCGGATCATCGTTTGCAGGCCGGTCAGGTCGTCCCGCACCCCGTCGAGCGCGGCATGCTCTTCGGCGAGTTCGAACAACGCACTGGCGTAGCGGCCCGGAAGGCCGGACACGTCTATCGGTGTTGCGGACACGTATTTCCGATCCCGACCGTATCGACGGCAACTCTTTGAAGCACAACGCTTTTTCGGTTATCGCGGCACCCGGTCCGGACGCCCGTTTTCGAAGGCAGGGCTTGGTATCACACCCGATAGGCCCGTGCAACCCGGTGGCCGGTGCCCCCCTCACCCTGACCCTCTCCCCGGCGGGGAGAGGGGATCCGTTTGCCGAGCCCTCCTTACCTTCTCCCCTCCCGCTTGCGGGAGGGGCCGGGGGAGGGGCCGGGGGAGGGTGGGCGGAATCGTCGTGAACCGTTGAGGTCGAAAACTGCCCTAGCCCCCCGCCGTCGCGTACTGGATGTCGCCCCGCGTCGCCCAGCCGGTGAAGCGCCGGTCGAGCACCGCGAAGATCGCGTACATGCCGATTGCCATGGCGGCGATCACGATCAGGCCCGCGATCATCAGCGCCATGTTGAAGTTCGAGCTCGCGACCAGCATCAGGTGCCCGATCCCGTCGCCGCCCGCCACGGTCTCGGCGATCACCGCGCCGACGAAGGCGAGCGTGATCGCGATCTTGAGCGAGGCGAACAGGTAGGGCAGGGAGCGGGGAATTCCCACCTTGATCACGATGTCGCGTTCGTTCGCGCCGAGCGCGCGCAAGACGTCGCGGAGCTCCGGCTCGATGGTCGCGAGCGCCACCGCGACGTTCACCACGATGGGGAAGAAACAGAGAATGAAGGCAGTGATCGTCGCCGTGGTCAGCCCGATCCCGAACCACACCATCAGGATCGGCACGATGGCCACCTTGGGAATGCTGTTGAACGCGACGAGCAGCGGGTAGAGCGCGGCGTAGACCGGCTTGGAGATGCCGATGAAGACCCCCATCACGATGCCGAACACCACCGCGATGCCGAACCCCAGCAGCGTCGCCACCAGCGTCGGAATCGCGTTGTGCCAGAGCCCTTCGCGCCACTCCCATATCGCGTAGAACGACGCGCTCGCGGTCGGCAGCACCACCGCGGGCACTTCGAAGGCGCGCACGCCGATCTCCCAGATGATTATGACGACCAGCGTCACGATCCACGGCGACAGGATCTCGACGGTTTTCCTACTCATCGTCGGTTCTCGCGATGTTGATGTGGTGGCGAAGCTCCTGGACCAGCTCGACGGTCTCGCGCTGGTACATGTGCTCCAGCTTGCGCGGCCGTTCGAGCTCGATGTCGCGCTCGAGAATCACGCGGCCCGGCCGCGCGCTCATCACATAGACCTTGTCGGCGAGGTAGACCGCCTCCCGCAGGTCGTGGGTGACCAGCATCACCGTGCATTTCCGGTTCATGTAGAGCGCCTGGAGGACGTCCCAGAGCTCTTCGCGGGTAAAGGCGTCGAGCGCGCCGAACGGCTCGTCGAGCAGCAGGAGGTCGGGTTCGTGCACCAGTGCGCGGCAGAGCTGGGCGCGCTGCTGCATCCCGCCCGACAGCTGCCAGGGCGCGCGGTCGCCGAAGCCGTCCAGGCCGACCGTGGCCAGCAACTCGTCCGCGATGGCCTCGTATTTCGCCTTTTCCCTGCGGAATTGCTTCCGGTGCGGCTCGACGATCTCCATCGGCAGCAGCACATTCTCCCGGGTTGAGCGCCACGGCAGCAGCGTCGCATTCTGGAACGCCATGCCGACGATCTTGAGCGGCTGGTCGACGACCTGGCCGGCGACCGAGACGTGCCCCTTGTTGGCCCGGATCAGCCCGGCCACGACCTTGAGCAGGGTCGACTTGCCGCAGCCGCTCGGCCCCACCAGCGAGATGAAATCGCCGCGTTCCATTGTCAGGCTGGTACCCTGAAGCGCCAGCGTGCCGGCATCGTCCTCGTCGCCCGCGCTGTTGCGGTAGGTGAGGTCGATCTCGTCGATTTCGATGAAAGCCATCGATGGTCTTGAACGAAGGCGGAGGGGCGGGCACGAGGCCCGCCCCGGGCGCCTTACTTGTGGATGAAGCGTTCGGACTGCGGCGGCAGGAAGCCGTCGAGCCACATGTCGGAAGCCTTCGGCGGGTCCTTGATGCCGTAGGCGTCCGCCGCCTGGTTGATGGAACGCTGCAGCCGGGCCATGTCGATGCCGCCATAGCCGTTCTTCTTGACGTTCGGCGTCAGCACGCAGCACGCGATGCCGAGCCGCAGCCGGTCGGCCTCGACCGCCTCGACGAGCAGCGGCGAGAACTTCTTGGCCGAGTCGAGCGCGAGCTGGGGTTTCTGCACCATGTCGCGGGTCGCCTTGATCGTCGCCCGCACGAAGCCGCGCACCGCGTCCGCGTTCTTGGCGAGGAAGTCGGGGCGGACGGCGATGCCGTTGGCGTAGGATTCCATGCCGTGGTCGCCGTACATGAAGAAGGTGACGTCCTCTTCCTTGATGCCGGCCGCCTTCAGGTTGAGCATCGAGGAGAACACATGCCCCGAGATCGCGTCGACCTCGCCCCTGATGAGCATCGGCTCGCGCAGGCGCGGGTCCATGTTCTTCTTCTTCACCGAGTTGGGGTCGATGCCGATCGCCTTGGCGAAGGCCGGGAACAGCTTGTAGCTGGCGTCGAAGACCGGGGCGCCCAGCGTCTTGCCGACGAGCTGCTTGGGATGGGTGATGCCCGACTTCTTCAGAACGAAGATCGAGAACGGGGGCTGCTCGTACATCATCATCACGCTCTTGATCTCGGCGCCCTTGTTCTTGGCGTTGTACTGGATCAAGGCGTTGATGTCGGCGAGGCCGATGTCGTGGGTCCCGCTGACCAGCTTCTTGACCGCGTCGGCGGAGCCGCGGCCTTCGTCGATCTTCACGTCGAGGCCTTCGGCCTTGTAGTAGCCCTCGTACTGGGCGATGAAGATCAGCCCGTGCGTCGACTGGGGAATCCAGTCGAGCGTGAGCCGGATCTTGGTCGCCGCCGAAGCGCCGAAGCTCCCGACCGCGACCGCGGCGGAAACCACGGCCGCGAGCGCGACCGAGTTGAGCTTGCTTGTCATCTGATTCCTCTCCCCTTCTGGGCTGGCGCGAACGGACAGATTAACCCCCTTTTGCGCCGAAACGAACCTTTCCGGCGCAGAGCGGGTCTCGTCCGCGACCGAGACATTACAGCAGCGGGGCACCGAATGAACACCGCTCAAGCGATGCTTTCTTGCCCACGCCGTGTTGCGCCGGGCGCAGCGGCGACCGGCGTCAGCTGGCGAGCCGGGAGGCGCCGCCATGGGCCGCCGACCAGCTCACCGGATCGTTCATGAACCGCTCGACCTCGTCGAGTGTCGCGGCATCGAAATAGGCGTGCTTCTTGCACACCGCGAGCACGTCCCACCAGGTGGCCAGCGAGAGCATCTTCATGTCCATCTTCTCCAACAGCTCGTGGGTCTGCGGGAAGATGTCGTAGTGGAAGATCACGAAGGTGTGGTTGACGATAGCGCCGGCCTCGCGCAGCGCCTCGCAGAAGCGGATCTTGCTCTGCCCGTCGGTGGTGAGATCCTCGACCAGGATGACGCGCGAGCCCGCCTCGAAATCGCCCTCGATCTGGGCGTCCCGGCCGAACCCCTTGGCCTGCTTGCGCACATACTGCATCGGCAGCATCAGCCGGTCGGCGATCCACGCGGCGAACGGGATGCCGGCGGTCTCTCCTCCGGCCACCGCGTCGATGGTCTCGAACCCGACCTCGCGGACGATCGCGGAAGCCGCGAAATCCATCAGGGTCTGGCGCACCCGGGGAAACGAGATCAGCCGCCGGCAATCGATATAGACCGGGCTCGCCCAGCCCGAGGTGAACCGGTAGGGGTCGTCGGCGCGGAACCGCACCGCCTCGACCTCGATCAGCATCCGCGCCGTCATCTCGGCGACCTGCGCCTCGTCCGGAAACGCCGTCGGCAGCATCCGTTCCTCTCCTCTTATGCACGCGTCCGGCGAACTCACCTGAGCCCGGAGACGATCCGCCAGAAGATCGGCGTGTCGGGCTCGAACACCCTGATCGCATGGTCCGCGACCCCCACCGCCTCCAGGGGCGCCTCGGAAACTACCCCTTTTTCGAGGACGATGCGGTCGGAATTCGGCTCCATCCCGTAAAATTCGGCGCCGGCGCGGGCGACGAAACCTTCGAGCCGGTCGAGCGCATCTTCCTCATCGAAAACCTGCGCGACGCATTGCATGGCGTTGGGGGTATTGAAGATTCCGGCGCAGCCGCAATCGGTTTCCTTGTCGCGGCGCGGGTGGGGCGCGGAATCGGTGCCCAGGAAGAAGCGCGAATCGCCGGAGGTCGCGGCCTCCCGAAGCGCCAGCCGGTGGCGCTCCCGCTTGGCCACGGGGAGGCAGTACATGTGCGGCCTGATTCCCCCGCGGAAGATGGCGTTGCGGTTGATCGTCAGGTGATGGGGCGTGATCGTCGCACCCAGCCCGGCGTCGGCGGCGCGCACGTAATCGACGGCATCGACCGTCGTGACGTGTTCCAGCACCACCTTGAGCCCCGGGAAGTCGCGCCGCATCGGGTCCAGCAAGCGCTCGATATAGACCGCCTCCCGGTCGAACACGTCGACCTCCGGATCGACGACCTCGCCGTGGACGAGCAGCGGCATGCCGATCCTCTCCATCTCCCCCAGCACCGGGCGGATCGCCTCCATGCGGGTGACGCCGAACTCGGAATTGGTCGTGGCCCCTGCGGGGTAGAGCTTCACGGCGTGGAAGACTCCGTTCTCGAACCCGGCCCGGATGTCGTCCGGATCGGCGCTGTCGGTCATGTAGGCCGTCATCAGCGGTTCGAAGGGGTGGCGGTCCGGCAGCGCCGCCAGGATGCGCGCGCGGTAGGCTTCCCCCTCGGCCGGGGTGCGCACCGGCGGCGCCAGGTTGGGCATGACGATCGCCCGGCCGAAGACCGCCGCCGAGAAGCCGACGATCGTGTGCAGCATCGCCCCGTCGCGAAGATGAAGGTGCCAGTCGTCCGGGCGGGTGATCTCGATCCGTTCGCCCGTCACGGCGGGTCCATCAGCGCGCTGTACAGCAGGTCCGCGCCCTTGAGGAAATCGTCGATATCCATCGCCTCGTTCGGGTTGTGCGAGCCGTTGTGGTTCCGGATGAAGATCATCGCCGACGGAATGCCGGCCGAGGCGAAAAGGACCGCGTCATGGCCGGCGCCGCTGAGGATCGTCCGCTCGGGAAGAGACAGGGCCCGGGCGTGCCCCAGCAGCTTGTCGACCCAGCCCCGGTCCATGATCGCCGGCTCCGCGTCGACCCTCCGGTCGAAATTGAACATCACCCGGCGCTCGGCGGCAATGCGGTCGCACTCGCCGCGCATCAGCTCGTAGAACCCTTCGAGCGTCGCCGTGTCCTCGCTCCGGACCTCGAAGCTGAAATCGACCTCGCCCGCGATGCGCGAGACCGAATGCGCGCGCCCGTCGGTCTCGACGATCCCCGTGGTCACAACGATGTCGTGCCCGTCGTCGAGCCAGTCCTGCCAGTGGTTGTCCAGCGCATGAATCAGCGCGGCGGTCGCCATCACCGGATCGTTCCTGAGCCCGCGCGGAACCGCGCCCGAGTGCCCCGCCTCGCCGATGCAGCGGATCCGGCGGTGGCGCAGATTGCCGCGAATCGAGGTCACCACGGCGGTCGGCAGGCTGTCGGCGACGAGGATCGGGCCTTGCTCGATATGGAGCTCGATATAACCCGAGATGTCCGCCGGATCGACCAGCGGGACGCCCGCCTCGATCGCATCCACCGCGGCGCCGTTGCGCTTCATCGCTTCGCCCAGCGTCCCTGTCCCGTCCCGGTGGACCGAGGCGAGATCGGCCTTCTGCAGCCGGCCGAACAAGGCGCTCGATCCGACGCAGGCCTTGCCGTACCAGGCGCTTTCCTCGCCCCTGAGCGCGATCACGCGGACCGGCCGCTTCGGCCGGGCGTCTTCCATCCGCGCCCGCACCAGCGCGAGCAGGCCGGCGACCACCCCCGCGGCGCCATCGAAATTGCCGCCCTCCGGCACCGAATCCATGTGCGATCCGCAGGCGACATAAGGCGTTTCGTGCGCCTGTCCGGGGAGCGAGAGCAGGAGATTGGCGGCCCGGTCGGTGCCGGTCTCCAGCCCGAACCGCCTTGCGACGTCGATCAGTATTTCAAGCGCCGCGTTCTCCCCCGCGCCGAAACTCTCGCGCGAGACGCCGCGCCGCGCCGCCGTGCTTTGCCGCAAGGTATCGAAGATCTCGACGGCGAGCGTCCGCAGGTCTTCCGGCGCGGGCTGAAGGGTCGCTTCGGTCATCGGAGCGGATCGACCCATTCCATGTCGGTCTCGTCCGCCTCCTCGACCGAAATCGCGCCGACCAGGTCGGTGACGCGCTCGTAGCCGCGGCGCAGGCAGTAATTCTCGATGCCCTCGAGCACCGAAATCATCGCCGTCGGGTGGACGAAGGTGACGGTGCCCACCTGGACCGCGCTGGCGCCGGCCAGCATGTACTCGATCGCATCCTCCGCCGTCGCGATCCCGCCGCAGCCGATGATCGGGATATCGACCGCGCGGGCGCATTGCCACGTCATACGGACCACGATGGGCCGGATCGCCGGGCCCGAAAGGCCGCCGGTGATGCTGCCGAGCTTGGGGCGCTGGCTCTCGATATCGACCGCCATGGCGAGGAAGGTATTGGCGACCACCAGGGCATCCGCGCCGGCCGCCTCGGCCGCGCGGGCGATCTCCGCGATGTCGGTGACGTTGGGCGACAGCTTGACCCAGAGGGGCAGGGAGGTTCGCCGCCGGATCGCCGCCACGGCGCGCTCCGTCGAGGCGGTTTCGTTGGCGAAGGCCTTGCCGTCCTCTTCCAGGTTGGGGCAGGAGATGTTGGCCTCGATCGCCGCCACGCCCGGCAGGCTGACCTCCTCGGCGAGGCTCGCGAAACCGGCGACCGTGGGCGCCGAAATGCTGACCACCAGCGGCGTCGAATAGCGCGCATAGATGGGCAGCGTCTCCTCGTGGAAATAGGGCAGGCCCTTGGACGGGATGCCGATCGAGTTCAGCATTCCTTCCGGCGTCTCGCAGACCCGGGGCAGCGCATTGCCGACCCGGAGCTCGCGGGTGATGGTCTTGATCACCATCGCGCCCAGCCGTTCGAAATCGACCGCCTTGTCGAGCCCGTCCGCGAACGTGCCGGAGGCCGGCATGACCGGGTTGGCAAGCCGGACTCCGCCGATCTCGACCCGCATGTCTACCAAGAGATCGCCTCCTGAAGATCGAACACCGGTCCGTCCCAGCATACCCGGCGATGCGCGACCCCGTCGTCCACGCGGAACTCGCGCACGCAGCAGAAGCACATGCCGAGCCCGCAAGCCATCTGCTGCTCCAGCGCCACCTGGCCGGGAATGGCGAATTCGCGCCCGAGTCGCTGGAGCAGCAGGAGGAGCCGGTTGGAGCCGCAGGTGAAGAACGCATCGGCGTTGCCGTCGGCGATCAGCCCGCGCAGCACGCGCTCCAGCCGGGCGGGGCCGCTGGTCCCCTCGGCATCGGTTACCTCGATTACATCCGCGCCTATTTCGGCGAAGCGGTCGGCCGACATCATCACCGCCGGCGACCGCGCGCTCAGCACCGCCGTCACCCCGACGCCGTTCGCCGCCGCGAGCTCGGCGAGCGGGGCGAGCGTGGCCAGTCCCACGCCGCGGCCGACCACCACGATCCGCCGCCAGCCGCTCTCGACCGTGAAGCCGACCCCGAGCGGGCCGAACAGGTCGAGGCGGTCGCCCGTGGCCAGCGTGGCCAGCGCCTGCGTGCCGCTGCCCGTCACCTTGTAGAGGAAGGCGACCGTGCCTTCTTCCGGATCGGCCCGATAGACGCTCATCGGGCGGCGGAAGAACGGTCCGTTGGGGCCGTCCTTGGGGCACAGCATGTGGAAGAACTGGCCAGCCTTGATCGAAGTCGCCAGCGGATCCGCCGTCGCAACGATATGCATGTATTCCGCGTTGACCGCCTCGTTCTCGATCACCTCGCAGTCGAACTCGGCGGCGGTGATCGAATGCGGGCTCGCCTGGCGGGGCGCGGCGCCCGGATCGGGGGACTTCATTTTGCCGTTCGCGCGGTCCTAAAATCCTATGCTAGCGCAATTTTTCCCTGCTTTATACGGCATCGCAACGAAGGGGCGGGACATGGCGACGGTCATGATCGGCAGGCTGGAGATCGCCCGAGTGCTGGAGGACGACACGCCGATCTTCGATCCCGGGGCGATGTACCCGGACTCTTCGGCCGACGATTTCGAGCGCGAACGCGGCTGGCTCATGCCCCGGTTCTTCAACGAAGACCGCTGGCTGCTCGAATCCTGCATGCAGAGCTACGTCTTCCGGACCCCGGACCGCACCGTGCTGATCGACACCTGCGTCGGCAACGACAAGCCCGGCCGGCGGCGCGATTACTGGTCGCACGGGCAATGGCCCTATCTGGAGAACCTGGCCGCCGCCGGATACACGCCCGAAGAGGTCGACCTCGTCCTGATCACCCACCTCCATGTCGACCATGTCGGCTGGAACACGCGCTGGGTGGACGGGCGGTGGGAGCCGACATTTCCCAACGCGCGATACGTCTTCACCGCGACCGACCTCGAATCCCTGAAGGCCAAACACGCCGGCGGCGACGGGCAGTACGTCCATGTCTACGAGGACAGCGTGAAGCCGATCCTGGATGCCGGGCTCGCCGACCTGGTCGCGCCCGACCATGTCGTGGCGGACGGCATCCGTTTCGAGCCCGCGCCCGGCCACACGCCGGGCCAGGTCAACATCCGGATCTCGTCGGAGGGCGAGGAGGGGCTGATCGCCGCCGACGTGATCCACCACCCGATTCAGGCGCGCCATCCGGGCTGGAACAGCCGCGCCTGCGAGCACCGGCCGACGGCGATCTCGACCCGACGCGCGATGTTCGAGGATGTCGCGGCGAGCGGCACGATGGTGCTGCCGGCGCATTTCGAGCCCTGCCGCCTGCGCCGCGAGAACGGGGCGTTCCGTTTCCTGTTCGACTGATCGGCGTCTATAAATCGCCCAGGTTCATTCTCGCCCCCGGGGAACGCCATGTCCGAGCCCACCGTCTTCGTCTTCGCAAACGCCGATCTGGAAGGGCGCAGCAACCGCCGGCTGGAAGAGGCGGGCTGCCGGCTGACCTACGGCGACGAGGCGTGGCAGACGCCCGGCTGCGTCTACGAGGACGACATGGCGGCGAAGGCCGCCGAATCGGTCGCGATGACCGGCACCTCGATCCGCAGTTCGCCGGTCAACCGGCGCGTCATCGAGGGCGCGCAGCGGCTCCGCATCATCGCCAAGTGCACCGTCGGCACCGACGACATCGACGTCGAGGCGGCGACCGAACTCGGCGTCATGGTGACCCACGCGCCGACCCAGGCGAACTGGGGCGGCGTCGCCGAGGGCGCGATGGCGATGATCCTCACCATGCTCAAGCGCAACCGGGAGAAGGACGCTCACGTCAAGGGCGGCGGGTGGAAGCACGAGTCGCTGTCGGGCATCTATCTCGGCCGCCGCGACGAGGACGGCTATCCCGGCCTCACCGTCGGAATCGTCGGGTTCGGCCGCATCGGCGGGCGGATGGTGGAGCTTCTCAAGCCGTGGGATTTGCGCCTGATCGTCTGCGATCCCTTCGTCGAGGAGGAGAAATTCGCCCGCCACAGCGTCGAAAAGGTCGACCTCGACACGCTGCTGCGCGAGTCGGACATCGTCACGCTGCACCCGACGCTCAACCCCACCTCGCGCGGCATGATGGGCGCCGACCAGTTCCGGGCGATGAAGAAGACGGCGCTGTTCGTCAACACCTCGCGCGGCGGCACGATGGACGAAGTCGCGCTCGCCGACGCCATCGAGGCGGGCGAGATCGCCGGCGCGGCGCTGGACGTGTTCCTCGACGAGCCGATGGACCGGGATTCCAAGCTCCTCCGGATGGGGAACGAGGTGCTTCTGTCGCCCCACATGATCTCCCACAACCGGGGCGGCGGGCTCGGCCCGGGGATCGAATGGGCGGCGGAGGCGGTGCTCACCGCGCTCCGGGGCGAGGTGCCGGACAACGTCTTCAACCCCGACGTGCTGCCCCGCTGGCGCGAACGCTTCGGCGGCAACGCGCTGATCGGCTGAGCTGCGCCCTTCGATACGCCGCTTCGCGGCTACTCAGGGTGAGGGTATCTTTGATTTCAAACAGAAAAACCCCTCATCCCGAGCAGGCGCGAAGCGCCGTATCGAGGGACGGCCCCATGAACCGCACCCTGCTGCTGTGCATTCTTCTCGGCGTGCTGCTGGCGGCGGCGGGCATCGCCGCCGTCTGGATGTGGGAGGTCGCGGGGGACGCGCCGATCGGGATCGTCGGTTTCCTTGCGATGGCGGCCGGCGTGATCGCGAGCCTCGCGCTCGGGATCGGGCTGATGCGGCTGGTCTACCGGAGCGAGCGCGAGGACGACGAGTGAGCCTCAGGCCTCGATAGCCGGCGGCATCGCGACGCCCAGACCCTCCGCGACTTCGGCGAGGCGGCGCCATGTGCCGGCGGGCAGCGGGATGCCGCGCTCCAGGCGCTCGGCCATGACGCGCCCGCCGCGCTCGCCCGGCACGCGGACCTCCTCGGTCTCCCGGGCGGCGGGCAGCGCCTTCAGCGCGTCGACCAGCGCGTCAACTTCGCCCCGATAGCGCCCGGGATCGGTGAAGGCGGCGATGTCGATGGCGAGCGCGAACCCGTTCTGGCTGTGCCGCCAGTCGCCCTCCGGCCCGAGCGCGGTGGCGATCAGCGGATTGCCGACGAGCACGCCGGTAAGGCATTCGAACATCAGCGAGAGGCCCGCCCCCTTGGCGCCCCCCAGCGGAGTGAGGAAGCGGGCGGCATTGGCGTCTCTGGTGGGCTCGCCCCGTTCGGTCAGCGCCACGCCCGGCTCCAGCGGCGTGCCGCTGTCGCGCGCGAACATGACCTGTCCCATCGAGCCCGTCGACGTCGACATGTCGAGCAAGACCGGCTCCCGCGCCGTCCCCGGCACGGCGATGGCGATCGGGCTGGTGGCGACGCCGCGCGCCCGCGCGCCGTGCCACGCCATGTTCGGCCTGGACGAGCCGAAGACCAGCCCGATCATGTCTTCCCGCGCCGCCTTGAGGGCGAACCAGCCGATCGCCGCCATGTGGGTCACGCGGCGGACGATGCAGACGCCGATCCCCGCCTCGCGCGCCTTGGCGATGGCGATCTCCATGCCGCGCGACATGCCGACCGGCCCGAAGGCGCGGTCGGCGTCGATCACCGTCGCGGCGGGGAGGTCGGCCACGACCGAGATGTCGGGGCGCGGGTTGAACTCGCCGCTTTCGATCCGCCCGACATAGCCCGGGACGCGCAGCACGCCGTGCGTGTCGATGCCGCGCAGATTGGCCCACACCAGCACCTCGGCGATGGTGCCCGCATCCGACGCCGGGGTGCCGGCGGCGGCGAAGACGGAAGCGACGAAGGATTCGAGCGCGTCCGCGCGGACCCGCTTTGTCCCTTCGCTCATGCCCGGGGAAGAGTGCCTAGAACGTAACCACCGAGCGGATCGACTTGCCTTCGTGCATCAGGTCGAAGGCCGAGTTGATGTCCTCCAGCGGCATGGTGTGGGTGATCAGGTCGTCGATATTGATCTTCCCGTCCATGTACCAGTCGACGATCCTGGGCACTTCGGTGCGGCTCTTGGCGCCGCCGAAGGCGGTGCCTTTCCATACCCTTCCGGTCACCAGCTGGAACGGCCGGGTCGAGATCTCCTGGCCGGCGCCGGCGACGCCGATGATCACGCTCACCCCCCAGCCGCGATGGCAGCATTCGAGCGCCTGGCGCATCGTGGACACGTTGCCGATGCACTCGAAGGAATAGTCCGCCCCGCCGTCGGTGAGGTCCACGAGATAGGGGACGAGGTCGCCCTCGACCTCGGTCGGGTTGACGAAATGGGTCATGCCGAATTTCTCGGCAAGCGTCGCCTTGGACGGGTTGATGTCGACGCCGACGATCTTGTCGGCGCCCGCGATCCGCGCGCCCTGGATGACATTGAGGCCGATGCCTCCGAGCCCGAAGACCACGACGTTGGCGCCCGGCTCGACGCCGGCGGTGTTGATCACCGCGCCGATGCCCGTGGTCACGCCGCAGCCGATGTAGCAGATCTTGTCGAACGGGGCGTCCTCGCGGACCTTGGCGACCGCGATCTCCGGCATCACGCTGTAATTGGCGAAGGTGGACGTGCCCATGTAGTGGAACAGCTTCTCGCCGCCGAGCGAGAACCGGCTGGTCCCGTCGGGCATGACGCCCTGGCCCTGGGTCGCGCGGATCGCGGTGCAGAGATTGGTCTTGCCCGACAGGCACGACTTGCATTGCCGGCATTCCGGGATGTAGAGCGGAATCACGTGATCGTCCTTGGCGACCGAGGTCACGTTCTTGCCGACATCGACCACGACGCCCGCGCCCTCGTGGCCCAGGATCGACGGGAACAGACCTTCCGGATCGGCGCCCGAGAGGGTGAACTCGTCGGTGTGACAGACGCCGGTCGCCTTGACCTCGACCAGCACCTCGTCGTCCCCCGGGCCGTCGAGCTGCACCGTCTCGACGGTTAGCGGCTTGCCGGCCTCATGCGCGACCGCGGCTCGGACATCCATCCCTCGTGCTCCCCCTGTTTCGTATCCAGTCCCGGGCGATCCTAGCCCAACACATAGCGCCCGTCTCGGTCCCTGCCGAGCCGGCCTTCGGCGTAGAGCGTTTCGAGTTCGCGGACGATCTCGCGGCCGTCATCGGAGCCGGCCGCCTCCATCAGCTCCTGGAAATGCTTCGGTCCGCCGGCCAGCGCTTCCGCCGCCGAGGTCCCGTGCGCCGCCGCGACCCGCCCGAGTTGCGGCGGCTCCGGAACGGTGAACTCCTGCGCGCCCAGCTTGCCGAACGGGACCGTCAGGTCGAACCCCGCCTTGGCGCCGGCCCGCTCGCCCTGCAGCGAGGGATCGAGCGGCACCGCGCGGAAGCCCGACGCCACCACGATATCGCGGTCGGCCTGGAACCGCGTGGCAAGCGCCCAGTCGAGCTGGGAATCGGAAAAGATGTCGATGTCCGGGTCGGTCACGAAGACGTGCTTGACGTCGGCGTTGGAGCCGAAGACGGCGGCGATCGCGTTGCGGGCCTCCCCCGGCACCCGCTGGCGCAGCGAGACGCGGGCGTTATACATCCCGCCGCAGGACGCCGTGACGTAGACGCCTGCCGGTTCGCGCACCGCGGTCTCCAGCGCCTTCCACATCGAGACCTCGGTCTTCAGCGCGCAGATCTGGGCGGTGTCGGTCGAGTCCATGTAGCGCCCGCCGATGGTCACCGTCTGGAACAGCGCATCGCTCCGCCGGGTTATGGCGCTCAAATGGAAAACCGGGTTCGACTTCAGGACGCCGTAATAGCCGACATACTCGCCATACGGCCCCTCGGGCTCTGACCAGCCAGCGGGATCGAGATGGCCTTCCAGCACCATCTCGGCGTCGGCCGGGACCATCAGGTCGCTGGTGACGCATCTGACGGCCGGCACCGGCGCTCCCCGCACGCCGCCGAGCAGCGCGAGCTCGTCCCGCGGCGGCACCAGGCTGAGGCTCGCGATGGCGTCCGACGGGTGCGCGCCGACGACGATGGCGACCGGCAGGGGCTCGTCCCGGGAATGGGCGCCGCCATAGATCGCGCGGAGGTCGCTCGGCGCGTTGAGGTCGATCCCCGCCTCGCGCCGGCCGCGCAGCATCAGCCGGCGCATCCCGATATTGGTGAACCCGGTCGCGGGGTCGCGCGAGAAATCGAGCCCGGCCGAAATGTAGGGCGCCCCGTCGAGCGCGTGCTGGAGATGCACCGGGAGCGCGGTCAGGTCCGCGTCGCCGCCTTCGAGCACGACTTCCTGCACCGGCGCCGCGTCGCGCGAAATCTCGACTGGCGGGATCGGCGCGGCGAGGCGTTCGAGGATCGTCGGCAGCAGCGAGCGTTCGTCCGTTTCGAGCGCCAGCGCGAGCCGCGCGCGGCTCCCCATGACGTTGCCGACCAGCGCCGCGCCCTCCGGCCCGGCTCTCCGGAACAGGACCGCCTTCGGGTTGCCGTCGAGGCGTTCCGCCACGCCCGCCAGCGGGACCGGATCGGCCACGACCTCGACCTCTCCCGCGTCGGCCAGCCGGTCGACGAGACGGGCGAGGCGGAACCGATCGAAGTCCACGGTCGACAAGGTGTCAGGCATCGCGGCGGCCTCCCGATCCGGCATGGTTCCGCATTCTGGTATCCCGCGCCGAACGGAATCAATCGGGTCGGCGCATCCCGACGACGGCCTGGGCGGCGATGCTGCCGAGCACGATCACCCCGCCGGCGAAGGTGAGGACGCTCGGCAGCTCCCCGAAGGCGAGCGCCACCCAGACCGACCCCAGCACCACCTCCGTCAGCGACAACACGACCAGCTCGGCCGCCGGCACGTGCCTTGCGCCGATGGTGAGCATGAATATGCCGGCGCCGATGACCAGCACGCCATAGGCCGAGGCCAGACCCACATCCGCGATCGGCACCGCGAGCCCGGCGCCGCCCGCGACCGCCATCGCCCCGCTGAGCGCGGCGGTGACGGCGGCGGCGATCAGGATGGTCGGGCTCATATCGGTGTGCCGGCCGCGCCGGATGCAGACCGAGAAGCCGGCGAAGCCCAGCGCGGCGGAGAGCGCCGCCAGATCGCCGAATACCTCCGCCTCGGCGAGGCCCTCGCCGATCATGATCGCGACGCCCGCCATCACGCCGCCCATGGCGAACCACATCGAACGGGACACGGATTCGCGCATGACCGTCCAGCCCAGCAACGCGGCGAACAGCGGCGAGGCGCTGAGCAGAAAGAGCGCGTTCGCCACTGTGGAATTCATCACGCCCCACACATAGCCGGTGAACCCGACCGCGAGGCAGAGGCCTCCGATAACGCCGGTCGCCCCCGTGCGGCGGATGGCGGGGAGCACCGGACGGCCGGCAACGAGGAAATAGATCAGCAGCGCCAGCGCCGCGCCGAGGGACCGGTAGAACAGGAACTGCCACTCCGTGCTCTCGTCGGCGAGCCGGATGATCGGCCCGCCCAGGCTCATGCAGAGCCCCGCCGAAAGCACCCACAACCGGCCGACGACACGATCGCGCTCGGGTCCGGAAACCGGCAGCACGGTCACGAGGCCTCCCCGCAATTTCGTTCTTCGCCGTTGATTCTGGTACTACCAGGTATTACCGTATCTCCAGGGAGGTCTTCATGACGGTCAAGTCCTCGATCTCGCTTACCGACGAGCAGCACGCTTTCGCCCGGGCGCTGGTCGAGGCCGGGCGGTATCCGAGCCTCAGCGCGGTGTTGCAGCAAGGCGTCGATCTGCTGCGCCAGCGGATCGATTCGGAGGAGTTGGAAACCGCGGCCCTGCGCGAGCTTCTTTCACGCCGGCGCCAAGGCGAGTTCGTCGAACCGGAGCGCATGGACAAGCGGTTGGCCGGTACGGTGGCCGCCAAGCGCCGCGCGCATGGCCTGCCGTCTTGAATTCCCGGTCGAGGCCGAACGCGACTTCGGGCTGATATTCGATCATCTCCTCCAGAGCTATCTCGGTTTCGGCGAGAGCCTTGAGGGCGCGTTCGATCGTGCCGAGGCGCGGATCTTCGAGATCCGGGCAGCCGCGGCGCGCATCCTGACCGCGCCGCATCGGGGCGAACGTCACGACGACATATTGCCGGGCCTGCGGCATTTGAGCATCGGCCGGGCGATCTACTGGTTCGAGATCGACGAGCCACGCGCAACGATCCGCGTCCTCGCGGTCTTCTTCGGCGGGCAAGATCACGTCCGCCACATGATGGTCCGGCTCCTGGAAGATTGACGCCCGGATTGTAGGTTCAGGCGCTGTCCCACGGGTCGATCAGGTCGATGCCCATCTCCGCGAAGTCCCGCAGGTTCCGCGTTGCAACGGCCATGCCGCGCGATCGCGCAATCGCCGCGATCTGGCAATCGGGTTGCGAGATCGGGCGGCCGATTCGTCGCCGGGCGGCGGCGATTTCCGCATAGGTAGATGCGGCCCGTCGGTCGAACGGAAGAACACGGTTCGCAAAGCCCCCGCGGAGCATCCGTTCGAGAGCGGATGAAAGGCCCTCTCGACGCCTGCCTGCCGGCATGATCGCAAGGCCAAATCTCAGTTCCGCTTCGGTCACCGCCGTGAGATACAGGCTCGATGTCGCATGGCCCGCCATCCACGATGCTGTCGCGCTGTCCCGTACAGGGAGCATCAACCCCGAAACCACATTCGTATCCAGGACGATCATCGTCTCCGCCTCAATCGAACTTCGGCGGCTCGCGAATGGGTTCGCGCGGCGGCAGTTCCAGTTCGACGCCGCCGTAGGGGGCGAAGCACTCCCGAATGAAGTCAGCGAGGTTCTCGGGCTCGGGCTCCTCCTCGACGGCCTCGCGCAGGATCACCCGCGCTTCCTCTTCCATCGAACGGCCGTTTCCCGCCGCACGGACACGCAGCCGGACCTTAACCTCGTCGTCGAGCTTGCGGATCGTGATGCTTGCCATGATCCCGCCCTCCTCTTGGTCAAACTCAGTGTAGACTTTGATAGCATTGCAATCAATACATATGGCTCCTTTCTCTCCGCCCCGCCGTTTCCGCGTCGGACCAAATCCTCTAGACTTTGCCGCGTCCCGGCTGGGGAGCCCGCATGGCACAGGTATCCGAGATCGCGCCCGACGTCTTCCGGCTGTCGGCGTACAATCCGCAGGCGAATTTCCAGTTCAACAGCTTTCTCGTGCGCGACGAGGAGCCGCTGCTCTACCACACCAATCTGCGCGGCTTCTTCGACGAGATCCGCGAGGCGGCGGCGTCCGTCCTCGATCCCGCGACGATCCGCTGGATCGGGTTCAGCCATTTCGAGGCCGACGAGTGCGCGACGCTCAACGACTGGCTCGCGCTGGCGCCCCGGGCCGAGGCGGTGTGCAGCTTCGTCGGCGCGCGCACCTCGGTCGGCGACTTCGCGATCCGCCCGCCCCGGGTCCTCGGCGAGGACGAGCGGATCGAGACCGGCAGCCACCGGTTCCGGGTGATCGAGACCAAGCACGTGCCGCACGGCTGGGACGCGAGCCTGCTGTTCGACGAGGCGACGAAGACGCTGTTCTGCTCCGACCTGTTCGGCCATAACGGCGACGTGGAGCCGCTCTACGAAGGCGACATCGTCGCCCGGACCGACGCCTATAACAGCGGGCAGAAGGAGGGGCCGATGTCGCATTCCGTCCCCTACACGCGGGAGACCCGGCCGATCCTGGAGGGACTCGCGGAGCTCGGACCGGAGACGCTGGCCTGCATGCACGGTTCGAGCTATGCCGGGGCGGCGCCGGAAGCGCTGCGCGCGTTCGGCGACATGCTCGAACGCCTGTACGGAGGGAGCTGAGGCCATGGCGACCGAAACGAAGACCGCGACAGATCGGGTCGAGAAGACCGACGAGGAATGGCGGGCGCAGCTGACGCCGGAGCAATACGCGGTCACCCGCCAGCACGCCACCGAGCGGCCGTTCTCGGGCGAGTACGACGGCTGCAAGGATGCCGGAATCTATGTCTGCGTCTGTTGCGGGCAGAAGCTGTTCGATTCCGGGACCAAGTTCAATTCGGGCACCGGCTGGCCGAGCTTCTACCAGCCGCACGACGCCGGCGCGGTCGGCACCACGACCGACCGCAGCCTGTTCATGGTCCGCACCGAGGTGCATTGCGCGCGCTGCGACGCCCATCTCGGCCACGTCTTCCCCGACGGCCCGATGCCGACCGGGCAGCGCTACTGCATCAATTCCCTCTCGCTCAAGCTCGACCGGGAAGACGCCGGCGACGGCTGAACGCCGCGCTCCCCGACAAGGCCCGTTTCATGGCGACCCCCGAACCGCTGAAGCCGCGCGAGATCGACTGGGTGGCGCGTGCGCGGAAGGTGGCTCCGCTGATCGCTTCCCACGCCGACCGGACCGAGCGGGAGGGCAAGGTGACGCCCGAGGTCATGGCCGCGATGCACGAGGCGGAGCTGTTCCGGCTCTGCCTGCCGCGCTCGATGGGGGGCGGCGAGGCGTCGCCGATGACCCTATCGGGGGTGGTCTCCACCGTCGCCGCGGCCGATGCCAGCACGGCATGGTGTCTCGGCCAAGGGCTCGGCTGCTCGCTTTCCGCCGCGTTTCTTGCACCGGACGTGGCCTCCGAAATTTTCGGCGCGCCGGATTCGGTCCTCGCCTGGGGACCGTTCAACACGTCCGGGCGCGTCGCGAAAGCGGACGGCGGCTACCTTCTGACCGGGCGTTGGTCCTATGCCAGCGGGATTCGCAACGCGACCTGGTTCGGCGCCCACACGATGGAGACGGGCCGGGACGGGAAGCCGCGCCTCAACCCGGACGGCCGCCCGCATACCCGCACCCTGCTGTTCCCCGCCGCGTCCGCGACGGTCGACCCGGTCTGGGACACGATCGGGCTCACCGGGACGGGTAGCGACGACTACGAGGTGGAGGATCTGTTCGTCCCCGAGGTGTACAGCTTCCTCCGCGATCACGAGCCCGACCGGCGCGAGGGCGGACCGCTCTACCGGATCGCGCTCACCGCGTTCTACGGGATGACCTTCGCCAGCGTCGGGCTCGGCATCGCGCGGGCGACGCTGGACGAATTCATCGCGCTCGCCGCCGTCAAGACCGCGAGCCACACCAGCGCCGCGCTCCGCGAGGGCACCGCGGTCCAGTCCGACGTGGCGCTGGCGGAAGGACATCTCGGCGCATCGCGCGCCTATCTGCTGGAGACGATGGGAGATATCTGGCATGTGCTGGGACGCGGCGATGCGCTCGACATCGACCGCCGCGCGCGACTCCGCATCGCCTGCGCCTATGCCTCGGGCCGCGCGCGCGAGGTGGTGGCGATGGCCTATCACCGGGCCGGGGCGACGGCGATCCATGCGAAGAACCCGTTCGAGCGGCGCTTCCGCGACATGAACACCGTGTCGCAGCAGATCCAGGCCGCGCCCTCCAACCTCGAACATGCCGGGATGGCGATCCTCGGGCTCGAGCCCGGCGGGCGCGTCTAGGCCGAAACTCCGGTGAGCGGCGACGGCGAAGACCTGCTCGGCCAGCCGCTCGCGCGGATCGAGGACCCGCCGCTGGTCACCGGGCGCGGGCGCTTCGCCGGCGACATCGACTTCCCCGGCCAGCTTCACATGCGGATGGTCCGCTCGCCGCACGCCCACGCCGAAATCGGGGCCATCGACTCCACGGCCGCGCTGGCGCTGGAGGGCGTGCGCGCGGTCTGGTCCGCCGCCGACATCGCCGATGTCCCGCCGATCGACTTCCGCTCCGACCGCCAGATCGAGGTCCTCAAGCCCTATCGCCAGCACGTGCTGGCGCGAGACCGCGCGCGCTATGTCGGCGAGCCGGTGGCGGCGGTGTTCGCCGGGACCCCCTATGTCGCCGAGGACGCCGGGGAGCTGGTCGAGATCGACTACGAACCTCTCCCCGTGACCGTCGCCGCCGACGGGGAGCCGGGCGAGTTCGCGCCCGGTCTCGGCACCGAGGCGACGCTGCTCACCCATACTTACGGAAATTCGGAATCCGCGTTCGCGAAGGCCCATGCCGTGGTCTCGCTCGACCTCTACACCGGGCGCCATTCCGGCGTTCCGATGGAGACAAGGGGCGCGATCGGGGTCTACGACGCCGCGCGGGACCGGCTTGAGCTCCACGGCGCGGCCAAGGTCCCGCACCGCAACAAGGAAACCCTGATCCGCATGCTGGGGCTGGCGCCCGAGCGGATCCACCTCTTCGAGGGCCATGTCGGCGGCGGGTTCGGGATCCGCGGCGAGCTTTATCCCGAAGACCTGCTGGTCCTGCTGGCGGCGCGGCGTTTCGCACGCCCGGTCAAGTGGATCGAGGACCGCCAGGAGCACCTGATGGCCGCCAACCAGGGCCGAGAGCAGCACCACAAGGCGCGCCTCGCCGTCGATGCCGGGGGGCGCATTCTCGCCCTGGAGACCGAGATCTGGCACGACCAGGGCGCCTATCTCCGGACCCACGGCGTCAGCGTGCCCAACCGCTCGATGTGCTCGCTGCCCGGTCTCTACCGGGTGCCGGCGTTCCGGGCGTCCTGCCACGTCCGGCTGACCAACAAGACGCCGGCCGCAACCTATCGCGCCCCCGGGCGGTTCGAATCGAGCTTCGTCCGCGAGCGGCTGATGGACGCGGCGGCGCATCGCCTCGGCATCGATCCGGTCGAGATCCGCCGGCGCAACCTGATCGCCGCCGCCGACCTGCCCTACACCGTCGCCTATGACGAGCCCTACGCCGAGATGCTTCCCATGGACAGCGGCGACTATCCGCTGCTGCTGCACAAGGCGCTGGAAGCGGTCGGCTGGGACGACCTCCGGGCCGGTCTCGCGCGGCGCCGCGAAGCGGGCGAGCTGGTCGGCGCCGGCGTCGCGACGTTCCTGGAGGAGAGCGGCCGGGGTCCCTCCGACGGCGCGCGGATCGCGGTGGACGGGGACGGCGGGGTCGAAATCGTCACCGGCGGCGCCTCGGTCGGGCAGGGTTTCGCGACGGCGATGGCGCAGATCTGCGCCGCGACCCTCGGCGTCGACTACCGCGGCATCTCGGTTGTGCACGGGCAGACCGACCGGATCCCCTACGGCATCGGCGCCCATGCCGCCCGCGCGACGGTGTTGACCGGAAGCGCGGTCCACGCCACCGCGCTCGCGGTGCGCGGCAAGGCGCTCGCCGCCGCGTCCGAGCTTTTGCAGACGCCCGCGGACCGCCTGACCGTCCGCGACGGGATTGTGCAGGCGGATGCCGGCGGCCCGTCCATCTCGCTCGGCGAGATCGTGCGGATGCGCGGCGCCGACGCCCTCGCCGCGGAAGAGTTCTACGAAACCGCGCAATGCACCTTCCCGTACGGCGCCCACATCGCGGTCTGCCGCGTCGATCCCGGCACCGGGGCGGTGACGGTGGAGCGGTTCCTCATCGCCTACGACGTGGGGCGGGCGGTCAACGCCGCGACGCTCACGGGCCAGCTCATCGGCGGTTGCGTCCAGGGGATCGGCGGTGCGCTCTACGAGGAGTTCGTGTACGACGATGCGGGCCAGCCGCTCGCCGTCACCTTCGCCGACTATTTGCTGCCGACCGTCGCGGAAATCCCCGCCATCGAATGCCTGGTCACCGAGGACGCGCCGAGCCCGCGCAACCCGCTCGGCATCAAGGGCGGCGGCGAGGGCGGCATCAACGGGGTCGGCGCGGCGATCGCCAGCGCGGTCGACGAGGCCATCGGCATCCCCGGCGCGATCGACCGCACGCCGATTACGCCGGAGAGGGTGCTCGCCCTCCTGCGCGGCAAAGTTTCGCAACCTTCGACATGAGGAGCATCCAGTGATCGACGAGGGAAAGGACGTCATCGAGGGCCACGACTTCAAGGCGCTCAAGGTCGCGATCGACGAGGACGGGATCATGACGATCACGCTTGCCCGGCCGGAGCGCCTGAACGCCTTCAACGACGACATGCGGGCCGAGTTCCTGTGGCTGACCCGGCGCATCGAGGCCAATTCCGGCATCCGGGTCATCGTGATCGACGCGGAAGGGGAACGGGCGTTCTGCGCCGGGGCCGACGTGAGCTGGTTCGAGAACGACTGGCCGACCGAGCGTTTCCGCGTCGAGTACCGCTGGGTGCACGATTTCTTCGACATGCTGGAGCGCATCGAGATCCCGGTGATCTGCGCGGCCCAGGGGGTGTGCGCCTGCGGCGGGCTGGAGCTCGCGATGTCCTGCGATTTCCGGATCGCCGCCGAGGATGCGCGGTTCGGTTTCACCGAGGCCAATATCAACCTGATCCCGGGCTCCGGCGGGTGCTCGCGGCTGGTCAACCTGATCGGGCCGAGCTGGGCCAAGGAGCTGGTGATGGCCGGCACCTTCATCGACGCCGAGCAAGCGCTCAGGATCGGGCTGGTGACCCGCGTGGTCCCCGTCGCCGAGCTCCGGGACGCCGCAATGGAGCTCGCCCGCAAGCTGGTCGCCAAGGCGCCGCTCGCGATGGGCCTCGCCAAGACGATCATGAATACCTGCGACTCGATCGACACCAATTCGGGCCGCATCCTCGAACGGATCGGCCAGTCCGTCCTGATCCGCACCGGGGACCACAAGGAAGGCATCCGCGCCTTCCGCGAAAAGCGCCCGGCGGCCTATCAGGGGCGTTAGGACAGGGCGCTAACGGGGGTTGACCGGGGCGGGCGGGGAGACCCATATCGCCAACAGTCGGGCGAGCGCGAGGGGGCTGCATCATGGCTCGGACGCGGAGGGACGTCTTGCGGATCGGCGCCGCCGCCGTGGCGCTGTTTCCCGTCGGTTCGGCCGTGGCCTCGAACGGCGTTCCGGAGGCCGTCGCGGCGTTCACCGGCGGCGCGGTGCCGGTCGACGGCGGCCTGCGTCTCGACGTGCCGGAGATCGCCGACAATGGCGGCGCGGTGCCGGTCCGGGTCGCCGCGCCGGGGGCGAGGCGTATCGCCCTGTTCGCGGACGGCAACCCCAGACCGGGAGTCGCGGTCTTCGAGTTCGGCAAGCTGGTCCCGCCGGACGCCAGAACCCGCATCCGGCTCGCCAGGAGCCAGACCGTGACCGCGGTGGCGGAGATGGCGGACGGCACGTTCCGCCGCGCCTCCCGCAAGATCGCCGTCACCGTCGGCGGCTGCGGGTGAGGGGCGGGCGATGGCGACACCGAGACCGCGCATAAAGCTGCCGCGAAAGATCCGGGCGGGCGTCCCGTTCACGGTCAGGACCCGGATCACCCATCCGATGCATACCGGGTTCCGCCACGACGGCAAGGGCAGGCTCGTGCCGCGGAAGATCATCAACCGCTTCCGGGTCCGCTTCAACGGCGAGCAGGCGTTTTCCGTCGAGTTGCAACCGGCGGTCTCGGCCGATCCCTATTTCCAGTTCACCATGGCCGTCCCGGAATCGGGCCTCCTCGAATTCCAGTGGGTCGACGACGATGGCTCGGTATACGGCCTCCGCAGGGAGATTTCCGTCGGCTAGGGCCGCCGCGCGGTATAGGTCGTGGACGGTCCGGCTTGCCTTGCTGCTCGCCGTTCTCCCGGCTGCCGGCGCGTGGAGCGCGGATGCCGGGCGCGGCAAGGCGCTCTACGGGCAATGCAAGCGCTGCCACCAGGTGGGCGGCGGCGCGGAGCACCGGATCGGGCCGCACCTCAACGATCTGTTCGGCCGCAAGGCGGGTTCGCTCGGCGATTTTCGCTATTCCCGGGCGATGAAGACGGCCGGTTCGGGCGGCCTGGTGTGGACCGGCAAGACGCTGGATGCGTTCATCGCCCGCCCGCGCGCGCTGGTGCCGCGCTCGCGCATGAGCTTCAAGGGCATGAAGGGCGAAGGCGACAGGGCGGACCTGCTGGAATGGCTGCGCCGCTTTTCCGGCGCCCGCTCCGGTCTTCCCGCGGCCGAGCCCACCGCCACGGCGGCGGAATACGGCCTCGACCCGAAGGTACTCGCGATCCGGGGCGATCTCGAATACGGCGCCTATCTCGCGGGCGAATGCATCACCTGCCACCGGGCGGGCGGAGAGGAGGGCATCCCCTCGATAACGGGCTGGCCGCTCGACGACTTCGTGATAGCCTTGCACGCCTACAAGCGCGGAAAGAGGGTGCATCCAGCCATGCAGCTCGTGGCCCGGCGCCTGTCGGACGAGGAGATCGCGGCGCTGGCCGCGCATTTCCAGCAGGCGGATGACGACCCGTAAACGGAGGGATCGCGTGATGAACCAACGGAACGAAAACAGCGGACTCAGCCGGCGCCGGTTCCTTGCGACGGCGGCGGCCACGTCGACGGCGCTCACCGCGCCCACGGTGTTCGCGAAGGCTCGCCCGCGAGTCGTGATTGTGGGCGGCGGCGCGGGCGGAGGCACGGCGGCGCGCTACATCGCCAGGGATTCCAAGGGCGCCATCGACGTGACCCTGGTCGAGCCGAGCCGCGCCTATTATTCCTGCTTTTTCTCCAACCTCTTTATCGGCGGTTTCCGCGACTTCGCCTCGATCGGGCATACCTACGGGACGCTCGCCGCGAAATACGGGATCAACGTCGTCCACGACTGGGCGGTCTCGGTCGACCGCGACAAGCGGACGGTCGGGCTCGCCGGCGGCGGCAGCGTCTCCTACGACCGCCTGGTGCTCTCGCCCGGCATCGACTTCCGGCCGGGCTCCGTCCCCGGCTGGGACCTGTCGCAGCAGAACCGCATGCCGCACGCCTACAAGGCCGGCTCGCAGACCCAGCTTCTCAAGGCCCAGGTCGCGGCGATGCGGAAAGGCGGCGTCTATTGCATGGTCGCCCCGCCCAACCCGTTCCGCTGCCCGCCGGGACCCTATGAGCGGATCTCGATGGTGGCGCATGCCCTGAAGCAGTCCAACCCGACGGCCAAGATCCTGATCGTCGATCCCAAGAAGAAGTTTTCCAAGCAGGGGTTGTTCGAGGACGGGTGGCAGCGCCACTACCCCGGCATGATCGAACGCGTCGGCCCCGATTTCGGCGGCGACAAGGTCGAGGTGCGGCCGGCCTCCATGGAGGTGGTGATCGATGGCGAGGCGACCAAGGTCGATGTCTGCAACGTCATCCCGGCGCAGCAGGCGGGGCGGATCGCCGCGCTCGCCGGCATCACCGACAAGTCGGGCTGGGCGCCGGTGTCGGCGCACGGCATGCAGAGCCGGGCGGACGCCAATATCCACGTGCTGGGCGATGCGTCGCTGCAGGGCGACATGCCGAAATCGGGCTTTTCGGCCAACAGCCAGGCCAAGGTCTGCGCCGTGGCGGTGCGCGGGGCGCTCACCGGATCGAAGGTGTTTCCGGCGCGTTTCTCGAACACCTGCTGGTCGCTCATCGGCACCGACGATGGCGTCAAGGTCGGCGCGTCCTACAAGGCGACCGACGCGAAGATCGCCAAGACCGACGGCTTCATCTCGAAGACCGGGGAGAGCGCGGAGACCCGCAAGGCGACCTACAAGGAATCGCTCGGCTGGTATTCCGCCATTTCCGCCGACATCTTCGGCTGATCCGGGGGTAGGGGCGGCGGCGCGCTAGCGGCCATCGAGCATCGCGCCCACGGCCCTGGCCGAGGCCGCCATGGCGGCGAGCGCGAGCAGGGCGGCGAGGCTCGCGGTGGAGACGCCCGATAATCCGGCGCCCACCGTGCAGCCGCCGGCCAGCACGCCGCCCACGCCCATCATCGCCGCGCCGGCGAGGTAGCGTCCGGTCTGGCGCGGCCCTTCCAGGCTCTGCCAGCGGAACTCGCCGGCCGCCAGCGCCGCCGCCAGGCTGCCGGCGACGACGCCCGCCACGAGCCCGGTGCCGAAGCCGGCCGGGATCGAGGTCGCCGCTACCGTCCAGAACAGGGTCGCGGCCATCGGCCCGGTGAACCCCATCGATTGCAGCGGGATCGGGTCGAAATCGTCGAGAAGCAGGAACCCCGTGCCGATCCAGCCGAGCGGCACCAGCAGCCCGATCGCGCCCCCCATCGCCAGATGGGCCACCGGCGCCCGCGAGCGCAAGGCGAGCACCGCCAAAGCGAGCGCGAGAACCAGCGGCCAGGCCTCGCCGCCGGGGAGAGCGGTGAGCGCCGCCGCGTCCCCGCCGCCGACGGTCGCCGCGCCGAGCGCTTCGCGCAGCGGCGCGAGCACGCCTTTCATCGCCGCATGCGCCGTCACGGCGAAGACCAGCAGGACCATGAGCGCGCGCAGATTGCCGCCGCCGGTCAGCACCGTGAGACGGGAGACGCAGCCCCCCGAACACGCCATCCCGGCCCCGAACAGCGCGCCCCCCAGCACCGCCGACGCGACCGGGATGTCGGGCGATAGAAACCGGTGCGATTCGAAGGAGATCAGCCCGGTGGAGACCGCCAGCCGGGTCCCGGCGATCGCGAAGGCGAGCGCCATCGCCCAGGTGCCGAGCGCCGGCAGGCAATCCCGCCACCGTCCGACGAAGCTGCGGCGCAGGCAGAAGGCGCTGCGCTGGGCCAGCGCGCCATAGACGCAGCCGAGCGCAAGGCCGAGCAGGACCGATGCCGTAAGCGGCGTCAGCTCCTCGAAACCAAGCTCCTCGAACACGGCCGGGCCACTCCCTCCCTTCGGCATTCCGCGGCAACGCCACCGCCTCCACGATCAGGCAATTGCCCCCGAAGGAAAAGGGTTTTGTCCGCGGGCTCCCCGATCCCGGCCTTGAAGCTTCCCGATCTGCGGAGCCGGGAGCAATATCCGACCGAACACGGTCGCACCCGGCATCCCCCTCACCCCGGCCCTCTCCCCGGCGGGGAGAGGGGGCGTCGCGGCACCGCCTTCTCCTCTTCTTCTCCCCTCCCGCTTGCGGGAGGGGCCGGGGGAGGGCAGGCCATCGTGAACCGACGAGGTCGGAAAATGCGCTAATGTTTCACGTGAAACATTGTCCCGATATGAGACTATTTTCGTGTCCCCCGGGACCGCTCCCTACTCCGCCGCCTCCAGCAGCGCCGGGCGGTATAGCGCCTCCATCTCGCGGCGCAGGCGGACGGCCGGGTCTCCGGCATCGGCGGCCACGTCCGACCACCGGACGGTTCGTCCCTTCGCGACCCGGTTGACGAGCCGCACCCCGTGGGTCAGCCCCATCGGCAGCGCTACTTCGGCGAGCGACCGCGACGCCGGCATCAGCCAGCCGGAAACGGTGTAGCCGCCCTCGCCGTCGAGCGTCTCGCCGGCCTCGAGATCGCGCTTGGCGACGGCGACGGCGTCGGCCCGCCAGCCGGTGGGCGCGCCGGTCGGCTCGCCGCGCAGCGCGACGCTGGCGACGCTGACGCCGAGCTCCAGCCCGATCAGGTGCCAGCGCTTGTACATCGCGGCATAACGGCCGCTGTCGTCGGTCCGCACGCCGTATTCGCCGAAGCAGCGGGCGACGTAGTCGTTGTCCGCCTCGAAGGCGACGAACACGCCGAATCGGATGTCGTAATCGAGCGGCGTGCCGTCGCGCTCCAACGACGACACGACCTCGACCTGGCCCTTGAGTCGCAGCGCCCCGCCTTCGGATCTGGGCCGGCAGACATTGGGCAGCGCATCGATGCTGGCGGGCGGGTAGGCGAGCCCGTCCGGTGCCGCGGCGAGCCCCGTCGCGTTGGCGACCGCGGTGCTCTCGATCGCCGGCTTGCTGCCGTCGAGGAAGGAGGTGAACATTTTTGGGTTGAGGCCGCCGAGCGCCGCCTGTTCCGGGGTCAGCCCGTAGCCGTCCCACACATTGTCCGGCGTGTAGAACTGGAACTCGGGCAGCCATTTGTGGCCGCGTCCCGCCGCGGTCACCTCGAAGCCGCAGGTCCGCGCCCAATCCACCAGGTCGCAGATCAGCGCCGGCTGGTCGCCATAGGCGAGCGAGTAGACGATGCCGGCCTCGCGCGCCTTCCGCGCCAGCATCGGCCCGGCCAGCGCGTCGGCCTCGACATTGACCATGACGATCGACTTGCCCGTGTCGCAGGCCTCAAGCACGTGGCGGATGCCGGACGGCGGATCGCCGGTCGAGTCGATTACCAGATCGACGGGTCCCTCGCGGAACACCGCCTCGACATCGTCCGTAATCCAGGTGCCGCCGGAGCGGAGCGCGGTTGCGAAACCCGCCGCCGCGTATCGCTCGGCCGGCCAGCCGATCCGCGCCAGGTTCCGCCGTGCCGCCTCGGGGTTCAGGTCCGCGATGGCGGCGACATGGATGCCGGGCGTGCGGATCGCCTGGGCAAGAAACATCGAGGCGAACTTGCCGCAGCCGAGAATCCCGACGCGGACGGGATTGTCGTCGGCCTGCCGCTCTCGGAGCAGCCGGTGAAGGTTCACGCCGCCGCTTCCGCCGATTCCGGCATCGGCGTCGTCAGGCAGTCGTCCGGCAGCGCCTCGATGGGGGCGAAGTCGCGGTGGGCGATCCATTCCGGCCGCTTGAAGCGCCGGATGTGGTTATCGACATGGCACAGCGACAGATAGACGATGGTCCGGCCCCAGGGCGACAGGTTGGGCGAGGACGCGTGCACGATGTTGCCGTGGAACATCAGCACGCTGCCGGCCTCGCCCTTGGCCGAGTAGATCCCGCCGCGCTCCGCGAGCTCGGTGACCGTGGCCTTGTCGAGGGTCCAGAGCGGGTAGCTGGTCGTCTGCAGGTCGTGGCCGGCCTCGTAGACGCCGCCCCGGTGCGAGCCCGGAATGATCCACAAGGGGCCGTTGAACTCGGTCACGTCGTCGACGAACAGCGCGATGTTCATCGCCCGCGCCTCCGGCATCAGGTCGTCGCGCGACCAGGTGCCGTAGTCCTGGTGCCACTGCCAGACATCGCCGTCGAAGGCGACCTTCGCGTTCACCTTGTACTGGTGCATGTAGACCGGCCCGTCGAGCAGCTGCATCACCGGCTCGATCAGGCGGGGATGGCGGCCGAGACGGCGGAACGCCTCGTGGTAGCAATGCGCGGCGAAGGCGGTGCGCGGGGAGACGCCGTCCTTCTCGCGCACCACCTCCTCGCGGTCCATGGCGTAGACCTCGCCCGCCGCCTTTCTGAGAACCCCCGCCTCGTCGGCGGAAAACAATCCGGGCAGCATGAGGTAGCCGGTCTCGTGGAACCGGTCGATCCGGTCGCTGGTCAGCTTCATGGTCCTGCGCCTTGCGTATGGGGACGCGATTGGGAAAAGCTAACCGCAGCCCGCCGGCCCATCAACGGAAATGGCGAGGCAGGTCGCCCCTCACCCCGGCCCTCTCCCCGGCGGGGAGAGGGAGAGTTGCAGCGCCGACCGACCTTTACCTTCTCCCCTCCCGCTTGCCCCGGATCGCAGTCCGGGGCTTGCGGGAGGGGCCGGGGGAGGGTGGACCGAAAACGCCGGACTCCACTCTACGCGCCCGCTTGCGGATCGAACGCCCTGGGGAGGTCCTGCCAGCAATCCTGGTAGTCGCGCTGGCGCGCTGGCGTTTCGAGCGCGAAGGCGGTCGGCCGGCAGACATAGCGGGTCTCGAACATGAAGGCCATCGTGTCGGCCAGGTACTGCGGTTCAAGCTCGGCGGCGATCGCCCTCGCGTTGGCGTCGGAGTCCGGGCCGTGCGGCGCGAATGCGTTGTGCAGGCTCGCCCCGCCCGGCACGAAGCCTTCTTCCTTGGCGTCGTACTTGCCCGATACCAGCCCCATGAACTCGCTCATCGTGTTGCGGTGGAACCAGGGTGGGCGGAACGTGTCCTCGGCCACCATCCAGCGCGGCGGGAAGATCACGAAATCCACATTGGCCGTCCCCGGCAGGTCGGACGGAGAGGTCAGCACGGTGTAGATCGAAGGATCCGGGTGATCGAAGCTCACCGTCCCGATCGCGTTGAAGGCGCCGAGGTCGTACTTGTAGGGGACGTAGTTGCCGTGCCAGGCGACCACGTCCAGCGGCGAGTGCCCGACCGGCGCGGACCACAAATTCCCCTGGAACTTGGTGACGATCTCGAAATCGCCCTCGCGGTCCTCGTAGCGCGCGACGGGGCTCCGGAAGTCGCGCGGATTGGCGAGCCCGTTGGCGCCGATCGGCCCGCGCTCCGGCAGCCGGAACGCGGTGCCGTAGTTCTCGCAGACAAAGCCCCGGCCGGGGCCGTCCGGCAGCTCCACCCGGAACCGGATGCCGCGCTGCACCACCGCGATCTCGCCGGGCGCGGCCAGCATCGCGCCGAACTCGGTGGCGATCAGGAGGCGGCCCTGCTGCGGCACCAGCAGCATCTCCCCGTCGGCGTTGCAGAAGAACCGGTCCTCCATCGAACGGCCGGCGCGATAGACATGGGCGGCCATCCCGGCCTGCGCCGCGAGGTCGCCGGCCGCGACGAGCGTCGCGAGCCCGTCGACGAAATCGCCGGCGCCGTCCGGGATTGGCAGCGGGTCCCAGCGCATCTGGTCGGGCGGGCACTCCGCCTCCGCCACCGGCGCGGTGCGCAACAGCCCGTTCCCGATGCGGGAATGGCGCCCCTGGCGGACCGACGGCCTGATCCGGTAGAGCCAGCTCCGCCGGTTGTAGTCCTGCGAAGCGGTGAACGCGGTCCCGCTGAGCTGCTCGGCATAGAGCCCGAACGGCACCTTCTGGGGCGAGTTGCGCCCGACGGGGAGAGCGCCCGGGATCGCCTCGCTTTCGAACGCGTTGGCGAAGCCGGTCTGGTACTCGAGCGCGGTGGCGGCGAGCGTATCCATGGCATCCTCCGCGTTGTGCCGGGCGGAGCGTCAATCCTAGCGCATTTTCGACCGCGCGCCCTGCCCTCCCCCAACCCCTCCCGCAAGCGGGAGGGGAGAAGATAAGGAGAGGTCGGCGAGCGAATCCCCCTCTCCCCCAGCGGGGGAGAGGGTCGGGGTGAGGGGGAGGTCTGCGGCGATGCGGTCTTTCCGGCCTACCCGAAATTCAGGCCGCCATCGGCCTCCAATATCTGGCCCGAGATGTAGGACGCCTCGTCCGAGCATATGAACAGCATCGGCTTGGCGAGGTCCTCGAGCCGGGTCGAGCGCTTGACCACCTGCATCTCGACGAACTTCTCGAACATCTCCGGCGGCACGGACGGGCGCGGGATGCCGGTATCCGTCACCCCCGGCCAGAAGGTGTTGACGGTGATGTTCCACGGGCCGAGCTCGCGCGCCATCGACCGGGTCATGCCGATGACCGCGGATTTCGACGTCACATAGTGGAGGTAGTTCGGTGGGCCCGATTTCACCGTGCCGGAAGTGACGTTGACGATCCGGCCCCATTCGGCCTCCCGCATCGCCGGCACCACCGCGCGGGCGCAGAAAAAGGCCCCGGTGATGTTGACGTCCATCGCGCTCTTCCATTCGTCCACGGGGAGTTCCCAGAACGGCGCCATCGTGATCCGCGAAAAGACCGCCGCGTTGTTGATCAGCACGTCGATCCGCCCGAACGCGGAAAGCGCCGCCCCGGCCATCGCCCCGGCGGCGGCCTCGTCGGCCACGTCGGTCTCGACGCCGAGCGCGCGGCCGCCCGCGGATTCGATCTCCGCCTGGACGCCGGCCGCGTTGGCGCCGTTTATGTCGGCGACTACCGGGACCGCGCCTTGGGCCGCGAAGTGGTGCGCGAAGCCGCGCCCGATCCCCTGGCCCCCGCCGGTGATCACGACGACGCGGTCCCTCAGGCTCTCATAGCTGGCGCTCTTGTCGACGACGATGTCCATCCCGTTCTCCTTCCGCTCCGATCGTCATGGTCGGCGAAGGCCGACCATCCACGAGTTTTTCTACCGCAAGGGTAGAACAAAAAACAAAGCGTGGATGGTCGGCCTTCGCCGACCATGACGGCGAGGAAAGCGGGATCGGATTCTAAATGCGGCGGATACCGGCTAGTATGGGAGGACCGACGCGGCTGACGGAGGAAACGGCGATGCTGCCCGCGATGCAGGAATTCATCGACAGGATGCGCGGCCTCTGCGAGTCGACCGGGGACGATGCCGAGCGTTTCGAAAAGGCGCGGCCTTTGCTCCGGACGCTGCTGGAGGACCCGGAGCTCAAGGAGCGGGCCGAAACCTGGCCGTCGCGCAACGAGCCGGAGAAGGGCTACTACGAGAACCTCCTGTTCTACGAGGACCCCGATTACGGCTTCGTGCTCAACGCGCTGATCAAGGAGCCCGGCGAGGACACGCCGATCCACGACCACGGCCGGATGTGGACCGTCTACGGCGTGCTCAAGGGCGGCGAGACGGTCCGCCGCTACAAGCGGATTTCGGACGCCGACGCGGACGAACTCGAGCTCGAAACGGTCGGCGACCACGAGGTCTCGCCGGGCTATATCGATTTCGTGCCGCCGGGCGAGATCCACGCCGAATACAACGGGCCCGCACGGACCGTGGGCATCATCCTGCGCAGCGGCAATGTCGGCACCAACCCGCAGGTCTGGTACTACCCGGAGACCGGCGAACGGCTCCAGCGCTTCGGCCCGAAGCAGATTCCCTACGCGCTCGACTGAAGGAAAAGGATACGGCGCGGCGCGGGCAATCGCGGGTTGCGCAACGGGTCCCGCAATGCGAGATTTGCCGCAGCGGCGCCCGCGGGCGCACGCCCGAACCAAGACTGTTCAGGAGAGGCACGAAATGGCGAAATTCGGCATGCGGATAGGGCGCGGGGTCATCCTCGCGGCGGCCGGTCTGGCGATTGCCGCCGGCGGCGCATCGGCGCAGATGTACGACGGGAAGACGATCAGGATCATCATCCCGTACGGGCCGGGCGGTACCTATGACAAGTACGGCCAGACCTTCTCGGACAACCTGGGCAAGCACATCCCGGGCAATCCGACGATCATCGTGCAGCACATGCCGGGGGCGGGCGGCTCCAAGGCGATGAACTGGTTCGCCAACGCGGCGCCCAAGGACAACGCTCATCTGATCGTTCCGCTCGACAACTCGGTCGTGAACCAGCTCATGCGGCCCAAGAAAATGCGCTACGACGCGCGCAATTTCCGGTGGATCGGCTCCAGCAACCAGACCAACATGGTGATGGTGTCGCGCACCGACATCGGGGTGAACAGCTGGGAGGACATGAAGAAGGCCAAGATGATCTGCTCGACCAGCGGCCAGGGCTCCACCGGCTATATCGTGCCCAAGCTCGCCTCGTCGCTGCTCGGCTTCAAGATCAAGGTGGTGACCGGCTACAAGGGTTCGTCGCGCAGCATCCTCGCGGTCGAGCAGGGCGAGACCAACTGCGCGTCGTTCAACTGGCTCGCCTGGAGCTCCAAGGTCCCGCAGTGGTTCAAGCCCGACAAGGACGGCAAGCAGTTCGCCAAGGCGGTGCTGCAGGTGGGCATCTTCCGCGATCCCGACCTGCCCGCCGACGTTCCGATGCTCGGCGACCTGGTCAAGGACAAGATGGACAAGGCGGTGGTCAACTTCATCGCGGTCGCCGGAATCCTCGGGCGCGGGCTCGCGCTGACGCCCGGCGCCTCCGACGACGCGGTCAAGACGCTCCAGATGGCCTATGACAAGATGAATGCCGACGGCGGCTTCGCCGCCGACCTCAAGAAGCGGAGGCTTCGCCTGATGGCGTCGACCGGCGTCGACATCCAGAAGGCCGTCGCGCAGGCCGTCACCGACGCCTCGCCCGAGGTCGTCGCACGCGCGCGGAAGCTGATCTACGAGATGTAGCGGACGGCTCCGGCACCCCCCTCACCCTAACCCTCTCCCCCACGGGGGAGAGGGGATTCGCTTGGCGACCCCTCGCTACCTTCTCCCCTCCCGCTTGCGGGAGGGGCCGGGGGAGGGCGGGATCCGGCTCTATGAATCGAACGCCGCGCGGACGTCCTGCCAGCGGATCGGAAGGGTGTTGAACTCGACCCCGAACGGCTTGAGGGCGTCGGTCACCGCGTTGGCGATCACCACCGGCGGCGCGATGGCGCCGCCCTCGCCCAGCCCCTTGACGCCGAGCGCGTTGAGCGGGCTCGGCGTCTCCATGTGGACGACCTCGATCGGCGGCGTCTCGGCGGCGGTGGGCAGGAGGTAGTCGGCGAAGCTGCCCGTGAGCAGCTGCCCGGCCTCGTCGTATTCGATCGATTCGTAGAGCGCGCCGCCCAGCCCCTGCACCAGCCCGCCCTTGACCTGGCCGTCGGCGAGGCCCGGATTGACCAGCCGGCCAGCGTCGTGGACCTCGACATAGCGTTCGATCCGGACCCTTCCGGTGTCGGGCTCCACTTCGACGATGGCGGCGTTAGAGGCATAGGCCCAGGTGACGGTCGGCGGCTCGTAATAGGACGTGGCCTCCAACCCCGCCTCGCTGCCCTCGGGACGGCGCGAGAGCCAGCCGGGCGCCGCCGCCGCCGCAATTTCGCGCAGCGTCACCGCCATGTCGGGCACGCCCTTGACCGCCACCCTGCCGTCGCGGAGCTCGAGATCGGCCTCGCTCGCCTCCAGCAGATGGGCGGCGACCGCGAGCACCTTCGCCTTCACCTTGTCGCTGGCATCGCCGATCGCCATGGAAGACGTGACCGTGCTCCGGCTGGCGATCGAGCCATAGCCCATGGTGAGGGTCGAGGTATCGGCGAGCAGCACGACCACGTCCTCGATCGGCACCTTCCAGGCATCCGCCGTGACCTGGGCGAACACCGTCTCGTGCCCCTGGCCGATCGGACAGGCCCCGGTCGAGACGACGATCTTGCCGCTGGCATCGACCTTGACGGTCGCGCCCTCGAACGGACCGACGCCGGTCCCCTCGGTGTAGCACCCGAGCCCGAGCCCCAGCCAGCGACCTTCCGAGCGCGCTTTTTCCTGCCTCTCGCGAAACGCCTCCACCCCGCCGATCTCGTCTATCGCGCGGCGCAGCGAGGCCGGGTAGTCGCCGCTGTCGTAGGTCATCGGGACGCCGTCGCGGTAGGGGAGGCCGACATCGTAGGGCATGCGCTCCGGGCCGATCATGTTGCGGAGCCTGACCTCGGCCGGCTCCATGCCGAGCGTGTCGGCGACGATGTCCATCAGCCGTTCGGTAACCTGCGCGGCCTCCGGCCGCCCGGCGCCGCGATAGGGCGCATTCGGTGTCTTGTTGGTAATGGCGATCGTGGTCGCGCCCTCGAAATTGTCGATGTGATAGGGGCCGAGCAGATGCGCCGTCGTGTTGTAGGCGACGCCCGCTCCGACCGGGGAGTAGGCCCCCGAATCGACGATGAAGCTGTCGCTGAATGCGAGGATTCGGCCGGTGTCGTCGAACCCGATCTCCGCCTCGTGGACGTTGTCGCGCGAATGGGCGGCGTTGAGGATGTGCTCGTGCCGGTCCTCCACCCAGCGCACGGGCCGGCCGAGGCGGCGCGCGAGATAGGGGATTATCAGGTCTTCCGGGTAGACATGCCCCTTGCCGCCGAACCCGCCGCCGACATCGGGGGCCAGCACCCGAATCTTCTCCTCCGCCATGCCGAGCGCGAAGGCGAGCTCCTTCCGGACCCAGTGGACGACCTGGGTCGACGACCAGACGGTGAGCGAATCCGTCCGCCGGTCGTACTCCGCCGCCACCCCCCGGCATTCGAGCGGCATCGCGGCGTAGCGGTGGTGCCTGAAGCGCCGCCTGATCCGGTGCGGCGCGGCCGCCATCGCCGCGGCGACGTCGCCCTTCTCGACATGGAGCTCGGCCACCGTGTTGGTGCCGATATCGGGGTGAATGACCTCCGCGTCGGGCCCGGTCGTCGCTTCCGGATCGACCGCCGCCGGCAGGGGATCGAACTCTGCGTCGATCGCCTCGACCGCGTCCTCCGCGGTGTACCGGCTGTCGGCGCAGACCACCGCGAAGGCCTCGCCGACATAGCGCACCCGGTCGCTCGCCATGAGGTTCTGCGGCGGCAGCTTTATCCTGTGCCTGACCCGTTCCGCCCAGCCCTTGGGCGCGGAGACCTGCATCCCGCCGATGGGCGGCATTTCTTGCGCGAGCTCGGCGCCGCCGAGCGCGAAGACCGCGCCCGGCTCGGCCATCGCCCCGGCCAGGTCGAGCGACACGATGCGGGCGTGGGCAAGCTGGCTGCGCGCGAAGGCGGCGTGGACCATCCCCGGCAGGACGAGGTCGGCGACATAGGATCCCTGGCCGAGCAGGAGGCGTTTGTCCTCGCGCCGCGGGACGGAGCGTCCGATATAGCCGTCGGGGGAAGTCGCCGTCATCGTTCGCCTCCGCTGGCATATTCGGCGACCGCGTGGACGATGCCCTCGTAGCCGGTGCAGCGGCAGAGCACCGCGGCCATGCCCGAGCGGATCTCCGCCTCCGTCAGGTTCGGGCGGTGGCGCACCAGGTCGAGCGCGGTCATCAGCATGCCCGGCGTGCAGAAGCCGCATTGCAGCGCCCGGTGCTTGGAGAAGAGCTGCTGCAGGCGATGCAGCGTCTCGCCGTCGGCGAGCCCCTCGACGGTCGCGATCTCGGCTCCGTCGGCCTGGACGGCGAACATCAGGCAGGAGCGCGCGGCTTCGCCGTCGACGTGCACGGTGCAGGCGCCGCAAATCCCGTGCTCGCAGCCGACATGGGTGCCGGTGAGGCCCAGCTCGTCGCGCAGGAAGTCGCTGAGCAGCATCCTCGGCTCGGCCTCGCCCGTACGGGTCTCGCCGTTGACGGTCACGGTCACGCTGCGCTTCGCGGTCATGCGGCGCCTCCCGCGCGGGCATGCGCGCCGTTCAGGGCACGGCGCGCCATCGCCGAAGCGAGCTGACGGCGATAGGCGGCGGTTGCATGGACGTCGTCATGCGGATCGGCCGAGGCCGCGACCGCGTTGGAAGCGGCCTCGATCGTTTCGGGCTCGCAGGTGCTGTCGAGCAGGATTTCCTCGGCGTCCCGGAAACGCAGCGGCGCCGGCCCGACGCCGCAGGCGGCGATCCGCGCGTCCGTAACCCGGCCGTTGTCCAGCACCAGCTGGGCCGCCACGCCCGCGAGCGCGAAATCGCCGTCACGGCGGCTGATCTCGGCGAAGGCCGCGCCCGCCCCGGTCTCCCGGATCTTCGGGAATTCGACCGCGACCAGCATCTCGTCCGGCTCAAGGGCGGTGGTCAGCACGTCCACGAAGAATCCCGCCGCGGCGATCCTGCGCTCGCCCCGGCGCGAACGGCAGACCATCGTCGCTTCGAGCGCGGCGGCGACCGCGGGATCCTCCGCCGCCGGATCGGCGTTGGCGATGCTGCCGCCGACGGTGCCGCGCGTGCGGATCGGCAGATGCGCGACATACCGGGTCGCCTCGTGCAGCAGCGGCACTCGGCGCGCGACGGTGTCCGAGGTCTCGATCTCGCGTTGGCGGGTCGTCGCCCCGAAGACCAGGCGGTCGCCCCGGTCCTCGATACCGGCGAGCCCCGCTATCCGGTTGATGTCGATCAGCACCCGCGGACGGGCGAGGCGGAAATTGAGCACCGGCACCAGGCTCTGCCCGCCGGCAAGAATCCGGGCGTCGGGCCCGCTCTCGGCCAGCAGGTCGAGGGCTTCGTCGAGGCTCTCCGGCGCGTGGTAGTCGAAGCGCGGCGGTTTCACGGCAGGAATCCGGTCACAGCTGCTGGCCCACGTCCCAGCGGATCACCAGCTTCTCCAGCAATACGATCAGCGCGTAGAGGATCACGCCGACGACGCTCAAGACGAAGATCGCCGCCATCAGCATCGGCGTGTCGACATTTCCTTCCGAGAACACGATCAGGTAGCCCAGCCCTTCCTGAGCCGTCACGAACTCGGCGACGATAATGCCGATCACCGCGAAGGTAATGCCGATCTTGAGGCCCGAAAAGATATAGGGCAGCGCGGTCGGAAACTCGATCTTGGAGAAGATGGTCCAGCGGCTCGCGCTGAACGAGCGCGCCATGCGGATCATCACCGGGTCGGTGCTCTGGATGCCGGCGAAGGTGTTGACCACCATCGGGAAGAAGGCGATCACGAAGGCGAGCAGCACCCGCGACGTCATGCCGAGCCCGAACCAGACGATGAACAGCGGCGCGAGCGCCACCTTGGGCACGACCTGGAAGGCGATCACCAGCGGATAGACGCCGGTCCGGAACAGGCGCGAGAAGGCGAGCATTATGCCGAGTCCGACGCCGACCGCGACGGCGAGCAGGAACCCGTATATGCATTGCAGCGTCGTCGGCCAGGTGTGCGTCAGGAGAAGGTCGTAGCGTTCGACCATGACCTCGAAGACCCGCACCGGCGTCGGCAGGATCGCCTCGGGGATCTTCAGGACGACCACGAACACCTGCCAAAGGACCAGGATGGCGATCGAGATCACCGTGGCGGGGGCGAGGTTGACCGCCTGCGCGGTTAACTGCGCGCCGATGCCGTTTTCGTCCGCTCGTTGCATGCACTACCCCTCGATCGCCTTGCGCAGCTCGGCGACATAGACGTTGAATTCCGGCGTTTCCTCGATGTCGAGGGTGCGCGGCCGCGGCAGGTCGATATCGACGATCTTGCTGATGACGGCGGGGCGCGGCGACATGACGAACACGCGGTCGGACAGGAACACCGCTTCCCGTATCGAATGGGTGACGAACAGCACCGTCTTCTGGAACTCCTGCCATATCCTGAGAAGTTCCTGGTTCATGGCGTCGCGGGTGATCGCGTCGAGCGCGCTGAACGGCTCGTCCATCAACAAGAGCGTCGGGTTGTGGATCAGCGCGCGGCAGATCGCCACCCGCTGCTGCATCCCGCCCGACAGCTCGCTCGGGAAATTGTCGGCGAAGCCGCCGAGCCCGGTCATCTCCAGGAGCGCGGCGACCCCGTCCTGGTAGTCCGCTACGCGAAGCCCCAGGCTCTCGATCGGGAACAGCACGTTCTTCTCGATGGTCCGCCACGGCATCAGCACCGGCGACTGGAAGACCACGCCGGTATCGCGCCTCGGCCCGGTTACCGCGTCCCGGTCGATCTCGATCGAGCCCCCGGTGATCGGCAACAGCCCGCCCACCGCCATCAGCAATGTCGACTTGCCGCAGCCGCTCGGTCCCAGGATCGACACGAACTCGCCTTCGTGGACGGCCATGTCGACATTCCGGATGGCTTCGATCTCTTCGCGTCGGGTCTGGTAGATCTTGCGCAGCGCGGCGATCTGGACGTGGACTGAGTTCTCGGCCATGGGCTCCCTTTCCCGGCCCGCCCCGAAGGGCGGGCCGGGGCCGGTTCGATTGCCGGCGCCGATCCGCTACGGCGCCGGTCGGGCGCTCGCTATCCCTTGCTCGGATCGAACTTGGCGTTGTTCTTGACCGCCATGTCCCATTCGCTCGCCGACAGCTTGATGTTGCCCGCGAACTTGTTGGTGAACAGCTTGTCGGTCGGCGGCACGTTCTTGGCTTCCATGTACTTGATGACCACGTCGCGGGTGCGCTTCTGGTCGTCGGGGAGCATGTAGCCGAGCCCGTGATCCTTCACCGCCGGGCCGAGCGAGAGCGCGTTGGTATTCCCCGCATGGATGAGCCACACATTGCGCGGCCGGGTCTTCAGCTCCGGCTTGGCCTCGATCATGATGTCGAGCGCCTTCTCCGGCTCGAGAATCTGGACCTTGAGCCCCTCCATCGCGCCGTCGACCATCGCCTGCACCAGGTCCGGATCGTTCTTGATCATGTCGGAGCGGGTGATCAGCCCGAGATCGAGGGTCTGAAGCCCGAAATCGGCATAGAGGAAATGGACCGACGGGGTCTTGCTCGCGAGCGTCGCCGCGTTGGACACGTAATAGGTGCCGGTGCAGTCCGCCTGCTTGTTCACCACCGTCGAGATCAGCTTGCTCGGATGCACGATGGTCTGCTTGACCTTGGACTTGTCGATCCCCGCGGCCCGCGTGAAGCCGGGGAACATCACGGTGTCGCCCGAAGCGGCCGCCTGGACGAGATGCTTCCCTTCGAGGTCCTTCGCCGTCTTGATCCCCGAATCCTTGCGGCAGGAGATCGCGATCGGGCTCCGTTGCAATTTGGCGCCGATGGCGACGACGTCGAGCCCTTTGGAGACCCCGTTGACCATCACGCCGTAGCTCGCCTCGCCGAACATCGCCTTGCCGGCGGAGATCGTCTTGCACGCCGCGCCCGAGCCGTAGCCGCGGGCGATCGCGACGTCGAGGCCGCGCTTCTTCCAGCCCTGCTTCTGGGCGACGAACTCGAATGCGTGCCCGCCGACGAACAGCCAGGGCAGCATGAACGTGACCTTGCGCATCTTGGACGCGCCGGCTTCGCGGATGAACGCGGGCGCCGTGCCGGCCGCCAGGATCAGCCCGAGACCGGTCGTGCTCGCAAGGAACGAGCGCCTGGTCGGGGCCTTTCGAATCTGCTTGTCCTTCACGATTTCGCCTCCTCTGTTTCCGTCCCGCCATGACGGTATCAACCGGCCGCGGCCTGTACAACCTCGCGGGCTCCCGCGGGCATTGTCCGCCGCCGTCCCCGGTGCCATCATCGCCGCGGACCGCGAGGAGCTTCCGATGACGATTGCCCGGCACGAACGCCCACCCGAGCTGGTCGGCGTCCCGTTGAACGAAATCGCCAAACGCTACACCCGCGCCTTCAGGGAGATCGCGCCCGACTGGGCGGCCTTCGAGGACGCCAGGATCGAGGGCTACAAGCGCGCCCAGCACCGCTTCATCGGTCCCGGCGGCTCCGGCAAGCACCACGACACCGAGGCGATCCCGGCGCGCGGCTTCACGCTGTCGATCATGTATGTCGAGCCGGGCCAGGGAAACGCCGCCCACACCCATGAGGTCGAGGAGATATTCTTCGTCCTCAAGGGCCATCTCACGGTGTTCTTCGACGATGAGAACACCGGCGAGAGGATCGAGAAGCGCCTCGGTCCGTGGGAATGCGCCGCTTGCCCGCCGGGGGTCGTCCACGGCTACATCAACGACAGCCTGGAGCCGGTCTATTTCCAGGTCATGCTCGGACGCGGCAGGCCCGAGACCATGGGCTATTCCGACGAGGAATTGTTCGAGCGCCGCGACGCCCACCTGAAGAGCGCCTGAGCTGTTGCGCGCCATAGGGGAGCCGGTCCGCCGGATCGAGGATCCGGCGCTGCTGCGCGGGCGCGGGCGGTTCGTCGACGACATCCGCATGCCCGGCATGCTGCACGCGGCCTTCGTCCGCAGCCCCCATCCGCACGCCCGGATCGCGGGGATCGATACCGGCGCCGCCGCCGCCATGGAGGGGGTGCACGCGGTCTATGAAGGCGACGGCCTCTCACCCCATATCGCCCAGAGGCGAATGCCGCTCGGATTCAGGGACAACCGGCTGCCGGAAGACGTTACGCCGTTCGTCCTGGCCTCCGACGAGGTGAGCCATGTCGGCGAGGCGGTCGCCGCGGTGATCGCCGAAAACCGCTACCTCGCGGAGGATGCGGCCGCGCTGGTCGAAATCGAGTACGAGCCGCTGCCGTCGGTGGCGGGATGCCGCGCGGCGGCGTGCCCCGATGCGCCCATCGTCCGCGCCGGGCGACCGAGCAACGTGCTGCTCGAATTCGGCCAGTCCTACGGCGATTGCGACGCCGCCTTCGGCCGCGCGGCGCATGTCGCGAAGGAAACATTCGTCCAGCACCGGGGCTCGGCGCATTCGATCGAGGGCAGGGGGGCCGTCGCCCGGCACGACCCCATCGAGGACCGGACCACGATCTGGACCTCGACCCAGATGTCGCACGAGGTGCGCGCCGGGCTGGTCAAGATGCTGGGTGCCGACGAGAGCCGCATCCGCGTCGTCGCGCCCGATGTCGGCGGCGGGTTCGGCTGCAAGTACCTGCTCTACAACGAGGAGCTGGTGGTCGTGCTGGCCGCGCGCCTGCTCGGCCGGCCGGTCAAGTGGATCGAGGACCGGCGCGAGCACTTCACCGGCTCCATCCAGGAGCGCGAGCAGTACTGGGAGATGGAGATCGCGGTCGCGGAAGACGGCGCGGTCCTCGGTATCCGGGGCACCATGCTCCAGGACCAGGGCGCCTACACGCCGCAGGGCATCAACCTCGCCTACAACGCATCCACCTCGGTCCCGGGCGCCTACATCGTCCCCAGCTACGAGCTCGCGGTGAAGGTCGTCGAGACCAACGCCGTGCCCTCGATGCCGGTGCGCGGGGCGGGCTATCCCGAGGGCAACTACATCGTCGAGCGCATGCTGGACCGCGCCGCCGGAGGGCTCGGGATGGATCGCGGCGAGATCCGCCGCCGCAACCTGATCCCCACCGAGGCGATGCCCTACGAGATGCCGCTCAAGACCCGGGCGGGGACCCCGGTCAAGGCGGATAGCGGCGATTTCATCAAGTGTCAGGACATCGCGCTCGAAGCGGTCGACGAGGCCGGGTTCGCCGCGCGCCGGAGCGCTGCCCGGGCCGAGGGACGCTATCTCGGGCTCGGCATCGCCAACGGTCTCAAGGGCACCGGGCGGGGCCCGTTCGAGTCCGGGATCGTCAGGATCGACCGGTCGGGGCGCGTGCGGGTCTTCACCGGCGCGCTCGCCATCGGCCAGGGCCTCAAGACCATTCTCGCCCAGATCGCGGGCGAGGCGCTCGGCGTCGCTCCGGCCGACATCGAGGTCGTCTGCGGCGATACCGGCACCGTCGCGCTCGGCCTCGGCGGGTTCGCGAGCCGCCAGACCGTCACCGCGGGCTCGTCGGTGCACATCGCCGCGGGCGAGGTGCGGGAAAAAGTGCTCAGGCTCGCCGGCCACATGCTGGAAGCCGCGCCCGAGGATCTGGAGATCGTCGACGGGAACGTCCGTGTCGCCGGTGCGCCCGACCTTTCCGTCCCCATGAGCGAGGTCGCCGAGGCGGCGTCCGGCGTGCCGGGATATTCGCTGCCCGAAGGCGTCGAGGCCGGGCTGGAGGCCAACGTCAATTTCAAGCCGCCCGGGCTCACTTACTCGAACGGAGTCCACGCCGTCGAGGTCGAGGTCGACATCGAGACCGGGGCGGTCGAATTCGTGAATTACGTGGTGGTCAGCGATTGCGGGCGGATCGTCAACCCGATGCTGGTCGACGGCCAGGTCACCGGCGGCGTGGTGCACGGGATCGGCAACGCGCTCTATGAGTGGATGGGCTACGACGAGGCCGGCCAGCCGCTGACGACGACGCTCGCCGATTACGTCATGCCGACGGCGGCCGAGCTCACCCGGCTCGACCTCCGCTACGAGGAAACCCCGTCCCCCATCAACCCGCTCGGCGTGAAGGGCGTCGGCGAATGCGGCACCGTGCCCGCCGCCGCCGCCATCGTCGCCGCGGTCGAGGACGCGCTCTCGCCCTTCGGGGTCGAGATCAGCGACTATCCGATGACGCCGCCGAGGCTGCGCGCGCTGATCGAGGAGGCGGGCGGCTGAGTCTTCGGAAACAGGGCGGTTCCATGCCGAATCTTCCGCGCATGCTGGCTGTCGCTCTGGTGACGGGTCTGTTCGCGCTTCCGTCGGTTTCCGAACCGCACGCCCAGCAGCACGGCGCGGGCAAGCACAAGCTCGGCGCGCTGACGGTCGGGGCGCCATGGGCGCGGGCGAGCGCGGGCGCGGCGAGGGCGGGCGCGGCGTATCTGAGGATCGCCAATGCCGGGGCGAAGGACGATCGGCTGATCGGCGTTTCCGCGCCGGTCGCGGACCGTGTCGAGCTGCACACCCACACGATTAGCGACGGCGTGATGCGCATGCGGAGGGTGGACGCGGTCCCGGTTCCGGGCGGCGGGTCGGCCGAACTGAAGCCGGGCGGTTACCATGTGATGCTGATCGGGTTGCGCGCGCCGTTGAAGGAGGGCGAGACGTTCCCGCTGACGCTCACCTTCGACAAGGCGGGCACGATTACCGTGCCCGTGACCGTGGGCTCGATCGCCGCGCGCGGCCCGGGCATGAAGCACCATCGTCGCAAGTGAACAAGGCTTCAGCCGGCCTCCGCCTTCCGTCGGTGCACCACGCGGGCTTCGGCGAGCCGTGAAATCTCCGCCGTGCCGTAGCCGAGCTCTTCCAGGATCGCCGCGTTGTCGGCCCCGAGACAAGGCGCGAACGAACGGATTTCGGCAGGGGTTTCGGTGAAGCGAGCCGCCGGCCGGGGCTGCCGTACCGGGCCGAGCTCCGGGTCTTCCCGCACCTCGATGATTCCGTTCTCGACTACCTGTGCGTCCTCGATCACCTCGGCGCGTTTCAGAACCGGCGCGGCGGGAACGACCTCGCTGTCGAGCCGGGCGAGGATTTCCGCCGTCGGCCACTTGGCGATCTCCTCGTTCATGATCGTCCGGCGTTCGGTCCGGTTCCGGCCGCGCGCGGCGGCGGTCCTGAAGCGCGGGTCCTCGATCAGCTCCTCGCGGCCGAAGGCGCGGCACATCCCGGCCCATTCCGCGTTGGAGATGACGGCCGCGGTGATGTACCCGTCCAACGTCCTGAAGATCAGGTCCGGGCCGGCCTGCTGGCGCGCCGGATCCTGCTCGTTGTCGAGGAAGGTGAGCGGCGAGCTCGCCTCCGGCCACAGATAGGCCACCATGGTATCCAGCATGGCGAGCCGGACGTGCTGTCCCCTGCCGGTACGCTCGCGCGCGAACAGCGCCGCCGTGATGGCCTGCGCCGCGGTCACCGACGTCGTCTTGTCCGGAATGATCGTCCGCACCATGCGCGGCCGGCCGGTCTCGTTATCGGTCTGGATGTCGCAGAGCCCGGAGAGCGCCTGGATGACCCCGTCATAGACCCGCTGATGGGCATAGGGTCCGGTCTCGCCGAAGCCGCTGATCGAGACGAAGATTATGTCGGGCCTGAGCGCGCGGACGACATCCTCGCCGAGCCCCATGCGCTCGATCGCGCCGGGGCGGAAGTTCTGCACCAGCACGTCGGCGGTCGCGGCGAGCTTGCGGACGATGGCGAGCCCCTCGTCGGTCTTGAGGTCGACGCAGAGCGAGCGCTTCGACCGGTTGCAGGAAAGGAACGACGCCGACATGCCGCGGTGGATGACGCCGTATTGCCGCATGATGTCGCCCGCCGGCGACTCGATCTTGATCACGTCCGCGCCCTGGTCGGCGAGCATCATGGTCGCCACCGGGCCCGAAACCATCGTCGTCAGGTCGAGAACGCGGATACCGTCGAGGGGGCCGGGCATGGCTCAGACCTCCGGCGCGCCGCGGCCGCCATAGTTCCGCGGGTAGGTCTCCGCGTAGGCGGCACGCGACCGCATGCGGATACGGTAGTCGCGCAGGAATTCCGGAATCGGGAGCTCATACCGTTGGGCGGCGTCGAGACACGACATGAAGAGGATGTCGGCGATACTGATCCTGTCTCCCATCAGGAATTCCCCGGCGCCGACGATGCGGTCCTTCATGCGTTCGAGCTGGTGGTCGAAATACTCCATCGCCGCGCGGACGGCGATCGGGGAGGCGCCGTATTCCCCGACCAGGTCCCCGTGGCGCCGGATGCTGTAGATGGCGTTGGCGTCGAGCTCGCTCATCGTGAAGAAGCACCATTCGAGCAGCCGCGCCCGCGCGAGCGCGTCCCCAGGCACGTAGAAATGATCCGGCACCGGAAACGTCTCGGTCATGTAGTTCATGATCGCGGCGCTCTCGGTCAGGCAGATGTCGCCATATACCATCGCCGGGACCTTGTGCCGCGGGTTGATGGCCAGGTACTCGTCGGTCTTGGTCTCGCCGGTGCGGGGACCGATCGGGCGGTGCTCGTAGTCGAGTTCCAGCTCTTCCGCGAGCCACAGGGTACGGTGGGTCCGCATCGTGCCGGCGCCCCAGAGGACCAGCTTCGGTGTCGTCATGTCATTGCTCCCAGAGCGCTCGCACAGTAGAGCACGGCCGTCACGATTCGAAGCGGCGGAAGTCACCCGATGGCGCGCAGGACGCGGGCGATTTCCTCCGCTTCCGTGACGCCCGCGACGATGACCTGATCGAGTCCGGCGTCGCGGTACTCCCGGACCCGGGTGCGTACCGTTTCCTCCGTTCCGCAGGCCGCGTGTGCGGCGAGCACCTCCGGTCCGATCATCCGCTCTACTTCGGCCCAGTTCTCCGCGGCATAGGCCGCCCTGAGCGCCGCCTGATCGAGCGCGACGCCGGCCGCTTCCAGGTTGGGTCCGTGATGGGCGCCGCGCAACACGAAGCCGAGCGCCCGCTTCAGTTCCGCCGGGGCCTCGCCGATGCGGGTGTAGACCTGCCCGTAACGCGCCGTGCCGCTCTCGCCGAGCCGGGCGATGCACTGGCGCAGGAAGGGGGCCGAAACCGTCGTCGACAGCAGCACGCCGTCCGCCACCTGCCCGGCGAGCGCCAGCATGCGCGGCCCGGAGGCGGCGAGGACGATGGGTATGTCGCGCGGCGCGTTGATCAGGCCGCGCCCGCCCAGCCGGTAGATCTCCCCTTCGTGGTCCAGCGTCTCGCCGGCATAGAGCCGGCGGCAGATCTCGATCGACTCGGCGATCCGGGACAGCGGACGCTTCGCGACGATCCCGGCGGCGTCGAGATCGCCCGGCGCGCCCACGCCGAGCGAGAGCACGACCCGGCCGGGGTAAAGCTCGTCGAGCGTGGCCGCCGTCATCGCGGCGTAGACCGGATGGATCGAGAACGGGCTCAGCGCCATCAGCGCGACCTCAAGCCTTTCCGTCGCCGCCAAGGCCGCGCCGGCCAGCGCCACCGGGTCGCGCAGGAACAGATGCGTCGCGATCCACAGCGTCTTGGCGCCGCCCGCCTCGGCCGCGCGGGCCTGCGCCGCGATCTCGCGTGCGGGCGAGAAACAATCGAGCGATACGCCGAGCTCAGACATCGAAACCGTAATGTTCGCCGAGCGCGCGGCAGAGGGCGTCGAGATCGGCCTCGACGCGGGGTACCGCGCCGGCCGCGGACGACCCGGCGCCCACGTCCTTGAGCCCCGAGGCGGTGGCGACGGCGACGACCGTATCGGTGCCCCGGATCGCGCCGCCCGCGCCCAGCCGTTCCACCGCGGCCAGGGCCGCGGCCGACGACGCTTCGACGAACAGCCCGGTATCGCGCGCCAACGCCGCTTGCGCCGCGAGGATCGCGCCGTCGTCCAGCGTCAGCGCCAGACCGTCGCTTCGCCGCAACGCCAGCAGCGCCTGCGCGGTGCTGCGCGGGATGTCGATCGAGGTCGCGATGGAGCCGGTGCCGCGGTCCACCGCGGGGGGCATCGGTTCGTCGCCCGACAGCCCGGCGGAGAGCGAGCCCGACACCTCCGCCGCGGCCAGCCGCGGCATCGCGTCGGTCCAGCCCCAGCGGCGCATTTCGTCGAAACCCTTCCACAGCCCGAACAGCGCGTCGCCGTAGCATACCGGGAGCACGCACCAATCCGGCGCCCGCCAGTCGAGCTGCTCCGCGATCTCGTAGGCCAGCGTCTTGTACCCTTCGATGCCGATGGGATTGCTTCCCGCCGTCGGCCCGAAGAAAGGCGAGGTCGGGAACCAGCCGAACCGGGCGACGGCCGCCGACAACAGGCGCCAGCGGTCTTCCTTTTCCGCGCATTCGAGGACCATCGCGCCCGTTGCCCGGATCTGTTCCACCATCGGCCCGGCGGCGCCCTTGAAGGTCAGCACCACGCAGGGCAGGCCCGCGCGCGCCGCATAGGACGCGGCGGCCGCTCCCGCATTCCCGGAAGAGCTCGTGGCGATGATCCCGGCGCCGATGGAAACGGCCCATGACACCGCGACGCTCGCCAGCCGGTCCTTGAAGGACCAGGTCGGGTTTCGGGTCTCGTCCTTGACCAGAAGCGTGCCGCAATGGTCCGAAACGATCGGAATGAGCGGCGTCATGCCCTCGCCGAGGCTGACCGCCTGCTCCGCTCGCAGCGGGAGCGCGTCCGCGAAACGCCACATCGTGTTCGGCGTCGCCGGCAGAGCATCCCGATCCGGAGGGTTGGATTCCCCGTAGGTTACGCCGAGATTGGCGGCCACCCCTTCGGCTTCGCAGGCGCCGCAGGAGCGGTCGAAACTCTCCAGAGGGTAGCAACGGCCGCATCGGATGCAGGAGAGCGCCTTCGGTTCCATTTCGCCTACCCGTTCATCCCGCGTTCCGGGCGCTCAATCATGGTCGCCGCCGAGGTCGATGATGGCGCCGGTTCCGGCCGCGATCGCCCGGCGCTCGATATGCTGGGCGGTGATCAGGTCCTGGATCGGAAGCCCGAGAGACTTGTAGTAGGCGATTTCCTCTTCGGTTTCTCGCCCGGGCCGGGCGCCGGCGATGATCTCGGCGATTCCCGCGATGTCCTCCTTCCGGATCGCGCCTTCCGCGATCGGGATCGTCAGATCGCCCGCGTTGGCGAGGCTGTCCGCCGGGCTATCGATGACGAGCTTTCCCGCGCGCCGCACCGTTTCCGTATCGACCTCGCGGGCGCTCGCCACGTTCGCGCCGGCCGCCGCGACGAAGGTCCCGGGACGGAGATCGCGGCCGAAGACGACAGGTTCCGACGAAGTGGTGGCCGCGACCACGATGTCCGCTTCGCCGACCGCCTCGGCCGTCGATTTCGCCACGGTCACGACGTCCGGCAGACCGTCCTCCCCCCGGATCCACGCCGCGAAGGCGCGCGCCCGGGACTCGCTCCGCCCGGCGATCCGCACCCTTTCCAGATCGTGGGTCCTCGCGAGCGCCTGTAGCTGGTTGCGCGCGACCCGTCCCGCGCCGACCACGGCGACGACGCGCGAGTCGGAACGCGCGAGGCGGAGCGCGGCGGCGCCCGTCCCGGCGCCGGTTCGGAGGTCGGTGAGATAGCCGCCTTCCATGACGGTGCGGGGATGGCCGGTCTCTCCGTCGAAGAGCGTGACGATGGCCGACATCCGGGCAACGCCCCGGTCCGTGTTGCCGAAGAAGTCCGAGACCACCTTGACGCCGTACCCGCCGCCGCCTTTCAGGAACGAAGGGTTGAAGATGGCGACGCCGGGCGGCGTCTCCGAGACCACGAAGCTCCTCAGCCCCTCGACGCTCTCGCGGGCCGCGAGCCGGGTGAACGCCTCCTCCTGTATCGGAATCGCCGCGTCCATGTCGATCAACGACCGGACATCGCTCTCGGTCAGAATTCGAAGCAGCACGGCCGAACCTCCCGCCGCACTGATAGGAGGGGGACGGCCCCGGGTCAACGCGCGCCCCATGTGGCATAGTCCCGCGCATAGGAGGACCGCGTGGCGCTGCTCGCGATACACAACGCCCGTCTCGTGACCGAGGCGTGGGAAAGGCTTGGCGGCATCGTCGTCGGCGATGACGGGCGGATCGAGGCTCTGGTCGAGGCGGATGCGCGGCCGGACGCCGAAACCGTGATCGACGCGCGCGGGCGGCTCCTGTTCCCGGGCTTCATCGACGCGCATGTCCATATGCGCGACCCCGGCTACCCGCACAAGGAGACCTTCGCGACGGGCACGCTGGCGGCCGCCTGCGGCGGGGTGACCACCGTGATGTGCATGCCCAACACCGATCCGCCGGCGGACACGGTGGAAGGGATCGAGGCCATGCGCGCGGCGGGAGAGGGGGCGAGCCTGGTCGATTTCACGATTCAGGCGATGGTGACGAAGGACAATATCGACCATCTTCCGGCCCTCTGGGATGAAGGGGTGACCTCCTTCGAAGCGCTGCTGTCGGATGCGCCCGCCTCGATGCTGCTGGACGGCGACGGCCTCGTCCGCGCGGCCGGGGCCGTTGCCGCATGCGGCGGCGTGATGGGTGTCTATACGGGCGAGCGATCCCTGGTCGCGGCGGCGCTCGCCCGGCTCTCGGGCCGCACCGATTTCGCCGCCTTCGCCGAAGCCCGCGCGCCCCTCGGCGAGGCGATGGGGCTCGCCCGGCTGATCGAGGCGGCCCGCGCCACCGGCGCGCGCATCGTCGCCCGGCAGGTCTGCACCGCGCGCGGTTTCGCCATGATCGAGGCCGCGCGCCGCGACGATCCGGCGCTGGCGATCGCGGCGGAGGTCACGCCGCATCACCTTTGCCTCGACACGGGCGCGGTCGAGCGCCACGGACCGTTCGCCCTGATGGTGCCGCCGCTGCGCGCACGCGACGACCGGCACGCCGCGCGCGAAGCCCTCGCGTCCGGGACGGCGGACTTCGTGGGCTCCGACCACGCGCCGCACGCGGCCGAAGAGAAAGACCAGTCGACGCCCTGGGCGGTTCCGGGCGGAACCCCGGGGCTCGACACGATCGTGCCGGCAACCCTCGATCTGGCCGCCCGGGGCGAAATCCCCTGGACCCGTGCCGCCGCGGCGCTGTGCTCGGCGCCCGCGCGGTTGTTCGGGATCGCCCATCGCAAGGGGCAGCTCGCCGTTGGGGCCGACGGCGATCTGGCGCTGGTCGATCCGGACCTCGCGCGAAGGGTCGATTCTGCCGCGATCCGCTCCCGCGCCGGGCGTTCGCCCTTCGAGGAAACCACGCTGACCGGCTGGCCGGTGCTGACGGTGCTGCGCGGCCGGGCGATCGCGGAGGACGGGCGTTACGTCGGGGACAGGCCGCGCGGACGCTGGCTGCCGCGCGGCGAACTCGACTGGAGCTGAGCGATGTTCGGAGAAGCGGGACGGATCGGGCTCGTCGTGCCGGCCAATAACGGCGTGCTGGAACCGGAGCTGTGGTCGGTTCTGCCGGACGGCGTCGCGCTCTACGCCACCCGGATTCTCGCGCGCGGGGAGCTGACGCCGGCGGCGGTGCATGCGATGGAGGAAAACGTCGACCGCGCCGTCGACGAGCTCGCCGCGACCGGGGTCGACGTGATCGTGTACGCCGACATGGTGACGACCTTCATCATGGAACCGGGCTGGAACGAGGCGCGCACCGCGGAAATCGCCGCGCGCACCGGCTGTGCCTGCATCTCGGCCTGGACGGCGCTGCGCGATGCGCTCGCCCATCTCGGTGTCGTACGCTTCGCGCTGGGGACTCCCTATCCGGCGGCGATCCACGCGCTGGCGCCGCCGTTTTTCGCCGAGCGCGGGTTTGCGGTCTGCGACGACTCGACCCTCGATATCCGGCAGATGGCGGATGTCCCGCGGGTCGACGCCGGGCGTCTTCATTCCCTGGTCGCGGGTCTCGACTACTCGGATTCGGACGCGGTGGTGCTGCTCGCCACCGACCTGCCCACCTTCGCCTCGCTCGACAGTCTGCGGGCGACGACCGGGCGCCCGGTGCTCAGCTCCAACCAGACGATTCTCTGGTCGGCTCTGCGGGTCGTCGGCAACGACGCGGGGATTGAGCCGCTCGGGCCCCTGTTCCAGGGCTGAGACGGAGGGAAGCGCCGGGCCGATTCCGGCCCGGCGCGATTTGCTTTCCCTATCTTACTCGAGGATCAGCGCGTGCTTCTCCTTAGACGGCACCTTTTCGAGCACGCCGGTCTTCACGGCTGTCTCGAGGAAGGCCCACTGGGTGTCGATCACCTTCTGGTTCCATTCCGCGAGGAATATCCGCTTCTCGGAGAACATGCGGCGATACACATCCGCCTGCGCCTGGTTCTTGACCCCGCTGAGAACGCCGAATTTCTTCACCGCCGCCTCAAGGTTCTTGGGATCGCGCAGCCACCGCCAGGACTCGTGGGAGGCCGCGACGAAGCCCTTGGCCCTGGCCCGGTCCTCGTCAACCCAGGAGCGCCAGGCGACCGTCGGCCCCGACCAGACGACCGGATGACCGGTCTTTTTCTTCCAATAGGCGTTGGTCGAAAAGATCGAGCGGTACTTGTCCGGCTGCGTCATCGCCGCGATGGTCAACGAGGAGATGTTGAACATCGAATCGACCTTGCCGGACTCGAGGAACTTGAACAGCGCCGGCGCGGCTGCCTGGACGAAATCGGTGTCCTTGAGGACGTCGATCCCGTAGGCGTCGATCAGCACCGCCCGGGTCGCCTTGAAGGCGCCCGCGCCGGTCGACCAGCTGGAGAACTTCTTGCCGCGCAGGTCGGGGATCGTCTTGAACGGGGTCTCCTTGCGGACGAACACCTCCTGCATCACCGTCAGCCCGCCGCCGATGACGACCCAGTCCAGCCCCTTGTTGATGCGCGCGATCGCCGCCGTACCGGGATAGTAGGTGACCATGACCTCCTTCGCCGGCATACCCGCCGCGTGCCCGCGGAACGGCCGGGGATCGACGGTCAGGTCGATTCCGTGCTTGGCGAAGATCCCGGCATCCTTGCCGCCCATGGCGCTGAGGACGAAGACGCTGTTTCTCGGGACCGTGATGGTCACGGGCTTGAGGGCCTGGGCGAGCGCCGGCACCGAGACCGCGATGGCCGCGAGCACGGAGAGGCCCCCGAGCAGCAAACGCTTTCTATACATCTCATTCCTCCCTTCGATTTATCCGGCGGCCCGCCTGGCCGGTCTCGGGAGGCGAACCGGTCCGTTCATGCTGGGTGGGGCCAGTGCAACTGTCAAGTCGGACGACTCTTCGCGGCCTCTTATTGGCAGCCTCCCGGGCGATGGCCATAATGCCGACGGGTTGCGCGCGGCGAGGTTCGCGCGGCGGAAAGCGGGGGGTTCTCCATGAAGCTCGACATCTACAACCACATCTTTCCGGTGAAGTATTTCGAGCGGATGCAGGAGGTCATTCCCAACAAGGGGCCGATCAAGCGCTGGCTCAACATCCCGGTCCTCTACGATGTCGAGGCGCGGCTGCGGATGATGGACGGCTTCGGCGAATACCAGCAGATCCTGTCGAACTCGATGCCGCCCATCGAGTTCATCGCCGGACCCGACCGGACGCCGGAGCTCGCCAGGCTCGCCAATGACGGCATGGCGGAGCTCTGCAAACGCTACCCCGACCGGTTTCCAAGCTTCATCGCTTCGTTGCCGATGAACAACATGGACGCGACGGTCAAGGAGATCGACCGCGCCATCAATGAGCTCGACGCCTGCGGCGTGCAGATCTTCAGCCACGTCAACAATCGCCCGCTCGACGAGCCCGAGTTCTACCCGCTGTTCGAGAAGATGGCCGGGCACGACCTGCCGATCTGGCTGCACCCGGCCCGCGCCGCCAACCACCCGGACTACCTGACCGAGGAAAAGTCAAAGTACGAGATCTGGTGGACCTTCGGCTGGCCCTACGAGACCTCCGCGGCGATGGCGCGGATCGTGTTCTCCGGGATTTTCGACAGGCTGCCGGACATCAAGATCATCTCGCACCATCTGGGCGCGATGATCCCGTATTTCGAGGGCCGCGTCGGGCCGGGCTGGGATCAGCTCGGCACGCGGACGGCGGACGAGGACTACGAGGCGCTGCTGGCGTCGATGAAGAAGCGGCCGGTCGATTACTTCAAGATGTTCTATGCCGACACGGCGACCTTCGGCTCGGACGCGGCGACCGATTGCGGGCTCGCGTTCTTCGGCGTGGACAAGTGCCTGTTCGCCTCAGATTGCCCGTTCGATCCCGAGGGCGGTCCGATGTATATCCGCGAGACCATCCGTATCCTCGACAATCTCGGGGTGACCGACGCCGAGCGCGACGCGCTCTATCTCGACAACGCGAAGAAGCTGTTGAAGCTCAACTGAAGGGTCGCCGCGGACCCTCCGCGAGTTTCCGATCTTGGCCGGCCTTCTCGACGATCCCGTCCGGCGGCGCGGGCTGGCCGGGATCGCGCTCGCGGTCGGCGCGACGCTCACCTTCACCGCGTCCACGGTTGCGGCCGTATTCTCCTACGAAGGCGGGGGCGAGCCGCTGGCGGCGATCAGCTCGCGCTATATCGGCGCGATGCTCGTTTTCATTCCTTTGCTTCACTTCTCCGGCATCGGCTTCGCCCTGCCGCCCCGCGAGCGGCTGATTTCGCTGGGCATCGGCGTCCTGGCCGCGGTCCAGGCCTACTGCCTCTACAACTCGATCGCCCATATCCCGGTCGGTCTCACCTTCGCGATTTTCTACATCTACCCGATCTTCGTCGCCCTGATCGCCATCGCCTTCCGGCAGGACCGCATCACGCCGGCGATCGTCGTCGGGCTGGTCGTCGCTTTCGGTGGGCTGATGATGGTTTTCGACGTGGACGGGAAGGGTTCGAACCTCTGGGGTTCCCTGCTCGCGATCGGGGCGGCGGTTTCATGGTCGATCATCGCCGTGGCCAGTGGCCGGGTGATGCAGACCCAGGACCCGCGCGTGTTCACCTTCCATTTGCAGATTTCCGCCGGGCTGATCTATCTGGCGATCTGCCTGATCGACGGCGACGTCGCCCTGCCGGAGACCGTCAAGGGCTGGGCCGGGCTGATTACGCTGCCACTGTTCTATGCCGCCTCGACGCTCGGCTTCTTCGGCGCCATCGCGATGATCGGCTCGATCCGCGCCTCGCTGCTGATGAACCTGGAGCCGGTATTCACCATCGCTGCCGGGTTCGTGATTCTGGGCCAGATCCTCACCCCTCTCCAGCTGGTCGGCGCGGCGCTCGTGATCGGCGCGGTGCTCGCGGTGCGGATTGAAAAGGCCCGCCCGGGCGCGGACGCTTCTGGAAAGTCCTAGTCGCGCTCGAACCTGGCGGTGCGCTTCTCGAGGAACGCCTCCATGCCCGTGCGGGCATCGGCGCTGGTTTGGGTCAGGGCGGTGGCGACCGATTCGGTGAACAGCCCTTCCTGCTTCGGCATGTCGGCGATCCGGCCGATCGCGCCGATGACCATCATGTTCACCATCGGCGCGTTGCCGGCGATCGTTTCGGCGAGCGACAGCGCCTTCTCCAGCGCCTCCCCGTCTCCGACGAGGTAGTGGGAGAGGCCGAGCGCCAAGCCTTCCTCGGCGGAGACGCGGCGCCCGGTCAGCATCATTTCGGTCGTGCGGCCGGCGCCGATGATGCGGGTTACGCGCACGGTCGCCCCGCCGCCCACGAAGAAGCCGCGCTGGCCCTCGGGGAGCTGGTAGACCGCGCTCGGCTCGGCGACGCGCACATGGGTGGCCGCCGCGATTTCGAGCCCGCCACCCATCACCGCGCCCTGCATCGCGGTGACCACCGGGAGCCCGCCGACCTCCACCATGTCGAGCGTCCGGTGCCAGTAGCGCGAGGCTTCGAAGGACTCTACCGGGTCCCGCTCCTTGTGTTCCGAGAGGTCGAGGCCGGCGCAGAAATGCCTGCCCTCGCCATGAAGGACGACCGCCCGCGCCTCCTCCGGAGGCGACTGGAAGAAGCGGTTGATGGCCTCGATCAGCCGGATGTTGACCGCATTGCCCTTATCCGGGCGGTCGAGCGTGAGGATCGCCACCGCTCCCCGCTGCTCGAACCGCAGCACGTCACTCTGGAACTCCGCCACGTCGGAATTGACCCGCTCGTTGTTTCGCGCCAGCTATAGGCGTCGGGGTCGGCGGTGTAAACTGACGGCATCACGGGACAGGGGGACGGGTATGGAAATCGCGGGTGTTTCGGCTCTGGTGACCGGCGGCGCCTCGGGGCTCGGCGCGGCGAGCGCGCGTCGCCTGGCCGATCTGGGGGCGAAGGTCGGAATCGTCGACCTCAACGGCGATGGGGCGCGGGCGGTAGGCGCCGAGATCGGCGGCAAGGGGGTCGGCTGCGACGTCACCAGCCCGGATGCGGTGGAAGCCGCGCTCGCCGAGATTTCGGATGCGGTGGGCGTGCCCCGGGTCGTGGTGAACTGCGCCGGCATCGGCGTGGCGGGGCGGATCGTCGGACGCGGCGGACCGATGCCGCTCGGGGACTTCACCCGCGTGGTCGAAATCAACCTGTTCGGCTCTTTCAACGTGATGCGGCTCGCCGTCGCCGCGATGTCGGACCTCGATCCCAACGAGGGCGGCGAGCGCGGGGTCGTCGTCAACACAGCCTCGGTCGCCGCCTATGACGGGCAGATCGGCCAGGCGGCCTATTCCGCCTCGAAAGGCGCCATCGCCTCGATGACGCTGCCCGCGGCGCGCGAATTCGCCCGTATGGGCGTGCGCGTGATGACCATCGCGCCGGGCATCCTTCTGACGCCGATGTTCGACGGCGTGCCCGACGCCGCGCGCGAGGGGTTGCTCTCGATCACCCAGTTCCCGCCCAGGCTGGGCGCGCCGGAGGAATACGCCCAGCTCGTCCAGCAGATCGTGGAGAATCCCCTGCTCAACGGCGAAACCATCCGTCTCGACGGCGCGGTCCGTCTGCCGCCGAGATAGGAAGGGAGGACAAGATGGCGCAAACCCGGAAGAAAGCCCGCGTGATGGGCATCAACCATGTCGTGCTCGAAGTCGACGACCTGGACGAGGCGCTGGCGTTCTATGGTGCGATATTCGAATTCGAGCTGCGCGGACGCGGCGAGACCAACGCCTTCATCGACATGGGCGACCAGTTCATCCAGTTGACCGTGAACAAGGGCGGTTCGCCCGACGTCAAGCGCCATTTCGGGCTGGTGGTCGACGACCGGAGCACGGTCCGCGCGGCGCTCGAGGAGCTTGGCGCCGAGACGATCGGCGACCGGCTCAATTTCCGCGACCCGTGGGGCAACCGGGTCGAGGTCGTGCCCTACGACAATATCCAGTTCACCAAGGCCGATCCGGTCCTGCGCGGCATGGGGCTGGACGGGCTGGAAAAGACGCCCTCGGCGATGGAGGAGCTGGCGAAGAAGGGGCTGGCTTAGCGGCCCGCCCTACAGGTCCTTCACGTGCGGCAGGACCTCTTTTCCGAAGATCTCCAGCGAGCGCATGATCTCGTCCTGGGGCAGCGAGCCGAAATCGACCAGCATCCCGATCTGGGTGATGCCGATATCCGCCAGCACCCCGATCCGCTCGATCGCCTGATCGGGCCCGCCCATCAGGACACGCCCCGGAAAGTACGACTCGAAGGTGAACTTGCGCTGCCCGGCGTCGCGCTGCTCGTAGCCCTTGTAGGCGACCGGGTCGGCGGGGCGGCGGGTGGCTTCGAGCCCGGCGGTGGCATACTCGATCATCGCCGTGTGGACGGCCGCTTCCAGCCTCTCGTCGTCGTCCCCGGCGAGGAAATGGGCGTGGTAGACGCAGCAGATTTCGTGATCCTCGATCCCGCGGCCGGCGGCCTGTAGCGCATCCCGGTACCAGCCGATCCGTTCCACCGCGATGTCGTGGTCGACGTGGTAGGCCACGTAAAGCAGGTTGTGGCCCTCCCTGGCGGTCCATTCGAAGCTTTCGGGCGATAAGAGGCAGGCGACCCAGATCGGCGGGTGCGGTTTCTGATAGACCGGCGGAAGGATGGGAAGGCCGGTCATGGCGGGCCGGAAGCCGCCGTCGAACTCCAGCGTCGGGTCGGACCACGCCTTGCGGATCAGCGCGACGCCTTCCTCGACCCGCTCCCGGCTTTCCTTCATCGGTACCCCGAAGGCATCGAATTCGTCGCGGATGAAGCCGCGCCCCACGCCGAAGTCGAAGCGCCCTTTGGAAAGCTGGTCGAGCGTGGCCGCCTGCTCGGCCACCCGCACGGGATCGTTCAGCGGCAGGATCGTCGCCCCGGTGCCGAGGCGGATACGCTCGGTCCGCCCCGCGAGATAGGAGAGGAACGCGTAGTTCGCCGGCAGCAGGCCGCCGTGGCGGACGAAATGGTGCTCCACCATCCACGCGTAATCGATGCCGATGCGGTCGGCGTAGACGACCTGCTCGACCATGTTGTGGTAATGGGTATGGGCGTCGCGGGTCTCGGGCAGGTATGTCGGCAGGTAGAAAAGGCCGAATTTCATCTATGTCTTCTCCGGGCATGCGGAACGCGGCGTCCGGACAGTTTGAGGCGGTGGCGACGAAGGGTGCAAGCGTCCCCCGCGCACACAGGGAGAAACGGGCGATGGGCGAAGACGAGCTGTTGAGACGGGCCTTCGAGGCGGCGCGGCGGGCGGCGGCGAACGGCAATCCGCCCTTCGGGTCGGTCCTGGCGAACGAGGCGGGTGAGATCGTCCTCGAAGCCGAGAACGACATGCTCTCCACCGGCGACGTGACGGGCCATGCCGAGATCAACCTGGTTCGCGATGCGTGCCGGAAGTTCGGCCCGGCGCTCGGCGGCTACACGCTCTATACGAGCTGCGAGCCCTGCGCGATGTGCGCGGTCGCCGCGTACTGGTCGGGGCTCGACCGGATCGTGTTCGGGCTTTCGCACCCGAGGCTGGTCGAGATCCGGGGCGAGGGCGGCCCGCCGATGATGAACCTCCGTTGCCACGAGGTCGCCGGGCGCGGCGATCGCAACATGGCGGTCACCGGCCCGATGCTGGAGGACGAGGCGGCGGCGCTGTTCGGCTAGGCGGCGCCGTTTTCCGCCGAAAGCAACCCGTCGACCACCTGGCGGGCGAGGATCGTGCCGCCGTCGATGCCCACGTCGACCGTGCGGACCCCGCTGGTGTCGGTCTCGATCGAGGCCTGCTGCGCTTCCAGGATTTCGCGGTCCTCCTCGAAGATTCCGCAGACGATCCGGTGCCACCATTCGCCGAACTCGCCGTCGGTGAGCCGGAAATTGCGCGACACCGCCCAGAAATAGTTGGTGGTGCTCTCGGTCTCCGGCGTCAGGCAGTCGAGGACGAAGAACCGCACCCCCGCGTTGGGGTCGTTGTTGCCGGGCGGCACCGCCCGCACTTCGACATGCACGTAGCAGGGCGGCTGGAAGTGGACCAGCTGGTAGCGGTCGATATTGGCGTCGCTTCCGGCCGCCGAGGCGAAGAACGGCGGCGGCGGGATGTCGCGCATGACGCGGTCGACGAACACCTCGTTCCCCTCTCTGCGCGACTCGATCGGCGTTTCCGCGACCGCGTCGTTGCCGATGCTGGAGGTATGCACATAGGTCTCGTGCGACAGGTCGATCAGGTTGTCGACCAGAAGCTGGTAATGCGCCCTGACGTTGAGGCGGTCGCGGAACGGCACCCAACCGTCCTCTTCGAGCCCTGGCATCGCGGGCAGGAGCGCGGCGTCGGCATTCCCGGGTTTTCCCATCCAGACCCAGATCCAGCCGTATTTCTCGACCACCGGATAGGACCGCACGGCGGTGCGGCGCGGGACCCGGTCCTGCCCCGGCACGGCGACGCACTTGCCTTCCGCGTCGTAAGTGAAGCCGTGATAGCCGCAAACCAGCCGGTCTCCCACCAGCCGCCCCCTGGACAACGGGAGGCGGCGGTGGATGCAGCGATCGGCGAGCGCGCGCGGGGCGCCATCCTCGCTCCGGAAGAAGACGATGGGCTCGTTGCAAACCGACCGCGCAAGCGGCGTGCGGCCGATCTCCGAGGCCGTGGCGGCGACGTACCAAGCCTCCCTGACGAACATGCGATGCTCCCTCTCCGGCGCGCTTATGGTGGCATCGGGAGGGTCAGGCGTCGACCGCCCAGCGCGCCGTGCGGCGTTCCAGGAACGCTCCGATACCCTCCTGCGCGGCGTCCGACATGCGGGTCTTCACGTTCCACTCGAGCCCGGCCTCGAACAGCGCCGGGTCGGGGCCGTAGCCCAGATCGGCGACCAGGGCCTTGGTCCCCGCGATCGCATCCGGCGAGGCGGCGAGCGCCAGGCGGCAATGCGCTTCCACCCGGGAATCGAGATCGGCGCCGTCCTCCGCCACCTCGTGAATGAGCCCCGCCCGCGCCGCGACGTCGGTGCCGAAAACGACCGCCCCTGTCGCCAGATAGCGGAACCAGCCGGCGCCGATCCTGGGCAGCAGGAAGCCCGCGATGATCCCGGGCGCGAGGCCGATCCGCACCTCGGACAGGCAGAATTTCGTGTCCTTCTCCGCGATGGCGACGTCGCAGCAAGCAACCAGTCCGAGCGCCCCGGCCATCGCGGCCCCGTGCAGCCGGCCGACGATCGTCTTCGGGCAGCTTGCGGCCGCCGCGTATACCCGTTGCAGCCTTGCCGAGTCCCGCGTCACCTCGTCTTCCGTCGCGCCTTCGGTGTCGCGCATCCAGTTGAGATCGCCGCCCGAGCAGAACACCTTGCCTTCGCCGCGCAGGACGATCGCGCGAACCGCGCCGTCGCCGCCGAGGCGCTCGAAGGCGGATAGAAGCTCGTCCATCATCTCCGGGTCGATCGCGTTGCGCCGTTCGGGGCGGTTCAGCGCGATCGACGCGATCCCGCGCGGATCGATCTCCACGGCGATGGTCTTGTAGGGCTCCATGATGCGCTCCCGCGTTCAGTCGGGGATCCGGAGACGCCCCTTGATCACCTTCCGGGTCGGGGTGAGCGGCATCTCGTCCACCAGGATGAGGCGCTCCGGCCATTTGAGCTTGGCGATCCCTTCGCCTTCCAGCCACGCGGCGAGGTCGCCGAGCGACGGTTCCGCGCCGTCGCGGGCGATCGCGAAGCAGCACGACCTTTCGCCCAGCACCCGGTCCGGCATCGGAACGATCGCCGACTGGACGATGTCGGGGTGGCGGTCGATCGCCTCTTCCACGTCCGCCGGGTTGATCTTGATACCGCCCCGGTTGATCAGGTCCTTCTCCCGGCCGGTGATGGACACCGCGCCCGTTTCGTCGATTACCGCCCGGTCGCCGGTCCGGAACCAGCCGTCGGCGGTGAACGCCGCTGCGTTGGCCTCGTCGTTCCGGTGATAGCCGTCGAACACGGACGTGCCGCGGATCTGGAGCTCACCTTCCTCGCCCGCCGGGAGCGCCTCGCCCGCGGCGCCGCACACCCGGGCTTCGTTCCCCGGGCTCGGCCGGCCGCAACCCCATGCCGCCCGTTCCGCGGACTCATATGGCCGGGTGAACATGCCGCACTGGCACTCGGTCATGCCCCAGAGCTGCGCCACGCGGCCGTTCTCGAAGACCTCCTGCGCCCTCCTGTAGAACGCGGGCGCGGCCTTGGCGCCCGAGACGACGCAGTAATGGACCGGGGCGAGAGTTTCGCCGTCGAGCAGGCCCGCGTCCAGGCACGAGGCGATATGGGCGGGCGCGGCGAAGATGTGGCTTGGCCGGAAGGTCCGCACCGCCTCGGCCAGCCCGGGCGGGTTGAACGCCGGCAGAAGAGCCGTCGCGCCGCCGCCGTAGAGCGTCAGGTGGAAGGAGTAGAGCCCGAACAGATGGGTAAACGGCGCGGCCGACAGCATGACCGAACCCGGGCCCATCTGCTTTTCGCCGCAGTTGAGGCGGGCGTTGGCGAGGAACCGGCGATAGTCGGTCAGGACCGCCTTGGGGCTCGACGAAGTGCCCGAGGTGAACAGCATCACATAGGGATCGTCGGCGGCGGGCGGCGGGGGAAGCGCGGCACCGGGCCGCGCCACGTCCTCGAAAGCCAGCGCGCCGTCCGGCGCCTCGCCGCCGACGGCAACGACATGCGCGAGCGACGGCAGCTCCGACCGGAGTTTCGCGAGTTCCGCCGCCGGCCGCCTCTCGCCCGCGGCGGCCACCGCGAACACCGCCTTGGCACCGGCGTGGCGGATCGCGTCGGCGGCCTCGCGCGGCCCGTAGGGCATGTGGATGGTGCTGGTCACCGCGCCGATCCGGGAGGCCGCGAGGATCGTATAGAGGAAGGCCGGCAGGTTGGGGAGCTGGAGCGCTACCGCGTCTCCCCGACCGATGCCGAGCGCGACGAGACCGCCGGCCAGCGCGTCGACCCTTTCGGAGAGCGTCCGGTAATCGACGGTTTCGTCGGCGGTCAGGATCGCGGGACGGTCGCCGCGATCCCGGACGCAGCGGTCGAGCAGCGCGGTCAGCGTGTCGTCGGTCCAGAATTCGGACCCGGCAGCGGTGCTGGTCTGCGGCATGTCGGGCAACCGGGAAGGCGTATGGCGACCCCAACGGGAGTCGAACCCGTGTCTTCAGCGTGAAAGGCTGATGTCCTAGGCCTCTAGACGATGGGGTCGTGGCGCGATAGGTAGCGGCGGCGCCGGGGGAAATCAACCGCTACGTCGCCCCGCTTCGTCCTCGCCTGATCGTTCGGCGTAGGGTCGGCCGGTTTGCATCGGATCCTGCGGGTCGTGGCCGTAGCGCTTGCGCCCGATCATCCGGCGCCGGGCGACGACGAGCTTGAGCGACCAGACATAGCCGATCCAGGCGGCGGCGACGGCATAGGGCGGGCAGCCGACCAGCATCGCCAGCCCCCAACCGGCGACGATGACGTCGAAATAGACGCTGGGCTCCGAGACCGCGCCCGGCAGGTAGTCGGTCGTCGTATCGGGAGCGGTGCTCGCGTCCCAGAGCTGGATGAAGCCTTGGTAGCCGGTGAGGTCGTCCCAGCGGCCGAGCAACAGCTGCCCGGTCACATAGAACATGTAGTAGGAAGGCAGCACGGTCGCGAAGTTGGTCACCCAGGTCCATGCCATCGCGTGGATGACATTGAAGTCCCAGCGCGGCGCGAAGCGGCGGACCGCCAGCCAGTGGGCGAGAACGAACATCATCTGGATGCCGACGGTGGGCGTCATCGCCCAGAACAGGCCGACCGCCACGCCGCGGGCGGTATACTGGGGCGGATGCCTGCTGCGCATGAGCGGAACCACGAAACGGTAGCGCAGCCAACGCCCGAAACGGACCAACCCGTTCCGGCGCCGATGCCGGGGTGCCTCGGCCGTCGACACGCTTCGCCCCTTCGTCATCCCTCTTGGTCCCGGCGGCGCTGGGCGCCTTCCGGTTTATCCTTCACGGCCTCGCCGCGTCCTCGATCACCAGCTCGACCGCATCCGCGCCCTTCCACCGGTCCGCCTTGAGATGCCCCGCGAAATGAAGCGGCGCTCCGCCGGCCGTGAGCAAAGCCTCGCCAAGAGGGGTGCCGACAGAACGGAAAGCGATCCCCTTGAGCCGTGGACCGCCTTCGGCGCCGACGAGGAAACAGCGGACGTGATCGGAGCCGACCACATCGACGCGCGCCATCGTCACCCTGGGAAGAGCGAAGCGCGGCCGCGGGTTGCCGGCGCCGAAAGGACCCACCGCTTCGAGCGCATCGACGATATTTGCGGTGGCGCCTTTCGGCGTCAAGGCGGCGTCGATTGCGAGCCCGACAGGCGGAATCCGGTAATCGAGCTGTCTCGCTATGTGCTCGTCGAGAAAAGACTTGAACTCTTCTATCCGCTCGGTCGCGACGGTGAACCCGGCGGCCATCGCGTGCCCGCCCCCCGCGACCGCGAGCCCCGCCTGACGGGCCGCGATCACCGCCGAGCCGAGCGCCGCGCCCGGAACCGAGCGGCCCGAACCCTTGGCAACCGCGCCTTCGATGGCGAGCACGCAGGCCGGGCGATTGAAGCGTTCGCGCAAACGCGAGGCCACGATCCCGATGACCCCGGGATGCCAGTCTTTGCCGGCGACCAGGATCAATGGTTGCCGCGCGGCGTCGCCCGACGCGTCCTGGGCCTCGGCGAGCTCCATCGCCCGGTCGAGCACGGCGGTCTCGATCTCGCGGCGTTGCTTGTTGTAGCGGTCGAGTTTCCCGGCGATGTCGGCGATTTCCGCCGCGTCGTCGATGGAGAGCAGCCGCGCGCCGAGCCCCGACTCGCCGACCCGCCCCCCGGCGTTGACCCGGGGACCCAGCACGAACCCCGCATGGTAGGCGCCCGGGCGCTCGTCGAGCCCGGCGACATCCGCGAGCGCGGCGATTCCCGGATTGTCGCGGCGCGCCATGATCTTCAGACCCTGGGAGACCAGCGCCCGGTTCACCCCGGTCAGCGGCACCACGTCGCAAATGGTCCCGAGAGCCACGAGATCGAGCCATGCCATCAGGTCCGGTTCCGCGTGCCCTTCGCCGTACCAGTACGCGTCCCTCAGCGCCCGGTTGACCGCGACCGCGAACAGGAAGGCGACGCCGACGGCGGCGAGCTGGCGGCAGTCGTTGTCCTCGTCCAGCCGGTTCGGGTTGACCACCGCCACGGCCTCCGGGAGCGCCGCCTCCGCGACATGGTGGTCGAGCACCACGACATCGAGCCCCAGCGCGGCCGCCTCGGCGAGCGGCTCATGCGCCGTCGTCCCGCAATCGACGGTTATGACGACCGAGACCCCTTCCGCCCGGAGCGCGCGCATCCCGCCGATATTGGGTCCGTATCCTTCGGACATCCGGTCGGGCACGTAGACCGCAAGCTCGTGTCCGAGAGCCGCGAAAAATCGGGCGAGCAGCGCCGCCGAGGTCGCTCCGTCCACGTCGTAGTCCGCGAAGACCCCGATCCGTTCGCCCTCGGCGATCGCGCGCACGATCCGCTCGCAGGCGCGATCCATGTCGCGCAGCGAGGACGGGTTGGGGAGCGCCGCGCGGAGGGTGGGGTTGAGGAAGTCGTCGACCCGATCGATCCCGACGCCCCGCCCGGCAAGCACGCGGGCGACGATCTCCGGCAGCCCGTTGGCCTCGGCGATGGCGAGCGCCAGCCGGTCATCGGTCGTCCGCGGGTGCCAGCGCTTTCCGGTGACCGACCGGGCGACGTCCAGATAGGCCGGATCCGGCGCGGCCGCCGTGCTCATCCGGTCTGGGCGCCGGCGTATTCGAGGCTGGTCTTGCGCTCCAGGTTGTGGTGGGCCTCGATGAGCCGCACCGTCCCGGTTTTCGAGCGCATGACCATCGAATGGGTGTAGGCGTGCCCCGCGTAGCGCCTTACGCCGCGCAGCATGGTGCCGTTGGTCACGCCGGTGGCGGCGAACATCACGTCACCGTTCGCCATGTCCAGCAGCCCGTATTTGCGGTCGAGATCGGCGATGCCGCAATTGGCCGCCCGGCCGCGCTCCTCGTCGTTGCGGAAGATCAGCCGACCCTGCATCTGTCCGCCGATGCATCGCAGCGCGGCGGCGGCGAGAACGCCTTCCGGAGCGCCGCCCGAGCCCAGATAGATGTCCACGCCGCTTTCCGGCTGCGAGGTCGCGATGACGCCCGAAACGTCGCCGTCGGTAATCAGCATGATCCGCGCGCCGGCTTCCCGGACCTGCGCGATCAGGTCCTCGTGGCGGGGGCGGTCCAGGATGCAGGCGACGAGGTCGGAGACCTCCACGCCCTTGGCCTCGGCGAGGCTCCCAAGGTTCGCGGCAGGGCTTTCGTCGAGGTCGACCACGCCTTCCGGAAGCCCGCCGCCGACGGCGATCTTGTCCATGTAGACGTCCGGCGAGTTGAGGAAACCGTCCTCCTCGGCCATGGCGACGACCGCGAGCGCGTTGGTGAGCCCCTTCGCGGTGATGGTGGTCCCTTCCAGCGGGTCCAGCGCGATGTCGATCTTGGGTCCGCCGCCCGCGCCGACCTTTTCGCCGATATAGAGCATCGGCGCCTCGTCCCGCTCGCCCTCGCCGATCACCACCGTGCCCTCGATGGCAAGGCTGTTGAGCGCCGCGCGCATCGCGTCCACCGCGACCTGGTCGGCGGCCTGCTCGTCGCCGCGCCCCATCAGGCGGGACGCAGCCAGCGCCGCCGCTTCGGTGACCCTGACCACCTCCAGCGCAAGGTTCCGGTCGATCTTCGAGACGGGTTCGGCCATGATCCGACTCCTTTCGCCCGTCAGCCTGCCAGCGATTCGATCCTAATCATGCGCGGCGGCTGAAGCACGGTCCCAAGCGCCTCGATCCGGCCCAGCGCGCGCGCCATCGCGGCTTCCTCGGTCTCGTGGGTGGTGATCACCACCGGCACCGCTTCGCCCGGCGCCCGGCCCCGCTGGATCATCGATTCCATCGAGATCTGCTCGTCGCGGAGCGCGGCGGCCACGTCGGCGATGACGCCCGGCCGGTCCACCACCATCAGCCGCAGGTAGTAGGGGCCGACATGGCGTTCCATCGGCGCGGTCCCCGACGGCGCGAGCCCGGCGGCGGGCACCGCGAACACGGGCAGACGGAGGCCGCGGGCGAGATCGACAAGGTCGGCGACCACGGCGGACGCGGTCGGGCCGGCGCCCGCGCCGCGTCCCTCGAACACCGTGGTTCCCACGCTGTCCCCCTCGGCGACGACCGCGTTGAACACGCCTTCCACGCGGGCCAGCGGCGCCCCTTGCGGGATCATGCAGGGGTGGACCCGCTGCTCGATACCGTGCCCGGTGCGCCGGGCGATGCCGAGCAGCTTTATCCGGTAGCCCAGCTCGTCGGCGAACGCGATGTCGTCCGCCGAGACGTGGCGGATTCCCTCGACATGGACGCCGTCGAAGTCGATCTCCGTGCCGAAGCCGAGCGCGGTCAGAATGGCGAGCTTGTGCGCCGCGTCGATACCGTCGATATCGAAGGCCGGGTCGGCCTCGGCGTAGCCCAGCGCCTGCGCGTCCGCGAGAACCTCGCCGAACGGCCGGCCGGTGTCGCGCATCTGGCTCAGGATGTAGTTGCAGGTCCCGTTGAGAATCCCGTAGATCGCGGAGACCCGGTTGGCGGCGAGCCCTTCGCGCAACGCCTTGACGATCGGAATGCCGCCCGCGACCGACGCCTCGTAGCCGAGCGTCCGCCCCGCCGTCTCGGCGCGTCGGGCGAGGCCGGTGCCGTGTCTGGCCAGCAGGGCCTTGTTGGCGGTGACGACGTCGCGCCCGGCGTCGAGCGCGGCTTCGCACGCGGCCTTCGCGATTCCGTCCTCGCCGCCGATCAGCTCGACGAATACGTCCGCTTCGGCCTCGCGTGCCATCTCGGCCGCATCGTCGAACCACGTGACGCCGCCCAGATCGAATCCCCTCTCGCGGCCGCGGTCGCGCGCCGACACCGCCACCACCCGGATCGGGCGGCCGGCGCGGCCCGCGAGGGTCTCCGCGTGGTCCTTGAGCAGGGCGAACACGCCCGCGCCGACCGTGCCGAGTCCGGCGAGCGCGACGGAGAGCGGCGCCATCAGGCCCGGACCGCCTGCTTCGGCGCGGCGGCGAGGCTGTCGGTATCCGCGAGGAAGCGCCGGACGTTGCGCGCCGCCTGGCGGATGCGGTGCCGGTTCTCGACCAGCGCGATCCGAACGTAACCCTCGCCGTATTCTCCGAAACCGACGCCGGGAGAGACCGCGACCCTGGCCTCCTCCAGCAGGAGCTTGGAGAAGCCGAGGGAGCCGATGTTGGAAAAGCGGGGCGGAATCGGCGCCCAGGCGAACATGGTCGCCCGCGGCGGCGGGATGTCCCATCCCGCGGCTCCGAAACTCTCCACCAGGACGTCGCGGCGCCGCCGATAGAGCGCGCGGGTCTCGTCGATGCAGTCCTGCGGGCCGTTGAGCGCGGCCACGGCGGCCACCTGAACCGGCGTGAACGCGCCGTAGTCGAGATAGGACTTCACCCGCGCCAGCGCCTCGATCAGCTTGCGGTTGCCGACGGCGAAGCCGATCCGCCAGCCCGGCATGGAATAGGTCTTGCTGAGCGAGGTGAACTCGACGGCGATGTCGATCGCGCCGGGGATCTGAAGGATCGAAGGCGGCGGCGTTTCGTCGAAATAAATCTCGGCATAGGCCAGGTCCGAGATCACGTAGATTCCGCGCGACCGGCAGAAATCGACGACCTCCTCGTAGAACCCGAGCTCCACCGTGTGCGCGGTCGGGTTGGCCGGGAAGTTCAGGATCACGGCCAGCGGCGCCGGAACGCTGTAGCGGGCCGCGCGCTCGATCTCCGAAATGAAGTCGATGCCCGGACCGACGGGGACATGACGCAGCGCGCCGCCCGCGATGATGAATCCGTAGGCATGGATCGGATAGGACGGGTTGGGCACGATCACCACGTCGCCCGGGCTGGTGATCGCCATCGCCAGGTTGGCGAACCCTTCCTTGGAACCGAGCGTCGCGATGGCCTCGCGCTCGGGGTCGATCGACACCCCGAAGCGGCGCTCGTAATAGGCCGCGATCGCGCGCCTGAGCCCGAGAATGCCGCGCGAGTTGGAGTAGCGATGGGTCTTCGGATCCTGCACCGCCTCGACCAGCTTCGCCACCACATGCGGCGGCGAGGGGGCGTCGGGGTTGCCCATGCCGAAATCGATGATGTCCTCGCCGGCCGCCCGCGCCGCCGCCTTCATCGCGTTCACCTCGGCGAAGACGTAGGGCGGCAGCCGCTTGATCCGGTAGAATTGCTGCTCGCTTTCCGGCGTTCCGCTCATGGGACTGTCGGTTTCCCGTTCCTCTCCCGGCTCATCCCGCCTGAGGCCGGTCGGTCATCGGCGGCGAAACTGCATGGTTTGGCATGCGCTGACAACCCAGCCGATCGTGCGTCTTCCGGCGGGCCTAGCCGCGCCCGCACGACGGCAAGTCCGGAAACCCTATCGGATACGCGCGACGTAGCAGTCCTTGCCGCGTTCCTTTACGACGCCGCAGGCGGCAGTGGCCGCTTCGCGCGTGGCGAACGTCCCGGAGAGAACCACGCGAGAGAATCCATCGTTCCCGGAATCGTCGATCGCGAACAGGCGTTCGTCGACAACTCCCTTGAGCGCGTCGGTCAGGCTCGTCAATTCAAGGAGGGCTTTGGTCTTGCTCCGAAACGCGGCAAGCTGCACACGATAGCGCGGCTCGCCGGCAAGTTTCCCGGAAGCACCGGGCGGCGGAGCAGCGGCGGCGACACGCGTGGATGCGTCCGATTCGGGGGTCGGAGGCGGCTTGGCGGGGCTTTGCATCCGGACTTGCGCTGGCGGCTGCGCTCCCGCCTTTGGCAGTCCGGCTTCTTCGACGACTGCCTCTTCAGCCGCTTGCGGCGGTGCCGCGGCAACGGGCGGGGACGCACCGGGCGCGGGGGCGGGAGGCGGACGGTCGGGCGGCGGAATGCGGATCTCCTGCCGCGCCGGAGGCGGGTCGAGCTGCTCGCTCTGGCGCGCGATCGTTCCCGTCGTATGGCGGGCGTTCTTGCGGTCGGGGACCAGCCCTTCCGCCATCTGTTTGCGCAGCGCGTCCGGGTCCGGCGGTCGCGGGCCGGCGGGCGCGGCGGTTTCCGTGCCTTCCGCGGCCTGTTTCTTGTCATCCGAGGAAGAAAACCAGTTCATCGCGCCGCACGCGCCGAGCAGCGACGCCAGCGCCACAAGTCCCGCGACGGTGAGAAGTTTTCTCTTCAATTGAAAATTCCGTTGAATCGTCACCCTGAATTCGCAATTCCATATGGTACCGCCGGCGACGGGCATAATCAAACGATCCGCCCGGAGACGGGTTCCCGCGGGGTTGCGCCGCCTGACCCGGATCGACACCGTGCGGCGTTCGTGAGTCGGTGGGAAAACGGCGGTGGAAAAAATCGAGGGCGCGGACTTCCGCAAACGGTTCGAGCGCCATCTGAGCTGGGTGATGAGCGCCGGCAAGGGGGGCGAACGGGGCGATTTCAGCGCCCTCGACCTGGATGGCGCGAACCTGCACGGCTACACGCTGCACGGCGCGCTCTTTCCGGGCGCCAGCCTGCGCCGGGCGGAGCTCAGGCGCGCCCAGCTTCAGGAGGCCGACATGGCGGGCGTCGATCTCGGCGGCGCGCTGCTCCACGATGCCGTGCTGACGGGCGCCTCGTTGCGCGGCGCGCGGCTGGTGGATGCGGAGCTGGTGAGGGCGGACCTCACCGGCGCCGATCTGTCCGATGCCGATATGGCGGGCGCAGACCTTCTGGGCGCCGTGCTCGACGATGCCGACCTGGACGGCGCCGACCTCACCTCCGTGCTCAGCCTGAGATACGGACAGATTGCCCGGGCCCGGCTCACCCCGCGCACCCGATTGTCCGAGGGGTTGACAGCTTCGTTACCCTGAAGGGTTGCCGCGCCGCGCTTACGCGATGTCGATGACGAGGCTGCCGATTCCCTCGACGACGCCTTCCAGCCGGTCCCCCCGTTCCACCTTGCCCGGCCCCTTGGGCGTGCCGGTGAATATCAGATCGCCCGGCTCGAGGCGGCTCAACGCCGACAGCCGCGCGACGATCTCGGCCACCGGCCAGATCAGGTCGGACAGATCGCCCCGCTGACGTTCCGTCCCGTTGATGGAAAGCGTGATGGCTCCGCTTCGGGGATGGCCGATTTCGGCGGCGGGGGCGAGGTCGCTCATGGGCGATGCGCCGTCGAAGCTCTTGCACAGGTCCCAGGAGTGCTGGTCGGAGATGCAGGCATGCATGACGTCGCGCCGGATCATGTCGAACCCGACGGCGTAGCCGAAGACGTGGTCGAGGGCGGACTCGCGCGGGATGTCGGCGCCGCCTACGCCGATCGCCGCGACCATCTCGACTTCGGGTTCCAACTGGTTCGTCCCCGGCGGGAAGGGCAGGGTGCTGCCGTCCGGGATCACCGAGTCCGCCGGCTTGAGGGAGACCCCGGGCTTCGATCCTCCAGCGCCGCCCAGCCCGGTTTCCGCCGCGTGGGCCGCGTAGTTGCGCCCGATCGTATAGATCCGGCGGACCGGAAAGCGCAGGTCGTTCCCCGCGATTCCCACCGTGGCGGGTTCGACCGCCGGTATGGCGTAGTTCATCGGGGCTCCTCCATGCTCCGCTCAAACCTCGCCGAGCAGGGCGACCGTTCCGGCGGCGTCTATCCGCGCCCGCCGACCGGTGCGCCACCAGCGATCGCCGGTGTAGCCGTTGCGGTTCGCCGCATCGTCATCGAGATAGGACGGCGCCAGGTTGGGACCGCGCAGTTCCAGCGCGCCTTCGCCTTCCCCGTCCACGATTTCGCCGTCATCGGTTGCCAGGCGAAGCGACACGCCCGGCATCGGCATCAACGTCTCCGGCGCCTCCGGCGAGGCTGCGAGCGCGATCTGGGTCTCGGGCGCGATCCAGACGCGGCAGCCCGCGTCGGCCGCGAGCGTCAGCCGCGCGCCCGGCAGTTTCCCCCCGACCGCGATCGTCGCGCCGGATTTCGCATCGCTCAGCGCGGCTCCCGATGCGAGCGCGAGGCTGCAGGCCACTACGGCATGCGTGGGATCGGGCGATGCGGCCGCGATGCGATCCCCGGCGGAAAGCCCCAGGCGCGCGCCGAGCCATTCGTTCCCCGCGAGCAGGGTATGTGCGTTATGCAAGACCGCGCGCGGCGCGGCTTCCCCGAGCCCGGCGAACAGGATCGCGAGCGGGTCGCTGGCCACCGCGTCATGCTCCCACGCCCCTACGGCGGTACCCGACAGGTCTTCGATGGACGGCGCCCCGTTGCCGCGGACGATCGTCGCGCGGGCGGAAATTCTCCGCACACATCGCTCCAGCGTCTCCCGCGGCAACGCCTCCGGCAGCGGACACAGCACGACGCTGGAAAGCGACGCCGCGGCATAGGCGAGCAGCAGCGAGGACGGCCGAAGATCGCGGATCGCGAGCGCGTCGCCACGCCCGACGCCCCGTTCCGCCAGTCCCGCCGCAAGCGACAGCGCCCGTTCGAGAACCGCGCTCCAATCGAGCGTTTGTCCGTCGTCGTCGACGGCGAGACCGCTCCCGTTCTCCACGGCTAGCGCGCGCAGCCGCTTTGCCGGCGTGGCCGAGCCCCAGCGGCCGGTCCGGATATGGCGGCTCGCCTCGCCGGGATCGAACCTGAGGGTCGCGCGCAGCGCCATCGCCCGTTCGTCGAGGCTCGCGCGCTGCTCCACGGGGATGAAACGCTCCGCCCGGAAGCGCCGTCCGCCGCCGAGCTCGTAGAGCCGGTGATAGTTGTGCCGGCGGAACTTGCGGTGCTCCAGCAGGAGGCGGATATGCGTGACCTGCTCGCGGGTGAGCCCGATGCGCTCCGCGATCTGGACGTCGGCGAGGCCTGCCCCGTCGCGCTGCGCCTCGATCTGCTCCCAGTCGAGCATCCGGACGGGGTCGCCGATGCGGACCTGGATGTTGTGGCTGAGGTCCCAGACGGTCTCGCCATAGGCCTCGACCATCTCCTCGGTCAGGCCCATCTGGACCCGGTTGAGGCCGCGCGTCATCTAGTCGCTGTCTTCCGCCGCGTAGTCGAAGCGCCGGATGGGGTCGGCCTGCGGCGCCTGGGTCGCGATCGGGCAGACCCGCATGCATTCGAAGCACTGGGCGAGCAGCCCGCCCGAGCCGACCGACATCTTGTACCAGAGGATCTTCTGGTCGGCGTCGAACAGCGCGTCCTCGCGTTCGATCTCGTCCTTCGCCTCCACCGCGTCGGCGATCATCGACGGCACGGCCTCGAATTGCTGGGTCATCTCGGCGCAGGCCGCCATGTCGTAGCGCATCGCCGCCTGGTTGCCGTCGCCGTCGATCTCGCCTGACAGGCACTGCACCGGGCAGAACTTCATGCACGGCGTCTGGCCGGTCTTTTGCCAGAGGCTGACGCAGGAGGGCGCCGGGCAGGGGTTCTCTTTCATCGGCTCGTCCGGCGGGAGTTCGAGCTCGGTGAACACCGAGGCGAAATACATGTAGCCGAAATCGGGGTGCAGCAGGATGTCGCCGGCGAACGAGCGCGCGCCGATCCCGGCGATTTCGGCATGCAGCTTGAGGCTTTGCAGCGGCACCCGGGGTCCCGCCTCGGTGTCCATGTCCGGCGGGCAGTAGATCGAGCGGATGCCGAACCGGTTCTCGATGAAGAAGGCGCATCCATAGGCGATGGTGTAGGCGCGGGACTCGGTGCTGCCGAAATAGCCGAGCGCCTTGGCCGGCAGCGCCCACGCGCCCTGGGTCTGGCCGCCGACGCCGAGCGCGATGACCGACTTCACCTTCGGCATCAGGTCGGTCGGGCGGTGACCGGGCGGCGCGATGCGTTCCAGCGCCTTGAGGTCGGCGACGCCGACGGCAAGCGCCCCCTTGCGCTTGCAATAGGCGAAGATCTCCTGTTTCGCCGCTTCCGGATCGATTCCCTCGCGCCTCGCCACCGAACCCTCCCTGTCCTGCGCGAACGCCATAATAGTCGCGGGGGGAGCGTTGCGCACGTCCCGGCGACAAGGCACTCTCCCGGCCGGTCGACCCCGGCGGAGGCAGATAATGGCGAACATCCACCTGACGCTCGCGATGGACGAGTACGACCACACCCGCGACCTGCTGCAGGGCAAGGTCGGTGCCGAGGGGATCGACCTGACCTGGCTCAATCTCGATGTCGAGGAGATCTTCTACCGCTTCGCGAGCGCCTGGGAATGGGACGTTTCCGAGCTCTCCTTCGCCAAGTACTGCTCGATCGTGTCGCAACCGGACCCGCCGATCACTGGCATCCCCGTCTTCGTCTCGCGCGTTTTCCGGCATTCGGCGTGGTACATCGCCGCCGACGGGCCGGTAGGGGAGGTGGCGGATCTCGCCGGCAAGCGGATCGGCATTCCGGAATGGTCGCAGACCGCGACCGTCTACGCGCGCGGCTGGCTCGCCGAGGACGCCGGCATTCCGCTGGAAGACGTCGAATGGGTGCAGGCCGGGGTCAACGAGCCGGGCCGGATCGAGCTCGCCCATCTCAAGCTCCCCGAGGGAATCCGCTACCGCCAGGTTCCCGAAAGGTCGCTCACCGAGATGCTGCTGGCGGGCGACATCGACGCGCTGATCTCCGCCCGCCCGCCGAGGGCGTTCCTCGACGGCGATAGCCGGATCGTCCGGCTGATCCCCGACTACCGCGCGCAGGAGCAGGACTATTTCAGGCGGACCGGGGTCTACCCGATCATGCATACGGTAGCGATCCGCCGCGATACCTACGAGAAGCATCCGTGGATCGCGATGAACCTGCTGAACGGGTTCGAGGCGGCCAAGAAGCGGAGCGTCGCCCGGCTCACCAGCGTCACCCATTCGCAGATCCCGGTGCCGTGGATCTACGACATGGTCCCCGAACTCGGCGGCGACATTTTTCCCGGCGGCGATTACTGGCCCTACGGGATCGAGCCCAACCGTTCCACCATCGAGGCGTTTCTGAGGTTCTGCCACGACCAGGGCCTCTGCCACCGCAAGCTGGAGCCCGAGGACCTGTACCCGGAGGAAGTGCAGTCGGTATTCCGCGTTTGACGGCGGGTGCTCCTGCTCTATGGTGCGGCGCATTCCCCATCCACTGTCCAGATCGAGAGGCGCCATGAAACGGAGTCGGCTGGTGGGTGCGATCGCCATCCTCCTGGGAGCAGCGCTGATGACCACCGAAGCGGCCGCGGCCGATCCTGAGAACACGCTTTACATGGACCTCGAACATGGCCGCGTGGTCATCGAGATGCGCCCGGACCTCGCGCCGAAACATGTCGAGCAGATCAAGCGCCTGACCCGGTCCGGGTTCTATGACGGGGTGGTGTTCCACCGCGTCATCGATGGATTCATGGCCCAGGGCGGCGACCCCACGGGGACTGGAAGCGGCGGGTCGGGCGACAAGCTGCCGGCGGAGTTCTCGAACGAGCCCCATGTCCGGGGCGTGACCTCCATGGCGCGGACCCAGGACCCGAACAGCGCCGACAGCCAGTTCTTCATCATGTTCGCGCCGGCGCCCCATCTCGACGGGCAGTACACCGTCTGGGGCAAGGTGACGAAGGGGATGGAATTCGTCGACAAGCTCAAGCGCGGCGACGACCGCCGCGGCGGCGTGGTCGCCGACCCCGACAAGATCGTCCGCATGCAGGTCGCCAAGGACGCGGACAAGGCGAACTAGGCTCCGCCCGGCGCGGCGAACCGTGAGCTCGACCGCCTCGCGAGCGCTTTCCGGGCAGCGGACGGTCGTCTCGCTGATCAGCGCGGGCCATTGCTACAGCCATGCCAGCTCGTTGGCGGTGGTGCCGCTGTTCCCGGTGCTGCGCGAGGCGTTCGATGTCAGCTATCTCGCGCTGGGCGCCATGATGACGGTGTTCTCGGTCGCCACCAGCGTCGCGCAGATCCCCGTCGGGCTGCTGGTCGACCGGTACGGAGGACGCCTGATCCTGGTGCTCGGGCTGATCCTCCTCGGCGGCAGCTTCGCGCTTGCCGGCGGCGCCGACGCCTATTGGCAGGTCGTCGCGCTGATGGCGGTCGCCGGCCTGGGCAACAGCGTTTTTCATCCGGCCGATCTCTCCATACTCTCGCGACGCGTGGATCCCGCCTATCTCGGCCGTACCGTCAGCCTGCACAGCTTCGTCGGCTATGTCGGCTGGGCCATCGCGCCGATGTCGATCGCCGGCATGCAGGCGGCATTCGGCTGGCGCGGCGCCCTGATGGGGGCGGGGATCGCGGGACTGGCGGTCGCGGCGCTGATCCAGTGGCGAAGGGCCGCCTTCGACGACGGGCCCGATGCGGCGCGGTCCGGCGGGGCTCGCCGGGGGGAGCGCTTCGACATAAGGGCAAGGCTGATGGCGATGACCGAAGGTCCGATGATCCGGATCTTCCTGTTCTTCATGTTCACCTCGATGACCATCGGGGGCATCGCCGGATTCCTCGCGATCGCGATGATGCAGCTCTTCGGCGCCGACCTCGCCGGCGGAAATTTCGCGCTCACGGTGTTCATGGTCGCCATGGCGGGCGCGGTGCTGTGCGGCGGCGTGCTCGCCGACCGGATCTCCGCGCATGACCGGCTCGCGATGTGGACGGTCGCGGGCGGCGCGGCGGTGCTCGCGCTGCTCTCGTTCGGGTTCGGCGGTTTCTTCGCCGGGCTCGCGGTGGTCGCCGCGAGCGCCTTCCTGCTCGGAATCTCCAGCCCGTCGCGCGATCTGATCGTCCGGGCGTCGGCCCCCGCCGAATCCCTCGGCCTCGCCTTCGGCTTCACCTCCACGGGGCTCAGCATCGGGTTCGCGCTCGGGCCGATCTCGGTCGGCGGGCTGATGGATCTGGGCCGTCCCGACCTCGCGATACTGGTGCTGGCCGCGGTCAGCGGGCTTGCCGCGCTTGCGCTGGCGGCAGGGCGGAGGACGGCGCCGGCGCAATGATCGCGGGCTCGGCGGAGCACCACCGCGCGGTCTGGCGCCTCTCCGTTCCGATCATCCTGTCCAACATCTCGGTGCCGCTGCTCGGCGCCGTGGACACCGCCGTGGTCGGCCATTTGCCCGAACCGCACCATCTCGGCGCGGTGGCGCTCGGCAGCATGGTGTTCAACTTCATCTACTGGGGGTTCGGGTTCCTGCGCATGGGGACCGCCGGGCTGACCGCGCAGGCGCACGGCGCGGGAAACTCGGGCGAGGTTCTGGCCGCGGTCGTCCGCGCGCTCGCGATCGCCGGCGCCATCGCCCTCGTCACCGTCGCCGCCCAGACGCTGATCGTCGCCGTCGTCTTCGAGGTCGTCGAGGCCAGCGCCGATGTCGAGGAGTCCGCCCGGGTCTACGTGCTGACCCGGATCTGGGGCGCGCCCGCGGCGCTCTCGATCTACGTCATCCTGGGCTGGTTTCTCGGCCTGCAGAACACCCGCGCGACGCTCTATGTCCAGCTCTGGATGAACGGCCTCAACATCGTTCTCGACATCCTCTTCGTGGTCGGGTTCGGCTGGGGCGTGTTCGGCGTCGCGCTGGCCACCGTGATCGCCGAGTTTGCCGGGCTGGCGCTTGCGCTCTGGCTGATGCGGGGCGCGCTGCGCGGGATCGCGGGCCGGCTCGACTGGAACCGGGTGTGGTCGCGCCGACGGATACGCATGACGCTGGGCCTCAACGCCGACATCTTCGTCCGCACCGTCTGCCTGGTGTTCGCCTTCGCCTGGTTCACCGCGCAGGGCGCGCGTCTGGGCGACGTGCTGCTCGCCGCCAACGCGGTGCTGATGAACTTCCAGATCTTCATGGCGCACGGGCTCGACGGTTTCGCGAACGCGGCCCAGGCGATGGTCGGCCGGGCGGTGGGCGCCGCCGACCGGGCCGAGCTCAGGGCGGCGATCCGGGTCTCGTCCTTCTGGGCCGCGGTCACGGCGGCGGGCTTCGTGCTGGTCTATGCCGCCGCCGGGGAGGGAATCGTCGCGCTGCTGACCGGCATCGACGCGGTGCGCGCGGCGGCCGACGAATACCTCCCCTGGTGCATCGCGATGCCCGCCCTGTCGGTGGCCGCGTTCCAGTTCGACGGCATCTTCCTCGGCGCGACGCTGGGCCGCCAGATGCGCAACATGATGATCGTCTCGGTCGCGGTCTACCTCGTCCTCTGCGCGGTGCTGATCCCGCTCTGGAGCAATCACGGCCTGTGGTTCGCCTTCGCCACCTTCATGGCGTTGCGGGGCCTCACCCTGGGTGCCGTCTATCCCGCGGTCGGGCGGACGATACCGTCATGAACCGGTGCCGCCGCCTTGCTGGCCCCATCCGCGGAGGCTAAGTTCTGATCGCCAACGACGGGGGGAGGGCAACGTGTCGGACGACCTCGACATCTACGAAAAGCAGGGCTACGGGCACCGCATCGGGCTCGGCGAGAAGCCGGCGCTGATCGTCATCGACTTCATCAACGCGTTCAACGACCCGGAGATGTTCGGCGGCGGCAACATCCAGTCCGCCATCGACCATACCGAGGATCTGCTCGGCCTCGCGCGCCATCTCGACCTTCCCGTCGCCTTCACCTCGCACGCCTACGCCACGGACGGCAGCGAGGACGGGATCTTCAACCTGAAAGCGCCCCGGCTGCGCGAGCTGGTTCCGAACACCCACGCGACCGCGGTCGTCGACCAGCTGGAACCGCGCCCGGGCGAGCGGGTGATCAGCAAGCTCTACCCGTCGGGTTTCTTCGCGACCGACCTCGCCAACTGGCTCGCCAAGCGGGGTGTCGACACCGCGATCGTCACCGGCTGCACGACCAGCGGCTGCGTGCGTGCGACCGTGGTCGATGCGATGGGTTACGGGTTCCGCCCCATCGTCCCGGCCGAGTGTTCGGGCGACCGCGCCCAGGGCCCGCACGAGGCCAACCTGTTCGACATGGACCAGAAATACGCCGACGTGATGCCGCTCGCCGAGGTCCAGGCGGCGCTCACCGATCTCGCGCCGGCGCAGGCCGGCCCGGCGGAGGAGACGAGATGACCGATTCCATCGGCTGGCGCGCCAATTGGGGCGTCATCGCGCCGTCGACCAATACCTCGGTTCAGCCCGAGTTCGACGACATGCGCCCGCCCGGCGTGACCAACCATCACGTGCGCATCTGGATCCCCGACGAGCCGGTCCACTCGGACGAGGACTTCAACCGGCTGATGGACAATATCCGCCGCGAGTTCGACAACGCGATCCTGCGGGTGATGACCTGCAACCCCGACTACATCGTGATGGGCATGTCGGCGGAGACCTTCTGGGACGGGCTGGCCAAGAGCATCGAGCTCCGCGAGCAGGTCAAGAAGCTCTCCGGCCTCGGCGTGGCGATGGGCTCGGATGCCTGCCAGGCGGCGCTCCGCTGCTACGGCGACATCAGGCGGATCGGCGTGCTCACCCCCTACTGGCCGGTCGGCGACAAGAACGTGAAGAAGTTCTTCGAGGATTGCGGCTTCGAGGTCGCCGCCATCAAGGGCCTCAAATGCGAGAGCCCGGCGATGATCGCCCAGGTGACCGAGGACGAGCTTCGCGAGGCGCTGATCGAGCTCGACGGGCACGATGTCGAGGCGCTGGTGCAGTGTGGCACCAACCTCGCCATGGCGCGCCTCGCCGGCGAGGCCGAGAAGTGGCTCAAGAAACCCGTCCTCGCGATCAACACCGCGACTTACTGGTATGCGATGCGGGCGAACGGCTACGACGACGCGATCGAGGGGTTCGGCTCGCTGCTGACCGATTTCCGCGAGCTCCCGGCGAGCTATCTGGAGAGCGCGGCCGGCGGCGCGGTAAACTGATCGTGCATCGTTCGATCCCGCTTTATCGGTTCGGAGGCAGAAGAACGTGTCCAGGATTCTCCGCGGTCTGACGGTCGTGCTCATCCTTTCGGCCGGCGCGTTCGCGGCCGCCGCGGTCGCGACCGGAGTGCCCGCCCATGCGGCCGGCGACGTGAAGAAAGGCAAGAAGGTCTTCGCCAAGTGCAAGGCCTGCCACAAGACGGTCGCGGGCAAGAAAGGCGTCGGACCCAATCTCAACGGCCTCTTCGGGCGCACCGCCGGGACGCTCGCCAAGTTCAAGTATTCCAAGGACATGAAGGCGGCGGGCGCCAAGGGTCTCGTGTGGAACGAAAAGACCCTGTTCACCTATCTCAAGAACCCCAAGCCGTTCGTCGGCTCCTTCATCGGCAAGAAGAAGGCCAAGACGCGCATGGTCTTCAAGGGGCTGAAGAAGGAGAAAGACCGCCGCAACCTGATCGCCTACCTCAAGGAAGCGACGGCGAAGTAGCCTTCACCCTATTCTTTCATTGTCATGGTCGGCCTTCGCCGACCATGACGAGAGGGGACGGTCAGCCCTCGCTCGCCTGAGCTTCCGCCAGCGCCTCGGGCGTGTCGATGTCGAGCAGGATCCCGGCGTCCGGCATTTCCACCTCGACCACCGACGCCGCGTGCTCCCCGAGCAGGCGGCGCGCGCCGGCGTCGCCCGAGACCTCGCCCATTTCCGCGAAGAAATCCCGGTGCCAGAGCGACGGATTGCCGCGTGTCCCCTCATGGGTCGGCACGCAGATGGCCGGCTCGTCCCGCGCCTCGAAGGTTTCCACGAGACGCGCCAGATGTTCCGCCGTCACGCGCGGCATGTCGCCGAGACAGATCAGGGCGCCCTCGGCTTCGTCGGGGATGGCCGCGAGCGCCGTTCCGAGGGAACCGGACAGGCCGGCGGCGTAGTCCGGGTTGTGGACGAAGCGGACCGGGCGGCCGGCAAGCGCCGTGCGGATCTTCTCCGCTTCGTGGCCGGTCACCACCAGCACCGGATCGACACCCGAGGCGAGAACCGCGTCGACCGCCCGGACCACCATCGGGGTTCCCCCGATCTCGGCCAGCAGCTTGTTGACCTCCCCCATGCGCAGCGAGCGGCCGGCGGCCAGCACCACGCCGGCGATGCCGTTCCCGCCGCCGCGACCCTCGCGCGGCGCGGGCCGGCGCGCCATTTCCTTGAGCAGGCCGCCCACGCCCAACCCGGCGATATCCGCGCCGGCAACTTCGACTCCGGCGACGATGCGCCGCAACACGCGGTCGAAGCCGTGCATCCGGGGCGACCGCGCCGAGCCCGGCAGTCCCAGCACGTGCATCTCCCCGAGCCGGCCGACGAGCGTCAGATGCCCGGGATCGACCGGCATGCCGAGACGCACGATCGTCCCGCCGGCCCGAACCAGCGCCGACGGGGCCACGTCCCGCCGGTCCACGATGGCGGACGCGCCGAGGATCAGCGCGACATCGATGCCGTCGTCGCGGAATGCGCCAAGGCACGCCGCCACCGCGCTCTCGTCATGGGCGACCTGCTCGGTCCGGTCGAGCGTGCAGCCCAGGGGTTCGAGGCGACCGCGCGTGACCGCGATCGTCTTCTCCACCAACGCCTTCCGCGAACCGCCGAGCGCGGTCTGGATCAGTCCGAAGCGCCGCGCGGAGAAGGGTGCGACACGGACCGGCGCGCCCGCCGCCCCGACCGCTATTGCCGCATCGAGGACCGCCTCGTCCACCGCGAAGGGAACGATCTTCACGACCGCGACCACGCCGCGCGCCGGCACCGTCTGGAAAGGAGGGACGGTCGCGATGGTGACCGCTTCGTCGACCGCGTTGACCGCATCGACCAATGCGGCATCGACGACCGCGAGGCCGGGCGCCGCCGCGCGCAGATTGACCCGCCCGGTGAAGGCGTTGTCGACGGTGAGCCCTTCTCCGCGGAATGCCTCGGCGAGCCTCACCGCCGCCTCGTCCTCGCCGACATCGCCGGGCTCCAGCCGCGCGGTAACGATTTCCTCGAACCCGTCACGGCCGAGCGCCGCAATGTCGTCGCCGGTGAGGCAATGCCCCTTCTTCAGGGTGCGATCCGCCAGCGTCGTCGCGTGCGCGAGGAGCGCGCCTTCGGCCAGCGCGAGAGGCGTCGGGCCGAACTTCACGCGGCGACGCGCTCCTTGTCGTGCAGCCTCTGCGTCACCTGGGCGAGGATGGAGACCGCGATTTCGGCCGGCGACACGGCGCCGAGCGAAAGCCCCACGGGGCCGTGGATACGTCCGATCTCATCCGGCGTGAATCCCGATTCCGCAAGCCGTTCGACACGCGCGGCGTGCGTCTTCCGGCTGCCCAGCGCACCGATATAGAAGGCATCCGAACGCAGCACGGCGGCGAGCGCCGGATCGTCGATCTTCGGGTCGTGGGTCAGCGTCACCACCGCGGTGCGCCGATCGGGATCGAGCGGCGGCATCGCCTCGTCGGGCCATTCGTTGACCAGGGCGACGCCCGGGAAGCGATCGTCGGTCGCGAACGAACCGCGCGGGTCGATCACCGTCACGTCATACCCTGCCACCGACGCCATCCGCGCGAGCGGCTGGGCGATATGCACCGCGCCCACGATCAGGAGGCGGAGCGGCGGGTTGAAGACCTCGACGAACATGTCGCCGCCCGGGCCCGCGACGGTGCCGGACTTGTCGTCGCGGATCGCGTCCTCGACCGACCGGCGCAGCCCGGAATCGAACGCGATCTCGCCCTGGTCCGCGCCGTCGAGATAGAGGATCGACTGGCCTCCGCTCTCCAGGTGGGTGACCAGCGCGAATTGCCGCTTCGCCTCGCGGTCGGCGAGGACGCGTTTCAGAATCTCCGTCTTCATCTAGTCGAGCTTCTCCACATAGACATGGACCTGACCGCCGCAGGCGAGGCCGACCTCCCAGGCGAGCTCGTTGGTCACGCCGTATTCGAGGATTTTCGGCTTGCCGGTCTCGATGACCTCCTGGGCCTCGTGGATGACCGCGCCCTCGATGCAGCCGCCCGAGACCGAGCCCACGAAGTTGTGGCCCGAATCGATGGCAAGGTGGCTGCCGACCGGCCGCGGCGAGGAACCCCAGGTCCGGATCACGGTGGCGATGGCGACGTCGCGGCCGTCCTCGCGCCAGGCGCGGGCCTCGTTGAGCACGTCGTCGTCCTTCGAAATCGCGGTCACGCCAGCATCCGGAGCCATTTGTCCATCCCTTCCCTGCGCCGGACGGAGGGCCGTCCCAGCGCCTCGATCAATTCTTCCAGGCTTTGGAGATTGTGCACCGGGCGGAACTCGTCAACAAACGGAAGCAGGGACCTGATCCCCTGCGAGCGCGGCTCGAACCCCTCGAAGCGGAGCAGGGGGTTGAGCCAGATCAGCCGGCGGCAGGATTTGTGCAGCCGCTCGATCTCGCCGTGCAGGCCGCGCCCGGCGTCGCGGTCGAGCCCGTCGCTGATCAGCAGCACCACCGCGCCCTGACCGAGCACGCGGCGCGACCAGAAGCGGTTGAATTCCTTGAGCGACTCGCCGATCCGCGTGCCGCCCGACCAGTCCTCGACCGAGTCGGCGACGCGGGTGAGCGCGACGTCGATGTCGCGCTGGCGGAGATGCCGGGTGACGTTGGTAAGCCTGGTCCCGAACAGAAAGGTGTGCACCCGGTCGCGGTCGTTGGTCAGCGTGTGCATGAAATGAACGAACATGCGCGTATACCGGCTCATCGAGCCCGAGATGTCGCAGACGATCACCAGCGGCGGCAGGCGCGTGTTTCGCTTCCGCCATTTGAGCGGAATCGTCGCCCCGCCGGAGCGCAGCGCCGCGCGCAGGGTCTGGCGCATGTCCACCCGGATGCGGCGCTTGTCGGGGCGGAACCGCCTGGTCGGGATCTCCGCGATCGGCAGGCGCATGCGCGCGATCGCCGCCTTGGCGCGGGCGATCTCGTCGGCGCTCATGTCCTCGAAATCCATCTCCTGGAGGAGCTCGTTCGCCGATGCGGTCATCGCCGCGTCGAGCTCGATCTCCCGGTCGCGCTCCTTCTCGTCGTCGGCATCCGCATCGTCGCTGTTCGGGCTGAGCGCTTCGAGCAGCCGGCGGCTCGGCGGTTCGGGCGGCGGCGCCGCGACTTCCGATTCCGGCATGACGAGGCCCATCATCCGTTCCAGGATCTTGGGGTCCCGCCAGAAGATGTGGAACGCCTGGTCGAACAGGTCGTGCTGGTCGCGCCGGTTGACGAAGACGGCGTGCAGCGCCCAGTAGAAATCCGACCGGTTGGCGACGCCGACCTCCCGCACCGCGCCGACCGCGTCGAGCACCTTCCCGGTGCCCACCGGCAGGCCGGCCGAGCGCAGGATACGGCCGAAATGCATCACGTTGGCGGCCAGCCGGCTGCCCTCCAGGCCGTCGAGCAGCGCGAAGGGGCCGGGCCGGGTCTCGGCCGGGCTCATGGCTGGATTTGCGCGAGCTGGCTCTTGACCTCGTCGAGGATCCGGGCCGCCTCGCTGCCCCGCATCTTCTCGATGTCGTCCTGGTACTTGAGCAGGACGCCCAGCGTCGAATTGACCGTATCGGGGTCGAGGTCGATCTTGTCGAGCTGGATCAGCGCGTTGGTCCAGTCGATCGTCTCCGCGACCCCGGGCAGCTTGAACAAATCCTTGTTGCGCAGCTCCTGGACGAACGCGACCACCTGGCGCGACAATTCCTCCCCGGCGCCCGGCACCTTGACCTTGAGGATTTCGAGCTCCCGCGCGGTGTCGGGGTAGTCGACCCAGAAATAGAAACAGCGCCGCTTGATCGCGTCGTGGATTTCCCGCGTCCGGTTGGAAGTGACGACGACGATCGGGGGGGTGGGCGCGGTCACGGTGCCGATCTCGGGGATGGTGGTCTGGAAGTCGGACAAGAGCTCCAGCAGGAACGCCTCGAACGGCTCGTCGGTGCGGTCGAGCTCGTCGATCAGCAGCACCGGCGGCAGACCGGAAACGTCCGGCTCCAGCGCCTGAAGCAACGGCCGCTTGATCAGGAATCGCTCGGTGAAGATCCCCTTCTCGATCCGCTCGCGGTCGGTCTCGCCGGTCGCCTCGGCGATGCGGATGTCGATCATCTGGAGGCTGTAGTTCCACTCATAGACCGCGGAGGAAACGTCGAGCCCTTCGTAGCATTGCAGGCGAATCAGCTTTCGGCCGAGCGCTTCCGACAGCACCTTGCCGATTTCGGTCTTGCCGACCCCGGCCTCGCCCTCGAGGAAGAGCGGGCGTTCGAGCTTGAGCGCCAGGAACAGCGCCGTCGCCAGCGCCCGGTCGGCGACGTAGCGGCCGGCCGCGAGCATGTCGACGACGGCATCGACGCTATCGGGAAGGGGCAGCTTCATCGTCGTATCCGCGCGGCCTTCCTCGGATTGATCCAACGGCCCCACGGCCAACTCTCCGTTCGCTTCGATGTCGCGGAAATGCCGGGAGGCCGACGCCGGCGCCGACCTCCCTCCTGAAACCCCTCGTGGGGGTTCGTATGCGCCCGCGCGCCCGGCTCAGCCGTTGGCCTGGGCGACGGCCCGCTTGGCCATCACCGTCACCAGGTGGGCGCGGTACTCGGCGCTCGCGTGGATGTCGCTGTTGAGGTCGTCGTCGCCGATCTTGATGTCGGCCACGGCCTCCGGCGCGAAATTGCCGTCGAGCGCCTGCTCCATCGCTGCGACCCGGAACACGCAGGGACCCGCGCCGGTCACCGCGACCCTGGATCCGCCCGCCGTCGCGGCCACGAACACGCCGACGATGGCGTAGCGCGAGGCCGGGTTCGGGAACTTCATGTAGGCGGCCTTGGACGGCACCGGGAAGCTCACCCCGGTCACCAGCTCGCCGGGCTCCAGGGCGGTCTCGAACATGCCGGTGAAGAAATCGTCGCCGGCGATCTCGCGCCGGTTGGTACGGACCGTGGCGCCGAGCCCGACCACCGCCGCCGGATAGTCGGCCGCGGGGTCGTTGTTGGCGATCGACCCGCCGATGGTGCCGCGGTTGCGCACCTGCGGATCGCCGATGCCGCCGGCGAGCTTGGCGAGCGCCGGAATCGCCGCGGCCACCTCGCTCGACGCGTTGACCGCCGCGTGACGCGCCATGCCGCCGATCTCGACCGTGCCGCCCGAGACCGAAATCCCCGAGAGGCCGTCGATGCCGGCCAGGTCGACCAGGTCGGACGGCTTGGCGAGGCGCTGCTTGATGGTCGGGATGATCGTCATCCCGCCCGCCAGGAAGCGGCCGTCCTCGGCGCCGGTGACGGCGCCGACGGCGTCATCGACCGACGATGCCTTCCGGTAGGTGAAATCGTACATGATCTATTCCTCCTAGGACGCGTTGGCCGACTGGATGGCCTGCCACACGCTCTCCGACGTGACCGGCATGTCGACGTGGTTGACGCCGTGCGACCGGAGCGCGTCGACGATCGCGTTGACCACCGCGGGCGGCGCGCCGATCGCCCCGATCTCGCCGACGCCCTTGGCGCCGAGCGGGTTCATCGGGCAGGGCGTCACGGTGTGGTCGAGATCGAAGCTCGGCAGGTTGTCCGCCCTCGGCACGGTGTAGTCCATCAGCGAGCCGGTCAGCGGCTGGCCGGCCTCGTCGAACACCGCTCCTTCGAGCAGCGCCTGGCCGATGCCGTGGGCGAGCCCGCCATGGACCTGGCCCTCGACGATCATCGGGTTGACGATATTGCCGACGTCGTCGACCGCGGTGAACCGCTCGACCGATACGGACCCGGTCTCCGGGTCGACCTCCACCTCGCAGACATAGGACGCGAAGGGGAAGTTGAAGTTGACCGGGTCGAAGAACGCCTGTTCGTCGAGCCCGGGCTCCAGCTCCTCCAGCGGGTAGTTGTGCGGCACATAGGCCGCGAACGCCACCTCGCCGATGGAGATCGTCCGGTCGGTGCCGGAAACGGTGAAGGTGCCGCTGTCGAACTCGATATCGTCGACCGAGGCTTCGAGAAGGTGGGACGCGATCTTCTTGCCCTTCTCGATGATCTTGTCCATCGCCCGGTCGATCGCGCTGCCGCCCACCGAGAGCGAGCGGGAGCCGTAGGTTCCCATCCCCATCACGGCGCGGTCGGTGTCGCCCTCGACGACCTCGACGTTCTCCAGCGGCACGCCGAGCTTGTCGGTGACGAGCTGGGCGAAGGTGGTCTCGTGCCCCTGGCCGTGGTTGTGGGTGCCGGCGAACACGGTGACGCTGCCGGTCGCGTTGAACCGGACCTGGGCCGATTCGTAGAGCCCCGCGCGTGCGCCGAGCTGGCCCGCGATGGCGGACGGCGCGGCCCCGGTCGCCTCGATCGGCGAGGCGATGCCGATCCCGCGAAGCTTGCCGTCGGCTTCCGACGCGCTCCTGCGCCCGGCGAACCCGTTCCAGTCCGACTTCTCGAGCGCGATATCGAGCGCGCGCTCATAGGAGCCCGAATCGTAGAGCAGGGCGACCGGGGTCTGGTAGGGGAAGTCGTCCGCGGCGATGAAGTTCCGCTTGCGGATCTCCACCGGGTCGATCCCGGTCGCCTGGGCGGCCTCGTCGATCACCCTCTCCAGGAGATAGGTCGCCTCCGGCCGGCCGGCGCCGCGCAGGGCATCGACCGGGGAGGTGTTGGTGAACACCGCCTTGACGTTGCAGCAGATCGCCGGGGTCGTGTACTGGCCGGCGAACAGGGTCGCGTAAAGAAAGGTCGGGATCAGCGGCGCGAAGGCCGACAGATACGCCCCCATATTGGCGATCGTGTTGACCCGGAGGCCGGTGAACTTGCCCTCGGCGTCGAGCGCGAGCTCGACCTCGGTCACGTGGTCGCGGCCATGCGCGTCGGTCACGAAGCACTCGGCGCGCTGTCCCAGCCAGCGTACCGGCCGCTCCAGCTTGCGCGAGGCCCAGCAGATGATCGCGTATTCGGCATAGGGCGCGACCTTGGATCCGAAGCCGCCCCCGACATCGGGCGCGACCACCCGGAACTTGTGCTCGGGCTGGTTGAGCACGAAGGCGCCGAGCAGGAGGCGCATCGCGTGCGCGGCCTGGGCGGTGCAGTAGAGGGTGAGCTTCTCCTCGCCCTTGTCGTACTCGGCCACCGCCGCGCGCGGCTCCATCGAATGCGGGATGATGCGCTGGTTGACGAGCTCCAGCCGCGCGGTGTGCGCCGCCGCCTCGAAAGCGGCGTCGACCGCTTGGGCCGCTTCCTCTCCGGGGAAATCCCAGTCGAAGCAGAGATTGTCGGGCGCCTCCTCGTGGATCTGCGCCCCGCCCGTATGGGCGGTCTCGGTCACCGCCGCCGCGTCGAGAGCCTGGTAGTCGATGTCGACGAGTTCGGCGGCATCCGCCGCCTGATCCGCGGTCTCGGCGATCACCGCCGCCACGATCTCGCCGACATAGCGCACCTTGCCCTGGGCGATGACCGGCCATTTGGGCTCGACCATCGGGGTGCCGTCCTTCGACGTGATTCCCCAGCCGCAGGGCAGGCCGCCGATCCCGTCCGCGTCGGCGTCCGGACCGGTCAGCACGCAGACCACGCCGGGCGCCGCCTCGGCCTTCGACGTGTCGACCGATCCCAGCGCCGCGTGGCCGTGCGGCGAGCGCAGCATGTGCGCGTAGAGCTGTCCGGCGCGCACCTCGTCGTCGGTGTAGCTGCCGCGGCCGGTCAGAAAGCGGAAGTCTTCCTTGCGCTTGACGGAAGCGCCAATTCCTCCCTCAGGCATGTCTCGCCTCCCGGGTCAATTGTCTCAGGCGGTTCCCTTCATGACCGGATGCGCGGCCAGGATCGCCTTGACGATGTTGTGATAGCCCGTGCAGCGGCACAGATTGCCTTCGAGCTGGTGACGGACGGTCTTCTCGTCCAGCGTGTCGTACCGGTTGACCATGTCGATGGCGCTCATCACCATGCCCGGCGTGCAGAACCCGCATTGCAGGGCGTGGTTCTCGCGGAACGCCTCCTGCATGGGGTGCAGCGTGTCGCCGTCGGCGAGGCCCTCGATGGTCACCACGTCGGCCCCTTCCGCCTGATGCGCGAGCATCGTGCAGGACTTGACCGAAATGCCGTCGACATGGACCACGCAGGCGCCGCACTGGCTGGTGTCGCAGCCGACATGGGTGCCGGTAAGAGCGAGCTTCTCGCGGAGATACTGCACGAGAAGCGTCCGGCCTTCGCACTCGGCCGAAACCTGTTTCCCGTTGACCGTCATGGAAACGGTGGATGTCATGTGTGACCCTCCTTGAGTCGGCAACGCCGACCGCCGACTACTGTCGCGCGGCGATAACGCCGAACGGTCGATATCCGGGAGGCTTTCCCCCCTGTTCTTTCGCGCCGCAGTATCCCGCCCGATCCCGCAAGGGTCAAGGCGCGCCGGCCTGTCGCGGCGGCTTGTCGCGGGGCGTCAGCTCAACACGATGACGAGGACGATGACGGCGATCGCCACCAGCCCGCCGATCCAGACGGCCGGGCTCAGCCCCTCCGATTTGGGCTCCGCGGCCGGCGCCTCCGCGGCCTCCTCGACCGCCTCTTCGGGCTCCGCCCCGCCGACCGCCTCGGCGAACTTGTCGAAGAAATCGTCGGCCATCTTGCGCGCCGTCGAGTCGATCAGCCGGGAGCCGATCTGGGCCAGCTTTCCGCCGACGGTGCCGTTGGCTTCGTAGGTCAGCAGCGTGCCCTCGCCATCGTCGGCCAATTGCACCTTGGCGCCGCCCTTGGCGAAGCCGGCCACCCCGCCCTGGCCCTCGCCCGAGATGGTGTATCCGTTGGGCGGATCGACGTCGGAGAGCTCCACCTTGCCGGCGAACTTGGCGGTGACCGGGCCGACCCTGGAGGTGACCTTGGCGGAGAACGCGGTGTCGGAGGTCTTCTCCAGCTCCTCGCAGCCCGCGATGCACTGTTTCAGGATCTCGGGGTCGTTGAGCGCGTCCCACACCTGCTGCCGCGAGGCCGGAATCCGCCGCTCGCCGGTCATCTCCATCGCTGCCTCCAACACCTGTTGCGACCGTGGCGCAACCTAGTCGCTCGCCCCGGACCCGGCAAGCGAGACGGCCGGCTCCCCCATTTCGCGTAGTCTAGGAAATTTACTCCAAAACGCGTCCCGAGTCAAGAAAAAAATTCTTCTTCAGGATAAAATAGTCGGTAAGTCCCGGATTTCAAGACGTTTTTTCTCCCTTCCGATTCCGCCCCGAATCCGGCCTTCGGAGCCCCGAATCCGTCCCATGCACGATTCCGGCGGGATTTTCCCCGGCCTCGCCCCGGCGGGCCCTCACCCCGACCCTCTCCCCCGCTGGGGGAGAGGAAGATGTGCTTGCCGACTCTTCCTCACCTTCTCCCCTCCCGCTTGCGGCAGGGGCCGGGGGAGGGCGGACGCGCCGCCGACATAGGCATCGAGTCGACAAATCGCTACCGGGTCGACATTCGCATCCTGGGGATACCGGGCGGGAATGTCGACTTCTGCCGACTCGACCGGCCTGTCGGCATTTCCGTCGGCAAGTACCCGCCCGGAAATGCCGACCGTGCGCGCGCGGGCGTCATCCGGCCCGTGCCGGTTGGGGGGCCGTTCTCTCCACCGGCTTGTCGTCGATCGGCCAGTGGATCAGCGCCGCCGCGACGCCGAGCGCGATGGCGAGCCACCACGCGGCGTCGTAGCTTCCGGTCCGGTCGTAGAACAGCCCGCCCAGCCAGACGCCGCAGAAGCTGCCGAGCTGGTGGCTCAGGAAGACGATGGCGAACAGCGTCCCCATATAGCGCGGGCCGAAGATCTGGGCGACGATCCCGCTGGTCAGCGGCACGGTCGAGAGCCAGAGGAGGCCCATGATCGCGGCGAAGACCAGCACCGAGACCTCGGTGACGGGCAAATGGATGAAGGCGAAGAATAGTGCCGCGCGCAGCAGATAGAGCAGGCTCAAAAGGTATGTCTTGCGATACAGCCCGCCCAGCCAGCCTGCGCCCAGCGTTCCCACCACGTTGAACAGCCCGATCAGCGCGAGCGCCCAGGCCGCGAGCTCCGCGCTCTGCCCCGAATCGGTGACGAAGCCCGGCAGATGGGTGCCGACGAACTGCACTTGGAAGCCGCAGACGAAGAAGCCGATCACCAGCAGCCAGTAGCCGCGATGCCCGCCCGCCTCGCTCAGCGCGGCCCCGAGACTCTGCTGCGCGGGCTTGGCCAGCGTTTCCGCCGCTCCGGCCTGGAGCGCGAGGCTGAGCGGGACGGTGACCGCGATGATCATCGCAACCACGACGATGGCGTCCGACCATCCGAACCCCGAGATCAGGCCCTGGCTCACGGGTGCGAAGACGAATTGGCCCACCGAGCCCCCGGCGGTGACGATGCCGAGCCAGAGGCTCCTCACCTGCTCCGGGGCGACGCGGCCGACCAGGGCGAGCGGCAGGGTGAATCCGATCCCGGATGCGCCGATGCCGACCAGGAGGCCGGCGCTCACCGTCATCGTCTCCGGCGTGCCGGAGATCGAGATCATGTAGACCCCGAAGGCGTAGAACGCCCCCGAGGCCGCCATCACCTTGATCGGTCCCCACTTGTCGGCGACCGCCGCCACCAGCGGGGCGGCGAGCCCCATGACGAGGTTCTGAACCGCGAGGGCGAAGGCGAACTCCGCCCGGCCCCAGGCGAGCCCCTCGCTGATCGGCACCGCGAAAAGGCCGAAGCTTTGCCTAGAGCCGTTGGCGATCAGCAGGATCACGACGGTGCCGCAGAGCACGAATAGCGGCGTGCGCCAGAATGCATTCATGGTGAGCCGTCCGAACTCCTCGCCCCGACGAGAAGTAACCGCTCCGGGCGTCGAGTCAAACGCCGGACTTCGCCCCGGTCCAATCTGCAAGTGTGCATTTTTCAAGAAATACAATTGAAAGTATTATCGTTTTGGCTATACTGATATGGCCATTCCGGGAGGCTTGAATGAGCGCCGAAATCGTCACCATGCTGGGAGTCGGCGCTACCTTGGCGCTCGTCATTCTCCCCAGCCTGCACAGCATGAGGCGAGACATCGCCGACCTGAGGGAGCGCATGGCCCGGATGGAGGGAGCGGTCGACCTGTTGACCAAGTTCCTGATCGACCGCGAGCGCCGCGCCTCGGCCGCGGGAGAATGACCGTTCCCGAAGAGCCGGGGCGTATCCGGTCGGTAGCGGACCGTTCCTCCCCCGTCATGGTCGGCGAAGGCCGACCATCCACGTTTTGTTTTTGATTCCAGAGACTTAAAAACTCGTGGATGGTCGGCCTTCGCCGACCATGACGAGGGGAGGCCAAGCGGTTCCTGCGCCCGCCGCGACGGGCGGCGTTTCTGGCGCCCACTCGCGCCCGACGGTCGGTTGTCGAGCAATTGAGATAAGCGCCCCTACAAATAGTAGATCAGCAGGAAGCCGCCGAGCAGGACCGCGACCCATAGCGTGGTGGAGCCTAGCGGCCAGGTCCTCGCCAGGGTGCCCTCGGGTCCGGTGAGGCGGATCACCGCGCCGATCCCGAGCCGGATGCCGCCCGCCAGCGCGCCGAGGAAGCCCTGCCATGCCGACCAGATCGCCGGCCAGACGCCCGCGATCAGCGCGGGGATGCCCCTGCGGTACAGCCAGTCGATATCGAGGTTGGTCGACTTGAGCTCCGGCGGGTAGATCCGGTAGCGGATCAGCACCGCGAAGGCGAGCGCGGAGAACATCAGGAGCTGGAGCTGGCCGATCACGTGGGTCGGCGTGTAGGGCGCGTAGTCCACGTCGTAGGGCAGGATCGAGTAGAGCGCCGGCGACCAGACGCCGAGGGCGATGCAGAGGAACGCCGCGATCCCCATCGCGATCAGCATGTTGAGCGGGGCCTCCTTGCAGCGCTTGCCCGAATCGTGGGCGAAGAAGGCGAAATAGGGGATCTTGATGCCGGAGTGGTGGAACACGCCCGCCGAGGCGAACATCAGGATCAGCCAGACGACGATATATCCCTCGTAGGCGACCGCGGACAGCGTCAGCGCCTTGGCGATGAAGCCCGAGAACAGCGGGAAGGCGGAGATCGAGGCGGCGCCGACGATGCAGAAGACCGTGGTGAACGGCATCGACTTGTAGAGCCCGCCCAATTCCGAGCCCTTGATGGTGCCGACCCGGTAAAGAACGGCCCCCATCGACATGAAGAGCAGCGCCTTATAGAGGATGTGCGCGAAGGCGTGGCCCGCGGCGCCGTTCAGCGCCATCGGCGTGCCGATACCGACGCCGACCACCATGAAGCCGAGCTGGTTGTTGAGGCTGTAGGCGAGCACCCGGCGGAGGTCGTTCTCGATCACCGCGTAGAAGATCGGAAACGCGGTCATCGCCGCGCCGACATAGATCAGCATCTCGGTGCCGGGGAAGCCCCGGGCGAGCGCGTAGACGGCGGCCTTGGTGGTGAACGCGCTCAGGAACACCGTGCCGGTCACCGTCGCCTCGGGATAGGCGTCCTGCAGCCAGTTGTGCAGGAACGGGAAGGCGCATTTGATGCCGAAGGCGAGAAGGATCAGCCAGGTCGCGAGGTTGCCGAGCGCCATCTTGTCGAAGGCGATGGAGCCGGTCTGCTCGGCCTGGAGGATCGCGCCCGACAGCAGCAGCACGCCCGAGGCGATCTGGATTATGAGATAGCGCATCCCCGACCGATAGGCGGCCTCGCCGCCGCGCGCCCAGATCAGGAAGACCGAGGTGATCGCCATCGCCTCCCAGTAGACGAAGAGCGTCACCAGATCGCCCGCGAAGACCGCGCCGATGCCGCTGCCGGCATACATCATGCCCGCCGTGTGCTGGACGGTGTCGCGGACGTGGAGGGCGTAGATCGCGCTGATCATGGCCGCGATGTGGAAGATGTAGCCGAAGATCAGGCTGAGCTTGTCGACGCGGACCGGCACGAACTCCGCGCCGAACCAGGAAAAGGCGAGGTAACTGCCCGGTTCGAGGACGATCAGCGCCCACAGCCCCGCCGCCGGGACGACGACCGTCCAGGCGCGGCGCAGCATGTCCGGCAGGAGCGGGATCGCGAGCGCGGCCACGATCAGCAGCAGGCCGGGCGGCAGGCTAGCGATCATAGTAGTCCTCGTCCCGCTTCAGGAGCTTCCTGAGCTCCTTGGCCGCGAGCACCAGGAACACGCAGCAGACGAAGCCGTACCAGCCGTGGAATCCGAACGAGCCGTCGAATCCGAGCTCGGCGTGCTTGTGATAGAAGAAATCGAGCAGGCCGAGCAGGACGCAGATCCCGACCACCGCCCAGAACACCTTGGTCACGTTGGCCGAGCGGTCGAGCCAGTATTCGCGTTCGCCTTCGGGTCTCTTGCTCTCGGCCATCCGTCCAGCCTCAGCGTTGCGCGATCGGCGCCAGGAAGGCCGCGATGTCGTCGGCCGCGAAGAACAGCACCAGGCAGCCCACCGCGGTCAGGCAGAGCGGCACGACGCAGAACATCGGCGCCTCGCGGATGCCGCCCTCGTCCTCGTGTCCATCGTGCGCGACGGCGGCGCCCGCCGGCTGCGGAACGGGCTCGCCCTCGCGCTTCTCCGAAATGAAGGCGCGGGCGGCGACGGGGATCAGATAGGCGACGTTGAGCAGCGAGGAGATCATCAGGACGGCGACGAAGATCAGCTGCTCGGCGTCGGCCGCTCCGAGCCCGAGATACCACTTGCTCCACGCACCTCCCAGCGGCGGCAGCCCGGTCACGCTGAGCGCGCCGATGGCGAAGGCGGCGAAGGTGAACGGCATCCGGCGGCCGAGCCCGCCCATGTCGCTGATCTCGGTCTTGTGCGCCGCCACCATGATCGCGCCGGCGCAGAAGAACAGGGTGATCTTGCCGAAGGCGTGCATCGCGATGTGCATTGCGCCCCCGACCACGCTCCAGGTCGTGGCCAGCGCCGCGCCGAGGACGACGTAGCTGAGCTGGCTCACCGTCGAATAGGCGAGCCGCGCCTTGAGGTTGTCCTTGGTCAGCGCGACCACCGAGGCGATGACGATGGTGGCGCCGGCGACGTACATCAGCCAGGTGCTCGCCCCGGTCTCGCTGAGATAGTCGACGCCGAAGATGTAGATCGAGACCTTGAGCACCGTGAACACGCCCGCCTTGACCACCGCGACCGCATGCAAGAGCGCGCTGACCGGGGTGGGCGCCACCATCGCCGCCGGCAGCCAGCGGTGGATCGGCAGCAGCGCCGCCTTGCCGATGCCGTACATGTAGAGGAACAGGAGCACGATCAGCGCCCAGCCCTCGACCTTGCCGGCGAGGATGCCGCCCGGCGTGAAGTCGAGCGTGCCGGTCGCCCCGTAGGTCCAGACGATGCCGACCAGCTGGAGCCCGATCGAGGTCGAGAGCAGGATGCCGAGATAGGTCCGCCCTGCCCGCATCGATTCCGGCGACTGGTGGTGGGTGACCAGCGGGTAGGTGGAAAGGGTCAGCACCTCGTAGGCGATGAAGAGCGTCAGCATGTTGCCCGACATCGCGACGCCCAGGGCGGCCGAGATCGCGATGGCGAAGCAGATATAGAACCGCGTCTGGTTCTCCTCGTGGTGTCCCCGCATGTAGCCGATGGCGTAGAACGAGGTGACGATCCAGAGGAACGAGGCGACCAGCGCGAACAGCATGCCGAGCGGCTCGACCACGAAGCGGATGCCGAGCCCGGGCACGAAATCGAACAGGAAGAGCTCGGGCCGCCCGCCCGCGTCGACCTCCGGCAGGATGCGGTAGACCGCGAGGAAGGTGACGGCCGAGGCCGCGATCGTCGCGCCGTCGCGCAGGTTCGGCCGGCGCCCGAACAGCGCGATCAGCACCGCGCCGGCGAGCGGGCCGGCAAGCGCCACCGCCATGGCGAATTCTACGCTCACGGCCCCACCCCCATGAGGGCGCGCGCGGCGTGCTCGGCGACGCCGACCGGCAGCGAGGTCTCGATCCCGAAATAGACGTTGAGCGCGATCAGCACCCAGGTCGGAATCAGCAGGGAAAGCGGCGCTTCGCCGGAGGGCGCGTCCGGCGGCGGGGCGCGGAAATAGGCCGCCTCCACCACCCGCCAGACGTAGATCACCGCGAGCAGCGAGGAGATGACGATCAGCACCGCGATCACCGGCTCATCCGCCGCGAGGGCGGCCAGGATCAGGTACCATTTCGAGATGAAGCCCGCGGTGAGCGGGATCCCGATCAGGCTGAGCCCGCCCGCGGTGAACGCCGCCATGGTCCACGGCATGCGTTTCCCCATGCCGGCGAAGTCGTCGATCGCGAACGAGGCCTGGCGATAGGCGATGCAGCCGACCGCGAGGAACAGCGCGCCCTTCATCACCGCGTGGTTGAACAGGTGGATCATCGAAGCCGTCAGCCCGTCGACGGTCACCAGGCTGAGGCCGAGGACCATGTATCCGATCTGCGCGACGCTCGAATAGGCGAGGATGCGCTTCACGCTGTCCTGGAAGATCGCGACCGTGGAAGCCACGAACATCGCCAGCACCGCGAGCAGCATCAGCGGAAACGCGGTCGGCAGGACCTCGAAGGAGAACTTCACGCCGAAGACGGTGAACAGGAAGCGGATCAGCACATAGACCCCGACCTTGGTCGCGGTCGCGGCGAGGAAGGCGCTGACGGTGGACGGCGCGTAGGTGTAGGCCTTGGGCAGCCAGAAATGGAGCGGGAACAAGGCGAGCTTGATCGCGGCGCCGACGATCAGGAAGGCGAAGGCCGCGATCACGGTGCGGTTGTACCCCGTCGCCGGCAGGCGCTCGGCGATGTCGTTCATGTTGAGCGTGCCGGTCGCGCCGTAGATCAGCCCGATGCCGATGACGATGAAGGTCGCCCCGATGGTGCCGACGATCAGGTACTGGAAGGCCGCGGTGAGCGCGCGGCGGTGCGGACCCAGGCTGATCAGGATGCACGAGGCGAGCGATGAAATCTCGAGGAAGACGAACAGGTTGAACGCATCGCCGGTGATCGCGACGCCGAGCAGACCGGTCACGCAGAGCAGGAACGCGCAGTAGAACAGATAGGCCTTCTCGCCCACCATCTCGATCAGCAGGCTGCGCGGCGTGAACGGCAGCACGATCGCGCCGATCCCGCTCACGATCAGCAGCACGAAGGCGTTGAGCGCATCGACCCGGTACTCGATCCCGAACGGCGCCGCCCAGCCGCCGAGCTCGTAGCTGATGACGCCCGATTCCATCACCTGGTCGAGCAGCAGGCAGGAGACCGCGAAGGCCGCCCATGTCGTCACCAGCGCGAGCCAGAAGGCGAGGTCGCGGCCGCGCACCAGGATGCAGGCGGGCGCCGCCAGCAGCGTGATCACGACCTGAAGGGCGGGGAGGTGCGCGATCATATCGCCGGCCCGTCCTGGTCGCCGATCTCGTCCTCCTCGATGGTGCCGTAGGCCTCGCGGATACGCACCACCAGGGCGAGGCCGAGCGCCAGCGTCGCCACGCCGACCACGATCGCGGTCAGGATCAGGACGTGGGGGAGGGGGTTGGAGTAGATCTCGATCCCCTCCGCGACGATGGGCGCGGTTCCGTCCCGCACCTTGCCGAGCGTGATGTAGAGCACGAAGACCGCGGCCTGGAACACGGTGAGCCCGACCATCTTCTTGACCAGATTGCCGTGCTCGATGACGAGGTAGAGCCCCGCCATCATCAGGAAGACGACGATCCAGTAGTTGTAGAGACCGACGAAATCGACCAACTCAGCGTCCCCGCCCGGCGAAGTAGTAGAAGATCGAGATCATCACCGAGGCGACGGTGAGGCCGACGCCGAACTCGATCAGCAGGATGCCGAGATGCTGGCCCTTGACCGGGTCGGAGGCGAGCACGTTGTAATCGAGATAGTTGCCGCCGAGGAAAAGCCCGGCGACTCCCACCCCGGCGAAGATCAGCAGGCCGATGGCGAAGCCGGCGCGCAGGACGTCCGAGGACAGCACCCCGCGCAGCGCGTCGAGGCCGTAGACCAGCCCGTAGAGGATGAACCCGGCGCCGAAGATCACCCCGGCCTGGAATCCGCCGCCCGGCCCGTAATCGCCGTGGAACTGCACGTAGAGCGCGAACAGGAGGATGAACGGCATCAGGATCTTGGTCACGATGCGCAGCACGAGGAGGTCGCTCACGCTTCTTCCTCCATCGGATTCTCCTCGCGCCGGTGCGCCCGCCAGCGGCCGAGCAGCAGCACCACGCCGATCCCGGCGGTGAAGATCACCGTCACCTCGCCCAGCGTGTCGTAACCGCGATAGCTCGCCAGCACCGCCGTCACCACGTTGGGGACGCCGGTCTTTTGCGGCCCCGCCTCGAGATATTCCGGGATCACGTGGTGGTTCGCCGGGGCGGCCGGGTCGCCGTAGCGCGGCATGTCGAGCGTGCCGTAGATCAGCACCGCGCCGGTCACAGCGACGACGGCGAGCGAAATCCACGCGTTGTGCACCGGCTTCTTCTCCTCTCTCGTGGTCAGCGCCAGCGTGCCGAGGAAGAGCACGGTGGAGATTCCGGCGCCGACGGCGGCTTCGGTGAAGGCGACGTCCACCGCGTCGAGGATCACGAAGATGGTGGCGGCCAGCAGGCTGTAGATGCCGGTCAGCATCACCACCACGAACAGGTTGCGGGAGCGGACGATGCCGATCACCGCGACCGCCATGAACAGGAGGATGACGATGTTGACCGCCTCGTTCACCGCCCCGCCTCCCGGTCGGGCGGCTGGTCCCGCAGGTCGTGGTCGAGTTGCGGCTCCTCGTCGCTCTCGTAAGCCGCGTGGACCAGCGCGAAGGTCGCCGTCGGGCTGGTGAAGAAGATGAAGACCAGGATGAGGATCAGCTTGACGGTCACCAGCGTGGCGCCGCCCTGGAGCATGAGTCCCACCAGGATCAGCCCCGCGCCGCCGGTGTCGGTGACGCCCGCCGCGTGGCTCCGCGTGTAGACGTCGGGGAAGCGCACGATGCCGATGCCGCCGATCGCCACCAGCGCGCCTCCGCCGACCAGCAGCACCCAGCTCGCGATGTCGAGGATCAGGTCCATCAGCCGCCGTCCTCGCCGGCGCTACCCAAATCGCCGTATTTGAAGAACTTGAGGATCGCGATTGTGCCGATGAAATTGATCAGCGCGTAGGCGAGCGCGATGTCGAGAAACTCGGGCCGTCCGAACAGGAATCCGACCACGGCAAGGATCAGCACCGTCTTGGTGCCGAAGGTGTTGACCGAGAGAATCCGGTCATACAGCGTCGGCCCCATCAGCGCGCGGGCGAGCGCGAGCGCCATGGCGGCGACCAGCCCGATGGCGGCGGCGGTGAACATCAGTCGCCGCCCGCCATCCGGGTGACCCGCCGGTCCATCTCGCCGGCCGCGAGGTCGTCGGCGCCGTCGCGCGAGAGCGCGTGGACCAGGATTTCGCCCTCGCCCACGTCCACCGAGACTGTGCCCGGGGTGAGCGTGATCGAGTTGGCGAAGATCACCCGCCCGAGGTCGGTCGGCTGCGTCGAGCGCACGCGCAGCATCGTCGGGCCGATCGAGGCGCCCGGGGTGAGGATACGCCTGGCCACGTCGATATTGGCCTTGAGGATCTCGGCCAGCAGCCACGGCCAGTAGCCCACGCCCCGCAAGGTCAGATGGACCGGGTGTCCTTCGTGGTCGATGACGTCCATCCGGTGGGTGAAGTAGACGACGGCCGCGCAGGATGCGAGACCGAGCCCGATGAGGAGCGGATCGTAATGGCCGGAAAGGAGAAGCCAGGTGCCGAAAAGCACACAACCCAGTGATAATGCGTGAACCACTACCGCCCTGTCGTATACGTATCGTTGGCCTTCGGCCCGGTCTCCGCCGGGGCCGGCCGCGAACCCTAGTCCGCGCTCCCCGGATTGGCCAGCCCAAACTGGGGGGGTCGGTCCGAAAATACCCCGCCGACCGGCGGAAAACCGCGACAAAAGTGTTGGCGCGCACCGGCCCAATGGTGCTAGTCTGCTCAAATTGCAACTAATGTAAGCAAAACAAAATCGTTCTAGGGGGAAACGTGTCGGAGTCTCAGAGCGGAGGCGACCCCATCGCCTCGTCCCGGATTCGGGGAACGGTCAAGTGGTTTAACGCGGTCAAGGGGTACGGTTTCGTCACGCCGGAAGACGCGTCGGGAGATGTTTTTCTCCATATGACGGTTCTCAGGCAGGCCGGTCTGGACAAGATTCCGGTCGGGTCGACCGTGGAATGCGAAACCGTCCGCGCGGCGAAGGGGTTGCAGGTGCAGTCCATCCTCGCGGTCGACCTTTCGACCGCCGTCCCGGAGGACGAGGAAGGGTTTTCCCGCGGGCCGCCTCCGCCGCCGATGCCTCAGCCCGAAGCCACCGGCGATTTCGAAATGGCGACGGTCAAGTGGTTCAACCCGCACAAGGGCTACGGTTTCGTGTGTCCGGACGAAACCCAGCTCGACGTGTTCATCCACATGGTGACGCTGCGCCGCGCCAACCTTGCGGGTCTCGTCACCGGCCAGAAGGTGATGGTCAAGACCGCGCAGGGACCCAAGGGGATGCAGGCGGTCGAGATAATGCTGCCGGGTCCGGGCAGCGTCGACCAGTACGTCTAGCCGCGGCCTTCCGGAGCCGACGCCGGACCTTGCCGGGCCGCCGTTCCGCGATCCTCGGCCTTGGCGCCTGTCTGGCGTTTGCCGCCACGCCGGCGGTCGCCCAGCGCGGCTTGGCGAAATTCGCCCGCTCCACGCTGGTGATCCGGGACGGCGCGCGGCGGCACCGCTTCTCGGTGGAAGTCGCGCGAACCCCGCGCGAGCAATCGCAGGGGCTGATGTTCCGCCGCCGGATGGCGGCCGATGCCGGCATGCTGTTCGTCTACGACCCGCCCCGGCCGGTCTCGATGTGGATGCGGAACACCTACATCCCGCTCGACATGATCTTCATCGCGCCGGACGGGCGGATTTCCCATATCGCCGAACGGACGGTGCCGCTGTCGGAGCAGAACATCCCGTCGCGGGGAACGGTGCGCGCGGTGCTGGAGCTGAACGCGGGCACCGCGGCCCGGCTGGGGATCGAGCCGGGTGCCACGGTGTCGGCGCCCGCCCTCGGCCGGTAGGCGAGCGGCTGCTTTCCGGCCTCACGCCGCGGGCGACAGGCGTTCGACCTCGATCGGATCCGCCTTCTTCATCGCCTGGGCCAAATTCCAGGCCGACTGAAGCCGGTACCAGGTCTCCGCCCCGCCGCCGAACGCCTTGTCGAGGCGGATCGCCATCTCGGCCGAGATGCCGGAGCGACAGTTCACGATGTCGGAGAGCTGCTTGCGGCTGATACCCAGCTTGCGCGCGGCTTCCGTCACGCTGAGGCCGAGCGGTTCGAGGCAGTCGTGACGCACCGAGAGCCCCGGGTGAGGCGGGTTCTTCATGGACATGCCACGGCCTTTCTAGTGGTAGTCGAGCAAATTCACGTCACCCGGTGCCGGCATCCGGCGGCGCGTGGCGCCGGGATATGCCATAGTTCCGGTCATTCGTTAATCGATATGGAATACAGGCATGACGACCGACGACAGCGCCCGCCGTTCCGGCATGCGCTACGAAGCGGACGAGAAGCCGCCGCCGGCGCTCGCCTTCGGCCTCGGCCTTCAGCTCGCCGTCCTGACCGCCGGCGGCATCGTGTTGACCCCGGCGATCGTAGTGCGCGCGGCCGGCGGACCGGAGGATTTCCTGGCGTGGGCGGTTTTCGCCGCCGTCGCGATCAGCGGCGCGACCACGGTGCTGCAGGCGGTGCGCGTCGGCCGGCTGGGCGCGGGCTACGTCCTCGCCATGGGAACGTCCGGCGCGTTCATCGCGATCTGCGTCGCGGCGACCGCGAAGGGCGGCCCCGCGATGCTCGCCACGCTGGTGGCCGCCTCGGCGCTCTTCCAGTTCGCGCTCGCCAGGCGGCTGTCGCTGTTCCGGCGAATACTGACACCCACCGTGGCGGGCACCGTGATCATGCTGATTCCGGTCACCGTGATGCCGATCATATTCGGGATGCTGAAGGGGGTTCCCGACGGCAGCCCGGAAGCCGCCGCCCCGGTCAGCGCTCTGGTGACGGTGATCGTCATCACGGCGATCGCCCTCAAGGCGACCGGCGCGCTGCGCCTGTGGGCGCCGGTGATCGGCGTGGTCGTGGGTTCGATCGTCGCGGGGTTTTACGGTCTCTATGACGTCGAGCGGGTGGCGAACGCCGCCTGGATCGGTCTTCCCGACGGTTCCTGGCCGGGTCTCGATCTCGGTTTCGGGCCCGTCTTCTGGGCGCTGCTGCCCGCGTTCGTCTTCGTGACGCTGGTGGGCGCCATCGAGACCATAGGCGATGCCGTCGCCATCCAGCGCGTGTCCTGGCGCAACCCCCGGGCGGTGGACTTCCGGGCCGTGCAGGGCGCGGTGGCCGCGGACGGCGTGGGCAACCTCCTGTCCGGCCTCGCCGCCACCGTCCCCAACACCACCTATTCGACCAGCGTCTCGGTGACCGAGCTCACCGGGGTCGCGGCCCGCCGCGTGGGGATCGCCCTTGGCGTCGTGTTCGTCGCCGCCGCGTTCCTTCCCAAGACGCTCGCGGTGGTGTTGGCGATTCCCGGGCCGGTGGCGGCCGCCTATGTCACCGTGCTCCTCGCGATGCTGTTCGTGCTCGGCATGAAGATCGTCGTCCAGGACGGGATCGACTACCGCAAGGGCCTTGTCGTCGGCGTCTCCTTCTGGGCGGGGGTCGGGTTTCAGCACGGGCTGATCTTTCCCGAATACTTTTCCGAGTTCGCCGGCGGGCTGCTCGAGAACGGCATGACCGCCGGCGGTCTCGTAGCGATCGCGATGACCCTGTTCATGGAGGCGACGGAGCCGCGCCGCCGGCGGATCCAGGTCGGGTTCGACATCTCGGAACTGCCGCGGATTAGGACCTTCCTCGCGGAATTCGCATCCCGCGGCGGCTGGGACGGCGCGATGGCGCACCGGCTCGACGCCGCCGCCGAGGAGACCCTGCTGACCCTCCTGCACACGGATGGGCAGGAGGACGGGCCTGAACGGCGCCTGCTGCTCACCGCGCACCGCGAAGGCGGCGCCGCGGTGCTGGAGTTCATCGCCGCGCCGGGCGAGGACAACCTGCAGGACCGCATCGCCCTGCTCGCGGAGAGGGCCGAGGAAGCGCCGGCCGAGCGCGAGGTCTCGCTGCGCCTGCTGCGCCATCTCGCTTCTTCGGTGCACCACCAGCAATACCACGACACGGATATCGTCACCGTCCGCGTCGAGGCCCCGTCGGGGGCGGTCTCCGAAAGCGCCGGGAGGTAGCCGGTTGCCGCGGATCGATGTCGCGGGCTGGCTGACGAAGCCGATCGCTTTCGGCATCGCCGCCGTCGCGGTCTATACAGCGGCTTTCGGGGTGATCGACGAGATCTATCAGCGCTCCATCACCGTCGGCGCGTCGGTCATCCTGGTCACGCTCACGGTGCCGCTGATCCGGATTTACGGTTCGCGCGGCCGGGCGGTCCGCGTCGTCTGCCTCGCTGTCGACGGCGCGCTGATTTCCCTGATGGCGCTCTCCCTCTACTGGTTCGCCTCGGTCTATGACGAGCTGGAGAGCGGGCTCTACGACTTCCTGCCCGACGACATCCTGATCGGCGCGGGCGGTCTGCTCGCGGTGCTGGAGCTCACCCGGCGGGCCTTCGGCTGGCCGCTCGCCGCGCTGTCGCTGCTCTGCATCGCCTATGCGCTCTTCGGGGAAGACCTGCCGTGGATCTTCGCCCACGCCGGCTACGACCTCGAGACCGTGATGCGCACCGTCTGGTACTCGTTCGACGGCGTGTTCGGCTTCATCGTCATCACCGTCATCTCGCTGATCTTCATCTTCATCGTCTTCGGATCGGTGCTCGAGGCGACCGGCGCGGGCGCCGTGCTGCTGCGGATCGCGGTCAGCCTCACCGGCGGGCTGCGGGGCGGCCCCGCCCACGCCGCCATCGCCGCCAGCGGCTTCTTCGGAACCATCTCCGGCAGCGTTTCCGCCAACGTGGTCGGGACCGGCGTGTTCACCATCCCGATGATCAAGGAGCGCGGCTTCCGGAACTCGTTCGCCGGCGGGGTCGAGGCGGCGGCGTCGTCCGGCGGGCAGTTCATGCCGCCGGTGATGGGCGCGGTCGCCTTCGTGATGGCCGACGTGACCGGCATCCCCTACGTGGTGATCATCGGCGCCGCCCTGATGCCGGCGCTGTTTTACTACGCCAGCCTGTTCGTTGCCGTCTGGGTGGAAGCCGCACGCCACGGCATCGAGGCGATTCCGCGCTCCCGCCGGGAGAAGGTCACGCGCCGGGACTGGTGGATGTCGCTGATGTTCGTCATCCCCATCCTGGTTATCATCGGCGTCCTCGTGACCGGGCGTTCGCCGGCCATGGCCGGGTTGTGGGCGACGATCGTCGGGGCGGCGCTCGGCGCGATGAACCCGGAGGTTCGCCGTAGCCCCCAAGTCTATCTTGCCGCATTGGTCAGGGGCGGCGAGCAATGCGGCCGGATCATGGTCGCGGTAGCCGCGATCGGGATCATCGTGGGCGTGATGAACCTGACCGGCCTCGGGATCAGGTTTTCCAACATGATCCTGACCTTCGCCGGGACCGATCTGTTCTTCGCGATGTTCCTGGTCGCGGCGGCGAGCGTGATCCTCGGGATGGGCCTGCCGACAATTCCGGCCTATCTGATCATCGTCCTGATCATGGGCCAGGCGATCGAGAACTTGGGCGTGCCCAAGATCCTGGTCCATCTGTTCGTGCTCTATTACGGGGTGCTGTCGGCGATCATCCCGCCGGTGGCCATCGCCGCCTATGCGGCCGCGCCCATTGCGGGCGCCAATCCGATGACCACGGCGGTGCAGGCGCTGAAGCTCTCGTTCGTCGGCTTCATCGTTCCCTTCGTCTTCGTCTACAACCCGTCGCTCTCGCTCGTGGTCGGCTTCGAGACCGTTCCGTTCGTCTGGGTGGTGGTGCGGCTCGGGCTCGCGATCTGGCTGATAACGACGGCGCTCGGAGGCGTCGATCGGATGCGTCTGCCGCCGTGGTCGAGAGCCGCGCGGATGGTTCTCGGGCTCGGCGCGCTTCTCGGCATGACGGAAATCCAGGTCGGGGCTGTCGCTTTGTCGGCGGCGCTGCTGTTTGTCGAGTGGAAACGGGCGGGAAGTGCTAACCTTCGGCGCGGAAACGAGGGCGCCTGAACCGCCCCGCAACTCCGGCGGCAATCGTCGGACCCAGACCGCAAGGAGGTATCGAACCCATGAAAGTTCTCCGAACGCTCGCGATCGCGGCGCTGGCTGCCGGTCTCGCCGGCGGCGCTCAGGGCAAGGAATTCTACAAGATGTCGACGATCAGCCTGCCGACGCCGTTCACCATCAACACGACATTCGCCAAGCTGGTCCAGAAATACAACCCGGACATCGAGATCCAGATCAACGCAACCGGTGCGGCGCCCCGCCACGCGCTCGACGCGGCGCGCGGCAAGACCGACTTCCTGATGGGGGCGCCGTCGGTCCACTATTTGATGTCGAACGCCAAGGCCATGTTCGCCAAGGTCAAGAACGCCAAGGAGCTCTCGAAGAACCTGCGCGCGGTGTTCAACTACCGGATCGGGTTCTACCAGTTCGGCGTCTACGAGGATTCGCGCATCAAGAAGATGTCGGACCTCAAGGGCAAGCGGGTGTTCCTCGGCCCGCCGGCCGCGGTCCAGCGCGTCGTCGCCGGCGGCTTCGTCAAGGCGATCACCGGGCTGGAGCCGGGCAAGGATTACGAGGTCATCAAGCTCGGTTTCTCGCCCGCCATGCAGGCTTTCCAGGACCGCCAGATCGACGTCCTGGTGGCGTCCGGCAACCCGCCGGCCTCCAACTTCGTGCAGGTGGCGCTGACCAACAAGATCCGCTTCCTCGGGGCGACCGACGAGGACTGGGAAAAGCCGGCGATGAAGAAGGTGATGGCGCTCCCCGGGCGGACGCGGGGCCAGTTCGCGGCCGATATCTACGGCGCGAACCAGGCCAATGAGAAGCCGGTCCAGACCATTGCCGCCTGGGTCGGGCTGGTCACCCGGAAGGGCATCCCGGACGAGGTCATTTACAAGATGACCAAGACTTTCTGGGAGCATATCGACGAAATGCACGCCGTCGCCCCCTGGGCCAAGGACGCCATCAATATCGGCAACGCGTTCAAGCAGATGAACATGAAGCTGCACCCCGGCGCGCTGCGCTACTACAAGGAAGCGGGCGTCAAGGTGCCCAAGGGCGCGATGTAGGGCGGTCCGCGGGGGGGAGATTCTCTCCCGCCGACCCGCGGCGCCTTTTTCATGCGTAACCGCGGCGCGGCATTCATGCTCGCTGCGACACTCGCGCTGCCGGACGGAGCGATCGCCGAGAGCGATCGGGACCAGGCGCGCTGGCTCCGCCTCGCCGTGGAACGGGTGTGCCCGCAGCCCGGTCTGTCCGGCCTCGATGCACAGGACGCCATACGGGGCAGCTGGCTGCTGGACGAGACGCGGCGGCCCGACGACGGGGACCCGCGGCGCATCGTGGTGCGCCTCCTGCTGCCGGGCGCCGACCGGCTCACCGTCGAGCGGCGGCAATTCAGGGGCAGGCTGCGCCAGTTCCGGGTTTCCTATGCCGTGCGGGACGATGACCGGCTTCGGCCGTCGTTTCAGGCGATAGCGGATGGCGGGTGCAAGGTTCGATCCGGCCGGGCGATCCGGGCCGACGGCGACGCCTGGCGATATCTGGATCAACTGGAGGCCGATCTACAGACACTAAAGTGGACCGAGGTCCTGCAGGCGCCATGGCCGGAGGGCAGGGACCCCGGCGGCATCCGCGTCGCCCTCGTGGACTCCGGCCTTGCCTATGACCTGCCGCTGTTTCGCGGCCGGCTGGCCCGTGACGGCGAGGGAACGCCTCTCGGCTACGATTACTGGGACCTCGACCCCTGGCCTTATGACGGGGACGTTTCGCGCGGGCCGTTCCTGCCGATCCGTCACGGCACGGCGGTCGCATCGATCCTCGCGCGGGAGGCGCCCGGCGCCGCCCTGATTCCGTTCCGCTATCCGCGCCCCGAGATGAGCCGCATGGCCGACCTGGTCGCGCGTGCGGCCAAGGCAGGCGCCCGCATCCTCGCCATGCCGCTTGGCAGCCGCAAATCCGGGGACTGGCGCGCTTTCGAACGCGCGCTTCGCGGGCGCGACATCCTCGCCGTCGTCTCGGCGGGCAACGACGGCCGCGATATCGACAAGGACCCCGTCTATCCGGCCGCTCTCACGCTGGAAAATATCCTCACCGTGACCTCGGCGGACGCTTTCGGACGCCTTGCCTCGGGGTCGAACTGGGGGGCGGAGGCCGTCGATGTGATGCTGCCGGCCGAGAACCTTGAGATTATCGATTTTCGCGGCGCATCGGGGCGAGCCTCCGGTTCCAGCTACGCGGTTCCCCGTCTTGCCGCGCTTGCCGCGAGAATCCTGGCGCGCGATCCGGGTCTGAACGCGGCGGAACTCAAGGCGCGCATTCTGGCCCGCGCAACGCCGTCTCCGTTCGAGCGCAAGGGGGTGGTCTCCGCCGGCTGGATTCCGGACCCGGCTTCGGATTGACCGGGCTATCTGCGCCTCGGCGCGGGCGGGGCGTTGTCGATGAACCGGCGGGCGGCGCGGGCCTGCCTCGGATCGGCTTTCAGGAGCGCCCGGTAGGCTTCTTCGGCGAGTTCCGGCTGGTTTCCCCAGACACCGGATTGTATGGCGAACCGCAAGACCTGAGGGTTCCCGGGCGCCATGTGCATCACCCGGCGCGCGTGTTCCGTCATCTCGACGAAGCGTCCGGCGAGCTGCAACGCCACCAACAGCGAGATCCGCGCGTTGATCGAGTTCGGGACCTGCTCGGAGGCCTGACGGGTCAGTGCGATGGCGCCCTGGAAATCGCGGGCCCGCGCCAGAATGCGCCCTGCTTCAAGCAACTGGCCGTGGTTCCTCGCCGCCGCGCAGGTTTTCGAGAGCGCGTCGCGGTCGGATCGGCTTGCCGTGCGCGGCCTGATGGCGTCCATCTTCGCGGCGCAGTCCGACAGGGCCTTGCCCAGCCGGAGCGTCACCTCGCCCGCTTTCGCATCCTTGCGCATGGCCAGAAGAGCGCGAACGGCTTCCAGCGGCATCGCCTCGAAACGTCCGTCGCCGCCGCCCACGGCGATCCCCACCAATTCGCCCCGCTCGTCCACCAGGGCGCCGCCGCTGACTCCCGGTTGCATGCGCGCCCGGACGTGGAGCCGCCCGAGATCCGCGCCCTTTGCAGGCCGCGCGATCAGCTTGCCGGGGTCGAACGCGCGCACTTCCTGCCGGGCGAGGTCAGCGCCGACGGCGTAGAACGCGCTGCCGTCCCGGACGTCCCCCTCGAGGTTCGGAATAAATCCGCCCTTCGGCAGACCCTGAACCTCGAGCAGCGCCAGATCGCCGGGATAGGCCGAGGGGATCACTTTCGCGCCTCTCGGCCCGTCCGGAGTGTGAACGACCGCATCCGGCCGGTCCGCCACGATGTGCCGGTTGGTCACCAGAAGCGTTGCCCCGATGCGCGTAGCGCTGGCTGCCGGATTGAAGCTGGAGACCGGGAAGACCGCCTGCCGGACGCGGCAGACCGGGGCCGGATGGGGGCAGTCGCCGAGCATTTCCCGGTTCGCCGACGTACCCCGCGCCTTTGGCGCCGCGCCGAAAGACAGGGCGACGACGCGCTGCCGCCCGCCGCGTCGGAGGACGACGTCGATCGGCTTCGAGAGGTCGCGGACGACGGCGAATGCGGCGATGGCGTCGCGCGGCGTGCGTATCCGGCGCGTGCCGATCTCGAGGATCGTGTCACCGGGCGCGATACCGGCCCTCGCCGCCGGACCGCCATCCTTGACATGCCCGACCGCCGGGGCGGCTACCCTGGCCAACCGGTCTCGGCCCGCCCTTCGCAGGCGCCAGCCCGGCGACGGGTACCGGACCTCGCCATCGGCAACGAGCGCGTCGACGACCCTGACGAGCAAGTCGGTCGAAACGGCGAAATTGACCCCGATATTGTTGTCGCTCTTGGAGGCGAAGATCGCCGACATCATCCCGATCAGGCGGCCTTCGGCATCGACCAGCGCGCCGCCCGAAACACCCGGATTCGAGGCCGTGTCCGTCTGGACGAAGTCTTCTACGGGGTTGAACCCTGCATTGGACACGTTCACGGCCGAAACCACGCCGCAGGTCACGGAGAGGCCGAGGCCGAACGCGTTGCCCACGGCGCATACCGGCTGCGCCAGCCGCGGCGGGGGCGCGATCCCGATCGGCGGCAGCGCGACATCCACGCCCAGCACGGCGATGTCGCTCGCCGCGTCCTTCGCGATCAACCGCGCCGGCAGGATGCGCCCGTCCGAGAGACGAATGTCGATCCGCCTTGCGGGCTCGACCACATGCCAGGCGGTTGCGATGTGCCCCGGCCGCAGAACCACGCCGCTTCCTTCCGGCGCGACGCCCGGACGGCCGCCGGAGCCGCCCTGGGCGCGCCCGGGCCAGACGGGCAACACCGAAACGACCGACTTCAGCGTGTCGGCGGGCAGCGCAAATGCCGGGGCCGGCCGGGCGCCGACGCAGGCAAGCAGCAGCACAATGGCGAGAATTATGGCGGAGGGAGAGGGATTCGAACCCTCGATAGAGGTATTACCCCTATAACGGTTTAGCAAACCGCCGCCTTCAGCCACTCGGCCACCCCTCCGGCAGGGGTCAGCACTTAGCACGGCGCGGGCTGGAATAGAAGGTGGTGCCGCAGGAAAGGATTGAACTTTCGACCTCACCCTTACCAAGGGTGCGCTCTACCACTGAGCTACTGCGGCGCCGGGGCGTTATCTGCCACAGGGCGAGGCGGGCCGCAACGGCTTACACGTCGGCGTCGCCGGCCGATCCCGGGTCTCTCCCCGAGGGCGGGATCGCGTTTTCCGTGTCTCGCAGCGTCACCGTCGGCCCCTCATGCTTAAGCATGCCGAACAGTCGGGAGATTGGCTGGACCGGCATAATCCGCACTTGTCCGTCGTCGAGAACGACGTGGCGCACCCGGTCCCTCGGCCCGACACCCAGCGCCTCTCGGACGGGCTTGGGCAGTGTGGTCCGCCCCCTGGAGTTGATCGTGGACTCAAGCATTGGACAGTATAGCGCGGCGTTGCCGTCCCTCGATACGGCGCTTCGCGCCTACTCGGGATGAGGGAATTTGCTCGAGTCCTGCCAACCTCTCCCTCATCCTGAGTAGCCCCCGAAGGGGGCGTATCGAAGGACGACCGTGGCCGCGCCGGCGCTCACACCTGCACCGGACACGCCCTACGCCCTACACCGCGCCATAGACCGGGACCACGGCGCCTCGCGTGACCGCGTTGACGGGCGAGGCGAGGAAGACGACGGTTCGGGCCACCTCGGCGGTTCCGGGCCACGCTTCGTGGTCCGCTTCCGGCATGGCCGCCCGGTTCGCCGGCGTGTCGAGGATCGAGGGTGCGACCGCGTTGATCCAGATACCCTCGCCCGCGACTTCCTCGGCCAGCGCTAGGGTGAGCGCGGCGACCGCGGCCTTGGCGGCGGCGTAGGCCGCCATCCCCCCGCCGCTACGCGGTTCCAGGCCCGGCCGTGCGGAGACGTTGACGATGCGTCCGCCGTCCCCGGTGCGGCGCATTCCCGCGATCGCCGCCCGGCAGCACAAATAGCAGGTCGCGGCGTTCATCGAGACCTGGCGCTGAAACATGTCGGGCGGCACCTCGTCGATGCCGCCCATGTCGAACCCGCCGGCAAGGTGGATCGAGGCCCACAAACCGTCGATGCCGGAGAAGAACCGTTCGACGGCCTCCCACTCTGTAAGGTCGCCGGCGACAGTCAGGCGAACCCGGTCGTTGCCTGCATGGGAGAACCCCTCTGCTTCGCTTTCGTCGAGAGCCGGGACATGGCAAACCGCGCCCGCGTCCAGCAATCGCGCCACGACGGCGGCGCCGAGCGCCCCCGCCCCGCCCGTGACGACCACGTTCCTGCCGTTCAGCTCCATTCCGTGCCTCCCCGGTGCCGCGTCAGCTTCGCCCGCCCAGCGCCAACGCCTTCTCCACCAGCGCGTCGCAAGTCGAGCGGTCGTAATTCAGGTAGTTGGCCGCCATGTTGCGGACCGGATCGGCGGCGTAGTAGCGCTCGTACTGGAGCTGGCGCATCCCGAAGGCCTCGCCGCAAAGGTCCCAGGCGAGCTTGTAGAGGGCGACGCGCTCGGCGCCCGGCATCCCCTCGGCGCCCTGGTAGTAGCGTTCGATCTCCGGGCCGATCGGGCTTTCCAGGTCGGCCGTGCTCGGCATCGCCAGCAGCCCGCCCGCGCCGATGGTCTGCAGGATCTCGATCACCCGGGGGTAGGTGCGCGCCAGATAGGTGCGCGCCATGAACAGCGGCGCGATCTCGGCGCGGATCGACCCCGCGAGCGTCGGCTCGTGATGCACCTCGGACCGGGTGATGCAGGCGCGGACGATCTCGATCGCCTCGACGCACTCGCCGAGCATCTGCTGGACGTGGAGGAATCGGTCGGTCCCGACCGCGCGGGCGACCGACATCGCGACGCCGACCGCGAACTCCAGCTTGACCAGGCCGCGCACCGAGGTCTGGTGCGCGGTGTAGGACCTGAGGCTGGTGTCGGGAAAGATCGCGTTGGCGATCTCCGCGTCGTTGTAGACGAACACGCGGTCCCAGGGGACCAGCACCTCGTCGAAGATCATCAGGGAATCCGGTTCCTCGAAATTGGCGGCGAGCGGATGATCGGCGACTCTCTTCTCGCCGCCGTCATAGGGCTCGCGGCAGATCTGGCGCAGCCCCGGCGCGTCGATCGGGACCGCGAAGACCAGCGCGTGGCGCCTGTCCTCCGGCGGGAGGCCGGGGATGTTGTAGATCAGCACCTCGTCGGCCACGGGACCCAGCGTCGCGATCATCCGCGCGCCGCTGACCACGATGCCTTCTTCCGATTCCGAAACCAGCCCGAGATGCAGGTCTTCCTCGAATTGGGCCGACGATGCTTTCGAACGGTCGTTCTGCGGCGACATCAGCGCGTGCGTGAGGAACAGGTCGTTCTCGCGCACGAACTCGTAATAGCGCACCATGTTCTCGCCGAAGCGCTCGCCGCCGCGCGCGAACACCTCCGCCCCCTCGGCGAAGGCCAGCAGGGTGCAGTTCATGAAGTCGGGCGAGCGGCCCATCATGCCGAGCGTGGCCTCCGCGAACGCGCGGTAGGCGGTATGCTTCTTGTGGAGATCGGCCGCGTCGTGGGCCGGCATGAAGGCGGTTGCGACGGGATCGCCGGTGGACGGCGAGGCGTAGGTCAGATCGTCGCGCGACTCCGGATCGTGCTGCAGGTCGAACAGCGCCGCGAGCCGGGCCGCGGGCCGCCGGAACGCGGGATGCGCGGTGACGTCCCCGACCTGTTCGCCGCCGATCCAGACATCGCGCGGCCGGGCCTTGAGCCCCTGGATGAAATCGGCTCCTGTCCTGATCGGCACCGGACACTCCCTGAGTCGCACTCTGGCGGAGGTTAAGATTTTTTCTGGCGGGCGGGTTGCCAAATGGGCAAAATGCCGCCCCCGAGGCATCGAAGCAACGATGGGAGACGACTACATGTTCAAGCGTTTTGACTTGGCCGGGAAGGGCGCGGTCGCCGTGGCCCTCGTCGCCGGCGGGGCCGTCGCGGCGCTCGCGCTGCAGCCGTCCACGGCATCGGCCCAGAAATTCCACATGAAGATCGGCATGGCGACGATCAACGACCCGCAGCAGGAGTGGGGCGAGAAGATCGGCAAGCGGCTGGCCGAGCGCAGCGGCGGACGGGTGACCTACAAGGTGTTCCCGCTGAGCCAGCTCGGCACCATCGCGCGCCAGGTCGAGGCCACCCTGCTCGGCACGCAGGAGGTCTTCCTGACCCCGCCCGCCTTCTATGTCGGCGTCAACCAGGCGTTCATGGTGCCCGACGCGCCGGGAATCTTCCTGAACCAGAAGCACGGCAACGACGCGATCCGCGACCCCGAGTTCAAGACGCCCTTCCTGGCGGCGGCGGAGAAGAAGGGCGTGGTCGGTGCAGGGCTGATCGTCTATGAGGGCACCTCCTACGCCAGCACCAAGCCGATCCGCAAGCCCGAAGACATCGCCGGCCTCAAGATCCGCGTGCTGGCGAGCCCGGTGGAGCGCGCCATACCCGGCGCCTGGGGCGGCACCGGCGTGCCGATGAACTTCACCGAGGTCGTGCCGGCGATGCAGCGCGGCGTGGTCGATGCCTGCCGCTCCAGCATCGTCGCCATGACCGGCCTGAAGTTCCAGACCGTGGCCAAGTTCACCACCGTGTCCGGCGGCGGCTACATCCCGACCGCGACATGGTACAGCAAGGCTTGGCTGAACAAGCTGCCGGCCGATATCCGCAAGATGGCCATGGAAATCCCCGGCGAGCTGGAGGAGGAGGTGGCCGAGGCGGTGCGCAACAAGGTCGCGGCGTCGCACAAGATCTGGGAGGAGGCGGGAGTCGAGCTCATCAGGTTCTCCGACGCCGACCAGAAGCGCTACCTCGCGAAGCTGCGCCCGCTCGGCGAAGAGATCCTGGGCAAGCACAAGAACCCGCTGGTGCGCGATCTGTACGGGAAGTTGAAGATCGTGGCGGAGAGGCACCGGCCCAAGAGTTGACGCTTCTTTTGCGCGAGTAAGGGAAGGGGCCGGCCCGTCCGGCCCCTTTTCGATTCCGCGCGCGATCAGCGCATGGTCTCGCCGCCGTCGACCGGGACCACCTGGCCGGTCATGTGGGCCGCGCCCTCGCCGAGCAGGAAAACGATCACCGACGCGACCTGTTCCGCCCGGGCGATGGCGCCGAGCGGGATTGTCCTGGCCCGTTCCCTCCGCGCCGAATCCAGTTCGTCCCCCGCCATTCCCCGGCCGAAGAACGGGGTATCGACCGGGCCGGGCGAAACCACGTTGACGCGAACCCCGAAGGGCGCCTTCTCGCGCGCGATCGACTTGGAAAACGCGATGACCGCGGCCTTGGCCGCGGCGTAGTGGGCGGCCCCCGCCTGGCCGCGCAGCGCGAAGACCGAGGCGGTGTTGACGATCGCGCCGCGGCGGCGGCGCACCATCTCCGGCAGGACCGCGCGGCAGACATGGAACGTGCCGCCGGCGTGAACCGCCATCATCCGCGCCCAGTCCGCGTCGGTTATGTCCTCGACATCGGCGAAACCGAGGATGCCGGCGAGGTTTACCGTTCGCTCCACCGGTCCGAGATCGCGCGCGACGGTCTCCGCGACCCCGGCGACAGCGCCGGAATCGGCGACATCGAGCGCATAGGCGGCGGCGATCCCTCCCGTGCCGACGATGGCATCGGCGGTCTTCCGCGCGGCGGCCTCGTCGATATCGGCCACCGCGACCGCGTCGCCGGCCTGACCGAGCGAAATCGCCGTCTGGCGCCCGATGCCGCTTCCCGCGCCGGTGATCAGGGACACTCCCGCCATGGCCGAAAATTGACAGACCGGGGGCCGCGTGTGAAGGTTTCCGCCACCGCGACCCCGCCCGGGAGGATGCCCAGATGCGCCCGCAATCCCTCAACCCGGCCAGGCTGGCCAATCTGTTCCGCGCCGAGTTCGAGCTGTGCAACGTGCAGCAGGGCGAGACGGTCGCGCTTCTGAGCGATCTCGCGACCCGGCGCGACTACGTCCAGGCGTCATTCGCCGCCGCGGAAGCGCTCGGCGCGGACGCCTACGAGATGTGCGTCAACGCGGTGCCGAGCTGGACCTCGGTCGGCGTCGCCACGGTCGGCGCGTGCAAGGGCACGCTGGAGGCGCTGAAGGCGGCCGACATTCTGGTCTGCCTGCACATTCCCCTGTTCACCAGATGGCTCAAGCAGGTCCGCGACGCCGGGACCCGGGTGCTGATGATCGTCGACCATCCCGACGACCTCGAACGCGCAATGGCGCCGCCCGGGCTGAAGGAGGCGGTCATCCACTCCGGAAAGCGCCTCGAACAGGCCGAAACCATGCGCATGTTCAACGACGACGGCATGGACCTCACGGTTTCCCTCGGCGAATACCCGACCATGATCCAGTACGGCTTCGCCGAGGAGGCGGGGCGCTTCGACCACTGGGGCGCGGGCCACGTCCACACCTTCCCCAACGAAGGCACGGCCAACGGCACGGTGGTCATCCGCCCCGGCGATTTCGTCGTCCTCCCCTATAACCGCTACGTCACCGACGAGATCCGGCTCGAGATTCGCGACGGCTTCATCCGCAAGATCGAGGGCGGGCTCGACGCCAAGCTGATGGACCAGTGGCTGGACGACAACCGGGCGAGTCCGGACGACATGGACGGCCACGCGATCTCGCATCTCGGCTGGGGGCTGAACCCGCAATCGCGCTGGGACAACGTGGCGCTCTACGGCGACGATCCCGACCGTTCCAACTCGTCGCTGCGCGCATTCGCCGGCAATTTCCTGTTCTCGACCGGACCGAACTCGCAGGGCGGCGGCAGCCGGACCACCACCGGCCATTACGACGTGCCGATGCGCGACTGCTCGATCATGCTCGACAATGACCTGATCCTCGACAAGGGACGGTTCACCGACCCCGGGATGGTCGTGGAACGCGTCGCACGCTGAAGGCATCCAAACAGGGAAGGTGCAGGATGAAAAAGACGACCGGAACCGCTTTCGCCGCGGCGCTTGCCGGCGCGGTCGCGCTCGGCGGATTTGCCGCGGGCGCGGCCGATCCCGTCAAGATCGGCTTTTCGGAGTCGAAGACGGGGCTGTTCGCCCAGGCCGCCACTTCGCAGTATCAGTCCTACAATCTGTGGCGCGAGCAGGTGAACGCGGCGGGAGGTCTCGATGTCGCGGGGACGAAGCGCAAGGTCGAGTTCGTCTCCTATGACGACCAGTCGAATCCCGGCAAGGCGGTCCAGATCTACGAGAAGCTGATCACCGACGACAAGGTCGATCTGCTGCTCGCGCCCTGGGGCACCTCGCTCCACCTCGCCATCGCCGGGGTCATCGAGCGCTACAAGTTCCCGCTCGTCGGCAACACCGCGGCGTCGGTGCAGCTTCGCAAGCTGAAGGCCGGCAATATCTGGTTCCCGACCTCGCTGTTTCCCGACCGGCAGAGCGCGGTCCTGGCGGCGCTGCTGAAGGACCGGGGCGTCGGTTCGGCGGCGCTGGTCACCAACCAGCTCCCCTATACCCAGGAGAACAAGTCTTTCGTCGTCCCGGCGCTGAAGAAGGCCGGGATAGAGCTGGTGGTGAACGAGGACTACCCGCCGAACGTCAAGGACCTGACGGCGCTCCTCACCAAGGTCAAGAACGCCAAGCCCGACGCGGTGCTCGCCTACACCTATCCCGCCGATGCGGTGCTGTACATGAACGGCGCGCGCGAGGTCGGGCTCGACCAGACGGTCCAGGTGGTTCTTCTCGGCCCGCAATACGACTTTTTCGGCAAGATCTTCGGGGCCGCGCGCAACGGCATCCTGACGATGGGCCACTGGACGCCGGCGCGGAAGGACTGGCCGTCGGCGAAAACCTTTGCTGATGCCTTCAAGGCGCGCTGGAAGACCGATCCCGACTTCCTCGACGCGCCGCTCGCCTACGTCTCGGTCGAGATCCTGCAACAGGCGGTCGCCAAGGCGGGTCTCGACAAGGACAAGCTGCGCGCGACCATCGCGGGCACCACCTTCAAGACGATCAACGGACCGGTCAGGTTCGAAGGGGTCATGAACGTCGCCCTTCCGACGATGATCTCGCAGATCCAGGGCGGCACCCAGCACATCGTTTGGCCACCCAAGGAGCGGACCGCCGAGGCGATCGCGAAGCCCGCCTGGAAATAGCTCCCTGATGGCAGAAGCGCGCTCCGCTCCGCGGCCGGGGCGCGCGGGGGCGTTGGTCCCCGGACCCGGCGATGGTTGACCTGTTTTCCGGCCAGCTTCTGATCGCGGCCCTCGTTTTGGCCGCGATCTACGGGCTGGTCGCGCTCGGGCTCAACCTGATCTACGGCACCATGCGGCTCTTGAACGTGGCCCATGGCGAGATCCTGATGCTGGGCGGGTATCTGGCTTATTGGACGTTCACGCTCACCGGTGTCGGGCCGGTCTGGTCGATGTTTCTCGCGCTGGTTCTCGCCGGCGCGTTCGGCGCCGCCGTCTACCGCACGCTCTGCCGCCGGGTGCTCAGGTCCTCGCGGCTGATCGAGCAGATCGAGGCCAATTCCCTTCTTCTCCTGTTCGGCGTCTCCATCATCCTCCAGAACGTCATCGCGCTTTCCTTCACCGCGACCGCGCGGGCTTACCCGTATCTCGACGACATCGTCCGCATCGGCGGCTTTCAGGTGACCGCGGACCGGCTCGTCGTGCTCGGGATCGGGCTTGCCTTGTGCTTCGCCGCGATCCTGTTCTTCCGCCTTTCGAGCACCGGGCTCCAGATCCGCGCGCTGATCGAGCAACCCGACGCGGCGCTGCTGGTCGGTGTCGATGTCGAGCGCATGCGCATGATCAGCTTCTCCCTCGGCTTCGCGATCGCCGGCGTCGCCGGCTGCCTGATCTCCATGCTCGAACAGGTCTCGCCGTTCATGGGGTTCCCCTTCACCATCGCCGCGTTCGTCGTGATCATCCTGGGCGGGCTCGGGAACCTGGCGGGCGGGCTCGCCGGTGCCCTGGTGCTTGCCCTGATCGAGGTCTACGGCGTCGCGCTGACCACCGCCAGCATGCGCTCGATCCTGATCTACGGCGTCTTCATCGCGGTTCTCGTATGGCGTCCGCAGGGGCTGTTCGGCGGAAGGAGCCTGGTCCGGTGATCGCGGAGCATTTCCGCTTCGCCGGGGTGCTTGCCCTCGCGGTCGTCGTTCTCGCCTTCGTGCCCGCGATCGGCGGCGACTACGCGGTCGGCGTCGTGCTCAACCTCCTGATGTGGATCGCGCTGACCCAGAGCTGGGTCGTCCTGTCGGCGATGACCGGCTATGTCTCTCTGGGCCACGCGGTGTTCTTCGGCGCCGGCGCCTATGTGATGGTGCTCTGCTTCGGAAGCCTTCCGTTCTGGCTGTCGGTGATCGTCGCGGGCACCGCGACCGGACTGCTCGCCCTCATCGTCGGCTACCCGTGCCTCAGGGTGCGCGGCCCCTATTTCGTGATCCTCACCTTCGGGCTTGCCGAGCTCGTCAAATTCGTCGTCATCAATATCGAGGCCGCGCTCGGGCAGTTCGGGCGGCTGCTGTTCGGCGGTCCGGGACTTGCGCAGATCTTCTACGTCGTTCTGGCGCTCGCCGCCGTTTCCGCTGTCGTGACGTACCTGGTTCGCCGCTCGCGCTTCGGCGCGGGGCTCCGCGCGATCCGGGAGAACGAGGAGGCGGCCGAGACCCTCGGCATCAACGTCGCGCGGTTCAAGGTTTTCGCCTTCGCGCTGTCGGCGGTCATCCCGGGCATGGTCGGCGCGGCGATGGTTCTGCGCACGACCTATTTCGAACCGCTCGACCTGTTCAACCCGATCACCTCGTTCACCATCGTATCGATCGCGATCATCGGGGGCGGCGACGACGTGCCGGGCCCGGTCTACGGCGCGCTCTTCCTGGTGCTGTTGCAGGAATTGCTGTGGGCCAACTGGCCTGAGGTCTACATGATCCTGCTGGGCGGTCTGCTGGTGGCCTTCGTTCTCGGCGTGCCGGACGGGATCCACGGCCGGCTGGCGGCATGGCGGCGGGCGCGGGGATGAGCCTCCTGGAACTCGCGGGAGTAGGGCGCCGCTTCGGCGGGGTGGTCGCGGTCGATTCGATGGACATGAGCGTCGGCGAGGGCGAGATCCTCGGCCTCATGGGGGCGAACGGCGCCGGGAAGACGACGCTCTTCGCGCTGATCGCGGGCAACCTCCGGCCGAGCGCCGGCGAAATCCGGTTCCAGGGCCGGCGTATCGACGGCCTGCGGCCCGACCAGGTCAACCGCCTCGGTATCGCCCGCGCGTTCCAGATCGTCCGCCCCTTCGCTGGGCTCAGCGTGCTGGAGAATGTCGCCGTCGGAAGCCTGTTCGGCGCCGGTCGCGAGCGTTCGATCCGGGGAGCCGAAGAGCGGGCGCTGGAAGTGCTGGAAGAAGTGGGGCTCGCCGAACGCGCGGCCGATCCCGCCGGCACGCTGACCCTGGCCGGCCGCAAGCGGCTGGAGATCGCCCGCGCTCTCGCGACCCGGCCCAGGCTCCTGCTGCTCGACGAGGTGATGGCGGGGCTTACGCCTGTCGAGGTGTCGCAGGCTCTCGACATGATCCAGGCGCTCAGGCTGCGCCACGGCTTGACGATCATCGTAATCGAGCATGTGATGCGCGCGCTGATGCGCCTCTGCGAGCGCCTGGTCGTGCTCCATCACGGGGTCAAGATTGCCGAGGGGGCGCCCGGCGAGGTCGCCGCCGACCCCCGGGTGATCGAAGCCTATCTCGGACGCGGCCGCGAATGACGGCGATGCTGGAGATCGCCGATCTGTCCGCCGGCTACGGCGAGGTCCGCGTGCTCGACGACGTCTCGCTCGATGTCGCGCGGGATTCGATCACGGCGCTGGTCGGCAGCAACGGCGCCGGCAAGACCACCCTGATGAGAACCGTCGCCGGGCTGTTGCCCGCCGCGGAGGGCGGGATCCTCTTCGACGGGGCGGATCTCGCCGGCGCGGCGCCGCATGACCGTGTCGGGCGCGGGCTGTCGCTGGTTCCGGAAGGGCGCCTGATCTTTCCCGGCTTCACCGTGGAGGAGAACCTGCGGATCGGCGCGACGGCGGCCCACGCGAAGCCCCGGCTCGCCTCCCGCATCGAGGAAATGTACGCCCTCTTTCCGATCCTCGAACGACGCAGGCGCCAGCCGGGAGGCACGCTGTCGGGCGGCGAACAGCAGATGCTGGCGATCGCCCGGGGATTGATGTCCTGCCCCCGCCTGTTGCTGCTCGACGAGCCGAGCCTCGGGCTGGCGCCCGCCGTCGCGCAATCGCTGTTCGAAACGATCGTCCGGATCCGGGACACGGGGGTGACGGTGTTCATCGTTGAGCAGGATATCCGGTCCACGCTGGAGATCGCCGATACCGCCTATGTGCTGGAGAACGGCCGCATCGTCATGCTGGGCAGGGCGGCCGATCTGTTGGAGGACCCGCAGGTGAGGCAGGCCTATCTCGGCCTCTGAGGCCCTGCCCGACATCGCGCGTGGACAGCACCCGTGGCGGTCCCTTAGAGTCCGTCGCAGACCGCCGCCGTGCCAGGCACGCGCGGTCGGCATACCGAACAGGGGAGGCTTCAGATGACAAAGCGTATCGGATTGGGTTGCGCGGCCGCTCTCGTCGCGGTCGCGGCGATCGGCGGGTCGGCGGTGCCGGCTTCGGCGGCGACCACGCTGACGGCGGCGAGCTGTTTCCCGATCGGCAGTCCGCCCAGCCGTTCCTTCGAGGCGCTGGTCAAGGAAATCAACGCCAAGGGTGGCGACGCGGTCAAGATCGACCTCAAGGGCGGCGCGCCGGCGATCGGCAGCCCCTTCACCCTGACCCAGAAAACCGGCAGGGGCGCCTACGACCTGGTTGGCTGCACCGAGGCCTATTTCGGCAACGTGCTGCCCGAAGCGCCGGTGTTCCGGCTGAGCAACATGACCTATGCCGAGCTGCGCAAGAACGGGGCGCTCGACTACATGCAGGGCCTGCTGGCCGAGAAGAACCTCTTCTTCATCGCCCGGCACGACGATAACGGCCCGTTCCATCTGTGGCTGTCCAAGCCGATCGACAAGCCCGATTTGACCGGTCTCCATCTCCGCGTGTCGCCGGTCTACACGCCGTTCTTCAAGGCGCTCGGCGCGACCACCCAGCTCTCGAACATCGCGCAGGTCTACACCTATATGGAGAACGGGACCGTCCAGGGTTTCGGCTGGCCCGCGGTGGGCTGGGTGCCGGCCTGGATCAAGGTGACCAAGTTCCGGGTGGATCCCGGCTTCTACAAGGCGACTCTGCACACTCTGGCGAATCTCAAGGCATGGAAGAAGACGCCCGAGGCCGCGCGCGCGGCGATTACCAAGGTCGCCCTCGAATTCGAGGACAGAACCGAGTCCACCGGGACGAACTTCATGGCGAGGTACAAGAAGCAGGTCGACTGGATGGCCAGCGAGGGCATGACGACCATCACCTTCACCGGCGCGGAAGGCGAGAAGTGGTCGAAAACGGCCCAGGACGCGGCATGGGCCCAGGTGGTGGAGCGCAGCCCCAAGCACGGGGCGAAGCTCAGGAGCCTGTTCGTAAAGTAGCCGCCGGCCTCACCGGGTGACGGAAACCGGCGCGCCTCGCCGGTTTCCGCTCCGGCGTCGGCATTCCGCACCGGTTGAGCGGCGAGCCGCTTCATGGGAAGCCTGATAGACGCCTTTGACGCGGCGTTTGCGCGCTTTCTCGTGTGGCTGGTCGTGCTGGTCGCCGTCTCGGTCGGCCTCATCGCGATCCTGATCCCGCTCAACCTGTTTCTTGTGACGGTGAGGTGGGGCAGCTTCCCGTGGCTGTTCGAGGCGGTCGAATACGCGCTCTATGTCGGCGTGTTCATCGGCGCGCCGTGGGTGCTGCGGCAGGGCGCGCATATCCGTGTCGACGTGGTCACGGCGGCGCTTCCCCGGACCGCCGCGGCCCGGCTCGAAAAGGTGCTGGACGTGGCAGGCTTCCTGCTCTGCGTGTTGCTCTGCGTCTACGGGCTGCGCCTGACGCTGCTCGAGTTCCAGGACGCCACCCTGCCCGACAAGGACCTCCGGATCGAGAACTGGTACATGATGGCGGTCTTCGCGCTGTCCTTCCTGCTGCTGGCGATCGAGTTCGCGCTCCGCTTCCGACGCGCGGCCGAGGCGCTCGACGAGGAAAAGGACGTGACCGCCGGGTCGGGGTTCTGAGCGATGGAGTGGTACTGGGCCTTCATCCTGCTGCTGGGGACGGTGTGCACCGCGATGTTCCTCGGCATGCCGGTGGCGCTGGCCTTCTTCGCCGCCAACGTGCTCGGCACGTTCCTGTTCATCAACGGCGATGTCGGCCTGGTGTTCATGCCGGCCGAGTTCCACAACGCGATCAAGTTCACCCTCGCCCCGATCCCGCTGTTCCTGCTGATGGGCGAGATCCTTCTTCAGACCGGCGTGGCCTTCAAGGCGATCGGCGCGATCGACCGAATGATCGCGCGCGTGCCCGGCCGGCTGTCCGTAGTCTCCATCGTCGGCGGGACGATCTTCTCCTCGCTGTCGGGCTCGACCATCGCCAACACCGCGATTCTCGGCTCCGTGCTGCTGCCCGACATGGTGAAGCGCGGCTACCAGCCTGCCATCTCCATGGGGCCGATCATGGCGGTCGGCGGGATCGCCATGCTGATCCCGCCTTCGGCGCTCGCCGTGCTGCTCGCGAGCCTCGCCGAGCAGTCGGTGGCGCTGCTGCTGATCGCGGGCATCGTCCCCGGGATCCTGATGGCCGTCCTCTTCTTCGCCTATGTGGTCGGGCGCTGCGCGATCAACCCGGAGCTCGCCCCGGCCTACACGCCCGACACCAGCGCCTTCGACAAGCCGGTGACCGTCTCGCTCAACCTCGCGGGCTCCACGCGCTGGACGTGGACCTATGCCGGCCGCCACCGCCAGGCGGTCAACCGGGTGCTGCCCTTCCTGCTCTACATCCTGCCCTTGATGATCATCTTCGTGGTGGTCGTCGGCAGCATCTTCTTCAAGATCGCCGCGCCCACCGAGGCCGCGGCGCTCGGCTGCATCGCCGCGCTCGCCGCCTGCTATTTCTTCCGCCTGTTCCGGCGCACCGTGACCGTCACCGGGATCGAAGGCGCCGACTTCGACTGGCGGGCGATCGCCAAGTCGCTGATGGAAACCGCCAAGATCAACACGATGATCCTGTTCATCATCGCGGGCTCGCTGGTGTTCAGCCAGGCGCTGTCAAACTCGGGGGCGACCGACGGGCTGTTGCAGGCGGTGACCGCGATGGAGCTGACGCCGCTGATGGTGGTGATCATCATGATGCTGGTGCTCCTGTTCCTCGGCGCCTTCATGGACCAGGTCAGCATGCTGCTGCTCACCCTGCCGTTCTTCCTGCTCGGCGCGCAGTCGCTCCAGGCGGTGTTCAACATCGACGTGATCTGGCTGATGGTTCTGATGCTGATCACCATGGAGATCAGCCTCCTCACCCCGCCGTTCGGGCTGCTGCTCTACGTGATGAAGGGGGTGGCGCCGTTCAGCGTCACCCTCGGCCAGGTGGTGATGTCCGCCATGCCGTTCATCCTGATCGAGCTTGCCGTGCTGATCCTCCTGATCGCCATGCCGGAGGTCGCGACCTGGCTGCCCAGCAAGCTCAGGTGAGGCCGGCCGCCCTCCGCCGCGCGATGTCGTAGACCGCCGCGTCGACGCCGGCGAACCCCTTGAGCAACAGGCCGTCGAGGACGGGGCGCATCGCCGGCTCCCCGTCCATCGACGCGAAGGCCGCGCGCAGCCGCCGCGCCGTCTCCGGCGCGATTCCCGGACTCGCCACGATGGGCGGGAAGGGGGCCGGGACGGTGCTGTCGACGATGCGGAGGCCGGCGATCCGTTCCGGCGCGTGAAGGGCCAGCAGATCCCAGACGAAGGCGTCGACCGGCGCGAGGTCGGCGCGTTCCTCGATCACCGCCTCGATCGCGGCGGCCGGCGTGACCAGAGGCCCGACCGCCTCCCGGAAAAGCGTCGGCCGGTCCGGGGTGCGGAAGCGGCGCAGATGATCGAACAGGGCGACATACCCCGAATACGAATTCTCGACCGTCCAGGCGACGCGCCCGCCGAACGTGTCTTCCACCGTCTCGAAACGCGAATCCCGGCGCACCACCAGCCGGGAGAAATAGACCGGCTCGCCCCCGTAATGCGCCGGGGCGGGGACCGGAACGGCGAGCGGGACGGGTTGCGGATCGGCGATCGCGAAGGGCAGGCCGCACATGAACGCCGCGCCGAGGTCGGGCCGGGTCCAGAGTTCTTCCAGCGGCGCGGGGGCGGGATGGGCGACGATCTCCAGCGGCACGCCGGAGACTTCCCGGACATGCGCGAACACCCGGTCCCACGCCGCCCGGACGGCGGGGGCGACGTTGTACATCCGCGAGCACGCGATCACGCGAATCTCAGACGCTGGCCGATGCCCATGCGCCGGGCCTTGTCCAGCATCGCCTGGCCGAGCGCGATGTCGCTGGTCGAGAGGCCCCGGTGCCAGAGCAGGATCGTCTCCCCGTCGCCTTCGCGTCCCGGCCGAAGACCCGCGACGATCTGGCCGAGCTCCGCGTGCAGCGTCTCCTCGGTCAGCTTCCCCTCGTCGACGTGGCGGCGAAGCGCGCCGAACGGACGGCCCGGCCCGCACTGGCCCCAGTCGTCGACCACCACCTTGTCCATGATGTCGGTCAGCGAGAACTCCACGGCGCTCATCGTGCCGTAGGGAACGACGAACGCTCCCGGCTTCACCCATTCCGTCCGGAACAGCGGCTCGGGCGCGGCGAGGCGCGAGGCCTCGACCAGGATGTCCGCGCCCTCCAGGCAATCCCGCCAGTTGTCGGTGACGACGATGGGCTTGCCGAGCGCTTCTTCGAGATGCTCCCCGAACGCCTCCCGGCTCTCCGGCCGGCGCGAGTGGACCCGAATCTCCTCGAAGTCGAAGAGGTGATCGAGCAGCCGCACGTTCCAGAAGGCGGTTCCGCGCGCGCCGATATGCCCCAGCACCTTGCAATCCTTGCGGGCTAGATACCTGGCGCCGATCGCGGTTATTGCGCCGGTGCGCATGTCGGTGATCGAGGTGGCGTCGAGCACCGCCCTCGGCATGCCGGTCTCCGGATCGAACAGGTTCAAGAGCGCCATCTCCGACGGCAGGTCCAGCCGGTAGTTCCCGATATAGTCGCCCACCACCTTGACCCCGGCGACGCCGAGCGGCGCGATGCTGCCGCGCAGCACGTTGAAATGCCCCTTTTCCGTGCTTTCCGGCACCAGATGGACGCGCGGCTCGATCACCGTCTCGCCCCGTCCCTGGGCGGCCAGCGCGCCTTCCACCGCGGCGACGATCTCGGCGTCGTCGAGCCCCAGCGCCGCCACGTCCGGCCCGTTGAGATAGTCGATCCAGATCTCTTCCATCGCGCCACTCTCGGTTAGCGGACGCGCGAATGCAATCGGCGGGCCGATGGGCTTCGGACGGGAATTGGAGCGGGTGAGGGGAGTCGAACCCCTGACATCCAGCTTGGGAAGCTGACGTTCTACCGCTGAACTACACCCGCTCTACCGTCATTCTAGCGGCGGTTCGGTTGTCTTCAACCCGCCTAACCGCGGGCCCGCGCGGAATTCGTCGAACCGCGGCACGCGGATTTGAGTTCGCCGGGCCGCTTGCCTGCGATATTCTGCCGGCATGAACGCCACTCCACCGGAACCGGCCGCGCCGGGGGGCGACGAGTTCCGCGACGATCTCGGCGACCGCCGAGGTCTCGACCCCGCGCTGATCAAGGAGTTGACGCGGCTCGACCCGTGGCGCTCCACCTTCTCGGTGCTGCGCACCTGGCTCGAAGTGGCGCTCCTGATGGCGCTGGCGGTCCGGTTCCCCGAGTGGTGGGTGGTCGCGCCCTGCATGGTCCTGCTGGCGACGCGGGCGCAGGCGCTGTTCATACTGGCGCACGAAGCGGTGCATTACCGGCTCTACGAGACCCGCTGGTTGAACGATCTGGTCGGCCGGCTGTGCGCGACGCCGGGGGGAATCTCGATGTTCTCCTACCGGGTGATCCACCGGCTGCACCACAACCACATGTTCGGCAGGCGGGACCCGGACACGCCGATCCACGGCGGATATCCGCGCGGCCGGGCCTATCTCGCGGGCAAGCTGCTGCGCGACGTGGCGGGTCTCACGGCGTGGAAGACCTACGCCTATTTCTGGGGCGCGCCGGCCGCCGCCCGGATCGACGGGACGAAGAGCGATCCGCTGGGCGATACCTCGCCCAAACTGCGCCGCGACGCGCTGAACGACCGTTGGGCGGTGGCGGGGTTCCACCTGTCCCTGCTGGCCGCCGCGCTCGCCTTCGGCTTCTTCCGGGAATACCTGCTGCTCTGGGCGATCCCGCTCTGGTGCCTGCTCCAGCCGCTGTTGCGCTTCCGCTCGATCCTCGAACACGGCATGACCACGGAGACCGGCGACGTCTGGCACGACGCGCGCACCAATCTCGGTCCGGGATGGCTCATGTGGCTGATCTTCCCGCATCACGTCCACTACCATCTGGAGCACCACCTCTACCCCTCGGTGCCGCACTACAACCTGCCGAGGGCCCATCGGGCGCTGCGCGATAACGGCCAACTCGAAGACGCCGAGGTCAGGCCGGTGGGGTCTGCCGCGCGTCTCGCCTGGGCAACCCCGGCGGGCTAGCGAAGGGGCGGTCGAAGACCGTTATGTCCGAACCCAGGAGGCTCTCGACCGCGATCACACGCCTCCTGGACATCGACCATCCGGTGCTGCTCGCCCCGATGGGCGGAGTGGCGGGCGGCGCGCTGGCCGGCGCGGTCTCGGCTGCGGGCGGTCTGGGGCTGATTGGCGCCGGCTATGCCGATCCCGCGGTCGGGTGGGGCTCCGACGACTGGATCCGGGACGAGTTCGAACAGGCAGGCAACCGCGCGGTCGGCATCGGCTTCATCACCTGGGCGCTGGACAAGCGGCCGGGCGCGCTCGACGTCGCGCTGGAGATGGAGCCGAGGGCGGTCATGCTGTCCTTCGGCGACATCGCGGCATATGTCGCGAAGATCCGCGACGCCGGCGCGGTCCTGATCTGCCAGGTCCAGACGCTAAAGGACGCGCGGGAGGCGGCGGCGAAGGGCGCCCAGATCGTCGTCGCCCAGGGCACCGAGGCCGGCGGGCACGGCGCCGACCGGGCGACGCTGCCGCTCGTGCCCGCGGTCGTCGACGCCGTCTCGCCGGTTCCCGTCGCCGCGGCCGGGGGCATCGCCGACGGAAGGGGGCTCGCCGCCGCGCTGATGCTGGGCGCCGGGGCCGCGCTGATCGGCACCCGGTTCTGGGCGACGCCGGAGGCGCTGGGCCATCCCAACCAGAAGGCGCTGATCGAGCGGTCCGGGGGCGACGACACGCTGCGCACCAGGGTCTTCGACACCGCGCGCGGCATCGTCTGGCCGGAACCCTGGACCGGGCGCGCCATACGCAACGCCTTCTCCGAGACCTGGCACGGCCGCGACGGCGACCTGCGCGCGGAGGGGGCGGCGATGCGCGAACGCTTTTTCGCGGCCCAGCGTGAAGGCGATACGGAGACGGCGGTCACCTTCGCGGGCGAGGGGCTGGACCTGATCGCCGACCGGCCCGGCGCCGGCGCGCTGGTCGAGCGGATCGTGGTCGAAGCGATGGAGGCGCTCGCCTCGGCGCCGCGTCCCGGATAGCCCGATCATGCCCCGCGACCGCCTCAACTTTCTCTTCCTCAATGCCGGGCATTTCTTCGACCACCTGTTCATGCTGATCTTCGCGACGGTGGCCGCGCTGCGGCTCTCCGAAGAGTGGGGCATGAGCTACGCGGCGCTCATCCCCTACGCCACGCCCGGGTTCATCGCTTTCGGGATCTGCGCCATCCCGGCCGGGTGGATCGCCGACAAGTGGAGCCGCGAAGCCATGATGGTGGTCTTCTTCATCGGCATCGGGGCGAGCTCGATCGCGACGGCGCTCGCGGACTCGCCGCTCGGCATGGCGCTCGGCTTGTTCGCGATCGGCGCGTTCGCCGCGATCTACCATCCGGTCGGGCTCGCGCTGGTGGTGGAAGGCCGGCAAAAGACCGGCATCCCGCTCGCGATCAACGGCGTGTTCGGCAATCTCGGGGTGGCCGCGGCGGCGCTGCTGACCGGCTTCCTGATCGACACCGGCGGATGGCGCAACGCGTTCGTCCTGCCGGGGATCGTCTCCATCGCGTTGGGCGTCGTCTATTGGGGTTTCTTCCGCGCCAGGCGCGGGAGAAACCCGGCCGGCGGCTCGGGCGAGGGGGTCTCCAGGACGGAAACGGCGGGCGCCTCTCCGCTCGACCGCGCGATGTTCGCGCGCGTGCTAGCGATCGTCGTGTTCACCACCGCGATCGGCGGGCTGATCTTTCAGAGCACTACCTTCGCGCTCCCGAAGATCTTCGACGAAAGGCTGGCGGAACTCGCCGGGTCCGCGACGGAGATCGGCGGCTACGCCTTTCTGGTGTTCGGGGTGGCGGGGTTTGCGCAGCTCGTGGTGGGCTATCTCGTCGACCGCCACCCGGTGCGCACCGTGTTCGCCTTCGTCGCCGGACTTCAGGCGGTGTTCTTCGCGGTCATGTACCAACTCACCGGCTTTGCCGCGCTGGTCGTCGCCCTGGCCTTCATGCTCGTCGTGTTCGGGCAAATCCCAATCAACGACGTGCTCGTGGGGCGGATCGCAAGCAGCGCATGGCGCAGCCGTCTCTACGGCATCCGCTACATCGTGACCTTCTCGGTGATGGCCTCGACTCTGCCCGTCATCGCGGGGATCCATGCGAGCTGGGGGTTCTCGGCGCTGTTCGCGGTGATGGCGGTAGCCGCGGGCGGCATCCTGGCCGCCGTCCTGTTCTTGCCGCGCGCCGTGTCGCCGGCGGAAAATCCGGCCTAGTCTTGTCGAAGGCGCCGAAGGGAGGCTCCATGCGCGCGACACGCCGTGCGGTGCTGGCCGGAGCGGGAGCCGCGCTCGCCGCGCCGGCGCTCGGAGCGCTGGCCGGAAAGGCGCTTTCCAAACGCATCCCGGCGACGGGGGAGCCGGTTCCGGCGGTCGGGCTCGGAAGCTGGATCACCTTCAACGTCGGTGACGATCCGGCGCTGCGCGCGGAGTGCCGCGCCGTCATGGCCGCCTTCTTCGAGACGGGCGGGGGCATCGTCGATTCCTCGCCGATGTACGGCTCCTCGCAGGAAGTGATCGGCGACGCGCTGGCGACGCTGGGCCGCCTGCGCGGACTGTTCTCCGCCGACAAGGTGTGGACCGGCGCCGCCGACGGGCCCGCGCAGATCGCGGAGACGGCGCGGCGCTGGGGCGTGGAGCGCTTCGATCTGTTGCAGGTTCACAACCTGATCGACTGGGAACGGAACCTCGACACCCTCGCCGCCATGAAGGAGGCCGGCCGGCTGCGCCATACCGGCGTCACCACTTCGCACGGACGCCGGCACCGCGAGTTCGAGGAGGTCATGCGGCGCCGCCCGCCCGATTTCGTCCAGCTCACCTACAACATCGTCGACCGTGAGGCGGAACGGCGCCTGCTTCCCCTCGCCCTGGAGCGGGGGATCGCGGTCATCTGCAACCGGCCCTTCCAGCGCGGCCGGCTGCCCGACCGGCTGGCTGGCCGCCCGATGCCCGGCTGGGCGAAGGAGATCGGCGTGTCCACCTGGCCGCAATACCTGCTCAAGTTCATCCTGTCCCACCCTGCGGTGACGGCGGCGATCCCGGCGACCCGCCGGGTGGACCATCTGCGCGAGAACAAGTCCGCCGCCTTCGGCCCGATGCCCGACGCAGCCATGCGCCGCCGCATGGCGGAGCATGTGCGCGATCTGTAGAACCGCCCGGTTCGCGCGGGCGGCATAGAGGTGCGCAATGGCGGGATCCTGGGCGCTGGAGGACTTTGTTCCGTTCTCGCCACGGGCCTATTGGCGGCTCTTCGCGCTGGAGAACGAGGCGGTCTGGCCGGTCCAGCCGTTGCTGCTGGTGGCGGGGGCGTTGCTCGTTCTGCTGCTGTGGCGGGGTCGGCCGCCGTCCGGGCGATGGCTCGGCCCCGCGCTCGGCGCGGCGTGGCTCTGGACCGGGTGGCAGTTCGTGGCGCTGCGTTACGGAACGCTCAACTGGGCCGCGCCGACTCTTGCCTGTGGCTTCTACGCTCAGGGCGCGCTCCTCGCCGCGCTCGGTCTCTCGGGGAGGTTGGTCTTCGGAGGGCGGGCGGCGCGAGCGGGAACAGGGCTCTTGGCGACCGCGCTCTTTGCCTGGCCGGCCTTCGCGCTGCTCGACGGGCGGCCGTGGCGAGAGGCAGAGGTCTTCGCCATCGCGCCCGATCCGACTGCCGCCGCCACGCTCGCCCTGATCGCGCTCGCGGCTCGCAGCCCGTGGACGGCTCTCCTCTGCGCCGTCCCCGCTCTGTGGCTTGCCGTCTCCGCGCTCACGCTCTTCACGATGGGCGTTTGGCAGGGTTGGGCGGTACTCGGCGCCCTCGTCGCCGGACTCGCCGTCTGCGCCGCGCGCCTTCCGTGAGCACCGCCAATTTCGCTGGACCCGTGGCCCGGCGGCTGCCATTACCCTCGCGAGGGCATGGTGAGCGAGAGGAGCGACATGACCGGGGAAATCAGGGGCCGGGTCGCCAGCGGCATCGGGCAGGGCAGGCATTTCACCCGGCTTCCCTGGGCGCTCGAACAGTTCGTCGGTCGGCTGGGAATCGATCCCTGGCCCGGGACCTTCAACATCGTCGTCGACGATCCCGATGCGATGCCCGTGTGGGTGCGGCTCCGGCGGACCCCCGGCATCCGCATGGAAAACCCCGATGACGGCCCGCACGATTGCGACGCGCGCTGCTATCCGGTCAAGGTGGACGGGCGGATCGACGGGGCGATCGTCTACCCCGAGGTCGAGGGCTACCCGCCGGCCCAGGTCGAGATCGTCGCCGAAATCGATCTTCGCGAGGCGCTGGGCGTCGAGGACGGCGATCCGGTGACCCTGACGATCGAACGTGCGGGGGGCTGAGGCGGTGCCGGGCGCGAGACGCTACATCAGGGCGGAGACGGAGCTTTGGCGCTACCCGCTCGCGGGGCCGACCGGCGGCTCCGGCATAACCGCCGTCGACGTCATCGTCGTCTCGCTGGAAGATTCCCGGGGCGAAACGGGACTCGGCTTCAGCTACGTGCTCGGCGGCGGCGGCGCGGTGGTGAAGGCGGCGGCCGACGACCTCCTTTCGCGCTTCGTCGCGGACCAGGATTGCGTGCCGCCCGAAGCCCTGTGGCGTCGGCTCGCCGCATCGCTGAACCGTGTCGGACGCGGGATCGGCTATGTCGCGATCGCCGCCATCGACGTCGCCGCCTGGGACCTGCACGCGCGCGCGTCCGGAGTGCCGCTCTACACCGCGCTCGGCGGCGTCGCGCGGGCGGTCCCGGTCTACGGCTCCGGCGGGTTCCGGTCCGATCAGGACCCCGACGCCGCGGTCGCGCAGGCACTCGCCTATGCCGGGCGCGGCTGCAAGGCGGTCAAGCTGCGGGTCGCGGGGAGCCCCGCCGATGTCGCGCGGATGCGCGCGGTCGCCGATGCCTTGCCCGAGGGCGTCGAGCTGATGGTCGATGCGAACGAGCGCTGCGATCTCGCGCGCGCGGTCTGGCTCGCCAACGAATGCGCTGCGGTCGACGCGCTGTGGCTGGAGGAACCGCTGCCGGCCGATGCGTTGCAGGGATACGCGAAGCTCGCCGCCAGCTCGCCGATGCCGATCGCGACCGGCGAGCATCTGCAGGGCGTCGTCGAGCTCAAACCCTATTTCTCGGCCGGCGCCTGCGCCGTGCTCCAGCCGGATCTCGCCATGATGGGCGGGATAAGCGAATGCGTGCGCGCCGCGCGGATCGCGGAGTATCACGACGCCTCGGTGTCGCCGCATTTCCTGCCGGCGCTGTTCGTCCATCTCGCCTGCGCCTTGCCGAACGTCCGCTGGCTCGAGGACTTCCCGCTGCTCGAACCGCTGTTCGACACCCCCCTTGCGATGGACGAAAATGGGTCGATGACGCCCGGCGACGCGCCGGGCCACGGGCTCGCGTGGGCCTCGGGCGCCCGCGAAGAGTACCGCGTCCGGGATTGAGGCGTTCCGATGAAGCTCTGCCGCTACAACGACCAGAAGCTCGGCCTCGTGGTGGGCGAGCAGTTGATCGACGTGACCGAAGCCATCGAAGCGGCGGGGGAATGGCGCTGGCCGCTGCCGCCCGGCGACCGGCTCGTCGCGGCGCTGGACGATGTACGCGCGAGCGTCGAGGAGCACCGGAAACGGGGCTTCGTCCAGCTTCACGAGAGCGTGTCGCTGCTGAGTCCCGTCGCCAACCCGACCAAGATCGTCGGCGCGCCGGCCAACTACCGCGCGCATATCGATGAAGCCAACGCCGATCCCGGCATCACTTTCGGCGCGACGACGAGCGCCATCGACGAGTACGGTCTGTTCCTCAAGAACCCGGTCCCGGTCGGGCCTTCGGAAGGGGTCGAGCTGCATTTCACCGACCGGCGCAACGACCATGAGATCGAGCTCGCGATGGTGATCGGCCGGACGGTCAAGGACGTTTCCGAAGCCGACGCGCTCGACTGCGTCGCGGGCTATGCGATCGGGCTCGACATGACGGTGCGCGGCCGCGAGGACCGCAGCCTCCGCAAGGCGATCGACAGCTATTCCGTGCTCGGACCCTGGATGGTCACCGCCGACGAAATCGACGACCCCGACGGGCTCGCGCTCAGGCTCTGGGTCAACGGCGAACTGCGACAGGACTCGACGACCGCGAACCAGATCTTCGACTGCCGCAAGCTGATCGCGTACGCGTCCCGGCACTACACGCTCTATCCCGGCGACGTGATCATGACCGGAACGCCCGAGGGCGTCGGCCCGGTCAGACCGGGCGACGTCATGCGCTGCGAGATCGAGAGCATCGGCGCGATGGAGGTCGCCGTCCGGGCAGCAGGATGACGGTCGATATCAGGCCCCTCGAAGAGGCCGACGTCGAGGCGGCCGAGCATGTCTGCCGGCTCGCCTTCGGGACGTTCTTCGGCCTTCCCGAGCCGGTTTCTTTCCGCGGCGACGGGGCTCTCGTCCGGCCCCGCTTTCTTGCCGACCCGTCGGGTGCGCTCATCGCCGAGACCGAAGACGGGATCGTCGGCTCGGGGCTGATTACGAACTGGGGCAGCGTCGGGCTGTTCGGACCGCTCACTGTCCATCCGGATCGCTGGAGTTCGGGGATCGGGCGCAGCCTCACCGGGGCGCTGCTCGATCTGCTCGACGCGCGCGGCCACGATTTCGCCGGGCTGCTCACCCACCAGCAGAGCACGCGTCACGTCAGGCTTTACGAAGCATTCGGTTTCGAGCTCCAGCGCCCGGTCGCGGTACTGCGTCGCGAGGTGTCCCGGGCCGCGATGCCCGACCGCGCGCGTCTGCTGACGGATCCGGGGGAGGCCGACGCCTGCCGCGAGATCGCGGACAGGATCTGGCCCCGGCTCAACCACGCGCGGGAGATCGCCTCGGTTCTGGCTCACGAACTTGGCGACACGGTGCTGCTCGCGCGGTCGGACGGAGGCGAGGGGCTTGCCGGTTATGCCGTATGCCATCACGGCGCCGGCAGCGAAGGCAATTCCGCCCTCCTGTTCGTCAAGGCCGCGGCGGTGAGGCCGGGTCCCGACGCGGCGGCGGATTTCGATGAGCTGCTCTTCGCCTGCGAGGCGCTTGCCGCGAGTCGCGGCGCGGACGCCATCGCCGCCGGCACCAATACCGGGCGGCGCGAGGCCTATCGCATCCTCCGCGAGCGCGGCTATCGGAGCTTCATGAACGCCGTCGCCATGCTCCGCCCGGCGGGCGAGGGCTACGGGGTCCCGGGCGTTTACGCGATCGACGACTGGCGGTAGGCGTCCGCTACTTCTCCAGGTCGAAGATGCGCTTCGCGTTGAGGCCGAGGATGTTCTTGCGCGCCTCGTCGTCGAGGAACGGGATGTCCCAGATCACCGACGGCGGGTCGAAGTCCCAGTGCGGCCAGTCCGACGCGTAGAGGAGCTGGGTCCGGGCGGCGGTCATCTCGAAGGTGAGCTCAAGCGCCTTGAGGTTGTCGGTCTCGAGCGGCTGGGAGGTGTAGTACATCTCCGCCATGTACTCGCTCGGCTTGCGCTTCATGAGCGGCGCCTCCGAGGTGCGCATCATGTAGGTGTGGTCGAGGCGCTGCATCAGCCACGGCACCCAGGAGAGCCCGCTTTCGATCCACACCACCGGCAGGTTCGGGAAGCGCTCGGGCAGCCCGTTCATCACCCAGTTCGTGCAGTGGACCACGTTGCACCAGACGAAGGAGAGCGCGTGCATCGAGCCGAAGCGGTTGATCTGCATCATCGACGGGTCCTGCCAGTAATACCCGGCATGGAATCCGAGAGGCAGGCCGCGCTCCTCGAGCGCGCGGTAGACCTTCATGTAGTGGTTGTGGTGGACCGGCTTGTTGCGCACCGAGGTGACCATGAAGCCCACCACGCCCGGCGCGTCGCCGAACTCCTCGACCGTCTTCAGCGCCTCGTCGGCGTCGTTGAACGGCAGGAACGCCATCGACTTCAGCCTGTCGTCCTGCGCCAGCAGCGTGTCGACGGTCCAGCGGTTGTAGGCATTGCCGAGCAGCGGCTCCATGTCGAATTGCGGATGCATGCCGAGGAACAGCATCGGCGTCGGAAAGACGATCTGCTTGTCGATCGACATCGATTCGTAGGCCCGCCTGGCCAGCACCACGTCGCGGTGGAGGCCGTTCTCGCGCGCATCTTCGCGGCGCGCGGCCTGATGCGGAATGCGCCCGCCGCAATCCTGGTAGCGCAGCGCCAGATCTCCGTTGAGCCCGTAAGGCGGGGTGCCCGTGCGGTGCTGCAAGTAGTCCAGCGCCTGGGAGCGGATCACCTCGTCGTCGAGATAGCCGATGATGTCGGCCCAGGACTCGCTCTCGGTGTGATGCGAATCCATGTCGACGATGAACACGTCGTCGAAGTTCCGCTCGTCGGCCTGACGCCGGGCGCGGGCGAGGATCTCGCGCGTGTCGGTCGAGACGTCGATCTGCCTGACCGGGTTTTCGCGCAGGGGTTCGAGTCCGCTGTCCATTCGCTATCGCTCCCTCATTCGTCCGCGCCGGGACGCGGCCTGCGAAACCACATCGCCAGATCGAACGTGTTCAGGTTCGCCGCGTGAAGCATTTCCGTCACCGTCACCACGACGTCGGTCGCCGTCGCCGACTCGGCGGAAACGAAGGGCAGGAACACCCGGTCCTCCATCTCCACCTTGTTGGCGAACAGCCGCGTGCCGGCGGTCAGCAGCCGCTGCACCATCTCGTCCGGGACCGCTTCCGTCGTCCCGTCGTCGAGCGCCTTCTCGGCGATCGCCAGCGCCTTTGCCGTCGCCTCTCCGAGCCCGTCCAGGTCGGGCGCGCGCTCGCCGTCAGACGACGACATAAACCTCTCCGTCGGCGACCTTCACGTCATAGGGCTTGAGCCTCACGTTTCTGTCGCCCGGATGGCGGCCGGTCTTGATGTTGTATTCGTAGCCGTGCCAGGGACAGACGATGTGGATGTCGGTTTCCGAGAAGCGGAGGCCCTTCGACGTCTTGTCGTCGTCCAGCACCTCCTCGACCTTGCCGAGGATCTTGCCCTGGCAGACCGGCCCGCCCTGGTGAACGCAGTTGTTCTCGTAGGCGTGGAACTCCCCGCCCACGAAGAATATCCCGATCTCCAGATCGCCCTGGGCGATGATCTTGCGATCGCGCTCGCCGAACTCGTCTTCCCTGCCGACGTAAATCTCCGCCACGCCAAGATCCTCCCTTGCATGGGCATCCGAACGGGATCCAGTTATAGAGACGGGGACGACCACGCGCCAGACGACCGTTTCGGACGCCTCGCCCGCTCGCCCGTCGACCCTCCAATGCGACCGACGGACGGACTACAATAGGCTTCTCGATCCGGACACCGGACTCACCGCCGACAATTGGCCCCGGGAGGAGACTTGTGGCAGCGACAGGATATGAAAACCGGCAAGACCTCGAGATGCACCACTGGCCCGAACTGCGGGCGAAGGTGAACGATCTCTTGCGACTCGTCTTTCCGAGCCGCGGTATCGACGGCGATCTCAAACAGCTGATCTTCACCGCCGCGAGCCTGGCAAGCGGATGCCTGCATTGTCAGTCGCATGGCTCCTATCACCTCCACAAGCTCGGGGTTGCGGACGAAAAAATCCAGGCGCTCTGGAGCTATCGGACCTCCCCAGAATTTTCGGATGCCGAGCGGGCGGCGCTCGACCTGGCCTTCGCGGCGGGCGTCTCGCCCAACGTCGTCGAGCCGGAGAATTACGTCGAGCTGCGCAAGCACTATTCGAACGACCAGATCATCGAGATATTGGCGGTGATCGCGGTCGGCGGCTTCCTGAACCGCTGGAACGACACCATCGCGACGGTCACCGACCAGGAATCGATCGACTTCGCCCAGCGCGTGCTGCGCCCCGTCGGCTGGAACTCCGGAAAACATACCGGGGCCGCGGAAGAACAGCGAAAGGGGCACCCGATCACGCTCGGCTATATCGAGAAGTAGCGCCCGGGAGGCTCTCCCCTCACCCCGCCCTCTCCCCGGTGGATTCCTCTGCGAAAGTGGTGTAGCGGGGCGTAGCGGGGTGTTGGGGGGAGGTTTTTTGGCGCTGGGCGGTTGTGATGGAGGCGGGTGTGCCGCCGCGGTTGGCCGCTTGTGTCGTTGAGGTGTCGGTCTTGGTGGCCGATCGGGTGTCAGGCGTCGGCGAGCAGGCTGGCCCGGCGCAAGTTGTAGACGGTGGCGACGGCGAACAGGCGGGTGGCGTTCCTCTCCAGCGAGCAACTCCTGGCCCGTCCCTGCCCGTAGAGCCGCTTCAGCGCCGAGAAGACCGCTTCGACCGGCGCCCGGCGCCTGGCTATGAGATCGTTGCGGCGCTTCTGCCAGGGCGGCAGCGCGGCCATGTGCTTGTTGCGCCGGTGCATGATGCGGTCCTTGATCCCGGCGGCCCTGAGCCTGGCCCGTCTCGCCTGTTGCTCGTAGGCGCGATCGCCATAGACCGCCGCCTCGTCGCCGCAGATCAGCCGCTCGGCAACCTCGCTCTCGTAGGTCTTGGCCGAGCTCAGCACCGCCCGCCGGATCAGCCCGGAGCCCTGGTCGACGCCGAGATGCGCCTTGTAGCCGAAGAAGCCGCGGCCCTTCTTGCGCGTCCAATCGGCGCCCGGCTCCCGGCCGTGCCGAGCGCCCGCGCCGGCCTTGTAGGACGGCGGGCGCGAGGCCGCGGCCACCAGCGTGGCGTCCATCAGCGTGCCCTTGCGCAGGATCAGCCCGGCGGCGTCGAGCTGGCGGTTGATCTCCTCGAAGGCCGCCTCCAGAACCGCGCCCGCATCGGCCCGGAAGCGGCAGATCGTGGTCTCGTCCGGCGTGCCGCCGTCCAGCGCAAAGCCGCAGAAGCGCCGGAACGACAGCCGGTCCAGCAACGCCTCCTCCAGACCGGGGTCCGACAGATCGTAAAGCGCCTGCAGGTAAAGCGCCTTCAACATCGACAACGGCGCATAGGGCGGACGGCCCCGTCGCCCCTTGCGGACCTGCGACGCCAGACGCTCAAGCGGAGACCAGTCGATCAGACCGTCCAGACGATCCAGCTTCCGGTTCGATCCCAACCCCGCAGACAGGAACGCTTCCGCAAAACCCAGCTGACCCGTGCCGCTCATCGACCCAACCTCCCAATCGCTGCGGCAAACAACCACAGACCAAAGAATCGGCAAACCCCTTTTCGCAGAGGAATCCGGCGGGGAGAGGGAGAGTTGCGGCGCTGGCTCCGCTCTACCTTCTCCCCTCCCGCTTGCGGGAGGGGCCGGGGGAGGGTGGCGACCTACCGCTCGTCGGGGTAGTGCCTGAAGGTATTCGCCGACGAGCGGTAGTCGTTTATCCCGTATTCCGCCCGGATCTCCCTGGAATTCCGCAGCATCCTGAGCTCGGAGGGGATGCCGGTGCCGTTGGCGATGCGGTCGTTCTTGGTGAAGGTCGCGGCGATGGCCGCCGCCGCCGGCACCGCCGCCTTCCCTACCGAGTCGGCGAGTTCGTGCCGCGCCCGGTCCAGCGCGGGCCGGTCGGGTCCGATGGCGGCATCCGCGAAGGCCAGGATTTCCCCGCCGCCGGGCACCCCGCTGTCCCGATCCGGGTCGAACAGCGCCGCCAAATCGACTTCGAGGCCGGTCTCGCGTCCACTCTCACGGAGGAACCAGGCATGGCCCGCCGTTCAGTAAAAGCACTCGTTGAGGGCGGATACCCGCCCCGCGATCAGCTCGACCTGAGAGCGGGTGAACCCCTCGTGGTGCTAGTAATCCGCGACGAAGACATTCTTCATCGGCAGGTACTGGACCTCTTCCAGCTCGAGATGCCGCCGCATCTCGTCCGGCACCAGGCTGAGAGAGCGGATGATGTAGGGCCGGTAGTCCTCGCCGTAAATCTCCGCGGCCTCCTCGCCGCCCTCGGGGAGATTGGGAACGGTCGGCACCCAGGCCATTTCCTTTTTGGCGACCCGGGGGCGGATCTGCGACGGCCGGCCCTCGCGCGCGGCCGGCAGGGGACGCAGGGGAACGCCGATGCCGCGGGCGAACACGTCCATGTCGGTCAGGCGGGACACGATGCCGACGATCTCGACATATTCCTCGTCGCTGAGACCGCCGTTCCTGGCTTCTTCGTAGGAGTCCTCGACGAAGTCCTTCGGCGCGACGGCCAGTTGCCGGACCGTCGCGCAAACCGCGTCGGGCAGTTCGACATCGCTCAGCGGGCCGGTCTCTTCCGGCTCTTCCTGAGTACCCGCGTCGTAACACGCCTGGCGGACCTCTCTCGCGACCGCCAGCCGCTGCGCGCCGGTGCCCCAGGTGCCGGGGTCGGCCAATTGATCCAGCTGTCCGGCATGAACGGCGTCGAGATCCTGCCGTACCGGGTATTGCGAATCCGCGTAGAGGGTCATTGTCCTGGTTCTCCCGTGCGGCTGCCCGATCATCGCGCGGTCTGCGTCGCGCCCGCGATCGTCGGATCGGTCACCGCATAAGTCGCCTGGTTGCGCCATTCGAAGACGGCCTTCCGGAACTGCGGACGCCGGGATATGCGCTCGTACCAGTCCTGGATGTTGGGGTATCGGCCGAAGTCGAAGCCGCCGGCGGTCAAGGTCGTTACCGTCGGCGACCAGGAGATGTCGGCCAGGGTGTACGAGTCACCGACCAGCCAGCCGCCGTCCGCGATTGCCTGCTCCTGTCTCGCGAAGTATTCGTCGAGCAAGCTGGCCGCCGCATCGGCGTCGGCTTCGGAAAAGCGCCGTCCCTCGCTGTGTTTGTCGTGAAACGCCAGCAGCTCGGGGTCGCTCTGCAGCTTTTTGTAGAGCGCGAGCTCTTCGTCGGTCTTCTCCAGAAGCGCCGCGTTCAGCTTATAATATTGAAAGGTTTTTATTCCCGGTATGTGAAGGTCGCCGGACATCTTCAGCCAATAATCGATTTCGGATTGACGGTCCAGCGATACCGCGCGAAATCCCGGCTCCGGAAATTGCTGTTCGAGATAGATCAGAATGTCGTTCGACTCGGTAACGACCGTGCCGTCATGCACCAGCGCGGGAACCACGCCTTTCGGATTGATCCCGAAATATTCTTCCGAGATGTTTTCCTTCCTGCCGAGATCGATGTGATGGCTCGTCCAGTCGAGCGCTTTCTCTTCCAGCAGCAATCGGACGCGCGCCGAGCAGTTCGAGCGATTGGCGTGGTAGAGGTGAATACCCCGCAATTCGAGAACCGACGCGTTGGTAGGAACGACAACAACCATAGCCTTTATCCCGTTCCGCGCTTTCGAACGAACGCGGAATTCGACAATATCTCTCCCGAGCGCATTACGACAGTGAGGCTCGATCTTGTCAAGGAGGGCCCTCGCGGTAGAATGTCGGTAATTTCCTTCAGAAACGGCGGGGGGACATCGAAATGCTAGAGCTCTACTACCTCAAGGAAGCGGATTCCGTATGTTCGAACCGCGCTGTAATTACGCTCATGGAAAAAGGGATCGAGGACTGGACGCCGCGCTATATTCATCTGCTCGATGAGGATCACTTCGATGAAAACTACCTCGCGATCAACCCGAAAGCCGTGGTGCCGACACTGGTTCACGACGGCAAACCGATCCGCGAGTCCTCGATCATCTGCGATTACATCGACGAGTTGAAACCGGAGCCGGCCCTCAAACCGGCCGATCTTCTCCAGCGGACCTATATGCGCGAGTGGATCAAGGATTCGGACGAGATAGGGTTTCCCGGAGTCGCCGCCCTGAATTTCGTCACGCGATTTCGCTCGGCGATCGACGTCGGGACACTGGAAAGCCGGTGGAAAAAACAACCCGATCTCGAGAAAACGCTGCGGCAACAATCGGTCATAAAAGACGGCATGGACTCGGAGTGGGTGTTGCGCGGACTGGTCGGATGGGATCGGATTTTCGGCAAAATGGAAACCACCCTGTCCGACGACCGGCCCTGGATCATGGGCGACCGGTTCACCCTCGTCGAATGTTGTTATGCGCCGCTGGTCAAGCTGCTCGACATGATCAAGTGGCTGGACATATGGTTCGAAGCCCGGCCGAACGTCTCTCGATGGTGGCGGGCGCTCGGGAATCGTCCGAGCGTTCTCGGGCTCGACGAATACGAGGGGCACACCGCCGACCCGACCTCGGACCATGCAAGAGCCGGGTTGGCGCTGGTGGACGAGGCCAGGGACCGTCTGGCCGCCTACAAACTGTCGCGCGAGTAGCAGTAGAGCGGGTCAGGCGCCGACGAGGGCGGGCAGGTCGGCGAGCGAGGAGAGCTCTGCCTGGATGTCGCCCGGCAGCGTTTCCGCCGGCTGGTCGAAGCGATTGATCCACGCCACCCGGAAGCCGAACGCGGCCGCGCCGTGCGCGTCCCATCCGTTCGCCGACTGGAAGCTGATCCGCGGCGCCGGGATCTTCAGCTCGTCCACCGCGATCTGGTAGACCGAAGGGTGGGGCTTGAAGATGTCCGCCCTGTCGACCGAGTAGATCGCGTCGATCGCGTCGTCGAGCCCGGCATTCTTGACCGCCGAGACCAGCATCGTCATCGAACCGTTCGACAGGATCGCCGTCCTGGTCCCCGCTTCCTTGAGACGAACCAGGCAGTCGCGCGCGTCCGGATAGGCTTCGAGGCTGAGATAAAGCTGCATCAGCTCGGCCCGCAGCGCCCGGTCGTCGAGGCCGACGACCTTCATGGAATGGTCGAGCGCCTCTCCGGTGACGTGCCAGAAATCGACGAACTTTCCCATCAGGCTGCGAAGCCAGGTGTATTGCAACTGTTTCTGCCGCCAGAGCGCCGACAGCTCGTCGGCGCGGTCGCCGACCCTGTCGCGGCAGCGATCGACCGCGGAGTTGAAATCGAACAGCGTGCCGTATGCGTCGAACACGCAGGCGCCGATATCTTCGAATCCCGGCGCGGTCATCGTGCGGATCCGTTCTCGGGGCGGTCCTGTTCCCGCGAAGGCACCCACACGCTCGCCTCGCCGTCGATCACCACCGTCTCGCCGACGCTGCACACGGTCGAGATGGTGGCTCGGTTCCTGCCGCGGTCGATTTCGGTGACGGTCGCGCGGACGTTCACGGTGTCGCCGATCCGGACCGGCGCCTTGAAGCGCGTGTTCTGGCTGAGATAGATCGCCCCGGGGCCCGGCATACGGGTGCCCAGAACGGCCGAGATCAGGCTCGCCGTGTGTGCGCCGTGCACGACACGTCCTTCGAAGCGGCTCCTGGACGCGAACTCCTCGTGGACATGCAGCGGGTTGTCGTCTCCGCACAGCCCGGCGAACAGGCTGACATCGCCCTCCGCGATCGTCCGTCCGTAAACGGCGGTCATGCCGATCTCAAGGTCTTCGATGTAGTAACCGTGCAGCGGATCGACGCTCGTCGACGGGGGTTGCGAATCCATCTCTACTCCTATCGGTGGACGCTGCTTATCGTCCGGCCAGAGCGTTTTCCGACCTTCATCGGGTCAAGGCGGCGCCGTTCACCCTCCCCCGGCCCCTCCCGCAAGCCCCGGACTGCGATCCGGGGCAAGCGGGAGGGGAGAATATAAGGAAGGGTCGGCGCTGCAACTCTCCCTCTCCCCCGCGGGGGAGAGGGTCGGGGTGAGGGGCATCGTGGAAGGGGGCAAAAACTTCGGAAACACGACACTACTCCGACGAACGCTTCTGAAACCCCTGCACGAAGGCGTCCCTGAAGGTCTCGAAAGCCTTGGTGCCCATCGGCATCCAGGTCTTCATCAGCGCCTCCGGATCCATCGCCGCGACGTGGCTGCGCAGCTGGTCCTGGATCTCCGCCATCATCTCCTTCTGGAATGCCTCGACATCGGGCAGGCCGAGAAAGGCGCGCGCTTCCTGGGGGGTACAGTCGATATCGATGGACAGCTTCATCGGTCGCTCTCCTGCCGCCGCGTCAGCTGCGCCTTTTAACATAGGATCCGGGCGCGGGCTCGATCGCAGGGAGCTCGCCGTCGCCCGGCCTACGGGCGGAAACCTTCTTGCCCGACCGCCTGGACAGCCAGCGGTGCCAGTCCGGCCACCACGAGCCGGGGTGTTCCACCGCCTCGGCGAACCAGGATTCGAAGTCCTCGCAATCGGCGCCGTTCTCCGCCAGCCAGTGCTGGTATTTCTTCTTCTCCGGCGGGTTTATCACGCCCGCGATATGGCCCGACCCGGCGAGGACGAACCGCTTCTTCCCGCCGAACAGCCGGGTCAGCTTGAACACCGATGCGGCCGGCGCGATGTGGTCCTCCTTGGAGGCCTGGATATAGGTCGGGATGCCGATCCGGCCGAGGTCGATCTTCTCGCCCAGCAGTTCGAACGCGCCCGGTCGGGCAAGGTTGTTCCGCTGGTACATGTTGCGCAGATAGTCGATGAACAGCGCCGCCGGAAAGTGGGTCGAGTCGGCGTTCCAGTAGAGCAGATCGAACGCCGGCGGGTCCTTGCCCAGCAGGTAGTTGTTGATCACGAAGTGCCAGATCAGGTCGTTGGCGCGGAGCGCGTTGAAGGTGCCCGCCATGTCCGCCCCATCGAGATAGCCTTTCTCCCGGACCTGGGCTTCCAGCGCATCCATGTGGCCTTCGTCGGTGAAGATGCGGAGCTCGCCCGAGTCCTCGAAATCGGCCTGGGCGGCGAAAAAGGTCGCGGCGCCGATCCGCTTGTCGCCCACGGCGTCCATGTAGGCGAGCGTCGCCGCGAGCAGCGTGCCGCCGATGCAGTAGCCGATCGCCGTCGTCTGGCGTTCGGCGGTCGCCCGTTCGATGGCGTCGAGGGCGGCGAGGATTCCGTCCCGCAGATAGTCGTCGAAGGAGAGGGCGGCGTGGCTCTCGTCCGGGTTGACCCAGGAGATCACGAAGACGGTGTAGCCGCGCTCGACCGCCCAGCGGATGAACGAATTGTCGGGACGGAGATCGAGGATATAGAACTTGTTGATCCAGGGCGGAACGATCAGGAGCGGCTTCCTGTAGACCGTCTCGGTGCTCGGCTCGTACTGGATGAGCTGCATCACCTGGGTCTGATGGACGACCGCTCCGGGGCTGGTGGCGATGTTGCCGCCGACCTCGAACGCGTCCATGTCGGTCTGTCTGGGGCGCAGCCCGTGCTCCGAGTCCCCGATGTCTTCCGCGAGCCGACGCAATCCGCGCAGCAGGCTTTCGCCCCTGGTCTCCCGCATCTCGCGCAGCACCACCGGATTGGTCAGCGCGAAATTCGCCGGCGAGAACGCGTCCACGATCTGACGCCCGACGAAGTCGAGCTTGTCGGCGTTACCCCGGTCGAGCCCTTCGAGCCCCGCGAGGCTGCGCCGCAGCCAGCGCGCGTTGAGCAGGTAGGACTGTTTGAGGAAATCGAAGAGCGGATTGTCCGACCATTCCGCATCCCGGAACCGGTTGTCGCCGGCCTCGGGCTGGATCACCGCCGCGGCATCCCGGCCCATCATCCGGGCGGTGGTGGCGGCCCACAACGCCTGGAAGCCGTGCCAGAGCTCCATCTGGGCTTCGAGCATCCTGGCGGGATCGACATTGATTTCGGGCGCGGCAGGGGTTTCGCCCGGCGCGTCCCCGTCGCCCGGCGGGGTGAGCGTCGCCACCCAGTCCGACCAGCCTTCCTGCCATTGCTGGGCGGCGGCCCCGAGAACTTCCCCGAGCGCGGCGATGGGGTCGGTCTCGCCGCCCCGTTCCTTGTCCTTGCCGGTCATCCCGTTCGCGCCATTCCGCGACCGATCCTTGCGCAGACAGCGAGTCTATGCCGCCGCCGCGCCGGGAAAAAGTGGGCATGGCGCGATCGCCATGCCCACTTCCGGGGAATCGTAACCTACGCGGCGTTGGGCTTCAGGAAGGTCTCCACGGTCTCGTTCGCCCGCGCGCTGAACGGAGCGGAGGCCTTGATCATCGAGTCGCTGACGATGCGGTTGATCCGGGTGGTCTGGGCGACGGCGCGGTTGACCGATTCCTTGCCCTCTTCGATCTGGATGGCCATGAACTCCTGCGGTGTCTTGACCGCCGAGAGCCGTTCCATCAGGTCGAAGTTCCGCGCGACCGAATTGCGGGCATAGTCCGCCATCTCGGCGATGCACGCCTGGGCGCCCTCGATGGCATGCGCGGAGGCCTCGGCCAGCGCGTCCAGGTTGGCGGTGCCCACGGTCTTGGCCATCTCGACCTGCGCGTGGACCTGTTCGGCGGTGTCGGCGGCGGCCTTCCGGGCGGTTTTGCCGGCGGGCTTCTCGGTGGTCATGAGCGATCTCCTCGATCTCGGGTGCGGCATCATTTTGCGATGCAAAATGGAATATAGGCGTAGATCATAGGATTTCAAGAACTATTTTGCGTTACAAAAGGCCATTATTTTGCGGCTCAACAAAACCGCGCGCTGTGCAACAATGGCCGTGCAAGGGAGCGAATGTGCCGTGGCCGAGCGAAACCCGGAAGACGAGCCCGTCGTCATCAAGAAATACGCCAACCGCCGGCTCTACAACACGGCGACCGCGTCTTTCGTCCGGCTCGACGATCTTCACCGGATGGTGAAGGACGGCGAGCTTTTCACGGTGCGGGACGAGAAGACCGGGCGCGACATCACCGCGTCGGTGCTCGCCCAGATCATCGCGGAGGAGGAGACCAGGGGAAACAGCGTGCTGCCCCACGCGTATCTGCGGCAGGTGCTCAAGGCGTACAGCGAAGGGGTCGGGCCACAGCTCGCCGCGTATCTGGAGCGCAGCATGGAGGCGTTCGCGAGCCATCAGCACAGCGTTGCCGAACAGATGGGAAAGATGTTCGATCCCGGCACCGCCTTCGACCGGATGGCCGACATGTCGCGGCGCAATCTGGAGGAATTCCAGCGCTCCCTGGCGGCGCTTTCCGGGCAACAGCCGGCGCCGCCCGCCGATGAAGGGGACACCGAACCCCTCGAACGAAAGATCAGGGATCTGGAAGAACGCATCGCCGAACTCGAACGCGGTTCGTCACGCGGCGACCGTTAGGCCGCTCCCGACGCCTTGTAACGCTGTCGCAACGCACGGCCGCGCTGCTTGCCCGGTCTCCGGGTCGGGGGTAGGTTGTGCGGCAGCGATCCGCCGGCTTGCGCGGCGGCACACAACCGGCTGGAGATAGCCATGTTCAACGGCTCCATCTGCGCGTTGATCACCCCGTTCCGGGAAGGCGCCGTCGACGAAGAGGCCTATGAGGCGTTTGTCGACTGGCAGATCGAGGAGGGGACCAACGCCGTCGTTCCGTGCGGGACGACCGGGGAATCGCCGACGCTCAGCCACGAGGAGCACCGGCGGGTGACGGAAATCTGCATCGGCGTCGCCAAGGGGCGCGTGCCGGTCATCGCGGGCACCGGCTCCAACTCGACCGAAGAGGCGATCGACCTTACCCGCCATGCCAAGGAAGCCGGCGCCGACGCCGCGCTCGTGGTCACGCCCTACTACAACAAGCCCACCCAGGAAGGTCTTTACCGCCACTACAAGGCGCTCAACGACGAGGTCGACATTCCGATCGTCATCTACAACATCCCCGGGCGCTCCATCGTCGACATGAAGGTCGACACGATGGCCAGGCTCGCCGAGCTCCCCAACATCGTCGGGGTGAAGGACGCCACCGCCGACGTCTCGCGCGCGACGCAGCAGCGCCTCGCGGCGGGCGCCGATTTCTGTCAGCTCTCCGGCGAGGACGTGACCCAGCTCGGCTTCCTCGCGCAGGGCGGCGACGGCTGCATCTCGGTGACCGCCAACCTGGCGCCCAAGGACATGTCGGAGATGCACCGCGCCTGGCAAGACCGCGAGGTCGACACCGCCCAGCGCATCAACGAGCGCCTGATGCCGCTCCACTCCGGCCTGTTCTGCGAAACCAGCCCGGGCCCCGCGAAGTACGGCGCGAGCCTGCTCGGCAAGTGCCTGCCCGACACCAGGCTGCCGCTCTGCGAGATCGCCGAAAGCTCCAAGCGCACGGTCGAGGACGCGATGCGCTCCGCCGGGCTCCTCAATTGACGGCATGGCGCGGAGCCCGATCCGGGTCGCGGCGGACAACCGCAAGGCACGCCGCAACTATTCGATCGAATCGTCTCTCGAAGCCGGGATTCAGCTGACCGGCAGCGAGGTGAAGTCGCTGCGCGCCGGACGCGCGAACATTTCCGAAGCCTACGCGCGGCCGGTCGAGCGCGAGATCTTTCTGGTCAACGCGCACATCGACGAGTACGAGCAGGCGGGCCCCGCCGGGCACGACGCGAGACGCCCGCGCAAGCTGCTGCTGAAGCGCCGTCAGATCGACCGGCTTGTCGGCGCGGTGCAGCGCGAGGGCGCGACCATGGTGCCGCTCAGGCTCTATTTCAACGAGCGCGGGATCGCCAAGCTCGAGCTCGGCCTCGCCCACGGCAAGCGTCAATACGACAAGCGCCAGGTCGAGAAGAAACGCGACTGGCAGCGCCAGCAGGCGCGGCTCATGCGCGGAAAGGAATAGCGTGGCGGAAGACGATCCGGCGCGCCTCGCCGGGCACCGCGAGATCTATTCCGGTTCGATCGTGGCCCTGATGCCCTCGAACACGGAGCGGAACATGGCCTCGGTCAGCCGGCCGGTGTTGAGGTTGTAGCGCGAGCAGTGATAGCTGTCGGCGAGGATCGGCCCGCCTTCCAGCGCGTGCATCGCTCCGTGGACGAACCTGAAGCCGGCGACCCGGTGGCGGAGCGTTCTCAGCACCGTGGCATGGGCGACGGTGCCGAGCGCCAGCACGACCGCGATCCTCGGCATGGCCGCGAGCTCCCCGGCCAGGAACGGCCGGCAGGCGTTTATCTCCGCTCCCACCGGCCGGTTCTGCGGCGGCACGCATCTCACCGCGTTGGTGACCCGGCAGTCGACCAGCGCGAGCCCGTCGTCCGGGCGTCTGTCGTAGCGGCCGGTGGCAAATCCGAAATCGAGCAGCGTGGCGTAGAGCAGGTCCCCCGCATAGTCGCCGGTGAAGGGCCGTCCCGTCCGGTTTGCGCCGCGCAGTCCCGGCGCGAGGCCGACGATCAGAAGGCGGGCGTCCAGCGGCCCGAACGAGGGAACCGGCGCGTTGTGCCAGCCCGGCTCGGCGGCCCGGTAACGCTCGCGGAACCCGGCCAGACGGGGGCACAGGCCGCAATCCCGCGGCGGCTGCCGGGGAGTCATGCTCTTCGCGCCGGCGGGGACGGGTCAGTCGATATCGACGGTGTCGAAATCGGGCCGCGCCGGGGTCGGAATGCGGCTCTCCGTCTGGCGCGGCGCGCGCGCGATCTGCGGCGCGAGGTCCTGCAGCTCGATGAAGGAATCGGCTTGGCGGCGGAGCTCGTCCGCGACCATCGGCGGCGAGGACCTGAGCGTGGACACCACGCTGACCCGAACCGCCTCGCGCTGCACCGCCTCGATCAGCCGGCGGAAGTCGCCGTCGCCGGAGAACAGGACGATGTGGTCCACCTTCTTGGCCATCTCCATCGCGTCGATGGCAAGCTCGATGTCCATGTTGCCCTTGATCTTGCGCCGCCCCATGGCGTCGGTGAACTCCTTGGTGGGCTTGGTGACCAGCGTGTAGCCGTTGTAGTCGAGCCAGTCGACCAGCGGGCGGATCGGCGAATATTCCTGATCTTCGACCAGGGCGGTGTAGTAGAACGCGCGGACCAGCCGCCCCTGGGCGGAGAACAGGTCCAGCAGGCTCTTGTAGTCGATGTCGAAGCCGAGCGCGCGCGCCGCCGAATACAGGTTGGACCCGTCGATGAAAATCGCGATGCGCTCCTGCGGATAGAAATTCATGGGTTTCCCGAAGCCTTTCCTATACCGTCCCGCAGTGGCGGTTCTCAATTCATGCGCAGTGTAGCCCTTTTACCGAGGCTCGTAAATCTGTTCGGAAATTCTCTTTCAGCGTGTTTCTATGCAATCTGCGAACTTTAATGCGGTAAGCATCATGCGTAATGATAGGTACAACCACCCGACAGGAAAGTTCACAAATTCGTTACACCGCCCCGGCGGCGGCATCTTCGTCGCGGTCGGGTCCAACCTGCCGCTGGCGGACGGAGGATCGCCGCTCGAGAGTTGCGAACGCGCCCTGGAGCTGCTCTCCGACGAGCCCGTCACGATTCTGGCCCGCTCGCGCTGGTACCGTTCGGCCCCCATACCGGCCTCCGGGCAGCCCGATTTCGTCAACGGCGTCGTGCGGATCGACACGCCGCTTGCGCCGGGCGATCTGCTGGCGACGCTCCACGCCGTCGAGGACCGGCTCGGGCGGACCCGGCAGGCCAGAAACGAGGCGCGGACGATCGACCTGGACCTGATCGCCTATGGCGGTTTGTGCCGCGAGCCCGGCCCATCCGGCGACGGTCCGGTCCTGCCGCATCCCAGGCTGGAACAGCGCGCCTTCGTGCTCCTGCCGCTCAGCGATATCGCGGCGGGCTGGAGGCACCCCCGGAGCGGCAGTACGCTCTCCCAGCTCATCGCCTCCCTGCCCGCCGGTCAGCGCTGCGCCGCGTTGCCCCCGGCCCCGGTCTCCCGTCCCGATGTTATTGATATTGCTTGATGATCGGGGTCTGCTGTCCTATATCTGCCGCGACGGTGCATATCGGAGAGCGAAGCAGCCATGGCACGGGTTACCGTAGAAGACTGTATTCTCAAGATTCCCAATCGCTTCCAGCTGGTCATGGTGGCGGCCCAGCGTTCGCGGGAGCTGTCCATCGGCGCCGAGCTGACGGTCGACCGGGACAACGACAAGAATCCCGTGGTGGCGCTCCGCGAGATCGCCGACGAGACCGTCGATACCGAGGAGATCGAGGGCTCCCTGGTCCGCGGGCTGCAGAAATACGTCGATATCGACGAGCCGGCGGAAGAGGGCGATGGCTTCCTCGTGGAAGACGATGCGTTCGGCGACTTCGCGCAGATGGGATTCCGGCGGGCCGACGCGATGACCCCGGTGACCTCGGCGCCGGAAGACGGCGAGGGCGGGCCCGCTATGGTGGCCTTCCAGGACATCTCCGAGGCCGAGGCCAGGAGCGAGACGGACGAAACGCCGTCGGAGGAAACCTGACCGGCCGCCGCCGGGCCGCCCGACGCCGGTCGGGCGCGGCGCGGATGAGGGTGCCGGCGGGCGGCGATGGATCGGCGCGATGATCCGGCAATATGAACTCGTTGAAAGGGTCAAGTCCTACGACCCCTCGGCCGACGAGGATGCGCTGAACCGCGCCTACGTCTTCTCGATGAAGGCGCATGGCAGCCAGACCCGCGCCTCGGGAGACCCCTATTTCTCGCATCCCGTCGAGGTGGCCGGCATTCTTTCCGATCTGAAGCTCGACTGCGCTTCGATCGTGACCGGCCTCCTCCACGACACCGTGGAGGATACCGTCGCCACCCTGCCCGAGATCGAGGCCAGCTTCGGCGGCGAGGTCGCGCGCCTGGTCGACGGCGTGACCAAGCTTTCGCTGCTCGAACTCCAATCCGACGACACGCGCCAGGCCGAGAATTTCCGCAAGCTGCTGCTCGCGACCTCCGAAGATATCCGCGTGCTGCTGATCAAGCTCGCCGACCGCCTGCACAACATGCGCACGCTGCATCACGTGCCTTCGCGGGAAAAACGCCGGCGCGTCGCGGCCGAGACCATGGAGATCTACGCGCCGCTCGCCGAGCGCATCGGCATGCAGGAAATCAAGGATGAGCTGGCCGAGCTGTCCTTCGGGCATCTCTACCCCGACGCGGCGGCGTCGATCGAGAAACGTCTCGGATACCTGGACGAAACGGCGGGGGAATCGATTCCCAAGATCGTCGACCGGCTCAAGGAGGTTCTTTCCGACGGCGGGCTCGACGCGGAAGTGTCGGGGCGGGTGAAGCGCGCCTATTCGGTCTGGCGCAAGATGCAGCGCAAGAATATAGATTTCGACCAGCTTTCCGATGTCATGGCGTTTCGCGTCGTGGTTCCCACGGTCGAGGATTGCTACCGCGCGCTCGGCGCCATCCACACCGCCTACGCGGTGGTCCCCGACCAGTTCAACGACTACATCTCGACGCCCAAGATGAACGGCTACCGGTCGCTCCATACCTGCGTCATGGGGCCGGAGGGCCGCCGCATCGAGATCCAGGTCCGCACCACCGAGATGCACCAGGTCGCCGAGTATGGCGTCGCCGCGCATTGGCGTTACAAGCAGGACGAGACCAGCACCGAGGGTCGGCAGTACCGGTGGCTCCGCCACCTGCTGGACATCCTCGAAGAGGCATCCGGGCCCGAGGAGTTTCTCGAGCACACCAAGCTCGAGATGTACCAGGACCAGGTCTTCTGCTTCACGCCGGCGGGCGAGCTGATCGCGCTGCCGCGCGGGGCGACCCCGGTCGATTTCGCCTACGCCGTCCATTCGGAGGTGGGCGACCGGTGCGTCGGAGCCCGGATCAACGGTCGCGTGATGCCGCTGAGGACCGAGCTCAGCAACGGCGACCAGGTCGAGATCGTCACCTCCAAGACCGGAACGCCCACGCCGGACTGGGAGGATATCGTCGTCACCGGCAAGGCGCGGGCCCGCATCCGTCGTTTCGTCCGGAGCGAACGCCGCGAGGAGTTCCTCAGGCTCGGCAAGGCGATCCTGCAGAAGGGCTACCGCGATGCCGGCTACAAGCCGTCTTCCGCCGTCGTCAGGCGCGTGCTCGGCAAGTTCGACGTGAAGACCGAGGACGATCTTTACATCGCGGTCGGCGAGGGGCTGATCACCGGCGGCGACGTGATCGCGGCGATCGCGCCCCGGACGCGGCGCGGCCGGCGGGTGGCGAAGGCGGACGACAAGGAAAAGGCGGCCGACAACGTGGTGCCGTTCGAGCGCAAGCGGAGCGCGCCCGGCGGGGCCGATGCCGTGCCGGTCCCGATCCGGGGGCTGATCCCGGGTATGGCGGTTCACTACGGCAATTGCTGCCATCCGTTGCCGGGCGACCGGATCGTCGGCATCGTCACCGCGGGCAAGGGGGTGTCGATCCACACCACGGACTGCGAAACCCTGGAGAGCTTCCAGGCGACGCCCGAGAGATGGCTCGACGTGGCCTGGGATGTGGATACGGTGGGCGCGGATTCGCATATCGGGCGCATCACCATCGTCGTCTCCAACGAACCCGGAACGCTCGGCAACCTGACCACGATGATCGGCAACCATCTGGGCAACATCAACAATCTGAGGTTCACCAACCGGACACCGGATTTCTTCGAGATGGTCCTCGATATCGAGGTCACGGACGCCGGCCACCTGACCGACATCATCGCGGCGCTGCGGTCGACGCCTTCCGTCACCTCGGTCGAACGCGCCCGAAGCCTCTACTGATACCGGCCTGCTCCGACGGAACGCGTCGATGCCCCGACATCTTCGACTTGGCGTGAATATCGACCACGTGGCGACGATCCGGAACGCCCGCGGCGGGCGGCATCCCGACCCGGTGCGCGCCGCCCGTCTCGCCGCGTCCGCCGGCGCGGACGGCATCACCGCCCATCTCCGCGAGGACCGGCGGCACATGACCGACGCGGACATCGAAAGGCTGACCGTGGACATCGAGCTGCCGCTCAACCTGGAGATGGCGGCGACCGACGAGATGCTCGGGATCGCGCTTCGCCACCGCCCGCACGCGGCCTGTATCGTGCCCGAGAGGCGAGCCGAGCGGACCACCGAGGGCGGGCTCGACGCGGATGGGGGGCGCGGCCATCTTGCCCGCTTCGTGGACGCCCTCAACGCGGCGGGGATCCGGACATCGCTGTTCATCGAGCCCGACGCGCGGCAGATCGAGGCGTCGGCGGCGCTGGGCGCGCCCGTGGTCGAGCTCCACACCGGCGCCTTTTGCGAGGCCGACGGTGATGCCGCGCCGGCGCAGCTCGCGCGCATCGAGGACGCCGCCGCCGCAGCCGCGGGGCTCGGTCTCGAATGCCACGCGGGGCACGGGATCTCCTTCGATACGGTAGGGCCGATCGCCCGCATCCCCACCCTGGCGGAACTCAATATCGGCCATTTCCTGGTCGGAGAGGCCATTTTCGGCGGGCTCCGCGACGCCATCGGACGCATGCGGACCCTGATGGACGAGGCACGCCGACCCGGCGACGCGGAAGACGCGTGAGCGGGCAGGCGTGATCATCGGAACCGGCACCGACCTGATCGACATCCGCCGCATCGAGCGGACGCTGGAGCGTTTCGGCGATCGTTTTCTCGATCGCGTGTTCACCGAGACCGAGCGCAGGCGTTCCGAACGCCGCGCCGGCCGCGCCGCCAGCTACGCCAAGCGCTTCGCGGCCAAGGAGGCCTGCGCGAAGGCCCTCGGAACCGGCTTTCGCAAGGGCGTCTACTGGCGCGATCTCGGCGTCGTCAATCTGCCCGGCGGCAAGCCCTCGATGGCGCTGACCGGCGGCGCGGCCGAGAGATTGAAGGCGCTTACGCCCGACGGCATGACCCCGGCGGTCGAGCTCACGATGACCGACGAGCCGCCGCTCGCCCATGCGATGGTGATAATTTCCGCCGTCGAGAAAGGGCCGGACCGGTGACCACCGCGCGGCGCAAGACGGGGAAGCTGTGGGATACGATCAAGACCGTCGTCTACGCGGTCCTGATCGCGCTCGTCATCCGGACGGTCGCGTTCGAGCCCTTCAACATTCCCTCGGGTTCGATGAAACCGACGCTTCTGGTGGGCGACTACCTGTTCGTGTCCAAATATTCCTACGGTTACAGCCGCCATTCCCTGCCGTTGAGCCTCCCGTTGATTCCCGGGCGCATCCTGATGTCGGAACCGGAACGCGGCGATGTCGCGGTGTTCAAGCTGCCGACGGACAACAAGACCGACTACATCAAGCGCATCGTCGGGTTGCCCGGCGACCGTATCCAGGTGCGGGAGGGCCGGCTCCATATCAATGGCGAGCAGGTGGTGCGCCGCCGGGTCGCGGATTTCGTCGAGACCGACGGGATCGGCAGGATCCGCCGCACCGCGCAATTCGACGAGGTTCTCCCGGGCGGCCGGACGTATCGCATACTGGAAGACACCGACCGGGGTCAGCTCGACAACACGCCGGTCTATGTCGTGCCCGAGGGGCATTATTTCGCGATGGGCGACAACCGGGACAATTCCCTCGACAGCCGGGTCTTGAGCGGCGTCGGTTTCGTCCCGGCGGAGAACCTGGTGGGACGCGCCGAAATCCTTTTCTTCTCCATCGACGGCTCGGCCAGCGTGTGGGAATTCTGGCGCTGGCCGAGGACGATCCGCTTCAAGCGGTTCTTCGATTCGGTGGATTAGTCTTGGCCGGCAGGGGCGCTCTGGACGAGGTCGAAGCCGCGCTGGGCTACAGCTTCGCCGATTGTGCGCTGCTCGAGGAAGCGCTGACCCACGCGAGCGCCGCGCGCGAGAGCCGTGGGGCCTCCCTCGAAAGGCTGGAATTCCTCGGCGACCGGGTTCTCGGGCTCGGGCTCGCCGACATGCTGTGCAAGGCGTATCCGGACGAAGCGCCCGGCGACCTCGCGCGTCGCCACGCCAGGCTGGCGAGCGGCGAAACGCTGGTCCAAATCGGGCGGAAAATCGGTTTGCAGCGGCATGTGCGTGTCGGAAAGGGATACGATCGCCAGGCGTTGCCGCCGTCCATGATCGAGGACAGTTGCGAGGCGATCATCGGGGCGGTCTACCTGGATGGCGGTCACGATGCGGCAATGGCGGTTGTCGCGAGGTTTTGGGAACCGATGATCGGCGGCCTGCCGCCGCGCGATGCCAAGACCGTGCTCCAGGAATGGGCGCTGGCCCGCGCGTTGCCGCTTCCGTCCTACGCGCTTCTGGCGACCGACGGCCCGGCGCACGCGCCGACATTGACGGTCGAGGTTCGGGTGAAGGGGTACGAGCCGGTAAAGGCGAGCGCGGGTTCCAAGCGCGCCGCGGAACAGGCCGCGGCCCGGGAACTGCTCGACATCGCGGCCGCGACCGGTGCCTGAAGCCGAACCCGACGAGACCCGGCGCTGCGGCTTCGTGGCCGTGATCGGCGCGCCCAACGCGGGCAAGTCGACGCTGACCAATCGTCTGGTCGGCGCCAAGGTCTCGATCGTCACGGCGAAGGCGCAGACCACGCGCTACCGCGTGAGCGGCGTCGCGATCGACGGCCCGGCCCAGCTGATCTATGTCGACACGCCGGGTATCTTCGCGCCGCGCCGCCGCCTCGACCGGGCGATGGTCGCCGCCGCCTGGACCGGCGCGGCCGACGCCGATATCCGCCTGCTGCTGATCGACGCGAGAAAGGGAATCGAGGAGGAGGCCGGGCGGATCCTCACCGCGCTTGCCGCCTCTCCGGCGCATTGCGTGCTGGCGCTCAACAAGATCGACCTCGTGCGGCGCGAGGATACCCTCGCGCTGTCGCGCGACGCCAACGCCGCCTGCGCGTTCGACCGGACTTTCATGATTTCCGCCGCGACAGGGGACGGGGTTTCCGATCTCGCCGCCTATCTCGCCGGGGCGGCGCCCGCCGGGCCCTGGCTCTACCCCGAGGATCAGCTCTCGGACATGAACGACCGGCTGTTCGCCGCCGAGATCACCCGCGAGAAGCTGTTCGAAAGACTCCACCAGGAACTGCCTTACGCGCTGACCGTGGAGACCGAGGACTGGCAGGGCTTCGACGACGGCAGCGTGCGGATATCCCAGACGGTCTTCGTCGAGCGCGACAGCCAGAAGGGCATCGTGCTCGGCCGTCAGGGCACGCGCATAAAGTCGGTTCGCGAGCAGGCCGCGGCCGAGCTGGAAACGATCCTGGACCGCAAGGTGCACCTGTTCATTTTCGTCAAGGTGCGGCAGAAATGGGGCGACGACCCCGAGCGGTTCTTGCCCTGGGGGCTCGACTACAACGCCTGACGGGACCGGCGATGGATTGGCAGGACCAGGGTTTCGTCATCGCCCGATCCAAGCACGGCGAGTCGTCGCTGATCGTGAAGCTGTTGACGGAGGCGCACGGTCTGCACGCAGGGCTGGTCCGCGGCGGGACCGGCCGCGCCGCCCGCGCCGTCTACCAGATCGGCAACCGAGTCTCGGCGAGCTGGCGGGCCAGATTGCCGGATCACCTGGGAAACTATCGGGGCGAGCTGGTGCGCGCCCACGCGGCGGAGCTCCTCGACTCCCGGGGACCGCTGGCGGCGCTCGGCGCGGCGGCGGCGCTGGTCGAGGCCACGTTGCCCGAGCGCGAACCCAACGGCGCGGTGTTCGAGGCTTTCGTCGTGCTGCTGGATCGGCTGGCCACGCCGGAATGGGCGCCCGCATATGCGAGATTCGAGGTTGCATTGCTCGCCGCGCTCGGCTTCGGCCTCGATTTGAGATGCTGCGCCGTGACCGGCGAAACCGAAAATCTCGTCTTCGTCTCGCCTCGCACCGGGCGCGCGGTCTCGCGCGAGGGGGCGGGCGCGTTCGAAAATCGCCTGTTTCCGCTGCCGCCGTTCTTGATCGATCCCGGTGAGTCGGCCGATGCTGGCGATGTCGCCGCCGCGCTGCGGCTGACCGGCCATTTTCTTGCCCGCCAGGCCCTCGCGCCCGCCGAGCGCAAGATGCCGCCGGCGCGGACGCGGCTGTACGAATCCATGGTTCGATTGTCGGCCGAGACCCCATGACCGATCAAGCCGATCTGTTCGAAGTCGCCACCCGGGAGATTCCGCTGACCGAGGCGCTGGGCGAGCGCTATCTCGCCTATGCCCTGTCGACGATTACCGCGCGCTCGCTGCCCGACGTGCGCGACGGGCTGAAGCCGGTCCATCGGCGCCTCCTCTTCGCGATGCGCCAACTGCGGCTCGATCCCGACGCGGGATTCAAGAAATGCGCCCGGGTGGTGGGCGACGTCATGGGCAAGTTCCACCCGCACGGCGACCAGGCGATCTATGACGCGATGGTGCGGATGGCGCAGGATTTCGCCGTGCGCTATCCGCTGGTCGAGGGGCAGGGCAATTTCGGCAATATCGACGGCGACGGCGCGGCGGCCATGCGTTACACCGAGGCGCGGCTGACGCGCTACGCGCTTGCCCTGCTCGAAGGGATCGACGAGGACGCGGTCGATTTCCGGCCCAACTACGACGGCACCGACGACGAGCCGGCGGTGCTCCCGGCGAGCGTCCCAAACCTGCTTTGCAACGGCGCGAGCGGCATCGCGGTCGGCATGGCCACCAGCATCCCGCCGCACAATCTGGGCGAGGTCTGCGACGCCGCGCTCTACCTGATCGACCATCCCGACGCCGGCAACGCGAAGCTGGTCGACCTGGTGCCCGGACCCGACTTTCCGACCGGCGGCGTTCTGGCCGAGCCGCGATCGGTAATCGAGGAAGCCTATGCGACGGGGCGCGGCAATCTGCGCGTCCGCGCGCGTTGGAAAGTCGAGCCACTCAGCCACGGCCGCTACCAGGTCGTGGTGACGGAGATCCCCTACCAGACCCAGAAGGCGCGATTGATCGAGCGGATCGCCGCCCTGATCGCCGAGCGCAAGGTTCCGATACTGTCCGACGTGCGGGACGAATCCGCCGAGGACTTGCGCCTCGTCCTGGAGCCCAGCTCGCGTTCCGTCGAGCCCGAACTGCTGATGGCGCAACTTTTCCGTCATTCCGAGCTCGAGACCCGGGTTTCGATCAACATGAACGTGCTCGACGGCGGTCGCGTTCCCCGGGTGATGAACCTCAGGGAGATGCTGCGGGCGTTTCTCGACCACCGCCACGACATCCTGCTGCGGCGGATCCGGCACCGCCTGGAGAAGATCGCCGGCCGCCTCGAAGTTCTCGCCGGCTACCTGATCGCCTTCGCGCACCTGGACGAGATCATCCGCGTCATCCGCGAGGCGGACGATCCGAAGGCCGAGATGATGGCGCGCTGGGAGATGAGCGAGGTGCAGGCCGAGGCGATCCTCAACATGCGCCTGCGCGCGCTGAGGAGGCTCGAGGAAGTCGAGATCGGGAAGGAACACAAGGCGCTCAAGTCCGAGCAGCGGGACCTGAAGAAGCTCCTGACGACCGAGTCCTTGCGCTGGCAGCGCATCGCGGAGGAAATCCGCGATGTCCGGGACCGTTTCGGCGGCGAAAGCGAAGGCGGCGCGCGTCGGACCGAAATCGGCGATGTCTCCGCGGATCCCGAGCTGCCCACCGACGCGGCGGTCGAGCGCGAACCGATCACGGTAATCTGCTCCGAGAAGGGCTGGATCCGCGCGATCCGGGGCCACCAGGAAGACTTGGCGAGCCTGAAATTCAAGGACGGCGACCGCGGCAGGTTCGTGCTCCACGCCCAAACCACCGACAAGTTGCTTGCGTTCGGCACCAACGGCCGCTTCTACACCATCCCCTGCGACCGGCTGCCCAACGGGCGTGGGCATGGCGAGCCGGTCCGGCTGATGATCGATCTCGGCAACGACCAGGACATTGTCCAGCTGCTGGTCCATGAGCCCGGCCGCAAGCTCGTCGTGGCCGCGAGCGACGGGCGCGGCTTCGCGGTGCCCGAGGACTCGGTCGTGGCGCAGACCCGAGCCGGCAAGCAGGTTCTCAACCTGTCCGCCGGGGTCGAGGCGCAGGCATGCGCGCCAGCCGACGGGGACAGCATCGCCGTCGTCGGCGGCAACCGGAAGATGCTGGTATTCCCGCTCGCCGAGCTGCCCGAGATGACACGGGGGCGCGGCGTGATCATGCAGCGCTACGCCGAGGGCGGGCTCTCCGACGTCGCCGTCTTCGATCGCAGCGAGGGGCTGACCTGGCGTTCCGGCCAGCGAACGAGAAGGGAGAAGGCGCCCGATCGGTGGATTGGAAAGCGCGGCCAGGCCGGCCGCGTCGCGCCCAAGGGCTTTCCACGCGCCAACCGGTTCTTCCCCCGCGAAATCTGAAGCCCGCGGCGGATAAGGGAAATTGAGCCTTCGCGGCGTATCTGCTAGGAAGGACAGGACGAAATCTGTCCTGAAGGGAGCCCTCGATGAAGAGACGCAAATTCCTTACCAAGGCCGGTGCCGGCGTCGCCGGCGCGGCCGCGGCAACCACGCTCGCGGCGCCCGCCGTCGCGCAGCAGCGCGTCGAGATGGTCATGGTCACGACCTGGCCGCGCGACTTCCCGGGGCTCGGGACCGGCGCGCAGCGCCTCGCCAAGCACCTGTCCGACATGACGGACGGCCGCATTCAGGTCCAGTACTTCGCCGCCGGCGAACGGGTGGGCGCGTTCGACTCCTTCGACGAGGTGGCGTCCGGCAACGCCCAGGCCTATCACGCGGCGGATTACTACTGGAAAGGCAAGCATCCCGGCTGGGCCTATTTCACCTCGGTGCCGTTCGGACTCACCTACACCGAGATGAACGCCTGGATCCGCTTCGGCGGCGGTCAGCAGCTGTGGGACAAGCTCGCCGGCAATTACGGCCTCAAATGCGTGATGGCCGGCAATACCGGCGTCCAGATGGGCGGCTGGTTCAACAAGGAGATCAACTCCTCGGACGATCTCAAGGGCCTCAAGATGCGTATCCCCGGCCTTGGCGGCGACGTCATGGCGAAGCTCGGCGCCTCGCCGGTCTCGCTGCCGGGCGGTCAGATCTACGAGAACCTGGTGTCCGGCGCCATCGACGCCACCGAATGGGTGGGCCCGTGGAACGACAGCTTCATGAAGTTCTACGAAGCCGCCAAGTTCTACTACTACCCCGGCATGCATGAGCCCGGGTCCATGCTGTCCTTCGGCATGAACGCGTCCTGGTGGGGCAAGCTCACCAAGTCCGACCAGGCCGCCATCGAGGCCGCGGCGGCGATGGAGAACGACGTCATGATGGCGGAGTACAACGCCAAGAACGGCGCCGCGCTCGCCCGCCTGCTCAGCGATCACGGCGTCAAGCTGCGCAAGTTCAACGACGACGTCTATGACAGCTTCGGCGAGGCGGCCGCGGAGGTCTTCGAGGCCGCGAGGGCGCACAGCCCGCTCGCCGACGAGATCCACCAGAGCTTCCTCGCGGCGCGCAAGAACGTCGGCGGCTGGACGAAGATTTCCGATCAGGCCTATCTCGCCCAGCGCAACCGCGTGCTCGAGGTCTGATCCTTAGGTCGCAAGGCGGCCGGGCGGGCTTTCCGTCCGCCCGGCCGCTGGCGCGGCGCCGGGGCATGTATCGTTCGGAGCTTTCTCCCGCCGAGGCGCGCGGGTGACCGCCACCGGCTGGCCGGCGACCGCGCTGCGCGGCCTCGCCCTCGCGACGGCCGCCGTCGCCTTCGTATTCACATTCTGCAACTACCTGATCTTCTGGCGCGGCTGGCCCGGGCTCGAAGGGCTGTTCGGCCATCTCGGCGTGTTGGGTTACGAACCGAGGGGAACCGGCCTCGACGCCGCCGGCGCGGCGCTCGGCTGGCTCCAGCTCGCGGCCTACGCGGCGGCGGTGGCGGTGCCCTTCGTCTACGCGTGGTGGCGCGGGCGTCCGATGCACAGCGACGCCGAGATATTGTCCGCCGCCGCCGCCTATATCGCGCGCGCGGCCTTCTGGGGCGTGCTCCTGGTCGGCCTCGTCGACATGGCGATTTCCTTCCTGCGGGTCGAGGGCCTGCTGGTCGGCACGGTGGGCGCGGAGCTCGCGGAGTCTCTCGGCAAGTCGCGGTTCCGGGGCGAGTTCGTGCACTTTCCGTTGATCGGCGTCGCGCTGGTCGTCGCCGCGCTGACCCGGTCCATCGGGTTCACCTGGCTCGCCTTCCTGATCGTTCTGGCCGAGCTCCAGATCGTCATCGCGCGCTTCGTTTTCTCCTACGAGCAGGCGTTCATGGGGGATCTGGTCCGGTTCTGGTACGCGGCCCTGTTCCTGTTCGCCAGCGCCTACACCCTGCTGCATGAGGGCCATGTCCGGGTCGACGTGCTCTATACCGGGTTCAGCGCCCGCGGAAAGGCATGGGCCAACGCGCTCGGCGGAGTGCTTCTCGGCGTGCCGCTCTGCTGGGTCATCCTGGTCCGCGGCATGTGGGACAAGTCCAACCTGATCAACGCGCCGCTGCTGAGCTTCGAGGTCTCCCAGAGCGGCTACGGCATGTACGTGAAGTACCTGATGGCCGGGTTCCTGCTGGTCTATGCGCTGTCCATGCTGGCCCAGTTCCTCAGCCAGATCCTGTCCAGCGCGGCGACCCTGCTCAACGAGCCCGAGCCGGGCGAGAGCGCCTGATGGAAACGCTCTTTCTCGCCATTCTGATCCTGTCGATGGCGTTCGCGCTGGCGTCCGGATATCCGGTCGCCTTCGCGCTGCCGGGCTCGGCGATCCTGAGCATCGGGCTCGCGGCGCTGACCGGCTGGCTGCTGGCCGGCGACACCGACGCCTATTTCAGCCACGGCGGGCCGACCCAGTGGCTCAACGCAGGCGTCACCAACTTCCGCGGCATCTACTGGGAGGTCGAACGCGACACGCTGATCGCGATTCCGCTGTTCGTCTTCATGGGAATCATGCTGGAACGCTCCAAGGTGGCCGAGGACCTGCTGGTCACCATGGCGCAGCTGTTCGGGCCGATCCCCGGCGGGCTCGGGATCGCGGTCGTCTTCGTCGGCGCGCTGCTCGCGGCGACCACCGGCATCGTCGGCGCCACGGTGATCGCGATGGGGCTGATCTCGCTGCCGGTGATGCTGCGCAACAACTATTCGCGCCCGCTCGCCACCGGCACGATCAGCGCGTCGGGCACGCTCGGGCAGATCATTCCTCCCTCGATCGTGCTGATCATCCTGGCCGACCAGCTCTCCAACGCGACGGATCAGGCGAGCACGCTCCGCTCGACCGAGTACAAGCAGGCGACCGGCCAGTTCAACATGCCGACCGAGTTCGACCTGACCTCGACCAGCGCGGGGGACATGTTCGTCGGCGCCCTCCTGCCCGGTCTCGTGCTGGTCGGCCTCTACATGATTTACATCCTGGTGATTTCGTTGCTCAGGCCGGGCACCGCGCCGCCGGTGCCGTTCAAGGGGGACTACGACTGGCGGTTCGTGCGGCGCGTGCTCGTGGCCCTGGTGCCGCCGCTCACCCTGATCCTGCTCGTGCTGGGGTCGATCATCATGGGCATCGCGACGGTCAACCAGGCCGGCGCGATCGGCGCGGTCGGCGCGCTGCTGATGGCGGGCTACCGCCTCAAGGCGGGCGAAAGGGGCGCGTTCGTTCCCGGGCTGCTGGCCATCGCCGCGATACTGACGATGGCGGGGCTCCTTTACTTCGTCGACATCAACATCAAGAGCATCAAATCCGACACCGAGGCGTTCGCCATCGTGCTCGCCGGGATCGCGACCGTCGTTTTCCTCGCGGCCGTGCTGTGGAGCGCATGGCGCGCCTACAAGATCGACGACACGCTGAGCGGCGTGATGATCGAGACCGCCAAGACGACCTCGCTGGTGTTCATCATCCTGCTCGGCGCGGCGATGCTCACCGCCGCGTTCCGCGCCTTCGGCGGCGAGGAAGGGGTGCGCGAGTTCCTGACCGGGCTGCCGGGCGGGTTCTACACCAAGTTCGCCGTCGTCATGGCGGTGATCTTCATCCTCGGCTTCTTCCTCGACTTCATCGAGATCGCGGTGGTCGTGGTACCGATCATCGCGCCGATCCTGCTCGCCGACACCTCGGCCAACGTCACCGCCGTCTGGCTCGGCGTGATGATCGGCGTCAACATGCAGACATCGTTCCTGACGCCGCCCTTCGGATTTGCGCTGTTCTACCTGCGCGGCGTCGCGCCGCCCGAGGTCAGGACCACCCAGATCTATCTCGGCGTGGTGCCGTTCATCCTGCTCCAGCTGGTGGCGCTCGGCATCGTCGGCGTGTTCCCGGCGCTGGTGAACTACCTGCCCAACCGGGTCTATCTCAGCTCGGAGACCGCGCCGCCGCCCAAGAACCCGCGCCTCCAGGTATGCCTTGAGGAGCACCTGTTTGCCCAGTACGACGCTAGGCAGGATGCGCTGCGCCAGAGCATCGCGGCGGCGCGGCGCCTCGATCTGAGCTACCTGCCCGACTCCCGCCGCCGGGCTTTCGCGGACGGTCTCGACGCCGCGGACGCGACCTTCGCGCGCGTGGCCAAGGTGCGCGAGGCGGAGGCGAACGTCGCCGCGATGCGCCCGTCTTACAAGCCGGTCCATCGCGAGGTGCGAAGTTTGCAGGCGGGTATCCGCCGGCTGGCCGAAGAACAGAAGGCGCTGGAGGTAACGGCGCGGCGCACGGGCGCTTCCGAAAGTCTTCGCGCGGAGATCGACTCGCTGATCCGCGAGCGTCATGCGCTGGAAGCGCGGATACCGTCCGACTGGAAGGACATCGAGAAGCGCTTCCGGACCCTCAACGGCGCCGCGCGCCGCGCGCGCCTCGCCTATCGCCGCAACGTCGACGGCGCCTATGAGGCGGTTTCGACCTTGCGGACGATGGTGGCCGATACCGGGAAGCTGGGGGCGATCGAGGGCGCGCTCCTCGGGCTGCGCCCCGCGATCGCGAACGGCGCGCCCAAGGAAACGATGGAGGAGATCCGCGAGGTCGAGCGCAGCGTGGGCAAGGCCGCCGGCGCTGGCCATATCCGCAGCAAGCTCTCGCGCGCCCGCCGCGAACTGCGCCGAAAGACGCCGGACCGGGAGAAGGCGCTGCGCAACTTCGATCAGGCGGTCGAACGGTTCCGCGCCGAGCTTGCCTGGCGTTCGCGCGCCGCCACCGAACTCGCGCCCGGGCTCGCCGCCTACGACCTCGCGATCAGGGACACCATCGGCGTCCGCCAGCAGGACCGCCTGACCGGCGAACAGGCGAGCGCTCTCTCCGGCTGCCTCGCCGCCCACCGGGACATCTCGCTCAATTTCTGAGCCTGCGGCCGGCGTCTATTCCCCGCCGTCCGGACGGTATTCCCGCCAGCCCCCGGGGCCCAGGATCTCGACCGGGCGGAACCTGACCTTGTAGGCCATCTTCGCGCATTCCTCGATCCAGTAGCCGAGATAGACGTGGGGCAGGCCGTTCTCCGCCGCCTTTTCCACCAGCCAGTAGACCATGTAGGTGCCGAGGCTGCGGCGCGCTTCGTCCGGCGCGAAGAAGCTGTAGACGGCCGACAGCGAGGCGCTCAGCCGGTCGGCCAGCATCACGCCGACGAGCGTGCCGTCATCCGTGCGGAACTCGATCAGCCTTGTGTCGATCGGCGTGTCCTCCACCATCGAGCGGTAGTCGCTGAACGTCATCGACGACATGTCGCCGCCGCCGTGGCGCGAGCGCTGATAGCGGGAGAACAGGCGGAACTGTTCTACGGTGGCGATGGCCGACAGATCTTCCGCGGCAAGGTCCGCATTGGCGCGCACGACCCGCCGGATCGATCGCGTCATCTCGAAACCGTCCGTACAAATCCTGATCGGGATGCAGGCGGAGCAGTCCGGGCAGGCCGGACGGTAGGCAAGCCCGTGGCTGCGGCGAAACCCGGCGCGCGACATGCGCTCGTAGAGTTCCGCCGCGCCCGCCCCGCTGAGGTCGGTGACGACCTTGCGTTCCCTCCGGCCCGGGACATAGGGGCAGGGCAGGACCCGCGTGCCGAAGAAGAACCGGTCCGGCTTGCGCAGCGGCTGTTCGGTCATCGCCGCCTCGACTTCGCGATCGTCGCGCGTCTCATCGTTCGGATAATAGGGCTTGCGGTTGCGGCCTGCCAGCAGAGGAGAAGCAGCGTCGCGAAGCGCGATCCCGAAACGAGATATGTCGAAAATAATCATTGTAATTCAATTACTTAAATTGTAATCTGTAAATTCATCGCAAGACTTCGCGCTACGCTCCTCCGCCCCGTTTCCGAGCTGTTTGCGCCAAGCCGTCCAAGGAGGCCCGAATGGCCGAGAACGTGATCGCGGCCGACAAGCTGGAAGCGCGTCTCATCGCCAACCACTTCAACGCCTGGATGGGTCTCAGGATCGTCTCCTATACCGAGGACGGTATCGAGATCGGCATGAAATGGCGCGAGGAGATGATCTCCAACCCGAATCTCAGGATCACCCACGGCGGCATCATCGGCGCGCTGATAGACGTGGCGGCGGATTTCGCGCTCGCCGCCAAGATCGGCATGCCGGTTCCCACCGTCGACCTGCGCGTCGACTATCACCGTGTGGCGGAGCCGGGCGATCTCGTCGCGAAGGGCAGGGTGGTCCGGTTGGGCAGCACCAACGCGGTGGCCGAGGCGTCGGTCCACGATGCGGAGGACCGGCTGATCGCGAGCGGCCGCGGGGTCTATTTTTCCGCCGCCGCCAAGTCCTGACCGCCCCGGCGCTTTGAAGGGGGCGCCTCGCACAAGTAGACTTGCCCGACCCTGCGCATGGGACCGGGGGCCGATCCCTTCCGGCGCGGCGCAGCGGAGCAGGACGACGGCAGACGAGATGACTTTGGATCCCAGGGCGTTGCGAGATGCGTTCGGCTGCTTCGCCACCGGCATCACCGTGATTACCACCGCCGACGCCGACGGGACCCTCTACGGCGTGACCGCTAATTCCTTTACCTCGCTCTCGCTCGACCCGCCGCTCTGCCTGTTCTGTCTCGACTATAACGCGATGAGCTTCGAGGCGTTCCAGAATTCGCGTCACTTCGCGGTCAACGTGCTCGGCGAGGACCAGGAGGGGATCTCGACCAACTTCGCCCGCTCCCAGCCCGACAAGTGGAACGGGATCGACTACGTCACCTGGAAGACCGGAAGCCCGATCCTGCCGGGTTGTCTCGCCAACCTCGAATGCGACACCCATGCGATCCACGAGGGCGGGGACCACGTCATCGTCGTGGGACGGGTCAGGGAGATGGCGTATCGGGAAGACGACGGCCGGCCGCTGCTTTACTACAAGGGCCGCTACAACGCGCTGTCCGGGGACGGTGCGGTCAACGCGTCCGCGACGTCGTCCCCAGCCGACTGACTTCGTAACCTTCCGCCGTCAGCCCGTCGACCAGCGCCCCCGCTTCTTCCGGGCTGCGCACTTCCACCAGCAGATCGACCAGCGTCTTGCGCGCCGATACGTCGTGGAACCATCGCTGGTGCTCCACCTCGACGATGTCGCCGCCCAGCTGGCCGACCGTCCGGGTGAGCCGCGCCAGTCTGCCCGGCAGATCGTCGATTTCCGCTCTCAGGCGAACCAGCCGGCCGAGCCGAACCAGCCCGCGCATCAGCACGCCCGCCAGGAGACGCGGGTCGATGTTTCCGCCCGAAACGATCGCGCCGACGCGACGCCCCCGGAACCGTTCCGGGTGGGCCAGGATCGCCGCCAGCGCCGCGGCGCCCGCGCCCTCCACGACCAGCTTCTCGACTTCCGCCAGCAGCATGATCGCGCTTTCGATCTCGCCCTCCTCGACCAGCACGATCTCCGCGCCCGAGGCGGCGATGACGTCACGGGTCGTTTGTCCGGGCCGCTTGACGGCTATTCCCTCGGCCAGCGTGTCGGCGCGGGGCTCCATCGCGGTTCCGCCGAGCGCCGCCAGCATCGCCGGGCACCGGGCCGCCTGGACTCCGACGATTTCGATCCCGGGATCGAGTTCCCTGGCCGCGAGGATGCAACCCGCGATGAGCCCGCCGCCGCCCACCGGAACGATGAGCGTATCGAGGTCGGGCGCGGCCTTCAGCATTTCCAGCGCGACCGTGCCCTGGCCCGCGATCACCCGGGGATCCTCATAGGGATGGATCAGGGCGAGCCCGCGCGTCCGGGCCTCCGTATCGGCGAAGACCGCGGCTTCGGCGAGGTCGTTTCCCTCCAGCGCGACCGCGGCGCCGAGCGCCTCGGTATTGGCGACCTTCTGGAACGGGGTGTTCTTCGGCATCACGATGGTCGCTGCGATGCCGAGCGCCTGCGCGTGGCGGGCGACCGCCTGGGCGTGGTTTCCCGCCGACATCGCGATCACCCCGGCGGAACGCTCCGATTCTTCCAGCCCGAGCAGGCAGTTGAGGGCCCCGCGCTCCTTGAAGGAGGCGGTGTAATGCAGGTTCTCCAGCTTGAAGCGGATATGCGTTCCCAGCATCTCCGACAGTTTCGGAGAGTGAACCGTCGGCGTTTCGATCACGCTGTCCGCGATCGTTGCCGCCGCCGCCGCGACGTCATCGAAGGTGACGGTCATCGGCGCGGCTCCAGGGTGAGCCGCCTTGCGGCGTCCGTTTGGCCCGCCGCGATGGGACCGATGGCGAGGAATATTCCGTCGCGCCACAGCGGCGTCAGGTCGCGGTAATGCGGCGAGGTCAGGTGGCCCGATTGACCGGTGGCCTGGATGAACAGCGAGCGGTCGAGATCGGAGAGGTCGTAGACCGCCCGGTACCCCGCGCCGTGGACGCTGGCGTAGGGCTCGTTCATGCGCCCGGAGCGGTGCTGGCCGCGATTGACGGTGAACGAACCGCCATCGACCGGGATGCGGATATCGGCCAGCCGGTTGAGCACCGGAATCCAGCCGAATAGCCCATGCCGGAAATGGGCGTAATGGGCATCGCCCCAGCGCCACTCGGCCGGCTCGTCGCCGAACCGCGCGCCAAGCTCCGCGAGCGCCTCATCGAGCGCCTTGCCGACGATCTCCCTGCATGATTCCCGGGCCGGCGTGGCCGTGTCGTCGCACCAGCTCCCGTTTCGTTCCAGGGTCTCCCGCACGAACAGCGGACGCAGGCGCCAGACATCCGGGAACGTCGCCGCGGTCTCGTCGCGGTAGAGCAGGCGGTTCAGCGCGCGCAGCCAGGCGACGAAGACCAGGGGTTCCGGGCGGCGGCGGTCCATCGTCCCGTCCCATCCGCGAAGCCGCGCGAGCACGGCGGATCGCGCTTCCGTCTCCTCGACCGTCCGCAGCATCGGCGGCAGCAGGTCGCGGGCGGCGAGGGAGACGGAGTCGTTCTGCATCGCCCCCGCGGCCGCCGGGCTTCGCGAGTTCCCCGCGTCGATCAGCGCATGGATGCGCTTCGCCCGGTAGGGCGGGGTGTCTCCGTGGCCGAGGCGGTACGGGTATTCCGGACCGACGACGGGATGGTTGGCGTTCACGATGCGCCCGTTCGCCGGGTTGAACCGGCGCGGCAGCGCGTCGAAAGGAATGAAACCCGTCCAGTCGTAATCCCCGGTCCACCCCGGTACCGGGTAGCGGCCATCGCCCGCGCGCCTGATCGGGACGCGTCCCGGGACGACGATCCCGATATTGCCCGCGATGTCGGCGTAGACCACGTTCTGCTGCGGCGAATGGAAGAAGGCGAGCGCCGCCTCGAATTCCTCCCAGCTCCGCGCCCGGTTGAGTCTCCACATCGCCTCGCCGGTCGTGTCGTCCTCGCGCAGCGCCGCCGCGGCGAGCGCCACCGCGTGGCCGGGTTTCGCGACGCTCGCGGTCTTCGGGTCGACATCCGAAATAATCGGCCCGTGGCGGGTCGACCGGACGGTGAGCGTCACCTCGTCCCCGCCCCGGACCCCGATCCGCTCCACGCGCACCTCGAACGCGCGTGTCCCGTCCGGGGTCAGGTACCGGTTGGGATCGTCGGGGTCCAGCCGTTCCAGGAACAGGTCCTCGGTGTCGCTGTCGGTGGTCGTCAGGCCCCACGCGATGGACCCGTTATGGCCCAGGATCGTCATCGGAACGCCCGGAACGGTAGCGCCGGCCAGGGTGAGTTCCGGGGTTTCGATGCGGGCCAGGTACCAGAGCCCCGGGGCGCGGAAGCCGAGATGGGGGTCGTTGGCGAGGATCGGGCTTCCGGTATCGGTCCCGGACCCCGCGACCGCCCAGATATTGGATGCGGTGACGGGCGCGATGGCGGCCGGCCAGTCCCCGAGTATTGCCGAGAACAACGACCCGTTGCCGAGCGCCGCGATCGTGGGCGGCGCATCGCCGGCGACGCCCGGCCAGAGCTCGTCGATTCGCTCGGCCGGCAGGATCTCAAGCAGGCGGGCGCGCAGCGCCTCCGTCCGGGAATTCCCGGAAAGCCGCATCCCCATGAGCCGCGCCCAGACCAGGGAGTCCGCCGGACGCCACTTCTCCGGCGAGGCGAACAGAAGCGCGAGCTCGACCGACACCAGACCGGAATGGGTCTCGAGATAGGCGTTTACCCCGGCGGCATAGGATTCGAGGCTGTCGACCACGGGTGCCGAAAGCCGTTCGAGCGAGGCCTCGGCAAGCCGGTAAAGGCCGAGCACGCGCATCCACCGGTCGAGCGGGAGCGTCGCCTCGCCGACGATCTCGGAAAGGCGCCCGGCGCCCATGCGCCGCATGAATTCCATCTGGAAGAACCGGTCCTGGGCGTGCACGTAGCCCAGGGCGAAATAGGCGTCCCGTTCCGTCTTCGCGCCGATACGCGGGATCCCGTAACGGTCGCGGACGATCGAAACCGCCGCGTCGATCCCGGCAAGCGCCACGGTTCCCTCGGTCCGCGGGCGGGCGGTCTCGATCGCGATCCAGACGCCGCCCAGCGCGAGCACGGCAATGACCGCCAGCCCGGCCGCGATCCGCCGCAGCCAGGAACCGAACCCACGCCGCCGCCTAATCCGCATTTCTAACCACGGTCATGGACAGCGCCGCTCGTCGGATCGCATCCAGGCGTCCGGCCGTGCCTTTCCCCCGTCCCGCTAGAGCATTTTCCGTCCCTATCGGGTCAGGACGGCCGGTCCACCCTCCCCCGGCCCCTCCCGCAAGCGGGAGGGGTGAAGGTAAGGAGGGGCCGCCAAGCGAGTCCCCTCTCCCCGCCGGGGAGACGGTTAGGGTGAGGGGGTCCCTAGGCAATCGGGCGCGACCGCGTCCGGCCGGAAAATGCCTTGAATCTAAAGCGGACAGCAATGGAACAACTCCGGGCATGACGACGATGGGGGAAGCGCCGGAGGTCGCCCGCACCGCCCGACTCAACCCGCCTTGAGCCGGCGCGCCACCTCTACCGCCGCGTAGGTCAGGATTCCGTCGGCGCCGGCGCGCTTGAACGCGGTCAGCGACTCGAAAAAGATTCGTTCGTCGTCGACCCATCCCGCATCGGCCGCGGCGCGCAGCATCGCGTACTCGCCGCTCACCTGGTAGGCGTAGGTCGGCATGGCGAACGCCTCCCTGACCCGCCGGACGATGTCGAGGTAGAACAGGCCGGGCTTCACCATCACCATGTCGGCGCCTTCCTCGATGTCGAGCGCGACCTCGCGCAGCGCCTCGTCCGAGTTGGCCGGGTCCATCTGATAGGTCTTCTTGTCGCCGCCCGCGAGGTTGGGCGCCGAGCCCACCGCGTCGCGGAACGGCCCGTAGAGCGCCGAAGCGTATTTGGCGGCGTAGGACAGGATCCGCCGGTCCTGGTGCCCCGCTTCGTCGAGCGCGCGGCGGATCGCGCCCACCCTGCCGTCCATCATGTCGCTCGGCGCGATCACGTCGCAGCCCGCGTCCGCCTGGACCACCGCCTGGCGGCACAGTACCTCGACCGTCTCGTCGTTGACGATCGTGCCGTCGCGCAGCAGCCCGTCATGGCCGTGGCTGGTGAACGGGTCCAGCGCCACGTCGCACATCACCCCGATATCGGGCACCGCTTCCTTGATCGCCGCCACCGCCCGGCAGACCAGGTTTTCCGGGTTGAGCGCCTCCTCGCCGTCCGGGGTCTTGAGCGCCGGGTCGGTGACCGGGAAGACCGCGACCATCGGGATGCCGAGCGCCGCCGCCTCCGCCACCTCCTCGACGAGGCGCGGGATCGTCAACCGGTACACCCCCGGGAAGGTGCCGACGGCGGCCCGCTCCTCCGGCCCGTCATGGACGAAGGTTGGCCAGATCAGGTCGTCGACGCCCAGCCGCGTCTCGGCCACGAGCCGGCGGTTCCAGTCGGTCTGGCGGTTGCGGCGCAGCCGCGTGGTCGGAAAGCGTCCTCGAACCAAGGGGTCCCCCGCTCCGTGCAGGCGGCCACACTATGCCGCCGCGGGCGCGCGGATCAACAACGCTCCGCGAAGGGCGGCGCGCCGTCTTCCGCGGTCAGTTGAGCGTGAGGTCCTGGATGTCGTTGCGGTCGGAGAGGATCGTCCGCAGCTTGGCGAGCGCCTTGCCCTCTATCTGGCGGATGCGTTCCTTGGTGACGCCGAAACTCTCGCCGATCTCGGCGAGCGTGCTCTTTCCTTCGCCCAGGAACCGGCGGGAAATGACCTGCTGTTCGCGCGGCGTCAGGTCTTCCATCGCCTCGCGCAGCCAGTCCGCGCGCGCCGCGAAGTCGTGCCGTTCGCGGACGATGTCCTCCGGCGTCGGGCTGTCGTCGGCCAGGAAGTCCTGCATCTCGTCGCCGTCATCGCCCGAAATGCTCGCGTTCAGCGACCGGTCCGGGTGGGAGAGATGCGCCTCCATCCGCTCGACGGCGGCCGTGGACACGCCGAGCTCGCGCCCGATCCGCTCGCGCTCCTCGTCCGACATGGTCGGGCGGGAATTGTCCGTGAGCTGGGCGCGCAGCCGCCTCAGGTTGAAGAACAGGCTCTTCTGCGCCGGCGTCGTCCCGATCCGGACGATGGAGGTGTTGCGAACGACGTATTCCTGGATCGCCGCCAGGATCCACCACGTCGCATAGGTCGAGAAACGCACCTGGCGTTCGACGTCGAAGCGGTTGGCCGCCTCCAGCAGGCCGACATTGCCCTCCTGGATCAGGTCGCCCACCGGCAGGCCGTAACCGCGGAACTTCGACGCGATCCGGACCACGAGGCGGATATGCGCGGTGATCAGCTCGCCCAGCGCGCTCTCGTCGCCCTGCTCGCGCCAGCGCCGGGCAAGATCGGCTTCGTATTCGCGCTCGAGAATCGGCGCGTCCATCACCGTCGAGATGTACCGGCGGTCGCCCCGGTCGGGATAGGATGTCGATCCCTGTGCCATTGCCCGTTTCCCGTACTCCGCCCCGCCCTCGCGCGGGCGATAGCGGGATATACTATCGAGTCGATAATATACCTGATCGATCCCGCTGATTCAACAACAATATCGAGTCGAAACAAAATTCCGTCAGGATGCCGGCCGGCGAAATTTTCTTCTTCGCGGGGTGGCCGAACGGGGGTCAGGGTTCTAAGTAAGTCGGAATGTCGGAATGCGCCCGCATCGCCGAGCTCGTCGACCGGCTGGGAAGAATGGCCCACGGGCTGCAATACGCCTCCGGCCTGAACCCGGCCCAGTGGGAAGCGCTCCGCTTCATCGCCCGCGCCAACCGCTATTCCCGTTCCCCCGGCGCCATCGCGCGCTATCTCGGCACGACGCGCGGGACCGTCTCCCAGACGCTGATCGCGCTGGAGGCCAAGGGCTACATCCGGCGCCTCAGATGCAACGCGGACCGCCGGGCCTTGACCGTCGATCTCACCGACACCGGGCGCGCGCTGATCGAGAACGACCCCCTGTGCCTCGTGCTGCAGGCGGCGGACGCGCTCGACCGCGAGGCCCAGTCCCGCCTGGCCGCCGGGCTCGACGGCCTGGTACGCGCGGTGCAGACGGCGAAAGGCATGCCCGAGTTCGGCCCCTGCCTCGACTGCGTCCATTTCTGTCCGCGCAACGAGGATGCCGAATCCTGCCACTGCGCGTTGACCGACGAGCCCATCCCCGCCGGCGAAACCGCCAAGATCTGCATCGAGTTCGAGTCCGCGGCCTCGGCCTGACCGCGGTCGCACAGACTTTCGGACATATCCACCGGAATACGCCTTAGAGCGTATCCGTTTTACTTGGAACCGTTCCCGCCGCGCCCCGGCCTCTCCCCTAGCTCGTCATGCCCGGAACAAGTCCACTGCTGTCCGGTTTGCCGTGAAACAGTTTCGGTGGGGGCGCGCGAGGGCTCCATCCAACGCCGAGTGGGAGTTGGCTGAGATCGCCGGAAGGGGGCGGCGGAGACGAGCGGTGGACTTCCCCGATGTGGCCCGAAGCGGTCCCGCGCGGCCGTCTGGCGTTATGCGGGCCGGTCAGGTGGCCTTGGGTTCGGCGCGCCGGGGTTCGATGTAGCCGTAGCGGCGGAGCATTCGGATCCAGCGCGGGGCGTTGCGCTTGACCATCAGCGCGTCGTAGTCGGCGGTGCGGTCGTAGTATGGCCTGCCGGTCTTGAGCACGACATAAACGATGCGCAGCATCTTGTGTGCGCCGGCCACGATGGCGCGCTTGTATCCGCGCCGGGCGGCGAGAGCGCGGTGGTGGGCCTCGAACTGGCATCCCTTGGTTCGGGCCGCGCCGTGGGCACATTCGACGAGGCTGGCGCGCAGGGTCTTGGAGCCCCTTCGGGTGCGCGCGTTGCGGCGCTTTCCGCCGCTTTCGTTGTTGCCGGGGCAGAGCCCGGCCCAGGCGGCGAAGTGCTGCTTGGAGGCGAACGCCTCGATATCCGGGCCGATCTCGATCAGGATGGTCGAGGCGGCGATGCGGTCGATGCCGGGGATGGTGGTCAGCAGGCGGAGCTGTTCCTCCCACGGCGTCATCTGCCGGTCGATCTTCTCGCCGTAGGACGCGATGCGCGCCTCGAGCGCGTCATGCTCGTCCAGCAGATCGCCGAGCATGAAGCGGTCGTTGTCGCCCAGGCTCAGGGAGAGCGCCTCGCCGAGCCCCTCCAGCTTGTTGGCGACGTGGCCGGTGAGCGAGGCGAGGATGACCGCGCGCGGCGTGGCTTGCGCCAGCCCGTCGAGGATCTTGCGGCCGTTGACGCCGAAGACGTCGGAGAGGATGCCGCCGATGCGCAGGCCGGCGCGGTCGACGATCTTCTGCACCCGGTTGCGCACGGTCGAGCGCTGCCTGACCAGGGTGCGCCGCTGGCGGCTCAGCGAGCGCAGCTCCCGGAACGGCTCGGGGGGAACATGGGAAGGCGTGCAGAGCCCGAACTGGCACACGCAGGCCAGCCACACGCTGTCGGCGACATCGGTCTTGCGCCCCTTCAACTGCTTGACCTGACGCGCGTGCACCAGGATCGCTTCGATCCCCGCCGCCTCCACCGCCGCGAAGGGCGCCTGCCAGTAGATCCCGGTCCCTTCCATGACAGCGGCCTCGACGCGGCGACCGGTCAGCCAGGCGACCATCTCCGCCAGACCGCTCGGAAGCGAGCTGAAGCAGCGCGTCTCCACCACCGGCTCACCCTCGCCCTCGCACAGGCGAACCGTCGCGGTGATCTCCATCTTGTGCACGTCCAGACCCGCCGCGCGCGGCCGGACGACGTGCAAGCCTTCCGTCTTCATCGCTTTCCTCCTCGTTGCGCTCTCGCCACGGCGGCGTAGGATCGCGCCGTGGCATCGCCACGGTGGAGGCGGCGACAGCGGTCGGAAGGACACGCACCCGTCGAGCGGGTGCGGTTCGATTTGCCGCGCGTCCACGGCCGCGGGCCGGGCACAGTACGGGGTGCGGAGCCGACCGCCGGAAGCAGTTTAGATCTCGGGAACCACATCACCGATAAAAGGAACGCTCACGCGTCGCCGCCTCCACCATTCCCATCCTGCCACGGCAGACCCGCGCGACGATCGGCGAACCCTCAGCCGAACGCCCCGAGTTTCATGCCACGGGGTGGCTCAGCACCGCCAAGACCATGACGGTTTAGATGGGGTGGACCCGGCGCAAGGCATTGGTACAGGCGGGTTTTCGGCCCTTCCGCCGGATCGGGACACCGATTGCAGCCCGCCCACACCCGCCGTCCTTGTCGCCCCGCTGTCACCCCGGACCTGTTCCGGGGTCCAGACTGTCAGGCACCGCTGTCGCCCGGTTTTCCCCGGATCGGGGTCCGGGGCGAGCCTGGACCCCGGAACAGGTCCCATAAGCGCTAACTTGTTGACAGATCGTAGTGCAGGGCGCGTTGGAGGGTTCTCTGTCTTGGCGGCTCGGAGAGCGCTTTTGAGATGTCGTTCCACTCATCGATCGTGCGGGCGAGGCTGAAGGCGGGCTCGATGGCCCTTCGGACCTGGTTGAGGGCAAACCGGAACTCCCGCCAGGGACTATGGGTCCTGTGGCGGCGCCAGGTCGTATCCCCAGGGGGAAAGGGCGCGGGCATGACGGACCAGCTTGTCCGCCAGCAGCGCCACGAGGAGTTTTCCGTAGAGCCAGGCGCGGGCGCTTTCGTCGTCATGCTTGGGCAGATGGCCCAGCTGGGCCAGGGATTTGAGGCGTTTGAAGACCAGCTCGACCTGCCAGCGCAGGCGATACCATTCCAGAACCTCGCGGTCGCTGAACGCCTCTTCGCCGAACGTGGTGAAGACGATGACATAGTCCGCAAAAGCAAGCGTTGTGGGCTTGACCTTGCTTCCCTGCCGCCGGGCCTCGCGGCGCGCCGTCTTGCGCGCCCGCGCGGCCGCTGCCGCCGATTTGCGAACCGCGCAGATGCGACCGCAGACCTTCTCCTCCCCGGCGGTCGCCGCCGGCCACGACCCGACAGCCCCGGCGCTCCTCAGCCGGGACACTGCCGCAAGCAGGTCGAAAGGCGCGCCATCGAGGGTTCGAAGGGACAATCCTCCGGTGTTCACCCGCACGGTAATGCGTCCGCCGGCCGCCGACACATGGCGAAGCCCCGCCGCCGTCGAATAGCCCCGGTCGGCCAGAATGTGATCGCCCTCGCCAACCGGAAACCGCGCCAGATACTCCCCGCCGCCCGCGCCCCGCGCCGGCGTCACCTCGAAAAAGTCGCAGCTCAGCGAAGACAGGCACAGGCTGTAATGAACCCGCCACAGCGAACCCGTCCGCCCGGGCTCGCGCACCGTGGTGGCATCGACCGCCCGCACCCGCAAGCCAGGCTCCACCGCCAGACCCCGTTCGCGAAACAGCGCCACGCACAACCCCTGCAACCAGTCCGAAGACTTGCGAAGCCGCTTCAGAAGCGCAACGTCCGACAAATCCGCCAGACCCGCCTTGCGCGCGCGCACCGCCGTCTCGCGCAGCGAGTGCCCGCAGCCCAGATGCAACAGCAGAACCCGAAGCGCCGACTCCGCCGACTTGTCCTTGCGAAGACCCTTCAGCGCCCCGCTGGAACGACCCAACTCCTCCCAGCCCGCCGGAAGAAAAGAACGAAGAACCGCCCAATCCTCATCCATCGCAAAGCCTCCGGATCCCGACACCCGGAAACCCTAGATAAAATGACAAAGATAAAACAAGTTAGCGCTTATGGGAACAAGTCCGGGGTGACGGCTTTGGGTCTCGGCCGCCGGGAAATCCGTGCCGGAGCGTATCCGACACGGATCGAAGCATCGCTGCCCTGCCTTTTCCCGTCATGGTCGGCGGAGGCCGACCATCCACGAGTTTTTGCGGCGCTGGAAAAAAACAAATCGTGGATGGTCGGCCTCCGCCGACCATGACGCCGAGGGGCCGGGTGCGGTTTCGACCAACGGGCCGTCGGGAGACATGCCGTGCGAAAACAAGTTAGCGCCTATGGGAACAGGTCCGGGGTGACAGCGGGGGTGCGGAGACGGTCTCGCCCATCGCCACGGAGCCCGTCCCGAAGTTAAACCGGACAGCAGTGGACACGTTCCGGGCATGACGGTGTGGGGGACAGCCGGACGGCACAAAGGCCAAGGACGGGGAGACGATTCAACCTGAAACGGACAGGCCCTAACTCAGCCGCCAGGCTGTCCGAAAAGGCGAGTCCACATCGGATAGAACAGCGCGGTCTGGCCCAAGGCCAGACCGCGCCGTACCGATGCGAAGAATTCGGTCGCTACATCTTGCCTGCCATTTTTGCCGGCTTGGGCAGGGCGACCAGTGGGCTATCCACCGTATGGATCACGCCGTTCGAAGCGATAATGTCGCTCTCCATCAGCGGGACATTGTTGATCTCCACGGTGGTGTGGTCGCGCAAGGCGTAGAACGACAACGGAGCCGCGCCTGAGCTCCAGCTTCCGGCGAAGGTCCACATTCTGCCGTTCTTGCTCCGGAACCACTCCGCCATGAGCGCCTCATCGGTGACATGCATCGCGACGGCGGCGAACACCCGCTGCTTCTGCTTCTCGTCCTTCAGGAGCGCGCTCAGGTCCTTGAGCACGGGCATGAGGACCGAATCGGGAACGGCGAAGACGGTGACCAGGCGTTCGCCGAAGGCCTTCTTCAGGCCAACCGCCTCGATCAGGTCGGCCATCGCCTTGTAGGTCTTCCTGCGCTTTTCCATGACGACATCGCCCTTCTCGTCACGGACCATCTCGCCCTTCTTGTTCATCTTGGGAACTTCGTACTCGTAGAAATGACTGCGCAGGGTGCCGACGACATCCTGCGGGCATTTCATGTCCTTGGTCTTTTGAACCTCTTTCCCGACGACGATGCAGGTCGCGGGTTTCATCTCGGCCTTCTGTGCGCATGCGGCGGTCGAAAACGCGACCGCGGCGGTCGCCGCCACGAACGTATGCAGAAGATGTTTGGTCGGCATGGTCGATTCCTCTCTGTTAAGCGTCGTCAATCGGCGTACACCCTTCTCTTTCGCGAACAACTGCCCCAGCGCGATAAGAGAATCTTTCGATCATGGGGATAGTTTAAGCGATATATACCTTGTTGTACAATATAAATACCCTGAAGGCATTCGGAAGCAGTTTATTGCCATGATTTCAACCGGTTAGCGCTTGTCTTCCACATGCAAGGGACATATCCCTTGCATGTGGAAGACATTCTGCGAGAGATCGACGCCGCGCTCGAACGCCGGGGGATCTCGGCCCGGGCAGCCTCCATACGGGCGCAAGGGGCACCCGAGATGATCCGGGACATGCGGCGCGGCCATGTCCCCTCGGTAGAGCGGCTGCGCTCACTCTGCGAGGTGCTTGGCCTTGAGTTTTATGTCGGGCCGCCCCGATGGCGCCGGGCCGAAGACGGCGGAGCCCTTCCCGACATTCCTCTTCGCGCGCTTGAGCGGTCGGCGCAGGATCTGGTTCGGCTCACGCTGGACGCGGGCGGCAACCCGATCTCGGACGATCTCTGGCCAGCGCTGGTGGCCCGGGTAGCGAACGAACCGCCTGTTGCGTGGGAGCCTGCAACACCGGAAGAAAGGTTGATCGCCGCTATGGAGCGTTCACGCGAGATGCGTGCCGGCGGTGCGGGCATCATTGACGAAGATCCCATGAACCTCGTGCCGAGAGGCCCGGAGTATCGGGACCGGCGGAAGGCGCATGTTATCGAGCCCGGGAAATTGTCCATTCGCGCGATCGGGGACGAATCGGCGGAGCCGACGCCGCCGAAGGAGACCGAGGCACTATTGGGCAGCAAGAAGACGGCCTCGAGTCGGTTCTCCCAAAAGGGGGAGCGAACCGAAGGTTGACGCGATCGCAGGGCGCGTCATGGCGTGCGATCGTCCCGATGGGCCGAATGAGGCTTGGCGCGCCTGCACCCGGCTCCGGGATACCCGAGCCCCAACCGTTTCGAGGAGGAACAGCCCCGCAGGCCGGTTCCCCGTTCATGGGAAGGTCAGACCAGCGCGAACGGCGCTTCAGTGCCTGAGCCGCGGGAAAACGTGCCGCACGTTGTCCTCGAAGATCATCTTCCGTTCCGCCGGCCCGAGGCCTTCGGCCGCGTCGATGTAACGCTTGGTGTCGTCGAACGGAAAGCCGGTCTCCGGGTCGATGCCGCGCACCGCGCCGACCATCTCCGACGCGAACAGGATGTTCCTGGCCGGGATCACCCTGGTCAGCAGGTCGATCCCCGGCTGGTGGTAGACGCAGGTGTCGAAGAACACGTTGTCCAGCAGCAGTTCGTCGAGCGGCGGACGGCCCATGTCCTGCGCCAGCCCGCGATAGCGCCCCCAGTGGAACGGCGCCGCGCCGCCGCCATGCGGGATAATGAATTTGAGCGTCGGGAAGTCGGAGAACAGGTCCGAGGTCAGGAGCTGCATGAACGCCGCCGTGTCGCCGTTGATGTAATGCGCCCCGGTGAAGTGGAAATGCGGGTTGCAGGACGAAGACACGTGGATCATCGCCGGCACGTCGAGCTCGCACATCTTCTCGTAGAGCGGATACCACCAGCGGTCGAACAGAGGCGGGTCGGTCCAGTAGCCGCCGGTCGGGTCGGGATTGAGGTTGCAGCCGATGAAGCCGAGCTCCTCGACGCAGCGGACGAGCTCGGGGATGCAGTTGCCGGGCTCGATTCCCGGCACCTGCGGCAACTGGCAGACGCCAACGAAGTTGTCGGGATAGAGCGTCACCGCCCGGTGGATCATGTCGTTGCAGATCTCCGACCAGTACCGGTTGGCCGGCTCGTTGCCGTCCTGATGCGCCATCCCCGCCGCCCGGGGAGAGAACACGGTGAGGTCGGTGCCGCGTTCCCGTTGCAGCTTGAGCTGCGCGCCTTCCAGGCTCTCCCGGATCTCGTCGTCGGAGATGCCGAGATCGGCCGGGAGCGGCTCGTAGCCGGGGTCCTTCAGCCCCTCGACCTGGGCCGCCCGGTACTCCCGGAGAGCGGACGGCGCGGTGGTGTAGTGCCCGTGGCAGTCGATGATCATGGTCTTCCTTCCTAACTCCGGCCGCTGAGCTCGAGCCCCTTGTCCAGACCGGCGTAGCTCGTCGCCGGCGCGGCCATCAGGAACCGGTAGCCTTCTTCGAGCACCCGTTCGACGTTCCCCGCATCGACATGGGGATGGCCCACGACCACGCCGCGCGACTTGCACGTATCCACGATCCGCGCCATCGCGTCGCGCACCTCGGGATGGTCGTATTGCCGGGGGAAGCCGAGCTCCTGGCTGAGATCCCCCTCGCCGATCAGAACGGCGCCGATCCCCGGCACGTTGTCGAGCATGTCGGCCAGGCTCTCGATCCCGGCCGTGTCCTCGATCATCAGGATGACGAAGATCTCCCCGTGCGGCGCGAGCGGCCAGACATCCGCCTTCCTGTAATAGTCCTGCTGGGACAGCCCCCAGTAGCGCACCGCATGGCGCGGGCCGTCGCCGCGTATGCCGGCCGGCTCGTAAAGCGGCGCGGCTTCGAGTCTCGGGTAGCGGCACGCGGCGACCGCGTTATAGGCCTGTTCGACCGAGCTCACATGCGGCCAGACCACGCCGTAGACGCCGAGATCGAGCGCCTGCTTGGCGTGCCACTGGGCCATTTCGCCGCCATTGGGCGGAATACGCACCATCGGCGTCACCGCCGGCGCGACCGAGCCGGACGCGGCGATCTGCGCGCGGCTCAGCATGTACTGGAGAGAATCCCGCAGCGCGCCGATGTCCCAGGGATTGTGCTCCATCTCGAACACGATCCCGTCATAGCGCGTCGCCGACAGGGCGACGGCGCTCTGGATATCGGCGGTGGTGAAGGTCGTAAAGGTCGGCCGGTCGGCCTCCAGCGCCGCGACGACGCCGTTGAGCCGCGGTATTTCAGGCATCCGGGTCTCCCGGGGCGGTTTCCGTCGATGGCGGCAATCTAGCGGCGGGGCCCGCCGGGGTCATCCGGCGCCTGTCGCGCCCAGCCTCCGGCAGAGCGCAAGGTAGTCCGCCATCGGCGCGCGCAGGTAATCCGGGATCGGGACGGAGCGGCCCATCTCCTTGGACGCGACGCAGGAGACGAACTCGCCGCGCAGGATCTCCTCGCCCCGGTCGGAGCCGACGATGGTGTAGCGGATCGACGACCGCCCGAGCCCGGTGAGGATCAGCGCGAGGTCGAGATTGTCGCCCATGCGCCGGGCCTTCCTGAAGTCCACGTCGCAATGGACCAGCGGGAACATCCTTCCCTCGTCGAAGAACTCGCGGGCGAAGTCGATGCCGAGACGCTCGCCGACCCAGCTTTCGAACAGGTCGTTGAACATGCGGAAGAACGCGACGTAGAAGACGATGCCCGCCGGGTCGGAATCGCCGAAGCGGATGTGCCGGCTGACGCTGTAGATTCCTTCGGACTCGGACATCGCGGATCCTCCGCTCGGGACGCGGCGATCCTAGGCGATTGCCCCGGCGAGTCGAACCGGGCGGTTGGCGCGGCGGGGGTGGTTGACGCACACTGGGGCGTCCGCTCCGCGAACTCGAAGGGAGGTTCCATGACCACGCTGATTACCGGCGCCGGGCTGGTCGGCACCAGCTTTGCGATCCGCGCGCTCGCCCGCGGCGAGAAGGTGGTGTTTCTCGACCCCATCCCGCGCGAGGACTATCTGGACAGCCGCCTCGGCGCGGGCAACTACACGCTGTTGTCCGAGGACGCGCGCCACTTGCCCGGCGTTCTGGCCGCGATCGAGGCGCACGGCGCCGACACCGTGCTGCACACCACCGGTCTGATCGGCAAGCGCGCCGAGGACCCGCTCCATCTCGGCATGGACCTCAACATCAACGCCACCATCGCGGTCTGCGAGGCGGTGCGGCTGGCGGGCGTCAGGCGGCTGCTCAACATCTCCACCTTCGGCTCCTACGACTGGCGCAGAACCGCGCCCGACGGCGTGATGAAAGAGGACTTCCCGCTCGGCAGCGGCACCGCCTACAGCAACACCAAGGCGGCGCAGGAGCTGATCCTGGAGGCCTATTCGAACCGCTACGGCTTCGAGGTCGCCATCGTGCGGCCCGCCAACGTCTTCGGGATGGGCCATTTCTGGGGCGGATCGGGCGGCGGCGAGAAGTGCCACGCGCTGGTCGAGAGCGGGATACGCGGCGTTCCGGCGAAGATCCCGGAAGAGCAGACCATGTCGTTCGAGTACATCTATTCGAAGGACATCGGCCGCGCGCTCGACCTCTGCGCGACGCGCGATCTTCCGCGCTACAACGTCTTCAATATCGGCATCGGCGCGGTCACCACGTTCGACGAGCTCGTGGCGGCCGTCAGGGCATCGCTGCCCAACCTGGAGATCGAGATCGTTCCGGGAACGCCGCCCGTCTCGCGCACCGACCATATGGATATCGGCCACGCCCGCGACGTGCTCGGCTGGGAGCCCGAATACACGCTCGAAGCCGGCTTCGCCGCCTATGTCGAGGAAATGCGCGCGGCGCTCGGCGCGAACGCGTGATGGGGGGTGGCCCCCCCTCACCCCGGCCCTCTCCCCGTTGGGGAGAGGGGGAGTCGCTGCACCGCCTCGGCCTTATCTTCTCCCCTCCCGCTTGCGGGAGGGGCCGGGGGAGGGTGAACCGGAACCGACAAGGTCGAATTTGGGTATAGGACACCGATCATGACCGATATGGAACCGATCCATCCTGGGGAGCATCTGGCGGAGATCTTGCAGGAGCTCGGGATCAGTCAGTACCGATTGGCGAAGGCAATCGGAGTGACGCCGCGGCGCATCAACGAAATCGTCCATTGCCGCCGCGCCATCACGGCGGACACGGCGCTCCGCATTGGGCGGGCCTTGGGGATGACGGCGGAATCCTGGCTGGCCCTGCAGCGGCTCTACGATCTCGACCGTGCCCGCGCCGAACTCGATGTGTCGAAGATCGAACCGTTGGTCGCTATTGGCTGACCGGGTTGTCGTATTTGACGACCCGCTGGTCGATCGCGCCGAACACCGAATTGCCGTCGGCGTCGCGCATGTCGATCCGGACGCGGTCGCCGAAGCGCATGAAGGGCGTTTTCGGCGCGCCGTGCTCGATGGTCTCGACGGTCCGGACCTCGGCGAGGCAGGCCGCGCCGACGTTGCGGTCGCGGTTGGAGATCGTCCCGCTGCCGAGGATCGTCCCGGCGGCCAGCCGGCGGCTCTTGGCGGCGTGCGCGATCAGGGTCGGAAGGTCGAAATAGAGGTCGGTGCCGGCATTCGGGCGGCCGAGCGGGGCGCCGTTGAGCGAGACCTCCATGTCGAGCGTCATTTTCGTGCCGTCCCAGGCGGCGCCGAGCGAGTCCGGCGTCGCGACCGCGGGACAAAACGCCGTGGTCGGCTTGCCCTGCAGGAAACCGAACCCCTTGCCGAGCTCGGCCGGGATCAGGTTGCGCAGGCTGACGTCGTTGAGAATGCCGACCAGCTTGATGTGACCTCGCGCCGCCTCGCGCGTCACGCCCATCGGCACGTCGTCCAGAATGACGAACACCTCGGCCTCCATGTCGATTCCCCAGGCCTCGTCGGCAAGCGCGATGTCGTCCCTCGGCCCGATCATCGAGTCCGACGCGCCCTGGTACATCAGCGGGTCCTCGTAGAGGATCTCCGGCATCTCCGCGCCGCGCGCCCGGCGGACCAGCTCGACATGGTTGAGATAGGCGCTGCCGTCGACCCATTGATAGGCGCGGGGCAGGATCGCCGCGCAATCGGCGGGCTCGAAAGCGAAGGTTTCCGTTTCGCCCGCGTTGACCGCCGCGGCGAGGGATTCCAGCCCCGGCGCGGCGGCCGCCCAATCGTCGATCGCCGCCTGCATCGTGGCCGCCACGGCCGAGGCGTCCGCCGCGCGCGCGAGGTCGTCGCTGACCGCGACAAGGCGACCGTCGCGTCCGCCCTTGAGGGTTGCGAGCTTCATCCTTCGTTCCTTTCTACCGGCCCGACCGGGCCTCTGGAGCGTCTTCCGACCTTACCGGGTCAGGACGGCCGGTCCACCCTCCCCCGGCCCCTCCCGCGAGCCGGAGGGGAGAAGGTAAGGAGAGGGTCGGGGTGAGGGGGCCCACCGCGACCCCTAGACCCGGCCGATCTCCAGCCTTCCCGTCAGCATCGCGAGCCCTTCCAGAAGGTAGTAGCTGCCCCAGATCAGCTGGTTGGCCAGCGCCACGCCTTCCCGCTGGTCGAAGCATCCGTTGGTCAGGATGCCTGGCGGACGGGCGTCGCGCGGCGCGACCGGGGTCAGATGGCAGGCGGCCAGCGTGCGAAGGGTTTCCTCGGCGCAGGCCCGGTAGCGCGCGGCTCGCTCCCGATCTTCGACGACCGTCGACAGCTTCAGCATCGCCGTGGCCGCTATGGCGGTGCCGGAGGTGTCCTTGCGCGTGTCCTGGTCGATCGGCGCGTCGAAGTCCCAGTAGGCGACGCGGTCGGCGGGCACGTTGTCGATCCACCAGTCGGTCACCCGGGTCGTGTATTCCGAAAGCGCCCGCTCCTCCGGCATGTGCCGCGCCGCGTAGGTCAGGAACTGCATCGCCCAGGCCTGCGCCCGGGTCCAGGTCGAGCTGTCGGAGACGCCCTTGTGGGTATAGGAGCGGACCGGCTCGCCGGTCTCCGGGTCGAGGCTCACCGACTGCACCACCGAGCCGTCTTCGCGCACGCAGAGCCCGGCGCTCCCGAGCGTATGGCGAAGCGCGCGGCCGCGCAGGCCGTCGTCGCCGGTCTCGCCGGCCGCGAACAGGAGCAGCGGCACCGCGGCGAGGCCGTCGATATTCGCCTCGCCCGCGCCGACCGTGTGCGCTTCCTCGGCTTCGGCGCCCAGCGCGATCAGCCCGAGCCTCGGGTCGAAATCGCCGCCCAGCCTTTCCGCGGCCGCCAGCGCCAGCGCGCGGGAGGGATCGTCGCCGTGCAGGATGCCGCCCAGCGCCGCGCCGTAATAGAACAGGAACCCGCGAAACACCGATTCCGAGCCGATCCTGGGCCTCAGGCGTTCGGTCCAGCGCCTCGCTTCGGCCACGAGGCCGGGATCGTCGAAGACGGCGCCGCCCAGCCACAGCATCGCGTTCCAGTAGCCGCCGGTCCAGAACCCGTCCGGCGTCGTGGTCCAGGCGCCGGTGTCGGCGTCGCCGTAATGCGGGAACCCCGTCAGGTCCACGGCCACGCTCGCACGGATATGCGAGGCGATGGCGTCGAGGGCCTCGTCCAGCGTCTTTGCGCCTGCCATCGGGCGGTTCCTTTCGCGATTGATGCCTTGCCGCATGTTCTACTAGGCTTTTCGCGCCGATGCCCGGGAGATCGCGGTGAGCCGCAAGAACACCCGCATGTACAACGCCAACCGGTTCAAGCTCGGCCTGTTCGCGCCGAACTGCTCGAACGGGCTCGCCATCACCACGGTTCCCGAGCGCTGGGACGCATCGTGGGACAACAACGTCGCGCTCGCCCGCCTCGCCGAGCGGATGGGTCTCGAATTCATCCTGCCGATCGCGCGCTGGCACGGCTATGACGGGGACGAGGTCTCGACCCAGAACGAGACCTTCGAGACCGTCGCCTGGGCGAGCGGGCTGCTCGCGCACACGAGCGAGATCTGCGTGTTCGGCACCGTGCACGTGCCGCTGATCAACCCGGTCTTCGCCGCCAAGCAGATCGCGACCGCGGACCATATCGGCCACGGACGGTTCGGCCTCAACATCGTGTCGGGCTGGAACCGGGTCGAATTCGACATGTTCGGCGTCGGCCTCGAGGAACACGACAGGCGATATGTCTACGCCGCCGAATGGGTCGACATCGTCACCCGCATCTGGTCATCCGACGCGCCCTTCGACCATGACGGCGAGTACATGAAGCTCAAGGGCGTGATCGGCGCGCCCAAGCCCTGTTTCGGGGAGGCCCCGCTGCTGATGAGCGCGGGCTCGTCCGAGGCCGGGCGCGCATTCGCCGCGAAATATGCCGACTGCCTGTTCATGCTGATCGTCGACGACGACAAGCTGGCCGGCGTGATCGACGAGCTCCGCCGGCAGGCCGCGCCGCGCGATGTCGGCGTTTACGCAAGCGGCCATGTCGTCTGCCGACCGACTCAGCAGGAGGCGGAGGACTATTATGTCTACTACGCCGAGACGATGGCCGACCGGGCCGGCGTCGACTACCTGATGCGGGGCCGGCAGGAGTCGCATTCCCTGCCGCCCGAAATGATGCCCGCGATGCGGCGCCGCCTGGCGAGCGGGATCGGCACCTTCCCCATCGTCGGCTCGCCCGACCATGTGGCCGGCATCCTCCACAAGCTGAACCGCGCCGGGCTCGACGGCATGGCGTTCGGGCTGGTCAACTTCCTCGACGAGCTGCCCTATTTCGGGGCGGAGGTGCTGCCCAGGATGGAGCGCCTCGGCATCCGCGAACCCCGCGCGGAGGCCGCCTGACGGACCAGAGCATTTTCCGACCTGACCGGGTCGCGGCGGCCGGGATCGTTCTCCCCCTCACCCTGACCCTCTGCCCCGCTGGGGGAGAGGGGATTTCGCGGCGCAGACCTCTCCTTTTCTTCTCCCCTCCCGCTTGCGGGAGGGGCCGGGGGAGGGCGGAGCGTACGGAGGTCGCCTGACGCCTAACCGCCGTCCGGCCGCTGCTCCCGGTACCAGTCGAGGATCTGCTCGCCGGTCATGAAGGCCACGTCGCCGTGGCCGGAGATCGTTTGCAGGATTTCCCGGAAATAGCGGAAGCGGTGCGGCACGCCCATGATGTAGGGATGGACCGATAGCGCCATCACCCGCGCCGAGTTCTCCGAATCGCGGTGGATCTGCTCGAACTGGTCGGCCGCGCGGTCGCGGTATTCCCGCGCCGGGTGGTGCTGGATCAGCATCATCGCGACGTCGTTGCATTCCTGGGTGTAGGGGATGTTGACGATCGGTCCCGCGCGCGTCCGGAGCCTCACCGGCTGGTCGTCCAGCACCCAGTCGGCGACGTATTCGTAGCCCTCCTCGACCAGGATGTCGGGGGTCTCCCAGGTCTCGGTCAGCCCCGGGCCGAGCCAGCCGCGCGGACGCTTCCCGGTGCAGGCCTCGATCGCCTCGGTGGTTCGCCGGATGTCGAGGCGCTCGTCGTCGACCTTCTGCATGTTGCGCTGGGTGAAGCCGTGCCCGATGAACTCCCAGCCGCGCTCGAGCGCCGCTTCGGCGATCTGGGGATAGGCGGTCACCGCGATGCCGTAGATGCAGAGCGCCGCGGGGATCGACAATTCGTCGAACGCCTCGACGAAACGCCAGAACCCGACGCGGTTGCCGTATTCGTGCCACGCCCAGTTGGGAATGTCGGGGCTGGGCGAGCCGCCCGCCGGCGGGGTGAGCACGGTCCTCGGCATCGGCGCCTTGGGGTCCCACTCCTCGACATTGACGATCACCCAGACCGCCATGCGCGCGCCGCCCGGCAGCTTGAGCGGTTTTCGGCCTTCGATCGGGTCGTAGTCGATACGTTCTGTCGGCAGCATGGGCGGTCCTTCTTCGCGGGTTCACGGTCAACGGTCGCATCGCGGGGGTTTATCTGTCTAATGTTGCAATTGTATTGGTGACGGCCCGGTAATGCGGATACGTTCTGGATAGCGACGGAATATCGAGCGGGAGAGACGGCATGGCCGACGATATGGGCAACGTGATCGGCAAGGTGGCCGAAGGCGGAGAGGCGACGCGGCTCGAGAACGAGCTGCGCATCCCCTACGGCGATCTGCGCGAATGGCTCGAGGAGGCCGAGAAGCTCGGCGAGGTCAGGCATGTCCAGGGGGCGAACTGGGAGCGCGACATCGGCATGGCGTCCGAGGTCGTGCTGCACAACGACACGGCGCCCTGCGTGGTGTTCGAGGACGTGCCGGGAACGCTCGAAGGCTCGCGGGTCCTGACCAACTTCTTCGCCTCGAAGCGGATGGCGATGACGCTCGGCTTCTCCTCCGACCTCTCCAAGATGGAGCTGACCGACGCGTTCCGCCAGAATTACATGGAAGACCTGCGGACCATTCCGCACGAGTTCGTCGACTCCGGCCCCGTCACCGAGAACGTCATGGAGGGCGACGACGTCGATGTCGGAGTCTTCCCCACCCCGATGTGGCACGACGAGGACGGCGGGCGCTATATCGGCACCGGCAGCTACAACGTCACCGTCGATCCCGATACCGGGTGGATCAACATCGGCACCTACCGGGTGATGATCCACGACAAGACGTCGGTCGGTTTCTACATCTCGCCCGGCAAGCACGGTCGCATCCACCGCGACAAGTACCAGCAGCGCGGCGAGCCGATGCCGGCGGTGATCGTCTGCGGCGGCGACCCGATGACCTTCCTGATGGGCTGCAGCGAGGTGCCCCCCGGGGTCTGCGAATTCGACGTCGTCGGCGGTTTTCGCGGCGAGGCGATGAAGATGATCAGGGGCCGCCATACCGGCCTGCCCTTCCCGGCCAATGCCGAGATCGTGCTCGAAGGCTTCGTCCATCCCGACGCGAGGAAGGAAGAAGGCCCGTTCGGCGAATGGACGGGATATTACGGCTCCCGGATGCGCGAGGAGCCGGTGATGGACATCAAGGCGATTTACTACCGGAACAACCCGATCCTTTTGGGCTGCCCGCCCCAGCGGCCGCCGGACGAGCTCGCGCGCTATCGCGCGGTCACCCGCTCGGCGCTCTTGAAGGAGAACATCAAGAAAGCCGGCGTCCCCGACGTGGAGGGCGCCTGGCTGCACGAGGTCGGCACCGCCCGCATGCTGGTCGCGGTCTCGATCAAGCAGCGCTACCCCGGCCACGCCCGCCAGGCCGGCCACATCGCCTGCCAGTGCCATGTCGGCGCCTATGCCGGCAAGTACGTGATCGTGACCGACGAGGACATCGACGTCTCCAACCTGGAGGAGCTGATCTGGGCGATGCTCACCCGGTCGGACCCGGCGGAATCGATCGACATCATCCCCCACGCCTGGTCGACCCATCTCGATCCCCGGATCCCGCCCTGGGAGAAGGAGAAGGGGAACCTCACCAACAGCCGGGCGATCATCGACGCCTGCCGGCCGTTCCATTGGAAGGACGATTTCCCGCCGGTCAACGCGCCGTCGCCCGAGCTCGCCAGGGAGTCGCGCGAGAAGTGGGGCTATCTCTGCGATTGAGGCGGGGAAACCCGGGCAGCAGCGCTACCGGACCGCCGCGGCCCTGGCCCGCGGCGGTCTCCGTTTGAGGATCGGACGATGCAGCGCAACGACGAGATCCAGACCGATTTGAGGGCGTTCCTCGCCGCGGTCGCGGACGGCGGCGAGGTCAAGCATGTCGCCGGCGCCCACTGGGACCGCGAGCTCGGCGCGGTGACCGAGGTGCTCTACCGCGAGAAGGTCGACAAATCGCCGCTCTTGCTATTCGACGACGTGCCGGGATACGGCAAGGGCATGCGGTGCCTCTACGGAATGCTGGGCTCGCCGCTCCGGCTCGCGCTCGGACTCGGCATCGACCCGGCACAATCGGGCGACCGGCGGACCATGCTCGACATTTACCGCCGCCGCATCAAGCGCCAGGAAGCGGTCGCGCCCCGCATCGTCGATGACGGGCCGGTCTTGGAAAATGTCGACCGCGACGGCGATGTCGACATTCTCAAATTTCCGGTGCCGATTCACCACGAGCACGACGGCGGACGCTATATCGGCACCGCCTGCGGCGTGGTCACCCGCGACCCCGACAGCGGGCGGATCAACATCGGCACCTATCGCGTGCAGGTGAACGGTCCCGACATCGCGACCTCCTACATCTCCAACGGGAAGCAGGGCAGGATCCACCGCGACAAGTATCTCGAGGCCGGCAAGCCCTGTCCGATGGCGATCATCGTCGGCATCGACCCGGCCACCTATATCGCGGCGCGCTACACGCTGTCCGACCAGGTGCCGGAGCTCGACTGGGCCGGCGGGCTGGTCGGCCGGCCGATCGACTGCATCGAGGGCGAGCTGACCGGGCTTCCGTTCCCGGCGCATTCGGAAATCGTGCTCGAAGGCGAGGTCCTGCCGGACGAGACCGCGCCGGAGGGTCCGTTCGGCGAGTGGACCGGCTACTACGCCGGCGGCGCCAGGGAAGAGCCGGTGATCAGGATCAAGCGGGTCTACTACCGCAACGACCCGATCCTGACCTGCGCGGCGAGCCAGAAGCCGCCCCATTCGCATTTGTTCGAACGCTGCTTCATCCGTTCCGCCGGCCTGCTCGATTCGCTCGAAGGGGCCGGCATACCCGATGTGAAGGGGGTCTGGGTGCACCAGGCGGGGGCCGGGCGCACCTTCGTCGTGGTGGCGATCAAGCAGCGCTATTTCGGCCACGCCAACCAGGCCGGGCTGGTGGCCTCGCAGGTCAATCCGACCGGCTATGTCGGGCGCTATGTCGTGGTGGTCGACGACGACATCGATCCGACCGACATGCACGACGTGATCTGGGCGATGGGCACGCGCAGCGATCCCGGGACCGACTTCACCGTGCTCGAGCGCAACTGGTCGTCCCGGCTGGATACGATGGTCACCGGCGAGAAGCTCTACAACTCGCGCGTCGTGATCGACGCCTGCATCCCCTATGAGCGCCTGGAGACCTTTCCGCGCGTCGCCCAGACCTCGCCCGAGCTGGCCGCCGAGGTGCGGGCGCGGTTCCCGGATGTGTTCGCCTAGGGCCCGTCCGTTTCGGCTCCGGTCTCCCCCTCACCCCGACCCTCTCCCCCACGGGGGAGAGGGAGACTCGCGGCGCCGGCTCTTCCCTACCTTCTCTCCTCCCGCGTGCGGGAGGGGCCGGGGGAGGGCGGACCGTGAATCGACAAGATCGGAAAGCGCTCCAAAACCTATCCGCCCCCCGGCCTCCGGCCGGGCGTCGCGAATAGCGGGGCCGGAATGATCGCCGCATTCTGGCGCACGCCGGTCTACGTCCTCTTCGGCGCCACCTGCATCCTGCTGGTGACCTCTGGCGTCCGGCAGTCCTTCGGGCTGTTCATCCCGCCGATCAGCGTCGATCTGGACTGGGGTCGCGAGCCCATATCGGTCGCGATCGCGACGCAGAACCTCGTCGTCGGCCTCGCCACGCCGCTGGCCGCGATGATCGCCGACCGCTGGGGACCGATCCGCGTGATCGCGACCGGCGCGCTGATCGCTGTGGCCGGGCTCCTGCTTTCGTCGCAGGCGACGTCCCAGGCCGATTTCATGGTCGGCATTGGCTTCCTGATCGGGCTCGGGATGGGCGGCTGCGGGCTGGGGCTCCTGAACGCGCTGGTCGGGCGCATTGCGCCGGAAGAGCGCCGGATGACCTGGCTCGGCATCACCACCGCGGGCGGGACGCTGGGACAGTCGGTGTTCGTTCCCTACAGCCAGGCCATGATCGAGATCTTCGACTGGCGCGGCGCGCTGATCGCCATGGCCGTCGCGCTCTCCATCGCGGTTCCGTTCGCGCTCTCGCTCCGTGCCGGAACCTCGGCCCGGCTGTCCCAGCGGACCCGGCAGAGCCTCGGCGAGGCGCTGCGCGAGGCCGCCGGCCACCGCGGATACGTGATGCTGGTGAGCGCCTATTTCGTCTGCGGGCTCCAGGTGCAGTTCATCGCGAACCATCTGCCGGCCTATATCTCCGACGGCGGACTCGCGCCGGCGCTCGGCGCGGCGGCGATCGCCACCATCGGGCTGTTCAACCTGTTCGGCACCATCGGCGCCGGCAGGCTCGGCGACCGCTACCGGATGAAATACCTGCTGAGCATCATCTACACCGCGCGGTGCGTGGCCATGCTGGTCTTCCTCTCCTTGCCGTTGACCGAGACCAGCGTCCTCGTCTTCGCCGCCGTGATGGGGCTCCTGTGGCTCTCGACGGTGCCGCTCACTACCGGGCTGATCGCCCATATCTTCGGGCCGCGCTACATGGCGACGCTGGCCGCGATCGCCTTCCTGAGCCACCAGCTGGGCAGTTTCCTCGGCGTCTGGCTCGGCGGGCTGTCGTTCGACATGACGGGCTCCTACGACCCGGTCTGGACTTTCGCCATCGTCGCCGGGTTCGTGGCGGCGCTGATCCATCTGCCGATCCCCGACCGGCCGCTGGCGCGGCTGTCCGAAGGGGCCGCTTGAAGAGGTCTCGGGAAATACCGGCTCCCGCCCGGCGCCGGGATTCCGGGTCGCTCGAGCCTGCGCCAGAGCCCGCCAGGACTCGCGGAACGGCACGATCAACGCCCGGCTCAATGAACCGTGAGGCTGGGGAACGGCGCGGCCGCGTTCGTCCGACAATCCGAATTCGAGCGCCTCGCGCTCGGTCGGCACATACAGCGTGCCGAACATCCAATCCCAGACGGCGAGGATCTGGCCGAAATTCTTGTCCTTGTGCCGGATTGCCCGGCTGTGATGAATCTGGTGCTGCGCAGGCGAAATAAGAATGTGCTCCAACGCCGTGCCGTAGCGGAGCCAGAGGTGGCTGTGACGCAGGTTGGCGCCGGCGAGGTTGAACAGCACGTAGACCGAATTGGCCCCGGCGATGGTCGCTATCTCGACATGGCCCGCCACCGCCGCCAGAACGAGACCCTGCGCGAGCCCCACGAGGACGCTGCGTCCCAGCACGGAAACAGCTTCGTACACCGGGTGTTTGCGGTAAACGGTCATCGGTGTCAGCACTTCCGCGCTGTGATGCACGGCATGGAACGGCCAGAGCACCGAAAGGCTGTGATGACAGCGATGGATCCAGTAGACCCCGAAGTCGTTGACCGCGACGATCGTCAAGGTCGGCAGGATCGGGTGGAGATCGCCGCCGCCGGTTGTACCCCCGACACTCCAGATCGCGACGGCCGCCGTTGACGCGGTCAGGGATATCGAGCCGAAAATGCCTGCCGCCGATGCCAGACGGCCGACCACGAAGAGCTGGCAATCGGTGATGTGCGAGCGATGGAAAACGATGCTTCTCGGTAGAAGCCAGGCCAGGAAACCGCCGCCGATACGCCGGGCGCGATAGACGGCGTAGGCAATCGCCACGGTGGCCGGGAGGTACACCGGGGATATGCGGAGGCCGGCTCCAAGAAAATCCGCAACGAGCCGATCCAGCAGCAGGTGGAAATGTTCGGGCACCGCCGCACCGTTGGAAACAAAGCGACATTCGATGCCGCCCCCGGGAAGTTGGGGATCGCGGGAACGTCCCGGCAGTGCGTATGCCCGTACGACATAGAGATATTCAATTCGCGATTCGGCCCTTTTCGTTCACGCCGAGCCGGCTTCTCCCACCTCCCCCTGAAGCGGATCTGTTTTAGTTGGAACCGCTTCGTCCGTTCTCTTCCGTCATGGTCGGCGAAGGCCGACCATCCACGATTTGTTTTTTGTTTCCAGCGCCTTAAAAACTCGTGGATGGTCGGCCTTCGCCGACCATGACGGTGAGGAGACAGGGGTAAATGCGCTTCTTTCTAAACCGGACAGGCTCTAGAGCAAGCTCCGACCGGACGCGGTCGCACCCGGCATCCCCCTCACCCTGACCCTCTCCCCCACGGGGGAGAGGGGACTCGCTTGCCCGCTCTTCCTTTCCTTCTCCCCTCCCGCTTGCGGGAGGGGCCGGGGGAGGGTGGCCGTCCTGACCCGATAAGGTCGGAAAACGCTCTAGCCCGGATTTCTCACGAGCGGCGGGCGTTTCTTGTGTCCAGCGCACGGGAATGATTACACGACAAGGGTTTGCCCGCTCGCCGGCGGGTTCGGTGAAGCACGCAGTCTGTCGTTCGCCCCGTTGTCACCCCGGCCTTGAGCCGGGGTCCAGGCTCGCCCCGGACCTCGATCCGGAGAAGCAGGACGAGAGCAGTGCCTGTGGCTCTGGACCCCGGCTCAAGGCCGGGGTGACAGGCTTGGGGTCGGCCGCGGTGCGAGCTCCTCTTCGGCGTTTGGTGAGAAATGCGGGCTAGTGTCCTGTCTCATAAGTTCTTTATCAATAGATGGGCGTGTGCTACCGTCTGTTCGGTTGATTTTGCAGGGGACGGACGATGGCGAACCATCATACCCGAGCCATTCCGCGGCTTACGACGGACGAGCGCGCGGAGCTGGAGCGCTGGGTGCGCCGGCGCAACACCGCGCAGGCGCTGGCGCTGCGCGCCCGCATCGTGCTGGCCAGCGCGGCCGGGGAGAGCGACATCGCGGTGGCCGAGCGGCTGGGCACCACGCGGGTCACGGTCGGCAAGTGGCGGCGGCGGTTCGTCGCGGCGCGCTGCGACGGCCTGCTCGACGAGGCCAGGCCCGGCGCGCCGCGCAAGATCGGCGACGCCGATGTGGAGCGTGTGGTGACGATGACGCTGGAGTCGATGCCGCGGGACGCCACCCATTGGAGCACGCGCTCGATGGCCAGGGCGAGCGGGCTCAGCCCGGCGACGGTCGGGCGCATCTGGCAGGCCTTCGCCCTCAAGCCCCACCGTGTCGAGACCTTCAAGCTGTCCTGCGATCCCCTGTTCGTCGAGAAGGTGCGCGATATCGTCGGCCTCTACCTCCATCCGCCGGAGCGCGCCGTGGTCCTGTGCGTCGACGAGAAGTCGCAGATCCAGGCGCTCGACCGCAGCCAGCCGCTGCTGCCCCTGAGACCGGGCCTGGCGGAACGGCGTACCCACGATTACAAGCGCCACGGCACCACATCGCTGTTCGCCGCCCTCAACGTGGCCACCGGCGAGGTGCTCGGCCAATGCCATCGCCGGCATCGCGCCGTCGAGTTCCGCAAGTTCCTCCGCGCCATCGACAAGGCGGTGCCCGCCGACCGCGAGGTCCATGTGGTGCTCGACAACTACGGCACCCACAAGACCGCCATGATCCACCAATGGCTGGCCCGCCATCCCCGCTTCCATCTCCACTTCACGCCGACCAGCGCCTCCTGGCTCAACCTCGTCGAGCGCTGGTTCGCCCTGCTGACCGAAAAGCAGATCCGGCGCGGCACCCACCGCAGCACCGCACAGCTCGAGACGGCGATCGCCGAGTATCTCGACATCTACAACCAGGACCCCAAGCCCTTCCTCTGGACCAAGACCGCAGACCAAATCCTCGATACACTCAAATCATACTGTAAAGTAATTTCAGATGCAGGACACTAGAACAGCGCCAGCTGATCCCCCCGCCTCAACGGGCGCTTGAACCGGGTCGTGTCGAGCTCGAACCGGCGGTCGGAGAAACCCAGGCGCTTGCAGGCGGCTTCGAAGCGTTTGGCCAGCATCCCGGCATAGGGTCCGTCGCCGCGCATCCGCTTGCCGAACGTCGAAGCGTAGATCTTGCCGCCGTGCGCCTGGCGCATCAGGCTGAGCACCCGCGACGCGCGGTCCGGGCGGTGGGTCTTGAGCCATTCGGTGAACAGGTCCGCGATCTCGAGCGGCAGGCGGAGGAGGATGTAGCTGGCCGACCGCGCGCCCGCCTCGAAGGCGGTTTCGAGAATGTCCTCCATCTCGTGATCGGTCAGGCCGGGGATCGTCGGCGCCGCCATCACGCCGGTGGGAATGCCGGCATCGGCGAGCCTCCGGATGGCCTCGATCCGGCGGGCCGGCGTCGGGGCGCGCGGCTCCAGCAGGCGGGCGAGGCCCCGGTCGAGTGTCGTCACCGATATGCAGACCTGGGCCAGCGACCGCGCCGCCATCGGAGCCAGGATGTCGATGTCGCGGACCACGAGTGCCGATTTGGTGACGATCCCGACCGGATGGTCGCATTCGGACAGCACTTCGAGGATCGACCGGGTGATGCGGTATTCGCGCTCGATCGGCTGGTAGGGGTCGGTATTGGTCCCCATCGCCATCGTCCGGCACTCATATTTCGGGTCGTGGAGCGCGTCTTCGAGCAGTCGGGCGGCGTCCGGCTTGTAGAACAGGCGGGATTCGAAATCGAGGCCGGGCGAAAGGCCGAGAAAGGCGTGGGTGGGGCGCGCGAAGCAATAGACGCAGCCGTGCTCGCAGCCGCGATACGGGTTGATCGAACGGTCGAAGGGGACGTCCGGCGAGGCGTTGCGCGCGACGATCGTCTTCGACGCATCGCGCGTGACCGTCGTCCTGAGCGGCGGCAGGTCCTCGATGAACCAGCCGTCGTCGATCGCCTCGGACGCATGGGGCTCGAAGCGCCCCGCCCGGTTGCTGACCGCGCCGCGTCCCTTGCGTGCAACGTCCGGCAGGGGAGTGTCCATTCGGGGAGCCTAGCGCGGGATTGAGAACATAACAAGAACATTTGCCGTCTATGGACATTGCCCCGGAGAGGCTTCAGAAACCGGGCGTGCGACCGGACCTCAGCATCGTCATTCCCACGCTCAACGCCGCCCGGGCTCTTCCCAATACGCTTCGGGCGCTCGCCGTGCCGGGGCCGCACCGGAGTTGCGAGGTGCTGGCGGTCGATGGCGGTTCGTCGGACGGCACGGCGGCGATCGCCGAAGACCACGGCGCGCGGGTCGTCGAGTCGGCGCCGGGCCGCGGAACCCAACTGTCGGAGGGCGCCAGGCACGCCGGCGGGCGCTGGCTGCTGTTTCTCCACGCCGATACGGTTCCCGAGCGGGGCTGGGCGGATGCCGTCTTCCGCCATTGCGGCGACCCGGCGAACCGCGAGCGCGCGGCCACGTTCCGGTTCGCGCTCGACGACAGCTCCCGGGCGGCGCGCAGGCTGGAGGCCATCGTCGCCTGGCGCACCGCCGCGCTCGGCCTTCCATACGGCGATCAGGGGCTCCTCATTTCGCGCGGGTTCTACGATTCGCTCGGCGGTTTTCGGCCGCTCCCGCTGATGGAGGATGTCGACATCGTCCGCCGCATCGGCCGCCGCCGTCTCGACGTGCTCGATGTCGCGGCGGTGACGTCCGCCGTCCGATACCGGCGGGCGGGCTATCTGCGCCGGTCGGGGCGCAACCTCGTTTGTCTCGGGCTCTACTTCCTCGGCGTTCCGCCCGGTGCTATCGCCCGCCTCTATCGATGAAACGACGCCCCAAACTCTACGTGTTCGTCCGCGCTCCGGTGCTCGGCGCCGTCAAGCGCCGCCTCGCCGCGGGGGTGGGTGCGGTCGAAGCGCTCCGCTTCTATCGGACGGCGACGGAACGATTGCTACGCCAGATCGGCAGCGACCGGCGCTGGGAAACGATCCTCGCCGTCACGCCCGACGCGGCGGCGCGCGGCGTGTCTCCGTGGCCTGCCGGGTTCGCGAGGGTGGGGCAGGGCGGCGGCGATCTCGGTGCGCGGATGGGACGGATTCTCGCCAGGGACTCCACCGTCCCCGTCGCAATCGTGGGGAGCGATATTCCCGATCTCGGCGCGCGGCATGTGGCGGGCGCGTTCGCGGCGCTTCGCCGGACCGATCTGGTCTTCGGTCCCGCCGTCGACGGGGGATACTGGCTGGTGGGTAGGGGTCCCGGCGTCCCGACGCGCGCGCTGTTCGACGGCGTGCGATGGTCGAGCCCGCACGCCCTCGCCGATACGCGCGCGAACGTCCCGCCGCGGCGAAGCGTCGCCTTGCTTGAGGTGCTCGAGGATGTCGACGACGCCGAGGCCTATCTCCGCTGGCGGGTCAGGCGGAACGCGCCGCGCGGTGCTCGTTGAGCCTCGGCATCAGCTCGACGAAATTGCAGGGCTTGTGCCGGATGTCGAGCTGGTAGACTAGGATTTCGTCCCACGCGTCGCGGCATGCGCCGGTCGAGCCCGGCACGGCGAACAGGTAGGTTCCGCCGGCCACGCCCGCCATCGCGCGCGACTGGATGGTCGAGCTGCCGATCTTGTCGAAGCTGATCATCCGGAAGAGCTCGCCGAAACCGGGGATTTCCTTTTCGAACACGGATTCGAACGCTTCCGGGGTCACGTCGCGGCCGGTGACTCCGGTGCCGCCGGTGGCGATCACCGCGTCCACTTCCGGATCGGCGATCCACTGTCTGAGCTGCCCCTCGATCGCGGTCCGTTCGTCGGGGACGATCTGCTTGTCGGCCAGCCGGTGGCCCGCCTCTTCCAGACGTTCGACCAGCGTCGCGCCCGACCGGTCGGTCTCCTCGGTCCGCGTGTCCGAGACCGTCATCACCGCGATGTTGATCGCCGCGAAGGGGATCGTTTCGTCAATTCCGCTCATTCCGCGCCACCACGTTCGGGTCGCCGTCGAGGGACTCGTATAGCGGCACCTCACCGGCGGCAAGGCGGTCAAGCGTGGGCGTATCCTGTCCCAGACGGCTGCGATAGATCCACAGATTCGCGAGCACCCGTTCCACGTAGTTTCGGGTTTCCCGCGCCGGGATCGTCTCGATGAAGATCAGCGGATCGGTCGCCTTTCGCCGTGCCGCCCGGCGCCGCCACTTGTTGAGATTCCCGGGCCCCCCGTTATAGGCCGCGGCCAGCATGAGGACGCTGCCTTTCACCGTGTCATGGTCGATCAGGTAGCGGATATAGCGCTGAGCGATCGATATGTTGAGCGTTGGATCGTAGAGCTGGTTGCGCCGGACCCCCCGAAAACGCTTGCCCGTCATGAAGCCCGCGGTTCCCGGCATCAGCTGCATCAGGCCGCGCGCGCCCGCATGGCTCTTGGCGCGCGACTTGAAGAGCGATTCCTGGCGCATGAACGCGTAGATGAGCGCGCGGTCGACCGTGAAGCCTCCGCGGGGTTGCCAGCGCGGCACCGGATAGCGCGCGCCCTGCAGCGGTGCGCCGTTACCGTCGTCGACCATCGACGCCGTCCGGACCGACAGCGAGGCCAGCCTGGCCGTGTCGGCCAGCGCCATCAGCGCCTCGCCCAGATCGCTGTCCTCGATCGACGTCAGCGCCTCCAGCTCGTTCTCCGCGCGCTCATGCGCGTTGACCTGCATCAGGGCGATCGCCCGCCGGGCCGCGGGGTGCCTTATGAGGGTTTTCACGTGACCGGCGCTCAGCTTCGGCATATTCCAGTCGAATTCGCGCTCCAGACCGAGGACACGGGCCGCAAGCTGGCCGTAAAACGTGAGCCGGTGCTGCGCCGCCCTGTTCATCCAGTAGCGGACCCGGTCGGGGCGTTGCGCGACGAGATTGGCGCGCCCCGCCCAGAACGCCGCGCCGGAGGCCCACCAGGACGACAGGGCAGGATCCTCCGCCAGGGTCTCCAGGTGGGTCGCGGCCTCGACATGGGCGCCGACGCGATACGCCGAAAGCCCGGCGATCCAGTAAGCCATCGGCATGTAACGGCCCGCGCGCTTCACGGAGCCCGCCGAGAGCTTGTGCGCGGTTTCCGGCGCGCCGTGGAAGAAGTATCCGGTGGCGAGATACGACCGCGCGATCGCGGTTTCGGTCGGGTCGAGATTTCGTCTGGTGGAACGCCAGTTCAGCATCTGGCGCGCGCGCGTCAGCCGGCCGGCGCGCGCATGGTACCGGATCGAACGGATCCGTTTGCTCACCCAGGCCCTCGTCGCGGCGCTGCGGCGGCGGGAAGAGTTGTAGCCGTGGGTGGGTGAGAACCGGCTGATCCCGCCGATCCTCGGCTTCGGGACGGTGGGTTGCTGCGGCCGGCGGCTGGATTTCCCCTTGCGGCGCAGCGCGAGACGGTAGATCCGCCTCGCCTCGGGGTGGTCGGCGTAGTAGCGGAGCCAGCGCTCCAGCTCGTTGTAGCGCGAACGGTACTTGGTCGGGTGGAGATAGCGCTGCGCCTGCACGTGCCCCATCAGGAGCCGGCTGCCGAGCTTCTTGATTTCCCGGTCCGCCGCGCGCCAGCTTCCCTTCTTCTGCAGGTCGAAGATCCGCCGGTATTGGGCCGCATCGCCGTCGCTGATGACCTTGGGAAGAACGCTGCGGTCGACATGCGCGCCGCGCCCTTCCGCGTGCGTTGGAGCCGCGAACAGGCAAGCCGTCGTCGCAAGCAAGCCTGCGCATGCGACCCGCGAAGCGCGGCACGGTCGACGTTCGTACCCCGTCATCCCGGCGTTCCGTGCCCGGCGAGCTGTTGCTTGATGGCGATCAGGTCGATCCACGCGTCTCTTTTCTGGCCCGGCTGGCGGAGCAGATAGGCCGGATGGAGAACCGCCCGCAGCGGGATGCGGGCCCCGGAGCCCGGGACGGTATAGTTGAACCAGCGCCCGCGGAGCCGCATGATTCCTTCGCGCGTGTCGAGCAGGGCCTTGGCCGCCGTCCCGCCGACCGCGACCAGCACCGCGGGATTCACGAGCTCGATATGCCTTTCGATGAAGGGCAGGCAGAGGGCGATCTCGGAATCGGTAGGATTGCGGTTTCCGGGCGGGCGCCAGGGCAGGATGTTGGTGATATAGGCGTCCGAGCGCGCCAGCCCGATCGCGTCCAGCATGCGGTCCAGCAGCCGCCCGGCGGGACCCACGAAGGGCAATCCCTGGCGGTCCTCCTCCGCCCCCGGCGCCTCGCCGATAAACATCAGCGGCGCCCCCGCCGCGCCGTCGGCGAACACGAAATTGGTCGCGGTTTCCTTGAGGGCGCAATCGTCGAACGCCTCGAACGCGGCCCTGAGCGACGCAAGATCGGCCGCCGCCGACGCGATTCCGCGCGAACTATCGGCGGCTGGAGTCGAGGACGTCCTTCCCGGCCGGCGCGCCGGTTCAGGAGCGGTTTCCGCGCTTCCTCTGGCTGGATCGGATTTCGCCGCGAACCGGTCGAGCGGCGTGTCGGCGATCGCCTCGTCCGCGCCGGCCTCGATCTGCCACGCGAGCACCGATGTGATCGCCCCGCCAACGGCCATAAGGAATTCTAACACAGGCAGCCGTCGGGAAACAGGCGGTGGCCTGTGCTATACACGCCGCATTCCGGGTGAGGCGGGGCAGGCCGTGGAACGGGAATCGATGGCATTCGACGTCGTCGTGGTGGGCGCGGGTCCCTCCGGGCTCTCGACGGCGATTCGCCTGAAGCAGCTGGCGGCGGCGGCAGACCGCGAAATCGGCGTCTGCGTGATCGAGAAAGGCTCCGAGGTGGGCGCGCATATTCTCTCCGGCGCCGTGCTGGAGCCGCGCGCGCTCCTCGAACTCTTTCCCGATGCGATCGAGAGAGGCGCACCGCTCAACACGCCCGTCGGGGAAGAACGGTTCCTGCTGCTGACCAGGGGTTCCGCCCTGCGCCTTCCCACGCCTCCGCAAACGCGTAACCGCGGCAACTACATCGTCAGCCTGGGGAATTTGTGCCGCTGGCTCGCCGGGGAGGCCGAGGCGCTGGGCGTCGAAATCTATCCCGGCTTCGCCGCCGCCGAGGTTCTGTACGACGACTCCGGGCGGGTCAGGGGCGTCGCCACCGGCGACATGGGGCTCGGCCGGGACGGTGAGCCCGGCCCCAATCACGAGCCCGGCGTGGAGCTGCACGCAAGCCAGACCGTGTTCGCCGAGGGTTGCCGCGGCTCGCTCGGCAAGACGCTGATGCAGCGCTTCGATCTCGCGCGGGACAGCCATCCCCAGACCTACGGAATCGGGATCAAGGAGTTGTGGGAAATCGACCCGGCCAAACATCGGCCGGGCCGGGTGGTTCATTCCTTCGGCTGGCCCCTCGGTTCGGACACTTACGGCGGATCCTTCCTCTACCACCTGGAGGATAATCAGGTCGCGGTCGGCTTCGTGATCGGGCTCGACTACAGCAACCCCCACATGTCGCCCTTCGAGGAGTTCCAGCGCTTCAAGACCCACCCGGCGATTCGTCCTACCTTCGTGGGCGGACGCCGCGTCGCCTATGGTGCCCGGGCGGTGAACGAAGGCGGCTTCCAGTCGATCCCGCGACTCGCCTTTCCGGGCGGCGTTTTCGTCGGCTGCGAGGCCGGCTTCCTGAACGTGCCCAAGATCAAGGGCACGCATACCGCGATGAAGAGCGGCATGGTCGCCGCCGAGGCGATTTTCGACGCGCTGGGCGGCGACGACCCCGGCGAGCAGCTCGACGCCTACCCGGAGGCCCTGCAAGCGAGCTGGGTATGGCGGGAGCTGAAGTCGGTGCGCAATCTCCGCCCCGCCTTCCGCTGGGGGCTCTGGGCGGGTCTCGCCTATGCGGCGATCGACACGTTCCTCCTGCGCGGCCGGGCGCCGTGGACATTCGGTCATCGCGCCGACCACGATTCGCTCAGGAAGGCGTCGGACGCGCCGCGTATCGACTATCCCAGGCCGGATGGCGAGGTCACCTTCGACCGGCTTTCGTCGGTCTTCATATCGAACACCAATCACGAGGAGGGCCAGCCGGTCCATTTGCGGCTGAAGGACGACTCGATACCCATCGACGTCAACCTGTCGGACTACGACGCCCCGGAGCAGCGCTATTGTCCGGCGGGGGTATACGAGATCGTAACCGAGGAAGATTCGGGCCCCAGATTGCAGATCAACGCGCAGAACTGCGTGCACTGCAAGACCTGCGACATCAAGGATCCGCGCCAGAACATCGACTGGGTGGTTCCCGAAGGCGGCGGCGGGCCGAATTACCCCAACATGTAGGCGGGATGCCCCGGGAGTCCCACCGCTGGCCGGTTCGGACATTCGGGCGGCTCTGCGCCGATGATCGGAGACAAGGTCGACGGCGTCGGCATCCTCCGGCTCCCCCTCTTTTTCGTCATGCCCGGACTTGTTCCGGGCATCCACGTCTTGCGGCATCGCGGTGCGAGCCGGGAGCGGGCGAGGCGGCGGAGGGACGTGGATGCCCGGAACAAGCCCGGGCATGACGGTGGGAGGGATGACGGGGCGCCGAAATCCGAGCCTCGACCGGCGCGTTCGGCCGCAAACCCGCTTGTACCGGAGCCTTACACCCAGCCCACAGATTCTAAACCGGACAGAAATGCGGGAGTCCGGGATCGCGGGGCTCGCGGCGGGAATGCGGGGGTGTATACTCCGGTTTTGCTGTCGGCATCGGTCATCGCGCTTGCGCGAAAGCGGCGTCCGGTCGGAGGAATTCGGGGCGCGCAACGCTTGAACGGCTCATGGGGGCAGATCGAACGGGGCCTTCCGTTCCGCGGAAGGCCGCTGGCTGGGAGGCCTGACGTGGCTCCGCGTAGCCGTATTCCGGCGGTCGGAAATGTTTTTCCATCCGCCAGCCTCGTGCTGGCGCTCGGGATGGCGGCCGTGCTCGCGGTCTCCACCGGATACGCGCAGGTGGCGCAGCCGCCCGGCGTGCCCGTGCAGGTCGCCGCGGCGAAGGCAGCCAAGGCGCCGCCCGCCCGCCCGGGGCATGAGTTCGGCAGCTATCTCGCCGGCTACCACGCGTTCAGGCAGCGCGATTTCGACGCCGCCGCCATCTACATGAACGATGTCCTCAGGGCGCGACCCTTCGGGCCGGACCTGCTGCGCCGCGCTCTTGTCGCGAAGCTGGCGAGCGGGCAGGCCGATTCGGCGCGCGTCCTGGCCGGGCGGCTGCTCGCGGTCGAGCCGGACGCGCCACTCGCCAGGCTGTCTCTCGTGGTGGGCGACTTCAAGGCGGGCAGTTTCGAATGGGCGAAGATGCGTCTTGTGACGATCGGGGGCCAGGGTCCCAACGCCATCTACGCGTCGCTGCTTATCGCGTGGGCGGAGGCCGGGTCCGGACGCTACGACGCGGCCATCGAGATTCTCCGTAAGCCGAAGGGCGATCGGAATCCCCTGGCTGTGTACAGCCATCACAGCGCGCTAATTCTGGATCTCGCGAACCGGCCGGAGGAGGCCGAGCGCCACTATCTCGACGCCGTGCGGCAGATGCCGCAACCGACCGCCCGGCTGACATTGGCGGTCGGCTCGTTCTACCAACGAATGGGAAACCCGGCCGAAGCAGAGCGGCGCTACACCGCTTTCCTCGCCGAGCGGCAACATTCTCCGCTGATCGAGAGCGCGCTCGCCGACCTTCGCGCGGGCAAGCCGGCGGCCAGGCTCGTGTCGGACGCGGTCGAGGGGGCGGCGGAGGTATTCCTCGTTGCCGCCAATTTCGGGATACGGACGAGGCTGACCGAATTCGCGCTGGTCTATGGCCGGTTCGCTCTTGAATTGAAGCCCCGGTTTCCGTCCGCCCGCGTGCTCGTCGGACAGATACTCCAGTCCGTCGGCCGCGAAGAAAGCGCGTTGGAGGCCTATCGGTCGGTCGACCGGGCGTCTCCGCTTTCTTGGTCGGCCCGGCTGCGGCGCGCGGACGGGCTTTCGAGGCTGGGCCGCGAGGAAGAGGCCATCGAAATCCTGCGCCTGATGGTCGAGGAACGCACCGAACGCACGGATGCGCTGACCACGCTCGGCGACCTGTTCAGGAGCAAGAAGCGGTTTTCCGAATCGGTCGAGGCCTATGACGCGGCGATCGCGCGGATCGGTTCCATCGAGCCCCGGCACTGGCGACTGCTGTTCTCGCGCGGCATCTCGCTCGAGCGGTCGAAGAACTGGCCGCGCGCGGAGAAGGACTTTCTCGCCGCGATGGAGTTGTCCCCGAACGAGCCATACCTGCTCAACTACCTTGGCTATTCCTGGGTCGACCAGGGAATCAAGCTCAAGCGGGCGCTCGGGCTGATCGAACGCGCCGTCGAGCTGGAGCCGCAAAGCGGCGCCATCGTCGACAGTCTCGGCTGGGCTCTTTACCGGATGGGAGACTACGACGGCGCGGTGGAGAAGCTGGAGCGCGCCGCGGAGCTGGAACCGCTGGACCCGACGGTGAACGATCATCTGGGCGACGCCTATTGGCGGGTCGGACGCCGCAACGAGGCGTCGTTCCAGTGGCGTCGAACGCTCGAACTCGACCCGGAGCCGGATCAGGTGAAGATCATAGAGGGCAAGATCGCACGCGGACTCGCCGAGCCGGAACCCGGCGGCGCGGCCCGCTGATCCTCCGATGACCGCGGTGAGAAATGCGGGTTAGCGTCGAGGCGCCGGCCAAGATCAATCTCTTTCTCCATGTAACGGGCCGCCGTCCCGACGGCTACCACGAGCTCGAAAGTCTCGTCGCCTTTGCCGCGGTGCACGACCGGATCGAGGTGTGGCCCGACGAGGCGCTGCGGTTCGAGGTCGACGGGCCCTTCGCGAACGCGCTCTCCGCCGGCACGGAGAATCTGGCGGTCAGGGCCGCCCGGGCGCTGGCGGCGGAGGCGGGTGTTCCCGCCCGGGCCCGCATCCGCCTGTACAAGGCGCTGCCCGTGGCGGCGGGGATCGGCGGCGGGTCGGCCGACGCGGCGGCGACCCTGCGCGCCTTGGGCACGCTCTGGAGGTTGTCGGTCCCGGCGGACAGGCTCGCCGCGCTCGCGCTGGGCCTCGGGGCGGACGTTCCGGTCTGTCTCTTCGCCCGGCCGGGCATGGTGCGCGGAATCGGCGAGCGGATCGCGCCGGCGCCCCGCCTGCCCGCCGTCCCGATCGTGCTGGTCAATCCGATGGTGCCGCTCGCGACGGCCGAGGTTTTCGCGGCCCGCGAAGGACCCTTCTCGGAACCCGTGTCGTTCGACTTCAGCCCCGGTGACGCGGCAGCTCTCGCAAAGGCTCTCCAGGATACGCGCAACGATCTCGCGCCTGCCGCGCAGCGCATCTGTCCCGAGATCGACCGGGTGCTCGACGCGATCCGGGAAACGCCGTCCTGCCTGCTCGCCCGTCTTTCCGGCAGCGGACCGACCTGTTTCGGGCTTTACGCCAGCGGGGAAGCCGCGACCCGGGCAGCCGGGCGAATCGCGGCCGCCCGCCCCGCATGGTGGGTGCGCGCCACGCATCTCCGCGCGAGTCCTGCCGCGGGCGACATTGCGGGTCCAGGGGATTGAACCTATCTTGCCCCCGGCCCGATGCTGGGGCGTAGCCAAGCGGTAAGGCAACGGGTTTTGATCCCGTGATCCCAGGTTCGATTCCTGGCGCCCCAGCCAATCGCGCGCCGGGGGACGCCCGGGAGGGAGGCGCAATGACGGAGCGTCTGGACGCGACGGGGCTCAAATGCCCGCTGCCGGTTCTTCGCGCCCGCAAGGCGATCAAGGCGCTCGACCCCGGTTCGGAACTCCTCGTCCTTGCCACCGATCCGGCCGCCGTGGAGGATTTTCGCGCGTTCTGCGACGCGGCGTCGCATGTCTTCGTCGACGCGGCCGAGGACGGCGAGGTGTTCCGCATAACCATCAGGAAGGGCGGCTGAGCCGCCGGAGGGACGGTCATGAAATTCGGTTACTTCACGCTCAGCGACAACCACTATGTCGGCAACACCCGCACCGCGAACGACTACATCCGCGCCATCGCGGCGGAGGCGATCCACGCCGAGACCGTGGGCATGCACTCGGCCTGGATCGGCGAGCATCACTTCTCGACCCTGGGCGTGCTCTCCTGTCCCGATATCGTGCTCGCCTACGTTGCCGCCGTGACCGAACGCATCCGTCTCGCGCCGGCGGTCAACGTGCTGCCCCTGCACCATCCGATCCGGGTCGCCGAGCAATGGGCGACGCTCGACCTGTTGAGCGACGGGAGGGTCGATTTCGCCACCGGGAGGGGTTACGACAAGCGCGAATACCTCCCGCTCGGTGCGCCCTATGAGAACAACACCGAGGCCTTCGCCGAGGGGCTGGAGGTTCTTCACCGGCTGTGGACCGAAACCGAGCCCGTGACCCACAAGGGCCGCTTCTACGACTTCGAGAACGTCTCGATCACGCCGAAGCCGGTGCAGACGCCGCCGCCGATCTACGTCGCGAGCTTCTCGCGCCCGTCGCTCGAGCTTGCCGGCAAGCAGGGCCACAACGTCGTCGTCGCGCCGTTCGCCGCCGCGATGCAGTTCGGCGGGCTCGGCGAGATGGCCGGGATCTACCACGAAGCCTGCGCGAAACACGGCAACCCGCCGGGACGGCTGATCTGCAGCTATTTCGCGCATTTCGCCGACAGCCCGGAAGAGGACCTCGCGGCGCGGACCAGCCAGGTGCGTTACTTCCAGGAATGCTGCATCCACGCGCTGCCGCAGGACATCGAGACGGCGCCGCCGACCTACCACTACTTCGTCGATATGGTGAAGAACCTGAAGTCGATGACGCCCGAGAGCCTGACCGACAAGTCGATCCTGGTCGGCGACGCGTCCGCCATCGGCGAGACCCTGAAGAAGGTCGAGGACGCGGGCTTCGCCGAGGTGATCCTCTACTTCAACATCGGCCTCAAGCCGCACGAGCGGGTCAAGGACGAGATGCAGCGCTTCATGGAAGAGGTCGCGCCGGGTTTCGAAGACGCCGAGGGCCGCCTCGCGGCGGCGGAGTGAGCAAGAAACCGGTCGACCGTAGCGGAGCAAAGTTCGGCGCTTCCGCCGGATCGGGACACGGATTGCGGCCCGGCCGCACCAGCCGTCCCTGTCCCCCCGCTGTCACCCCGGACTTGTTCCGGGGTCCAGAGCCACAGGCACCGCCCTCGCTCGGCTTCCCTGGACCCCGGAACAAGTCCGGGGTGACAGCGGGGGACGGAGACGGTGTCGCTCATGGGCACGGAGCCTGTGTCGAAAGTCTAAACCGGACAGCAATGGAACAAGTCCCGTCGTGAAGACAAAAGGGGGAAACGCCGCCGGGAAAGATCGCCTGGTCGAGGCGGCGCATCTGTAGGCGATCGAGGGGCACCCGCTTTCCCCCGACGAGCTCGCCATGTTCGAGATGTTCGAACGCGAGGGGTGGACGCCCGAGGAACGCCGCGCTCATATCGCACGGCGGTTCGAGAGACCGAGGATGTATCGCCCCGGCGGAGTAGCCGCTCCCGCTCAGGCGAAGATCCCGGAGAAGAAGTAGCGCGTCATCTCGTAGGACTGGCGGGTCAGCTTCTCGTCGTAGCGCTGCAACTCGTTGAACATGCCGATGTCGCAGAACGAGTGGCTGGCGTGGCCGTACATCATCGTCTGCCAGTCGACGCCCGCTTCGGTGAGCTCCGCTTCGAGGTCGTAGATCATTTGGAGCGGCGTCACCGGGTCGGCCGATCCGTGAAAGAGCAGTATCCGCCCCCTGAAGTCGGGCCTGGCGTCCGGGTCGACCGGGGCGGGCAGGGTGACGTGATAGACCGCCGCCCCCCCGAAATCGGCGCCGGCGCGCGACTGCTCCAGCGCGAAGCCGCCGCCGATGCAATACCCGATGAGGCCGCGCTTGCCGGGGTCGATCAGCCCGCGCGCCTGGGCCTCCGCCGTCATCGCCGCGTCCGCCGCCGCGCTACAGCCGAGGATGTGGGGCAGGTCGGCGCGGACCTCGCGCGAGATCTTCATCAGCTCGTCGAAGCCCTTCTCGCGCGCGCCGTACCCGGCGCCGAACATGTCGGCCATCATCACGACATAGTCGCCGCCGCCGAAATCCCTGGCGATCTCGATCCCGTGCCGCGAGACGCCGAGCCAGTCCGGCTGCATCAGGATCGCCGGGCGCGGTTCGCTCACCGAATCGTCGTAGACCAGCATCCCTTCGAACGCGCGTCCGTCATGGCTGTATGGAACGGGAATCTCGGCCATGGGGTGTCTCCCTCCATTCGTCATGGTCGGCGGAGGCCGACCATCCACGAGTTTTTCCTACATCCACGACAAAAACAAATCGTGGATGGTCGGCCTCCGCCGACCATGACGGAGAGAGGGCTAGCTAACTGTCCCAGGTCGTTTCGTGGAACAGGCGGTCGACCGGGACCGGGGCGTCGATCAGACGCTGATCGTGGGAGTAGGAGATGAAGCGTTCGAGGTTCCCGCGGTTGGCGGCGATGCCGGACGGCCAGGGATCGGCGCCGAGCGCGGCGAGCTGGTCCTCGAACTCGTTGCGGGCGAAGGCGAGCGTCGACCAGCCGGGATCCTCGTAGAACTCCCGGGTCCGGGCCTTCGCGTCCTCCCAGAGCGCCATGACCGAGCGCGCGAGCCAGGGGTGCTCCTCGATCAGCGGCTCGCGCACCGCCATCAGATGCATGATCGGGTAGTAGCCGTGTTTGCGGAAATAGGCCATCGATTCGGCGCGCCGGTCGGGGAACAGCGTCTTCACCCTGTCGCCCGCCTCCAGCACGGCGGGCGGCGGGTGGGGGTGGACCATCGCGTCGGCCTCGCCATCGACCAGCATGCGCCCGACATCGTCGTCGAGCCCGATGCGCTCGACCTCGATCCCCTTCTCGTCGCCGAGCGGCATCACCTCGTCGTCGGCGACGATCCAGCGCACCCGGTCCCAGGGGACGCCGTATTCGAACTTGAGGTCGCCCAGCGCCAGCACCGACATCGTGGTCTGGAAGGTGCGCAGGATCACCCGCTTGCCGATCAGGTCCTTCGGCGTCTCGATGCCGGCTTGCGCGTTGACGAAGATGTGGTTCTGCGAGAACAGCCGGCGCGGAAACACCGGGATGCCGACGAAGGGCGCGCCGCGGGCGGTCGCGATGACATGGGAGGAGAGCGACGTCTCGGCGATGTCGAACTCGCCGTCCTCGAGGAAGCGGCGGTGGCGGTCCACCCCGTCGCGCCTGGGCGGCGCCATGCCGACTTCGAGCGGCTTGAGCTTCAGCCCCTCCGGCGGCTCGACCAGCCCCATGAAGAACGGCACGTGGCGGTCGTAGCGCTCCAGCGCGATCGAGAGCTCGAGATCGGGCATGGCTGCGTCTCCCCCGGTTTCGCCATTATGGCGGGCCGCGCCGGCGCGCTGTCAATCGGCCGCCACGGCGACCGGCCGGCGCGCGACGAAGACGATTCCGATGGTGAGCACGGTGAACCCGGCGGCGATCCAGAACACCGCGTCGGGCCGTCCGAGATCCATCACCCAGCCGTAGAGCACCGGCGCCGTCCCGAGCCCGACATTGAAGCCGGTGGTGACGAAGCCGAACACGGTCCCGATGGCGCCCGCCGGCGTCAGCCGCTTCAAGAGCACGTCCCGGCTCGGGTTCACGATGCCGCGGAACACGCCCGCGAGGCCGAAGGCGGCGGCGGCCAGCCAGAACGCGAGCGCCCCGGTCGCCACCGCGACCAGCGCGCAGGCCGCCGCCGCGTAGCAGATGCCGAGCACGGCGTCCGGGCGCATCGACCGGTCGGCGATGTATCCGCCCGCGGCGACGCCGAGCCCGGTCAGCAGGTAGAACGCCGTCAGCACCCCGCCCGCCAGCTCCGGGCTCACGCCGTAGATCGCGATGAAGGCGACCACCGAGAAGCCGCTGATCCCGGCGCCCGCCGCGGCGGACAGCGCGTAGAAACCGAAGAAGCTGAGGATCGTGCGATCGAACAGGACGGTCCAGTCGGCGCCGCCCTGCTTCTTCCCGCGCGGCTGGTCGTCGCACATCGCGGACGAGAACGCGGCCAGCAGGCAGGCCAGCGCCACCCCCGCCGCGCCCGTCGCGATCAGGGCGGTGCGCCAGTCCCAGACGCCCGCGAGGAACAGGAGGCTCACCGGCGCCGCGGCGAAGCCGAGCGAACCGGCGAGCGAATGGACGCTGAACGCGCGGCCGAGGCGCCGGTCGTCGACGGAAGAAGACAGCAGCGCGAAATCCGCCGGATGGAACACCGCGTTGCCGGCGCCGGCGACGATCATCGCCGCCATGATCTCCCAATAGGTCTCGGCGAACCCGGCGGCCGCGATCGCGCCCGCGTTGACCGCGAGCCCCGCGATCAGCACGCCGCGCGCGCCGATGCGGTCGACCAGGAAGCCGATCGGCGTTTGCAGGACGGCGGTCGCGATCTGGTAGGCGGCGACCGCCGAGCCCAGCGCGACGAAGCTGATCCCGATATCGTCGCGGATCGCCAGGAACAGCGGCGGCAGCGCGAGCTGGTAGAAGTGGCTGAGGAAATGGGCCGCGCTGATCAGGCCGACCGCCTCGACCTCGCGGCGAAGGGCGGGCGCGGTCGCCGTCATCGGAGAGTCACGCGACCCGGCCCACCCTCCCCCGGCCCCTCCCGCAAGCCCCGGACTGCGATCCGGGGCAAGCGGGAGGGGAGAAGGCAGGGAGGGTCTGGCAGGCGTGCCCCCTCTCCCCGCCGGGGAGAGGGTCGGGGTGAGGGGGGACACCGGCGCGGAACGGCAACCGGGGACGACCGCGTCCGGTCGGATATTGTGCTAAGCGCGCGCCCGTCTCCGGTACGCCCGGACGCCAAGGCATACGGCCGCCGCGGCTATCGCAACCGCGCCCGCGCCGATCCCGAGGGCGATATCCTGCGGCCCGCCGTGATGGGCAAGCGCGGTTCCGGGTGCCGCCGTGGCGGCGAGCGCTAGGGCGCGGGCGATCCATTTGCTCATTATCGGCCTCTCTGGGACTACGGAAACGGTGAATTCGCGCCTCACGCCTCGACATGCGACGCGGCGGATGCCTCGGCGCTCGCGTCCGGCGTCGAGAACAGGAGCGACTTGATTATCAGCGGCACCACCTCGGTCGGGTGGATGATCGCGCCGATATCGACATAGTCGAGGTCCTTGAGCTGCACTCCGTCGACCGAGACGATGTCGACGCCCACGTCGAACTCGTCCGCCAGAATGTGGCCGAGGGTGCGGCCGGTATCGCCCTCCATCATCAGGACGATGGGCCGCTTTTCCGCCAGCACGCCGCTGAGCCCGTCGCGCAGCCCGGCGGCGAGGTCGTAGAGCCGTCCGTGCAGCGGCAGCCCCTCCCAGCGGAAGGCGAGCGCGACGTTGGTCTCGGCCGGGTCGATGTCGTTGCGCGCGAGGGCGGCGCCGATCTCGCTCTCCACGGCCGCGGGCTCGATGTCGCCCGACAGGTCGGCGCGGATGCGGACCACCGGCACGTTGCGGAGCGGCAGCGCGGCCTCGTCCGACACCATGATGGTGTTGCCCGAGACCTGGACGGAGAACTGCGAGGCGCCGACCACGGTGGCGCGGATGCCTTGGCCCGGGTCGTAGACGGGGTAGGGGATGCGCTCGTCGGTCAGCGCGTGGTGGATGTGGTGGGCGAGCGACTTGCCGAGGTCGCCGTGCGGGTCGCCCTCGCGCTCGTAGATGTATTCCGAGACCCCGCCGGAGAACGAGATCACGTCGGGTTTCGGCGAGGCGTCGAGCGGCGGCGTGACCAGGAGGTCGCGGGCGAGCGCGTCCGGCTCCTCCTGGCGGATGCGGCCGACCAGCACGTCGACCATGCGCCGCACCAACGCCCGCCGGTCGCCGGGATCGAGCGTTTCGCCCGGCCGCAGCGAAACGCCGGCATCCCCGGCAATTCGAAGCGCCGGCCCCTCGATCCGCACCAGCGCGCCGTCGCCGTCATGGGCAATGAGCCGCCCGCCCACCGCGACCGCCGCCGTCGAGACGATCTCGCCCCCCTTGCAGAGCGCGAACTTGGTGGTGCCGCCGCCGATGTCGACGTTGAGGAACGTCTTGTCCTCGGCCTTCGACAGCCTGACCGCGCCCGAGCCGTGCGCCGCCATCGCCGATTCGAGATTGTGGCCGGCCGACGCGCAGACGAACTTGCCGGTCTCCTCGGCGAACAGGTCCGCGATGGCGCGCGCGTTGACCCGCTTGAGCGCCTCGCCGGTGAGGATCACCGCGCCGGAATCGACGTCGTCCGGGGTGAGACCCGCTTCCCGGAACGCGCCCTCGAAGAACGACTTCAGCGCGTCCGCGTCGATCGTGTAGTCCGGCCGGTAGGGGGTGAGCAGGATCGGCGAGCGCCACAGCACGTCGCGCTCGACGACGACGAAGCGGCTCGACAACGCCTCCGACAGGCGCTGCAAATGGACGCGGGCGAACATCAGATGCGAGGTCGACGAGCCCACGTCGACGCCGACCGTGGTCAGCTCGACATTGTCGGCCTTCCAGATCGTGTCCCGGATGAACTGGGCCTCGCGCTCCGAGGCCGGGTGGAAATGGGCGTAGTCGAGCTCGTGCATCACTGGGCGGCGAGATAGGGGGTCTCGTCGATCAGGTTGCCCATGCGCGATTCGACTCCGTTGCGGGCGAGCGCCTCGAGGAACATGCGGTGCACCCTGGGGTCCTGGTCGGCCCACTCGATCTGGTCGCCGCCCTTCTTCACGTCGACGTCGCCGCCGGCGAACAGGCGGCGCTTGGATTCGGTGAGCGGGTAGCGCAGCGAGCCGTAGGCGACCGGGAAGTAGCGCGCCGGCCCGGCGGAAGCGTTGAAGTGCTGGTGGAACATCATGTCGGCCGGGGCGAACACCACGCCGTGCTTCCACGGGTAGTACATCATCTCCTCGTCGCCCTCGAACCAGCAGAGCGAATAGCCCTCGCCGGTCACCCAGTAGACGTGGAAGTCGGGCCCGTGGCGGTGCGCCTTCTTGTAGGTGCCGACCGGCATCTCCGAGCAGTGCGCGTGCATCGTGCCCTCGGCCAGGATGAACATGATGTTGGACGAGCCCTCGCCGCGCTCCGGCCATTCGCGGAGCTCGAACTTGCTCACGTCGGGGACGAAGTTGGTCTCCCACATGTGCTTGCCCGGCCGCTTCGGCACGAAGTCGCCCTCGCCCGAGAAGTGCCCCTCCTTGCCCTCGCGCTCGGGGAAGCGGAAGTCGTTGTCGAAGATGAAGTCCTCGTTGTGGAAGCAGTTCATCATCAGCGGCGCCGAGGTCGACGAGGCGAGCTTGGCCGATTCCGTGCCCGAGCCGTTGAAATGGCGGTATTTCGAGTTGAGCGGCAGCGCGAAGACGCTCTTCGGCCCCCATTCGAAGCTGTGGGTGCGCCCGTCGGCGGTCTCGATGGCGGTCGAGCCGCGCCCCGAGAGCACGTAGATCACCTCCTCGAACATGTGCTGCTGCGGCTCGGTCGCCTGCCCCGGCAGGAGCTCCAGCAGGAACACCGACATGAAGTCCCCGCGTCCCTTGAGGTGCACGAAGGCCGCGTTGCAGCCCATGCGCGGCCACGGCGCGGTTTCGACGTCGAACAGGTCGATGCAGAACTCCTCCGCGATCGGCGGCCCCTCCCGCTCGCACCACAGCAGATAGGTGTCCTCCAGGAACCCCTCGCCGACGATGTCCTTTTCGTTTTGGTAGAGCGCCATGGCGGTTTCCCTCCTCGTGCCGGGCGCGCCAACGATAGCGTCGGGGCAGCCCAAGGGAAAAAAAGTTATCGGGCTATGTCACATAGCGAATGGCTATGGCTTGGACGATCGGCCCGCGAACCGTCCCCCCCCCTACAGCCGGCGCGTGTCGGCGAGGCGGGCCATCTTGCGGTCGAGCGTCAGCGTCTCCAGCCCCGCTTGCCCATAGTCGTCCGCGATCAGGCGGTCGAGCAGGCCGGCCCCGTCGGAGGCTTCGAGCGCCGCGATCGCCGTGCGGCCGTTCAGCGGCGCGACGAGGCCGCTTCGCAGCGCCGCGTGCAACGCCGAACGCGCGTCCGCCTTCGCTATGCCGTAATGGTGTTGCACCGCGACATAGGCTTCGCCGATCGCCCGGTTCGACGCGAAGACCTCGTGGCCCTCGCCGATCGGGGACCCGATCCGTCGGACGCAGTGCCGGCATCCGGCCTCGGGATCGCCCGTCACGAGCCGCACGAGGATCGAGGTGTCAATCCCGAGGTGCCGGGTCATGGCGTTCGTCGCGGAATGCCGCGAGATCGAACGGCGGATGACCGGGCGGGATCTTGCCCTTCAGCGTGCCCAGGCGGGACAGGTCGACGCGTCGCGGACGGAGGATGAAGCCGTCGGGCCCCTCGTCGAGCTCGAGCCGGTCTCCGGGGCCGACGCCCAGCGCGTCGAGCACGCGCGCCGGAAAGGTGACCTGGCGTTTCGACGTGATCCTGACGATCATGGCTCGCGTCTTCCTTTCCTTTGTGCCAATTCAGTAGGGTATATCGGACAATGGCGGAGTCCGGTCTCCGCCGGGCTAAACCGCTTCGATGGCGACCCCGAGCCCCGGCGCGCGGGCGAGCCGCCGGTCGCCCGTGACGAGCACCTCCGACAGGGTTTCCGCGAGCGCGACATAGACCGCGTCATAGGCGCTCACATTGGCGCGAAGCTGCCAGATCCGGTCGAGCAGCGGCTCGTGCGGATAGCGTTCCACGTCCAGCTCCCGCCAGCGGCGAAGCGCCCTCGAGCCCGCCCGCCGGTCGAGCGCGCCGTTTATCGTGTAGCGGCGCAGGACATGGGCGATCTCCACGTCGATGAGATGCGGGACGTGAACGATAACCGCCTCGTTTTCCAGCACGGCGGCAAGTCTCTTGCCCGGGGTGGTGTAGAGCAGCAGCTCGATGGCACCGGACGCGTCCAGAACCATCAACGCCGGTTCCGTTCGTCCCGCAGAATGTCCGCCGGCGAAACATCGAGCTCGACGTCCGGCTGCGACCGGAGCGCCTCGATCCACTCCCGCCGCGTCGGGCGCTCCAGCGAGCGTTCGATTTCGCGCAGGACGAAGCGCGACATCGACACGCCCTCCAGCGCCGCCCGGGCTTTCAACCGCCGATGCAGGGACTCCGGAACGTTGCGGATCTGGATCATCGTTGTCATGCATATAACATGAATTCATGAAAAATGTATGTCAAGCGGACGGCACCCGCCCGCGACACGACCTCCGCGAACATTCCGCTATAGTCCGCCCATGCGCTCCCCCCTCGTCCGCTACGCCTATCTCGCGCTCGGCTGGGTCTGCGTCGGGCTTGGCGCGATCGGCGTCGTGGTGCCGGGGATGCCGACGGTGGTGTTCCTGCTGGTGGCGGTGTGGGCGTTCGCCAGGAGCTCGGAGCGGTTCCACCGCTGGCTGCTCTCCCATCCGCGCTTCGGCCCGCCGGTGGTCGACTGGCAGAACCACGGGGTGATCCGCCGCCGCGCCAAGGTGGCGGCGCTCGGCTTCATGACGCTGGCGGTCGTGGTGCTGGTGTTCTTCGCCGGGTTCCACTGGATCGCGACGGCCGCGCTGGTCGCCACGATCTGCGGCGCGGCGGTGTTCGTCGGCACCCGGCCGGAGGCGCCGCGCGGCTGAGCCCCGCGTTGGCATCGCCCTTGCCCCGGTGATACCGTCCGGCCGCAAACAGGACGGGGCGGACGCATGGCGGAGAATTTTCGCGAGCTGCTGGGCGAGCTGCGCGCGGCGGACCAGCTGGTCGAGATCGAACGCACGGTCGATATCCGCCATATCGCGGCGCTGGTCGACCAGTCGGACAAGGCGCTTTTGTTCACGAACGTCGCGGGCTACGACATGCCGGTGGTCTCGGGCGTGATCAACCACCGCGACCGGCTCGCCGTCGCCATGGGGTGCGATTTCGGCGGGATCGAGGCGAAGGTGCGCGCCGGCCTCGACCGCCCGGTCGAGCCGCGCTCGGTCAACGCGGGGCCCGCCCGCGAGACCCTGCTCGAAGGCGCGGATGTCGATCTCTACCGGCTGCCGATCCCGCTGTTCTCGGTGCTCGACGGCGGGCCGATGATCACCGCCGGCGTGACGCTCGCCCGCGACCCGGACGGCGAGCACGGGCTGAACGCCGGCGTCTACCGCTTCCTGGTCAAGGAGAAGGCGCTCACCGGCATCGACATCGTCACCCCCAACAACCTGCGCCGCTTCGCCGAGAAGGCGTTCGCCAGGGACGAGCCGCTGCCGATCTCGATCAATATCGGCACCCACCCGATCGAGGTCATCGCCGCCACCTACAAGGCGCCCATCGGCACCAGCGAGGTCGCCATCGCCGGCGGGATGCGGGGCGAGGGGCTCGCGCTCACCCCCTGCAAGACGGTCGACATCGAGTGCATCGCCGACGCCGAGATCGTGCTGGAGGCCGAGATCCTGCCGACCGGCTGGACCCGGCCGGAGGGCCGGTTCGGCGAGTTCACCCGGCTGATGGGCGGGCTGCACTGGAACCCGCTGGTCCGGGTGAACGCCATCGCGATGCGCAGGGAGGCGGTCTATTACGCGCTCCACATGCCGTGGGAGAACATCTGGCCTTCGGGGCCGATCTACGAGGCCGCCGTCCGCCGGGTCTGCCACGAGGCGGGGGTGCAGGTCACGGCGGTGAACATCACGCCCGGCGGGTGCTGCCACTGGCACGCGGTGATCGCGATCCGCCCGCATCCCGGCGACGGCAAGAACGCGATTACCGCCGCGCTCTCGGTCGCCGACATGAAGCACGTCACCGTGGTCGAGGACGACATCGACGTGTTCGATCCCGTGGACGTCGAATGGGCGGTGGCGACCCGGGTGCAGGCCGACCGCGACGTGCTGATCCTGTCGAACGCGCGCTCCAAGCCGCTCGATCCCAGCCTCAGGATCGAGCCCGGCAAGGTGCCGACCACCGCCAAGATGGGGATCGACGCCACCATCGCCGACGACGTGCCCCGGGCGCGCTTCCACCGGATCGCCTACGCCTATGCCGACAGCGTGCGGCTGGAGGACTATCTGGGTCCGGCCAACGGGGCGGGGGCGGCGTCTCCGGCGGACGAGTCGGACATCGACGCGCTCGCCGAACGCATCCGCGCCGACATCGAGGAGGCGCCGGCCTATTTCGCCGAGCTCGCCGAGCGCTACGCGGCGGACGGGTTCCAGGCGGTCGCGCGCGCGCTCGGCAGGTTGCACGAGGAAGAGGTCCTGTGGCAGGACGCCGAGGGAAGGCACTGCCTGAAGGACTCCCGCTTCGCCGCCAGCCCCCCCGCCGCCCGGAGGGGCGGGTCGTGAAGCTCCTGACCTACGGGCATGGCGGCAAGGCGGGCTGGGGCGCGCTGGCGGGCGATGCGGTCGCCGATCTGGGCGAGGCGACCGGCTATCCGGGCATCGTCGAAGCCCTGCGCGCCGATGCGCTGGACGAGATCGCCGCCGCGGTGGACGGAGCGCCGAGAATCCCGCTTTCGGAGATCGCCTGGCTCCCGGTGCTCGGCCACCCCGCCAAGCTGATCTGCATCGGCCTCAACTACATGGTCCATGTGCGCGAGATGAACCGCGCGGTGCCGACGGTGCCGAGCCTGTTCCTCAAATACCACGACGCCCTCGTGGGCCACGGCCGCGAGATCGTCCGCCCGCGCGTCTCGGACGCCTTCGATTTCGAGGGCGAGCTTGCCGTGGTGATCGGCCGCGCCGGGCGCTACATCGCCGAGGGCGACGCGCTCTCCCACGTCGCCGGCTACACGATCCTCAACGACGGCTCGATCCGCGACTGGCAGGAGGAGAACCTGTCGGCCGGCAAGAATTTTCCGGACACCGGCGGCTTCGGCCCCTGCTTCGTCACCGCCGACGAGATCCCGGACCCGCACGCGCTCGGCGTCCGCACCCGGCTCAACGGCGAGACCGTGCAGGACGGCAACACGGCGGATTTCATCTTCGGCATCCCGCGGCTCATCGCCTACGTCTCGGGCTTCACCCCGCTCGCGCCGGGCGACGTCATCTCGACCGGGACCCCGCACGGGGTCGGCCACGGGCGCACGCCGAAGCTCTACATGAAGCCGGGCGACACGATCGAGGTCGAGATCGACCGCATCGGGACGCTCGCCAACCGGGTGGTTCAGGAGTCGTAGGAGACCAGCGTGTCGACCGGCACGTCGAGCCGTTCCCGCCCGTCGAGGAAGGCGAGCTCGATGATGCAGGCGGCGCCGCGCACGTCCGCGCCGACCCGGCGCAGCAGCTGGATCGAGGCCTTCATCGTGCCCCCGGTCGCCAGCAGGTCGTCGAGCACCACGACCCGCTGACCGGGGGTAATCGCGTCGGCCTGGATCTCGACCGTGTCGGTGCCGTATTCGAGCGCGTATTCGTGGCCGATCGTGGCGCCCGGCAGCTTGTCCTTCTTGCGCACCATGGTGAAGCCGAGCCCGAGCCGGTCGGCCAGCGGCGCGGCGACCAGGAAGCCGCGCGATTCGATGCCGATCAGCCGGTCCGGCTCGTGCCGCGCGACCGCCCCGGCCAGCGCGTCGACCGTCCTGCGCCAGGCGTCCGCGTGCTGGAGCAGGGTCGAGATGTCGTAGAACAGGATCCCCGGCTTCGGAAAATCCGGGATCTGGCGGATGTGGTCCTTGAGCTCGGGCAGGCCGTTGGTCAGCGTCATCGTCCCGGGCGCCTCCCGCCCCGTCGGTTGCCGGGGCGAGTCTAGAGGGTCTGCGGCCCGGACGGAACAGTTGCCGCGCCGGCCCCGCATCGTCATGCCCGGAACGAGTCCGGGGTGACAAAAGGGGGCGGTGCGGTGCGCGGTCTCTTCGACCGAGATCCCGCCTTGCATCTCCATCCCGGCCTCCCAGCTCGTCATGCCCGGACTTGTTCCGGGCATCCACGTTCCTCCGCTGGCTCATCGCTTCCCCGCTTACACCTCGATGCCGCGAGACGTGGATGCCCGGAACAAGTCCGGGCATGACGGTGGGAGAAAGCGGGGCGATGACGAGACCGGGGACAGGCGATGCCGGCACTCTGAAATCCGAGCGTCGAATCCCGCGATGCGTCGGAAACCCGCTGGTGCTCATGGCTTTCGCCCAGCCCACGAAAAACCGAACCGGACAGCGGTGGAACAGGTCCGGCCATGACGGAAGAAATGTCATGGACCTCACCGGCCCTTTCGTTTCAACGGATTATACGTATATCGAGGCGGGACCCTGTACCTTGGGGAGACTGCCATGCCCACCGTGAGCGCGCTGGAGTTCCAGCGCAAGTTCGGCCGGGTTCAGCACGAAGCGCGGCGCGAGCCGGTGGAGATAACCCGGCACGGGCGCCGCGAGTTCGTGCTCATGTCCGCGGAGCAATATGACTGGCTTCGCGCCGCGGCACTGCGCAGCCATCGCACGGACGCCGCCGCCGACGTGGCGATCGACGCCGTGGAGCGCGCCGGGATGGACGCGGAGCGCAAGCCGCTCGACGACCTGCCGACGTAACGACGACCCGGCGGTTCGCCCGCGCTACGTGGTGCTGGTCCCGATCACCAATACACCACCCTCGGGCCATACGGTGGGAATCGAAATCCCGCCGCCAGCCTGTCCGAAAAGGCGAGGCCACCTCACCTTACCCTGGAGCGGATCTGTTCTGGTTGGAACCACTTCGTCCGTTCTCTTCCGTCATGGCCGGCGAAGGCCGACCATGACGGTGAGGAGACAGGGGTAACGGCGCTTCTATCCGAAGCGGACAGGCTCTAGGCGACCGCCCCAAGACCGTTCTTCGCCACCAGCGTCAGGAGTTTCAGCGACGCGCCGCGCGGGCGCTTCTCGCCACGTTCCCACTGGCTCACCAGACCCGTCGTCACGTTGAGATAGCGCGCGAACACCGCCTGGCTCGCGTGCTCCCGCAGGCGCAGCGCGCGGATATCTTCCGGCGTCATGTCCCGCACCGGCGTCAGGCACATCTCGTCGAACTTGCGCATGGTCCGCTTCGACATGAGGCCCGCCTCGGCCAGATCGAGCGCCGCCTCGTGCGCCGCCGCCAGAGCCTCGCTCTTGTATTGCTTGGTCATCGCATTCCACCTCGACAATCGCTCCGGCGGCCTGCGCCGCCGCCAGGCCCCTTCCGTCCAGCGCCAGATACTCGTCGGCCAGCAGCCGGAACGTCTCCAGCTCGTCCCGGCGCAGGTTGTCCCGGCCGCTCTTGGCGAATCCGTAGACGAAGAACGCCAGCTCGCCCTTGCGGAACAGCACGATCGTGCGGAACCCCCCGGAGCGGCCCCCGCCCCTGCGGGCGATCCGTTGCTTGATGACGCCGCCGCCGAGATCGGCATCGATCAGTCCGCTCCGGGCCCGCCGCACGGCCTCGCATAGCGCCGCATCCTCCAGCCCCTCGCGATCGGCGAAACGCGCGAACGCCTTGGTCTTGAACGTCTGCAACCCGACCCTCGCGCGCATTCGCCTTCATGCCTCTTTTATAACACCTAGTGTGGCTTTTTCAATCGACGCCGTCGAGCGCGCCGAGATGGATGCGGAGCGCAAGCCGTTCGACGACCTGCTGTCGTAACGACCATACGGTGGCGCTTTCCGACGCCAGCAGCGAGGACGCGGCACGCCCGCAGGCGGGCCCGCCCATGCTCGGTCGCCGCCGCCGAAGGGGCGCCCGCTCAACCGCAACCGCCCGATTTTCCTTCAATTGGCCGCCACATAACCTTGCAATCGGCCGCACGCCGAGCTTACATCCGGCCGATGTCGATTCCGGTCTTCTATCCCCGGTCCGTGGTTGTGTCCTGCGGCGTGGTGTAGGAGTTCTGGCTTCGGTTGGTAGCTGTGGGTAAGCAGCCCACCACAGCGACCGTCGCGAGTCTGGCGGCGGCGGGGTTGGTTGCGGGGGCTCGCAACCCCCGAGACCAACTGTCATTTTCCCCGGTTACCGTCTCTCGCGCCCACTTCGCGGGCGGCCGCCGCAGCCGGCATCAGAAAAGCTTCGAGCCCACTGACAACACCGTCGAGCGGTCCGGGGTCGACACTCAGATCCTGCTTGAAACTCTCCCATTGTTGGCGCTTGACGGCGTCTCCCGAGAACGCCGGCGACAGCCCGTCCGGAACCCGATCCGGGATCGCCGTGCCACGCCGTGCAAAGGTCGCGGATATCGCCGCCGCGAGACGCGATCGATCGATCTCGAAGGCCTGGCTGACGATCCAAAGGTCGTAGTAGTCCTTCATCCGGCTGTTCGCCATGCCCAGATCCACCATGGCCTGGAATTTCTCGGCAACCACGGTCTCCCGTGCATAACCGCGCAGCCGCGGCGCCGGCATGTCGAGCAGGACCGGATAGTCCAGCCACTCGGCAGGGGGTTCGGTCGCATCGCCGAAGCCGACATCGACATTGACGGCGATGCGAGCGCCAGCGATGTCCGCGGTCGCCCTCATGCGGAGTCCCCCATATTCGTTCTCCTCGCGAATGCGGCCGATTCGAGCTGCGCCGGCATTGAATTCCACCCCGTCCGGCTGTTTCTGGCCGAGCACCTCCCTGAAGGTGTCAAGAACAGCGTCCGGCGCCGGATCGCCGTAGCCCAGAAGATCGAGATCGCGCGTCCCGCGAAACGGCTCATCGAACCACGTCATCAGCAGCATGGCGCCCTTGAGAACGAAGCGGTCGGCGTGCCGGGATTGCGCGAGGCGATAGAGCAGGCGCTCGATCGCATAGTGCGTGAGGACCAGATCGAAATTCTGGCCCTTCTCCTTGCCGATCCTGAGGAGGCGGGCCCGAACCGAGGCCCCGATGTTCCCGACCTCCCTAGGCATTGGCGGTGAGCGCCTCGAGATACGGGCGGACCACCGTGGCGACGCCGCCACGCTCGGCATGCCGGGCGATCTCGGCAGGGCTCGCCTTCCGCCGCCGGAGCGCCTCCTGCAGGCCTTCCAGCGCGACCGTCCGCCCGACCTTCCGGCGATGCCGGAAACAGTCGGCGATCGTCTTGGCGACGCCGAAGACCTTCACGGGAACATTCTCGATATGCACGATCATGACGTCATCGGTGAGCAGCGCGTCCGTGAACCGCACGATCCGCATCGCCGGCCTTCCCTCCCTCGGCATCCAGTCCCTGGTGCCGATCGCCATCCAGACCGCGCGCGGCAGCCGGTCGGTCAGTTCATGGTAGGCCAGCGCCGACACCAGGCAGACGACGCCCCTGGGAACGCGCTTCGCTGCCTCGGCCAGGCTGTGGTTGGCGTCGAGCGGCGCGTCGGGCAGCTGGTAGAGGCCGCGCGCGAGGCGGATGACGTCACCGCCACGAACCATTCTGCCGATTGTGGCCGCGGTGATCCCATTTGCCTTGAATTCCGACAAGCGCATCATCCCCTGAGATCGCAGGAGCTCGATCGCCCGATCGCGCTGAGTGCCCAGTGTCGCCATTGATACTATATCAAGGAATTATTGACCTCTCATACGAGTTTTTATATCACAGCATCCAGGCTAGGTAAAGTGCAGGTTGGTCGGCCAGATGGGCTGAGCGAAGTGGGGCCGTAGCAATGTCGGGCAAATGGCGCCAAATCGGAGTGCCGCACAGCGCGTATGGCGCATCCCGCCGGCCGGGCGCTCCCGCCGCCTCCGCTCACCCTTCGCGGCAACTTTTTCCGGCAACCCGCTGGCGCGCCTGTCCGAACCGGCATTTCTGAGCCCCCGCGGCCGCGCGCGCCGCAGCGCTGCCCCGTCCCCCGGGGACGCGAAAAATAGTCCCATATCGGACCAATGTTTCACGTGAAACAAAGGTCAACAATGCTGACTTATGTTTCACGTGAAACATTAGGCTCTATCCCAGCCCGCGCCCGTGGCCGATGGAATCGTCCCCGAACCGCGCGCGGATCGAGTCGATGGCGCGTTCCATGTCGCGGCGCCTGAGCGAGCGCGGGTCGGCGAGGTCGGGCGGGTCGGCCTCCCCGGCCGGGACGTAGCGCGCGGTGCCGATGCCGATCAGCCGCCACGGCGTGCCGTCGACCTCCTTCTCCACCAGCCGGGCGCCGGCGCGCCAGATCGTCTCGGCCATCTGCGTCGCGTGGGCGAGCGTGGTGCTCCTGGTGCGGACCCGGAAGTCGGCGCGCTTGAGCTTCACGGTGATCGTCCGCGCGCCGATCCCCTCCGCCTTGAGCCGGCGCGAGACCTTCTCGGCGAGCGGCCAGAGCCGCTTCGCGAGGTCGTCGAAGCGGGTCAGGTCGGAGGCGAAGGTGGTCTCGGCGGACAGGCTCTTGCGTTGCGATCCCGGCGCGACGGCGCGCGGGTCGTGGCCGCGCGCGAGCCGGGCGAGCCTCTGCCCCATCGCGCCGTAGCGCGCCGCCAGCGTCTCCTCCGCCATCCCCTGGAGGTCGCCCACCGTCTCGATGCCGTCGGCCGCGAGGCGTCTTCGCATCGCCTCGCCCACGCCCCAGATCAGGGTCACGGGCTGGCCGGCGAGGAAGCGGCGCGCATCGCCGCGGCCGATGACGAAGAAGCCGCGCGGCTTGTCCATGCCCGACGCGATCTTGGCGAGGAACCGGTTGTAGCTCAGCCCGATCGAGACGGCGATGCCGATCTCCGCCTCGATCCGATGGGCGAGCCGGGCGACGGTCTCGGCCGGGCAGGCGCGGTGCAGCCGCTCGGTCCCCGAGAGGTCGAGCACCGCCTCGTCGATCGAGATCGCCTCGAAGGCGGGGGTGACGCCGTTCAGCAGCGCCCGGACCTCGCGCGCGACGGCGGCGTATTTCTTCATGTCGGGGCGGATCACCGCGGCGTCGGGGCAGGCGCGGAGCGCCTGGAACATCGGCATCGCCGAGCGGATGCCGAACCCGCGCGCGGTGTAGCAGGCCGCCATCACGACGCCCCGCCGGCCGCCGCCGACCAGCACCGCCCGGTCCTTCAGCGACGGATCGTCGCGCTTCTCGACCGCGGCGTAGAAGGCGTCGCAATCGACATGGGCGATCGGCAGGCGGGCGAGCTCGGGGTGGCGCGCGATCCGGCCCGACCCGCAGGCGCCGCATGCCGTTCCCCCATCCGCCGGGGCCGGGGCGAAGCAATCGCGGCAGAGCGCTTCCATGCGGCAAAACTGGGTCGCGCCGGGAAGCCGGTCAACCGCACCGCTTGTGGACGGGCCGCCGGCGGTTGCCTAGGATTCGGCGATGATCGACAAGCGGGTCGCGGACATAGCCGAGGCGGTCGCCGACATCCCGGACGGCGCGACGGTGCTGATCGGCGGTTTCGGCGAGGCCGGGTCGCCGACCGAGCTGATCCACGCGCTGATCGACCGGGGCGCCAGCGGCCTCACCGTGGTCAACAACAACGCCGGCAACGGCCATGTCGGGCTCGCCGCGCTGCTGGAGCAGCGCCGCGTGGCGCGGATGATCTGCACCTATCCCCGGTCGTCCCATTCGGTGGTGTTCGAGGAGGTCTACCGGGCCGGCGAGGTCGCGCTCGAGGTGGTGCCCCAGGGGACGCTCGCCGAACGGCTGCGCGCGGCGGGCGCCGGGCTCGGCGGGTTCTACACCCCCACCACTGTCGGAACCCCGCTCGCAGACGGCAAGGAGACCCGCGAGATCGGCGGCCGCGACTACGTCCTCGAATACCCGCTGCATGCCGATTTCGCGTTGATCAAGGCGGAACGGGCCGACCGCTGGGGCAACCTCACCTACCGTCTGGCGGCGCGCAATTTCGCCCCGCTGATGTGCATGGCGGCGGCGACCGTCATCGTCCAGGCGCGCGAGCTCGTGGACCTCGGCGGGATCGACCCCGAGATCGTCGTCACGCCCGGCATCTTCGTCGACCGCGTGGTCGCGGTGCCCGAGCCGATGAGCGAGCGCGACGCGATCCTCCGGGGAGACCGTTACCCGTGACCCGGGGCCTCACCCGCAACCAGGTCGCCTGGCGCATCGCCCAGGACATCCCGGAGGGGGCGTTCGTCAATCTCGGCATCGGCCAGCCGGTGCTGGTGGCGAACTTCGTGCCGCCGGAACGCGAGGTGATCTTCCACAGCGAGAACGGCATCCTCGGCATGGGGCCCGAACCGCCCGAAGACGCCCAGGACGAGGACCTGATCAACGCCGGCAAGCAGCCGGTCACGCTCCTGCCCGGCGCCTCGCTGTTCCACCACGCGGATTCGTTCGCGATGGTGCGCGGCGGGCATCTCGACCTCTGCGTCCTCGGCGCGTTCCAGGTGGCGGCCAACGGCGACCTCGCCAACTGGTCGACCGGCGCGGCGGACGCGATCCCCGGCGTCGGCGGCGCGATGGACCTCGCGGTCGGCGCCAGGGCGGTCTACGCGATGACCGACCACTGCACGCGGCGCGGCGAGCCCAAGATCGTCGAGCGCGTGACCTACCCGCTGACCGGGCGCGGAGCGGTGGACCGGATCTACACCGACCTCGCGGTGATCGACGTGACGCCGGCCGGCCTCGTGGTCCGCGAGATGGTCCCCGGCCTCGACTTCGCGGAGCTCCGAGAACGCACCGGGGCGCCGATCAGAGCGGCCGACGCGCTGCGCCCCCTGGAGGCACCGGCGCTGTGAGGGCGCGCGCCGCGATCCTCGCCGTCGCCGCGACGCTCCTCCTCTTCGCGCAAGCGGCGGCTGCGGCGACCGCTCCCGGCAGCCTCGCGGGCTGGTTCCTGGTCGCCGCGCCCGACATGCCGGACCCGCGCTTCGCCGGGACGGTGATCTACATGATCCGCCACGGCCCCGACGGCGCGATGGGGTTCGTGATCAACCGCGTGCTGGCCGAGGACTGGGCCGAGAACATCCTCGATCCCGACTCCGCGCCGGCCGAGCGCGCCGGCCGCAAGATCGCCGTCCATTACGGCGGGCCGGTCGGGCCGACCGAGGGCTTCATCCTGCATTCGGGCGACTTCTCCGGCGGCAATTCGGTCAAGGTCACCGACCGGGTCTGGCTGTCCGCGGACCCGGAGATCCTGCGCGAAATGGCGCGCCGCGAAGGGCCGGTGCGCGGCCTGTTCATCCTCGGCTATTCCGGCTGGGCGCCGGGGCAGCTCGAATCCGAGCTGGCGCGCGACGACTGGGCCATCGCCCCCGGCGACACCGGCCTCCTGTTCGACCCCGACCTCGCCAACAAGTGGCGCCGCGCCTGGGACAACCGGGGGGTGGAGCTGTAGGGCGGCCGATGGCCCCTTGGTGCCGCCGCCGATCCGGGCTAGGCTCGCGCCCATGAACGCCGACGTCGAGAGCCTGGTGCTTGAGCAGCTGCGGGCGATCCGTGCCAAGGTCGACAAGATCGACGACGATCTCGGCGACCTTCGCCAGCGGATGTCGTCGGTCGAGCGCCACATGGCGAACCTGCAAGTTGACGTGGCCAACATCCACGAGCGCCTCGATCGGCAGGGCGAGCCCCTGGATCGCATAGAGCGGCGCCTCGATCTGAGCGAGGCCCCCGCGTGACCGGAAGCCGCGCCTGCGACAGCCGGGGGGCAATGCTGTAGGGCGGGACGGTTCCCGTCGCATCGCCCCTAATGTTTCACGTGAAACATAAGTCAGCATTGTTGACCTATGTTTCACGTGAAACATTGGTCCGATATGAGACTATTTTCCGTCCCCCGGGGACGGAACAGGCCGGCATCCGCGCCGTCGGGACCCGGCCCGGAACGGCGCGCGGCGGCGGAAATAAGCGCGCCGCCAACAGCTTGCGAGCCGGTCTTCGCATGACGGCTCCGCGCGGCGCGGAGTCATCATGGCATCACGGACTCGAGACATCATGATGACTCGGGGTGCGGGGCGGGACGCGGTGACGCGGTGCGCCGCGACCGGCGTCTTGGGACGAATCCGACTTTTTCGGCCCACCCTCCCGCAAGCGGGAGGGGAGAAGGTAAGGAGCGATCGGTGAGCGATTCCCCCTCTCCCCAGCGGGGAGAGGGCCGGGGTGAGGGGGATGCCGGAGCCGCGCCCCGCCCGCTCAGGGCGCGGTCTGCCTCGTATCGAGCACCAGGCGCCCCCGCGTGTTCTCGCCCGCCTCCATGATGCGGTGCGCTTCCGCCGCCCGGTGGAGCGGCAGCACCCGGCTTACCAGCGGACGGATGCGGCCCTCGCCGGCGAGCCGGATCACCGCTCCAAGGGTCTCGGGGCTGTCCTTGACGATCGCCTGCCGAACCTCGATGTCCCGCCCGTCGTCGGGTTCCCCGAAGGGCGCCGCGATCAGCCACACCAGCCGGCCGCCCGGCCGCAGCACCCGGCGGGACCGCGTGTGCACGTCGCCGCCGATCATGTCGAGCACCACGTCCTGGCCGGAGATCGCGCGCGAGAAATCCTCGCGGTCGTAGGCGATCGCGCGATGCGCGCCGAGCGCCATCACATGATCGATGTTGCGCGCCTTGCAGGTCCCGGCCGCCTCGGCGCCGAGCATCCCGCAAAGCTGTATGGCGATGCCGCCGATCGCGCCCGCCGCCGCGTGCACCAGCACCTTGTCGCCGGCCTTGACGGCGGCGGTCTCGACGATCGCGATGTAGGCGCAGATCCCGGCATGGGTGACCGCCGCGGCCTCGACGAAATCGAGCCGGTCGGGCATGCGGACGACATCGCCCTGCGGGCGCAGCGCGAGCTCGGCATAGGACCCTTGCTCGCCGTACTGGCAGGTGAAGCAGACGCGATCCCCTGGCGCGAATCCGGCGACGCCGGCGCCCACCGCGCGGACGATGCCGGCCCCGTCCCGCCCCGGCACCCTCGGCGGGCGCGGAGCGTGCGGTCCCGTCATCTCTCCGTTGCGGAGCTTGCAGTCCCCCGCCACCACGCTGACGGCGTGAACCTCGACGAGCACGTCGCCGGGCCCCGGCACGGGATCCGGCATGTCGACGAGGCGCAGGACCTCCGGCCCCCCGAACCGGTCGAAACGAATGGCCTTCACCGCGACACTCCCATCGCGCGCGTCCCCGGCCGTGGGAATATCCCCTCGGCGAAGACAGCCGGGAAAACCGCCACGAGAAGATTTGCGCTCACAGCAAATACTCGATCTCGATGGTCGAGGACCGGCGGCTGGGAGTCGTGTGGACGATCCGGTCCGGGTCGCTCCCCTGACGCTCCCAGAGCTTCCACATCGCGTCGCAGGCCTGCGGCATCCGGTTCGGCTGGCTTCCGCCGACCGCACGGCGGTGCAACTCGCGCGAGACCACCGTGCAGGTATCCGCGCCGGCCGCGCGCGCTTCGTCCAGCATCCGGCTCAGCTCCGTGTCGAACATTTCCCACGTGAACCTGCGCGGCGTCCCCGAGGCGCCGCGCGGAGACGGCGCCGAACGAGGGGCAGGGGCGTGCGCCGCGCGGAATCGAGCGCCCGTTCGGTATCGTCCCAGGTGAACGGCGCGTTGTGCGCGAGCCTGTTGCGGACGTCGATCAACTCATGCGCGATCGACCGCTCGGCGCGTCCGAGGCGGGACGAGAAGGCTTCCGGCCAGAACCGGTCCATGGCCCTCAGCAGCGTCGACAGGTCCCGGAGCGGATTTCCTCGGGGATCGAGATTCAGCGCCCTGATCCGATCAGCGGCCACCGCTCGCCAATTCTCGTCATGAGCGTCCCGCAGCCGCCGCTCGACAAAGGGAATCAGTGCCTCGGAGAGGGTCTCCACGGCCTCGAAGACATAGCGGCGCTCGGTCGTCGCCATGCGGCGCATCTTGGCGGCGCGGCCGGACCCGTGCAATCCGCGGCAGATATTCGGACCGATGCGAGTTGGCGCCGACCGTTCGAACGCAGCGACGGTTGGCGGGCTGTCCGCGAACCCGCATGGGCGGTATACACGTCAACCGCTGGAGGCGCCCATGAAACGGACCGCCGTGCGTCTGCCCGACGCTACCTACGACCGGTTGAAGGCGCTTGCCGCCCGCTCGGGCCGCACCGCCACGTTCCATATCCGCGAGGCGATCGAGCGTCACCTGGAAGACCTCGAGGACCTGCATGCCGCCGAGAAGGCCGCCGCCGAGCACCGGGATGCCGGCGGCCGCACCCTCTCGCTCGACCAGCTGGACGACTATCTTCGCGTGGAGGATTGAGGTCGCGGAGTGCGCGGCGAGGCAGATCGGCAAGCTGGATCCCCAGGACGCGGCGTGGATCCGCGCGTTCTTGCGGGACCGCCTGGCCCCGCTCGACGATCCGCGCAAGGCCGGCGCCCCCTTGCGCGGTTTCGCGCCCGGCAGCTACTGGCGTTACCGCGTCGGCGACTACCGCATCCTGTGCGAGCTGCGGGACGACGAACTGGTGGTTCTGGTCATCGAGGTCGGGCACCGGCGTTCGATATATCGGCGCGGGTGAGGGGCGAAGCCCTGCCGGCTGCGGAACCCCGGATCAGAGACAGTATTCGATCTCGACGATCGAAGACCAGCGGCTGGGAGGCGTGTGGACGATCCGCTCCGGATCGCTTCCCTGCCGTTCCCAGACCACCCCGATCCTTGTGTCGACGGCGCGCGCGGTCCGCCGCACGCCCCGCTGTCACCCCGGCCTTGAGCCGGGGTCTAGCCCGCATTTCTCACCGAGGGCGGAAGAGGAGCCTGCACCGCGGCCGACCCCAAGCCTGTCACCCCGGCCTTGAGCCGGGGTCCAGAGTCAGGGGCACCGCTCTCGCCCGGCCTTCCCCGGATCGTAGTCCGGGGCGAGCCTGGACCCCGGCTCAAGGCCGGGGTGACAACGGGGCGAATGACAGACCGCGTGCTTCGCCGAAACCGCCGGCGAGCGGGCAAACCCTTGTCGCGTAATCATTCCCGTGCGCTGGACACAAGAAGCGCCCGCCGCTCGTGAGAAATCCGGGCTAGGCCTGCCCCGGACCACGATCTGGAGGAGGCTGGGCGGGAGCGCCGCCGGTGGCTCTGGACCCCGGCTCAAGGCATTGCTGTCCGGTTTAGTTTTGGGCGCCGGGTGCAAGCCTTGGGCGCACGCGGATTTCCGGCGGGTCGAAGGGTTCGAGGCTCGGATTTCAACAGGCCTTCATCCCCCCATCGTCATGCCCGGACTTGTTCCGGGCATCCACGTCTTGCGGCATCGCGCGATGAGCGGGCGCGGGCGAGGCGGCGGAGGGACGTGGATGCCCGGAACAAGTCCGGGCATGACGGTGTGGGGGAAAGCGGGGCGACACAAAGGCCGACGACGGGGGAGATGCCGGCGTGCCGCAATCCGAGCCTCGACCGGCGCGATCGGTCGGAAACCCGCGTGCGCCCAAGGCTTTCGCCCGGCCCACCGGAATTAAACCGGACAGCAATGGAACAAGGCCGGGGTGACAGGCTTGGGGTCGGCCGCGGTGCGGGCTCCTCTTCGGCCATCGGTGAGAAATGCGGGCCAGGCGCGCGATGCGCTGGCGGCGGTGGGCTACGACCCGGCAGCGACGGTGAAGCTCGTCAACATCCTGCGCCTGCTGGAGACGAAGCACTGTCTCGTCTCGACTTTCGGTCAAACGCGTCGAAGTCTCTCAACCAGAGAAGGCGCTCTTCCATTCACATCCGTCATCCAGATGTCCAGGACATCCCTCAAGAGCGGAGCGCATTCATTGTGAGGCACTTTGCCGGAACCCAATTCAAGAAGATCGATTTTGATGCCTCTCAGGCTGCCATACCAGGAGACAACATCTCGAATAAGCTTGGGGTCGAGCAATCCAAGTCTGTCGACGCTCGCCGCAGCTATATCCGGCAGCTTATCGTCCATTCCCCGAATACCGGGCATCTCGCCAAAGTCCCCGGTTTCAAACCGTTTTAGAAAATGGCGGTAATGCTCCTCATAGCCCCGCCTTTCGGCATGCCGAATCGTCATGTCTATCTCGGCGGCCAACATTCCCGCCAACGCCCTGGCATCGAGTTTCCGTCGCCTCTGCTCCAGTCGAGTAGTACTGAAATGAACGACAAGAGCCCCTAACAGCACCCCCGCCAAAGGAATCAACGCCCTGACAGCTTCTTCGCCCATATACCCCCCAACACATTGTAGTCCGCCGACCGCGTAGTCCGCCGACCGCCACTCCTTATCCCGTCCTTTCACGATTGTTCACAAAGGCATTAATCAGCCGCCTCTCCACGAACGGGATCAGCGCGTCGGAGAGGGTCTCCACGGCCTCGAACACATAGCGGCGCTCGGTCACCGCCATGCGGCGCATCTTGGCGGCGCGGCCGGACCCGTGCAATCCGCGGCACATATTCGGACCGATGCGAGTCGGCGCCTACCGTTCCAACGCAGCGGCGGATGGCGGGCTGTCCCCGAAGCCGCGCGGGTCCTGCCTTCAGCCTACCGGGTCAACCTCCACCCTGCCGAATACGCTCCGTCCACCGTCGTTCGAAGTGCTGACTGTTGTAGTCAAGATTGACAACATCGGATATGGACCGTGACATGAGACCGGCCGGTTGGATCGGGACGCCGAAGGCCGAGACCGATCTCATCCGGCGCCGTCTGGCGCGACTGCGAAGGGAGTTGAGGCCATGAGCGACAGCGACTTCGAACCGGTCGAGGGGAGCGGCAACGTGTTTCGCGACCTCGGCGATCCCGACGCGGACCTGAAACAGGCCAAGGCCATCCTGGCGGCGCGCATCGTCGCGGCGTTGGAGGACCGCGGGCTCTCGGTGCGCAAGGCCGGCGCCCTGACCGGGTTCGCGGCGGCGGACTTCTCGCGCATCCGCAACGCCGATCTCGGGCGGTTCACGCTGGACCGGCTGATGAAAATCCTCGCTGCCCTCGACGGCGACCTTCGAATCACGCTCCGCGTCGACGAAGGACGGGAAGGCGAGGCGGCGATGGCGAAGTGAGGCGGTCTTGCCTTTCGGGCCGCCGGAATCCCGTTGAATCGAGCTTCCCGTTGCCGCGCCCGCTAGGGCCTATCCGTTTCAGATTGAACCGCCTCCCCGTCATGGCCGGACTTGTTGCGGCCATCCACGTCCCTCCGACGCCTCGCCCGCTCGCGATTTACACCGCGACGCCGCAAGACGTGGATGCCCGGAACAAGTCCGGGCATGACGAAGTAGGGGAGAGGCCGGGGTGACAGGCTCGGGGTCGGACGCAATGCGGGTCTCTCTTCGGCCATCGGTGAGAAATCCGTGCCGGTCGCAACCCCCACTTCCCCGTGCTACCCTGCCGCCGAGCGACGGGCCCGAGGGAGGACGACCATGGCGACGACCGCGATTCATGCCGTTGCGGACGAGACGGGCATAAAGGTCGAGAAGCTGGGCGTCTTCTGCGGCGCCGAGGTGACCGGCGTCGACCTCAAGAAGCCGCTCACCGACGCCCAGGCGGATGCGATCCTGGCGCTTCATGCCGAGCACGGCGTGCTGGCGTTCCCCGACCAGCATCTGGAGGGCGAGCAGCTCGTCGCCTTCGGGCGGCGGATGGGCGAGCTCACCGTCCATCCGTTCTCGACCAACTCCGCCGACCAGCCGGAGCTGATCGTCTTCGACAACAAGGAGGGCAACCCGCCGCCCTCGACCGATATCTGGCATTCCGACGAGACCTTCCGCGAGTGCCCGCCGATGGGCACCATCCTGAGCGCGAAGATCGTGCCTTCGCCGGCCGGCGACACCGCGTTCTGCTCCATGCACGCGCTGTGGGAGGGGCTGTCCGACCGCATGCAGCGCCTGCTCGACGGGCTCGAGGCGGTGCACGACTTCATCACCTTCAAGAAGCTGTTCCCGGACTCGAAGCACGGCCGCGACCGGCTGCGCCATTACGAGGAAGTCTACCGGCCCATGACCCATCCCCTGGTCCGGGTCCATCCCGTCACCGGGCGCAAGGCGATCTACGTCAACCGGTCCTTCACCACCCACATCAAGGGCATGGACGAGGACGAGGGGCGGACCATCCTCGAATTCCTCTACCGCCGGACGATGCGCCACGAATACCACTACCGCCACCGCTGGCGGCCCGGCATGGTGGTGTTCTGGGACAACCGCTCGGTCCAGCACTCGGCGCTGCACGACTACTACCCGCAGCGCCGCCTGATGAATCGGGTGACCATCAAGGGCGACCGCCCCAGGGGCGACGGCCCGCCGGCCGACATCTCCGAGCTCCGGCGCTATCTCTCGCCGCCGCTCAGCGAATTCGAGGCGACCCGGGCCCGCCGCGACAACGACTGAGGGGCGCCCCCCTCACCCCGGCCCTCTCCCCCGCGGGGGAGAGGGAGAGTTGCGGCGCCGACCTTTCGTTACCTTCTCCCCTCCCGCTTGCCCCGGATCGCAGTCCGGGGCTTGCGGGAGGGGCCGGGGGAGGGCGGACCGGCGCGATAACGGAACACCGCGTCGAATCGCCCCCCGGTATAGTCGCCGTACACGGTCGGCGCAGCGCTCGGCGCTGCACGATCATTACCCGCAGCGCCGCCTGATGAACCGGGTGACCATCGAGGGCGACCGGCCCAAAGGCGACGGCCCGCCGGCCGACATTTCCGAGCTCCGGCGCTACCTCTCGCCGCCCTTGAGCGAGTTCGAGGCGACCCGGGCCCGGCGCGACAACGACTGAGGGGCGCCCCCCTCACCCCGGCCCTCTCCCCCGCGGGGGAGAGGGAGAGTTGCGGCGCCGACCTTTCGTTACCTTCTCCCCTCCCGCTTGCCCCGGATCGCGGTCCGGGGCTTGCGGGAGGGGCCGGGGGAGGGCGGACCGGCGCGATAACGGAACGCCGCGTCGAATCGCTCGCGGATATAGTCCCCGCACACGGTCGGCGCATGGCGCGGCGTCTCGCCCGGGGCGAGGCAGGTGGGCAGGGTCTCGATTGGCGTGTCGTAATCCGGGTCGAAGAACACCGCCATCGAGTAGCGTTCGCCGCCCGAGCGGTTGATCACCCGGTGCGGGTTGGACGCGAAGACGCCGTTGGTCCAGCGCGCCATCAGGTCGCCGATATTGACCACAAGCGTGCCGGGGATCGGGTGGACGGGCACCCAGTCGCCGGCCCGGTTCTCGACCTCCAGCCCGCCCGAATCGTCCTGCCATACGAGGGTGATGCCGCCGTAATCGGTATGCGCGGCGGTGCCGAAGGTGCGCGGTCCGGCGTCGGCGGGGTGCGGCGGGTAGCGCACCAGCGAGCCGCGCGCGAGCGGCTTGGCGAAGCGGGGTTGGAAATAGTCCGAAGGCAGCCCGAGCCCGACGGCGAGGCCCTTGAGCACGTTGCGCGCGCAGGCGCCGATGGCCTCGTACCAGCCGTAGAGCGCCGTACGCATCCCCGGCATGTCGCCGGGCCACCGGTTGGGACCCATCAGCGGCTTCCCCGCCGCCACGTCCGGGTCGTCGGGCCCCAGCTCCAGCCCCCAGACGAAGCTCTCCTTGCGGTCGCTTTCCGCGCCGTCGCGGAGCGTCGCCTCGCCCATCTCGATATAGCCGCGATGCAGCGCGTCGACGGCCACGCGGCGCTTCTCGGCGAGCGGCCGGGCGAAGAACTCGCGCGAGGCCCGGAGCGCGGCCTGCTGGATCTCCTCGGCGACGCCGTGGTTGGCGATGCAGAAGAAGCCCGCCGTCTCCGACGCCGCCCGAATGGCGGATGCGGTCTCGCGGATCGCGGCGTCGTCATTGCCCGCGAGCGGGCCGGCGTCGATCACCGGGATGCTGTCGAAGCCTTCGCGCGCGCTCACCGGTGCCGCCAGTCGTCGAGGTCGGCGCTCGTCGGCGGCGATTCGCCCAGCACGTCGCCGTCGGTGGTGATGCCGAGCCCGTTCAGGAGCCGGTTGGAATAGGCGAAATAGGCCGCGACCTGGTTGGTCTCGAAGATCTCCCCGTCCGACGCGCCCGCCTCCCGCGCCGTCCGGACATCCGCCTCCGCCATCTCGCCCGGCGCGCGGGTGAGCTTGGCGGCGTAGGCCAGCAGCGCGCTCTCCTTCGCCCCGAAGACGCGTTCCGGCGCGCCCGCCTCCAGCGCCGCGAGGATTTCCTCCGCGCGCGCCCGGTCTTCCAGCAGCCTGGTCAGACCCGCGAAATGGTGCGCCACCGAGTAGCCGCAGCGGTTGATCAGGCTGGTGTAAATGCCGACGGCCTCGAGGAACCGGCCGGGCAGGGCGTTGCCGGTGTGGTGCAGCACCGCCTTGTAGAGCGCGCTGTGCCCTTCCATCGTGTGCGGGCGCAGGCTGTGCGCCTTCATCACATTGTCGATATTGCCCGCCGGCCCCTTCACCCGGTCGTAGAGCGCACGGAGCGCGCCCGCGGACTCCTCGTACTCGATACGGCGGATCCAGCTCATCGCGCGGATCAGGCGGCCTCGCGCGGCGGTCTGGCGAACAGGCGGCGAACCATCGGCTCGAACGCCTCCATCGGCATGTTGTCGTAGTCGGGGTCCATCGCGTTCTGGTCGAACTTCGCGCAGAACTCCGCCGTCATCCCGAACGCGGGGTGGCCGCGCCACTTCTCGCGCGCGAAGCGGTCGATCGTCGGGTGGTTGCGACAGTGCATGTTCTGGAATTCCGCGTGGTTGGCGAGCAGCCATTCCATCTCCGGCGAGACATAGGGGCCGACCAGCGCGGCGACGAACGCGCCGTGCGACACCGGCGCGATGTCGAAGCCGATGTCGTGCAGGAAGGCCATCGCCACATAGTCCTCGTCCTTGCCCGCGCGATGCGCCATCGTCGCCGACTGGAGGCAGTGCCGGTACGTGTTGATCCGGTAGCCGAAGGACGGGTCGTCCGCCATGCCGCGCATGATGCGGAGTATCTGCTCCGCCTGGCGCTCGGCGGTGAAGGCCGGGCGCTGGGCGTCGAGCAGCGCGAAGTCGCTCTCCGCGAAGTCGTCGAGCGGGATCGCCCCGACATAGCCCCAGTCGTCCCGGAGCAGCCGGCTGTCGGTGCCGTTGGCGGAATCGGACGGCGCGGAGGTGCCGCTATCCATGGTCTCGCTCCCCTCGCTCGCCGGGCCGGGCCCGGCAGGGTCCAGCATGCATGTTCGGGGCGGGGCGGCCAAGGGTGGGCAGAGGCGGTCGCGGCCCTAGAACGGGTTCTCGACCGCCACCCCCGTGGGCTCGAAATCCGTAACGTTTCGCGTGACCACGATGGCACCTTGCGCGAGGGCCGTGGCCGCGATTTGCAGGTCGGCGCCGTCGTGTCCGAGCTTCGCCGAGAGCCGTCCCCAGATGCGTGCCTCCTCCGGTCCGAAGGGCAGGAGCCGGTCCGCGAACAGGCGCACCGTCCGGTCGATCCAGTCGCGCAGCTCCGCGGCGAACTCGGGCTGCCTCCGGGACTGGAGCGCGATCCCGCGTTCGATTTCGCCGAGCGTGACGACGCTCAGATAGAGGTCTTCCTCCGGCTTCGACCTGATCCAGGCCGCGACCGCGACGGCGCGCTCCGGCCGGCGCGATGCGGAGAGCACGTCGGTGTCGAGGAGGAACTTCAAAATTTCACGGGCCGGGCAGCCGCCTTGGCGCGCTCGATCGTGCCGGGGAAGGCGAGAAGATGATCGGCGAAGGAACCGCGCGCTCCTCCGGCCTGCGCGAGCAGACGGCGGTATTCCAGGGTGGACAGGACGACGACTGCGGGCTTTCCGCGCCGTGTCACCTCCTGCGGCGTGCCTTCGAGGGCCGCGTCGACGACTGCACTGAACTTGTTCTTGGCCTCTTGCAGGTTCCACATCTCATCTATTCCATCTAGCTATCTATCTAGATAGATACACGAGAGCCGGTGGAATTTCAAGTCGCCGTATCCCGCGTTCCCCTCGCCAGCGCACACGGCCGACGGAGATGCCCGGAACAAGTCCGGCCATGACGCAATGGGAAATGTCAGGCGCCTGTCGGCCTCCCCTCACGCCGCCGCGTCGATGGCGTTTCCGAGGATCTCGGCGAGCTCTCCGATCTGGTCCTCGGTGATGATCAGCGGCGGCGACATGGCGATGGTCTCGCCGGTCTGGCGGGTCAGGAGGCCGTTGTTGAAGCATTCGAGATAGACGTCGAAGGCGCGCGCCCCCGGCGCCCCCGGCCTCGGCGCGAGCTCGACCCCGCCCATCAGGCCGATGTTGCGGATGTCGACCACGTTAGGCTTGTCCCGGAGCCCGTGCAGCGCGTCCTCCCACACCGGTTCGAGCGTCCTGGCGCGCTCGAACAGCCCCTCCTCGGCATAGACCTCCAGCGTCGCGAGCCCCGCCGCGCAGGCCAGCGGGTGGCCGGAATAGGTGTAGCCGTGGAACAGCTCCACCCCGGCCGGGCCCTCCATCAGCGTGTCGTAGATCCGCTTGCCGACGCCCACCGCCGCCATCGGCACGGTCGCGTTGGTCAGCCCCTTGGCCATGGTGATCATGTCGGGCTCGATGCCGAACCGTTCCGCCGCGAACGCCTCGCCCACGCGCCCGAACCCGGTGATCACCTCGTCGAAGATCAGCAGGATGCCGTGCCGGTCGCAGATCTCCCGGATGCGCGCGAGATAGCCCCTGGGCGGCACCAGCACGCCGGTCGAGCCCGCCACCGGCTCGACGATCACGGCGGCGATCGTCGACGGGTCGTGCAGCGCGCAGATGTCCTCCAGCGCGTCCGCCAGATGCGCTCCCCATTCGGGCTGGCCGCGCGAGAAGGCCATCTTCTCCCGGTTATGGGTATGCGGCAGGTGGTCGACCCCCGACACCAGATTGCCGAACTGCTTGCGGTTGTTGGAGATGCCGCCCACCGCGGTGCCGCCGAAGCCGACCCCGTGATAGCCGCGCTCGCGCCCGATCAGCCGGGTCCGCGTCGCCTCGCCGTTCTGGCGGTGATAGGCGAGCGCGATCTTGAGCGCGGTATCGACCGCCTCGGAGCCCGAGTTGCAGAAGAACGCATGGTCGAGGTCGCCCGGCATCAGGGTCGCGAGCCGCGCCGCGAGGTCGAAGGCGCCGGGGTGGCCGCACTGGAAGGCGGGCGCGTAGTCCATGCCGGCCGCCTGGTCCTGGATCGCGCGGACGATCTTCTCGCGGCCGTGCCCGGCGTTGACGCACCACATCCCGGCCGAGCCGTCGAGCACCCTGCGCCCGTCGTCGGTGGTGTAGTGCATGCCCTTCGCCGCCACCACGATCCTCGGCGCCGACTTGAACTGCCGGTTGTTGGTGAACGGCATGAAATAGGGTTCGAGCGTGTTGACCGTGCTGCGGCCCTCGTCCGGCATGGCGGCCTCCCGTGCGGCGTGGCGGATCGGGCCAAGCTAACAAGCGGCCCGGAGGGCGGCAAGGCGGCACAGCGGTGCACGGCTCCCGCCGCTCTGCTATCGTCGGCGCGCCCTCGCGAAGACCCGCTCATGAAGTTTCCCGCCCGTTTCGATCCGCTTCGAAGCGCGTTCGCGCATCGCGACTTCCGGCTGTTCACCGGCGGCAACGTGGTCTCCAATATCGGCACCTGGGTGCAGCGGATGTCGGTCGGCTGGCTCGCATGGGAGCTCACCCATTCGGGCACCTGGCTCGGCATAATCGCCTTCGCCGACATGTTTCCGACCGTGCTGCTCGCGCCGATCACCGGCGCGGTGGCCGACCGGGTGGACCGCCTGCGGGCGCTCCGGGTCGTGCAGGCGCTGAACCTCGTGCAGGCGGTGGCGCTCGCGTGGTTCACCCTGACCGGCGCGATCACCATCGAGATCCTGCTGGTGCTGACGGCGGTCGGCGGCGCGGTGCTCGCCTTCGGCCAGCCGCTCCGGCTCGCCATCGTGCCGAGCCTGGTCGCGCGCCGGGACCTGTCGGCCGCCATCGGGATCAACGCGCTGGTCTTCAACGGCGCGCGGGTCGTCGGGCCGATGATCGCGGCGCTGCTGATCCTCCGTTTCGGCGTCGGCTGGTCGTTCGTGTTCAACGCGGCCAGCTTCGTCGCGTTTCTCGCCGTGCTGTCCCGCATCCGGCTCGAACACCGGGAGGTGCGCACGGTCGCGCGCGCCGTCCGCAACATGCCGGGCGAGATCGCCGAAGGCTACGCCTATGCCGCCCGCCATCCGGGGATCGGCCCGATGCTCGCGATCCTCACCCTGATCGCGGTCTGCGGGCGTCCGTTCCTGGAATTGCTGCCGGGCTTCGCGGACGCGGTGTTCGGGCGCGGCGCCGACGGGCTCGCATGGCTCACCTCGGCGGCCGGGGTGGGCGCCATGCTGGGCGGGCTCTGGCTCGCCCAGCGGGGCGCGGTCGCCGGGCTCACCGCGACCACGGTTTCCGCCATCGCGCTCCTCGGGGCGATGCTGATCGGCTTCGCCGCGACCGACGTCTTCTGGCTCGCCCTCCCCTGCGCCGCGGCCGCCGGCTTCGCCCTGATCGTCGTCGGGGTGGGCGAGCAGACGCTGTTGCAGAACGCCGTGGACCCCGGGCTGCGCGGCCGGGTGATGAGCCTCTACGGCATGATCAACCGCGGCGCCCCGGCCTTGGGCGCGCTGATCATGGGAACCCTGTCGAGCTGGGTCGGCCTGCAATGGCCGGTCATCGGCGGCGCCGCGATCTGCCTCGGCGTCTGGCTCTGGGCGCGCACCCGGCAGGAGACGATGACGCGCGCGCTGGAAGGGGAGGGGCCGGCGGGCGCGGCGGCGGCTTAGAGCGTTTTCCGACCTTGTCGGGTGAGGACAGCGCGGTTCACCCTCCCCCGGCCCCTCCCGCAAGCGGGAGGGGAGAAGGTAAGGAAGAGTCGGCAAGCGAATCCCCTCTCCCCGCCGGGGAGAGGGTCAGGGTGAGGACTCCCCACCATTTGTAAAGAGGGCTGTTGCACGCGTGAGTACGCGTGCTGCGCATCGGGTGTCGATCCTGCGTCACGCCGCATCGGCCTGTCTCGCGCGGGCGGGATCGAACAAGGTCTGGCTTTCGAGCATCGCGCAGGCGACGCCGAGCAGGCGGTCGGCGACGCCGCGCAGCGCACGCGCGTGGCCGTGGCCGCGGGCTCTGAGGGCGGTGTATTTCGCCTTGCTGAGGGGGTCGCGCTGTATCGCGATCCTGGCCCAGTGATAGACCGCGTTCTGGAGCCGGTTGTGCGACGCGAGACGCCGGATCACGATCAGCGACTTGCCGGACCGCTTGGTCACGGGAGCGACACCGGACAGGCAGCGCAGGGCCTGATAGTCTCGCCGGCGCAGGGCATCGTGTGCTTCTGCGAGCAGCGTGGCGAGGACGATCCTGCCGACGCCGGGAAGCGATCTCAGGATGTCCACGTCACGCTGCGCTTGCCCTCCCGGCGCGTCCTCCGGGGCGGCCGCCGATCGGGCCAGCGCCGCGGTCAGGCGGTCGATCTCGCGACGGGCCCTGGCGAGCTGCTGCGCGGCGACGGCGAGCTGGGCGAACACGACGTCGAGCTGGGCGATTGCGGCCTCGGCGGTGCCGGGCGCGACGGAGACCGCCGGCTCGCGCAGGATGCGGAGCGCGGTTTCGGCATCGATCCGGCGCACCCGATGGTGCTTCAGCAGCTTGGCGACGGTGGCGGAACGGACCCGCCGCGCCTTCGCGGGCGTCGGCGCAAGAGACCAGAGTTCGCGGACCCAGGCCTTGGCGAGATCGCTCTCGAGCTCGAGGAGCTGCGGGTAGTAGCGCCAGAGCTGCTGGCGGGCCCGGTTCGCCAGCCGGGTCCGCTCGCGGGTCAGGTCGCCGGCGATGCGCGACCAGGCGCGCAGCTCGACGATCTCCGGCGCCGCCGCATCGAGACGCCGGAACGCATGGCGGTCGGTCCGCAGGGCATCGCCGAGCACGCGGGCGTCGCGCCGGTCGTCCTTGGCGCCGGCCGGCGAGAAGCGGTCGCGGAACCGGTCGAGCTGCTTCGGGTTGACCGCGTGCACCGCGAAGCCGCGCTCCATCATCGTCTCGACCACCGGCCCGTGCGGCACCTCGATGGCGACCCCGATGACGTGCGCTTCGACGCCCGCCGTGGCAAGCACCCAGCCCGCCATCTCGGCCAGCCCGGCCCCGCCGTGACCGAAGGCGCGCTCCCCCAGCACCGTGCCGACGCCGTCGACGATGCAGACCCGGTGGCTCTCCGAGCCCCAGTCGATGCCCGCAAAATACTCAAACATGTCCATCGCATTCCCCTCGCGCCGTTGTGCCAACGGACCGCCACGATGCCCGCCAATCCCTGTACCGGCGCTCCAGGCGCAAACTCCCCACCGGGCGTCCATCGTGGCCAGGGACCGGGGCACAGGTCCTCACCAGGCGCTCAAGGCGCAGGGGGCAATCGGTCGCTCCCGATCCCTTGGCCCGTCCCGTCCGCAATGGACGGAACCCCACAATGGCAGGGCGCTTCGATCGACGACACCCGGCCACTGGCTTCGCCTCCGCGCTACGCGCTCCGGCAAAGCCAGTGGCCAGCCGGCACCGCCGCGATCAAGGTCACGGAAATCGCCAAGCAACGCCTGCACCCCAAACGGCCAAAGCGTTGTGAGAGGTACAGGGGGGCCACCGCAACCCGGTGCGACCGCGTCCAGTTGGAAAATGCTTCAGCTCGCCGCGAACACCTTGATTCCGAGCGGCGCGGACTTGCCGTTGTTGGTGGGGGAGGTGTCGGCCGGGCAGGCGGAGACCGCGGCGAGCACGTTCATCTCGGCGCGCAGGTCGATGTAGTCGTCCGCGGTCACGGTGGTGGGAAGAATCCGGAAGCCGCCCTCGGTGTCGAGCTCGACGTTCATGAAGACGTTGAACACGTCCATCACCTCGTCGCCGGTCAGCCCCCAGGGCGCGAGCGCCTCGGTCAGGTTCTCCTGGCAGGAGCGGTGCTCGCCGAGATTGTCGCGCCGTTCGTAGAGCCTGGTCGAGCAGCGCCCGCCCATATTGCCCCAGTGATTGGCGTAGGTGTCCGCGACCGTGGTCAGCATCGCGTTCTCGCGCGGCGGCTTGGAATAGAAGTGCTTGAACGACTTGGACGTGCCGGTGCCGAGGATGACGTTGGTGGCCCAGCTCTGCCCCACGTGGAACCATTCGCGGTAATCGTCCGCGTTATAGAACACGCAGTCGCCGACCTGGCCGCCGACGATCTGGTGGATCCTCAGCACCTGCCCCTTCTCGACCACGACGGCGCGGCCCTCGCGGGCCGGGACGGTGAACTCCTTGACGGTCTGCAAGCCGCTCATGCCTTGCGCTTCAGGGTCCAGTCGTGCTCGGAGACGTCGAAGACGATCCCGTTCGGGTCCTTGAACTTGGTCTCCGCCTCGACGCCCGGATAATCGCCCGGAAGCTCCATGAAGAAGCGCCCGCCATTGACCTCGATCCGTTCCGAAGCCGCCGCCTTGTCGTCCACCACCATGCCGAAATGGTGCAGCCCGGCCCATCCCGGCCCGTTCTTGCTACCCACCGTGCCTTCCGGGAAGTTGAGCAGCGTCAGATTCATCGTCCCGTCCGACAGCATGATCGCGTTGCCGATCGGGCTCTCCGCCTCCGACACCCGTTCGAGTTCGAAGACTTCCTCGTAGAACGCCGCGGCCTTTTCGAGATCGGGAACCTGCATCGCGACGTGCCTGAGCTTGCCCACGGCCATGCTCCCCTTGTCCGGCTGTTGTGGCATTGTGGCGGCGGGGTCGGGGGCTGTCCATCGCATGCGCATCCTGGAAGTCAGGGAAACCACGATCCCGGTCGCGGCGACGATGTCCAACGCGGCGATCGGCTTCGACGAGATGACGGCGAGCGCCGTGGCGGTTCGCACCGACCGGCGCATCGGCGGCGCGCCGGTGATCGGCTACGCGCTCGATTCCGTCGGCCGCTACGCCCATGGCGGGTTGCTGCGCGAGCGGTTCATTCCCCGGCTGGAGGCCGCGGAAGAGGCGGAGGTAACCGACCCGGAGACGGGTCTGCTCGATCCCGTGCGCGCCTGGACCGTCATGATGCGGAACGAGAAGCCCGGCGGCCACGGCGAGCGCTCGGCCGCGGTGGGGGTGCTTGACGCGGCGCTGTGGGACGCGGCGGCGAAGGCGGCGGGGGTGCCGCTCTGGCGTATGCTCGCGGACCGTTTCAACGCTGGCGAAGCGGACCGATCGGTCGAGATCTACGCCTCGGGCGGGCATTACCGGCCGGGCGACCCCGTCGAGGCGCTGGGCCGGGAAGTGCGAGACTGCGTGGCGCAAGGGTTCCGCACCTTCAAGATCAAGGTCGCCGGCGCCGCTCTCGAAATCGACCGGGCGCGGATCGAGGCCGCGCTCGACGCGGCGGGAGAGGGCGGGCGGATCGCCGTCGACGCCAACGCCGTCCTCGACCGCGAAACCTGGCCCCCGATGGCCGCGATGCTGGCGGAGTACGACCTCGCCTGGTTCGAGGAGCCCTGCGATCCGCTCGATTTCGATCTGACGCGGGAGATCGCGGGTGCCTATCCCGGTCCGCTGGCAACCGGGGAGAACCTGTTCTCGGCGGCCGACGCGCGCAACCTGCTGCGTTACGGCGGGCTCAGGAAGGACCGCGACTTGCTCCAGTTCGACGTCTCGCTCTCCTACGGCATCCCGGAATATCTGCGGATCGTCGAGGCGGTCGAGGAAGCCGGCTGGTCGCGCCGCCGCCTCGTACCCCATGCCGGCCACCTGTTCGCCTTCAACGTCGTCGCGGGCCTCGGTCTCGGAGGCCACGAGACCGCGCCTGATGCGAGTCTCGTTCTCGGCGGTCTGCCGGACGGCTGGACGGTCGATGACGGCAAGGTCGCGCCCGGCGATCTGCCCGGCGTCGGCTTCGAGGGCAAGGCCAACGCGATGGCCGTGCTCGGCGCGCTGATGGGCTGACGATGCTAACGTTAAAGCGGAAGCTCAGTACGGAAGAAGAAAGTCAGGCAATGGCATTCGATGTCCGAGGCACCCCGGAGAAGAAACCCAGAGAGATAACGATGCGAGCGTTTGGCCTCTTTGCCTCAACGGCAATGCTCTTGTTTGCGATAGCCGTCGTATTGCCGGCGGCTGGGCAGACCTTCGGTGAAGCTATCGCGGCATACAACCGCGGCGATTACTTGACGGTTCGGCGCCTCGCCGAACGGGGCGATGCCGACGCACAGCTGTATCTTGGGCATATGTACGTGGAGGGCAAAGGCACCGTCCAAAGTTACGTCGAAGCCGCGAAATGGTTTCGCCAAGCGGCCGAGCAAGGCGACATCCTGGCACAATTCAATCTCGGGACTCTGTATTTTGACGGTCATGGCGTCCCACAGAATTATGCCGAAGCCGTGAAGTGGCATCGCCGGGCCGCGGGTCAGGGTCACGCTAGATCCCAGACTGCCCTTGGGCGGATATACTTGGAGGGTTTGGGTGTCCCGCAAAACGATGCCGACTCCGCGCGGTGGTTCCGCCGAGCCGCCAAGGGAGGCAATGCCGAAGCTCAGGCCACACTAGGGATCATGTACAAGCGCGGCATCGGCGTCCTTCAAGACTTCGTTCAAGCACACAAATGGTTCAATCTTGCCGTCGCTCTTTCTTCCGCCTCGGAGAAGCACGTTCGCGAACTGGCAGTGCTTGAGCGAGATCGCATCGCGGCGCGCCTGACAGGCCCAAGACTTGCCCGGGCGCAAAGGCTGGCGCAAGAATGGCGGCTCGCGCAGGAGTGGTGGCTGGAGGCGGACATCGGGCCTCCGGCGCCTGCGGCTACTGACAGGCGGAGCCGCGTCGCCGACACGCAACGAATGCTAGCCTTGTTCGGATACGATGTCGGACCCGCTGACGGCATCCTCGGACAGAAAACACGGGCAGCTATCCAGGCATTCCAGGCAGCGGCCAGCTTGCCGCCGGACGGCCGGTTGTCCGAAGGACTGACGAAGGCGCTGATGGCCGCGTATGCCACTTTCCTTGTGGAACGGATTGCTGCGGCACGCTCCGTGCCAGCCCGTCGTTAATCCGGGATTTCATACACGGAGCAGGCGCCTCGGGTGTCGAAAGCGAGAGAATGGCGGCGCGACAAGGAGTTGCCCGCTGGCCGGCGGATTCGGCGAAGCGCGTGGCCTGCCGGCCGTTCCGCTGTCACCTCGGCCTTGAGCCGGGGTCCATGTTCGCCCCGGACACCGATCCGGGGAAAGCCGGTCCAGAGCGGCGTCTGTGGCTCTGGACCCCGGCTCAAGGCCGGGGTGACAGGCTTGGGGTCGGCTGTGGTGCAGGCTTTCCGTCGGCCCCTTGTTGAGAAATTCTAGTCCGTCATGGTCGGCGTAGGCCGACCATCCACGAGTTTTTTCGACGGTCGGGTCGACAAGGCAACAACAAAAGAAAAACGTGGATGGTCGGCCTACGCCGACCATGACGAATGAGGGAAGTCTGCCGTATCCTCCCCCCGGACGGCACACCTGCCGCGCATTTGAGCCCCTGTCGGAAAGTACCCCGCCCGGTTCCGCCCCACTTGCCCAATCCGCAGCCTTGGCTACAGTGTCTTCCTGACAACGAAAACGGGAGGCTGGGAGTGAAGGCGCCGCGCTTCGCCTACGAACGGCCGGAAAGCCTCGACGAAGTCCTGGAACTCCTCGCCGAGCACGGCGACGAGGCCCGCATTCTCGCAGGCGGCCAGAGCCTGATGCCGACCCTGAACATGCGGCTTTCGCGGCCGCGTCTCCTGATCGACATCAACCGGATCGACGAACTCAGGGGCATCTCGTTCGAGGACGGGACGGTCCGGATCGGCGCGCTCGCCCGCCACGCCGAGGTCATGGACTCGCCGGTCGTCGCCGAGCACCTGCCGATGATCGCCGAGGCGATGCCGCATGTCGCGCATGTCGCGATCCGCAACCGCGGCACCTTCGGCGGCAGCATCGCGCTCGCCGATCCGGCCGCCGAGCTTCCCGCCTGCGCGGTGGCGCTCGGGGCGGAGTTCGTGCTGGCCAGCGCGCGGGGCCGCCGGACGGTCGCCGCGCGAACCTTCTTCAACGGGCTCTACGAGACCGAACGCGCGGACGACGAGCTGCTGGTCGAGACCCGCATCCCGGCGATCGCATCCGGCTACCGCTCGTCCTTCATGGAGCTCGCCCGTCGCCACGGCGACTTCGCGCTCGCCGGCGTGTGTTGCCACGCGAAGGTCGAGGGCGACGTGCTGAGCGACGTCCGCCTCGCCTATTTCGGGAGCGAGGACCGGCCCCGCTTCGCCGATGCCGCCTCGGCGGCCGCCGAGGGCAAGGCGTGGTCGGACGACGTCAAGGACGCGGTCAAGACCGCGCTCGGCGACGATCTCGACCCGATCGGAAATTTCCATGCGTCCGCCGCGACGCGGCTGCACCTCGCGCGGGTGCTGACCGGGCGCGCGATCGACCGCATGGTCGCTTCAGGCTGAGGGGGCGGAGCGATGGACGAATTCGCCGACATCGAACTCACGGTCAACGGCGAGAAGATCGCCAAGCGCGTCGAGGCGCGCCAGCATCTGGTCGATTTCCTCCGCATCGAGCTCGGCCTTACCGGTTCCCATCTCGGCTGCGAGCACGGCGTCTGCGGCGCCTGCACGGTCCGGGTGGACGGTTCCATCGTGCGCGGCTGCCTGATGCTCGCGATCCAGGCCGACGGCGCCGACGTCTGGACCATCGAAGGGGTCTCGGATTCGGGCGAGATCGAGGATTTGCAGGAGGCGTTCATCGAGCGCAACGCCCTGCAATGCGGCTATTGCACGCCCGGCATGCTGCTGACCTCCGCCGAGATGCTGGAGGCCGGGCGCAAGATGTCCCGCGCCGAGATCCGCGAGTTCCTGTCCGGCAATTACTGCCGCTGCACCGGCTATCACGCCATCGTGGACGCGGTCGAGACGACGATGGAGAGCCGCTTCGGTGGCTGATCCCGAGGGCGCCGTCGGACGTCCTTTACCCCGCAGCAGCGCCCGGCGCCTCGCATTCGGCCGGGGCCGGTATTCCGACGACCTGCGCTTTCCCGGCCTGCTCCACCTCGCCTTCGTCAGGAGTCCCTACGCCCATGCGCGGATCCTGGGGATCGACCCGGCGCCGGCGCTCGCGGCGGTCCCGAACGCGCGCGTCATCGCCGGCGCCGAGATCGCCGAAGTCTGCACCCCCTGGCAGGGAACGATGGACCACCTGCCGACGATGGTCTCGCCGCCGCAGCACGTCGTCGCCGTCGACCGCGTCGTCTGGCAGGGCGAGCCGGTCGCCGCGGTCGTCGCCGCGAGCCGCGCGGAGGCCGAGGACGCCGCGGGCGAAGTCCTGGTCGAGTGGGAGCCGCTGCCGGCCGCCGCGGTTCGCGACCGGACGCTGGACGAAGACGCCGCGCTGGTCCATCCGGAGCTTGGGAGCAACCTTTGTTTCTCCACGACGATCGGCACCGGGGATTCGGACACCGCGCTCGCCGGCGCCGCGCATGTCGTAGAGGGCCGCTTCTCCTTCGCCCGGCATAGCGGTATCCCGCTCGAAATGCGCACCGTCATCGCCGATTACGATCCGGGCGAGGGCAAGCTCACCGTTCACGGCAGCCACCAGTCGCCGTGGCACCAGCAGGACACGCTGTCCCGCCATCTCGGGATTCCCGAACACCTGGTCCGCGTCGTGGCGCCCGACATCGGCGGCGGGTTCGGCATCAAGCTCCACATCTACGGCGACGAGATCGCCGTCTCGGCGGTGAGCAAAATCCTCGGACGGCCCGTCAAGTACGTCGTCGACCGGATGGAGGCCTTCGTCAGCGACGTCCATGCCCGCGACCAGGCGGTCGGCGCGCGGCTCGGAGTCGACAATGAGGGCAGGATCGAGGGCCTTTCCGTCGACGCGCTGACCTCGCTCGGCGCCTATGGCTGCCTCGGGCGTCCACCGATCAGCGAAGGCATGATGACGATCATGATGGCGGCGGGCGCCTACGCCAACCGGAACTACGACGCCCGGCTGCGCGTGGCCTTCCAGAACAAGCCGCCGTCGGGGATGTACCGCGCCGTGGGCCAGCCCATCGCCTGCGCCGTCGCCGAGCAGCTTCTCGACTGGGCCGCGGACGCCGCCGGCATCGATCCCGTGGAGTTGCGGCGGCGCAACTACTGGGCGGACGAGGACTATCCGATCAAGACCCCGGGCGGGCTGGCGATCGGGCAGCTCAGCCCCGGCCGGTGCCTCGACACGCTGACCGCCATGATGGATTACGAGGCGTTGCGGGCCCGACAGGCGGAGCTGCGGCAAGCCGGCGTCTATCGCGGGATCGGGGTCGCGACTTTCCTTGAGATGACCTCGGTCGGACCCGCCTATTACGGCCCGTCCGGCGCGCATATCAGTACCCAGGACGGCGCGACGGTGCGGCTGGAACCTTCGGGCGCCGTGCGCTGCGTGACCTCGGTGATCGAGCTGGGGCAGGGGACCCACGCCGCGCTCGCCCAGATCGTCGCCGACCGGCTGGGGATGGATGCGAGCGAGGTCGGCGTGGTGGGTGGCGACACCTCGACGTCGCCCTATGGCGGCGGCGCGTGGGCCTCGCGCGGGCTGACCATCGGCGGCGAGGCGGTGTGGCGGGCGGCCGAGGGACTGCGCGCGAACATCCTCGAACTCGCGGGCTCCATCCTCCAGGCCGATCCCGCCGACCTCGACCTTCGCGGCGGAGCGGTGTGCGACCGCGGCACCGGGGAGCCCCGGATGCCGCTCCCCGAGATCGGCCGCATCGGCCATTTCCGCCACGACATGCTGCCGCCGGGCGTCCAGCCCGAGCTCGCCGTCACCCGTCACTACGTCCCCGACGCCGCGCCGTTCGCGCTGGCCAACGGGGTGCAGGGCTCCTCGCTCGAGGTCGACGTGGAAACCGGCGAAATCCGGCTGCTCGATCACTGGGTGGTCGAGGATTGCGGCCGGATCGTCAACCCGCTGCTGGTCGAGGAGCAGATCAGGGGCGGGGTGGTCCAGGGCATCGGCGGCGCGCTGTTCGAGGAGTGCCGCTACGACGAGGACGGCCAGATGCTGAACGCGAGCTTCGTCGACTATCTCGTGCCCATGGCGGCGGAACTGCCCGACATACACGTCGGCCATGTCGAGACCCCGATCGAGGAGACCGCGCTCGGCACCAAGGGCGCGGGCGAGGCCGGCACGGTCGGCGCGCCGGCGGCGATCATGCTCGCGGTGAACGACGCGCTCAGGCCGTTGGGCGCGCGGGTGACGAGCCTCCCCATCGGGCCGGAATCCATCCTTGAGGCGGTGGCGGCGGCGCGTGGCGGGTAAGGCGGTTACCGACCGTGCGCAGCCCCATTCGTCATGGTCGGCGGAGGCCGACCATCCACGTTTTGTTTTTTGTTGGACCGTTCGGAAAGAAAAAACTCGTGGATGGTCGGCCTCCGCCGACCATGACGTCGAGGGGAAGGGGTGGCCACGGGAACCCTTTCGGAGCGCCCCCGCCTACCCCGCATCCGCCAGCGCGGCCAGCCTTTCGGCGATCGGCGGCGGCGCCCAGTCGGCCTCGATGCCGAGATCGGCGAGCAGCACCTGGGCCGCGTTGTAGCCGGGCAGGCCGGTGACGTTGCCGCCCGGGTGCGAGGCCGAGCCGCACAGATAGAGCCCGTCGAGATGCGCGCGGTAGCGCCCGGCGCCCGGGAACGGCCGGTCGGCGCCGATCTGGCCGTCGGTGAAGGCGCCGACCAGGAGATCGCCGAATCGCATGTTGGGGAGCGTGCGTTCGACGTCGAGCGGGCTGCGCGTGAACCGGTCGATCACCGCGTCCGCGAGGTTGGGCGCGTGGCGGCGCCACAGATCGAGCATGACCGCGCCGTGGGCATCCTTGGCCGCGTCCCAGTTGGCCGGATCGCCGTGCAGCCGGTAGGGCAGCTTCTCCCACATGAACGCGGTGTGCCTGCCGGGCGGCGCCTGCGAAGGGTCGAACTGCGTCGGGCAGCAGCCCCACATCGCGGTCGACGGGATCGTACCGGCCTCGTGGTGGCGCACGATCTCCGGATACTGCGCGACGTGCTCCAGCCCCATGATGACCATGAACGGGGTTTCCAGCGCCGGATCGTTGTCGGCGGCGGTGTAGCGCGGCGGCTCGGAAAGGTTGAGGTTGAGCGCGAACAGCGGCGCGATCAGGTTGTAAGCGAAACCCTCGACCTTGCGCCGCCAGTCCTCGGGCAGGTGCGCCGGCTCCAGAAGGTCGAGAAACGTCTGGTGCGGGTTGAGCGAGGAGGCGACGAAGCGCCGCGCCGTGAAGATGTCCCCCGCCTCCGTCTCGACGCCGACCGCGCGGCCGTTCTCGACCAGGATGCGTCGCGGCGTCGTCGCCACGAGGATGTCGCCGCTGGCCTCGCGCACGGCGCGCTCCAGCGCCACCGCCAGCATGTGCGCGCCGCCGACGGTCATCTGCGCCTTGGCCGTGCTGGCGAGAAGGGCGGCGATGTGGTGGCCGAAGCCGCGCACCCTGAGATCGACCTCGCGCAAGCCGTTGAAGAACAGGAGCCCCGCCTGGATCGTCGGGTGGGTGAACTCGCTCTCCACGAACTCCAGCGGCGACAGCGCGCTCGCTTCGAGCAGCCGGCGCCCGGCGGCGCTCCGTTCGAGCAGGGCGCGGCGCTCGGCCGCCGGCAAGGGCGGCGACGTCGCCTCGGGCACGAGGATGTCGCGCACGATCGGGCGGAACGCGTCGTGCCAGCGTTTCAGCGTGGCGGCATCGCGCTTGGACAGCGCGGCGAAAGAGGTGTGGGTGCGTTCGAAATCGGTCCACCATTGCAGCGACCGCCCGTCCTCCAGCAGCAGCGCGACGTTGAGCTCGGGTTCGATGTAGAGCGCGCCGTGGCGGGCGATGTCGAGGTCGCGGTACCACGGCATTTCGGTCAGCGCGCGCTGGAAGAAGCCGTGCGTGTTGTGGAGGAAGCCCGGGTGGCGCGGATCCTCCGCGGTCTCCAGCCCGCCGCCAACCAACGGCCGGCGCTCGATCGTCAGCACCTTCAGCCCGGCGCGCGCGGCATAGGCCTGGAGGATCAGCCCGTTATGGCCGCCGCCGAGGACGATGCCGTCATAGTCCGTCATCGAAGCGCGGCATCTCAGCGCCGCCGCAGGCGGTCGGCGGCGGCCGCGGCGATAATCACGAGGCCGATCGCCACCTGCTGCCAGTAGGAGTGGACGTTGGCGAGGTTGAGCGCGTTGGCCAGCACCACCATGATGAACACGCCGATGATCGACTTGTAGAGCTTGCCCTCGCCGCCGAACAGCGAGGCCCCGCCGAGGACGACGGCGGCGATCGCGGTGAGCTCGTAGAACGCGCCGGCGGTCGGCTGGCCCGATTGCAGCCGCGAGGCGAGCATCACCCCGGCGAGCCCGGCGAGCGCGCCGCACCAGACATAGGACGAGGCCCGCACGCGCCGGACGGCGACGCCTGCGAGATAGGCGGCTTCGGTATTGCCCCCGGTTGCGAAAACCCGGATCCCGTAAGCCGTGTGATGCAGCAGCCAGTGGAAGATGCCGAACAGCACCACCGGCAGCCAGACCAGGTAGGGGACGCCGAACAGGCGTTCGATGGCGAAGTCGAGAAACGGCTCGGGCAGCCCTTCCTCGCCGACCACCGGCCGCCCGCCCGTGATCAGGAAGGTCACGCCCCGGAACAGCACCATGGTTCCGAGCGTCGCGATGAACGGGTTGACGTCGAGCCTTGTGACGACCAGCCCGTTGACCAGCCCGACCAGCGCGCCGATGGCGACGCCGGCCGCGACGCCCGCGACGATGCCCGCTTCCAGCATGGCCATCGCGGTGACGCAGCCCGACAGCGCCACCACCGAGCCCACGCTGAGATCGAAGCCGCCGCAGATGATGACGTAGGTCATCCCGATGGTGATGACGGTCATCACCGCGCCCTGCATCAGCACGTTGTTGATGTTGATGGGCGAGAAGAACCGGTCGGACAGCGCGCTCGCGATCAGGCAGAGCACGATCAGGGCGAGCAGCGGGATCTGACCCGCCAACCAGCCGAGCCGGGCTTGCGTCATCCCTTTCATCCTCCGAGCGCCGACCTGAGCGCGGCTTCGGTGTACTCGCCCTCGCGCGAGAACCGTCCCACCACCGCGCCGCGCCGCATCGCGAGCACGGTGTCGCTGACCGCGAGCAGTTCGGCCATTTCGGAGGACGCCAGCGCGATGCCGCCGCCGTCCTCGACGAAACGGCGCATCAGCCGGTGGATCTGCGCCTTGGCCCCCACGTCGATCCCGTGGGTCGGCTCGTCCAGCAGCAGCACGTCGGCATGGCCGGCGAGCCAGCGGGCGAAGATCACCTTCTGCTGGTTCCCGCCCGACAACTGGCGGACGGTGCGGTCGGGATCGGGCGGGCGGATGTCGACGCTCTCGATCAGGCTCTCCACCAGCCGGTCGATTTCCTCCTTCCGGAGCCGCAATCCGCGCGCCAGCAAAGGCAGGTTGGGGAGCACGATGTTCTCCCGCACCGTGAGCCCCATCACCAGTCCCAGCGCACGCTCGCCCGGAACCAGGCCGATGCCCGCGCGGATTGCGTCGGCGGGCGTCCTTAGCCGGATCGGCGTCTCCGATTTCTCGACCGCCGCGGCGCCGCGTTCGCCGCCGAACAGGCGGTGCAGCAGCTCGGTCGTTCCGCTTCCCAGCAGGCCGGCGAGGCCCAGCACCCGCCCTTCCCCGACCGCGACCTCCGGCTCTCCGCCGACCGGCCCCCGCAGCAAGGTTCTGGCGGAGGCGTTTCCGGCGGAGGCGTGGGCGGTCTCGATATCGCGGCCGGTCATCAGCCTCACGACCTCGTCGCGGCTGCGTTCGCCGCGCGCGTAGCGGTCCACCGCGCGCCCGTCGCGCAGGATGGTGCAGGTGTCCGCCAGCGCGTCGACCTCGTCCAGCCTGTGCGACACGTAGACGATCGCGACGCCATCGTCCTTCAGCGCTTGGATCACCCCGAACAGGCGCTCGACCTCGCGCGCTTCGAGAGCCGCCGTGGGTTCGTCGAGGATTACCACCCGGGCGTCGCGGCTGAGGGCGCGGGCGATCATCACCAGCTGGCGCTCGGCGTAGCCCAGCCGGTCGACCCGCGCGCGGGGGTCGATGTCGATGCCGAGACGCGCGAGCAGCGCCGCCGCGTTCCGCGCCATCGCCGTCCGGTCGACCACGGGGACGCCGAGGAAGCGCCGCTGGGGCACCGCCTGGATCAGGACGTTCTCCGCCACGTTCATCGCCGGGACGACGCGCATCTCCTGGGGGATGACGACGATGCCGCTCGCCAGCGCCTCCCGGGGCCCGGAGAAGCGGCGGATCGTGCCGTCCGTCGCCACCGTGCCGCGGTCGGGACGGTAGACGCCGCCGAGAATCTTGATCAGCGTCGACTTGCCGGCGCCGTTCTCGCCGATCAGGGCGTGGACTTCCCCCGGTCCGACCGAGAACGACACGTCCTCGAGCGCGCGGGTCGCCTGGAAGCGCTTGTAGAGGCCGCTCGCTTCGATCGCCGGGACGGTTTCGCCGGTCAACGCGCGGCGATCCATTCGAAAGCCGGGTTTACCCATGGCCCGTCTTCCTCGCCGGCCGCGTAGCACGCCGAGAAATGATTGCGTCCCGGCATGGGCAGGCGCGTGACATCGCCGCTTGCCTCCCGCAGCGCGGCCTCCATCTCTTCCGCCTGGGTCATCAGATGCGGAAAGTCCTCGCCGCCATGGGCGATGAAGAACGGCGGGGTCTTCCGGATGTCGAGTATGGGGCTCGCGGGGCCGTCGTTCGATTCCGTCCCGAGAAATCGCGGCCGCGCGCTGAGCCCGCTGCCCTCCCCGAAACGAAACACGCCCGAGATCGGCAGACAGCCCCGGATGACGTCGGCCGGCAGGCCGCGCGGTGCCTGCCAGTCGTTTCGGACCGCGAGCAGCGCCGCGTAGTGACCGCCCGCGGAATGCCCGCCCACGAAAATCCGTGCCGGATCGCCGCCGAGCTCCGCGACGTTGCGGTACAGCCAGGCGACGGCGTCCGCGCTGTCCTCCACGCCGGTGGGGAACAGGTGTTGCGGTGCCAGGCGGTAGCCGATGCTGGCGTAGGTGACGCCCCGCGCCGTCGCGCACGGTCCGGCGAAGTTCAGATGCTCCTTGTAGCCCGAAGTCCAGCCGCCGCCATGCATCATGGCGAGCACCGTCCCGTTCGGCTCGTCCGGCGTCTGGATGGCGATCGACCGGTAGGGATCGGCGCCGTATCGGACATCCACCGCCGAAATACCCTCGCCACGGGACATGACCTCGTCGGCGAAGGCCTGGCCGACCTCGCTCAACGGTTCCTGCGGCGGGTAGTCCTCGATGCGCATGGGCTCCTTCCGTCCGGCCCGAGAGTGACCGGCCCGGGCGAACAGGGTACATAGTTCGGTGCCGCCCGGAGCGAGTCAACGCGCCGGCATGCCCGAAGGAAAATCCGATGAGCTCTGCGTCCCCGAAACCCCTGTTCCGCGCCGATCACGTCGGCAGCCTGTTGCGCCCGCCCGAACTGCTGGAAGCGCGCGGGAAGTGGAAATCCGGCGCGATGGGCGCGGCCGAGCTGCGCGGGATGGAGGACGAGGCCATCGCCGATGTCGTGAAGCTGCAGGAGGATCTGGGGCTGGGCGCGGTGACCGACGGCGAGTTCCGCCGCGAGAACTGGTGGATCGACTTCATCTCGGCGATAGAAGGGATCGAGATTTCGAGCCCGGACGAGGCGGCCGGCTTCCGGAAGGCGCCCGGAACGGCATCGGGCTATGTGCCGAAGAACGTCCGCACCGTGGGGAGGCTGGGCCGGGCGGGCGACATCCTCGCCGACGACTTCGCCTTCCTGAACGGGAAGACCTCCAACACCGCCAAGGTCACGATCCCCTCGCCCACCCGGATCCACTTTCACGGTGGCGATGCGTCGGTCGACGACGGGGCCTATCCCGACAAGGACGCGTTCTGGGACGATCTCGCGCGGGTCTATCGCGAGGAGATCGCGGCGCTCGAAGCGCTCGGCTGCCGCTATATCCAGATCGACGATCCGGTCATCAACTATTTCGTCGACACGAGGATGCGCGACAATTTGAGGGCGATCGGCGAGGATCCCGATACGCTGATCCACAAATATGCGCGCCTGCTCAACGCCTGCGTCTCCGGGCGCAGCCCCGAAACCTACCTCACCATCCATCTCTGCCGCGGCAACGCGCAGAGCGCCTGGATCGCCGAGGGGGGATACGAACCCCTCGCGGAGGCCTTGTTTCCGACGATCGACGTGGACGCCTGGTTCCTCGAATACGACGACGCGCGCTCCGGCGGGTTCGAGCCGCTGCGCTTCATGCCCGACGACAGATGCGTGGTGCTCGGGCTCGTCACCACCAAGCGCGGCGAGATGGAGGACCGGGGCGAGATCCTGAGCCGGATCGAGGAGGCCGCGAACCACGTTTCGCTCGACCGGCTCGGTCTCAGCCCGCAATGCGGCTTCGCGAGCGTCGATCTCGGCAACCTGATCGCCGTGGAAGACCAGGCGGCCAAGCTGTCCTTCGTGATCGATACCGCGCGGGAGGTGTGGGGCGAGGCGTAGGGTGTAACCGGCGAAATACCCTCCCCCGGCCCCTCCCGGAGGGAGGGGAGAAGAGGCGGCGGAGAGGCCGCCAGCAACTCCCCCTCCCCCGCTTGCGGGGGAGGCCGGGTGGGGGCGCTACTCTGCGGCCTGCGCCCGGTTCTCCGCCGGAGGGGCGGGCGGGGCGACCAGCACCGTCCTGAGTTCCTCGCCCTCCGGGTCGGCCAGCGCGGCGGTCCGCGCGGCGTTGAGCGCCGCGACCGCTCCGGCCGGATCGCCGGTCGCCGTCGCGGCGGGGCGCGCAAGCTCCTCGAACACCTTGCGATAGTTGCCGACGCCGCGCCGGTGGGTGTCGGAATACCCCTTGCGCAGATTGGGCAGCTCGGCGATCTCGAGCGCCAGCTCGTAGCTCCGGCCGGCGGCGCCTTCGAGCGCTTCGATCCAGGCTTCGATCTCCGACCATTCCTCGGCGAAGCGGTAGCTCCAGGGCCGCCAGAAGCGGAGCCTGGCAAGCCCCCACAGCCGGACATAGCCGAAGACCGTGTTGGTCTTCACCCGCATCGCGACGTGGAATTTCTGCCGGCTCGGCTTCTTTTCCTTCCAGCGCGTGAGCGCGCGCCCGAGCGCGGGCGGCAGGACCGAGGCGATCTCGTCGTAGCCGGGTTTGAGGAACTCGGTGACGACGACCGGTTCCTCCGCCTTGGCGCCGACATCGCGGCGCACGCGTTCCATCCGCTCGGGGCGGCTCTTCAGCGCCGCGACGCGGATGATGTCCTCGTAACTCATCCAGAGGGCGAGATAGCGCCCGCCCTCGACGGTCAGCCTGAATCCCCTCTCCGCGCCGCCGTTCGCCTTGTCGGCGGCGAGGATCCGCCCGGCATTGTCGAGATAGCGCGCGCCATAGGCGAGGTTCTGGTAATCGACCGTGCGGCGAACGCCGTCCTGCAATACCTGGTGGGTCTCGGGCGGGAAGCTCTCTTCCACCCGCGCCAGCAGCGACTCGGCGTCACGCGGCGCGGGGCGCTCCGCCTCGGGCGGCTCCTCCGGCATCGGGATGTCGCCGCGGACGTAGTCGAGCCCCGCCTTGAATCCGCGCAGGTTGCTGGAGACCGCGACGCCGGTCTTCTCGATCGCGTCCTCGAATGCCTCGGCCGGGATCGGCGCCTCGCCCGAACCCGCGATGACGCCGAGGATGACCGCGTTGATCACCGTCCCGTTGGCCTGCGCGAGGCGGTCCATGTCGATCAGGATCGCGCGCTTGGCGAGATGGTTGGCCGTCTTGATCAGGTCCGAGGCCTCGAACCGGCCGTCGCCCATCGCCGATTTCTCGAGAATCGAATAGACCCGGTGCGACGACGACACCAGCGTGGTCCGGTCGGGCGTCACCCAGCCGAGTTCCAGCGCGCGCCCCGCCTCCATCAGTTCGGACGTCACCACCACGTCCATGTTGCCCGGCGTGGCGTAGAGGGCCATCGTCGGCGACCGTCCTTCGAGGCGGTCGTGATGGGTGGGGTAGATCTCGATGTAATAGGTCGTGGCGCCGGTTCTCTGCGCGACGCCGGGGATCGAGGTGCTCTGGCACGGAAAGCCCAGCGACTCCGCCGCCGCGACGATCCAGCTGGTCAGCACGCCGCCGCCCTCGCCGCCGAGCGCGCCGACGACCATGGTGAAGGTGCGCTCGGGAAGCGCGTCCGCGCCGTTGGAGGCGCCGTTCGTCTCCGCGCTCATGCGGCGGCTCCGTTGCCCTTGGCCGCCGCCCCGTTCGCATAGCCGCCGAGCCTGCCGATCACGTTCTTGCGCCACTTGTCCAGGAACAGGTCCATGCCCCTGGGGTTCTGGATCACGTCCGCCTTGTAGAAGGAGGGGCACAGCACCGCCGCATCGGCGACCTCGCCGCACAGCCCGCAACCGACGCAGCCGTTGTTGACATGCGCGATCGGGTCCTTGCGGAGCGGGTCCGGGTTGGGCTTGACGGTGAGCGAGGGGCAGCCCGAGAGTCGGATGCAGGAGTGATCCCCGGTACAGGTGTCCTCGTCGACGCCGAAACGCGTGCGGACGACCCGGTTGCCCGCGTCGAGCGCCTTGCGCACCGCTGGGCGCAGCCGGCGTTGCTTGGCGATCTGGCACTCGGCCTCGGCGATGATCACCTTCAGCCCCTTCTCCGGCGTGGTCAGCGCCTCGTGCAAGAGCTTCTTCATCTTGCCGACCCGGTAGGTGTACTGCTTCCTCACCCACTTGACGCCGAGCCCCTTGATGGCGCGCTCGATCGGCATGACCGTGTCGGACGGCACGGTGCCGCCCGCGGTGGTCGACGGCAGCCGCTGCTGGCCGGTGGCCGAGGAATAGCCGTTGGCCATGACCACCAGCACCGAATCGTGGTTGTTGAAGGCGGCTCCGCTGATCCCGCTCGACAGCCCGTTATGCCAGAACCCTCCGTCGCCCATGATCGAGATCGTGCGCCCGTTGAAATGCGGCGCGACGCCCGCCGAGCTCGCGAGTCCGAGCCCGTAGCCGGTCACTGTGTTGCCGAGCCCGAAGGGCGGCAGCGCGGCGAAGGTGTGGCAGCCGATATCGGCCGAAATATGAACTTCGCCGATGTCCTCCTCGCGCTGGACCAGCTTGATCGCGCTGAATACCGGCCTTTCCGGGCAGCCGGTGCAGAATCCGGGCGGCCGCTTGGGGACCGGCCTGCCCAGCATTTCGGCGGCGGTTTCCTTGGTCCTGTCGAGGCCGGCGACGGCCGCCGATACCGGCTCGAGGTCGATTCCCTTGGGTACCGAGCCCTCGATGAAGCCGGCGAGCCCGCGCAGCATCACCTCGGCCTGGTACTCGCCTGCTTTGGGGAAGACGCCCTTGCCGACGATCTCGGTGTTGAGGTCGGCCTTGCGCAGGAGCGCGTTGATCGCCTGCTCGTGGTATTCCGGGAAGCCTTCCTCGACGATCAGGACCGACCGCTTGGTCGCGCAGAATTCGGCGATCTCGTCGTCGACCAGCGGGTAGGTGACGTTGAGGCAGAGGATGGGAATTTCCGAATTGCCGAACACGTCGGCGAGGCCGAGCTGCTGGAGGCCCCGGATCACCGAGTTGTAGAGCCCGCCGAGGCAGATTATCCCGACGTCGTCGTACCTGCCGGGGAAGACCTCGTTCAGCTTGTGCTCGCGGATGAAGTCGATGGCGGCGGGGAAGCGTTCCTCGACCTTCTTCTTCTCCTGCTCGTAGGTCGCCGGCGGCAGCGCGATGCGCCCGAGGTCGAAGACCGGCTTCTCCAGCTTGTTGTTGGTCGAGAACCGCCCGGGTTTGTTGTCCCTGGTCGCGAAGCGGCCGGTGACGTGGCAGGCGCGGATGCGGAACTCGACCATGACCGGCGTGTGCGAGGCCTCGGAGAGCTCGAACCCCTTTTCGATGAGGTCCACCATGCGCGGATGGTGCGGGCGGGGGTCCATCAGCCAGGCCGAGCACTTCATCGCGAAGGCATGGGTGCGTTCCTGGATGATGCTGGCGCCCTCGCCGTAATCCTCGCCGAGGACGATCAGCGCGCCGCCCACGACGCCGGCGGAGGCGACGTTCGACAAGGCATCCGCCGCGACATTGGTGCCGACCGTCGATTTCCAGGTGACCGCGCCCCGGATCGGGTAGTTGATCGAGGCCGCGAGCATCGCCGCCGCCGCGGCCTCGCTGGCGCAAACCTCGGTGTGGACGCCGAGCTCGGCCATCAGCCCCTTCGAATCCGAGGTCAGCACGTCCATCAGGTGGGAGACGGGAGCGCCCTGATAGCCGCCGACATAGCTGACGCCGGATTGCAGCAGGGCCTTGGTGATCGCGAGGATGCCCTCGCCCTCGAAATATTCCCCGTCGCCCTTGCGCAGAAGCTCGACTTCCTTGGCGAAGCTTCGTTCCATTCTGCGTCTCCGCTCGCGTGAATAATGGTTTGTGCGAAGGATACCCGGTTTGGCGGGTGCGGGCCACTACCGCGCCCGTGACGGGCATCCGTCGTTTCTCCCCGGCGTCTGCCCCACGTCGTCATGGCCGGACTTGTTCCGCTGCTCTCCGGTTTAGAACATTTTCCGACCGGACGCGGTCGCACCCGGTTGCGGCGGCCCCCTCACCCCGGCCCTCTCCCCGCTGGGGAGAGGGAGAGCTGCGGCGCCGACCTCTCTTTACCTTCTCCCCTCCCGCTTGCGGGAGGGGCCGGGGGAGGGTGGACCGGCCGTCCTGACCCGATAGGGTCGGAAGGGGTCCTTGATATTGCGGATGGTAGTGGGTGTGCATGATGTTGAGGCGGACGAGCCGCGCGAAGGTCCGCGGCCTCGAGACCGCGCTGGAGCGGAACCGGGAATTGTGGGTCGGTGAGTTTGGGCTCACGCCCGCCGATCCGCCGCGTTTTTCACACAAAGCGCCGCCACCGCCTACCTTCCCGCCCCTTTCTCGGCTATCGTGTGTGCGGGACAGGTGTGCCGTCCAGCCTGCCGCGCAGCGTCCCAAAGGCTCGTGGCGGCTGTACGCACAGCGGTAATGCGTGGCTCAATCCAAAGGGAGGAACCAGGATGAATCAGATGCAGTGGACCCGCCGGGCGTTCTTGTATGCGTCTTCGGCACTCGGCACGGCGGCGGTCATGGGTCGCATACCGGGCGCGACGGCCGCGGAAGGCCAGGCGCTCAAGATCTGGGCCAATCCGGGCGTGCACAAGGTGGGCGCCAAGGACTGGAGCGCCATGGAGGCCCAGGCCGGGATCAAGATCGCCGCGACGGCGAAGAGCGCGCGCGCCGACGAGGCGATCCAGAAGATGGTGGTCGGCGACGGCAACAAGCTGTTCGATGCGGTCACCGACAATGGCGGCGGGATGGAGGACGCGCTCGCCTCGCAGCGCGCGATCGTGCCGCTCGACACCGGCAAGATCCCCAACTGGAAGAACATCGTGCCGCATTACCGCGAGGGCGGGATTGCCGCGGACACGCTGCGCTACAAGGGCAAGGTGTATTCGACCCCGATCATCTCCAACGCCGACTCCATGGCCTACGATTTCACGAAGATCGGCGCCCACCCGGATAGCTGGGGCCTGATGTTCGATGCCCAGTTCAAGGGCCGGGTCGCGCTGCAGAACGACTTCGGGCCGACGCTGACCAACATGGCGATCTACCTCAAGGAATCGGGCAAGATCGAGATCGACAACCCGTCCGACATGACGCCGAAGGAGGTCCAGGGGGTCTGCGAGTTCCTGATCGGCTGGAAGAAGAAGGGCCAGTTCCGCACCTTCTGGGACGGGTTCCAGAACGGTGTCGGCCTGCTGGCGAGCGGCGAGGTGCTGCTGATGTCGTGCTGGGAGCCGATCCAGATCATCGCTAACCGCAAGACCGGCGACAAGGCCGACCTCCGCTACGGCACGATGAAGGAAGGCCATCAGACCTGGAACAACATGATCATGTTGACCAAGGGCGGCAAGCAGCGGGGGGCGGAAGACCTCTACTACAAGCTCGCCAATGTCTACCTGTCGACCTGGTTCGGCGCGCGGACGCTGGCGACGCTCGGCTACCAGCCGCAGATGGTCGGGGTCGACGCGTACATCAAGGCGAACCCCAAGGACTTCCCGCCCAGCGTGCAGGCGGACATCCTCGACATCCTCACGCGGAAGACCGCGCGCTTCGCGACCAAGGGCAATGCGTGGCAGAACGTGTTCCCGACCCACATCAGGGCCTACCAGGACTGGTGGGCGCGCCTGCAGGCCGCCTGACCGGTCGTGAGTTCCGAAACGGCTCCCGGGCCGTCTCAGCCAAGGGGGGGCCGGGCAATCCCGGCCCCCCCGGTCCGATGGCGGCGAATCCTGGGCGAGGACGGCATCCAGAGATGGGTGTTCTACGTCCCGGTCGTCTTCTTCGTGCTGTTCTTCGCCGCGCCCATGGCGCTCACCGTGGTGTGGAGCGTCTTCGAGCGGACCCAGTTCTGGATGGAGCCGGGCTTCACCCTGTTCGCCTACGACAATTTCTTTACCTCCGCGCGGGCCGAGAACTACCTGTTTTCCATGGTGCACGGCGCCGCCGCGGTGGCGATCTCCTTCGCCATCGGGTTTCCGATCGCCGTGTTCATCCGCCGGCGCGTCACCAAGGTGGCGCAGCACCGGGTGATCCTCCTGTTCATCCTGCCCTTCATGATCTCCGAGCTGGTCCGGGTGTTCGCCATGCGGCCGGTGCTCGGGCGCCACGGGATAATCAATTCGCTGTTGATGGACATGGGCCTCATCTCGGAACCGATCACGGCGATCCTGTTTTCGCCGCTCGGCGTGATCATCGGCGACGTGATGTCCTTCCTGCCGTTCATGATCTTCGCCGGCTTCCTCGCCCTCGAGGCGGTGCAGAACTACATCTTCGAAGTCTGCGACGACCTCGGCACCGGCCGGGTTCGCCTGTTCACCCACATCATCCTGCCGCTGGCGGCGCCCGGCATATTCGCGGGCGCCGTGTTCATCTTCGTGAATTCGCTGGGCGTGGCGCTGGTCCCCACCCTTCTCGGCGGACCGGGCGCGGTCAATGCCGGGCTGATCGCCAACCAGGCCATCGTCGCGCTCGATTTCCCGCTGGCCATGGCGATCTCGACGATCATGGTCGTCACGCTGGTGGCCCTGCTCTATGTCGGGCACCGGCTGTTCGATCTGACCAAGATCCTGGAACCGATCAGCTGAGCCGGCGATGTACGACGACTTCGCCAACCCGTGGAACATCCGGCTCAAATGGGTCTATCTGCTGGGCGTCGTGTTCGCGCTGCTCATGCCGGTCTTCTACACCATCTACATCTCCTTCAATCAGCACGGCTTCGGCGCGCGGATCTACGAATTCACCTTCGACTGGTACCGGGTCGTGCTCGGCGACACGCTTCTGGTGGTATCGCTCAAATGGACGGTCTATCTGGCGCTCGCGGCCATCGCGGCCACCATTCCGATGGCGTTGCTCTCGGCCAAGTTCTACAAGCGCACCCGGCGCAAGGTCGCCTTCGTGGCGCTGATGCTGTCGCCGCTCTTCGTGCCCGCCGACATCATGGGATCGAGCCTTCTGGTCTTCTTCAAGAACCTCGCCAACGGCTTCGTCTGGCTCGACGAAGTCCTCGGCGTCTACTGGTTCGACGGCTGGTTCGACCTCGGTTTCCTGACCGCGCTGATCGGCCAGGTCATCTATGTCCACCCCTACGCGTTCATCGTCATCCTGATCACCATGTCGCGCTACCGCGTGCAGCAGACCGAGGCCGCCCGGGCCTGCGGCGCGACCGCGTGGCAGGCGTTCTGGCAGGTCGAGTTCCCGCAGATCCGCGTCGGCGTGTTCAGCTCCTGCGCCTTCGTCACCATCCTGTCGTTCAACGAGGCGGTACGCACGGCTCTGCTCAAGGGCGGGTTCGACACGTTCTCCAACATGCTGGTCGCGCAGATGCTCAATATCGGCATGTCCGGCGAGTCCTATGCGATGGCGGGGATCATGAGCATCGTCTCGATGCTGGTGATCGGATCGGTGATCGTCTTTACCCTGCTGCGCGCCGAACGGCTGGAGCGCAGGGCGCGCGCCATGGCCCAACCGGTGATGTCGAGCTGACATGACCGATCCTTCTGACATCGCCGTCGAGGTCGCCGATCTGAGCAAGAACTACGGCCCCGTCCAGGCGCTGAAATCGGTCAGCTTCTCGATCGAAAGCGGCCGGTACTACGCGCTGCTGGGACCGAGCGGCGGCGGCAAGACGACGCTGCTGCGTCTCATTGGGGGGTTCCTGCGGCCGAGCGCGGGCCGCGTTTTCCTGCACGGCCAGGATGTGAGCCACCTGCCGCCGGACCGGCGCCCCACCTCGATGGTGTTCCAGAACTACGCGCTGTTCCCGCACATGAACGTGGAACGCAACGTCTCCTACGGGCTGAAGCTGCTCAAGGCGCCGCCCGGCGAAATCCGCGACAAGGTCGAACGGATGCTCGCGATGGTCGGGCTGGAGGGCTACAACCGGCGCATGCCGCACGAGCTGTCGGGCGGCCAGCAGCAGCGCGTGCAGCTCGCCCGGTCCCTGGTGCTGGAGCGCGACATCCTGCTGCTCGACGAACCGCTCGCCTCGCTCGACGCCAAGCTGCGCAAGGACATGTGCCTGGAGCTCAAGCGCATCCAGGAAAAGGTCGGCATCACCTTCATCCACGTCACCCACAACCAGGAGGAGGCGCTGACGGTGGCCGACCGCATCGCCATCATCGCCGACGGGGAGTTGGTCGAGGAGGGCTCCGCGCGCGACATCTACGAGACGCCCGAGAAGCGCTTCACCGCCGAGTTCATCGGAGACAACAATGTGCTGCCGGGCGTCGTCGCAAACCTGTCGGACGGGCGGGTCACCGTCGATCTCGGTTTCGCGAGCGTGGATGTCGCATCGCACGGCGTGGCCGCCGCAACGGGCGACGATGTGGCCGTCTCGGTGCGCTCCGAGCTGTTGCGCATCGTCGACGGGGAGCCCGACGCCGCATGGCAGACCATGCCGGCGACCTATGTGGAGGCGATCTATCTGGGGCTCACCGTCTCGCACCTGGTGCGTCTGCCCGACGGCACCGAGGTCGTCGCGCGAGTCATTTCGGGCGAGGCGAACGACGGCGAGTTCGAATCCGGCAAGGAGATCGCCGTCGGCTGGCCCGGCGACCGAGCCCGCCTCCACGTCGCCTGAGCCGGCTACGTCTCTTTCGCCGAGATGATCGCGTCGGTCATCGAACGCGGATCGCGCATCTCCCAGCGTCCCGCTTCGACCCGCGCCATGAAGTCGCCGCAGACCTGGTTGTAGAGCGCAGGCTCCTCGAGACTGCACAAATGCCCCGTGCGCGGCAGCAGTACCAGCGCGGACGACGCGATGGTGCGCTTCATGAACAGCCCGGCATCGAGGCACGGGTCGTCCTCGTCGCCGTTCACTACCAGGGTCGGGACGGTCAGCGCGCGCATCCTGTCCTCCAGATCGAACAGCGACGGCCGCCTGCGCTGCACGCCGCGCATGGTATTGGCCGAACCCAGGCTGGAATGCTCGCAGAGCCGGTCGGTGAATTCCTGCCAGCCACGCGGGTCCTTGTTCTGGAACTGAACCCGGGTCGGACCCAGCGCATAGACCTTGCCGAACACCGCCATGGTTTCGTCTTCCATCCGCTGCGCGGCTTCGGTGGTCTCCCGGTAAAACCGCTCGCGCGCGTCGGCCTTGGCGCCATAGCCGCAACCGGCGACCACCAGCGACAAGGCGCGCTCGGGATACTGGAGGCCGAAATGGAGCGTCGCGAATCCGCCCATCGACAGGCCGTTGATGTGCGCCTGCTCGATGCCGAGCCCGTCGAGCACCGCGAGGATGTCGTCGCGGGCGCGGTCCTGGCTATACATCTCCGGGTCCTCCGGCACGTCGGAGGGCGGGTAGCCGCGCGCGCTGAAGACGATGCAGCGATGGGTTCGGGAGAAATAGCGGATCTGCGGCTCCCAGGACCGGTGATCGCCGGCGAATTCGTGGACGAACACGATCGGCCGGCCGCCGCCCGCCTCCTCGTAATAGAGCCTGACCCCGTCATCGGCCGTGACATGCGGCATCCCGCGCCCTCCCGTCGTTTTCTCCCGCGTGCTTACCCGCGAGGAAGCCGTCCGGCAAGGCGGCCGCTTCGTCGACGTCTATTCTTCCGGCTTCGCGCGAAAGCCATATGCCGCTTCCGCCCCGGCTTCGGTGACGTAGCCGTTTCTGAGGTCCTCGGCGATCAGCGCCGGGTCGCGCTCCCTCGGGTCTCCGTAGCCGCCGCCGCCGGCCGATTGCAGGTGCACCAGCGTGCCCGCTTCGAGGTCGATATAGGGCGTCTTGCTGGGCAGGATCCGTTCTCCCTCCGTGCCGGGGTCGAGAACATAGCGTGCCGTCGTTCCGGGCTGGCCGCCGAAGAGCCCGGGCGGCGGCGTCTCGTGGCGGTCCGCACAGAGGCAGAGCTGGGCGCGGCCGGTCTCCACGCGGAACGCGCGGACGAAGCCGTTGCCGCCCCGGAACCGGCCCGCCCCGCCCGTATCGGGCACGATCTCGTATGCTTCGAAGAAGAGAGGGTTCTCGATCTCGTCGGCTTCGATCGGGATGTGGCCCGCATTGCCCGGTCCGTAGCGGATGGCGTGGATGCCGTCCCGCGCGGCGCGTGCGCCGTAGGCACCGGATGAGAGTTCCAGCGTGGTGAAATAGTCCTCGCCATCCTCCCGCTCCCGGCGGCCGGCGACGACGACCGTGCCCGTCGATCCCGAGCCGCTGGCGATCCCGCGGTCGCCCACGGCTCCGGCGACCGCCGCCATGGTGGTATCGAGCACGCGGTAGCAGACCTCGCCGAATCCCACCATGGAGCCGGGCTTTCGCGCATCGACCAGGGAACCGGGCCGGGTCTTGACGGCGATCGGCCTGTAGCTCCCGGCGTTGGGCGGGTTTTCCGGGTCGGTGATCGACTTGATCGCGTACTGCACGGCCGATGCCGCGGCGGAATGAGAGCAGTTCATCCCGCCCGAAGACTGATCGCTGCTGCCGGTCAGGTCGGCCACGATGTCGCTGCCGCGGATCCGTATGCTCACGTCGATCCAGGCTTTCGCGTCCGACCGGCCGTCGCCGTCGAGGCAGTCGCGGGCATGGTAGTCTCCGTCGGGGAAATCGGCGATCCGCGCCCGCGTCATCCGTTCCGAGCGCGCGACGATCTCGGACATCGCCGCGTCCAGCGCCTCGGAACCGTAACGCGCGACCAGGCCGGCCAGACGCCGCTCGGCGGTCTCGCAGGACGCGTATTGCGCGCGCAGGTCGCCCAGCCCGACCGAACGGTTGCGGATGTTCGACATGATCATCTCGAGCACGCCCGGGTTGGGCCGGCCCGCCTCGAACAGCTTGACCGGCGGGATGAAGACGCCTTCCTGGTGGATGTCGGAGGTCGCCGGCGAGTAGCTGCCGGGTCCCATCCCGCCGATATCCGCCCAGTGGCCGCGATTGCACGCGAAGGCATAGAGCCGGCCCTCATGGAACACCGGCCGCGCTATCAGCACGTCGGGCAGGTGGGTGCCGCCGATGAACGGGTCGTTGGTGGCGATCACGTCGCCGGGTTGCAGGTTCTCGCGGCCGACCGCCGCCACCGCGCCCTGCAATTGCAGGGGCATCGTGGTCACGTGGATAGGAAAGCCGTTGGGGTCCTGGGCGACGATCTCGCCGTCGCCGTTCATCAGGCAGCAGGACAAATCCCCCTGCTCCTTCCAGAGCTGGGTATAGGCCGTGCGCATGGTCATGATCTTCATGTCCCGCGCGATGGCGATCAGCGAGCCGTGAATCACGGCAAGCGTAAAGGCATCGACCGTCACGGTGTCTCCTCCACGCCGTCGAGGAGGAGGATCATGTTGCCGTAGGCGTCCACCGTCGCCGTCATCCCCTCCAGGATCAGCGTCGTCGACGAGGGCTCCTCGACGATCGCCGGCCCGGCCCATGAGGCGCCGGGCGCAAGCCGGTCGCGCCGGTAGACGGCGACAGGACGGGCGCCGGTCCCGTCGGGCAGCAGCACCCGCCGTTCGCCGGTGGGTTCCGGCCGCGCCGCCGAGCTCTCCACCGCCGGGAGCGGGGGTCTTGCGACCCTCCCCACCGCGCGCAGCCGCACGTTGACCAACTCGATCGGCTCGCCGGGAACCCGATAGCTGTACAGCCGCTCGTGCAGTTCGTGGAACCTTTCCTCGACGACGTCGAAGCCGTCGGCAAGGGAATCGAGGCCGCCCGGCAGCGATACCGCGATCTCCGTGGTCTGTCCGACATAGCGCAGATCGAAGGCGGGCGACAGCTCCCGCCGGTCCGCGGCGATGTCCTCCGCGTCGAGATCGGCGACGGCACGCCGCGTCAACGAGTCCGCGATCGCGATGGCATCGTCGATGGGGATCTCAGCGAGCGGCCGCACGACCGACTGGATGTAGTCGTGGCTGAAGTCCGCGTTGGCGATGCCCCGCGCGGAGAACAGGCCGGGATGAAGCGGGACGATCACGCGGCCGATCCCGAGCTCGCGCGCCACGGCGGCGGCATGGAGCGGTCCGCCGCCGCCGAACGCCACCAGGGCGAAGTCGCGCGGGTCGCTGCCCCGCTCGACGGTCACCGTTCCGATCGCTTCCGCGATCTGGTTGGTGGCGACCCGGTAGACGCCGGCCGCGGCCGTGGCGAGATCGACGCCGAGCGGCCCCGCAATCTGCCGGTCGACGACCCGTTCCGCGCGGGCACGGTCGAGCGGCACTTCGCCGCCGGCGAATCCGTCCGTGTCGATCAGCCCCATCAGCACGTTGATGTCCGTCAGTGTTGCCGTTTCGCCGCCCATGCCGTAGCAGGCCGGGCCCGGTCGGGCGCCCATGCTGTCCGGCCCCACCTTGACCCTGCCGACATCGTCGACCCGCACCACGCTGCCGCCGCCCGCGCCGATGGTGTGAACGTCGAGCATCGGGATCGCGAGGGGAAAGAAATCGATCTCGCGCGTGGTCGTCGCCTCCGCCACCGAGCCCCGAACCAGGCAGGTGTCGAGCGAGGTGCCGCCGATATCCATCGTGATCAGGTCGCGGTAGCCGGCCTGGCCGCAGAGCCGCGCCGCGCCGACCACCGCGCCGGCGGGGCCGGACAGCATGGTCAGCGCCGGGTTACGCATGACGATTTCGGGGGTGGCGACCCCGCCGCTCGACTGGAAGACATAGAGTGGGCAGGCGATGCCGCGATCCGCCAACCGGCCGGTCAGCCCGGCGACATAGGCCCTGAGCACCGGCGCCACGTAAGCGGCGAACACGGTGGTCGAGGTTCGCGGAAACTCGCGGAACTCGCGCAGGATTTCGCACGACAGCGCGATGTCGACATGGGGCAGCGCGGCACCCAGGCGTTCCCGCACCCTTTCCTCGTGCGCCGGGTTGAGGAACGAAAACAGGAAGCACACGGCGACGCTCTCGACCCGCTCTTCGGCGATAACGGCGATGGCGCGCTCGAGGTCCCCCTCGTCCAGCTCGGCGATTATCGTCCCGTGACGGTCGATACGGCACGCCACCCCGAGGCGCAGATGGCGCGGCACCAGAGGAGCGGGTTTGTCTTCGTGAATCCGGTAGATCAGCTCCGCGGGCCGCGCGAACCGGCCGATTTCGAGTATGTCCCTGAAGTTCCGGTTGGTGATCAGGGCCGTCTTCGCGCCCTTGCGCTCGATCACCGCGTTGGTGGCGATCGTCGTGCCGTGGCTGATCCAGCCGAGCTCTTCGGCGGCCACGCCGGCCCGGTCGAGGAGGCGTTCGAGTCCTTCCACCACGGTTTCCGCCCGGTCGTCATGCCGATTGAGCAGCTTGACGACGGAGACCGCTCCGGTGGAATTGTCGATCAGGACGACATCGGTGAAGGTGCCGCCGACATCGATGCCGATGCGATAGGCGGATTCGCCGTCCGCGCGCGGTTCCGTCACGCCGCCGCTTACCCGCCGGCCCGCAGTCGCGCGAGACGTCGTTCCAGGTTGGGACGCCAGCCGCCGGCCTCGACAATGGTTTGAAGACGCGCGTCGAGCGGACGGAAATGCCGCGTCAGGTTGCGCGTCAGGTTGTTGAACTCCCCCGTCTGGAAATCGACCTCGAGGTCGTCGCCCGTCTCGACATCGCCCGTCACGCCCGTGCAGCCGGACAGGAAGGGCAGTCCGGCGTTTATGGCGTTGCGGAAGCTGCCCCGCGGGATGCTCTCGGCAACCAGCCCGAGCCCGTGCCCGACAAGGCCGAGAAAGCCCTGGATATGCGGGTTCCCCTGGCCGAAACGCTTGCCGGCCACGACGATGTCGCCGGTCGATACCTTGCGCGGAAAGTCGGGATCGATCCCGGTCATCAGCCAGTCGCGGAGGACGGTCGGGTCCAACTCCCGCTCTATCGCGAAGCGAAGCGGCATGACATCCCCGTCGATGCCGAGATTGTCGCCGAACTTCCAGCACTTGCCCTTGTAGATCCAGTTCACCTCGTCGTCTCCCACCGGTACCCGGCCCTTCACCCGAGCAGGTCCCTGGGGTCGGTAACCTGTCCGGTTACCGCCGAGGCCGCCACCGTCGCCGCGCTGGCGAGGTAGATCTCGGCCTTTTGCGAACCGAGCCGCCCGTAATCGTTGCGCGTGCCGGTGTTGATCGACGTCTCGCCGTCGGTGACGCCGCCGATTCGCCCCCCCGCGCAGGGACCGCAGCCCGGCTGGGTGATCATCGCGCCGGCCTCGGCGAACAGGCGCAGCAGCCCTTCGGATTCGGCCGCGGCCATGACCTCCTGCGTACCCGGCGTGACGATGAACCGCACCCGGGAATGAATCCTGTTGCCCGCCAGGATCTCCGCCGCGGCGCGCAAATCGGCCAGGTTGGCGGCGGCGCAGGAGCCGATGAACGCGTGGTCGACCGCCCGGCCGGCGACCTCGGAAACGCCGACGACACAGTCGGGCGTGGGCGGCACGGCGACTTGCGGTTCGATCGTGTCGAGGTCGTACTCGACGACTTCGCGGAACGCGGCATCGGGGTCGGAGACGACCGGCTCGACCGGACCGTCGACCCGGCCGGACAGGTAATCGAGCGTCGCCTCGTCGGGCTCGACCAGGACCGACTTGGCGCCGATGTCGATCGGCGTGTTGCACAACGTGTGCCGGCCCGCGATGTCGATCGACGCAAGCGCGGGCCCGCCATATTCGACGACCGAATAGTCGACCCGCTCGGCGCCGAGGTCGCAGATCAGCTTTTGCGCCACATCGCGAATGCCGGTGCCCGGGGACAGCTTGCCGGTCAGGTTGACGCGCACCGTCTCGGGGGTGCGCAGCCACACCGACCCGCACGCCAGAACCTCGGTAATCTCGATCAGCAGCGGAATCGCGAGCGCACCCACGGCGCCGAAATTGGTCACATGCACGTCGTAGGCTTCGACGAACATGCCGGGCCTGACGAACCCCATCTCGACCGGGAACACGTGGCCGTGTCCGCCCCGTCCGGCATCGAAGAAGTGTTCGATGCCGTACTTCGCGACGATTTCGCGAACCTTCTTCTGCCGTTCCGTCGATGCCGGGCTGACCGCGACGGGCTCGTGGTCGGTGCAGATGAGAACCTTGTCGGCATCGAAGAGCCGATCGACGCCCAGCTCCGCCAGCGCCCTGTCGAAATTGACCACATACCAGTCGTGGATCGTGATCAGTTCGGGCTCCGGATAGACAATGTCGCCGGCCGACACGTCGTCCCCTGTCACCCGCGACAGTATCTTCTCCGTGATCGTCCTGCCCATCCGCCGCTACTCCGGCGCGGCGAGGCCGAGAACGCTCGCCAGCGGCTCGCCGCTGCGGACCCGCGAGTCGCGCTCGCGCTCCATCCGCCGCTGATCGCGCGCGCGGCGGCACACCTCCGCGCCCTCGGCCGAGGGCACGACCACGATGCCGTCGCCGTCGCCCACGACATAGTCGCCCGGCGAGACAGCGACCCCGCCGACGGACACGGGAATGCCGCGCCAGCCTTCGTGGTTCTTGACCGTTCCGCGCGCCGCCACGCCGGCCGCGTAGACGGCGATGCCCGCGGCGACCAGATCGTCCACATCGCGCACGCAGCCGTTGGTCACGCACCCGGCGAGGCCGCGCACGCCGCAGACCAGGGACGACGTGCCGCCCCACACCGCCCCGCGGTCGGTGCCGCCCGCGTCTATCACCAGGACGGAGCCGGCCGGCGCATCGTCCAGGGCGCGAACCACGCCGGTCGTGTCGCTGGGAAACGTCTTTACCGTATAGGCGATCCCCGAAAGCCTTGCGCCGGGCACGACTGGGCGAATATCCGGCGACATGTCCCCGCGTTTCCCCGCCGCCTCGTAGATCGTCGCGGTGGGATAGCGCCCGAGGGTCTCGGCGATTTGCTGCGGTGTCATCGATCGCCCGCGTTCCGGGGTGGCGGGAGACGCATCGCCCCGCCGGGTGAATACCGGATCGAGCGTAGAGGCCGCCGTTCGGACGAGTCAATTGACAGCCCGGGTGCGTTTCCCTTCAGCCCTCGCCGCCTCAGTAGCCACCGCCCCCGTCGCCGCCGAATCCGCCGGCCCCGTCGCCGCCGAACCCGTCCTGGCTGCCGCCCATCCCGCCGTCATGCTCCATCGGCACGTGATCGCTGGCCGCGCCCCCCAGGAAAAAGCCGCTCATCAGGGTCATTTCGGCGGCATGCATCATGCGGCGCTCGCGCAGGATCCGTTCGGCGCGTTCGACCTCTTCCGGATCGTCGGACAGCTTCGCCGCTTCCGCCGCCGCCAACTCGTGGCGCAGCCGCCGGTACTTTCGCCATAGCCGATGAATGCGCCAGCCGGTGAAGACGATGACCGCCGCGATGGTCAGCCCGAGGACCGCCTCACCGACTTCGAGCCGCACCAACAAGAACCAGGCCAGAGCGCCCAACAGTGCTCCATCGATCAAACGACGCAGCATTCCTTCCTCCCAAGCTTGGCTGCTCTATCCGACATTTGCCGGATAGCCTCCGACTTGCGACCGATCGTAAGTGAGACCAGCCGCCAATGGGAAGATCCTTGTTCTACGGGTCGCCGGCGGTCATCCGGGTAACCGCGTCGGCCCACGTCATGTCCAGAAGAGCGTCGTCGAGGTCGACCAGGGCCTGGCAGGTTTCAGCCATGCGCGGGTAGACCGAAACGGCGATCCCGCGCAGCTTGTCGAGGATCTCCGACGGGGCGAACGGGCGGTCCGGGCCGCCCCGCGCGCTTCGGCACTCCGCCTGGAGACGCTCGCCGGTCCGCAGAAGCCAGGTGACGCGCGCCGGCCGGTCCTCGGGCCACGGACGTTCCGGCTCGTAGAGCTCGAGCACGACCCGCTCGCGCAGCGCGGCGATTGCCGAATCCGTCAACGTGGCGGCGGAAAACGCCTCCGCGCCGGCGTGGCGGAGATGGCTGACGCTGGCCACGATGTGCGGCAACGAGAACTTTGCGGCAAGGCCAGTCGCCGGCTGCCTGTTCTCCAGGGTCAGCCCACGCCGATGGGTCTCCACGGTAATGCGCTCGATGTCGCTTGCGGCCTCGACCTCCGGTCGTCGGGCCAGCAACTCCTCCAACGATTCCACGGCGGAGTGCGCATACTGGCAGCAGGCGTAGATCTTGTGGAAACCGTCCGCGATGCCCCAGGACCGGCCGAGAGCCGCGGCGAGCTCGTCGGGGCGAGCCTCCGCACCCAGACCGCCGACGAACGCGTCGTAGGGGGAAGATGCCGCGCCGGCGATGCCGAAGCCGGCCCAGTCGACCGACCGAAGGCCGATCCAGGCGCCCACCCCGGCCCACACGTTTCGAACCAGCGCTCCCTTCACGGCGAGGTTGAACGGACCCGGCATCGCCATCGTGGACGCGCCGGCGATCGCGTCGAGAAAGGTCTCGGCCGTCACCCGGCGAATGGCCGAGGCGCCGGCCGCGGCCCCGATGGCGGGCAGCGCCGCGTGCGGGTGAAGCACTTGGCCGGGAAACCGGAACCCCCGGGCGAAGCGGGTGACCACCTCGTAGCCGACCGCCAGCGCCCGCAACATCTCGCGCACCGTATGTCCTTCGGCTTCCGCCTCGGCCCACAGCGCGGGCAGGACGTACAACCCGCCATGGCAGGGCACTTCGCGATAGCCCTCGTCGAGCTCGCACCAACCGGCCGCCGCGCCGTTCGCGACGGCGGCCGAGTACCGGTCGGTGCGCGGCCGGCCGCCCCGGAACACCGTCGCCTCGGGCACCGCGGCGCGGCGCAGGAGCTGGTCGTGGAGCGGACGCAGCTCGGGCTCGTCGCGGGCCGCGACGGCCGCGGCGAGATCGTCCGCCGCGACCAGCGCGGCGCGCCGCCAGACCGCGTCGGTCAGGGCGGCGAAATCGACTTCGGCGGCCCAGCGGGCGAGATCCATCATGCCGTCGGCCACCGCCGCCCCGACCGACCGCTCCTCGACCGCACCGTTTGGCGTCAAGCCCGGTGCTCCCCGGCGACCGCCGCGCCCCCGTGGCTCGCGGCGATCTTGGCTGCGATGTGCTGGCCGGCGCTGATCGTCGGGAACCGCGGTTCTTCGCCCGGCGGCACGCAGGACGGAATCGCGGCGATCGGCGCGTCGTAGTCGGGGTGCATGAAATAGCCGATGGTCTGGCGCCGCGACCGGGCGCTCTCCAGGTCGCGCGGATTGGCGACGCGGTGCAGGGTCGAAACCCAGCGCCCGTTGGTCCAGCGCGCCATCATGTCGCCGAGATTGACCACCAGAGCGCCGCGGGGCGGCAGGACCGGCTGCCAGGCGCCGTCGGGCATGCGGACTTCCAGCCCGCCATCCGCCTCGGTCATCGCCAGGACGGTCAGCGCGCCGTAGTCGGTATGCGCGCCGGTCCGGAGCTGGCCCGGTCTCGGTGCCTCGCGCAGCGGCGGGTAGTGATGGCTCGAAAGAATGCTGAAATGGCGCGCGACGGACCCGGCGAAATAGTCCTCGGGCTGGTGCAGCGCCACCGCGAAGATGCGCAAGAGGTCGAACGAAAGCCGTTCGTATGCGCGGTAGATCGCGATCAACGCCTCGGCGGCGCCGGCGGGGACGTCGGGGTAGATATTGGGTGCGTAGGCATCCGACGCCTCGGGCAAATCCGCGAAATGGGCGCGGTGGTCGTCGACGGGGCCGAGGAAATAGGTCTCGCGCAGGTCGGGCGGCGTCTCCTCGCCCAGGGTGTAGGCGAGGCCGCGGGTGGCGAAACCGTGGAACCCCCGCTGGCGGGCGGGACCGCGCGGATGGCACCGGTCCTTTTCGTCGCGCGGCATGTCGAAAAAGGCCCGAGAGCGCTCGAATGCGCGTTCGATGACCGCCGTCTCGATGCCGTGGCCGGAAACGACGAGGAAGCCGATCCGTTCGCAGGCTTCGGCCACCTCCCCCGCCACCGACGCCTTGCCGGTGCCGGCGAGGAACGGCGCGATGTCGATCGCCGGGATTCGCCCGCTCACGACAGCGCTCCCGGTTCGCACAGCCCGGCATCGACCGCGTCGTCATAGGGTACGTCCCGGGCGATCAGCCCGCCCGCCAGCAGCGCGGCCTTGAGACGGGCGTAGGCCGCGGCCGGCAGCGCGATCCCGCGCGGCCAGAGCCGGGCCTCGCGGTACCCCGATACGATTCGCGCGAGGCTCGCCGGCGCGAGCTCAGGGAAGAAGGCCGGGCCGATCAGGGCGGCGGTCTCGGCGGGATCCGCGGCGTGCAGGCGGGCGAGGGAAGCGGTCATGGCGCGGGCCAGCGCCAGGCACGCATCGCGCCGCTCGGCTGCGAAACGCCGGGTCGTGTAGAAGGTCGTGAACGCGATATCCCCGCGCACCGAGAACCGGTGCCACACATGCCCGTGCCCGGACGAGACCAGGGAATCGGCATGGGGCTCGAAGACCTGCACCACGTCGATCTCGCCACGCGTCAGCGCCGCGGCGTTCTCCCCCATCGAGGCATCCATCACGCGCCTCACCGCGGCGGGATCGATGCCGGCGCGGTCGAGGTCGTCATGCAGCAGCATCCATGGCGTGGGCACGTCGGTGGCGACGCCGACCAGGGGCCCGACCAGGTCGGAGAAGCGGAATTCCGGCTTGGCCGCGCGGCCGACCAGGATGAACGGGTCGCGGGCGACGATCTGCGCGAAGCAGACCAGCGGGCTCTCCTCGCCGCGGGCACGGGCGGCGTCGTGGTGCATCATCACCCGCATCGGCCCGCCGAAGGAGACGTCGGCGCGCCCCTCGATCAGCCCCTGGGCGGTCTCCGGCGGAGCGGGGGACAGCCGGAAATCCACCTCCAGACCCTCGGCCTCGAACAGGCCGGCCCGCTGTGCCAGATAGAACGGCGTGTAGCCGCAGCTGCGCAGGTTCTCGTAGAGGACGACGGGCTCGCTCGCCATGGCGCGAAAGTAGAGTCTTTCCGGTTCGCCCGGAAGTGCCTCCGCGGCTGTCGTTCCGTCATTTGTCAACGCTGGCTGGACCGCTGCGCTTCAAGCGAAAGCGGATACGTTCTACCCGCCCCGGAGCACGATCAGCGCGTCGAGCGCGATTACGCCTTCGGCATGGGCCCGGAGGGGGTTCAGGTCGATCTCCGCGATTTCGGGGTGCTCCGCGATCAGCCGGGCGAGGCCCAGCACGGCCCCGCGGATGGCGGCGCGGTCGGGAGGCGGCGCGCCGCGCCACGAGCCGAACAGCGCCCGGCCGGCGAGCGAGTCGATCATCCGGTCCACCTCGCCGGGGCCGAGCGGGGCGAGGGCGACCGCGACATCGTCCAGCGCCTCGGCCGCGGTGCCGCCGAGACCGAGCAGCACGGTCGGGCCGAAACCCGGGTCGTTCCGCGCGCCGAGGATCAGGTCGAGCCCGTCCGGCGCCATTTCCTCGATGAGGTAGCCCGCGTTCGAGACCCGGTCGATGGCATCCAGCGCCGACTGCAGCGCCTCGACGGTGGTTATCCCGAGATGGACGCTCCCGACATCCGATTTGTGGGAAATGGCGGGGTCCAGCACCTTGGCGACCGCCGGAGCCTCCATCGCCGCGAGCGTCGCCTCCGCATCGGCGCGGCTTCGGCAAACCGTCCGTTTCGGGGTCGGGACGCCGTAGGCGGTTACCAGCGTTTTCGCGGCGTCCTCGTCGACCGGGCCGGTGAGCGGCGGCGCGGCGCGAGCCGTCCCGCTGGGCGCGGCTTCCAGGCCGCCGGAATTGGCCGCCGCCCTGTGGCGCGAGTCCTCGACCATCGCGGCCATGGCGCGGGCGGCCCGGTCGGGCGCCAGAAAAACCGGAATCCCGGCGGCGCGGAGATTGCCGGCCAGTGCCGCCGTCTCCGAGGGCGCGCCCGCGGTGGCGAAGAGAACCGGCTTTTCCGTCTTCCCCGCCGCTTCGATCGTCATCCCCCCGATGTCGAGCGCGCCGCCTTCGATCAGCGCGTTGGCGAGCATCGCATCGATCGCCTCGTCCGCCGCGAGGGCGTCGAGCACGGCGCCGAAGCTCCCGCCCGGGCGTCCCGTATCCACCGGGTTTTTCATGTAGGTGAGTGGCGGCAGCGCGTTCGCGATCCGACCGACGGTCGCGGGCGCGAGTTCCGGCACCGATACGCCCGCCTGCTTCAGGATGTCGGCCATCAGCAACCCGGGCCCCGCCTGCCCGGTCAGCACGCCGATGCCCGGGTCCCGCGCCGGGGGCAGCCGCGCGACCGACAGCGCGCATGCCGCGTCCAGCGCGTCGTCGAGGGTCCCGACAATCGCCGCTCCCGCCTGGCGGAGAGCGGACCGCGTGAGGCGGTGATTCCCCATCAGGGCGCCGGTATGGGATTCCGCGAAGCCTCCCAGATCCGCCTTGCCGACCGGGAGCGCGATCACCGGCTTGTTGGGAACGGTCGCCCCGACGGCATCGAAGACGCTCCGCCCGTCGACCACCCCTTCGACATGGAGGACGATGGCCCGCGTCTCCGGATCGGCGGCGAGATAGTTCAGCGTTTCCGCCAGCCCCAGATCCGCCGCGTTGCCGAGGCCGACGGCGAGGCTGACCCCGAGGCCGGCGGCATTGGCCATCATCGCCAGCGTGAGATTGATGCCGCCGGACTGGGCGACGATTCCGATGGCGCCGGGACGAATTTCCGTCGCCGCCGGAAGGAAGGTGCAGGCGAGGCCGCGCGACGGGCGCAGGAAGCCCGACGTGTTGGGTCCGAGAAGCCGAAGCCCTCCCGCCCGGCACGCGCCGAGGATTTCGGCCTGGAGCGCCGCGCCCCGCGCGCCCGTCTCGCCGAACCCGCCGCTCACCATGAAGGCGGCGCCCGCGCCCGCCTCCGCCGCTTCCTTCAGGACGGTAAGCGAGTGCTGTGCTGGCAGCACGAGGGCGACGAGGTCGACGGGTTCCGGCACCTCGCCGAGGCTGCGATGGACCGGGCGGCCGAGAATGGTGCCGCCGCGCGGATTGACCGCGTGAACCGTGCCACGAAACGGCTCGAGCGCCCTCAGGATCTGGTAACCCGGCTTTTCCTCGTTCGCCGATGCGCCGACCACGGCGATGGAGCCGGGGTCGAAGAGGCGCGAGAGCGGGGAAGCCGGCATCGGCGGATGATGGAGACGGCCGGCAACGGTGTCCAGAATGCCCGGACAGGCGCATCCTTCGATACGCGGCTTCGCCGCTACTCAGGATGAGGACAGTGCCGGACTCCGCGAGAAAATCCCCTCATCCCGAACAGGCGCGTCCGCACCTGCCGTCCCCCGACCCCCCCTGTGGCGTCATGCCCGGACTTGTTCCGGGCATCCACGTCTCTCCTCCGCCTTGCCCTCTCCCGGCTCGCACCGCGATGTCGCACGGCGTGGATGGCCGGAACAAGTCCGGCCGTGGCGCGTTGGAAAGTGCCTCGCGAATGGGCTGCTGTTAAAATTCGTCGAGGAGTTTGCGCGCCTGCTCGCGGTGGTGCGGTTTCAGATTGCTTCCCACCGCCTTGATCGCCGCCATCAGCACCGCCGCGTCGTCGGTGTAGCCGAGCGTGGCGATGAAGTCCGGGATCACGTCGGTCGGCGTTATGAAATAGGCGATCGCTCCCATCAGCACCGCCTTGACGTAGAGCGGCGTGCCGGCGTCCACCGCGCAGTAGAACGCCGTGACCGCATCCTCCACGAACGGCACCCGTCCGATCGTGGCGCGCAGCTTGCTGCGGAACCCCTGGCGGACGACCGCCTCGTCCGCTTCCAGCTTTTGCCGGTCGACGGCGGGGTCGCGGTCCGTGCCCTGCGGTCCGTCCATCGGTGTCGGTTCTCCTCGCATAGCTGAAATAGGAGGAGCCGCGGGGAAGGTAAGACCTGCCGGCCGGGCAAACGAAACGCCCCGGTCTGGCGTGACCGGGGCGTCCGTTGCGAAACGTCTCCTTCGCTACTTGCTGGCCAGCAGCTTGCGCGCCTTGGCGAGCGTGGCGTCGTCGATCTTGAGGCTGTCGCTCACCACCTTCTGGATTTCCTCGCCCGTGCTGGGGGTGACCCTGAGCTTGCTCTTCTTCATCGAGGCCGCGAAGCCGGGCGTGGCGACGGCCTTGGCGAAGGCGGCCTGCAGGAACGCGATCCGGTCCTGCGGGACCCCCGGCGCGACGGCCAGGCTGCGGCCGATGGCGACCAGGGTCGACATGAAGCCGATGATCGGCCGGTCCCCGGCGGCGACCAGGTCCTTCAGCATCGGCACATTGGCCAGCTCAGCCTCGGGCGCCGGCCCCATCTGGATCAGCGGCACCGCGAAACCGTTCTTGAACCAGGCCTCGCGGTTCGTCTTGAAGGCGAGCCAGGTCAGGTTGATACCGGCGACCTCGCCCTGCTCCATCGCCAGCAGCATCTTGCGCGAGCCGCGATAGCCCTTGACGATCTTCATCTTGGTCCCCAGCAGGCCGTTGACGATCGCCGGGACCTGATAGGTCTGCGAACCGACCCCGGAGGAGGCCATCGGGACTTCCTTGTTCCTGAGGTCGGACCATTTCTTCACGCCGGTGTCGCCGCGTACGACCAGCACCGAGTTGACCTTGAGGGCGCCGCCGAGAAAGGTGAACTTGTCGGCCTCGTACTTCGCCGCCGCGGGGCGCGTCAGCTGCGTGACGACCAGCGTGTCCGGCAGCATCAGGAGGACCGAGCCGTCCTTCGGCGCGACGTTGTAGGCGTAGTTGGTCATCTTCAGCCCGCCGCTGCCGGTGCGGTTCTGGACGATGACCGAATCGGTCCCGAGGATCGGCTTGAGCGCCTCCGCGAGGGAGAGCGAGGTCTTGCCGTAGGTCCCGCCGACGCCGAACCCGTGCAGGATGGTGACCTGGCGGTCCTTGTAGAAATCGGCCGGGCTCTGCGCCACGGCGCCGCCGGCCATCGCGATCGCGGCGGCGGCCGCGACCGTCAGAAACTCGATGCCTCTCATCTATTCTTCTCCTCGTCTGCGTGCCGGCCGGGTTCCGTCCGTTCGGCGATCCCGCATGAGACCAAATTAGGCCGCGCGACTCAATTCCCCCGGGGTCTATGCGTCGCGGACCATGCGGACATGCGGAATCCCCGCTTCCTCGAAGGGCTCGCCTTCGGTCTCGAAGCCGAGCGCGCGGTAGAAGCTTTCGCTGTGCGTCTGGGCGTGCAGCACGGCCCGGCCGCGGTCCAGCTCGCGCAGCACATGGCGCATCAGCGCGAAGCCCAGCCCGCGGCCCCGATAGGCCTTCAGGATCGCCACGCGTTCGATCTTGGCGACGCCGGTCTCGACGGGACGGACCCGCGCGGTGCCGATCGTCCGCCCGGCGGCGCGCAGGAGGTAATGCCGGCAGTCGGGGTCCCGGCCGTCTATTTCGTGGTCCTCCGACACGCCCTGTTCGACGCAGAACACTTCGCGCCGGATCGCGAAACAGGCCTTCATGTCGGCGCGGCCGGCGGCCTCCGAAATGTCGAATTCGGGGTGAGCGGGCCGGCTCGGGCGTGGACCGTCTGGCGCGGCGCCGCTATCTTCTGCCGCCGACATCGAGGCACGCCCCCGGAAAGGAAAATCCGCACATGAAGGTATTCGCGTTCGCCGCTTCGCTCAGGAAGGAATCGATCAACCGGCGTCTCCTGTTGCTCGCCGAGGACATTGTCCGCGAATGCGGGCACGAGGTCGACCACGCCGAGTTCGGCGAGTTCGACATGCCGCTCTACAACGGCGACCTCCAGGACGAATCCGGCATTCCCGCCGGCGCCGAGGCGCTGGGCGCGCGCATCGCGGGCTCGGACGCCTGGCTGCTCGCCTCGCCGGAATACAACTGGGGCGCGCCGGGGACGATCAAGAACGCGATCGACTGGCTGTCGCGCATGCAGCCGGTGCCGCTCGACCGCAAGTCGGCGCTGCTGATGTCGGCTTCGCCGTCGCTGGTCGGCGGCGCGCGCGGGCTGATGAGCCTCCGCCTGCCGCTCGAGGTCCTGGGCTGCTGGTGCTACCCCAAGGTGTTCGCGCTCGCGCAGGCCGGCCAGGCCTATGGCGAGGACGGGAAGCTCGCCAACGAGATGCTGGCCGGCATGCTGCGCAGCATGATCGAGGACTATCTGTCGGCGGCGGAGGCCCTCGACGCGCGATGACCGAAGGCGGCCGTTGGGTCGGGGCCCCGGTCCCGCGCAAGGAGGACGAGGCGCTTCTCACCGGCCACGCGCGCTTCATCGACGACATGGAGCCGGTGCCGGGAATCCGTCACGCGGCCCTGCTGCGCTCGCCCCACGCCCATGCCGACATCGTGTCGATCGACATTTCGAATGCCGCCTCCCACCCCGGCGTCCACGGAGTCGTCACCGGAGTCGACATTTCGGCGGCGATTAACCCGATCCCGAGCGCGGTCCGGGTGCCGATCGACTACTACCCGATGGCGGTCGACAAGGTGCGCTACGCCGGCGAGCCGGTGGCGCTGGTCGCCGCCGAGGACCGCTACGCCGCCGAGGACGCGCTCGAGCTGATCGAGGTCGAGTACCGGCCGCTGCCCCCGGTCATCGACCTGAAGGCGGCGATGGACGACGGCTCGCCGCTGCTGCACGAGGCGGTCGGCTCCAACGTCGTTCACCACCGCAGCTTCCGCTACGGCGACCCGGAAACCGCGTTCGAGGAAGCCGACCGCGTGGTGCGTCTGGACTGGACCTTCCCGCGCTATTCCTCGACCCCGATGGAGACCTATGGCGCGGTCGCGCAGTTCGAGCCGGCGCCCGACCGCTACACGATCTGGTCCAATTTCCAGGGGCCGTTCATCCTGCACGCGCTGATGTGCGGCGCGCTCGGGGTGCCGGGCAACCGGCTCCGCCTCATCACTTCGCCGCAGAGCGGCGGCAGCTTCGGCATCAAGCAGGGGATGTACCCCTACATGGTGCTGCTCGCCGCCGCGAGCCGGCTGCTCGGCGTGCCTCTCAAGTGGATCGAGGACAGGCTGGAACATCTCATAGGCTCGTCCGCCGCATCCAACCGGGAAGATGCCGTCGAGGCGGCATTTCGAAATGACGGCACGCTGATCGGTCTCAGGTTCCTCAATGTCGTCGATGTCGGCGCCTATATCCGCGCGCCGGAGCCCGCATCCGTCTACCGGATGCATGCCGCGTCCAACGGCGCCTACCGGGTCGGCAACATATATGTCGACAACCGGCTGGTGACGACCAACCGCCTGCCGATCGGCCTCAACCGCGGCTATGGCGGGCCGCAGTTCTTCTTCGCGCTGGAACGCGCGATGGATGCGGGCGCGCGCGCGCTCGGCATCGACATCGCCGAGATCAGGCGGCGCAATTTCATCCCGAAGGATGCGTTTCCCTACCGCGCGCCGGCGGGCGCCATCTACGACGCCGGAGATTACGAGGCGGGGCTCGGCAAGGCGCTCGATCTCGCCGCGTACGAAGAATTGTGCGCCGAGCGCGACCGGGTGCGGGAGGAGGGAAGGCTGTTCGGCATCGGCATGGCGACGGCGATCGAGCCGTCCGGTTCCAACATGGCCTATGTCACGCTCGCCCAGACGCCGGAGGAACGCGCCCGCGCGGGCGGCCGGTCGGGCGGTCTCGGGACCTGCACGATCTCGATCGACCCGTCCGGCGCGGTGACGGTGAAGACCGTTTCCACGCCGGCCGGGCAGGGGCACGCGACGGTCGCCGCCCAGATCGTCGCCGATGCGCTCGGCCTCACGCCGGACGACATCGACGTCGTCACCGAGGTCGACACGCTGACCGGCGCGTGGTCGCTGGCGTCGGGCAACTACGCGAACCGGTTCTCCTCGGTGGTGGTCGACGCGATCGGCGATGCCGCGCGGCTGGTCGCCGACAAGGTCCGCGCGGTGGCCGCCGAAGATCTCGAAGTCGCGGCGGAGGATGTCGAGCTCGCCCACGGCGTCGCGCGCGTCGTCGGCGTGCCGGAAAAATCCCTGCCGTTCCGCCGGGTCGCCGCCAAGACCCATTGGCATCCCGCGGGCCTGCCCGAGGGCATGGCGCCCGGCATCTTCGAGACCGCGATCCTGTCCCCGCCCGAGCTCGGCCCGCCTGACGAGCAGGACCGGGTGGCCTCGGCCGTGACCTTCGGCTTCATCTGCGACCTCGCGGCGGTCGAGATCGACCGGGGGACCGGCAAGGTCGAGGTCAGGAAATACGTCTCCGTCCACGATGTCGGAAACGTCCTCAACCCGCTCATCGTGGAAGGCCAGATAATCGGCGGGTTCGCCCACGGAGTCGGCGGCGCGCTGATGGAGGAGATGGTCTACGACGGGGACGGCAATCCGCTGTCGGGCACTTTTGCCGACTATCTCTGCATCACCGCGCCGGAAATGCCGACTCTCGACATCGGGCATGTCGACACCCCGTCGTCCCACACCGCGCTCGGCGCGAAGGGGATGGGCGACGGCTGCTCGATGCTGGCGCCGACGGCGATCGCCAACGCCGTCGCCGATGCGCTCGGGCGCGAGGACGTGGAGCCACCGTTCACCCTCAACAAGGTGTGGGAGCTGGCGGCGCCGGAAGGGGGCGCGCGGTGAAGCCGGCGCCGTTCGAATACTGCCGGGCCGATACGCTCGACGAAGCGCTCGACCTGATGGCCGAGTTCGGATCCGACGCTTCGGTGCTGGCCGGCGGGATGTCGCTCGGCCCGATGCTCAACATGCGCCTCGCGCGGCCGGCCGCCGTCATCGACATCAATCCCGTCGAGGACTTGGCCGGGATCGCAGCCGCCGAAGACGGCATCGAGACCGGCGCGGTCTGCCGCCAGGTGGATGCGCTCGACTCCGCCCTCGTCCGGGAAAGCGTGCCGCTCCTCGCCGAGGCGCTGCCTTTCGTCGGGCATTTCCAGACCCGGAACCGGGGAACCATGGGCGGTTCGGTCTGTCACGCCGATCCGAGCGCGGAGATCCCGCTGACCCTGATCGCGCTCGGCGGCGCGGTCGTCCTGCATCGCAAGGGCCGGGCGCGCACCGTCGCCGCGAACGACTTCTTCGAGGGCATCTTCGCCACCGCCCGCGAGCCCGACGAGCTCCTGACCGCGCTTCGCTGGCCGGCGCGTTCCGCACGCACCGGCTATGCCTTCGACGAAATCGCCCAGCGCCACGGCGATTTCGCGATCGGCGCCGCCGCGGCGGCGGCGACCGTCGAGAGCGATGGAACCGTGGCGGCGGTCGCGCTGGGACTGGGCGGGATCGAGGACCGCCCCATACTGGCCGATCTTTCCGGGTTCCTCGGCGCGCGCGCCGGCGCGGAAACCGCCTCCCAGGCGGCGGCCGTCGCGGCGGAGCGGGTCGATCCGATCGAGGACCCGAAGGCGAGCGCCGCCTATCGGCGGCAACTGGTCCGGGTGCTGGGCGCGCGCGTGCTCGAACGCGCGTTCGAAAGGGCGGGTGTGTAGGAATGCTGCGGATCGAGCCCGGAACGAAGCAGCGCGTGACCGTCACCGTCAACGGCAAGGCCCGGAGCGGCTACGCGGAGCCGAGGACCCTGCTCAGCGATTTCCTGCGCCACGAGCTCAAGCTGTTCGGAACCCATGTCGGCTGCGAGCACGGCGTTTGCGGCGCGTGCACGGTCAATATCGACGGGCGCGCGGTGCGTTCGTGCCTGCGCTTCGCGGTGCAGGCGGAGGGGGCCGAGATCGGGACCGTAGAGGGGCTTGCCAAGGACGGGGCGCTGAGCCCGTTGCAGGAGGCGTTCCGCCGGCGCCACGCGCTGCAATGCGGCTTCTGCACGCCCGGCATCCTGATCTCCGCGACGCAGTTCCTGGAGACCAACCCCGATCCGACCGAGGAAGAGGTGCGCGACATGCTGTCCGGCCATATCTGCCGCTGCACGGGTTACGAGGGGATGGTGCGGGCGATCCTCGACGTCGCGGGGGACGAGTCGTGACCGCGATCCCGCTCGGCACCGTGTTCGCGCGCGCGGTCGCGAGGGAACCGGATGCGCTCGCCGTGGTCGACGGCGCGGTCCGCATGACCTACGCCGAGTGGGACGACGAGATCGGCAGGGTCGCCCGCGGGCTCGTTCGTCTCGGGATCGACACCGGCGAGGCGGTCGTCGTCGTGCTGTCAAACCGGGTCGAGATGGCGACGCTGTTCTGGGCCTGCCAGCGGATCGGCGCGGCCTTTGTGCCCTTCAACTGGCGCGGCAGCGGGGACGATTTCGCCTTCGCGATCGGGAACGCCGAGGCGAAGGCGTTCTTCTACGAGCCGCGTTCGGAGGGCTCGGCGGCCGAGGCGCTGCGGTCGACGGGCTTTCCCGCCGAACGCCAAATCCGCGTCGGCGGTGCCGGGGGCGAGGGCGCCGCCTTCGAGGCGCTGTCGGCGGAATCCGGGACCCTGGAAGCCCGCGCGGTCGATCCGGCGTCGACCTGCCTGATGCTCTACACCTCGGGAACCACCGGCCGCCCCAAGGGCGTGCCCCGGTCGCACGACGCCGAACGCAACGCCTCGTTCAACTGCGTGGCCCATCTGCGCTACGGCTACGGCGAGGTGCAGCTCGGCGTGATGCCGCTGTTCCACACCATGGGCGTGCGCGCGCTGGAGATGGCGGCGGCGCTCAACGGCACCTTCGTCTGCATGCCGAGCTTCGATGCCGGAGAGGCGATCCGGCTGATCGGGGAGGAACGGATCGACGCCCTGTTCCTGGTGCCCACCATGTTCCACGACATAATCCATCATCCCGACATCGCCGCCGCCGACCTCTCCTCGGTGCGCCATATCGGCTTCGCCGGAATGTCGATGACCTCGGCGCTGACCAGGGCCTGCGCGGAGGTCTTCGAACCCGAGGTCTTCGTCAATTTCTACGGCTCGTCCGAGATCTATTCCTTCGCCGCCTGCCATCACGTGGTCGACAAGCCGGGCTGCGCCGGGCGCGCGCTGACCGGCCAGGAGCTCCGCGTCGTCTTCGCCGATCCCGATTTCAGGAGCGGGCCCGACCGGATCTTGCCGCAAGGCGAGATCGGCGAGGTGATCGCGCCGATGGAAGGCCTGGATGCCTTCGCGGGTTACTGGAAACGGCCCGATTCCGACGCCAAGTCGATCCGGGGCGGCTGGTACTTCACCGGCGACCTCGGCTATTTCGACGAGGACGGGGAGCTCTTTCTGGTCGGCCGGGTCGACGACATGATCGTCTCGGGCGGCGAGAACATCCATCCCGAAGAGGTCGAGGACGCGCTCGACGCGCTTCCCGAGGTCCGCCAGGCGGCGGTGGTCGGCATGCCCGACGACCGGATGGGCCAGAAGGTGGTGGCCTTCGTCGAGCCGGCCTCGCCGGACGCGAGCGCGGAGGTCCTCGACGCGGCCTGCCTCGCGGGCGACCTCGCCCGGTTCAAGCGGCCGCGCGCCTATGTCTTCGTCGAAAGCATCCCGCGCTCGGCCTCCGGCAAGCTGTTGCGCCGCCTGCTGCGCGACGGGGCGTACACGGCGCTGCCGGATTTCGAGAGCACGCTTTAGCAATTTCTCCCCTCACCCCGGCCCTCTCCCCGCTGGGGAGAGGGAGAGTTGCGGCGCCGACCGCTCCTTGCCTTCTCCCCTCCCGCTTGCCCCGGATCGCAGTCCGGGGCTTGCGGGAGGGGCCGGAGGAGGGTGGGCCGGGTCGCCACGAACCGATAAGGTCGGAAAACGCTCCAGAATCCGACCGGAAGGAGAAACGATGGAGAGGGATTACGCCGGGCGCCGCGCCGAATTGCTGCGCGATCTCGACGGCCTGCGCGCCGAGGTCGACGTCGGGAACCGGATCGGCCATCTGATCCTCGACCGGCCGCCGCTCAACATCGTCTCCTATCGCGCGCGGCATCAGATCCGCGGGCTGCTCGAGGAGATGGACGAGGACGACGATATCGGCGTGATCTGTATCCGGGGCGCCAACGGCGTCTTTTCCTCGGGCGGCGACGTGAAGTCCTTTCCCTCGATACCGAAGAATCGGATGTCCGACCTCGCCGACAACATCGGCACCCCCGAACGCTGCCGCAAGCCGGTGATCGCGGCGCTCGAGAAATACTGCTTCGGGGTCGGGTTCGAACTGGCGCTCGCCTGCGATTTCCGGCTCGCGACGAAGGACTGCCTGGTCGCCCTGCCGGAAAGCGCCATCGGCCAGATGCCGGGCTCCGGCGGCAGCGTCCGCGTGGCGCGGATCGCGGGGCTCACCCGCGCCAAGGACATGGTGATGCTCGGCAAGCGGATTCCGGCGGAGCAGGCGGTGGACTGGGGTCTGCTGACCGCGACTGCGGAAGATTCCGAGGGGCTGACCGCGCTGGTGCACGACTACGCGGCGAGGCTGAACGCGCTCGCGCCGATCTCGATGCAGTCGCTCAAGCGCGTGCTGAACAGCGCCTACGACACCAGCCTCAAGGTCGCGCTCGACGTGGAGGGCCATTCCTACGAAAAGATCCGCACCACCGAGGACTATCTGGAGGGCATCGCCGCCTTCGCCGAGAAGCGGAAGCCGGACTATCGGGGGCGGTAGGGCATGTCCCACCCTCCCCCGGCCCCTCCCGCGAGCGGGAGGGGAGAAGACAAGGAAGGGCCGGCGCCGCAACTCTCCCTCTCCCCGCCGGGGAGAGGGCCGGGGTGAGGGGCGTCGGGCATGAAGACACCGCCCGGCTTCGACAATCTCGCGCTTGCGTTCGGCAACCCCGATTACCGCCTCTACGCGCTCTCGAGCTTTCCCTCGCTGATCGGCACCTGGATCCAGCGGGTCGCGGTGGGCTGGCTGGCGTGGGAGTTGACGCACTCCGGCACCTGGCTCGGCCTCATCGCCTTCGCGGACATGCTGCCGGTGATGATCCTCACGCCGATTGCCGGCGCCTTCGCCGACCGTATCGACCGCCTGGTCTGTTCGCGGCTCCTGCAATACGCCCTGTCGCTGCAGGCGCTGTTGCTGGCGGGGCTGGTGCTCGCCGGCCTGATCACCATCGAGCTCCTGGTGATCCTGACTTTCGTGCAAGGAATCCTGCAGGCGATCTTCCATCCGTTCCGCCAGGCGCTGATCGCCAACATGGTCGGGCCGCGCGAGCTGGTGGGCGCGATCGCGGTCAATTCGATGATGTGGCATTCGGCGCGCTTCATCGGCCCGGCGTTCGCCGGGCTCGCGATCGTCGCCTTCGGCGCGGGCGTCGCCATCGCGATCAACGTCGCGACCTACGTGCCGTTCCTGATCGCGCTGCACTTCATATCGGTGCGGCGTCACGGCACCGGCGCCGGCAGGTCGCTTGCCGCGATCCCGCGCGAGATCGCCGACGGGGTCAGGCTCGCCGTCTCGCACCCGGCGATCGGACCCATGTTCGTGCTGCTGTTCGCGATATCCGTCGCGGGCCGCGCCGCGGCCGAGCTGTTGCCGGGCTTCGCCGGCGCGGTGTTCGACCGGGACGCAATGGGGCTCGCCTGGCTGACCTCCGCCGCCGGGTTCGGTGCGATGCTGGGATCGCTGTTCGCGGCGCACCGGAGCTCGCCGGAGCGGCTGCCGGGCCGCGTGATCGGGTCGTCCGTCCTTCTCGTCGCGGCGCTCGCCGGTTTCGTCGCCACCGACATATTCGAAATCGCGCTCCCCTGCCTCGCGTTGTCGGCCTTCGCGCTGGCGATCGGCGGCGTCGGCACCCAGACGGTCGTGCAATACGCCGTGCCGGAGGCATTCCGCGGCCGCGTGCTGGGGCTCTACGGGCTGCTCTGGCTCGGCTGCCCGGCCGTCGGGACGCTCGCGGTCGGCGCGCTGTCGGACCTCTGGGGGTTGCAGGCGGCGCTCGCCGTCGCGGTGGTGCTGCCGGCCGCCGCCTGGCTCTGGACGGCCGGGCGGCGCCGGTCGATCGAGGCCGGCCTCGCCCCGCCGCCTTGAAGCGCCCCGGCCCGGCGGAGTATTCAGTGGCGCCGCGAGGACCGGAAGAGGCAGCGTGAAGACACCCGATACCGTTCTGATCGCCGGGGGAGGCCCGGTGGGAGCCACGGCGGCCTGGCTGCTGGCGCGCACGGGCCTTTCCGTCACGGTGCTGGAGAAGGAGCCCGGGGTCGTGATCGACTATCGGGCCTCGACCATCCACCCTCCGACGCTCGACCTGCTGGAGGAATGCGGCGCTTCGGACGCGATGATCGGGATGGGTCTGATCTGCCCGGTCTGGCAGTTTCGCGACCGGGAGAAGGGCAAGATCGCCGAGTTCGACCTGTCGGTCCTCGCCGGCGACACGCGCCATCCCTACCGCCTGCAATGCGAGCAGTTCAAGCTGGTCGGCTGGCTCTACGACCGGCTCAACGATATCGACGGGGCCTCGCTCCTGTTCCGGCACGAGGTGACCGGCGTGGCGCAGGACGACGACGGGGTGACCGTCACCTGCCGCACGCCGGACGGGGAGACCCAGCACCGCGGCGCCTGGCTGATCGCCGCCGACGGGGGGCGCAGCGCGGTCCGCAAGCTGATGGACATCGGGTTCGAGGGTTTCACCCATCCCGAGCATTTCCTGGTGTCGGGGACCCGGTTCGACTTCAAGTCGGCGCTGCCGGACATCTGCTCGGTCAACTACACCGCCGACCCGGTGGAGTGGTTCCTGCTGCTCGAAATTCCCGACATGTGGCGGATCGTGGTGCCGGTCGAGCCGGCGGTCGAGGCGGACGACGCGGTGTCCGACCGCTACCTCCAGGGCTGCCTCAACAGCCTGCTGCCGCGCGGCGAGCCCTACGAGATCGAGGTGCGCGCGATCTACCGGGTGAGCCAGAGGGTCGCCGACACCTACCGCAGGGGGCGGGTGTTCCTCGCCGGCGACGCCGCGCATATCAACAATCCGCTCGGCGGGATGGGACTAAACGGCGGGCTGCACGACGCGATCGACCTCACCGGGCGCATCGCCTCAGTGGTCCACGGCCGCGCCGGCGAATCCGAGCTCGACGGCTACGAGGTCCGGCGCAAGCCCGAAGCGGTCAACGCGATCAACGCGATCACCGAGCGCAACAAGAAGCTGATGGAGGAGCGCGACCCCGAAATACGGGCGCGCAATCTCGACGACTGGCGGGCGCTCGCCGCCGATCCGGAGCGCAGCTACCGCTATCTGCTCGACACCTCGATGATTTCCTCGCTGCGACGCTCGGGCATGATCGCGTGAACGGAAAAACGGAGATGAACCCGGTGGCGGAATGGCCGGACGCGGTGTTCGGCGTCCTCAACGACACCGGCGTCCGTCAGGTCTGTTACGTCCCCGACAACGGGCACCGCCGGCTGATCGAGCGCTGCCACGCCGACAACGCGATGCTGACCACGCGGCTGACCGCCGAGGAGGAGGGTATCGCGGCGCTCACCGGGGCGTGGCTCGGCGGCGACAAGGGGGTTCTCCTGATGCAGTCGAGCGGCGTCGGCAAATGCATCAACATGATGGGCATCGTCCAGGAATGCCGCGTGCCGCTGCTGATGCTGGTGACGATGCGGGGGCAGTGGGGCGAGTTCAACCCGTGGCAGGTCCCGATGGGGAAGGCGGCGGCGCCGGCGCTCGAGGCCGCCGGCGTCATCGTTCACGAGGTCGACGATGCGGCGCGCGTCGCCGAGACGGTTCACGCCGCCGCGCGCCTCGCCTTCGATGCCTACCGCCCGGTCGCGGTGCTGATCGGCCAGCGCGTGATCGGCTTCAAGGACTGGACCAAGTGAGCGCCGCCTTGCTCGACCGCCGCGAGGTCGTCGCCCGCATCCTCGCCGAACGTGGCGAGACGCTGGTGGTGACCGGGCTGGGCTCCACGACATGGGATGCCGCGGCGGCCGGCGATCACCCCAACAACTTCTATCTCTGGGGCGGCATGGGCGGCGCCGCGATGGTCGGGCTCGGGCTTGCCAACGCGCGGCCGGAGCGCCGGGTGCTGACGATCACCGGCGACGGCGAGATGCTGATGGGGCTCGGCGCGCTGGCCACCATCGGGGTATCGGCGCCCGGCAACCTCGCCATCGTCGTCATCGACAACGAACGCTACGGCGAGACCGGGATGCAGGAGACCCACACCGCCCACGGCGTCGACCTGGCGGCGGTCGCGGCGGGGTCCGGCTTCGCCGCCGCGGCGACGCTCAGGACGATGGACGAGGTGGCCGCCTGGGTCCCGAGGCTCCACGAGGAACCCGGACCGCTCTTCGCCGCCGTCAAGGTCGGGACCGATCCCGCGCCCATGACCCTGCCGCTCCGCGACGGCGCCGCGATGCGCGCCCGCTTCCGCGAGGCGGTGCTGGGCGACAGGGCGAACGAGTAGGGATATAGCCGTTTCGGAACCCCCCTCACCCTGACCCTCTCCCCGGCGGATTCCTCTGCGAAAGTGGTGTAGCGGGGCGTATCGGGGTGTTGGGGAGGTTTTTTGGGCGCTGGGCGGTTGCGATGGAGGCGCGTGTGCCGCCGCGGTTGGCCGCTTGTGTCGTTGAGGTGTCGGTCTTGGTGGCCGATCGGGTGTCAGGCGTCGGCGAGCAGGCTGGCCCGGCGCAAGTTGTAGGCGGTGGCGACGGCGAACAGGCGGGCGGCGTTCCTCTCCAGCGAGCAACTCCTGGCCTGTCTCTGCCCGTAGAGCCGCTTCAGCGCCGAGAAGACCGCTTCGACCGGCGCCCGGCGCCTGGCTATGAGATCGTTGCGGCGCTTCTGCCAGGGCGGCAGCGCGGCCATGTGCTTGTTGCGCCGGTGCATGATGCGATCCTTGATCCCGGCGGCCTTGAGCCTGGCCCGTCTCGCCTGCTGCTCGTAGGCGCGATCGCCATAGACCGCCGCCTCGTCGCCGCAGATCAGCCGCTCGGCAACCTCGCTCTCGTAGGTCTTGGCCGAGCTCAGCACCGCCCGCCGGATCAGCCCGGAGCCCTGGTCGACGCCGAGATGCGCCTTGTAGCCGAAGAAGCCGCGGCCCTTCTTGCGCGTCCAATCGGCGCCCGGCTCGCGGGCGTGCCGAGCGCCCGCGCCGGCCTTGTAGGACGGCGGGCGCGAGGCCGCGGCCACCAGCGTGGCGTCCATCAGCGTGCCCTTGCGCAGGATCAGCCCGGCGGCGTCGAGCTGGCGGTTGATCTCCTCGAAGGCCGCCTCCAGAACCGCCCCCGCATCGGCCCGGAAGCGGCAGATCGTGGTCTCGTCCGGCGTGCCGCCGTCCAGCGCAAAGCCGCAGAAGCGCCGGAACGACAGCCGGTCCAGCAACGCCTCCTCCAGACCGGGGTCCGACAGATCGTAAAGCGCCTGCAGGTAAAGCGCCTTCAACATCGACAACGGCGCATAGGGCGGACGGCCCCGTCGCCCCTTGCGGACCTGCGACGCCAGACGCTCAAGCGGAGACCAGTCGATCAGACCGTCCAGACGATCCAGCTTCCGGTTCGATCCCAACCCCGCAGACAGGAACGCTTCCGCAAAACCCAGCTGACCCGTGCCGCTCATCGACCCAACCTCCCAATCGCTGCGGCAAACAACCACAGACCAAAGAATCGGCAAACCCCTTTTCGCAGAGGAATCCGGCGGGGAGAGGGGACTCGCTTGGCGACCCCTCCTTACCTTCTCCCCTCCCGCTTGCCGGAGGGGCCGGGGGAGGGTGATGGTTGCGGCCCGGGCGCGGTGACCCTGCACGGATCGGATGCTATCCTTCGCCCTAACGGCGAAACGAGGAGGCTCGAACCATGGCTGTCACCGTGATCGTGCGCTTCACCTTTCCGGAACCG